>NZ_JAPPRH010000003.1:0-3473961 GCF_026672535.1 Lelliottia sp. SL45
CTTCACCACGAGCGAGAGCTCAACAGGTCGGCCCGCATTCACCTGTTCAGCAATGCTGCACACCTCACTCCCGGGCAGGTGCTGGAGCCGCAGGGCGACGTCATTACGGCCCTGCAAGAAGGCGTGATCCTCACGCTGGTGACCTTCCGTGGCGCCCGTGATTCCCGTCTGCATGTGTCGGTCTGGGGCCAGCCTTATACCGAGCGTTACTGCTTCCGTCCGGTAGAGATCCCTCGCCCGGTCATCCCGGGTACGCTTCCGGCCCGGATCGAAAGTCGCGAAAAAAATGATACCTACGCACACCTGGACGAGCAGGGGCGCTATCGGGTGAAACTGGACTTCGACCGGGAGGGGACGGAATCCGGTTACGGTTACCTGTGGCTGCGGATGGCGAAGCCTTATGCCGGTGAAACGCTGGGCTGGCATACGCCGCTCATCGATGGCACCGAAGTGGCGATTGCGTACAGCAATGGTGATATTGACCTGCCGTACATCGCTTATGCGCTACACGACTCCGAACATCCCGACCTCGTGAACCGGGACAATCACACGCGCAACGTGCTGCGCACCCCGGCGAACAACAAGCTGCGGATGGAAGACAAACGCGGTGAGGAGCACATCAAACTCGCCACGGAATACGGCAAGACGCAGCTCAACAGCGGGCACATGGTGGACAGCAAGGGGCAGCTTCGCGGTAAAGGCACAGAGCTGCGTACCGATGAGTGGGGAACGCTGAGAGCAGGGAAGGGACTCTTTGTCGCTGCGGATACGCAGGCGAAAGCGCAGGGCGAGGCCCTGGACATGGATGCAGCGCTGAAGGAAATCGACAGGCTTAATCAGCAACTGCAACAGCTGGAAATGGCCGCAGAAAAAGCGCAGGCGCTGAAGGGGGATGTCGACAGCCAAATACAGATGTTTGAGCAGCGGCTGAAACCGCTCAATGAAGCGGTGCTTTTCTCGGCGCCGGAAGGCATGGCCCTGACCAGTGGTGAAGATATGCAGCTGGCAGCAGGCCGGAACCTGGCGGTTAACGCCGGGGGCGATATCAGCGTCGGAACGATGGGCAATCTTACCACGCTGGCCGGAGAGAAACTGGGGCTCTTTGCCCGCACTGGTCAACTTAGCCTGAAATCCGGAGAAGGGCCAGTGGATGTCCAGGCGCAAAACGCCAGTATGCGGTTGTTCGCTGAGAAGAAGCTGACGCTGAGCTCAGCGAGTGACATCTCCTTTGTCGGGAAAAAACGTATCACGCTGATCGGCGGCGGAAGCTATCTGCGACTTGAGGCCGGAAAGGTCGAGTATGGTACGACAGCGTCGTATATACGCAAGGTGAAGCGGACTATGTTTGCTGGTGCAACCGATCTACCAATTGAGTCAATGAAGCAGATGACAATGATCACTCAGTATTATGACAGAACGTTAAGTTTCTCTTCAAATGTCAACTATCGAGTTGAAACAGTGGATGGAGAGGAATTACTTTCTGGCTCCGGCACAGATGGGTATATAGACAAGAGTGATAGTGAATCTGAGTACTGGGTCTTTGTGAGCTGAGTGATAATTCAATGAAAAAAATAAATATTGAAATCGATGGGAAATCATATTTAATCGTTACAAAAGATGGGAAGGCAGAACTAGGAATAAAAGGTAACACCACTCCTGAAAAAGATGAAGAAGCTCATGAAATTGAAGTGCCAAATATTTTAATAATCACAAGGAAAAATGCTGATGTTTTGTTCATTTTGAGAGGGTGCGAAAAAGATTCTTTTAGAATTATGACAGCTCAGGAACTGTATGATAAATTTAAATATCAATGGTTTGAACCGTTAGCCGATAACTACCGTGAGTTACTGTATGTGAACAATGCAGATTATATCTTGGATGCATACAAAATATTTTCCTGGGATGATATTGCCAAATTTGCATTAGTTGATAGAGCGTTGATGTCTTATCGGACCGAAGGGAGTGGGGACTGGAAAAATGTTTCTAATGGAGGAAATAGATACCTGTTGTCACTTATCGATAATATTCCATATTGGACTGATGCGGTAGGCCAGATTCCATTCGCAGTTGGTACCTATCGAACTTTCCACACGGTAAAAGCAACAGTTGAAACAGGAATGACATGGGCTACGGGAGGACCGTTGGATGCATTAATGCAGAAATCGGATTCAACTAATGAGTATGATAATTTCTTCGTACTTCGAGGGGCGTTGTATGCTAGCAAAAAATTCACATATAGTGTTAACCCTACTGGAAAAACCTATCCAGCCGTTGAAGTTATAGAATCATCGGTTGATATAAGTGCTAAAATGTTAGGGAAAAGCATAACTAAAGAGGAGTTAGAACGATATGGCATTTGGAATAAATAGTAAATCCCCTTTAAAAATATGTTTCTTCATTTGCTCGGCAATTATAATGATGGGGTCGTATTCTTTAGCCTCACTTGCATACAAAAGCTTATTTTTCATATCCTCTCACAAAAGCGTAGGAATGATTTTTATATCATTCTTTTTTATATTTGTCGCATCACCAATTTTGTTGCTTTCTTTTTTTTCTTCAATAAGAGTAAGTGTGGTAA
Organism: Lelliottia sp. SL45; assembly: GCF_026672535.1. Taxonomy (NCBI): domain Bacteria; kingdom Pseudomonadati; phylum Pseudomonadota; class Gammaproteobacteria; order Enterobacterales; family Enterobacteriaceae; genus Lelliottia; species Lelliottia sp. SL45. Next base: position 2,579 of record NZ_JAPPRH010000003.1, read on the forward strand.
TATTTTCATTGGGAATCGTGTATTTATTTTATGAGTGGTTCTCAGTACATCCTCTTCGTGTTACTCTTATGGGGTGCTGTTTTTCACTTGGATATTTTTTTGCAGTGAAAATGAATAAACACTTCACTCATTAGACAAAGATTAAGCCAATTAAGCCAATTAAGCCAATAAAGCCATGAAAATAAAAATAGCCATCACTTGATATGGACCATTTACCAGTAGCTAGCCCGAGAAGGCGTATTGATCTTCATAGAGAAAAAAGTGAATGACAACTTCATATAAACAGCTTAGTGATTATACTGAATGCGAGTTTATCCAATTCGTAACCGACATTGTTGAAGTCAATTCAAATTCAGAGGAAGAACATCACGCTTTGGTATCAAAGTTCGAAGAGCTGGTTCAACATCCAAGGGGTAACGGCCTTATTTATTATCCAGAAGACGGTGAGGACGATTCCCCTGAGGGAATTGTCCAGGCGATCAAAATATGGAGAAAATCAAAAGGGCTCCCATTATTCAAAGACTCATAATTCAACAACATTAGGTATGCTCTTTGGCTGCGAGATAGCAGCCCCATATATTAATTATTAATCAACGATAAAACTTATATTACGGGAGGCCTTGTGGAATTCAAAATGCGCTTTGAAGATTATACTGAAAATGAGTATAAAAATTTCTTGCAAGATATTTTTAAAGCAAACACCGAGCCTGATGATGATAAGCTAGACGAGCTGCTTGAGCATTTTGAAAAAATCACCAGTCATCCCGATGGACCAGACTTGATATACCACACTATAGATGAGGAAGACTGCAATCCAGAGGGAATAACTAAGGTAGTGAAAGCATGGAGAAAATCTCAAGACCTCCCGCTTTTTAAAAACTCTGAAGCTGATTCGTGAGGTCTAAATGCCAGATAGAAAATCACCATCTTTATACGAAATTCTTACGGGCAACTTTACAGGGGATCTTCCCCTTGAAGTTGTAAGCGAAGAAGACCAGGTCATTTTATCAGTAATGGATAACATCCAGCGTATATTGAACGCCCGGGCCGGTACCATTTCCCATCTACCCGATTATGGTTTGCCCGATATGACCAAAATTCTGCAGGGCATGCCGGGTACTGCTCACGAGCTGATCGATACGCTGGCCGGTGTCCTGCTCAGATATGAGCCGCGTCTGAAAAAAATCAGCGTGGTCCTGCTGGAGCAGAACGCCCCCGGTGAACTGCGCTACGCGATTGATGCTGAACTTAAAGGTGTCGGTCTGGTGCGCTACGGCACTGAATTTATGCCCGAAGGTCGCGTCCTGCTGCGACACCTGAAGAGTCAGCAGTATCTGGACTCAGCAACCCGTCTCTGAGGTCAGATAACACATGTCACTAAAATTACAGTTTCTCGATAAATTGCAGACCAGACAGTCTGCACCGGCTTCATCTGTCAGTAAGAGTCAGGCCGATATCGCAGAGTTTCACCTGAGAATGACGCTGCTTCAGGAGCAGATAGACGCGTGGCTCGACGGTATCGGCCTGAAGGTGGGGACGTTCAGCGTCTGCGTTACGGAGCTGCTGGCGGAGGGCGGAGCATTTTATATTGACGGCATCGTTCTGCGCGTCGACGACCGGGCGGTAAAGTTTACACCGGTATTTTTGTACGGCCAGAGCGTGGTCGGACGTGTGGACGTGACCCTTCACGCAGAAGGGTGCATCACTTCAGTGGGGCGTTTATTCATGCAGGCAGGTCAGCTTAACGACTGGCGACTGACTCAGCCAGGGGCACCGGCCATGCCGGGAGAGCATTTTGACGAAGGCGCATTTTTTGGCCTGATTTTATCGCTGCTGCCATAGCGGACCTGCAGAACCCGCAAACCCGCGCGAAGCCGCTTAACCAGAAAACAACGTCCGTCATTCTGATATGGATATTCAGCTGTGAATAACATGACTCCCCGTAAAATCAAAACCGGTGGCGACCCCAGGGCGCTGCCGGATTATGCCGCCCTGCGCGATGAGCTGAGCAAACTGACGCATCCGGCGCGTCCGGATGTGAACTGGCGATATGCCGAAAAACTCTGCCTCTCACTGTTTGAGCAGAACGGCGTGGAGCTGCAGACGGCAGCCTGGTATACCCTTGCCCGTATGCAACTGGCCGGCCTGTCCGGCCTCAATGAGGGGCTGGCAATACTGGAAGCACTGATAAGCCATCAGTGGGGGACGCTCTGGCCGCAGCCGGTGCATGCCCGCATGGAAATCCTCAGCAGCCTGAGCCTGCGCCTGCAGCAGCGGATGCGCACGCTGGCGCTGAATTACGGCGACCTCAGCCAGCTGTACCGGGCGGAACAGCTGCTTGGCCGTCTGGGTACGGTACTGCAGCGCCTGGAGCTTAAGCATCTGAGCCAGCTGGATGTGCTGCGTACCCTGATGCACAACAGCGCCGTCCGGCTGGAAAACAGCGATGGCACCGGCGCGAACATTCAGCCCGGCATCGTGTTGCCTTCCACTATGATGAATGGTTCGACCGCATCCACGAGGGACCTTGCTGGTGGTCCGGATGACGATTTCAGGGGGCCAGGCAGTGCAGTGAAGTGGGTATATGTCGCGCAACCGGAACCGCAGCCAAATGTGGAAGTGCTGTTGACAAAGCCTGCTCCGGTTAAAAAATGGAAATCCTTCGCGGGCGGGATGTGTACCATGCTGCTGATAAGCGCAGCTGCCGCATTCGGCTGGCAGTATCTTCACCGTTCCGACCCGCTACAGATTCAGTTTGCCGCCTCCCTGGCACCGTTACCGGCCGTGCTCACGCCTGAGCAACTGGCCATTCTGCAACAGCGGTCATCGTTACCAGCACAGGTAATCGCTCAGACACAGCAGCAGCTGGCCAGGCTGGAAAAATTACCTCCCGACTGGAATATCGCCTATGGCAGAAAACTCGCTGAACAGGCACGGACGCTGTGGCCGGAGCAGGCTAAGCCTCTGGTACAACAGTGGGAACAGCAGCTCAGTAGCGCCTTGCTGCCAGCGGAACAGCTGAACGGCTGGCATCAGGGAATGACAATCCTGCAAAAACTGAGCGACAGGCTGAACGGGCTGGATGAGCAGAAAGGGAAATACATGACGGTCAGCGAGCTCAAATCACAGGTTTTTGCTGCTACACAGGCATTCGGTAAAACGGTACCGGTTGAAGAACAGCTGCGGCAAATGAGCATTCCGGGTCTTTCACAGACAATCCCGGCCGCGCAAAAGATGCAGACAGAACTGCATCTTAAGCAGTTAATCACGCGGTATTCCGCCGTAACAGAACGCCAGTAACCGTCCTTACGCGTATTTTCGGAGTTTCAATGGATGAGAACGAGCTTCACAGAAATCACTGGTGCGAATGGTCAGCTGCAGACCTCACTTTTCTGGAGGTCAACTACCGTACCATGCCCCTGCCTGAGCTTGCCCGCATTCTGGGGCGAACGCCCGGCTCCGTTCGCCTGATGGCTCATAAACTGGCCTGTCAGGAAAAGGCATCGCCACGATGGACCGCAGAAGAAGACGATATCATTCGTCAGCACTATGCTTCAGGCGCAGGCGCTGCATTCATTGCGACGCTTCTTAAAGACAGAACGTCTTCGGCTGTCTTTACCCGGGCCGATACGCTGGGAGTGACCAGCGGCAGGTACTGGCGGGAGGAGGAGCGTCGAATTCTGAAGGAACACTATCCTGCTATCGGTTCCGGGGGGCTTAATCTGCTGCCAGGCAGAACCCCTGAGGCTATCAAAATAATTGCGGGAAGAATGGGGCTTCGTAAATCAAGCAGCAGCCGCGAGGGGTTTCGTCCGTGGAGCGACGCAGAGTGGAGGCTGCTGGAGGAAAACATTCATCTCAGCATTGCTGAGCAGCAGGCAACACTGTTTCCGGACAGAACAAAACGAGCAGTGGAGAAGGCCCGCGAGCGATTACTCAAAAAAAAACGGGCTCTTTGCCGCGAGCTTAAGGCGTGATGCGTTAGCCAGTTGTCTTTAGTGCCGGATAACGCCAGGCGAACCGTGCTGTCGGCCACAGGCAACGCCTCAACTTTGTGGTGAGCATTTTCCCGTAACGTCGATGCCAGACCATGCCCGCCCGGAGCGGAATACGCAATAACGGCCTGCTGAGAGGCATCGTTAATTTAAATCCCACTTTAAGCAATAACGATATTTCGCTTATATCCACCCCGCATCATAAATTCCCGGCGCGGTTCGTAACATTCGAAATTCGCAAGTGAGAAATAAAATCAAAAAATAAATAGCAAAGAAATGCTGTGAGCAACTTTATATTTTAATTAGGGAGGGTCTGGTGCGTCAAGAAATCATAAGACCATGCCGGCATTGTGGGGCGCTTATTTCAACTGATGCCACACGGTGTGGGCACTGTAAAGTCATAAGCCCCTTTTCCGGACGATGGGGTCGATATTTACTGCCGTGGATACTGAGTGCCTTATTACTTGCCGGCTTTGTCGTATTTACTTTTTTTTACGGGTGATATATGGCCTGCATATACAGGATGGCGGGAACGTCATTGCCTTAGCTTATTTTCAACCAGCACCCGTTTGGGTGAGATTTTAAAATGGAGTCGTAAATGAAAGAACTGAACATTACAGATGAAGTTGATAAGGCCGGTGAGTGGCTTGTAAAAAACCAGGGGTTATTAACCGAATATGCGGTCAATATTATTTCGGCAACCGTCCTGTTAATTACCGGACTGATACTTGCCCGCCTTGTCAGTGCGGCGCTTGACCGTGTGCTATCACGTCGCGGGATTGACGTGACGGTATCGGGCTTCCTTGCGGTCATGGTCCGCTATGCCATCGTGGTCTTCACGGTCATTGCCGTACTCGGTCGTCTTGGCGTGCAGACCGCGTCGGTCATTGCCGTCATGGGGGCCGCTGGCCTGGCTGTGGGACTTGCCCTGCAGGGTTCGCTGTCAAACTTCGCCGCCGGCGTGCTGCTGGTGACGCTGCGTCCCCTGCGTACCGGTGAGTTTGTGGATGTGGGCGGTGTGGCCGGCACGGTTGACCGGGTGAATATCTTTTCCACCACCCTGCGCACGCCTGACAACAAAATCATTATCGTGCCGAACGGCAAAATCATCGCCGGGGACATTATCAACTTCTCGCGCGAGCCGCGTCGCAGGGTGGATATCACCGTGTCGGTTGCCTGGTCTGCCGATATTGAGCAGGTGAAGCGCGTGGTGAGTAATGTCGTTACGGCCGATAGCCGGATTATCCATGAAAACGGCATCACGGTACGACTGAATGAGATGGCCCCGCCGGCCCTGAACTTCGTGGTGCGCTGCTGGACGGATACCGCCCTTTACTGGGATGTCTGGTTTGACCTGACGGAAGCCATCAAGCGCGGGCTCGACGACAACGGTATTCCTGCACCGCGCCCGCAGATGGATGTCAGCATCAGGAACGCCGGGCAGGAGCCTGCACGATGAGCACGCAAACGCATAACCGCGACCTGCCTCAGACCGTTCTTGGGGTTCTGCTGCTGCTCACGCTGCTGGTCTGCAGCGTCTGGATTATCCGCCCCTTTATACTGAGTGCCGTCTGGGCGGGGGTGATTGTCACCGCAACCTGGCCTCTCTTTCTCTGGCTGCGTCACAGAATGGGGGGGCGACGTCTGCCTGCCATTCTGGTGATGATGCTGTGCCTCTGTGGTCTGGTGTTACTGCCCATGGTGTATGGGATGACGGCATTATCCGCCGCGGTGAAAGGACTTGTTGCCTGGCTGACTCACCCTGAACCCTCAGCCCTGCCGGCTCCTGATGTTCTTTTGCGTATTCCGGTGGCCGGTCATTACCTGTATGAAAAATGGATGATGCTCGTGCAAAGTGACATCTCCGTTATCGCAGGCGCGCTGAAGCCCTGGCTGATAACCGGTGCAAGGCTTGTTACAGGCCAGCTCGCGGGGATGGGGATGCTGCTGGTAAACAGCATCATGATGCTGGCCGTCTGTCTGCTGCTTTATTTCTTCGGGGAACGTGTTGCACAGGGATTTCGTCGTTTTGCCTTCCGTCTGGCCCGCTCGCGTGGTGAGCACGCCGTTGAACTTGCAGGAAAAACCATCCAGGCGGTGGCGACCGGCGTGGTGCTGACGGCTGTGCTTCAGTCCGTTTTTGCGGGTATCGGCCTGTTTGTCTGCGGCGTGCCGGCGGCCGCCATGCTGGCGATGCTGATTTTTGTCCTGTGCCTGGTCCAGCTCGGGCCGGTGATTGTCATGCTGCCGGCCGTGGCCTGGCTCTTCTGGAGCGGCGAGAACGGTGCAGGCAGTCTGTTGCTGGCCTGGACAGTGGTGGCCGGCGGGATGGATAACATCATCAAACCGCTGCTGATGAACCGGGGCAGCGACACATCGCTGCTCCTGATTATGGCCGGAGTGACGGGCGGCCTGCTGGCGTGGGGGGTTATTGGTCTGTTTATCGGCCCTGTTTTGCTGGCCGTATCCTGGCGTCTGATTGCCGGCTGGGTGAATGAAGAATCGGTTTCACACCATGAATCAAAGGAAATGAAGCAATGAACAAAAAAATAGCGTGTGCGTTTGTGTTACTGGGGGCGCTGTTACCTGCCGTATCCGCCGTGGCAATGGATAAAACAGCAACCGGTGCTGTTGTCGGCGCAACCGTCGGCGCTGCTGCCGGGAAGGATGTGAAATCAGCCGTCGGGGGCGCGGTTGTCGGTGCAGGCACCGGAACAATGACCAGAGGCGGTGACACAGGCAAGGCAGCCCGACAGGGCGGTGCGGCAGGCGCAGCTACCGGTGCAGTCGTGGCGGCCGCAACGGGTAAAAGCGTGGTGAAAGGTGCGGTCACGGGGGCGGGCGCAGGTGGACTGGCCGGCGAGGCCCTGCACTGATAAATGACACAGGGCAGCGAACATACTGCCCTTTCTGCAGATCGCGTGGACTGGCGGCACGATTTCTGGCTGCTTAGTAAAAGGTCTTTTTAAGGCAGAACAGAAAAAGGTTCCGGGCTTATGCGCCATCACATCAACCCGTACAGGTAAATTTATGCCCCCCTCACTCGCGGAGGTTATCCATCTGATCCGCAGTCGCTGCGACAGTGCCCCGGGTTTTATTACGACAGAAACCCGGGTTGTTTCAGGTCTGGGATTCTGCAGTGATGACATGGAGGAGCTGCTTCACGAAGCGGAATGGCGTTTTGGCGTCAGATTTCCATCTGATGAAAATGCCCTGCGGGAGCTCTTTTCCCTCAGGCCACATGAATACCTTTTGACTCCGCAGGAGAGCCTGCCGCTCTCACCCGCATGGGTGTTGTGGCGGTTGCGGGGCGCGCCTTTGCCGGTGCAGGCAGATATCAGCGTGGGGGATTTTTTCCGGGGACTCACCGCGCTGTGTCTGAAGGGCGGCGAAATGTAGTCTTGTCTGTGGCAAACCATGGCAACTGACACGGAGCCACAGCAACGAGTTACCGGCGGTGCAAATGCATCCTGAAGAGCGGTACCAAATCGCGAATACCGACGAGGGGAAGATCGTGCCCGACCAGAATGCCATTTTGCAGGTGCACTGATGCGCTGTCGGTTACACCAGTTTCAATCCTGTATTAACCGGTCTGCATTTGCGCACGGCGATCGTTCTCATATATGGCGATTGTGCGCCCCGGTATTGTGTTATGGAGTTTTCATGTTTTTGCAGCTGATATGGCTTGCGGCGCTGATGTCACTCATGGTGGTTATTCATACGCTCTGGAGTCTGCATATTCTGAGGCTTGTGCCCGGGAAAGTCACAGACACAGTCAGGCTGGTGATGATACTGGTTCGCATCTGTGTTTCGATGCTGATGATCCATTTTATCGAGGCGGCGTGTTTTGCTCTCTTTTATTACTGGCGCTCAGGCTTCAGCGATGTGGCAACCGCCCTGTATTTTTCGCTGGCAAGTTACGCGACGGTGGGCTACGGCGACGTATTGCTGCCTGCCCATCTTCGCATAACTGGTGCGGCAGAAGGTCTTGTCGGGGTCTTGCTGGCAGGCTGGACGGTCGCACTCCTTTCCCGGGTACTGGCTACCCTACGGCCCGGGTCAAAATAGTTTTTCCATGAATATTTTCTTATCTGAGTGAGTAACCCATGCGTCTGACTTTACCCGCAGCAGAGACTCTGCTGCTTCCCTTCACCTCAGGACAGATAGCGACCTGCCTGCTGTGTGGCTTTGCCGTGGGCCTTGAACGCCAGCTGCGCGGCAAGCCGATTGGCATCAGAACCTCCACGTTAATTGTCCTCGGGAGCTACTGCTTCCTCGCCATGCTGGGTGCTGTTACTGCGGATGCCGCCGACCGGTCGCGAGTGCTGGGCCAGCTGATTACCGGTGTGGGATTTTTAGGGGCCAGCGTCATGATGACGCGCGATGGTATCGTGACGGGGGCAACATCCGCCGCTACGGTCTGGATGATGGCGGCAACGGGTGCAATGACAGGCCTGGGACTCGATCTGCAGGCGCTCATCATGACCGGACTGGTGGTGGGAATACTGGCGGGGGTCGACTACCTTGAGCGCAAAGTCCTGAGTCTCCAGAAGGGCGTGCACAGGCGACATGAGAAAACGACGCTGCCCCGTCAGGGCAGCTAAATTATCCTCTTACCAGATCTGGAAAATCCCCTGAATATGCTCTCAACACGTAACACCTTTCTGGACTTTCTGCGCCTTACTGCCGTTCTGCTGGTAATAACCTCGCATTATGCCTATATGTTTGATAACAGCACTCTGATTACCTTTCCGCGCGAATATCTTACGGGCGGGATTGGCAGGCTCGGCGTTTCGATTTTTTTTATGATATCCGGTGCGCTGGCATATGTTTCCCTGACGCGCTATAGCCTTCGCGAATACTACGTCAGGCGGACCTGTTCGGTCCTCATACCCTACAACATGGTGTATTTTACAGCAGCACTTATACTGCTGGTACTGGGGTTTTACTTCCGCTATCCGGTGAACCCGCTGGAGCAGCTGATGAATGGTGAGAAAAACGTTATCGCGTTTCTTCCCACCCTCGTCGGTATTGACCACTACCTTCATGGCATCTGGGGAGTGGAAACAGCATATCTTACCGGTGAATGGTTCATTGGCTGTATCATTCTGCATTATGCTATTGCACCGCTGGTTTTCCGGATAATGCAGCTGGCGCCGTTGCTGACGATGTCTGCAGCGCTTACTGTCAGCGTTCTGTGCTACGACAGTACACTTGCTAATCCGTACTGGTCAGCTCAGGTGCGCATAAGTGACTTTGCGTTCGGTATGCTGTTTATGCATTTTCTGCCCTGGTTCTGTAAATGGCGGGGCCTGCTTGCCGTGATGGGCATTGCTGTTATTCTTGGCGGATGCGTAATAGCTGACCTTTCACAGAAAACTATCCGGGAAGACCTCTTCCCGCTTGCACCACGCAGCCTGATTTTTTCCGTGGCGTTTCTGTTTATTTTACATGCCTGCTATCCCGTTATTAACCGGGTCTTTATACGTTTCAGGCTTAATAACAACGTATCCGGGCTGGCCTCCAGAGCATACATTATTATGCTTCTCCAGCATGTCGTCATTATCTTTATCAGTGCTAACATCAATATGGCTGAACTGAATGCGACCCAGGCGACGTTGTTCTGGTTGATCGCATTGATAACGACGGAAAGGATCTCGGCGGTACTTAAAGCTGGTATTGCAATGGCTGAAAAGATTACTGTGAAGTATGTTCTCAAAAAAATTTAAAATGAAAGTTGCAATGCACTCAAATTTTTATACGCAGGTCGGCAGATACAGATAATGAAGGAGGAATATGTCATCAGAAATTAATGGCCTGCATTCCGGCACGATGTACAATATCAGCATGGCCATTCACGAACTGCTTGACTGGATAGATAAGAATATCCATCAGCCGCTGTCGGTAAAGGATATTGTCAGGAGGTCTGGCTACTCAACATTTTATCTGCAGCATATGTTCACATCTGTCACCGGCGAGCCGATTGCCCGTTATATTCGTCGAAGAAAGCTGGGCGCGGCGGCCCGCTTACTGCGTGAAAATGATGCTGGCATATCAGATATCGCCTTCGGACTGGGTTTTGAAGATATCTCAACTTTTTATCGTTGCTTCAGAAGAGAATTTGGTCTTTCACCCGGTGAATACCGCAAACGCTGGATAAAGCCTTCTGACCTTATCATTTCCCGGGGGAAAGAATTGAGTAACTTATGAGTCGGATGCTGGCCGAAAGAAAAATCCTGAATAACCTGTGGTTATTTATCAGTGGCGAATACATTAAAATTCAATTTATTATATTCTTGATGCAGCTAAGGAACACGTTTGGGGATTAAAATATGAATGAACGTATATATTTCGATTGTCTTGTTTTAGGTGGCGAGCATGATGTAACGGTGTTACAATGGTCCTTTAACTAATTGTCTTGAAGTTAACTCAATATACGCACCCATGGCGAAGTATTGCTCCCCTCATATTCCATCTGAAGTTCTTGTACAAAAAAAGATAAGTTACAAGGTACGCCATTATCATCGTTATGATGGTAAATGTTTTCTGATAGCAACGAATGAAAATCCGGAAGATGATGAAATCGAACAGGCTATAACAAAAATGCAGCCCCGACCCGTTAACTTAGCTATTTGAGATGCTTTATTTTTATCCTCGATGCCAGGTGATAGTGTTTTATTGAGCGGCGAGCCTGTGCGGATTTCAAAGATTAGTCGGAATTAAAGTTGGAAATTAATTAAGTTATTGATGTCTGAAACATTATTAATAATGTTCAGGAGGTATCTAATGAGAATTTTTAATTATTACTTGAAGTGATTGAAAGACTTCATTCTGAAAAAAAAACACATTTAGATAATATCAATTACAGGAGAGATGTGAATGAATGGTTTAACATTCTGAATCAGTGCCATACCCATAAAAACTATGAGCTTAAGGCAGTAATGTTCCTGGGACTTATACATCTCTTTTGTGAGTAGAAGCGAAAAGAGAATTTTGATGAGTCTCGATTGATTCACTTGCTAAGATAAATGTTCAAAATGGGAATTAAAACACAAGGGGCTCATCATGCTCCCTTGATCTAGATCATTTTAGTTTTTTTTCTTTTTTTATTTTTGATATAAAAGCAATCCAGTAATACACGTTGCATGCCTCGAATATTCCAGCTAACTTGAAAATCATCTTTATTTGCGTTTAAGAACTATCAAAAAAGGCGGTATTCTTTTTTGAAATTTCATTTATTAAAATGAAGGATATGCGAAATGACAGATAGTGATGTTGTTGTACTGGATGCATGCCGAACGGCAATTGGCGCGTTATGTGGTTCCCTTGCCGATACCCCGGCATCAGTCATGGGGGGGAACTTATTAAAGCGATGCTGGAAAGACATGATATTCCGGCGTCAGAAATTGATGAAGTGATTATTGGTCAGGCGCTGACCGCCGGATGTGGTCAGAATCCTGCCCGCCAAAGCGCGCTTCATGCTGGTGTACCGGAGAGAATTCCTGCGTTTACGGTTAATAAAGTGTGTGGTTCAGGACTCAAAGCTATCCAGCTTGCCTGCCTGGCAATCAGAAACGGTGACGCAGACCTTATTATTGCCGGTGGTCAGGAGAATATGAGTCAGGCTCCTCTTTTATTACTCAACCACCGTGACATGCACAAAATGGGCGACCGTGCTCTGAAAGATTCCATGCTTTTTGATGGACTGACAGATGCATTTTACTCTTTTCACATGGGGGAAACTGCTGAAAGAATTTCAAGAGCTTTTGACATCTCACACGAAGAGCAGGATTTATTTGCATTACACTCCCAAATGAAAGCGCACCGCTCTATAGAGGCAGGTCTGTTCAGTGATGAAATCATTCCCCTCAGCATTAAGAAAAAGGGAAAAATTTACTTTTCAGTCACGATGAATTTCCCAGGTCTGAAACCACCATTGAAAAACTTGCTTCACTTCAGCCCGCCTTTCAGAAAAATGGCACCGTTACCGCAGGTAATTCATCTGGCGTTAACGATGGTGCCGCAATGATTATTCTGGCCAGTGCCGGAAAAGCCCGTGAGCTGGGTGTGACGCCTTTATGTACTCTTAAACATATCGCCAGTGCCGGCGTTTCGCCGGCGCTGATGGGAACCGGTCCCGTTCCGGCATCCCGTAAAGCACTTGAGATGACTGGCTGGTCGGTTAACGAACTTGACGTGATTGAATCCAACGAAGCGTTTTCTGCTCAGACAATTTATGTCAATAAAGAGATGGGATGGGATTGCGAAAAAGTCAATGTTAATGGTGGGGCTATTGCACTGGGACATCCCATAGGGGCATCGGGTGCCCGGATATTCGTCTCGCTTTTATATGAGATGAGAAGACGGAGAGCCTGTAAGGGACTGGCGACGCTTTGTGCTGGCGGAGGTATGGGTATCGCTGCCACGGTGCAAATGGATAATTAATTATAACAGGATGAAGTATGCTGAAAAGTTTAAATGCGTTCGTCGACATTGCTTTAATGTCTGAGCCAAAAAAAATTGCCATCGCTGCGGCCGAGGATATGAGTACTCTCGTGGCAATGAAAAAAATCGTGGAGCTGAATATTGCAACGCCGGTCTTTTTTGGAAATGAAAAACAAATAAAAGAGATATGTAGTTCTCTTGATTTCGACATCAGCTCATTTGAAATACACGATTTAAACGATAAGCCAAAAGCCTCTCAGGCTGCAGTCAGCTGCATACGTGAGGGAAAAGCCGATGTGCTGGCAAGAGGAGCCATTGAAACGCCAGATTATTTACGGCCTGTCCTGAACAGAGACACCGGACTGAAGCAAAGCAAGCTGATTTCTCAGGCCGCTTTTGTCGAAATTAGAGCCTATCTCAATAGGACTTTATTCCAGACAATAAGAGCCTATCTCAATAGGACTTTATTCCAGACAATAAGACCACAGGCAAAATGCAACATGGCCTCGTAATTTTCAGTCTTCTTTTCCCATCGTGTCAGAACCCGGCGAAAGCGATTCATCCAGCTATGAGTTCTTTCGACAACCCAGCGATGGGCTTTGAAGTCCGTGTTTTTACTGGCATCTGACTCTTCTTTACGGGACTGGATATGCGGCTCGTAGCGGCGGCTCTGCAGATATGTTTTCAGCCAGCCTGCATCGTAACCTTTGTCCAGGCAGAGTCTGAGTTTTTGCCCCGGACGACCCGTCTGAAGGGCATCGAGCGTATCCGCAACCAGTTTGATGTCGTGCGTGTTCGCTGCTGAGACAACCAGCGACAGAGGAAGCCCGCAGGCGTCCGTCAAAAGGCTGCGCTTTACGCCTTGTTTCCCTCTGTCAGTGGGGTTACGGCCTGTTTTTTTGTTCCTGACAGCGGCGATTTGGTCATACAGCCGTCCATTGACAGCCAGGACCAGTCAATGCTGTCCAGATGCCCGCAGGCAAGCAAACCGTTCTGCCAGAAGCGCTCGAAGACTCCGGCATCGCGCCATTCCTGAAAGCGCCGGTGTGCAGAACTCGATGAACATATCCCGGTGGCGTTCAGGGCGTTCCACTGGCAACCGGTCCTGAGGACGAAGAATATGGCGTCCATGGCAGCGCGGTTATCAACGCGTTTCCGGTGCGTACCGAGTGGATGGCAGGTTTTGTGCTCAGGGGGCAAGCGGTGCCATTTTTTCCCAAAGTTCATCGCTGATCCGCCATTTGCTGCCTGTCATCTTTTCACCTTCAGAAATTATCAGTTACGACATTCTGACAATCCCTTCTGGGATAGGTTCTAAATCTCAGTGAATGAGAGCAGAGCTTTTGAAAATGGATTGATTAAAATGAAATTTGAAGTGACTAACACATAGTAGTTGGAATAGACGGAGGATATTCAAATGATTTATCAGTGTGATACGTGTAGCAGAACTACGTTTGAAATTAGTTGTCCATGGTGTAACGGTATTTTTACCTTTAAAAACGTCTGCATGGGGTTCAGCATCATCGAACTCACAAGCAGCAGATATACAACGAATGACACCTTTGAATCCTTCGTTTTATCCTGAGTTTCAGTATCGCTCAAAGGGGGTGCTGAAAGATCTGTTCGGAAAAAAGAAAGAACAAAATCAGCTTAATCAGTTGCTTGAGAATGTTCTCGAAAAATACACCAGTTTAAAAGATCCATATTTTACTAACTTCATTCACACTTCCAGATTTTCACATAAAAATAAATCGGAAGCAGATTTCTCAACAGATAATGGTATATACTCCGAATTACAACTTTTCCGTGAGGTATTGGTCAGGAAAGGGTTCAATGAGCTTGAGGAATTACCTGAGCTATTAGATAAATTGCTCCTTACCACGTCATTTAGCGCTCTTTATTATGGTTTCGCTAAGGAAGTTAAACGGCATATTAAATCTACACTTACTGAATCCCTTAAGTCATGGATTGAGGAAGCTGGTACCACTTTTCGGGCAGATCTTTCATTATTTCTATTCTATATATGGAGCAATAAGATAGAGTTCTCATCAGTAGAATTCAATGAAAAATCGGATGCCACACCTGGTATCCCTTTGGTTTTATTTGATGAAGTTAAAAAATACTTGGCTGTGTGCGAACGTATTTATTTTGATATTCTGGTTGATAGATTAGCTACACGGCTTGAGCATTTTAACCCTAATAAATTCGTCACCATGTATTTAGTCGATGCAATGGACGGTTTCCAGTTCGAAGATTTCCTTGTAGAAATATTCCAGACTATGGGTTATGACGTCAAAGAAACCAAGAGAACGCAAGATCAGGGGGCTGATCTTTTCGTCACTCGATTTGGTAAGGATATGGTTATTCAGGCGAAAAATTATTCTGGTTCTGTAGGTAACTCGGCGGTGCAGCAGGTGATCTCTGCTAAAATGTTCTATGGTTGTGATGAAGCGATGGTTGTGACTAATTCCTACTTCACACGTTCTGCCAAACAGTTAGCTGAATCAGCCTTGGTACGTCTGATCGACAGGGATGAACTGCAAAAGTATCTGGATGATTACAATCAGAAGATAATCGAAGATTTCCAGTCAAACTCGTAAATTTGCAGCCCGGCGTTTTTCAAGACAGTTGTCGTTTTTTATGCTGCCCGGCTCCTGTACCGGCACAGGGATATTGTCGGTATGCACTTTCCCCGGCATCAGCACATACTGGCGCAGCAGCTCCCAGAGCGGCTCCAACAGTTCGCTTACCGCACCGCACCAACGCCCCAGCGTTGCACGACTCAGCTCCACACCCTGACGGAGGTATATCTCCGACTGGCGATAGTGAGGCGTATGTTCTGCGAACTTCGCCGTGACGATGCGTGCCAGCAGACTGGGGCCAGCGCAGCTGCGTTCGATGGGTTTTGACGGCATGGAAGCTTGAACGATGTGGTCACACCGGCAGCAGACCAGTTTTGGCCGCTGTGTTTCGATAACCTTAAAAGCGCTGATGATAAGCTCCAACTGTTCGGAGACATCACAGCCGAGCGGACTAAGGTGCGTATTCCGCTCTGATCGATCCCCCAGTGGCAGGAGAGCTGGCAGCACGGGTTGAGAGTATTCGGCGGTCACAACAGGAACAATATCGTCACGGATAATGTTCGGTGCCTGAGGCTCATCAGATGGCGCATCAACCAGATGACGATAGCGCTGACGCCAGGTGAAAAGCAGGTTGTCATAAATCCCGTTCTGGCGGGCAAGTTGTGCCACACAGGCACCGGGTTGAAGTGATCGCTGAACCAGGTCGAGTTTGAACTGTATGGAGTAGGTTGCCCGCTGGCGTGGGGCTGTCGGTTCTGTCATCGCCGTATTAAAGGTTCGTCGACAGACGTCGCTGACGGGGCGCTTACGATCCTGATGAGATTTTTGCAAGTATCCCCCGCGTCTGCGGGAATGAACCGATGTGGCGGATATTCTCGGGTAGAATGCTCGAATCATAGCCAAATGATTTCCACTCGCTTCATGAATGACCAGTACCTTTCTTCTCCACAATCTTCCCTGTCGTATTGTCCATCCGGTATTTCGAAATTGTACCGTCAAGAATGTACTTGATCACACAGAGCACAGTCTCTAAAGGCGCATGAAACCATTCGCGGGGATGATAAGTTTGTCCATCTAAACCCCGTAATGTGATATTGAGCCGTTGCTTACCTAAAAAACCGTGAATAAGCGTTTCAAATTTGTGAGTGTTGATATTGAAACATTGCGTTGTCATGACTATACGAACGGGTGCTTCGAGGAATGTTTTATCTTTTTCAGCGTGTTTGATGCGCTCTTCGATAGTTCCTTCGGTAAAGCCAATTTTATACAAATCAGGTTTAAAACGTTGAAGAGCTGGCTTGTCGCTACGCGTGGCAAGGACATAGATATATCCTGTCGGAACCGGAGCTTCATCAGGACGAATTGCCTGTCCATTTAAAACAACTTTACGACCTTCTGTATCTCGTACCAGACCATGCGTAAGTGAGAGGAAAAGCATATTCATCTCAGTTCCGTTTTCAAACACCAAATGTAAACGTGCATTCCAGGGAGCATATTCCTCCAGTCGCTCACCAACTTTATCTACATAGCCCATAACCCCATTGAGGATAAAAAAATCACCTTCATGAATTTTTAACTCATGGCGGAAGCGAACAAATGAAAACGCTCCCGTTTTCAGACCATTTTGGACTGTCTCAAACAGTGGGGAAAATCGATAAAAATCTGGGCACGGCTGTCGTTTGGCAATTTCGTCAGGTTGTATTTTCTTTTCAACCGGAACATGTTTTAACGTGAAAATATCGGGCTCAGCAAATGAGAGCAATCCATCATCGTCATCAGCAAAGATATCGTCCAGAGAGGTGACCAACTCCGACCTATCAACCTCGACGAGAGGAAGTGAGAATGATACAGATGATTCAAGGGTATTCTCGTTATTTTCACCTGCGAGTAAGCCATGAATATCAAATGGCTGCAGCATCTTGCGATATTGCTTGTTATCCTTGAGAGCCCTCAAACGCTGTGCTAGCAACGTTTCCTTAAATTCCTCCGAATCGGATAGAGGTGGACGCCCATGAACCACATAAAATGCATTAATCTCTTCTAATCTGCTTACAGGCAGATTACCCGTAGGAGAATATATTTTTAGTGGTTCAACTACGAGTAAACCAAGATCGTCCGGTTCAGAAAAAATATCATCTATTGTCACTTTTTGACGAGCTTGAAGAGGTGAAAGTCTGAGCATAAGTTACGGTTCCTGTCGCACAGTACGCTGTTGTTTCATTTTTCGGATGTAAGCTAACGCTTCTGCATAACGAACCTCTATTGCGTCACTGGCATTCAGCGATGGCTCCCTTTTATGCTCACTTGCAAACGCTTTAATTCTTGGCCAGAGCATCACAGCTTCTTCCTCAGATACCTGCGCCTGATTCGCTCTGACTGCTTCCTGAATAGTTTTTAGCATCGTCGCGGTGACTGATTTTGATAGAATCTCATAAGCACCGTGGAAAGGATTTACCGCATCAATTAAGTCAATATTCAAGTTTTCAATATTGATGAATTTATTGCTCATTTTTATAAACTGATTTTTTACGTTTAATGAATCATTCGAATTGCCGGAACGCTGACCTTGGCCGTTATCAATGATGGCATCCGACGGCAAATCGGCTTCATCAACTAACCCACCACATTGGCCTACAAAAAGGCTCTGTAAAATA
The DNA here is from genome assembly GCF_026672535.1 of Lelliottia sp. SL45. NCBI lineage: Bacteria > Pseudomonadati > Pseudomonadota > Gammaproteobacteria > Enterobacterales > Enterobacteriaceae > Lelliottia > Lelliottia sp. SL45. Next base: position 20,255 of record NZ_JAPPRH010000003.1, read on the forward strand.
CCACTGCGAACTTGTTCTAGTTCGTATTCTGTCAGGTCAGGGTGAAGCGTTTGTATCACCGATGGTAACACTACCTGAGTAATCACCTCAGGCGGTGTTGATTCAGTAATAGCCTCTTTAACCATCTGCTCATTCGCCAATAGCGCAGCCAGGATCTCGTTTTTACCGCCGTTAAGGATTGTTAGAACCTTGTCTGATACCGGTAAAGCATGATCATCAACCAAAACCGTATTGGCAGGTAACGGCTCGCCACTCCATTGAGATCGTGGTTTAAATTGAATACTTGGAGTCATGATCTGCTCCATCAACAACGAAGTGGTGATGGCTTTAAGCATGTTGTTTACTGATACTTTAACGTCATCATCCTGAGCATCAGGCTGAGCAATAAGGTTGGTAAACTGTGCGTGAGTTTTGCCTTCACAATCTCGTGTTGCACGCCCAATTATTTGCACAATTTCTGTCATCGAGCTGCGATAACCAATGGTCAGCACATGTTCACAGAATGGCCAGTCAAACCCCTCTTTCGCCATACCTAACGCAATAATGATGTCTATATCGTCAACAGAGTGGATATTACGCAGATACGCCTGTACTTTCGGTCTTTCCGCCGGGTTATCATCTACCAGATTCGCTACGCGCAACAATTTGCCATCGCTTTTGCGTTTCACTCGATAAATACCGGTATCTGGCTCTTGCAGTTGCACCTCTCCCAACGCATCCAGGATGGCATCAACCTCGGCATGTTTATCTTTCGTTGATTCGCCGGAATTAATATTGGGAATATGGATGATGGTTTTCTTGCTGGCATCCAGCACCGAAGGTAGTGCCTTGATGTACGGCCCCTGATAAAAATGGTAGCCAATGCCCAAAGATTTTAAATACTGATATCCATTGAGCTGTTCGTAGTAGGTATAGGTCACTTTCGTGAACTGAGCCTCATCTTCGGGTTGCAGAATGGGTACGGTATCCCCTCGGAAGTAAGAACCCGTCATTGCAACAATATGTGCGTTGGAACCTTTCATCAGGGCATCAATCAGATTGCCCAAACGGTTATTTTCATTCGCTGAGACATGATGGAACTCATCAATTGCAACCAGGCAGTCATTAAACGATTCAACGTTCAGCTTATCGAAAGCAAAACGCAGAGTAGCATGAGTACAGACCAGAATGTCTTCAGGACTCGCCATAAATCGTTTAAAGGCTTCAACCTTCCCAGCCTCTCCACCGCCAATGCACAGATTATTTTCTGGTTTTACTTTCCAGTCAGCAAAGAAACCGTGCTTCGTAAGTTCAGTATCTTTAAACGAACCTCCAATAGACATTTCAGGAACCGCGACAATAGCTTTGCGTAACCCCTGATTAACAAGCTTATCCAGGGCAAGAAACATCAATGCTCTTGATTTACCCGACGCTGGTGGGGCTTTGATAAGCAGATAAGGGCTGTTGCGCTGCTCAAAGGCTCGTGCCTGCATTTCCCTCATACCAAGCTCATCAAGACACGCACTTCGTCCGGTCTGCCCGTACGTAACCTGTAAAATATTTTCCACAATTCAATCCTCTTTAGGCCCTAGCTGGCAGATCGGAACCATATGCCTTAGTCATAGCTTCGTAGCGTTCCAACAGGAAGCTCAAACGCTCAGTGGAGTCCCTGAATGGTTTGTCACGATAAAGTCGATCAACGGCCTGATCCAGTGTCTGGTGGGCTTCCAAAAGATCCGCAGGCATTTTCAGCGGATCATACAACTCAGCCAATGTGCTTTCAGGGTAATTTTCACGCATAAGCAAAACTACTTTTGCCAACGAGATAATATATTTGCTCTGTTCCTCACTCACAACAGGCCAAGGAAAAGTGTTATAGACTACTTTATTGCCGTAGCTGTAACGATTTTCAAGACGCATTGCAACCAGACGCATCCAGTCGTTATGCATTAAAGATGTCATAATCGCGAATTCATATAAGCTACCATTTGGTAGAATAAAGTTTCTGTCAGAACTGATGATATCGGAGTTAAAAAAACCGAGGGGGATATACGTTCTGCGTTCAGAGGTGACTCTCGGTATTAGGATATAATCTCCAGATGTAGGTTGCCGAATCTCATCGAAGAGGTGTGGTGTGTTTGCTTTTTTTTGGGTACTTAACTTAGGGCTTTTTCTGCGCATTTCAGCCACTTTTTGAACGCGGCTGTATACATTAGGCATCAGTTGAAGTTCTTCATCAGTAATCCCCACTAACCAGAGACACCAGCGATCTTGACCATTCAGAAATTCATCCGCTCCCATAACTCTTTTAATCCAGGGGGCAGCTTGAGGCTCCAGTCTTAGCAACATATCACGTTCACGACGATCCATTAGCAAATGACCACCATCGGTAGGCTTATTTCCAAACAATAGCTGGGGAACATTCTTTACCATCGGTTTAGCTTTTGCAATCACGGCAATATTACTACCTTCGACCAAATAAGGACTAATATTGTTCACATGCTTACTATGCCAAACCCCATCAACCTGCTGATAGAGCTGACGCGTTTTACTTCGTCCTGATAACCCAACAACTACAACATGTACCGCAGCCTTATCGCGGGCATTGTTTTCCCATGCAAAGGTTGGATAAGCCAGATGAATATGTAACCCCAGAGCGAAAATAGGTGGCCAAAGTGTTGCTACCTGCTCTCCCTGGCAAAGGGAGTTGGTGGCAACCAGTGCCAGTTCTGCTCGGCTGTTTTGGATATACTGCGCACCTTTCCAAAACCAGCAGGCAACAAAATCTAGGCCACCTAATGATTTGAAGCCGCTAAATACAGCCTGCATATCAGCACGCTGTTGATCAGACCGACCTAGCGTCCCTAAAAAAGGTGGGTTGCCTATCACATAAACCTCATCATCAACCCCTTTTGGACATACTTCCTGCCAGTCTTTTTGCAGGCTGTTACCGCTCCAAATTTTACCGGATGATCGCAACGGCAACGCTGGTGGTGCTGAACCAATATGTTCTTCCCACTGTTTATTTAACTGATGCTCTGCAAGCCATAAGGAAAGACGGGCTATCTCACAGGCAAAGTCATCGATCTCAATACCATAGAACTGGTCGAGATGAATCCTGCTCATAAGAAACGATTGCGGATCACTCTGCAATAGAGCCCTAATAACATCCATTTCCAATAGACGCAGTTCTTTATAAGCAACAATCAGAAAATTACCGGAACCACATGCTGGATCGAAAACCTTAATTTCGCCCAAGCGAACCAGTAATCGTTTAAGACCATTAGTATTTGTACGCTGCTTTTCCAATTCGTTACGCAGTGGTTCAAGAAACAGAGGTTGTATAACCTTCATTATGTTGCTGTAGGAGGTGTAATGCTGGCCTAATCGGCTACGCTGCTCTACATCAATCACAGCCTGAAACATGCTGCCGAAAATGTCGGGGTTAATCTCACTCCAGTCCATTGCACTGCATTCAAGTAAGATACGTCTGCCCTTCAACCCCAGCTCAGGAACAGGTTCATCGCTGGCAAATAAACCACCATTAACATAGGGGAACGTAGTGAAATGAATAGGAAGTGACTGCCGTAATGGACTATCCAGCTTGCTATTCATCACAGTAAATAGGCCCATTAGGAACTGATCTAAATCGCTTCCATCCTCAGCTGTGTAACTCTTAACTGCGGAAGTAAACTGACCTTTTTCAAAGATGCCAGTGTCTTCGGCAAAAAAGCAAAACAACAAACGAGTGAGGAAAACATTAAGCGCGTGGATGTCTTCTGCTTTGCTTAAATCATTACGCTCCTTGATAAGATCAAACAGCTTGCCCATTTTTTCAGCGGCTTTCACATCAGCCGGATTTTCACTATTGAGAATAGCCTTCTCCAGCCCGACCAGCGGTAAGAAAAAACCATAGTTACGTGGTAACTCTTCAAACTCAATATCGAGACGTTCCTGTGTCAGAGTGTCCCAGGCTAAAAAGCGAACAAAATTTGTTATTAGAACAAAGCGGATCTTATTTTTTGCAACCGCCGCATCGGCAATACGTTGGTCAAAAGCAGATTCAAGATCATCATTATCCGCTACTGGCTGGTAGTAGAGTTTATTTTTTAATGCAACGTGTCCTGGCTCTTTCGCAACATTACGCGCCCCGCCTTGCCGAATGAGACTTAGGGTAGCTTTAGGGAACTCAAAAGCAGTTAAAAAGCCGTAGATAAATTCGTCTTGCTCAGGATTTTCAACCAGTAGTTCGAGATGTTCAAAAATTTTCGCCTGATTAACAGCCATTATTTTTCCTAAAAAATACAATACCCGTAGAGGATGATGCACTCATTCTAACCGAAGAAAATTTTATCAAGTAGTTCCAATGCGTTACCTCGATTGTATCAAAAAAATAAAAAACTTAAGCCCTATGCCTGCCACCGTAGGGTGGCAGGCTTTGCTCATAGTACTTAACCCTCAGCGGAAATTAATCCCAAGACAGCCAGTACTACCGCTTAGCCTCTAGTTTGCCAAAATCAAACGGGCTTACCCCCTTTCCCCGATTAGCATCAAGAAAATCAGCCCACCATTGCAGCATCAGCCTGCGTTCATCCAGAAATTCCGCTTTATGGATATAAGCCGCTCGTACGCCGTTGCGTTCCTGATGGCTCATCTGGCGTTCTACAGCATCCTTCGACATAGCCCTGACTCAATTAACGAACTACAAGCCATTCTACGGAAGCCGTGGCCGCAAACCTCAACCTTAGTATCATACCCCACAACCCGTAGCGCACTGTTTACGGTGTTCTCGCTCATGGGTTTGAAGGGTAAATGATCGCCAGTAAATATCAGTTTATGCCCTCCGTTGATCACCTGTATTTCTTTGAGAAGTTCGACAGGCTATCGGTAAGAGGGATAATATACGGTGTGTGAATTTTTGAGCTCTTCAGTGAAATGTTTCCCCCTGGATCGCTTCACGCTAAAGTCCATGCAGCGCGGTAAATATGCCAGAAGGCTATAGAACAAACAAAAAATTAAAGAATGGCGTTCTCCACACCTTCAGGTGCGGAGAACAACCACTAACTGTTTGTCGATGAACTGAGGAGCTTGTCAATATAATCAGCGTACCACTGCATCATTTCCCGTCTGCCCTCAAGGTACTGCGCATGGTTATAGGTTCCGCGAATACTGTTTTTGTCCACATGGGCAAGCTGCATCTCAATCCATGCGGTATTAAAGCCCTTCTCATGAAGAATGGTGCTCATGGTGTGGCGAAAACCGTGGCCTGTTGCTCTGCCGTCGTAACCAATGCGTTTGAGCACCATATTGATGCTTGCTTCGCTCATGGGTTTGTTGATGTCGCAACGCCCCGGGAATACCAGACGATACTGGCCTGTAAGTGCGCGAAGTTCCTGCAGAATTTGCGTGACCTGTCTTGACAGAGGCACCAGATGGGGGCGTCCACACTTCATTCTCGATTCCGGTACCGCCCAGATGGCATTGTCTAAATCAAATTCAGACCACTCAGCAGCCCTTAACTCAATGGTTCTTACGCCTGTTAACATCAACAGGCTGGTTGCCATACGGGTAACAGGGCTGCCGTGGTAATCGGCCAGCTTTACGAGCAATTCTGGAAGTTCATGTGCCAGAAGGTGAGGGAAGTGCTTTGTTTTTGGCGCGGTCAGTGTACTGGTTAATTCAGAGGCGGGATTGATGGTGGCGCGGCCTGTTGCAATTGCATAACGGAAGATCTGATTGCAGAACTGTCGGACCTTACGAAGTTTTTCGAGCGAACCGCGTTTTTCAATCAGGCGAAGAACCTGCAGCATTTCCAGAGGAAGAATTTCAGCCACCGGGCGTTTACCCACGTGAGGGAAAATGTCTTTCTCGAGCGCCTCAAGCACGCTCTCTGCATAGCTTTCGGACCATGAAGCCTGCTTGTGTGTATGCCACTCCATAGCAAGCGCCCTGAACGTATTTACGACGGAGATTTTCCGTGAGAGCTTTTCGAGCTGTTTTTTCTCACTAGGATCTCCGCCTTCAGCGATAACCCTGCGTGCGTCGTCACGTTTGAGTCTGGCTTCAGCGAGAGTGATTTCAGGATAGACACCAATCGACAGTTTTTTCTCTTTGCCTGCGATACGGTATTTCATACGCCAGTAGCGTGCACCACTGGTTTTGACCAGCAAGAACAATCCTCGCTCATCACTGAGTTTATAGTCTTTCTCTTTCGGCTTGGCAGTCTCTACCTGCCTGGCTGTGAGTGCCATAAGGGGGCCCCTAAAACTGATTGAACACAGTGAGCCCCCAGGTAAGCCCCCGGCTGATCCTTGATTAAGGGAGAGTCAGGTTGACTTTGGTGGAGTTCAAAGCGTTCTTTAAGGTTGTATATGTTTGATTGTACTTGAGTTTCGAGGAGTTTGGGAGAGTACTGCAGAAGTGAAAGTGGTGCCCGGACTCGGAATCGAACCAAGGACACGGGGATTTTCAATCCCCTGCTCTACCGACTGAGCTATCCGGGCAACGGGGCGCATTAAACCCGATTGGGGCCCTTCCGTCAACGAAATTTATCGATTTCGCAACGGACTGCACACTCTCTCACCAGTTTGCTGGCAACTTAGGCAAAAAAGTGGGTCCACAGCGCGGAGAGCGGCATGGCGAGCACCAGCGCGGGGAGCATATTCACCACCGCAAACATCTTAATGCCACAGATGCGAAGCCCCGTAGCCAGCAGCAGCAGGCCGCCCACGGCGGTGAAGTCGGCCATCATCGCTGGTGTCGTTAACGGGAGAATCAGCGCGGCACAGGTGGCGAGCGCCAGCTGAATCATCAGCATCGGCACGCAGATCGCGGCGACGGCAATCCCGAGCGTAGTAGCGAAGATGGTGGCGGTAAAGAAGTCGAGAAAAGCCTTGGCGATCAGAATGCTGGGATCACCGGTCATCCCTTCCTGCATCGAGCCGAAAATCCCCGTGCCGCTGGCGCAGAACAGAATAATGATCGCCACATAGTTCTGAATAAACGTCTCATGGGAACCGCTCGCCGTTTTCCCCGGGCGGGAGATGAGGTTTTTGGCTTTACTCACGGCACCATTAATCCCTTTCTCCAGATAGCAAAACTCACCAATCAGCGCGCCGAGCAGCGTCGCCAGCACCATCACAGGTAAATTGGCGCATTTGATAACCAGCAAAATACCGATTCCGAGGGATGCCAGTCCAAAGATGGAGGGCATCGAAATGCGAATACGTTCAGGTAATCTCTGGCTTAATACCGCGCCCAGTACGCCACCCAGCAGTACGGCTCCGGCATTGATAAAGGGTCCAATAACCAAAATACACTCCCGCTATTTAATCATTGATCTTGCATTATTATTACATGATGGAGGCCATAAGCTGCCTGCTTTCCCACAGAGAAGTGCATAAAGTTTGTTTCTTGCACCTCAAAATGAAAGGTGACATTATTGCGCGAATTTTCCCCTCCTGTCTGGATTTCTTCTCCCCTTGAAACGGGTATTTACGCCTATGAAATCACTAAAAATTGCCGTCAGCCATGAGCTGGTGTCCGCGCTGTCCACTCACCGGGAAAAGGTGACGCTGGATAACACCGATTTTACGGACGTGGCGGCAGTCGTCATGACGTTGGCCGAGAGCCGCAGCGGTATTCTTGCGTTACTGAAACGTACGGGATTCCAGATTCCGGTATTCATCTTCTCGCAAGAGCCAGATGCTGCGCCAGACGGTGTTACCGGTGTGATTAGCGGTAAGGCGCAGGAGTTCCTGGAACTGGAAGCAGCAGCCTGTGGCTATGAAGAGAACTTACTGCCCCCCTTTTTTGACACCCTGAGTCAGTATGTGGCGATGAACAACAGCACCTTCGCCTGCCCGGGTCATCAGCATGGTGCCTTTTTCAGGAAGCACCCGGCAGGACGTCAGTTCTTCGACTTTTTTGGTGAGAACGTTTTTCGTGCGGATATGTGCAATGCAGATGTCAAACTCGGGGATCTGCTTATTCATGAAGGTTCTGCCAAAGATGCGCAAAAGTTCGCGGCAAAAGTCTTTAACGCGGATAAAACCTATTTTGTGCTTAACGGAACGTCTGCCGCCAATAAAGTGGTCACCAATGCGCTGCTGACGCGCGGCGATCTGGTGCTGTTCGACCGCAACAACCACAAATCTAACCACCATGGGGCGCTGATTCAGGCGGGGGCCACGCCGGTGTATCTGGAAGCTGCGCGTAATCCGTTTGGCTTTATCGGCGGCATCGACGAGCACTGTTTTGACGATGCTTACCTGCGTGAAATGATCCGCGACGTGGCGCCCGATAAGGCTCAGGATGCGCGTCCTTTCCGACTGGCGGTGATCCAGCTCGGCACCTACGATGGCACGATCTACAATGCCCGTCAGGTGATCGACAAGATCGGCCACCTGTGCGACTACATTCTGTTTGACTCCGCCTGGGTCGGTTACGAGCAGTTTATCCCTATGATGGCCGACAGCTCGCCGCTGTTACTGGAACTGAACGAGAACGATCCTGGAATATTTGTGACCCAATCGGTGCACAAGCAGCAGGCCGGGTTCTCGCAAACGTCGCAGATCCATAAAAAGGATAATCATATCCGTGGTCAGGCGCGATTCTGCCCGCACAAGCGCCTGAACAATGCGTTTATGCTGCACGCCTCTACCAGCCCGTTTTATCCGCTGTTTGCCGCGCTGGATATCAACGCCAAAATCCATGAAGGGGAGAGCGGACGCAGGCTGTGGGCGGAGTGCGTTGAGCTTGGCATCGACGCGCGCAAGGCGATTATTGCCAACTGCAAGATGATCAAACCCTTTATTCCACCGGAGGTGGCGGGGCGTCCGTGGCAGGATCATCCGACGCACGCCATTGCCAGCGAGCGTCGATTCTTCAGCTTTGAACCGGGCGCGAAATGGCACGGCTTTGAAGGCTATGCTGAGGAGCAGTATTTTGTCGATCCTTGCAAACTGCTGCTGACCACGCCGGGCATCGACGCACAAACCGGTGATTACACGGATTTCGGCATCCCAGCCACGATCCTCGCTCACTACCTGCGTGAAAACGGCATCGTGCCGGAGAAGTGCGATCTGAACTCGATTTTGTTCCTGCTGACCCCCGCAGAGAGTGCGGAGAAGATGGCGCAACTGGTGGCGATGCTGGGGCAGTTTGAGCAGCATATCGAAGACGACACGCCGCTTGCCGAAGTCTTGCCGACCATCTTCAACAAGTATCCGGTCCGCTATCGTGACTATTCGATTCGCGACCTCTGTCAGGAGATGCACGATCTGTACGTCAGCTTCAACGTTAAAGATCTGCAAAAAGCGATGTTCCGCAAAGCGAGCCTGCCTGCGGTGGTGATGAATCCGCAGGATGCGAACCAGGCCTACATTCGTGGCGACGTGGAACTGGTGCGCATCAGCGAAGCCGAAGGGCGCATTGCGGCCGAAGGCGCGCTGCCGTATCCGCCGGGTGTGCTGTGCGTGGTTCCGGGGGAAGTGTGGGGCGGAGCGGTGCAGCGCTATTTCCTGGCGCTGGAAGAGGGCGTGAATCTGCTGCCGGGCTTCTCGCCAGAACTCCAGGGCGTGTACAGCGAGAAGGATGCCGACGGGATCAAGCGCTTGTACGGGTATGTGTTGAAGTAGATTCTTCCTCTCACTGCGCAGGGGCAAGATATCAGGCCGGGTAGGTGCAAGCGCCGCCCGGCTTCTTTCACTCCGCACTCCGCCGGTACATCCGCCGCGGATGGCCAATCTTCCCGTAGAGCATCTCCACGCTCAAAAAACCCGCTTCCACACAGTGTTCCAGATAGCGCCGGGTGGTGGTTTTGCTTAATCCCGTCTCGTTAACGACTTCGTCGACGGAAAAACAGTGTGTCGCTTTGTCGTTGAATAGCGTCTGTACCCGCGCCAGAGTGTTCTCTTCGATCCCTTTGCTGCCGTTATCCTGGCGGTAGTTTTTGGCCTGCAGCTGATACAGCGAATCGACGTTTTGTTGATCGACAATCTTCCACACCCGCTGCTGCTCTGCAAACTGCACGAAGCGTTCCAGCGACTGGCTCAGCCGCTTCCACGACACCGGTTTCAAAATGTAGTCGAATGCGCCGTTGCGGATCGCCAGGCTACAGGTGTCCATATCGCTGGCCGCGGTAATGAAAATCACCGAGCAGTTGGCGTGCACCAGGAGAGGGTTGCTGATCAAGGTGATGCCTTTGCCGTCTGGCAAATAGTTATCCAGTAAAATCAGCTGTGGTTGTAGGCTGGAAAGCAGGGACTGCGCCTCGGCGAGGGATGACGCGATACCCACCAGTCTGAGGCGCGGATGTTTGCTAATCAGCTCTGCGTGAAGTTGTGCCAGCTCGTTCTCATCTTCAACGATCAGTACGTCGATATGTTCATGTTGCATAGTCAGTCTCTTCCAGTTCCTGAACAGGGCGCGGGGGAGTGCCCGTGGCGGGAATAAACAGCGAGAAAATAGCGCCCCGGGGCGTGTTATCGGCAACCTCAATGGAGCCGCCAGCCTGGGTGACGTAACTGTCGATCAGGTACAGGCCGATACCGTGATCGCCACGCGTTTTGGTGGTGATACCGCGCTCAAAGATCCGCTCGCGGATCTCAGGCCGGATGCCGACCCCGCGATCCGCCACTTCAATTATCAGCTCCCGATCGTTGAGTTTAATCAGCACTTCCACCGGATCGTGGGGGAGCGGGGCGCGCTGGGTCGCTTCAATGGCGTTGTCGAGCAGATTACCGATGATAGAAATCAGCTCAGCTTCCAGCAGCGGAGCGAAAGGCTTGTCCATCCGGCAGGCGGGATCGAAGTTTAGCTCGACGCCTTTCTCACGCGCCCGCGCCGCTTTCCCCAGCAACAGGCCGCACAGGGTCGGCGAGCTAAAGCGAGAGGAGATAAAGTCCAGCAGCTCCTGGGCATGTTCTGATTGCGCCTGAATGTAGCCAATCGCCTCTTCGTAGCGCCCCATATGCAACAGCCCGGAGAGCGTCGTCATGCGGTTCAACTGCTCGTGGCGCATGATCCGCAGGTTATCGACGTAGCGTTTTACCTGGCTCAGCTGGGCGCTAAGGGAGTCGATCTCGTTGCGATCGCGGAAGGTGATCACCCAGCCCTGAAGGGAATCCTCCAGCATAATCCGCACGCGACTGGCGATCACCGTCAGATCGTTAAAGCGGCAGATCTCATCGTGAGTATCTTTCGCCAGCATGGTCTGGGGGGTAAAAAACGCCACCGGGGCGATCACCTGGCTAATCAGCTGCCCGCGCAGTTCCCGCGCCGGTTGCGGCAAACCGAGAAGCGTGCGCGCCGCCTGGTTGATCACTTCGATCCGATAGTTATCGTCGATGGCGATCACCCCTTCGTAGATCGACTCCATCATTGCCTTTTGCTGGCGCACCAGCAGGCCGATCTCGCGCGGCTCAAGAGAGAAAATCTGTTTCTTAATACTGCGGGTGAAAAACCACGAGAAGACAAACAGGGCGAACAGCAGCAGCACCGCGGCAATCAGGATGTTCACCACTTTGCTCACGGTAATGGTGTCGAGGTAGCTGGTGAGATACCCCACGGAGACAATCCCTACCACCTGCCCGGCATCGTTGAAAATCGGCGCTTTACTGCGCAGGGAAATCCCTAACCCCCCTTTGCGGATGGTGGTGGTGCTTTTCCCGTGGAGCACGGCGTCGTTATCCCCGCCGACCAGCGTTTTACCGATGCGGTCTTCAAACACCGAATGAAACAGATGCAGCCCTTTATTATCACCAATGACAATAAAACTGGCATCGCTGTGGGAGGCTATTTGGTGCATAAAATCATGGATGGCTTTGATATCCTTTTCTTCCACCTCTTTACGCAGATTAGGAATAAGCGCAATCTCCTCCGCCTGTATTTTGGCGCGCGTGCTCATTTCCTGATATAGCTGTCTGCCGACGTCGACATAATAATATCCGCCCAGTAATGCAAACAGCACTGAGAAAAAGACGACCAGCGAAATAAATAGCTTTATCTGAAACGACACTTTCATGACTATCACGCAAGGTATCAATGGGTTTTGCCAATATATCATCTTTTCCCAGCCTGATGCGGGCTTTGCCCGAAACTTGTGATCCCTTGCACAGCGCGACCAGCAAAAGAAAATGTCAAAATCAGGCTTATCTTAAGGCTAATTTAATCAATGTTATTTGTTTGTACATTCCGGAAAAGAAACCATAAAAACCACGGCAATAAATAAGGTGTTAATCACATTAAATAAAAGAAACCATTAAAACCATAGAGGCCATAAAAACTTCGGTTTTAATATGTCTTTCCTCACATAAAGTAAGCCTTTGTGACTCTAAGCTGAACGCACAAATAACCAAGAGGCTTAATTATGAGCACTACTGACGATTCTTTCTCTGTTACCCACGACCCGATTGAAATTCAGCGGCCGTCGCTTAAAGAGCGGTGGTGGCACATTATGGATACCTGGAAAGTCGGGATCATTCCCCTGCCGCTGTTTGTGTTAGCCGGTGCGTTGATCGCCGTGGATTGTCTGGGCGGTAAACTGCCGAGCGATATCGTGGTGATGGTCGCCACGCTGGCGTTCTTCGGTTTTGCCTGCGGTGAGTTCGGCAAGCGTCTGCCGATTGTCGGCAAACTCGGCGCGGCGGCAATTTGCGCCACCTTTATTCCGTCAGCGATGGTGTACTACGGTCTGCTGCCGGATGTGGTGGTCGAATCCACGACCAAGTTCTACAAATCCACCAACATTCTTTATCTCTACATCTGCTGCATCATTGTCGGCAGCATCATGAGCATGAATCGCACGGTGCTGATTCAGGGCTTCCTGCGCATTTTCTTCCCGATGCTGTGCGGTGAAATTGTCGGCATGATCGTCGGGATGGGCGTCGGCATGGCGCTCGGCCTTGAGCCGTTCCAGATCTTCTTCTTTATCATTCTGCCGATCATGGCGGGCGGCGTCGGTGAGGGGGCGATCCCGCTCTCCATCGGTTACGCCACGCTGCTGCACATGGATCAGGGCGTCGCCCTTGGCCGTGTGCTGCCGATGGTCATGCTCGGCGGTTTAACCGCCATCATCATCTCCGGCTGCCTGAACCAGCTCGGCAAACGCTATCCGCACCTCACGGGTGAAGGCCAGCTGATGCCAAACCGCGCCAATGCAGACGCCAGTGTGTCGCAACCGGCGTTCTCCGGCAAAGCGGATGTGACCACCATTGCCTCCGGTGCGCTGCTGGCGGTGCTGCTCTATATGCTGGGTATGCTCGGTCACAAGCTGATTGGCCTGCCTGCTCCGGTTGGCATGCTGTTTGTGGCGGTGCTGGTTAAGCTCTGCAACGGCGCCTCTCCACGCCTGCTGGAAGGCTCACAGGTGGTGTACAAATTCTTCCAGACCTCCGTGACCTACCCGATTCTGTTTGCCGTTGGCGTGGCGATTACCCCATGGCAAGAGCTGGTGAACGCTTTCACTGTGAGCAACCTGCTGGTGATTGTCAGCACCGTCTCGGCGCTGGTGGCCACCGGGTTCTTCGTCGGTAAAAAGATTGGTATGCACCCTATTGATGTCGCCATCGTCTCCTGCTGTCAGAGCGGGCAGGGCGGTACGGGTGACGTGGCGATTCTGACCGCAGGCAACCGTATGAGCCTGATGCCGTTCGCCCAAATTGCTACCCGAATTGGCGGCGCGATTAACGTCTCTATCTCGCTGCTGGTTCTGGGCAACTTCCTCGTCTAAGTCTTCAGGAAAGAACAATGAAACTCGCAAGTTTTCTGTATCAGGGTAAACGCAGCTACGGCATCGTGCAGGCCGAAGGTGTGGTGGATTTAGGTCGCCGTCTGGGCGATCGCTACAGCGACCTCAAGGCGCTGTTGCAGGGCAACGGCCTGGCGGATGCCACGCGCTATCTCAACGATGTTGCAGATATCCCGATGAGCGCCATCACCTTTTTGCCGGTGATTGAGCAACCGGAAAAAATCCTCTGCGTAGGGATGAATTACGCCGACAAGCGCAAAGAGTTTGACCAGCACAACCCGGCACCAACGCTGTTCGTTCGCTTTGCCGATTCCCAGACCGGACATAACTCACCGGTATTAAAACCGCGCCACTCGTGCGAATTCGACTACGAAGGTGAGCTTGCGGTGATCATCGGCAAAGGCGGCGAGAACATCCCTCGCGAAGAGGCCCTTAGTCACGTCGGCGGTTACAGTTGCTACATGGACGGTTCCGCCCGCGACTGGCAGCACACCTGGTTCACCGCCGGGAAAAACTGGCGGCAGACCGGAGCGTTTGGCCCGTGGATGGCGACAGCCGATGAGATCCCGGACCCGCACCAGCTGGCAATCCGCACCTGGCTCAATGGCCGCATGGTGCAGGAAGACAACACCAGCAGCATGATCCACAAAGTCGCGGAGCTTATCGAGTATATCAGTACCTTTACCCGTCTCAGCCCTGGCGACGTGATCATCACCGGCTCGCCGGGGGGCGTCGGCAAAAAACGTACTCCGCCGCTGTTTATGCAAGAGGGCGATCGCATTGAGGTGGAGATCGAAAACATCGGTCATCTGAGCAATGTGATTATGGAAGCACACGCGCAAACCCTGGCGGCAGCGCACTGATCAAGGCGGCAGCATGCACTCGCAACTCCCTATCGACTTTCGTCAGACGATCGTCGCGCAACACCCGGAACGCTTAAGTCAGATCCGTTATCTGCTGGCGGACAGCGGCCTGGGGCTGGACAACGACATTACGCTGTTTATAGAGGCCTGGTCCGGTTCACAGCTGGTGGGATGTGCGGGGCTGGCTGCCAACGTCATCAAGTGCGTGGCGGTGGATGAAAAGCTGAGGGGCGCGAATCTCAGCGCCCGCCTGCTGGCGGAAGTAGAAAATGCCGCGCTGGCGCGTGGTCACTTTCATCTCTTTCTCTGCACCCGCCCGTGCAATAAAGAGCGCTTCGCCCGCAGCGGTTTCTGGCCGATTGCCCAGAGCGGTAATAACGCCGTTCTGCTGGAGAACACCCCACAAGGGATCGAGCGCTACTGCCGCTCGCTGCAGCGCAGCCGCAGATGCGGGGAGACGATTGGCGCGATTGTGATGAACGCCAATCCGTTCACCCTCGGCCATCGTCATCTGGTGGAACAGGCGGCGAAACAGTGTGACTGGCTGCACCTCTTTGTGGTGCGCGAGGACGCATCGTTCTTCCCGTTCTGCGCCCGTCTGGAGATGGTGCGCGCCGGTGTGGCACATCTGCCGAATGTCTCGGTGCATGAGGGATCGCAGTACATCATCTCCCGCGCCACGTTCCCGGCCTATTTCCTTAAAGAGAGCGGCAAAGTGCAGCAGGCGTGGAGTGAAATCGACGTGCTGATCTTCCGCGACTTTATCGCCCCTGCGCTTGGGATCACCCATCGCTTTATCGGCTCGGAGCCGTTTTGCGACATCACCCGCCAGTACAACCAGACGCTGCATCAGCTGCTGGCACCGGCGATAGAAGTAGTGGAGATGCCGCGCATCAAGGTGACAGGCAATGCCATTTCGGCGTCGGAAGTGCGCCGCTTGCTCACAACACAGCAGTTTTCTCGTATCCGGGCGATTGTCCCGGAATCCACTTTCGCGCATCTCAAAGCGCACTACGTGAAAGATCACGCGCGCGCGGAAGTCGCATAACTATCAGGAATTTATCATGAATATTGTAAGGGAGGCGCTGGCCGGAACGCAGGAGTCCAGCGACCTGATGGTGAAAATCGCCCCCGCCGACGGCGAGCTGGAGATTGTCATCCACAGTGAAGTGATTAAGCAGTTTGGCGAGCAAATTCGCCAGGTGGTCGACGAAACGCTGCGCGCCATGGATGTGCGCCAGGGGTTAATTATCGTTGAGGATAAAGGTGCGCTGGACTGTGTGATCCGCGCCCGCCTGCAGAGTGCGGTGATCCGCGCTTCAGACTCGCAGCAGATCGACTGGAGCAAAATGTCATGAACAAACTCCGTCGCAGTATGCTGTTTTTACCCGGCGCCAACGCCGCCATGCTCTCTACCGCGTTTATCTACCGCCCGGACTCCATCATGTTTGACCTCGAAGACGCCGTGGCCCTGCGCGAAAAAGACACTGCGCGGCTGCTGGTCTTCCATGCGCTGCAGCACCCGATGTATCAGGATATCGAAACTGTGGTGCGTATTAATCCGCTGAGCACGCCGTTTGGTCTGCTAGATCTGGAAGCGGCGGTTCGTGCGGGCGTGGACGTGATCCGCCTGCCGAAAACTGACACCCCGGAAGATATCTTTGAGCTGGAAGGCCATCTGGAACGCATTGAGCGCGAGTGCGGTCGCAAAGTCGGTTCGACCCGCGTGATGGCGGCGATTGAATCGGCGATTGGCGTGATTAACGCCGTGGCCATAGCCCGCAGCTCACCGCGCCTGATCGGCATTGCGCTGGCGGCGTTTGACTATGTGATGGATATGCAAACCGAACGCGGCGACGGCACCGAGCTGTTCTATGCCCGCTGCGCCGTGCTGCACGCCGCACGCGCCGCCGGGATCGACGCCTTCGACGTGGTATGGTCGGACGTAAACGACGAAGCCGGGTTCCTGCGCGAGGTCAATCTGATCCGCAAGATGGGCTTTAACGGCAAGTCCCTGATTAACCCGCGCCAGATAGACCTGCTGCATAACGCCTACGCGCCGACGCAGCAGGAAGTGGATCACGCGAAATTAGTGATTGAAGCGGCAGAAGAGGGCGAACGCAACGGCCTGGGCGTGGTGTCGCTCAACGGCAAAATGGTGGATGCGCCGATTATTAACCATGCGCAAATGGTGCTGGAACGCGCGGCTGCCTCCGGCGTGCGTCGCTAAGGATGACACAATGAATCAGACAGAACTGCTCCACCTGAACTTCCCTCATCTGCGGGAACTTAAACCTTTTGATACCGCCCACAGTGCCACGCCGTGGCTGGCGGATGTCGACGCCAAACACCGCCGTAAACTGTGCGAAACCCTGGAAGAGGCGGTGAAGCGCAGCGGTTTGCAGGACGGGATGACCATTTCGTTCCACCATGCGTTTCGCGAAGGCGACCGGGTCATCAACAACGTGGTCGCGCTGCTCGCGCACATGGGCTTTAAAAACCTGACCCTGGCGTCCAGCTCCTTGATGACCTGCAACGATGCGCTGATCGAACATATCAAAAACGGTGTAATTACCCGTATTTATACCTCCGGGATGCGCGGCAAACTGGCGGATGCCATCTCTCACGGGTTGATGGAAGAACCGGTACAAATTCACTCCCACGGCGGACGCGTGAAGCTCCTGCAGGACGGCGAGCTGAATATCGACGTCGCGTTTCTCGGTGTGCCGTGCAGCGACGAGTTTGGCAATGCCAATGGGACTCACGGCAAATCCAGCTGCGGTTCGCTGGGCTATGCAATGGTCGACGCCCATTTTGCCCGCAAGGTGGTGCTGCTCACAGAAGAGCTGGTGCCGTTCCCGAACATGCCCGCAAGCCTGGTGCAGGATCGGGTGGACTATGTGGTGCAGGTTGAGAGCGTGGGCGATCCGGCGAAGATCAGCGTCGGCGCGGCGCGCGTGACCAGCAATCCGCGCGAGCTGATGATTGCCCGCTATGCGGCGGATGTAATCGAGCACTCCGGCTATTTCAAAAACGGCTTCTCGATGCAGACCGGCTCCGGCGCGGCGGCCACCGCCTGCACCCGCTTTATGGGCGAAAAGATGGCGCGAAGCCACGTGAAAGCGCGTTTCGCGCTGGGGGGGATCACCGGTAGCCTGGTCGATCTGCATGAAAAAGGGCTGATCGAAAAACTGCTCGATACCCAGTGCTTTGACGGACAGGCCGCGGCTTCACTGGCTCGCAATCCGAATCACGTGGAGATCTCCACTAACGTTTACGCCAATCCGGGTAGCAAGGCGGCGAGCTGCGATCAGCTTGATGTGGTGATCTTAAGTGCGCTGGAGATCGACGTGGATTTCAACGTCAACGTCATTACAGGCTCCGATGGAGTGATGCGCGGGGCATCGGGTGGGCATTGTGATGTGGCCGCCGCCGCGAACCTGACCATTGTCGTCGCACCGCTGTTGCGCAGCCGTATTCCGACGGTGGTGAAACGGGTGACCACGCGCTTAACGCCGGGGGAGAGTATCGACGTGCTGGTGACCGATCACGGTATCGCCGTCAATCCTGCGCGTGCGGAAATTCGCGAGCGGCTGGAAGCGGCGGGGCTGAAAATTGTCGATATCGAGGCCCTGTACGCGCGGGCGATTTCGCTGACCGGCGAACCCAAACCCATCGAATTTACCGACAAAATCGTCGGGGTGATCCGCTACCGTGACGGCAGCGTGATCGACACCGTCCGACAGGTTAAGGAGTCATAATCATGACCATCTCGACACCCGTTCATTCGGGTGTCAGCCTTACGCAGATGCTGGCGGCGAAAGAGAATCGCGCCGCGCGTCAGGCTGACTGGCTTACACATTATCAACAACCGGTGATTTCCCTGACGCTGGTAACGCCCGGTGATATCAAAGACTCTCTGCGCTATCGCAATACCATGGGCGTGGCGCTGCAGATGTGCGATCAACTGCTGTGGGAGCACCGCTGGCAGGTGCTGGACCGCCAGGTGCTGTGGCTGCCCACGGGACCAGAAGCCATGTGGTGCGTGGCGCATCAGGCGCCAGAAATTAAAGCTCACTGTGCCGAGCTTGAACAGACGCATCCTCTCGGACGACTGTGGGATCTGGATGTGATCTGCCCCAACGCCGGGCATGTCGGACGGCGCTCGCTCGGTGAGAACATGCGCCGCTGCCTGATCTGCGATGAACCGGCGCACGCCTGTTCCCGCTCGCGTCAGCATCCGGTGGAGCAGGTGGTGGCCCGCGTGGAGAAGATGATCGATGACTGGTTTGCTCGCGACTAAACCGCGCCGCACAGATGTGCCGCAGCTCGCCGAGGAGGCTCTGTGGATGGAACTGGAGCTCACGCCAAAACCGGGGCTGGTGGATAAGCGCAATAACGGCTCCCATCGCGATATGGATCACGCACTTTTTACCCGCAGTATCGCCGCCATAGCGCCGTGGTTCTCGCGCTTTGCTGAACTGGGCGCGGAACATGCCGGAAAACCCGCGGCGGAACAGTTGAGCCTGATTCGCCCGATGGGAATTGCCTGTGAGCAGGCGATGTACGCGGCGACGGGCGGAGTTAACACCCACAAAGGCGGGATTTTCGCGCTCGGGCTGCTCTGTTTTGCAGCCGGGCGCGTTAACCCTGTCACTTCAGACAGTCTCTGCTGTGAGATAAGTAACATTTGCCAGGGGCTGGTGGAACGTGAACTGGCCGGGCGCAGCGGGAGGGCAACCGCCGGTGAGCGCCAGTACCAGGAGCTGGGCTTTACGGGGGCGCGCGGCGAGGCTCAAAGCGGATTCGCGACGGTCAGGAAGGTTCTGCCTCAGTGGAATCGTCATCAACTCCACGATCTGCTGCTGCGGTTAATGGCGGTGAATCAGGACAGTAATCTGGTGTCGCGCGGCGGCCTGGACGGGCTGCGCTACGTCCAGAGGTACGCGAAAGATGTGCTGGCGAACGGCTGGGATCGAAAGATTCTGAATGAAATGGATAACGCGCTGATCGCCCGCCGTCTAAGCCCTGGAGGCAGCGCAGATTTACTGTCGGTGGGAATTGTACTGGATGGGTGCGGATGAAAAGACTCATCTCCCGACGGGAGATGAGTCAAGGGATTAGCGCTTCTGGAGCAGATAGCTGTTTTCAAATCCAGGCAGGCTGCCAATCACGTCGAAGCCGTTGAAATAACCACCCGCACGCAGCAAATCGACCGCCGGACCGACCTGTGGCGAGTACTGGTGATCGCGATAATCGTCAAAGACAATAAAGCCGCCAGGCACTACGGTTGGGGAGTAGAGCAGGAAGTCGATCAGGACGTGACGCCCTTCGTGGCCGCCGTCGATGTGCAAAAGTACAGTCTGAGGATTGAGTGCCAGAACGCGTTCGATGCTCAGCTCCGAATATCCGCGTATCAGGTTTACTTCCGGGAAAAGACGCTCGTGATAGAAGCGCAGCTCACTTTCCTGACAGGTTAATTCCATCGGGTCAATGCCGATCATGCGGCGTTTATGCTGACAAATTTCATTCATAAACGACGTGGATTTGCCCTTCCAGACGCCAATCTCAATGATATCGCCCGCAACATTATTATGCTCAAGCAGCCAGCAAAGATAACCGAGGCATTTCACGTGGTCGTGAAATGAAAGCTCCCGACGCGCCATGGCCAGCTCTTCCGGCAGCTCGGCTTGTGCCCGCGCCAGCGTTTCGCCAACACTATCCCAGGTCGTATCGATAATTTTTTTTATCTCAGGATCCTGGAAGAAAACTTTCAAGTCAGCGATATCTAGCATCTTTTAACCTTATTTGTGCATCAGGAATGACGGAATGTCGATAGCAACAAATTTGCCACAATAGGTTAAGAATGAGGCGCTAAATAGGTCCCTTTTTTATAGGTATTTATCAGGATAGAAAGGGGTATCCCTCTCCCGAAAAAGGGAGAGGGAAGGGAGGATTAATGCGCGATTGGCTGTGCGCCATTCGGAACGCGGACGTGTTTGTATTTGAACAGGGCGATGAAGGCGAAGAACAGCACCAGAGAGTAACCGGCGAAGATCAGCCACACCGGCTGCCAGTCGGTAATCCCGTTGGTGGTGTACATCTCAACGACTTTACCGCTCACGATGCCGCCGAGAATACAGCCGAAACCGTTGGTCATCATCAGGAACATACCCTGAGCACTGGCGCGGATTTCAGGCTTAACTTCTTTTTCGACAAACACCGAACCGGAGATGTTGAAGAAGTCGAAGGCGCAGCCGTAAACAATCATCGACAGAACCAGCAGCACGGTGCCGAACGGCGTTGGGTCGCCGTAGGCGAACAGACCGAAGCGCAGCATCCACGCAAAGATACTGATAAGCATCACGTTTTTGATACCGTAGCGGCTCAGGAAGAACGGGATGGTCAGGATGAACAGGGTTTCAGAGATCTGTGAAATCGACATCATTACCGACGCGTGCTCAACGATAAAGCTACCGGAGAACAGCGGGTTGTTGTCGAAACTGTGCAGGAAGGTGTTCCCGAACATGTTAGTGATTTGCAGCTCTGCGCCCAGCAGCATGGAGAAGATAAAGAAGATCGCCATGCGTTTGTTTTTAAACAGCGCGAACGCATCCAGGCCGAGCATGGAGCTCCAGCTCTGTTTTTGCTGCTGGTTAGAAACCGGAATATGCGGGAGCGTCAGGGTGAACAGGGCCAGCAGTACAGAGAGGCCAGCACCGATGTAGAGCTGCATGTGGCTCAGTTCAAAGCCTGCGAAGCTCACGCCCCACATCGCCATGATAAAGCCGATGGTGCCCCAGATACGGATTGGCGGGAAGTCGGTCACGATATCCAGGCCCGCAGACTTAATGCGGTAGTAGGAGATAGTGTTGATCAGGCCAAGCGTTGGCATATAAGCCAGCGAGTTCAGCAGGATCACCATAAACATCGCCCCTGGCGTGGTCACTCCGGCCGCCATAAATAGCGTACCCGCCCCCACCAGATGACAGAGCGCATAAAGCCATTTCGCGCTTATCCATTTATCCGCCACGATCCCCAGAAGCGTTGGCATAAAGACCGCTGCAATACCCAGCGAGCTGTATACGGCACCGATAGACGCACCGTCGAACTTGAGCGTCACAAACATGTAGGAGCCGAGCGTGGTTAGCCAGCTACCCCACAGACAGAACTGCAGAAACGACAATATTTTAAGCTGCAGCTTAAGGTTCATGTTACTTTCCTCACAATTGAGCGGGAGATATGTTGTTATGGGAACATTCAGGGTTGTTATTTGATGCAATTCTATCAGCAGGCGAGGTTATGTTTTGTTACCTCCCGCAAAAAAATGCAATCCTCATTAATTTGCAGTTTAGATTGTGATGCAAATAACATTTTCGTATGGATGGGGCAGTGTGGGGATTATTGCCCTCTCCCGACGGGAGAGGGCAGGGGAAAACTAGCGGCGACGATAATTTTTCTGCGCCGTATTCACCTTATACAGATAACGACGTGATTCCGCAGACGGGTGGCGAGTGGTCAGGGTTGAGTAAACATCCCCTGGCGACATGCTGTTGATGATGTTCGCGGCCTGAATTTTATCATTCGAGAACACGCGCAGTACGCTGCCTGCGCCGCCGTTATACGCGGTGATCACCGCATAGCGACGCGACGTCGGGTTATCAATCCCGCCCAGATAGACATTGCTCAGCATCGCCAGATAGGCGGTGCCGGTATCAATATTGCTGGCCGGATCAAACAGGAAGCTGCGGCTAGGCATGCCGGATCTTCCCTGGGAACGGAATACATCTTTCCCGGCGCTGTGCTGGACAACCTGCATCAGTCCTAACGCATCGGACCGGCTCACCGCGTACGGGTTAAAGGAGGATTCGGTCTGCATAATCGCCAGAATCAGCGACTCATCCACGCCATATTTGCGCGATGCCTGACGCACCATGCCCACATACTTATGCGCACGCTTGTCGAGGTGATTCGGCACCAGGTTGATGGTCACGCTGTAGATAATTTTCAGGCCGTTGCTGCGGCTTTTCAGACGCGTTTTCAGCAGGTAATCGGCGAAAGAGGTGGCGCGGCCTTCCCAGCGAATCGACTGCCCGGTCTGGTCAACGACCTGCCCGTACAGGAACGGCTCTTTGGAGATGGTGATATCGTCGGCATCGGAATAGAGATCGATAGTGCCAGGATCGTCACCCATCAGCAGGGTTTTGACGATGGCCTGACGTAAGTGCGCCGCAGGTTCGGTTCCCGCGATGGTTTCGATCGTGATCGTACCGTCATCAAAGTTGATGTGGCTACGGGTCTGGTAGGCGTCGGTATATTTAACGTAGTCCTTCGGTCCCGCGATAAGAACTTCGTTAAATCCCCAAATATTCTCGATGTTGTGGGCAAACTGCCCCATCAGAATGTCAAAACCGTTCGTGTCCTTAACCCAGGCTTCGTTATAGCTATCGCCTTTTTTACTGGAACAAGAGACAAGCAACGGCGCAACAAGGGCTAGCGCTAGTAATTTTTTCATCATTCCGGGATTGCGTGTTGTGTTTGCTAAACTGCGGGGTTACCCCCGCACGCTGTTATTTTTCCGGCGGCGTATAGCCTTCAATGTGCACATCTTTGCCTTCAAACAGGAAGTTCACCATCTCCTGTTCCAGCAGCTTGCGGTGTTCCGGGTTCATCATGGTGAGTTTTTTCTCGTTGATGAGCATGGTCTGTTTCTGCTGCCACTGCGCCCAAGCCTCTTTGGAGATCTCGTTATAGATGCGCTTACCCAGTTCACCCGGATAGAGCTGGAAATCCTGCCCTTCGGCGTCGCGCTGCAGATAGGTACAAAAAATTGTTCTGGCCATTCTGATTCCTCGTTGTCTTGTCGAAGCTAAACGACTGCTCCGGCACGTAATTGCTGTAACAGGCGCTCCACGGGAGCGGCCAGCCCGACGGATGGCGGTTGCGCTAAGTTATACCAGAGAGCCACGCCTTCATCCATGTAAGAGGCGAAGGAGGACACGGGAAGCCACATTGGCACAATATCCAGATGGAAATGGCTGAACGTGTGGCGAAACGCCGTCAGCTGCTGGAGTTTATCGGCGCTTATCTGTCGCTGCGCCAGCCACTCACGCAGCCCCTCTTCGCTGTCAAACTGCGGGAAGCAGTACAACCCGCCCCATAAACCGCTCGGCGGACGCTGTGAAAGAAACACCTTGTCGCCATGCTGCATCAGCAGTAAAAAGCCGGTGCGTTCTGGCAGGGTCTGCTTCGGTTTTTTGCCGGGATATTGCGCCCATGAATGATTGGCATAGGCCACGCAAAGATTATTGACCGGGCACAGCTCGCATTTCGGTTTGGAACGCGTGCAGACGATTGCCCCTAAATCCATCATCGCCTGGTTAAAACGCTCGACGCCTTTCGCGGGCGTCACCGCTTCACTGATCTCCCATAAGCGCTTCTCGACCTCTTTCTTACCCGGCCAGCCGCCGACCGCATAGCAGCGGGCCAGCACGCGTTTGACGTTGCCATCGAGAATCGGGAAATGTTTGCCTAAGGAGAGAGAAAGCACCGCGCCCGCCGTGGAACGGCCGACGCCGGGCAGGGCGGCCACTTCGTCGAAGGTTTCCGGGAATTTACCGTTATGCAGAGTCGCGACCTGCTGCGCTGCCTTATGCAGATTGCGCGCACGGGCGTAATAGCCAAGCCCAGTCCACAGGTGCAGCACCTCGTCGAGCGGCGCGTTGGCGAGATCGATTACCGTCGGAAACCGCGCCATAAAACGCTCAAAGTAGGGAATCACGGTCGCGACCTGCGTTTGTTGCAACATCACCTCGGAGAGCCATACTTTGTAGGGCGTTTTTTCAATTTGCCAGGGCAGGGTTTTACGCCCGTATTTGTCGTACCAGTCCAGCACCTGGGCTGAAAATTGAGAGGCTTGCATGGTCATCGATTCGCTTAATCAGGGACGCAGATTGCAGCACAGCGCCATGCGACTGTAAACCGGATCTTTCCCATGCTTGCATACAGGGCTTAACTTTGGATAATGCCCGTTTCCCGAACATTCTCACAAGCAGACTACTCTTTTATGAAAAACGACGTCATTTCACCGGAATTTGATGAAAACGGTCGCCCACTGCGCCGTATTCGCAGCTTTGTCCGCCGTCAGGGGCGCCTGACAAAAGGGCAGCAACATGCGCTGGATAACTACTGGCCGGTGATGGGCGTTGAGTTCAGCGAACAGCCAGTCGACTTCGCCGCCCTGTTTGGCCGCGATGCGCCGATCACGCTGGAGATCGGTTTTGGCATGGGCTCATCGCTTGTGACCATGGCGAAAGCGCGTCCGGAGCAAAATTTTCTTGGCATTGAAGTGCACTCACCGGGCGTCGGCGCATGCCTTGCGACCGCGCACGAAGAGGGCGTAGAGAACCTGCGTGTCATGTGCCACGATGCGGTCGAAGTGCTGCACAAAATGATTCCTGACAATTCTTTGAACATGGTTCAGCTCTTTTTCCCTGACCCATGGCACAAAGCACGTCATAATAAGCGCCGTATCGTTCAGGCAGAATTTGCTGAGCTTGTGAAAAGTAAGCTAAAACTGGGCGGTGTCTTCCATATGGCCACCGACTGGGAACCTTACGCGGAACACATGCTGGAAGTGATGTCGTCGCTCGACGGGTATAAAAACCAGTCTGAGAGCAACGACTACGTACCGCGACCGGATTCACGTCCGGTAACGAAATTTGAACAGCGTGGCCATCGTCTTGGTCACGGTGTATGGGACTTAATGTTCGAGAGGGTTAAATAATGGCAAACCGTAGCCGTCGTCTGCGTAAAAAAATGCACATCGAGGAATTCCAGGAAGTTGGTTTTTCCGTCGCATGGCGTTTCCCGGAAGGTACTAGCGTAGAAACCATCGATAAGGAAGTTGACGCCTTTATCGATGAAGTGATCGAGCCAAACAAACTGGCGTTTGATGGCAGCGGCTATCTCTCCTGGGAAGGGCTGATCTGCAAGCAAGAGATCGGTAAGTGCACCGAAGAGCAGCAGGCACTTGTGCGCAAATGGCTGGAAGACCGCAAATTCGAAGAGGTCCGCGTTAGCGAACTTTTCGACATTTGGTGGGACTAACTAGCAAAGGGCCGGCAAATGCCGGCCCGTTTTGTCTTGAGGGATAATTATGATGCGCAAAACGCTGCTGGCTGTGGCATTGATGACCACCGCGTTAACTGCCCATGCGGACTACAAATGTGAAGTCACACCGCGCGACGATGTGATTCTCAGCCCGCAAACCGTTCAGGTTAAAGGTGAGAACGGCAATCTGGTGATCACGCCGGATGGCAACGTGATGTACAACGGCAAGCAATACACCCTGAGCGCGGCCCAACGCGAGCAGGCGAAAGATTATCAGGCGGATCTACGCTCAGCGCTGCCCTGGATCGACGAAGGCGCCCTGACGCGCGTTGAGAAAGGCCGCGTGGCGCTGGATAAGATCATCGCCAAAGAGGTGGGTGAGAGCAGCAATATGCGCACCCGTCTGACCAAGCTGGACGCCCAGCTGAAAGAGCAGATGAACCGTATCATCGAGCACCGCACGGATGGTCTGACGTTCCATTATAAAGCCATCGATCAGGTGCGCGCAGACGGACAGAACCTGGTGAATCAGGCGATGGGCGGCATTCTGCAGGACAGCATCAATGAGATGGGGGCGAAAGCCGTGCTAAAAGGCGGCGGTAATCCACTGCAGGGCGTATTAGGCAGCCTGGGCGGATTGCAGACCTCGATTCAGAACGAATGGAAGAATCAGGAAGCGGATTTCCAGAAATTCGGCAAAGACGTGTGTCAACGCGTGGTAACTCTGGAAGACAGCCGGAAGGCGCTGGTGAGTACGCTGAAGTAATTATTCGTATCCACTCCCTCCCCGGGAGTGGATCTCTTCACGCTTTTGATTCTGCGCGTCAGGACTCTTCAGCGAGGAACAGCTCGAGCAGGGAGTTTAAGAACAGTTTCCCGTGTTCAGTAATCTGCCAGTACGCGTCGCATTCCGTCAGATACCCTTTCTCCAGCGCGGCATCAATCTGTGGTCGAATCACGCTTTCCGGCAAGCCGGTATAAAGCGTAAATTCCGCGCGTGGGGCCGCTTCCAGCAGACGGAAACGGTTCATGAAGAACTCAAAGGGTTTATCGTCTACCGCCACGTCGTGCTGACGTTCCAGATAGCGCCCCTCCATATACCCGCGTGGATGACGGGTTTTCGCGGTGCGCAGAATACGCCCGTCAGGGAAAGTCACTTTGCCGTGTGCGCCGCAGCCGATACCCAGGTAATCGCCAAAGCGCCAGTAGTTGAGGTTGTGCTGACACTGGTAGCCGGGCTTCGCGTAGGCGGACGTTTCGTACTGCTGATAACCTGCAGCCGTCAGCAGCTGATGGCCTTGTTCGAAAATATCCCACAGGGCATCGTCGTCGGGCAGGACCGGCGGGCGCGAGCCAAACAGGGTATTTGGCTCAATGGTCAGCTGATACCAGGAGAGATGCGGCGGGTTCAGCTCGATAGCCTGGCGCAAATCGTCCAGTGCCTCTTCCAGAGACTGATCGGGCAAGCCGTGCATCAAATCGAGGTTAAAGCTGCGAAGCCCGAGACCGGTTGCCAGGTGCGCCGCGCGTTTCGCCTCTTCCGGGCCGTGAATACGCCCCAGACGCTTGAGCTTTGGTTCGCTAAAGCTCTGTACGCCAATCGAGATACGGTTCACTCCGGCGCGCTGATACTCGATAAAACGATCGGCTTCCACGGTGCCCGGGTTGGCTTCCATGGTGATTTCCGCATCGGCTGCCAGATTCAGGCGCGCACGCACGCCGTCCAGCAGCGTCTGCATCGCCGGGCCAGAAAGCAGGCTCGGTGTACCGCCACCAATAAAAATGGTCTTAACTTCACGTCCCTGTGCGTAAGGTACGTCGGCATCCAGATCGGTCAACAGATGCTGAACGTAGTCGTCATGCGGCACTTCGCCTTTCAGCGCGTGCGAATTGAAATCGCAGTATGGGCATTTCTGCACGCACCACGGGATGTGAATATAAAGACTCAGAGGTGGCAAATTAGCCATTACGTAATGCTTCCAGTAACAGTTTCAACGCGCGCCCACGATGGGAAATCGCGCTTTTTTCTTCGCGGGTCAGTTCCGCTGCGGTTTTGCCCTCAGAGGGGACAAAGAAAATTGGATCGTAGCCAAAGCCGCCATTTCCTGATGATTCGCGGGCTATCACGCCAGGCCAGCTGCCATGGCAGACAATCGGCGTGGGATCTTCTGCATGGCGCATATAGACCAGCACGCAGTGGAACTGCGCCTGGCGCTGCTCGTCCGGCACCGCTTTCAGCGTCTCCAGCAGCTTTTCCAGATTCTGCTGGTCGGTGGCGTCTACGCCAGAATAGCGCGCAGAGTAAATGCCCGGCGCGCCGCCCAGCGCATCGACCGCCAGCCCGGAATCATCCGCGATAGCCGGAAGGCCAGTGACCTGTGCCGCATGACGCGCTTTCAGAATCGCATTTTCGATAAACGTCAGGCCGGTCTCTTCCGCGGACTCGACGCCCAGTTCGGTCTGTGCGACCACATCCAGACCAAAATCATTTAATAGCGAGGCCAGCTCGCGCACTTTACCGGCGTTACCGGTCGCGAGAACAACTTTCTGCATACGTTAATCCTGTTGTGACAGTGCCGCGACTTCCGTCGGGATGTGTTGCGGGTTAAGGATTTTTACCTGTTTATGACGCCCCAGCTCACCCTTTTCAATGATGACCTGGCTTTTGGCGACGCGAAACTGTTTTGCCAGATATTTGGTCAAATGCGCGTTCGCCTGGCCGTCTACGGGAGGGGCGGTAATGGCGACTTTTAACTCGTCGCCATGTAATCCCACGATGCTGTCGCGGCTGGCTTTCGGCTGAATATACAGCCGCAAAACCAGCCCGTCGGCGAGGTGACTGACGGCACTCATAGCGCCATCCACAGCCCCGGCAGCAGCATGTTGCCCGTTGACTGTAAAAGTTCAGCGATGCCCATGTTCAGGACATACAGCAGCAGCACCAGAATCATCGGTGAAAAATCAATCCCACCCATGGCTGGCAACAGATTGCGGATCGGGCGCAGGAGCGGCTCCGTCAGCTGAATCATGGCGTATTCAACCGGACTACGACCGCGACTCACCCAGCTCATGACCGCCATCACCAGCAGCACCCAGAAGATCAGCAGGCCAATGGTTTTCAGCAGGATTAGCACCGCTGCGATCCAGATGATCGGCTGGAAGGTGACCACCATAAACAGCACGATAGCTTTGATGATACTGAGCACAAACGCCACCAGCAGAGAGGCGCTGTCGATCGGCCCCATCGGTGGTATAACGCGGCGCAGCGGCCCAATAACAGGTTGTGTGATTTTCACGACAAACTGCGAGAACGGATTATAAAAATCACAACGAGCCCACTGCATCCAGACGCGTAACAGCAGCGCCATCGTATACAGCTCAATGACCGTTGAGAGCAGGAAAGTCAACGTCTTCATGGCGTTCCTCAGGTTTCCTTATTTTGGAGTGTAATCGCGCGCACCGAAAATGGCTGTGCCGATGCGCACCATAGTGCTGCCTGCCGCGATGGCGGCTTCCATATCGTCCGACATGCCCAGTGAAAGCGTGTCTACGGTCGTGTAGCGCGCTTTAAGCGCCTCAAATGCTACAGCCATTTGCTGTGCTACGGCAAACTGCCTGTCGTAACTCGTTTCCGGTGCCGGAATCGCCATCAGCCCGCGCAGGGTCAAACCGGGCAGTTCAGACACCTGTTCGGCTAGTGCATCCAGCTCAGCCAGAGTGATACCAGACTTACTGTTCTCATCGCTAATATTGATTTGAATCAGGATGTTAAGCGGTGCCATGTCGGCAGGGCGTTGATCGCTCAACCGTGTGGCAATGCGCAGACGATCGACCGTATGACACCAGTCAAAATGCTCAGCAACCAGCCGACTTTTGTTCGACTGCAACGGGCCGATAAAGTGCCACTCAAGATTCGTTTTCCCGGTTTGCTGGAAATAGCGAATTTTGTCCACACCTTCCTGAACGTAGTTTTCGCCAAAAGCGCGCTGCCCGGCGTCGATGGCTTCTGCGATGGCGCTCGCAGGCTTCGTTTTACTCACTGCAAGCAACGAAACTTCTTCTGAAGCACGGCCGCAACGCGTTGCAGCGGCTGAGATTTTGTCCCTGACCTGTGCCAGGTTATGCGCAATGTCGTTCATGAGTCCGAGGATGGTTGTATGGATATGGAAGAAATTGTGGCCCTTAGTGTAAAGCATAATGTCTCGGATCTACACCTGTGCAGCGATTCGCCACCGCGCTGGCGTAGATTAGGCAAACTCGAGCCGGCGCCCTTTCCTCCACCTGATGTCGCGCAGCTGTTAAAAACATGGCTGAATGACGAACAGCAGGGCGCCTGGTGGGCGAATGGACACGTGGATTTCGCGGTGACCTTGCTCAGTGGCAAGCGTCTGCGTGCCAGCGCGTTTGTGCATATCCATGGCGTCTCGCTGACGCTGAGACTTCTGCCGGAGGAGTGCCCGCAGCTCTCAACGATTGGCGCGCCGCGCGTCATTCCCGACCTGCTCTCCAGTGACAATGGCCTGATTCTGGTGACGGGGGCCACCGGCAGCGGCAAATCCACAACGCTTGCGGCGATGGTGGATTATCTCAACCACCATTCCGACGGCCATATTCTGACGCTGGAAGATCCGGTGGAGTACGTCTATCAAAGCCAGCGGTGCCTGATTCAGCAGCGGGAAATTGGCCTGCACTGCCCGTCATTTGCTCAGGCGCTGCGGGCGGCGCTGCGTGAAGACCCGGATGTCATTTTGTTGGGTGAACTGCGCGATAGCGAAACGATCCGCCTGGCGCTCACGGCCGCCGAGACCGGGCATCTGGTGCTGGCGACGCTGCACACGCGCGGGGCGGCTCAGGCCATTGAACGGCTGGTGGACACCTTTCCGGCAGAAGAGAAAGATCCGGTGCGAAACCAACTGGCAGGAAGCCTGCGTGCGGTGCTGGCACAAAAACTGGTACGGGACCTTCAGGGCGGGCGCGTAGCGCTGTTTGAGATGCTGGTGAACACACCGGCGTCGGCCAATCTTATCCGCGAAGGGAAAACCTGGCAGTTGCCCGGTGTGATCCAGACCGGGCAGCAGGCGGGTATGCAGAATTTCGACCAAAGCCTTGCAGAGCGCAAAGCGCAGGGAAGGCTTTAGCGAAATTAAAACCCTTGCTCGAAGTAGCTTTCGAGAATAATCACCGCCGAGGCAGAATCGACGCTGCCTTTGTTCAGCGCGCGGAATCCGCCATGCTCAAACAGACCTGCGCGGGCTTCAACGGTGCTCAGACGTTCATCGTGCAGCTTAACGACGACGCCAAAGCGGCCATGGATCTTATTTGCAAACTTGCGCGCACGGGCGGTGAGCAGCTGCTCGGTGCCGTCCATGTTGAGCGGTAGCCCAACGATGACGGCTTCGGGCTGCCACTCTTTCAGCAGGCGCTCGATAATGGCCCAGTCGGGCGTACCGTCCTGGGCTTTGATCGCCGTTAACGGGCGTGCCGTGCCGGTAATGCGCTGACCAATCGCCACGCCAATACTTCGGGTGCCGAAATCAAAGGAGAGAAGCGTTCCGCTCATTATGCGTGCCCCGCCACACCAGGCATGGTCTGGATGTCGATACCAATGAGTTTTGCCGCTTCGCGCCAGCGATCGGCGATCGGGGTTTTAAACAGAATATTCAGATCCGCCGGGGCCGTGAGCCACGCGTTATCGAGAATTTCCTGCTCAAGCTGGCCTTTCTCCCAGGAGGAGTAGCCCAGCGCGACCAGCACTTCGGAAGGCTGATTGTGCGTGCCGAGGGTTTCCAGAACGTCGCGCGAAGTGGTGATCACCGTATTATCGGAAACGCGAATGCTGGAGGAGAAACCCGGAGGCGTATGCAAAATAAAGCCGCGATCTTCTGCCAGCGGGCCACCGAGCATCACCGGCTTATCAAGGCGGATTTCCGGGGCACGCTCTTCAGGCGTGATCTTGAGCTTCTCAAGAATGCCCTCGATTTGCAGGTTTTCCAGCGGTTTGTTGATGATAATCCCCATTGCGCCGTCTTCGCTGTATTCACAGATATACACGACAGCTCGACGGAAAATCGGGTCCTGGAGAGCAGGCATGGCAATAAGAAAGTGATGCTGTAAATTCATTGTCAGAGGTTCTGATTCCTGGTTTAAAAAGCGACAAGGCCCAGTATGCGGAGAAAGCTGGGCCTTGTCACTATTGACTTCGCCGCAGGTGGATGAGGCGGCATGTGCGAGAGCGTTACTGCTTCAGACGTTTTTCAATCGCGTCCATCAGCATACCGGTGATCGAGACCGGGAACTCGGCTTCGATTTCGCGGATACAGGTCGGGCTGGTGACGTTCACTTCCGTCAGGCGGTCGCCAATGATATCCAGACCGACGAAAATCAGCCCTTTGGCTTTCAGCATCGGGCCGACGCGGCGCGCGATTTCCCAGTCGCTTTCCGTCAGCGGGCGCGGCTCGCCACGGCCACCGGCCGCCAGATTGCCACGCGTTTCGCCGCCCTGCGGAATACGCGCCAGGCAGTAAGGTACCGGCTCGCCATCGACGACCAGCACGCGTTTATCGCCGTCCACAATAGCCGGAATATAGTTCTGCGCCATGCAGTAGCGGGTGCCGTGCTCGGTCAGAGTTTCCGCAATAACGCCGAGGTTCGGATCGCCTTCTTTCACGCGGAAGATCGACGCACCGCCCATTCCGTCCAGCGGCTTCAGAATGATGTCGCCATGTTTCTGCCAGAAAGCTTTCAGCTGTGCTTTGTTACGGGTGACGAGCGTTTCTGGCGTCAGGTCGGAGAACCAGGCGGTATAGAGTTTCTCGTTACAGTCGCGCAGGCTCTGCGGTTTGTTAACAATCAGCGTGCCTTTCTCTTCTGCGCGCTCAAGAATATAGGTGCAGTAGATGAATTCGGTGTCGAACGGGGGATCTTTACGCATCAGGATCACATCGAGTTCGGCGAGGGGAATATCCTGCTCAGATCCGAATTCGTACCATTTATCGTAATTTTGCTCGACGTTCACGATGCGCGTCCGCGCGCGGGCTTCACCATTATTCAGGTACAGATCGGCCATCTCCATGTAGTGAAGCTGGTAGCCGCGACGCTGTGCTTCCAGCAGCATAGCGAAGCTGGAATCTTTCTTGATGTTAATGCTTGCGATGGGGTCCATCACGATGCCGAGCTTGATCATTGTTCTTCTCCGTTAATGCTTCAACCCAGATCGCCAAAACGCACCTGGAGTGCAGTGATGGCTGTGAGTGCAGTCGTCTCAGTACGTAGAACGCGAGGTCCCAACAGAATATCAGTAAATTCATAACGTGCGGTCATGGCAATTTCGTCTGCCGACAGCCCACCTTCCGGGCCGATCAGCAGCCGCACGCTTTCCACCGGCAGCGGCAGCGTATTAATGCTGGCGCTGGCGCGCGGGTGAAGATTGAGCTTTAAGCCGCTCTCTTGTTCGGCACACCACGCCTCTAAATCCATGGGCGGGCGGATCGTCGGAATGCGGTTGCGGCCGCACTGTTCGCACGCGGCGATGGCGATTTTCTGCCATTGCTGAATTTTTTTGTTCAGACGTTCAGCATCCAGTTTAACGCCACAGCGCTCAGAAAAAAGTGGCGTAATGAGGCTTACACCCAGTTCGATCGATTTCTGAATGGTGAATTCCATTTTTTCACCGCGCGACATCACCTGGCCCAGATGAATATGCAGCGGGGACTCCCGGTCATCCACTTCGCCTCGCAACACATTCACCTGCACACTCTTTTTATCGGCGCGAGTGATTTCGGCGTCGAACACCTGGTTGCTGCCGTCGAAAAGCTGCACGGCCTGGCCCGCGCCCATGCGCAATACGCGGCCTACATGGTTCGCGGCTTCGTCGGAGAGGGCAATTTCGTGGCCTGCTGTGATCGGTTCAGGGTGATAGATGCGAGGGATGCGCATAGTCAGTATTCCATCTAAAACTTCCCACTCCCGACGGGAGTGGGCGAAGTGAGGGGTAAAATAGCAATTGCCGCTAGTGTAGGTTAGCTCTTTTGCGCCTGGCAAGCCCGCTGCACGTACGGGTTGTGATTCCCCTGGACTTTGGCGATGCGGTTATCGCGCTCACACTCCCAGTCGGTGACCGGATACAGCTTATCCCAGGCGTTAAAAAGCTGGGTTTGCTGACGGGAGAGGTTCAGGTCGTAGCGATCGCGCATATAGAAGTAGGTGCGGGCGATACTGCCGCGCGCGCGGGCTGGCGGCTCGGCCACTTTCTCTTTGAAATCGACTTTCATTGTGCACTGGCCGTACTGACCTTCGCCGCCGTTCCACTGGCTGTACATGAAGTTGGCGCGGTCGCCGTTGACCTCGCCCACGGCGGGCTGCAGGTTATGCATATCACTTTCAATCTGGCGATAGACGGGATCTTTGGCGCAGTTTTTACGCCCGCCATCCTGCCAGCACTGGCGCTGATGGCCGAACTGCCATGCCGGCACCACGTGTTCCCATTCGATACGGTTGGCGCGGTTTTCATTTTTACGCACTTTGTAACCGCAAGATTCGAGGTCAACGACCCCTTTTTTGCCTTGCCAGTTAATTTTACATCCGCAGTAGAAATCACCCGGCGCGTCGGCGTTCACTTTGACGCCTGCGGCTTTGGCCTGGGAAAAACTGTTAATACCTTCGGCCAGCGCAGGGCCTGCGAGCACCGTCGCCAGAAAGGCAACAGAGAAAGAATAGTGACGGGACATCTCAAACTCCGTGTCAAAACGAGCCCGCAACGTAGCGAAAGATGTTCCAGTATGCAATCAGTCAGATCAGGAAAGTTCCTGATTGTTCAATTGATTATTCTGCGACCAGCGGCTCGCCGCATTTTACGCAGCGGTAGATGGCCTCGCCGCGTACCACAC
This sequence comes from Lelliottia sp. SL45, assembly GCF_026672535.1. Classification (NCBI taxonomy): domain Bacteria; kingdom Pseudomonadati; phylum Pseudomonadota; class Gammaproteobacteria; order Enterobacterales; family Enterobacteriaceae; genus Lelliottia; species Lelliottia sp. SL45. The sequence continues at coordinate 54,844 of NZ_JAPPRH010000003.1, forward strand.
GATTATGTCTGCGAACGGTCAGCTGGTGCTGCTGGCACTGGCAGCGGTAGGGGAAGGTATTTCGCCGCACCGATTCCAGCTCAAACTGGTGCGTACGGCGGGCGGGAACACCCAGCACGGCTTCCATCATCCATTTCCACTCTTTGCCGTGCGGTGCCACGCGGCCAAAGTGTTTCCACACCAGCAGATGCGCCAGCTCATGGGGGACAACTTCGTCGATAAACGCCTGCTGATTTTCCATCATCAGCACCGGATTGAGACGGATCTCGTAGGATTCAAGCCAGGCGGTGCCCGCCGACGTCCCGCGCTGCTGATAGACCAGTTTAGGTTCAGGGTAATTTCGCCCGAGCTTCAGGTTGGCCTGCGCGAGTTTATCCCGCAATGCGCGCATAACGGCTTGCTGGAGGGCGATGGGAAGACGTGGGGTTTTCATAGGGCCAGAGGATAATGCGGTGGATATAAACAGTAAAGCCTTCTCCGGTGGAGAAGGCTTTTCGTGTATCACCCTCTCCCCGTGTGATGGGGGAGGGCATCAGGCCACAATAATCTTAGTTCTGCGCCCCAATCTCACGCAGTGGACGGCCTTTCATCAGGTTGCGTTCGATATGTTCCAGAGAGACGTGTTTGGTTTCCGGAACCAGCCACAGTGTCAGAACAATAAAGAACAGGTTCAGACCGCCGTATACCCAGAAGGTATTGGCATTGCCGAGGGTATTCAGCATGGTCAGGAACGTTGCGCCGACGATCATATTGGCAATCCAGTTCGTCGCCGTTGAGCAGGTGATACCAAAATCACGCCCTTTCAGCGGCTGGATTTCGGAACACAGCACCCAAATTAGCGGACCGGCACTCATCGCAAAACCGACGATAAACATCAGCAGCATCGCGACGGCAAAGTACTGCGCGGTCGCGGAGTGAATGCCCATATGCATCATGGTCCCCAGCACGCCCATCCCGATAGCCATCACCAGGAAACCTAAGGTCAGCGTTGGCTTACGGCCCCAGCGGTCAACCAGACCGATTGCGATAAAGGTCGCCAGCACGTTGGTCAGACCGACGATCACGGTCCCCCACATCTGCTCGGTGGTGTTGGTATACCCGGCCAGCTCAAAGATTTTTGGCGCGTAGTACATGATGACGTTCATCCCGGTGAACTGTTGCATCACCTGTAGCAGCACACCGAGGAACACCGCGCGACGGAAGTTGCTGTTCTCTTTAAACAGCGCCCAGCCGGTCTGTTTGACCTTCAGGCTTTCGCGGATCTCATCAAGCTCGTTTTTGGCTTCAGCACTGGTATCACGCAGGCGCATCAGCACGCGTTCCGCATCATGGAAGCGACGTTTCGCGGCGTACCAGCGCGGGCTGTCTGGCAGGAAGAAGACACCGATCAGCAGCAAAATTGCCGGGATGATAATCACGCCCAGCATCCAGCGCCACGCGCCGCTGTAGCTGAAGGCCGTATCGGAAAGGTACGCGCCAAGAATACCGATGGTGATCATCAGCTGATACATGGAGATCATGCTGCCGCGAATTTTCTCTGGCGCGATTTCAGACAGATACAGCGGGGCAGTATACGACGCCACGCCAACCGCCAGACCGAGCAGTACGCGGGAGATGATCAGCACTTCGACGTTAGGTGCGGCGGCGGAGCAGAGTGAACCGGCGACAAACAGAATCGCGCCAATCATCAGGCTCTTTTTACGTCCGAGACGGTAGGAGAGCCAGCCGCTGCCAACGGCACCGACGGCAGCGCCGAACATCATGGAGCTCACCACCCATTCCTGGGTATGTGGGCTGATCTGGAATTCATCGGTGATGAAGGGTAAAGCACCGGCAATGACGCCGATATCCAGGCCGAAAAGAAGTCCTGCCAGGGCTGCGAGGAAGCAGACAAAGAATGTCATCGCCTTGTTGGACGTACGCCCCTGTTTATTATTGTCAGGCATTATGCCCTCCAGTTGGGTTATCAGTTTTATCGATGTAAAGGGTAGGTTAGTACGGCGTAAAAATATGTGACGCTACTCACATTGGTGTAATCGGTTACACTCACTTATAACTGTCAGTTTTATTAAAGCTCTGAAAATATAGTGTTAATTCTGTTGATGTGCATCCCGTTTAACGCAGTTTCAGACTTAACTGAAATGAAATGTAACAGCAGATGAAGGCAGAACATGCAAAGAGATTATTCTGAAAGAAGTGCTTTTGTTGCGCGGTGTAAGCGGTTTCAGTAGGAGTCGTTTGCCGGGTGGCGGCGATATCTCACGCGTGCAGGGCGTTAAAGAAATGTAGCTCACAAAAGTGAAGCGCGGGCGGGCAAAATCCCGGCAGCAGAAATGCAAAAGGCCAGCGCGAGGCTGGCCTTTAAGAACGCTATCAGTCGCTAATTACAGACCGGCAGCGTCACGCAGCAGGGCGGCTTTGTCGGTTTTTTCCCATGGGAAATGTTCGCGACCAAAGTGACCGTATGCAGCGGTTTCTTTGTAGATTGGGTGCAGCAGATCCAGCATCTGAATCAGGCCGTATGGACGCAGGTCGAAGAACTCGCGCACCAGCAGGGTCAGCTGTTCGGTAGAGATCTTCTCGGTACCGAACGTTTCAACCATGATGGAGGTAGGTTCTGCCACGCCGATTGCGTAGGAAACCTGAATTTCACAACGATCTGCCAGGCCCGCAGCCACGATGTTTTTCGCCACATAACGTGCAGCGTACGCAGCAGAACGGTCAACTTTAGACGGATCTTTACCGGAGAACGCACCGCCACCGTGACGAGCCATGCCGCCGTAGGTATCAACGATAATCTTACGACCGGTCAGACCGCAGTCGCCCATTGGGCCACCGATAACAAAACGGCCCGTTGGGTTGATGTGGTACTTGGTGGAGGCATTCAGCCATTCTGCAGGCAGAACCGGCTTGATGATCTCTTCCATGACCGCTTCCTGCAGCGTTTTCAGCGAAACGTCTTCGGAGTGCTGAGTCGACAGTACGACCGCGTCGATACCGACGATTTTGCCGTCGTCATACTGGAAAGTGATCTGGCTTTTAGCATCCGGACGCAGCCACGGCAGCGCGCCGTTTTTACGCACTTCAGCCTGACGCTGCACCAGACGGTGCGCGTAAGTGATGGGGGCAGGCATCAGCACGTCGGTTTCGTTGGTCGCGTAGCCAAACATCAGGCCCTGGTCGCCAGCACCTTGCTCAAGCGGATCGGTACGATCGACGCCCTGATTGATGTCCGGGGACTGTTTGCCAATTGCGCTTAATACGGCGCAAGAGTTGGCATCAAAGCCCATATCAGAATGCACGTAGCCGATTTCACGCACGGTGTTACGGGTGATCTCTTCGATATCAACCCATGCACTGGTGGTGATCTCACCACCTACCAGAACCATACCCGTTTTGACATAGGTTTCGCACGCCACGCGCGCTTTAGGATCCTGCTCCAGGATCGCATCCAGCACTGCATCGGAGATTTGGTCAGCGATTTTATCAGGATGCCCTTCTGATACAGACTCGGACGTAAACAGGTGTTTTGCCATGTTTTATTTCACCTAAGGATAATTTGGTAAGCTCAAACTGCTGTGCGGAATGGCCGTAGAAGACGATTCTACCAAGACCGGCAGGTAAATGACACCGGCAGTCTGAGTGTTAATCAGTATAGATGGATTAACATCTGGACGGCTATTTTAGGTCACTTCTTCGCCCGATTTCCAGTTTTTTTTGACTAAGGTCTCACTGTGCTGAAAACGCAGGTGGAAATTTTTCCTGACGGGGCTGGCAAGGCGCGCATTTATACTTTGCATTTTGGGAGTGATGTGGGTATAAAACGCGGCGCGCGGCTCATACAAAAAAGCGCTCGATGATTTCATCGTGTCGCCACTTCCAGCCGGGTTGAGCAGTGAACACTTAGCTTTGGCTTGAGGTTCGTCTTCTGAAGGCGGCCGTGGAGGTGATACCCGATAATGAACTCTCGTTTTCCGCTAACTCAGTTACGCTGTTCTGGCGTGCATCTGTTTCCCGCAACTCGCATTTCTAATCTGCAAACCTGCCGATGTTATACCCATTTCGGTGCTTCTCAGGATTCCAGGGCCGGCCATCCGCTTTGTGAAAACTGAACAAGGGCGCTCTTGTTAATTCAGGAGTTATCTCGTGGTTTCGCCGAACCTTGTCATACAGAGTTCGGTTACGTGTTTTACAATGATATGAATAAGAAACCGGTCGCACGGTCTGAATTTCAGCACACTCTGCTGGAATGCGGGGCCGTTTATGGGTTGTTATCGCGGTGTGACACTGCGATAGTAGTCAACTGTTTTACACTTAATACAAAGAGTTGAGGTTCGCTATGTCTGACGACATGTCTTCGGTTTCGCCTTCGTCAGCGGGCGGACAGGGTGTACTACGTTCTATGCAGGAGGTTGCGATGAGCTCCGAAGAGGCCAGCAAGATGCTGCGCACATACAATATTGCCTGGTGGGGTAATAACTACTACGACGTCAACGAACTGGGCCATATCAGCGTTTGCCCTGATCCTGACGTACCGGAAGCTCGCGTGGATCTCGCCAAACTGGTGAAAGCGCGCGAAGCGCAAGGGCAACGTCTGCCTGCACTGTTCTGCTTCCCGCAGATCCTGCAACACCGTTTGCGCTCCATTAATGCGGCGTTCAAGCGCGCGCGTGAGTCCTATGGATACAAGGGCGACTACTTCCTGGTCTATCCAATCAAGGTAAACCAGCATCGTCGTGTTATTGAATCGCTGATCCATTCCGGTGAACCACTGGGTCTGGAAGCCGGTTCTAAAGCGGAACTGATGGCGGTACTGGCGCACGCCGGTATGACGCGCTCGGTGATCGTCTGTAACGGTTATAAAGACCGTGAATACATTCGTCTGGCGCTGATTGGCGAGAAGATGGGCCACAAGGTCTATCTGGTTATCGAGAAGATGACGGAAATCGCGATTGTGCTGGAAGAGGCCGAGCGTCTGAACGTGGTGCCGCGCCTGGGCGTGCGTGCGCGTCTGGCTTCGCAAGGCTCCGGTAAATGGCAGTCCTCCGGCGGCGAAAAATCCAAATTCGGTCTGGCGGCGGGTCAGGTTCTGCAGCTGGTGGAAATGCTGCGCGAACGCGGTCGCCTGGACAGTATCCAGCTTCTGCACTTCCACCTCGGTTCGCAGATGGCCAATATTCGCGATATCGCCACGGGCGTACGTGAATCGGCTCGCTTCTATGTCGAGCTGCATAAGCTTGGCGTCAACATTGAGTGCTTCGATGTCGGCGGCGGTCTGGGTGTGGACTACGAAGGAACGCGCTCGCAGTCTGACTGCTCCGTGAACTACGGTCTGAACGAGTACGCGAACAACATTATCTGGGCGATTGGTGATGCCTGTGAAGAGAACGGTTTGCCGCATCCAACGGTGATCACCGAGTCTGGCCGTGCGGTAACCGCGCACCATACGGTGCTGGTTTCCAATATCATCGGTGTTGAACGCAGCGAGAATACGGAAGCGACACCACCGCAGGACGATGCGCCGCGTGCTCTGCAAAACATGTGGGAAACCTGGCAGGAGATGCATGAGCCGGGCACCCGTCGCTCTCTGCGTGAATGGCTGCACGACAGCCAGATGGATCTGCATGACATTCACGTCGGCTATTCATCAGGCACCTTTAGCCTGCAGGAACGCGCGTGGGCAGAGCAGCTGTATCTGAATATGTGCCACGAAGTGCAGAAACAGCTCGACCCGAGCAACCGTGCGCACCGTCCGATTATCGACGAACTGCAGGAACGTATGGCGGATAAGATTTACGTCAACTTCTCGCTGTTCCAGTCGATGCCAGATGCCTGGGGTATCGATCAGCTGTTCCCGGTACTGCCGCTGGAAGGGCTGAATCATGCGCCGGAACGTCGCGCAGTGCTGCTGGATATCACCTGTGATTCCGACGGCGCTATCGATCACTACGTGGACGGCGACGGGATTGCCACCACCATGCCAATGCCGGAGTACGATCCTGAGAACCCGCCAATGCTGGGCTTCTTTATGGTCGGTGCGTATCAGGAAATTTTAGGCAACATGCACAACCTGTTCGGTGATACCGAAGCGGTTGACGTGTTTGTCTTCCCTGACGGCAACGTGGAAGTGGAGCTTTCCGACGAGGGCGACACCGTGGCGGACATGCTGGAGTACGTGCAGCTGGATCCGAAAAAACTGCTGACTCAGTTCCGCGATCAGGTGAAAAACACCGATCTGGACGCTGCGCTGCAGCAGCAGTTCCTGGAAGAGTTTGAAGCGGGTCTGTACGGGTACACCTATCTGGAAGACGAGTAACCGTTAATGCCCGGTGGCGCTGCGCTTACCGGGCCTACGGGATACTTGAACCTGTACGAATTAACGGCGATAATTCGCACCAACATGCAGTTTCCGAATCAATCCCTTCCTCGTCGGGTTTAACGACGCGGAGGGGATTTTTTTTCATCTATTTTTAATGCATCGACTCTACATGAGGTCAGGACATGAGCACTTTAGGTCATCAGTACGACAACTCTCTGGTATCTAACGCGTTTGGTTTTTTACGTCTTCCGATGAACTTCCAGCCGTACGACAGCGACGCTGACTGGGTAATCACCGGCGTTCCGTTTGATATGGCAACCTCCGGTCGTGCCGGTGGCCGTCACGGTCCGGCGGCCATTCGTCAGGTCTCGACCAACCTGGCCTGGGAGCACAACCGTTTCCCGTGGAACTTCGATATGCGTGAGCGCCTGAACGTCGTCGACTGCGGCGATCTGGTGTATGCCTTCGGCGACGCACGTGAAATGAGCGAAAAACTGCAGGCGCACGCAGAAAAACTGCTGGCTGCCGGTAAGCGCATGCTCTCCTTCGGCGGTGACCACTTTGTGACGCTGCCGCTGCTGCGCGCGCACGCGAAACATTTCGGTAAAATGGCGCTGGTGCATTTCGATGCCCACACGGACACCTACGCGAACGGCTGCGAGTTTGACCATGGCACCATGTTCTACACCGCGCCGAACGAAGGCCTGATCGATCCAAATCACTCTGTGCAGATCGGTATCCGTACTGAATTCGACAAAGACAACGGCTTCACCGTGCTGGACGCCTGCCAGGTGAACGATCGCGGCGTGGACGACATCATCGCGCAGGTGAAGCAGATTGTCGGCGACATGCCTGTCTACCTGACCTTTGATATCGACTGCCTGGACCCCGCGTTTGCACCGGGCACCGGTACGCCGGTCATTGGCGGCCTGACGTCTGACCGTGCGATCAAACTGGTTCGCGGTCTGAAAGACCTGAATATCGTGGGGATGGACGTGGTAGAAGTGGCGCCAGCGTACGATCAGTCTGAAATCACGGCTCTGGCCGCTGCAACACTGGCGCTGGAAATGCTGTACATTCAGGCAGCCAAAAAAGGCGAGTAATCGGGCTGTTTGACTCGCCATTTTGAAACCGGGCAGTGCCCGTCACCCTCACGTACTCCCGGGTGACGGTGCGCTGCCCGTGTCGTTACTGGCTTTTCTGAAGGGGATTATTTGATCCCGTCTGCCGCCATGCGATCGCGGATATGCTGCGCACGCTCTGCGGACGCCGGGTGATCGTCAAACATTGAGCTTTGACGGCCTTCTTCCAGTTTTGCCAGTTTCTCAAAGCTGGTGGCTAAGCCTGACGGATTGATTCCGCGTTTGCGCAACAGATCGTAGGAGTAGTCATCCGCTTCTGACTCCTGACGTTGGGAAAACTGGGAGTTAACCAGTTTTTCGCCCACATCGCCCAGCTGGGATTGGGACAGACTGCCAACGATACCGCCTGCAGAGGCAGCTGCCGCACGCACGGCATTGGTGCCGAGCGCCACCTGCATACCTTTCTTCACGTGGCCGAGTGCGACGTGGCCCATTTCATGGCCGATCACCGCTTCGACTTCGTTATCCGTCATCATGTCCATCAGCCCGCTGTAAACGCGGATACAGCCGTTCGCCATCGCAAACGCATTCACGTCTTTTGCCATATAGACTTTGTAATTCACTGCCTGGCCATTGATGTTATCGCCCAGCGCGGCGGCAATCTTGTTCAGACGCTGCGCGTAAGTGCTACTGGCCGGTGCGATGGTTGCTTTTCCGTCCATCTCTTTACACGCCTGGTCGCTCAGCGCGACGACCTGCGCATCGCTCAGGGAATAAGCCTGGAAGGCTTCTGCGCCAGAGCTCATCAGACCGTTTGAATCCATATTCTGACAACCGCTCAGCAGGAGCGTCGTACCCAGGGCCAGCACTATTGCACGCATTTTCATGATGTTGCTTCCGTACTCGTTAACTGAAAAAAGTCTGAAAAATGCTCCGGCAGCGAAGCCGCAGTCGCGCTAAGTATAAGGAATATCTGGAGCCCCGGGCGAGTAGATTGCGCAACATGCGAGCGTGATCCAGAGATTTCTTAAAGGGCAAAAGAATGCTCCATGTACATGCTTTGTCGCTTGGGTTACATTGTTGGCACTTTTTTCTGGCATAGCCCAAAACGCGCTGTCGTCAAGGGCGCGGCCTTTAACAGTCCGATCTGGAGTTAAAATGTCCTCACGTAAAGAGCTTGCTAATGCTATTCGTGCGCTGAGCATGGACGCAGTACAGAAAGCCAAATCCGGTCACCCGGGTGCCCCTATGGGTATGGCTGACATTGCCGAAGTCCTGTGGCGTGATTTCCTGAACCATAACCCGCAGAACCCATCTTGGGCTGACCGCGACCGCTTCGTGCTGTCCAACGGCCACGGCTCTATGCTGATCTACAGCCTGCTGCACCTCACGGGTTATGCGCTGCCAATCGAAGAGCTGAAGAACTTCCGTCAGCTGCACTCCAAAACCCCAGGTCACCCGGAAGTGGGTTATACCGCGGGCGTTGAGACCACAACCGGTCCACTGGGTCAGGGTATTGCGAATGCGGTCGGTATGGCGATTGCAGAGAAAACGCTGGCGGCGCAGTTCAACCGTCCAGGTCACGATATCGTTGATCACTTCACCTACGCTTTCATGGGCGACGGCTGCATGATGGAAGGCATTTCTCACGAAGTGTGCTCCCTGGCCGGTACTCTGAAACTGGGTAAACTGGTTGCGTTCTACGATGACAACGGCATCTCCATTGATGGTCACGTTGAAGGCTGGTTCACTGACGACACCGCAAAACGTTTCGAAGCCTACGGCTGGCACGTTGTGCGTGGCGTTGACGGCCACGATGCAGACGCGATTAAACGTGCAGTAGAAGAAGCGCGTGCCGTGACTGACAAACCATCCCTGCTGATGTGCAAAACCATCATCGGTTTCGGTTCTCCAAACAAAGCGGGTACTCACGATTCCCACGGCGCACCGCTGGGCGACGCAGAAATTGCACTGACCCGCGAACAGCTGGGCTGGAAATACGCGCCATTTGAAATTCCGTCTGAGATTTACGCTCAGTGGGATGCCAAAGAAGCAGGCCAGGCGAAAGAGTCCGTCTGGAATGAGAAATTCGCAGCTTACGCAAAAGCCTTCCCGCAGGAAGCGGCAGAATTCACCCGTCGTATGAAAGGTGACATGCCGGAAGATTTCGACGCGAAAGCGAAAGAGATCATCGCCAAGCTGCAAGCTAACCCGGCTAAAATTGCCAGCCGTAAAGCGTCTCAGAATGCGATCGAAGCTTTCGGTCCACTGCTGCCAGAATTCCTCGGCGGCTCTGCTGACCTGGCACCGTCTAACCTGACGATCTGGTCTGGTTCTAAAGCGATCAACGAAGATACCGCCGGTAACTACATCCATTACGGTGTGCGTGAATTCGGTATGACCGCCATTGCGAACGGTATCTCTCTGCACGGTGGTTTCCTGCCGTACACCTCTACCTTCCTGATGTTCGTAGAATATGCGCGTAATGCCGTGCGTATGGCTGCGCTGATGAAACAGCGTCAGGTAATGGTCTATACCCATGACTCTATCGGTCTGGGCGAAGATGGCCCGACTCACCAGCCGGTTGAGCAGGTGGCTTCTCTGCGCGTGACCCCGAACATGTCCACATGGCGTCCATGTGACCAGGTTGAGTCTGCGGTAGCGTGGAAATATGGCGTTGAGCGTCAGGACGGTCCAACCGCGCTGATTCTCTCTCGTCAGAACCTGGCACAGCAGGATCGTACCGAAGAGCAGCTGGCTAACATCGCTCGCGGTGGTTATGTGCTGAAAGACTGCGCAGGTCAGCCACAGCTGATTATTATCGCAACCGGTTCTGAAGTTGAGCTGGCGGTAGCTGCGTGGGATCAACTGTCTGCCGAAGGCGTGAAAGCGCGCGTGGTCTCCATGCCGTCTACCGACGCGTTCGACAAACAGGATGCGGCTTACCGTGAATCCGTACTGCCGAAAGCCGTTTCTGCGCGCGTGGCTGTGGAAGCCGGTATCGCTGACTACTGGTTCAAATACGTGGGCCTGAACGGCGCCATCGTCGGTATGACCACCTTCGGCGAATCTGCACCAGCAGAACTGCTGTTCGAAGAGTTTGGCTTCACCGTTGAGAACGTAGTCGCGAAAGCGAAAGAACTGCTGTAATCGCGTAAACGCCCGGCGGCGAGAGTCTTGCCGGACCCTATAAAAAACCAGGTGGGTAGCAATACCGCCTGGTTTTTTTATGGGGAAAAACTGCCGAAGGAAGAGAGTAGCCGTTAATTTGCGCACTGAGGGTCCAAACGTGGCGCCTGTACTTTGCGATAGTCGCACAGTGGACCTGACGCCACGGATGACGACCAGGGCGAATATGTTTGCGCCGGAGTGGAATAATTCCGCGGTAAATGGCTGAAGAAATGTGACGCAAGTCAGATAAATGGCGAATCCCTCCGGGCGAACGTTCCTTTTATTCCCCGTTTCGCTTATTCTTGCTGAAGCGTTTCAGTCGATTAAATGTTCGACAATTGACCAATCAGTCGCAGTTTGTGACAGGCAAGGATTCCCCTCTGAGCGTAGCTGGATTACTCTTTCAGCCACCTCAATCTCAGGGATAGCCTTGCAGGAGACCTATGACCGTACGCGTAGCGATTAATGGCTTTGGTCGCATCGGACGTAACGTGGTTCGTGCATTATATGAATCAGGACGTCGGGCGGAAATCACCGTAGTGGCTGTCAATGAACTGGCAGACGCGGCGGGTATGGCGCATTTGTTGAAATACGATACCAGCCATGGGCGCTTTGCCTGGGATGTACGCCAGGAAAGAGAGCAACTGTTCGTCGGCGATGATGTGATTCGCGTCCTGCATGAGCGCAGTATTGACGCGCTGCCGTGGCGTGAATTGGGTGTGGATGTGGTGCTGGATTGTACCGGCGTGTACGGCAATCGCGAACACGGCGAGGCGCATCTGGCAGCAGGCGCGAAGAAAGTCCTGTTTTCCCATCCCGGTGGTCACGATCTCGATGCAACCGTCGTCTACGGCGTGAACCATCTCGAGCTGCAAGCCGAACACCGTATTGTCTCTAATGCCTCCTGCACCACAAACTGCATTATTCCGGTCATCAAACTGCTAGACGATGCGTATGGCATCGAATCGGGCACAGTAACCACGATTCACTCCGCCATGCACGATCAGCAGGTTATCGACGCGTATCACCCGGACTTACGCCGCACGCGTGCAGCGAGCCAGTCAATCATTCCGGTGGATACGAAACTGGCGGCCGGAATTACCCGAATTTTTCCGCAGTTTAACGACCGTTTTGAAGCCATTGCGGTTCGCGTGCCGACCATAAATGTCACCGCGATTGACCTCAGTGTCACGGTTAAAAAACCGGTAAAAGCCAGTGAAGTCAACCTGTTGCTGCAAAAAGCGGCACAGGGTGCATTTCATGGTATAGTTGACTATACGGAATTACCGTTGGTCTCAGTAGATTTTAACCACGATCCGCACAGTGCCATTGTCGATGGTACACAGACGCGGGTCAGCGGTGCTCACCTCATCAAAACGCTGGTGTGGTGCGATAATGAATGGGGCTTTGCTAACAGGATGCTCGACACCACGTTAGCCATGGCCGCACAAGGTTTCAGGTAGGGCGCAAAGTGCGCATGCAAAACTTTAAGAATCAACGAGAGGATTCACCATGTCTGTAATTAAGATGACCGATCTGGATCTGGCAGGTAAACGCGTTTTCATCCGTGCCGATCTGAACGTACCTGTTAAAGATGGCAAAGTGACCAGCGATGCGCGTATTCGTGCTTCTCTGCCAACCATCGAACTGGCACTGAAACAGGGTGCGAAAGTGATGGTAACCTCTCACCTGGGTCGTCCGACCGAAGGCGAGTACAACGAAGAATTCTCTCTGCTGCCGGTTGTTAATTACCTGAAAGACAAACTGTCCAGCCCGGTACGTCTGGTTAAAGACTACCTGGACGGCGTTGAAGTGGCTGCAGGTGAACTGGTTGTTCTGGAAAACGTTCGCTTTAACAAAGGCGAGAAGAAAGACGACGAAGCACTGTCCAAAAAATACGCTGCACTGTGCGACGTCTTCGTGATGGATGCATTCGGTACGGCTCACCGTGCTCAGGCTTCTACCCACGGTATCGGTAAATTCGCAGACGTAGCTTGCGCAGGTCCACTGCTGGCTGACGAACTGGAAGCACTGGGTAAAGCACTGAAAGAACCCGCACGTCCAATGGTTGCTATCGTTGGTGGTTCTAAAGTGTCTACCAAACTGACCGTTCTGGATTCCCTGTCTAAAATCGCTGACCAGCTGATAGTTGGTGGTGGTATCGCGAATACCTTCGTTGCCGCTCAAGGTCACAACGTGGGTAAATCCCTGTATGAAGCAGACCTGGTTGACGAAGCTAAACGCCTTCTGACCACTTGCGATATCCCTGTCCCAACTGACGTGCGCGTAGCAACCGAGTTCTCTGAAACGGCGACCGCGACGCTGAAGTCTGTTAACGACATCAAAGATGAAGAGCAGATTTTGGACCTGGGCGACGTGTCTGCACAGAAACTGGCTGACATCCTGAAAAACGCGAAAACCATTCTGTGGAATGGCCCGGTTGGCGTGTTCGAATTCCCTAACTTCCGTAAAGGGACTGAAATCGTGGCTAACGCAATCGCAGACAGCGAAGCGTTCTCCATCGCAGGCGGCGGCGACACTCTGGCGGCAATCGACCTGTTCGGTATTTCCGACAAAATTTCCTACATCTCCACTGGTGGCGGCGCATTCCTCGAATTCGTGGAAGGCAAAGTTCTGCCAGCAGTAGCAATGCTCGAAGAGCGCGCTAAGAAGTAAGCCATTCATGGGCAGGGAAACCTGCCCAAATTTCAGCGTGCTTTTTAGAGCTCGCACCTTTTCTAACGGCCGAAGATACAGGACTACGTAACATGTCTAAAATTTTTGATTTCGTAAAACCTGGCGTGATCACTGGTGATGACGTTCAGAAAGTGTTCCAGGTAGCAAAAGAAAACAACTTTGCTCTGCCGGCAGTTAACTGCGTGGGTACCGACTCCATTAACGCCGTACTGGAAACCGCTGCAAAAGTTAAAGCTCCGGTTATCGTACAGTTCTCTAACGGCGGCGCAGCGTTCATCGCGGGTAAAGGCGTTAAAACTGATGTTCCTCAGGGCGCAGCAATCCTGGGCGCTATCTCTGGTGCGCACCACGTACACCAGATGGCTGAGCACTACGGTGTTCCAGTTATCCTGCACACCGACCACTGCGCGAAGAAACTGCTGCCATGGATCGACGGTCTGCTGGACGCGGGTGAAAAACACTTCGCAGCGACCGGTAAGCCACTGTTCTCTTCTCACATGATCGACCTGTCTGAAGAGTCACTGCACGAAAACATCGAAATCTGCTCCAAATACCTGGCGCGCATGTCCAAAATGGGCATGACCCTGGAAATCGAACTGGGTTGCACCGGCGGTGAAGAAGACGGCGTGGACAACAGCCACATGGACGCTTCTGCACTGTACACCCAGCCAGAAGATGTTGATTACGCGTACACCGAGCTGAGCAAAATCAGCCCACGTTTCACCATCGCGGCATCTTTCGGTAACGTACACGGCGTTTACAAGCCAGGTAACGTGGTTCTGACTCCAACTATCCTGCGCGATTCTCAGGAATATGTTTCTAAGAAACACAACCTGCCGCACAACAGCCTGAACTTCGTCTTCCACGGCGGTTCCGGTTCTTCTGCTCAGGAAATCAAAGACTCCGTAAGCTACGGTGTAGTGAAAATGAACATCGATACCGATACCCAATGGGCAACCTGGGACGGCATCCTGCAGTACTACAAAACCAACGAAGCTTACCTGCAAGGCCAGCTGGGCAACCCGAAAGGCGAAGACCAGCCGAACAAGAAATACTACGATCCACGCGTATGGCTGCGTGCTGCCCAGACTTCTATGATTACCCGTCTGGAGCAGGCATTCAAAGAACTGAACGCGGTTGACGTTCTGTAATTTGAGTTGCTGAAAAGCGTTAAAAAGGTCCGCATTTGCGGGCCTTTTTTTATGCCTTTTCAACGGGCTGCCACGGCCTATTGTGTGATCTGTTTGGCATAATCAGCACTTTTTGTTTACCCTTTACTGACCTGCCTGTCTCCCAGTGAGATGGATTTTTTGTCTGGATTAGCAAAAGGAAGAATGAATGGATGATCTCGGTGTAGTAGATGGCATCAACAACGCGGGCACCTGGCTGGTGCGCAACCAGGCGCTACTGCTGAGTTATGCGGTGAATATCGTGGCGGCGATTGCGATTATTATTGTCGGGATGATCGTGGCACGCGTGGTGTCCAATGCGATCAACCGCGTGATGCGCGCGCGTCAGATTGATGCCACGGTGGCAGATTTCCTCTCCGCGCTGGTGCGCTACGGCCTGATTGCCTTTACGCTGATTGCTGCGCTTGGGCGCGTCGGTGTACAGACGGCCTCCGTCATCGCGGTACTCGGTGCTGCGGGTCTGGCTATCGGTCTGGCCCTGCAGGGTTCACTGTCGAACCTCGCCGCAGGCGTGCTGCTGGTGACTTTCCGCCCGTTCCGCTCCGGTGAATACGTCGATTTAGGCGGCATTGCCGGGACCGTGCTGCAGGTGCAGATTTTCTCCACCACCCTGCGCACCGTTGATGGCCGTATCGTTGTGGTGCCGAACGGTAAAATCATCGCCGGAAACATCATTAACTTTTCCCGCGAACCGGTACGTCGCAACGAACTGTTGATCAGCGTGGCGTATGATTCCGATATCGATAAGGTGAAAGCGCTGCTGACGAATATCATTGAGTCGGATGTTCGTATCATCCAGGACCGCGAGAGAACTGTTCGTCTGAACGAACTCGGTGCTTCGTCGATCAATTTCGTGGTACGCATCTGGAGCAAAAGCAGCGATTTGCAGGAAGTTTACTGGGACGTGCTGGAGCGCATTAAGCGTGAATTTGACGCTAACGGTATTAGCTTCCCGTATCCGCAGATGGACGTGAACTTCAAGCGCGTGAAAGAACACGCGAGCGAATAAATCCGTTCTGACAAACAACGCCCGCGCGTGAATACCGGCGGGCGTTTTTTTATCTCAGTGTCTGGTTAATAATGCTGCTGACACCCTGCATCAACAGTCCCGCATCACTGATTCCTGTGTTTTCCTGCTGAGTGACCCATTCGGCCTGAACCTGCTGGTATCCGGTGGCGGTTTGCCAGGCTTTCAGCTCATCGTTTGTCAGATAATGAATGGTCGCGCCTTCCCGTTTCATCGCGTTGGTCATCTCGGCCAGATTAGCCTCTTGCGCTGCGCCAAGACGTTTCTGCGTAGCGGCGGCCGCACGTCTGATGGCACCGCGATCCTTGACGTCGAGGCTGTCCCACACCGCTTTATTCATCACCAGCAGATATACGTGTCCGAGCCACAGGGAAGGAGAAAGCTGAATATAAGGTGCGGCACGCTCGGCATGAATATCGTGCCCGCTGTCGAGGTTAACCATCAGGCCGTCGAGCTGCCCGTCCTTCAGCGCTTCGGTAATGTGCTCATTCCACGGCATATTCACCGGTTCGCCACCCGCGTTACGTAAAAATGACTGATGCCAGAAACTGGCCGTTCGCCATTTGCTTGCGTTCAACTGATCGAGTTTCACATTGGGTTGGGTGGTGAAAAAACCTACCGGATACCCAAGGAAAAACTGCAGGTTTATCACGTTATTTTTTTCAAGCTCGTTCCCGAACTGGCGATAATCCTTGAAGATGCGCTGAAAGGCTGCAGCCTGGGCATTACCGCTGGCAGGCCCAAGAGGGAAGCTTTTAAATATCTGGTGCCGTGGAAGGAGGTCGGGCGTGTATTCGGGGACGACAGTGCCCATATCCGCAACACCGCCCTGGCTGATGGTCGTTAGTGCGTTATAGCTGGTGGACAGCTCGCCGTTCCAGTGGGCGTCGATTTTCAGGCGACCGAGGGATTCCGTCTCAATCGCTCTAAAAAAAGTCTCTTTTATGAGCCGGGTACGCATGTTTCCGTACGGTTCGTGATCGGTATAGCGTAACGTAGTGGTCGCGCTTGCGGTGGCAGCCCACAAGCAGGTAAACACCCATGCGGCGCAGTAAAGTAAAGCCTTCGCGTTATGCTTCATATCCATTCCTTTGGTACGGTTGCTGATACCTTCAGCATACGCTAAATCCGGAGTTAAAACGTTTGTCAGAATCTCAATACGGCATCATTAGGGTAGCTAATTAGGGATTAATATTATCAATTTCCTCTAATGAAGATCTCGCAGTATAGTCTGCCGTAACGACAATCGCGTAAGAGTATTTCTCCATGTTATCTTATTACTTTCAAGGTCTTGCGCTAGGCGCAGCCATGATTTTACCGCTCGGTCCACAAAATGCGTTTGTTATGAACCAGGGGATTCGTCGACAGTATCACCTGATGATCGCCATGCTCTGCGCCGTCAGCGATTTGCTGCTCATTTGCGCCGGGATTTTTGGCGGCAGCGCGCTACTGATGCAATCGCCGTGGCTGCTGGCGCTGGTGACCTGGGGTGGCGTAGCGTTCCTGCTGTGGTACGGTTTTGGCGCTCTGAAAACCGCCATGAGCAGTAACCTGGAACTTGCCAGCGCCGAAGTGATGAAGCAGGGACGCTGGAAGATCATCGCCACCATGCTGGCGGTGACCTGGCTTAATCCACACGTTTATCTGGATACCTTCGTGGTGCTCGGCAGCCTGGGCGGTCAGCTGGATGTCGAACCTAAACGCTGGTTCGCGCTGGGAACCGTGAGCGCTTCCTTCCTGTGGTTTTTTGGTCTGGCGATACTTGCCGCCTGGCTTGCCCCGCGCTTACGCACCGCCAAAGCGCAGCGCATCATTAATATTCTCGTCGGCGTGGTGATATGGTTTATCGCGTTCCAGCTGGCGAAAGAGGGCATTAGTCACGTACAGGTATTGTTCAACTAAGCGTTGTCTTATGGACAACTGAAGCAGACGCGCTAAGCTTGCTGGCATGCGCCCTTAGGTGGGCACTTCGCAACATGGAGGAATAACAGTGAAGTTTAAAGTGATGGCCCTGGCGGCATTAGTCAGTTTTGGTGCAGTATCGGTACAGGCAAACGAGTTGCCAAATGGACCGCACATTGTCACTTCCGGTACAGCAAGCGTGGACGCTGCTCCCGATGTTGCAACCCTTGCGATTGAAGTGAACGTGGCGGCAAAAGATGCTGCGTCAGCCAAGAAACAGGCCGACGATCGCGTTGCGCAATATCTCTCTTTCCTTGAGCAGAACGGCGTTGCTAAGAAAGACATTAACTCGGCGAATCTCCGCACTCAGCCAGATTACGACTATCAGAATGGTAAAAGCATTCTGAAAGGCTATCGCGCCGTGCGTACGGTGGAAGTGACTGTACGTCAGCTCGATAAGCTGAACTCGCTGCTGGATGGCGCGCTGAAAGCGGGTCTGAACGAAATCCGTTCCGTGTCGCTGGGCGTTGCGCAACCGGAGAAATACAAAGACGAAGCGCGCAAAGCGGCGATTGACGACGCAGTACGTCAGGCAGAGCAGCTGGCTTCTGGCTTCAAATCGAAGCTCGGCCCGGTGTATAGCGTGCGTTACCACGTCTCTAACTACCAGCCAAGCCCGATGGTTCGCATGATGAAGGCCGATGCTGCACCGGTTTCCGCACAGGAAACTTACGAGCAGCCGACCATTCAGTTCGACGATCAGGTGGATGTGGTCTTCCAGCTGGAACCGGCACAGGGTCAGCAGCAACAGCAGGCGCCTGCGCAGTAATCAATGACAAAAAAGCCGGGGTAACCCGGCTTTTTTATTAATCCTGTCTCAACACCTTATGCCCGTAGGCCAGCAGTGCATCGGTGACGTTGCGCATCATGCGGCTCTCCGGCGCAAAACGGTGCCAGTACAACATCCGACGCTGATACAGCCCCGGCGTTAAGTCGATAAGTTCACCGCTCTTCAACTCTTTCTCAATCTGCAAATGCGGGATCATACAGCAGGTCGTCCCCTGACGGGCCAACTGCACGAAGGCTTCAGACGAATTCACGATATGACAGGGCACGCTGCCCGGCGGCAGATCGAAGTTCTGCTGCAAGAACGCCTGATGCATATCGTCGAGATGATCGAAGGCCACGGCAGGGGCTTTCAGCAGCGCGGCACGGGTGACGCCATTCGGGAAATAACGCTCAGCAAACTCTTTTGAGCCGACAAAAAGATAGTCCAGCGCGCCGAGCTGATCGACCAGGCAGCTTGGCAACGCCTGCGGCTGGATACTGACCGCACCCACCACTTCGCCACGACGCAGCCGCTCCTGAGTACGGGTTTCATCTTCCACCTGTAGATTGAGGCGGATAGGCGAATCAGCCAGCACCGAGGAGAGGGCGGGCAGCAGCCAGGTGGCCAGACTGTCGGCGTTCACCGCCAGCGAGAGCAGCAGCGGTGTGGAACCGGTCTGTTCATCGCCGAGCCACTCCTCTTCCAGCAGCTCAACCTGACGCAGCAGGGCCAGCAGCTTCTGCCCTTGTTCCGTCGGACGTGGCGGAACGGTACGCACCAGCAGCGGTTGTCCGAACATATTCTCAAGCTGTTTGATTCGCTGTGATACGGCGGATTGAGTGATGCACAGCTTCTGCGCTGCGCGCTCAAAACCTCGTTCACGAATGACGGCATCAAGCGCCTGTAGTGTTCTGTAATCCGGACGTTTCATTGCGGGGCAGTACTCCTGAATTTTGCTGATTCTGCACTATGACACAAATTTCCCTTTGTGACAGACCAATTCCGACCACATCGGATCTGTCAGGGCTTTGCTCGGTAATGTGACACCGGTCACAGGGACATTCCCTGCCTGCCTGTTCTATAATACGCCCTGAGTTTTCACACCACAGGCAAAAAGATCATGACGCAGGATGAACTGAAAAAAGCAGTAGGATGGGCCGCTCTCCAGTACGTACAACCCGGTACCATTGTCGGTGTCGGTACTGGCTCGACCGCCGCACATTTTATTGATGCGCTCGGCACGATGAAAGGGCAGATCGAGGGCGCGGTATCCAGCTCCGATGCTTCCACGGAAAAGCTGAAAAGTCTCGGCATTACGGTCTTCGATCTTAACGAAGTCGATCGTCTGGGGATTTACGTTGATGGCGCTGATGAGATCAACGGCCATATGCAGATGATCAAAGGCGGCGGTGCAGCCCTGACGCGTGAAAAGATCATCGCTTCCGTCGCGGATAAATTCATCTGTATCGCGGATGCGTCTAAGCAGGTGGATATTCTCGGTAACTTCCCGCTGCCGGTTGAAGTCATTCCGATGGCGCGCAGTGCAGTAGCGCGTCAGCTGGTGAAACTGGGCGGTCGTCCGGAATATCGCCAGGGCGTGGTGACAGACAACGGTAACGTCATCCTCGACGTTCACGGTATGGAGATTATGGACGCCGTGGCGATGGAAAATGCCATTAACGCCATTCCAGGCGTCGTGACGGTAGGGCTATTCGCCAACCGTGGCGCGGATGTGGCGCTGATTGGCACCGCTGACGGCGTGAAAACCATCGTAAAATGATCTGACGGGGGGAGCCTTCCCCCCGCTAAATATTTTTCAAAAGCGAAATTCGGTGACTTGTGTCACGTTTTTTGACCTGTTCTGACGATCCTGCCGCTTTCCTGATTATCCACAGCATTTTCCTCTGACATTTCGCCCTGGATGACTTTTCTTCAGAGTGACGACGCAAACGTTCATATTGCTGCAATAGTTTTTTTTGATATGTTGACGGGAGCGGATTTAAATCCAGCACAACATCAGTTCAGACAAAACAGGGTCGGGTAAATGGCAAAGGTATCACTGGAAAAAGACAAGATTAAGTTTCTGCTCGTCGAAGGGGTGCATCAGAAAGCACTCGATAACCTTCGTGCAGCAGGGTACACCAACATCGAATTCCACAAAGGCGCGCTGGATACTGAGCAGCTGAAAGAATCCATCCGTGATGCCCATTTCATTGGCCTGCGATCCCGTACTCACCTGACTGAAGAGGTTATTGCCTGCGCTGAGAAGCTGGTGGCTATCGGCTGCTTCTGTATCGGTACTAATCAGGTTGATCTGAATGCGGCAGCCAAACGCGGCGTGCCGGTCTTTAACGCACCTTTCTCCAACACCCGTTCCGTGGCGGAGTTAGTGATTGGCGAGCTGTTGCTCCTGCTGCGCGGTATTCCGGAGGCAAACGCCAAAGCCCACCGCGGTGTGTGGAACAAGCTGGCGTCCGGCTCGTTCGAAGCGCGCGGTAAAAAGCTGGGGATTATCGGCTACGGCCATATCGGTACGCAGCTGGGTATTCTGGCCGAATCCCTCGGCATGAATGTCTTCTTCTACGATATCGAAAACAAACTGCCACTCGGTAACGCGACCCAGGTGCAGCATCTTTCCGATCTGCTGAACATGAGCGATGTGGTGAGCCTGCACGTGCCGGAAAACGCCTCCACCAAAAATATGATGGGTGCGGAAGAGCTGGCGCTGATGAAACCGGGCGCACTGCTGATCAATGCCGCTCGCGGTACGGTAGTGGATATTCCTGCCCTGTGCGATGCCCTGAAGCGCAAGCATCTGGCGGGCGCGGCTATCGACGTCTTCCCGACAGAGCCGGCCACCAACAGCGATCCGTTTACCTCTCCGCTGTGTGAATTCGACAACGTGATCCTGACGCCGCACATTGGCGGTTCGACTCAGGAAGCGCAGGAGAACATCGGTCTGGAAGTGGCGGGTAAACTGAGCAAGTATTCCGATAACGGTTCTACGCTGTCTGCGGTGAACTTCCCGGAAGTGTCTCTGCCGCTGCACGGCGGTCGCCGTTTGCTGCATATCCACGAAAACCGTCCAGGCGTGCTGACCGCGATTAACCAGATTTTTGCCGAGCAGAGTGTCAACATCGCCGCGCAGTATCTGCAAACTAACTCGCAGATGGGCTATGTGGTTATTGATATCGAAGCAGATGAAGATGTGGCGGAGAAAGCGCTGCTGAGCATGAAGGCGATTCCGGGCACGATTCGCGCGCGTCTGTTGTACTAATCTGCGGTTTGCTGTGTCGGGTGGCGCTGACGCCTTTCCCGACCTCTCTGGCGAATCCAAATCGTAAGCCGGGTATGGCGTAGCCGCCACCCGGCTTTATTGTTTACCTCACCACTCCCACACTTTCGACGGCGTCACCACTGCGGGCAGCGGAATATCCCATTTCTCCACCGGCAACGCTTTTACGCCCTGACAATCATGGGCATAGCCCACCGGCTGCAAACCATACAGCTGCCAGTTTTGCAGCGTGCGATCGTAAAATCCTCCGCCCATTCCGAGACGCTGACCGCTTTCATCAAACGCCACCAGCGGCGTGATCAGCACGTCCAGTTCGCTTAAGGGGAGGACATCGCGCACGTCGAGTTTGGGTTCGCTAATTTTCAGACGGTTCACCACCAGTTCGCTGTGCGGATGGTAGTGCAAAAACAGCAAATTGCCCGGACTGAACGGGTGCAGCACCGGCAGATAGACCTTTTTCCCGGCGCGCCAGAGTTGTTCGATCAGCGGTTGGGTATCCAGCTCGCCGTCAAACGACAGAAACAGGGCGACGGTATGGGCCATAACCACAGGGGGATACGCCATCATACGGGCGGCAGCGAGCTGGGCGAAATGCGTTTGTTGTTCGGGCGAAAGCGCTCGACGATGTTTACGGATTAACTGACGGATATCTTGTCGGGAAGCAGGGACTTCAGGAAATTGAGTCATGATGCTTGAAGGTAGTAAAGAAGGGGAATCTCCGAGATGCCGCCGCAGGCTGTAACCCTTGAACCCTTGGTTCAAGGTGAATGTGTCGTCATAGTCTTAAGGCTTCTCGGACGAACCGAGCATGCTCACCGACCATGGAGCGCCACATTCTTGTGGTATGAAATATCGGCTCAGGGGACTGGCCCGCTTGCGAACATCTCAGAGAAATTTTGTCTTCACAGTCACTCTACCATAGTCAACTGCAAAGTGTTATTCAAACTTTTGCACCGGCCTTTCGGGGGTGCGACCCTGATCAAGCAGCGCTTGTTCAATGGTCTGTTGGAGCATTTTAATCCGTTGCTCCATGCTCGCCGCGTAGTCGCGGGTCTTCGCTTTTTCCTGAGTTAATTCATAGCTGATGTTCAACGCGGCGATGAAAACCAGCTGCTCAGTATTTGTGACTCTAGTGCGTTCTTTTAGATCTTGCAACCGCTGATTCAAATCATCCGCAGCCTGATTCAAAGCATCCCTTTGTTCAGGCGGACAATTCACTCGCAGCGAACGGCCAAAAATTTGGAGATCGACGGGTTGTGCAGACATGCCACCTTCCTGCTGATTGACTGCGCGACCTTCGCACATGGCCCGGGGGCTGCGAAGGGGCGACACTATAGCTACCCTGATATGAAGATACAAGCCCTTTTCTGGTATCTCCAGGGTCCAAAGTGGTAGCATATCATGAATATTCCTCCAACGATGACGAATGCGCATGTCTATACAGAACGAAATGCCTGGTTACAACGAAGTAAGCCAGTTACTTAACCAGCAGGGCGTGGGTTTGACCCCTGCTGAAATGCACGGTCTGATCAGTGGCATGCTGTGCGGCGGAAACAGCGACAGCTCATGGCAGCCGCTGCTTCATGACCTGACGAACGAAGGTCTGGCCTTTGGTCACGAGCTTGCTGAAGCCCTGCGCAAAATGCACTCGGCGACCAGTGATTCTCTGGAGGACGATGGCTTCCTTTTTCAGCTTTATCTGCCTGATGGCGACGACGTTAGCGTCTTCGATCGCGCCGATGCGCTGGCAGGCTGGGTAAACCACTATCTGCTGGGTCTGGGCGTTACGCAGCCTAAGCTCGATAAAGTTACCGGCGAAGCGGGTGAAGCGATCGACGATCTGCGCAACATCGCGCAGCTGGGCTACGACGAAGACGAAGATCAGGAAGAGCTGGAAATGTCCGTCGAAGAGATTATCGAGTACGTACGCGTCGCGGCGCTGCTGTGCCACGACACCTTTACGCGCTCACAGCCGACCGCACCGGAAGTCCGCAAACCGACCTTACATTAAAAAAAGAACGCACAGGAGGGTGTCATGACTCAACAGGAGTTTCTTCGCCGCCGCCAGGCGCTTTTAGCCCACATGCAGCCGGGCAGCGCGGCACTGATTTTTGCCGCACCGGAAGCCACACGCAGCAATGACAGCGAATATCCCTATCGCCAGAGCAGCGATTTCTGGTACTTCACCGGCTTTAATGAGCCTGAAGCGGTACTGGTGCTGATTAAGAGCGATGACACCCACAACCACAGCGTTCTCTTTAACCGCGTTCGCGATCTGACTGCCGAAATCTGGTTTGGCCGCCGCTTAGGGCAAGACGCCGCGCCAGAGAAACTCGGCGTGGAACGCGCGCTGGCCTTCAGCGAAATCAACGAGCAGCTCTATCAATTGCTCAACGGTCTGGACGTGGTGTATCACGCTCAGGGCGAATATGCTTATGCCGATGAACTGGTGTTTGCGGCGCTGGATAAACTGCGTAAAGGCTCTCGTCAGAATTTATCGGCACCCGCGTCCCTGACGGACTGGCGCCCAATCGTTCATGAAATGCGGCTCTTTAAATCGCCGGAAGAGCTGGATGTGATGCGCCGCGCGGGCGAAATCAGCGCGCTGGCCCATACCCGCGCCATGGAAAAATGCCGTCCGGGGATGTTCGAGTATCAGCTCGAAGGCGAAATTCTTCATGAATTCAACCGCCACGGGGCGCGCTTCCCGTCCTACAACACGATTGTGGGCGGCGGGGAAAATGGCTGCATCCTGCACTACACCGAAAACGAAAGCGAACTGCGTGACGGCGATCTGGTGTTGATCGACGCCGGGTGTGAATATCGCGGTTACGCCGGTGACATCACCCGCACCTTCCCGGTGAACGGCAAATTTAGCCCTGCGCAGCGCGCTGTTTACGACATCGTGCTGGAATCACTGGAAACCGCGTTAACGCTGTTCCGTCCGGGGACCTCTATTCAGGACGTAACTGGCTCGGTGATCCGCATCATGGTGAACGGGCTGGTGAAACTGGGTATCCTCAAGGGCGACGTGGAAGAGTTGATTGCCGACAACACCCACCGCGCGTTCTTTATGCATGGCCTGAGCCACTGGCTGGGGCTGGATGTCCACGATGTCGGCGGCTACGGTCCGGATCGTTCGCGCACCTTTGAGCCGGGGATGGTGTTAACCGTTGAACCGGGCCTGTATATCGCGCCCGATGCGGATGTCCCTGCCGAGTATCGCGGGATTGGTATTCGTATTGAAGACGACATTGTGATCACCGAAAACGGCAACGAAAACCTCACGGCTTCCGTGGTCAAAAAGGCCGATGAGATCGAAGCTCTGATGGCGGCGGCGCGCGTATGAGCGTGATTATTGTGGGCGGTGGCATGACGGGCGCGACGCTCGCGCTGGCCATCTCACAGCTGACGCACGGCCAGTTCCCCGTTCACCTGGTTGAAGCCGTTGCGCCGCAGACGGCGCAGCATCCAGGCTTTGATGCCCGCGCCATTGCGCTGGCGGAGGGGACCTGCCAGCATCTGTCGCGCCTGGGTATCTGGCAGGCGATTGCCGAGTGTGCGACGTCGATCAAAACCGTTCACGTCAGCGATCGCGGCCACGCCGGTTTTGTTACGCTCGATGCCCAGGATTACCACATTAATGCCCTCGGGCAGGTGGTCGAGCTGCACGACGTGGGGCAGCGCCTGTTCCGCTTATTGCAGGATGCGCCTGGCGTGACGCTGCACTGCCCGGCGCGTGTCGCAAGCTTTACCCGCAGTGAAGCGAGTGTGAGCGTGACGCTGGATAACGGCAACGTGCTGGATGGCAAACTGCTGGTGGCCGCAGACGGCTCCCGTTCTGCGCTTGCCACCCAATGCGGTATCGAATGGCAGCAGCAGCCTTACGGTCAGGCGGCGGTGATCGCTAACGTTTCCACCGCTGTGCCTCATCAGGGCCGCGCCTTTGAACGTTTTACCGAGCACGGCCCACTGGCGATGCTGCCCATGTCGGCTGGCCGCAGTTCGCTGGTCTGGTGCCACGCATTGGATGCAATGGATGACGTGATGGCCTGGTCAGATGCGCGTTTTTGCGATGAACTGCAAAAGGCCTTTGGCTGGCGTTTAGGGCGAATCACCCACGCCGGGAAACGCGCCGCCTATCCGCTGGCATTGACCACCGCGTCGCGCTCCGTTTCTCATCGTGTGGCGTTAGTTGGGAATGCGGCGCAAACCCTGCATCCGATTGCCGGGCAGGGGTTTAACTTAGGATTACGCGATGTCATGAGCCTGGCGGAGACGCTGGCGCAGGCATGGCAGGATCGCGACGATTGCGGTGCTTACTCCGTGCTTTGTCAGTATCAGAAACGCCGTCAGGCAGATAAAGAGGCGACCATCGGGGTGACCGATGGCCTGGTGCATCTGTTCGCGAATCGCTGGGCGCCGCTGGTAGCCGGGCGCAACGCGGGCTTGATGGCGATGGAACTATTCATTCCGGCACGCGACGTGCTGGCGCAGCGAACTCTCGGTTGGGTCGCTCGTTAAGGAGTTACTAAGTGCAGAATGTTGATGTTGCCATTGTCGGCGGCGGAATGGTGGGGCTGGCGCTGGCCTGTGGTTTACAGGGCAGCGGCCTGCGTGTGGCGGTGCTTGAATATAAGCCGCCGCAGCCTGTTGCGCAGGACGCACCGCCAGAGCTACGCGTGTCGGCCATTAACGCCGCCAGTGAAAAGCTGTTAACGCATCTCGGCGTCTGGTCAGAGATCACCGCGTTTCGCGCCAGCTGCTACCACGGGATGGAAGTGTGGGACAAAGACAGCTTCGGCCATATCGCGTTTGACGATGAGAGCATGGGCTACAGTCATCTGGGCCATATCGTTGAAAACGCGGTGATTCACCACGCTCTGTGGCGCAAAGCCCAGAGCTGTTCCGACGTCACCCTGATGGCACCCGCGCAGGTGCAACAGATCGCCTGGGGCGAAAACGAGGCGTTTCTGACACTGCAAAGCGGCGATATGCTGACCGCGCGGCTGGTTGTGGGTGCCGATGGCGCAAACTCCTGGCTGCGTAACAAAGCGGATATTCCGCTCACCTTCTGGGATTACCGTCATCATGCGCTGGTGGCGACGATCCGCACGACCGAACCGCACGGCGGTGTCGCGCGTCAGATTTTCCACAACGACGGCATACTGGCGTTTCTGCCGTTAAGCGATCCGCATCTGTGCTCTATCGTCTGGTCACTGGTGCCGGAAAAAGCACAGCAGATGGAGGCGGCGACGCCTGACGCGTTTAATCAGGCGCTGTGCATGGCCTTTGATAACCGTCTTGGGCTGTGTACGCTGGAAAGTGAACGCCAGCTCTTCCCGCTGACCGGACGCTACGCGCGGCAGTTTGCCTCGCACCGTCTGGCGCTGGTGGGCGATGCCGCACACACTATTCATCCGCTGGCCGGGCAGGGTGTGAATCTGGGCTTTATGGATGCCGCAGAGCTTATCGATGAGCTGCGTCGTCTGCATCGTGAAGGCAAAGACATTGGTCAGCATTTGTACCTGCGCCGCTACGAGCGCAGCCGTAAACACAGTGCGGCGATGATGCTGGCGGGGATGCAGGGCTTCCGCGAGCTGTTTGCCGGTAACCATCCGGCGAAAAAACTGCTGCGCGATGTTGGACTGAAACTGGCGGATACGCTTCCCGGCGTAAAACCGCAACTCCTTCGCCAGGCGATGGGGTTAAACGATCTCCCTGAGTGGCTGCGTTAAGCACTAAACGTTAAATTAGACCCCCATCACACTTTCCTCTCCCGGCCTTGGTGCCGGGATGTTTCCCTCGTTTGAAATATTCTAATTCCACGCCTCTTTTCGCATTAGATTATCTAATGTCGTGTTTTTTCCATGACGGAAATTAGCCGCGTTTTTCCACAGAAAATATCAGCCTGTGCTAAATATTGTGAAATTAAAGTTAATTTAATGCGGGGTAAATCGCATTTTGCCAGTGAATAACTCTGTAGGCTTTTCAGCGTTTTTTGGTCATAAGCTAATGTGATGACCCGCTTTAGCTTATGGTTAATCGCCGATTTCGGTGGTAAGTTCAGGGGAAAGAGAACGTTTGCGTCGGCGTCCAGGAGTGATACCGACGCCGGGTTTCGTGGTGAAATTTCGCGCGAAACACAAGATTGCCCCGCTCTGCTAAATCAACGAGGACAAGATGGCTCAACAGACTCCTTTGTACGAACAACACACGTTATGCGGCGCGCGCATGGTGGATTTCCATGGCTGGATGATGCCGCTGCATTACGGCTCGCAGATCGATGAGCACCACGCCGTGCGCACCGATGCCGGGATGTTCGACGTCTCCCACATGACCATTGTCGATCTCTGCGGCAGTCGCACCCGGGAGTTTCTGCGTTATCTGTTGGCGAACGATGTCGCCAAACTCAAAACGCCAGGCAAAGCGCTCTACACCGGGATGCTGAATGCCTCCGGCGGCGTGATTGATGACCTGATCGTTTATTACTTCACTGAAGATTTCTTCCGCCTCGTTGTTAACTCCGCCACCCGCGAAAAAGACCTCTCCTGGATTTCTGAACACGCCGCCAAATACGCCGTTGATATCACCGTACGTGACGATCTTTCCCTGATCGCCGTTCAGGGTCCTAACGCGCAGGCTAAAGCCACTTCTCTGTTCAGCGAAGAGCAGCGCAAAGCGACCGAAGGCATGAAGCCGTTCTTCGGCGTTCAGGCAGGCGATCTGTTCATCGCAACGACCGGCTACACCGGTGAAGCGGGCTATGAAATTGCGATGCCGAACGAGAAAGCCGCCGATTTCTGGCGTGCGCTGGTTGAAGCCGGTGTCAAACCTGCGGGCCTGGGCGCACGCGATACGCTGCGTCTGGAAGCCGGAATGAACCTCTACGGTCAGGAGATGGATGAAGGTATCTCTCCGCTGGCTGCCAATATGGGCTGGACCATCGCATGGGAACCGGCTGACCGCGATTTTATTGGTCGTGAAGCGCTGGAACTGCAGCGTGAGAAAGGCACCGATCAGCTGGTCGGCCTGGTGATGAAAGAGAAGGGTGTGCTGCGTAACGAGCTGCCTGTGCGTTTTACCGATGCCAGCGGCAATCTTCATGAAGGCATTATCACCAGCGGCACATTCTCACCGACGCTGGGCTACAGCATTGCGCTGGCGCGCGTACCGGCCGGGATTGGCGAGACTGCCGTGGTGCAGATCCGCAACCGTGAAATGCCGGTCAGCGTGACTAAACCGATTTTTGTTCGCGCCGGTAAACCGGTCGCCTAATCATTTTTTATCAGGAGAATTCCAATGAGCAATGTGCCAGCAGAACTGAAATACAGCAAAGAACACGAATGGCTGCGCAAAGAAGCCGACGGGACTTACACCGTTGGGATCACCGAGCACGCACAAGAGTTGCTGGGTGACATGGTGTTTGTGGACCTGCCGGACGTCGGCGCGACCGTGAGCGCGGGCGATGACTGCGCTGTTGCAGAGTCGGTGAAAGCCGCGTCTGACATCTACGCGCCAGTGGGCGGCGAAATCGTGGCCGTCAACGACGCCCTGAGCGACTCCCCGGAGCTGGTTAACAGCGAGCCGTACACCGGCGGCTGGATTTTCAAAATCAAAGCGAACGACGAAGCAGAAGTTGAAGCTCTGCTGGATGCAACCGCGTACGCAGCACTGTTAGAAGACGAGTAATTGCTTTTCACCCTCTCCCGAAAGGGGGAGGGGATCCTAATATCACCGCACGTTTAGGAACCATCGCTCATGACACAGACTTTAAGCCAGCTTGAAAACCGTGGCGCCTTCATTGAACGCCACATTGGGCCGGATGCTCAGCAACAGCAGGAGATGCTGAAGACAGTTGGCGCGGATTCGTTAAACGCACTGATCGGCCAGATCGTGCCCAAAGACATTCAGCTCGCCACGCCGCCGCAGGTAGGTGACGCGACCACTGAATACGCCGCGCTGGCAGAACTGAAGGCAATCGCCGGTCTCAACAAGCGCTTTAAGTCTTACATTGGCATGGGCTACACCCCTGTGCAGTTACCGCCGGTGATCCTGCGCAACATGCTGGAAAACCCAGGCTGGTACACCGCCTATACGCCTTATCAGCCGGAAGTTTCCCAGGGACGTCTGGAAGCGCTGCTAAACTTCCAGCAGGTGACGCTGGATCTGACCGGGCTGGATATTGCCTCCGCTTCTCTGCTTGACGAAGCGACCGCTGCTGCCGAAGCGATGGCGATGGCTAAGCGCGTCAGCAAGCTGAAAAACGCTAACCGCTTCTTCGTGGCGGCAGATATTCATCCCCAGACGCTGGACGTGGTCCGCACTCGTGCGGAAACCTTCGGGTTTGACGTGATTGTTGACGATGCGGAAAAGGTTCTGGATCACCAGGATGTGTTTGGCGTGCTGTTGCAGCAGGTTGGCACCACCGGTGAAGTTCACGACTACAGCAGCCTGATTACTGAGCTGAAATCCCGCAAAATTGTGGTCAGCGTGGCCGCTGATTTTATGGCGCTGGTGCTGCTCACCGCCCCTGGCAAACAGGGCGCAGATATTGTCTTCGGCTCAGCACAGCGCTTCGGCGTGCCGATGGGCTACGGTGGTCCGCACGCGGCCTTCTTCGCCGCGAAAGACGAATTCAAACGCTCCATGCCAGGCCGTATTATCGGTGTGTCGAAAGACGCTGCCGGTAACACCGCGCTGCGCATGGCGATGCAGACGCGCGAGCAGCATATCCGCCGCGAGAAAGCGAACTCCAACATTTGTACCTCTCAGGTGCTGCTGGCCAACATCGCCAGCCTGTACGCCGTGTTCCATGGCCCGGTCGGCCTGAAGCGCATCGCTACCCGCATTCACCGTTTTGCCGATATTCTGGCGGCGGGCTTGCAGCAGAAAGGCCTGAAGCTGCGCCATGCGCACTTCTTCGACACCCTGTGTGTGGAAGTGGCCGACAAAGCGGGCGTGCTGGCGCGTGCTGAAGCTGCCGAAATCAATCTGCGTAGCGATATTTTGAACGCAGTGGGTATCACCCTGAACGAAACCACTACCCGCGAAGACATCCAGGCGCTGTTCAGCGTACTGCTGGGTGATGACCACGGTCTGGACGTCGCTAACCTGGATAAAGAGGTGGCGCACGACAGCCGCTCCATTCAGGAAAGCATGCTGCGTGATGACGCGATCCTGACCCATCCGGTGTTTAACCGCTATCACAGCGAAACCGAGATGATGCGTTACATGCACTCTCTGGAGCGCAAAGATCTGGCGCTGAACCAGGCGATGATCCCGCTGGGCTCTTGTACCATGAAGCTCAACGCCGCTGCGGAAATGCTCCCGATTACCTGGCCTGAGTTCTCCGAACTGCACCCGTTCTGCCCGGCCGATCAGGCGGAAGGCTACCATCAGATGATCGGTCAGCTCTCCGACTGGCTGGTGAAACTGACCGGTTACGACGCACTCTGCATGCAGCCAAACTCCGGTGCGCAGGGTGAATACGCGGGTCTGCTGGCGATTCGTCACTATCACAAAAGCCGCAACGAAGGGCATCGTGATATCTGCCTGATCCCAAGCTCTGCCCACGGCACCAACCCGGCGTCTGCGCAGATGGCGGGAATGGAAGTGGTTGTCGTTGCCTGCGATAAAAACGGCAACATCGACCTGGCCGATCTGCGTGCGAAAGCAGAGCAGGCGGGTGATAAACTCTCCTGCATCATGGTGACTTACCCGTCCACTCACGGCGTGTACGAAGAGACCATCCGCGAAGTGTGCGAAGTGGTGCATCAGTTCGGCGGTCAGGTTTACCTCGACGGCGCAAACATGAACGCGCAGGTGGGCATTACTTCTCCTGGTTTCATCGGCGCGGACGTTTCGCACCTGAACCTGCATAAAACCTTCTGTATTCCGCACGGCGGTGGCGGCCCGGGTATGGGACCAATTGGCGTGAAAGCGCACCTGGCACCGTTCGTTCCAGGCCACAGCGTGGTGCAGATTGAAGGCATGCTGACCCGTCAGGGCGCGGTCTCTGCGGCACCGTTTGGTAGCGCATCCATTCTGCCAATCAGCTGGATGTATATCCGCATGATGGGCGCGGAGGGGCTGAAGCAGGCAAGCCAGGTGGCGATTCTGAATGCAAACTACATCGCAACTCGCCTGAAAGACGCTTATCCGGTGCTCTACACCGGTCGCGATGGCCGCGTGGCGCACGAATGTATTCTCGATATTCGTCCACTGAAAGATGAGACCGGGATTAGCGAACTGGATATTGCTAAACGCCTGATCGACTACGGCTTCCACGCGCCAACCATGTCCTTCCCGGTGGCGGGTACGCTGATGGTTGAACCGACCGAATCGGAAAGCAAAGTCGAACTGGACCGCTTTATCGACGCGATGCTGGCGATCCGCGCGGAAATCGACCGTGTGAAACAGGGTCAATGGCCGCTGGAAGATAACCCGCTGGTGAACGCCCCGCACACTCAAAACGAGCTGGTGGCCGAGTGGAACCACGGTTATACCCGTGAGCAGGCTGTCTTCCCGGCAGGCGTGGCGAACAAATACTGGCCGACCGTGAAACGTCTCGACGATGTCTACGGCGATCGTAATCTGTTCTGTTCTTGCGTGCCAATGAGCGAATATCAGTAATACTTAAGCTCTGACAGGAGGCCGGGTAAGGCGTAGCCGCCACCCGGCTTTTTTATTGGGAGAAATATATGGCAATTGCACTGGTTACCGGCGCGAGCCGGGGAATTGGCCGAGCGACAGCCCTGCAGCTGGCAGGCGAAGGCTACACCGTGGCGGTGAATTATCACCACAATATTAAGGCCGCGACGGATGTGATCGCTCAGATTACCGATGCAGGTGGCAAAGCCTTTGCCGTGCGCGCGGATATCAGCGACGAGACGCAGGTGCTGGCGATGTTTGACAGCATTGACCGCGAGGGAGAGCCGCTGGCGGCACTCGTCAACAACGCCGGGATTTTGTGTGAGCAGAGCACCATCGAAAATCTCTCCGCCGAGCGCATCAACCGCGTGCTGGCGACCAACGTTACGGGCTATTTCCTCTGCTGTCGCGAAGCGGTAAAACGCATGTCCTTCAAACATCACGGTAAAGGCGGGGCGATTGTGAATGTCTCCTCGGCAGCATCGCGTCTGGGGGCTCCGGGCGAGTACGTTGATTATGCGGCGTCAAAAGGGGCAGTGGATTCACTCACGACCGGGCTGGCGCTGGAGGTAGCGGCGTACGGTATTCGGGTCAACGGCGTGCGTCCCGGCCTGATTTACACCGATATCCATGCGTCCGGCGGTGAGCCAGGTCGTGTGGATCGGGTGAAATCCGCTTTACCGATGCAGCGCGGCGGCCAGCCTGAAGAGGTGGCGCAGGCGATTGTCTGGCTGCTCAGCGAGAAAGCGTCGTATGTGACGGGCAGTTTTATCGAGTTAGCGGGCGGGAAGTAGTGATAATGCCCGGCGGCGTTGCGCTGACCGGGCTGGAGAGTGCTGGTCGGCGCAAGCTAAGCGCCGACCGGGTATTTAGATGTTCTCGCCGTTGCTGGCAATCACCTCTTTGTACCACGCAAAGCTCTTCTTACGGGAGCGGGACATATCGCCCGTGCCGTCATCGTGCTTGTTCACATAGATAAAGCCGTAGCGCTTGCTGTACTGGCCGGTGGTGAAGGAGACGCAGTCGATGCAGCCCCAGGGGGTGTATCCCATCAGATCCACGCCATCATAGGTCACGGCTTTAATCATCTCTTCCACGTGTGCGCGCAGATAGTCGATACGGTAGTCATCATTGATACTGCCATCTTCTTCGACCTTATCGTATGCGCCAAAGCCGTTCTCAACGATAAACAGCGGTTTCTGATAGCGCTCATACAGCTCGCAAAGGGCATAGCGCAGGCCGACCGGGTCAATCTGCCAGCCCCAGTCGGAGGCTTTCACGTGCGGGTTCGGCACGCTGCCTTCGAAGCCGGAAATCGCGTCACCGGTTCCGCCTTCGGCTTTGACGGCGTTCGTCATGTAGTAGCTGAAACCTAAGTAATCGCAGGTGCCTTCACGCAGGATCTGCTCGTCACCCGCTTCCATGTTGATGGTAAAGCCACGGCGCTCCCACTCGTTCAGCACGTAGCTTGGGTAGTAGCCGCGCAGCTGTACGTCGGTGAAGACATAGCGCTCACGCATGGATTCCTGAGCGAACATCACATCTTCTGGTTTGCAGGAGAACGGATAGAGCGCCACCATCGCCAGCATGCAGCCGACTTTCATTTCTGGATTGATGCGACGCGCGGCCTTCACGGCCAGCGCGCTGGCAACGAACTGGTGGTGCAGCACCTGATACATGGTCTCTTCCGGGTTTTCATGCTCGGTATAGACCACGCCGGAGCAGCAGTAGCCGAACAGCGGTGCGCGCCAGTTACGCTGGTTGTTGATTTCGTTGAAGGTCATCCAGTATTTGACCTTGCTCTTGTAGCGCTCGAAGACCACTTCAGCAAAGCGTACAAAGAAATCAACCACTTTGCGGTTGGTCCACCCGCCGTACTCCTGCACCAGATGCAGCGGCATTTCGAAGTGGGAGAGGGTGATGACCGGTTCGATGTTGTACTTCAGCAGTTCATCGAACATGTCGTCGTAGAACTTCAGGCCTTCTTCATTCGGCTGAGTTTCGTCGCCTTTCGGGAAGATACGCGTCCAGGCGATAGAGGTACGGAAACATTTGAAGCCCATCTCGGCAAACAGCTTGATGTCTTCTTTGTAATGACCGTGGAAGTCGATGGCTTCGTGGTTGGGGTAATATTTGCCCGGTACCACTTCCTGAGTGATTTCACGCGGAACGCCGTGGGCGCCGCCGGTCAGCACGTCGCAAATGCTTGGCCCTTTGCCGCCTTTATTCCAGCCGCCTTCAACCTGGTGCGCCGCTACCGCGCCGCCCCATAAAAAATCTTTTGGTAAGGTGAGTTTTTTCATGTTTGCTATGCTCGTCTTAGGATCTAATGATTTCGAGTCTAGCAAAGCAGAATTAAATGTCACGATATAACAATTAGGCAGGAATGTAATATGTTACATCAAAAAAACAGGGCGTTTTATTCCGCCAGTTTCTTCGCCAGTTTACGGCCAATTGATTCAAGAATATAAATCACCGGAATTTGAGTCGTAATATCGTAGACGCCTGCAATACGGGTTTGCGGCACATGCCAGGAGAGATTAAAGTCCGCCAGTTTTGCCAGGCGCGAGTGCTCGTGGCTGGTGATAGAGAGCACTTTACAGTGATGCAGGCTGAACTGGCTGGCGAAGCGCAGGATCTCTTCCGTTTCGCCTGAGACGGACAAGACAATCGCCAGCGCATTTTTCGCCATATCGTTCGTTACCGGAAAATAAGGATCGTCGATATGGTTACTGAATTTACCGATGTTTGAGAAGAATCTCGCACCATATTTCGCAAGCGATCCGGACGTGCCCGCGCCGACAAAAATAATACGCTCTGACGATAATATAATATCGACCGCCTGCTCTAATAACGCATCAAATTCTTCGTTGTTAACGCTTTTAAAAAAGCTGATAATTTCACTGGTGCCGAAATTCGCCTGCTGCGGTTCGTTTTGTTCTAAATATAATTTAAACCGCACGCGGAATTCGGAATAGCCGTCACAGTTGAGCTTGCGACAAAAACGCAGCACGGTGGTGGTGGACACGCCAGCCGCATCCGCCAGCTCGCGGATGGTCATGTAGGTCACCTTGTCGCGGTTTTTGATGACATAGTTGTAGACCATCATCTCCAGATTGTTGAGACTGGCAATGGCGGAATGGGAGAACATGCTCACAGTGGCTAAACTCACTCATCAGACTTCATCTTCAGGGAATAATAACATGCAGCCTAACGACATCACTTTTTTTCAGCGCTTCCAGGATGACATTCTGGCCGGACGTAAAACCATCACCATTCGTGACGAGTCTGAATCACATTTTAAAACGGGCGATGTTTTGCGCGTCGGACGCTTTGAAGACGACGCCTATTTTTGCACCATCGAAGTGGTGGGAACATCGACCGTCACGCTGGATACGCTAACGGAAAAACATGCTCAGCAGGAGAATATGTCCCTTGAGGCGCTTAAACAGGTGATTGCAGAGATCTATCCGAATCAAAGTCAGTTTTATGTGATTGATTTTAAATGCCTTTGATTAAAACTCACACCTGTTAGGTGAAAATCGTTTTTAATTTAATGATTTTTAAGGACTAATGTGGGATTTGGATTTATTTTAGCTAACAGGTGTTCACTGAAATCATTCTCAGTTAGCATAGTTAAGCGATACATCATGATCTTATGTTTTCCCGGAGTCCTCTATGGTTAGCAAACCATTAACTGCGCAGGGATATTCACTGGCTGAGGAAATAGCCAACAGTATCAGCCATGGCATCGGCCTGGTGTTTGGCATTGTGGGCCTGGTGTTGTTGTTGGTTCAGGCCTTCGACACAAACGCGAACGCGATGGCGATCACCAGCTACAGCTTGTATGGCGGGAGTATGATCCTGCTTTTCCTCGCCTCGACCCTGTATCACGCCATTCCGCATCAGCGGGCAAAACGATGGCTGAAGAAATTCGACCACTGCGCGATCTATCTGTTGATTGCCGGGACGTACACCCCGTTTTTACTGGTAGGGTTAAACTCGCCTCTGTCGCGCGGCCTGATGATTGTCATCTGGAGCCTGGCGCTGCTGGGGATCTTGTTTAAGCTCACCATTGCGCACCGTTTTAAAGTGCTTTCACTGGTGACCTATCTGACGATGGGCTGGCTGTCGCTGATTGTGGTCTATCAGCTGGCGGTGAAGTTAGCGGCGGGCGGCGTAACGCTGCTGGCGGTGGGCGGTGTGGTCTATTCCCTGGGCGTGATTTTCTACGTCTGCAAACGCATTCCTTACAACCACGCTATCTGGCACGGCTTTGTGTTAGGCGGCAGCGTGTGTCACTTCCTGGCGATTTATCTGTACGTCGGACAGGTTTGATTTTTGCCCGGCGGCGTTACGCTTGCCGGGCAAAAAAACTAAACACTCACTCTTCTAACGAATACGGCAGCGGCTCAATGCTCAGGGTGTTGGCATCGTCACGCACGCGGAACACGCTGTCCGGCTCCATGTCGTTATTCATCACCACCTGCACCAGCAGACGACCATCATCCAGCTGTACAGCGGCCAACACAGTGCCCGTACGACGCCAGTTGTCGCCCATTTTCAGCTCCAGATCTTCTCCGGCTTCCGGTACGCGGCTGGCGTGGCCTGCCAGATACCAGAGGGCGCGTTTGTTGGCCCCGCGGAATTTCGCACGCGCCACCATCTCCTGACCGGTGTAGCAGCCTTTCTTAAAGCTGATGCCGCCCAGCGCCTGCAGGTTCGTTGCCTGCGGGATAAACTGCCCGCTGTTAACGGCATCGATAACCGCCAACCCGGCTTCGATGTTCAGGGCCAGCCACTGCTGGCTGTTGTTGAGCTGTGCTTCACCGCGCAGTGCTTCCGTGACGCGCTCGGCGGTGGCCACATCGGTGACCAACAGGAAGCGTTCGGCAGGGTGTTCAAACCACAGAATCGAGGTGGCGCCTTCGCTCACCAGCTGTTTTTCCGCATCCGGCAGTTCATTGAACAGATTTTTCAGCGCCGCGCGCGCCTGGAAACCGGCAACACCCAGCAGAACGTGTTCGTCATCTGCGGCGATAGTAACCTTGGAAAACACCGCATATTTCTTCAGCTCAGTGAGCTGGGCATCGCGCAGGCTGCGGCGTTCGATCAGGGCGAAACCGTCCTGACGACGGAACAGGCGCAGATTGCTCCACATCTTACCTTTAGGATCGCAATGCGCCGCCAGCAGATGCTGGTGCTCAGTCATCTGGCTCACGTCGGCGGTCACCTGGCCTTGCAGATACTTTTCGGCATCCGCGCCGGTGAGGGTCGCCAGCGCCCAGTCATCAAGAGAAATCAGCGTCAGCGGCAGACGCGCAGAGGCGACAGGCTGGCGAGGAGAAAATGGAGTAAAAGCCATAGTGATATCCTGAATTGCATAACGCTTCGATAATGCCTAATGGTAAAAGAGACTGTAGTCATTGCAAGTGCTTTCAGCAGCCCAATTGTGCCTTATCGCTGTTCTTGCGTAGCGCTACGTAGAACAGAGTAATCCGCTTAGATTGCAGGGTTTATTCTGGAAGCGTGCTTCCAGTTGTTCATATTCCAGTAATGAAACAGCAAAAAACACGTTACACTAGAAATCGTCCCTCTTAGAGGTAGAAGAAACGTTAAGCAGGAAATCGACATGGACATTAACAACAAGGCCCGTATCCACTGGGCGTGCCGTCGCGGCATGCGTGAACTTGATATTTCCGTCATGCCCTTCTTCGAATATGAGTACGACAGCTTAAGCGATGATGATAAACGTCTGTTTATCCGCCTGCTGGAGAGTGACGATCCGGATTTATTCAACTGGCTGATGAATCATGGCAAACCCGCCGACACCGAGTTGCAGCGGATGGTGCAATTAATTCAAACACGGAATCGGGAACGTGGTCCTGTGGCAATCTGATCTGCGCGTCTCGTGGCGCTCACAGTGGATGTCTCTTTTACTCCACGGCATTGTGGCGGCTTTTATTTTGCTGATGCCGTGGCCGCTTAGCTATACACCGCTCTGGATGCTGCTTCTTTCGCTGGTGGTGTTCGACAGTGTGCGCAGTCAGCGGCGTATCAACGCCCGTCAGGGTGAGATCAAACTGCTGATGGACTCGCGGTTGCGCTGGCAGGGCAAAGAGTGGGAGATCGTCGGCACACCCTGGATGCTGAATTCCGGGATGATGTTTCGTTTGCGTAAAGAGGAAGGGGCGCGTTGCCAGCATCTTTGGCTGTCAGCAGACAGTATGGATGCCAGCGAGTGGCGTGATTTGCGCCGGATGGTGATGCAGCAGCCGACGCCAGGACGCTAAGAAATCAGCTAAACTTCTCTGCCATTTCGCCCAGAATTTGCTCGCACCAGTTTTGCAGGCGATCTTCACTGAGATCGTACTGGTTGGTTTCATCCAGCGCCAGTCCGACAAAGAGTTCGCCATCAGCGATGATCGGTTTGACGCTTGTGAACTCGTAGCCTTCTGTCGGCCAGTAGCCGATAAACGTGACGCCCTTCGGCGCGAGTTTATCGTGCAGCATCCCGAGCGCGTCCAGGAACCATTCGCCATAACCCAGCTGATCGCCCATGCCGTACAGCGCAATGATTTTGCCTTCAAGATTAAGCGAATCGAGCTGATCCCAGATGGCTTCCCAGTCTTCCTGTAATTCACCAAAATCCCAGGTCGGAATGCCAAGAATCAGAACGTCGTACTGCTCCATCTCTGTGGGCGCGTCGTCTTTAAGATTGTGCAGAGTCACCAGTTCCGGGCCAATGATGTCGCGAATTTTCTCCGCGGCCATTTCGGTGTAGCAGGTGCTGGAACCATAAAACAGACCAATATTCATCGCGTAAACTTCTCAATACTTGCTTTGACTTTGCGCGTAGTGTACCAGAAACCTGTACCATTACGTCATAATGGCCGATAGCAGAATCACAGGAGCAGACGTGGAAAAGGATCTCGCCCTCATCGAACAATTTCTCGATGCGCTGTGGCTGGAAAAAAATCTGGCGGAAAATACGCTCAGCGCTTATCGCCGCGATTTAACCCTGCTGGTGGAGTGGCTGGCGCACCGTGACCTGTCTCTTGAACAGGCGCAGCATGACGATCTCCAGGCCTTATTGGCCGAACGCATGGAGGGCGGCTATAAAGCCACCAGCTCTGCCCGCTTGCTGAGTGCGATGCGCCGCCTGTTCCAGCATATGTATCGCGAGAAGCTGCGCGCCGACGATCCCAGCGCGCTGCTGGCGTCGCCCAAGCTTCCGCAGCGTCTTCCGAAAGATCTCAGCGAGGCCCAGGTCGATCGGCTTTTACAATCCCCGGCGGTTGACCTGCCGCTGGAGTTACGCGATAAAGCCATGCTTGAGGTGTTGTATGCTACCGGGCTGCGCGTCTCGGAACTTGTCGGTTTAACCATGAGCGACATCAGCCTGCGTCAGGGCGTGGTGCGGGTGATCGGTAAGGGAAATAAAGAACGGCTGGTGCCGCTCGGCGAAGAGGCGGTCTACTGGGTGGAAAACTACCTGGAGCACGGACGCCCGTGGCTTCTGAATGGTGTGTCGATTGATGTTCTGTTCCCCAGCCAGCGCGCGCAGCAGATGACGCGACAAACCTTCTGGCATCGCATTAAACATTACGCCACACTGGCAGGCATCGACAGTGAAAAACTTTCGCCGCACGTTCTGCGTCATGCCTTCGCGACGCATTTGCTCAACCATGGCGCCGATTTGCGCGTGGTGCAGATGCTGCTGGGGCACAGCGATCTTTCTACGACGCAAATCTACACCCATGTAGCGACAGAACGCTTGCGGCAGCTACACCAACAGCACCACCCACGAGCGTGAGTGCCGAACCATAGTGATAGGATTGAAAATGAAAAAATCTTTAGTGCTGTTCTCCCTGCTGGCAGCCTCTTTTACCGGTTTTGCCCATGCTGATGACGCAGCGATCAAACAGTCGCTGGCAAAACTCGGCGTGACCAGCAGCGATATTCAGCCTGCGCCCGTTGCCGGAATGAAAACCGTGCTGACCAACAGCGGTGTGCTGTATGTGACCGAAGACGGCAAGCACTTCATTCAAGGCCCAATGTATGACGTGAGCGGCGCGCAGCCGGTGAACGTGACCAACCAGCTGCTGATGAAAAACCTGAACGCGCTGGAAAAAGAGATGATCGTTTACAAAGCGGCGCAGGAAAAACACGTGATCACCGTGTTCACTGATATCACCTGTGGCTACTGCCACAAGCTGCATGAAGAGATGAAAGACTACAACGCGCTGGGGATCACCGTGCGTTATCTGGCGTTCCCGCGCGCGGGCGTGCAGAGCCAGCCAGAGCAGGATATGAAAGCCATCTGGTGTGCTAAAGATCGTAACAAAGCCTTTGATGACGCCATGAACGGCAAAGGCGTGAAACCGGCCTCCTGCGATATTGATATCGCCAATCATTACGCGCTGGGCGTGCAGTTTGGCGTCACCGGCACGCCAGCCATTGTGCTGAGCAACGGTTACGTCGTGCCGGGCTATCAGGGACCAAAAGAGATGAAAGAGTTTCTCGACGCCCACCAAAAACAGTTTGGCGGTAAATAATCCGCGTGAAAACTAAGACAAAATTGCGCCGCCGCGAGGTGGATGAAAACGTTGATTTACCTGCCGACCTGTCGCCGCTTCTTCGCCGTCTGTACGCGGGGCGCGGCGTTCGCACGGCCAGTGAACTGGAGCGCAGCGTCAAAGGGATGCTGCCGTGGCAGCAGCTCAGCGGCGTCGAAAAAGCGACAGAATTGCTCTATGACGCGCTGCGTGAAGGGACCCGTATTGTCGTGGTCGGCGATTTTGACGCCGATGGCGCGACCAGTACCGCCCTGAGCGTCCTCAGCCTGCGCGCGCTGGGCTGCGATAACGTCACCTATCTGGTGCCAAACCGTTTTGAAGACGGTTATGGTCTCAGCCCGGAAGTGGTCGATCAGGCGCACGCGCGCGGCGCGCAGATGATCCTGACCGTCGATAACGGGATCTCATCCCATGCCGGCGTCGATCGGGCACACGATCTCGGGATCCCGGTTATCGTCACCGATCACCACCTGCCGGGTGAAACGCTGCCGGCAGCTGAAGCCATCATTAACCCCAATCTGCGCGACTGTGATTTTCCGTCGAAATCGCTGGCAGGCGTGGGCGTGGCTTTTTATCTGATGCTGGCCCTGCGCACGCTGCTGCGTGATAAGGGCTGGTTTGAGGCGCGCGGAATTGCGATCCCGAATCTGGCCGAATACCTCGATTTGGTGGCGCTCGGCACGGTGGCGGACGTGGTGCCGCTGGATACCAATAACCGTATTTTGACCTGGCAAGGGCTGGGGCGTATCCGGGCGGGGAAATGCCGTCCGGGAATTAAAGCGCTGCTTGAAATTTCCAATCGCGATCCCCTCAAGCTGGCGGCAAGCGATCTCGGTTTTGCGCTCGGCCCGCGTCTTAATGCGGCAGGGCGGCTCGATGATATGTCCGTTGGCGTGGCGCTTCTGCTCTGTGACAACATCGGCGAGGCACGCGTGCTGGCCAATGAGCTGGATGCGCTGAACCAGACGCGCAAAGAGATCGAACAGGGGATGCAGGCCGAAGCCCTGACCCTGTGCGAAAAACTCGAGCGCAGCACCGAGACGCTACCCGGCGGCCTGGCGATGTATCACCCGGAGTGGCATCAGGGCGTGGTCGGGATTTTGGCCTCGCGCATCAAAGAGCGTTTTCACCGTCCGGTGATCGCGTTTGCACCTGCGGGAGACGGCACGCTGAAAGGCTCTGGGCGTTCCATCCAGGGGTTGCACATGCGCGATGCGCTGGAGCGCCTCGACACGCTCCATCCCAATTTGATGATCAAGTTTGGCGGCCACGCGATGGCGGCCGGTTTATCGCTGGAAGAGGCGAAATTCGACGAATTTCAGCGCCTGTTCAGCGCGCTGGTGACCGACTGGCTGGATCCGTCACTGCTGCAGGGTGAAGTGGTCTCTGATGGCGCGCTGTCTGCGGCGGAGATGACCATGGACGTGGCGCAGATGCTGCGCGACGCCGGGCCGTGGGGGCAGATGTTCCCGGAGCCGCTGTTCGACGGGCGTTTTCGCCTGCTGCAACAGCGTCTGGTGGGTGAGCGTCATCTGAAAGTGATGGTCGAGCCGGTGAACGGCGGTCCGCTGCTGGATGGCATAGCCTTTAACGTCGATACCACCGTCTGGCCCGACAGCGGCGTGCGCGAGGTCGAACTGGCCTACAAACTGGATATTAACGAGTTT
Organism: Lelliottia sp. SL45; assembly: GCF_026672535.1. Taxonomy (NCBI): domain Bacteria; kingdom Pseudomonadati; phylum Pseudomonadota; class Gammaproteobacteria; order Enterobacterales; family Enterobacteriaceae; genus Lelliottia; species Lelliottia sp. SL45. Next base: position 97,255 of record NZ_JAPPRH010000003.1, read on the forward strand.
CGCGGCAATCGCAGTTTGCAGATTATCATCGATCATATCTGGCCAATTTAGCGTCACTATTCTCTATAAAAAAGGGCGTGGATTCGGTACAATCCCGCTCTTATCACCGCATTTTGACTAGTCCAATAAAGAAAAAAGACCATGTTTGAAATTAATCCGGTAAAAAACCGCATTCAAGACCTCACGGAGCGCTCCAGCGTTCTTCGGGGGTATCTTTGACTACGATGCCAAGAAAGAGCGTCTTGAAGAAGTAAACGCCGAGCTGGAACAGCCCGACGTCTGGAACGAACCTGAACGCGCACAGGCGCTGGGTAAAGAGCGTTCCTCCCTCGAAGCCATCGTTGAAACCCTGGATCAAATGTCTCAGGGGCTGGAAGATGTGTCCGGCCTGCTGGAATTAGCCGTCGAAGCCGACGACGAAGAGACCTTTAACGAAACCATCGCCGAACTCGACGTGCTGGAAGATAAACTGGCGCAGCTCGAATTCCGCCGCATGTTCTCTGGCGAGTACGACAACGCCGACTGCTATCTCGATATCCAGGCCGGTTCTGGCGGGACCGAAGCCCAGGACTGGGCGAGCATGCTGATGCGTATGTATCTGCGTTGGGCGGAAGCGCGCGGTTTCAAAACCGAAATCATTGAAGAGTCTGAAGGTGAAGTCGCGGGTATTAAATCTGTGACCATCAAAATCATCGGTGATTACGCTTACGGCTGGCTGCGTACCGAAACGGGCGTTCATCGCCTGGTGCGTAAAAGCCCGTTCGATTCCGGCGGCCGTCGTCATACCTCTTTCAGCTCCGCGTTTGTTTATCCGGAAGTGGAAGATGATATCGACATCGAAATCAATCCGGCCGATCTGCGTATCGACGTTTACCGCGCATCCGGTGCGGGTGGTCAGCACGTTAACCGTACGGAATCTGCGGTGCGTATCACCCACATTCCAACCGGGCTGGTGACACAGTGCCAGAACGACCGTTCGCAGCATAAGAACAAAGACCAGGCCATGAAGCAGATGAAAGCGAAGCTTTATGAGCTGGAAATGCAGAAGAAGAATGCTGAGAAACAGGTGATGGAAGATAACAAATCTGACATCGGCTGGGGCAGCCAGATTCGTTCTTACGTCCTCGATGACTCCCGTATCAAAGATCTGCGTACCGGGGTTGAAACCCGCAACACGCAGGCGGTGCTGGACGGCAGCCTGGACCAATTTATCGAAGCAAGTTTGAAAGCAGGGTTATGAGGAACCAACATGTCTGAACAACAAGCACAGGGCACTGACGCGGTAGTCGATCTTAATAACGAACTGAAAACCCGTCGCGAGAAGCTGGCTGCACTGCGTGAGCAGGGTATCCCATTCCCGAACGATTTTCGTCGCGATCATACCTCAGACCAGCTGCACGCTGACTTCGACGCGAAAGAAAACGAAGAGCTGGAAGCGCTGAACGTAGAAGTGTCCGTTGCAGGCCGCATGATGACTCGTCGTGTGATGGGTAAGGCGTCTTTCGTGACTTTACAGGACGTCGGCGGCCGTATTCAGCTGTACGTTTCCCGTGACGATCTGCCAGAAGGCATCTACAACGAGCAGTTCAAGAAGTGGGACCTGGGCGATATCCTGGGCGCGAAAGGCAAGTTGTTCAAGACCAAGACGGGCGAGCTGTCTATCCACTGTACCGAACTGCGTTTGCTGACCAAAGCATTGCGTCCGCTGCCGGATAAATTCCACGGTCTGCAGGATCAGGAAGCGCGTTACCGTCAGCGTTACCTGGATCTCATCTCTAACGATGAATCCCGTAAAACCTTCAAAATCCGTTCCCAGATTATGGCGGGTATCCGTCAGTTCATGGTTGGCCGTGATTTTATGGAAGTTGAAACGCCAATGATGCAGGTGATCCCAGGCGGCGCGTCTGCGCGTCCGTTCATCACCCATCACAACGCGCTGGATCTGGACATGTACCTGCGTATCGCGCCGGAACTGTACCTGAAACGTCTGGTGGTTGGCGGCTTCGAACGCGTGTTCGAAATCAACCGTAACTTCCGTAACGAAGGCATCTCCGTTCGCCATAACCCAGAGTTCACCATGATGGAACTCTATATGGCTTACGCAGATTACAAAGATCTGATTGAACTGACCGAGTCACTGTTCCGTACCCTGGCGCAGGATATTCTCGGCACCACTGAAGTGCCTTACGGCGACGAAGTGTTCGACTTTGGTAAGCCGTTCGTCAAACTGACCATGCGCGAAGCTATCAAGAAGTACCGTCCAGAGACCAACATGGCCGATCTGGATAACTTCGATTCCGCTAAAGCTATCGCTGACAGCATCGGTATTAAGGTTGAGAAGAGCTGGGGTCTGGGCCGTATCGTGACCGAGATCTTCGAAGAAGTGGCCGAAGCGCACCTGATTCAGCCAACCTTCATCACTGAGTATCCGGCAGAAGTCTCTCCGCTGGCGCGTCGTAACGACGAAAACCCGGAAATCACCGATCGCTTTGAGTTCTTCATCGGTGGCCGCGAAATCGGTAACGGCTTTAGCGAGCTGAACGATGCGCAGGATCAGGCGCAGCGCTTCCAGGATCAGGTTGATGCGAAAGCCGCAGGCGACGACGAAGCGATGTTCTTCGACGAAGACTACGTGACCGCGCTGGAACACGGTTTGCCGCCAACGGCAGGTCTGGGTATCGGTATCGACCGTATGGTCATGCTGTTCACCAACAGCCACACCATCCGCGACGTGATTCTGTTCCCGGCGATGCGCCCGGTAAAATAAGTCTCTGAGATGCAAAAAGCCCCGGCGTTCATCGCGTCGGGGCTTTTTTTATGATGTTTGCTCGGCGGCAAACTGCCTGAGTGCTTTATGGGCGATGGCGACCTGCGACACCATCCATGGGCTAAAGGCCCACGGCGTCGCGCCGACAGCGTGGAACAGCGACTCCAGATCAACCCACTGAACCGCCATCACTTCATCGGGATTGAGATTGAGCGGGCTGACCAGCTTTGCGGCATATACCGGGCAAATTTCGTTTTCGACGATCCCTGAGGGGTCTGTTTCGCAGTAGCGAAAATCCAGCGCGATGGGCGTCAGATCTGTGATTTCGGCGCCAATTTCATACCGACAGCGGCGAATAAGCGCGTGTTCGGTACGTTCGCCGGTTTGCGGGTGGCCGCAGACGGAGTTGGTCCAGACGCCGGGCCAGGCTTTTTTGCTCAGGGCGCGACGTGTGACAAGGCACTCCCCCTGGGTGTTAAACAACCACGAAGAGAAAGCCAGATGCAGAGGGGTATGCGATGTGTGGGCGGCATACTTTTCCTGAGTGCCGATGACCTCTCCCTGGGCGTTAACCAAAATGACGTGTTCTTGTGTGCTCATTCCGACTCCAGTACCCGAACGACGGGATGGCAACATTATATCTCACTCTTTGGCTGGCGGCTTGAATGCTGAATGCGGAAAGAGTCTTTACAGCAAAGATTGGCAACAGAATTCAGGCTGCTATCATAGGACGCCATTTACGCTGACCGAGGAGCCGCTTTGTTTGCAGGAAGCCTGACAAGAAATCCCCTGATTGCCCTTTTTTGCCTGATGCTGACGCTCATGCTGGCAGGCTGTTCGGGCAGTAAATCAGCGGATTCGGGAAGCTACTCCGGCGCGGTCTACACCGTTAAGCGCGGCGACACACTCTATAAAATCTCGCGCTCAACCGGAACGAGCGTGAAAGACCTGGCTCGCCTGAACAATATTTCTGCACCTTATACCATCGAGATAGGGCAAAAGCTCAGGCTCAATAGCGGTAGCTCGACGGCGAAAAAATCCTCTTCCTCGAAAGGTAAAACCGCCAAAGTGACGCCGTCTTATGCGGTGCCGCAATCGTCCTGGCCGCCGGTCGGGCAACGCTGCTGGGTGTGGCCTGCCAGTGGGAAAGTGATTATGCCGTACTCCACCGCCGAAGGTGGCAACAAAGGCATTGATATTGCGAATGCGCGCGGAACGCCAGTCTATGCGTCGGGTGCAGGGAAGGTGGTTTACGTGGGCGACCAGCTGCGCGGTTACGGCAACCTGATCATGATTAAGCACGGTGAGGACTACATTACCGCTTACGCGCACAACGATACGCTGCTGGTGAATAACGGACAAAACGTAAAAGCCGGACAGAAAATCGCGACCATGGGCAGCACGGGAGCCAGTTCCGTTGCGCTGCATTTCCAGATTCGCTATCGCGCAACGGCGATTGATCCTCAGCGCTACCTTCCGGCGCAGGGCAGCAAACCGAAATGCTAAGCGGTTAATTATTCACCGGTTAGCAGTCGGGAGGCTTGTGTGAACATGCGTAAGGTCTATAATGCCTTACGCACCTCAAAGCGGGCGTAGTTCAATGGTAGAACGAGAGCTTCCCAAGCTCTATACGAGGGTTCGATTCCCTTCGCCCGCTCCAGCTCTACCCCACCCAGTCCAAAATACTCACACCAATATCAATTACTGTCCTGCAGATGTATTCCCAGTCCCGTTTTTCCTTTCGCAAGGTCCGGACGCAGGGTTAACGCAGGAATCTCATAATCTCCGGCGTTCTGACGACGATAATTCAGCGGCGCTGTGTGCCACAAACTGTCCAGCCTGTCAGTCAGCTGCTGGCGGTAATTGGCATACTTCGCGTCGTCGGTTTTCCCGGTGCGGTAAATCAGCATTGGCGGCAGCACCGTAAAGCCTGGGTAGAAAAGCATCCCGTGCTGGATTGGAAACAGAATGTCGTCGATAGCACCGTTTATGCCACGCGGAGCATAGTGCGATTCCCAGCCGCCGGTGGTGACCAGCAGCATCGCGCGTTTACCGGACAGATTCCCCTCGCCGTAACGATCGCCCCAGTGGTGGTCGCTGTGCTCGCCCACGCCGTAGGCAAAACCGTTGGCGTACACCCGGTCAAACCAGCCTTTCATGATGGCAGGCATGGAGAACCACCACAGCGGAAACTGGAAAATCACGGCATCGGCCCAGCGTAATTTTTCCTGCTCAGCGGCGATATCCGCTGCTTGTAGGGCGTTGTCGTAGGCAAAGCGGGAGTCTACGGAAGGGTCAAAACGTTCACCGCGCAACGGGGCGAGTGAATCATCGGTATCCAGGACGGTCTTCCACTTCATGCCATAGAGATCAGAAACGTGCACCTGATGACCGGTCTGCTGCAGATGTCTGACAGCCTCATCTTTCAGCTGTCCGTTAAGCGAGCGGGGTTCGGGATGGGCAAAGACAATTAATACATTCATGAGCGATTCCTGATAGAGAAAGTCCCGTCAGAATAGGGAAATCTCCGTTATAGTAAAAATTGATTACCGCAATGACAGGTATTGCCATGATTAATTTCTCGCAGCTCGATCTCAATCTCCTCCTCACGCTGCAGGTACTCCTCGACGAGCTAAATGTGACTCGGGCAGCGAGGCGCTTGAACCTCTCCCAGCCCTCCGTCAGCGTCCAGCTGGCGCGGTTACGGGAAGTTTTTAACGATCCGCTGCTTCTGCCGGGGCCGCGCGGGATGAGGCCAACGGCCCGAGCCGACGCCCTGCGGGAACCGCTGCGTCAGGCGCTGGCGGCTCTGGAGTCGGTGGTCGCCCCGGCGGCATCATTCGAACCAGAGAAATCAGAAAATACCTGGCGCGTGGCGGCAACGGACTACATGGCGACGGCAATCCTGCTGCCCGCGCTGGAAGCGCTCCGCCAGGCGGCGCCGCTCTCGCGCCTTGCCGTGTATGAGCTTAATCCGCAGCGGATTTTGCGGCAGGCTGAGCAGGGCGATATCGATCTGATTTTTCATACCCGGGAGGGGGCGCCCGCGTCATTACATCAGCGGGTGATCTTCAGCGAGCGCTATGTTCTGGCAGGCCGTCGCGACCATCCGGCGCTCCGAACGGGCGTCACGGCAAAGGAGTTTTCACAGCTCGAACACGCGATAGTCTCCCCGGATGGCGGCGGCTTCTGGGCTGCTACTGACGTGGCGTTGGCCCGCAGCGGGCTGGCGCGAAAAGTCGTACTGTCGGTGCCGCATTTCCTGTTCCTGGTCGAAGCGCTGTTGAAAACCGATCTGGTGGCGGTGGTGCCGGAAAGGCTCACGCGTAATGTGGCGGGATTAACTGTCTCAGCGCCGCCTGTCGACGTGGAAGGCTTTGATATGCTGATGCTTTGGCATGAACGGTTGCATCGCGATGCGGGCCACGTCTGGCTGCGTCAGATGCTGATGACACAGCTCGGCTGAGCCATAGTCACCTCGTGATATCAGCGCTATGCTTATCCCGAACGCATAACAATAACAGAGGCAATGTCATGGATAAGGATTTACTGGACGCGGGGTACCGGGCCTATACCGGGGAAAAGATCGATGTCTACTTCAATACGGGGATATGCCAGCACTCAGGAAACTGCGTGCGCGGCAGCAGCAAGCTGTTTAATCTGAAGCGTAAGCCGTGGATCATCCCCGATGAAGTGGATATCGAGACGGTCAAGAGAGTGATTGATACCTGCCCGAGCGGTGCCCTGAAGTACCGCCAGAAATAAGCGAGGAACCATGGATATTCTGGAAGGCCATAACAAGTTTTACGTCAACGATGCACAAGGGAATCAGGTTGCTGAAATTGTGTTTGTTCCGACCGGGGAGCATCTGAGCATTATCGAGCACACGGACGTCGATGCCAGCCTGAAAGGGCAGGGCGTAGGAAAACAGCTGGTGGCGAAAGTGGTCGAGAAAATGCGCGCGGAGAACCGCAAAGTTATCCCGCTGTGCCCGTTCGCCAAACACGAGTTTGATAAAACGCGCGAATACGACGATATCCGCGCCTGACTTCAGCACCGGCTCCCGCCGGTGTTTTTTTATCTGAGCTGTCCGTAAATCAGAATGACGGATATGACCACCATCACCCCACCTGAAATCATGCCCACTACCCGCGCCGCCTGAGGGCGTGTGGCTAATAGCGCCCGTGAACCGTAGCCCACCAGCAGGTAGATCAGCGTGCAGGTGAGCAGGTGCATCATCGCCAGCGCGGACATCTGCACAGGCACCGACCAGCTGCCTTTGGGGTCGGTAAATTGCGGAAGCAGTGCCAGAAACAGCAGGAACACTTTCGGGTTCAGTCCGCTGATACAAAGCCCTTTTAGCGCCCACTGGTTCCAGCTTCCGTCCTGCTGCTCAGCGGCGCTGACCGTGGCCGGATGGCGCAAAATCGTCACGCCCAGCCACAGCAAATAGACGGCACCCAGGACGGTCAGCAGCGACAGCGCCAGGGGATGCCCGGCGATCAACACCCCGACACCCGCCACCACAATAACCGTCGCCAGCAAATGCCCGGACATCAGCCCCATCACTGCCGGTACCACGCGCCGCCCGTTGATCCCCGCGCTGATGGCATAAGCCCAGTCGGCGCCTGGCGTCATTATCAGCAGAAAAGAGACCAGCCAGAACCCGACGACGATACTCATTTCCATTCTTTGATCACCCTTCCAAAACGACATTAGCGGAAAGAAAGAATATCGACATCCAGGCGAAATGAGCTTCCAATGTTATGCTGAAAACAGGGCTAAAATGAGAAACTCTTCTAAATGGATAGCATCGATCGAAAAATACTTGCTGAGCTGCAGGTGGATGGCCGTCTGTCGCTTACGGAACTGGCCGAACGGGTAAACTTAAGCCTCTCGCCCTGTCACCGACGCGTGCGCGCCCTGGAGCAGAGCGGGGCGATTACGGGCTATCGCGCAAATCTCGATCCCGCGAAAATGGGCTTCAATTTTGTGGCGATTGTTTTTGCGACGTTAAAAGAGGGCGACAAGCGGGCCGTCAGCGCCTTTGAGGCGGCGGTGGAAGAGATCCCGCAGATCGTACTGGCGCAGCGTCTGTTCGGCGATCCTGACTATTTAATGCATGTGGTCACGCGCGATCTCCCCGCGTTCCAGAAACTGTACGATGAGAAATTGTCGGCAATGCCTGGCGTGCAGCATTTGCGCTCGACGCTGGTGATGAAAACCGTCGTGCAGGATCGGCCATTCCCCCTCGACACCTTAAAACAAGGATAACCCGATGATAGAGACACCACGACTGCTGCTCCGGCAGTGGAGGCCAGAAGATCTCGCCCCTTTTGCGGCACTCAATGGCGACAGCGACGTCATGCGATTTTTCCCGGCGACCTTGACGCGGGAAGAGAGCGACAATCTTGCCGCGCGATTTCAGGAAGGCATCGCCGAACGCGGCTGGGGATTTTGGGCCATTGAGTTAACCGCGACGGGGGAGTTTATCGGTAGCCTGGGGCTGCACCCTCAGCCTGACCGTTTTGCCTTTTCACCCTGCACGGAGATTGGCTGGCGTCTGGCAAAACCGTTCTGGCATCAGGGGCTGGCGTACGAGGCGGCCACGGCGGCGCTGGAGTATGGCTTTAAAACGCTGGGGCTGAGCGAGGTGGTCTCATTTACCTCGGTGCTGAATGCGCCGTCAGAGAACCTGATGAAACGCCTGGGGATGATAAAAGAGGGCGAGTTTTTGCATCCTGCGCTCGCCCCCGATCATCGTCTCGCGGAGCATGTACTCTATCGCATAGCGCGGCAAGTGTAGCCCGGAAAGCGAAGCGCTCACCGGGCCTGCATGAGGGCTAACCGACAAACATGACCGACACGCACAGCACGCCGACGATCAGCGTCAGCAGATTGCCGAAAGAGCGATAAGGTTTCAGCGTCGGGATAAGATAGGTGGAGAGCGTCGGCATGATGAACAGAATCATGGCGATCAAAGGCCCGCTGATGGCGTAAATCATCGAAATCGCGTTCGGGTTGATGAAACAGACCACGAAGGTAATAAACGACACCACCATGATCGATACCGCGCGATTAAAGGCGCGGCTTTTCTTAATGCCCACCTGATGCAGCGACGATTTAACGATCTCCGTCGCCCCTTCAATGACCCCAAAATAGGTGCCGAGGAAAGATTTCGACATCGCCACAATCGCCACCACAATGCCCGAAATACCCAACCATGCCGGGGAAGATGGCATCATCGAGAGGGCCGAGAGAATTGTCACGCCCTCTTCTTTGGCCGCCACGATGTACGACGGCGGAATCGACAGTAGGCAGCTGAAGACAAAGAACAACACGCTCAGGCAAATAATCAGGTACGCGACCTTCATGATTTTTTTGCATTTACCCATGGCCGCATCACCGTACTTTTCACGTCTGTCGACGGCGAAAGTAGAGATGATTGGCGTATGGCTAAAAGCGAAAACCATCACTGGAATAGAAATCCATACCTGGTGCAGCGTGTGCTGATCGAACGCCATCTGGCTGGTCAACAGCGACGGCTGCCAGCTGCCGGTGAGATACAGGGACACAAACAGGAAGTAGGCGATCAGCGGGAAGACCAGAAAACCCATCACCTTGAGGGTGATATGACGGCCCGTTAAGAAGATCAGATTCAGCACCATCACCACGCCAAGACTCACCAGCACGCGCACGGTGGTGTCAACGGTGAGATGCTTCGCCAGCTGTTCTGTTATCGAGTTGGTGATCGCCACGGCGTAAATCAGCACCACCACGAAGAAGGCGACAAAATAGAGGGTGGTGATCAGGTTGCCGATCTTTTTGCCGTAGTAGTGCGCCACCGCGCTGGTGATCCCTTCACTGCCTTTGGCGTTCGACGACAGGATAAACTGGGCCAGCGCTTTGTGCGGCCAGTAGGTTAAAGGATAAGCCACGAGGGCCGTAATGAGCAGGACAATCGCGCCTGCGGAGCCGAGCTGAATGGGCAAGAACAGGGTTCCTGCGCCCACGGCAGTGCCGTAGAGGGCGAAACTCCAGAGAGTCTCTTCTTTTGACCAAATTTTCGACATTAGAGCAACGTATCAACTATAAAACGAACAAAAAGGAGGGTAATTTACCATAATTATGCGTTGAAGGCGCAGTTGACGTCGCAGGTAAGGCCGGAAGAGGGTTCCGGCCTTAGAGGGATCAGTTCGCCAGGGCGCGTCGTTGCTGGCGGCGCTTGATGACTTTTTCGCGCAGCGTATCGTACGCCCAGTTATAGAACATGGTGTACGGCAGGAAGAACAGGAAGAAACCGATCTCCAGGGTAAATGCCTGCAGGAGCGTTACGCCGAGCACCGCCGAGACGATCGACACCCCGATTACGATAAAGCCGCACTCAAAGCCCAGAGCATGGAACGCACGCACTTTTGCCGTGCGGGTTACGCGGTGAACGGGCCACAAACGGTCAAATCCATAGTTATAGATAATGTTCCAGACCATCGCTGTGGTCGCCAGGATGATGGTGAGTCCACCCATCTCCACCATCGAACGCTGCATTAACCAGGCGGCGGTAGGCGCCAGAATTGCCGTGGCAATCCCTTCGAAGCACACCGCGTGGAAGATACGCTCCGGCAGTTTTCGTTTTTGTACATTGTGTTGCATAACCTGACCTCATGAATTCGCCGGAATGGGCGTTGATGTGGCCTATTTTTATCGTAATTTGTGATATATAAAAGATACTATCCATCGATAAAATAGATACATCATGCGCTACTCTCCCGAAGCCCTTACCGCTTTTGTCGAAACCGTGGCTACCGGTTCGTTCTCCGCTGCGGCGCGGCGCCTGCGTAAAAGCCAGTCCACTGTCAGCACCGCGATTGCCAATCTGGAAGCAGATCTGGGGTTTGCCCTGTTTGACCGATCCGCCCGTCAGCCGGTGTTAACCGAACAGGGCGAGCAGGTGCTGGGTTACGTGCAGTCGATTCTGGCCGCCAGTGCGCGGCTGGATGAACTGGCCGTCTCCCTGACCGCCCAGACGGAAGCGCGGCTGACCTTTGTGCTCTCGGACACGCTCAACCCGGACGTGCTGGAGGATCTGATGATCCAGTTCGACAAGCGTTTCCCACATACGGAATTTGAGTGTTTGATTGGCGAGGAAGAGGATGTCATCGATCTGCTGCAAAAAGAGCGTGCGCAGGTCGGTCTTACGGAAGCGCGCGATATTTACCCCACCGGGATCGGCGTGATCCGCCTGCCGATGCAAACCCAGATGGCGATCTATGTTGCCACCACCCACCCGCTAGCGGCGCAGGGAAGAGTGGAGGTGGATGAGCTGCACGGCTGGCGCGAACTGCAGCTGAGCACTTATCTGGAACGGGAAACCACCCAGGTGCGCGGCCCCATCTGGTCTGCGCCTAACTATTTGCTGCTCCTCAGCATGGCGGTGCAGGGCTTCGGCTGGTGCGCGCTGCCCTGTGCGCTGGTGGAAGAGTTCGCCGCGGCGAAAAGCCTGGTACAAATCAACGTTCCCGGCTGGCCGCGCACCATCGCCATCGATCTTCTGTGGAACAAACGAAGCCCGCCAGGCGTCGCCGGAAGCTGGCTGCGCCAGTATCTGCAGGACGCGCGCTAATCCTGTGACAAAACTCACTTATTTTAAACAATTACGTTAATTGTTGATAACAATGCATCTACTATCAGCGGTGTCATTTTGCGCAGAGGTAGAGATGAAAGAGGTCGTGATCGTGGGGGCGTTGCGTACGGCAATCGGCTGTTTCCAGGGCGCGCTGGCTCGCCATTCTGCAGTGGAGCTGGGGAGCGTGGTCGTCAGGGCGCTGGTCGAACGCAGTGGAATTCCCGCCCATGAAATAGATGAAGTGATCCTGGGCCAGGTGCTGACGGCGGGCGCCGGGCAGAACCCTGCGCGTCAGGCGGCACTGAAAGGCGGGCTGCCGAATACTGTGTCGGCGATCACGATCAACGACGTCTGCGGTTCGGGTCTGAAAGCGCTGCATCTGGCGACGCAGGCGATCCAGTGCGGCGAGGCCGATGTGATCATTGCCGGCGGCCAGGAGAACATGAGCCGCGCGCCGCACGTCCTGACGGACAGCCGCACCGGCGCACAGCTCGGCAACAGCCAACTGCTTGATAGCCTGGTGCATGACGGCCTGTGGGATGCGTTCAACGATTACCATATGGGCGTGACCGCAGAAAACCTGGCGCGGGAATATGGCATCAGCCGTGAGCTTCAGGATGCCTATGCGCTCAGTTCACAGCAAAAAGCGCGTGCCGCCATCGACTCAGGGCGTTTTCGTGATGAAATCGTGCCGGTGGACACCCTGCGCCACAACGGCGAGCTGCTGATTATCGATACGGATGAACAGCCGCGCACGGATGCCAGCGCGGAAGGGCTGGCTAAACTCAATCCTGCCTTTGAAACGCTCGGTTCGGTGACGGCGGGCAACGCCTCGTCGATCAACGACGGCGCAGCGGCGGTGATGATGATGAGCGAAAGCAAAGCCGAAGAGTTGAATCTGCCGGTGCTGGCGCGCATCAAAGCGTTCGCCAGCGTGGGCGTCGATCCTGCCCTGATGGGCATCGCTCCCGTATATGCCACGCGCCGCTGTCTTGAGCGCGCGGGCTGGCAGCTCAGCGACGTGGATCTGATTGAAGTGAATGAAGCGTTTGCCGCACAGGCGATATCGGTGGGGAAAATGCTGGAGTGGGATCCGAGCCGGGTGAACGTCAACGGTGGGGCGATTGCGCTTGGGCACCCGATTGGCGCATCCGGCTGCCGTATTTTAGTTTCGCTGGTGCATGAGATGACCAAGCGCAATGCCCGCAAAGGGCTAGCGACCTTGTGCATTGGTGGCGGGCAGGGCGTGGCGCTCGCCATCGAAAGATAACCGGACTGAAATAGGTCTCTTTTTAGAAGCCTCCTTATTGGAGGCTTTTTTGTGTGCGCTGAAATCTATTTTTACGCTTATGAGATGATTCTAAAGCCTCCAGTAAAATCCAGAAACTTCATATTCTGATCAAATATCCTCTTTTTGTGATCTTACACCTGAAATTCCCTTTTAATGCCCGATGTTTGTTGATGGGTGTCACGTCGATCTTTGCCAAAAAAATTGAAACAAATAATTACGATCTCGATCACTAAAATATCGTTATTTAAAAAATAAAATGCAATTTCATAAAAACGAAACATAATTTTATTTGAGGGTTTTGTCATGTTTAAAAAATCTCTGGTCCTTGCTTCTCTCGTTGGTGCGTCTTTCGCAGCTCAGGCTGTTACCGTTGATTTACGTCACGAATACATCGACAGCGGCTCTAACGCCGACCGTGTTTCCGTGTCACACCGCTTCGCCAATGGCTTAGGTTTTTCCGTTGAAGCAAAATGGAAATCAGGCGGCGATAAAGCCGACCAGCCTTTTGCGGATGTCGTCGGTAACGGCCACGAAGACCAGATTAGCTGGCGCTGGAAAGCCACCGACAATATTGCGCTGACACCGGCATTTACCATCGAAAGTAATGACAGCCGCACCATCTATAAACCGAATCTTCATTTGCAATACAGTTTCGACAGTGGCTTCTATGTGGCTGCACGTTATCGTTACGAATATACGCGCTATCCTTCAAGCTCAAATAAAGACGACGATAAAGTTAACCGTGGCGATGCGTGGGTAGGCTGGGTAATGGGTGATTTCCGTACCGAGCTGAACTATGTCTACGCGAAGAGTTCAGAAGGGATGATTCGTAATAATAATAAAGATTATTCCAACGAATATAACGCTAAGCTGGCATACAAATGGGATAAAAACTGGGCGCCGTATGTGGAAGTGGGCAACGTGGGCGTGAAAGAGACCGACGAACGTCAGACGCGTTTCCGTTTAGGTGTGGCATATTCCTTCTAAATAATAATAAACAGTACCTCCGGGAAAAAGCCGGCTCGCATGAGCCGGCTTTTTTATGCCTGTCGGCAGGGGGTATTCGCCTGGTCGGGTCGAAATCACGAGCAAACAGATGTTCTTCAAACCAAAAAAAAGCCCTCCAGGAGGAGGGCAAGGCCAGTTACAGAAACACTAACTTAAATCATGCATGCAACATTTCAGGTTGCTCGGGGAGTTTCGCGATATAGAGAGCGGGTTTGCCGTCTTTATCGGAACTGAACAGCACCGCTTTATCATCCGGAGTAAAGGATGGATGCGGATGGGTCACCTGACGGCTGTTTGCCACGGTGGCCCAGGAGGTATCGTGACGGGCGATGCGGAAGTGCGCTTTTTTCGCCACGTCAAAGGCGTACAGATAAGGATCGTTATCGATGGTGTAACCGCTGGTGTCTTTCACATCCACCGGCGTACCAGAACCGTCGCCGACCAGCAGCGTGCCGTCAAAGTTGCTCATCAAATGAGAACAGGCTGGCATCTGCATGACCGCGTCGTTGACGCCGGTGTCCGGGTTAAAGCTGTAAATGGTGCGGCCCTGCTGACCTTTCAGATACGAGACATACACCAGCGCGGAGCCGTTTGGCACCCAGAATTCGTGCGTGCAGCTTTCGCCTTCGGCGTGCTCTTTCACTTTGCGCACATTGCTGCCGTCTTCGTTCACCATCCACATCCGCGCATCCACCAGGTCGTGCGGGCCTTCGTGGCAGAAGGCGACGGTATTGTCGTCGAACGGGCGATAGATAGGGTGGCCGAGCCAGTTTTTCTCTTCGTGAATGGTCGCGCTTTCACCGGTTTTCAGATCCACGCGCAGCAGGCGGCAGTGTGGCCCTTTGTGGAAGAAGTCGTGGAAAATTTTCCAGTCGTTCAGTGGCGTCCAGTCGCTTTTGGCGATCTCGATCCCGACCAGTTTGGTGCAATCGCTGTTGGCGACCCAGGTGCCGTAGCCGACCCACTCGTCGGAGACGCGATACACTTCGCGCTCGACCAGCGTGTCCAGATTCACTTCCAGTAGAGTGCGGTCGTTTTTGACGTAATAAAGGGACTTATCATCCGGCGAGAGAAAACCGCCAAACGTATTGTCACCCGCGCCTTCCGTCAGCTGCACCGCTTCGGCTTTTTTCAGATCCAGCAGATAGTAGTTCCAGTGGCCGTCGAACTCTCCGGCGAACAGCAGATGGCTGCCATCATTAAAGAAGCACTTCTGATAAAAGTAGTTTCGATGACAGGTTACTTCCGGTGGGGTCAGGCGAGTGATTTCCACGCCTGTATCCGGATCGCGGCTGACGTCATAGTTCAGCTTGACCCGCATACCTTTAGCCATGATGCGCTCCTTTAATATGACCGCAGGATACTTTCTGCCAGTCAGATCTGAATGTGAGATAAGTTAAAAACTGAGTGTTAAATTATCAAAACATCGTTTCAATGTGTGTGACTGATGGCGCACTTTGTAAGAATAATTGTTTGTCGTCAGGGCTATCTTTGATTTTGAACGTGGAATGTTTTCTCTGCGGTCAAATCTTAAAGGTTTTATAATTGATTGTTTACTATGATAAATATTCTGCACCTGTTTTCCGTATGCCACCTTTGCATCCCTGTCAACGCTTAACAATCGTGATCCAAACTACACTTCTGTTATTAAGATGCAGAAAAAGTGAAACATCGTTTTAAATGTAATTGAAAACCCATTTCGCAGCGGATACTATGTGCTCATAGAGAAAACGGAACGTTGTTTCGTTAATCATCCTTGCCCTCGGGCACGATCAATTCTGGAGGTAAATGTGGACGTCAGACAAAGCATCCACAGCGCGCACGCTAAAACACTGGATACTCAGGGTCTGCGCGATGAGTTTTTAGTTGAGAAGGTGTTTGTAGCTGATGAATACACCATGGTGTACAGCCACATCGACCGCATCATCGTCGGCGGGATCATGCCAACCACTAAAACCGTTTCCGTGGGTGGCGAAGTGGGTAAACAGCTGGGCGTCAGCTACTTCCTGGAGCGTCGCGAGCTGGGTGTGATTAACATCGGCGGGCCGGGCACTATCACGGTAGACGGCACCTGCTATGAAATCGGTCATCGCGATGCCCTCTATGTCGGCAAAGGCGCGCAGGAAGTGGTATTCGCAAGCATCGATAGCAGCAAACCGGCGAAGTTCTACTATAACTGCGCACCGGCGCATACGGCATACCCAACCAAAAAAGTCACTCCAGCGGATGTTGCGCCAGTCACCCTCGGTGACAACCTCACCAGCAACCGCCGCACCATCAACAAATACTTCGTTCCTGATGTGCTGGAAACCTGCCAGCTCAGCATGGGCCTGACCGAACTGGACCCAGGCAACCTGTGGAACACCATGCCGTGCCATACCCATGAGCGCCGCATGGAAGTGTATTTCTATTTCAACATGGACGAAGACGCCTGCGTGTTCCACATGATGGGGCAGCCACAAGAGACGCGCCATATCGTGATGCAAAACGAGCAGGCCGTGATTTCGCCGAGCTGGTCCATTCACTCCGGTGTTGGCACCAAAGCCTATACCTTCATCTGGGGTATGGTCGGTGAAAATCAGGTCTTCGATGACATGGACCACGTCGCTGTTAAGGATCTGCGCTAGTCGCGGGCAGTGAAGCATAAACCTGCCTGTTCGTGACAGGCTCTGAAAGATTAAGGAACAAACATGATTCTGGATGCATTTTCTCTGCAGGGTAAAGTAGCGGTCGTAACCGGGTGTGACACCGGCCTGGGCCAGGGTATGGCGCTGGGTCTGGCGGAAGCGGGCTGCGATATCGTGGGGATCAACATTGTTGAACCGACTGAAACCATCGAGCGCGTGACTGCGCTGGGTCGTCGCTTCCTGAGCCTGACCGCGGACCTGCGCAAAATCGACGTGATCCCTGAACTGCTGGATCGCGCCGTGGCGGAATTTGGTCATATCGATGTGCTGGTCAACAACGCGGGTCTGATTCGTCGTGAAGACGCGATCAACTTCAGCGAGCGCGACTGGGATGACGTGATGAACCTGAACATTAAGAGCGTGTTCTTCATGTCTCAGGCGGCGGCGAAACACTTTATCGCCCAGGGTAACGGCGGCAAGATCATCAATATCGCCTCCATGCTCTCTTTCCAGGGTGGCATCCGTGTGCCGTCTTACACTGCGTCAAAAAGCGCCGTGATGGGCGTGACCCGTCTGCTGGCAAACGAGTGGGCGAAGCACAACATCAACGTCAACGCGATTGCACCAGGCTACATGGCGACCAACAATACCCAGCAGCTGCGTGCGGATGAACAGCGTAGCGCGGAAATTCTCGACCGCATCCCGGCGGGCCGTTGGGGTCTGCCAAGCGATCTGATGGGGCCGATTGTCTTCCTGGCCTCCCCGGCATCTGACTACATCAACGGCTACACCGTTGCGGTGGACGGTGGCTGGCTGGCGCGTTAATTCTCGCCTTATAAAGAAAACCTCTGCCTGGTGCGGAGGTTTTTTTTGCCAAAAAATCAGCTTGTCCATATTCGCAAAGTCATAAAATCCATAGTGAAAATCCATGATGGATGCATATCACAACTTTATTGCTTATAAATTAATGCATTAACAATAAATGGTGATTAATTACCCAGAGTTGAAATTGTAATGTCCATCACAGATCGCTACTGCCCAGCCAAATAATCCATAACTTCGCGTCTAACAGCCTGACACTTTTGCTGGCTTTCTCGTAATTTCAGTTAACGTCTTAACGCTGTTCAGGCAGGAAATTATGACATCTATCAATGACTCTACCTTTATGCCCCGCGCCCTGCGCGATACCCGCAGAATGAATCTGTTCGTGTCCGTTTCAGCGGCGGTGGCCGGTTTACTGTTTGGGCTGGATATCGGCGTGATCGCCGGTGCGCTGCCGTTTATCACCGACCACTTTACGCTTAGCAGCCGTCTGCAGGAGTGGGTGGTGAGCAGTATGATGCTCGGCGCGGCGCTGGGTGCCCTGTTCAACGGCTGGCTCTCTTTCCGGCTGGGGCGCAAATACAGCCTGATGGTGGGGGCAGTGCTGTTTGTCGCCGGTTCGCTCGGTTCCGCGTTTGCCACAGGCGTTGAAGCGTTACTGCTTTCCCGGGTGCTGCTGGGCGTAGCGGTGGGGATTGCGTCCTACACGGCCCCGCTCTACCTCTCTGAAATGGCGAGTGAAAACGTGCGCGGGAAAATGATCAGCATGTACCAGCTGATGGTGACGCTGGGTATCGTGCTGGCATTTCTTTCGGATACTTATTTCAGCTATAGCGGCAACTGGCGCGCAATGCTGGGCGTGCTGGCGCTGCCCGCCGTACTGCTGATGGTGCTGGTGATTTTCTTGCCGAACAGCCCGCGCTGGCTGGCACAAAAAGGGCGCCACGTGGAGGCGGAAGAAGTGCTGCGGATGCTGCGCGATACCTCGGAAAAAGCGCGCGAAGAGCTGAATGAAATCCGCGAAAGCCTGAAGCTGAAGCAGGGCGGCTGGTCGCTGTTTAAAGCCAACCGCAACGTGCGCCGCGCGGTGTTTCTTGGGATGTTGCTGCAGGCGATGCAGCAGTTTACCGGGATGAACATCATCATGTATTACGCGCCGCGCATTTTCAAAATGGCCGGTTTTACCACTACCGAACAGCAGATGATCGCCACGCTGGTGGTGGGCCTGACCTTTATGTTCGCCACCTTTATCGCCGTATTTACCGTCGATAAAGCGGGGCGCAAACCGGCGCTGAAAATTGGTTTCAGCGTGATGGCGCTCGGAACGCTGATCCTCGGCTACTGTCTGATGCAGTTCGATAACGGCACGGCCTCCAGCAGTCTCTCCTGGCTCTCCGTCGGCATGACCATGATGTGCATCGCAGGCTATGCGATGAGCGCTGCGCCGGTGGTGTGGATCCTGTGCTCGGAAATTCAGCCGCTGAAGTGCCGCGACTTTGGTATCACCTGTTCCACTACCACCAACTGGGTGTCGAACATGATTATCGGCGCGACCTTCCTGACGCTGCTCGACTCCATCGGCGCAGCGGGAACCTTCTGGCTCTATACGGTGCTGAATGTGGCGTTTATCGGCATCACGTTCTGGCTGATTCCTGAAACCAAAAACGTCACGCTGGAACATATCGAACGCAAGCTGATGGCGGGGGAGAAGTTACGCAATATCGGCGTCTGATTTTTGCTGCCCGGCGGCGCTACGCCTGCCGGGCTTTTTTTACACTCGCGCTAAATACAGCGCCGGCATTCCTTCCTCATCCGACGTATACAACACCCACTGATTATCCGGTGAAAACGACGGGTGTGGATGCGTCACCTGGCGGTCACCGTCCAGCACTTTCCAGCTGGTGTTATGCTGGCAAACGGCGTGTTGCGTTCCGGTCGCAATATTAAATACCCAGATAAAAGGATCGTTCAGGCTGATATCGCCCGTGTTGTGCGGCGCGCCGTCGCCCACGATCAGCGAGCCGTCGTGGTTACTCATCAGATGCGAACAGGGCGGTATTGCCATCAGCTGACGATTTTCCAGCGTCAGTGGATCGGCGCTGCAAAGATAGCGCTGAGGATCGTTCTCCTTGTGCGCGACGTAATAGAGCGCGGAACCATCCGGCACCCAGAATTCATGGGTAAAACTTTCCCCCGGCGCATGCTGGCGCACCTTGCGAAGCTGGCTGCCGTCGGGATTGATGAGCCACATACGGGCGTCGATGGCATCTCGCGGTCCTTCATGGCAAAACGCCACTGTGCTGTCGTCAAACGGACGATAGATCGGATGCCCGAGCCAGCGTTTTTCCTGCAAAATCACCTGCTGCTCGCCGGTGCGTAGATCAATATTGCTCAGGCGGCATTCGGGCTGGGTAAAGTAAAAGGCGCGGAACTTGCTCCAGTCGGTCAACGGCTGCCAGTCACGCTTTTTGATTTCGATCCCGACCAGTTTTGTGCAGTCTGAATTCGCGACCCAGGTGCCATACGCCACCCACTCGTCGTCGACCGCATACACAATCTGCTCTTCGAAACTGTCGAGACAGACGCGCCGCAGTTCGCGGTTGTTTTTCACATACCACAGCGAGTTATCATCATGAGATAAGAACCCGCCAAAGGTGTTATCACCCGCACCGTCGGTGAGCTGGGTGGCCTGCTCTCTGGCGATATCCAGCAGGTAGTAGTTCCAGTGGCCCTCAAACGCGCCGCCAAAAATCAGCTTGCTGCCGTCCTGAGTAAAACACTTTTGATAGAAGTAGTTGCGGTGACAAATGATGTGCGGGGGCGTCATCCGTATCACCTCGTGCCCCGTTTCACTGTCCTGGCGCGTGCGAAAATTCAGCGGGATGATTTTGCCTTTCATAGCGTGTTCTCCGGATAAAAAAATACCCTGCTACCGGAGGTAGCAGGGCAGGGAAGGTCACAGGAATTAGCGCATCGCGCGTTTCAGGATACGTTCAGCCTGACGCTGGAAGTCGGTTGCCGTCTCTTCCACGGATTTCTGACCGTAGTCGAGATACTGCAGGGAGGTGCCGAACTGCGCCACGATCTGCGGGTCGTCAAAGTATGGCGAGACAGAGAGTTTGGCTGGCAGAGACTGCGCCAGGCGCAGGCCCGCAACGGCCGGATCGTTCTCTTTGATGGTGCCGTCTTCTGTCAGGTATTGCACCGCCACTTTACTCAGCGGCACGCCGCGCTCCAGACCCAGCGTATCCACCCCTTCTTTGCTGTTCAGCAGGAAGTTAATGACTTTTGCTGCGGCTTCCGGGTTTTTGCTCGATTTACCGATAGAGAGCATCTGCGCCGGTTTGAAGAACAGGCCAGCATCCGTTGCGCCTGGCAGCATTGGGTAGCTACCCAGCTCCAGTTTCGCCGGTGGCTTCAGGTTGTCGGAATACTTGTTAATGGTGGAGTTCCACATGTAGGTACCGCCCCATTCACCCTGAATCCACGGCTTCATTTCATACATGTTGCTCTTGCCGAATGACGCGTAGTATTTGGTGTCTGGCATCACGTGGCTATCCACCAGATCTTTGTAAGTCTGGAAGAATTCCACCCACTGCTCTTTGCTGTAGGAGAATTTTTTCGCTTTTTCGTCAACGGCTGGAATGTTGTATTTCTGAATCATGTAGGAGTTCAGCAGTGCCAGCGTGTCCTGATGTTCCAGAACCACCGGGTAATACTGTTTACCCAGTTTGCTCTCAAAGGCTTTACCCGCGGCTTTCAGCTCGTCCCAGGTTTTCGGGTATTCGACGCCCGCTTTTTTCCAGGTCTCATCGTTAAAATAGAACACGCGCGCGGTCACGGAGATCGGAATACCGTTCAGCTTGCCGTCGACAGTGGTGGACTGCAGCTCTTTGGCATCGAACTGACTTAAGTCGATCACGTCTTTCATTTTGTTGAGATCGTAGAAGCCGTCGCCGGTTTTCGAGAAGATCGGCAGCCAGTTCCAGTTAGTCTGCATAACGTCCGGCTCGGTGCCGCCTGCAATCTGGGTGGTCAGGCGCGACAGGTGGCCGTCCCAGCCGGTGTATTCGGCTTTGACGTTAATGTCCGGATGCTGTTTGTGGAACTCTTCTAACGCTTTCAGGGTAACCTGATGGCGGCCATTACCCCCCCACCAGGACATACGTAAATCAACATCTTGCGCCATCGATGGCAAAGCAGTAAGGCCCAGGGTAGCGGAGATTGCTGCGCTTAAAAGCACTTTTTTCATTTTTATAACTCCAGTTAGATTGAGATGTTCAGTTCAGTTTTTGCATCAAAAATGTGGCACTTATTCATATCAAACTTGAAATACACCTTACGGTGAAGTCCTTTATCAATCATAGGCTTAGCTTCATCGGAAGGAATTCGGGCAGTCAGTTCGTAATCAGAGACTTTCAGGTAGACGAAGAACTCGTGACCCATGTTCTCTACGCGGACCAGCTCGCCGCTGCAGCTACCTTCTGCGAACGGCTCGTCAGAGACAGAGACGAATTCCGGGCGGATGCCGTAGAAGGTGTCTTGCGCCTGATGGCCGATCACTTTGTCGTGCAGGGTTTCGCTTAATGGCATCGTTTCATTGCCGATGCTCAGCGCCAGACGGCCCTGCTGATCGACCAGTCGAGTGGCGCGAATATTCATCTCAGGTGCGCCGATAAACCCGGCCACGAACATGTTTTTCGGTTTGTGGTAGAGGTTGTCCGGGGTATCCACCTGCATGATGTGACCGAGTTTCATCACGCAGATGCGGTCGCCCATGGTCATCGCTTCCGTCTGATCGTGGGTGACGTAAACGGTGGTCGCCGGTTTACCGGATTTCTTCAGCTGTTTGTGCAGGTCAGAAATACGGATACGCATCGAGGCGCGCAGCTTGGCGTCGAGGTTGGAGAGCGGTTCATCGAACAGGAACACGTCAGGTTTTTTGACGATGGCGCGACCCACGGCCACACGCTGTGCCTGACCGCCGGAGAGCTGGCGCGGTAAACGGTCCAGCAGCTCTTCCAGTTCGAGGATTTTCGCCGCTTCGTTGACCTGTGCTTCAATCTGATCTTTCGGCATTTTGCTGAGCTTCAGACCGAAGGCCAGGTTTTCACGCACGGTCATGTGCGGATAGAGCGCGTAGTTCTGGAACACCATCGCAATTCCGCGCTCTTTTGGCGCGAGGTTGTTGACGATCTTCTCACCGATGCGGACTTCGCCACCGCTGATGGTCTCAAGACCCGCCAGCATACGCAGAGTGGTCGATTTGGCGCAGCCGGATGGCCCGACGATCACCATAAATTCCCCCTCAGCGATTTTCAGGTCGATAGCATGTACCGCTTTGAAGCCGTTGGAGTAAACCTTTTCCAGTTTGTTGAAAATAACTTCAGCCATGATATTTCCCTCTTAACCTTTAATTCCGCTGCTGGTTACGCCCTGTACGAAGTAGCGCTGTGCCAGGAAGAAGACAATGATGGATGGCAGAATGGAGATGCTCGCCATTGCCAGAATTTCGTTCCACGGCGCACCTTCGGTGACGTCGATGGACATTTTCAGAGCCAGTGCAATCGGGTATTTATCCACGCTGTAGACATAAATCAGCGGCCCGATGAAGTCGTTCATTGACCACATGAACTGGAACAATGCGACGGAGATAATGGCCGGTTTCAGAATCGGCACTACCACATACCACAGCACCTGCAGGGAGTTACAGCCGTCGATCTGTGCGGCTTCTTCCATGTCACGCGGAACACCGCGCAGGAACTGAATCAGCATGAAGACGAAGAACCCTTGGGTGGCGAACGCCAGCGGCAGGTACAGCGGCATATAGCTGTTCAGCATGCCCATTTCGCGGAACATCAGGTACTGCGGGATCAGCAGTACGGTGCTCGGCAGGAGCATGGTGGTGATGAGCGTGGCGAACCAGAATTTCTTCCAGGGGATCTCGAAGCGGGCAAAGCCGTACGCCACGATGGTGGAGGAAATAATGGTCAGAATCACTTTCGGGATCACATACTTAAAGGTGTTCAGCATGTAATGGCCAAAGTTGTATTCGGTACCGGTTTTCCAGCCGTTGATAAAGCCGTCCCAGGTGGCGTGTGCGGGCCACAGGCTCAGGGTGGTGAAGATCTCGTGGTTCGGTTTGAACGACGCCGAGAACATCCACACCAGCGGATAGAGCATCAGCAGGCCAACAAACAGCAGGATCACGTAGCGGATACTGGCGTTGATTTTCTCTTTGCGCAGCGTGCGGGCCACTTCGCGTTCCGCGATGCTTCTCGCCGTGGAGAGTTCCTGAATATCAGCCATTTTTGCCTCCCTTATCGGCAGAGTAGAACACCCAGTATTTCGAAGATTTAAAGGCGATAGCGGCAAAGACCGCGACGACCAGGAACAGGATCCAGGCCAGCGCTGCGCCGTAACCCATATCAAAGTACTTGAAGGCGGTGTCGTAGATGTAAAGCGAGAACAGATAGGTCGAATAGGTTGGTCCACCGCCCGTTATCACGTACGGACCGGTAAATTCCTGGAACGCCTGGGTGGTCTGCATAATGAAGTTGAAGAAGATCACTGGTGTAATCAGCGGCACGGTCACTTTCATGAACATCTGCCATTTGGAAGCGCCGTCGATCATCGCCGCTTCATACTGAGACTGCGGAACGTTTTGCAGAGCGGCCAGGAAGATGACCATAGCGGAACCAAACTGCCAGACGCGCAGTAAGGTGACGGACATCAGCGCCAGAGACGGTTCACCGAGCCAGTTCACCGGGTCCAGACCAAATACACCGATAAAGCTGTTCAGCAGGCCATCAATCGCAAACAGCGCGCGCCACAGAACGGCAATAGCGACGGAGCTGCCGAGGATTGACGGAATATAATAGGCCGTTCGGAAGAATCCAATGCCGCGTAATTTAAAGTTCAGGACAAACGCAATTCCCAGCGCAAAGGCCAGCTTCAGCGGGATGGTCAAAAATACATAGGCAAAAGTGACGCCCATGGATTTCCAGAAGAGGGTATCTTCTGTAAACATGTAGCGGTAGTTTTCTATGCCGTTAAATACCGGCGGGCTCATCAGATCGTAATCAGTGAAACTGAGAAAGAAAGATGAAACAAAGGGAAACGCGGTAAAGATTATCAACCCGATTATGTAGGGTGATATCCACGCTAGCCCCAGCATTTTGTTTTCATTCATACATACCTACCTGGCAATCAATGGTTTAAAACGGAATCTGCTGGTGGTGCTGCTGCCCGCATCGGTTTTACGAGACGGGGAAGCGAGTGTTCGGTGTGCGTCGCACGAGGTCTACTCCATTTACCTGCTGATAAATAAGATGTTTTATCATTCCATTTGGACACGCCTTGTCTGGGTTTCAAAAACAAACGAACCGTTGTTCTTGATTTGTAAAACATCGTTTTAATTTATTTTATTGCGATTTGTTTCTGCGTCATTCTATTAATGATGGAAATGTGATCGCTGTCGAAACGCTGTTTCAATAAGGTGAGGTGGCTGGCAATTTTGACTTTTAGACAGAAGAAAAGCCGAAGGAGGAGATCGGTGACGGGTGAAACATGTGTCTTTGTAACATTCAATAACTCATTGCGACTAACTACTAAATTTCGTAGCGCATTCCTCATTTTTTGCAAACGCACATTCAGATGATTCTTAGTTTCGGGTATCATCCATTTCACCTAACTGTGATTGGCAGGATTTCACTGCAACTCAACCAGAAGAATTAGAATGTCTGCTATGGATATCAAAAAAAGCACGGAGCTGCATTTTGCCAGTTATCCACCCCCGGTCGTTGCCCAGAAAGAAATTGACCTCCTGGGGCTCTTCGAAATCTTATTTGCTGCCAGAAAGCGGATTATTGCTGTGGTTTTCGCTTTTGCTGTCGTGGGGCTTATCGCCGCCTTCCTGATGCCACAAAAGTGGACCAGTAAAGCGGTAGTGACCCCCGCGGAGCAAACCCAGTGGAGTGACGTGCAGAAAATGCTGATCGCGCTGCAGGTGCTGGATGTCGATGTCAGCGTTAAGCGCTCGGACGTCTTTAACCTGTTTATCAAAAAGTTTCAGTCTCAGTCGCTGCTGGAAGAGTATCTGAAAACCTCCCCCTTCGTGATGGCGCAGTTAAAAGATGCTGAGATCGATCCGCAGGACTTGCATCGCGCGGCGGTGAATATTGCTGAACGCATGACCGCGACCGATAACGCAGCAGCCAAAAATTCCGATAAAGCGCCCTACGCGTCATGGACGTTGAGTTTTAGCGCGCCGACGGCGCAAGACGCGCAGATCGTGCTGAAAGGGTACATCGATTACATCTCTGCCATCGTTGAGAAAGAGACGATGCTCAACGTGCGTAACGCGCTGGGACTGAAAACGCAGATGGAAAAAGAGCGGCTGGAGCTGGACCGTGTCCGTCTGACGACGATCCATAACACCAATCTTCAGCGCCTTAACTACTCTCTGGAAGTGGCAAACGCCGCCGGAATCAAAAAGCCGGTCTACAGCAACGGTCAGGCGGTAAAAGATGATCCTGATTACTCCATCGCGCTGGGCGCGGACGGGATTGCGCAGAAACTGCGAATTGAGAAATCGTTGAAAGATGTGGCCGAGCTGAACGCCGATTTCCAGAACCGCGAATACCATCTGGCTCAGCTGGAGAAGCTCTCCATCAATGATGTGAATTTTGAACCGTTCAAGTATCAGCTTTCGCCGTCGATGCCGGTGAAAAAAGACGGACCGGGCAAGGCTCTGATCATTATCCTGGCCGCTCTGATCGGTGGAATCGTGGCTTGTGGCAGCGTGCTGATTCGTGAGGCAATGCATGCACGTTCACCGCTACCAGAGCATGAACTGGCGACGAACTAAATCACATTGATGACGAGAAGGGCGGGGTAACAACCGCCCTTTTTTATTTATTTGAGGAAATCTTCGCGCACGGGGGTGAAGGTATCCAGCAGCGTGCCAGGTTTCAGGCACACGCAGCCGTGCATCACGTGCGGCTCTTTATAGAGGGTATCGCCCGCCGTCACCACGTGCTTCTTTTCGCCAATGGTGAACTCGAATTCGCCGGAGAGCACATAGGTTAACTGTTCGTGCGGATGGTTGTGCATTGGCCCAATCGCCCCCTGCTCAAAATTGACTTCCACCGCCATCATCTTGCCGTCGTGCGCCAGAATACGACGCGTCACGCCATTGCCCAGATCCTCAAGCTGTGTCTCTTTGTGGAAAATAAACATCGTGGTGTCCTGTTAATTAGTGAAACATTGTTTTAATTAATTTATATCAGCGCGAGTGAAAAGGAAACGGCAAGCCAAATAACTGGAAACAGGATCACAAGTTTGCTTCACTGGAGAAATCTGAACAGGAGAACATATGAAAACGATCGGTCTGCTGGGAGGAATGAGCTGGGAGTCCACCATTCCTTATTATCGCCTGATTAATGAAGGCATCAAACAACGTCTCGGCGGCCTGCATTCGGCGAGCCTGCTGCTGCACAGCGTCGATTTCCATGAGATAGAGGCCTGCCAGGCCAGCGGTGAGTGGGATAAAGCGGGCGAAATCCTCGCACAAGCGGCCCTCGGGCTGGAGCGTGCGGGCGCGGATGGCATTTTGCTCTGTACCAACACCATGCACAAAGTGGCGTCACATATTGAGGAAAGCTGCTCGCTGCCGTTCCTGCATATCGCCGATGCCACCGGGCGGGCCATAACCGCCAGCGGGATGACGCGCGTGGCACTCCTGGGGACGCGCTACACCATGGAGCAGGATTTCTATCGCGGGCGACTGGAGTCACAGTTCGGCATTGAAAGCCTGATCCCCAACGAGGCCGACAGGGCGCGCATCAACCAGATCATCTTTGAAGAGCTGTGCCTCGGTACCTTCAGCGACGCCTCGCGCCACTATTATCTCGGCGTGATCGATAAACTCGCGGAGCAGGGCGCCGAAGGGGTGATCTTTGGCTGCACCGAGATTGGTCTGCTGGTTCCGGCTGACGACAGCGCGCTCCCGGTCTTTGACACCACGGCAATTCATGCCGCCGATGCCGTCGAGTTTATGTTGTCGTAAGAGGCTAGTTTTGCAGGTCCGGTAACTGCTGCGCCACCCGGTGGGAGTGCTCCACCAGATGCGCCGTAAACGCATCAACCAGCGCAGACGCCGGGCGATGCAGCGGACGAATCAGGCTCACGGTAAAGGGAACGGAAATGCTAAAGCGGCGGATCACAATCCCGCTTGCGGCATAGTCCAGCGCCGTGAGCGGATTCACCACCGCAATCCCCACGCCCGCCCGCACCATCGCGCAAATGGACGCCGCGCTGTGGGTCTCTACCACCATCCGTCGTTTCACCTGATGTTCCTGGAACAGCGTATCCAGCAGCTGTCGGTAGCTGTCGGTCTGTGACAGGCTGATATAGTTTTCACCGTGGAAATCCGCCGGTGTCAGCACGTTTTTGCTGGCAAGGCGGTGGCCCTCAGGCAACACGCAGACTTCATCCAGAGACAGCAGTTCAGTGCGCTCCGTTCCCGCAGGTGTGACCAGGGTTTCGGTCAGGCCTAAATCGTGGCGCTGTGCCGAGAGCCACTCTTCAAGCAGCGGCGACTCCTGCGGCACAATAGTGAGATTCACGTCGGGATAGCGGGCGAGAAACGGCTGAATCAGCGGCGGCAGGAACGACTGGGAAAAGACCGGCAGGCAGACAATCGATAGCTCGCCCTGGCGGAATTCCCGCAGACTCTCCGCTGCACTGACGATGCGGTCCAGGCCGTACCACGAGCGCTGAACTTCTTCGAACAAGCGCAAACCCTGCACCGTCGGATGCAGCCTGCCGCGCGTACGCTCAAACAGCGTCAACCCTAACACTTTTTCAAACCGCGCCAGCTCGCGGCTCACCGTGGGCTGCGAGGTGTGCAGCATCTGCGCGGCTTCGGTCAGATTACCGGTGGTCATCACCGCGTGAAAAATTTCGATATGGCGTAGGTTAACGGCGGACATAGGGCACCTGTTTTGATCGGGAATCCATATCATTTTTGCATAGACTCGCGATAAAACGATATTTTTTATTCTCTTCGCGCTGTGGCGTAATGTTAAAAAATGACGTTACCCGGAGAACACCATGCCACGCCCCCTGAACAGTACCGATACCGATCTGAATGCCGAGAACCTGCTGCGCTTACCCGCTGAGTTTGGCTGCCCGGTCTGGGTTTATGACGCGCAGATCGTTCGCGAAAAGATTGCGGCGCTGCATCAGTTTGACGTGGTGCGTTTCGCGCAGAAAGCCTGTTCAAACATCCATATTCTGCGTCTGATGCGCGAGCAGGGCGTGAAAGTGGATTCCGTTTCGCTGGGTGAAATCGAACGTGCGCTGACGGCAGGGTACGATCCGAAGCACGACGGCGAGGCGATTGTCTTCACCGCTGACGTGATTGACAGCGCGACGCTCGCCCGCGTGCATGAGCTGCAGATCCCGGTCAACGCCGGTTCGGTGGATATGCTGGAACAGCTGGGGCAAGTTTCGCCGGGCCACCGCGTCTGGCTGCGAGTCAATCCGGGTTTTGGTCACGGGCACAGCCAGAAAACCAACACTGGCGGTGAAAACAGCAAGCACGGCATCTGGTATACCGACCTCCCTGCGGCACTGGAAGTGCTGCAGCGCTACAACCTGACGCTGGTGGGCATTCACATGCACATCGGTTCCGGCGTCGATTACGGTCATCTTGAGCAGGTGTGCGGCGCGATGGTGCGCCAGGTGATCGAATTCGGTCAGGATCTGGAGGCGATCTCCGCCGGTGGCGGCCTGTCGATCCCGTATCGCGAAGGGGAAGAGGCGATCGATACAGATCACTACTACGGCCTCTGGAGCGCGGCGCGCGACAAAATTGCCGCCCATCTGGGCCATGCGGTCAAACTGGAAATCGAGCCGGGACGTTTCCTGGTGGCAGAGTCCGGCGTGCTGGTCACTCAGGTCCGCAGCGTGAAGGCGATGGGGAGCCGACACTTCGTGCTGGTGGATGCGGGCTTTAACGATCTGATGCGCCCGGCGATGTACGGCAGCTATCACCATATTACCGCGCTGGCGGCGGATGGTCGTGACTTAACGCAGGCGCCGCGGGTTGATACCGTGGTCGCCGGTCCGCTGTGCGAATCGGGCGATGTCTTTACCCAGCAGGAAGGGGGCAAAGTGGAAACCCGCGCGCTGCCTGTCGTTGCGCCGGGAGATTACCTGGTGCTGCACGATACGGGGGCGTATGGCGCGTCGATGTCGTCCAACTACAACAGCCGTCCGTTGCTGCCAGAAGTGCTATTCGATAACGGCGTGGCGCGGCTGATTCGCCGTCGCCAGACCATTGAAGAGCTGCTCGCGCTCGAACTATTTTGAGGTGTAAAACGGCCCTGTCGTGACCGAATCGCGCAACATGAGCGTACCGGTAAACGGCGGGATCGTCTCGATCGGCTGGTGGTTAGCCAGCCGAACCGCCTGATCGATAGCCGTGACGATCATATTATCGATTGGCAGATAGACGGTGGAGAGGGCGGGTTCCAGCCATTTGGCGCTCGGCGCGTCGTCAAAACCAAACAGCGAAATGTCCTGCGGAATATGCAGCCCGGCCTGATGCAACGCTTTGGACGATCCGAGCGCCATATCATCGTTACAGGCGAACAGGGCGGTAAACGGGACTTTCTCGCTGAGCAGTTCGTTGCACAGCTCGTATCCCCGCGTCATGCCCGCATCTCCGTACTTCACCCGACGATCGTCCCAGGCAATGCCGTGTTTTTCCAGCGCCTGACGATAGCCCATCAGACGTGCTTTACCCGTTGGGGTGTGAATGGGCACTGTAATGCAGGCGATCTCCCGATGGCCCTGGCTAATCAGATAATCGACCGCTTTAAACGCCGCTTCCTGCTGCTCGAAAAACACGCATCGATCGCGCGCCAGACTGACGTCGCGGTTAATCACCACCAGCGGCATTTTCACGCTGTTGATAAGCTTCATGATCGCTTTTTCGCTCATATAGCGCGTGTACAGCACAATGGCGTCGCACTGGCGGTCTGCCAGCATTTGCACCGCCTGCTCTTCACGCTCAGGCGCGTCATGGCCGTCGGTGACGATCAGCTGCTTGCCGTGCGTTTCCGTCTGGCGCGACGCCTGCTGCAGCAGACGACCAAAGTAAAAACCATCAAAAGTTGAGACCACCAGACCAATGCTGTTGCTGGTCTGGTTCGCCAGCGACTGCGCGAGGAAATTTGGGCGATAGCCCAGCTCTTCCATCGCGTTAAATACCTGCTGACGCGTACTCTCTTTGACCTGACCTGTGCCATTCAGCACGCGCGAGACCGTGGCTTTCGACACACCCGCGCGTAGTGAGACATCCAGCATTGTTGCCATTAGACATTCCTGCATTCACGTAATCGTCCGCAGTTTATCACAGACCCTCAGGCGCATAAGCGAGACGGCGAGGGGAAAATCCCTATCGCGATCACGGTTCAGCATAAAACGGGGTAACTGGCATACCAAAGTGGTGAAAAATCATGATTTGGAATACCTCTGGCCGCATTGAGAGTTGAATCACAGAACCCTGAGCGACCTGAAGCTATTTTTGGTATGCCAATAGTATCCGGCTGTACACCTTATTCTCTATCCAGGCGGCTTCATGTGGCAGGACGGCGGCACCCGTACCCATCCCGATGCACTTACGTTAGGCAGCGGTTCGGGTGAGTGAGTGCAGCCATAACCCTGCAACGTGAAAGGCGACGGGTATAAAAGCCCTTTTACTGAGGTATTACCTTATGGCAGTGCAGGAAAAACTGATCGACGCTCTGGGCAGTTTCGCCACTAAATTCAACAGCTATCGCTATATCATGGCGATAAAATCCTCGTTCATTACCTTAATGCCAGTCATCATTGTGGGCGCCTTCTCGGTGCTGATTTCCAACATGGTGCTGGACCCTAAAAACGGCCTCGCGAGCTTCCAGTCCCTCTCGTTTCTGGCGGCGCTTAAGCCGATCACTAGCGCGATAAACTACGCCACGCTGAATTTTCTCAACATTGGCGCGGTGTTTTTAATTGGTATTGAGCTTGGGCGTATCAACGGTATCAAATCACTGTTTCCGGGCCTGCTGGCAGTGATCTGCTTTATCTGTGTCACGCCGACCACCGTCGAAATGCTGGTCGACGGGCAGATGCACGTGGTGAAAGACGTGCTGCTACGCCAGTTCTCGGATACCCGCAGCCTGTTCCTCGGCATGTTTATTGCCATTCTCTCCGTCGAGGTTTACTGCTGGCTGGAAAACCGTCCAGGGCTGAAAATCAAAATGCCTGATACGGTCCCGCCGAACGTTTCAGCGTCGTTCTCGGCGCTGATCCCGGCGATTATCACCACCACCGCCATTGCGACCTTCGGTTTTATCTTCCATCAGCTGACCGGCATGTACCTGTATGACGCGGTCTATCAGGTGGTGCAGCAACCGCTTGAGCGCGTGGTGCAGAGCCTGCCGGGTATTCTGTTGCTGATGTTCGTCGCGCAGCTTTTCTGGGTGATCGGCATCCACGGTAATCAGATGATCAAACCGATCCGCGAGCCGCTGCTGCTGGGGGCGATCACCGTCAACATGAGCGCCTTCGAGCAGGGCAAAGAGATCCCCAACATCATCACCATGCCGTTCTGGGATGTGTACATGAGCATCGGCGGATCGGGTTTGACCATCGGCCTGCTGATCGCGGTGATGATTGGCACGAAGCGCAAAGAGATGCGTGAGATCGCCAAGCTCTCTATCGGGCCGGGGATTTTTAACATCAACGAACCGGTGATCTTCGGTATGCCAATCATGCTCAACCCCATCCTTGCGATCCCGTTCATCATCACTCCGCTGGTGACCGGCTCGATTGGCTATTTCGCGACGGTCACCGGTTTCGCCGGAAAAGCCGTGGTGATGGTGCCGTGGACTACGCCTCCTCTGATCAACGCCTGGTTGTCGACGGCGGGATCGATGGGAGCGGTGATCACCCAGCTGATCTGTATCGTCACCGCCGTGCTGATCTATCTGCCGTTCGTGAAGATGGCCTCACGCCGCGCGGAGCAGGCGGCCCTGCAGGCGCAAAGCCAGCAAGCGACAAATAACGCATGAGGATCTCATGAGCACAAAACACATCTCGATCCCGCAGGATTTTATTCTGGGTGCCGCTGCGTCGGCCTGGCAAACGGAAGGCTGGAGCGGCAAAAAAGAGGGGCAGGATTCGTGGATCGATCTCTGGTACAAAAACGATCGTCACGTCTGGCATAACGGCTACGGCCCGGCGGTGGCGACCGATTTTATCAACCGCTTCCGCGAAGACGTGGCATTGATGAAGCAGGCCGGACTGACGCACTATCGCACCTCTATTAACTGGTCGCGGTTTTTGACCGATTACGAAAACGTGATCGTCGATGAAGAGTACGCGGCGTATTACGATGCTCTGTTCGACGAAATGCACCTTCAGGGCATCGAGCCGATGATCTGCCTGGAGCACTACGAGCTACCGGGTGCGCTGCTGGAAACCTACGGCGGCTGGGCCTCAAAGCAGGTGGTGGAACTCTTTGTGCGTTACGCCGAAAAAGTGTTTGCACGTTATCACGGGAAAGTGACGCGCTGGTTCACCTTCAACGAGCCGATTGTGGTGCAGACGCGCGTTTATCTCGACGCGCTGCGCTGGCCCTACGAGCAGAACACAGGCACCTGGATGCAGTGGAATCATCACAAAGTGCTGGCGACGGCGAAAGTGGTGAAGCTGTTCCATGAGAAAGGCTACCGGGGAACCGTGGGCTGCATCCTGAATCCGGAAGTGACCTATCCGCGCTCGAAAGCGCCCCATGACGTGCGCGCGGCAGAGATCTACGATCTGTTCTATAACCGCATCTTTCTCGACCCGCTGGTACATGGACGTTATCCACAGGCGCTGTTTACCTTACTTGAGCAGCACCATGTGCAGTGGGAGTACAGCGCGGATGAGCTGGCAATCATTGCCGAAAATACCGTCGACGAGCTGGGGATCAACCTCTATTACCCGCACCGGGTCAAAGCCCCGTCACGGGCCTGGCATCCGGAAACGCCCTTCCATCCGGCCTACTACTACGAACCGTTCGAACTGCCGGGGCGCAAAATGAACGCCTCGCGCGGCTGGGAAATTTATCCACGAATTATCTACGACATGGCGATGCGTATCAAAAACGACTATCGCAACATCCCGTGGTTTGTGGCGGAAAGCGGAATGGGCGTAGAAAACGAAGGGCAATTCCGGGGCAGCGACGGGGTTATTGCCGACGATTATCGTATCGCGTTTATCAGCGAGCACCTCTATTACACGCTGCTGGCGCGCGAAGAGGGGGCAAACTGCCACGGCTACATGCTGTGGGCGTTCACCGATAACGTCTCGCCGATGAACGCGTTCAAAAACCGCTATGGCCTGATTGAAATCGATCTGGCCGATAACCGCGCCCGCCGGGCGAAAAAGTCGGCGGCGTGGTTCCGAAAGCTGCGCGATGAACGCACGCTGACGCTGACTGTCGATGATGAATGGAAATAGGCTAATCACGACGCAGGTTCTGGTAAAATAGCCGCCAACTGGCCGGGAGGATGCCCGGCCCGAGCGTCAACTCAACTGTCAGTACAGGTGAAATCGTGGAGAAGGCCGTCGTTCCGCCAGAAAAAAAACAGTACCAGGAGATTGGCGATGATCTGCGCACGCAAATCATCGACGGTCACTATCCTGTGGGGTCCCGTCTGCCGCCTGAGCGCAATATCGCCGAGACGTACGGCGTCAGCCGCACCATCGTGCGCGAAGCCTTACTCATGCTGGAGTTGCAGGGTACCGTCGATATCCGTCAGGGTTCCGGCGTTTACGTGATGCGCATCCCCGAAGAGCACGAAAACGAGGAAGAGCGCTTTTTAAATAGCGACGTCGGCCCGTTTGAGATTTTGCAGGCGCGCCAGCTGCTCGAAAGCAATATTGCCGCCTTTGCCGCGAAAATGGCGACCCGCGCGGATATTGATAATCTGCGCCGCATCATCGAGCAGGAGCAGCGCGCGATTGCCGCCGACGATCACAGCCAGGATAACAACAAGATGTTCCACCTGGTGCTGGCGGGCGCAACGCAAAACCAGATGCTGCTGGCGACTGTCGAGAGCGTCTGGCACCACATGGACAGCAGCCCGCTGTGGCAGCAGTTCAACGTTCACATCGCCAGCCGCGCATATCGCCTGAAGTGGCTTGGCGATCGCCAGACCATTCTCGCGGCCCTGCGTCGTCGCGACGTGATGGGGGCGTGGCAGGCCATGTTCCAGCACCTGGAAAACGTCAAAAAAAGCCTGCTGGAGCTGTCGGATGAAGACGCGCCGGATTTTGACGGCTATCTTTTTGAATCTGTCCCGCTTTTCCAGGGGAAACTGGTGTGAAGATCATTCCCCTTTATGCCGCTGCGCACCATGCCCAGCGCGTAACCGACTGGCTATGGCAGGCGTTTGGTGACGGTTTACCGCGTGAATTCTTTGCCAGCATCATCGAACACAGCCAGACGCCGGGCGCACTGCCGCTCACGTTTGTGGCGGTCGAGGGCGAAACACTGCTGGGCACCGTGGGATTATGGCGCTGTGATTTGATGACACGCCAGGATCTCTTTCCGTGGCTGGCGGCGCTGTACGTTGACGACGCCGCGCGCGGGAAAGGGCTGGCAGGGCAGTTGCAGGAGCATGTGATGGGCTATGCCGCAAAGGCCGGGTATTCCGAGCTGCATCTCTGGTCAGCCTGCCGGGACTTTTATGAGCGCTACGGCTGGCAGTACATCGGCGATGCGCTGGAATACCCGAATAAAAACGTCCATCTCTATCGCTATTCGCTGACCGGATCTGCGGGGGCAACCACGGAGTGACGGCGAACCAGCGTCGGGCTGAACAGGTGAGTGATATCTGGCGGCGGGCGTTTTTCGGCCAGCGCCAGGGCCAGTTCAGCGGCCTGCGTTGCCATGGTCACAATCGGATAGCGCACGGTGGTTAAGCGCGGGCGCACGTAGCGCGCGACCAGCACATCAT
This sequence comes from Lelliottia sp. SL45, assembly GCF_026672535.1. Taxonomy (NCBI): domain Bacteria; kingdom Pseudomonadati; phylum Pseudomonadota; class Gammaproteobacteria; order Enterobacterales; family Enterobacteriaceae; genus Lelliottia; species Lelliottia sp. SL45. Next base: position 132,455 of record NZ_JAPPRH010000003.1, read on the forward strand.
CGAAACCAATCAGCGAAATTTCTGCCGGTACGTCGATACCGTTATCGTTCAGCACCCCCATCGCACCCGCGGCCATCGAGTCGTTATAGCAGGCCACGGCGGTGAAATTCCGCCCACGACCTAACAGCTCCGTCATCGCCTGCTCGCCGCCGCTCTCGTCGGGTTCGCCATAGGTGACCAGACGGTCGTTGCACGGCAGGCCGCTTTCGCGCAGGGCATCGTAATAGCCGCGCAGACGATCTTCGGCATCGGAAATCTGGTGGTTTGAACAGAGATAACCAATGCGCGTATGACCCTGCTGGATCAGATGGCGTGTGGCAAGCCAGGCGCCGTAGCGATCGTCCAGTGCCACGCAGCGTTTCTCATAGCCGGGGATAATGCGGTTAATCAGAACCATGCCGGGGATCTGTTTCATCAGATGCAGCAGTTCGGCGTCGGGGAGGACTTTGGCGTGAACCACCAGGGCGGCGCAGCGATGGCGTATCAGCTGCTCAATGGCCTGGCGCTCTTTTTGTTCGTTATGGTAGCCGTTGCCGATCAGCAGGAAATTGCCGGTCTGGTACGCCACCTGTTCAACCGCTTTGACCATCGCGCCGAAAAAGGGATCCGACACGTCGCCGACCACCAGACCCACGGTTTCCGTCGACTGCTGCGCCAGGGCGCGCGCGTTGGCGTTGGGATGATAGTTCAGGGTTTCCATGGCGCTTTGCACGGCCTGACGGGACGCATCGCTGGCTTTCGGTGAATTGTTGATGACGCGAGAAACGGTCGCCACAGAAACACCTGACAGACGAGCCACATCCTTAATTGTCGCCATTAAATACCTTCTTTAGGGGGTAAGCGTTTACACACTCAATAGTGTTGCGGAAAACCGAGGTGCATTCAAGGGCTGGCCCGCAATGCACCTCGCAAACGTGACGCAGAACATGGGAAAACAGTGTAATCGTTACACGGGGAAGCATGTCAGAATAATGTCAAAGCGAACCTTTGCTTACACTTTGCGGCAGGCTGTTGCGATTGTCTGCTGGTGGAGAATGTGAACAGATTGCTAAAGTCGAGATCCCAGAGGTATTGATAGGTGAAATCGACTCCGGTTGATTAACACGAATTACACCAACCTGCGTCCATACGCAGGTTTTTTTTGTCTGTAACTTCAACATGTAACAGCAATCGATATTTTTCACACCTGGTTGCACTTAGGCTCATTCCCTTGCGTTTTCGCGCTGGCGAAGCGGATTGCCAGCAGCCACAATCAAGATCCCAGAGGTATTGATTGGTGAGAATTCTTGGTACGGTTTCGTACTCATCTCTTGCACCAGCCTGCGCGGATGCGCAGGTTTTTTTTCGCCTGAAATACGCTACCTCTCCTCCCGCCTGCACTTCTCGTGTAATCTGCCACAATTTAGCGTAACCCTAAAATTTAACAGGCAAAGGGAGTTGAAATGCTATTTGGGTTCTTCCGTACCTTGTTTCGTATCCTCTTTCGCGTCCGCCTGACGGGGGACACTCAGTCATTGCGCGGCGAGCGCGTGCTCATCACTCCAAACCACGTCTCCTTTATCGACGGCGTTTTGCTGGCACTTTTCCTGCCTGGCCGTCCGGTCTTCGCGGTCTACAGCTCCATCAGCCAGAAGTGGTTTATGCGCTGGCTGGCGCCGCTGATTGATTTTGTTCCCCTCGATCCGACCAAACCGATGATGATTAAACATCTGGTGCGCCTGATCGAGCAGGGCCGTCCGGTGGTGATCTTCCCGGAAGGGCGTCTTACCGTGACCGGCTCGCTGATGAAAATCTACGACGGCGCGGGGTTTGTCGCGGCGAAATCCAAAGCCACCGTGGTGCCGCTTCGCATCGAAGGGGCAGAGCTGACCTATTTCAGCCGTCTGAAAGGGCTGGTGAAGCAGCGCCTGTTCCCGCAAATCACCCTCCACATTTTGCCTCCGACCACGCTGCCGATGCCTGAAGCACCGCGCGCACGGGATCGCCGCAAGATCGCAGGCGAAATGCTCCATCAAATTATGATGGAAGCGCGCATGGCCGTGCGCCCGCGCGAAACCTTATATGAATCGCTTCTCTCCGCGCAGGACCGTTTTGGCGCGAAGAAAAACTGCATTGAAGATATCAATTTCACGCCCGATACCTATCGCAAGCTGCTGACCAAAACCCTGTTTGTGGGCCGTATTCTGGAAAAATACAGCCAGCACGGGGAAAAAATTGGTCTGATGCTGCCTAACGCCGGGATCAGCGCGGCGGTGATTTTCGGTGCGGTCTCGCGCGGACGCATTCCGGCGATGATGAACTACACGGCGGGTGTGAAAGGGCTGACCAGCGCGATAACGGCTGCGGAGATCAAAACCGTTTTCACTTCGCGCCAGTTCCTCGATAAAGGCAAACTCTGGCATCTCCCGGAGCAGCTCAAGCAGGTGCGCTGGGTGTTCCTCGAAGATTTAAAAGCTGACGTTACCCTTGCCGATAAGCTGTGGATCTTTGCTCATCTGCTGGCGCCACGTCTGGCGCAGGTTAAACAGCAGCCGGAAGATGCAGCCATTATTCTGTTTACCTCCGGTTCTGAAGGCAATCCGAAGGGGGTTGTCCACTCCCATAAAAGTATTCTGGCGAACGTCGAGCAGATCAAAACCATTGCCGACTTCACCGCGAACGATCGTTTTATGTCGGCGCTGCCGCTTTTCCACTCCTTTGGCCTGACGGTCGGTCTGTTTACGCCGCTGTTCACGGGCGCCGAGGTGTTCCTTTATCCTAGCCCGTTGCATTACCGAGTTGTACCGGAACTGGTGTATGACCGTAACTGTACGGTGCTGTTTGGCACCTCAACGTTTCTTGGCAACTATGCGCGTTTCGCCAATCCGTATGATTTCTTCCGCGTGCGCTACGTGGTGGCGGGAGCAGAGAAACTGCAGGACAGCACCCGTCAAATCTGGCAGGACAAGTTTGGTCTGCGCATTCTTGAGGGTTACGGCGTGACAGAGTGTGCCCCGGTGGTCTCGATCAACGTGCCGATGGCGGCGAAGCCTGGCACGGTCGGGCGCATTCTGCCGGGCATGGACGCACGTCTGTTAGCGGTGCCGGGCATTGAAGATGGCGGTCGCCTGCAGCTCAAAGGGCCAAACGTGATGAATGGCTATCTGCGTGTGGAAAACCCAGGCGTGCTTGAAGCGCCGACGGCGGAAAACGCGCAGGGCGAGGTCGAAACCGGCTGGTATGACACGGGCGATATTGTGCGCTTTGATGAGCAGGGCTTCGTGCAAATCAAAGGCCGCGCCAAACGCTTTGCCAAAATCGCCGGGGAGATGGTCTCACTGGAAATGGTGGAACAGCTGGCGACAGCGGTTTCTGCCGACAAAATGCATGCCACGGCGATTAAGAGCGACGCGAGCAAAGGCGAAGCGCTGGTGCTCTTTACCACCGACAGCGAACTGAAACGCGAGCAGCTTCTGCACTACGCCCGCGAGCATGGCGTGCCTGAGCTGGCCGTGCCGCGCGATATTCGTTATCTGAAACAGTTACCGGTGCTCGGCAGCGGTAAACCCGATTTTGTCGCGCTGAAAGGCATGGTTGATGAGGCGGAACAGCATAATGCGTGAGTCAGTACACACTAACACCTCCCTGTGGTCAAAGGGCATGATGGCGGTGACCAGCGCTCAGTTCCTTTCGGCCTTTGGCGACAATGCGCTGCTATTTGCCACGCTGGCGCTGCTGAAAGCCGAGTTTTATCCGGACTGGAGCCAGCCCATCCTGCAGATGGTGTTTGTGGGTGCTTACATCATTTTTGCGCCGTTTGTCGGGCAGGTGGCTGACAGTTTCCCTAAAGGGCGCGTAATGATGTTCGCCAACAGTCTCAAACTGCTGGGCGCGGCGAGTATCTGCTTCGGCTTTAATCCCTTCATCGGCTACACGCTGGTGGGGATTGGCGCGGCGGCGTATTCACCGGCGAAATACGGGATTCTGGGGGAGCTGACCACCGGCGACAAACTGGTTAAAGCCAACGGCCTGATGGAGTCCTCGACAATTGCCGCCATTCTGCTCGGCTCCGTCGCCGGTGGTGTGCTGGCGGACTGGCATGTGCTGGCCGCGCTGGGTGTGTGTGCGCTGGTGTATGCGGGCGCAGTCGTGGCGAACCTGTTTATCCCGACGCTGCCCGTGGCGCGTCCGGGGCAATCCTGGCGCTTTACGCCGATGACGGCCAGTTTCTTCAATGCCTGCCGCGTGCTGTGGCGTAACGGCGAAACGCGCTTCTCCCTCCTGGGCACCAGCATGTTCTGGGGCGCGGGCGTGACGCTGCGCTTCCTGCTGGTATTGTGGGTGCCGACGGCGCTCGGGATCACCGATAACGCCACGCCCACCTATCTCAACGCGATGGTCGCTGTGGGGATTGTGGTCGGGGCCGGTGTGGCAGCGAAGCTGGTCACCCTGGAAACCGTATCGCGCTGTATGCCTGCGGGGATTTTGATTGGTGTTGGCGTGCTGTTTTTCTCCCTGCAACATGCGCTGCTGCCGGCTTACGTGCTGCTGATCCTGATTGGTATGCTCGGTGGTTTCTTTGTTGTACCGCTGAACGCACTCCTGCAGGAGCGTGGTAAACAGACCGTCGGGGCGGGTAACGCGATTGCGGTGCAAAATCTCGGTGAAAACACCGCGATGCTGCTGATGCTGGGGCTGTATTCGCTGGCGGTTAAAGTGGGATTACCGGTCGTGGGCATCGGCATCGGGTTCGGTGGGTTGTTTGCGCTGGCAATTGCGGGGCTGTGGCTCTGGCAGCGTCGTCGGTAACGGATTGCCGGGCGGCGACTTCGCCTTACCCGGCATACCAGATCAAAACGCGTTACGGTGCCGGATAGGTGTAAACCTGATGCACCGCCTCAATCTCCGCCAGCACCTCTTCGCTCAGCTCCAGATGGAAACTGTCGATGTTCGTTTTCAACTGCTCCATTGTGGTGGCACCCAGCAGGGTGCTTGCCACGAACGGCTGACGACGCACAAAGGCTAATGCCATCTGTGCCGGGTCCAGACCGTGACGTTTCGCGATATCAACATACGCCGCAACGGCTTTCTGCGTTTGCTCACCGCTGTAGCGGGTAAAACGGCTGAACAGGGTATTACGTGCCCCAGCAGGTTTTGCGCCGTTGAGGTATTTACCGGTCAACGTCCCGAAGCCGAGGCAGGAATAAGCCAGCAGCTCAACGCCTTCATACTGTGTCACTTCCGCCAGACCCACTTCATAACTGCGGTTAACCAGGCTGTAAGGGTTCTGAATGGTCACAATGCGCGGCAAATCGTGCTTATCGGCCAGATGCAGATAGCGCATCACGCCGAACGCCGTTTCGTTCGAGACGCCAATATAGCGGATCTTACCGGCGCGCTGACACTCGGTCAGAGCTTCCAGGGTTTCGAGCAGGGTCACCACCGGCGCGCTGTCGCTCCAGGTATAGCCCAGCTTGCCGAAGCAGTTGGTCGGGCGCTGAGGCCAGTGAACCTGGTATAAATCGAGATAGTCGGTCTGCAAGCGCTTCAGGCTGGCATCCAGCGCGGCGCGGATATTTTTGCGATCCAGAATCTGATTCGGACGAATGCCCGCGTCGTTATTGCGCGACGGGCCGCTGACTTTCGACGCCAGCACCAGCTTTTCGCGATTGCCGTTTTTCGCCAGCCAGTTGCCAACGTAGGTTTCGGTCAATCCCTGGGTTTCCGGGCGCGGAGGCACCGGGTACATTTCGGCCACATCAATCAGGTTGATCCCCTGGCTGACGGCGTAATCGAGTTGCGCATGGGCATCGGCTTCGCTGTTTTGTTCACCGAATGTCATCGTGCCCAACCCCAGTTGGCTGATCTCCAGAGTGCTGTGGGGGATACGGTGATAATGCATAGCCGGCTTCCTATACTGTGTAAATTGACGGCGTCAGGAATCTCCCCGACGAAGGACTATAAACATGGCAGAGGGGGAGCAAAAGGGGAAGAAAAAAATCAAAAAGGCCAGTAAGCAACTGACCTTTAACTGTTTATCTTTCGATGATTTGCGAAACTTCGTCGCGATTGATCTGCATCTTATTGCCCTGCTGATCGTTGTAGCTTACAAGGCCGGTATCGTCGTCGACTTCGGGTTTGCCGTCAGTCAGAATCATTCGACCGTCTTTTGTCGCCATAACGTAATCACTGCTACAACCTGAAACCGCAAACGCTAAACCCACCGCTGAGATTATCACTGCCCATTTTTTCATCGTTATCATCCTCACCTGGCTCGTATCACATCATAGTGTAGTAATAACCTGAGAAAGCGTCAGGAGGAAGCAGTAAAATCTTAAACATCAGGTGAATGTGTTTGATTCAGTTCAAACTTCGGCTAAAAACCGCGTTTAAGCGAAAAAGTGACGAGCCAGCAGAGCACCGGTGAAGTTCTTCTTTAAATAGAAGCCGCGCGGCAGCGTCAGGATCGGTTCTCCCTGAGCGCCAATCGCCTCGGTCAGCGCCTTGCTGTTAGCGGCTTTCGGGCGTAACTGCATCACCTCGCCATGACGCGCGGTAATCCGCTCGACCTGACCCAGCACGATCATATCCATTAGTTCCTCCCAGTCCTGCGAAAGCTGCCGCTCTTCCTCTTCGTTTGGGCTCCACAGCAGTGGCGCACCCACGCGGCGATCCGCAAGGGGAATAGCTCTGTCGCCTTCGATGGGCACCCATAGCACGCGCTTGAGCTTATGGCGTACGTGGCTCATTTCCCAGGTCACACCCGTATTCCCGGTGAGCGGCGCAACGCAGACAAAGGTGGTTTCCAGTGGTTTTCCCTGGCGATCAATGGGGATGGTTTTAAGCTCCACCCCGAGAGCGGCAAAATCCTGCTCGGGTTTACTGCCCGCGCTTGCGCCAAGCCAGCGCTCCAGCAACACACCGATCCAGCCTTTATCCCGTTTCAGATCCGCAGGAATCGGCAAGCCCGCCATGGCCGCCAGCTCGCCGAGCGAGTAGCCCGCGACGCGTTGTGCCTGCTGCAATAACTGCGCTTCAGTAGCCGGAGGGGAGGTGAGTGGAAGGAGCGGAAGCATAACGTTAAACCTTTGATTAAAAAATGAACCGTAAAAGCAGACCTTGTGGATAGAGTTTAACTATTTCTTTAGCGATATGGCAGGTTGATGATTTATCAGCATTTTTAAGACAAATCCACTGCCGGATAAAAAGGGTAAAATCGGGTTGTTCAAAACTGGTCACTGACAATGAACAGGATCTTACACCATGTTATCCACAGAAAAGTGGGATAAGTGGGAATAACCCTCACTACTGTTTCAATTTACAGCCTTGACGTGCGACGAAAATCGAATTTTCACACAAATAGTGCCTAAGTTATTGGCACAATCTGTGGATAAAACCGACGCTGTTCGATCTTTCATCAGCACGCGGATCTCTCATGTGATGATCGTCACGTTATGGCGTCTTATTCACAGAGGTTACCCATTAAGATAATGAAATATAGCTATTTATTTCTCGATGAGATTGCGGGGTGATTTCCTTCCCGCAATGTTGTCCAGCGGTAATTCCATACTTCTTCACAACTATATCCACAGAAAAAGTGAATAAAATGGCCCTTCTTGTCCGTCATCTGTTTATAACTTGAGTGAAAATTGTGAGTTATTCAAATGTTATTCGTTCGCAGCCCTGTAAGAGAGTGGTTTACCGCCTCACAGGAGTATGAAACAATCGATCATATATAAGGTTTAGTTTGAGGTAGTCCGGTGATTGATGACGATGGCTACCGCCCGAATGTAGGTATCGTAATTTGTAATCGTCAGGGCCAGGTTATGTGGGCAAGACGGTATGGTCAGCACTCCTGGCAATTCCCGCAAGGCGGGATCAATCCAGGAGAGTCCCCAGAACAAGCGATGTATCGGGAGCTGTTCGAAGAAGTCGGCTTAAGCCGAAAAGATGTTCGCATCCTGGCTTCGACCCGCAACTGGTTGCGTTACAAGTTACCGAAACGTTTGGTGCGTTGGGACACAAAGCCGGTTTGTATCGGCCAGAAACAAAAGTGGTTTCTTCTGCAATTGGTGAGCAACGACTCGGAAATCAATATGCAAACCAGCAGTACGCCAGAGTTCGATGGCTGGCGTTGGGTGAGCTACTGGTATCCCGTTCGTCAGGTCGTGTCCTTTAAGCGCGACGTTTACCGCAGGGTGATGAAAGAGTTTGCAAGTGTGGTGATTGCGTTTCAGGAGGCCCCTCCTAAACCGCAAAGCCCACCTGCCTGGCGACGTAAAAGAGGTTAAGCAACGCACATCATGCTCACCCGCTTGCGAGAAATAGTCGAAAAGGTTGCCAGTGCTCCGCGCCTCAATGAGGCGCTGGACATTCTGGTGACCGACATCTGTCTTGCGATGGAAACCGAAGTCTGTTCGGTGTATCTGGCCGACCACGATCGACGCTGTTATTACCTGATGGCGACACGTGGGTTGAAAAAACCGCGTGGTCGCACCGTTGCGCTCGCCTTTGATGAAGGGATCGTTGGCCTCGTTGGACGGCTGGCGGAACCCATCAACCTCGCCGATGCGCAAAAACACCCCAGCTTTAAATATATCCCTTCCGTCAAGGAAGAGCGTTTTCGCGCGTTTTTAGGTGTCCCTATCATTCAGCGCCGCCAGCTTCTTGGGATACTGGTGGTGCAGCAGCGTGAGCTTCGCCAGTTTGACGAAAGCGAGGAGTCATTCCTCGTAACGCTGGCCACGCAAATGGCCGCAATCCTCTCCCAGTCTCAGTTAGCCGCGCTGTTTGGCCAGTATCGCCAGACGCGTATCCGTGCGCTGCCCGCATCGCCGGGCGTGGCCATCGCCGAAGGGTGGATGGACGCCACGCTGCCGCTCATGGAGCAGGTGTACGAAGCCTCCACGCTGGACGCTGCCCTTGAACGCGAACGTCTGACCGGTGCGCTGGAAGAGGCCTCCAACGAATTCCGTCGCTACAGTAAGCGTTTTGCCGCGGGGGCGCAGAAAGAGACGGCAGCGATTTTTGACCTTTATTCCCACCTGCTGTCCGATGCGCGCCTGCGCCGCGAACTCTTTGCCGAAGTGGACAAAGGATCGGTGGCGGAATGGGCGGTGAAAAAGGTCATCGAACGGTTCGCTGAGCAGTTTGCCTCCCTGACAGACGGTTATCTGAAAGAGCGTGCGGGCGATCTGCGAAGTCTGGGCCAGCGTCTGCTGTTCCATCTCGACGATACCATTCAGGGCGAAAACGCCTGGCCAAAACGCTTTGTGCTGGTCGCCGATGAACTGTCGGCAACTACTCTCGCCGAACTGCCGCATGACCGACTGGCAGGCGTCGTGGTGCGCGATGGCGCAGCCAACTCCCACGCGGCCATTATGGTGCGCGCGCTGGGTATTCCCACCGTCATGGGCGCGGATATTCAGCCTTCGGTGCTGCAACGCCGCACCCTGGTGGTCGACGGTTATCGCGGTGAGCTGCTGGTCGATCCTGAGCCCGTACTGCTGCAGGAATATCAGCGATTAATCAGTGAAGAAAACGAATTAAGCCGCCTGGCGGAAGATGACGTCGATCTGCCCGCGCAGTTGAAAAGCGGCGAGCGGGTTAAGGTGATGCTCAATGCAGGCCTTAGTCCGGCGCACGAAGAGAAGCTCGGCAGCCGTATCGACGGCATTGGCCTGTACCGCACTGAAATTCCGTTCATGTTGCAAAGCGGCTTCCCTTCCGAAGAGGAGCAGGTGGCGCAGTATCAGGGAATGCTGCAGATGTTTAACGACAAGCCCGTCACCCTGCGAACGCTGGATGTTGGCGCGGATAAACAGCTGCCGTACATGCCCATCAGTGAAGAAAACCCGTGCCTTGGCTGGCGTGGGATCCGCATTACGCTCGATCAGCCGGAGATTTTCCTGGTGCAGGTGCGCGCCATGCTGCGTGCTAACGCAGCCACCGGAAATCTCAGCATTCTTCTGCCGATGGTGACCAGTCTGGACGAAGTCGACGAAGCGCGTCGCTTGATCGAACGTGCTGGGCGCGAAGTGGAAGAGATGATCGGTTATGCGATTCCCAAACCGCGCCTCGGCGTGATGCTTGAAGTCCCTTCGATGGTCTTTATGCTGCCACAGCTGGCCAACCGCGTGGATTTCATCTCGGTCGGTACGAACGATCTGACCCAGTACATTCTGGCGGTGGACCGTAACAATACGCGCGTCGCGAGCATTTACGACAGCCTGCACCCGGCGATGCTGCGTGCGCTGGCGATGATTGCGCGTGACGCCGAATTGTACGGAATCGACCTGCGCCTGTGCGGTGAAATGGCAGGGGATTCCATGTGTGTGGCGATCCTGATCGGTCTTGGCTTCCGTCATTTGTCGATGAACGGTCGCTCGGTGGCGCGTGTGAAATATCTGCTGCGCCACATCGAAATCGAAGATGCTCAGGAGCTGGCAAAACGCAGCCTTGAGGCACAGCTGGCGACGGAAGTCCGTCACCAGGTCGCGGCCTTTATGGAGCGTCGCGGCATGGGCGGTTTGATCCGCGGTGGTCGCTAAACTTTCCCATTCCCTACACGAATGGAGCGACACTCGGCTCCATTCTCTATACACATCTTTTACATCTCAGGCGCATCCTCCGCGCCTGCCTTGTGCTATGATTCGCAACTTTGGAGCGTGGGTTAACCCTGCGCGCGCTTATTTTTCGCTGTCCACTTTCAGCGGAATAACAACATCTTGTGGTGACAGATGAACAGTGGTTATCTGCATTTTCCGGAATTTGATCCGGTCATTTTCTCAATCGGTCCCGTTGCGCTTCACTGGTACGGTCTCATGTACCTGGTCGGCTTCATCTTTGCCATGTGGCTTGCGGGTCGTCGCGCCAGTCGTCCGGGCAGCGGATGGACGAAAAACGAAGTTGAAAACCTGCTCTATGCCGGGTTCCTCGGGGTATTCCTCGGTGGGCGTATCGGCTATGTGCTGTTCTACAACTTCCCGATTTTCCTGAACGATCCGCTTTACCTGTTCCGCGTCTGGGACGGAGGCATGTCCTTCCACGGCGGTCTGATAGGTGTGATTCTGGTGATGGTCATCTTCGCCAAACGCACCAAACGCAACTTCTTCCAGGTGGCTGATTTTATTGCCCCACTGATCCCGTTTGGTCTGGGCGCGGGTCGTCTCGGTAACTTCATTAACGGGGAACTGTGGGGTCGTGTCGATCCGAGTGTCTCCTTTACGATGCTGTTCCCGAACTCACGTGCGGAAGACCTTGCGCTGCTGCCTTCCCACCCAGAGTGGCAGTCTATCTTCGACACCTACGGCTCACTGCCGCGCCACATGTCGCAGCTGTATGAGCTGGCGCTTGAGGGTGTGGTGCTGTTTATCATTCTGAATCTCTTTATCCGCAAACCGCGTCCAATGGGTGCCGTCTCCGGGCTGTTCCTGATTGGTTATGGTGCGTTCCGAATCATCGTTGAATTCTTCCGCCAGCCGGATCAGCAATTCACCGGGGAATGGGTACAGTACATCAGCATGGGGCAGATTCTCTCCATCCCGATGATTGTCGCGGGTATCATAATGATGATTTGGGCGTATCGTCGTCGTCCACAGCAACAGCTTTCCTGAGGAACCATGAAACAGTATCTTGAATTGATGAAAAAAGTGCTCGACGAGGGCACGCCAAAAAACGATCGCACCGGCACCGGAACGCTCTCTATTTTTGGCCACCAGATGCGCTTTAACCTTCAGGAAGGTTTTCCGCTGGTGACGACCAAGCGCTGCCATTTGCGCTCGATCATTCATGAACTGCTCTGGTTCCTGCAAGGCGATACCAACGTGGCCTATCTGCACGAAAACAACGTCTCGATTTGGGACGAATGGGCAGATGAGAACGGCGACCTCGGCCCGGTCTACGGCAAACAGTGGCGCGCGTGGCCAACGCCAGATGGTCGCCACATTGACCAGATTACGACCGTGCTAAACCAGCTGAAAAACGATCCCGATTCACGTCGCATTATCGTCTCAGCCTGGAACGTCGGCGAGCTGGACAAAATGGCGCTGGCGCCTTGTCACGCCTTCTTCCAGTTCTATGTCGCTGACGGCAAACTGTCCTGCCAGCTCTATCAGCGCTCTTGCGACGTGTTCCTCGGTCTGCCGTTCAACATCGCCAGCTATGCATTACTGGTTCATATGATGGCGCAGCAGTGCGACCTTGAAGTCGGTGATTTTGTCTGGACCGGTGGCGATACGCACCTGTACAGCAATCACATGGAACAAACGCACCTGCAGCTGACTCGCGAACCGCGCGCACTGCCGAAGCTGGTTATCAAGCGTAAGCCGGAATCCATCTTTGACTATCGCTTCGACGATTTCGAGATTGAAGGTTACGATCCCCACCCTGGTATCAAAGCCCCTGTCGCTATCTGATACATCAAATCCTGACACAACCGGTGCTCTTTAGCGCCGGTTTTTTTTGCCCAGATTTCACTTTTACGAGCGGCTTTCCAGCGTTTTTGCAACGTAATGCAACGGATGATTTTCACAGGAAAGCGCCTCGTAATCTTCACTTTCTGCTGTCGTTTTTCTGGGCGCTTCCCGCCACACTGCGGGCATGAAAAAACAACGCGGCTTTACGCTTATCGAAACCATGGTGGCAATTTCCCTTGTCGTCATTCTCAGCGCCACAGGGCTGTCGGGCTGGCAGAGTTGGCAGCAACAGCAACGCCTTTGGCAAACAGCCCATCAGGTACGTGACTACCTGGTACAGCTTCGTAACGATGCGAACGGCTATAACCGGGATCATCTCATCGTGGTGAATAAGGACGGCGAAAAGGCATGTATTGCGACGACGAAAAGTGCGGACTGCCAGACTCAGAGCGGGCTGGTCCTCAATTTTCCATGGCCGGAAGTCACGATTGCTGAACTGACGAAATCCCTGGCGTTTTATGGATTACGGGATACCGCCTGGCCCGGGAGGATACGCATCAAAAGCCCAGCGGGAGAATGGCTGATTATCGTGTCGAACACCGGGCGTATCAGGATGTGCAACAGCACAGGGAAGGGAACATGTTGAAAAACCAGTGCGGCTTCTCGCTGACCGAGGTACTCATCGCAATGGCAATTAGCAGTATTTTGCTGCTGAGTACCGCGCGTTTTATGCCGGCATTACAGCGAGCCATTCTCAAGCAAGAGCAACAGCAGGAGCTAGAAGAAGAGGTCTGGCTCAGAGCCACTGCTATCGGCAAGCAGCTGCAAAGGGCCGGATACTGCAACGGCTCTTGTCAGGGGCCCGCGTTGACGATGGGTAGGGCAGGGCGCTGTGTCATTGTGCAATGGGATGCCAACAGCAATGGCCGCTGGGAGAATGCCCCCTCGACAGAGGCGGAGCAAACAGGGTTTCGCTTGGAAGCTGGCGCACTTGAAACCCAGCGGGGAGCCACAAGCTGCGAAGGAAAAGGCTGGGAGAAACTAACCGAACCTGAACGTGTGTTGGTGACTCACTTCCTGGTGAGCAAAATTGAGCACACTGGCTTTGCGCCTGAGCTAAGTATCGAGCTGACAGTTTCCACAGCACGTCCACACGCCGAGCCAATACAGGTCACACATCGTGTCACAGGATTTAATCTGTGAAACGTCAACGTGGGATGTCATCGCTTGCGCTGGTCCTGTTGCTCCTTGTGATCGGCAGCCTGACCCTGACCGGCCTTAATCTGCAGCTCGATGCTTTTACGCGGATGGTGAGCCGTGAGCGGCAGCTGATTTTGCAGCAAGCCAACGTCCAGTCGGCGCTGGAGTGGGGCAAAAGCCAGCTCTGGCCGGTAGGGCCAGGTATTCAGTGCAAAAAAGGGCTGCAAGGGCGAGTCTGTCTGCGCGTTACTGAAGACAATCGCGTCCTGCTTATTGCGGGGAGTGGTGAGCTGCTGCTGTGGCGCGGCGGGATAATCCAGGACGGGCGAGTGGTGTTCTCCCGCCATGGCTGGAGCGATTTTTGTCCACTGAAGGAGAGCGCACTGTGTCAGCTACCTTAGCCCGGCAAAAGGGATTTAGTATGGTGGAAGTTTTGTTAGCGATGATGCTACTGGTTATCGTCATTACTGCGCTGTCTGGCTATCATCGGGCGCTGGCAGCGCGATTTACGGTATTCAATCAGTATCGCCAGCTCTGGCACTCTGCCTGGAGCCAGACCCAGCTGTCACAGGGGACGTTACCGGATGGCTGGCGGATAAACAGGGGGCAGACAATGCAGGCTGGATGTGTCAGCATCTCGGTCACTATAATTTCGCCTTTGGGGCGGCAGGGTCAGATGACACGCCTGCATTGCCCGCTTAGTCAGTAGTCGGGAGCGTCTATGTTACGGGTCTACCACTCAAATCGTCTTGATGTGCTGGAAGCATTGATGGAGTTTATCGTCGAGCGCGAGCATCCTGCCGATCCCTTTGAGCCAGAAATGGTGCTGGTGCAAAGCACCGGTATGGCTCAGTGGCTGCAAATGTCCCTGGCGCAAAAATTCGGTATTGCGGCAAATATCGAGTTCCCGCTTCCGGCGAGTTTTATCTGGGAGATGTTTGTTCGCGTCCTGCCGAACATCCCCAAAAAAAGCGAATTTAATAAGCAAAGCATGAGCTGGAAGCTAATGTCGCTGCTGCCGGATATGCTGGCGAGCGATGCGTTCGCCATGCTGCGCCACTACCTGAGCGATGATACCGACAAACGTAAACTGTTCCAGCTGGCCTCGCGGACGGCGGATCTGTATGACCAGTATCTGGTCTATCGCCCGGAATGGCTGACGTCCTGGGAAAAGGGTGAGCTGATTGACGGCCTGCCTGAGGCGCAAATCTGGCAGGCCCCGCTGTGGAAAGCGCTGGTGGAACACACCGAAAAACTGGGCCAGCCGCAGTGGCACCGTGCCAACCTTTACGAGCGGTTTATCTCAACCCTCGAAAAGGCCTCTGAACCGCCTGCCGGGTTACCGTCGCGCGTCTTTATATGCGGGATTTCCGCTCTGCCACCTGTTTACCTGAGCGCGTTAAAAGCCCTGGGTAAGCATGTCGATATCCACATTCTGTTCACCAACCCGTGTCGCCATTACTGGGGGGATATTCAGGACCCTAAATGGCTCGCCCGTCTTGTCGCTCGCCAACGGCGGCGGATCTTTGAAGAGCGCGCGATCCCGCTCTTCAAAGACAGCGACAATGCCGCGCAGCTCTTTGATGACGAAGGCATTCAAAACTTGCCGAACCCGCTGCTGGCCTCCTGGGGAAAACTGGGGCGTGACTACATTCACATGCTGTCCGATATCACCTCGTCCGGCGAAGGCGATGTGGATGCCTTTGCGGAGATCACTCCTGATAGTCTGCTGCATAACGTACAACTGGATATTCTCGATCTGGAGAACCGCGCCATCGCGGGGATCACTGCCGAAGAGTTTGCCCGCAGCGATAAGAAGCGAAAACTGGATCCAGAGGATCGCAGCGTTACCGTACATGTGTGTCATAGCCCGCAGCGCGAAGTTGAAGTGCTTCATGACAAGCTGCTGGCGATGTTGCAGGACGATCCTGAACTGACGCCGCGCGATATTGTGGTCATGGTGGCGGATATCGACAGCTACAGCCCGTTTATTCAGGCGGTGTTTGGTAGCGCCACCGGCGAGCGATATCTGCCTTATGCCGTTTCCGACCGCCGGGCGCGCCAGTCGCATCCGGCTTTGCAAGCGTTTATCAGCCTGCTTGCTCTGCCCGATAGCCGCTTTATTTCGGAAGACGTACTGGCGCTGCTGGATGTTCCGGTGCTGGCTGCTCGCTTCGACATCGACGAAGAGGGGCTGCGCTATCTGCGCCAGTGGGTCAATGAATCGGGCGTTCGCTGGGGGATTGACGATGATAACGTCCAGGAGTTCGAGCTCCCGCCGACGGGGCAACACACCTGGCAGTTCGGCCTGACGCGTATGCTACTGGGCTATGCAATGGAGAGCCATCAGGGGGAGTGGAATGAGGTTCTGCCTTACGATGAATCTTCAGGGCTGATTGCCGAACTGGTCGGCCATCTGGCTTCACTGTTGATGCAGCTTAATCGCTGGCGGCGCGAGCTGATGCAGTCCCGCACGCTTGAGGAATGGCAGCCACTGTGCCGGGAAATGTTGAATGATTTCTTCCTGCCCGACACGGACACCGAAGCGGCGATGGCGCTTATCGAACAACAGTGGCAGGCCATTATCGACGAAGGTATTTCATCTCATTATGGCGAGGCTATTCCGCTCTCCTTGCTTCGCGATGAACTGACGCAGCGCCTGGATCAGGAACGTATTAGCCAGCGCTTCCTTGCCGGTCCCGTCAATATTTGTACGCTAATGCCAATGCGTTCGATTCCGTTCAAAGTCGTTTGCCTGCTCGGAATGGACGATGGTATCTATCCGCGCGCGCTGGCACCGCTGGGCTTTGATCTGATGAGCCAGCAGCCGAAGCGTGGTGACCGTAGCCGACGTGACGATGACCGTTACCTCTTCCTCGAGGCGTTGATTTCGGCCCAGCAAAAGCTCTATATCAGCTATATCGGGCATTCCATTCAGGATAACAGCGAGCGCTTTCCGTCAGTTGCTGGTGCAGGAACTGGTCGATTACATTGGGCAAAGCCACTATCTGCCGGGTGATGAGGCGCGTAACTGCGACGAAAGCGAACAGCGGGTAAAAGCTCACATCACCTGTCTCCACACCCGCATGCCGTTCGATCCGGCTAACTACGTCGATAACGAACAGCAAAGCTATGCCCGCGAATGGCTGCCCGCTGCGAGGAAAGAGGGGCAAGCCCATACGGATTTCATTCAGCAACTTGAGCCTCGTTTGCTTGAGACGCTCACCTTTGAGCAGTTGCAACGGTTTTGGGCGCACCCGGTACGCGCGTTTTTCCAGCAGCGGTTGCAGGTGAATTTCCGCTCCGAAGAGAGCGAGATCCCCGATGCAGAACCTTTCACCCTCAATGGATTAAGCCGCTATCAGCTGAATCAACAGCTGCTTAATGCGCTGGTTGAAGAGGAAAATGCACAGACGCTGTTTCGTCGCTATCGGGCCGCAGGCCAGCTCCCGTATGGTGCATTTGGAGAAATCGCCTGGGATATGCAGTGTCAGGAGATGCAGGCTCTGGCCGATCGCGTCATTGAATTCCGTCAGCCGGGAAAAAGCCTTGAAATCGATCTGACCTGCAACGGTATTCAGCTCACGGGCTGGCTACAGCAGGTGCAGCAGGACGGGCTATTGCGCTGGCGTCCTGCCATGCTCAGTGTGTCACAAGGTTTGCAACTCTGGCTCGAACATCTTGTCTACTGTGCGGGCGGTAACGAAGGTGAAAGCCGTTTATTCGTCCGTAAGGACGGCGAATGGCGCTTCCCTCCAATGGCGTCCGATCAGGCTCTGGCCTGTCTCGAACCCTATATCGAGGGCTATCGCCAGGGGATGAACAAGCCGCTGCTGTTGCTGCCAGAAAGTGGGGGGGCGTGGATAAAAGCCTGTTACGACGCGCAGAATGATGCCATGTTAACGGATGACGCCTCGCTGCAAAAAGCGCGCAGCAAGTTTTTACAGGCGTATGAAGGAAATATGATGGTGCGCGGAGAGGGTGATGATGTCTGGTATCAGCGGTTATGGAGAACCCTTGAGCCGGAGTACTTCGACGCCATTACGCAAGAGGCTCAACGCTATCTGTTACCTTTGTTTAAATTTAATCAGTCCTGATGATTGTATAAAAATTGCGCAGGAGAAAGCGTTCATTTATTATGCCCCTCTTGTCACGGACTGATGTACCAACATAAAGAGATGCTGGCGTGCCCAGCACGCAAATTGTTAATGATGTAGCCGTGATGAAGAGGTAGTGAATGCCAGGCAGCACCTTGTTAAAAGCGTTTGTTTTGTTTGTCGCCCTCTGGGCACCCCTCACTCAGGCAGATACCGGTTGGCAGCCCGTTCAGGAAAAAATCCATAAGAGCGAAAAAGACACCCGCCAGTATCAGGCTATTCGTCTTGATAACGGGATGACTGTGCTGCTGGTCTCCGATCCGCAGGCGATTAAATCGCTCTCTGCGCTGGTCGTCCCCGTCGGTTCGCTGGAAGACCCCGATTCGCATCCTGGTCTTGCCCATTACCTTGAACACATGACGCTGATGGGGTCCAAAAAATATCCGCAGCCGGATAGCCTCTCTGAATTCCTCAAAATGCACGGTGGCAGCCACAATGCCAGCACGGCACCTTATCGCACTGCGTTCTATCTTGAAGTCGAAAATGATGCGCTGGAAGGGGCGGTTGACCGTCTCGCCGATGCCATCGCGTCGCCTTTACTGGATAAAAAGTATGCCGATCGCGAGCGTAACGCCGTCAATGCCGAACTGACCATGGCGCGCACGCGAGACGGTATGCGCATGGCGCAGGTCAGTGCCGAAACAATTAACCCGGCGCACCCAGGCTCGCGTTTTTCAGGGGGTAACCTGGAAACCCTGAGCGATAAACCCGGCAGCCCGGTTCTCGATGCCTTACACGCCTTTCGTGATAAATACTATTCCGCCAATCTGATGAAAGCGGTGGTTTACAGCAACAAACCGCTGCCGGAGCTGGCGCGTCTTGCGGCACAAACCTATGGTCGCGTGCCGAATAAAAATATCGAAAAGCCGGAGATCACCACACCAGTGGTCACGGATGAGCAAAAAGGGATCATCATTCACTACGTGCCTGCGATGCCGCGTAAAGTGCTGCGTGTCGAGTTCCGTATTGATAACAATACCGCGCAGTTTCGCAGCAAAACGGATGAGCTCCTCACCTATCTGATCGGTAATCGAAGCCCGGGCACGCTCTCTGACTGGCTGCAGAAGCAGGGGCTGGTAGAGGGGATCCGCGCTGATTCCGATCCTGTCGTCAACGGCAACAGCGGTGTTCTCGCGATCTCGGCAACCCTGACCGACAAAGGCCTTGCGCACCGCGATCAAGTGGTTGCGGCGATCTTCAGCTATCTGTCGTTGCTGCGCGATAACGGTGTGGATAAAAGTTACTTTGACGAACTGGCCCACGTGCTGGATCTCGATTTCCGCTACCCGTCGATCACCCGCGATATGGACTATGTTGAATGGCTGGCTGACACCATGATTCGCGTTCCGGTGGAAAATACGCTGGATGCGGTGAACATCGCCGATCGCTATGACGCTGATGCCATCAAAGCGCGCCTGGCGATGATGACCCCGCAGAACGCCCGCATCTGGTATATCAGCCCGAAAGAGCCGCATAACAAAACCGCGTACTTTGTCGATGCGCCGTATCAGGTGAATAAAATCAGTGCGCAAACCTTCGCTGACTGGCAGAAAGAGTCCGGCCAGATTGCGTTAAAATTGCCTGAACTTAATCCGTACATTCCTGACGATTTCACGCTCATCAAGCCTGCAAAGGAATACCCGCATCCGGAACTGATCGTTAACGAACCGACATTACGTGTGGTTTACACCCCAAGCCGCTATTTTGCCAGTGAGCCGAAAGCCGATGTCAGCGTGGTGCTGCGCAATCCGCAGGCCATGGACAGCGCCAAAAACCAGGTGATGTTTGCGCTGAATGACTATCTGGCGGGGATCGCCCTGGATCAGCTCAGCAATCAGGCGGCTGTCGGTGGGATCAGTTTCTCCACCAACGCCAACAACGGGCTGATGGTCAATGCTAACGGTTACACCCAGCGTTTACCGCAGCTTTTCCAGGCGCTGCTGGAGGGGTATTTCAGCTACACGGCGACCGAAGAGCAGCTGGAGCAGGCCAAATCCTGGTATGCGCAAATGATGGATTCGGCGGAAAAAGGCAAAGCTTTTGATCAGGCGATTATGCCTGTGCAGATGCTGTCGCAAATTCCGTACTTCCAGCGTGAAACGCGCCGCGCGCTGCTGCCGTCAATCACCCTGAAAGAGGTGATGGATTACCGGACGGCCCTGAAAACCCATTCGCGCCCCGAGTTTCTGGTTGTCGGCAACATGAGTGAAGATCAGGCTAAAACCCTCGCGCAGAATGTTCGCAAACAGCTGGGTGCCAACGGCAATGAGTGGTGCCGTAACCAGAATGTGCTGGTGGAAAAACAGCAGAATGTGATCTTTGAAAAGGCGGGGAGCAGCACGGATTCTGCGCTGGCCGCAGTATTTGTACCGACCGGCTACGATGAGTATGCCAGCTCCGCCTACAGCGCGGTGCTGGGGCAGATCATCCAGCCGTGGTTCTACAATCAGTTGCGTACCGAAGAGCAGCTTGGCTATGCGGTGTTTGCGTTCTCGATGAACGTGGGTCGCCAGTGGGGACTGGGCTTCTTGTTGCAGAGCAGCGATAAACAGCCCGCTTATCTGTGGCAGCGTTATCAGGCCTTCTTCCCGCAGGCTGAAGAGAAACTGCGCAAAATGACGCCGGAAGAGTTTGCTCAAATTCAGCAGGCCGTGATCGCGCAGGTGCAGCAGGCTCCGCAAACCCTGGGCGAAGAGGCATCGCAGCTGAGCAAAGATTTCGATCAGGGTAATATGACCTTTGATTCACGTGATAAAGTAGTGGCCGAAATAAAACTGCTGACGCCTCAAAAGGTTGCCGACTTCTTCCACCAGGCGGTGGTGAAGCCGAAAGGCATGGCATGCTTGTCTCAGGTTTCCGGCAGCCAGAACGGGAAAGTGGATTATGTGAATCCGCAAGGCTGGAAAGTCTGGGAGAGCGTCAGCGCACTGCAGAAATCGATGCCCTGGAGTAAGAAAGAATGACCGATACCGCTGAGTCCCTTGATCCCTTACGTTTGCCGCTTCAGGGCGAACGATTGATTGAAGCCTCAGCGGGAACGGGAAAAACCTTCACCATTGCCGCCCTCTACCTGCGCCTTCTGTTAGGACTGGGCGGCAATGCTGCGTTTGGGCGTCCGCTCAGCGTGGAACAACTGCTGGTGGTGACCTTCACCGAAGCGGCGACCGCCGAACTGCGCGGACGTATTCGTGCGAACATACACGAACTGCGTATCGCCTGCCTGCGCCAGACCACAGACAACCCACTTTACGCTCGTCTTCTTGAAGAGATCGCTGACAAGCAGCAGGCCGCTCAATGGCTGCTTCTGGCCGAGCGTCAAATGGACGAAGCTGCCGTCTTTACCATTCACGGGTTTTGCCAGCGCATGCTGAGCCTGAATGCGTTTGAATCGGGCATGCTCTTTGAACAGCAACTCATTGAGGATGAATCCGAACTGCGCCACCGGGCGTGCGCGGACTTCTGGCGCCGCCATTGCTATCCGCTCCCGCGTGATATCGCCGAAGCGGTGCATGCCTTATGGAAAGGGCCGGAAGAACTTTTACGCGCTATCGAACGCTACCTGCAAGGCGAAGCACCGGCGATAAAATCCCCGCCGCCTGCGGATGAAACGCTGGCTGCGCGACACGAGAAAATTATTTCGCTGATAGCCGCCCTGAAGCAAAAATGGTGCGAGTCGGTTGCCGATATCGACGCCATTCTTGAAAATTCCGGCCTTGACCGCCGCAAATTTAACCGTGGTAATCAGGCGAAATGGATCGAAAAAATCAGCGCCTGGGCGCAGGAAGAGACGCGCAGCTATCAGCTGCCCGATGCGCTGGAGAAGTTTTCTCAGAGCTTCCTGGTGGAGCGCACCAAAGCTGACGGTATCGTCCCTGAACATCCGTTGTTTGTCGCGATAGAAACGCTGCTGGCGCAGCCGCTGACCCTTAACGATCTGATGATCACGCGTGCGATGGCCGAGATCCGCGAAACCGTTGCGCGTGAAAAACGTCGTCGTGGCGAGCTGGGTTTCGACGATATGCTAAGCCGCCTGGATGCGGCACTCGGCAGTGAAAATGGCGACGCGCTGGCAGCGGCGATCCGCGCCCGCTTCCCGGTAGCAATGATCGATGAATTCCAGGATACCGACCCGCAGCAATACCGTATTTTCCGCCGTATCTGGCGCAGACAGCCCGAAACGGCGCTGTTGCTGATTGGCGATCCTAAACAGGCCATCTACGCCTTTCGCGGCGCGGATATCTTCACCTACATGAAAGCCCGCGGAGAGGTCGAAGCGCACTATACGCTGGACACCAACTGGCGTTCCGCGCCGGGAATGGTGGCGAGTGTAAATACGCTTTTTGAGCGTATGGATGCGGCTTTCATGTTCAAAGAAATTCCGTTCTCGCCCGTTAAGTCGGCTGAGAAAAACAGCGCACTACGCTTTGAGTACCGTGGTGATGTTCAGCCTGCGATGAAATTTTGGCTGATGGACGGCGAAGGCTGTGGCGTCAGTGATTATCAGAACGTCATGGCGCAGCAGTGTGCGGCGCAGATCCGCGACTGGCTCAGCGCCGGTGCGCAGGGCGAAGCGCTACTGTGGAAAGGTCACACCGCTAAAGCGGTCAGCGCCTCGGACATTACCGTGCTGGTGCGCAGTCGCCAGGAGGCGTCGCTGGTGCGCGATGCCCTCACGCTGCTCGCGATCCCTTCTGTTTATCTCTCTAACCGCGACAGCGTGTTTGAAACGCTCGAAGCACAGGAGATGCTATGGCTGTTGCAGGCCGTGCTGACGCCTGAGCGGGAGAGTACGTTGCGCAGTGCGCTGGCAAGCTCAATGCTCGGTCTTAACGCGCGTGATATTGATGCGCTGAATAACGACGAAAGCGCATGGGATGCGGTGGTTGAAGAGTTTGCGCATTATCGTGAGCGCTGGCAAAAACGCGGCGTTATGGCGATGCTGCGCGAACTGATGGCTCAGCGTCATGTCGCTGAAAATATGCTGGCGACCGCAGGCGGTGAACGCCGCCTGACCGACATTTTGCACATCAGCGAGCTTTTACAGGAAGCGGGATCGCAGCTTGAGAGCGAACATGCGCTGGTACGCTGGCTGTCGCAGCATATCGCCGATCCTAACAGCAATGCGGCCAGTCAGCAGATGCGTCTCGAAAGCGACAAGCATCTGGTGAAAATCGTGACGATCCACAAATCAAAAGGGCTGGAATATCCGCTGGTTTGTCTGCCGTTTATCGCCAACTATCGTGCGCAGGATCAGGCGTTCTATCACGATCGCGTGTCGTTTGAGCCGGTGCTCGATCTCAGCAAAGCCGATGCCAGTATTGAGCTTGCCGAGGCGGAGCGTCTGGCGGAAGATTTACGCCTGCTGTATGTCGCCCTGACGCGCTCCGTCTGGCATTGCAGCCTGGGCGTTGCCCCGCTGTTCCGCCGTCGCGGCGAGAAGGCGGGGGAGAGCGATTTCCATCAAAGTGCGCTCGGGAGGCTGATTCAAAAAGGTGAGCCCAAAGATGCCGCCGGGCTGCGCCAGTGTCTCGACGCGTTATGTGATGAAAATATTGCCCTGCAGATCCCCGGCCAGCCCGATCTTTCCCGCTGGCAGATGCCAGAGCCATCGGTGCCCGATTTAGGCGCGCGGCAGATTACGCGTGCGCTGGTGGACGACTGGCGAGTCACCAGCTATTCCGGCCTACAGCAGCATGGACAAAACATTGCGCAGGATCTGATGCCCAAACTCGACGTAGATGCGTCGGGCGTAGGTGAGGTGGTGGCAGAACCCGAGCTTACACCGCATCAGTTCCCGCGCGGTGCGTCGCCAGGCACGTTTTTACATAGCCTGTTTGAAACGCTCGATTTTACGCAGCCGGTGTCGCCGGAGTGGGTGCTGGAGATGCTGCAAAAAGGCGGGTACGACGCCCAGTGGCAGCCGGTACTTACCGCGTGGATCACGGCGATTTTAGAGGCGCCGCTTAATGATTCGGGGATCTCCCTAAGCCAGCTTACGGCAAAAGAAAAACAGGTTGAGATGGAGTTCTATCTCCCGATTGCCGGGCCGCTGACAGCGAACGCACTGGATACAATTATTCGCGAGCACGATCCGTTGTCGAAGAACAGCCCGGCGCTCAATTTCCGCCAGGTGAGTGGGATGCTGAAAGGCTTTATCGATTTGGTGTTCCGCCATGAGGGGCGCTACTACCTGCTGGATTACAAATCCAACTGGTTGGGCGAAAACAGCGAGGCCTATACCCGCCAGGCAATGGCCGCCGCAATGCAGTCGCATCGCTATGATTTGCAGTATCAACTTTATACCCTGGCGTTGCACCGCTACCTGCGCCACCGCATCGCAGATTACAACTATGAAGACCATTTCGGCGGTGTGATTTATCTGTTTTTACGTGGCGTTGACGCCCGGGATCCGCAGTCGGGGATCTTTACCACGCGCCCGGATCCGTTGTTGGTTGATAAAATGGACAGACTGTTTGCCGCGAGCACGGAAGAGGTGGCCCAATGACTATGAAAGATCGGTTACTTGAGGCGGTAGAGCAGCGTGCGCTGCGCCCTCTGGACGCGCAGTTTGCCATGATGGTGGCGGATAACGATGCTGCGGTCATGCTGGCCGCCGCAATCCTCAGCAAAGATGCCGGTGAAGGCCATGTGTGCTTGCCCCTGTCACGCCTGGTACCGGATGAGAAAATGCCCGCTCCGCTGCAGGCCTGTTTCGCCCTCCTCGGCGAAACGATGGACTGGCAAGACGTGCTACTGCGCTCTGACGCCGTCAGTCACGGTGATATCCCGACGCCCTTAATTCTTTGTCACGACCGACTCTATCTCAATCGCATGTGGCGTAACGAGCTGGCGATTGCGCATTTCTTTAATGATTCCAATCAGCCTCTGCCCTATGACGATACTGCACTGATTCAAACCCTGAATGACCTTTTCGGTGATTCAGAAACGGTGAACTGGCAAAAAGTGGCGGCGGCGGTAGCCCTGACGCGGCGCATTTCGGTGATTTCTGGCGGGCCAGGGACGGGGAAAACCACCACCGTCGCAAAACTGCTGGCGGCGCTGATTCAGATGGCGGGCGAGCAGAAATGCCGTATCCGACTGGCTGCTCCCACGGGCAAAGCGGCGGCAAGATTGACGGAATCACTGGGCGGCACGCTGCAAAAACTGCCGTTGAACGATGCCCAGCGCAAGCTGTTCCCGAATGAGGCCAGCACGCTGCACCGCCTGCTTGGCGCCCAGCCGGGCAGCCAGCGTCTGCGCTATCATGCAGGGAATCCGCTGCACCTGGATGTGCTGGTGGTCGACGAAGCCTCGATGATCGACTTGACGATGATGTCGCGCCTGATCGACGCGCTACCGCCGCACGCCCGCGTGATTTTCCTCGGCGATCGCGATCAGCTGGCCTCGGTTGAGGCGGGGGCCGTGCTGGGGGATATCTGCAATTATGCCAGCGCAGGCTATACCCTCACGCGCGCGCAGGAATTATCGCACCTGACCGGCTGTCCGATTGAAGGGCACACAGAAGAACGGGCAGGGGCCTTGCGCGACAGCCTGTGCCTGTTGCAAAAAAGCTACCGTTTTGGCAGCGATTCCGGTATCGGCCAGCTCGCCGCCGCCGTTAATCGCGGCGATCGTACGGCCATCAGGACGGTATTTAACGGCACATTTAACGACATTGAGAAAAAACCACTCCAGACGGGCGAAGAGTATCTCGCCATGCTCGAGGATGCATTGCAGGGTTATCAGCGTTTCCTTCTGAGCGTGCAGCAACAGGATGCACCCGAAGCCGTGATTGCGGCCTTCGGTGATTATCAGCTTTTGTGCGCGCTGCGCGAAGGGCCGTTTGGCGTCACCGGGCTGAATGAACGGCTGGAGCTGGCGTTAGCGCAGAAGCGGAAAATCTTCCGCCAGCCGCACTCCCGCTGGTATGAGGGGCGCCCGGTGATGATCTCCCGTAACGACAGCGCTCTTGGGCTGTTTAACGGTGATATCGGCATTGCACTCGATCGCGGCCAGGGGCTGCGCGTCTGGTTCCAGATGCCCGATGGCAGCGTGAAATCGGTGCAGCCAAGCCGTCTGCCAGAACACGAAACGGCGTGGGCGATGACGGTGCACAAATCGCAGGGTTCGGAATTTGATCACGCGGTGCTGATTCTGCCCGCGCAAATGTCGCCGGTAGTGACGCGCGAGCTGGTGTATACCGCCATCACCCGCGCGCGGAAAAGGCTGTCGCTGTATGCCGACGAGCGTGTGCTGGCGCAGGCCGTGACGACGCGTACCGAGCGGCGAAGCGGGTTAAGCGCGGTGTTTGAATCTGCCTGAGTGTTTGGCTCCCTCTCTGTTTAGGAGAGGGAAGCGTAGGGCCTGTGGGGTTAACTCAAGTCCGCCATCAGCACTTTCGAACGTCGCTGATAGTTGTACATCTCTTTTTTACTCTCCGGCAGCAAATCAATATCGACCGGTGTAAAGCCGCGTTCCTGGAACCAGTGAATGCTGCGGGTGGTCAGGACAAATAATTTATTCAGGCCGATCTGACGTGCCTGGGCGGCGACCCGCTCAAGCAACACTTCGCCGCGCGATGAACTGCGGTAGTCTGGATGCACTGCCACGCAGGCCATTTCACCGATTTTCTCTTCCGGGAAGGGGTAGAGCGCCGCGCAGGCGATAGTCAGATTGTCGCGCTGGATGATGGTGAACTTGTCGATCTCCATCTCCAGTTGCTCGCGGGAGCGACGGACCAGAATTCCTTGCTGCTCCAGCGGCCGAATAAGCTCCAGAATCCCGCCAATATCGTTGATCGTGGCGCGACGAATCTGTTCCGCACTCTCCATTACAATCTGCGTACCAATACCGTCGCGCGAGAACAGCTCCTGCAGAAGCGCCCCGTCTTCCTGATAGCTAATCAGGTGGCTGCGACGCACGCCGCTGCGACAGGCTTTGACCGCCCCGCGCAGGAAACGCACGGTGCCGGAGTGGTAATCGCCTTCTGCTTCCAGCGCTTCGACGCGCGCCTGGGCTTCGTTCGGGAAAAGCTCCGAAACGATATCCCCTTGTTCGTTAAACACGCCCTGCGAGGAGCAGAAACCGATCATCTTCTCGGCTTTGAGTTTGATCGCCAGCTGCGTCGCCACCTCTTCGGAGGTGAGGTTAAAACTTTCGCCCGTCACGGAGACGGCAACCGGCCCCATCAGCACAATCGCGCCGTTATCGAGCTGGCGATGAATCGCCTCTTCGTCGATACGACGGATACGCCCACTGTGGCAATAATCCACGCCATCATCCACGCCCAACGGCTGGGAAATAATAAAATTGCCGCTGACCACGTTGATATGTGCGCCCTGAAGCGGTGTATTGTTGAGGCTCATCGACAGACGCGCAGTGATATCGAGCTGCAAAAGACCGGCTGCTTGCTTAACCAGCTCCAGGGTTTTGGCGTCAGTCACGCGGGTGTGCTTGTGATAAATCGGCTCGTGGTGGTGGGCCGCCAGATTGGCGTCGATCTGCGGACGCGCGCCGTAGACGACCACCAGGCGAATACCGAGGCTGTGCAGCAGACCGATGTCATTGACAATACTGGAAAAGTTCTCATGCTCAATGGCTTCGCCACCCAGCATGATGACAAACGTTTTTCCCCGATGGGTATTGATGTAGGGAACAGAATGGCGGAATCCCTGGACCAGTTCGGTTCTACGTTCCTTTACCACGGCACAACCCCTCAGTGAATGTTTATTCGTATTTTCTGTATTTTTATTCGATTATTGCCGCGCGCGCAACCCTAAATTCAGTGCAAACCAGAGAAAAAATTAAGTGATGCGTGCGTTACTGCATGATTGTTTACCCTTTTATAGATGACAGGTTATGCATCATTCGCTAAAGTTTTCGGTCAATTTGGACGTTTTGTCGGTAAATTCGTTTTCTTGCTCGGGAGAAGCATGTCGGGATCCAAATCAACAATAAGCCGCCGCCGCTTGTTACAAGGGGCCGGGGCGATGTGGTTGCTGAGCGTCAGCCAGGTTGCATTCGCCGCCGTCAGTCAGGTGGTGGCGGTGCGTGTCTGGCCGTCTTCGACCTATACGCGCGTGACGGTAGAGTCTAATCAGGTACTGAAATACAAACAGTTTGCGTTGAGCAATCCTGAGCGTGTGGTGGTGGATATCGAGGGCGTGAATCTGAACTCGGTGCTGAAAGGCATGGGGGCGCAGATCCGTGGCGATGATCCTTACATTAAATCTGCCCGCGTCGGCCAGTTTGATCCGCAAACCGTGCGCATGGTGTTCGAGCTGAAGCAAAACGTTAAACCGCAGCTGTTTGCCCTGGCACCGGTGGCCGGTTTTAAAGAGCGTCTGGTGATGGATCTCTATCCGGCTAATGCGACGGACATTCAGGATCCACTCCTCGCCTTGCTGGAAGATTACAACAAAGGCGATCTTGAGAGGCAGGTTCCTCCTGCTCAGAGTGGCCCGCAGCCGGGTAAAGCGGGGCGCGATCGCCCGATTGTGATCATGCTCGATCCGGGCCACGGCGGAGAAGACTCCGGAGCGGTCGGGAAATATCGAACGCGTGAAAAAGACGTGGTGTTGCAGATTGGTCGCCGCCTGAAGGCGTTGATCGATAAAGAGGGCAACATGCGGGCGTACATGACGCGCAATGAAGACGTGTTCATTCCGCTGAAAGTGCGCGTGGCGAAAGCGCAGAAACAGCGCGCGGACCTGTTTGTCTCCATTCACGCCGATGCCTTTACCAGCAGACAGCCGAGTGGTTCGTCGGTCTTTGCTCTGTCGACCAAAGGGGCGACCAGTACTGCGGCGCGGCTGCTGGCGGATTCCCAGAACGCCTCCGACCTGATTGGTGGGGTGAGCAAGAGTGGCGATCGCTATGTCGATCACACGATGTTCGACATGGTGCAGTCGCTCACCATCACCGACAGTTTGAAATTTGGTAAAGCGGTGCTGAGTAAACTCGGGAATGTGAACAAGCTGCATAAAAATAGCGTTGAGCAGGCGGGCTTTGCGGTGCTGAAGGCGCCGGATATCCCGTCGATTCTGGTCGAAACGGCGTTTATCAGTAACGTCGAAGAGGAGCGTAAGCTCAAGACCGCGAAATTCCAGCAGGAAGTGGCAGAGTCGATTCTGGCGGGGATAAAGGCGTATTTCTCGGATGGCGCGACGCTGGCCAGAAGAGGGTAGATGGTATGAGCCGGGTTCACGCCCGGCAAATCCACAAACGGCAGATACAAAAAAACACCCTTGAGGGTGTCTAATGTTTTTCGAAGAATTGGTTGCGGGGGCCAGATTTGAACTGACGACCTTCGGGTTATGAGCCCGACGAGCTACCGGGCTGCTCCACCCCGCGTCCGTCTTTCTTCTATTTTACGTACTACTGCTTAAAACTTGATTGGTTGCGGGGGCCGGATTTGAACCGACGACCTTCGGGTTATGAGCCCGACGAGCTACCAGGCTGCTCCACCCCGCGTCCGTCTTTCTACTGAGCAAAAACATCGTAGAAATTTACTGCATCAAATTTTAATTGGTTGCGGGGGCCAGATTTGAACTGACGACCTTCGGGTTATGAGCCCGACGAGCTACCAGGCTGCTCCACCCCGCGTCCGTGGATGCGCACTATACTCGGATAGGTTTTTGATGCAACCCTTTTTCTCATAAATACCAAAATTAGTATGTAAAATGAACGACATCGCCCTGTTCGGACGATTAATGCGCAAATCCTGCCTCAGGATGCGCTATCAGATTTCAATAGCCTGAGGGGTTTGTTATCTTCTTTATAGAGACTCAGGGCAACTTTAAGACGAGATATAATGAAAGGACGATGGGCGAAGTATCTGATGACGGGCGCAATGGTAGCGATTCTTGCGGCCTGCTCCTCTAAACCGACCGATCGCGGTCAGCAATATAAAGACGGGAAATTCACCCAGCCTTTCTCTTTAGTTAACCAGCCGGATGCCGTGGGTGCGCCGATCAACGCGGGTGACTTCGCTGAGCAGGTCAGCCAGATCCGCACCGCGTCACCGCGTCTGTATGGCTCGCAGAACAGCGTCTACAATGCCGTACAGGACTGGCTGCGTGCAGGCGGCGATACGCGCACCATGCGCCAGTACGGCATCGATGCCTGGCAGATGGAAGGGGCCGATAACTACGGTAACGTCCAGTTCACCGGTTACTACACGCCGGTGGTCCAGGCGCGACATACCCGTCAGGGCGAGTTCCAGTACCCTATTTACCGCATGCCGCCAAAACGTGGCCGCCTGCCGTCTCGCGCAGAGATCTATTCCGGTGCGCTGAATGAAACGTATGTGCTGGCCTACAGTAACTCGCTGATGGATAACTTCATCATGGATGTGCAGGGCAGCGGGTATATAGATTTCGGTGATGGCTCACCTCTTAACTTCTTTAGCTATTCCGGTAAAAATGGCCACGCCTACCGCAGTATCGGCAAAGTGCTGATCGATCGCGGGGAAGTTAAGAAAGAAGATATGTCGATGCAGGCTATTCGCGAGTGGGGCGAAAAGCACAGCGAAGCGGAAGTGCGTGAGCTGCTGGAGCAGAACCCGTCCTTCGTCTTCTTTAAACCGCAAAATTACGCACCGGTGAAAGGGGCCAGCGCGGTTCCGCTGATTGGACGTGCATCCGTGGCTTCCGATCGTTCTATTATTCCGCCGGGCACCACGCTGCTGGCAGAAGTGCCGACCCTGGACAACAACGGCAAATTCAGCGGTCAGTATGAATTACGCCTGATGGTGGCGCTGGATGTCGGTGGGGCCATTAAAGGCCAGCACTTCGATATTTATCAGGGCATTGGTGCGGATGCGGGCCATCGTGCGGGCTGGTATAACCATTATGGACGCGTATGGGTGCTCAAACCCGCAGCAAGTGCTGGCAACGTTTTCAGCGGCTGATTGTGGTAATCTAGCGCGTAATATTTACCGCCTTCTCCATCACAGGAGAAGGGCAGGGTGAGGATAAAACCTCACCCTTTTTACATCCTGAGGTCTTATGTCTGCGTTAATCAGCGATGCCTGGCGTCAACGTTTTGGCGGTACGGCGCGTTTATATGGTGAAAAAGCCCTGCAACTGTTTGCGGATGCGCACGTCTGCGTGGTCGGTATTGGCGGAGTCGGCTCCTGGGCGGCCGAGGCGCTGGCGCGTACCGGTATTGGCGCGATTACTCTTATTGATATGGATGATGTTTGCGTCACCAACACCAACCGTCAGATCCATGCCCTGCGCGATAACGTTGGCCTGGCGAAAGCGGAAGTGATGGCAGATCGCATCCGCCTGATTAACCCGGAATGTCGCGTCACGGTGATTGATGATTTCGTCACCGCCGATAATGTGGCGCAATACCTGGGCACCGGCTTTAGCTACGTGATTGACGCAATCGACAGCGTGCGTCCGAAGGCGGCCCTGATTGCCTATTGCCGTCGCTACAAGATCCCATTAGTGACCACGGGCGGAGCGGGCGGTCAAATCGATCCGACGCAGATCCAGGTGACGGATCTGGCGAAAACCATTCAGGATCCGCTGGCGGCTAAACTGCGTGAAAGGCTGAAAAACGATTTTAACGTGGTGAAAAACAGTAAAGGTAAGCTGGGCGTTGACTGCGTGTTCTCAACTGAAGCGCTGGTCTATCCGCAGGCAGATGGCTCCGTCTGCGCCATGAAAAGCACCGCAGAAGGGCCGAAACGAATGGACTGCGCCTCAGGCTTTGGCGCGGCAACAATGGTCACCGCAACCTTTGGTTTTGTCGCTGTCTCTCACGCCCTGAAGAAAATGATGGCCAAAGCCAACCGTCAGGCCTGAACCTGACGGGCGGCGTTCAGCACCGCTTCGCTGAGTGCGGACAGGCCCTGGCTGCGTGATGCGCTCAGTTGTCCGCGCAGCCCCAGCTCGTCAAACAGCGCCAACGGATCGCCATCCAGCAATTGCCGGGCGCTTTTGCCTTCCACGGCGGTGAGCAGCACTGCCAGTAAACCGCGCACGATCCGCCCTTCGCTGTCGCCAAAGAAATGCAGCGTCTCCCCGGATGTCGTCACACCCAGCCAGACGCGATTTTCGCAGCCTGGAATTTCTTTCGCCTGCGCTTTTAACGCATCAGAAAGTGTGGGGAGTTGCTTGCCCAGTAAAATCAGCTGACGGTATTTATCTTCCCACTGGGTGAGCGGGAGGAACGTTTGTCTCAGCGTCTCTTCTGTGATAACGCTGCCGAATGGGTGTCCGGCTAAGGATGAGCTCGTCATTAATCCACCAGGAGTTCAAGGGCGCGATCGACGGCCGCCACCAGGGCATCAACGTCGCTTTGCGTGTTGTAGGGGGCAAACGAGGCGCGCAGCGTACCACTGACGCCGAGTGCCGCAAGCAGCGGCTGTGCACAGTGCTGTCCGGCGCGCAGGGCGATACCGTATCCGGCCAGTAGGGTGACCATATCGCTGTGGTGAACACCGGCAAAATCAAACGCCAGCAGGCTGGAATCCTGAACGCGGAACGAGCGGAATCCGGGACGTTTTTTTAACTCTTCTTCTGCAAGTGTGGCCAGTCCACGGCTCCAGCTTTCGGCTTGCTCGACGTCCGTCTCAGCAAGCCACTCCAGTGCGGCGCTCAGCCCTATCACGCCCGCCACGTTTGGCGTACCGGCTTCGAGGCGGTAAGGGAGCTCCTGGGTTTTGAAACCGTCAAAGGTCACTTCGGTGATCATCTTTCCGCCGCCCAGCCACGGGGTCATTTGTGTCAGCAGTTCCGGTTTGCCATACAGCGCGCCGATCCCGGTTGGGCCATAAAGCTTGTGACCGGAAAAAGCGTAAAAGTCGATATCCAGTTTGCGGACATCCGCCGGGAAATGCACAACGCCCTGCGCGCCGTCGACCATCACAACTATGCCGTGGCGGTGTGCCATTTCAACGGCACGGGCCAGATCCGGACAACCGCCGGTAACGTTCGACATTTGTCCGAGGGCCAGAATTCGGCTGCGCGGGGTGATGAGTTCGGGTAAACGCCCGACGTCGGGCAGTAAATCCGTGCCCAACGGCAGTTTTACGATCCGGGCGCCCGTTTGTTCCGCGACCATCAGCCACGGCACTAAATTGGCATGGTGCTCGGCCTCGCTCACGATAATCTCGTCGCCCGGTTGTAGGATCGGACGAGCGTAGCACTGGGCGACCATATTGATCGCCTCGGTGGTGCCACGCGTCCAGACGATATTTTTACCGCTTTCGGCGTTGAGCAGACGCGCGACCTGATCGCGGGCGGCCTCGTAGCGCGCGGTCAAACGCTGCGCCTCGGCAAACTGGCTGCGATGCACATTCCCGGCGCTCAGGCTGTAGAACTGATTTGTCGCGTCGATCACAGCCTGCGGCTTAAGCGCTGTGGCGGCACTGTCGAGATAAACACCGGCATCGGCCAGCGCCGGAAACTGTGCGCGAAAATGCGCAGGACTGAAAGCGTTCATGGAATTCCTCATATCAATATGGAGATCGTCGCGCAATTTCGGCGGCAGGGCAAGGTTGTTGATCGCTATCGGAATTGTCTGTTTGTCCTGGCAGGTCTTGAGAAGCAGGTTATGCTGAATAGTGTTAGGTGAATGTTTTAGCCTGTTTTAAAACTAGGATTGAATAGCATTAATTGCTAAAGGAGAAAATTATGAACAAGACTGCCGCAATCATTTCTGCCTGTGTATTTACTTTTGCCCTGAGCGCCTGTTCTGGTAACAACTACGTGATGCATACCAATGATGGCCGAACTATCGTCTCTGACGGAAAGCCAAAAACCGATAATGAGACCGGGATGATCTCGTATAAAGATGCGAACGGGAACAAGCAGCAGATCAACCGCACTGACGTGAAAGAGATGGTTGAACTGGATAAGTAACAGATTTTAGACCAAAAAAAAGCACCGCAAATAGGCGGTGCTACATTAATCACTATGGACAGACAGGGTAAATGTACAGGAAGTGAAAAAAGGGTAGCTTCGCTACCGTGATCTGAATTGCAGACCAATTGCAAACACAACAACACAACATCACAACCGTAAGCCAAAAGCCCTTCAGAACACGCATTCCAAAAAAAGCTTTTCGTTCCGGCTCAGGAAGTGCCGCCACTATAGGTATTTGCTGGTAGTTCCTCAACGGACAAATTATAATGGCTCAGATAAAAAAAACTAATAGGTTAAACGTTGTTTCCTATGTGTTAAATACCTTTAACATCTAAGCCTAATACCCATGTCGAAGCGATTACCACCCCTAAATGCATTACGCGTTTTTGATGCTGCAGCACGCCATCTGAGCTTCACGCGCGCGGCCGATGAGCTTTTTGTGACGCAGGCCGCAGTAAGTCATCAAATCAAGTCTCTGGAGGATTTCCTGGGGCTTAAGCTGTTTCGCCGTCGCAACCGCTCCCTGCTTCTGACGGAAGAAGGGCAGAGCTATTTTCAGGATATCAAAGACATTTTTTCCCAGCTCACTGAGGCGACGCGCAAACTGCAGGCGCGAAGCGCTAAAGGTGCGCTGACGGTCAGTTTATTGCCCAGTTTTGCCATTCACTGGCTGGTGCCACGACTCTCTAGCTTTAACTCAGCTTATCCGGGAATCGACGTCAGGATCCAGGCGGTGGACCGTCAGGAAGACAAACTGGCGGACGATGTCGACGTCGCTATTTTTTACGGTCGCGGCAACTGGCCGGGCT
This sequence comes from Lelliottia sp. SL45, assembly GCF_026672535.1. Lineage (NCBI taxonomy): Bacteria > Pseudomonadati > Pseudomonadota > Gammaproteobacteria > Enterobacterales > Enterobacteriaceae > Lelliottia > Lelliottia sp. SL45. The sequence goes on from NZ_JAPPRH010000003.1 coordinate 166,894, forward strand.
TGCGTGTTGAAAAATTATACGCAGAATATCTCCTGCCAGTGTGCTCGCCCCTGCTGCTGACCGGCGACAAAGCGTTGAAAACGCCTGCCGATCTGGCGCAACATACACTTTTACATGATGCTTCTCGCCGCGACTGGCAAACTTATACCCGTCAGTTGGGTCTTAATCATATTAATGTGCAGCATGGCCCCATCTTTAGCCACAGCGCGATGGTGTTACAGGCTGCCATTCACGGACAGGGCGTGGCGTTGGCAAACAACGTGATGGCGCAGTCCGAAATTGAGGCAGGCCGCCTGGTCTGCCCGTTTAATGATGTTCTGGTCAGCAAGAATGCGTTTTATCTGGTTTGTCATGACAGTCAGGCAGAACTGGGTAAAATAGCCGCCTTCCGGCAGTGGATACTGGCGAAGGCGGCACATGAACAAGAAAAATTCCGCTTTCGTTATGAGTAATCATCTCTTTTGTGTGCCGGGCACGCATAACTTTAGGACAGAAACATGACCAGCCGTTTCATGCTGATTTTTGCCGCGGTGAGTGGCTTTATTTTTGTCGCACTGGGCGCGTTCGGCGCGCATGTGTTGAGCAAGACCTTAGGGGTCGTCGAAATGGGCTGGATTCAAACCGGCCTTGAGTATCAGGCATTTCACACGCTGGCTATTTTTGGGCTGGCGGTGGCAATGCAGCGTCGCATTAGCATTTGGTTCTACTGGAGCAGCGTATTCCTCGCACTGGGGACCGTTCTGTTCAGCGGCAGTTTGTACTGCCTCGCACTTTCACATTTGCGCCTTTGGGCGTTTGTTACACCCGTCGGCGGCGTCAGTTTCCTCGCCGGGTGGGTATTGATGTTTATCGGAGCTATCCGTCTGAAACGCAGGGGCGTTGTTCATGAGTAAGGTTGTTTTATATTGTCGCCCGGGGTTTGAGAAAGAGTGCGCCGCGGAAATTACTGACAAAGCGTCACGTCTGGAAGTCTTCGGCTTTGCCCGCGTCAAAGAACACTCGGGCTATGTGGTGTTCGAATGCTATCAGCCTGACGATGCGGATAAGATCGTTAGCAAGTTACCGTTCAGCTCGTTGATTTTTGCCCGTCAGATGTTTGCCGCGGGCGAACTGCTGACCGATTTGCCGCCAGAAGATCGTATTTCCCCTATCTCCGGCATGCTGCAGGGTGTGGTGGAGAAGGGTGGCGATCTGCGTGTTGAAGTGGCTGACACCAACGAAAGCAAAGAGCTGATGAAGTTTTGCCGCAAGTTCACCGTTCCGCTGCGCGCTGCGCTGCGTGAGGTGGGCGTGCTGACAAACTACGAGACGCCAAAACGTCCGGTGGTGCATGTCTTCTTTATTGCGCCGGGCTGCTGTTACACCGGTTACTCCTACACGACGAACAACTCGCCGTTTTATATGGGTATCCCGCGTCTTAAATTCCCGTCCGATGCGCCAAGCCGTTCTACGCTCAAACTGGAAGAGGCGTTCCACGTCTTTATTCCTGCCGATGAGTGGGATGAGCGCCTGGCGAACGGGATGTATGCCGTGGATCTGGGCGCGTGCCCTGGCGGCTGGACCTATCAGCTGGTCAAACGCAACATGTGGGTTTCGTCTGTCGATAACGGCCCTATGGCGCAAAGCCTGATGGATACCGGGCAGGTGACCTGGCTGCGTGAAGATGGTTTCCGCTATCGCCCGACCCGTAACAACATCACCTGGATGGTGTGCGATATGGTGGAGAAACCGGCGAAAGTGGCCGCGCTGATGGCCACCTGGCTGGTGAACGGCTGGTGTCGAGAGACGATCTTCAACCTTAAGCTGCCGATGAAAAAGCGCTATGAAGAGGTCTCCCAGAATCTGGCGTATATCCAGGAACAGCTGAATGCCCAGGGGATCAATGCTGAAATCCAGGCGCGTCAGCTTTATCACGACCGTGAAGAAGTGACGGTACACGTCCGTCGCTGGTGGGCTGCCGTGGGTGGACGTCGCGACGAGCGATAACGCCTGTTTGTGTGCCCGGTAGCGCTATGTTTACCGGGCAAACTCAAGGCCCCCCGGCAACTTTCTGCTCTGAACCTACCGCTCCAGCCGCAACTGCTGCAAATTCCCGTCTAACTGCAAATCCGTCTGTAACCGCGCCACATCCCGGCAGATAAATGCCATCTCTCTATGCGCTTCCAGCTTCTTGCGCCACTTCTCGGGAACATTCTCCAGATGGGCATAAATCCCTTCCAGATCCTGAAAATCCGTTAACAGCTGTGCTGCACTTTTAGGGCCAATCCCGGCCACGCCCGGCACTTTTGAGCTGCTGATGCCGGCAAGCCCCCAGTAGTCAGGCAGCTGTTGCGGCGAGACGCCAAATTCACTGGCGATAAAAGGGGCGTCGAGCCAGCGCTTTTGAAAGTAATCGCGAATACGAATGGTCGGTGAGAGTAGCTGGCAGTAGCCCTTGTCGGTGGAGACGATGGTGGCCTGATGCCCGGCGCCCGCAACTTTTATTGCCAGCGTCGCGGCCAAATCGTCGGCTTCGTTGCCATGCGCGCCCCAGCACGGCACGCCGCGCGTTTCAAAGGCGGCGCGAATGGCGGGCATTTCGGCGTGGAGATCGTCGGGCATCGGTGCGCGTCCGGCTTTGTAATCCGGTAAACGCTGGTGCCGCCAGCCTGTGTTACGCGCTTCGTCGTCGAAAACGGCCACTGCGTGAGTGGGCTGGCTGTGGCGAATAAGCTGCTCCAGCGCATGCAGGCAAGTGTCCTTGCAGGGTGTGCCTTGCACCGCATGAATACGGCGAATCAGGTTGAGCGCGTCGACAATAAGCAAATGAACAGCCACAGATAATCTCCCTTCTGTTAATGAATAAAGGGTAACACTGTCAGCAGGATGAAACTACGAGAGGTGTGGGAATTGGGAAGGCGCCTCGCAAAAGCGAGGCGCATAATTTTAATCGCAGGTCACGATTTTCATGGCCAGCCCGCCGCGAGAGGTTTCGCGGTATTTGGCATTCATATCTTTGCCGGTCTCGTACATGGTTTCAATAACCTTATCGAGGCAAACGCGCGGCTCGCTGGTACGGCGCAGGGCCATCCGCGCGGCGTTCACCGCTTTAACGGAGGCAATCGCGTTACGCTCGATGCACGGTACCTGCACCTGACCAGCAACCGGGTCACAGGTCAGTCCGAGGTTGTGCTCCATGCCGATTTCCGCCGCGATACAGACCTGCGTTGGGCTACCGCCCAGCAGTTCCGTCAGACCCGCTGCCGCCATGGAACAAGCCACGCCGACTTCACCCTGGCAGCCAACTTCAGCGCCAGAGATCGAGGCATTCATCTTATACAGTGATCCAATCGCGCTGGTGACGAGCAGATAGCGCGCCAGCGAGTTAGCGTTCACTTCACGGATAAACTTATCGTAGTAGGCCAGCACCGCCGGAACGATACCGCACGCGCCGTTCGTCGGTGCGGTAACCACACGCCCGCCAGCGGCGTTTTCTTCGTTAACCGCCAGCGCGAACATGTTGATCCAGTCAACGACCGCCATCGGGTCGGTGGTGGTTTTATCAGTGCTCACTAACATACGACGCAATGCCGCAGCACGACGCGGCACGCGCAGTTTGCCCGGCAGCACGCCTTCGGTGGTGATGCCGCGCTCGATACCGCCGCGCATCACATCCCAGACGTTTTGGAAGTGCTGTTCCAGCTCTTCTTTGCTGTGTAACGCCAGCTCATTTTTCATCATCAGACCAGAAAGTGACAAGCCGCTTTCCTGACAATGACGCTGTAAATCCGCCGCATTTTTGTACGGGTAAGGTACCTCAACGGAAGAGTTGCTGGCCTGACCAAAGTGGTCTTCGTCGACGATAAAACCGCCGCCGATGGAGTAATAGGTTTGGCTGTAAATCGCCTTTTCGCCTGCCAGCGCAGTAATACGCATACCGTTCTCATGCAGGGAGAGGTTGTCGGCATGGAAGTTCATGCACTTATCAACCGGGAACTCGACTTCATGGTCACCGTTTGCCAGCAGCAGGCGGCCATGAGTATTCACGTCCTGAATGAATCCAGGAATTGCGTCAATATCAACGGTGTCCGGCAGGTTCCCCGCCAGGCCCATAATAATGGCGATGTCTGTATGGTGGCCTTTACCCGTCAGAGACAGGGAGCCGTAAACATCGACAACCACGCGTGTGACGTCGTGCAGAATGCCGCGTGAAATCAAGTCATCCGTGAATTGTTTACCGGCTTTCATTGGCCCGACAGTATGAGAGCTGGAAGGTCCAATACCGATTTTGAAGATATCGAATACGCTAATCATGATGCGTCCCTTGCTATCAGTCAGAGGAGGAGTGCGCCGTCCGAAGACGGCGCAGGAGGTATTAGCTGAACAGAGAGAAGAAAATCGCGGAGATGGCAATCAGACCCATAATCACAACGAAGACGTTGCTGATGTGGCCGCTGTATTTACGCATTGCCGGGACTTTCTGAATCGCGTACATCGGCATCAGGAACAGAATCATCGCGATGATTGGACCGCCCAGGGTTTCGATCATGCCGAGGATGCTCGGGTTCATGGTCGCCACAGCCCAGGTCGTCAACAGCATGAACAGTGCAGTGATTTTGTTCAGTTTGTTAACTTCAATGCTTTTGCCTTTACCGCGCAGGGATTTGATCACCATACCGTTAAAGCCTTCACGTGCGCCAAGGTAGTGGCCGAGGAAGGATTTGGTGATAGCGATAATCGCGATAATTGGCGCCATCCAGGCAATCAGCGGTGCGTTAAAGTGGTTAGCCAGGTAAGACAGAATCGAGATATTCTGTGCTTTCGCTGCTGCCAGATCCGCCGGGGAGAGGCTAAGTACGCAGCTGAATACGAAGAACATTACGGTAATAACCATCATGATGTGAGCGCGAGCCAGGATGCTGGAGCACTTCTTCTCTGCGCCCTGACCGTACTCTTCACGTTTCGCCACAGCGAAAGAGGAGATGATCGGGGAGTGGTTGAAGGAGAAGACCATCACCGGAATCGCCAGCCACAGAGTCATCAACAGGCCGTTACCGGTTGCCGATGCGCTGCTCAGGGAGAGGGTTTCCAGCGCTGCACCGTTCCACTGTGGAACCAGGTAGAAAGCCAGCACCATCAGGGCAATCACGAACGGGAACACCAGAACGCTCATCGCTTTAACGATCATCTGCTCGCCGAAACGAACGATGGTCATCATACCCACGATCAGGATCAGCGACAGAATAGCGCGCGGTGGCGGCGTCATGTGCAGCTGGTGCGTCATGAAGCTTTCAACGGTGTTGGTAATCGCCACGCTGTAAACCAGCAGAATCGGGTAAATCGCGAAGAAGTAAAGCAGGGTAATCAGTTTACCTGCGCCAACACCGAAGTGCTCTTCAACAACTTCAGTGATGTCTTCGCCTGGGTTTTTACCGGACAGCACAAAACGGGTCAGGCCGCGGTGTGCAAAGTAAGTCATCGGGAAGGCAATGATAGCCATGATGATCAGCGGAATCAGACCGCCAACGCCTGCGTTGATCGGCAGGAACAGGACACCTGCGCCGATTGCTGTACCGTACAGGCCCAGCATCCACATGGTGTCCGTTTTGCGCCATCCACTTCGGGATTCTGTCGAAGCAATGGTGCTGGTTTGAGTGGTTTCCATCTATTTCTCCTGGAGGAAGCAATTAGTCAGGCTTTTTAGTCAATTCCGATGAAAAAGGGCCCGACGGTAATATGAAATTCGTTCAATGACGGTTTTTTTATAATTTTTGCCCGTAACTATTGGCGGGCGGAAAGATACATTTAAGTAATGAATGTATCAGTGATCCTGATCCCAAATGCAATAATCCACTTTTGAAGTGGGCATATTTAGACCAAAAAACTGTTAATAAAACGTCAAAGCGGATTTACGGGCGCGAAGGCTACCATTAACGACATACGGCGTGAAAGATCGGACAGCGAGATACGTGGCTTCCGCTGTAAAGATGGCGATTTTTAGTTTTTTCTTGCAGGTAATTTGGATTAAGGCTGATAAATCACGGTTTGAAAATCAAGGTAATCGTTTGCGTTCGGGTCGGAAATGTAAATAAGATAAGTAATGCCTATGTTTTATCAGAAGAAATGAAAAAGCCGGGCAGTGCCCGGCTTAAATTGAGTGAAAGCAACTGACGGTCAGGCGCAAATCTCGTAACAGGGGATATAGGCCGAGCCGGGCAGCTTCATACGGTGCTGGGCGACAAAGCCCTGCAGCAGATCGTCCATGCGGCGCATCATCTGGCTGTCGCCGTGGATTTTGTACGGACCGAACTCTTCGATGGCGCGAATGCCTACCTCTTTCACGTTACCGGCCACGATGCCGGAGAACGCACGACGCAGATCCGCGGCCAGCACTTCAACGGGCTGATCCGGATACAGTTTCAGGTTTGCCATATTCTCGTGGGACGGTTCGAACGGCTTCTGAAGGTCTGGCGCGATACGAATCGACCAGTTAAAGCTGTACGCATCGCCCGTATCACGGCGGTTCTCTTTGACCAGCGGCATGGCCTTTTTCATCTGACGCGCCACTTCTGCCGCATCGTCAATGATAATGCGGTAGTGGCTGCGCGCCGCTTCGCCCAGGGTGTGCACGATAAACTCGTCCAGCACGCGGAAGTAATCGGCACTCTCTTTTGGCCCGGTCAGGATAAGCGGCAAGACCTGATTTTTATTCGCCGGGTTCATCAGAATACCCAGCAGATAAAGCAGCTCTTCCGCCGTTCCGACGCCGCCCGGGAAGATAATGATCCCGTGTGCGATACGCACGAAGGCTTCGAGACGTTTCTCGATATCCGGCATGATGATCAGCTCATTCACCAGCGGGTTCGGTGGCTCGGCCGCGATAATGGAAGGCTCCGTCATACCAATGAAACGGCCTTCTTTATAGCGCTGCTGCGCGTGGCCGACCGCTGCGCCTTTCATTGGCGCTTCCATCGCGCCAGGACCACAACCGGTGCAGATATTCAGTTCGCGCAGGCCGAGCTGGGTGCCTACGCGGCGTGCGTAGAGGTATTCAGTTTCGTTAATGGAGTGGCCGCCCCAGCAGACAACCATGTTAGGTGCCTCGCCAACGTGCAGGGCGCGAGCATTACGCAGAATGGAAAAGACCAGGTTGGTCATGTGTGCCGAGCTTTCCAGATTAAGGTGCTGGAAGCGCCCGGCATTGTGAATTTGTCCGTTAACAAACAGGATGTCGCGCAACACGGCGAACAGGTTGGCCTGCAGAGAGCGAATGATCCGCCCATCGACAAAGGCCTCTTCCGGCGGATTTATCACTTCAAGCTTCACGCCACGCTCGCGGCGCAACACGTTGATATCAAAGCTTTCAAAGCGAGACAGCAACTCTTTACTGTTATCTGTCAGACTTCCGGAGTTCAGAACGGCAAGTGAACAGTTGCGAAACAGTTGATACAGGTCACTGCTGGCCGTGCGTTTAAGCATGTCCACTTCCAGCTGCGACAACATATCCATTGAGCCAAGCGGGCTAATATGTGTAATCAAGTGAGCTCCTTACGGGATAAAGATCTTCTTTCCCTGTTGATTACAATAGCCCTGGCTTATGACGTTTCACAACCTTAGACGCGGAATACAGCCCGCATATTTCACAAATTTACTGACGAACCAGGCGTCCGGTGGCCGGAACAAAGTCGGTATTGGTGCGCCACGGGTTAATGTCCAGCCCGCCGCGACGGGTATAACGGGCGTACACGCTCAGTTTCTCCGGCTGGCAGAAGCGCTGGATATCATTGAAGATGCGCTCGACGCACTGCTCGTGAAACTCGTTGTGATGGCGGAACGACACCAGATAACGCAGCAGTTTTTCACGGTCAATTTTCGGGCCGCGATACTGAATTTGCACTGAGCCCCAGTCAGGCTGGTGGGTGATCAGACAGTTGGATTTCAGCAGATGGCTGACCAGCGTCTCTTCAACGACTTTTTCGCCCGCCGCGTCTTGCAGATAATCGGTGCTGAATTCGTAGCTCTCAATTTCGATTTCCTGATCGTCAATGCAGGTGCCGTGGAAATGCGCCACTGGCTGACCTTCAAGCTCACTCAGACGATACAGCGCCACGGTCACGTCACCCTGCGCGCAGGCACTCAGATCGCGCGCCAGCGTGCGCTGCACCTCTTCCCAGGAGTCAAAACGTGTCTGGTTAAAGCTGTTGAGATAGAGCTTAAAGCTTTTGGACTCCACCAGATTCACGCTGGCGTAATCCAGCTCAACGTGGCCCACGGCGACCTGCGGCAAACCGCGCGCGTTGAGCCAGGAGAGTTCGTAAAGCGTCCAGATATCACCGCCGACAAACGGCAGTGCATCCGCGGACAGGCCAAGCGGATCGCGGTTCAGGCTGCGTGGAACGCCCTGCAGCAGAGTGGCGTCGTAGGTATCGCGGTAATCAGTGGTTTTGCCCAGCGTTAAGCCTGATAACGCCTGATGATTTTCGTAAGACATGTTTCATTGTCACTTTGCAGGTAAACTATAGGCACAAGTTTATCCTGTCTTACGTGAAGAGAGAAATCGGTGGATATTGAGACTGCAAATGCCCTGACAGCGTTCACTGCGCGCTACTGCGATGCATGGCATCAACAGCATGACACATGGCCGCAAAGTGAAGAGTTATACGGCGTGCCGTCCCCGTGCATTATTACGACGCTCGACGATAAAATCATCTGGCAGCCACAGCCCTTCACAGAACAGCAGAATGTAAATGCGGTTGAGCGCGCCATGGACATTGTGGTACAACCAGCCGTTCATGCGTTTTACACCACACAGTTTGCCGGGGATATGCGCGCACGTTTCGGCAATCAAACGATGACGCTGCTACAGACCTGGAGCGAAGAGGATTTCCAGCGAGTTCAGGAGAACTTGATTGGACATCTGGTGACGCAAAAACGCCTGAAGCTTGCACCGACGCTGTTTATCGCGACGCTCGACAGCGAACTGGATGTGATCGCTGTTGCTAACCTGAACGGCGAAGTGATCAAAGAGACGCTCGGCACCCGCAAACGCGATGTTCTCGCCCCCTCACTTGCGGAATTCCTTAATCAGCTCGACCCCGTTTTGTAATCCGTTATGCTACAGACTTTGTGAGAGATCTCTTACAAGGCTTGTGAGAGATCGCCGTCATATAACCGCATGACGTAATCAGTTGTTCATTTAATAACGATTTATTTCATATGGTTAGATTGTAAATGCCGCGTTGTCATCGCAACAGTGATAATTGTAAGCCTGATTAGGTGGGTTGTAAGACGAAGCGTAATAGGGGATTCTATATCCCGTCGACAGGATGACGACACGAGAAACGAACATCAGGATGATGACGTTACTCACACAGGACACGTCAGGATGGCGCGGCAGGAAGGCTTCAGGACTGAAGCAAAAGGATCACGCAGGATGCGTAAGGGACACCTCCAGGACGGAGAATGAGAACCGGACATGATGCCCGGTGGGTCAGGAAGGCCAGGACGTTTCATGATGAAACATTCACATCAGGATGATGTGAGCAGGATGCGCGGTTACGGACGATCAGGCCTCACGGCCACTGGAAAAGTTGTCACGGACGAGCAGGGAGCACAAATTGTAGCTGGAATGCTGCGAAACGAACCGGGAGCACTGTTTATACAGTGCTCCCTTTTTTTATTTCTGCGCCCCGGAATGCTATGCTGCGCGCCGTTCAGTTTTTCAGTTGAGGTTTTTATGACGCATAACGACAGCGTTCGTGCGCAGTTGCACGCTATCGAAGCTCTGATGCGCCTCCATCAGCTGTGGCAGGAAACGGCGCCGCAGCAAGAGGCTTTCGCCAGCACCCAGCCATTCTGTCTGGACACCCTTGAGCCGTTTGAATGGCTGCAGTGGGTGCTCATCCCGCGCCTGCACGCCCTGCTGGATGGCGGTCATCCGCTGCCCCACGACTTTGCCATCTGCCCCTACTATGAAATGGCGCTTGATGCGCAGCACCCGGCGCGCGATATCGTGCTGATTGAACTACAACGCCTGGACACGCTGTTTTCCGGCGGCCAGGCATGACCATTGAGATCCTCTACCAGGACGAGTGGCTGGTCGCGGTCAATAAACCGTCTGGCTGGCTGGTTCACCGTAGCTGGCTGGATCGCGATGAGAAAGTGGTGGTGATGCAAACCGTGCGTGACCAGATTGGTCAGCACGTGTTTACCGTCCACCGTCTTGATAGGCCTACTTCAGGCGTCCTGTTGATGGGGCTTTCCAGCGAAGCCGGACGCCTTTTATCTCAGCAGTTCGAACAGCATCAGATTCAAAAACGTTATCACGCCATCGTGCGCGGCTGGCTGATGGACGAAGCGACGCTTGATTATCCGCTGGTCGAAGAGCTGGATAAAATCGCCGATAAATTTGCCCGTGACGATAAAGAGCCGCAGCCAGCAGTGACAGATTATCGCGGTCTGGCGACGGTCGAAATGCCCGTTGCCACGGGTAAATTCCCGACCACGCGCTACGGGCTGGTGGAGCTTGAGCCTCATACCGGGCGCAAGCACCAGCTGCGTCGCCATCTCTCCCATCTGCGTCATCCGATCATTGGCGACAGCAAGCACGGCGATTTGCGCCAGAACCGCAGCGCCGCCGAACATTTTGGCTGCAACCGCCTGATGCTGCACGCCAGCCAGCTCAGCCTGACCCACCCCTTTACCGGCGAGCCGCTGGTGATCCGTGCGGGGCTGGATGACGTCTGGATGCAGGCGCTGTCACAGTTTGGCTGGATGGGACAACTCCCCGAAAATGAAAGGGTTGAGTTTGTGACGAGCAACGTTCAGGATGAACAGCAATAGCGATAATGAAGGGAGTGAAGCATGGCTGAAGTAGGCATTTTTGTCGGCACAATGTACGGTAACTCGCTGCTGGTGGCCGAAGAGGCCGAGGCGATTCTGTTAAGTCAGGGTCACAAAGCGACGGTCTATGAAGATCCGACTCTTTCCGACTGGGAAAAATATAAAGATCAGTACGTGCTGGTAGTGACATCAACAACCGGGCAGGGCGATCTGCCAGACAGCATTGTGCCGCTCTTCCAGGCAATCAAAGACACGCTGGGCTATCAGCCCGATACGCGCTACGGCATTATCGCCCTCGGTGACAGCAGCTACACCCATTTCTGCGGTGGCGGTAAGCAGTTTGACGCTCTGCTGCAGGAGCAAAGTGCGCAGCGCGTGGGTGAGATGCTGCTGATCGACGCCGGTGAACACCCGGAGCCAGAAAGCGAATCTAATCCATGGGTTGAACAGTGGGGCGCGTTGCTCAAATAACCCTTCGCCGGGGGGCTGTTATGCCTTACCCGGCCTCAAACCTCGGCCTACAATGTAGGCTCGTGCAAGCGCAGCGCCGCCAGGTAATCTGGCTCACATTCTTCCCCATTTTCGTGAACCATCTTCCACTCCCCTGGGCTTTTGCCACAAACAACCTCCAACTCGTGCGCCAATGTTGTGTTGATGCACGGTGAGGCTGCTGCCTCCTCTTACATATACTTTTCCCGTCAGTTACCAAAAAAAGCAGTTAGAAACCATAAAACGGCTCTTATCCGTACCAGAAATGCCGTACCAAAACTGCAAAACACTAACCTCTCATTCTGATTACCCTACAGGTTATGTCGTACAGAATGAACCTGGCGCAAGCCAAGATTCAGGAGTGCAACAATGAGTACATTAAGCCAAGCGGCGAGCAGCGCTGAGAAGCGCACCAATGCTCGCTACTGGATAGTGGTGATGCTGTTTATCGTCACGTCCTTCAACTATGGCGACCGCGCCACGCTGTCGATTGCCGGCTCTGAAATGGCAAAAGACATCGGGCTTGACCCGGTCGGCATGGGGTATGTCTTCTCCGCATTTTCTTGGGCCTATGTGATTGGCCAAATCCCCGGCGGCTGGCTGCTTGACCGCTTCGGTTCCAAACGCGTTTACTTCTGGTCCATCTTTATCTGGTCGATGTTTACCCTGCTGCAGGGCTTTGTCGATATTTTCAGCGGCTTCGGCATTATCGTTGCCCTCTTTACCTTACGTTTCCTGGTCGGGCTGGCAGAAGCGCCCTCCTTCCCTGGCAACAGCCGCATCGTCGCGGCCTGGTTCCCGGCGCAGGAGAGGGGCACGGCGGTGGCGATTTTTAACTCCGCCCAGTATTTCGCGACGGTCATTTTCGCGCCGATTATGGGCTGGCTGACCCACGAAGTGGGCTGGTCACACGTCTTCTTCTTTATGGGCGGACTGGGGATCATCATCAGCTTTGTCTGGCTAAAAGTGATCCACGAACCGAATCAACATCCGGGCGTGAACAAGAAAGAGCTGGAGTACATCGCTGAAGGCGGTGCGCTGATCAACATGGATCAGAAAAACGACAAAGCCAAAGTGCCGTTCAGCCAGAAGTGGGGCCAGATCAAACAGCTGATTGGCTCACGGATGATGATTGGCATCTACCTTGGGCAATATTGCATCAACGCCTTAACCTACTTTTTCATCACCTGGTTCCCGGTCTATCTGGTGCAGGCGCGCGGAATGTCGATTCTGAAAGCGGGCTTTGTGGCCTCGGTTCCGGCGGTGTGCGGCTTTATCGGTGGCGTGCTGGGCGGGGTGATTTCCGACTGGCTGATGCGCCGCACCGGTTCGCTGAATATCGCGCGTAAAACCCCGATTGTACTGGGCATGCTGCTCTCCATGACGATGGTGTTCTGCAACTATGTGAGTGCCGAATGGATGATTATCGGCTTTATGGCGATGGCCTTCTTTGGCAAAGGAATTGGTGCGCTGGGCTGGGCGGTGATGGCAGATACCGCGCCGAAAGAGATCAGCGGCCTGAGTGGCGGTCTGTTCAATATGTTCGGTAACATTTCCGGCATCGTTACCCCTATCGCCATCGGCTATATCGTCGGGACCACCGGCTCCTTCAATGGCGCACTGATTTACGTAGGCGTTCATGCGCTGGTGGCGGTTCTCAGCTATCTGGTGCTGGTGGGCGATATCAAACGCGTTGAGCTGAAACCGGTCGCGGGGCGTGCATGATGAATACACAATCAAGTCCAGTCATTACCGACATGCAGGTCATTCCCGTGGCCGGTTACGACAGCATGCTGCTCAACATCGGGGGTGCCCATAACGCGTACTTTACGCGCAATATTGTGGTGCTCACGGACAACGCCGGGAATACCGGCGTCGGTGAAGCGCCTGGCGGTGAGGTGATTCTCCAGACGTTGCTGGACGCCGTTCCGATGGTTGTCGGCCAGCAAATCGCGCGTCTGAACAAGGTGGTGCAGCAGGTACACAAAGGCAATCAGGCCGCCGATTTTGATACCTTCGGCAAAGGGGCCTGGACGTTCGAGCTGCGGGTGAATGCGGTGGCTGCGCTCGAAGCGGCGCTACTCGATCTGCTCGGTAAAGCGCTGAACGTGCCGGTGTGCGAACTGCTGGGGCCGGGCAAACAGCGTGATGCCGTCACTGTGCTCGGGTATCTGTTCTACGTGGGCGATCGCAAGAAAACCGATCTGCCCTATCTCTCCAGCACGCCGGGCAATCATGACTGGTATCACCTGCGTCATCAGGAAGCGCTCACCAGCGAGGCGGTGGTTCGCTTAGCCGAGGCGGCACAGGATCGCTACGGCTTTAAGGATTTCAAACTCAAGGGCGGCGTCCTGCCTGGCGAGCAGGAGATCGACAGCGCCCGAGCCCTGAAAAAACGTTTCCCGGATGCGCGAATCACCGTTGATCCTAACGGCGCCTGGCGACTGGACGAGGCGATTTCGTTCTGCAAAGGGCTTAACGACGTGCTCACTTACGCGGAAGATCCGTGCGGGGCCGAGCAGGGTTTCTCCGGTCGCGAAGTGATGGCGGAATTTCGCCGCGCGACAGGGCTGCCGGTGGCAACCAATATGATCGCCACGAACTGGCGCGAAATGGGCCACGCGGTGATGCTCAATTCCGTGGACATTCCGCTGGCAGACCCGCACTTTTGGACGCTCTCCGGCGCGGTGCGTGTCGCGCAGCTGTGCGACGACTGGGGCCTGACCTGGGGCTGTCACTCGAATAACCATTTCGATATCTCACTGGCGATGTTTACGCATGTGGGGGCCGCGGCTCCCGGCACACCAACGGCTATCGATACGCACTGGATCTGGCAGGAGGGCGACGCGCGCCTGACCAAAAATCCGCTGGAGATAAAAGACGGCAAGATTGCCGTCCCGGATGCGCCGGGGCTGGGCGTGGAGCTGGACTGGGATCAGATCCACAAGGCCCACGCGCTGTACAAGACGCTGCCATGTGGCGCGCGCAACGACGCAGGCCCAATGCAGTATCTCGTTCCCGGCTGGACATTTGACCGCAAACGCCCGGCGTTTGGTCGTCACTAATTAAAAGGATTGCACCATGACCACTTTCTCTACACCTGTCGTCACTGCCATGCAGATTGTTCCCGTCGCGGGCCACGACAGCATGCTGATGAACCTGAGCGGCGCCCATGCTCCGTTCTTTACCCGCAACATTGTGATTATCAAAGATAACTCCGGCCACACGGGCGTGGGTGAAATTCCTGGCGGCGAGAAAATCCGCAAAACCCTGGAAGAGGCGATCCCGCTGGTGGTGGGCAAAACCCTGGGCGAGTACAAAAATGTTTTAAACGCCGTGCGCGCTACTTTTGCTGACCGCGATGCGGGAGGCCGTGGGCTGCAAACCTTCGATCTGCGTACTACCATTCACGTGGTGACGGGGATCGAAGCCGCGATGCTGGATCTGCTGGGGCAGCATTTAGGGGTTAACGTGGCGTCGCTGCTGGGGGAAGGCCAGCAGCGCAGTGAAGTCGAAATGCTAGGCTATCTGTTCTTCGTCGGCGATCGCAAACTCACGCCTTTGGCGTACCAGAGCCAGCCGGACGAAAAATGCGACTGGTATCGCCTTCGTCACGATGAAGCCATGACGCCGGATGCGGTGGTACGCCTGGCGGAAGCCGCTTACGAAAAATACGGCTTTAACGATTTCAAACTGAAAGGCGGCGTGCTGGCGGGCGAAGAAGAGGCCGAGTCGATTGTCGCGCTGGCGAAACGCTTCCCGCAGGCGCGCGTAACGCTGGATCCGAACGGGGCCTGGTCGCTTAATGAAGCGATCGGTATCGGCAAACAGCTGAAAGGCGTACTGGCGTATGCAGAAGATCCATGCGGTGCGGAGCAGGGCTTCTCCGGACGTGAGGTGATGGCCGAGTTCCGTCGCGCCACCGGACTGCCAACGGCGACCAATATGATCGCCACCGACTGGCGTCAGATGGGCCATACGCTGTCGCTGCAGTCCGTTGATATTCCACTGGCGGACCCGCACTTCTGGACAATGCAAGGCTCCGTGCGCGTGGCGCAGATGTGCCATGAGTTCGGGCTGACCTGGGGCTCGCACTCCAACAACCACTTTGATATTTCACTGGCAATGTTCACCCATGTGGCCGCCGCCGCGCCGGGCAACATTACGGCGATTGATACTCATTGGATCTGGCAGGAGGGCAATCAGCGCCTGACCAAACAGCCGTTCGAAATTAAAGGCGGAATGGTGCAAGTGCCGACCACGCCGGGTCTGGGCGTAGAGCTGGATATGGATCAACTGATGAAAGCGCACGAACTGTATCAGAAGCATGGCCTGGGCGCGCGCGACGACGCGATGGCGATGCAGTATCTCATCCCGGACTGGACGTTTAACAACAAGCGACCGTGCATGGTGCGCTAAGTGTGAATGCCGGTTCCTGCGGGAGTCGGCATTTTTGTTTTCAGCGCGGGTGTATGCTCAATCCAGTCAACAGGCGTAAGGATGGCTTATGAAAATAGTAATCGCACCGGACTCGTACAAGGAGAGTTTGAGTGCTCTTGAGGTGGCGACGGCAATCGAGCAGGGGTTTCGCGAGATTTTCCCCGACGCGCACTACGTCAAACTGCCCGTTGCCGACGGCGGCGAAGGGACGGTGGAGGCGATGGTCGCAGCCACACAGGGCGGTATTATCAAGGTGCGGGTCACGGGCCCCTTAGGCGAAAACGCGGAAGGGTTCTACGGCTTATCCGGCGACGAGCAGAGCGCATTCATTGAAATGGCGGCGGCGAGCGGCCTGGAGATGGTGGCGCCTTCCTTACGCAATCCGTTGAAAACCACCTCCTGGGGGACAGGCGAACTGATTCGCCACGCCCTTGATGCAGGCGTTAAACACATCATCATCGGCATCGGCGGCAGCGCCACCAACGACGGCGGAGCCGGGATGGTGCAGGCACTCGGTGCGAAGCTACTGGATGCCGAAGATAATCCTATTGGCATGGGCGGCGGCGAGCTTGAGAAGCTGGCGCGGATTGATATCAGCGAGCTGGATACCCGCCTGGCCAACTGTCGTATTGAAGTGGCCTGCGACGTAACCAATCCACTGACGGGCAAAGAAGGGGCATCGGCGGTGTTTGGCCCGCAAAAAGGGGCGACGCCGGAGATGATCGCCCGGCTCGATGATTCTCTGGCCCATTACGCGAAAATTATCGCCCGCGACCTGGATATCGACGTCCTCAATCTGGAAGGTGGCGGGGCGGCTGGCGGGATGGGCGCAGCGCTGTATGCGTTTTGCGGCGCAGAGTTGCGTCAGGGCATTGAGATTGTCACCGATGCGCTGCATCTGGATAACCACGTCGCCGATGCTGACCTGGTGATCACCGGCGAAGGACGCATCGACAGCCAGACGATCCATGGCAAAGTTCCCGTCGGCGTGGCGAAAGTCGCCAAACGTTACAACAAGCCGGTTATCGGAATTGCGGGCAGCCTGACGGCGGATGTCGGCGTGGTACATGAGCACGGTATCGACGCGGTATTCAGCGTGATTTACACCGTCTGTACGCTGGAAGAGGCGCTGAAAAATGCAGAAGAGAATGTGCGGATGGCAGCGCGGAATATTGCTGCAGTGTTGAAAATTGGCATGAGCGCGTAGTTTTTCCTGGCCCTCTCTCACACGGAGAGGGCCGGGCAGATGGGCTAAATAAGAAAACTACCCCCCTAATACTTTCCTCGCTTCCCGCGTCACATTATCCATCTCATCCAGCAACTCGAGAAACTCCGGCTCCAGCTCAGATTCCGTTGTGCCCGAGCGCAGCTGCTGTTCCAGCAAATGACAAAGGCTTTTCAGACGCGGAACCCCGCTGTAGCTACAGCTACCGTGCAGTTTATGGATCGCTTCGAGGAGATCGTCCGGGTGTTCCCCGACCAGCTGTTCTTCCACTTTGTTACGAATTTCCGGCAGGAACGCGACCAGCATTTGCAGCATTTCGCGAGCCAGATCGGGTTTCCCGGCCGCCTGACGCAGCGCCAGCTGCCAGTCGAGCGTGGCGTTCGGGTTTACGCTGAACTCTGCCGGTTCTGGCGTCGCTAAAGACACTCCGGTTGCGAAGCCCGGTTTATAGCGCAGCAGCAGGCTGTGCAGCTTCTCTTCATCGATCGGTTTAGCCAGATAATCATTCATCCCGGCACTGAGCAGTTTCTCTTTTTGCCCGGCCATGGCGTGAGCGGTTACCGCGATCACCGGCGTCTGCTGTTGATGCGGCAACTGGCGAATCAGCTCACAGGCGCGGATGCCGTCCATGCCCGGCATCTGAATATCCATCAGGATCAGATCGAACTGCATCTGTTTGGCCTGTTCAACCGCCTGCGGGCCGCTGGTGCACAGCTCAACGTGATGTACCTGATCCTCCAGCAATACGCCGATGAGTTTCAGGTTAGCCGGATTGTCATCCACCGCCATCACGCTCATGGGCAGCTTGTGATCGTCACTCGAGACAGGGATCGCCTGATGATTAATGCGGCAGTATTCCGTCAGCGCAGGCAGCAGGCGCGTGGCGGTAAGGGGCTTTAACAGACAGGCGGCGGCACCGTCATTTTTCAGCTCTTCCGCGTTAAGCTGCGCGTGGCACGGCAAAGCCAGGAGCAGGTAATCGGTCATCGATGCGGCCTTCGCCAGCCGCTCCTGCTGCATGGTCAGCTCACCGGTGAACGTCACGGGAATGCCCATTAGCAGAATATCGTAATGGTCGACTGCCAGCGCCGAGAACGTCGGGCTGTAAATCACCTCCAGCGGCGTGGTGCTGAGCACATCCAACGTGCTCTGCGCGGCTGCGGCGTTGGGTTCGATATAGGCCAGACGTTTACCGCGCAGGCAATCCGTCATTGGTCCGTCCGTCACCACGTTCGGGTTCAGATCGAGATTAATATGGAACCAGAAGGTCGAGCCGCGATTCGGCTGGCTGTGGAAGGAGATATCGCCTCCCATTTCTTTCACCAGTTTCTGGGTGATCACCAGCCCCAGACCTGTTCCGCCGTGGCGACGCGAGATGCTGGCATCAGCCTGCCGGAACGCCTGGAACAGCCGCGACTGATCGCGCTCGGGAATACCAATGCCCGTATCGCGTATCTGCACCTCGATCTGCACTTTGTTATTGCTTATCGCCCTGCGCTCAACCAGCACATCGATGTTGCCGCTCTCGGTAAATTTGATCGCGTTGCCCACCAGGTTAGTGATCACCTGCTGCAGGCGCAGGGGATCGCCGATGACGTTATCCGGCACATCGTTTTTGATGTTCAGCGTTAGCTCAAGGCCTTTGTCATGGGAGGAGTGGGCCAACAGAGTGACCACCTCATCCAGCGTACTGCGCAGCGGGAAGGGAATACTTTCGAGGATGAGCTTGCCCGCCTCCAGCTTGGAGAAGTCGAGAACATCGTTGATGATCGCCAGCAGGTTATTGGCGGAACGCTCAATGGTGTGCAGGTGATCGCGCTGGGTCGGATTAAGCTCCGATTTGAGCGTCAGGCGGGTAAAGCCAATCACCCCGTTCAGCGGCGTACGCAGCTCGTGGGACATATTCGCCAGGAACTCAGATTTAATACGCGCCGCTTCCTGGGCGCGTTTCTTCGCCAGATCCAGCTCGACGTTCTGGATCTCCATCTGCTCTAAGGTTTCGCGCAGATCGGAGGTCGCCTGGTCGACGTTGTGCTGCATCTCTTCGTGATAGGCCGCCAGCGACATTGCCATCGAGTTGATGCCGTTTTTGAGCATATCCAGCTCGCCGAGCATAAACCCTTCGACGCGGCTATCGAGCTGCCCGCGACGTATACGGTCGACGGTGTTCACCATATTGCGAATCGGGCTGGTGACGTCACGCATCAAACGCCAGCCGAAAATCAGCGCAATGCCGATACAGAACAGCATCATGACGCTGGAGATGAAAATTTCTTTGTACTGTTGCAGGCGCACTGACTTGAGATCCAACTCCAGCGCCACATATCCCAGTATATTATTACTGGCCTTGGCATCTGATATGGCCGATTCATCAGGTGAATAGCTTTCCGAGATAATGGGCGTGCGCAGGATCATAATGTCGCCGCGTCGCACCACGCTCAGATGGCGCGGGAAAGGCGTACCGTCGGGGATTTTAAGCTCGCCGGGATCGAGATGAAAATTCGACGTGACAAACAGCCGGTTATTCTCGTCATAGACCGAAATGGCGCGCACGATTTCTGAATGCCGACGATGCAAAACGCTGATTAACTGGCCGAGGGAATCACGGTTTTGCAGGTTCATGCCGTATTCGCTGGAGACGGCCAACGGTTCGATGATGCTGGCTCCCGCATCTTCCAGTTGACGCTGCAAGTCATTGTAACGGTGCACAACGAAGAAGATGCTCAGCAGCAAACCGATTAAAACGGTCGGGGCGAGGATCAAAATCATCATGCGCGCGCGCAGGCTGTAGTTGGTCATGGAGTTCCGTTATGGGACAATTAGAGTCATTATGTTAATTTGAGAAAATTCTCGGCAATGGCGCAATTCTACTCTGCAAAGCGACGCGTGACGACGCGTCAGATCATAACTGTTGATGTCACCGACCTTGACCCCTTCGGCCAGGGCGTTGCGCGTCATAATGGTAAGGCGGTGTTTATCCCCGGATTATTACCCACTGAGCGTGCCGAAGTCACCCTGACGGAAGACAAGAACAAGTTTGCTCGCGGTAAAGTGAAGCGTCGCCTTAATGATAGCGCGGAACGCACAGCGCCCCGCTGCCCGCATTTTGGCGTGTGCGGCGGCTGTCAGCAGCAGCATGCCAGCGTTGCCCTGCAACAGCGCAGCAAAAGCACCGCGCTGGCACGCCTTATCAAGCATGACGTGAACGACATCATCGCCGGCGAGCCGTGGGGCTACCGCCGTCGCGCTCGTCTGAGCCTGAATTACCAGCCAAAAACGCAAAAGCTGGAGATGGGTTTTCGCAAGAGCAGCGCCAGTGACATTGTCGACGTGAATCAATGCCCCGTTTTGGTGCCCCGTCTTGAAGCATTGCTCCCGGACCTGCGCAACTGCCTGTCTGATCTTCAGGGCGTGTGTTCGCTGGGGCATGTGGAACTGGTACTGGCCGATAACGGCCCGCTGATGGTGCTGCGTCACACTGCGCCACTTTCTGCCAAAGACCGCGAAAAACTGGAACGCTTTTCGCATTCTCACGAGCTGGCGCTTTTTCTTGCGCCACAAAGCGAGATACTTGAGCAGGTTACAGGTGAAGCTCCCTGGTATCTGTCGGACGGGCTACGCTTAACGTTCAGTCCGCGCGACTTCATTCAGGTAAACGACGGCGTAAATCAGCAGATGGTCACCACCGCAATCGCGTGGCTGGATGTTCAGCCCGGTGACCGGGTACTGGATCTGTTTTGCGGGATGGGGAATTTCACCCTACCGCTTGCAAAACGGGCGGCCAGCGTTGTCGGCGTAGAAGGCGTCGAGGCGCTGGTGGCAAAAGGGCAGGAAAATGCGCAGCGTAACGCGTTGCACAATGTGACATTTTTTCATGAAAATCTGGAAGAAGATGTCACCCGGCAGCCGTGGGCAAAGCACGGTTTCGATAAAATCCTGCTCGATCCGGCTCGCGCCGGTGCGCCTGGCGTAATGCAGCATATAATTAAACTCGCGCCAAAACGCGTGGTCTATGTTTCCTGTAACCCGGCCACGCTCGCCCGCGACAGCGAGGCTTTATTGGGCGCGGGTTACCAGATTCAGCGTCTGGCAATGCTGGACATGTTCCCGCACACTGGGCATCTGGAATCAATGGTGTTGTTCGAGCAGAACTAACGAATTTCGGCTTGTCGAATTCGACAGGCCCTTGTCCCTAAAGGAGAGGACGATGGTTGCGGTAAGAAGTGCACATCTCAATAAAGCTGGTGAGTTTGACCCACAAAAATGGATCGCAAGTCTGGGGATTTCCAGCCAGCAGTCGTGTGAACGCTTAACCGAAACCTGGGCCTATTGTCTGCGCACAACGCAGGGACATGCCGATGCCGAACTGCTGTTGTGGCGCGGCATTGAGATGGTTGAAATTCTCTCCATGCTGAACATGGATCTCGAAACGCTGCAGGCCGCGCTGCTCTTCCCGCTGGCAGATGCCGAAGTGGTGAGTGAAGACGTGCTGCGTGACAGCGTCGGTAAGCCGGTTGTGGCGCTTATTCACGGCGTGCGCGATATGGCCGCCATCCGCCAGCTGAAAGCCGCCCAGACAGATTCCGTCTCCTCGGAACAGGTAGATAACGTTCGTCGCATGCTGCTCGCGATGGTGGATGATTTCCGCTGCGTGGTGATTAAGCTTGCCGAGCGCATCGCGCACCTGCGTGAAGTAAAAGACGCGCCGGAAGATGAACGCGTGCTGGCAGCGAAAGAGTGTACCAATATCTATGCGCCCCTCGCGAACCGCTTAGGTATCGGCCAGCTGAAATGGGAGCTTGAGGATTACTGCTTCCGTTATCTGCACCCGGCAGAATACAAACGCATTGCCAAACTGCTGCACGAACGCCGTATCGATCGTGAACACTATATCGACGAGTTCGTGGGCGGATTGCGCCAGTCAATGAAAGAAGAGAACGTGCGGGCGGAGGTCTATGGTCGTCCGAAGCACATCTACAGCATCTGGCGCAAAATGCAGAAAAAACATCTCGCCTTTGACGAGTTGTTCGACGTGCGTGCAGTGCGCATCGTTGCCGATCGCCTGCAGGACTGCTACGCCGCGCTGGGGATAGTGCATACTCACTTCCGCCATCTGCCAGATGAGTTCGACGACTACGTGGCGAACCCGAAACCGAACGGTTACCAGTCGATTCATACGGTAGTGCTCGGGCCGGGCGGGAAAACGGTCGAGATTCAGATTCGTACCAAACAGATGCACGAAGACGCCGAGCTGGGCGTCGCGGCGCACTGGAAATACAAAGAAGGCCCATCCAGCGGAACGCGCACCGGCCATGAAGACCGCATTGCGTGGCTACGTAAGCTGATTGCGTGGCAGGAAGAGATGGCCGACTCCGGCGAAATGCTCGACGAAGTGCGCAGCCAGGTCTTCGACGATCGGGTCTACGTCTTTACGCCAAAAGGCGACGTTGTCGATCTGCCTGCCGGGTCTACTCCCCTCGATTTTGCCTACCACATCCACAGCGACGTGGGGCATCGCTGCATCGGCGCGAAGATCGGCGGTCGCATCGTGCCCTTTACCTATCAGCTGCAGATGGGCGATCAGATTGAAATCATCACCCAGAAACAGCCAAACCCGAGCCGCGACTGGCTGAACCCGAACCTGGGGTATGTCACCACCAGCCGTGGGCGCTCCAAAATTCACGCGTGGTTCCGTAAACAGGATCGCGACAAGAATATCCTGGCGGGTCGCCAGATCCTCGATGATGAGCTTGAGCATTTAGGCATTAGCATCAAAGAGGCGGAAAAACACCTGCTGCCGCGCTACAACTTCAATGAGCTTGATGAGCTGCTGGCAGCCATTGGCGGAGGCGATATTCGCCTCAACCAGATGGTGAACTTCCTGCAGTCTCAGTTTAACAAACCGAGCGCGGAGGAGCAGGATGCGGCGGCACTGAAACAGCTTCAGCAGAAAACCTATACTCCGCAGCATCGCAGCAAAGACAATGGCCGCGTGGTAGTGGAGGGCGTCGGCAATCTGATGCACCACATCGCTCGCTGCTGCCAGCCAATACCTGGCGATGATATCGTGGGCTTTATCACCCAGGGGCGTGGGATCTCCATTCACCGCTCTGACTGCGAACAGCTGGCAGAACTGCAATCTCACGCGCCAGAACGTATTGTGGATGCGGTGTGGGGCGAAAGCTATTCCGCTGGCTACTCGCTGGTGGTGCGTGTCACCGCCAACGATCGCAGCGGTTTGCTGCGCGATATCACCACCATCCTCGCCAACGAAAAGGTCAATGTCCTTGGCGTCGCCAGCCGCAGCGATACCCGCGAGCAGCTTGCGACTATCGATATGACTATCGAAATCTACAACCTGCAGGTGCTGGGCCGCGTGCTTGGCAAGCTGAATCAGGTGCCAGATGTGATTGACGCTCGACGTCTGCATGGCGGGTAAATTTACTCTTTGTTGGCCGGGTAACGCTTTGCTGTTACCCGGCTATCTTTACTTATCATGGATGTAAAAATGAACCAACTCGACCGCCTGCTCGGCATTATGAAACGTCTGCGTGACCCGGAAAACGGCTGTCCGTGGGATAAAGAGCAGACCTTCGCCACCATCGCCCCTTATACCCTCGAAGAAACCTACGAAGTGCTGGACGCTATCTCACGCGAAGATTTTGACGATCTGCGCGGTGAACTGGGTGATCTCCTTTTCCAGGTGGTGTTTTATGCGCAGATGGCGCAGGAAGAGGGGCGCTTTGATTTTAATGATATCTGTGCCGCCATCAGCGACAAACTCGAACGTCGCCACCCGCATATTTTTGGCGACGCGACCGCTGGCAACAGCGAAGAAGTGCTGGTCCGTTGGGAGCAGATCAAAAGCGCTGAACGCGCTGAAAAAGCACAACACTCCGCGCTGGACGATATCCCCTTAAGTCTGCCGTCCCTGATGCGAGCGCATAAAATTCAGAAGCGTTGCTCCGCCGTGGGCTTTGACTGGACCTCTCTTGGCCCGGTGCTCGACAAAGTGTACGAAGAGATCGACGAAGTGATGGATGAAGCTAAGCAGGCGGTGGTGGATGAAGCCCGCCTGGAAGAGGAGATGGGCGATCTGCTGTTTGCCACGGTCAACCTTTCGCGCCATTTGGGCGTCAAAGCCGAAACCGCGCTGCAAAAAGCCAACCTCAAATTCGAACGTCGCTTCCGCGAAGTCGAGCGGATTGTTGCGGCACGAGGCCTGGAAATGACCGGCGTGGACCTCGATTTGATGGAAGAGGTGTGGCAGGAAGTAAAACGCCAGGAACATGATCTCTAACGGATTTTTGCGATCAAGCGCAATTTGTGTGATTTTTTAAATGACAAGCGCTTGATTTGCGTCAAAAACATTTACCCAAAAGGGGCTATTTTCTCACTCCCTATGTTTGTCAAAGCCTGAGACAGGAGACGGAGAATGAAAGTTTGTGGCGCTCGCCGTGTTCGGGTATACTACTTTCCCGTCTTGGTTATTCCATCGTTCCAACCTAACTTCTCAGGTTCAGCATGACAACGAACTATATTTTTGTGACCGGCGGGGTTGTATCCTCTCTGGGTAAAGGCATTGCCGCAGCCTCTCTCGCGGCCATTCTTGAAGCCCGTGGCCTCAATGTGACTATGATGAAACTGGATCCGTACATCAACGTCGATCCAGGCACCATGAGCCCAATCCAGCACGGCGAAGTGTTCGTTACCGAAGACGGCGCTGAAACCGATTTGGACTTAGGTCACTACGAGCGCTTCATCCGTACTAAAATGAGTCGCCGCAACAACTTCACCACGGGTCGTATCTACTCTGACGTTCTGCGTAAAGAACGCCGTGGCGATTACTTAGGCGCAACCGTTCAGGTTATCCCGCATATCACCAACGCTATCAAAGAGCGCATCATCGCAGGTGGCGAAGGCCACGACGTTGTGCTGGTTGAAATTGGCGGTACCGTGGGTGATATCGAATCCCTGCCATTCCTGGAAGCGATTCGTCAGCTGGCGGTTGATATTGGCCGTGAACACGCGCTGTTCATGCACCTGACGCTGGTGCCATACATGGCGGCAGCCGGTGAAGTGAAAACCAAACCGACGCAGCACTCCGTGAAAGAACTGCTCTCTATCGGTATCCAGCCGGATATCCTGATCTGCCGCTCCGATCGTGCCGTTCCGGCCAACGAGCGTGCGAAAATTGCATTGTTCTGTAACGTTGCTGAAAAGGCTGTGATTTCTCTGAAAGACGTCGATTCCATTTATAAAATCCCGGGCCTGTTGAAATCACAGGGTCTGGACGATTATATTTGTAAACGATTCAGCTTGAACTGTCCGGAAGCTAATCTGTCAGAATGGGAACAGGTTATCTACGAAGAAGCTAATCCGGCAGGCGAAGTGACTATCGGTATGGTCGGCAAGTACATTGAACTGCCGGATGCCTATAAGTCAGTGATTGAAGCGCTGAAACACGGTGGTCTGAAGAATCGCGTAACCGTTAACATCAAGCTGATTGATTCGCAGGATGTTGAAACGCGCGGTGTCGAAATTCTGAAAGATCTGGATGCTATTCTGATCCCTGGCGGCTTCGGCTACCGCGGTGTTGAAGGCAAGATCGCTACCGCACGCTTTGCGCGTGAAAACAATATTCCTTACCTCGGCATTTGCCTGGGTATGCAGGTTGCGTTGATCGAGTTCGCTCGTAACGTAGTCGGGATGGAAAACGCGAACTCTACGGAATTTGTGCCAGACTGTAAGTACCCTGTTGTGGCGCTTATTACAGAATGGCGTGATGAAGACGGCAACGTCGAAGTCCGTACTGAGAAGAGCGATCTGGGTGGCACGATGCGTCTTGGCGCTCAGGCTTGCCAGGTGTCTGACGATAGTCTGGTTCGCAAAATGTATGGTGCGCCAACCATCACTGAACGCCATCGTCACCGCTACGAAGTCAACAATATGCTGTTGAAACAAATCGAAGCTGCGGGTCTGCGTATCGCGGGCCGCTCCGGGGATGATCAGTTAGTCGAGATCATTGAGGTGCCAAACCATCCGTGGTTCGTCGCCTGTCAATTCCACCCGGAATTTACTTCAACGCCGCGTGACGGACATCCGCTGTTTGCAGGCTTTGTGAAAGCCGCGAGCGAATACCAGAAGCGTCAGGCGAAGTAAAAAAGTTAGAACGGCAACGCGTACCATCGGTACGCGTTGTTTGTCTGGAGTTTTAGTTTAACTTGTACTGAGGAAAATCTAATGTCCAAAATCGTTAAAGTCATCGGTCGTGAAATCATCGACTCCCGTGGTAACCCGACCGTTGAAGCCGAAGTTCACCTGGAAGGTGGTTTCGTCGGTATGGCAGCTGCTCCGTCAGGTGCTTCTACTGGTTCCCGCGAAGCGCTGGAACTGCGCGATGGCGACAAATCCCGTTTCCTGGGTAAAGGCGTAACCAAAGCTGTTGGCGCGGTTAACGGTCCTATCGCTCAGGCAATCCTTGGCAAAGACGCCAAAGACCAGGCTGGCATCGATAAAATCATGATCGACCTGGACGGTACTGAAAACAAATCTAACTTCGGTGCGAACGCAATCCTGGCTGTGTCTCTGGCTAACGCCAAAGCGGCTGCAGCGTCTAAAGGTCAGCCGCTGTATGAGCACATCGCTGAACTGAACGGCACCCCAGGCAAATACTCCATGCCGGTTCCGATGATGAACATCATCAACGGTGGTGAGCACGCGGACAACAACGTTGATATTCAGGAATTCATGATTCAGCCAGTTGGCGCGAAATCCCTGAAAGAAGCGGTTCGTATGGGTTCTGAAGTGTTCCATAACCTGGCTAAAGTTCTGAAAGCTAAAGGCATGAACACTGCTGTTGGTGACGAAGGTGGCTACGCGCCTAACCTGGGTTCTAACGCAGAAGCTCTGGCTGTTATCGCTGAAGCAGTAAAAGCAGCGGGCTACGAGCTGGGCACCGACATCACTCTGGCGATGGACTGTGCAGCATCTGAATTCTACAAAGACGGTAAATACGTTCTGGCTGGCGAAGGCAACAAAGCATTCTCCTCCGAAGAGTTCACTCACTTCCTGGAAGACCTGACCAAACAGTACCCAATCGTCTCTATCGAAGACGGTCTGGACGAATCTGACTGGGACGGTTTCGCATACCAGACTAAAGTTCTGGGCGACAAAATCCAGCTGGTTGGTGACGATCTGTTCGTAACCAACACCAAGATCCTGAAAGAAGGTATCGACAAAGGCATCGTTAACTCCATCCTGATCAAATTCAACCAGATCGGTTCTCTGACCGAAACTCTGGCTGCGATCAAAATGGCGAAAGACGCTGGCTACACTGCCGTTATCTCTCACCGTTCAGGCGAAACTGAAGACGCTACCATCGCTGACCTGGCTGTTGGTACCGCTGCAGGCCAGATCAAAACAGGTTCTATGAGCCGTTCTGATCGCGTAGCGAAATACAACCAGCTGATTCGTATCGAAGAAGCACTGGGCGAAAAAGCTCCGTACAACGGTCGTAAAGAGATCAAAGGTCAGTAATCTACTGAGCTTTCACTCTTAAGAAAAACCCGCTTCGGCGGGTTTTTTTATGTCTGATTTACAGCAGCAAGGGGAGAGTGGCACTGGCCGTCTGCTGACTGACATCGCCATAGTGATCGTCGAGGGTAATCAGACTGGTTGCCAGCAGTTCCACCAGCAGCATCACACCCACTTTGGCATTTAACGCCCCGGCACTCAGCGGCCCTTCCGGTTTCGCTGCCACCAGCAGCATTTCGCTTATCGATGCCAGCGGGCTGCGCGGCGTGTTGCTCAGCGCCAGCACTTTAGCTCCACGTTTACGCGCTAGCTTCACCACATGCAGTAAGTCACGCGTCGAACCAGAACTTGAAATCGCCACCACCAGATCGTCCTGAGTGAGCGTCGTCGCGTTCATTGATGCCCGATGCATATCGCTGAACAGTTGCGCCGATTTCCCCAGCCGCAATAATTTGTAGTGCAGATAGTCCCCGATAATGGCGCTGGCCGCGACGCCATAAATGTAGACTGACCGCGACTGATGCAGCGCCTGCGCCGCCTTCAGCAGCACCTCTCTGTCGAGCAACTGGGCGGTATCGCGCAGCGCCTGCACCGACTCTTCCACCACCTCGTCGATCTCATCGCCTTTTCTGGCAGGTGCCTGGATCCGCTGTACATCCAGCGCCAGCGCCATTTTGAATTCCGTATATCCCTTACAGCCCAGCGCGCGGCATAAGCGCGTCACGCTCGCCTCACTGGTTTCACTTTCGCGCGCCAGTTCGGTGATCGTCAGATAAAGCACTTTCGCGGGATCGTTTAAGACGAACTCTCCCAGTTTTTGCTGAGTGGGGCTGTATCCCGAGACGCTCTGGCGCAGCCTCAGCAGCAGATTTTCATTTTCTGACATGCAAGATCCTTAATGCGTTTCTCTGCGGCTAGTGTGGCGGAAAGCGGGGGAGAGATGCCAGTCATTTTAAAAAAGTATGATCCGCTTCCCGATCTTTGGTGATAATTTTCAGTTTATATAATTTGTATGGTAAAAATTTTCATCATTACTCGGGGGAAGTGAAAATATGATGCAGATGTTTAGTGGTGCCTCTTCAGGGGCGTGGTTTGAAAAGGCGCAGCGGTTCGGTAAATCGTTCATGCTGCCGATAGCGGTATTGCCCGCGGCGGGCTTGCTGCTGGGAATTGGCGGGGCGTTGTCCAACCCCAATACGCTGACGGCATATCCGTTCCTGGATGTCGGCTGGCTTCAGGCCATCTTTACCATCATGAGTAGCGCCGGATCGATTGTCTTTGCCAACCTCTCGGTGCTGTTTGCGGTGGGTGTTGCGGTCGGGCTGGCGAAAACGGATAAAGGCACCGCCGGGCTTGCGGCGCTGCTCGCATTCCTGGTGATGAATGCCACCATCAATGCGCTGCTGATCCTCACCGGTACGTTGGCCCATGAAAATCCCGGCGCGGTGGGACAGGGAATGACGCTCGGGATCCAGACGCTGGAAACCGGCGTCTTTGGCGGCGTGGTGATTGGCCTGGTGACCTGCACGCTACACCATCGCTTTAATAAAATCGCTCTGCCGCAGTTCCTCGGCTTCTTCGGCGGCTCCCGCTTTGTGCCGATTATTAGTTCGCTGGCGGCGATTGTGGTCGGTGCGCTGATGACGGTTGTGTGGCCTCATTTCCAGAAAATGATATTTGGGCTGGGCGGGCTGGTGGACGCGACGGGTTATCTCGGCACGTTTTTGTACGGTTTTATCCTGCGCATGCTCGGCCCGTTTGGTCTACACCATATCTTCTATCTGCCGTTCTGGACAACCGCACTGGGCGGGAGTGAAATCGTCAATGGCCAGCTGGTGGAAGGCACGCAGCGTATCTTCTTTGCGCAGCTCGCCGATCCGAATACCCAGCAGTTTTATATCGGCACCTCGCGCTTCATGTCCGGGCGCTTTATCACCATGATGTTCGGCCTGCTGGGCGCCTGTCTGGCGATGTACCACACGGCTAAACCGGAGAACAAAAAGCGCGTGGCCGGGCTGCTGCTCTCGGCGGCGCTGACCTCCTTCCTGACCGGGATCACCGAGCCGATTGAGTTCTCATTCCTTTTTGTCGCGCCGGTGTTATACGTCATCCATGCGTTCTTTGATGGGCTGGCGTTCATGATCGCCCATATTCTGCACATCACCATCGGGCAGACTTTCTCGGGTGGTTTTATCGATTTCATCCTGTTTGGCGTCCTGCAGGGCGAAGCCAAAACCCACTGGATGTACGTCCCGCTGGTCGGCGTTCCGTGGTTCTTCCTCTACTACTTCACCTTCCGTTACCTGATTAACCGTTTCCGGTTCGCCACGCCGGGCCGTGAGAAAGAGGCCGTGGTTGAGAGTGCGCTTCCACAAAGCGAACGCGCAGCGGCGGTGATTGCAGGATTAGGCGGTCGGGAAAATCTGGAAGAGGTGGACTGCTGCGCCACGCGTCTGCGCGTCACCGTGAAGGATGGCGGCAAGGTCAACGAAGCGGCGCTAAAAGCGACCGGCGCGCGCGGGGTGATTGTGCGCGGGAACGGCGTTCAGGTGATTTACGGTCCACACGTCACCATCATTAAAAACGAAGTCGAAGAGAGTTTAGCGTAATGAAAACGATACTGGATGTATTGAAAGGCAAATTGATCGTCTCCTGTCAGGCACTGGAAAATGAACCGCTGCATAGCCCGTTTATCATGTCACGCATGGCGCTGGCGGCGGCGCAGGGAGGGGCGGTCGCTATTCGCGCCAACAGCGTGGTGGATATCGCGGCTATCCAGGCGAGCGTCTCTTTACCGGTGATAGGCATCATTAAGCGTGATTATCCGGACAGTGAGGTGTTTATCACCGCCACCATGAAAGAAATCGACGAACTGATGACGGTGACACCGGAAATTATCGCCCTCGACGCCACCGCGCGCCCGCGTCCGAACGGAGAGACGCTGGCCGATCTCGTCGCACAGATTCGTGCGCGTTATCCCTCCCTGCTGCTGATGGCGGATATCGCCACCGTTGCCGAGGCCAAAAAGGCGCAGGATTTGGGCTTCGACTGCGTGGGCACCACCCTCCACGGCTACACGGCGCAGACGGCAGGTCAGTCTCTGCCGGATAATGACTGCGCCTTTTTACGCGACGTCCTTGCGGCCGTGACGGTGCCGGTGGTGGCTGAAGGGAATGTCGACACGCCAGAACGGGCCGCACGATGCCTGGCCCTGGGCGCGCATACCGTGGTGGTGGGTGGTGCAATCACCCGTCCTCAGCAGATTACGGCGCGCTTTGTGGCGGCGATTGAGGCGTAAAGCACCGATCGGGCATGATACTTAGGCGGGGATCTGCGATACTTAACGTTTATCCCCTTAACTGAGATGACTATGCAGTACCCGATTAACGAGATGTTCCAGACCCTGCAAGGCGAGGGTTACTTCACCGGCGTTCCTGCTATTTTTATTCGTTTACAGGGATGCCCGGTCGGCTGTGCCTGGTGTGATACCAAACATACGTGGGATAAACTCGCAGATCGGGAAGTGTCGCTGTTTAGTATTCTGGCAAAAACCAAAGAGAGCGATAAATGGGGTGCCGGGAGTGCCGAAGATCTGCTGGCGATCATTGGCCGTCAGGGTTGGACCGCGCGCCACATCGTGATTACCGGTGGTGAACCCTGCATCCACGATTTAATGCCGCTCACGGAGCTGCTGGAGAAGAACGGCTACAGCTGCCAGATCGAAACCAGCGGTACCCATGAAGTCAGATGCTCGCACTCGACCTGGGTGACCGTATCACCAAAAGTGAATATGCGCGGCGGATATGACGTGCTCTCTCAGGCGCTGGAGCGCGCGGATGAGATTAAACACCCGGTAGGGCGCGTGCGTGACATTGAAGCGCTGGATGAACTGCTGGCGACGCTGACGGATGAAAAGCAGCGCATTATCGCCCTGCAGCCAATCAGTCAGAAAGAGGACGCCACCCGGCTATGCATCGAAACCTGTATCGCGCGTAACTGGCGTTTGTCGATGCAGACGCATAAGTATCTGAATATTGCCTGATATAAAAAAGCCCGGATATCCGGGCTTTTTTGTCTTACTCGCCGCGATAAACGCAGCCCGCTGTACAGGTCTCTTTGATCATCACCGAGCTCAGCAGGGGAACCAGTGGCTTCATCTGATCCCAGATCCATTTCGCCAGCACTTCGCTGGTGGGATTTTCAAGCCCCGGAATATCGTTCAGGTAGTAGTGATCCAGACGATCGTAGGTCGGCTTGAAGGCGGCTTTCAGCTCGGAAAAGTCCATGATCCAGCCAGTATGCGGATCGACTTCACCGGTAATTTCAAGACGCACCATGAACGAGTGTCCGTGCAGACGACCGCATTTATGTCCCTCAGGAACGTGCGGCAGGCGATGGGCGGCTTCGAAGATGAAATCTTTAAACAGTGTGGTGGACATCATGTGCTCTCAGTAATACGAATGCGGAAAAAACCGCCGCATAGTACCGGAAAGACCCTTTTTTAGCATTAACTAAAACGGCCCTTGTCCCGGATGAGAGATTTTCTCATCGCTTATACTCATTAAATTTAAGAAATTCAGTGGCTTGCTTTATCGGTTTTAATGTTAAGAACCATGACTAAAAGCGGTTAGTTCTTTTGGTTATTTATTATTTCCATCCCTTCTTTAATTGTTATTATCCCCGCCGTTAACCTTATCTCTAGTTTGGTCTTTTTGCATAAATTCCGCTTTGCTACTGGAACATAACAACGCATGACAACACAGGCCCCACCTTCGAATTTGCTTCCCCTGAACCCGGAGCAACTGGCGCGCCTCCAGGCGGCCACCACCGATTTTTCACCTGTTCAGCTTGCCTGGGTCTCCGGCTATTTCTGGGGGATGCTCAATCAACAACCTGGGGCTGTTGTCACCGCAGCGCCTGCCGCCGTTGAAATCCCGGCGATAACACTTATCTCTGCCTCGCAGACCGGCAACGCCCGGCGCGTGGCGGAAGCACTGCGCGACGATCTGCTGGCCGCCCAACTGAACGTGAACCTGGTCAACGCCGTGGATTATAAATTCAAACAAATCGCGTCAGAAAAACTGTTGGTTGTGGTTGCCTCCACGCAGGGCGAAGGCGAACCGGCCGAAGAAGCGGTCGCGCTGCATAAATTCCTGTTCTCGAAAAAAGCGCCAAAACTCGATGGCACCGCGTTTGCCGTCTTTGGCCTTGGCGATACCTCGTACGAATTCTTCTGCCAGTCCGGCAAAGATTTTGACAATAAGCTCGCGGAACTGGGCGCTGAGCGCCTGCTGGATCGCGTCGACGCTGACGTAGAATACCAGCCTGCCGCCGCTGAATGGCGCGCGCGCATGGTGGAAGTGCTGAAAGCTCGCGTGCCGAAAGACTCCCCCGCGCAGGCCGTTGCAACGGCATCGGGTGTGGTTAACCAGGTACTGACCAGCCCTTACACCAAAGAAGAACCGCTGACGGCGAGCCTGTCTGTGAACCAGAAAATCACCGGCCGCGACTCCGAAAAAGACGTGCGCCACATCGAAATCGATCTGGGTGATTCCGGTTTACGCTACCAGCCCGGCGATGCGCTCGGCGTCTGGTATCAGAACGATCCGCTGCTGGTCAAAGAGCTGGTGGAGCTGCTGTGGCTGAAAGGCACTGAACCTGTCACCGTGGACGGCAAATCCCTGCCGCTCTCCGAGGCGCTGCAGTGGCACTTTGAACTGACGGTCAATACCGCCAATATCGTTGAGAACTACGCCACGCTGACGCGCAGCGAAACCCTGCTGCCTTTGGTGGGTGATAAAGCCAAACTGCAGCAGTACGCCGCGACCACGCCGATTGTGGATATGGTGCGTTTCGCGCCCGCGCAGCTGGATGCAGAGGCGCTCATCGGCTTGCTGCGTCCGTTGACGCCGCGCCTCTACTCGATCGCCTCATCACAGGCCGAAGTGGAAAGCGAAGTGCACATCACCGTCGGCGCGGTGCGTTATGAAATCGAAGGCCGCGCCCGCGCGGGTGGGGCATCCAGCTTCCTCGCCGATCGTGTGGAAGAAGAGGGCGAAGTGCGGGTGTTCATCGAGCACAACGACAACTTCCGCCTCCCGGCCAACCCGGAAACGCCGGTGATCATGATTGGTCCTGGCACCGGCATCGCCCCGTTCCGCGCCTTCCTTCAGCAGCGCGCGGCAGATGAAGCGCCGGGCAAAAACTGGCTGTTCTTCGGCAACCCGCACTTTACCGAAGATTTCCTTTACCAGGTTGAGTGGCAACGTTACGTCAAAGAGGGCGTGCTGAACCGCATCGATCTGGCCTGGTCCCGTGACCAGCAACAAAAAATATACGTACAAGACAAACTGCGCGAACAGGGCGCAGAGCTGTGGCGCTGGATCAATGACGGTGCCCATCTTTATGTCTGTGGCGACGCAAATCGCATGGCGAAAGACGTCGAGCAGGCTTTGCTGGAAGTGATTGCCGAATTCGGTGGTATGGATGCCGAAACGGCGGACGAATTTTTAAGTGAGCTGCGCGTAGAGCGCCGTTATCAGCGAGATGTCTACTAATGAGCGAAAAACACCCTGGCCCACTGGTGGTCGAAGGCAAACTGACGGACGCCGAGCGCATGAAGGTAGAGAGCAACTACCTGCGCGGCACCATTGCCGAAGATTTAAATGACGGTCTGACCGGCGGTTTCAACGGAGACAACTTTCTGCTGATCCGCTTCCACGGCATGTACCAGCAGGACGACCGCGATATTCGCGCCGAGCGTGCCGAGCAAAAGCTGGAGCCGCGTCACGCGATGCTGCTGCGCTGTCGTCTGCCGGGTGGGGTGATCACCACCCAACAGTGGCAGGCGATTGATAAATTTGCTCATGACAACACGATCTACGGCAGCATTCGTCTGACCAACCGTCAGACCTTCCAGTTCCACGGCATTCTGAAGAAGAACGTGAAGCCGGTTCACCAGATGCTGCACTCCGTAGGCCTGGACGCGCTGGCGACGGCCAACGACATGAACCGTAACGTGCTCTGCACCTCGAACCCGTTCGAGTCTGAGCTGCATGCGGAAGCTTACGAATGGGCGAAAAAGATCTCTGAGCATCTGCTGCCGCGCACCCGCGCTTATGCAGAGATCTGGCTCGATCAGGAAAAGGTCGCGACCACCGACGAGGAGCCGATCCTCGGCCAGACCTATCTGCCACGTAAATTCAAAACGACCGTGGTGATCCCGCCGCAGAACGATATCGATCTTCACGCCAACGACATGAACTTCGTGGCGATTGCCGAGAACGGAAAGCTGGTGGGCTTTAACCTGCTGGTGGGCGGGGGTCTGTCGATTGAGCACGGCAACAAGAAAACCTACGCCCGCACGGCGAGCGAGTTTGGTTATCTGCCGCTGGAGCACACCCTGGCGGTGGCGGAAGCGGTAGTCACGACCCAGCGCGACTGGGGCAACCGTACGGATCGTAAAAACGCGAAGACCAAATACACCCTTGAGCGCGTCGGCGTTGAGACGTTTAAAGCGGAAGTGGAGCGTCGCGCAGGGATCAAATTTGAGCCAATCCGACCGTATGAGTTCACCGGTCGCGGCGATCGTATCGGCTGGGTAAAAGGCATCGACAATAAATGGCACCTGACGCTGTTTATCGAGAATGGCCGTATTCTGGATTATCCAGGCCGTCCGCTGAAAACCGGTTTGCTGGAAATTGCTAAGATCCATAAAGGCGAGTTCCGCATCACCGCGAACCAGAACCTGATCATTGCCGGCGTGCCGGAAAGTCAGAAAGCGAAGATCGAGAAGCTGGCGCGTGAGCATACGCTGATGGATGCGGTTAAACCGCAGCGTGAAAACTCTATGGCCTGCGTCTCCTTCCCGACCTGTCCGCTGGCGATGGCTGAGGCCGAACGCTTCCTGCCCTCTTTCACCGACAAAGTGGAAGCGGTGCTGGAGAAACACGGTATCGGCGACGAACACATTGTGATGCGAGTGACGGGCTGCCCGAACGGCTGTGGCCGCGCGATGCTGGCGGAGCTGGGGCTGGTGGGTAAAGCGCCGGGCCGCTACAACGTCCATCTTGGCGGGAATCGCAGCGGGACGCGCATTCCGCGTATGTATCGCGAAAACATTACCGAGCCAGAAATTCTCGATTCCATCGATGAACTGGTCGGACGCTGGGCGAAAGAGCGCGAAGCGGGTGAAGGCTTCGGCGACTTTACCGTACGCGCGGGCATTATTCGCCCGGTGCTCGATCCAGCGCGAGATTTCTGGGAGTAATCCTGATCGCCCGGTGGCGCGAGCCTGATAAGCGAAGCGCCATGAGGCAAGGCAAACAGTGAGGAACTTATGTCCAGACTCGATCTAAACGCCCTAAACGATCTGCCCAAAGTGGAACGTATCCTGGCGCTGGCGGAAACGAACGCCATGCTTGAAAAACGCGATGCGCAGGGCCGCGTCGCGTGGGCGCTGGAAAATTTGCCGGGCGACTATGTGCTCTCGTCGAGCTTTGGCATTCAGGCGGCGGTGAGTTTACATCTGGTGAATCAGATCCGCCCGGACATTCCGGTGATCCTCACCGATACCGGCTATCTGTTTCCGGAAACCTATCAGTTTATTGATGAGCTGACGGATAAGCTCCAGCTGAATCTTAAGGTCTATCGCGCTGAGCAGAGCGCAGCGTGGCAGGAAGCGCGCTACGGCAAACTGTGGGAGCAGGGTGTTGAGGGCATTGAGAAATACAATGAGATCAACAAAGTTGAGCCGATGAACCGGGCGCTCAGCGAGCTGAATGCGAAAACCTGGTTTGCCGGTCTGCGCCGCGAGCAGTCCGGCAGCCGGGCCAGTCTGCCGGTACTTGGGATCCAGCGCGGCGTATTTAAAGTCCTGCCGATTATCGACTGGGATAACCGCACCATTTATCAGTATCTGCAGCAGCACGGGCTGAAATACCATCCCCTGTGGGATCAGGGCTACCTGTCGGTGGGCGACACCCACACCACCCGCAAATGGGAGCCAGGAATGGCGGAAGAAGAGACGCGATTCTTTGGGCTTAAGCGTGAGTGCGGGTTGCACGAAGGCTGATTCACCGGTCCGCTGTCATATGCCTCTGCTTGTCACGAGCAGGGGCTTTTTTTATTGCGAGACGCATTCCGTAAAGGATGACTGCGTACAGAGGAGACGTAAGAATCCTTATAAATAGCTGCTGAGAGGGATTTTTACTGACTTATTTCTCCACGCAGGCGTCTGATATCACGTTGCGGCGACTCACCAAACTCCCTGCTGTACTCGCGGCTGAACTGGGACGCACTCTCATAGCCCACTTTTACCGCCGCGCTCACCGCGTCAAGGTGGCTGTTCAGCATATGCTGTCGTGCCTCCTGAAGTCTGAGCTTCTTGATAAACTGTAGCGGGCTCATCCCTGTCACTGACCTGAAATGGTGACGAAAAGATGACGTGCTCATTGACGAACGGGAAGCCAGTTCATCTATGCTGACAGGCTGTGTGAAATGTTGTTTAAGCCAGGCAACAGCAGCGGAAATTTGTTGCCCAAGTGAACCCGGTGATGCGATGTGACGAAGCGCACTACCATAGGGGCCCGTCAGCAGTCGAATGATGATCTCCTGCTGTATGAGCGGGGCAAGATGCTGAATTAAACGTGGTTCGTCATTCAGTGACAGCAGCCTTCTCAACGTATCAGCGAGGCCCGCATCAAGCTCGTTAACGGCCAGCGGATCAAAGCCCGGCGATTTTGCGGCTGGTCGAAACGGGATCATCGCCGCCGTCTGCATCACAGCAGCGGGTTCGATCGTGACCATCATCCCCAGGAACGGTGCGGATGCTGTCGCCGTCGCAACATGGGACACGACGGGAAGCTCAAGTGTGGTGAGCAGTGTTTGCCCGGCCTGGTAGCCAGTCACTTTTCCTCCCAGCACCAATTCCTTACTGCCCTGAATTACTACACCCAACCCAATGCCATAGATACAGTGAACGGGAGTAGTCGGCGCATTTCGTCGATGTACCGATAACGACGGAACAGCTGTTGTGAAATCGCCATCGTATTGTGCAATCTCGCTAATTTTCTCAGCAAGCATTTTAAGGTTTTGTTCTACCGAAAAGTCCTGCATTTATCAGCCCTGAAACATCAAATGACTCACTGGCAATGTAATAATCAAAATATCACCTATGGATGAAAATAACCTAAAAAAAGAAAAGTAAATCATTTCAGGCAAGGATTGTGGCGAAGTGAGTAAGCCATCTTCCCGCTTTGTAGTGAATAATAGCTCTAATATGTTCCTGCTTATGGAGTGCCTTATGACAGGTTTATTTTCTTCCTTTTCCCTAAAAGATATTACGTTACGTAATCGGATCGCCGTTTCTCCCATGTGTCAGTACCAGGCTGTCGATGGCTTTATCAATGACTGGCACAGTACCCATTATTCTATGCTCGCACGTGGAGGTGCGGGTCTCGTTGTCGTTGAAGCCACGGCGGTAGCACCAGAGGGCCGAATTACGCCGGGTGATGTCGGATTATGGAGTGATGAACACACTGCGGGGCTGTCGTCCATTACTGCAGCAATTAAGACAGGCGGGGCAGTCGCAGGGATTCAGCTCGCCCATGCGGGGCGTAAAGCGGGCTGTACGCCACCATGGCAGGGTGGCGCACCTTTAGATCGTGAAGATGCACAGGCGTGGGTACCCGTCGGACCTTCCGCTGTTCCCTTTGTACCCGGGGATGACTATATTCCCCGTGAAATGACAAAAAACGATATTCGACAAACTCAGCAGGACTTTGCCCGTGCGGCAGAGCGGGCCTGTCAGGCAGGTTTTCAGTGGCTGGAATTGCATTTTGCCCATGGTTTCCTGGCACAAAGTTTTCTTTCCCCACAGTCAAATACCCGTTCAGATGAATATGGCGGTTCTCTTGAGGGGCGTGCCCGCTTCTTACTGGAGACAGTGGCTGAAGTCCGCAAGTTCTGGCCTGATAATTTCCCCTTAACGGTACGCCTCGGAGTGGTGGAATTTGATGATTGTCCTGAACATTCTTTCAGCGAATCACTCACGGTAATCGGCTGGCTGAAGGATGCCGGTGTGGATTTTGTTGATGTGGGTCTTTCTCTGACAACGCCAGGTGAGAACATCCCGTGGGCGGCAAACTTTATGATCCCATGGGCCGCACGTGTTCGCCGGGAGAAAAATATTCCTGTCGGAACAAGCTGGATGATTACGCAGGCTAAAGAAGCGAATGAATTCATACAGGACGGTAAAGTTGATGTGATCTTTTTCGCCCGTACATTGCTGGCTAATCCGCACTGGCCATATCACGCGGCGCGGGAGCTTGAAATAACCGCCCCGCACGCTGTGTTACCTACACCCTATGCGTACTGGTTACAAAACTGGTCCGAATGACCATAGCAGGTGCGTCGTTCCGGCCAGTAGCCTTTCCTCACTAGGGGATTCGCGCTGATATTGAAACCGTAATTAAGCGCAGAATGATATGAGTCAGCCAAACCCCCGTCCTGCATAACGTATTGAAAGCATAAGCACTTTCAGTCGATGAGGGACACGAAATATCAACCGTCTCCGTGAAAACTATGCTGCTTTAGAGATCCAGTTTACCGTTATTGTGGCTACGGCTAATCGGGTTGAAAAAACGTCAGGTGGTATTGAATTCCCGGGTTCCATTTTTCAGGTGGACCCGCTATGCCTGAAACATAAAAAAACCCGCTCAAGGCGGGTTTTTTTATCACGTTAACTTATCTGCTCAGGCTGATGCCGTCATCGCTGTCGTAAGTATTCGTGTCATTATCAGCTATTACAGCGTGATAACGTTGGCAGCTGCAGGGCCTTTGGCACCATTCTCAATTGAGAACTCAACCTTCTGCCCTTCATCTAGTGTTTTGTAATCGTTGCTCTGGATAGCAGAAAAATGTACGAATACATCTTTGCTACCGTCTTCTGGCGAAATGAAGCCGAAGCCTTTTTCAGAGTTAAACCATTTTACTAAACCAGTCATTTTATTAGACATATTTACTTCCTTAAATTTTCTTGAGCCACACGCGGTGGCAAACATGGCCTGCTTGCAGATGAGGACTTATTGGGCACTTAGGAGGAGGCTCATGCAGAAGAGTATCTAAGGAACACGCTTGAAATGAGGACTGCTTTACTAAAACTGCTTTCATAAGGTCTGTATGCCAAACCGATGACGCATAGTGGGCGCATATGACTTGATAAGCAAGATTATTTTTGTCAGTAATCTGTTGGGGAAATTTACAATTCAAAAGGGCAGTCATCTTAAAAGCCCTGACCATTACAGACAGGGCTTTTAAGATACTACAGACTTCTGATTTAACATTAATGGGCTTAATAAAGTGATACTGCTATTTATACTGCTTTTAAATGTACCCGTTCACTTCAGATAATATTTGGCATTATTACTAAAAAGCCTCCCACTATTTATTGTACCAATCTTCTGGAAACGTCCGCTGCACGTCCTGAAACATTCGACACGTTTTATGGCCTAAGTAGGGGCGGTTTTCGCGCTTCGAGCGCCAGCAACTCTTTCTCCTCATCGTAACGGCTTGTGTTCGTCCAGCAGCGGTAAATGACTTTTTTCAGACATAACATCCTCGGGAGAGTGTAGGAAGGGTGTTAATTCATCAAAGTTATTGCTGAGGCAGAAAAGTCAGCAACCATCGGAATGGAAGATACGGTTGCAGAATTGATTATTTAGACAGGCAGGAAACAAAAAAGAGCCCGTATATCACATGGGCTCTTTCTTTAATGCCTCGGCTATTCTGTCCAACTTTTTGGGGGGCGGCACATGACCTCATGCCCCCATTCTTTCGCTTTCCGTTTACGCTTTACCCGCTTTCGTCAACTCTTTCACCAGCGGCAGCATCACTTTCACCACGTCACGGCTGCGGTGCTCAATGCGCTGAGGCAGCACTTTATCAATGTGCTGCTGGTTATCCAGTCTCACATCGTGCCAGCTGGTGCCATCCGGGAAGGCTTTCGATTTAGCGCGCTGCTGATAGCCGTTTTTGTCCCCTAAGTTCCAGTTCGTCGCCTCGACGTACAACACGGGAATACCCGCTTTATCAAACACTTCGCCGTCGCTACAGCAGCCGGTGCCTTTTGGGTAAGCCGGATTACGCCCAGGATTGACTGCCGCCAGAATACCGTGGCTGCGGGCAATGGCCAGCGCGCGGTCGCGCGTCAGTTTGCGAACAGAGTTGGGGGTGCTTTTGCCGCTGTTGAAATAGAGCTTATCGCCGACGATCAGGTTATCGAGATTGATCACCAGCAGGGTATTTTTCTTTTCCGCCGCGCTCATGCGGTTGAGCAGGTTCTCCGCCCCGAGTTTGCCTTCCTCTTCGCCGCTGGTGGCGACAAAGCGGATCCCGTACTGGGTCGGAACATCTTTCATGCGTTCGGCCAGCTCCAGCATCACGCCAAGGCCTGCCGCATTATCGTCGATACCCTGAAGGGTCAGGCCGCCGAGATTATTATCAATGTCCGCATCGCTCTGGGGGGCGAAGGTATCGAGATGCGCCATAATAATAATTTGCTGCGCCGATTTGCCTTCGTGGGCCGCGATAACCGTACTGCCGGTCACGTTATGCCAGTTTTTGCTGTTATTGCGCGACGTAAAAATGTAGCGGCTGTGGAAAGCCCGAATGTCGTTCTGGTAGCCCATCTGTGCAAACTGCTGGCGCAGATAGTCCGCCGACAGCATCTCTGCAGGCGTGCCCGTCATTCGTCCCGGAAATACCGTGGCAATATGGCGCGCCTGAGTGGATGCGATTTCACCCAAAGGTTGAGTGGTGGCCTGAGCCGGGAGGATACAGCAAACGCCGATCGCCAGGGCAGCGATACGGTGGCGCATTGCGCAAAACATAGTGAGTCCTTAAAAAATCGAACAAAATTTTAACCTGCCTAGTATGAAACTGTGACGGCGCTTACACAATTTCATTTGCTCTTAAATGCCCGTTATTTCGCAGGTTAAGCACTTTTTGATATTAGCTTTCTCAACTCGTTATTCCATTGAGTAACTACTCATTCCAATTCGTAATTTCATTCACTCTAAGCCGCCCCCTATAGTCCCACTATTCCTGTTGTTGAGACGAGTTACCGCATCGTGGACTATCTGCCGCTGTTTGCTTTATTGAAAGACCGTCCGGTGCTGGTTGTCGGGACGGGCGAAATCGCCGATCGCAAAATCGCTTTTTTACAGCGGGCCGGCGCGCAGGTGCAGAGTGTTACGGCGTCAGAATTCGATGAGTCACAGCTTGATCAGGTGGTGCTGGCCATCGCGGCGACGGACGATCCGGCGCTGAACCGTCGGGTGTTCGAGGCGGCCAATGCCCGTCATCGGCTGGTGAACGTGGTGGACGATCAGCCCTTGTGCTCGTTTATCTTCCCGTCGATTGTCGACCGTTCCCCGCTGCTGATTGCAATCTCATCCGGCGGCAACGCGCCCGTGCTGGCGCGCATGCTGCGAGAAAAGCTGGAAGCATTATTACCTGTAAGCCTCGGGCGTATGGCTGAAGTGGCGGGGGGCTTTCGGGAACGACTGAAAGCGTACCGTACCACCACCGCCCATCGCCGTCGTTTTTGGGAGAAAGCCTTTCGCGGGCGTTTTGCCAGCCTAATGGCGGCGGGAAACGAACAGGCTGCCAAACGCGAGCTGGAGGACTCCCTTCACGCTTCACATCAGCAACAGGGCGAAATTATTTTAGTCGGTGCCGGGCCGGGTGACGCCGGGCTGCTGACGCTGCGTGGTCTGCAGGTTATCCAGC
The DNA here is from genome assembly GCF_026672535.1 of Lelliottia sp. SL45. Classification (NCBI taxonomy): domain Bacteria; kingdom Pseudomonadati; phylum Pseudomonadota; class Gammaproteobacteria; order Enterobacterales; family Enterobacteriaceae; genus Lelliottia; species Lelliottia sp. SL45. The sequence continues at coordinate 209,195 of NZ_JAPPRH010000003.1, forward strand.
AGGCCGACGTGGTCTTTTACGATCATCTGGTAAGCGACGAGGTGCGTGAGCTTATCCGTCGCGATGCCGAGCAAATCTGCGTCGGCAAACGCGCGGGCGAACACTCAGTGGCGCAGCATGAGACCAATCAGATGCTGATTGATGCCGCGAAAGCCGGGAAATCCGTGGTACGCCTAAAAGGCGGCGACCCGTTTATTTTCGGGCGCGGCGGTGAAGAGTTGCAGGCAGCCGCGCAGGCGGGCGTGCCGTTTCAGGTGGTCCCTGGGATAACGGCGGCATCGGCGGTCACCGCCTACGCCGGTATCCCGCTCACTCACCGTGATTATGCCCAGAGCGTCACCTTCGTTACCGGACACTACAAAGCAGACAGCGCGCCGTTTGACTGGGCCCAGCTGGCGCAAAGTCGTCAGACGCTGGCGATCTACATGGGCACTCTGAAAGCCGCTGACATCAGCGAACAGTTGATTCGTCATGGGCGCGATAAAGCGACGCCGGTGGCGGTGATTTCACGCGGGACACGCGTCGACCAGCACGTCGCGACCGGAACCTTACAACAACTTGCAAACCTGGCGAAAAATGCCCCCATGCCCGCCCTGATTGTGGTGGGAGAGGTGGTGGAGCTACATCAGACGCTCGCCTGGTTTCAACACAACCAACAGCAGGAGGGATTCAACTCTTCTGTGGTGAATCTGGCTTAAGGAATGGTTATGGACCAAAAACGACTTACCCACCTGCGGCAACTTGAAGCGGAAAGCATCCATATTATCCGCGAGGTGGCTGCCGAATTTTCGAACCCGGTGATGATGTACTCGATCGGGAAAGATTCCAGCGTCATGCTGCATCTGGCGCGTAAAGCGTTTTATCCGGGCACTTTGCCGTTCCCGCTGCTTCACGTGGATACTGGCTGGAAATTCCGCGAAATGTACGAGTTCCGCGACCGCACCGCCAAAGCCTACGGCTGCGAGCTGCTGGTGCACAAAAACCCGGAAGGGGTGGCGATGGGCATCAACCCGTTCGTGCACGGCAGCGCGAAACACACGGATATCATGAAAACCGAAGGGCTGAAGCAGGCTCTGAACAAATACGGTTTTGATGCGGCCTTCGGTGGCGCGCGCCGTGACGAAGAGAAATCCCGCGCCAAAGAGCGTATCTATTCTTTCCGCGACCGCTTCCATCGCTGGGACCCGAAAAACCAGCGCCCGGAGCTGTGGCACAACTACAACGGCCAGATTAATAAAGGCGAAAGCATCCGCGTCTTCCCGCTCTCCAACTGGACCGAGCTGGATATCTGGCAGTATATCTATCTGGAAAATATCGAAATCGTTCCGCTGTATCTGGCGGCAGAGCGTCCGGTGCTGGAACGCGACGGAATGCTGATGATGATCGACGACGATCGTATCGATTTGCAGCCGGGCGAAGTGATCAAAAAACAGATGGTCCGCTTCCGTACGCTGGGCTGCTGGCCGTTGACGGGCGCTGTGGAATCAAACGCACAGACGCTGCCGGAGATCATCGAAGAGATGCTGGTTTCCACCACCAGTGAGCGACAGGGGCGCATGATTGACCGCGACCAGGCAGGCTCAATGGAGCTGAAGAAACGTCAGGGTTATTTCTAAGGAGCCGCCATGAACACCACTATTGCACAACAAATTGCTGATGAAGGCGGCGTGGAAGCTTACCTGCACGCCCAGCAGCACAAAAGCCTGCTGCGCTTTCTGACCTGCGGCAGCGTCGATGACGGGAAAAGCACCCTGATTGGCCGACTGCTGCATGACACGCGACAGATTTACGAAGACCAGCTCTCCTCCCTGCACAATGACAGCAAACGTCACGGCACCCAGGGCGAAAAACTCGATCTGGCGCTGCTGGTGGATGGCCTGCAGGCTGAACGCGAGCAGGGGATTACCATCGACGTGGCGTACCGCTATTTCTCAACCGAGAAGCGCAAATTCATCATCGCCGACACCCCAGGGCATGAGCAGTACACCCGTAACATGGCCACGGGCGCATCGACCTGTGAGCTGGCGATCCTGCTGATGGACGCGCGCAAAGGCGTGCTCGATCAGACCCGCCGCCACAGCTTTATCTCCACGCTGCTCGGCATCAAACACCTGGTGGTGGCAGTCAACAAAATGGATCTGGTGAATTTCAGCGAAGAGAAATTCGAGGAGATCCGCCAGAGCTATCTGACTTTCGCCGCGCAGCTGCCGGGCAATCTGGATATTCGCTTTGTGCCGCTCTCCGCACTGGAGGGCGATAACGTGGCCTCCCAGAGCGTGAACATGCCGTGGTACAGCGGCCCGACGCTGCTGGAAGTGCTGGAAACCGTCGAAATTCAACGCCCCGTGGAAAGCCAGCCGATGCGCTTCCCGGTGCAATATGTCAACCGCCCAAACCTCGATTTCCGCGGCTTCTCCGGGACGATTGCCTCCGGCGTGGTGAAAGTTGGCCAGCGCGTGAAAGCGCTGCCGTCCGGTGTGGAATCGACCATTGCCCGTATTGTCACCTTCGACGGCGATTTGCCGGAAGCGGGCGCGGGCGAAGCGGTGACTCTGGTACTGAAGGACGAGATTGATATTAGCCGCGGTGATTTGCTGCTGGATGCGCAGGAGAGCGTGCCGGCCGTGCAAAGCGCCTCCCTGGACGTGGTGTGGATGGCGGAGCAACCGCTGACGGCGGGCCAAAGCTATGACATCAAAATCGCGGGCAAGAAAACCCGTGCGCGCGTCGATAGCATTCATTATCAGGTGGACATCAACAATCTGGCGCAGCACCAGGTTTCAGAATTGCCGCTGAACGGTATTGGACTGGTGGATCTCACTTTTGATGAGCCACTGGTGCTCGACAAATATCAGCAAAACCCGGTAACGGGCGGTCTGATCTTTATCGACAGGCTGACTAACGTCACCGTGGGTGCCGGGATGGTGCGCGAGCCGCACGAGCAGGCAACCGCAGCGCCTTCTGAATTTAGCGCCTTTGAGCTGGAGCTGAACGCGCTGGTCCGCAAACACTTCCCGCACTGGGGCGCACGCGATTTGCTGGGAGGAAAATAATGGCGCAGCACGATGAGAACGTCGTCTGGCATCCTCATCCGGTAACCGTTGCCGCGCGCGAACAACTCCACGGTCATCGTGGGGTTGTGCTGTGGTTTACCGGGCTGTCTGGCTCCGGTAAATCCACCGTGGCCGGAGCGCTGGAAGAGGCGCTGCATCAGCAGGGGGTCAGTACCTATCTGCTCGATGGCGACAACGTGCGCCACGGCCTGTGCAGCGATTTGGGATTTAGCGATGACGATCGTAAAGAGAACATTCGCCGCGTAGGGGAAGTGGCGAGCCTGATGGCTGATGCAGGGCTGGTCGTATTAACCGCCTTTATCTCGCCGCATCGCGCCGAGCGACAGATGGTGCGCGAGCGCGTGGGTCACGAGCGGTTTATCGAAGTGTTTGTCGATACGCCGCTTGCGGTGTGCGAAGCGCGCGATCCGAAAGGGCTTTACAAAAAGGCCCGTGCGGGCGAGCTGCGTAATTTCACCGGCATTGACTCGGTTTACGAAGCCCCTGAATCACCAGAGATTCACCTGGAAGGTCAACAATTGGTAACAAATTTAGTAGGCCAATTATTAGACCTGCTCAGACAGGGCGATATTATCAGATCCTGAGACGGTATCGAACGGATAGCTCGCTGCCCGTAAGATGTGTCATGGTCACAGGATCTGCTATGCGTAACAGTGAGAATTACATTATCACCACGTCGGACACCGTATCGACTGATGACGACACGACCTGGTCACTTCCTGGGGCCGTGGTCGGCTTCGTCTCGTGGTTGCTGGCGCTCGGCATCCCGTTTCTGATCTATGGCCGCAATACGCTGTTTTTCTTCCTCTACACCTGGCCGTTCTTTCTCGCGCTGATGCCCGTCGCGGTTGTGGTTGGCATTGCGCTGCACTCGCTGCTGAATGGCCGCCTGTTCTACAGCACCATTATCACCATTGCCACCGTGGTCATCATTTTCGGCCTGCTGTTTTTATGGCTGATGGGCTAACTTGCGACATAATTAAAACCCCAGAGTAGAGTCGAACGGAAAGTTATGGGATGATGATGCCGTTTTTCAGGGGGCTGGATGGGTAAATTAACACTGCTGTTGCTGGCTTTGCTGGTCTGGCTACAGTATTCGCTGTGGTTCGGTAAGAACGGTCTTCACGACTACAGTCGCGTCAATGATGACGTCACGGCACAGCAGGCAACAAACGCAAAACTCAAAGCGCGAAACGATCAACTCTTTGCCGAAATTGACGACCTCAATGGCGGGCAAGAAGCGATTGAGGAACGCGCACGCAACGAACTCAGTATGACTAAGCCGGGCGAAACTTTTTATCGTCTGGTGCCGGATGCGTCTAAACGCAGTCAGGGCTCAGCACAAAACAATCGATAATCAGGCCCAGGATTACGACATGGCAGTGACTTTTTCGGATGTATGCGCTGTGGTACCGGCAGCAGGTTTCGGTCGGCGCATGCAAACAGAGTGTCCTAAGCAGTACCTTTCCATTGGCGATAAAACGATCCTTGAACACTCCGTCGCGGCGCTGCTGGCGCACCCACGGGTGACGCGCGTCGTGATCGCCATCAGTCCGGGCGATGCCCGTTTTGCCGATCTACCGCTGGCAAATCACCCACAGATTACCGTCGTTGATGGTGGCACAGAGCGCGCCGACTCCGTTCTTGCAGGCCTTCGCGCGGCGGGTGATGCCGAGTGGGTGCTGGTACACGACGCTGCACGCCCCTGCCTGCATCAGGACGATCTGGCCCGTCTGCTTAAGCTCAGCGAAACCAGCGCCACGGGTGGCATTCTGGCCTCGCCCGTGCGCGACACCATGAAGCGCGCAGAGCCGGGCGTGCAAGCTATCGCTCATACCGTTGAGCGCGTCGATTTATGGCACGCGCTGACCCCCCAGTTTTTCCCCCGCGAACTGCTCAAAAGCTGTTTAACCCGCGCCCTCAATGAAGGCGCCACCATCACCGACGAAGCGTCGGCGCTGGAGTATTGCGGTTTTCACCCTGAGCTGATTGAGGGGCGCGCTGATAATATAAAAGTGACGCGCCCGGAAGACTTACAGCTCGCGGAATTTTATCTTACCCGTACGATCCCTCAGGAGAAGGCATAATGCGAATTGGACACGGTTTTGACGTACACGCCTTTGGCGGCGTTGGCCCGATTATCATTGGCGGCGTACGCATTCCCTTCGAGAAGGGCTTACTCGCACACTCTGATGGCGATGTTGCGCTGCATGCCTTAACCGATGCTTTGCTCGGCGCGGCGGCGCTGGGCGATATCGGTAAACTGTTCCCGGACACCGATCCGGCGTTTAAAGGCGCGGACAGCCGCGAGCTGCTGCGTGAAGCCTGGCGCCGGATTCAGGCGAAGGGCTATACCCTCGGTAATGTCGATGTGACGATCATCGCTCAGGCGCCAAAAATGCTGCCGCACATTCCGCAGATGCGCGTTTTTATCGCGGAAGATCTCGGTTGCCATATGGATGACGTTAACGTCAAAGCGACCACCACCGAGAAGCTCGGCTTTACCGGTCGCGGCGAAGGTATCGCCTGTGAGGCTGTGGCGCTGCTGGTGAAGGCGGCCAAATGATCGACTTTGCTAACCTGACGTATCTGCACGGCAAACCACAGGGAAATGGCCTGCTGAAAGCCAGCCCAGAAGATTTCGTGGTCGTGGAAGATCTCGGCTTTGAGCCGGACGGCGAAGGCGAGCATATTCTGGTGCGTATTCTGAAAAACGGCTGCAACACCCGTTTTGTGGCCGATGCGCTGGCAAAATTCCTCAAGATTCATGCCCGTGAAGTGAGCTTTGCGGGGCAAAAAGACAAACATGCGGTCACAGAACAGTGGCTGTGCGCGCGCGTGCCGGGCAATGCGATGCCTGATTTAAGCAAATTTGAGCTTGAAGGCTGTAAAGTGCTGGAGTACGCCCGCCACAAGCGCAAGCTGCGCCTGGGGGCGCTTCAGGGCAATACGTTTACTCTTGTGCTGCGTGAAGTCACAGACCGTGATGACGTCGAAAAACGTCTGACGGCCATTAACGAGCAGGGCGTGCCGAACTATTTCGGTACCCAGCGTTTCGGGATTGGCGGCAGCAATTTGCAGGGTGCGCTGCGCTGGGCGCAGAGCAATGCCCCGGTTCGCGACAGGAATAAACGCAGTTTTTGGTTGTCGGCAGCCCGCAGTGCGTTGTTTAATCAGATTGTGAGCGAACGACTGAAAAAAACGGACGCGAATCAAGTTGTTGTCGGCGATGCGCTACAATTAGCGGGACGCGGCAGTTGGTTTGTCGCCACAAGCGATGAAATGGCCGATCTGCAGGCACGCGTCGACAATAAAACGCTGCTGATTACCGCCGCGCTGCCCGGCTCGGGAGAGTGGGGAACGCAGGGCGACGCGCTGGTCGCGGAGCAGGCGGCGGTTGCAGAGGCGACAGAATTACAATCATTGCTGGTGCGGGAGAAAGTTGAAGCGGCACGCCGCGCGATGCTGCTCTATCCGCAGCAGCTAAGCTGGAACTGGTGGGATGACGTAACCGTAGAGTTACGTTTCTGGCTGCCGGCAGGGAGCTTTGCCACCAGTGTTGTCAGGGAACTAATCAATACGTCGGGTGACTATGCGAATATTGCTGAGTAACGATGATGGGATCCATGCGCCTGGAATTCAGACGCTGGCTAAACACCTTCGCGAGTTTGCCGAGGTGCAGGTTGTTGCTCCCGATCGTAACCGCAGCGGTGCCTCCAACTCATTAACGCTGGAGTCGTCCCTTCGCACTTTTACCTATGAAAACGGCGATATCGCGGTGCAAATGGGGACGCCAACGGACTGCGTTTTCCTCGGCGTGAACGCACTGATGCGCCCGCGCCCGGACGTGGTGGTCTCAGGCATCAACGCTGGCCCAAACTTGGGCGACGACGTGATCTACTCCGGAACGGTTGCAGCAGCGATGGAGGGGCGTCATCTCGGGTTCCCGGCGCTTGCGGTCTCGCTCAATGGTTACACCCATTACGATACGGCCGCTGCCGTCACCTGTTCGATCCTGCGCGCCCTCAGCCGTGAGCCGCTGCGCACCGGTCGCATTCTGAATATCAACGTGCCGGATCTGCCTCTTGCCGAGATCAAAGGTATTCGCGTGACGCGCTGTGGCAGTCGCCATCCAGCCGATCAGGTGATCCCTCAGCAAGATCCGCGCGGAAATACGCTTTACTGGATTGGTCCTCCTGGCGAGCAGTGCGACGCCGGGCCAGATACGGACTTTGCGGCCGTGGATGCAGGCTATGTGTCCGTTACGCCGCTGCACGTAGATTTAACCGCCTATAACGCGCAAGATGTGGTCTCAGGCTGGCTGGAACGTGCCGGGGTGAACACACAATGGTAAGTAAACGTGTACAAGCTCTTCTGACTCAATTACGCACTCAGGGCATCACCGACGAGCGTGTGCTTGAGGCAATCTCACAGGTTCCGCGTGAGAAATTTGTGGATGAGGCGTTTGAACACAAAGCGTGGGAAAACGTCGCTTTGCCGATCGGGCAAGGGCAGACGATTTCACAGCCGTATATGGTTGCGCGCATGACGGAGCTGCTGGAGCTGACGCCGGAATCCCGGGTGCTGGAAATCGGCACCGGTTCAGGGTATCAGACGGCAATTCTGGCCCATCTCGTCCATCACGTCTGCTCCGTCGAGCGGATTAAAGGCTTGCAGTGGCACGCCCGTCGTCGCCTTAAACAGCTTGATTTACATAACGTTTCCACTCGTCACGGCGATGGCTGGCAGGGCTGGCAGGCCCGCGCGCCGTTTGATGCCATTATCGTGACGGCAGCACCGCTTGAGATCCCGGCCGCGCTTCTGGCGCAGCTGGACGATGGCGGTATTCTCGTTTTGCCGGTGGGCGATGAACAACAGCTTCTGAAGCGTGTTTGTCGACGGGGCGGCGAGTTCATTATCGATACCGTTGAAGCCGTGCGTTTTGTGCCTCTTGTTAAGGGAGAGCTTGCCTGATACTCGGAATTTTCCAGGGTTATTCGGAAAAATTCAGCGTATGGTGTGGCGCAAAAGGTTCAAGCCATCACGGTTAATTTTAAGTCACTGGTAGTTAACACATTCCTGGGGGATAAATGAGCGCGGGAAGCCCGAAATTCACCATCAGCCGTGTCGCGGCATTGTCATTGGTTTCGCTTTGGCTGGCAGGTTGCACGAGTTCTAATAACCCCCCTGCGCCAGTGAGCTCAGTCGGCGGGAGCAGCAATTCGGGGAATACTTCCGGTGGAATGCTGATTACGCCTCCGCCTAAAATGGGTACTGCGGCACCGCAGCAAACTCCGCAGATCCAGCCTGTTCAAACGCCGATCACGCAGCCAACTCAGATTCAGCCAGTGCAACAACCTGTGCAGACTGAGAATGGCCGCATAGTCTATAACCGCAAGTATGGGAACATTCCGAAAGGAAGTTATACGGGCGGCAGCACCTACACCGTAAAACGTGGCGACACGCTGTTCTATATCGCGTGGATCACCGGGAACGATTTCCGTGACCTCGCCCAGCGAAACAACGTACAAGCCCCGTATGGCCTGGAAGTCGGCCAGACGCTGCAGGTCGGTAATGCGACCGGTACGCCGCTGACCCCAGGCAACTCTGTTTCAGCCGCGGATGTCACCGCGCAAAACAATAGTGTGAAACCTGCGCAAAATACCAGCGCGGTGGTTGCTTCACAACCAACAATTACGTATTCTGAAGACTCAGGTGAACAGAGTGCTAACAAAATGTTGCCGAATAATAAGCCGTCTGCGACTGTCGTCACAGCACCGGTTACGGCACCTGTGGTTAGCTCTTCCGTACCGACTGCCAGCAGTCAAACCGCCAGTGCGCCAATTTCAACCTGGCGTTGGCCGACTGATGGCAAGGTTATCGAGAACTTCTCTTCCTCCGAGGGGGGAAACAAAGGGATCGATATCGCAGGAAGTAAGGGACAGGCAATCATCGCGACCGCAGATGGACGCGTTGTATATGCCGGTAACGCTCTGCGCGGTTACGGTAATCTTATTATCATCAAACATAACGATGATTACCTGAGTGCCTACGCCCATAACGATACAATGCTGGTCCGGGAACAACAAGAAATCAAGGCGGGGCAAAAAATCGCTACCATGGGTAGCACCGGCACCAGTTCTACACGCTTGCATTTTGAAATTCGTTACAAGGGGAAATCCGTAAACCCGCTGCAATATTTACCGCAGCGATAATTTGACGGGACATACCACTTCAGGGTGTCTCGTTCAGGGATCACGGGTAGGAGCCACCTTATGAGTCAGAATACGCTGAAAGTTCATGATTTAAATGAAGATGCGGAATTTGATGAGAACGGAGCCGAGTCTTTTGATGAGAAAGCCTTGGTTGAAGAGGAACCCAGTGATAACGATTTAGCTGAAGAAGAGCTGTTATCGCAGGGCGCCACACAGCGTGTGCTTGACGCGACTCAGCTTTACCTTGGGGAGATTGGTTATTCCCCACTGTTAACGGCCGAAGAAGAAGTCTATTTCGCGCGTCGCGCATTGCGTGGAGATGTAGCCTCACGCCGCCGCATGATCGAAAGTAACTTGCGTCTGGTGGTGAAAATTGCTCGTCGTTACAGCAATCGTGGTCTGGCACTGCTGGATCTGATTGAAGAGGGCAACCTGGGCCTGATCCGCGCCGTTGAGAAGTTTGACCCAGAACGTGGGTTCCGTTTCTCTACGTACGCGACCTGGTGGATTCGTCAGACTATCGAACGGGCGATTATGAACCAAACCCGTACGATCCGCCTGCCGATTCACATCGTCAAAGAGTTGAACGTCTATCTGCGTACTGCACGTGAGTTGTCCCATAAACTGGACCACGAGCCAAGTGCGGAAGAGATTGCCGAGCAGCTCGATAAACCGGTTGATGACGTAAGCCGTATGCTGCGTCTTAACGAGCGCATTACCTCCGTCGACACCCCGCTGGGTGGCGATTCCGAAAAAGCGCTGCTGGACATCCTGGCCGATGAAAAAGACAACGGCCCGGAAGACACCACGCAAGACGATGATATGAAACAGAGCATCGTCAAATGGCTGTTCGAACTGAACGCCAAACAGCGTGAAGTGCTGGCACGTCGTTTCGGTCTGCTGGGGTATGAAGCTGCGACACTGGAAGATGTTGGCCGTGAGATTGGCCTGACTCGTGAACGTGTTCGTCAGATTCAGGTAGAAGGTTTGCGTCGCCTGCGTGAAATCCTGCAGGGACAAGGGCTGAATATCGAAGCGCTGTTCCGCGAATAAGCACCTTTTCATCAAAAAAGGCCCGTCGAGAGACGGGCCTTTTTCTTTTCTAACGTTCGACTGTTTCGTGAAGATGGCGCCAGAGCACGCTATCCCCTTGTTGACGTAATACCACGGTTGACCATCGCAGGGTCGTTGGCGCTGAAGGCTGATGTTGCACTTCGCGATAACGTAGCACTGCGCCATTCGGCCACGCCTCCAGCACGTCCACATTGTCGACTAAAATGGAAAGCCCCGGACGGCTGCCGCGCTGTGCCAGAAAGAACGCGCTCAGGGCAGGATAATCCAGGCATGCCCCGGTCGGTGTCACCATGGTAAATCCCTCGCAGAAATGCGCCATTAGCGCGTCGTGATCGCCTTCGCCTTTGCCGAGCCAGTTTTCAATGGCAATGTGCGCGTCGATGATTTCATCTTTAAACAGATTCATGATGGTTCCTTATGAAGGTGGATAAGTACCTGCTGGTTGTTCAGTCGGATCGCGCTAAACAGCGGTACAAGCGTGATGAGGCCTGCAAGAATGAATGTCCCGTGCCAGGCCTGAAGGGGGGTGAAAATCTGTTGCAGAGTGCTCAACATCACGGCCAGCAGCGTAGCCCCCAGAAGGAAACTCAGCTGGCGATTGATATTCCACAGCGCGCTGGCGTCCGGCATTTCGTCAAAGGCCACGTTAAGAAAAGCGGTGGTTTGTGCGGTGCTGCTGCACAGACTGCCACCAGCTCCCATCAGTACGAAGAGGGCGATGATGATGTATTCAGGGGTTGTCGCTGATACTACTGCTAAACCCGCGATTCCCGCCGCCTGCAGCAGACAGCCGGTGATTATCAACGGGCGTGGGCCAAGACGGTTGAAATATTTGCCGGTAGCGGAAATGGCGATAAACGAGGCGAGCGACCAGGGGAGCATCAGCGCACCCGTTGCCGCCGGGGTCATCTTTACCACACTCTGCAGATAAAACAGGCCGACCACGTTCACGCCAATGAAAATCCCCGGTACGCATAAATAGATCAGCATCGCGAAGCGCAGCAGCGGGTCGGACAGCAGCGGCAAATGCAGTAAACGAGCAGGCCCTGATGCCGTGGTGTCGTTTTTGAGCCACAGGCAGGCGAGCAGCAGCGTGACGACCGCAAGCGGCAGCGGTGCAAAAAAGATCCATCGCCAGATAAAGAACTGAATAAGCACTCCCCCCAGCGCCGGCGCACTCGCGGGAGCGAGCAGGGCGACCAGCATCACCGCTGTCGATAATCCGGCCCGCTCGTGGGGTTTAAACTGTTGCCACGCCAGGGCCTGCCCAACCGGGATCAGCAGACCCCCGCCCGCTCCCTGAAGCACCCGCCAGAAGATAAGATGGCTCAGTGACTCCGCCAGCCCGGCGGCGGACGCCGCAGCACAGAACAGGGTCAGGGAGAGAATAAAAAGGCGCTTTGCGCCAATCCTGCGGGTGATAAGGGCGCTAAAAGGGATGACCAGCGTCATGCCAGCGATGTAGCCATTACTGATCCATGCCAGCGCAGGGGCGGATGCGTTTAGCACCACCGCCATCGCCGGGAAGGCGACGCTGGCGATAAACATATTGATGAGGTCGAGAAAAAAGCCCAGCAGAAACACGATGGCGACTTTATGGCGATACGTCATGATTTACCCTCTGTTAAGGAGCGGTAATGTATCTGCCAGAAAGCGTGGGATAAACGGCATCGCTGGCGATATACTGTCAAAATAATTTTGACAGTAATGGCACTCAGCAATGCTCAATCTACAACGAATGACGATTTTCGTGGCGGTGGTGGATACCGGCAGTTTTACCGCGGCGGCCACTACGCTTGGGCAAACCAAAGCCGTTGTTAGTTTTAATATTCGCCAGCTGGAGAATGAGCTGGGCGTAACGTTACTCCTGCGCTCTACGCGCAGAATCACCCTCACGGAAGCGGGCGCGCTCTTTTATCAGCGCGGTGTCGAGCTGTTAAAAGCGGCGGAGAATTTGCAGGATGAAGTCAGGGCCAGCCACGTTGGGCTGAGCGGTGAGCTGCGAATCACCTCGACGCCGGAGTACGGTGCGCAGGTGATTATCCCGGTTCTGGCGGAGTTCAGTCGTCTTCATCCGGATTTACGGATACGCCACGTTGCGTCGTCGCATCATGCCGATTTGATCGCAGAGCGTTTTGACGTCGCCATTCGGCTGGGAACGCTGGCCGACTCTCGCTATCACGCCGCGCAGATTTCCCGTTTCGCGATTTTGCCCGTGGCCGCTCCGGAATGGCTCTCTGCACACCCGGTTGATTCGCTGGACGTACTGGCGCAGGCCGAGTGGCTGATTCATGACCGCCTTCCTGCGCCGCTACGCTGGCAGGTGACCGATGCCTGTGGAAAAAAAGCGCTGTTAGAGATCACGCGTCCTGCACGATTATTTGCCGACAGCGCTCAGGCGCTGATGGCGTTTGCGCTCGCGGGAGCGGGCGTGGCATTGCTGCCAGAATGGCTGGTAAAAAATGCACTGGAAAAGGGGCGGCTGATACACGTCTTACCCGACTACACCTTTGCGCAGCAGGGCATTTATGCGGTCTATCCCGATGCGCAGCATGTCTCGGCTAAGGTGCGCGTGTTTATCGACTATCTGCGCACCCGAGCCGGTTAATGTTGCCTGAGGTAATTTACGCCAGATTTTTCAGGCGATAGATCCACTCCAGCGCCTGACGCGGCGTCAGAGAATCTGGATCGAGATTCTCCAGCGCTTCGAGCGCCGGGGAGGTCTCTTCTGCCAGCGTCAGCAACGACATCTGTGAGCCGTCAATCTGCGTCGCAGCAGCGTTCGGCGACAGGCTTTCCAGCTCGCGGAGTTTCTGGCGCGCGCGTTTAATCACCTCTTTTGGCACGCCCGCCAGCGCGGCAACGGCCAGGCCGTAGCTCTTGCTGGCCGCTCCGTCCTGCACCGTATGCATGAAAGCGATGGTATCGCCGTGCTCAAGCGCATCCAGATGAACGTTGGCGACACCCTCCATTTTCTCTGGCAGTTGCGTCAGTTCAAAATAGTGCGTCGCAAACAGGGTCAGCGCTTTGATCTTATTCGCAAGACTTTCAGCGCAGGCCCATGCGAGGGAAAGACCATCGTAGGTAGAGGTACCACGACCGATCTCATCCATCAGCACCAGGCTGTTTTCCGTCGCGTTGTGCAGAATGTTGGCGGTTTCGGTCATCTCGACCATGAAGGTCGAGCGGCCACTGGCCAGATCGTCCGCCGCCCCCACGCGGGTGAAAATGCGATCAATAGGACCGATCTCCACACTCTGCGCCGGAACATAGCTGCCGATATAAGCCAGCAGGGCGATAAGCGCAGTCTGACGCATATAGGTACTTTTACCGCCCATGTTCGGGCCGGTGATGATCAGCATGCGACGCTGGGCAGAGAGATTCAGCGGGTTGGCGATAAACGGCTCGTTGAGCACCTGCTCAACCACCGGATGACGCCCTTCGGCAATGCGAATACCCGGTTTGTCGCTGAACGTCGGACAGGTGTAATTGAGCGTATCAGCGCGTTCTGCCAGGTTTACCAGCACATCCAGCTCGGCAAGCGCGCTTGCGCTCAACTGCATATCAGCCAGGTGCGGCAGGAGCGTGTCGAACAGCTCTTCATAAAGCTGCTTTTCCAATGCCAGGGCTTTGCCTTTGGAGGTAAGAACTTTGTCTTCGTACTCTTTCAGCTCTGGAATGATGTAGCGTTCGGCGTTCTTCAGCGTCTGGCGACGAACGTAGTGAATCGGCGCCATGTGACTCTGTCCACGACTGATTTGGATGTAATAGCCGTGAATCGCATTGTAGCCGACTTTCAGGGTATCCAGGCCCAGACGCTCGCGCTCGCGGATTTCAAGCTTATCCAGATAATCAGTGGCCCCGTCTGCCAGGGCGCGCCATTCGTCCAGCTCTTCGTTGTAACCCGGGGCAATCACACCACCGTCGCGAACCAGCACCGGCGGTGCTTCCACAACCGCGCGCTCCAGCAGCTCGCGCAGCTCGGTAAATTCACCCATGCTTTCGCGCAGCTTTTGCACCGGCGCGCTGTCGACTTCCGCCAGCTGCGCGCGCAGTTCAGGCAACTGCTGGAAGGCGTGGCGCATACGGGCCAGATCTCGCGGACGCGCAGTGCGCAGTGCGAGACGGGCCAGAATACGCTCCAGATCGCCCACCTGACGCAGCACGGGCTGTAATTCTGTAAAGCGATCCTGCAGCGCGCCAATGGTCTGCTGGCGGCTTTTCAGCACTGCCGTATCGCGCACCGGCATATGCAGCCAGCGTTTAAGCATACGGCTGCCCATCGGCGTGACGGTACTGTCGAGCACCGAAGCGAGCGTGTTTTCAACCCCACCGGCCAGATTCTGAGTGATCTCCAGATTACGGCGCGTAGCGGCATCCATGATGATGCTGTCCTGCTGACGCTCCATGGTAATTGAGCGAATGTGCGGCAGGGTGGTGCGCTGCGTGTCTTTCACGTACTGCAGCAGGCAGCCTGCAGCGCAGAGACCGCGCGGGGCGTTCTCTACACCAAAACCAATCAGGTCGCGGGTGCCAAACTGCAGGTTTAACTGCTGGCGAGCCGTGTCAATTTCGAACTCCCACAGCGGGCGACGGCGCAGACCACGACGCCCTTCAATCAGGGCCATCTCGGCGAAATCTTCGGCGTAAAGCAGTTCCGCCGGATTGGTGCGTTGCAGCTCTGCCGCCATGGTTTCACGGTCGGCGGGTTCGCTCAGGCGAAAACGCCCGGAGCTAATATCCAGCGTGGCGTAACCGTAGCCTTTGCTGTCCTGCCAGATGGCGGCGAGCAGGTTATCCTGACGCTCCTGCAACAGCGCTTCGTCGCTGATGGTACCCGGCGTAACGATGCGCACCACCTTGCGCTCGACGGGGCCTTTGGAGGTCGCCGGATCGCCTATCTGTTCGCAGATGGCAACGGATTCACCCTGATTCACCAGTTTCGCCAGATAGTTTTCCACTGCATGATGCGGGATCCCGGCCATCGGGATCGGTTCACCTGCTGACGCGCCACGTTTGGTCAGAGAGATGTCGAGCAGCTGCGACGCCCGTTTGGCATCGTCATAGAAAAGCTCGTAAAAGTCGCCCATACGATAAAACAGCAGAATTTCCGGATGCTGAGCTTTCAGTTTCAGGTACTGCTGCATCATCGGCGTGTGGCTAGAGAAGTCCTTGTCTATGTCTTCATTCATTTTGATTTTACTCATTTTTTTAATCTTTCAGGTACTCATGTGGCCCCATTTAAATCTATGTTAAACTCACATGGACCCGCAAATTTGTAGCTCACCTGTAGCTCAGAACGTGATAGATTGGTTTTACTCCTTTTCTGGGCTACAAACAGTGGTGGTACTTTGAAAACAACTCTCACTCAGTCTTTTATTATCAACAAGTTAAGTGTCCATGTTAAGCCAGAACTTAGTAGCTCTGGAAAAGTTGTTTTCGAAGCTAACCCTGATCAAAAACCTTACATAGTCTTTGATGATCACAGGGACGCCCCTGTGGGATTCGGGGTAAAGGTAAGTTTGACGAAAAAAACCTATGTAATCCAGCGAAGAGTATCTTCTGGTGATCGTAGTGTGAGTGAAGGTAAGAAACCAAGTTCTGTGCTTAAAGTAAAAGTTTGAAATGTTTCTGATTTTCCGAGTATCGATCAAGCTCGTGAAGCTGCCCGACAGTTGGTTCAGACAATGATCGCAACGAAGAGGAATCCCAATAGAATCAAGCGAGAAACAGAGGCTTCTGAACTCACTATCAGCGAAGTGTTCGCCCAATACCGCCAACACCTTCTTGGAAGGTCTAAACCAGCAAAGCCGAATACACTTAATGTGCTGAACAAAGCAGAAAATCGCCTGAAAGAGTGGGAAGCTTTACGAGTAAAGGATCTCACTGGTAATGAAATCCTTCGTAAGTTCGATGAAATTGCCAGCAGAGCCAGGACAGCAGCAGAACAGACGTTTCGATGGATAAATGTGGCAGTGAAACATGCAATCGAAATCGAAGCTGGGAATGCTCAAACCCAACAAAGGCCACCTACGCTGTCTTACAATCCATTTAACATCCTAAAGGTGCAAAAAAAGTTCAGGACTCGATCAGAGCTTGAGGATAGTTATCGTGCAAAAGGTGTTAGAAATCCACTTTCTCCAAAAGATACTCTTGGCCGATTTTTAACAGCATTACATAAGAAGAGAAGCTTCAACCGTCTTGGCTGTGATTACCTTCTGCTGACTATCCTTCTTGGTGCTCGTAAGGAAGAAACGGCTTCATTATGTTGGAGAGAGCATCTCTCAGTAGAAGAGGCTAAAACTTCAAGTTATGTCGATCTGGAAAAAAGAATTATTCGCTTTTATGACACTAAAAACAGGAACGATCACGAATTGCCAATCTGCGATGCTGTCAAAAGAATTCTGGAAGACAGAAGGGACATTGTTCAGGAAGCAGAAACTCGTCAAGAAAGACTGAAATGGGTTTTCCCTGCCCGTTCCAAAAGAAGCAAAGTAGGGCACTATTCGGACAGTAAAAGTTTACGTGAATACCTTTGCGTAGAAGCAGATATCGTCAAGCTTGGTATGCATGATCTGCGTCGAACGTTTGGTCGCGTTGCAGAAGAACTTACTTCCTATGCTGTTGTTAAGCGATTACTAAATCACCGAAACACAACTGATCCAACAGAAAGATATGCGGAACCAGATCAGGAACGAGTGTTTGAAGCTCTTCAACGGATTGAGTTGCATATGCTGATGACAGCACCTAAGTTGTATAATGCATTATTGGCATCAAAAAATTATCCACCATTGTCTGAATAGTGAATAGAAGGGATTGAGAGATGAGTGTTGTTGAAACATTGAGAGAGCTATCAGAAGTATGGAAACTTTTTGGTGATATGCCTGATGACACAACGTTAAGTGTAGATTTAGCTGCTCTCTACCTTGGTATCAGTGCTAAATCATTAGCCAGATACAGGCAGAACGGTGGTGGACCTCAATACATTCAATATCAGACTGAAGATAGCAAAGCAAGAAATCAGCGCGTTAATTATCTTTTGAAAGACCTCCGTTCCTGGAGAGATAGCCATAGAGTAAGTAGCACAATGCATGCAGCCCAGGTTCGAGGGTTAACTTTTACCTCTCTTTCGGATTTTTGTGAACCTCAACCTTTTTGGTGCATCATTAATGGTAGTGGATCTGCAAGCAAAATCATATCCCATGTACTGACCCTTCCTGATGATGATTTCAAGCAGATACTGTTAGAGTCTAATGCAGAAGTTATTTGGATCTCTGTTGAGGAAGCTCTATTTATATCATGGATAAATAAAGATGAACGTTCTATTTGGCACGGAGTTTTCATCTCAACACTAAATAATATTGTTTTTGCATCGGGTGCTGAACAGGAAAGGTATATTTTGAATGATATTTTGGATAATAAATAATTGAAGTTGTATGAGGCGGGAATATTTAAGTATCTCAAATTTACCAATAATTTCTCTATCTGCCTCAGCAGTATTGGTTTCTCTTTTTGTAAGATGAAAACTATATTTTTCCATGAGGCAATTAATGAATGTAGACAACGAAAGGGTATTGTATGAATTTTTTATAGATTGACATGAGGTTTAATTTTCGCCCTCTAAAAATGTTATATCTTTTATGGCTAAGATGAAAAGTTCTATTCGCATCGAATTTTATACCTTGCATTGTAGGGGGAAAACAAATGTTAAAATGGATACGGACAATATTTTTTTCGGACTATCTACCATCAATTTTATGTCTGCTCTTGCTTGTGAAAATGGATTATGAAATTTTCTATAATTGGCCGATGAATGAATCCGTGGATAGCAGAATAAAATTAATGTTGTTATTCATACATTTTATAATGCTTTTCGCTATCCTTTCTCCATTCATAGGACGGTTTTTAGCAAAAATTAGCAATGAAAATTTTAAGGCTTTTATTGGCTTGCCGGACAAAGATAAAAATATTACCTACATTGACTTATATGATTTTTTAAGTGGACTTGCATTATCTGCTTTTTATTTGTCAGTTTTATTATTCACTTTAAAAGATGTTTATGATATAACAGGCTGGTTTATTTCAGGAGTGTATGCATTTTTAATGTTTGCCTCATCTATATCAATAGCATCGATCTCACTTATGAGATATATCTGGTTGTTTGCTAAATTTAGTAAATATACATATGCATTTGCTGCGTTATTAGCAGGAAGCATGTGTATGGCAATTATTGGTGTTGCTATTAGAATGGCTTCATAGATAATTAAATATAATCTCATCTTATTTTATTTGCTATCTCCTAAAATAAGATGAGGATATTTTAGTGAATCAGATGAAAATAATAACCCCCTTAGAAAGATTGCTGGTATGTAAATCGCGCCATTCAATTAAAAAATATATAACTATCAATCCCAGCCCTATTTCTCTCTTGTTATAATTATGTCAAAGTTGTTCCCAAACGGATTTACTACCTCCAGTAGCTTTTGATTATGACTGTCATTTTTGATGATGTAGGACTGGCTTGTTCCTGGAGCCATTCTTTCCTCGATAGTTGGGAATTTTTTGCGCATGATATTTTCTAATATTTCAAGATCCTGAATATCGAAGTCTTTTCCATCAGAGACAATCCGGTCTGGAATTGATTTCAGGCTGCTAAGTGTGGCTATCAGTTCTTTATCGTGAAGTACCCACTCTCCAGCACCACTAATATAATAGTCAACAAGGGTTGTTTTTGCATTTGCATTATCTATCTTAAAAGACATTCGACCATTCACATTATATTTCCCATTAGAAAAATATGAAGTTCTCACATTCACTCCAGCAAGAACACCCTGTGTGCCATATGAATAATCAGATGTCCATACACCAACTATATCATCTGTCTTTTGAGTATCAGGGTTTCTGGGAAAAATGTAGGAACAAATTCCAACAAGAGCTGCCACAATAAATATAGTATTTTTTGTTGGCTTAGTTATTTTTTTCATAAAAATTCAATTTGGAATGAGTGATAGAGGTTGGTGCATTTTATCATTTTCAATCTATTTCTGAAAATAAATTTGAAATTACTGATTAGGATGTGATTAGATATTTAGAGAAAATTTAGCAAATTTAATTTTGTTCGACAGTGTAATCTTTGCTTTATCTTTTACATTTAAAATGAGCAATGGTTAAAACAGTGGGTTTGACAATGTATTTTTAACTCTCAGGTATATAGAAGAGATTCTCTATCCCCCTATAGGGGGAATGCAAAATTTTTAAAGACAGATTATCCGATATTATCTCTAATCTAAGTCTGGGCTGTATTCAATAATGAAAAAATGATGAAAATGCAAAGTGTAATGTTGTTAAAAATAAATGATTTGCTACACCTAATAAAAATGCAAAAAAAAGGAAATATTATGACAAGTATAGGTATTAATAAGTTTGTTCTAACATCAGGAGAACGATATTGCATCATTATGGATAACGAAAATAAAGCCCCTCTTTTTTACCCTAATTTATACTTAACAATTAAGTTAAGGAATAGGGGGTGTTCTGTGCTAACAATGGAAGCGGCAGCCTTAACATTGTCTCTATTTTATAGATTTTTACGAGAAAATAATATATCGATTGATGAACGTATTTTACATAATAGATTCATATCGAATTCTGAAATTGATCGCTTGTTCATTTTCTTAACAAAAAAACGTTCAAGGCGTATACGTTCACCAAGTATATCAAAATTAACCTTATATCACAGGTTAAATACCATCGCTGGTTATTTATTGTGGTTATCAGAAACGCTGTATAGATATGATACACCAGAAATTAATATATTAAATGCTGAAAAAATGGTTCGTTCTATCAAAGAAAGGAAACCAAGAATACCTAAGAGGCAAGATAGAACTTATGAGAATGATGGTATTCCTGAAAATGTCATAAAAATTATTATGGATGTAATTGATCCTCATTCAAATAGTAACCCATTTGAAATTTACGTAAGACAGAGGAACGAAATATTAGTTCTTATGTTATATGAGCTTGGAGTACGTTGTGGTGAACTTTTAAATATAAAAATTGAAGATATAGATTTCCAAAAAAATAGAATTCGAATTAAAAGGAGAGCAGATGAAGTAAATGATTCAAGGATTAACCAGCCTTTAGTGAAGACATTAAGTAGAACGGTTTCATTAGATAAAACGGTAGCTTTAAAAATCTATAATTATATTGTTTTTGATAGAAGTAAACTTTCCAAAGGAAACGATGGGTTTTTATTCTTATCTTATAAACCTGGTCCAACTCAAGGAAATCCACTTTCTATGTCTGCTTATCACAAAATAATTTCAAAAATATCTTTGTGCGATCCTTTACTTAACAATTTAAGAGGACATCAATTCCGTCATACATGGAATTACAACTTTTCTAAATTAATGGATTCGATGCCAACGAAAGTCAGCGAGAATCAACAGGAAAAAATGAGAGAGAGGCTAATGGGCTGGAAAGAAAACTCTGGTACTGCCAGTATATATAATAAACGCTTTATTAATGAAAAAGCGAATGAAGCCTCATTGAGATTACAGGAACGATTAAATAAAACAATAAGGAGGAAGGATGAAAATAAATAGAGAAAGTAAAGGCCTTTTAAATCCATTTATTACTTCAAACAGTCATTACGAATTCTTTAAAAACGAAGATATATGGATTTTAGATAAGAATATCAAGCTTAATATGTTGAATGTTTTAAATATATTAGATGAACGACATCATGAGTATTTCTTGGATGTTTTAGCCAATTTTGCAATTACAAGATCATCATCCTATACAAAGAAAATGTTTTGGGCATTTTATGACTATATTAAGACAACAGATAAAGGAATAATCACTGATGAGTCTGTTAGAGAGTACCATAGTAAAAATTTATTAAAAAAGCCGGACTATATTAATAGTATAAGAGTTTTTTTCCGTAAGTGGTTTAATTTAGAACTTCCAGGTGTCTCGGAAAATCAAGTGAACTGTCTATATAAAGGCAAACCTAAAAGAATGGAACTTGGTAAAGCGATAAAAATTAAAGATATGAAAAAAGGACCATTTAGTGATAATGAGGTAATTGCCTTTAATGAAGGGGCCATGTGGCTTTATGAAGATGGGGATATAACATTTGAAGAATTAGCTATGGCGTTAATAACCTCATATACAGGTAGGCGACCTATTCAGACATCGCATCTGAAATTAAAAGATGTGGTGGGCATGTTGCATGATACAGGTAATGAGTTTTTCATCAATTATCCAAGAGCAAAACATAGTGGAGTATTTCGTTCTGAATTTACAAAGTTGAAAATAACTGAAGACTTGCACGATATTATCGTGATACTGGGTGAGAGAAGTATTAAAATTGTTGAAAACTATCTTGGCAGGTGTGTGGATAATTATGAATTAAAGGAGGTGCCCTTATTTATTGATGTTGTCGCGCTTGAGAAAAATAAAAATAAAGCTAATCTTTTAGCACTTTTAGAAAAAGATATATTTCATATTAAATCTAATTTAATTACCACTGCCATACAAAAAATATCGAAAAAAACTGGTTTTATAAAGGATGATTCTTCTATTAACGCAAGACGCTTTCGCTATTCACTTGGCACAAGAGCTGCCCAAGAAGGTTATAGTGAGTATATTATAGCGAAGCTTTTAGATCATAGATCAACGAGGCTTGTTAGCTGTTATGTAAAAAATGTTCCAGAGTATGCAGAAAGGATTGATGAGGTTATGACAACGGAAGTTATAAAGTATGTGAATGCATTTAAAGGGCATGTTATATATAAAAATGATGCTCAAAAGAA
This sequence comes from Lelliottia sp. SL45, assembly GCF_026672535.1. Lineage (NCBI taxonomy): Bacteria > Pseudomonadati > Pseudomonadota > Gammaproteobacteria > Enterobacterales > Enterobacteriaceae > Lelliottia > Lelliottia sp. SL45. The sequence goes on from NZ_JAPPRH010000003.1 coordinate 231,374, forward strand.
AATAAAAAATCACGAGGGTATAGATTCAGGAAACTGTTCCAACTGTAAGAGTTGTGCTGCTATGGTGCCTATCCCATGCTATACATGTATTTATTTTAAGCCTTGGGTAGATGCACCGCATCAAGATGTGTATGACTTTCTAATAAGAGAAAGAAAAAGAATGGCTGCGATTACAAAAGATATAAAAATAGCTACATCTCTTGATAGAACGATTTCTGCTGTAAGAGAGGTGGTTATTAAATGCAACGAGATTAGAACAATAGGAGGAATAATATGACAAATGTAGTGAATATGAAGTCAGTATTGAGGAGTGTAGTTTATGAAAATTTAAACGCATTAATCTGTAGAATGAAAAATACTTTAACAAAGAATACGAATGTCAATTGGGATTGCAATTTTTGGATGCTACATAACAAGGAGGTTAGATTTACTAAATTATCTTATAAAAAGGGAACAAGAAGTAAAATCATAATGGATGATAAATTTCTCGGGTTTGCTAAGTCATATATGGTTCATGAGTGTATATATAATGAAAGAAAAATCAAACAGTCCATTTCGGCGCTTAGAATTCTTGAATCTACGCTGATCAAAATTAATGGCGACTGTGATATTTCCAAAATAAATATTAATGTTCTAAATGAATCAATATATGCTTTAAAAAATAGACTCGACCACAATAAAGCTTATGCTATTGGGAATTCTTTAATGCAAGTTGTATCGTTTATTGTAGATAATAATCTTACTACAAAAAATATCTTTTCGTGGCGAAACCCATTAAGGGATGAACGAGATTATTTCGTCTATGACGGTAAAGGTATCCATAAAGGCAAACTTCCAGATGAAATTGCTTTGAATGCATTTGCTGAGGTCTTTAGCAGAGCATTAACTGATAAAAGAGACATTTTCACTACATCTGTTATCGTGCTTTTAATGTCTGCGCCATCAAGAATTTCTGAGGTTTTTTCATTACCAGTAGATTGTGAAATACAGCAGATTACAAGAAACGGAGATGTTAAACATGGCTTAAGGTTCTGGGCAGGGAAAGGTTATGGTGGGGATATTAAATGGATTCCTACAGTGATGGCTCCTATAACTAAAATTGCAATTGAAAGAATATTATCTATTACACATGATGCGCGAGATTTCTCCAAAATGATGGAGTTGGATTTTAACAGTTTCTGTAAATCTAAGGGGCATACCGAAAATCAATTGCTAACGGCAGTTCAAGTTATTAAAATTATTAGTAATCAAAATCACTCAAAAGAAAACTGTGTAAAAATTTTAAATAGATTATCATTAAAATCAGAGGATTATTCATATTCATTACAATCTTTATGGACAAAATTAAGGAAAAGGCTTCCACCTAATTTTCCTTGGTATGACAAACTTAAGAATATAAAGTACAGTAACTTACTTTTCTTATTTTTTAAGGATGCATTTCATCCGAGAAAGTCTGATAATATAATACAGTTATGTTCAGTTAATAGTACGGCATTTTACTCTGGTTTTAGTAATGATGAGAAAAAGTCTAATTTTTTCAAAAGGCATGGGTACAAAAAAACAGATGGAAGTACCATTAGATTTAATTCTCATCAAATAAGGCATCTACTCAATACTCTTGCACAGAGGCAGGGACTAAGTGATGAAGAAATAGCTAAATGGTCTGGAAAAGTGAATGTAAAACAGAACCGAGTTTACAACCATATTAGCGAGGAAGAAATCTTAGAAAAATATGAATCTCTGAAAGAACAGTCAGAAAGCTTCATTATAACTGAAAAGGGTGATTATAAAGATAAGACCTATATTCATGGCGCAATACCAAGCAGTGGAAATTCACTTCATATCACTGAATTCGGTTATTTTACACATGATTATGTAATATCCTCATGCGAAAAATTTAGAGACTGTGTTAATTGCTCTGAGCAGCTTTGTATAAAAGGTAATAGTGAAAATTTAACGAGGCTAAAAAGCAGGCTTGTAGAAATAAGCAAATTTATCGATAAGGTTTCAGATAAAATGAATGGAGATATTCAGCAGATGAAAAATGATCAATGGTTAATGATTCACGCAAGGACCAAAGAAAGATTAGTTGAATTGATTGGTATATTGGAAAATGAAAGGATTCCTGATGGTTCATATATCAGATTAGACAGCACAAACTTCACGCATCTTTCAAGGATAACAGGAAAACAAAGAACTTTAAACCGAAATATGGAGAATCTAAATTCAAAAAAAACTAACTAAAAGTGAAAAGAATCTGATACTTAATACGATATGGGGATGGAGTGATTCATCAATTACATGGGATCAACTTTGTGAAGAATGTTCTTCATTTCTTAAATCCCGACCGAGTAGGCAAACTCTGTCCTATCACAAAGATATTGCAAATGCCTACCTAAGCAAGAAAAAGGGGATTGTCGACAATGCCAATAAGTTTAAAAAACCATCCAGTCTAATTAATGCATCAAAAATAATATTCAATTTGGAATCAAGAATCAAACATCTCGAAGATGAAAATAGGAAATTAAAAGAAAAATTTGTCCTGTGGCAATTTAATGCATATATATATGATATAAAAGAGCATCAATTAGAAGAACCTTTGCCCAAGATAGATCGCGGGAGAGATGATAAGCAGAGAAGGTGATATGATTGAATTGAATCTTGACTGTAAATAATTCTCTTAGATAGGGTAGTTCTAAGATTATACTAAAAAATAAATGTACAAAACATAGTCGTTAAGACCTCTTTTTCTGCGTGTGGGAATTTTCCTTTCAATGTTGAACGCTTGGACTGTAGAGTAATGTAATTTTCATATAAATTTAGCAAGAGAATTGATATTATACTGTAAAGTTTGTGCGGAGGGGTTATGGATATAAGGGAATTGCTTTGTGAGAGCAAAGAGGATAGAGACTCGGTTTCTGCGATCTTTGGCGAAATAAAAAAAGAGTTTTCAGGAAGTAGTGATAGAGGAATAACTGTAATTGCAGCCTCTATGATTGATCTCTTAATGGAGGATTTACTTGAGACATTTTTTGTCCCTTTTGAAAGTAAAACTGATCGTAAGAATATATTCTCCAGTAATGGACCACTTTCGAATATCTCTAACAAGATAGAAATGGCATTCAGTTTAGGTCTATTGTCAACCTTTGATAAAAAATTATTAAAGACATTAATTTCAGTCAGAAATAAATTTGCACACCAGATCGGTGGTATTAGTTTCCAAAGTGATGAAGTTATACAAAAATGCAAACAACTTATTATTCCTGATGACCTTCTTGTCGCAATGGATATAGGACATAAAATAGGAAATCGAACTGTTATATATAAACCAAGAAAAGAAGACTATAGAGGGTGGTTCCAAACTGCAACATATGTAGCAATAACAATATTAGCCCATCGGAAAATGATTTTTTTAAGTGAAAAACGTCATTCACCTGATGATATTAAGCATCGCTCTGAATTTTCAAAAGAAAATATTATTAGCACAAAGGCTCTGATAGAACTGGCTAAGGATACAATCTCTAATAAGGATAAGTATAATTTAGCAAGTCAGAAATTAGAAAGGCTTACATACTTGTTAAATCGATTAAAGCTAACCCTGGCATTTCATGAAACACAAGAAAAAGAGTCTTATGATGTTGTGATAATTGAAAAATAGTAGAGTGGTAGATAATGGATCGAATATGTTTTTGCACTTTTGTAGATATTAACGCCATACCCACAGATACTATACATTATACATACCCTATTGCTGTTAAAAATGCTGTAGGGTATGATATTTATATCGTTCAATCTTTCTTTATAGATATTCAATAAACGATATGGCTTATCTCATAGATATTCTTATACGAGTTTCCTGAAACAATATAACATTAGTATGATTACAATCTACTTAAAAAATTAAAGACGGTAAAATAGTTTGAACATGTTTAATGAGTGTCGTAGGAAAATTCTTGCACTCATATTGATTTTTTCTGGATTTGTGATATTTAAATACAAGAGGGAATATTATTAATTGCAAGGATGCAAGTTATGGAAAAGCTAAATAGCATGGAGCGTTTTCTAATACTCTTTGAACGCTTCATTAAAAAGCTCGAAGAGTCTGGGCTGTCAGAATCTGACATAATAGATAAATCTTACCTATTTTGTGTTGGGTTTTATATAAAGTATAAAAATGACATTGATAATATAGAGTTAGCTAACAGAGATGTCGTTTTATCTTTTATGCTTACCTCTTATTACTGCTTCATAAACAATATAGAAAATAGAGTAGTCGATTCTGATAAAATAAGAAGAATGTGCAGTCTTCTTATTCACTTTATTTTGAATAACAAAACAAATAGTGAAAATTTTTTCATTAACGAAAAAAGAAAATATGATAGGATGGTTTTGGCAAGGTCATTAAAAGAAAAAAATCTCAGCTATGCAGCTAACTATAATAAAAACACTTAAAACAGAATCTGTCCCCATATAGATTCTGTTTTAAGCATAAGATGCTTAATTTCATGCTGCATTTAAGTTTTGATCAAAGATCTCAATCCATTGATTAAGTTGTGCTTTGAGATCATTAAGACCCTTACGAGAGTTATAAGAATCATTGCGGGGATAGAACTGGATGTGCCATTCAGGGTTTTTAATGTCTTTCACTCGGATAAACAAACCTGACTCAGCAATATTTTGACCTAATATTTTGCCGTTTTCACTGATACCCTTTAAACCACCACCTGAAATTTCACCACCATGTGTGATGTTGTAGCTCCATTCTTTAATATCATCAAAAGAATAAGTATTTGCTCCTTCACTATTTTTAAGAAAGACCTCTTGTTTATTTGTGTCTAACCGGATTTCACAATCATTGAATTTATGAATATAGATCCCATCATTATTTTCATTCAGATAATTGAATGTAGCATCATTGTTTTTCCTGACAACATATTTACCAAAAGCTGTTGCACAGAGCATTGCACTGATAAAAAACAGGGGCACCCAATAAACTGACATGACCTTACTTCCACCAAAATAAGCGACAAGTACAGGGAGTGCAATCGCCAGCAATACACGCTTCATCATGAAGAATTTCATACGGTTTTTCCTGTATGATAGAACGATATTAAAAATAGGCTAGTAAAATCAGTCTATTAGCCGATAGTTCCTTCAACGTACATTTTGTACAAAGCTGTAAAGTTATCAAATCATTTGTACCGATCGATATTTTGCAATTTGATAGGTGTTAGCTATCATGAATGGTTAATCGATCGATTATAACGATCAATAATTTTGTCATAAAATCAACATCATAGGGGGTTATGGGTTGTTTTAAGCTAAATTTTCAGTCTAAAAATGTTTGTTTTCACAGGTTTTTCAACAGACGGAAGAGATGGTAGGCCTATAGAAAGTGGTGAAGCAGAAAAAATCTTGGGAGGGTGTTTAAACTCCCTTAACAATGGATTACGTAGTTTTTTGACGGTGTTAACTATTTTGTCTACCCAGGGAATGGTTTCTATCCATCGCATCGCTACGTCCACATAGCTTTTACCACAGATTTTATCATCAACTACAAATGAGACAGCCTCAGGTGAGACAAGCTGTATGTCTTCCACATCCATTCCAACGCAAAAACTAGATGTCTCGGTTTTCCTGTTAACTATGGTCGGGGAATCAATGATGATGAACGGCTCTAAGTTTTTCCATGAATACTTTTTACCAAGCTGAGAAGCCTTGAATGAGATGTTGGCGTACTCAAACGAAAAACCGTTCATTTTTCCGGTTGAAGCCCTATTGGGGATTGCTTTTATCTTCTGAGCTGCAAGCTGCTGCACAAACTCGTCTTCGGAAATCTTGCTGGTTATTAGTGTATCTATAGCTTCCTGTATGATCGTCTTTGGGCATTTCTCGCCAGTTCTGTCTTCCAGCATGGTCTCATTACGTGATTTTTTACGTTTGGCAGGTGAGGAAGAAGGTTTCAGGGCATCAGTTCCTTTAGTTCTTGTTAGCTGGTAGTCTTTTTCAAGTTCCTGGATGATACGAGTGCTGATAAGGTTCTCGTTTTTTCCCAGATACAGCTTCCCCGATGTAGCATCTATGCGACTTGCTACTATATGGATATGTTGGCCATCTTCATCATCATGAAGCACGTATGCACGTAGATGCGTTTCAGAGAAGCCCATACGCTTCATGTATTCATCAGCTATCTTTTTCCATTTCTGTATTGGTAAACTCTCACCAACAGGCTGACGTAAAGAGTTATGCCATACAGGTTTGCTGACATCTGAACGTAGAAGCTTTGTCGCATTGAACTCTGCACTTAGTGCTTCTGCGAAGCTTTCTATGACATTGCCTCCGATCACATATGGAGCTGATTTGTGGTGCGAAGCAGGTTTTAATAAATAAGAAATTAGCCCGTTAAAGGTTTTTCCTCTTTTGATCTTTTGCATCCCTTTCATGCAACCTACCTGACAGATGCGGTCGAAGATGTAAGACAGAAGCGAAGCTCTGATATCTGACGCTTAACTGCAAAGATCTCCGTTTTTGTTAATGTGCTTCCATCACTTTTACTTTCAAGATGACTTACCAGGATGTTCAGCTTCTGAGAGATTTCAGACAAAGATTTCCATGCTTCTATATTTATTGGGGGAACTATTGGTGGAAACTTGTCAAGTGAAGCTAATCGAAGCCATTCTCCCTTGCTTGTTTCGCCACGCTTGGTGTTGAGAAGCTGCAATTCATCATTATTTAGCCTGACGCTAACACAATGTGTTCTTAGCAAATTCTCTGATAACTTACTTTTATTTATATAATTTAATGTTTTATCCATACGAACTCCTTTCATATGTTAGTTATCTGCATAATCCTTATGCTATATATAGATATATTCTATTTGTGATAAATGTCAATAAAACAGCGAAGCCATGAGGTTGATAGCAAATAAACATTTTGATGGGGCAGTTTTTCTTTTTCAACCGAAGGGCGAAAAAGCAAGGTCAACTTTAGAAGCGTAGCTTCGATAAGTTAGCCCTTGCTAACAACCCTATAGAAAATTTAGAATTTCAGGCCATATTTTATTTCTCTTTCTTTAAATGCATCTTGACCTCCTTCCAGAATTTCACATACATGCTGCCTTATACCCATGCTCTTAAGAAGGCAAGTATCCTGTATCTTTTCAAAAGTATTTTCAAGTGCATTATTGATATATTCAAACTGATACTCTTCATTCTCACCATCTTTGATTTGACCAGATTGGTTTGCAACAATAACACATTCTGAATCAGCGGAAACAACAAGGTTTGCGTTATGAGTAACCAATATTATTTGTCTCGTTTTTTTGCGTTGCTTAATGAACCTGTTCAACTGTTCATAGATAGTTCTGTTATCTAAGTTATCTTCTGGTTGATCTATGAGTATTGGATGCGATGCATTGCTCAGGTGCAGCAATAAATTCAAAAGAACTAACCCTCTTTTACCCGGAGACATTTTTATTATTTCATCATTATTATAGATAATTTCATAATCAATGAAGAAATAGTCATCGTAGAGTGTATAAAGGATATCCTTTTTAGTAATTCCTTTTTTCAATTTTGGACAAGTTTCTTTCTTTGTATTTGCAAAAATGGTATTTATTTTTTCTATATGGTTTTCTACATCAAAAGCAAAAATTTCTTTAGGATCATATGCATCACCCATTAAAAGTTGTAAATTTCCTCTCATGTCATAATTATCTATGAATTTATCAAATCCATCTTTATTGAAACTGAGTTTAGGGATTATTTTCATATCATCAGAAATACTATATTGCTCTGATGATAACTCAATAATGTAGTCTTGATATAAAGACATTAATTCTGCATAATTTGTTTGTAAATTAGAAAGGTTATCTTTTGCATCTACTAATAATTTATCTATTACTTGTTGCAGTCCATTTATTTTACTTAGTTTTTCTCTTTCAATACTTATTTTTTTGGTAAATAAGTCGAGGCTTTCTTTTTCCTTAACTTTTAATAATAAAGGAGTGATCTCTAACTCTGATTTTTCTTTTATTTGTGTGATTTTATCGATAAGTTCTGGTATTTTATTTGTTTTCAACTCAAAATGCTTTTGAGTTTCTAAGCGAATGCTTTCCATACCTTTTTCAATAATGGCATAGTATTTTTTGGAAAAAATAGCAGTATCAGCAACACTTAATGAGGATGCTAAATCAGATTTTAAAGCATCAGTGTAATCTAGAAATCTTTCGTGTAAGCCAGTTATTAGCTTTGTGGAGTTTAAATGATAGTTATCAACTACTCTTAGTCTATTTTCAGAGTTTTTTATAATGGCATTTAGCTTATTGTATTTTATTATTTCCTGCTGATTGAATCCTGATTTTTCTCTTAGTTTTTTACATTGTTCTTCTAATGAACTGATCTCCTTTTCAATCGAGGATTTATCACCAATCTTATTTCTTTCTTCACATAATGTTGTGTAATTATCTGAGAATGACTGATGAAGTTCAATTTTTTCTTTTATCTCTTTGTTTTTTAACTTAATTTCAGATTCTTTTACTTCACTAAACTCATAAAAATCTCTATTCTGCTTCAGAATCGACTCGATAAGTTTTTTGAGCTGATTTTTTCCTTCAACTTCCGCAAGTTTATTAATGTACAATTGAGGTATGTAAGTTATAGGTTTTGTATCCTCTAAGTTAGAGAGCAAACTAATACTTCCATCATCCCACTCTACCTCAAAGTCAATACCTTTTGTATCATAGTTGTCGGTGTCAGCTAAGTTTATATTTTCTAAAACAGCACTTTTATTTATAGCCGCTGCAATGAAGTAAAGTAGAAGTGATTTTCCAGAAGACTTTCCACCTATTATTGTATTCAAATCTTTATTTAAATATATCCAATCTTTGGGGAATTTTTTATCTTCACATATGAACCTTACTCTTAATATCGTTTGATATCCGGCTTTTGTCTGCGGGTGAGATTCTTGGATTTTAACTCTCGACTCAGGCTCATATATTATTTGTTTTAGCCCATTGAAGCTGAGATTAGCTTTTATCCAAGTATGTCTATTATCGTCAGGTTTAAACATTTTATCTGAGGAGTGTGCATCTGAACCCCAAACGCAAGGTTTTAGGTTTCCAAACTCTTTCAGATAGTCTCTTATCGTCTCGTGTTTTTCACCTTTGCAAAAATCAATTGTGCCACTATTTGAAGTGAAGAGCATGTGTGATTGCATTATGAGATGCTTCCGAACGCCATGGCCTTGACTCTTCCAACTGACTTTACTTAGATCTTCATCTGCTGGTAAAGCTAATATATATTTTCCTTTAAATTTTCCGTTCGTGTTTAATATGTCTTTGAGTTCATCAAGATTGAAGCATGAATTTATCATCCCTACAAATAGGGGATTCTGTCCAGCAAAATTATCTTGATGTTGGCATAGTTTTTCGCCAAATTCGATTATATTCTCTTTTGTGAAGTTTCTTCTGTCTGTCCTGGCACCTGGTTCTGAATAAAAATCAAATTTCAGACAGTTTATAATTTCTTTTTCTATGATTTCTGGAGGGACAGAATCACATAATAAGAGATGATAATTTACTTTTCTATTCCACTTTAAATCTGATTCTTTTCCGATAACTAATTTATCAATTCTAAACTCGATGTTTGGTAATACCTTTATTTCTTTAACTAACTCATATTTTTCAGTACCTAATAATTGCTCCATTCTTTCAGGGTTAGCTAAGTAGTCATTTTTTATCTTTTTATATCCATCTATGAAAAAATAATCAGTAATCCCTATTACTTTTACATTTTCTTCGATAGCTTTAGTGAATAAATCAATAATATATTTATCCCAGTCGTCTCCATATTCGCTTCTCAAAACTGATGCAGGAGTATGGACATGAAGATCCCATTTATTCCATTCTGAGCCTCTACTGATCATTTCTTTCTCCATCTGAATTAAATTTATTTTTTATTTAATAGGATGCTGACCTATACTTATTCAGAATATAACTCAAATATGAGTAAACAAGAAGTATCGTTCCATTATTTTTGATGACTTGGAATATACTCCCCTAAGCTATCTACTATTGCTTTTTTCTAAATATGTAGCCCATATGTATACCAAATTTAGTTAACGACATGATTGTTAAATAATATCAATGAGTTAACTATTGAACAAAGGTACTGCTGCATCATCGGGGTATGCGCGGTTAAATTGTCGATTGTGCTCATGGAGTTATGATATCCATTTCTTTGAAATTGTTGCGTTTTGAGCGACCCACAGCTCGTTAATTCCCTCTATTGTCGCATGAAAAAATGGCGTGGCGCAGTAAAAAGTCGCGAGTTTACGCCGCCGCTTCATCCATCAGCTCAATGAGCAATTTCCCGTGTTCGACCCTCACCCGCACCTGTGAATTTGTTTTAAATCCTGCCTGTTCCAGCCAGTCGCCTTTCAGGCTGAGGGCGGGGTGTACGCTGTAGCGCTTCGGAATTTTGGTCTTCCGATCTTCGTGACGCTTTCTGAAATAGCCCACTTTAAGATGGCGATGGGGTTGAGCAATGATCATGTCAGACATAAAAACTCCCTTAACAGCGGTCAGGATGGCTTTAGATTTACCTGTATAAAATACCAGTAAAATGCGCCGGGAGTCGGTTTAAAACTGGAAGCGGCCTTCAGAAAATGAAATGCAAATGATGAAATCGGGCTGAAACAGGGGATATAAAAATGTATTATAAATGCACTTTATTAACCGGTAACGTGACATGTCAGGAAAACGCCTCTCCCGCGAAAAAGAGACTATCGGGAAAATGATTGCGCTGTATGAACAGCAATGCCCGGCGGCCACACATGAGGCAGGGCATTATCAGGCGCTGAAGGCCTATGCGGAAAAACGTCTGGATAAATGCGTGTTTGGTGAAGAGAAGCCCGCTTGCAAGCAGTGCCCGGTGCACTGTTACCAGCCCGCAAAACGCGAAGAGATGAAGCAGATTATGCGCTGGGCAGGGCCGAGAATGCTGTGGCGTCACCCGATTTTGACGATTCGTCATCTGATTGACGATCGCCGTCCGGTGCCAGAGCTGCCGGAAAAATATCGTCCGAAGACGTGATGCCGTGCCGGGCACGGCATATCGCGTCTAGACCAGCATATCCTTTTCAATACCCAGCCGTTTCATGCGTGAAAGCAGCGTGGTGCGCTTCAGCCCCAGGCGCTGCGCGGCACCTTTCGGCCCGGCGACCACGCCGTTGGTCTCTTTAAGAATGCGGACAATCAGCTGGTATTCGTCCTCACCCTCCTGCGGAAGTTCTGCCGCAGGCAGCGGTTTTTCTGCAACCATCAGCTCCGGCAGAGAGAGCTGAAGCACGTTGCCGCGCGTTAACAGCACTGCCCGCTCAATAACGTTTTCCAGCTCACGGACGTTGCCCGGCCACTCCATCGCGGAGAGCGTGCGCAGGGTTTCCGCCGGAATACTGTCGATATTGCGCCCCATCCGGCGGGCGATTTTGGCGGTAAAGGCTTTGACCAGCAGCGGAATGTCGTCCGGGCGTTCGCGCAGGGGAGGCAGGCAAATCGGGAACACGTTCAGGCGATAGTAGAGATCGTTACGGAACTCGCGATCGGCAACCATCTTTTTCAGATCGCGGTTAGTGGCGGCGATCAGGCGCACGTCGGTCTGGATCAGTTTGTTACTGCCGAGGCGTTCGAACTCCTGTTCCTGCAGCACGCGCAGCAGTTTTGGCTGCAACTCCAGCGGCATATCGCCCACTTCATCGAGGAACAGCGAGCTTTTATCGGCCAGTTCAAAACGACCGATGCGCTGGGTACTTGCGCCCGTAAACGCCCCGCGTTCGTGACCAAACAGATCGCTCTCGAGCAGTCCTGCCGGCATCGCCGCGCAGTTCATTTTCACCATCCGGCGGCTGTTGCGGTTGCTCAGATTGTGGATCGCGCGGGCGATCAGCTCCTTACCGGTGCCGGTTTCGCCGAGGATTAGCACCGTGCTGTCGCTCTGGGCCACCATCTCCACCTGCTTGAGCACGCTGAACATCGCGTCGCTGCGGCCAATGATCTCGCCGAATTCGCTGTCGACATTGTTCAGCTGTTCCGTCAGGGCCAGGTTCTCATCCACCAGCCGCTCTTTCAGGCGGTGAATCTCCTGATACGCCAGCGCATTATCGAGGGCGATGGCGATGCGCTCGGCAATCTGGCGCAGCAGCTTTAAGTTGGTGGTGGTAAAGATGTGCTCTTCACACTGGGCTAGTTTCAGTACGCCGAGCATGGTGTTGCCGGACATCAGCGGCAGCAGGCACAGGGTCTGGATCTGGTTGCCCCAGGAGTTAAACAGCATTCGCTCGTAGGGGGCCAGTTCGTCGCGCTCGCTCAGATTGAGCAGCAGCATCTCTTTGTTTTTGAAAACCTGTTCGGACAAGGTTCCGGCTTCGTCAACTTCGCTCTGCTCATGGGCCGGATTCGTTTCATCCAGATAGTGCGTGGAATGAATGGTCAGTTTGCCCTTGCGATGACCCCGCAGCACGATGCTGATGGCGTCTATTTTGAAGTAGTGATGGATCTCTTTGGCGACTTCGCTCACCAGCTCATCCATGTCCAGCCGGGAGAGCACCGCGTTGGTAATGGCGACCAGAATGCGGAAGTTATCACGCTCGCGGCTCAGCAGATCGTAGTCGACATTATCCGTGACCCGGCTGTGGATCTGCTCCGCCACCACGCTGACAATTTGCGTAAAGGTATGCAGGCGCTCGTACTCCGCCTCGCTCCACGGCTGATCGGCGTTACGGATAAACTCACAGCCGCCAAAGATACGCCCATCCACCGCCAGTGGCAGCAGACAGTAATGACCGAAGGGCGCATACAGCGGGCTTTCGGCAAGCCGTGGCCAGGCCTGGCGAAACTCGTCGAAATTGCAGTGCAGGGCGTCCGGGCGCGACAGAATACGACGCACAGGGCCGTGCGCCAGCACCGTTTCATCTTCATATTCGACAGGCTTGCCGTTATCGCGCGTAGCATAGTAGCTGGCGCGATGACTGGTGCTGTTCCAGAGCACAATCGCGGCGCTGTCTGCGAGGGCAGACTGCCTGACCAGCCGTGTGAGGGCATCGCTCAGTGAACCCAGGTCGGGCTGCTGTAAAAGTGTACGCGTAATATCAAACAGCCCTTGCTGTCCAAGATCGCTCATCGGTGTATACGACATATCGCTTCCAAAGAAACTGGCAAAAAAAGAGAAACAGTGCTGACCGCTTTTCGCGCGGTTCTAGCAAATTCGGGGTAACGGTTCTGAGTGTGGTAAATCCAGTGTGCGCTTGATGCCATACAGGCCGGTCAGTCGCACCCCTTTGCGCTCCACCACCTCCCCAACGATCGCGGCGTTCTGCCCCAGCGGATTGCTGCGCAGCTGTGCCAGTATGTTTTCGGCTGCGCTGCGTTCAACGCCAATCACCAGTTTGCCTTCGTTGGCAAAGTTTAGCGGATCCAAACCAAGCAGTTCGCACAGGCCGCGCACCGCCGGTTTGACGGGCAGTTGGCTTTCTACCAGCTCAATGCCGCAGCCGCTGGCGGCGGCGAACTCGTGGGCTACCGCATTTACGCCGCCGCGCGTGGCATCGCGCAGGGCTTTAACGCCTGCGCAGTTGCGCAAAGTCTGGATAAGCGGTGTCAGCACCGCGCAGTCGCTGCGCAGTTCGCCGTCCAGCCCCAGCCCTTCGCGCAGATTCAGGATCGTCGCGCCGTGACAGCCCAGCGTGCCGCTCACCAGCAGCACATCACCGACGGTAAGCTGCTGCGCGCCCCAGTGGATCTCCGCCGGGATCGCGCCCATACCTGCAGTATTGATAAACAGTTTGTCTGCCGCACCGCGCTGCACCACTTTGGTATCGCCAGTGACAATGGCGATGCCTGCGTCGCGCGCGGTCTGCGCCATGCTGTTGACGACGGTAGTTAACGTTGCCATCGGCAGGCCCTCTTCGAGGATAAAGCCGCAGGAGAGATAGCGGGGGATCGCCCCGCTTACCGCCACATCATTCGCCGTGCCGCACACCGCCAGCTTGCCGATATCACCGCCGGGGAAAAACAGCGGGTCGATGACGTAGCTGTCAGTGGAAAATGCCAGCCGATCGCCCTGCGCGGTGAGGGACGAGAGCGCGATACGCGCCTGATCTTCCTGCTCGGCCAGCCAGGGGTTATCGAAGGCTGCCATAAACAGCTGGCCAATCAGCTGCTGCATCGCCTGGCCGCCGCTGCCGTGGGCCATTTCCACCGTCTTCATGCTTCACACTCCTGATTGCGGTACTGATACCACGCGGCGCAGGCCCCTTCGGACGAGACCATCAGCGCGCCAAACGCTGTTTGCGGATTACAGGTGTTGCCAAATAACGGGCATTGATGCGGTTTGCATTTGCCGGTTAACACCGCCCCACAGCGGGCTCGGGGATCGTCGCACACCTGCTGCGGCTGCGGGCGAAAATGCGCTTCGGCGTCGAATGCCTGATACGCGGCGGTCAGATGCACGCCGGACTGCGCGATCAAACCCAGTCCGCGCCATTCGCTGTCGCCTTCGACGCTAAACACTTCGGCGATGGCCTGCTGCGCCAGCCGGTTGCCCGCATCGGGGACCACGCGGCGGTACTGATTTTCTACCGAACTCAGGGCTGCTATTTTCTGCTCAACCAGCATGTTCACGCCTTGTAGTAGATCAAGTGGTTCGAATCCAGCCACCACTAATGGGCGATGATACTCTGCGGCGATAAACCCATAGGCCTCGGTGCCTATCACCATGCTGACGTGGCCCGGCGCCAGAAACGCATCGATCCCGTTGTCGGGTTCGTCCAGCAGGCTGCGCAGGGTCGGGATAAGCGTAATGTGCTGACAGAAAAAGAAAAAGTTGGTCAGATTCTGCTTTTTTGCCTGCTGTAGGGTGATGGCCGTGGCGGGCATGGTGGTTTCAAACCCCAGGCCGAAAAAGACCACTTTGCGAGCAGGATTCTCTGCCGCCAGCTTCAGGGCATCCATCGGCGAGTAGACGATACGCACATCCGCGCCGTGTGCGCGGGCCTGCATCAGCGAACCGTTTTTCCCCGGCACGCGCATCGCGTCGCCAAAGGTGCAAAAAATAACGTCCGGCTGGCGGGCAATCTCAATGCAGCTGTCGATGCGGCCCATCGGCAGCACGCACACCGGACAGCCAGGGCCGTGGATAAATTCGATGTTATCGGGCAGGAGTTGATCGAGACCGAATTTAAAGATCGCATGGGTGTGGCCGCCGCACACTTCCATGATGCGCAGCGGGCGCTCTGCCGTGTAATCCAGCCGGGCAGCGCGCGTTTTCAGGTGTGCGATAAGCTGCATCACCTGTTCCGGCGCGCGATATTCATCAACGTAGCGCATGATTTATCGCTCCTCGCCAAACAGCAGGGCGCCGACGTCTGGCTCCACTTCAAACATATTTTGCAGCGCCGCCAGGGTGTCACAGGCCTCGGCTTCGTTAATCACGCTCATGGCAAAACCGACGTGCACCAGAACCCACTGGCCGAGGCGCGAGGCACCGTTTTCGTCAACCGCGCCCACCAGCGTTAAATCGACATCGCGCAGTATGCCGCAGACGTCCACTTTGGCCTGATTACCGTCGATATCGCGGATTTGTCCCGGAACGCCTATGCACATCGTTCGTTCTCCAGCCAGGCCAGCCAGCTCTCCATGCCGTCGCCCTTGGTGGCGGAAACCAGCAAAATTTCAATATCCGGGTTTACTTCCCGGGCAAAGGCCAGGCACTTCTCAACGTCAAAATTGAGATACGGCAGCAGATCGACTTTGTTAAGCAACATTAGCGAGGCGGCGGCAAACATATGCGGATATTTCAGCGGCTTGTCCTCGCCCTCCGTCACCGACAGTACCGCCACTTTATGTCGTTCGCCGAGATCAAAACTGGCCGGGCAGACCAGGTTACCGACGTTTTCGATAAACAGAATGCCGTTATCGGCAAGAGGCAGACGCGGCGCGGCGTCGGCAATCATCTGCGCATCCAGATGACAGCCTTTGCCCGTATTCACCTGAATGGCCGGGGTGCCGGTTTCACGAATGCGCGCCGCGTCATTAACGGTCTGCTGATCGCCTTCGATTACCGCGCAGGAGACGCGGTGATTCAGACGCTTCAGGGTTTCCGTCAGCAGCGTGGTTTTACCGGAACCGGGGCTGGACACCAGGTTCAGCACTAATTGCTGGCGAGCGGCGAAACGCGCGCGGTTGCGGGCGGCGAGCTGGTTGTTCTTATCCAGCACGTTAATTTCGACCTCCAGCATTTTGCGCTGGCTCATGCCCGGCGCATGCGTGCCCGCTTCACCGTGGCCGTAGTGCAGATCGCCCGCGTCAGACTGCTTCGGGGCAAAGGTGATGCCGGTCAGCGCCGCCACTTTACGCGGGGCGGGAGAGAAGGGCGCGGAGCGAAACGCGGAGTGGGGGCGATGCTCGTCCCCTTCGATATACAGGTTGCCTTCGGCGCAACCGCAGGTACTACACATGATTTACTCCTGGTCTATTTCGAGGCGCTGGATCTGCAAACCGTCGTCCGCGACGATGCGAAGCCCGGTGTTCTGACACTGCGGGCAGCTTCGCACTTTCGATGACAGCAACGTGACGTACTGCTGGCAGGTCTCGCACCAGCATTCGGCCTGCTGCTCTTCGAGATGCAGCTCGCAGCCTTCTGCCAGCGTGTCGCGACACACCAGCTCAAAGCAAAAGGTAAGGGCGCCTGGCTCGACGCAGGAAAATGCCCCGACTTTTAGCCATACGCCGGTGACGCGTTTTGCGTGATGCTGCTTCGCCTGCTGTTCGATAAGTTCCAGCGCTCGCTGGCAGAGGGTGATTTCGTGCATGACGCCTCCTCGGTGATTTGGGGCGGTTATGCAATAACGATGCCAGCCTGATTTAGGAAAGGGAGTGTCGATGACGGCGCTGACGAAATGACACGTCGACACACGCATTTTGACAGTCTGTTTTATTTTTAAATCGTTAATTATCAGTGATATAAAAACTGGCACAAAATCTGCTTAACAGCCGCTATCTCCAATAACCGGATACCTGAGATGACTATTTGGGAACTTAGCGAAAAAGCGGATTACATCGCGCAACGCCATCAACAATTACAGGAGCAGTGGCACCTCTACTGCAACTCACTGGTTCAGGGCATCACCCTGTCAAAAGCCCATCTGCACCACGCGATGAGCTGTGCGGCGCAAGAGGATTTGTGCTTCATCCTGTTCGGCCACTTTACGATTTACGTCACCCTGGCCGATGCCTTTAACAGCCACGTCATTGAGTATCACGTCGAGACCAAAGACGGCGACAGACAGCGGATTGCACAGGCGCAGCTGATGATCGACGGCATGGTTGACGGCCACGTCAGCACCCGCGATCGCCACCAGGTGCTTGAACACTATCTGGAAAAAATCGCGCCGGTTTACAACGGCCTCTATTCCGCGGTCGAGCACAATTTGCCGGTGAATTTGCAGTCGCTTACCAGCGAACCGCACACGGCCTGATGCTTGCGTGTCGAGATGTGTCGATATGGCACGTCCGTCGTCAAAAATGACACTGTCCTGAGGACTACCCGGTGAACCGTTTTGTAATTGCTGACTCGACGGTCTGTATTGGCTGCCACACCTGTGAAGCGGCGTGTTCCGAAACACACCGCCTGCACGGGCTGCAGTCCATGCCGCGCCTGCGCGTTATGCGTAATGAAAAAGAGTCTGCCCCGCAGCTCTGCCATCAATGTGAGGATGCCCCCTGCGCGGGCGTCTGTCCTGTGAATGCCATCAACCGTATCGATGGCGCTGTTCAGCTGAACGAAAGCCTGTGCGTAAGCTGCAAACTGTGCGGCATCGCCTGCCCGTTTGGTGCGATTGAATTTTCTGGCAGCCGCCCGCTGCATATTCCGGCCAATGCCAATTCGCCAAAAGCGCCACCTGCGCCTCCCGCACCGGCTCGCGTCAGTACCCTGCTGGACTGGGTGCCGGGCGTGCGCGCCGTGGCGGTGAAGTGCGATCTGTGCAGCTTTGACGAACAAGGCCCCGCCTGCGTACGCACCTGCCCAACTAAAGCGCTGATTCTGGTCAATATCCACGATATCGCTCGCACCAGTAAGCGCAAACGCGAACTGACCATTAATACCGACTTTGGCGATCTGTCGCTGTTTCAGGCGCAAAACGAGGGGGCGAAATGAACGCTGTCTATCTGATCAATAGCGCCGTAGCCTGCTTTGCTGCGACGGCGGTGCTGGCGCTGGTCTTCTCTTTTCACAAAACCCTCAGCGGATGGATTGCCGGAATCGGCGGCGCGGCGGGGAGTGTCATCACGGCGATAGCCGGATTCATGGTGTTGACGCAGGGTGTCCATGCAGAAGGCGTCATGCCGCTGATTCGCCACACTCTTCAGATCACGCCGCTGAATGCGATCTGGCTGGTGACCTTTGGCCTGTGCGGGCTGTTTGTCAGTCTGTTTAATATTGACTGGCACCGTCACCCGCAGACCAAACCGAACGGCCTGCTGGTCAATCTGCTGCTCGCCGCGGCCGTCTGTACCGTGGTGGCCAGCAACCTGGCCGCGCTGGTCGTAATGGCGGAGATCATGGCGCTGTGCGGCGTGTTCCTCACGGGATGCAGCCCATCCGGCAAACTGTGGTTTTTCCTGGGGCGTCTCGGCACCCTTTTGCTGGCGCTCACCTGCTGGCTGGTGTGGCAGCGCTACGGCACGCTTGACCTGGATCTGCTGAGCGCCCGCGCGCAGTTGCTGCCGTTTGGGGCCGATATCTGGCTTTCTGGCGTGGTCGGCTTTGGTCTGCTGGCGGGGATTATTCCGCTGCATGGCTGGGTGCCGCAGGCGCATGCCACTGCGTCAGCGCCCGCCGCGACGCTGTTCTCGACGGTGGTGATGAAAGTCGGTCTGTTTGGCATCCTCACGCTTTCGCTTATCGGTGGCCAACCGCCGCTGTGGTGGGGCGTGGTGCTGTTGATTGCCGGGATGATCACCGCCTTTGTCGGCGGGCTGTACGCCCTGATGGAGCACAACATCCAGCGCCTGCTGGCGTATCACACACTGGAAAACATCGGCATCATCCTGCTCGGCTTAGGCGCGGGTGTGACGGGGCTGGCGCTGAACCATCCGGCGCTGGTCGCCGCCGGGTTTATCGGCGGGCTGTACCATCTGGTTAACCATAGCCTGTTTAAAAGCACTCTGTTCCTGGGGGCGGGCAGCGTCTGGTTCCGCACCGGGCATCGCGATATCGAAAAGCTGGGCGGTATCGGTAAAAAAATGCCGCTGATTTCGCTCGCGATGCTGGTGGGGTTGATGGCGATGGCCGCACTTCCGCCGCTCAACGGTTTTGCCGGTGAGTGGGTGATCTATCAGTCCTTCTTTGCGCTGGGTCAGAGCGACCTCTTTATTGCTCGTCTGCTCGGGCCAATGCTGGCGGTCGGCCTCGCGATCACCGGCGCGCTGGCGGTGATGTGTATGGCGAAAGTCTATGGCGTCACCTTCCTTGGCGCACCGCGCACTCCGGAGGCAGAAAATGCCCGCAGTGCACCGGCGCTGATGACCGCAAGCGTGGTTCTGCTGGCCCTGTGCTGCATCGCGGGTGGGGTTGCCGCGCCGTGGCTGCTGCCGCTGCTGGGGAGTGCGGTTCCACTACCGCTCACGACCGCGCACACCGCCGTTTCCCAGCCGATGATTGCCCTGCTGCTGATCGCCGCGCCGCTGTTACCGCTGGTGCTGATGATGTTCTTCAAACGCGACCGTCTGCCTGCGCGTTCACGCGGTACGGCATGGGCGTGCGGGTACGAGCACGAACAATCGATGGTTATCACCGCCCACGGTTTTGCGATGCCGGTAAAAGAGAACTTCGCCTTTGTCCTGAAACTGCGCCACGCGCTGAACCCGGTGAAGGTGATTCCCGGCTGGCAAAGCGCGGCTGCACCGACGCTGTTCCGTCGTCTCGCCGTGATCGAGCTGGCGGTGCTGGTGGTGATTGTGATTTCACGAGGAGCCTGACATGAGTCTGTTACTGGCATTACTTCAGGCGCTGGTGTTATTCGCCGTTGCGCCACTGCTTTCGGGCATTACCCGCGTGGCCCGCGCCCGGATGCACAACCGTCGCGGTCCGGGCGTGCTTCAGGAGTACCGCGATCTCATCAAACTGATAGGTCGTCAGAGCATCGCCCCGGATGCGTCCGGCTGGGTGTTCCGCCTGACGCCGTTCGTGATGGTCGGCGTGATGCTGACCATCGCCACCGCGCTGCCGGTGGTGACCGTCGCGTCGCCTCTGCCGGTGCTCGGCGATCTGATCACCCTGATCTACCTCTTCGCTATCGCGCGCTTTTTCTTTGCGATTGCAGGGCTGGATACGGGCAGTCCGTTTACTGGTATCGGCGCCAGCCGCGAGGCGATGCTCGGCGTGCTGGTGGAACCGATCCTGCTGCTGGGCCTGTGGGTAGCCGCGCAGGTCGCGGGTTCCACCCATATCAGCTTTATCACTGACACGGTTTATCACTGGCCGGTTACGCGCACCGTTCCGCTGCTGCTGGCGCTCTGCGCCTGTGCTTTCGCCACCTTTATTGAGATGGGAAAGCTGCCCTTTGACCTCGCGGAAGCGGAGCAGGAGCTGCAGGAAGGACCGCTCACGGAGTACAGCGGCTACGGCTTTGCGGTGCTGAAGTGGGGCATCAGCCTCAAACAGCTGGTGGTTCTGCAAATGTTTGTCGGCGTCTTCTTCCCGTGGGGGCAGATGACACACTTCTCGGCGGCGGGTTTGCTGCTGGCAGTGGTTATCGCCGTGCTCAAGCTGGTGGCGGGGGTGCTGATTATCGCGCTGTTTGAAAACAGCATGGCGCGACTGCGTTTCAACGCCACGTCGCGCGTCACCTGGGCCGGTTTTGGGTTCGCATTTTTAGCCTTCGTCTCCTTGCTGGTGGCGTGATTACAGAGAGTCTTAGCATGTCTGAAGAAAAAGTAGGTCAACAGTATCTTGCCGCACTGCATCAGGCGTTTCCCGGCGTGGTGCTGGAGGAGAGCTGGCAGACCAAAGACCAGATCACCGTCACCATCAAGGTGAACTACCTGCCGGAAGTGGTGGAGTTTCTCTATTACCAGCAGGGCGGCTGGCTGTCGGTACTGTTCGGCAACGATGAGCGTCAGCTGTGCGGCAACTACGCGGTTTACTACGTGCTGTCGATGGAGCAGGGCGTGAAGTGCTGGCTCACGGTACGCGTCGAAGTTGATCCGAATAAACCGGAATACCCGTCCGTCACGCCGCGCGTGCCTGCCGCCGTCTGGGGCGAGCGCGAAGTGCGCGACATGTACGGCCTGGTGGCGGTTGGCCTGCCGGATGAGCGCCGTCTGGTGCTGCCCGACGACTGGCCGGATGAACTCTATCCGCTGCGCAAAGACAGCATGGATTATCGCCAGCGTCCGGCGCCGACGACCGACAGCGAAACCTACGAGTTCATCAACGAACTCGGCAGCAAAAAGAACAACGTGGTGCCGATTGGCCCGCTGCACGTCACCTCCGATGAACCGGGCCACTTCCGCCTGTTTGTCGACGGCGAAAACATTATCGACGCCGATTACCGCCTGTTCTACGTCCATCGCGGCATGGAAAAACTGGCGGAAACCCGTATGGGTTACAACGAAGTCACCTTCCTGTCAGATCGTGTTTGCGGGATCTGCGGCTTTGCCCACAGCACCGCTTATACCACCTCGGTGGAAAACGGCATGGGGATTGTGGTGCCTGAGCGGGCGCAGATGATCCGCGCCATTCTGCTGGAGGTCGAACGCTTGCACTCACACCTGCTGAACCTCGGCCTCGCCTGTCACTTCGTCGGCTTTGATTCCGGGTTTATGCAGTTCTTCCGCGTGCGTGAAGCGTCGATGAAGATGGCGGAAATCCTCACTGGGGCGCGTAAAACTTACGGTCTGAACCTGATAGGCGGGATTCGCCGCGATCTGCTGAAAGACGACATGATCCAGACCCGCCTGCTGGCACAGCAGATGCGCCGCGATGTGCAGGATCTGGTGGATATGCTTCTGAGCACGCCAAATATCGAGCAGCGTACCGTCGGTGTGGGCCGTCTCGATCCGCAGATCGCCCGCGACTTCAGCAACGTCGGCCCAATGGTGCGCGCCAGCGGTCACGCCCGCGATACCCGCGCCGATCACCCGTTTGTCGGTTACGGTCTGTTGCCGATGACCGTACACAGCGAGCAGGGCTGCGACGTTATCTCGCGTCTGAAAGTGCGTATCAACGAAGTCTTTACCGCCCTGAATATGATCGATTTTGGACTGGATAATCTGCCCGGCGGTCCGCTGGCGGTGGAAGGCTTTACCTATATCCCGAACCGTTTTGCGCTCGGGTTCGCCGAGGCGCCACGCGGAGATGATATCCACTGGAGCATGACCGGCGACAACCAGAAGCTCTACCGCTGGCGCTGCCGTGCGGCGACCTACGCCAACTGGCCGACCCTGCGCTACATGCTGCGCGGCAATACGGTCTCTGATGCGCCGCTGATCATCGGCAGCCTCGATCCTTGCTACTCCTGTACCGACCGCATGACGGTGGTGGATGTACGCAAGAAGAAAAGCCAGGTGGTGCCGTACAAAGAGCTTGAACGCTACAGCATCGAGCGCAAGAACTCGCCGCTGAAATAAGGAACCGTCATGTTTACCTTTATCAAAAAAGTGATCAAAACCGGTACGGTCACCAGCCGTTATCCGCTTGAGCCGATGCCGGTCGATAAAAACTTTCGCGGCAAACCAGAGCACAACCCGCAGCAGTGCATCGGCTGTGCGGCGTGCGTTAACGCCTGCCCGTCGAACGCCCTGACGGTGGAGACGGATCTGGCGACGAATCAGCTGGCCTGGCAGTTCAACCTCGGACGCTGCATTTTTTGTGGCCGCTGTGAAGAGGTCTGCCCGACGGCGGCGATAAAGCTGTCGCAGGAGTACGAGCTGGCGGTGTGGAAAAAAGAGGATTTCCTCCAGCAGTCGCGTTTTGACCTGTGCCACTGCCGCGTTTGCCACCATCCGTTTGCCGTGCAAAAAGAGATCGACTACGCCATTGCGTTGCTGAAACACAACGGTGATGCTCGCGCCGAAATGCACCGGGAAGGGTTTGAAACCTGCCCGGAATGCAAGCGTCAGAAATGCCTGCTGCCGTCCGACCGCATTGATATCACCCGCCACATGAGAGAAGCCAGCTGATGAATAATTTACTCGGCCCGCGCGACGATAACGGCATTCCTGTGCCGATGACGGTGGACGAATCCATCGCGAGCATGAAAACCTCCCTGCTGAAAAACATCAAACGTTCCGCCTACGTCTACCGCGTGGACTGCGGCGGCTGCAACGGCTGCGAAATCGAAATCTTCGCCACCCTGTCGCCGCTGTTTGATGCCGAACGTTTTGGTATCAAAGTGGTGCCATCCCCGCGCCACGCGGACATTCTGCTGTTTACCGGCGCGGTGACGCGTGCGATGCGCTCTCCGGCGCTGCGCGCCTGGCAATCGGCGCCGGATCCAAAAATTTGTATCTCCTATGGCGCCTGCGGCAACAGCGGCGGGATCTTCCACGATCTCTACTGCGTGTGGGGCGGCACCGACAAAATCGTGCCGGTGGATGTGTATATCCCTGGCTGCCCGCCGACGCCTGCGGCGACGCTGTACGGTTTTGCGATGGCGCTGGGTCTGCTGGAGCAGAAAATTCACGCTCGCGCCCCGGGTGAGCTGGACAATCAGCCCGCGCAGATTTTGCACCCGGATATGGTGCAGCCTCTGCGCGTGAAGGTCGATCGGACGGCGCGACGCCTCGCCGGGTATCGCTATGGCCGTCAGATTGCTGATGACTATCTGCGTCTGTTGAGCCAGGGCGAGCATCAGGTGGCGCGCTGGCTGGAGGCGGAGAAAGATCCGCGTCTGAACGAGATCGTGGCAAACCTGGATCAGGTGGTGGATGAGGCGCGTATCCGATGAGTGAAAAGGTGGTGTTCAGTCAGCTGAGCCGTAAATTTATCGATGAGAACGACGCGACGCCGGATGCGGCCCAGCAGGTGGTCTATTACAGCCTGGCGATTGGCCACCATCTCGGGGTGATCGACTGTTTAGAGGCGGCGCTGAGCTGTCCGTGGCAGGACTATCTGGCGTGGATCGGCACGCTGGAGGCGGGTAGCACGGCGCGACGCAAAATGGAAGGTGTACCGAAGTATGGCGAGATTGTCATCGACAGCAATCACATCGCCATGCTGGCGAATGCCTTCGATGCGGCGCTCGCAGTGCAAACCCCTGAGCAGCAGGCGTGGAGCAAAACGGTGCTCAGTATGCTGCATGATATTCATCAGGAGAGCGCCATCTACCTGATGGTGAGGAGATTACGTGACTGACGTTTTACTGTGTGTGGGTAACAGCATGATGGGCGACGACGGCGCAGGCCCGCTGCTGGCGGAAATGTGCTTCGCACATCCGCAGGGTAACTGGCAGGTGATCGACGGCGGCAGCGCGCCGGAAAATGACGTGGTTGCCCTTCGGGAGCTGCGCCCGGACCGGCTGCTGATTGTCGATGCCACCGACATGGGGCTAAACCCCGGCGAAATCCGCCTCATCGATCCGGACGATATTGCTGAGATGTTCATGATGACCACTCACAATATGCCGCTCAACTATCTGGTCGATCAGATTAAAGACGACGTGGGCGAGGTGCTGTTTTTGGGCATTCAGCCGGATATTGTCGGCTTTTATTATCCGATGACTCCCGCGATAAAAGCGGCGGTGGAAACAGTCTATTCCCGGCTTGCAGGATGGGCAGGGGACGGGGGTTTTGCACGACTCTGAGAAGTCAATGCCCGGTGCGCGACGTACCACCGGGCAGAACTCCGTTACGCCAAATCCGCCCCGTTGCTCGCAATCACCTTCTTATACCACCAGAACGATTTCTTGCGTTTACGATCCAGCGTGCCGTTGCCTGCGTCGTCACGATCGACATACACAAACCCGTAGCGCTTGCTCATCTCGCCCGTGGAGGCTGCCACCAGATCGATACAGCCCCAGGTGGTGTAGCCCATTAGCGGCACGCCGTCTTCAATCGCATCGCCCATCGCGCGGATATGCTCACGCAGATAGCTGATGCGGTAGTCGTCATTAATCTCGCCGCTGGCGTCGATCTCGTCTTTCGCCCCGAGGCCGTTTTCCACCAGGAACAGCGGTTTCTGGTAGCGGTCATACATCATGTTCATGGTGATGCGCAGGCCCAGCGGGTCAATGCCCCAGCCCCATTCGCTCACCTCAATGTGCGGGTTGCGCAGGGATTTGACGATGTTTGCCGCGCTGGTGTTATTGGCGTTCATCTCCGCTGAGGCGCAGCGTGACGCGTAATAACTGAACGAGACAAAATCGACGGTATGTTTCAGGATCTGGTCGTCGGCCGGGTCTTTGACAATCGTCACCCCTTTATCGCGGAACACGCGCGCCGAGTAAGCCGGATAGGTGCCACGCGCCTGAACGTCAATAAAGAACAGGTTTTCGCGATCTTTTTCCAGCGCCGTCCACACGTCTTCTGGCTTGCAGGAGTACGGGTAGAAACTGCCGCCTGCCAGCATACAGCCGACCTGGTTTTCCGGGTTCACTTCATGGGCGATTTTGGTCGCCAGTGCGCTTGCCACCAGCTCGTGGTGTGCGGCCTGGTATTTCACCTGATCTGCGTTTTCACCCTCTTCAAACACCAGCCCCGCGCCCGAGAACGGGCTGTGCAGCATGATGTTGATCTCGTTGAAGGTCAGCCAGTATTTCACCAGACCATTGAACTCTTCAAAGCAGGTGCGCGCGTAGCGGGCGAAGAAATCGACCATTTTGCGGTTGCGCCAGGAGCCGTATTCGGTGACCAGATGCATTGGCACATCGAAGTGACACAGGGTCACCAGCGGCTCGATATTGTACTTTTTGCACTCTTCAAATACCGCGCGGTAAAAGGCGATACCGGCCTGATTCGGCAGCGGCTCGTCGCCGTTCGGGTAGAGGCGGCTCCAGGCAATCGAGGTGCGGAACACCGTAAAGCCCATCTCCGCCATCAGAGCGATGTCTTCTTTGTAGCTATGGTAGAAATCTATCGCCTCGTGGCTCGGGTAAAACTCGTCGTCGCGCAGCGAGAAACGTTTTTCCTTACCGACTTTCACCGCCATGCGGTTTGCGCCGTGGGGGATCATATCGACGGTGGTCAGCCCTTTACCGCCTTCACGGTAAGCACCTTCACTCTGGTTGGCGGCCAGTGCGCCGCCCCATAAAAATCCTTCTGGAAAAACAGACATTTGTACCTCGTTATTCATTTATGCTCGTGCTTCTTGTGCCGGAACCGGTGCGGTTTGCAGGGCGCGTGCTTTCTCGGCCTCGTCTTCCACCGGAATATCCTCAAAGCCGAGGATCAGCGTCAGAACAAACGAAAGCACCACGGCCAGGGCCATCACGCCAAACACCCAGACGATGGTCATCGGATTGGCTGGATCGAAGAACTGTACGCTGGTGAACAGGCCCGGTGCCGCCATCGAGTGGCTGGCAAGCCCCGCCATACCGGCGATCGCGCCGCAGATAAAGCCGCTGATCAGGCTCGCAATTAACGGGCGTTTCAGGCGAATCGCCACGCCGTAAAGTGCCGGTTCAGAAATTCCCGCCATGATGGCGGACGCCGCCGCGGCGAGCGCCGTCTGGCGCAGTTCCGGGTTTTTGGTTTTCCACGCCACCGCCAGGGAAGAACCGCCAAGAGAGAGGTTCGCGCCGATTTCCGACGGCATCACCATCCCTTCTTTGCCGGTTTCGGCAATGGTCTGAATAATCGTTGGCGTAAAGACGCGGTGCATACCGGTCATTACCAGCAGCGGCCAGAGTGCGCCCATAATGGCCACGGACAGCCAGCCCAGATAGCCGTGAATGGTGTAGACCAGCGACGAAATCGCGCTACCAATCCAGATACCCAGCGGCCCAATTAGCACAATCGCCAGCGGGGCGGCAATCAGCACGATCAGCATCGGTTTCAGGAAGTTTTTGGTGACCGCTGGCGTGATCTTGTCCACCCAGCGTTCGATGTACGACAGGCACCAGGTCATGACCAGCGCCGGGATCACCGTGTAGGTGTATTTCACCGCCGTCACCGGGATAAACGCGAACTCGACGTGCTCGCCCTGGGCGGCTTTCGCCATCAGTTCAATAAAGCTCGGATGCACCAGCACGCCTGCGATGGCAATCGCCAGCGACATGTTGGTTTTGAATTTCACGGCGGCAGACGCGGCCACCATCAGCGGCAGGAAGAAGAAGGCTCCGTCACCGATTACCGTCAGAATCGTGAGCGTCGGGGCACCTTTCGGCAGCGCGCCGGTCATCTCCAGGATCATTGCCAGCAGTTTCACCATCGAGCCGCCGATGATCGCCGGGATCAGCGGGGACATAGTGCCGATCAGCGCGTCGAGCACGCCAGCGCCGATGCGGCGAAGCGTCAGTTTTTGCGGGCCTTGCGGCTCTGCAGGGCGCATCCCGGCAGGTAGCAGGTTCACCACCTCGCGGTAGGCTTGAGACACGGTGTTGCCGATGATCACCTGACACTGGTTATCGTTACGCACCACGCCGAGCACGCCGGAGAGGCTTTTGAGCGTGGCGCTGTCGATGGCGCTTTCGTCCTGCAACACAAAGCGCAGGCGCGTCATACAGTGGGTGACGGCGACGATGTTATCTTTCCCGCCGAGCGCGCTGACAATGTCTTTCGCCAGCGCGGCATAATTTTTGGCCATCGGAAGTGATCCTGTTGTAGTTGTGAGAACATGTAGGAAACCGGTTCCACAAAATCATGATGACTTTCTTCGTATGAAACAAGATGGTGATCCGTGCATTTTTTACATTCGTGATAACGATCACTTTGAGTGTTTAAAAGCGTGAGATTCGCGCTGCGACAATTTTCGTGCAGTGCAGTACACTTCGGCGCATCAGGTTTAAAGGGAATAATCAGATGACCACGATGCTTGAAGTGGCGAAGCGGGCAGGGGTGTCGAAGGCAACGGTTTCTCGGGTGCTTTCGGGCAATGGCTACGTGAGCCAGGAGACAAAAGACCGGGTTTTTCAGGCGATTGAAGAGAGCGGCTACCGCCCCAATCTGCTGGCGCGAAACCTGGCGACCAAACGCACCCAAACCCTGGGTCTGGTAGTAACGAACACCCTTTACCACGGCGTGTATTTCAGCGAGCTGCTGTTCCACGCGGCACGCATGACGGAAGAAAAAGGGCGTCAGCTGATCCTCGCGGACGGCAAGCACAGCGCCGATGAAGAGCGCGAGGCGATCCAGTATCTGCTCGATATGCGCTGCGACGCGATCATCATCTATCCGCGCTTTTTAAGCGTCGATGAGATGGATGAGATCATCGAAAAACAGGAGCAGCCGATCATGGTGTTAAACCGTCGTCTGCGTAAAAACAGCAGCCAGTGCGTCTGGTCGGATCATAAAGCCTCCTGTCAGGATGCGGTCTCGCAGCTGATTGAAATGGGCCATCGGGATATCGCCTTTATCACCGGCTCGCTCGACTCTCCCACCGGTATCGAACGTCTTTCAGGGTACAGAGCGGCGCTGGCGCAGCATCAGATCCCGCTGCGCGACGAATTGCTGGTGGAGGGGAAATGGACTCCGGAAAGCGGGGCGGCGGGAGTCACCACGCTGCTGGCGCGCAAAGCGCAATTCACCGCGCTGGTCGCCAGCAATGACGATATGGCCATTGGTGCGCTGAAGCAGCTGCACGACAGCGGGATCGGCACGCCGGGCGAAGTGTCGGTGGTGGGATTTGATGATGTCGCGATCGCGCCCTACATCGTGCCGTCGCTCTCCAGCGTGCGCATTCCGGTGACGGAGATGATCAAAGAGACCATCAGCCGCCTGATTTTTATGCTCGATGGCGGCGAGTTCAGCTACCAGCAAGCCTTCCCCGGTGAGCTGATCCTGCGCGATTCCGTCATCGCCAACGTTCGCGTCTGACGTCGACAGGTGTCATCGTCATTCGTGTCGATGACACCGAAGGATACTGATTAAATTCAGTGAAATCAGTTAATTAAAATGTGGCACGTTTTATGTATGTTTCGCCGCATAACTTAATGCTGGAGAAGCAGATGAACCGTTTTATTATGGCCGATGCCAGTAAATGTATTGGCTGTCGCACCTGTGAGGTGGCGTGTGTTGTGTCCCATCAGGCGGAGCAGGATTGCGCCTCCCTGACCCCAGAATCTTTCCTGCCACGTATTCATGTCATTAAGGGCGTGAATATCTCAACGGCGGCCATCTGCCGCCAGTGTGAAGACGCCCCCTGCGCCAATGTCTGCCCTAACGGTGCTATCAGCCGCGAAAACGGCTTTGTGCAGGTGATGCAGCAGCGTTGCATCGGCTGTAAAACCTGCGTGGTGGCCTGTCCGTATGGTGCGATGGAAGTGGTTGTGCGCCCGGTGGTACGAAACAGCGGTGCGGGCCTGAGTGTGCGTGCCGAAAAAGCCGAAGCGAACAAATGCGACCTGTGCAACCATCGCGAAAGCGGCCCGGCGTGCATTGAAGCCTGTCCGACCCACGCTCTGGTCTGCGTCGATCGTAACAAGCTTGAACAGATGAGTGCCGAGAAGCGCCGTCGCGCGGCGTTTGATACATCGTCATCAATGCTGTTTTAAGCCGCGATGAGCTGTAACGGCGCGCAGCTGCGGGTGCGCGGAAAAGTGCAGGGGGTGGGTTTCCGCCCCTTTGTCTGGCAGCTGGCGACTCAGCTTGGCCTTTGCGGTGACGTCTGTAACGACGGCGAAGGCGTGCTGGTGCGTCTGGCTGATGATCCGACGGCGTTTCAGACATGTTTGTTAGCGCAGTGCCCGCCGCTGGCGCGCATTGATACCATTGAAACTCAGCCGTTCAGCTGGCCGAAAATGCCGACGGAATTCACCATCCGCCACAGCGCGGGCGGGGCGATGGCGACGCAAATCGTACCGGACGCGGCGACCTGCCCGGCCTGCCTGGCCGAGATGCGCGATCCGCGCGAGCGCCGTTACCGCTATCCGTTTATCAACTGCACCCACTGCGGCCCGCGTTTCACCATTATTCGCGCCATGCCTTATGACCGGCCAGACACGGCGATGGCCGCTTTCCCGCTCTGCGCCCCGTGTGAGAGCGAATACCGCAATCCGGCGGATCGGCGCTTTCACGCCCAGCCGGTGGCATGTCCGGACTGTGGGCCGCAGCTGGAATGGCGTGCAGCGGGCGTCCATCTGACACGAGATGCCGCGTTATCCGCAGCCGTTGAGATGCTGAAAAACGGTGGGATCGTGGCAATCAAAGGGCTGGGCGGTTTTCATCTGGCTTGCGACGCGCAAAACCCGCAGGCGGTGGCGCGGCTGCGCGAGCGAAAACGTCGTCCGACCAAACCATTAGCGGTGATGCTGCCCTGTATTGACGAGTTGCCTGCGCCCCTTCGGGAGCGTCTTCAATCGCCCGCCGCACCCATCGTGTTGACCGCAAAGCGCCTGCTACCGGAACTGCCGCAGAACATTGCGCCGGGCCTGGATTGCATCGGCGTGATGCTGGCCTCCAGCCCGCTGCAACATCTGCTGATGGACGACTGCGCGCGCCCGCTGGTAATGACTTCCGGGAATCTCAGCGGTAAACCCCCCGCGCTGAGCAATGATCAGGCGCTGGATGACCTGCGCGATATCGCCGACGGTTTTCTGCTGCATAACCGCGACATTCTGCAACGCATGGATGATTCGGTCCTGGACGAGCAGGGCGCAATGCTTCGCCGCGCGCGGGGTTATGTGCCTGACGCCATTCCGCTGCCTGAAGGATTTAAGGATATCCCGCCAATGCTGTGCCTCGGTGCGGAGATGAAAAATACCTTCTGTCTGGTGCGCGGCGGGCAGGCGGTTGTGAGCCAGCATTTTGGCGATCTGAGTGACGACGGCATGGAGCATCAGTGGCGTGGCGCGCTGGCGGTCATTCAACAAATGTATGATTTCCACCCGAAACTTGTGGTGTACGATGCCCATCCGGGCTACCGCTCTGCCCGGTGGGCCGAAGCGCTGGCGCTGCCGAAACAGACGGTGCTCCACCACCACGCCCACGCGGCGGCATGCCTGGCGGAAAATGGCTGGCCGCTGAACGCAGGCGATGTGATTGCGCTGACGCTTGACGGCATCGGGATGGGCGAAAACGGCGCGCTGTGGGGCGGCGAGTGCCTGCGGGTGAACTATCTGGCATGCGAGCACCTCGGTGGGTTGCCCGCCGTGGCGTTGCCCGGCGGCGATCTGGCCGCGGTCGAACCGTGGCGGAATTTACTTGCACAGGGGCTGGCGTTTATTCCTGACTGGCAAAAGCGCGCGGAAATGCGCGCCGTTCTGGCGCACAACTGGACACTGCTGGCGACGGCGGTGGCGCGTGGAATCAACGCGCCGCTGGCCTCATCCTGTGGGCGACTGTTTGACGCCGTGGCCTGTGCGCTGGATATCGTGTCCGACAGGCAGCATTACGAAGGCGAAGCGGCCTGTCAGCTTGAAGCACTGGCCGCGACCTGTTCAGGTGTGCAGCATCCGGTCACGCTGGATGTGGGAGATCTGTCCACCTTCTGGCAGCAGTGGCTCGACTGGCAGGCGGCGCCCGCCGAACGGGCGTGGGCATTCCATGACGCGCTGGCGAAAGGGCTGGCGGCACTGATGGCTCATCACGCCCGACGTCTGGCGATATCGACGCTCTGCTTCAGCGGCGGCGTGCTGCACAATCGGCTGCTGCGGGCGCGCCTGCAGTTTTATCTTTCTGAATTCACGCTTCTGTTCCCTGAACAATTGCCTGCAGGCGACGGGGCGATTTCATTCGGACAGGCGGTCGTCGCTGCCGCCCGCACCCTTTCACACAGGAACTGACATGCAACGACGGATTCGCAACGAACCGCTTCTGATGATCCTGCTGGCCGCGAATAGTCTGGCCTGGGGCTGGGCCTGGCACACGTTTAGCGGCAGTACCACGCTGATGGCGGCCAGCCTGCTGGCGTGGTGCTACGGCCTGCGGCATGCGGTCGATGCGGATCATATCGCCGCGATCGATACGGTCACCCGCAAGCTGATGCAGCAGGGCAAACGCCCGTCTGGCGTGGGGGCGTGGTTTTCGCTGGGCCATTCGACCATTGTGGTGCTGGCCTCCGTCGCTATTGCTGCCACGGCGACGGCGTTTCAAAAGAACATGGTGTGGTTTCATGAGACCGGTAGCCTCATTGGCACCGCCGTTTCCGCGGCCTTTTTACTGGCGATGGCGCTGATCAACACGGTGATTTTGCTCGGCGTCTGGCGCAGCTTTCAGGCGCTGAAGAAAGGTCATACGACGAGCAGCGAGGGGGACGCGCCGCTGTCGGGCGGGATCATGAGCTGGCTGTTTGGCGCCACGTTCCGTCTGGTGAGCAAAAGCTGGCAGATGTACCTGGTCGGTTTTCTGTTTGGCCTGGGATTTGATACCGCCACTGAAATTGGTGTGCTGGGCATTTCTGCCGCCAGCGCCTCGAACGGAATGTCGGTGTGGTCGATCATGATTTTCCCGGCGCTGTTTGCCAGCGGTATGGCGTTAGTGGATACGCTGGATAATTTATTGATGATCGGTGCGTACGGCTGGGCATTCAATAAACCGCAGCGCAAACTTTATTACAATATGACCATTACCGGCACGTCGGTTGTCGTCGCGCTCTTTATTGGCGGGCTGGAAGCGCTTGGGCTAATAAAAGATAAATTTGAATTAAGTGGGGGCGTCTGGAACCTGGTGGGGAGTGTTAATAATAATCTCGGTAACGCCGGTTTTATTGTTATTGGTTTGTTTATTGTCTGTTGGTGTCTGTCAATGCTGAACTACCGCTGGCGCGGCTATGACGCGCTGGGGGTCTCTGACGGTTCCGAGCATTATTTAAAAAAATAATCTAAGCAAAAATTGCTTTTTTATCGCTGTTTAAATTAAATTATCCCTGATGATTTATTTATCAATTATAAAATAATTATATATCTCAGGGTGAATGGATATTTATCGCAAATATATCCATCTGCTCGGATTTATATATTCATATAAATAATGAAATAGGGATTGATGGCGATGATTTATCTATTATGTATTTACCTTGTGAATAGAATGCGCAAAAAAAAGCCCCGGGACATCGGGGCTGCGGATAATAAAATCCTAAGGTTAAGTCAGCGTGGCAGAGGTTTGCGGGTTAAACGGGTAACGACTTCAGCAGGGAGAAAGCCTCCTTCATCCGATCTTCGCTGACCACAAAGGCACGCAGTTCACCGTCGCCATCAACGCCTTTTGCGACCATTCCCTGTGGCTCAATAGCCATGTGCCAGTGTAAATCCTGTCGCTGCGTTTCGCCCGCGAGGTGCAGCGGCAGTTCAGGTGTTTTGACCTTCACCAGCATCGCCGGCAGTTTCAGTGGCGTGTTATTCCCCAGCAGGTTTTTTGCCAGATACATTGCGCTGATCTGAATCGGCTGCAGGAACGGCAGGACCTGGCCGTTGATTTCCGCACAGTCACCCAGGGCGAAAATATCGGGCTGGCTGGTTTGCAAATAGCTGTCCACCTTCACTCCGCGCCCCGTTTCTGCCCCGGCGTGCTGGGCCAGTGCCGTTTCCGGACGCAGGCCCGTCGCGGCGATCACGGCATCGACCTCAACGCTGCGCTTACGATCGAGAGTCGCGCGAATGCCGCTGTCGGTTGTCGTCAGGCTCTGGAGCTGAGAATTCAGCAGCAGATGGACGCCCATCTCCGTCAGACGATGCTGTAAGCGACTGCTCACTTCCGCTGGCATCAGCGCAGACAGAATGCTCGCTGCGTGATCGACCAGAGTGACGGCTTTCCCGGCGCGGCAAAAATCCATCGCCAGTTCGGTGCCAATCAGACCGCCACCGACAATCATCACCCGCTTTGCGTCACGAAGCCGGGTTTCACAGGCGCGGTACTCCTGCTGACTGTTAAGGGTCAGCATCAGCTCGCGTCCCTCAACGGGCGGTACAAAGGCGGATGCCCCCGTCGCCAGAACCAGTTTGTCGTAGTGCCACTGATAATCTTTGCCCTTCACCACATGGGCGCTGGCGTCGATCTCCATGACCCAGGTATGCGGAAACAGTCGCAAAGTAAACTGTTCGGCGAACTCCCCCGCCGTCTGACGGGTGAGGTCGTCGGCACGCTGATGCTGGCTGATAACATGGCTCAAATCGGGTTTGTTGTACTCGTCCATGCTGTCGGCGGCGATAAGCGTCAGCGGCACGTTCGCATCCTGTTTGCGTATATTTTTCACCAGCTGCCGGGCGGCAAAGCCCGAGCCAATGATGACAATGCCGTGATTCATTTTGCCTCCGTCGCCAGTTCGTCGAACACGTCTTTCCCGAGGGAACATTCCGGGCACAGGAAGTTATCCGGCACGTCGCGCCACGGGGTGCCTGGGGCGACATCCTGCAAAGGTTCGCCGAGGGAAGGATCGTAAATCCACTGGCAGACGCTGCACTGCATGCTCGGGCCAAGATCGGCGGCTTGTGCGGCGGCACAGGCGCAGGCTTCTTGTTGCTCTGGGGCTTTCGCTGTTGCTTCCGGCAGTGGAGCGAGCGCCCACTGACGTGCGATATCGCGGCCATGCTGGCGGCAGATTTCAAGTGCGTCGATATCCGGGCGCCATTTGGCTTTCAGGCTCATCGACATTTCAAAACCGGCATCCTGCAGACGCGTGGAGAGACGATCTACCGCACCGCCGCTCCAGCCGTGGGAGCCAAACGCGCTGGCGCGTTTGTTACGAAAACGCAGACCGGTCATCTCTTCAACCAGACCGGCGATTTTCGGCATCATCACGTTATTCATGGTGGAGGTGCCGACCAGCACGCCCTTGGAGCGGAAGACGTTGGTCAGGATTTCGTTTTTATCGCTGCGCGCCACGTTGAAGATTTTCACCGCCACGTTCGGGTCGACTTCGTTAATGCCCTGGGCAATGGCGTCCGCCATCATGCGGGTGTTGTTGGACATGGTGTCGTAGAACAGCGTGATGCGATCTTCCTGATAATCCGCCGCCCATTTCAGATACAGCTCCACGATTTGGGTTGGATTTTCGCGCCAGACCACGCCGTGCGAGGTGGCAATCATATCGACCGGCAGATTGAAGCCGAGGATTTCGGTGATTTTTGGCGTTACCAGACGGCTGAACGGCGTCAGGATGTTGGCGTAGTAGCGCTGGCACTGTTCGAACAGCTCAGTCTGATCCACTTCGTCGTTAAACAGACGTTCATCACAGTAGTGCTGACCAAAGGCGTCATTGCTGAACAGCACCGCATCGCCGGTCATGTACGTCATCATGCTGTCGGGCCAGTGCAGCATCGGGGTTTCGACGAAGATCATCTGTTTGCCGTTACCGATATCCAGCGAGTCACCGGTTTTCACCGTATGAAAATTCCATTCAGGGTGGTGATGGTGGCCGTTAATGGAGTCGATGGCGTTGGTGGTGCAGTAGATTGGCGTGTTGGGAATATAAGACATCAGCTCGGTCAGGGCGCCCGCGTGGTCTTCTTCCGCATGGTTAATAATAATGTAATCGATGTCAGCCAGATCGATTTCGCTGCGCAGGTTCTGCACGAACTCGCGGCTGAATTTATGATCAACGGTATCGATCAGGACGTTTTTGCCTTCGCGAATGAGATAGCTGTTATAGCTGCTGCCGCGCAGGGTTTTGTATTCGGTGCCGTGAAAATCGCGCACTTCCCAGTCACGTTGACCCACCCAATGAATATTATTTTTAACCAGAATAGACATAGCAACCTCAATAAATACAGTGTGTTTCGATAAGTTGATGTGC
This sequence comes from Lelliottia sp. SL45, assembly GCF_026672535.1. NCBI lineage: Bacteria > Pseudomonadati > Pseudomonadota > Gammaproteobacteria > Enterobacterales > Enterobacteriaceae > Lelliottia > Lelliottia sp. SL45. The sequence continues at coordinate 267,256 of NZ_JAPPRH010000003.1, forward strand.
ATATATCAAGTTGCGTGCCAGTTCTTAAAATTGTTGATATTTAACGCTTTTTAAGAATATCACTCGCAAGGGGTAGTCAGAATGACTATCTGTTTTATGGTCAATATGACAGTATGCATTGTCAAAATGACAGCGAGGCGCAAATGAGCTTTTCCGTAGATGTGCTGGCGAAGATCGCCATTGAATTACAGACCGGTATCGGCCATCAGGATCGTTTCCAGCGGTTAATTTCAACCCTGCGTCATGTGCTGGAGTGCGATGCCTCGGCGCTGCTGCGCTACGAAGGGCGACAGTTTATTCCGCTGGCGATCGACGGGCTGGCGCAGGACGTGCTGGGGCGGCGCTTCACCCTGGAGGGCCATCCGCGTCTGGAGACCATCGCCCGCGCGGGTGACGTGGTGCGTTTCCCGGCGGACAGCGATCTGCCCGATCCCTACGACGGCCTGATTCCTGGCCAGGAGAGCCTGAAGGTCCACGCCTGTATCGGTTTGCCGCTGTTTGCCGGACAAAATCTGATTGGCGCGCTGACCCTCGATGGCCTGCAGCCGGATCAGTTCGATACCTTCAGCGACGAAGAGCTGCGGCTGATTGCCGCGCTGGCCGCCGGGGCGCTTAATAACGCGCTGCTGATTGAGCAACTGGAGAGCCAGAACATATTGCCGGGCAGTCCGGCGGTGTTTGAGCAGGTCGCGCACACGGAAATGATTGGCCTGTCGCCGGGTATGGCGCAGCTGAAAAAAGAGATCGAGATTGTCGCGGCGTCGGATCTGAACGTCTTAATCAGCGGGGAGACCGGCACCGGGAAAGAGCTGGTGGCGAAGGCGATCCACGAAGGCTCGCCGCGCGCGGTCAATCCGCTGGTGTATCTGAACTGCGCCGCGCTGCCGGAAAGCGTGGCGGAGAGCGAGCTGTTCGGCCATGTGAAAGGGGCGTTTACCGGGGCCATCAGCAACCGCAGCGGTAAGTTTGAAATGGCCGACAACGGCACGCTGTTTCTCGATGAAATTGGTGAGCTGTCGCTGGCGTTGCAGGCCAAACTGCTGCGCGTGTTGCAGTACGGCGATATTCAGCGCGTGGGTGACGACCGCAGCCTGCGGGTGGATGTGCGCGTGCTGGCGGCGACCAACCGCGATCTGCGCGAAGAGGTGCTGGCGGGCAATTTCCGCGCCGATCTGTTCCATCGCTTAAGCGTGTTCCCGCTCTTCGTGCCGCCGCTGCGCGAGCGTGGCGAGGATGTGGTTCTGCTGGCGGGCTATTTCTGTGAGCAGTGCCGGTTGAAAATGGGGCTGTCGCGCGTGGTGTTAAGCCCCGGTGCGCGCAGGCATCTGCTGAATTATGGCTGGCCGGGCAATGTGCGCGAGCTGGAGCATGCGATCCATCGCGCGGTGGTGCTGGCGCGCGCGACGCGCATCGGCGATGAGGTGGTGATCCACGCGGCGCATTTTGCGTTGCACGACGAGGCGGTGCCTGTCTCACAGCCGGACGTGCCAGCGATGAGCAATGCCAACCTGCGTGAGGCCACGGAAGCGTTTCAACGTCAGATGATTACCCGCGCGCTGGAGCAGAATAACCGTAGCTGGGCGGCCTGTGCGCGGGCGTTAGAGATGGACGTCGCCAACCTGCATAGGCTGGCGAAACGTCTTGGGCTGAAGGGTTAGATAATCCCGGCCTGATAGAAGTCCTGCAGGTTGATGGCGCCGCACAGTTTGCCGCTGTCATCGACCACCGGGGCGGCGGTGATTTTGCGCTTCATCAGCACTTCTTTGGCTTCGATAGCGCGGCTTTCGGCGTTGAGCGTCAGGCCGCCGGTGGTCATAGCATCGCTGACGACCGCTTCCAGCTTGCCGCCGCCCACCAGCCAGCGACGCAGGTCGCCGTCGGTAAAGACCCCTTTGACCAGCCCGTTGTCATCACACACGGCAACCAGCCCCAGCCCGGTGCGGCTCAGTTCGAGCATTGCGTCCATCACGCTGGTGGTGAGTTTAACCTGCGGGATGGCGTCGTCCGTACGCATCAGATGATGCACTTTATTCAGCAAACGTGCGCCCAGCGCGCCGGCCGGGTGTGAGCGGGCAAAATCTTCTTCGTTAAAACCGCGCGCCTGCATGACTGCCATCGCCAGCGCATCGCCCATCATCAGGGTGTTGACGGTGCTGGACGTTGGCGCGAGATGCATCGGGCAGGCTTCGCGCTCCACGGAGATATCCAGCGTGGCTTTGGCGGCCAGCGCCAGCGGCGAGCGCGATTTTCCGGTCATAGCCAGCAGAGCGACCGATTTTTCCTGCAGACGCGGAATGATCAAATCCAGCTCTTTCGCTGAGCCGGAGTAGGAGATAAACAGCATGACGTCACGGCTTTCAATCATCCCCAGATCGCCATGCAGCGCTTCGGCGGGATGAACAAAAAACGCGGGCGTGCCGGTGCTGGCGAGGGTGGCGGCTATTTTCTTCCCGATATGACCGGATTTCCCGATACCCGCGACAATCACTTTGCCTTCGCAGTGGATGATGGTATTGGCCGCGCGCACAAAATCGTCGCCCAGCCTTTCCGGCAGGCGGCTGGCTTCCTGAAGCTCCAGCATTAACGTCTGACGGCCTGTGTTTAGCAGAAAATCACTCATTTCTCTCTCCGGTTACGATCACGTCGATTCCTTTCTCTTCCAGCGCTTTTTTGAACACCGGGTCGATGCCTGCGTCGGTAATCAGCGTATCGACGCTTTCAAGGCTACAGACAATATTGGGGCTTTTGCGGCCAAACTTGGACGAGTCCGCCATCAGGATCACTTCCCGTGCGGCGTTGCACATGGCCTTGCTGACGCTGAACACCTCGTTGAAGGTGGTCACACCCGCGTTCAGATCAATCCCGTCGGTGCCCATAAAGAGTTTATCAAAGCTGAAATGGTCGAAGGCGTTCTCCGCCAGTTGGCCGTGAAAAGATGCCGATTTTTTACGGAAGGTGCCGCCGGGCATCAGGATGGTCTGCTCGCTGTCAAACTCGGACAGGGCATTGACGATGTGCAGGCTGTTGGTCATCACCGTGATGTTATTAAAGCGGCTGAGCATCGGGATCATCTGCAGGACAGTGCTGCCCGCATCGAGAATGATAGAGTCGCCATCGTGAATAAACTGGACGGCGGCTTCGGCAATCAGCGCTTTCTGGTGGGTATTGATCAGGGTTTTATGGTCAATCGGCGGATCGGCTTCGTCTTTGTTGAGTACCACTCCGCCATAGGTTCGAATGACTGCGCCAGAGTTTTCGAGCAATACCAGGTCCTTGCGTATTGTCGTGCCGGTGGTGTCAAAGTAGTGGGCCAAATCCTCTACCGAGCATTTTCCCTGCTTTTGCAGATGCTCCAGAATGGCCGCCTGCCGCTGACGTGGTTTCATAGGCGCTTCGTTCCTTAGGTTGCGAAATGATAATTTCGCAAGCCTATAGCTTTCAAAACGAAATTATCCATGTTTCAGATTAAGCGCTAATGATAGTGCATTCTGACAGAGTGAATCATGGGGAAAGATCACATCAGGCTGTAATTCCTGCAATGAAATGCCGTTGATTGCCTGGATTTTCGCCGGTCGGGCAAATACGGTCATCCCGCGCATGATCAGTGAATCGCAGACGTTGTTGTCTTCGTCCAGCGCAATCGCCACCACCACACGGGGTTTAAAGCGTCCGCCTGAGCGCCCAACGCCCACGCGGCCTTTCTGACACAGGGCATCGAACGCCCGGTTAAACTGGTGAATTTGCCAGCCGCCAAACGCCATCTGGCAGATCCAGGCGATGGCGGCGACGGTGATGAGTGCGGTAACCATTTTCGCTCCTTTGGTATTCCCTCTCCCTTACGAGGAGAGGGGAGACGTTAGCCTGTTTAATCAGAACATCACCTGCCCGCCGGTGACGTTAATTGACTGCCCGGTGCAATAAGAGGCTTTCGGGCTGGCATAAAACAGCAGCATATTTAATACGTCCTGATAGTCGCAGCCGCGCTTCAAAGGCACTTTATCGATGTAATACTGCTCCACCTCATCAGCGTTAATGCCAAGCTTGGTAGCGTATTGCGGCAGCAGAGACTGGAACATTGGCGATTTCAGCAGGTTGCCAAGCATCAGTGAATGCACGGTAATCCCGTATTCGGCCAGATCCAGCGCCAGAGACTGGGTCAGCCCGACGCCGCCAAATTTCGCTGCGCTGTAGCCGGAGTTATGCTTGCTGCCCACTTTGCCGGATTTTGAGTTGATCTGAATGATGCGCCCCTGAATGCCGTCGCGGATCATCAGGCGGGAAAACTCGCGTGCGCAGAGGAAATAGCCGACCAGGTTCACCTGCAGCGAACGGTCAAAATCCCCCAGCGCGAAGTCGCTGATGAAGGCCGCTTTCGCTATTCCCGCGCTGTAAACCAGCAGGTCGGCGCGGCCAAAAATCTCGTCCACGCCCTGAGCGAGCGCCATCACGCTCTGCTCGCTGGTGGCATCGGCACCAAAACCATATGCCATCCCTTCACCAAACTCAGTGTTAATGGTGTCCGCCACGCGGGCGGCTTTTTCACTCTGAATGTCCACAACCGCCACGCGGTAACCTTCTGCAGCAAGCCCACGGCAGAGGAACTCGCCTAAGGTTTGGCCTCCACCAATGACAACGGCAACCTGACTCATATGATTCTCCTTAAATTACGCAACAAATTTTAATGTGCAGCCGGTGGTAACAGCCTGCGGCACCGGGCCATCCACGTGAACCGTACCGGGGTATTCCGCCTGCGGCTGGCCGTCGAAACGCAACGTGATGTGCCCCAGCTCGCGCAGGTTTTGTTCAGCTACGTCGCCGACGGCGGTGACGGCATAGCGCGCGTCACCCAGCTCCAGCTGGCTGCCGACCTTCAGCTCGCCCTTTAGCTCGCCGTGGCAGTGGATAAAGCAAAACTCTTCGATATCCGCTGGCGCCCCTTCGCGGAAGGTAATCAGCATCTGGTCGCTCAACGCATCGGCTGCGCTCTGGCCGATGCGGGTAATGGTGGTTTGGTAAATCACGGTCATCGCAGGAACCTCTTATTGATAAATAAAGCCGGAGACAAACCAGGCAATCAGCACCGTCGGGGCGCCCGTCAGGAAACGGCTGACCAGCACGGACGGCACGCCCACGCGCACGGTGTCCTGACGCGCTTCGGCAAGGGACAGCCCAACGGGAATGAAGTCGCACGCCGCCTGGGCGTTAATCGCAAACAGAGCCGGAAGGGCGAGGTGAGGAGGGATATTGCCCAGCCCAATTTGCACGCCAATTAGCACGCCGATAACCTGTGCAATCACCGCACCCGGCCCGAGGAACGGCGACAGGAGCGGGAAGGAGCAGATCAGCGCCAGCGTCACCAGCCCAAGCGGATGACTGGCGAGCGGGGCGAGGCCATGGGCAATCCAGTCGCCCAGACCGGACGCCATGATGATGCCAATAAGCGCCGAAACGAACGCCATAAACGGCAGAATGGTTTTCAGAACGGTATCGATGGTGTCGCGCCCTGACTGGAACAGCACCGCGACGGCCGACCCCATTCCCATACCCACTTTCGCCAGCAGGCCGTCGCTCTGCTCGGTGATTTTTTTACTGGTGTCGTAATCCCGCGGCGCGGCTTTTGGCTGAGCAGGGGAGCCATCAACCAGGCGAATGTTTTCTTCTCTGACGCCGGACACGTAAATATCTTCGAGGATGTACTGCGCCAGCGGGCCTGACTTACCGGTTGCGTGAATATTCACTGTCGGAATACGGCGCTTCGGATAGATGCCGCAGCGCAACGTGCCGCCGCAGTCGATCACCGCTACCCCAATTTCCGCTTCAGGCGGCTCGCCCTCTTTGAAACCATCGACCGCTTCCCAGCCGGTTAGGTCGCGCAGCTTGTCAACAATCGCCGGACGCGTGCCTGCGGTGATGTAGACGATTTTCTTGCCTGCAACGGTGTCGAACTCCAGTGGGCCGCCCCAGCCGCCTTCACCTTTTTCAATACGAATACGGCTCATGCTGTGGCTCCTGAAAGATGGACTTTTTGTTCAAGCTGGATGCCCATTTTTTTCTCAAAAATGGCGGTGGTGAGATCCGTCACCCATCCACGGAAGAAGTTGGTGACCAGGCCAACCAGCAGATAGCTCACCGCCAGCGGGCCGAGCGGCAGGCCAAGTGTGGTCAGGCCGCTGGCAATGCCGAGGTAAACAAACAGTTCGCCGGGGTTGATGTGTGGGAACAGGCCGTTCATGGAGTGGCAGCTATAGGATGCGGCGGCGTAATAACTCGGCTTGTACTTTTCTGGCATAAAGCGGCCGAGGCTTAAGGTCATCGGGTTGCAGAAAACAAAGGTTCCGATGAAGGGCAGAACAAGATAGCGGGACAGCGGGTTGCCGGCGCAGCGCTGAGCGAAGCGTTCGATACGCTGCTGGCCGATAAAGTTAATCAACGCATTCATGATCACTAAGAGGCTAATCAGCAGGGGCAGGATGCCGGTCACCATACCGGTGAACACCTCTCCGCCTTTCTGAAACAGCCCGATAAACCACTCGGCGCCGTGGGTGATGGTTTCTATCATTCTTCTCTCCTGTGGGGCTTTTTTGTTTTTGTCTGACTGCGGCTAATAATAATCACTTTGAAAGGTTTTAAAGTGTTAATTAGATCTCACAATGAAAGAAAAATGGATTATTTTGAAAGTTAATTGATGGGGAGAGGGCTTTTTGGATGAAAAAAGCACCAATTTGCGTGGGGGAGCGTAAAGATTTTGCGGGGGAGGTGAGTACCGCTTCCTTGAGGCATTGCGGATGCTTTACCATACTTGCCACTTATCGAATTCGTTAAATGGATGTCTCATGGTCAAGCGTCGTTACGCAGCGCTCTTACCCGCGCTGATTATGCTTGCTGCCTGTAGCAGTAAGCCGAAAACAGAGGAAGTTCAACAGACGGCGGGCGCCCCATCGGGTGGTTTTCTCCTTGAGCCGCAGCACAACATGATGCAGATGGGCGGGGATTTCGCCAACAACGCGGCCGCCGAGCAGTTCATCGATAAAATGGTGAACAAACATGGTTTCAATAAACAGCAACTCCACGAGATCCTGTCTCAGGCGAAGCGTCTGGACTATGTGCTGCGTCTGATGGACCGCCAGGCACCGACGGCGCAGGTGCCGACCGGGCCAAACGGCGCGTGGCTGCGCTATCGCAAACAGTTTATTACCCCGGATAACGTGCAAAACGGCGTGGCGTTCTGGAATCAATACGAAGATGCGCTGACGCGCGCGTGGCAGGTGTACGGCGTGCCGCCGGAAATTATCGTCGGGATTATCGGCGTGGAAACCCGCTGGGGCCGCGTGATGGGCAAAACCCGTATTCTCGATGCGCTGGCGACGCTCTCCTTTAACTATCCGCGTCGCGCGGAATACTTCCAGTCTGAACTGGAAACCTTCCTGCTGATGGCGCGTGACGAGCAGGACGATCCGCTCGATCTGAAAGGTTCCTTTGCGGGTGCGATGGGCTACGGCCAGTTTATGCCGTCCTCCTATAAAGAGTACGCCGTCGACTTTAACGGCGACGGGCATATCAACCTGTGGGATCCGGTGGACGCCATTGGCAGCGTGGCGAACTACTTCAAAGCGCATGGCTGGGTGAAGGGCGATCCGGTGGCGGTGCAGGCGAACGGCCAGGCGCCTGGGCTTGAGAATGGTTTCAAAACGAAATACAGCGTGTCGCAACTGGCAGCGGCGGGTTTAACGCCAATGCAGTCGTTGGGTGATCATCAGACGGCCAGCCTGCTGCGTCTGGATATCGGCACTGGCTACCAATACTGGTACGGTTTGCCGAACTTCTACACCATCACGCGCTACAACCACAGCACGCACTACGCGATGGCGGTGTGGCAGCTGGGCCAGGCGGTTTCCCTGGCGCGCGTACCGGCGGCATCACCGTTTAGTCAGTAATCTTGCGTTTTGCCGGGGGGCGGTTTCGTCTTACCCGGCCCGCACCCTCCACGAGTATTGCCCGGTAAGCGATTCGTCACCGGGCAACACTCGCTTTCGACAGAAACATTTCGCCACACTCCCACTCTTTTATTCGCGTTTACATCTGCATCGCATTTTATTATTGTTATGTTATAACGTTTAATGGTGGTGCAACGATGTCTCTCTTCTCTCTTTCTGCGCTCAATCGCCTGTTACTCGCGGTGATTCTGATTGCGCTGATTGGCCTGGTGGTGCGCTGGGCGGTGGTTCTCCCATGATTGAACTGCAAAATCTGGTGGCAGGGTATGACCGCCAGCCCGTCACGCAAACGCTGAATGGCGTGATCGAACGCGGCAGTATGACGGCGATTGTCGGCGCGAACGGCTGCGGCAAATCGACACTCCTCAAAACCCTGGCGGGATTTATTCCGCCGGTTAGTGGGGGATTTCGCTGGCGCGAGAAACGCCCGACGATCGGCTGGCTGGCGCAGCGTCATATGCTGGAGGCGCAGTTCCCCCTGACGGTTCAGGACGTAGTGAGTATGGGCTGCTGGCCGCAGATTTCGCTGCTGGCGGCTTTTCGACGCGAAACCCGTCTGGAAATCGCCCATGCCCTGGAGCGCGTCGGCCTGCAGGATCTTGCAGCCGCCACCATCGACGAGCTATCGGGTGGCCAGTTTCAGCGCATGTTGTTCGCCAGAGTGCTGGTGCAGCAGGCACCGCTGGTGATGCTGGATGAGCCGTTCACGGGGGTCGATGAAGCCACCTGTAATGTGCTGATGGAATTGATGCTGGAGATGTATCTGAGCGGGCAAACGGTGCTGGCGGTGCTGCATGACAGCGAGCGTGTATCGCGCCATTTCCCGCAGACGTTGCGGCTGGATACGGCGATACCCCACTGGGGCGCGGAGCGGGTGAGAGTCGCATGATCTGGCATATTTTCTTCCAGCCGTTTATCGAATACGGCTTTATGCGCCGCGCACTGGTGGTGTGCCTGGCGTTGTCCGTCAGCACCACAATGCTCGGTGTTTTTCTGTTGCTGCGGCGTATGAGTCTGATGGGCGATGCGCTGTCGCACGCCATTTTACCGGGCGTGGCGGTGGGGTATCTGGTCAGTGGAATGTCTCTGCTGGCGATGAGTATCGGCGGGTTTATCGCCGGGATCGTCGTGGCACTGGTGGCAGGTTTAGTCAGCCGACGCACGCCCCTGAAAGAGGATGCCAGTTTCGCCGGGCTGTACCTGGGCTCGCTGGCGCTGGGTGTGACCCTGGTTTCGCTGCGCGGTTCGAATGTCGATCTGTTGCATCTGCTTTTTGGCTCGATTCTGGCGGTGGATAACAGCGCGGCCCTGTTTGTCGCCGGTGTCTGCGCCCTGACCTTAATGCTGCTGGCCCTGTTTTACCGCGGGCTGGTGACCGAGGCGTTTGACACCGCGTGGCTGCAGGCCAACAAACGCTGGCTGCCCGCGCTGCTGCACGGTTTATTCCTGGCGCTGCTGGTGCTGAATCTGGTCGCCGGATTCCAGGTCCTCGGCACGCTGATGGCGGTAGGGCTGATGATGCTGCCTGCTGTTGCCGCTCGCTGCTGGATGCGCACGTTACCGGGGCTTCTGCTGATGGCAGGCGTCAGCGGCGTGTTCTGCGCCTGGCTCGGATTGAGCCTGTCGTGGGCGGTGAGTCTGCCCGCCGGGCCTTCCATTGTGCTGACGGCCAGCGGCTGGTTCTTTATTTCGGTTTTATGTGGCTCGCGCAGCAGGCTGCGTGCGCATTTTTAACGCAAGGGGAAATGATGAAGAAGACAGGGGTAATGATGGCGCTTGCGCTGGGGCTGTTGTCGCAAGGCGCGCTGGCAAAAACGCTGAACGTGGTAACCAGTTTTTCTATTTTGGGTGACATCACGCAAGAAGTGGGCGGCGACCATGTAAAAGTGACGACGCTGGTGGGGCCGGACGGCGATCCGCACACCTTCGAGCCGTCGCCAAAAGACAGCGCGGCGCTCAGCAAAGCGGACGTGGTGGTTGTGAATGGGCTTGGGCTGGAAGGGTGGCTGGATCGCCTGGTTAAAGCGTCAGGTTTTAAAGGCACGCTGGTCGTGGCATCAAAAGGGGTGAAAACCCATACGCTGGAGGAGGACGGCAAAACCGTGACCGATCCGCATGCCTGGAATAGCGCTGCGAATGGCGCGCTGTATGCACAAAATATTCTGGCAGGGCTGGTCAGTGCCGATCCGGATGAGAAATCGGCGCTGGAGGCCACGGGCAAACCCTATATTACGCAGCTGACACAGCTCGACGGATGGGCGAAATCGCGCTTCAGCCAGATCCCGCAGGAGAAGCGCAAAGTCCTCACCAGCCATGACGCCTTCGGCTATTTCAGCCGCGCCTACGGCGTGACATTTATGGCCCCGCAAGGCCTTTCCTCTGAGAGCGAGGCCAGCGCCGCGCAGGTGGCGGAGATCATCAACCAGATTAAAGCCGATGGCGTCAAAACCTGGTTTATGGAGAACCAGCTCGATCCGCGTCTGGTGAAGCAGATTGCCAGCGCGACGGGCGCGCAGCCGGGTGGAGAGCTTTATCCTGAAGCGCTTTCCGCCAAAGGTGGCGTGGCGGATACTTACGTGAATGCGTTTCGCCACAACGTCAATACCCTCGCCGACAGCATGAAATAATCAGCCTTTCCACGCCGATGCGACCGCATCGGCTTTTTTCTGAAGCCTCCTCGTAAAACCGGAACCTCATCCCCATATCCCATGAGAAAGTGCTATCTTGTGCTGCATGTTTTTCAGGAGCCTAAAGCGATGATGACTGACCATGAATTGATGCAGCTGAGCGAAGTTGTGGGCCAGGCGTTGAAGCAGCGCGGCGCGACGCTGACGACGGCTGAATCCTGCACCGGCGGCTGGGTGGCAAAAGTGATTACGGATATTGCGGGAAGCTCCGCCTGGTTCGAACGCAGTTTTGTGACCTACAGTAACGAAGCCAAAGCGCAGATGATTGGCGTGCGCGAATCGACGCTGGAACAGCATGGCGCTGTCAGCGAACCGGTGGTGGTGGAAATGGCGATTGGTGCGCTCAAAGCGGCGCGTGCGGACTACGCGATCGCCATCAGCGGTATTGCCGGGCCGGACGGTGGCAGTGATGTCAAACCTGTGGGCACCGTCTGGTTTGGTTTTGCCACTTCCCAGGGGCAGGGCCTTACCTTCCGCGAATGCTTCAGCGGTGACCGTGAAAGCGTGCGCCGACAGGCGACGGAATATGCGTTAAAAATGCTCTGGCAACAATTTCTACAAAACACTTGATACTGTATGACCATACAGTATAATTGCACCAACAGAACAGAATTCACTATCCGGCGCACATCCCCGGCATGACAGGAGTAATAATGGCTATCGACGAAAACAAACAGAAAGCGTTGGCGGCAGCACTCGGCCAGATTGAAAAACAATTTGGTAAAGGCTCCATCATGCGCCTGGGTGAAGACCGTTCCATGGACGTGGAAACCATCTCCACCGGTTCGCTTTCTCTGGATATCGCACTGGGTGCGGGCGGCCTGCCAATGGGCCGTATCGTAGAAATCTACGGGCCGGAATCTTCAGGTAAAACGACCCTGACGCTGCAGGTCATTGCAGCCGCACAGCGCGAAGGTAAAACCTGTGCGTTCATCGACGCCGAACACGCGCTGGACCCAGTCTATGCACGTAAACTGGGCGTTGATATCGACAACCTGCTCTGCTCTCAGCCAGATACGGGTGAGCAGGCACTGGAAATCTGTGACGCCCTGGCGCGTTCAGGTGCTGTAGATGTACTGGTTGTCGACTCCGTTGCCGCGCTGACGCCAAAAGCGGAAATCGAAGGCGAAATCGGCGACTCTCACATGGGCCTCGCGGCACGTATGATGAGCCAGGCGATGCGTAAACTGGCTGGTAACCTGAAGCAATCCAATACGCTTCTGATTTTCATCAACCAGATCCGTATGAAGATTGGCGTCATGTTCGGTAACCCGGAAACCACTACCGGTGGTAACGCGCTGAAGTTCTACGCCTCTGTCCGTCTGGATATCCGCCGTATCGGTGCGGTGAAAGAGGGCGATAACGTCGTTGGTAGCGAAACCCGCGTGAAGGTCGTGAAGAACAAAATCGCTGCGCCGTTCAAGCAGGCTGAGTTCCAGATCCTCTACGGCGAAGGCATTAACTTCTTCGGCGAGCTGGTGGATCTGGGCGTGAAAGAGAAGCTGATTGAAAAAGCGGGCGCCTGGTACAGCTACAACGGCGACAAAATTGGTCAGGGCAAAGCAAACGCAATCTCCTGGCTGAAAGAAAACCCGGCGGCAGCGAAAGAAATTGAGAAGAAAGTGCGCGAACTGCTTCTCAACAACCAGGACTCTAAGCCTGACTTCGTTGTCGATAGCGCTGATGCTGAAGAAACCAAAGAAGATTTCTAATCTCTTCGTCTAAAAACAAGGGCTGCGATTGCGGCCCTTTTTGCATTTATAAAACAGCGGGTTTGTTATGAGTGAAAACACCTCGCGCCGCCCTGCCTACGCCCGTTTACTGGATAGAGCTGTGCGCATTCTTGCCGTACGCGATCACAGCGAGCAAGAGCTGCGCCGTAAACTCTCCGCGCCCGTGATGGGAAAAAACGGCCCGGAAGCAATCGACGCTACGGCAGAAGATTATGATCGCGTCATTGCCTGGTGCTACGAGTACCGTTATCTCGATGACAGTCGTTTTGTGACGCGCTTTATCGCCAGCCGGAGCCGCAAGGGCTATGGCCCGGCCAGGATCCGTCAGGAGCTAAACCAAAAAGGTATCGCGCGTGCGGCCATCGATGAGGCCATGCGTGAGTGCGACATTGACTGGTGTGAGCTGGCCCGCGAGCAGGCGATTCGTAAATACGGTGAACCCCTGCCGCGTGAATTTTCAGAAAAAGTTAAAATCCAGCGATTTTTGTTGTACCGCGGCTTCCTGATGGAAGATATTCAGGATATATGGCGTAATTTTGCCGATTGAGCGCATGCGGGATTTTACTTCCCTTGCAAGAAAACTTATCTTATTCCCACTTTTTCCAGTAGTCAGTCCGTCCAGGCATCAACAGAGACAGGCTGGCTGCGACATTTCGTTAGCTTGATTTCAGGATAATTATGAGCAAGAGCACCGCTGAGATCCGTCAGGCGTTTCTCGACTTTTTCCATAGTAAGGGACACCAGGTTGTTGCCAGCAGCTCCCTGGTACCGAACAATGACCCGACTCTTCTGTTTACCAACGCCGGGATGAACCAGTTCAAGGATGTTTTCCTTGGTCTCGACAAGCGTAATTATTCCCGCGCCACAACGTCACAGCGTTGCGTGCGTGCGGGCGGTAAACACAACGATCTGGAAAACGTCGGTTACACCGCACGTCACCATACTTTCTTCGAGATGCTGGGTAACTTCAGCTTCGGCGACTACTTTAAACATGACGCCATTCAATACGCGTGGGAACTGCTGACCGGTGAAAACTGGTTCAACCTGCCGAAAGAGCGTCTGTGGGTGACCGTCTACGAAACCGATGATGAAGCTTACGAAATCTGGGAAAAAGAAGTCGGTATCCCGCGTGAGCGCATTATTCGCATCGGCGATAACAAGGGCGCGCCATATGCGTCTGACAACTTCTGGCAGATGGGTGACACCGGTCCATGCGGTCCTTGCACCGAGATCTTCTACGATCACGGCGACCACATCTGGGGCGGACCTCCGGGCACCGCAGAAGAAGACGGCGATCGCTACATTGAGATCTGGAATATCGTCTTCATGCAGTTCAACCGTCAGGTTGACGGCACCATGGAGCCGCTGCCGAAGCCATCCGTAGATACCGGTATGGGTCTGGAGCGTATCGCCGCGGTTCTGCAGCACGTGAACTCCAACTACGACATCGATCTGTTCAGCACCCTGATTAAATCCGTGGCTGAAGTGACCGGTGCGACCGATCTGAGCAACAAATCTCTGCGCGTCATTGCAGACCACATTCGTTCCTGTGCCTTCCTGATTGCTGACGGCGTTATCCCGTCGAATGAAAACCGTGGCTACGTGCTGCGTCGTATCATTCGTCGTGCGATCCGTCACGGCAATATGCTGGGCGCGAAGGACACCTTCTTCTATAAACTGGTGGGGCCACTGATTGGCGTCATGGGTGCAGCGGGCGACGAACTTAAACGCCAGCAGGCGCAGGTTGAGCAGGTGCTGAAAACCGAAGAAGAGCAGTTTGCGCGCACCCTTGAGCGCGGTCTGGCGCTGCTGGACGAAGAACTCTCTAAACTGTCCGGCGATACGCTGGATGGTGACACCGCATTCCGTCTGTACGACACCTACGGCTTCCCGGTCGATTTGACTGCTGACGTCTGCCGTGAACGTAATATTAAAGTCGACGAAGCGGGCTTTGAAGCCGCAATGGAAGAGCAGCGCCGCCGTGCGCGTGAATCCAGTGGTTTCGGCGCAGACTACAACGCGATGATTCGCGTCGATAGCGCTTCTGAATTCCAGGGTTACGACCATCTGGAACTGACCGGTAAAGTGACCGCACTGTTTGTTGACGGCAAAGCCGTGGATAGCATCAGCGCAGGCCAGGATGCGGTTGTCGTTCTGGATAAAACGCCGTTCTACGCGGAGTCTGGCGGCCAGGTGGGCGATAAAGGCGAGCTAAAAGGTAGCGATTTTGCCTTCACCGTCACTGACACCCAGAAATACGGCCAGGCAATTGGTCACGTCGGCAAACTGGCTTCAGGTTCCCTGAAAGTCGGCACAGGCGTGAAAGCCGAAGTGGATGAAGCTCGCCGCGCGCGCATTCGTCTGAACCACTCTGCAACGCATCTGATGCATGCCGCCCTGCGCGATGTGCTCGGTACGCACGTTGCTCAGAAAGGTTCTCTGGTGAACGACAAAGTGCTGCGCTTTGACTTCTCGCATTTCGAAGCGATGAAACCGTCTGAAATCCGCGCGGTGGAAGATATGGTCAACGCCCAGATTCGTCGTAACCTGCCAATCGAGACCCACATCATGGATCTCGAAGCAGCGAAAGCGAAAGGGGCGATGGCGCTGTTCGGCGAGAAATACGACGAGCGCGTTCGCGTCCTGAGCATGGGGGATTTCTCCACCGAACTGTGCGGCGGTACTCACGCCTCACGTACGGGTGATATCGGCCTGTTCCGTATCCTCTCTGAATCAGGCACTGCCGCTGGCGTACGTCGTATCGAAGCCGTGACCGGTGAAGGCGCGATCGCCAGCCTGCACGCTGAAAGCGACCAACTGCACGACATTGCCCAGCTGCTTAAAGGCGACAGCCACAATCTGGGTGAGAAAGTACGTAGCGCGCTGGAACGTACTCGTCAGCTGGAAAAAGAGCTGCAGCAGCTGAAAGAGCAGGCTGCGGTGCAGGAGAGCGCAAATCTCTCCAGCAAAGCGGTTGAAATTAAAGGTGTTAAACTGCTAGTCAGCGAACTGGCAGGCGTTGAACCTAAGATGCTTCGTACCATGGTTGATGATCTCAAGAACCAGCTCGGTTCAACGGTTATCGTTCTGGCGACAGCGGCTGAAGGTAAGGTTTCTCTGATTGCGGGCGTCTCTAAGGATGTGACTGACCGCGTGAAAGCAGGGGAACTGATTGGCATGGTCGCTCAGCAAGTGGGTGGCAAAGGTGGTGGTCGTCCCGACATGGCACAAGCCGGTGGTACGGATGTGGCAGCACTTCCAGCAGCATTGGCCAGCGTTGAAAGCTGGGTAAGCGCTAAACTGTAATAATTACAAAGCGTAAAAAGACGCCATAACTTCACCGTTATGGCGTTTTTATCACTACGCTATCGCTAACGATAAAGTCAGGTTGAGTTTGTGTATATCGGCTAAACTTACGTTTAACAGAATGTGATGCCGTGACTGCTTACACATTACGTGTTTGTCATCGCTTACTTTTTGGCGTTATATGATGGATAATGCCGGGATACAAGAGACCCGACTCTTTTAATCTTTCAAGGAGCAAAGAATGCTGATTCTGACTCGTCGAGTTGGTGAGACCCTCATGATTGGGGATGAGGTCACCGTGACAGTTTTAGGGGTGAAGGGTAACCAGGTACGTATTGGTGTGAACGCCCCTAAAGAAGTCTCTGTCCATCGTGAAGAGATCTACCAGCGTATCCAGGCTGAAAAATCCCAGCAGTCCAGTTACTGATATTATCGCGTCTCGCCGCCCGGCGAGACGCAACGCTCTCGATATTCTTCCTGCATAAAGTTACCGTTCGATTTCATTCCTTCCATTTTTTGTCTCTCTCAAACCCTTATCTCGCTCAAAGACCGCAATTTTGCCCGAGGATTTCTGTACTGATGTCCGCAAAATCCGTTTATAAAACACCCTCTTTGCGGCTTTTACATGCGAATTGAGTGTGATTTGTGCAAACGATAAAAGCTTGTGGAAAATTGTTTGACTTATAAGTCCCAGAAAGTAATATATGCGCCACGCAGCGACGAGAAGCTCTTAACGAGTTACTCGAAGCACTCGAAAGAGGCGTTGTGTGGTGAGGTGGCCGAGAGGCTGAAGGCGCTCCCCTGCTAAGGGAGTATGCGGTCAAAAGCTGCATCCGGGGTTCGAATCCCCGCCTCACCGCCATTTTGCATCCGTAGCTCAGCTGGATAGAGTACTCGGCTACGAACCGAGCGGTCGGAGGTTCGAATCCTCCCGGATGCACCATCATTCTCAGTGTTGCGGCTTGTTGAGTGACATTGAATCAGCAGTAAAAGCAGTACCCCCTGATGCATCCGTAGCTCAGCTGGATAGAGTACTCGGCTACGAACCGAGCGGTCGGAGGTTCGAATCCTCCCGGATGCACCATCTATTACTTCATATTGCTTTAGAAGTGATATGACGTATCAAGCAGTAAAATAGTAAATCCCGATGCATCCGTAGCTCAGCTGGATAGAGTACTCGGCTACGAACCGAGCGGTCGGAGGTTCGAATCCTCCCGGATGCACCATGTTCTCCGAGATAACAGCCACGCTGTTGTTTCAAGGTCTGCGAGATGCTCGCGAGTACCAGGGAGGATAACGTTGCTTTAGCAACGGCCCATCGGGTGAGGCGCAGCCGAGTAATCCTCCCGGATGCACCATTTACTATGTCATTAGCAGTACCCCCAGATGCATCCGTAGCTCAGCTGGATAGAGTACTCGGCTACGAACCGAGCGGTCGGAGGTTCGAATCCTCCCGGATGCACCATATTCTCCGAGATAGCAGCCACGCTGTTGTTTCAAGGTCTGCGAGATGCTCGCGAGTACCAGGGAGGATAACGTTGCTTTAGCAACGGCCCGTCGGGTGAGGCGCAGCCGAGTAATCCTCCCGGATGCACCATTTCTCCTCAGTATCTCCACCACAGTTCAATTACTCACCATCCCCTTTGTATTACAACCAGAATCAGCGACAAAAATCCTCGTTTACGATAAAGTAATGTCTTGTTAATCGTTTGGCGAGAGCACGATGTACGCACAGTATGACGGTCTGATCTTCGACATGGATGGCACCATCCTGGATACCGAACCCACACACCGTAAAGCCTGGAATGACGTTCTGGGTCGTTATGGCATGACGTTCGACTTACAGGCGATGGTTGCGCTGAATGGCTCACCCACCTGGCGAATCGCTCAGGCCGTGATTGAGCTAAACCACGCCGATCTCGACCCCCATCTGCTGGCCCGTGAAAAAACCGATGCCGTCAAAGCCATGCTTTTAGACACCGTTCGTCCGCTTCCGCTGATTGACGTTGTCAAAGAGTGGCACGGTCGTCGTCCGATGTCCGTTGGCACGGGAAGTGAAAGTGCTGTTGCGGAAGCGCTACTCAATCATCTGGGCTTGCGTCACTATTTCTCTGCGGTTGTCGCCGCCGATCATGTTCAAAACCACAAACCCGCTCCGGACACCTTTCTGCTTTGCGCGGAACTGATGGGCGTTCCGGCGTATAAGTGCGTGGTGTTTGAGGATGCAGACTTTGGCATTCAGGCCGCGCGTGACGCCGGAATGGACGCTGTGGATGTTCGCCTGCTGTGAGTGACCTGCTGTCACTCGCCTCTTTATTTGCCAGCAGTTTTTTAAGTGCCACACTCTTACCGGGTAATTCGGAAGTTGTGCTGGTCGCGATGCTGTTATCTGGTGTGAGTCAGCCCTGGCTGTTGGTAGTAATAGCAACAATGGGTAATAGCCTTGGAGGGCTGACTAACGTTATTCTTGGGCGTTTCTTTCCGCTGCGTAAAACATCACGCTGGCAGGAAAAGGCAGCAGGCTGGCTTAAACGCTATGGTGCTGCCACGCTTTTACTAAGCTGGATGCCTGTTATAGGCGATTTACTGTGTCTGCTGGCGGGATGGATGCGCATCTCCTGGGGACCAGTGCTCTTTTTTTTATGCCTTGGCAAGGCGTTGCGCTATGTCCTCGTGGCACTGGCAACCCTGCAGGGCATGACGTGGTGGCACTAATTGGTGGAATGAAAAAGCGACCTTCAATCGTCAACCATTACAATTTATGCTGGATAACTCTTATTTTGACAGGCGGGAGGTCAATTTGATCCCGGACGTATCACAGGCGCTGGCCTGGCTGGAAAAACACCCTCAGGCCCTGAAGGGGATTCAGCGTGGGCTTGAGCGCGAAACACTGCGCGTGAATGAAGATGGCAGTCTGGCAACAACCGGCCATCCGAAAGAGCTAGGCTCTGCGCTGACACATAAATGGATCACCACCGACTTCGCCGAAGCGCTGCTTGAGTTCATTACGCCCGTCGATGGCGACATTGACCACATGCTGACTCTGATGCGTGACGTTCACCGCTTTACCGCCCGTCAATTGGGCGATGAGCGCATGTGGCCGCTGAGCATGCCGTGTTATATCGAGCAGGGGCAGGATATTGAGCTGGCGCAATACGGCACCTCGAACATTGGCCGTCTGAAAACGCTCTATCGCGAAGGCCTGAAAAACCGCTACGGCGCGTTAATGCAGACCATCTCCGGCGTGCATTACAACTTCTCGCTGCCGATGGCGTTCTGGCAGGCGAAGTGCGGCGAAACGGATAAAGAGGCGATCTCGGCGGGGTATTTCCGTCTGATCCGCAACTACTACCGCTTTGGCTGGGTGATTCCGTACCTGTTCGGTGCCTCACCGGCGATTTGCTCCTCGTTCTTGCAGGGCAAACCGACCACACTGCCGTTTGAGAAGACCGATTGCGGCATGTATTACCTGCCGTACGCCACCTCTCTGCGCCTGAGTGACCTTGGTTATACCAATAAGTCGCAAAGCAATCTCGGAATTACGTTTAACGAATTGCACGAATATGTGGCAGGCTTGAAGCGAGCGATCAAAACACCGTCGGAAGAGTACGAGAAAATCGGCCTTGAGAAAGACGGTAAGCGCCTGCAGATCAACAGCAATGTGCTGCAGATTGAAAACGAGCTGTACGCGCCGATCCGCCCGAAACGCGTTACGCGTAGCGGCGAAGCGCCGTCAGATGCGCTGGAGCGCGGCGGCATTGAGTACATTGAAGTGCGCTCGCTGGACATCAACCCGTTCTCGCCAATTGGCGTCGACGAGCAGCAGGTGCGTTTCCTGGATCTGTTTATGGTCTGGTGTGTCCTGGCGGATGCGCCAGAGATGAGTTCTGATGAACTGCTCTGTACGCGCACCAACTGGAATCGTGTGATTCTGGAAGGGCGCAAGCCGGGCCTGACGCTGGGTATCGGCTGTGAAACGGCGCAGTTCCCACTGGCGAAAGTCGGCAAAGATCTGTTCCGCGATCTCAAACGCGTGGCGCAGACGATGGACAGCGTTTACGGCGGCGAGGAGTATCAAAAGGTGTGCGATCAGCTGGTCGAATCGTTTGATAACCCGGAACTGACGTTCTCAGCGCGCATTCTGCGTTCTATGATTGATCAAGGTATCGGTGGAACCGGCCGTTCGCTTGCCGCACAGTATCGCGACATGCTGCAGCAGGAGCCGCTGGAAGTCTTAAGCGAAGAGGATTTCGTGGCAGAGCGCGAGGCATCGGTGGTGCGTCAGCGTGAAATCGAAGCTGCGGATACCGAGTCGTTTGAAGAGTTTCTGGCGAAGAACGCCTGACAGAAAAGAAAAAGGCCACATCGCTGTGGCCAAAATATACATCTCTGAAATCAGGGATGATGATAACAAATGCGCGTCTTTCATATACTCAGACGCGCAGTGGAAGAAAGAGTTCATTTTATTTTAAAAATAATCACTATCGGAGGTGACGTATGCCGTTATTAGATAGCTTCACTGTCGACCATACCCGTATGGAAGCACCTGCAGTACGTGTTGCGAAAACCATGCATACCCCGCACGGCGACACAATCACCGTATTCGACCTGCGTTTCTGTGTGCCGAACAAAGAAGTGATGCCAGAAAAAGGCATTCACACTCTGGAGCACCTGTTCGCCGGTTTCATGCGCGATCACCTGAACGGCAACGGCGTGGAAATCATCGACATCTCTCCAATGGGCTGTCGTACCGGTTTCTACATGAGCCTGATTGGTCAGCCAGATGAAACGCGCGTGGCAGATGCCTGGAAAGCGGCGATGGCCGACGTGCTGAAAGTGAAAGAGCAGAACCAGATCCCTGAGCTGAACATCTACCAGTGCGGCACTTATCAGATGCACTCTCTGGAAGAAGCGCAGGAAATCGCGCGTCACATCATCGATCGTGACGTTCGCGTGAACAGCAATGAAGAGCTGGCGCTGCCGAAAGAAACCCTGCAGGAACTGCACATCTAGCATGATGCCCGCAGATGCCCGGTGGCGCTGCGTCTACCGGGCCTACCGAAATATCGACAGGTAGGCCGGATACGGCGCAGCCGCCATCCGGCAAAACCCTATGACGACAACCTCAACCTTCTCCTTTACCCATCGCCCGTTGGTTCCTTTCGCCCATGACTATCAGCACGGCGACAGCGAGCCGTGGCATCAGCACGACTGTGCCCAGCTGTTGCACAGCCTGAGTGGGGTAGTGCGGGTCGATACAAAAGCAGGCTGCTGGGTGGTCCCGCCGGGGCGTGGCGTCTGGCTGCCCGCCGGAACACAGCACGCCATCCGTATCACCGGCAAGGTGGCGGCGCGCACGTTGTTTATCGATCCCCTGGCCCGCGCCGATCTTCCCGCCTCGTGCCAGATCGTACAGATCTCCCCGTTGCTGCGTGAACTGATCGTCAGCGCATTCGATCTGCCTGAATCGTATTCTCCCGGCAGCCGCGACGAGCGCGTTTATGAGCTGATCCTCGATGAAATCCGCCTGATGCCGGTGCTGCCATTCTGTTTGCCTGAACCGGAGACGGACACGCTGCGCCAGCTCTGTCAGCAAATCCGCCGCGCGCCAGAGAATAACTGGAGCAGCGCGCAGGCGGCCAGCCTCACCAGCATGAGCGAACGTACTCTGAACCGCCATTTTCAGCAGCAGACCGGGTTGAGCTACGGGGAATGGACGCGACGGGCGCGCCTGCTGGAAGCGCTGGTGCGTCTGGCGCAGGGCCAGCCGGTGCTGCGCGTGGCGCTCGATCTGGGCTACGGCAGCCACAGCGCCTTCACGGCGATGTTCCGCCGGGTGATGGGGATCTCACCCAGCGACTATTTCAAAGACGCTTAACCGACCGCGTTTAACAGCGCCTGAAGCGAGGCGCGCGCCACGTCGTTATCGATGCCCACACCCCAGCGGCTAGTGCCATCCTGAAACAGACAGCGAATATAGGCCACCGAGCGGCTGTCGCTGCGCTCGCCCAGCGAGTGTTCGTGATAATCCTTAATCACAAACGGCGTACTCAGCCAGAGACGCATCCCGCTGGCCGCCGCCGATAACAGACCGTTTCCTTGCCCCTCAAGCTGGCGCGTACCGCCATCGACGGCGACAGTGGCGGTTAAGCGCAGCTGCCCGTCCTGCTGACTCTCACTGCGGTAGCTTTGCAGGGCAAAATGCGGCGTTGCCACCAGGCCGTAACGCGCCCGAAAAAGCTGCCACAGCGCGTTTTGTGTCATCTCTTTGCCGTGGCTGTCTGTTTCTTGTTGTACGTGCTGGCTGAAATCTTGCTGCAGGGCGCGGGGCAATTTGAGTCCGTGATTTTGCTCAATCAGCCATGCGCTGCCGCTTTTCCCCGACTGGCTGTTAACGCGGATAACCGCCTCGTAGGAACAGCCGATATCCTGCGGATCGACCGGCAGATAGGGCATCTCCCAGCGTTCATCCGGTTGACGGGCATCGAAGCCTTTTTTGATCGCATCCTGATGGGAGCCGGAAAAGGCGGTATAGGCCAGACGCCCGGCCCACGGATGGCGCGGATGAACGGGCAGCTGATTGCAGCTCTCCACCACCTCGACGACCTGGGTCATGTTGCTGAAATCGAGCTGAGGGCTAACACCCTGGCTGTATAAATTCATCGCCAGCGTGACCAGACAGACATTCCCCGTGCGTTCGCCGTTGCCAAACAGACAGCCCTCCACGCGATCGGCCCCTGCCATTACCGCCAGTTCTGCGCTTGCCACGCCCGTGCCGCGATCGTTATGCGGGTGAACGCTAATGCACACATCGTGGCGGCGGCTAAAGTGGCGGCAAAAATACTCAATCTGATCGGCGTAGACGTTCGGCGTGCTGACTTCCACGGTTGCTGGCAGGTTGATGATCATCGGCCTTTGCGCGCACGGCTGCCAGATCTCCGCAACGGCTTCACAAATCTCCAGCGCAAATTCCGGTTCGGTAAAGCAGAAGGTCTCCGGGGAGTATTCGTATTGCCAGTGTGTCTGCGGGTTTTCCTCGCACAAGGTGCGGATCTGGCGCGTTGAGCGCACGGCCAGCGCAATAATCTGAGCTTTATCCATGCCAAACACCAGGCGGCGGAACAGCGGCGCGGTGGCGTTATACAGATGAATCGTTGCCTGTTTTGCCCCGCGTAAGGATTCGAAAGTGCGCGTAATCAAATCCTCCCGCGCCTGGGTGAGCACCTGAATAGTGACATCATCGGGAATGCGGTTCTCTTCAATCAGCTGGCGGACAAAATTGAAATCGGTCTGCGAGGCGGAGGGGAAGGCGACTTCAATCTCTTTAAAACCACAGTCGAGGAGCAAATCCCAGAATTGCAGTTTACGCGCGCTGTCCATCGGTTCAGCCAGCGCCTGATTGCCATCGCGTAAATCGGTGGAGAGCCAGCGCGGTGCCTGGGTGATGCGTTGCTCCGGCCAGCGACGGTCGGGCAGGGAGACAGGCGTATAGGGTTGGTATTTTTGTGCGGGGTTTTTCAGCATGATGCGCTCCTGTTGTCTTTTCACTATCGTGAAGCGATTTCAGGAGCGCTGCTTTATCAGGACTGACAGAAGCTGTAGAGAAATGGACAACTTTCCCGGCGAAGCGGCGCGTTAGTGCGCGCCACCGCCGCCACCGCCCGCGCCGAACGGCGGTTTGGCAAACCAGATTAACCCCAGCAACAGAATGAAAATACCCGCAGAAATCCAGAAGATTTCGTTGGCGGAGATAATCAATCCCTGGTTGGTGATCTGCTGGGCAATCCAGCCAGACGCCTGCTGCTCCGTCATCCCCATACTTTGCAGCTCAGAGTACATCTGCTGGGCGTTCGGGTTAAACGGATTCACCGATTCCGTCAGCTGCGCATGGTGCAGCGACTCGCGGTTAGTCCACAGGGTCGTGGTGATAGACGTCCCGATGGAGCCTGCCAGCGTACGGGTGAAGTTCGACAGGCTCGATGCCGCCGCCATCCGTTCCGGCGGTAAGCCAGAGAGCGTGATGGTGGTGAGTGGCATAAAGAAGCACGCCACGGCGAAGCCCTGAATAAACTGCGGCCACGCGGACGCGCCAAAGTCCATTCCCGGTTCGAAGGTGTACGCACGCCAGTAGAAGCACACCGCATACATAATAAAGCTGAAGGTCACCAGTCGACGCATGTCGAGCTTATGAGCAAAGCGGCCAATAATCGGCGACAGCAGGACCGGAATCAAACCGACCGGTGCCGAAGCTAGACCCGCCCAGGTTGCCGTGTAGCCGTATACCTCCTGCAACAGCTGCGGCAGCAGAACAATCGCGCCGAAATAGAGCATATAGGCAAGACTGATACACAGGCAGCCGATGGTGAAGTTTCGCGACTTAAAGAGCGACAGATCGACTATCGGGTTATCGTCCGTCAGCTCCCAGACAATCAGGAAGCTGATTGCCACCACGGCGACCACGGTGAGGACAATGATCTCCTGCGACGCAAACCAGTCCAGCTCTTTACCCCGGTCCAGCATGATCTGCAGGCTGCCGATCCCTAACACCAACAGTGCCAGGCCCACGCCGTCGATGCGCCGCTGCTCGGTTTTGGTTTCCCGACCGCGCAGGGATTGCAGCGTCATCAGCACCACTAACGCACCGATGGGCACGTTGATGAAGAAGATCCAGCCCCAGTGGTAGTTGTCGCTGATATACCCACCGAGGATCGGGCCACAGATCGGCGCGACGATAACGGTCATCGACCACAGCGCCAGAGCGATTGAGCGCTTGGCGGGCGGGTAGTTATTCAGCAGCAAGCTCTGGGAGAGCGGGATTAACGGCCCGGCGACAATCCCCTGAATCACACGGAAGAAGATCAGCATGGTCAGGCTGTTGGACATGCCGCACGCCCAGGAGGCGATGACGAACAACACCGTTGACCACAGGAACAGTCGAACTTCCCCGACGCGTTTCGCAAGCCACCCGGTAATCGGAATGGAGATCGCATTCGCGACCCCAAACGAGGTGATCACCCAGGTCCCCTGGCTCAGAGACGAGCCAAGGTTACCGGCGATGGTCGGGATCGCCACGTTTGCGATGGTGGAGTCCAGCACCTGCATGAATGTCGCCAGCGACAGCGCAATGGTCATAATGACCAGCTGCGCCCCCTCCAGCGGTTTTTGCTGTTGCATACCGCTCACCTTCGGATTAACCGGCGTTCGCTTTCACGATGTCGTCAATCAGCTTGTTGACCGGATCAAGGCTGATTTCACGGGCGTTGCTTTCATAGGCCGGATGGTTTCGGACCTGATTCGCCAGCATCTGACCTTCGCGGTCAGCGGTATCTACCGTTACCAGGGTCGACAGACCGATACGCAGCGGGTGATCCGTCAGCTGTTTCGCGTCCAGTTCAATACGAACCGGCAGACGCTGAACCACTTTGATCCAGTTACCGGTGGCGTTCTGCGCAGGCAGCAGGGAGAACGCGCTGCCGGTACCCATATCCAGACCGACCACTTTACCGGTGTACTTCACGTCGTCGCCGTAAATATCACTGACGATAGTCGCGGTCTGGCCGATGCGCATGTGGGCCAGCTGCGTCTCTTTGAAGTTGGCATCTACCCACAGATTGTTCGCCGGCACCACCGCCATCAGCGGCGTTGTGGTGCTAATCTGTGCGCCAGGCTGAACGGAACGACGGGAGACGTAACCGGTCATCGGACTGACAATTTTAGTACGTTGCAGGGCAAGCCAGGCGTTACGCACTTCGGTTGCCGCCTGTTTAACGGCAGGCTGCTCTTCAAGATGAGTACCCAGAATCATCGCCTGGTTGGCGTTATACTGCTGGATTGCCACGTCAAGCTGCGCCTGCGCGCTGGCCACGGCGTCACGCGCGTGTTGCAGCTCTTCACGGCCAATCAGATTGGCGGTGCCGAGCGGTACGCGACGATTCAGGTCGCTCTGCGCCTGCGCGAGGGCGGTTTTCTGCACGTCGATGCTCGCCTGCAACTGCTTGCTGTTGATCATCGACTGACGGGTTTGACGCACGCTTGAGGCCAGCTGCGTCTGCGCTTTTTCAAACGCCTGCTGCGCATCGGTCGGATCGAGCGTGACCAGCACATCTCCTTTTTGCACAAAGTCGGTATTGTCAGCCCAGACTTTCGTCACGCTGCCCGACACCTGCGCCATAATCTGAACCTGGTTCCCTGCCACGTATGCGTCATCGGTCTCTTCAATATGACGCAGTACTAAAAACCAATAGATCCCATATGCCACGGCAATAATAATAAAGAGCAAAGTCAGCAGCAGAAGGGCGCTTTTGCGTTTGCCTTTCTTAGTGTTGACCGGTTGCTGCGGGGGAGTGTTCTCCGCATTTGCGCTCATTGTAGTTCTCCACGATCTTCTTATTTTCACATCGGCTGGGCCGACCTGTTGTCAGAAAGGCCAGCAGTGTAACGTGCTGGCCTATCAGTATTTCTTATGTAATCTGGATGGTTGAGCGTGTCGTCGCGTTAGCTTAGCGCCTCGAGAATGGCGCCCTCTTCGTCCATCTGATCCAGACGGGTGAGGAGCTTGCGAGTGATGTGCTCTAGCTGGTCGCGCTCGGTCGTGCTCAGGGCAGACCAGAGTTGATGCAGACAGTTGTGCTGAGGTGGAAGCACCCCACGCAGGAATTCATGACCTTTATCGGTCAGTTGCAGATGCAGGCAACGGCGATCGTTGTCGCTTTCACGGCGTTCAATCCAGCCGCGTTTTTCCAGCTCATCCGCGATGCGGGTCGCGTTAGTGCGAGAGGAACCCAGGGCGCAGCTCAATTCAGAGGGCTGAATGCTGTGATCTTCCTGAGATTCCAGGGTAATTAACGCCATAAACAACGTCTCGTTAATCCCTTGAGCTTTCAGCATTTTATTGCGGTTATCCAGCAGCTTACCCTGCATGTGCATGCAAAGACGGGTTAACAGGATCTCCTGGTATGGGAAGTCCTCGTAGCGACTGGCGCGAAATTTAAGCATTTGTTCAATTGGGGTAAACGAACTATCCATTTGGGCATGACCTCATTAATTACAGTCGATATAGTAACGACAGTGACAAATAATGTAAATGAATTATTTGTGCGGTTATATCCGCCAAACTGATATCACTGTCAGAAAGTGCCGGGCGAATCCGTGACCCGGTAAGCACAGAAATGAAAGGGCTAACGCCCACGAAAGACGGGGTCGGGTGATGAGAAACAGCATGAGGTTTCAAACAGAACGGAAATGTCGGCAATCTGATGGGGCCGGGAGCAGCCAGTAGGTCTGAACTATTCATGCGGTATTCTAATATGTCACCCACAGTAAAATTTCTGGGATAAATAATTACGCTCACCTTAACAGAGTGCGGGGCTGCTTAACACCCTAAGAAGCCCCAAACCGATGTAAAGCTTAGATAATGGCTTCCTGAAGGTGATAGCCACGCCACCAGATGAGCAGGTTAACGGCTGCAACAAGGGTACCGACCACGCACACGCCGGTCCAGCCGTAATGCTGCCACGCGGACGCTGAGATCAGCGAGCCTGCTGCACCGCCGATAAAGTAGCTGGTCATGTAACCGGCAGTCAGGCGGTTACGTGCGTCGGGCTTCACGCGATAGATCACCGTCTGGTTAGTGATATGCACGCCCTGTACGGTCAGGTCGAGGACCAGAATCCCGACAATCAGCGACAGCACCGAGATATGCCCGTACCAGATTGCCGCCCAGGAGAGGAGCAGCATCACCAGCCCGGCGGAAGTTGTCAGGTGTGATTTACCTTTATCCGCCAGACCACCGGCAGGGCGAGCGCCCAGCGCACCGGCCGCACCCGCCAGACCAAACAGGCCAATTACCCCTTCGGAATAGTTGAATGGCGGCGAGGCCAGCAGGAAGGCCATTGAGGTCCACAAAATGCTGAAGTTGGCAAAGGTGAAACACCCCAACAGCGCGCGCGTTCTCAGAAGTTTATCCTGGGTGAACAGGCTGAACACCGAGCCGAGAAGCTGAGGGTAGTTAAGATGGTTCTCCTGCTTCACTTTTGGCAGGCCGCGCCACAGGGCAAAGGCCATCACGACCATCAGGACGCTGGCGACCCAGTAGACCGTGCGCCAGCCGCCAAGACTTGCCAGCAGCCCGGCAACGGTTCGCGCCAGCAAAATCCCCAGCAGCAGGCCGCTCATGATCGTTCCTACCACTTTGCCGCGCTTTTCTGGCGCCGCGAGCGTGGCGGCCAGCGGCACGAGGATCTGGGCCACGACCGAGAACAATCCGGTCAGCGCCGTACCGAGGATCATCATCCCCAGCGACTGGCTGGAGGCGGTAATTAACATCCCGCCCGCTGCCAGCAGCGTCATGGAGACGATCAGTCTGCGGCGTTCAAACATATCGCCGAGCGGCACGAGGAACAGCAGGCCCGCGGCGTAGCCGAGCTGGGCGGCCGTCACAATAAAACCGGCGGAACTGGCGGAGAGCGAAAAGGCGCGGGCGATGGTGTCGAGCAAAGGTTGCGCATAGTAGTTACTGGCCACCGCAAGGCCGGTAGCCACAGACATGAGCAGAATAAGTGCCGGGCTAAGCCCTTGAGAAGTTTTCGTCATGAGAGTCAGGAATCGTGAGTTAAGTGATTATTTTTTCAGAAACCATCATAACGGATGAATGTGAATGTTGGGGATTTGTTGCGTGGTGGTTTGTGCGGTTTAGGCCTGGGGGGAGTTTGATGCCCTAACCCTAACCCCCTCCCGACGGGAGAGGGCGAGGCAAGGGAAAAGCGTTACTTCTGCGCTGCCAGCGCCTCGTTCACCCAGCCGTCAAACTGCTGCTGGTGGGCTTTGATCCAGCCGTCAACGTGACCCTGGACATCGGCTTCAGACGATTTGCCTTCATGCATCATCGCATTCTGCGCGTTGATATCAGCCAGCGGCAGTTTCATCACCGAGAACAGCTTCGCCGCCGCCGGATTTTTCTCAGCCCAGGCTTTGTTCGCGACGATATGCATGGTGTTCACCGGGAAACCGTAGTTCATGCCGTTTGGCAGCTTGGTGTCGATATCTTTCTGCTCACCTGGCAGAGAAGAGAACGGTACCTGCAGCCACACCACGTCTTTACCTGGCTTCAGCACGTCGCTCACCCAGTACGGCGTCCAGGTGTAGTAGATCACCGGTTTACCCTCTTTAAAGCGGGCGATGGTATCTGCCATCATTGCGGAGTAGTTACCGTGGCTCACGTCGACGGTCTTTTCCAGATCGAAGGCTTTGTTCTGGTGGTTAATCACCGCCTCACAGCCCCAGCCCGGCGAACAGCCCATCATGTCGGCTTTGCCGTCACCGTTGGTGTCGAACAGTTTGGCGATCTTCGGATCTTTAAGCTGCTCAACATTGGTGATGTGGTATTTGTCGGCGGTTTTCTTGTCGACCAAATAGCCCTGCGCAGCGCCGGTCACGAAGGTGCCTTCGCGGTAAAACTTCTTACTCCCGCCGGCAGCGGCATACATATCATCATGCAGCGGCTGCCAGTTCACGGCGGTAAAGGTCGCATCGCCAGAGGCAATCGAGGTATAGCCTACGTTGTAATCCACTTCGCTCGGTTTATTGACCGTATAACCCAGTTTTTCCAGGGCGCGGCTGACGATCATGGTCTGGAAGGACTCTTCCGAAATTGTGCTCTGTACCGGTTGAACGGTAATGCCTTTACCCGGCAGGTCAGCGGCGAATGCGCTGGTAGAGACAAGGGTGGCAAACGCTGTGGCAAAAAGGATGTTATGTCGCATCGTTGTTCCTTATTTAATGAATGGACGGGTAATCAACCCGACCGGGCCGGTGCTGTACCAGCGACGGTTGCCGCGACTGCGTGAATCGCGACCGACTGCCTGAGTCAGGCGGTCAAGAATAATGGCGAGGATCACGATCCCGACGCCGCCCACGGTGGCCAGTCCCATATCGAGACGACCGATACCGCGCAGGACCATCTGGCCAAGGCCACCCACGGCAATCATTGAGGCGATCACCACCATCGAGAGGGCGAGCATCAGCGTCTGGTTCACGCCTGCCATAATGGTGGGCATCGCCAGCGGGAGCTGCACTTTAAACAGCATCTGACGCGGGCTGGCACCGAACGAGCGTGACGCTTCGATCAGATCGGCTGGCACCTGGTTAATCCCCAGAATGGTCAGACGGATAATCGGCGGCAAGGCGAAGATAATGGTCACTACCACGCCCGGTACGTTACCGATCCCGAACAGCATTACGATAGGCACCAGATAGACAAACGCCGGCGTGGTTTGCATCGCATCCAACAGCGGACGAATAATTTTCGCCGCCCTCGGGCTGCGTGCCAGCCATATGCCCATCGGCAAACCGATTACCACGCAGAACAGCAGGGCGGTGAGCACCAGCGCCAGAGTAATCATCGCCTGAGACCAGGCACCGATAGCACCAATCAAAATCAGTGAAATAAGTGTGGCGATCCCCATACCTGCACTGCCGAACTGCCACGCAATGAGCGCGAACAGCGCAATGGCAACAGGCGCGGGCATTCCGAGCATCATCTGCTGGAAGCCGTTGAGGATGTAATCCACCGGAACGCGAATGCCCTGGAACACCGGACGGAAGTGGGTCACCACCCAGTCGATGCCTTCGGTCACCCAGCTGTCCAGCGGGATCAGGGTTTTATGGAACGGGTCCATAATATTGAAATGTTCTGGTGCGGGCGCCGGAGCGCTGTTGAGCCAGTCGGCGGTGCTACCGCCGTCAGCGGGCGCAGGCGCAGAAGTTCCCCATGCGTCTGCCGATTGTGCGGCGCTATCTGCCGCTTCTGTGGTTCCCCACGGATTAGATTGATCAGCCATTGTTTGCCCCCTCGCGATCTAAAGCCTGCAGCAACATGCGTTTTGAGATGATGCCGACGTACTGTTGTTCTTCTCCAATGACCGGAACCGCGCAGGGTGCCTGGCCGACGTGAGAGAGCAACTCGCTGAGCGGCGTTTCGGCGTCCACGGCAAGCGGAGCGTCGAGTAACGCCGCATCGATTCCCTGGTTTTCGCTAAGCGCTTTTTTCAGAGAGTCGATGGAGACAATGCCTACAAATTTATTACCGCGCTCAATGACATAGCCATATTCGCGGTCTTCGTCCTGCAGCAGTTTCAGCGCCGAGCGCGGGCCAAACCCTGGCGTGCGGCGAATAATGCCATCCAGCGCGCGGCGGGAAATATCTTTCGCGCTAAACACCTGGCTAATATCCACGCCCCGGAAGAAGGTGCGCACATAATCATTGGCCGGATTATTCAGAATTTCGTCCGGCGTACCGACCTGCACCACTTCGCCATTTTGCATAATGGCAATACGATCGCCAATACGCATCGCTTCATCGAGATCGTGGGAAATAAAGACCACGGTTCGCTGATGTTTTGCCTGCAGTTTTACCAGCTCATCCTGCATCTCGGTACGAATTAATGGATCGAGGGCCGAGAAGGCTTCATCCATTAATAAAATATCGGGATTGATGGCTAATGCGCGGGCTAAACCGACGCGCTGACGCATACCGCCAGAAAGTTCATCCGGATAGCCGTGGGCATAATTTTCCAGTCCCACCTGGCGTAATGCATCCAGCGCTTTTTCCTGGCGAATCGCCGCAGGGATTCCCGCTAATTCCATACCGAAAGCGGTATTATCCAGTACCGTCATATGTGGCATTAGCGCGAATGACTGGAAGACCATCGCAATCTTTTTCCTGCGCACCTCACGAAGCTCGGCGTCAGATATTCTGGCGATATCAACGCCATCAATCAGCACCTGTCCGCGGGTGGGTTCAATCAGGCGATTGAGAAGGCGAACCATAGTGGATTTACCCGAACCGGATAACCCCATGATGACGAAAATCTCGCCTTCTTCAATTGCCAGACTGGCGTCTTTAACGCCAAGGGATAATCCTGTCTTCTCCAGGATTTGTTCTTTTGAAAGTCCTTTTTCAATATATTTGAACGCGCGCTGTGGATGCTCGCCAAATACTTTATAGAGATTTTTAACTTCTAATTTAATTGCCATGCAATAGAGTAATTCCCGTTATTTATTAGCGTCGATATCAATACCATTAAAAATAATGAACTGGCCATACCCTAACATACTGAGAATCTGAGACAACCCTTGTGCCGCGTGTGGCACGAATTTTGCCGGTGGTGAAATGGCTGAATTTCCCATGAGGTAAGGGCTGAGCGGGTGTCGAATTTTTCTGAGATTTTTGCCGCGCGGTCGGGGAATTTCTTCTGGATCGGAATGATTCAGGAGAATATGACGCTGGAATTACAGTATAGATTACAGGGAATATTTGTGGGGAAAAATGGGATTTATATTAAATTAACGAGCGTTAGGTCTGGCGATTTGACGATCCCCTCTCCCGAAAGGGAGAGGGTTAAAATGAAGGGAAAAATACCGTGCTAAAAATCCCAGTCCTCGTCCTCCGTTTCCACCGCTTTACCCATCACGTAGGATGAGCCGGACCCGGAGAAGAAGTCGTGGTTTTCGTCGGCATTCGGCGAGAGCGCCGCCAGAATCGCCGGATTCACCTCCGCCATCTCCGGCGGGAACAGCGCCTCATAGCCGAGATTCATCAGCGCTTTGTTGGCGTTGTAGCAGAGGAACGCTTTGACATCCTCCTCCCAGCCGGTTCCCGCATACAGCTCTTCCGTGTAGCTCAGCTCGTTGTCATAAAGATCCATCAGCAAATCCAGCGCAAAACCTTTCAGCTCCTCGCGTTTTGCTTCGCTAATTTTCTCCAGCCCTTTCTGATATTTATAGCCGATGTAATACCCGTGAACCGCTTCGTCGCGGATGATCAGGCGAATCAAATCGGCGGTGTTGGTCAGCTTGCCGCGACTCGACCAGTACATCGGCAGCCAGAAGCCGGAATAGAAGAGGAAAGATTCCAGGAACACGCTGGCGATTTTCTTCTTCAGCGGCTCATCGGCCTGGTAATACTCCAGCACCAGCTGGGCTTTGCGCTGGAGCGGGGCACTCTCTTCGCTCCAGGTATAGGCCGCATCCACATCTTTGGTCTGGCACAGCGTCGAGAAAATCGAGCTGTAGGAACGGGCGTGGACCGCCTCCATAAAGCTGATATTCGACATCACCGCCTCTTCGTGAGGCGTCAGTGAATCCGCCATCAGCGCCGGGGCGCCGACGGTGTTCTGAATAGTGTCCAGCAGCGTCAGCCCGGTAAACACACGGATGGTCAGCTGCTGTTCGGCGTGGCTGAGGGTGGCCCACGCCGGAATATCGTTGGAGAGCGGCACTTTTTCCGGCAGCCAGAAGTTGCTGGTCAGGCGGTTCCACACCTCCAGATCTTTATCGTCCTGAATTTTGTTCCAGTTAACGGCGCATACGCGTGACAGTTTCATCCTTTCTCCTTACAGCGCGCAGGACACGCAGCCTTCAATTTCGGTGCCTTCCAGCGCAAGCTGACGCAGGCGAATGTAGTACAGGGTTTTGATGCCTTTCTTCCAGGCGTAAATCTGCGCCTTGTTGATATCGCGCGTGGTGGCGGTATCGGGGAAGAACAACGTCAGCGACAGCCCCTGATCCACATGGCGGGTCGCCTCGGCGTAGGTATCAATAATCTTCTCCGGGCCGATTTCATAGGCATCCTGATAGAGCGCCAGGTTCTCGTTGGTCATAAACGGCGCGGGATAGTAGACGCGTCCGGTTTTGCCTTCCTTGCGGATCTCAATTTTCGAGACGATAGGGTGAATGCTCGACGTCGCGTGGTTGATATAGGAAATCGATCCGGTAGGCGGCACCGCCTGCAGGTTCTGGTTGTAGATGCCGTACTGCATGACGTCGGCGCGCAGCTGCTGCCACATCTCGCGCGTCGGAATCGGGACCCCGGCACGGGCGAACAACGCCCGCACTTTCTCGGTTTTCGGCTGCCAGTCACTTTCCAGATACTGATTAAAATACTCTCCGCTGGCGTAGCGCGACTGTTCAAACCCGGCGAAGCGCTGGTTACGCTCGCGGGCCAGCATCATTGAAGTATGCAAGGCATGCCAGGTGATGGTGTAGAAATAGAAATTGGTGAAATCCAGCCCTTCGGCACTGCCGTAAGGAATGCCTTCGCGCGCCAGATAGCCGTGCAAATTCATCTGTCCCAGTCCGATGGCGTGAGACGCGGCATTCCCGGCTTCGATCGACGGCACGCTGCGGATGTGGCTCATGTCCGACACCGCCGTCAGGCCACGAATCGCGGTTTCCACAGTGCGGCCAAAATTCGGGGAATCCATGGTGTGGGCAATATTCAGTGAGCCAAGGTTGCAGGAGATATCTTTGCCTGTTTCGGCGTAATCCAGATTCTCGTCGTAAGTCGACGCGCTGTTGACCTGCAAAATCTCCGAGCACAGGTTGCTCATGTTGATGCGCCCGGCAATCGGGTTAGCGCGGTTCACCGTATCTTCATACATGATGTACGGGTAGCCGGACTCGAACTGGATCTCGGCCAGCGTCTGGAAGAAGTCGCGGGCATTAATGGTTTTTTTGCGAATGCGATCGTCAGCGACCAGTTCGTCGTACAGCTCGCTTATGGCCACATCGCCAAACGGCTTGCCGTAGATGCGCTCAATGTCATATGGCGAGAAGAGGGCCATCTCGGCATTCTCTTTCGCCAGCTGGAAGGTGATATCCGGGATCACCACCCCGAGGGACAGCGTTTTGATGCGGATTTTTTCATCGGCGTTTTCGCGTTTGGTATCGAGAAACCGCAGGATGTCCGGGTGATGGGCGTGGAGATACACCGCGCCCGCGCCCTGACGCGCACCCAGCTGGTTAGCGTAGGAAAACGCATCTTCCAGCATTTTCATCACCGGGATCACGCCAGAGGACTGGTTTTCGATGCGCTTGATCGGCGCGCCGGACTCCCGCAGATTCGACAGCAGAAACGCGACGCCGCCCCCGCGTTTGGAGAGCTGCAGGGCCGAGTTCACCGCCCGGCCAATCGACTCCATATTGTCTTCGATGCGCAGCAGGAAGCAGGAGACCAGCTCACCGCGCTGGGCTTTCCCGCAGTTGAGGAATGTTGGCGTGGCGGGCTGGAAGCGGCCCGAGAGGATCTCGTCCGTCAGCTGTTGTGCCAGCGCTTCATCGCCCTGCGCGAGCGTTAAGGCCACCATACAGACGCGATCTTCAAAACTTTCCAGATAGCGTTTGCCGTCGAAGGTTTTGAGCGTGTAGCTGGTGTAATACTTCCAGGCGCCGAGGAACGTCTGGAAACGGAAACCGCTGGCGTGAGCGCGTTCAAACAGTTTCACCACAAAGTCGCGATCGTAGCGCGTCAGCACCCGCGCTTCGTAATAACCTTCGTTGACCAGATAGTCGAGGCGCGCCTGCTGGCTGGCAAAAGAGAGCGTGTTCGGGCGGACGTGGGCGGCAAAAAAGGCCTCCACCGCCTCGTGGTCTTTGCCAAACTGAATATTCCCCTCGCGATCGTAGAGGTTCAGCATAGCGTTCAGGGCATGGTAATCCGTTGAGCCTTGCACTACGCGTTCTGCGGTTGTCGTTGCCAAAATTCGTTCACTCCTTTACGCACGTTCTCTACGTCCTGCTGTGTCCCCATCAGTTCAAAACGATAGAGATACGGCACGCCGCACTTTTGAGAGATAACATCCCCGGCACGGCAGAACGCGTCGCCAAAATTGCGATTGCCTGCGGCGATCACACCGCGAATCAGCGCCCGGTTGTGGGGATCATTAAGAAAGCGGATTGCCTGACGGGGCACCGCGCCCGCCGTTCCACCGCCGCCATAGCTGGGGACCACCAGAATATAAGGCTCGTCTACCTGAATGCGCTCGCGCTCGTTAAGCGGAATACGCACGGCGGGCAGCCCGAGACGCTCGATAAAGCGCAGCGTATTTTCCGAGCTGCTGGAGAAGTAGACGAGCAGACTCATGCGCTGACGGCCTGCGTTTGCAGGCGATTAATCATGTCCGGGCGAAAGCCTGACCAGCTGGTTTCCCCGGCGATCACCACCGGAAGCTGACGAAATCCTTGCGCGCGCAGGGCGTCTGCCGCATCGGGCTGCAAGTCCACATTCACCATCTCAAACGCGACGCCACGGTTTTCCATTGCACGTTTCGTGGCGTGGCACTGAACACAGTCGTTACGAGTGTAAATAGTAATGCTCATGATTCGTATTTCCATTTAGAATGAAGGAGCGGCGCGAATGAGCGCGTCGGGTTGTGTGTGTCTTGTTAGAGGGAATACTAGATGTAGTTGATGTAAGTTTCAACCATACAAGATATGGGATTTATCAATTGATTTTGCCTTGATGATGAGCGATGCGAGGAGGGGCAGGCTGCACACGGCTTCTGGCGTTTTTTTGACCGTAAAAATAAAAACCCCCGATCGCAGAGGCGAACGAGGGTCAGCAAATGACGCGTTTTAAGGTTATTTACGCAGCGTCAGCAAGGCACCGATAAAAATCCCTACTGCGGCAACGGTCCCCACAGCGTACAACGGTTTTTCACGGATAAAGGTATTGGCACAGCCAATCGCATCGCAGGCGGCCTGCGTGGTGCGTGAGCGGCCATGCATCCGGGCGCGGGTTTCACGCAGCAGAGACTGAGCCTTACGTCTGGCGACATCCGCCTCATCCTTTGCATCAGAGCCCCAAGATTTCAATACATCCTCCAGTGTGTCGGCTAATTGGCTGACATCGTTACGAATATCCTGAGCGTCGTCATTAATATCGTTTCGGTTCGGTCTGTTAAACATACGATCCTCCATAATTTTGCGTTCACACACAGTTTAGTCCAGGTTTTTAATATCTGAAGCGAGTCACGACTTATCGTGGCCTTTATGGATTTATCTGAAAGCGTTGCCAACGATGATTATTGTAAGGTTGGCCCGCAGGAAAAGATAACGAGGATAAAATATGTATTTACGACCCGATGAGGTGGCGCGCGTTCTTGAAAAAGCGGGTTTCATCATGGATGCAGTGACTCAAAAAACATACGGATATCGCCGTGGCGATAATTATGTCTATGTTAACCGCGAAGCCCGAATGGGACGCACTGCGCTGATTATTCACCCCACCCTTAAAGACCGTAGTTTGTCGTTTGCTGAACCTGCCACGGATATCAAAACCTGCGATCATTATCAGGAATTTCCGCTGTATTTAGCCGGAGAACGGCACCAGCATTACGGTATTCCGCATGGTTTTAGCTCCCGCATGGCGCTGGAGCGATTTCTGACAGGTCTGTTTGGCGAACCGCAATAAACGTGCGACTGGCAGCGGCCAGTCGCAGCACTTTACGCCTGAGACTGATGATACTGGCTGACTTTAAACAGGCGGCGACAGTAGTCCAGGAAGTAGCCATAGGCCGCACCCATCAACATCGACACCACAATATTCGAGCTGACGGCAGCCGCAATCTGATGCCAGTCTGCGCCGACGGTCAGCAAAATCGCCACATACACCGGTGACTGGAAGGTGACGTAAGCCAGCACGTCTGCCAGGTTTTTGAGCCAGCCCGACGGGCTAAAACGGCGCGCCAGGCGCATAACGGCGTCACGGTAAAAACCATACGGCCATGCAATAAGAATGTTGACCGGAATGGCCACCAGTCTTGAAGAAAGGGACTGCTCAAAAGACATTCCGGAGAGGAATATCTCGATCAGCATGTTCACTACGGAACAGTAGACGACCATCGCGAAAGTGTCTGCAACTGCATGGCGCAGGCGAGACTGCGGTGAGAACATGTCCGAACTCCTTGAGAAGAACACAAAACAGAGATTTTACCTGCAGCAAATGGTGCTTTAGGTTGGTTTGTTGAGCGTGTATAGAGTATCTCTCTGCTTTGAAAGTCACAATGAGTGAAAAATATTTATTTAATGACCTTTTGTCCACGAAATGCTCTAAAACATCCCACTTTTTCTCTACGGTGGTGCTTTCTGTTTTTATCTTGCAAATATGCTTGTAAATCAATTAAATGAGTGAGTATGAGCAATAAGATGTATTCGAGAAAATTATCGTCTCAGCAGACTCAACTTCCGAACGGGTAAAAACGTCGCTACGTATTATTAATGTTCTATTTTCGCCTGTTTAGTGGTGAATTGTTCTGAACGTTATCTTGTTTAGTTATGCTTAACAGTTGAGTGATTATTCAGCATTGCGCGAGAGAGGGGCAGCGTTTGGTCAAAAACCTGCTCAGAAGAAATAGAAAGTGTGAGATAAACAAAAGCAATATTGAATGCAATGCAAATAAAGGTAAGGATAATTAATTAAATATTGTTGAATATCCTTAATAAAAGTCTGGGAGGAATCTCGCTGGATATTCAAAGTAAAGTGGATTACCATATTGAACTATTGCTCATTGAATCAACTCATAAAAGGTCTTCAGTAATATGTCTTCAATGTTACAAAATCTTAATAATATCCGTACCCTTCGCGCAATGGCGCGCGAGTTTTCTGTTGATGTGCTTGAAGAAATGCTGGAAAAATTCCGCATTGTTACGGAAGAAAAACGTAATGAGCAAGATGAAATGCAGAGTCAGCAGGCTGAACAGCAGCAGAAAATTAATGCTCTGTTAGAGCTGATGAAAGCTGACGGTATTTCTCCAGAAGATCTGCTGGGTAAAGACGTTTTGAAAGGTGCCAGCCAGCCGCAAAAACGCCAGGCGCGTGAAGCGAAATACCGTTTTACTGACGCTAACGGCGAAGTGAAAACCTGGACCGGCCAGGGCCGTACGCCTAAGCCAATTGCCACTGCGCTGGCAAATGGCCAGTCACTGGATGATTTCTTAATCTAAGTGATTTCACATCAGGGCGGTATCTCACCGCCCTGAGCTTTCAGCAGACGCCGAAATCGCCGTCTTCTTTATACAACGCCACATCCGCCGCCTTCAGCGTAAACTTCTCTCCCTGCTCATTGCTCGCCTGCACGGCAACAATTTGATCGTCATGCACTTCAACGACTTTCAGCTTTGGCCCGCCCATACGTGGCTGCACAACATCTCCAACAGTAAACATAATGTCCTCCTCGTTTTGGTATTTCTTACCTTAGCCCACGTCATCAGCCGGGTACAGGTGTAACGCGTGAATACCCCTTAATCGTTAGTCTAAGTGATTGTAAAAAGGGTAAAGGAGCGTAAAAGCAGACTTAAGGAATGGCGCGACACGGTAAACTCGCTACGCTTAACGTTAAAACTTTTTTTAACAATGTTCTTTTTTTAGCTTGAATGGAGAAAGTATGGGTTTCTGGCGTATCGTTATTACTATTCTGATCCCGCCACTGGGTGTTCTGCTCGGTAAAGGTTTCGGCTGGGCGTTTATTCTGAATATCATTCTGACGCTGCTGGGTTACATCCCGGGGCTTATTCACGCCTTCTGGGTGCAGAGCCGCGATTAAAAACGCGCGTTAATCACGCCACAGTAAATCGCTATATATCCCGGTCAGTACCCCCTGAGGCCCAAACTGCTGTTTGATCCAGCGGGTCACCTGGCCGGTCGCGGCATGCTGCGTGGCCAGCAGCATGCGCGAGTCCTGGCGCGGATTATTAATGCGTCGTGTCACCAGTAATCCATCCTCTACCGCTTCGCGCGCCATATGTTCCGGTAAAAATCCAATTCCCTCGCCCAAAATCTGACACTGACATTTGGTGTTAAAGTCCGGCACCAGAATCGCCTCCTGTCCGTGCAGCAACCAGCCCACTTTTTTATTGATCGTATGCGCCGTGTCTTCGACCATGATGTTGGGATAGAGGCGCAGCTGGCTCTCGGCAATCGGCTCCGGGGAAAACGCCAGCGGATGCTGGGGTGAAATGGCAAAAACCCAGCGAATCGCGCCGATTTCCGTGTAATCAATCCCGCCGCCGTCGAGCAGCGTATCCGGCGCGCCAATCGCAATATTGGCCTGATTATTAATGATCGAATCCCACACGCCGTTATACACCTCGGTGGTGACGGTGATCTGGCAGGTGGGGAACTGTTTTTTTAAGACCTGTAACAGCCGGGCGGTATGACGCGGGGTGTATAACAGCTGGTTGATACAGATCCGCACCCGCGCTTCGATACCCTGTGAAATGGTATCTATCCCGCGTTTGATGGCGTGGAAGTCATTGAGCAGATCCGTCGCTTTACGGTAAAAGTAAAACCCGGACTCCGTCAGCTCGATGCTGCGCGTATTGCGCACAAACAGCACCACGTCCAGCCCCGTCTCCATCCGTTTGATGGTGTAGCTGATGGCGGAAGTGGTCACGCCCAGCTCTTCGGCCGCTTTGCTAAAACTGCCGAAGCGTGCGGCGGCGGTAAAGGCCAGCAGGTTCTCTTCCGTAAATATCGAATTCATGGCGCAGCCCCTCACATAAGCCCCGGCGGTATTGTTGAATCTATTTGTAATCGCCCGCAACGGCAATCAGTTTTGAACAATATTTAACACTGCAGTTACATCTCGTTTGAGCACTATCACACTTCTGCTATTTTGTTTCAGGCCGCGCCAGGCAAGGCGTGTCGAGATATAAGCAGAATGCGCTTTTACGGCGGAAAAGGGCGTCAACGATAAGAAAAACATTGCACCGACGCACGTTTTGGCCCGACTGTTGATTTCCATTCAATAATCACTGTCCTTACGATGAATGAAATTTAAGCGGATTCTTTTATCACGGGGCTGTTGCTATTCTCAGGTCATCAGAAATGAAAACATCGGAGTCTGAATATGTCTGCAAATGAACTCGTTACTGAATTTCTGCTGGCGGCAGAGCAGGGCAATCTGGATGCACTCAAAGCCTGTCTGGAAAAAGGGGTGGACATCAATGCCACCAATCGCCAGAAAAGAACCGCCATTATTATTGCCAGCCTGAAAAAGCATTATCCTTGCGTTGAATTCCTTATTTCCGCCGGTGCGGATATCGATAAACAGGACCAGACCTGTTTTAACCCGTTCTTAATTAGCTGCCTGACGAATGACCTTACCTTGCTGCGCATCGTCCTGCCGGCCAATCCGGATCTCGATCGCTTGTCACGCTTTGGCGGCGTGGGGATTACCCCCGCGAGCGAAAAAGGCCACGTGGAGATTGTCCGCGAGCTGCTGGCGCATACGGATATCAACGTAAACCACACCAACTTTGTCGGCTGGACGCCCTTGCTGGAAGCCATCGTCCTCAACGACGGCGGGGCGAAACAGCAGGAGATCGTCAAATTACTCCTCGACCACGGCGCCAATCCGCACATGACCGACAAATACGGGAAAACCCCGCTCGAACTGGCGCGCGAAAAAGGCTATCACGCGATTGCTGAACTGCTGTTAGCCGCCGGCGCGTAATGTCTTCGGCAAGCCGTTTCGGGCTTGCCTGACCTGAATTTTTTCACGTTTACCATCATGCCTTAATCATGATGGCGGCCCCCTTTTGCCCGCATTCGGGAGGAAAACATGCCCACCAAAATCGTTATTAAAAAGAATACCTATTTTGATTCTGTCTCACTGATGTCGGTCTCGACCAAAGCCAATAAATTGCCCGGTGTGGAACAGGCATTTGTGGCGATGGCGACTGAAATGAATAAAGGCGTATTAAAAAACCTGGGATTATTAACGCCGGAATTGCAGGACGCTAAAAACGGCGACCTGATGATTGTGATTAAAGGCGAGGCCGCCAGTGACGAAACGCTGGCTGCCATCGAAGCCTTATTTACCCGTAAAGAGAGCGGCGGCGCGCACGAAGCCCGTTTCGCTACCCTCGCCAGCGCCAAAACGCATCGCCCCGACAGTAACCTGGCGGTGATCTCCGTTAACGGCCTGTTTGCCGCCCGGGAAGCACGCCAGGCGCTGGAAAACGATCTCAACGTGATGCTCTTCTCCGACAACGTCAGCCTCGACGACGAGCTGGCCCTCAAGCAGCTGGCGCACCAGAAAGGTCTGCTGATGATGGGACCCGACTGCGGAACCGCCATTATCAACGGCGCAGCACTGTGCTTTGGCAACGCGGTACGTCGCGGGCCGATTGGCATCGTCGGCGCGTCGGGGACCGGCAGCCAGGAGCTGAGCGCGCGTATTCATGAGTTTGGCGGCGGAATTTCACAGCTGATCGGCACTGGCGGGCGCGATTTGAGCGAAAAGATCGGCGGCCTGATGATGCTCGACGCCATCGACATGCTGGAAGCCGACGAAGCCACTGAAGTGATCGCGCTCATCTCCAAACCGCCTGCGCCGAAGGTGGCCGAAAACGTGCTGGCCTGCGCCCGCGCCTGCCGCAAACCGGTCGTTGTCTGCTTCCTCGGTCGCAACGAACCGCCAGCCGATGAAGCGGGTTTACAGTTCGCGCGTGGCACCAAAGAGGCGGCCCTGAAAGCGGTTCTGCTCACGGGCATCAAAAAGGAGTCTCTCGATCTCCACCCGCTCAACTGGCCATTAATTGAAGAGGTGCGCGCTCGCCTCACGCCACAGCAAAAGTACATTCGCGGTCTGTTCTGCGGCGGCACCCTGTGTGACGAAGCGATGTTCGCGGCGCTGGAAAAATTCGACAACGTCTACAGCAACATTCAGCCGGACCCGACCAAACGTCTGGCGGATCTCAACGTCAGCCAGGCTCACACCTTCCTCGATTTTGGCGACGATGATTTCACCAACGGAAAACCGCACCCGATGATCGATCCGACTAACCGCATCAGCCGCCTGTTGCAGGAGGCGCGCGACCCGGAAGTGGGCGTCATCGTGATGGATTTCGTGCTCGGTTTCGGCTCTCACGAGGATCCGGTCGGGGTGATGATCGACGCCATCAAAGAGGCGCAGGCCATCGCCAAAGCGGACAACCGCCCGCTGGAGATCCTCGGCTACGTGCTGGGCACCGACCTGGATACTCCGTCCCTGTCGCAGCAGTGCCAGCTACTGACAGACGCAGGTGTGATCTGGGCGAGCAGCAGCACTAACACCGGATTACTGGCGCGTGAATTTGTCTGCAAAGGAGAGAAAGCCTGATGAAAACCTTATTTAACCAGCCGTTGAACGTCATTAACGTAGGCATCGCCCTGTTCAGCGACGATCTGAAAAAACAGCACGTCCCGGTCACGCAGCTCGACTGGACGCCGCCGGGGCAGGGCAATCTGCAGGTGGTCGAGGCGCTGGATCAGCTGGCACAGCCGACCCTTGCCGGGAAAATTGCCGCCGCCAACAAACTGGCGCTGGAGCGGATTATTCAGTCCCATCCGGTGCTGGTGGGCTTCGACCAGGCCATCAACGTGGTGCCTGGCATGACCCCTACGACCATCCTGCACGCTGGGCCACCGGTGGCGTGGGAAAACATGTGCGGCGCGATGCGCGGTGCGGTGACGGGGGCGCTGGTGTTTGAAGGGCTGGCTGATTCTCTGAGCGACGCCGAACGCCTGGCGGCCTCCGGGAAAATCACGTTCTCGCCGTGCCACGAACACGACTGCGTCGGCTCAATGGCGGGCGTCACGTCGGCGTCGATGTTTATGCACATCGTCGAGAACAAAACCTACGGTAACCGCGCGTTCACCAACCTCAGTGAGCAGATGGCAAAAATCCTGCGCATGGGGGCCAACGATCAGAGTGTGATCGACCGTCTGAACTGGATGCGCGACGTGCTCGGCCCGATGCTGCGCGATGCGATGAAAATCATCGGCGAAATCGATCTGCGCTTAATGCTGGCTCAGGCGCTGCACATGGGCGACGAGTGCCACAACCGCAATAACGCGGGCACCACGCTGCTGATCCAGGCCCTGACGCCGGGGCTGATTCAGGCCGGTTATCCGGTAGAGCAGCAGCGTCAGGTGTTCGAGTTCGTGGCGAGCAGCGACTACTTCTCCGGCCCGACGTGGATGGCAATGTGCAAAGCCGCGCTGGATGCGGCGCACGGTATCGAATACAGCACCGTCGTCACTACCATGGCGCGCAACGGCTATGAATTCGGCCTGCGCATTTC
Organism: Lelliottia sp. SL45; assembly: GCF_026672535.1. NCBI lineage: Bacteria > Pseudomonadati > Pseudomonadota > Gammaproteobacteria > Enterobacterales > Enterobacteriaceae > Lelliottia > Lelliottia sp. SL45. The sequence goes on from NZ_JAPPRH010000003.1 coordinate 310,879, forward strand.
CGGCCTGCCGGGGCAGTGGTTTACCGGCCCGGCGCAGCAGGTGATCGGCCCAATGTTTGCCGGTTACAAGCCGGAGGACTCCGGTCTGGATATCGGCGACAGCGCCATCACCGAAACCTACGGCATCGGCGGGTTCGCGATGGCGACGGCTCCGGCAATTGTCGCGCTGGTGGGCGGTACGGTGGACGAAGCCATCGACTTCTCGCGGCAGATGCGCGAAATCACCCTCGGCGAAAACCCGAACGTCACCATTCCGCTGCTCTCGTTTATGGGCATTCCGACGGCGATTGATATCACTAAAGTTGCCGCCAGCGGCATTCTGCCGGTGATCAACACCGCCATTGCTCACAAAGACGCCGGGATCGGCATGATTGGGGCGGGCATCGTTCACCCGCCATTTAGCTGTTTTGAAAAGGCGCTGTTGACCTTCCGCGATCGCTACTTTTTATAAGGCAAGCATCCATGAAAAGCATGAAACTGGAGTGGAAAAGAGGTGACTGGGCGGCCTATTTCGGCCTGATGACCAACAACCTGACCAATTTGCTGACCATGATGGGGCTGCTCATTTTTGTCGTCGGCATCCCGAAAGAGATTGTTTATGGACGTATCGCGCCTGCCTTCGGGCTGGCGGTGCTGGTCGCCAGCATTTGCTACGCGTGGTTTGGCCTGCAGATGCAGCGCCAGACCGGGCGCACGGATGTGACGGCTCTGCCCTCTGGCCCAAGCGCGCCGTCCATTTTCACGGTGACGTTCCTGGTGCTGATGCCGGTTTACCAGCAGACCGGCGACGCGGATTTCGCCATCCAGATTGGTCTGGTGTGGTGCTTTGTTGAAGCGATGATTCTGGCGGGCGGCTCATTTTTAGGTGAAACCATCCGCAAGATGATCCCGCGCACCGTGCTGCTGTCGTGCCTGTCCGGTTTAGGTCTGCTGCTGCTGGCGATGAACCCGATGCTGCAGGCGTTCGAAGCACCGACGGTCTCCTTCATCGTGCTGCTGCTGATCTTCATCAACTGGTTCGGCAAAAAACCGATCTTCGCCAGCATCCCGACCGGTCTGTTGCTGTTGATCGCCGGGACGGCGCTGGCGTGGATCTCCGGTCTGCAAAGCCCGGAAGCGATCAAAGCGTCCATGTCATCGTTCGGCTTTAACCCGCCGGAAGTCCACGTTGACAGTTTCATGCAAGGCCTGCCGCACGCTCTGCCGTACCTGGCCTCGGCGGTTCCACTGGGGCTGGCGAACTATATCTTTGACCTCGAAAACATCGAAAGCGCCCACGCGGCGGGGGACGAATACCCGACCCGCAAGGTGATGCTGGCGAACGGTCTGGCCTCCATGCTCGGCTGTCTGATGGGCAACCCGTTCCCGGTGACGGTCTACGTCGGTCACGCGGGCTGGAAAGCGATGGGCGCAAGCATTGGCTACACCCTGGCGTCGGGCGTCACCATGTTCATCGTGCCGCTTTTCGGGCTTGGGGCGTTTATGCTCGCCATCATTCCGATGACTGCCATCGTGCCGATTCTGGTGTTTATCGGCGTCGTCACCGCCAACCAGGTGGTGAGGGAAACGCCCAAAGTGGAGGTGCCCGTCATCTTTATCTGTCTGTTCCCGTGGATCGCCAACTGGGCGCTGACCATGATGAACAGCGTGATGGGCGCGGCGGGAACCAATGCGGCGAAAATCGGCACCGACGTGCTGCACAGCAAAGGCATCTACTACGAAGGGCTGGTGCATCTGGGCAACGGCGCACCGCTCGCCAGCATGCTCTGGGGGTGTATCGCGATCTTCGCCATCATCAATAAACCCCTACGCGGAGCGATTGCTGCGGCGGTGGGGGCGCTGCTGGCACTGTTCGGCGTGATTCACGCGCCGGTGGTGGGATTTGCCGAAGGCAGTTCGCTGATGTTTGTGACGGCGTACCTGATGATGAGCGGGATGTTCGTGGTGAAACATGTGCTGGACAGCCGCGAAGTCGCGCGGTCGGTCGCGCCGGTTTCTGAGTCCTGATAATGCCTGATCCCCTCACCCTCATCCTCTTACAGGGGAGAAGGGCCGGGTGAGGGGGCCAGACCGCACCCATAAAGGAAACACAATGAAAGAACTCATGGTCGTCGCCATCGGTGGTAACAGCATTATCAAAGATAACGCCAGTCAGTCGATTGAACATCAGGCGCAGGCGGTCAAAGCGGTGGCGGAGTCGGTATTAGAGATGCTCGCCTCCGACTACGACATCGTCCTCACCCACGGCAACGGCCCGCAGGTGGGGCTTGATCTCAGGCGTGCAGAGATTGCCCACGAGCGCGAAGGGCTGCCCCTGACGCCGCTCGCCAACTGCGTGGCCGACACGCAGGGCGGGATCGGCTATCTGATCCAGCAGGCGCTGAACAACCGTCTCGCGGCGCGCGGGGAGCAAAAGGCGGTGACGGTGGTCACCCAGGTGGAAGTGGATCAACACGATCCCGGCTTTACCCATCCGACTAAACCTATCGGTGCCTTCTTCAGTGAAGCCCAGCGCGATGAGCTGCAGCTCGCCCATCCGGACTGGCACTTTGTCGAGGATTCCGGGCGCGGCTATCGTCGCGTGGTCGCCTCGCCGCAGCCGGTGCGCATCGTTGAAGCCGACGCCATCAAAGCGCTGACGCAAAAAGGCTTTGTGGTGATCGGCGCCGGAGGCGGCGGGATTCCGGTGATCCACACTCAAGAGGGGGATTATCAGAGCGTCGACGCGGTGATTGATAAAGATCTCTCCACCGCGCTGCTGGCACGCGAAATCGCCGCCGATGTACTGGTGATCACCACCGGCGTTGAGAAGGTGTGCATCAACTTTGGCAAGCCGAACCAGCAGGCGCTGGATACCGTGAGCGTGGCGCAGATGACGCGCTACATGGAAGAGGGCCATTTCCCGGCGGGCAGTATGTTGCCGAAAATAGTCGCCAGTCTGGCGTTCCTGAAACAGGGCGGCAAACGGGTCATCATTACCTCGCCAGACTGTCTGCCTGCGGCGCTGCGCGGTGAGACCGGCACTCACATTGTGAATGCGTAAAAGAGCACTAAAAGGAAGATACGATGAAAGAGAATAAAAGCCGCCGTGAGTTTATCAGCCAGAGCGGCAAAATGGTCACTGCCTGCGCGCTGTTTGGCGCGACCGGCTCCGTCGCGTATGCTGCTGAGACAGCGAAGAACACCTGCGAGACGGGCAAAACGATGAACATCACCGCGAAACATTACTACCTCGACAACGTGCTGCTGGAGGCCGGATTTAACGTCGACGGCGATGTGGCAACCAGCACCCGTACCGAGCTTAAAACCCTGGAGATCCAGGACGGCAAAATCGTCGCCCTGCGTGACAACAAAAGCCATGCCGACAGCGCGCTGCCCCATTACGATGCGGGAGGCAAGCTGATGCTCCCGGCGATGCGCGACATGCACATCCATCTGGACAAGACCTTCTACGGCGGCCCGTGGCGCTCGCTGAATCGCCCGGCGGGTACCACTATTCAGGACATGATCCGCCTCGAACAAAAACTGCTGCCCGAGCTGCAACCTTATACGCAGGAACGTGCGGAAAAGCTGATCGACCTGATTCAGTCCAAAGGCTCAACCATCGCCCGCAGCCACTGCAATATCGAACCGACCTCCGGCCTGAAGAATCTGGAAAACCTGCAGGCGGTGCTGGCGCGGCGTAAGCCCGGTTTTGACTGCGAAATTGTTGCGTTCCCGCAGCATGGGCTGCTGCTGTCAAAATGCGAACCGCTGATGCGTGAAGCGATGCAGGCCGGGGCGCACTACGTCGGCGGGCTGGACCCGACTAACGTCGACGGCGCGATGGAAAAATCGCTCGATACCATGTTCCAGATCGCGCTGGATTATGACAAAGGGGTGGATATCCACCTGCACGAGACCAGCCCCGCAGGCGTGGCGGCGGTGAATTATATGGTGGAGACGGTCGAGAAAACCCCAGCGTTAAAGGGAAAGCTGACCATCAGCCACGGCTTTGCGCTGGCGACGCTTAACGAACAGCAAGTGGATGCCCTGGCCACGCGCATGGCGGCGCAGCAAATCACCGTCGCCTCGACCGTGCCGATTGGCACCTTACACATGCCGCTCAAACAGTTGCGCGATAAAGGCGTATTTGTGATGACGGGCACCGACAGCGTGATCGACCACTGGTCGCCGTACGGTCTGGGAGACATGCTGGAAAAAGCGAACCTGTATGCGCAGCTCTATATCCGTCCGAACGAGCAAACGCTGTCCCGCGCGTTGGGCATTGCGACCGGCAACGTACTGCCACTGAACGACAAAGGCGAACGCGTGTGGCCGAAAGCGCAGGATGCCGCGAGTTTTGTGCTGGTGGACGCCTCCTGCTCGGCAGAAGCCGTTGCGCGCATTTCCCCGCGAACCGCGACGTTCCATAACGGGAACCTGGTGTGGGGCACCGTGAGCTAACAGTGCGCCGGGTGACGGTTACGCCTTGCCCGGCCAACAAAACCTAAACCCTGCGATATACTGCTACGCATATTCACCAAGAGGGATCTGCGATGGCACAAAATATTTACGACAATCCGGCGTTTTTCGAGGGCTATGCCCAGCTTCCGCGATCGGTGCAGGGGCTGGACGGCGCACCGGAATGGCCGACGCTCAAATCCATGCTGCCCGATCTGGCCGGAAAAACGGTCATCGATCTGGGCTGCGGTTACGGCTGGTTCTGCCGCAGCGCGCGTGAGCTCGGCGCGGCGCAGGTGACGGGCGTCGATATCTCCGAGAAAATGCTCGCCCGTGCCGCCGAGCTTACCGCCGATCCCGCCATCACGTATCAACGCCGCAATCTCGAGGATGTGAAACTGGAAGACAACAGTCTTGATCTGGTTTACAGCTCGCTTGCGCTGCACTATCTGCCTGAACTCGATACACTTTTTCGCCACGTTCAGCGCGCGCTCAAACCCGGCGGTAGCCTGGTCTTTTCGATGGAGCATCCGATCTACACCTGCGCTTCGCGCCAGGGCTGGCTGACGGATGACAACGGCCAGCGGTTCTGGGGAGTGAATCAGTATCAGCAGGAGGGACAGCGCGTCAGCAACTGGCTGGCGGACGGCGTGATCAAATATCACCGCACGCTTGGCACGACGCTGAATGCGCTGATTCACGCAGGTTTAAGCCTTCGCGAAGTCAACGAGTGGGGCCCAACGCAGGCACAGATTGACGCCTGGCCCGCGCTGGCCGAAGAAGCGGAGCGACCGATGCTGGTGTTGATCGCTGCCGTTAAGCCTCAGTAACCGACTTTATAAACCCGGCCACTCTGCACGCCTTCCACGCTGCGGCGATAGGCCAGCGCGACGGTGGCGGCAGGCACGCTTTCAAAGCCGGGGAAGAATCCATCGTAGGCTTCGGCGGATTCGGTCAGCACCGTCGGGCTAATCAGGTTGATACGAATGCCGCGCGGCAGTTCGCAAGCCGCAGCGCGCACAAACCCTTCCAGCGCCGCATTCACGGTGGTGGCGTTCACCCCCTGGGCAATCGGCTCGTGGGCGACAATCCCGCTGATCAGGGTAATGGACCCGCCTTCGTTCAGGTAGTGCTGTCCGGTAAGCGCCAGGCGCACTTGCCCCAGCAGCTTGTCCTGCAAACCCTGGTTGAAATCGCTGTCTTTCATGGTCGCCAGCGGGCCAAAATGCAGCCCGCCGCTGGCCGAGACAATCGCATCCACCGGGCCGATGTTTTCGAACAGGGCCTGCACGCTCTCCTGCGAGGTAATATCCACCTGCTCATCACCCTGCGTGCGGCCAACGCGAATGACCTCGTGTTTACGGCTAAGCTCTTCTGTCACGGCGCGGCCAACCGTACCGCTGGCACCAATAATGACAATTTTCATAGCAGACTCCTTCATGTTGTGAGCCTCCATTCTTTAATAAAACAGAATTCGGATAAACTGGGCTAAAGTTAGAGCATTACTAACCAGGGGTTTGCAATATGGATAAGCTTCGCGGCATGGAGACTTTTATCGCCGTGGTCGAAAGCGGCAGTTTTACGCTGGCGGCGAGTCGGCTGGAGATGTCGGCGGTGATGGTTGGAAAGTACATTGCCCTGCTGGAGACGCAGCTTGGCACGCGTCTGCTGGAGCGCAACACGCGCCGCCAGAGCCTGACAGACGCCGGGCGGGTGTTTTACGACGAGGCGAAACGGGTGCTGGAGCAGGTGTCGATTGCCGAAAGCGCCGTGGAGCGCCTGCGTGCAGCCCCGGCTGGCACGCTGCGCGTCAGCGCGCCGACCTCCTTTGGCGGGTGTGTCATCGCGCCGCTCACGGCGACCTTTCTTCAGGCGTGGCCGGAGGTGCGCGTCGAGCTGGATCTGACTAACCGGATGGTGGATATGGTCAACGAGGGCTTCGATCTGGCGATCCGTATCGGTGATATTCGTAACGACGATCTGGTCGCGAAATATCTCTGTCCGTACAGGATGGTGATCTGCGCGGCGCCGGACTATCTGGCACGCCACGGCACGCCGCAAACGCCTGCCGATCTGGTCGATCATCTGTGCCTGTCGCATACGGTCTGGACCGCGCGCAACGAGTGGCGGCTGCCGGGCGTGGAAGGGGAGGTGCGCTGGAAGCGCGATGCGATCCTGCGCTGTAACGACGGATATGGGTTACGCACGGCGGCGGTGGCCGGGGCAGGTTTGTTATTACAACCCGAAGTGCTGGTGGCCGACGAGCTGGCGAGTGGGCGGTTGATCCGCGTGCTGGCACCTTTCACACCGCAGCCGAGACCGGTGTACCTTCTCTGGCGGCAGGATTTACGCCCATTGCCGAAACTGACGCAGTTTATTGCACACCTTGTTCAGCATGTGTCGACAATAGCCCCTCTCCCGTAGAGAGGGGCAGAGCAGAATTAGAAGCGATACCCGACGCCGACGTTCCAGCCATTAATCGAGTGGCTGCCGTCGATATCGGCGTTCGTCCCTTCGTAACCGACGTTAACGGCCAGTTCCTCGGTTGGGTTAAATTGCACTCCCGCGCCGTAAGCAAAAGAGGTCGATTTTTCAGAGAGGCTGTCTTTTTGCGTATAGCCGTCGCCCGCGTTCACCCATTTGGTATCCACATCGGCTTTGGTATGTGCCACCCCGCCCAGCGCATATAACGAAACATATTCATTAATGCGATAAGCCGGACCGGCCATCAGGGAATAATATTTCACGTCGATATGATTTTTGACGGAATCAGAATCGACATAATATTTCTGGTCGTCATCGCCGCTCATATAGGTGAAAGAACCGATGACGCTGAGCGGGGAGTCCCATTCGTAACGATATTGCGCGTTAACACCGCGAATATTTTTAAAGTTCTCAACTTTGCTCTGCGCATAGCCAAGAGAAACCGTCTGGTTATCCGCAAGAGCTGCGCCGCTGGCAAGGCTTGCCGCCACGAATACCGCCAGAGATATTTTTTTCATTTTCCGTAATCCTTGTGCCGTTATTTTATAGTGGGTCACGCCGGTGTCATCCGGCAAAAATGTCATGGAAAATCCATGGCAAATGAAACGGTTAAAATTGTTGGTTTTTTTGGCAGGCGATGAAATGGGGATTAATCCTAAAGCCCGGAATATTCCTGGTGTAACCCTCCCCTATATTGGTAGGGGAGGGCGTTATTTTAATTAGGGTGCAATCCGCTGGCGCTTTTATTTCGTTAATTACATTTTCCGGTCGGGGCTTTTAAGGGGCCACATTGACCAAAATCGAGTAACACATAGCCTTTTTCCATCATGCAATTCTCAAGATGGGCGATTCGCTTGTCGTGCTGTGCCATCGTTTCGCCTCCGACAAGCTGATTACGGTTAAATGGCTGCGTGTCAGGATCAATTTTTTTGTCTAAACCACAGGCGTAAAGATCCTGTTTGCGCTGCGCCGTATTGGTATGTCCGAGCGTGCCTTTTTTCTGGATGGTCTGGACATAGGGGACGTACTGATAATTGGTCGAATCCAGATCGGCAACAACGCATCCGGTTAAGTAAAGAGGACAAAGTAAAAGTAAGCCGCGACGTAATGTCATTGTTTTAACCTCATTTGGATGCATTAAAGATAAAGTCCAGCAACTCAGGTGAAACCATTTCGGACATGGCGAAAGGCGTGGCCAGAGGAATCGCGACAACGGTCCAGGTATTTGCCGCGGTTTCCGTTAACGGGTTACGCCCGCGGGAAGTATTCCCTTCGCTGTCATAAAAACCAGGCACTTGACCGCCGATATAATCATGCGTACCGGCATAAGACTCGACGATGGTGTCACCAATATCCCCCCAGAATGTGCCCGGCTTGTATTCGCCGAAGGGAACCAATAATCCTCCGGTTCCCTGGAATCCACCCGTAGGCCCAAAGAGGCTTGCCGCTTCAGGGCTTTTTTTCAGGAAAGCATCGATGGTCGGATATTCGGCATTGCCTTTATAAATGACCCTGCCATTTTCATCACGCAGAAGCACTTTTCCCGCGTCATCAGCCGTCGAGCAGCGTTCATTGGCTGTACCACAGATCACGTCCAGACCAACCCTGACACCGCCAGCTTTAATGCCATCATAGAGACCATTGCTCTCGCCTGAAACGTTGCTGTAGGACTTTTCAGTGTCTGCTATACCCTCGAAGATCAGGGAGTTTTTGATGGTCTCTTCACGCATTTTTGTGGCGGCCAGTGCCAGCGTGCCCTGAGTGATGGCGGTATCCGGCGATCCGGCGACGATCCCCACCAGGGTTTGCAGGAAGCGTCGCTGATATTGCAGTTTATAGACTGCGGTCAGCGCCTCTTGTTGCTTCGCTTTATCGCCCGAATCTATAGCCTGTTTCAACGCAGCTTGTGCCGTTGCCTGCTGCGCGTCGAGCAGTTGCCCAATCTGATTATTCGCATTTTCTTTGAAATCACGCGTCACGCGCACCTGCAAATTCAGCTCTTTAAACACGTCGTCTTTATCGAAGTTATTCTCAAGGCGACCGGAATTCGCTGCCGCCGTTTCGGTGGTGATATCCGTTTTAATGCCGTCGATCGGCTGTGTTTGCCCGTCAGGGCGGGTAATTGTGACATTCTCGGTGTTGATCCCGCTACGGGTGACGGAGCTGTCGCTGCCGCTGTCATGCCCAATCCCAAAACTCGTGCTCTTGTTGAGGGAGGCATAGCCCTGTGCCGGGACATAAGAACCGTCGTCGGTGCGCACGGTTTTGCTGCTTTGCGGCGTGGCGTTATCGCCCAGCCCAAAATCGGTATTCATGCTGGTGGCTCCCCCGACGGCAAACCCGTTGCCTTCATACTCCGAGCTGTTATGAATATCGCTCCAGCTCAGCGTGCCGGTGCTGAACTGGTTATTTCCCGCCAGCTCCGCGCTTTCGCTGGAGGTGATCAGGCCACCCTTAAGGTCCGTGTGATCCTTCACGTTGATCTGATAGCCATCGGTCCCCGCGAAGACGCCGGACTGCTCCTGCACCGAGGCGTAATCGGCATTGACCTTCGACTGCCCGTAATTGCCTGATGCCGCAAAGCCGAAGCCCACCGTGACCTGCCCGCCGGCATTCATCTGCTTACCGTCGTATTTCATGGTGTCCTGCAGACTTTCGATATTCAGGTTGTCGGCGGTGATATCCACCCCTTTGCCCAGCAGCTGGCCGCCACGCAGGGTGGTGGTGCCGCCGCTGATGATCTGGGTCTGACCGTCCATATCACCGACATGGCTGTTGCGCCAGGAGACCTCATCGCCGTTGCCGTGGCCTTTGCCGACGTTCGCGCCAGCGGTGACGCCAAACGAGGCTCCGCCCTGGCCGTAGCTCACTGCCACACCGGCATTCCAGCCGCTGGACTGGTTATCGTCCCGCTCGTGACGCTCCTGTTTTGCCGCCACAATATTAACGTCGTTGTCGGCAAAGAGGGTGGTGCCCTGTTTGCCGCTGACATCGGAGCCAACGATATTGATATTCGACTGTTCGCCGCCGGTTGCCACCACCACCGCCTGTTTACCGGCGTTAACGGTGCTTGCCAGCGCGCTGGTGCTGTTGATCTCTTCCGTATTGGTCTGCTTGCTTTGGCCATAGGTGAGCGACACGCTCACGTTCTGCGCCACGGCCTGCGCGCCGTTCGCCATTAGCCCCTGCGCGGTGTTCATCATCGCGCTGGCAGCACGGGCGCTGTCCCATGCCGCGTTGGCGGCAGCCAGCATGTTGATGCGGTCGTCATTGCTTTTGCCCACGTCCTGCGCGGTTTCCAGCGCGCCGCGAGCCGCCATCACCACCGGTACGTTAACGGCCAGGGTAAAGCCTTTTTGCTCGACGGTCCGTTTGTACTGCGACGCATAGGTGTCCTGCGCCGCCTCGATGGTGACGTTTTTCCCCTGAATCGCGACGTTGCCGTTAGGGGAGGAGACCGAACTGCCGGTCTGACGGTAGTCGTTGCCTGCCAGCATCACCGTATCGCCCTGCAGACTGCCCACCATCGCCCCCTGGCCCGCCAGCGCCTGGCTGGCCTGATCTGTAGTCTCTTTATGGGAGCCGACGGTAAAGCCAATCCCACCGGAGCTTAACAGCCCCGATTTTTTCTCCTGCCTGAGATGCGTCTGGTCATTGCGTCCGCCCATGCTGGTGAGGGTCAGATCGTTACCGGCTTTTAGCGCAACGTTTCCGCTGCCGACGACGCTACTTCCCGCGACCGTCAGGTCATTTCCGGCGATGACTTGCACGGTATTGGCGCTCAGTTCGCTGCCCTGAACAGTCTGTTTGTCCACCGTGTCGCGGGTCGTGGTGGTGGTTTTCGACATCCAGCCGTTGCCGCCCACCACTTTATGCCGCTCGTCGAGCTGGCTTTCGTTGAGCACGCCTTCGATGTTGATATCGCGTGCTGCACCGAGCGCCAGCGCCCCGTCGGATTTAACCGAGGCTCCGCGCGCGTTGATGTCATTTCCCGCCACCAGCGTCACGCCGCCGGTACCGCTGATGCTGCTACCGGTCTGATCGACGCTGCGCTGGTTGAGGGTATTGTCCGCATCCCAGATCAGGCTATCGCTGCGCGCGGTGGTGACCGTGTTCAAATTCAGATCCCGCCCGGCCACCAGCTGCGCTTTGCCGTTCTCGCCGCTGGCGATCACCTGCGCACCTGTCAGGGTAATATCGCGCCCGGACTGCAGCGCCAGTTTGCCGTCATCGTCCTGAACGTAGATGCCGGATACGCTGTCGATGGTGGTGCGGGTAAAGCGGTTTTCGCCGTTAACACTCTCTGCGCTGTTCACGGTACTGGTGACGTTGATATCCCGGCCCGCCGTGGCCTGCAGGCTGCTGCCGCCCACGATGGCCCCGCCAATATTATTGATATCCGTACGGGCGTTGAGGTTAACGTCTGCCGCCTGCAGGGTGCCGGTCTGGTTGGTGATGTTATTCGCATCGAGCTGAAGCACTTTGCGTCCGGCAATGGTACCGCTGTTAAACAGATCGCCATTGAGCTTCATCGATACGTTGTTCCCGGCAATCAGCGCGCCAGATCCGTCAATATCGCCCTGTTTCACTTTGGCGTAGACCTGCGGCACCAGCACGTTTTGCATCGAGCCGTCCGGCATTTTCACCCGGGTATTCACCAGCCAGACGATATCGCCCGTGAGGAGCGCCATCTGTTCTGGCGTCAGCGCCACGCCGAGCTTCAGCGAGTACTGTTTCCCGAAGGTGATCCCTTTATCCATCAGGGATTTAAATTGCTCTTCGTCGTTGCTAAACCCGTCCAGATAGCGCTGGCCGGTGATGCCAATCACCTGTTCGCGCACCAGACGCTGCTCGTAATACCCATCGCCCAGGCGCTTCAGGGTGTTATCGCTGTCGCCGGTTAAGGCGTTTTGCATATAGTCGCTGCCGAGCCACTGCTTTTCGTTAGTGAAGCGCGGGTCTGTTTCCACCAGATAAGGCACGTCCGATGACGGATTGACCTTAAACAGGCTGTTATCCGGCAGGGTGGTGTTTGGACCGATAATGCGAATGGCACCGTCGGCTGGCGTCACTTCAAACTGCTGACCCGCCGGTGGCGTGACCGGCTCGCCGGGCGACACGGTCTGCTGCGGCGACGCGCTGACGCCTCCCGCCTGGCCGATCGCCGTATCCGTGCCCTGCAATACCCGCGGCGTGATGCTCAGGTTACTGCCCTCGACGCTACCGTTACTCACCAGTTGGCCTGGCTTTAAGGCAATGCTCTGAATCGCGGTCGGCGGGGTGTAGAGAGTGCTGCGACGCCCCTGTTCGTCGTCACCTTTGTGGCGGATGCGGTAGTAATGCGTCACGTAACCCGCGTCGGTGGTGTGCCGTTCGCCCGCGACATCGTCGTTGAGCACTGTGCCCATGGCGTCGGTCGAGAGTGTTCCGCCTGCAATAACCTGGCTCTTATCGTTAAACAGCCGATCGCCCGTCAGCGTCATGTTGCCGCCCGAGAGAATTTTCGCCGGATCGCTCTGTTTGATGCGGGTCTCTTCGATAGTGCGGGTGTAGTTATACTCGTTGAAATCGTCGTGCCCGTGGCCGCTCAGCTCCGGCGTATTGAGGTTGCGCAGGCCGTCTGAGGAGTTGCCATCTATCCAGACACCCTCATCGCCCGCTTTCCAGCGGTTGGTGGAGCCTGAGTGCTGGTACTCGGTTAACGGCTCCTGAGAAACCAGCACGATCTCGGTCGCGAAATCGTCATTGATGTTATTGATCTGCCCGGCGGCGAGCGACATATCCCCGGCGGACTCGATGGTGGCGCTGTGGTTATTGATTGCCGCCGCGCGTCCGATCGCGGCGCCGCTCTCGTCCAGCGCGCCGCCGACCCACAGGGTGCCTGCGCTATAGATCAGGGCGTGCGCCTGGTTGTTGAGGGTCTGCACGCCGAGGTCCACGCGCTCGCGTCCGGCAAGCGTTGCCGCCGTACCGTTTTCCGCCAGATTGTTAAAGGTGATAGCGTTAACGCCCACCGCGTCGCCATAGAGACGCCCGGTGCCGATATTATTCAGCGTTTCGGCATTAATGCGGGTGTGAATGCCATCGATCAGGCCGTAGTTCACCAGCGTGCCGGTGGTGGTCAGGGTATTGGTGCCGGCGTTGATTTCACCGCTGGCGCTATTGGTGAGACTGGCGCTCTGCACGTTGAGCGCGCTGCCCGCCAGCAGTTTCCCGCTGTTGGTCACAGCGCCTGGTGTTGTGAAGGTGAGATTGCCGTTAGCGATGACCGCGCCGCTGTTGTTCAGGCCGTTTTCACTGCTCAGATCCATATTCCCGAGCGAGAGCAACTGGCCGCTGCCGTCGATAGTTTGCGCATGCAGATTCAGCGTTTGACCCGCTTTCGCCGTTCCCCCCTGGTTGATGAGGTTCAGCCCGCTACCGGCAATATCCAGCAAGCCGGATGATGCCAGCGCGCCGGAACTGTTGTCCAGCGTACCGGTATTGCGAATGGTCAGGGTCGTGTCGGCCAGCAGGCTGCCGTTCTGGTTGGCGATCGCGTCGGTGTTCAGCGTCACCTGTTGGCCTTCAAGGCCCTGGTTTTCAGCCAGCGTGTTCTGATTGACGAAGGTGATCGCATTTAGCGTCACGCTCTGCCCGCCGCGAATCAAACCGGAGACGTTATCCACCACGCCGCGCGCGCTGTCGATCAGCAGATCGCCCACCGACTGGATCTGCCCGCCGCTGTTTTGCAGGTTATCCGAGTGAAGCGCAGTGGTGGATTCGCCAATCACGCGCCCGCCGCTGCGGTTGTCCATCTGGAGGGTGGCGATGTCTGCCGCACCTTTCGCCGCCAGCGTGCCCGCCTGGTTATCGAGCGTACCGGCGGAGAGATCCAGCGATCCCAGGCTGTTGAGCGTCCCGCTGTTATTACTCAGGCTGGCCGTGGTGATCTGAACGCCATCGCCCTGCAGCAATCCGGCCTGATTGAGTAACTGGCTGGCAGGCGCGAGCGTCAGGCTTTCACCTGCCACCAGCTGCCCGCCAGCGTTGTTGAGCGTTTCGCCGCTGAAGGCGAGGCTTTTCCCGGCGAAAGTCTCGCCGTGGCTGTTATCCAGCACTCCGCCGTTGAGCGTCATCGCATCAACGGCTTTTATCGCACCGCCCTGATTCATAAGCGTGTTAAAGCGGGCGGTGACACTCTGGTTAGAACCGATCTGACCGCTGCGGTTATCCATGTCGCTGCCGTCCAGCGTTAAGGCGCCCTGACTGGCGAGAAAACCGTTCTGATTATCCAGCGCGCCGCTGGTGACGCTGAGCACGCCGTGGGAGAGCAGGGCGCCGGACTGATTGTTCAGGCTGCCGTTGTTCAGCGCGATTGTCGCGCCATCGGCCACAATCACCCCCTGCTGGTTATCGACACCGGCGGCGTCGATGTGCTGGCTTTTCGCCGCTTCGATGCGCCCTCCGGCGTTGCGAAGCGTCTGCGCGCTGTGGATCTCACCGTCGCCTGCGGCGGCGGAGATAAGCCCCCGCTCGTTATTCAGGGAGCCGGTATCGATGCGGGTTTTCCCCGCCACAGCAACCACCTGGCCGCCCGTGTTGTTCAGCGATTGCGCGTGTAGCGACACACCCTGCGTCGCGGCGATCTGCCCCTGCTGGTTATCGATCTCGCCCTTGAGATCCATCGCCAGCGCGTTTTTCCCGCTCTGAATCACTTTTCCCTGTTGGTTGGAGAGGTCGTGCGCACTGAGATTAACCGTCTCGGCGCTGAGGGAACCGCCGCTGTTGTTAAGGCGTTTTCCGGCCCGGGCTGTGAGTTCGTTGGCACTGACCTGCGCGCTGGCGGTGGTGAGATCGCCTGCGCGGCCGTCGAGCAACACCCGTTTGCCCTGGGTCTGGCTGCCGCTGATATCCACACCCTGACCTGTGACGCTGATATCGCCGCCTGCCAGCGTCTGGCCGTGGGCGTTCAGTTGACCGTTGCTGCTCAGGGTTAAATTCCCTGCGCTTGCCAGTTTGCCGTCGTTTTTCACCCCGGCGGCCAGCACGCTGTTTTTCTCACTGGTGAGCGTAGCGGCTTTCACCTGGGCGTTATTGCCCGCCGTGAGCGCGCCCCGGTTAGCGAATTCGCCGGCGGTTTGCACCGCCACGTTTTCACTGCCCCGAATGACGCCGCTGTTTTCGATGCGCCCGTCGGCGGTGAGGGTCACGCTACCGGCCTGGGCACCCATCGCCCCGGCGTTACGCACGCCGACCCCTTTTTCCGTCCCGACCATGCGGATTTTACCGGCATACATTCCGCCGAGACTGGCGACATCCACCGCCAGCTGCGGTCGCGTGGCGATGTCATCGGCGCCTTTTTCAATGCGTTCATGCGCGGCATCGACGTTGTTGCGTCCGGTGGTAACTTTCAGATCCTTGGCCCACAGCCCGGCATTCACTTTGACCGAGCGGGCGATGATATCGGTGTAATCCGCGCCGGAGGTGTCCATCCCGGCACCGTCCACCACCACTTCACCGCGTTCCACGTTGTACCCGGTGAGATTGCCGTTGGTCATCTGCGCCTGGCCGGTGGTGAGCGTCGCGCGGTTGGCGTTGATAAACCCGCACCCGCTACAGGTAATACCCGACGGGTTGGCGATCACCACCTGCGCTTTTTTCCCCGCGACTTCAATCATGCCGTTCAGTTTGCTCGGGTCGCGGGAGCTGACTTCGTTCAGAATCACTTTCGCTTCGCCCTTGGCGAGCCACGGGTTGCCCGACACCATGCCGCCCAGCTGCGTCTGGGTATTTTTATGCGAGTTATTGAGGATTGCGCCTTTCTGGCTGACGTCAAACTGGGTGTAGTTATTGCGCGACACCCCGGCTTTGGAAGGGGTCTGGATATTCACCTGCGGCGTGCCGTTGGCGCTGGTGATCACCGTCGGCTGCTGGTTTTTTGGCGCCCCCGCGTTGGCCACAATATTGGCCTGCGCCGTCTGTATCGCACCCATTGCCAGCCAGAGACTCAGACTCATGGCACTGATTTTACCGATAAGCTGGCTGTGGGTATGGCCGATCCCGGCGGCACGCGTGGTCCCGGCGCGACCCGAACGGGCAATATCTGCCACCACCATCAGCATGCCGCGCGCTTTGTTGAAGACGATACGATACAGATTCTTATTCATGGGTCGTTCCTTTAAACGCTTGCGGCAGCGGGGCGGCGAGCGGGTGGTTCAGTTGCCAGCGTTGTGCGGCTTCTCGGGTGACGTGTTTGCCGTGGAACATCACGACGCGCTTGCCGCGCTCGGCACCACGGTGATACAGCGCCCGCCAGCAGTGTTCGGCAAAGAGGTCGTGGCGAATCAAGGTTTGCATGGCGCGGGTGTGACCGAAGGGGGCAATCCAGTCGCAAAACCAGATGCGGTCGCCGCTATCCCAGTCCTCTTCTTTCATCTCTATGGACGGACGCGTGAGGAAGCGGGCTTCTGCCTCTTCGTTCAGCCATGCCCAGCTGAGAAAGAACACCGGGCGTTCGTTCTCCACCACCAGCACGTACTGCTGGCGTTTGATGATGGGCAGCAGGAGCGTCGGCAGGGTATGCAGCGGTGCATCCCGGTGCATGGGCGAGTGCATCCACAGCCAGACGGTGGCCCCCAACACTTCGGCTTCGTTTTGTTCGCCCCCGAGGAGCAGCGGGGCTTTGATATCCAGATTGCCTATGCGCATTACCAGCTCCAGTTGAGGTTGAACCCCAGGGTGAGGGAACTGGTGTGGAACCCGTCAGGTTTTGAGAATGGCGTGCCTGCAAACAGGTCATAGCCGGTGTTGAAAGCGCTTCCGCGCAGACCCACAACGCCACCGGCCAGATGTTTGCCGATTAGCGGGTCTGAGCTGTAGCCGCCGACTTCACCGTAGTCGGCACCCAGGTAAAGCTCCTGATTGGGCAGCGGCGTGCTCCAGCCCAGATCGTTACGCACATACCAGCCGTGGCTGGCGTTTAGGGTGCGCTCACCGTCAAAGCCCCGCACCGTCCAGCGGTTGCCGATGGCAAATTGATCCTGCGGTGTCAGCGGTGTGTTGCTTATCTGGCGCAGGTACTGAACGTTGTAACGGAACTGCTGCGTGCCAATTTCAAACGGTAAATCGAGCTGAGCGTTGAGCTGGAGGATTTTGCTGAGCGCCGTGGCCTCGCCAAACGCCTCCTCGGGTGCCGGCTGAGCGCCGAACCAGCGGGTGCCGCGCTGATAGCTCACCCCCGCATCCACGCTGGCCTGGCCGATATAGTGGCGGTGCTGTAACCCCAGACGCCAGCCCGCCGTCTGCCTGCGCTGGACGCCCACTTCCGTGTCATCCACATAGTTGCGCGTTTCTCGCGCCAGCACGTCCGCCGTCAGGGTCGTTTTCTGTGAACCGCTGCGGTGCAGCACGCGGCTGAGCTGGATGTCCAGGTTTTTGCTTTTACCGCTGTAGCGGTAATCCTGATTCTGGCCTGCAACGGTCTGGTGATAATCGTAATCACTGCCGGTCACGCCCAGCGTCCAGTAGCCAAACGGCACAGAATAGTGGCCGGTGTAGTTCTTGCTGCCTTTGCCGCCGTGATCGTTGAGGTCGTGGCTGGCGGAGACGTACAGCAGATCGCTAAGTGAGAAAGGATTGTCCAGCGACAGCGTCACGCCGCCCTGATAGCGCCCGGTGGTCTCGGTGCCCGCGTCATCCAATGACAAGCCCAGCCGCCACATTTTTGACTGCTTGCGGGTGATCACCACGTCGCTTTCACCGGGCTGTTCGCCGGGAACAATTTCCATGCTGGCTTCTACGGTCGGCAAGCGCTGAAGGTTCTCCAGCCCCTGTTCGATATCGCGCAGATCCAGCAGGTTACCCGCGTGCGCCGGGAAGCTGCTGTAGAGCTGAATATAATCGTCGCTGTCCTCTGTGAGCCGGACGTGGCGGATATAGCCCGGCACAATCGCCAGCTTCAGCGTGCCGCTCTTAAGATCCTGAGTGGGCGCCAGCACGCGGGTGGTGATCCAGCCGTGGTCGACGAGGCGGTTTTGCATCGTGCTCATAAGCAGGTTGATGCCTTTTCCGCCCAGACAACGGCCCTGCGCCTGGTCGGCAATTCGCTGCAGCGGTAGCCAGCGGGGAAGCGCGTCCTGCCCGGTGAGGGTCACATTGCGAATGGGAAAGCAGGGCGTTTCGACAGGAAAGGCGATTTTGCCAAAGCTGGATGACGGCTCGGAGAGACGCACATCGGGCACGGGCGGGGTGAGTTGCTGTTCCAGCGCTTTCTGGCGTTGCTGCTGAATAATAAATTGATTATCCGGCTCGGCGGCGTGAGCAGGAAGCAGGAAAGACAACCCTGCGGCGGTTGATATTATTATGGCGAATTGGGATCGGGCTATCATCGGACATTCCGTGCTGTGTAAGCAAAATGGATGCAATGTGAATTTGTGTAAGATTGTTTAAATATTGAAGAGTGAATAAAAGGGGGATTAATCCTAAAGGACGGGATATACCGGTGTGCGTTATCCCTAATTCTGGTAGGTGAGTCTGCGCGCGGGAATAAAAAGGATTGAGAAGAACGATATCGCTATATACCCCTGGTGACGTTAAGTGAAATAAATCCCTTTATTCTGAATGCCTGTGACACACATAGCGGGCAGGGGAAAGAGATAAATGCACGCTGACCTCCCGAAACGGCGGATCTGACTTACTATTAAGGCAGATTTCCGTGCGTTCTTCCGGCATAGAAGACGAGGGGCACGGAGTATTGTGCTTAATACTCAATGGCCTATAAAAGGCAGGCGAAACGGTTGAGGTGATAAATGTCGAGTCTGAAAGACGAACAAGAGGCATTACCTGGCGTGAAGGAAAATCGTTTTGCCCTCACCCTGGAGGCGCGATTTCGCCAGGTGGGATTTGCGGTTTTATTACTTATTTTACTGCTGGCGCTGGGCGGTTTCTTTTCTACGGGATATTTCAGTTCGGCAGAAAAAACAAATAATAACCAGACATTACACCTTTATTACGAGCGTTTTGGGCGGCTGCAAACAGAATTTAAACTCAGGGCAACAGTCCCCTCCTCAAATACCGGACACTATATTTTTCGTTTCGACGGCGATGTCAGGGATAATTTCCAGCCCGGCACCCTCTCGCCCCAGCCCGATCGGATGTACAGCCAGGGAAAAGCCATCGTCCTGGTTTACAACACAATCAAAAGTCAGCGTGATTTCTCTGTGACCCTGTACCTCACACCCACGACGCCCGGAAAAGCGGTGAACCGGATAACCGTTAACGATGAGCCGGAAATCGCTTTCTGGCAGTTTATTTATCCCTAGGAGCGCAATATGGAGATGGTCTTTCGGGCACTGGCGATCTACCTGATTTTGCTGGTGGTGTTTAAAGTGGCGGGGCGTCGGGCGTTATTGCAGATGACCAGCTTTGATCTGATCTTATTGCTGATTATTAGCGAAGCCACACAGCAGGCGCTGCTGGGGAATGATTTTTCGGTGACCGGGGCGATGATCACCATCGTGACGCTGGTGGTGGTGGATATTCTCTTTGGCCTGATGAAGAAAACCTTTGCCGGGGCGGAGGACGTGCTCGATGGCTCTCCGGTGATCCTGGTGGAAAATGGGATGCCCCTTACGGACAAGCTGCGGAAAGTGGATGTCTCCTGCGATGATATTCTGGTCGCAGCGCGGCAGAACCAGGGCATCACCGAGTTCAGCAAAATCAAATACGCCATTCTGGAGCGCAACGGTCACATTTCAATCATTCCGCAAGAGCGTGATTAATCCGGGCAAAAAAGCAGTAAATGTGATGATCACTGCCCCGCAGATGTGTTACTAACACCATGTAGTCACTAAAAAAACAGAAAAACAGGGTATCGACAGTATGTCTAAAAACAAACTCGCCAGCAGCGTGCAGAGCCTGCAATCCTCCGCCATCCGTGAATTATTAAAACACAGCAAAATGCCGGGCGTGATCTCCCTCGGCGGCGGCATCCCCAATCCCGATCTTTTCGATCACGAAGGGTTACAGATTGCGGCTGATGCGGTGTTATCCCGCCATTTTGGTGAAGCATTCCAGTACGGTCTGAGTGAAGGCTATCCGGGACTGCGCGACGCGATCGGGCAGATCTGCGCCGACCGTGGGATCGCCTGTCAGGCCGATGACGTGGTGGTCACCTCAGGCTCCCAGCAGTCGCTGGATATTCTGGCCCGCGCGCTGATCAATCCCGGCGATACCGTGGTCGTGGAGCGTCCGACCTATCTCGCCGCGCTGCAGGTCTTTAGTCTGGCGCAGGCCCAACTTGAATCTGTCGGCACCGATGGGGAAGGGATGAAAGTTGATGAACTGGAAGCCCTGGTCAGCCGTAAAACCATCAAAGCCGTCTATATCGTGCCGACGTTTGGTAACCCAGGCGGCGTGACGCTCTCCGAAAACCGCCGCAAACAGTTGGTCGAGCTATCAAAACGCTATGATTTCGTGATTATCGAAGACGACCCCTACAGCGAAATTAACTACACCTCTGACGTGTTCCGCCCGCTGATGGCTCATGCCAAAGCGATAGGCAACGAAGATAACGTCGTCTATACCTCGACGTTCTCCAAAATCCTCGCACCCGGCACGCGCGTCGGCTGGCTGGTGGTGCCTGAATGGCTGAAACGGGCGGTGGTGAATCTCAAGCAAACCACTGATTTGCATACCAGCACCTTGTCGCAGCTGATGACTTACGAATATCTGCAAACCGGGCGTCTGGCCGGGCAGATTGCGCTGATTCGCGATGCCTATCGCCAGAAATATCAGACCTTTGCGAATGAGCTGGAAAAAGAGCTGGGTGATGTGCTGACCTTCCATAAACCGAAGGGCGGGATGTTCCTGTGGGCGAAATTCAACAACGGTCTTAATACCACCGAATGGCTGGCGAAGACGCTGGCGAACGGCGTGGTGTTCGTGCCCGGTGAGTTCTTCTATTGCAGCGAACCCGATCGCGCGACGCTGCGCATGTCGTTTGTCACGGCCACGGATGAGCAACTGAAAGAAGCGGTTCGCCGCCTGAAAATTTCGCTCTGAACAGCCTTACGCATGATGGCGTCGCCGCTGTCATGCGTAATAATTACCCGGTGCGAAATATCACTGACGGTAAAACCCATGACTGAATTCATCACCGGTGTGGTTACCCATACGCCCGTCTGGGTGTGGGTGCTGTTTGTCTTTCTCATCACTCGCGGCATCAAAGCACGCAAACCCGCCATCGTGACGCTGGAAAAACTCGCGATTATCCCCGCCATTTTTCTTTTCTGGGATATCTACGATCTGGTGGTGTTCCGCAAACTCACCGTCGCCAGCAGCGCCCTGTGGATCGCCGGTTTGCTGGCAGGCGCAGCGCTGGGCTATTTGCTCATCAAACAGACGGCGGTAACGCGCGCGGAACCTCCGCGCAGTCTGTACCGGCAGGCCGACGACTCGGCGCTGCCACTGATGATGCTGGCGTTTGGCGTGAAATACGTGCTCGGGGTGATGACTGCCGTTTCCCCCGCCACGCTGCAGCAGCCCGGAATGAGCGCATTTGCGATTATCTCCGGCGGCGTTTTTGCGGGCGTGTTTGTCGGAAAATTTACCCGCTATGTGCGCGTGTATCTCTTCGCTTCACAGCAGCACGTGAGTTAACTACGACGTCGCGCTGGCAAGGGATTTGTCGGCGTGGTCGCCCTTTATCACTCGGGTCACTTCATCTATTCGCCAGATTTTCCCCTCGCGCAGGCGGGCAAACAGGTACACCTCAATTTCTGACGTTTGTCCGTCCGTTTTGCTTACGGTGACGATATGGCGGTCTGCCAGCAGATGCGGCGTGCAGCATGCCTGCTCGACCCTGAAGGTGATCCCGTTAGTTTGCGTGCGGACGTGATCTAAATGCCGTACAAATTCAGCGAAATTGAGCGCGTTACCGTCCGTATGCTGCTGGTAGTCATTCGAGAAAATCTCTGCCGGCGCCAGCGTTCCCGCGAAAAGATCGGTTAACAGCCGTTGGGTGAGGGCGCGGCAGGACGATTCGTCAGAGGCAGCCTGCAGGTCAGTGATGAGGGACATTGTTGTGCTCCTTTAAAAGGGGTGAGAGCACATTATCCTTGACAGAATCTGGCGTAGTTTCTGTAATCAGGCAATCAATAACGATTTTCGGCCAAACTATGTTGATGACCGCTGAACCTCTTCGCCATCCATCGGGCTATCGAACCGACTGGCATGCGCACGCCACCGGCCAGCTCTGCCGTATTACCTCGGGCCTGCTGATTATCGAGACCGAAAAGGGGCGCTGGGTGGTGCCGCGAGAGCATATCGGCTGGATCCCGCCGGGGTTGCGTCATGCCGCGCTGTCGGAAAGCGCCATTGAGGGCCAGTCTCTGTATCTGGATTCAGCCGGTTGTTCAGCCCTGCCCGAGCAACCGGCGGTTTTCGAACCGGAAAGGCTGTGCGAGGCGCTGTTCCTGCGACTGTGCCAGGCGGGCGAGGGGGCAGATCCGCAGATGATCTCCATGCTCACCCGCGAGCTGGCTCAGTCCCGACAGGATCGCTTTCGGCTGCCGATGCCCGCTCACCCGCGTTTACTGAAAATCGCGCGCACGCTGCTGAACGCCGTGGACGATGTGCTCCCGGTGGAAGAGTATGCGCGCCAGTCCGGGATGAGCGTGCGCACGTTTCACCGGCAGTTCAGCGCCGCGACGGGCATGAATTTTGTGAACTGGCGGCAGCTGGCCCGTGTGATCAGGGCAATGGAGTGGCTGGAGGAGGGAAAACCCGTGGGATGGATTGCGCTGTCGTGCGGCTACAACAGCATCAGCGCATTCATTGAGGTCTTTCGCACCTACACCGGCAAAACGCCGGGACAGTGGGGGTTATAACAAACCCTTTTGCGCAAACGTAAAACGGGTGGCTTCGTTGAGATCCAGCGTTTTTAAGGCCTCCGGCTGCACCCACGCGATCTCCTGAAACTCTTCGTTAAAGGTTACATCGCGGTTGGCGCTGACGCAGTCGAAGATAAGGTAAATCATATAGATCTCTTCGGTGCTGCCGTCGGCATAGGTTTTCACCCGGATATCATCGCGAAACGCCCAGGGTTTGACGGCGGTGATCTCAAGCGCATCGCCCAGCTCTTCGCGAATTTCGCGCCGCAGCGCCTGCTCCATGGTTTCACCCGGTTCCATACCGCCGCCCGACAGCGCCCACTGGCCAGGAAACACACCGCGATCCGCCGCCATTTTGCACAGCAGATAGGTCCCGTCGTTCTGGATAATCGGACAAACAATCGTTCTCTGGCGCATGTTCACTCCCTGAATTTTTTATGTTGGCGGTACTGTAGCAGAGTTCAGGGGGGAAAAATAAAACGTGTCGGATGTTACTGCGCTTCCCCCATATGCGGAGTCATGTAGGCCCGGTAAGCGTAATGTCACCGATACGTTTTGAGGGAGGGGGCCGACATATCAATACGTTCAAATATCTTTAAACGTTACTCTGCACATTCACGGGTATCGTCGTGACAGAGAAGCAAGAAACCCAAGGTGAATTGGTTTATCCCCCCTGGCGCAGGTTTTCTCTCTTTGAACCCCTCTCCCGGTGGGGATGAGGGGATCGAATATGCACAAACTAATGCTGGTACTCTACCGCTCCCGCAGCGCCTCTTTCGCCCGGTTAAACGGCTTAATCATATAATCCATCACCGATTTCTCTCCGGTTTTGATATCCACCGTGGCAATCATCCCAGGCACAATCGAGAATTTGCGCCCCGCTTTATTGACCAGATAATCCTGGCTGGTGCGAATAAACACGCGGTAATAGAACACTTCGGGTTTGGCTTCGTCCTGAATGGTGTCTGGCGAAATGGTTTCGACCACGCCGTGCAGCCCGCCGTAGATGGCGTAATCGTAGGCGGTGATTTTAACCAGCGCTTTTTGCTCCGGGTGGATAAAGGCGATATCGCGCGGTGACAGGCGGGTTTCGATCAGCAGGTGATCGTCCACCGGCACAATCTCCATCAGCTCGCCGTTCGGGGGGATAACCCCGCCGATGGTCGTCACCTTGATATTTTTCACGATCCCACGCACCGGCGATCGCACGGTCAGGCGCGTCACGGAATCCTCGCGGCCTTTCAGCACCGCCGAGACCATATCGACTTCCGCATTGGCTTTCGACAGCGCCTCGCGGGCCTGCACGTAGTATTGCGAACGCACGTCCGTCAGCTTCAGTTCCAGATCGCTTTTTTGCCGCTGCAGGCGTAACTCCTCCACGTGGCTGGCCGCTCCGGTTTTGATCAGCCGCTGGGTGATAGCCAGCTCTTTATTCGCGAGGCTCAGGGCAGCTTTCAGCTCGCGCTGAGTGTCCTCCAGCTGCGCGCGGCGCGAGGTGTAGAGCCGGGTTTCGGCGGCGATCAGCTCCGGCCACTGTTTCAGGGAGGGGGGAAAGACCAGCGGCAGATCGTTCACTTCGGCGGTGAGGCGTACGCTGGAGGCCAGCGATGCACGATAGCGCGCCGCGCTTTCACCAACGTTAGATTCTGAACGTGTGGGATCGAGTCGCGCCAGCACCTGACCCGCCTGCACCACGTTGCCTTCGCGCACGTTCAGTTCGGTCAGGATCCCGCCGTCGAGGGACTGCAACACCTGCTCGCGCGAGCTGGGGATCACTTTCCCCGTCCCGGTTGAAACCTCGTCGAGAATGCCAAACCACGCCCACACGCCGACGATAATAAACAGCAGCAGGGAGAGGATCACGATGCGCCGCGCGCCGGAGTAACCGCTTTCGGAGTCGAGAGCGTTATCGAGATCGTCCATCGCCGCGACATCACGCTGACTGATTTTCATTTTTCCACTCCCGTCCGTTTGCCTGTTGCTGCATGCGGCTGTTGCTCAGGGCCTGCGCTTTTGGCGCGTCCATCACCAGCATGCCCTCTTTCAGCACCACCACGCGCTCCACCAGCTCCAGCACCGGCACGCGGTGGGTGGCGACGATCAGCGTCCGGTTGCCGAGCCACGCGCCGAGATGCTGAAGAAACTCGCGCTCCGTGTGCTCATCCAGTGAGGCGGTCGGTTCATCGAGCAGCACGATATTGGGATCGCGCAGGAACATGCGCGCCAGCAAAATCGACTGACGCTGCCCGCCAGACAGCCCCACGCCGTTCTCCATGATCGGATAGTCGAGACCTTTCGGCAGCTTTTGCACAAAGCTCGCCGCACCGCACATCTCCAGCACGGCGAAGATCTCTTCATCCGTGGCGCGCGGCATCCCAAGCGTGATGTTCTCCCGCAGAGTGCCGTAGAACAGCCGCGCGTTTTGGGTCATAAAGCCGACGTTGCGCCGCAGATCCGCGACGTCCAGATGCGGCAGACTAAGGTTGTCGAGCCGCAGCTCGCCGCCTGCCAGATCCATTCCGCCCGACAGCGCCTGTAACAGGGTGGATTTCCCTGCGCCGTTACGCCCGAGGATCGCCACTTTCTCGCCGGGTTTGATCTCCAGGCGGTTAATGCGCAGGGCCATACGCGGATCTTCCGGGTGATAGCGAAACTGCGCCTGATCGAACAGGTAGTGCCCGCGGAGCACGTCCTGGCGGATCGGCGTCTCTTCGCGCTGGTTTTCCGTTGGCAGCTGCATGATGCTGTCCAGCCCCTCTTTGGCGGCTTTCACCTGCTGCCAGCGCGCCAGCACGCCGCACAGGGTCGCCATCGGGGCGATCATCCGCGACGCCAGCATCGAGGCCGCCACCACCGAACCGGTGGTTAAGGTGCCGTCGATCACCATCGGCGCGCCGACCACGATCACCCCGGCGTACACCAGGCTTTGAATGGTCATCCCCCAGCTGATCAGGTTTTGCGTCAGTTCGCGGGTGCGCAGGCCGGACTCAGCGGTGATCTGGATATAGCTGTTCCACTGCTGCAAAAAGCGGTTTTCCGCCTGCATCAGCTTGATGTCCTCCAGCCCTTGTACGCTCTCGACCAGCACCGCGTTGCGCAGGGTCGATTCATGGGCTGACTGCTTCGCCAGCGCCGCGAGTTTTTTCTGCAGTAGCAGGCCGGGCAGCACCATCAGCACGGCAGCGACGGGGGCGATCCAGGCTAATTGCGGCGCGATGATCGCCAGCACCACCACGAACAGGAAGAAGAACGGCAGATCGACGATGGTGGAAATGGTGGAGGAGGTGACCATCTCGCGGATCTGCTCCAGCTCGCGCAGCTGCGAAATAAAGCTCCCGGTTGAGCGCGGGATCGCGCTGTTACGCAGGCGCAGGGCGTGGCCAAACACCCGATCCGACACCCGCAGATCGGCGCGTTTTCCCAGCAGGTCCATGATGTGGCCGCGCGCGACACGCAGCACAAAGCCAAACAGCGTGGCGATCAGCACGCCGATGGTCAGCACGTAAAGCGTCGGATAGGACTGGGCGGGGATCACCCGGTCGTAAACCTGCATTGAAAACACGATCCCGGAGAGGGAGAGGACGTTGATGAACAGCGCCGCCAGCATCACCCAGGTATAGGGACGCATGTCGCGCATCACCAGCCGGTAGAGCCAGTCGGGGCGGTATTTGGAAATATAGGCATCCACGCGGCTGTCTTTTAGCGCCGCCAGCGGGCGCAGGGCGACCACGTGACGAATGGCGGGCAGCAGAGCGGTCATCGACACGCGGTTGTTGTGCGGTGTGGTGTCGATAAAGTTGATATCAAGGGTGTCGTCGCCGTCGAAATGTTCAATGACGCCGATTTTGCCCTCGTTAAGCTCCACCACCACCGGCAGTTTCCAGCTGTTGATGGACTGCTCCGTGGCGGTCAGCAGCTGAAAGGAAAGTCCTGCTTCGCGCGCCAGTTGAGTCAGCGCCGGTACCATGGGTTTGCCCTTCAGCCATGGCGCCCCGGCCACCAGTGCGCCTGGGGAGCAGGCCACGCGATAGCGGCTGGCGACGTAGCCAAACGCCTGCGCCCAGTGCTCCAGCGTCTCTTCGGGAATACTTTCGTCCTGCGGATTATCGGTTTGCTTCATGGCTGGATCTCCACAGTCTGAATGGTGCGGTTCTCAAGATCGAACGAATGACGCAAAAGGCCCGTGTTGTACAAGCAGCTCAGCTCCAGCTGGTGGAGCTGTCCGGCGGTTTGCTGCTGGGTAAAACGTGCCTGATACACCTCCTGCTCGGCGTTGAGCACGTCGAGCAGCGGCCGTGAGCCGAGATCGAGATATTGCTGTTGATAGAGTTCGCGGGTGCGGACGCTGAGCGCCTCCTGCCGGGCCTGGATTTGCAGGGTGCTCAGCAGGCTCATCACCTGGCTGCGTGATTCAAGCAGCTTCTGGCGCACGTCGAGGCGGGTGCGTTGAATGGTTGACTGCGCGGCTTCAACGGCATGCCCGGCGGCGTTGCGCCGGGCGGTAAGACCACCGCCCTGATAGAGCGGCATCTGCACTTTGACCCACGCGGAATACTGGGTGCGATCCAGCGAATCGTTGCCCGCATAGCGGTCGTTGAGGTAGTGGCGCACTTCCGGCTCCAGCGAGACGGTCGGCGTCATTTGCGCGTTAGCATAGTCGAGATTGGCCTGCGCGACGTTGGCCTGCGCCCATGCGGAGAGCACGGCGGGCACCAGACGGTCGTCCGGCTCGGCGACGTCGCAGCTGCGGGCCAGTTTTGCCGGGAAATCGTTGCTGATGGTGTTCAGGCTGTTCCAGCCGAGAAAGCTCATCAGCGTGGCGCGGGAGCTGTCGAGGCTGGCCTGATACTGCATGAGCTGCGCCCGCGCGCCTTCGATGCGGGCGTCGGTCTGCACCACGTCCGAAAGGGAGCTTGCCCCTTCGTCGTTGCGCTGACGCGCCAGCGAGCCGATGGACGACAGCGCATCCAGCTGCTCTTTGGCGGTCTCAACCATTTGCTGCCAGGTCTGCACCTGCACCATTGCCAGGGCGGTATCGTGGGCGATGGTATCAATGCTCACCAGCACGTTGGCCTGCTGCTGCGCCACGCCCGCGCTTTCGGCTCGCACCTGGCTTGCCACTTTGCCAAAGTCGTAGAGCATTTGTGAAACAGAGAGCACCAGCGACGGGGTAAAGCCGTTGTCGCTGCCGTCGTGGGTATAGCCGCCGTCCATTCCCGCGTTGACCTGCGGATAGTATTTCGATTTGGCGACGTCGACCTGTTCTGATTGTTCGTAGAGTTTACCGACCGCTTCGCTGATGGTCGGATGCCAGCTGACGGCGCGGTTTACGGCATCGCCCAGCAGCAGCGTACCCGGAGCGGCTTTGTTGGCGACGGGCGCAACGCGGCCATTCAGGGACGGCAGCTCCTGTTCTTCACTCAGCAGGCCGGTGTTGATTACGCCCGCAGGGTTAGCCGCGAGAACGGGCACAGATATCAGGCAGCACGAGAGCCACCAGTAAGGCATCTTCTTTCCCATGTCATGTCCCTAATAAATTTGTACTTTTTATTCTTGATGCCCGGGCGCTGAACGCCCGGGTCAGTTGTGTTGTGCTATCAGGTAATGATGTTGTGGTGCTGATTAACCAGTTCGTCGTAGCTACTCTGTACGTTGTCCAGAGTGACCAGCGTCGTATTAGTGTAGGTGCTCCCCGTACCGTCACGATCGATGGAGATCACAGTGTTGTTACCGCTGGTGGTGACATGCACGTAGTTCCCAAGGGTGGATGCCTGTCCGTTCCAGCCCACCAGCAGATCGCCGATATCAATTTTGTCCCCCTGGCTGATGGAGAAGTTGGTCCAGTGATCCCCGGTGCTGTTGCCCGCCGTGGCGTTACCCACGGTGTTGTTCAGCACCTGATAAATCAGGGTATCGCCGTAAGCTGTCCCATTGATCACGTCGTTATGCTCAGAGCTGATGAACTGCGGCGCCATGTTGATGGTCAGCGACGCGCTGTCCGTTTTCCCTGCCGTGTCCGTCAGGGTGTAGTTGAAGACCTCCTTCGAGGTGATGCTGGAGAGCGACACGCCGGTGTTGAGCGTGTAGGTGTAATGACCGTCAGCGCCGATGGAGAGCGTGCCGTAGTGTCCCTGAATGGTCACATTCGCGGCGCTGGTGGTGTACGGGTCGAGGGTGGTGGTCACGCCGTTGTAACCAGTGATACTCAGACGGGTATCCACCGAGTGCAGCTGATCCATTGCCCCCTGCGAATCGGTGCCGTCGAAGATGTTGCCGTTAACGGTGTGCCCGCTGGTGGAATCGAACTGATTGAGCGAGTAGGTGGTCCCCACCACGTCCGGGGTGATGGTGATTTGCCCCACCGCCAGCGCGCCCATCTTCCCGGTGTAGGAGAGGGTGTAAGTGCCCGCCTCCAGATCCAGCCCGTTCAGGTTGATGGTTGCCGTGCCGCCCAGCAGTAATCCGCCGTTGAACGAACCGCTGCGCACGGTAGTGGCACCATTCGACAGCACCCAGTCCACCGTCAGGCCGCCGAGCGAGAGCAGCGAGGCGACGTTAAAGTGCAGCACCACGTTATGCAGGGCGGTGTTGGCGTCGACCACGAAGGTGCCGCTGCCGCTGCCCTGGGTTGCCGCCAGCAGAGCCGCCGTCCAGGTGGCGTTGCCGACGGTGGTGTCCGAGTAGGCCGCCGTATGGTGCACCGACGTCACATCCATCACCGCGCTCACGTCGTTGACCGCATCCATCGCCCGTGGAGTTGGGGTGATGTTGAGGGACGCCGTGTCTTTATCGCCGTTTGGCGCGGTCACCGTGTAGACGAAGGTGTCCGGCGTCTTGATGTGGTCGGCCCCGACGCCGCTGTTCAGGGTATAGGTGTATTTACCGTCCGCATTGATGGTCAGGGTGCCATATTCCCCCTGAATGGTGGTGACGCCCGTACCGTTGACCGCCACGCCGTTCACCGCCGTGACGTGGGTGCCCGCCGGAATAATATCATCCGCCAGCACGTCGCCGGTGGTGCTGCCGCCGACGCTTGAGACGGTGTAAACATGGTCTTCCAGTACGTTAAGGGTGTAGGCCGTCAGCGCCGTGATACCGGCTGCGGTGTTCAGCAGGAACAGGTACTCCCCGGCCGGCAGGTTGAGCGTCAGGGTGCCCGACGTACCGCCCAGCAGCGGCGCGCGCAGCCAGCCTGGCTGAACGCGCATCTGCTCGAAGGTTTGCGTCGCGTCGTTGAATTTATAGACGTAAAGATCGAACACCGAGGCCAGCGCCACGCCACCGACGGAGGCCTGGATGGTCATGGTGCGGGTGGTGCCTTCCGCCACGTTATAGATGATCGGATTGCTCAAATCATCGAGCAGATTGAGGCTCAGCGTGTTGCCCAGATTGACGCCCACCACGGTGAAGCCGCCCTGGGACGACGTGCCGTTGTTGATGGCGTGAACGCTGGTGTCGAAGGTGAAACTCGCGGAATCATCGACCGCCGTGACGCTGTTGGTGACGGTGTTCGCCCCGAGGGAGATCACCAGCTGCGCCGAGGCGGTGGAACCGTTATGCCCGATGGTGTAGGTGAAGCTCTCGGTCCGGCCCAGAATCGCGGCGCTGGTGTTGGTCAGGGTGTAGGTGTAGCTCCCGTTGAGGTTAATCGTCAGCGTACCGTATTGGCCCTGGATCACCGTGCCATCCGCTGTCACGTTCACCGTGTGGCCCTGGGAATCGGTGACGGCGGTGATGCGAGTGCCTGCCGGGGCGTTGTCGCTGCCGGTGGTTGGGTCATTGTCCAGAATGACGTTACCGGACTGGGTGGTCACTCCCGTTACCGTCCCGGCGCTGGTTTCGGTGACATCCACGTCAAGGCTGGTGTACGACCCGGTCGCCAGCAGGTTGGTGTTGTAGCTGAGTACGCGGTACTGGCCCTCGGTCAGCCCGGTCATGTTAAGGGTGACGCCGTTGGCGCCCAGCGTCAGCAGGTTGGCGAACTGCGGCAGACCGGTATCCACCACCGTGGTCCAGGTACCGTTGACCGCATCCCAGCGCTGCACCACCACTTCCAGGGTGTTGAGCAGCGACAGCACCACGCCTGTGGCATCGGCGTTAATCGAGATATCCGCATTCCCGCCCGCACCCACGGTAAAGCCGACCTGCGCCGTATCGTTGCCGAGCAGGGTGAGCACGTTACCGAGCGCCCCGACCAGCAGGAATCCGTAATCGCTGTACTGGGCGTTGGTCACCGTGGCGTCGGAGGTGAGTGCCAGTTCCTCGACGTTGGAACTTGCCGACAGCGGCACAACCGGCGCCAGCGCAGAGCCTGGCGTCGAGGTGTTGCCTGCCGCGTCGGTGGCGGTGATTTGCAGGGTCTGGCCTTCCGTCTGTTTATTGAGGAAGGTGTAGCTGTAGGTGCCTCCGGCGTTCGCCGTAGTGGTCACCAGGGTGCCATCCGCCAGGCGAATCGTCACGGTGCTGCCCGCTTCTGCGCTGCCCGTCAGCACGCTGCCGTCGGCGTTAAAGGTTCCGTTCGGCGCACTCGGTGCGACGGTATCAACGATAACGGTGGTCGGAATCGAGACCGGCCCGGTGCCGCCGATGACGTTGGTCGCCGTGGCGGTAAAGGCGTGAGAACCCTCGCTCAGTGCAGGCGTAGTGAAGGTCCAGTTACCGTTGATGTCCGTGGTCGTGGTGCCCATCGCCACGCCGTTGTTATACAGCGTGATGGTGGAGTTCGGCTGCGCCGTCCCGCTCAGGGTTGGCGTCGTGTCATCCGTGGCTTTGCCGTTGGTCAGATTACCGGTAATGGTCCCCACGTTGTCGTTGACGGTGGTGATCAGCGGCGCATTCGGCAGGTTGGTGAATGGCGCGGTGACGCTCTGGGTATTGCCTGCGTTCCCGGCTTTATCCGTGGCAAAGGCCAGCAGCGTTTCGCCGTTGGTCTGCGCCGGTGAAATGGTGACGTTGAAAGCCCCGCTGCCGTCCGCCGTCGCCGTGCCGAGCACCGTTCCGGTGCTGCTGGTAATGGTGACAGTGCTGCCTGCTTCCGCCAGGCCCGTGACGTGGGTGCCGTTACTGATTACGGCCAGCGTGCCCGGCAGCCCCGGAGCAACCGTATCCACCACAATCGAGGTGATGGATGATGGTGCGCTGGTATTGCCCGCCGCGTCGGTGGCGGTCGCGGTAAAGTTGTGCTGCCCGTTGGTCAGCGTGGTGGTGGTCTGTGGCAGAGTCCAGTTGCCGTTGGTGTCCGCGGTGACGGTGCCGACCAGCGTCGTGCCGTCATAAATCCGCACCACCGCGTTAGGCTCACTGGTCCCGCTCAGCGTCGGCTGGGTGTCGTTGGTCGGGTTGCCGTTAATCACCGGCCCGGTGACAGTACCGACATCGTCCACGACCGAGGCGATCACTGGCGCCGTTGGCGCAGTCGCATCGACATTGACCACAAAGGCCGTTGTCGGGCCACTGGCGTTACCCGCGGCGTCGGTGGCGGTGATGGTCAGCGGATGCAGCCCGTCGCCCAGCGCCGGTGACGGCGTAAAGGACCACGCACCTCCTGTGGCTGTGACGGTGCCAATCAGCACGCCGTTATCAAAGATTTTCACCGTCGATCCCGCTTCGGCTGTCCCGGTGAGCGTCGGCTGTGCATCGTTGGTGAGCTGGCCGCTGGTCAGGTTGGTGACGGTTCCGACGTCATCCACCACGGAAACCAGTACCGGAACGGCCGGCGGCGTGAGGTCGACATTCAGGGTAAAGGTTGCCGACGGATCGCTGTTGTTGCCCGCCGCGTCGGTCGCCTGGGCAATAAAGGTATGCGGTCCCGCCCCAAGTGCGGTGGTGAGCGTCACCGCCCAGTTCCCGCTGGCGTCCGCCGTGGTGGTGGCGATCACCAGACCATTTTCGAGGATATTGATGCTGGCGTTCGGCTCGCTGGTCCCGATCAGGCGAGGGAGCGTGTCGTCAGTGGTCTGGCCGCTGCCGAGCGGGCCAGTGACGGTTCCTGCATCGTCAAGCGCCTGAGTGATAACCGGTGCCAGCGGTGCAACCGTATCGACGATCACCGTGAAGCCCGGCGAGGCCACGCTGACGTTGCCCGCCGCGTCGGTCGCGGTGGCAGTCCAGGTATGGCTGCCGTTGCTCAGCGGGTTCGGCGGGGTGAAGCTCCATTCGCCCGAGCCGTTAGCCTGCACGGTGCCGACCTGCACGCCGTTTTCATAGATGATGATCGTGGCGTTGTTCGCCGCCGAGCCGTTCAGCTGTGGCCGGGTGTCGTCGGTGGTCTGTCCGGACTGAACCGGGTTCAGCACGCTGCCGACGTCATCGGTGGCGTTAATAATGGTCGGTGCCGCTGGCGGCTGGGTATCCACCGTCAGATCGAAGGTGGTGGAGGTGGTGCTGGTATTGCCCGCCGCGTCGGTGGTGCTGAGGGTGATGGTGTGTGGCCCGTCAGCCATCGGTGCGGTTGGCGTGAAGGTCCAGTTCCCCTGGGCGTTCACCACTGCGGTGCCGAAGGGTTGTCCATCGTTGAGCAGGGTGACGGTCGCCCCGACTTCGCCGGTACCGTTGAAGGTTGGACGGTTGTCATTGGTGGTGCCGTTTTCAGGAATCGTGCCGGTGACCGGGCCGACGTCATCCTGCACCGTGGTAAGCACCGGCGCGTCTGGCGGCGTGGTGTCGACGGTGAAGGAGAAGACCGGCGAGTTAGCGGAGACGTTACCCGCTGCATCGGTGGCATTGACCCTGATGTTATACAGGCCATCCGTCAGCCCGTTTGGCGGTATAAAGGTCCACGAACCGTTAATGACCTCCGCGGTGCCAATTTCTACGCCGTTATTCAGAATATGAACGGTGCTGCCCGTGACGCCCGTCCCGGTGAAGGTTGGCGTGGCGTCGTTAGTGACCTGTCCTGCGGTCAGATTCCCGACCACGCCGCCCTGAATATCATCGGCGACGGCGCTGAGTACCGGCACTGCGGGTGGGGTCAGATCGACAATCACGTTATAGCTGTTGGAGCTGGTGCTGACGTTCCCTTGTGGATCGGTCGCGACCACTGTAAAGGTGTGTGAGCCTTCGGTGAGCGGCGTGGTGGGGGTGAAGGTCCAGTTCCCCAGGTTGTTGGCGGTGGCGGTGCCAATCTGGTTGCTACCTTCGAAAATCGCCACGCTGCTGTTGGCTTCTGCCGTGCCCGAAAGGGTCGGCGTGGTGTCGTTGGTGGTGCCACCGGTTTGGACATTCCCGGTCACGGTGCCGACATTATCGTCTGCCCCGACAATGACCGGCGTGGTGGAGACCGTATCGACCACGATGTTGAATGCCGGTGATTGTGCGCTTTCATTCCCCGCCGGATCGGTGGCGGAAATGGTCAGGGCGTGGTTGCCTTCTCCCAGCGCACCGCCTGGCGTAAAGCTCCAGGTGCCCGTCGAGCCGACAACCACGGTGCCAATGGCGGTACCGTTGTTGTAGATGGTAATGGTGTCGCCCGCCGTTGCGGTGCCGCTCAGGGTTGGGCGACTGTCGTTGGTGGTTTGACCGCTGGTCAGCGGCCCGGTACCCGGACCGACATCATCGGTCACTGCGCCGAGCACCGGTGTACCAGGCGCGGTGAGATCGATGGTGACGGTAGCCGCCGGGGAGAGACCGCTCGTCAAACCGCCCACGGTGGTGGTGGCGGCAAAGCTGTGTGGCCCCTCGCCGAGCGGAATCAGCGAGCTGGTCGTCCACTCGCCGGTTGGGCTGGCGGTGACGACGGCGTACGGCACCAGACCCCCGTCAAGGTAGATGGTCACAATGCTGTTCGGTGGGGCGGTCCCGCTCAGGACTGGCGTGGTGTCGTTGGAACTTGCCCCTTTCACTTCGACGGTGCCATTCGTGCCGTTGTCATCAATGATCGACGTGATGGTCGGGACGGCTGGCAGATCCGGCGTGTCTGTGACTTGATAACCCGTTGGGCCGCTGACGTTGCCTGCCGCATCGCTGGCCGTGACGGTGAGGGTGGTTTCGTTGGTCTGTGCCGGTGAAAGGGCAATGGAGTAATTGCCGCCCGCATCGGCCACCCCGCGGCCCAGTTCAACGCCATTTTCCCCTTTTACGATTACCGTGGAACCGGCTTCTGCGGTCCCGGTCAACGGTGTCCCTTCGATTGCGAGACTGCTGACGACCGGCGCGTCTGGCGCATCCGTATCAACGGTTACGGTAACCGGCGCGCTCGGGGTGGCGTTCCCGGCGGCGTCGGTGGCCGTGACGATAATGGTATGAGGCGCATCGCTCAGCGCCGAGCCGTCTGGCAGCGTCAGCGTCCAGTTGCCGTTAGCGTCCACGGTGGCCTGTAGCGGCGCACCCCCGTCAACAGAAACGGTAATGGTGCTCCCGACCTCGGTTTTCCCGCTGATGGTTGGCGTGTTGTCATTGGTGTACAGCACACCGTTCGCCAGCGTGCTGCTGGAGATCGTATCAATCTGCGGCGTCGTCGGGGCGACCGTATCCACCGTGATGGTGTACACCGGGCTGGTGCCGCTGACGTTACCCGCCGCATCGACGGAGGAGACAGTCAGGTTCAGCGCGCCGTCAGCGACGGTTGGGCTGGTCCAGGTCCAGGTGCCGTTGGTAACGTTGACGCGGTCAACTTCGACCCCGTTGTTATAGATAATCACCGTGTCGCCGCTGGTGCCCGTTCCGCTGATGGTCGGCGTGGTGTCTGATGTCGAACCGCCGCTCGCGACGGTGCCAGCGGTGATTGCCGGCGTCAACGGAGGCGTGGTATCCACGGTTATGGTCACCACCGGGGAGACGTCCGAGATATTCCCCGCTTCGTCCGTGGCGGTGGTGGTGAAGGCATGGGTGGTTTGCGTCAGCGGGGTGTCTGGCCGCCAGCTCCAGCTGCCGTCCGCGCCAACGGTGACGCGCCCGACCTCCTGCTTCGGCGCACCGCCGACGCTGTCGTAAATAATAATCACGTCGTTCGCCACACCGGTGCCGCTCAGCACCGGACGCGAATCGTTGGTGCTGTCGCCGTTATCGACCGGCCCGGTGATTTGGCTGACGTTATCGGTGACGACCGGTGCGGTTGGCGTGGCAGGCGGGTCCGTATCAATCACGATGGTGACCGGCTGGGATGGCGCACTTTCGTTGCCCGCGCCGTCTTGATTGGTGACCGTCAGGGCGACATCGTAAGAGCCGTTTGGCAGCGCCTGAGTCGGCGTCCAGCTCCATGTTCCGTCCTGCTGAACGGTAACCACATCGGGCTGTTTGACGCCATCAATGTAGATCGTGACCGTATCGCCCGGCGTACCGGTGCCGCTTAAGGTCGGCGTGGTGTCGCGGGTGGCTTCGCCCGGATTAAGCGGTGTGCCGGTCGGCAGCCCGTCCGGGTTCACGGTGACGTCCGGAGAATCTGGCGTCGCAGGGGCCACGGTATCCACCACCAGACTAAACGGCGGTGAGGCGGTGGCGTTGCCTGCGGAGTCGGTTGCGACCACCGTCAGGGAGTGAGTGCCGTTGGTGAGCGGAGTGGTGGGGGTAAAGCTCCAGCCACCGTTACCGTCAAGCGTGGCAGTGCCGAGCAGGGTCGTGCCGTCGTAAACGGTAATAATCGTATCCGGCGGGGCGGTCCCCGTCATCGCAGGAAGGGTTTCGTCCGTCGGTGTTCCGCTGGTGACCGGGCCGGTGACAGCGCCGGAATTATCGGTGACCGTACCGATCGACGGCGCCGGTGGTGGCGTAGTGTCTACGATGATCTGGAAACCGTTTGAAACCGTGCCGACGTTCCCGGCCTGATCGATCGCGACGGCGGTCAGCGTATGCGGCCCACCCTGTGGGAGCGCCAGCGTCGGGGTAAAGGTCCATGCCCCGCCGCTGCTGACCAGCGCGGTGCCGATCTGCACGCCGTCCAGACGAATGCTGATGGTGGCGCCCGGTTCGCCCGTACCGTTGAGCGTCGGACGGGAGTCGTTGGTGATTTCACCCGTATCCAGCGGGCCGGTTCTGCCCGGGACATCGTCAACGACGGAGGTGATCACCGGTGCGGCAGGGAGCACGCTATCAACCGTGATGCTCCAGCTGTTCGAGGTGCCGCTGGCATTTCCGGCGTCGTCGATGGCGGTGGCCGTCAGGACGTGGCCGCCCTCGCGCAGGTGGACCGAAGGCGTAAATTCCCAGTTACCGCTTTGGGGAATGACGAGGGTGCCGATTTGATCGGAACCGCTGAACAGATAGAGCGTGGTGCCTGGCTCGCCGGTGCCGCGAATGGTCGGCGTCGGGTCGTTAGTCAGGCCGCCGTTGGCGACATCACCCACCACATTAACGGCGTCATCGTAGACCGAGGTGATCTCCGGCGTTTGCGCCGGGGTGGTATCCGGTGCCGTTACCGGAGCCGTGGGTCCGGTGTTGTTGGCAAGGTCCGTGGCGTCAGCCGTCAGCTTTTCGCCGTTAACTTGCGGCGGCGAAAGGGTAACGGAAAAATCGCCGTTATCGCCCGTTTTGCCGCTGCCGATTTCCACGCCATCCGGCCCTTTAATACTCACCGTGCTGCCCGGTTCGGCCTGGCCGGTGACGGTCGTGCCATCGTCAGAAACCACCAGATTCGTTGGCGCCAGCGGATCGGTTGTATCCGGCGCGTCGGCGTGCCCTGGCTGGCTGTCGTTACCCGCGGCGTCGCTTGCGATCACATCCAGCACTTCGCCATTGGTTTGCGGTGGGGAGACCGGCACGGTGAAATGGCCGTTAGCATCGGTAGTGCCGGTGCCAATCACGCCGCCGCCGGTGTCTTTGATGGTGACGGTGCTGTTTGGCTCGGCGTTTCCGCTAACGCTGGTCCCGTCACCTGAGACTGTCAGCCCTGTTGGCGGGTTAGGCGCAATGCTGTCACTGGCGGTGACCGTGACCGGGATACTGGCATTCCCGGCGGCGTCGGAGGCGACGACCGAGAGGGTTTGCCCGTTATTTTGTACGGTATTCAGGTTGATGGTGTAGTTGCCGTTGCCATCCGCAACGCCGGTGCCGATCACACCGGTGCCGTTGCTGATGGTGATCGTGCTGTTCGGTTCAGCCGTGCCGGTGACCTGGTTCCCGGCGGGATTGAGGGTGACGGTTGGCTGGCCTGGCGCGATCGTGTCGACGATAAAGTTAATCTGCTGGGACAACCCGCTCTGGTTACCGGCGGCGTCAATTTCACGCACGGTGACGGAGTGGGGGCCTTCCGCCAGCGGGCCGTCAGGCGCTACGCTCCACAGCCCGTTCGGGCCGACGGTGACTCTGCCCACTTCCACGCCGTTATCGTAAATAATAATCGTACTGCCCGGATCGCCACGGCCCGTGAGCCTCGGCTGGCTGGCGTCGGTGGTCTGGCCTGCTGTAACCGCACCGCGTATGGAGCCGACTTCATCGTTCACCACAAAGGCCGATGGCGCGGCGGGCGCAGTCACATCGACATTAATCGTAAAGCCCGCTGAGGCGGGGCCGGTATTGCCCGCCACATCCGTGGCGCGCACCGTCAGCACATGGCTGCCTTCACTCAGATTGACCGACGGGGTAAAGCTCCAGCTGCCGTTCGCGGCAGCGGTGACGGTGCCAATCGCAATGCCGTTATCGTAGATCGTGACCGTTGAATTCGCTTCGGCGGTACCCGTGAGCTGCGGGCGCTGATCGTTGGTGCTGCCGCCATTGTTCACCGGCCCGGTGACAGGATTGACGTCATCCGTGACGCTGGAGATCACAGGGGCCGTTGGCGCGACGGTATCTACCACAATGGTGATCCCCGCAGAAGGCGGGCTGGTGTGGCCTGCCGCATCGGTCGCGGTGGTGGTCAGGGTGTGGCTGCCGTTAGCCAGCGCGTTAGGCGGCGTGAAACTCCAGTTGCCGTTGGCATCCACTTTGGTGGTGCCGATTTTGGTGCCGTTGTCGAAGACAGTGATGGTGGTTCCGGCTTCGCCGATACCGCTCAGGGTAGGGCGCGCATCATCGGTTCGCTGCCCGTTATCCAGCGGGCCGGTTTCGCTGCCGACATCGTCGTTAACGATTAAAATGTCCGGTGCGTCGGGCGTGACCAGATCCGGGGCGGTCGCATGGGCCTCTTTACTGATGTTGCCGGAGGAGTCGGTCGCGGTGGCAGTAATCTGCTCGCCGTTGTTGAGCGGGGTGCCCAGTTCAATAGTGAATTTACCGTCGCTGCCGGTTTTACCGGTGCCGACCAGATTTCCGTTCGCATCTTTCAGGGTGATGGTGCTGTTCGGTTCTGCCGTCCCGGTGACGATATTGCCGTCTGCCGAGAACTGCAGATTGGTCGGCGCGTCAGGCGGCGTGGTATCCGGGTCAGACGGGTTCCCCGGATTGCCTGGGTTGCCGTTGCCATTATCATCGTCTCCGCCACCCCCTCCGCCACCGCCGCCACCGCCAGCGGCAAGCGCGATCCCACCTGCGACAGCGACGCCACCGAGCACCCACGGCCAGATTGCCGCGCCGCCCGTATCACCGGAGGAGGCCATTAGCGCATCAATCGAAGATATCGCTTCATAGTGTTCTGTGGCGGCGGTGGGATCTTCAATCCACCACAGCGCGCCGTTGCCCTCTTCCAGCACCAGCTGGCTGGCGCCCTGAGCGTCTCCGACGTAGAAGTTTTTGAGGGTGATGGTTTCGCCCGAATTCAGGGTCACGATCAGGTCTTCGCCGCTGCGCGTGTAGTGTGAAATGTCGCCTCGCCCAACGTGGAGCTTCACAATAGAGGAGTGATCCAGAGTAACCTGAGTGCCTTCGGTGGTGGTTTCCACGCCAGTAAGTTTCGAAATGACAGAGATTTGGCTCATATTGATGACTCCCAACAGATTTTTATTGATATGGCGTGCAAGACGAAGCCATCATCTTTCTGCGGGTACAGAGCGCCCCCGGCGGAGTCGCTATTTTTAAAATAGTGCTCACCGTTGTTATCTTCAGAGCGGCCGATGCCCGCCAGCAATTAGTGGCAACATCAGATGAATCGATTTATTTGCTTTGGGTTAACTTGTATTCGGCGTTTTTTGTGTTATATAAAGCCCTGTGATTTATAAAGATATTATTTGAATGGTCTGAAAATGATATAGCTATAAATAACGGAATATGCAAATGAAGCGCCAATTATGGACAAGTTAACCCCTTCTGAATTGAATAGTTTTCTGCCGGTTTGTACAGCTTGCGCGAGGGTGCTGAGCCTTGTGGCATAAGGCTTTGCTGTTTTTTCCTGTCATTTGTTAAATATAATACCAAAGCATTTATTTGAATATATTTGATATTTTAGAATGTAAATGGGTATTTAATTAAGGCGGGCTTAATTGTTAATTCAGGTGGGGTTAAGAAATTATTTATACGATATATTATGTTTGTGACCGAATTAAAAATAAAAATGGCGGGAGGTGAAGAGTGTGCTATTAGAGACAGGAATTAAGCCTGCGTTAATTATTATCTGAATCTACCGTTCACTGATGACGGATGGCATAGGCCATAAGTATGATTTCGGCTGTCATTTCAACTGCGTTTTCTGCGAATAGAATCGGACGCTCGGGCGTTTACTCCTTGTTGACCTGCCCACCTTCACCAGGAGTAGAAAATGAACGCATCCTCAGTCCGTACCTTTACCCGTCCTCTGGCTATCCCGGTACTGTTATTTTTGTTACAGACCCCGCAGGGCTTTGCCATGGGCAATACTGATACTGAAAGCAAAACGCCGGACTGCCCCTCAGGGCAGGTCTACGACAGTGTGAGTAAGAAGTGTGTCCCGGAGAAAACCAGCAGCCTCAGCGATGAGGACAAAACCAATTATGCGTACCACCTCGCGAAAAAAGGCGAGTATCAGGCGGCATTGAACCTGCTGGATACGTTAAAAAACGCCAACACGGCCGAGGCGTGGAACTACCGTGGCTATGCGACCCGCAAACTGGGGCGCACGGATGAAGGCATTGGCTATTACCAGCGATCGCTCGCCCTGCAGCCCAACTATGCCAAAGCGCGGGAGTATCTGGGGGAAGCATGGATGGTAAAAGGTCGCCCGGATCTGGCGAAAGAGCAGCTTAAAGTCATTGCCGGGATCTGCGGCCAGGATTGCGAAGAGTACCGCGATCTGCAGGCGGCAATCGACGGGCATCCGGAGTCCTGATCTCTGCGGGAGGGGTAGAAAATCACAACCAGTGACGTTCGCCAACAGCTGGCGGCACATCTGACGCGTCTCTGGCGCTACGGACTGGTGCTGTCGCGTAACCGGGATCTGGCTGAAGAGCTGGTTCAATCGACCTGCGTCCGCGCGCTCGAAAGGAGCGCGCAATATACACCGGGCACGCGGATCGACCGTTGGCTGTTCTCGATTTTGCACTCGATCTGGATCTCCGAACTGCGCGCGCGCCACGTCCGCCAGGGGCAGGGGTTTGTCCCAGGCGAAGATCTGATCGCCCCGGATACCCACGGGCAGGATGACGATCGTCTGCATTATCAGCAAATCATGCAGCGGGTGAATGACCTCCCGGAAGCCCAGCGCAACACGCTGTTTTTAGTCTGTGTCGAAGGATTTACCTACCAGGAGGCGGCGGATACGCTGTCGGTTCCCATCGGCACCATCATGAGCCGACTGGCAACGGCGCGGGCGCGGCTCGCCAAAACGGTGGATGTCCGTCCGGTGGCGAAGGAGAAACGCTCATGAACTCGTTACGTTTTACGCCCCCTTATCACGACGATGCGATTATCGCCTGGCTGGATGGTGAGATGGAGAGCGCCGACGCCCGTGTGTTTGAAGAGCAACTGTGTGTGGATACCTCCCTGGCACAGCGCATGGAGACGCTGAAAAACAGCCATCAGGACTATCAGCAGGCGTTTGCCCCGTTGCTGAAAGAGGCACCCGAAGCGCAGATGCAGCAGCGGCTCGATAACTATCTTGCAGGCGCGCGCGAAGGCGTTAGCCGACGTGCGCTGATTGCCGCATCACTGAGTTTCCTGGCGATCGGTTCCGGGCTGGGGTATCTGGCGCGCCCTATGGCGGTGATAATGAGTGAGAACGAGCAGATTCGCGATCTTGAAGCTCAGTATATGTCGCTTTACAGCGCTGAAACCCTGCTGGATGTCGACAACTCGCCGTCGGTGATTGCCCAGGGGATCCAGCGAACCGCCCAGGATATCGGCCTCAAAGTGAATGAGCAGCAGCTGGTTATTGCGGGCGCCGAGCTGAAGATGGTGCGGATGCTGCGCTACGACAGCACCGCTATCGCGCAGATCGTCTGGCTGCACGCGGATTTCGGCCCGCTGGCGCTGTGCATTTCGCCTCTTGAGAAGGCCGTTGTCACGGATATCAAAAACGAGCAGCGGCACAGCATGAATATTGCCTGGTGGAACGACAGTGACTATCAGTATGTGCTGATTGGCCGCACCCCGTCGAAGGCGCTCACCGCCAGCGCACGCCAGCTGCAATTAAGGCTCTTATGACGCGTGGGCGTCGATCGCAATTTTTATCGCGATGCGGTCATCTACCACCATGGCGAATTTATCCATGTGATAGGCGGAGCGTGAGATGGCGGTGGTGGCATTTAGGGAGATTGCCTCCGCCGCGTTGTCTTCGTCCAGAGTCGCTTCCAGGATCACCGGGCGCTGAATATCTTTGACCTTTAGCGAGCCAAACACTCTGTAATGGCCATCGCCCAGCGCCACCACCCGGGTACTGCTGAACCTGATCGTAGGGTAGCGCGCGGCATCGAAAAACATATCGCTCTTGAGCTGCCAGGTGAGCAGACGGTTGGAGGCCACCAGCGTGGCGACGGGAATGGTGACATCAATGCGATCGGCAAATTCATTGGTTGGGTCCAGCGTGACGTTTCCCGTCACGCCATTGAGATTCGCCCAGGAAAGGATGCCGCCAAAGGCATGCCACGAGAGGGTGATGGGCGTTTTTTCGCTGTTAATGGCATAAGTAACCGGCATTGCGTAGAGGGCAGGGCACAGCAGCATAACCATGAGCAGGGTGACAGAGCGAATCATGAGGCGATCTCCAGTAGGCGGGCAAGGTGTAAACGCGCAGGGCGGGAGATTTATTCGCAGGGATCAGAAATAAAAAAGGCCGCAAGTGCGGCCTTTATCGGGGGGAGAAAACTTATTCAGTGACTTTCTTTTCCAGCGACGAAGCGCCTTCTTTGGTTTTGTTCCAGCCTTTCTCCGTCCCTTCTTTGGTGGCATCCCAGCCCTTCTCGGTGCCTTCTTTGGTTTTATGCCAGGCTTTCTGGGAGTCTTCACTCACTTTGCTGCCGAAGCTTTCGCTTTTACCTTCAGCGGCGTGTTTGGATTTGAGCTTCAGCTCTTCACCTTTGTTCTGCTCTTCATGCAGTTTTTGTTTCGCGTCATTGGCGTTCGCTTTCGCGGCGGCAACGGTGTCGTCGGTTGCGTGTGTGGTTGCGGCAAAAACAGGTGAAGCCAGCAGAAGTGCAGATAATGCAATAATTGTCTTTTTCATAATATCCTCAATTCACGTTATTCATGTTATGAGCG
Organism: Lelliottia sp. SL45; assembly: GCF_026672535.1. Taxonomy (NCBI): domain Bacteria; kingdom Pseudomonadati; phylum Pseudomonadota; class Gammaproteobacteria; order Enterobacterales; family Enterobacteriaceae; genus Lelliottia; species Lelliottia sp. SL45. The sequence goes on from NZ_JAPPRH010000003.1 coordinate 354,150, forward strand.
TGATTAAGAATGGCACGAGCGAAGCGGCATGGCTCTAGGAAAAAACTGTAAGTGGATCAAGGGTGAAAATTCAGGCGCGCGTTAAAAATGCTTATCACCTCTGCCAACAAGAGATATTCCGCCGCAGTTTAAGACAGATTCAGGCCACTTATAAATAGGGCGCAGGGTAATCGTGGCGGGTAAATGCCACAGGGCTGGGCGGCGGTTTACTGGCTCGATATCCACCAGGCTGGGCCTGTCATTTACGGCACACAGTCACGCAGTTATGTGCGCGTTTTTCTCTGTTCACGATAACAATCGCTGAAAAATCTCAGCCGGTGGCCGATAAACACGTTAGGGTTCTCGTGAAAGGCGCATTACGTTGTATGTTGTTTGCCGGGCGAGACGACATTCTGGAATATTGAACGATTCCATTATTAATGATTTCGGTGGGAAATCACAAAAGCAGCATCAGTCCTTAACGTTTTAATGATGAAAATTAGCGAGCCGAAACGCATATTGAATGTTTAAAAAAAAATGGAGCCTGTCAGGGACAAATACCGCTTACTTTTGGTGTAATATTATTACAGACTTGCCAGAAGTAACTGATTCCAGGGGCGTTGTTATTACTGATGACTTTGCTTGTAAGGACGGTGTTACTTATTACTGTAAGTAAACGTAGGGTCAGGGATGCCAACACTTCCTTGTAGTTGTCTTGAAAAGTTTGTCGGGTGAGAAAAATCATGTGAACACAGGTTTTGGCTACCCTTATTTTTTCTGGATAAATCAATAAAAAAACAGGAGATATCACATGGTCAGTAAGTCATTGATAACCAGCCTCAATAATATTAAAGGCCTGGATTTAAATCTTTTACTCACATTTGAAGCCGTTTATCAGCACAGAAGTGTCACTAAAGCTGCGGGTCTGTTAAACATTTCGCCGCCAGCAATCAGCCAGTCATTAACCAAGCTCCGGGAGTTTTTTGGCGATCCGCTCTTTGTCCGTGAAGGTAAGGGGCTGGTGGTGACGACGACGGCCGAGAGCCTGCATGCGTTGTTAAGCGAACATTTCCATGCCCTGCTGGATAATCTCAATAACTTCTCCGATAAAAACATCAAATCACGGTTCGTCATTCATGCCACGCCGTATGCGGCCTTACGCATCCTGCCTGAGATTTTCTCGATGATCGAAAAAAGTGGGATTAACTGTGAGATCGTCCATCTTAGCTCCGACCCGAATTTTGATAATGCTGAAGATATTCTTATCTATCGCAAAGCCGATATCATTTTTGATACCACCTCACACTATGGATTTTCAACCATCACTGAGCCGTACACGGTCGAAAAAGCGGTCGCCATTTGTCGTAAGGATCATCCGCGACTGAAAGATAAGCTTACGCACGAAAGTATGAAAACTGAGAAATCCACCTTTTTGAATATCAAATCAAACGGCTTACAACAAACGCAATCGGATATTGAGAATTATTTCGGGGAAAGAACCTTCTCGTTTTCGAGTAGCTCATTGCATGTCAATGCCTCTATCGTTGAACGTTCTGATTCAGTGAGCTTTATTCCAGAGTGGTTTGCGCGGAAGTTTTCAGATATTTATAACTTTAAAATACTGGAGTGCGACTTTTCGCCGCAGCCGGTAAATATATTCATGACCTACAACAAAGCATCGTTGAGAAACAATAATTTTGTGGGGTTATTAAACATCATAAAAGAGTGTAAAAGTTCTTTTAAATGAAAGGAGTACAAGAGAATGCTCAAATGGCATTTTCTTGTACCCAGAGGTTTTGAGATCAGTAGCGTGGTGGCGTTTACGTTCTGTCTACTTACTTGTAATCAACAGCTACTTGAACTGCGCTTGAAACTGTACCCGGTGTAGCGGCAGAACCTTTACCATCATTTCTAACGCGGGCTTTCAAGTTAAAAGATGCAGCATGTGTTGAAGCGTCAATGGTAACGCTCTGCGTGGCGCCATTGCCCATAGGTAATGAGGACCAAGTGCTGGCTACTTCAACCTCGACATTTTTTGCTGTACCCGAGTTAGCATAATAGTCGGTATTAGAGGCGGTGCCAGAGTACGTTGCGGTGGCACTGGTCGTCGTCGCCGGGCAATTTGACAGAGCGATCCCGAAGTTGATAAACGTAGATGCGCTACCGGTAGTCGCTAACTTGGTGGCATCAATATCGCTCAGGTCGACGTTTTTCACCGCTTCTATAGTACATGGGGAAGCCACCACGGTGCCGGTAATATTGATTGTCGAATCAGCAGCATGTGCATTACCTGACATTGCTAATAAAGCAAGGGGTACTAACCCCAGAGAAATTAACGTATTTTTGCGACTAGATTTTCCCTTCATTATAAATCCTTAATATAACTTTGTTGATGGTATTCAAACGATTAACGTCCGAGGGGAACAAGAGAAGACTCCCGAACGGTACTTAATACAAATATAGGAAACTTTAGAAAAGTAACGGCTATTAAGCACTGCAAGAAGATTATCATTCCATCGTAAATAAAGTCTCTTAATCATGCATTAAGGTCCGCTTAATGATTTGAAACACCCTGTAATATCAGCACGTTACCTTTGTGAAGTGCATTTAAGGCTACCGGTGCTTTAAATTAGATGACGACAAGGCTCATTCAACTAAATATTATGGCGCCAGTGGAGTGCACCACCTGGTTTTAAACACAAACCGTTATCAGAAGTCGTTCTACTGAAGGTCTGCACCACTATATCTGTGTTACTACATGAATTAATTCCCAAGTGAATGGGTTAGTCTCTAAATAAAGGATGTAAAATGAAATTTGTTAAATTAGCAGTCCCTGCGCTGATCGTTGCTGGCATGTTTAACTCTGCTGCTATGGCAAGCGATGGCACCATTAATTTCACCGGTGATATTGTCAACGCACCTTGCGTCGTTTCCACTGGCACGCAAAATCAGAACGTGAACCTGGGTCAGGTGAAGTCTTCTGTCTTTGCAAAAGCGAAAGATTCTTCAACTTACAAAGATTTTAAAATCATTCTGGAAGAGTGCACTACTACCACTCTGAAAAACACCAACATCACCTTCCGCGGTTCAAGTGATGAAGTGAATAAGGACCTGTTAAGCATCGGTGGTGAGTCTGGTGCCGCTAAAGGCGTGGGCATTGAAATTTCTGATGCGACCTCCGCTACCGTCATTCCACTAAACAAGGCGAGCTCCGACTATGCTCTGAAAGATGGTCAAAATACGCTGATGTTCAAAGCGCGCTACGTCGCTACCGCAGTACCAGTTGTTTCTGGTCATGCAAATTCTCAGGCTGAATTCCAGCTCGCATATAAGTAAATAATTCAGGGCACCAACATCCGTTGGTGCCCGCCTTTGAGGAATTAATTGTGAAATTCAACGTAAAATATCTTGCTGCTGGTTTAATGCTGGCTGCGGCGGCTCCGTCTGCATTCGCTGTGGGTGGCGTGGTCGTGGGTTCTACGCGAGTGGTATATGATGCTAAAAATAAAGAAGCGTCACTCACCGTATCTAACAAAACTGAAAAACAGTATTTCCTTATTCAATCCTGGGTTGATGATAGCAACGGAAATAAAAATGTTCCCTTTTCGTTAACGCCACCGTTATTTCGCTTAAATGCGGGCAAAGAAAATATGCTGCGTATTATCAAAACGCCGGGCGATCTTCCTGCCGATCGTGAATCTGTGTTCTGGGTTAACGTAAAAGCGATTCCACCAGCGCCAGAAGAAGGCGAATCACAGAATGTGCTGCAACTGGCGATTAAAACACGAATTAAGCTTTTCTATCGCCCAACAAGCTTAACGACAAAAGTCGAAGATGCGCCAGCACAGCTGCAATGGTTCCACTCAGGCAATAAATTACTGGTGAAAAATCCATCCGAGTATGCGGTGACGTTGGATAAGGTGAGTATTAATGGTAACGACGTAAAAGACGTCAATATGGTTTTACCAAAAGGCGAAGCAACCTATGAGTTCCCTGCTGCTGCGGGTAATTCTCAGGAATTGCAGTTTACGGCGATAACGGATTACGGCGGAAGCACCAATCCTGTCAAAGCCGCGATTAAATAATCCTCTTTTTTCAATGGAATTATGATCAAGAGATAGCGAATGTCACACGTTAAAATATCCACAATGGATTACAATTTTTTCAAAAATACGTATAAAAAGAAAAAATTTGGATATTTTGCTATGGGTAGCATCGTCCTGGCTGCTTTTTCGCAGGGCTGTTACGCCGAAGCTAATTTCAATCCAGCATTTCTTGAACATGTTGATGGCGACGTAGCCGACCTGTCGGCATTTGCTTCCGACAACGGCGGTCAACAACCAGGGAGATACCTGGTTGATATTATTGTCAACGATGCCAAAGTTGATCACCGCTATGTTGAGTTTATCGCAACGCCACAGAACGGTACGGATATTGATAAAGAGAAATCGGTTGGCCTTACTCCCTGCTTTACGCAAGAGGAGCTTGAGTCTTATGGGGTGAAGTTTCCGAAAAAGGCCGATGAGCAAGCATCGAAAGACGAGAGCGATGCCGCTGAAGTCAAGCCCAAGGAAGCCGCCGCTAAAGCAGAATGTTCACTGACGTTGCTTACCGTAAAAGACGCGACATCAGAGTTTGATTTTGGGCAACAAAGATTGCTTATTACCATCCCACAGGCATTGATTGCACAAAATGCCCGGGGCTATGTTGATCCCAAAAACTGGGATGATGGGATCACCGCGCTGCTGCTCGACTATGATTTCTCCGGAGCAAACGAGAAGCAAAAAGATCAAGGTTCATCGTTCTCCTCGAATTCTTCGGACTCTTCGGATTCCGGCTCAGAAAGTAACGGCAGCGATAATAGCTATTACCTGAACTTACGCTCCGGTTTCAATCTCGGCCCATGGAGATATCGTAATAACTCCGCGCTGGATAATAACGGCGGTGAACGCAAGTGGCAAAGCATCAATAACTACGTGCAGCGTAGTATTGTGTTTCTTAAGTCGCAGCTGGTGATGGGGGATAGTTATTCCACATCAGATATCTTTGACGGCCAGCAGTTTAGGGGCGTTCAGCTTGCTTCCGACGATGAAATGCTACCGGACAGCCTGCAAGGGTTTGCGCCCATCGTCAGGGGCATCGCGAAAACGAACGCCCAGGTCACCATTAGCCAAAATGGATACGTTATCTATCAAAGCTATGTGTCACCCGGTGCATTCGAAATTTCGGATCTCTATCCCAGCGGTAACAGCGGCGATCTGACGGTGGAAGTAAAGGAAAGCGACGGAAGTTTGCAAACCTTTGTCCAGCCATATGCGTCAGTACCTGTGTTACAGCGTGAAGGGCGCACGAAATATAGCGTAACGGCGGGTGAATACCGCGACGGCTATGGCGGTGCTACGCCGACCTTTGGGCAATTTACGTTGATTCACGGCTTTGCAAAAGGCCTGACGATGTATACCGGTATGCAGGGAAGTAAAAACTACACCGCGCTGGCGCTTGGGGTGGGGAGCAACTTAGGCGAAATTGGTGCCGTATCAGTGGATGTAACTCAGGCAAAAACAAACCTGCCTGATGGTGTCACTGAGAAGGGACAATCGTATCGTTTCCTGTTTGCAAAATCATTTGCTAACAGCGGAACCGATTTTAGATTATTGGGTTATCGTTATTCCACCAGTGGTTTCTATACCCTTCAGGAGTCTGTTGACCTTAATGATGAAGATAACAGCCTCGCAAAATTTGATATACGTACTCATAAGCGGAGCAAAATAGAAGGGTCGATTAACCAGTCATTACCGGAAGAGATGGGTTCATTCTATTTTTCGGCCAGTGTACAGGATTATTGGGGCGATGATTCAAAGGAACAAACGCTGCAATGGGGCTACAGCAATGTCTGGAACGGTATTGCGTATAACCTGGCGTTTAATAACAGCTATATCTCCGGTCAGGATAGTGATAAACAATTTACGCTGAGTGTATCGTTACCTTTAGACCGCTGGCTGAAAGGCTCATGGGCAACCTATAACATGACCCATGACAGTAACGGGCAAGTCTCCCAGCAGGCTGGAATTAGTGGCACGTTACTGGATGACAACAACCTTAATTACAGTGTGAGTCAAAGCCAGGGCAATAAAGGTCAGGGCGGTTCAGGCAATACCAATATTACCTATCAAGGGCGTTACGGTAATGCGAACGTTGGCTATAGCTATAACAAATATTCTAATCGCCTGAATTACGGCTTGAAAGGCGGGGCCGTTGTTCATAGTGGCGGTATCACGCTTTCTCAACCCTTGGGTGAGACAGTGGCTTTAGTTGCTGCGCCAGGCTCAGGTGATACCAGAATAAAGAATACCAACGGCATCCATACCGATGAAGAGGGTTACGCGGTGCTGACGTATATTTCACCTTATCGTCGAAATACGGTTTCCCTTGATACCACAAGTTTACGACAGAATGTGGAATTAGATGAAAGCGCCAAAGATGTCGTGCCGACACGCGGTGCCGTAGTCAAAGCGTCATTCGTTACGCATATCGGTTATCGCGTAATGATGCAAATAAAACAAAACAATGGAAAGTTTTTGCCCTTTGGTACCTCTGTTTCCCTTCAGAACAACGATGGTGGAATTTCAGCAGGTTTAGTCGGTGAAGCGGGCGAAGCTTATTTAAGTGGACTCCCGGCTAAGGGATCGCTTCTCGCGCAATGGGGTAAAGGGGTTGGGGAATCGTGTACGGTAAATTACCAGATCCCCGAAAGTCAGGCGGAAATTGAGATCATCAGTCTAAAAGAAATTTGTGAAGCTCACTAATTTCATACATTAACTCAACGTAAGTAAGGAAAAAAAATGAACATGAATGGAAAAAAAATCGCGTTGTTCGCGCTGTCGGCGATTGCGCTTAGCGGTGCAATGGGGTCTAACGCATTTGCTGCAGACAGCACGATCAACGTAAAAGCGAATATCGTTTCGCCGACCTGCGTCGTGTCTACGGATTCAAAAACCGTCTCTATCCCTTTGGGTGAGGTTCAGGCAAACACCATTGCGGCCGCAAAAAGCTTTTCACCATGGTCGACTAACTACACGCTTAACCTGACGGGCTGCCCAAGCGTCACCACCAAGGTCAATGCGACCTTCGCCGGGACTGCGGATACCAACGACGCGAATGGCTATGCCAACGCGGCGTCAGGTGGTTCGAAAGCCGTGAGTACGCAGCTGGCGAAAACCGACGGCACAACGTTCCTGAAGAACGGCGCCAGCTATGGCAACGTGACGGTAGACAAGGGGAACGCCAGTTTTACGGTTAAAGCCCGTCTCTACAGCGAAAAAGGTGCTGTTGCGCCAGGTGCGGTAAGTTCTGCTGTGCAGGTTACTTTCACCTATAGCTAAGCGGCTACGGATAAGTGAGCAAAGGATGGTGAAAACAATCGTGACGGCGTTCTTTGTAGTGTTGCTTATATCGGCGTCGAATGCCTTTGCCGATGAAGGAACAGCATTGAATATATCTGCCAATATCGTGGCCTCTCCCTGTACGTTATCGGAAGACACGGTACATGGTAAAGTTCCGCTGGGCAGTTTTTATACTAACGAACTGAGTAATCGCGGGGATGCAACGGGCTGGGTGCCTTTTGCATTGAAATTGACGGAGTGCCCGGTGACGACAACAGCGGTTTCTGTCGTCTTCACGGGCGATGCCGACGAGAGTAACCCTGATTTCTTTAAAAACATGGGAAGCAGTTCTCATGTGGCGATTGAAATCAAAGACACCGGCGGCAGTATTGTCCGGAATGGCGCCACTCGTACGATTACCGTCAACCCATCACATGATGCCGTACTGGATTTGCAATCCCGAATGGTTACCCCGCAGGGGAGTGCCACCGCGGGTTCTGTGACAGGATTAGTCGAGCTCTCTTTCTCCTATCAATAACGCTGGGCAGCATCCAGGATGCTGCTCAGCATTTAACAAGAAGTATGACTATGCGCAAAAAAGTAAAAAGTTTTTTTATGACTTTCATCATTTTTACCTTATTCCCTGCGATCGCAAACGCGGGAATTGCGCTAGGTGGCACTAGGTTAATTTATGATGCGAGTGAGAAATCTGCCGCTATAGATGTATTAAATACGGAACAACAAATTTATCTTATTCAGGCGTGGATAGAAGGCGCTGATAAAACCCCCGTGCCGTTTGTGCTGACACCGCCACTTTTTAAAATTAATAAAAAGAGTCAGCGCAGTTTACGCGTGATGAAAACGCAATCATCTTTACCGGATAATAAAGAATCCGTGTTTTGGTTAAGTGTTAAAGCTATCCCGTTAGCCGAAAAAAAAGCGGGGACGGTCGAGCTTGCCGTTAAAACCAGAATAAAATTAATTTATCGCCCTAAGGGGCTGGACGAACCTGCAAGCGATATCAGTAACAAACTGAAGTGGTCATTACAGCAAAATACGCTGTCTGTAGCGAATCCGACGCCCTATTACATCAGTTTTTACTCTGTGAAACTGAATGAGACGACATTAAATGATGTGAAGGTAATTGCACCTTTTTCATCCGTTAACTTCACGTTATCCGGCGTTGATCTCCACGGCGTTCTGTCATGGATGACAATTAATGACTATGGTGTGAAAAGTGAACTTTTTTCCACGCAAATTTAAACACAACTGATTAATCTGTGAGTAATGTTATGTTGAAATATAAATCTTCAGTTTCACCGGCTGTGATTATTTTAGGGCTGCTGGCGGGTGTCTGTACTGCATTATTTTGTGGTTCTGCTTCGGCAGCAGGGTCTGGTCATTGCACCCCTAGTACGACGGGTGGCCCAAAGGAATTTTCTTTTAGCTACAACAGAACGATTACGTCACCGGCGGATAATAAAACAGGTGAGACCCCTGTCGTGTATGATTGGGATTTAGGCGACTATTATACAGCCCAATGTGATACGGATCAGTTAGGGTGGTCTTTTTATTTCAAGGCGGATGCCGGGGGGGCACCTGTTGGGCATGCGAGCCAATGGTATATTCTTGATAACAACATCGAATATCAAACTGTAATCATGGTATATGATGGTGCGGGGAATACGGATAATTATTATACCGTTCCTTTTACCGACGTTCCTAATAATGTACATCATGGTATTCTAATGGGTCAGGATACAAATTTTTATACTGGAAGTAAGGGAAACGTAAAACTCTATATCAGACGTCCGTTTGTTGGTAAGCATATTATTCCCCCAACGTATCTGGCCGGAGTTTATGCCACGACCACCAAAGGTTCTTATGCTTCAAGAAGTGTGGCGAGTGTCACCATGTCAGGGACCGTTACCGTGCCTCAAACCTGTATTATCAATGAGGGTGACATTATCAATATCGATTTCGGTAATATTGCGCAAAATGTGTTTAACACCAAAGGGCAGCCTCCAACCGGGTTCTCTAAAAAGAGAATCGATTTTTCGATAAAATGTTCAAACATTGCTAATGGCGTAGACGTGAGCCTTGAATTTAATGGTACGCCGGATACGACTGACTCAACGGCTGTAAAAACAGACAACAAAGATATCGCCATTCGCCTGGACGATACCTCAAACAATCCGATCAGCCCTAAGGGGGGCGAGATCCCGGTAAACTTTAACTACAACAACCAAACCGGTACCAGTGCGATGCAGCTTTATCCGATTAACTCGACTGGCAATGTGCCAAAAACAGGGATATTCAATTCCCAGGTGACGGTTACAGTGGATATTCAGTAAAAAGACGAAACCGGCATGGCAGCGCAGAAGAATGAGTGTGTGATTCTCAATGAAAGGAAAATGCTGGCCATGTAACCCGCGATAACGCCAGGCATAGCCGAAGGCAGTTTTATCAGCAGCCAACAGAGCGGGAATGCCGACAGTCTGGCCCGGTGCGAGAGAGATTTTCGCACCGGGCTGGTGTAACACCGTATTTTAGCGCCTTACGCTTTTTCCCCGACATTAATAAACGCATACCTCTCTCCTGAGTTCCGCTGGAATGTAGATAGCGGATTTAAGCCAGTGAAAGGATCAGTGTCGGTACTGCCCCGCTTGAGACCCGGGTGGGACAGTCATTGTGCTCTCCGGCGACGTTATTTCGCCTGCAATTCTCTGCGCACGATTTCTGCACCGGCGCTTAATGCATCCAGCTTGCCTCGTGCGACGCCACGCGGTAGCGGGATCATGCCGCAGTTGGTGCACGGATAAAGTTTGTCGGCATCGACATACTGCAGTGCTTTTCGAAGCGTTGCAGCGACTTCTTCCGGTGTCTCAATCGTATTGGTCGCGACGTCGATGGCACCGACCATCACCTTTTTGCCGCGAATAAGCTCCATCAGCTCCATCGGAACATGCGAGTGATGGCACTCCAGAGAAATAATATCGATATTCGATTTTTGCAGTTTCGGGAAAATCTCTTCGTACTGTCTCCACTCAGTGCCCAGCGTTTTTTTCCAGTCTGTGTTGGCTTTAATGCCGTAGCCGTAGCAGATATGGACAGCCGTTTCACACTTCAGCCCTTCAATGGCTCTTTCTAATGTGGCGATACCCCAGTCATTCACTTCATCAAAAAATACGTTAAAGGCCGGCTCATCAAACTGGATAATATCGATGCCCGCCGCTTCTAATTCTTTCGCTTCTTCATTGAGAATTTTAGCGAATTCCCAGGCGAGTTTTTCACGGCTTTTATAGTGATTGTCATACAGCGTGTCGATCATGGTCATCGGTCCCGGCAGGGCCCATTTGATCGGTTGGGTGGTTTGCTTGCGCAGGAACTTCGCATCTTCAACGAAAACGGATTTCTTGCGGCTCACCGGACCCACGACGGTGGGCACACTCGCATCATAGCGGTTGCGGATCTTCACGATCTCACGCTTCTCGAAATCCACGCCCTCGAGATGCTCGATAAATGTCGTGACGAAGTGCTGGCGCGTTTGCTCGCCGTCACTGACGATATCAATGCCTGCCTGTTGCTGATCTTCCAGACATAAACGCAGGGCATCGAGTTTGCCGTCAACTAATTCCTGACCTTCCAGCTTCCACGGCGACCAGAGTGTCTCTGGCTGCGCAATCCAGGAGGGCTTAGGCAAACTGCCCGCAGTCGATGTGGGTAATAATTTTTTCATCACAGGTGACCTTATATTTTTATGGATAAATCAGATAACGGGTTCAGCAGACCATTGTTTAAGAACAGACTGATAAGGTTTTATAAATTGTTCTTCGGTAAATTTCCCTTGCTCAACAGCCAGCTGGCTACGTTCTTCCCGGTCATAAACAATGCGGGTTAATGAATAATCCTGGAAATTCAAACTTGGTTGATACTGTTTTCCCGCGCGGGAATTAGCATTGTAAATTTCAGGGCGATAAATCTTCTGGAAGGTCTCCATCGTACTGATGGTGCTGATCAGCTCAAGATCGGTGTAATCGCTGAGTAAATCGCCACTGAAGTAAAATGCCAATGGCGCAACGCTGTTTTCAGGCATGAAGTAGCGGGCGCGCAACCCCATTTTGGCGAAGTAGTCATCCGTCAGGGAAGGGGCATCCTGCTGATATTCGATGCCCAAAACCGGGTGCTGAGTACCGGTGCGATAATAGGTATTTTTGCTCGACACACTCAGGCAGATAACCGGTGTTTTACTGAAATGCGCTTTGTAAGTATCTGAACTAATAAAGCGTTTAAATATATCGCCGTGTAATACGCCAAAATTATCCGGCAGGCTAAATCCTGCTTTGTCTTTATTATGCTCTGGCAATACCACGCTGAAATCATAATCGCGCACATACGAGGAAAAATTATTTCCTAAAATGCCTTCAAAACGCTGATTGGTTTTTTTATCAAGGATACTGGTTTTTAAAATTTCAATCACCGGGAAGGCGTCGGACACTCCCTCGCCCTTGATATTCAGCTGAGCCGTAATGATGTCCAGCTCAACGGTGTAGCGGTCACTTGTGGGGTTGTCCCACTGCGCCAGAGAATTAAAGCGGTTATCGATCATCGCCAGAGTGTTGCGCAGGTTTTCCTGACGTTTCTCACCCCTGGCCAGATTGGCAAAGTTAGTGGTAATACGCGTATTTTTCGAAGGGTTATAATCTTCGTCAAAACGAATTGTCTTAAGCGAGAATGTAATGTCTTTTTTCATTTTTATCAGGTGTCCTGGCTGCTGAAAATTAATAATATTTCAGTAGTCTTCGAATTTTTATGGATACATTGCGATGTATCTTTTATGCCTGAGTCATTGAGTGAAAAACAGTGATTTAAATTCACCAAACATGAGACAAATTCATGATCCTGCCTGCGCATCACCGGGATACTTCGGCGCTGGCCGAAGCATCCCCTTTTTACCGGCAATATGCTGAGCGAAATTCATGAGAGGGCAGCAAGATGATCGCAGTACTTTTTGAGGCAGACGCACTCCCCGAAGCGCGTGAGCGCTATCTTGAACTGGCGGCAGAACTGAAGCCGTTGTTGTCGGACACACCGGGATTTATCTCCATTGAACGGTTCCAGAGCCTGAGCACGCCCGGAAAAATTCTCTCGTTATCATGGTGGGAAGATGAGGAGGCGGTCGCCGGATGGAAGCAGAATATGATGCATCTGGCAGCCCAGAAAGAGGGCAAACAGTCGATTTTTTCATACTACAGAATACGCGTGGCCCGTGTATTTCGTGATTACTCGTCCGAGACATCTTCGAGCAAAGGAGCGCAACAACATGTATGACATTCACGTTGTGCTCGATAATACTTCATATTCGCTGGCTTCCTTCGGACGCGTGCTCGGTCTTAACGGTGTCGGGCTGGAAGGTGGTGGGGTATTTACCACTCCGGACGGCGGGCACGCGCATTTTCTGATAGAAGACGGCGAGAAAGCCCGCCAGGTTCTGACTGACGCAGGCTTTGACGTGAGAAAATTGTCGCGCCCGCTGATAAGGAAATTACCCCAGAAGCAGCCGGGCGAGCTGGGAGAAATCGCGGATACTTTGGCACAGAATGGCATTCGCATTCTGGTACAGTACAGCGATCACGATAACCGGCTTATTCTGCTCACGGATGACGATATCCGGGCGGCTGAAGTCACCCAAAAATGGGCAATACACGCTGCATGAAAGTTCTTCACAACGAACACGACAGTGAGCCGGATGCGTCTCTTGAACAATCCATGTCACTGGTCGCCTCCGCCATCTCTGACCCGTCACGGATCACTATTTTGTGCGCCCTGATGGACGGGCGCGCGTGGACAGCCACGGAACTCAGTGCGGTGGCGGGCATCGCTGCCTCCACCACCAGCGGACATCTTGCCCGGCTTCTCAGCAACGGGCTGGTGATTTGCCTGACGCAGGGACGCCACCGCTATTACAGTCTGGCAGGCCATCACATCGCCGGGCTGCTGGAGAACCTCATGAGCGTTTCCATGCGCAGCCAGACTGCTTTTACCCCGACTACGCCGGTCGTTTTGCGTTACGCCCGAACCTGTTATGACCATTTGGCCGGCGAACTGGCGGTAAAAATCTATGATTTTATGCTCCATAACCACTGGATTGAGGCTGACGGCAATGCGCTGACGCCCGCCGGGAAAGCGCATTTTCAACGTATTGGCGCAGTGCTTAATCCGCGTCCGCGCCGCAAGCCTTGCTGCCCGTGCCTCGACTGGAGTGAAAGACGTTTTCATCTGGGCGGGGATGCGGGGCAGGCACTCATGACGCTGTTACTGCAGAAAAAGTGGATCACCCACACGCAGGGCTATCGCGAAGTGACCGTAACCGGCAGCGGCAAGACCGCTCTGAGTCGACTGTTTAGTTTGGATCTGGATTAACACCAATCTGGATAAAAGGATGGAGTGACGCGGGGGCGTCTATGTGTATCGCTGGATTTGTCTTTTTGCGCGAGGGGAAAAGACAGGATTGGAGATAGGGGAGACGGCGAGGCTGATTGGGCCTAAAAGGTGCGGATTTAATTCGTTTTCTTCGGACTTCGCGGGACAAATTGCAGACACAAAAAAGCCCGCAGGGCTTGCGCCGTGCGGGCTCTTAGGACTTCATCGGATGACTCTGGTAATCACCTATGGAGAATTTTGGGCTGGGGGAGTCTGAATTGGTGCTGTAATTGGTTGAAATATTTAATCTAATCTCTGATTCAACTTTCCTTGGGTGCCTATATAGGTGCCTAAAAGTTTTTTCACGCCTTTAGAGGGGAAATAAATGAAGGATGGGTAAGGGGGCTTACACAATTTACGTGCTCATCAGCCTGGTAGCTTGTCTATCTCTGAGAATATCGGTCGCGGTCAGAAATGGTGTGTCGTTAAGCGCTAGGACGTGATGATGTTTTGCAGACAAGTGAACATCTGTTGCGGGACTCGAGCCGCGGACTGGCATGGACATCTCTAACGAGTATCGCCTCACCTCAATCTGGTCGCTGCTTTAGTGATTGGATTGAGTTGTAAAAGTTGTCGCCCGCTGGTATCGCCAGCGGGGATCCTAAATTGTACGTACTCAAAGTTACAATTTCTTCAATCAGAACGTATTGATTATTATAATCAACATTTTTAAGATGGTTCCAATTAAGGTTTCCTTGAAGCATTGTGATCAATTATTTCGTTGATTGATTCAAAAATGTAGTTAAAGTTCGAAAAATTAATTGTTTTACGTTGCTTTAACACCACGCCAGTAGCAAAAAACTCTTTGCCATATTCATTATCTTTGCATTTTGCATTCGTTCGATTAAATACTTTCCCCCCCAGTTTGGTTTGTAAGACCGAACTGTGGAAAAGATCCTCCATCGAACTATCATTTAATCCATTGAGAGGGGTAAAGATTAAATACAAATTCTTTGTAACCCAAATCCATTTTTGATTTCTTAACTCATCTTTCGATAAAGTAATGTTAGGGAATGCTTTCCCTATTAAAGTTTGGAAGATCCCATTAGATCCACCACTACCCGAGTCATTATCTAAAACAATAATGACAGGTTTTTGATCGGCGATTGCTTTAAACGCATTTGTCTTTTTTTCATAGCCAACAATGAAGTCTTTAAGGTGTGATGCTCCACCATCTAAGTTTAAAAAATACTTACTTTTAGTGGTGTTTTTGAAGAATTTAACTCCATAGTCTCGTACGGTTTTATTACCCATTTTTTTATTACCAATCAGGTTAGGGTAATTTGCTGATAAAGAATCCAGAGCTACTCGCAAGTACGTAATGTCCGTCTTTCCCTCAGTCAAGATAGTTGGCTTTGGGTTTGCCCAAAAAGCAGAATAGTAAAGGAAATCAGAATATACATTTTCTCGTTTGTTAAGCGAGGTTTTAATGATATGAGGAAGTCTATTATTGTGTTTGTCGACATAATCAATAAAGCTAAGCATCCCACCTAACTCATTGATATTACCTGCTCTTTGTTCGCGTGTTTTTTTGTCTGTTAATGTGTATCCCCCTTTAGTAAACAGACTGTGTGCCATTGCGCGAATTTTTTTGGCATATTTATTATCGACATTTACAAACCTATTAACTGTCAACCCCGTAACCTCTTGACGGCATTTTCTGTCAAAAAGTCTTAATTTATTAAGATTTATTTGAAAACCTGAAGAAATTATTTCCTTTAGAAATTTTTTATTTAAATCTATGGAGTTCTCGTTGTGGGATTTAATAATATTCCGAGGGAACTCTTTTTTATTGGTAGATATTGTTATATCGTCGGCATATCGTGTATATGTACAACCTACACGATTGCACAAGTTACTTAGCCGCCTATCTAAAGAAACTAGAATTAAATTGGTTATGACGGGAGAGCAGGGACTTCCCTGTGGTAACTTATCTTGATGACAGGCGATTTTAGCTATTAAAGTAGAAAGCTCTGTGTTAAGAGAAAAGTTTTTATTTTTTAGAAAGTAACCTCTAACTCTTCCAAAATTAAATTCATCAAAGAAATTGCTCAAGTCAATATTTAAAACCCATTTCTTTGACTTATGTTTTTCTGCATTTGTAATAATACTACGATTGCGTTCAAATCCATGGGAGAAATTATTATCTTCTTTTGAGTTTTCTCGAATGTTATTTAAGCAATCTTGAAGTAAGTCGGAAAGTCTACTTTGAATTTCTTTGAGTTCAGGATCTGGGGCTGATATGTGTCTATCACTACCATTCTTTTTTTTAATAGTGAATTGTGAATAAAGATTATCTGTATTTCTTATGTATATGACGCGCGTCATAAATACGGGATCAATTCCTAAAAGCCGTGCTAAATCGGGTTTGGAATTACATGATTTTAATTTATCTAGGCGGGTAGTCATCACTGCTCCTTGAATAGCGGTGTGCAGGCACTCTTACGCACTTTTACAATATTATCAGCAAATACTGCTATGAGAATCATAGCAGCGAGAGCTTGAGCCCTTGAAATCAAGAATTGCGAAACACAATTCAAAATTCTGCCTGCACACCAGTCTTGAATATTCCACACATTCCTTATGATTTCAACAGGATTCTCCGCTAAATGAATGTCTTAACAATTGTTCACGCGTTCCTAATCGGCAATACGCTGCATTACTTCATGCTATCCAGCAGACTTTCTGCCATTACCCACAGGGCACGATTGAGCTTCACATCCCCGTCGATGCCTTTAACGGCACGTGTATGGGAGCGTTGACCTTTGGTCGTTCGCCCCGACAGACCGCCTTTAATCAGGTTTTCCTGAATACGCTGGTAAGTGGTCCAGAGATCATTGCTTTCGTCCTGCCAGCGGCGAGGAGAAAGTATCTGTGATTCCGTCACCGGCTGATGATCTTCGCCAAAGCGATAGGTTAAAGCCGCTTTCGCCATGGCCTGCTGTGCAGGTGGCGGTAATATCAGCGACTGCATGGCATCACGTTTCTCTTCCACCCGGTCAAAAATCCCCAGCACTTCATAAGCCCCTTCAATGACTTTCTCCACTACGTTGCCTTTATGCGGCACGCGCACCTCACCAAAGCTCTCACCACAAATCAGCCCATTCTGGCAAACCGATCTGAATAACCCCGGCAACATTTGGTATGAGCTTGAACCGTCATGGCTGTTAAGCAGAATTATTTCTGGCACCTGTTTGCCGGTGATTTGCCCTTCGCGGCGCAGGCGCAGCATGTGTTTGGTGTGCTCTCGCTTGTTCTGGTCCCGAACTCGGGTCTGGCAGGCAAAGAATGGCTGGAAGCCTTCGCGTTGTAAGTTTTCTAGCAGGGAAATAGTCGGGATATAGGTGTACCTGTCACTGCGGGATTCATGTTTTTCTTCGCTGAATACACTTGGCACATAGTGCGCCAGCTCATCGCGGGTTAACGGGCGGTCGCGACGAACGAGATTGACCGCACCAAAGCGGCTGGCTAAACGGGTCATAAAAACTCCTGTAGAAAATGGGCATAAAAAAGGCCACCCCGAAGGATGGCCCTGTCTGTTATTAATGAGTCTGATTAGGTCGCTGGTGGTAACGTTGGTTGTAGCGCAGGTGGCACCGGTTCTGCTGAGCCGTGCCTTTCGGCCCGGTAGAGCTGGAGTTGCGCCAGTAACAGGGCTTTGCGTGACTGGAGATAACTCAGGCACCATTCCCTTCGGACAACCAGTCTGACCGGCACAGGCAGAAGCTCATAAGCCTTACTGAACACCGACTCGATAAACACATCGTCACTGAGTTTATCTTCGGCAATATTCAGCAAACCGCTGATAACGATACTGTCGAGCAATCGCTTATATCGGGTAGTACGAGATTCAGCCCCTTTTGTCGTTTGTTCACTGACATTTACTTCTACCTGCTCAACCGGGTTATCAATGGAGGAGACATTTCGCTGCTTACTGACTTTCTCTTTCAGTCCCTTGAGTTTCCCCTGGGTATTTTCAGACATATTGCTTTTATCCTCTGAGCTTGCAGCAAGGGAGATCAGGCAAGTGTGGCGAGTTTTTTGATGATGCGTATCAGACTTAGTGTGGTGAGGCTGGATCCTAGTGCTTTAACCGCAACAGAATTGCTGCGCATCAATGCCACACCGGCAACACTCAAAACAAGTTGCCAGGTACAGTCCACGGTTGGTAGCGTTTCCTGCTGTAATGTTTTTCCCACTGAACCTCCGTTAGCTGAATGCCGAATAAAAAGTTATCTCACTGATAAGGTTATTTATAACCATTGGGAACCCACTGGCCCTGCTTACGGATATCAGTAATGATGTCTCCCTGGTTGACTGAAATTGTGCGCCAGCCCGGCTCTTTACTGGAGGCATTACCGTAGGTGTACCCTACTGTCATAGTGAGTGCTTCACCCGTCGTGGTGGTTAAGTCAGCTTCATATGCCGCTTCGGTATTTTGTTTGCGGATGAAACGCACGGTATTAATGGCACGACAACGCAGACTACTTTTGGCATGTTCAAATGAGTTATCCGCCATCTGGCAACCTTCAGATTTAATTTCATCCGTCAGGCTTGTTGAAGCATTAAAGTTTTTAGGAGCAGGTACGAAATTCGCCATATCGCTGCGCATTGTTGGCGGATCTGTCTGAAGCACAAGATAAACAGGACAATCTGATTTTTCGACTTCACAGGCTTTTGCCACATAATCACGTACCAGCCAGCCTTTATTGCCGAAATATTCAGCACCGCTCTCGTCTTTACATTGTGACCACGTGGCTTTTTGTCCCATCATCACGCCGTCTACAAGGACGCAGGTGACAGCTTTTACAGGCTTGCCGTCCCAGCGAACAGCGTCAAAAGGTTGAATGCCGGTATGATTCACATCAAGTGTATAAGCCTGCGGGTTCTTCGCTATCCGGTCATTTGCCTGTTTCAGTTGATTGCTGCCTTCCTGAGTCAGAAAGAAGGTATAGCGTTCGGGATGTATGTCGCCGTGAATTGTCATTGCAGACGAGACCAAAGGAATAAACAGTGCTGCGGAGCTGAGAGATAAAACAACGAGTTTATGCATAAGGTTTCCTTTCAGTTAATTAATGATTAATACAGTCCTGCCATGTGGTATCAGCCAGCGCCTCATTCAGCCCTTTGGCGCTGAATTTTTTAGATATGGCAGCATTCATAGAGGTCATTTTTATTACGTCTTTTTCACTCGTCGCTTTTAGCGCAGTAAAGGCTGTTTCATCCAGAGGATGGTTCTTACCATTGATACTGACGCCAGGTTCAGAAAGCCCTGTTTGTGACGAGACGCGGTAATCCTCCGCAGGCACGCTGTAAGCAGCAGACAGCTTTCCGCTTGTGCAGGTCAGTGTGAGCACTTCACCTGCGGTATTTTGAGTATTGAGTTCAAACTCCATGGCACTGATGTTCCCGTACCAGTCACTCAATTGCTGGTCAGCCTGTACGGCGCTGGCACTGTGACTAAGCAGCAGTAATCCTGCTAGTGTTGCATGATGGTCTCTGAGCATTTAGCTTCCTTTCCTGATGATTTAAATACAAAAAAGCCCGCTTCCGTTTTCAGGGGAGCAGGCTAATCGTATTGATTAAATGAGCTAGCGGATAATCGTTAATACAGATCAGTTTCCAGGAATTGATCGTTATTATCTATTGCAATATCGATCAATTTACGATAATCAATAGATTTAAACTATCAAGTATTGAATATCGATCGGTGCGATAGATCAACAAGTTTCAGCAACCGAATGACATTCGTCAGACTGATTCATCCGGGTGATATAGGTTTGAAATTATCTGCAATTTGGACGGGGGATAGTGCGTATTTATGACTTAATTTGATGCTGCTTCTGCGACATTAACTTCAGAGTTATATTATGTCAGTTAATTACCTGTTTTACGTGTTTCCTTCTACTATAGCAAAAGTAACATCAGGGCAGTAATTACTGTCTGATACTGTATTATAATAATAAAGATGGAGTAAATATAACAATCATTAACAATACTCACCTTTAACAATCAATACCAGTAGCTGAAGAGTAATTAATTACATGTCAGGTTTATTATATTGAGATGATTATCACAAGGACTAAAACATGAAACCATACATCAGCAGATTACATGGGCCATGTAACCAACATCATATCAACCGTATTCATGATACGTTGAATAAATCACTTAATGAATACCCAAGGACATATATTCGCAGAATAGATTTAAGAATACCCGATGAGGTCTATGAACAATACCGTGAAGATTCTACACTGATAACTAGATTTATGGAGTCACTAAAGTCTCAGATTAAACAAACACAGAAGCGTAAGAGAATGGAAGGTAAACGAATACATCCCTGCAATGTGCGTTATGTCTGGTCAAGAGAGTTTGGTGAGGTAAAGGGTAAGAAGCATTATCATATTGCATTGATGCTTAATAATGATGCGTACTTTCGCACTGGCACATATTGTCCTGTTGGGGATGTATATATACATAATCTGGCATTGATGATTATGGAAGCATGGGTAAGGGCGTTAAACCTTCATACACAACCTGATTATCAACGGCATTACCGGTCGGTGCATTTTGTGCTGGAGGGAAGTATCATGTTAGATACTAACAGCAAGACCTTTGAGCTTAATTATGCTCAGATATTCCAGCATCTCGAATATATGGCTAAACTCTACTCGAAAAGTAATGCTGATGGTCAGCGTAATTTTGGTTGTAGTCAGTGCTGAGATATTTAAGAGAACCGGTATGCGACAGAATGGAATAGGGCTGTAGCAAGGGCTTAATATCGTTGTAGCAACTCGCGCTGTAACATTCACTTAACGCCGACAGGAGCTGTGCGTTGTAGCAACGTGTTAACAGGGTGATCCGATGGACATTAGTCTGGATGAAGAATGAGCGATTTGGTGTATTTTTACGTCATGCGTATCTCAAAACACCGCTACAACCTGCTACTGTAGCAATTGTAGCTAAGAATAATGCAGGGATGCTTTTGTTTTAAGGCATGAAAGGCCCATGACGCAGAGGAGTCAATGAGCCTGTTGAGTGTGGGTTTTGATAACAATTCAGTAGCATGAGTTGCTATCATGATGCTGCTGATTGAGTGCCTTAGACAATGCTAGACGAATTAATCAGCTTAGGCGCTTGCTGTGGCAAGTATTGAACCGGAGGTGCAGCGAGTGGGGCGTAAAAGCCATTGCTCATGCGCCAGGTAATATACTCGGCTGAATGAGCACTTGTCCGGAATGTGGTAAAAAAACCCGTTCCTGGTTGACCAATGATGTAATTCATCAAAGGTTCAAGTTTGTCGCTGCGGCGGAATTTATTGGGTCCATACTTGATGATGTCATTCTTTTTGAATGGGAGCCAGCCATTGGCAGTAAATTTATTATGAATCCACTGGCGGAGTTCTTCCACATCCTGATAAAACTTATATTCATCAGTGAACTGATAAAACCAAGATACTGCTTGGTTGAGATACCAATCCATGATAAGGGATGCACGCTGAACAACATTGAGTGGAATAATTTCTGTTTCTTGGTCAGAGAAGTAGTGAAGTAACCCTGCAATACGTAATGTATTAGTGTTGGCTTTCTGCAGCATGTAATCAATACAACGCCAACGAGGATCATTTATTGGTAAAGAAATCCAGATATCACGTTTATTTTCCCAAAACTCTGCAGCTTCAGGGGAAAGTTTGAGTGTTTTCTTCTCAGTTTTACCCGAAATGATTTGTTGCTTCTGCTTTTTCAGTAGCTTCTTAATCTGCTCATGAAAAAGAGGTATTGCAGTTTCATCACGGAAAAATGTATTCGAGTGATGACGATGGCCCATGTTCGTGACATTTTTAGTGGGGATATTAGTAAACAGGAAACGGGCTAACAGACCACTATTTAAAAGCTTGTCCTGATTCTTTTTCATGAAATTGAGAAAGAGAGGTCTCTGCAACATTAACGATAATGTCAGTGTCGGTTTAAAACTGCGGGTGACTTGATGGCTACGTTTGTGTTCATAGAGATCACCATCCCAGGCTTTATTAAAAAATGCTGGATTATCTTTCACGCAGGATTCAAAAAAGCAGCTCGCTTCATCGGAGTTCACGGCTGCAGTTGGATATTCACTTAATCCTTCAATGAGTGCAGCTACCGAAGCATCGTTGTAGACAAGGGTGAGCAATACAGGTTTATTGGGCTTCAGGTCCGTATGTAATGTCAGTTCAGCTTCAGCGTCGCTGGGAAAGAGGCGTTTTTTGACTGCGGTACGCAGGTTGCTCTTCAGGGCCTGAAGTTTTGTCTCCCAGACGGCATAATCACGCTCGTATGCAGCCAATTTCTTCTGAAAGGCTTCATCCAACTCAGCTTTCAGCTTGTCGAATGGCTCCCTGAGCAGTTTGTTTACGGTCGATTTACCTGTACCTGAATCTGCCAGAGTCAGGATGTAAAGTGCATCGGGTTCAGGCAAATTAGTAAAAGGATTGATCACTTCAACCAGGGGCTGACAGGCTTCAGATACAGCGGCCAAAGTTACATTGACAGCTAATTCCACCGGAATCTTCCCCCCATCCTGTAGATGGTTAATGGCATTTTGCATCACAGATGTAAACGCCCATACAGGGATGGTTGGGACAGGAATCACCAGATGGTGATATCCTGGCATTAGTGGTAATTGGTTCATCTTTATTTCCTTTGCAGTGAGTTAATTCATCAGGAACATCATCACCGATGCGACTTACCCTGCCAGGTGAAGGCATACAGTGGATGTTCACTGATTACGTGTTAATCCGGTAAGTGCCTTCTCGATAAACTACGAAGGCGAGGGATGTCTTAGGCCGATGCCGGTATACGCTGGAGAATCCACTCATCCAGTTCGGATTCACGCCAGCCGACAGATTGTTTGCCCAGACGATACGGCTTTGGGAAGGCTGGATCATGGCGTGGCGATTTGACATTGAGCCAGTCGTAAATGGTCGACCTTGCGATCCCCAGCTTTTTGGTTACAGCTGAGATACGCAGTATTTTCAGATTGTTCGTTGACATAATTGTTTTGCTCCGGTTTGTTTGTGTCCGGACAGATACTAGAGATAGAATTTTTGAGAGATAGACGTGAGCTAAATCTAGTTTTCTACTTTTAGCTCACGTTGTCGCGTTGCTTGAATCTTCAGGGAAAATAAAATGAATGAGCTATACAACATATTGAAATTAAAGTGTGAGCAGGAAACTGATAGGCTGGCTGAGTATGAGGGTTTTCCTGTCGAAAAAATTAATGCCTATGACACTGAAGCGCAGCAATGGATCGAAATACAAAGAGAGACATACGGAGATAAGAATTTTTTGAAGATGAGTGCCGCATTGCTTAAATCTGAAGCTGCAGATTTACGGCACAGAGCATGGTTTCTCAATGAACTCGGACACTACCTGCTTTTGTCCTTATGCCACTATCACCTAGCTTTATTCAAGCATGATAGTGGCTTGCTAGCTGAAGCATGTGAGCATTTACAAGATGCGCATTACTATTGCGGGGCAATGGTCGGGATGTATGAGTATTGTGACTGGCGAAATTGTCAGGAAGAAGAGGAAAGTAAGAGGACAGAAAAAGCAACAAAAGCAGGGGGGAGCAGAGGGACAAACTATGCTCCAGTTAAGGTTGAGCTTATCCGTCTCCTGAGGCTAAGGGCATCAGAAAATAAATGGGAAACAGTTGAGGATGCAATCAAGGGAGTCTATGAAGGGCTTTGCACCTTTATTGAGAAGGAGTCGAAGGCGTCCGGAAAAAAACCTGTGTTGAAATATGATAATCTTCCGAGAACACTTCGTGGATGGTATGAAAAGCATGACGAAATTAAAGTTGCTTTTGAAGAGGCTGTAACCTGTAAGAGATAAATACACGCTTGTTTTTCAGAGTGCATGAATATCCTGTAATTGATGATGGGTGAAGTGGTCAAGTAATATTCTTTACTGCAACATCGAATTCGGCGTGTATGGATAAATGATACTTAGCCCTCCATTTGCGCTAAGTAATAAAGCTGTATATCTGCTCAGCAATGCTGAGCAGATATACGCGAGAATATTAATACTGGAATAGTGTTTAAGAAAGCTGCTACGTAATCTAGCACGGCTTATTGGCTGGGCGAGTACTAATCAGCGGAGGGTCCTGTTGGGCTGTATTCATTGATAAACCACGTGGGTAGTGGGTGTCGATACAGGCGGGCTGACAACGCGATCAGGACTTGCCAGTTACAGTACCACCTGAAGTCTGAGGGGACGGCTGCACCGTCAAAGGTTTTAATTGACGCCTCGGCTTCCTCCTTTGCTGAAGGCCTGAGGCCAGACAATGCTCTGGAAATACCGACGCTGTGGATCCCCAGTGTTGAGCCGCTGAGTGTTTCAAGTGTTGTGGTCGGGAACCAGCGCTCAAGCGTTACCCCCTTCATCAGAGGCAGGAGCTGGTCACGCAGCGTCTGGAGGGCTTCTTCATCGCCGAGCAATGAAGTCACCGTCGCGAGTGCCGGCACCAGCGTTGAGGTCTGGAAGAAATCACGACTCTCAGCCTTGTTACTGTTGAGGGCAATAGCATCTTCCAGCGAGTCGGTGTCGACCGGCAGATAACATTCTGTTCTCAGCGCATGGTGAAGTCGGGCCACAACTTCTCCTGCGATAATCCGCGTATTGTCCCAGTCTGACTCACCCATCAGGGCGCAGAAGAGCAGGGTCAAGTCGATGCTGTGCCCGTCATAAAGGGGAAGTAGCACCCCCGAATGCTGATTGACCAGATGAATGATGGCGTTGCGAATCGTCGTGCGAAGCGTCTCCTCTCCAGGTTTTTGCTGGAGCAATAGTAAGAGGGTAGACATGCGACCCAGCTCCTCAAACATAAGCTCCAGGTAGAAGACGCGATCCGGGCGCCAGCGGAGGACGGCGCGCGGTGACTCCAGGGTTGGCATTACTTTTTCAAAGTAGTCCACCAGAGCCTGTATATGCAGCGTAACCAGCGTTTCAAAGCGGTCGATAAAGGCGTTGTCGGCGTACAATTCCAGTTTTACCGCCTCGGCCCACATACGCAGTATCAGGTATTCGCCGGTAACGACCCCAGGCTTTAAATTGCCTTCGCTTTTTCCCCAGACCAGCAGGACCGCCCAGCCCATCGACGCGGCGGCACATCGCCTTAAAAACTTCTTCTTTCGCGTCTCCGCACTCTGTTCTGACTCCTCGGCCTGTATTTCAAAACAGGCATCAACAAAGCGGATAAACCGGTTTATCGCTGAGCTTGACTCCTCAAGGCCGGCCAGGGCGGCGCGCAGGTCAGATTTTCCCCGAGCCAGCAGTAATGTTTCATCGAAGAGGTATTGCTCTATGCACGGTGTGAGCTGATCGGTGCCCCAGAATTCAAGACTGCAAAGCGGACGTGTTGCGATGTCTTCCGTAAGGGCTGAAAAACCGGCCTGGGCTTCCTGCAGCAGTACGCCATTGGATACCAGAACAATCCGCTTGCGCAGCGGCTTGAGCCGTTCCGGTAAACGGTTTCTGAGGAAGTCATTGCAGGCCTCCCGGATAGAGGGGTCGATAGACTGTGGCCCACCGTAAAAATCGGCCCGTCCGACGTTACCGAATTTGATGATAAAGACAAAAACCTCATCAACCCCGTCGGCACCCGCTTTGGTCGACAGCACGTCAACACCAGCCTGCGCGGGGCCAATCTGTGGGCGACTGAGCACATTGTGCCCCATGGACTTAAGCAGTTCTGGCAGCAGAACATCGAGCTCATTGCGCTCACGCAGGCCCGCCAGATAATGGGAGAGAACCAGCTGAATACTCATTCCAGCTCTCCTTTCCACAGCCTGTTTCTGGTCAGCTCACCTGACAGTGGATCGGTGCGCCAGGTGATAGGCAACTCAACTTCAATCTGAAAGGGCGACATTTCCAGCGAGGTTTCTTTGACACCGTCACCCACGGAAAACTCGACGGCAGTTTTGTTGGCGTATTTGAAATATTGCTTTGTGACGAACTGACCAAAAATAGAGTGCTCTTCCGAGTGCCGTTGAATCTCCCGGTTCTCACTGCGTTTCAGACTGGCATACATCAGACGCATCTCAGGCGTCATCGTAAGCTCACGGAGCACCGGTAGCGCCTTCAGATGGTTTTGCTGCTGTTCCAGCTGTGCTAGCGCGGTGTGCGCCAGTTCAAGCGAACTAAACGGGGATCCAGGGCTGGCAAGCAGCCGCTGCGTGGTCCAGGGATACTCTTCTATATGATGCTGCAGGAGTGCGCCGGCCGCATTTAGTGCCGTGGCGCTGGCAGGGTAAGCGGTTGCCAGGCTTAAAGCCCAGCCGAGTGAGATGGCGGGGGAGACATGCAGGGCGCAGAGCCGAGACGCGGCCAGTATGGCGCGTGACTCATCGACGGAGGACAGGTCGTACGCCTGTGGGTTTGCTGCCTGAAGGTGGCACACGCTTGCCTCATGCGCGAGGGCTTTCGCCAGTCCAATACACTCTTTATCGGTCAGCCAGGAGGAGAGGGCAAGTGCAAAAAGCGGAGCAGACTGACCGATTTCATGCAGGCAATTATCTGCGGTGCGAATGCACTCTTCAGGGGATGAGGCTCTTATTGTTTCGCGGCACAGCAAGGTCAGTTCCGCGATAACGGAATGGCTATTGTCAGCATCCGTTCGTAATACGGCGAGCTGGCGATAGAGTTCATAAAACGGATCTGTCGTCATATAGTCCTCAACTGAGAATGCTCAATACGCGTGAGGCATGCAGCCCCACCAGATGAAGTCACCCGCCGCATACCGGGAATTTATTTTAAGCGGCACTTCCGAAAAAACGATTACTCGCCCTCGATAACAATCATTACATTTTCTGGTCTGCCGAGTTGAACAAACAACATAGTCTCTACAAACTGGAAGTGTTCATCCCATAGCTTGGTTTCAGTGTCTTTATCTAATCCAGTTTCATCTGAAATCAGAGATCTGAAATGCTCAAACCAATTTTTGTCCTCATGAGTATTTATGAGCATATTGGCCTGAATATGAATTTTTTCATATTGCTGCTGATTGAGAAGGCCGAGTCTGTCCCGAAGTCCTTCCAGAACATCACGCACATATGACATTCTCAGCAGCCCCGTCACAACCTCACGCCAGGAGTACGCTCTTCGTTTTAGTGCTAACGGAAGGTAAATGGCGATCCGCTCCAGAAGTCGGGTCACAAACACGGCAGTGTGAGAAGAGTCGACTGGCGCAAATGTTCCAATGACGCTGAATGCACCAGATTCCAGAAAACCATTCGCGACAGAGGCATGCGAGCCTTCGGCCGGATGGGTGCTACATGCTGCCAGAACGATAATAGGAGGGATCCTGGCTTCCTGATAAAGATGCCAGACACTCAGTTTTTCATCTCCTATGGCTAACCAGGCAGAATCTGTTTCACCGCCATGACCACCATGGCAATCAAAAATAACCATTAATCCTGTAAAGGAGTTAAGCGCGTCGACAATTTCCTGGCGTGTTTTAACATCGACTATCTGAATGTTCATGCCTGGAAGTCTTTGGGCTTGCTCTCTTGCCTGCACTATATCCGACAGGTGATCCTTGATTGGGTCGTTGTTAGCAAAAGACCTGATTATGAGTACGTTACATAAGTCGCTGTATCTGAAAATTGACATCGGTCGTGAAGTTAATACGAACAGAGCGACATTTCCCGGGGTTGAAGGTATCCGGGATAACTCGTACCTGAACATTATGGGGAGTTGGTTAACCGGCACCCATTCAACTGGAAAATCGCATACGGCTAAAATTTTCTCTCTTTCACTGAATATGCTGGCTAACAGAGCATCCCCAATTTCTGTCTTAAGCAGCTGGCCATATTCCTGCATTCTTGTGTTGAGTTTTTCGCGCCATCTTCTGTCGTTTGAGCACAGGAGTTTTCCGATGTCCCGAAGCTTGTCATGATGAAGCATTACATCATTTGGAAGTCTAAATGCAGGCGCGAATTGGTTGACAGCGACAAGTGCGATGGCCGTCGTGAAAAGTCTCAATTCGATTTGCCGATCATACAACAGCGGTCCTAATATCGGGTCCTCATACGGATTGAAAATATCTTTCTCGGCAATCTGAAGCGTTGAGTTGCCATAACCGCAGCTTCTTATCAGTACGCGCCGTAGAAAATTACGTTTGGGGTTATTAAGTTTCCTGTTGAGCTGTTGCCAGTGTGCACTGTCTGCACGATACAGATAGGTGTAAACCGAGGGGCAATGAATGATCACATCATTTTTTCTGAGTGGGGATGTGTTTATTTGCTCCGGGCGAAGTCCGTCAATCAGCGCACCCAGCTCAATCATCCCTGTAATGTGTTCAGTTGTCTCGCCTGCAGGTTTAATAGGTGTAACGTCAATTTGTGCGCCATAACTGAGTAAAACATCCAGCATAGGTTCGGTACAGTTATGTCCTTTTGCGTTGACAGAAAGTGTTTCTTGTGGCGTTTCTGCTCTTTTGTTCTCAACAAATTCTTTGAATTCCTTGAATTCATCGTGCTCTTTAGCCAGCGCATCAACAATTCCAGAAATGAGTGCCAGAACAGTGTCATTGTTCAACGAGTCAACGTGTACAACGCCCTCTTGTTGGGCTGTTGAGATATGAATTATTGGTTTTTGCCCGATGGCTGATTTGACCGCGTCTACCGTTAATGTCGTACTCCACACGATGAGGGGCTGTGTTTTATATTCTGATAAGTACTGTTCAACAAGGTCTGCGCGTAACGTCTGTATTTGTAGCGGGCTGCCTAAGGCCTTAGTCAGTACGTATCCTGTACCTGTAAAGTATATGTCGCCGAGGTCGTGTGGAAATCGGGTTAGAGCCTTTAATATCGTTAAATAGTCCGGGTGCCAAAAATCTGAAAAACCCTGAAAGAAGGTTGTTCGCCTTTTACGCGTGTCATCCGGTACTATCACAAGATGAGAAATCATGCTCGTCGTCATACTCTGTCCCATTGTCTCGATACCACTAGCACTCGAATCTACTCTTTCTCTCTTAATTTGAGTGCTATCTTCCGTGGCGTAAATCTAACGCATCCAAAGCTTCGAGGGTCGCGATAACAGACTCGACATGCTCTGCGTCAAAGTCATCGCGATTTTCCTCTTCGTGTGTTCCCTTGTTCAGATATGTCCAGACCAGATTCTGTTCTGGAATGCCCAGAATCGTGCCATAGGCTGCAATTAATGGCTCTTTATTGGCATGCTGGAAAGTGGTAGCACTTCTAAGTTTTTTCAGAAGCGAATCGCAAAGGTTTCGGAGCTGTGGCTCGGCACCCGCCGCCGTGATTTGTAACGTGAGAACGCCCTGTTCATGACTGCTAAGCCATTTCCATACCTTTTCTGAAAGCATTTCTAATGCCTGTCGGGATGCGGCTAACGCGTCCCGGTCATTAAGAACTTCACGGGCCGCTCTTGCTCTGGCAATGTAGTTTGCGCTCGCTACATTACTGCGGACGCGAGGTTGATGATTGCCATCATGATGTCTGAGAAGGTAGACGCGGCAGTTATTCCGCCGTCTTACGGGAAGATGTTGCTGAATATCTTTGATGAATTCGTTGCTGTGGCAGGTAACGATAAGCTGAGTGTCTTCAAAGGTGTCGTTTTCAAAAATCGTTTCTCGTATGCCGCCACGGTGGTCGTGGTCGATGGCATTGATAGCGTCATCGAAAACAATGAGTGGGCATGCAATGCTCCTCGCCTTCGCCAGCAGAATGGCGAGGCCAAGGCAGCGAACATGGCCCTCGCTCAGAACATGCAGTGCATCTACCCGGCGTTCAGGGGCAGCCCGAAATGAAATTTCTATCTTTTCTTCGCCGGTTAATGGCAAATAGAGTGCGGCGAGCTTATCAGCGTCAAGATCGTTGCGGTTAAATGAGTTGTAGAGCGTCATGGCTGACTCGTTAAGTCCCGCCATGAGCTGCCCGGGTAGCTGGTTGCGGTACGATCTTATTGCTTCAAGGAAAAGGTCATACGTTGTCTTTAGCGGCGTGTCCCTTACGATGTCCTGCTGCTCTTGCGTTACTTCCAAAATTAAAGGGGCGTTTGTTTCATCAAACCCTCTAATACGAGCAGCTGCTGCGTCAATATTCTCTTTCAATTGATGACGTTTTTGGTCCTGCATCTGTACGCGAAGCTGGAAATCCCTGAGTCGGTTTCGTTCCTCAATTAACTGCTGGCGTCCCTGTTGTGACACTCTTGTAGCAGTATCTTGCCCCGCAATCTGATCTGCTATTTCGATGATTTGTGCCAGAGACGGGTTCATCCCGGCATTATCAGGCGCAATAGCTTCCCACCAGAATCCAGCAGGTTCTTCGGGCAATGCAGCGAGGAACTCACCTACAGGTGTCACGGGATCGGCATCAATGAATAACTCTATTTTTTTGAGGATCTGTCTGAGTTCTCGGGAGATGCGGTTAACTTCAATCTCCGCTGCTTTTTGACTTTCCTGAAGGAGAGCCAGCGCTTCAAGCTGTTGCAGTCCGGTTGAGGCTTTTTCGTACGGGTCGATTGCAACATGGTTCTGACCAACGAGTGGGGTATCGCACGCTGGGCAACGATCCCCCACGGGCTCGCGCAGGGCAAGTACGGCTTCGTAAAGTCCTTTGAAAGATACCTGATCGCTCTGAGCTCTCAGATTCTCCGTAATACGGTTGAATTCGTTCTTGTGTGCCTCCGCCCTGTCATAAGTTTCCTGAAGGGCTGGGCCGCTGATGCCAATAATAGCGGGGGGGACGGCCTCCAGCATGGCGTCTAACTGCTGCAGACGCCCTGGCGCGGCTTCGCTACCTAACAAAGCTTTCAGGTCGCTGTACGTTGTTCCTGGCGCATAACTTTCGGCTAAAGCTAACTCTTCGCTTGTGAGTACCCTGACTGCTTCAGCTTCGCCGTCCACGATCAGCTGATCTGCCTGCAGTCCGGCGCGACGTGTTTCAAGTGTGGCTTGCTTGTCTGCTGCCAATACGAGTTGGCTATCAATGCTCTCATTGAAGTGACCCACGAAGTCACTGAACTGGTCCATGCCAAACAGTGTGGCAATAAGTTCTGCACGTTGGGCATTGGGGCGGGCAGCAATTCGTGAGAATGAATCAATGCGGTTTTTCTCAACGAAGCAAAAGCGAAACGTATCTGGATTTGGGGCAACATCCAGCTCCCGTCCTCTACCATCGAGTGCTTTGAGAATGGGTGGGGCGAAACGGCCAGCATGGAGGTTCGCGAGGTAGGTTCGTGCAGCAATGCGTTTGTTTCCTGCCTCCTCGACATCACCTAACAAAGCATATTCCAGTGCTTCGCAAAGGCTGGTTTTTCCGCTTCCATTGGGACCGTAAAGCAGCGTTATCTGCTTATCAAGTTCAAAGGATTCTGGTGTTCTGAAACCGCGGAAGGGGCCTAAAGTCAGCCTATGCAGGCATGACCATGGCCATTCACCTACCTCAATATTGGCTTCAATTGCGGGAGGCCCTTCGGGGATCTGCGCCAGTTGCTGACGCATCAACTGCGCCAGATAGATGGAGCGCTGGCTGCGATTTCTGGAAGTTCCTGCAAGAGCATCAAAGTTTGCAAGACACAGGCTAGCCAGTTGCCGGACACCTGATGGGATTGCCTCAGATTGGTAAACCCAGCTAACAAACCGATCAAAATCTTGTCTTGCAGAAGCCATATAACTTTCCCTGTGCTATCAACGGTGTTGACTGTTGTATTCCTCCTCTCAATAAATGTAAATGAATTAAAGTATGAGATTCTATGGCGATCATAGATTTGTCGTTCCGAGTGAGTCAGCGGTTCGGGCGCATCTGTGATGAGGCTGCATGTAAGACCGTCTTCGGTGCCAAACAGCGCTATGGGCATCGCGTATGGTTGATGAATAGATAGGAGTTCAAGACCATCATAGCGAGTCTGCGTCGTCAGGGACGGCGGGCAAAAGTGAGCCGGAAGTTCAGCCCGGTCAGCTCATTGAACACGGCCTGCCGGTATAAGAAAACCTGCTGAAGAAGGTCTTCATCGCCTGCGGCCGAACCAGAAGCAGGCGTGGGACATCACTTACTTATGCACAGATAGGGGCTGTCAGTGTTTTTTGACCTGTGGTCACGGGCGGTGATCGGTTTGGCAATATCGTCACGGATGACACTATCTAGGAATCAGTAAATGAATGGATCTTTCTGGCGACAATAAACGAACATTTGGTGTTACATCTAGTGACGTTGGATAGACGCGATGGTGTTGAATTGTTGCTTAAATCGATGGAACTTCTCGATATGTGTAAAGGAATTGTTCATCATGAAAAATGGCAACAAACTTAGACAAGAAAAAAAGAACAGGCCACTCATGGTAGTAAAGCAATAGCATCACTTTTCACTCATCTAAAGCTGAAGTGATCAATTTCCTGCATTATAACAATCCTGAGGATGGCCGGAAAAGCAGAAGGGAGGCTCTGGGGTTAATTAATGATGAGATATACACATTTATTCAAAAGCATGTCTATTCTGGGTCCTCTGAAGAGAAAGAAGAGGACGTGGTAATATTATTTTCACGAATTCTCCGGTTGATTGATCTAGAAATGATACAGTAATTAATGCATCTTTTAACGCAATGATAAGGAAAAAAAGTCCCTAAAGGCGCAGGGTAGAGAACCTATACTTTATGCATGTAAGTAAATAACATTCTCATTTACAAAGCCTAAGTAGTTCGCCCATTTTCTTTTTTCTCTCTTGGTCACTACCAAGTCCCAGTGGTGCAAAAATAGTCCCGGCGCCGCTTAGGTTTGATTTTTTATTTAATATATTAATTATGTTTTTCAAATAACTTTTGTTTATGTAAGAACTGTAGCCTGATTCTATTTTTACCAACATTCTACTTGCATTCAATCTGTCGTCGGGGCTGGCTGAATCAATTACTCTCATATTCATCCTTAGTAATAAGCTGCTCAATAGATCACCAGAGTGCTCAGGTATTTCTCTTACTAATATGTTTTTTTCTTTATAATAAACATCATTAGACTGAAACTCATCAAGGAAGGCATTTAAAACAAATTCTTTCTCATCAAGATTAAACTCGTAAATCTTTCCACCATACTCCTGTGATACGGTAATTCGATGTAAATACCCCTTGTCCTCATATCTGGCCTGAGATACTAAAGGATACTCGCTAAAATGAATTGTCACTTTTAAGGCACTAATTGCGCAAATAAACCAATCATCTAAGAGAATACACCCACTATTATTAGTTAAATTACACACCTCTACTTTTCGCCCAGAATCTATAAACTCACTCTCACTTTGCAATATCCAGAAAAGAAGATTGTTTTGATGTATGCGTGATGCAATAAATAAAGGGTATCGAAATCTGTGACAGAACTCACTGTACTTATTTAAAAAAGATCCTGAGATTTTTTTGGTTTCTAAAGCATTGCTTGTCTTTACCTCAATAAAACATTTTAATTCCTTACCCTTGGGCATGTTAAAACTGGCCAGATAATCCGGTACCTTAATGCCAGTGTTATTTACTGGTGATTGGCCTAAAGACGCTAAACTTGTACATACTTCCATAAAAAAGCACAATAAAGCGAATTCGTCCTCTAAAAATAAACCGTTAATTCGCCTTTTTATTTCATCTTTATTTTTATCATTCCCAATAGAAGTAAGGAAAACATCAAACTCTTCCTCAGAGCTCATTCCGATTCGAATGTTTTTAAATAGTTTTAGTTTTTCCACTTCCGATAGATAATTTAAACCTTGCATATTCATCCCTCGCACATAGATGTTATAAAATTACTAGTTGCAATGTGCTGTACTTTCCAAGTAACTGCGCCGAATAATAGACCCTTAGAAGGTAATCAATCCAGACTGTTCTATGCCGATCATAGTAGCAATATCTGATCAAGAAAAACACCCGAGTGATAAGCTCGGGATCGGATCGATATGGCATGAGCTCGACATCGTCATATTGATGTAGCACCGGTATCATCCGGCCAAGTGCATAGCCACAGTCATCGTAGGTTGGCGGATTTTTTTTATCGTTGACAGAGACAATGATCACACTAGATATACTGTAGTAGGCGAGTGGTCACATCTCTCGCTCGGTCACCTGAGTTACTCTCCTTGGAAATCCGTTCACAGTCATATCGGCGGTTGAATCGCCACGGGTTTAACAGACACCTCAGAGTCATTTAAAATGGCTTAAAGAGAGGTTCACATGAGCAGTAAGCGTTATCCCTTTGATAGTTTTTAGAAGCTATCCCCTAGTAAATGAAAGCCCTTTGCGAACACTTGGTTTGCAGTGCTACTATTTGGTGGCGTCAATTGAGTTAATTGGTTATTTATCAGTTATATTGGGGTCTAAAACCGTCGCAGTTACTGTCTTTTTATATAGTATTTGAGACTGATCAAGTTGGTGGCAAAGTCTCAGTCGGCGTTTCCAGGAATATGGATCATCACGCTAGAGTGCATTCAGTGTAATGGTCGCTCTTGCCTCTGAAGTCGGTCATGGAATGTTTATGGATAAATTGTCAGAGAAATTGCCGTTTGATGCTTCGAAGCTTTTCGAAGCCCTTATGTATCAGTTAGTTGTTGCGCTTGAGTACTGCCATAAGCTGGAGAAGGGGAAACGCCTCTGGGTCGAGGTGTACGGCGATGTAACCTTGGAGGATGTGGCTCAGGTGGAGGTCAAGCTGTATGCCGATACCTTGAGAGATGGCCACCAGAACATCTGGAACACCTTGAATAATTGGTTGAATAAAGCGTTTGACCATAAGGCCTACGAAAGCCTGATACTCTTGACGAACCAGGAGTACTCACCCAAGTCCACCTTGACCGACTGGAACGGCTCCACCGCTGGCGAAAAGCTCGCTTTACTGCTTGCGATCTACGACGGTGCTGAGCAGCGCTTTGCCGCCTCCAAGGCGACGGAGCCATCGGAAACCCTGCAGTTGCAGCGGTCGGTCATGGATCTGGCAATCAGAGACGATTTGCTGGAGGTGCTGGAGCGCGCGGTATTCATCACCGGCTCACCTTCGCTCAACGAGCGTATAAGGTGGACAAACTCAGGGTCATACGGGAGTCGAAGCAGCAGACCTTCATGGATGACATCCTGGGCTTTATTGGGAGCTCGCGGTACATCAATACTGGCTGGGAGATCACCTGCGAGGAGTTCACCGCCAAGTTTGTTGATCTGACCAAGCTCTACATGAAACATTCGAGCATCTTTCCGGAGGTCGATACCGACGCTCTGAAGCAGAAGATTGATCTTGATGAAATTGCTGACCGGCCTTTCGTCCAGAAAATTCGAGAGATCGGTGGTGAAGCACGGATCAAGCAGGCCGCCCTGCAATTGCTCATTGCGGGTGAGGTCATTGATGAGCTGTATAGCGACAACTTGGCCTCTGAATTTGACGTCAAGCGCTACCAGAAAAACCACCTTGATCGTCATCTGGATGGACGCCTGAGTGCGATGGTTGATTGCATGGATGAGACCTGTCCCATCCAGTTGCGGCGCCAATCGCTGAAGTTCTTCTACAAGCAGCACGCCGAAACCGTGGTGCAGTTAAACACCTTTGAAGATACGACGGCGGACTTTCGAAACGGCATCTACCACATGCTGGCTGATGTGAAAACCGATGACGAAGACAAAACGTTTTACTGGAGACTATGGCCGTGAACCTGAACGCTGCCGACTACATCTATACCTTGCGCCGGACGCCATTTGCTCTCGCGCCCATCATCCACTCGTTCTATGACCACTGGGATCCGACAGAGAAGGACATCCTTCTTAGCTACCTAGTGCTGCCGCTAGTGACATACAAGCCCATGCATAAGTTCTTGAACTATGCCAAGAAAAACAGCTCATTGCGCACGCTGATGCAGGAGCCAAGCCGTGTTCTTGGCTTGGAGGCCAGGATCGAGGAATACAAGCCAATCACCCATGCTTCCCTGCTCATCCTTACCTCCGAGAAAAGCATCAAGGTCAATGACGACATGTCGGTGGAACCCCAAGGTAAGATCAGGGAAGAAAATGCTAATGCCCAGCTCATCAAGTACGCACGAAAGCTCGCTGTTGTGTTTAACGGTGAAAATGTTGTTTCTGTTTACAGGTCTTTGGGGTTGAAATCGCTATGAACTGCTATGTAAGGTTTATCGGCGTCGTTGACAAAGACGACCGGATTCATGCTGTGGAGTTTACTCGGGGTCTGAACATCATTACCGGGAAGTCTTCGACAGGTAAGAGTGCTATCTTGGAGATCTTCGACTATTGCCTGGGCAGCAGCGAAGACACTATCCCTGATGGCAAGCTGACCGAGCGTGGCAAGACATTTTTCACCGTCCTGCAATTCCCTACGCTGACTTTGGTAATAGGGCGTACAGCAGCTTCCAAACGCTGCTTCTTGCGTGAAGTCACTGGGACAGAGGCGGACAACATTCTTGAGCTCATGGGACACGTCGAATACTTCTTCGATGAACGACACTATATTCACAAAGATCAGTTCTTGAAGAGCCTGGGCAAGTTCTTCGGTATCACGATGGAGAACATTGATACAGACCCAATGTATAAGCAGGTCACGGGGGCCAAAGGTGCGACGCCGTCCGTGCGAAGCTTCCCGTCATTTATGCTGCAGCACCAGAATCTGGTCGCGAATAAGCATGCGATTTTCTACCGTTTCGATGAGAAGGTTAAACGAGACCAGGCGATCGACCACTTCAAGATTCTCATGGGGATCGTGAAGGAAGATTACTTTGATGTGTATAAAGATCTGACCGAGGCGTCCTATGAGCTTCGGCGTGTTGAGCTGAAAATACCGAAAGACGACAAAGCGCGAGAGATGGCCATCGCGAAATTCAACAGACTGCTGGATCAGTACCAAGCTCTTGCAGGAAAGCCCCTCTTCGACATGACGGCAGATGAAATTTTCCTCAAGCCAAAGGAAGCGCTCAGGCTTATGCTCGCGACCCCAGTTTTTGTGGATGGTCTAGCCGACGACTACGAGAAAACCCTCAACTCCTTGCGTGACCAGAAAGCCAAGCTTGTGGCCGAACTACGCTCAGCCATTGGCCGGCTGAACCTGCTGGAACGGTCTGTCGAGCAGGTCAAGGGGATCGGTACCTCGTATGCGTCACTGACAGTCCCTCGTTCCACGAGCTTTGATCACACGTTCTGCCCCGTTTGTGAGTCGCACTCCGACATTCCCGAAGATCAGGCGAACAAACTCACTCAGGCGATTGAGTGGCTCAATACCGAGTTGAGGCTTTCCTCCTACGCCCGAGAGAGCTTGGGGCAGGAGAGTCGTGATCTGAGAAAGGAGATCAAGGAAATTCGGCTGAAGCTGAAGAGCGTTCAAACCTCGCTCAAACCTTTCGAAGAGCATGATAGGCGGGTTGCAGAAGCAAGCTCGCTCGAAGATGCGCCGAAAAAGGCCAAGCTGTTACTTGAGATCGCTATCGATGAGTTCATCGAGAATCCGCCATCTGACCTCAAGAAGATTAAGGCGTATTGGGCAGAGCAGGTCAAGAAGTATCAGGAGCTTCTGGATAAGTATGACGTTGATATCGAGCTGGATCGGTTATCTCGGGATATCAACAAAAAAATGAAGGAGATCGGTCAGCGGTTCCATTTCGAGGAGACCTACAGGAAGGGCTCCCTGCGATTTGATATTAATACGTTTGACCTGTGGCACGAGAAAGAGGCGCACAAGAAAGTGTTTCTCCGCTCTATGGGCAGTGGTGCCAACTGGGTGTACTCACACCTCACCCTGTTTATGGCGCTACATTACCAGTTCGCTGCTTGGGGGGACAAATGTGCAATCCCCCCCATCCTATTTCTGGATCAACCAACTCAGGTGTACTTCCCTTCCAAGGATGAGGGCGAGGAGTTCGAAGCCGAGAATTTGCGGGCCGAGGACACCCAAGGTATAGAACTGCATGATGACATCGATGCGGTGTCGAACATGTTCACGCAGATGGCGCATTTCTGTGATGATACGGCGCGTGAGACGGGCGTGATGCCACAGATCATCGTCTGCGATCACGCCGATGGACTCAATCTCGGACAGGGCTACAACTTCAAGGATTTCGTACGGGCGAAATGGCGCCACCGTGGGTTCATTGCGGACTGACTGATCGCTATGGAGCAAATCGGTGGCTATGGAAGGTAGTCGAAAGCTCCATATCAAGAGAACAGCGGTGCGTCCCGGTCCCGAACCAGTCTGTAGTTCTGGCTTTCGGATTCAGAGTGGTAGTGTGCACTGCTCATCGTCCAGAAATCAGCCCGGTATTAAGCGCATTAGGTTACACGGTAAAGTCTGCGAATGGTTTTTTCCCGGTGATGGCGAGCCGATTTTCGAATAAGTAAAAACGGGTCATCCTTCGACCCATTTTACTGTCTAACAACCTGATTTCAGAAACGATAACTGAATCTGGATAGGCACGGGTTTAGCTGGCATATCAGTAAGCATCTTTCAATTTGGCAAAAAATACCAACTTCCGTTTTTGGCGCTTACGGGGATGAAATTTAAAGCCTCATTTAGCACTGTATTAAAGTAGGAACTGTTATTAGTTACCCGTCACCCTACTAACCTCATTCCTTTCATACTGCCCTCAATCATACTTCCACAATCAGCTGCCATCACAAAATCAGCCCACCATTGCATCATCGGGCGACGCTGTTCCAGGTAATCGCTGCGGTTATAAGCACGGCGAACCTCATTCTTATCCACGTGGGCCAATGCAGCCTCAATCACATCAGGCGGAAAACCTTGCTCGTTGAGAGCTGTACTGGCAATAGATCGCAAACCGTGTGAAACGAGGACCCCACCAAAACCTGCGCGTTTTAGCGATGCGTTTACGGTCTGACTGTTCATCGGCTGGTTTGGCTTGATGCGGCTGGGAAAGATAAATTCTCGATTTCCACTTAACGGCTTCATCATCTCCAGTATCGCAATTGCTTCATCTGACAATGGAACAGTATGGTCGCGGTTCATTTTCATGCGTGCTGCAGGAATCTTCCACTCTCGCGCTTCTATGTCTACCTCTTCCCAGAGAGCTTCAGCCGCTTCGGCAGGGCGGGTAATAGTAAGAAGTTGCCACATGAACAGGCAGCGTGTGGAAAGGCTAATGCTGGCTGTTCGCATTGTCTGCATCAGTTGAGGTAGCTGATCCGGTCGAATGCTGGGCATGTTCTTTTTCTGAGGCTTCTCGAAGGCTTTACCGATATTAACGCTGGGAACAGCATCAATAAGCCCTGTGTTTTGGGCGTAGATCATGACCTCATTAATGCGTTGGCACAGGCGACGAACGGTTTCCAGTGCTCCTCTGGCCTGAACTGGTTGGACGGCCTGAACCAGTGTGTGAGCTTTAATATCTGTAACGCTAACGTCGCCAATTGCAGGAAAGACATCTCTTTCAAGAGAGCGCCAGATATCGTCGGCATAGTCCTCTGTCACGCTGGCTTTCTTCACATTCCACCATCGTTCAGCCACGAGCTGGAAAGTATTGGTTTTAGCTTCAAGCGAACTGCGAAGTTGTTCTTGCTGATGTTCCTGTGGATCGATTTGTTTCGCCAGGAGAGAGCGTGACTCTGCCCGGTAGTTTCTGGCATCGGCAAGCGTAACTGACGGGTAGGGGCCAATGCTCTTTTTCGCTCGCTTCTTAGTGACGGGGCGAATGTAGCGAAACTGCCAGATTTTACTCCCGCTGGATTTGATAAGTAGCTCAAGGCCATCGCCATCATAGAGAACGTAGTCCGCTTCCTTGGGTTTAGCAGATTCGATTTCTTTAACGGATAGAGGTTTGGTTTGTCTTGCCATTGCCGGGTTTCCATAGTTTTAGGCACCTCAAAAACAATAAAGCTTTATGAGGTGCCTAACAAGGTGCCTAAAAGGTTCGGATTTAATTAGTTATCTTCGGACTTCGCGGGACAAATTGAGGGCACAAAAAAGCCCGCAGGGCTTGCGCCGTGCGGGCTCTTAGGACTTCATCGGATGACTCTGGTAATCACCGATGGAGAATTTTGGTGGAGCTGGGGGGATTTGAACCCCCGTCCGAAATTCCTACATCCTCGGTACTACATGCTTAGTCAGTCTTTACATTCGCCTGGCACCTGCGGACAGACACGCCACTACCAGACTAGCCTGATTAGTTTTAACACTTCAGCCCCAGGCAGGACATCCATGCGATCTCTTTTGGGTTTGACCTCTCTTGATCCCCGTCCTAAGAGCGGAGGCTAGGGAGAGAGGGCTCTTAGCAGGTTATTAAGCTGCTAAAGCGTAGTTTTCGTCGTTTGCGACTATTTTTTTGCGGCTTTTTACGAGGCAAACCGCCCCTCGGCATGCACCTTGGGTTTCGCAAATCCCGTCGAATCCAGAATCAGCCCCAATGTGTTGAACCCAGTATATCAGAACTGGCATCGGTGATGCCAGCGTGGAACGATAAGTTCTTAAATCAGTGTGAAAAGTACATAATTCAGGCAGAAATTAACGGCCTGCGTGCTTCATGATACGCGCTTTGTCGACCTGCCATTCACGGTCTTTCACGTCATCACGTTTGTCATGCTGTTTTTTACCCTTCGCCACGCCGATTTTCACTTTGCACCAGGCATTTTTCCAGTACAGAGACAGGGCGACGACGGTGTAACCTTCGCGGTTAATGCGGCCAAAAAGTGAAGCCAGTTCGCGCTGATTGAGCAGCAGTTTACGCGTGCGCGTCGGGTCGCAAACGTAGTGTGAAGAGGCGACGGCCAGCGGCGTAAAGTTTGCGCCAAACAGGAAGGCTTCGCCATCAATCAGAATCACATAGCTGTCGCTGATGTTGGCTTTACCTGCGCGCAGGGATTTGACTTCCCAGCCCTGCAACGCAAGGCCAGCTTCGAATTCTTCTTCAATGAAGTACTCATGGCGGGCACGCTTGTTCAGCGCAATGGTTGCCGAGCCAGGTTTATGTGCTTTTTTCTTCGTCATAAGTGTCGTGAAGCCATAGGTAATCTGAGTTCAAAAAGTAACCTCATTGCGATTGCATCCTGTGAGGTCCAACGCGCTATCTTAGCACGAGATAAGGCTTAGCGTTTTTTTAACAAGGGATAAATGTTATTATTTGTCCGTTGTGTGACCATGGAAAATGCTATGCCTCAGATTAGCCGTACTGCGCTTGTGCCTTACAGCGTGGAACAAATGTACCAGTTAGTGAATGACGTCCAGTCTTATCCGCAGTTTATTCCGGGATGTACCGGTAGCCGGGTGCTGGATGCTGGCCCGACGCAGATGACTGCCGCCGTGGATGTGTCGAAAGCGGGGATCAGCAAAACGTTCACGACCCGTAATACACTAACCAACAATCAAAGTATTTTGATGCAACTGGTGGATGGGCCGTTCAAAACGCTGATGGGTGGCTGGAAGTTTACGCCACTGAGCGCTGATGCTTGTCGCATCGAGTTTCATCTGGATTTCGAGTTTACCAATAAGCTAATTGAACTGGCGTTTGGCCGCATCTTTAAAGAGCTGGCCTCCAATATGGTTCAGGCATTCACCGTGCGCGCGCCAAAGAGGTTTACAGTGTCGCCTAAAATCACGGTGGAAGTGGCTTACGCCCTGCCGGAAAAACAATACCTGCAGCGGGTGAAGCTGGACGAGGGGGCAACCGTTGAAGAAGCGATTCGCGCCTCTGGTCTGCTGGAACTGCGCAGCGATATCGATCTGTCGAAGAATAAAGTCGGTATCTACAGTCGTCCGGTCAAACTTGCAGATGTTGTGAGCGATGGCGATCGCGTTGAGATTTATCGACCGCTGATTGCCGATCCGAAAGAGCTGCGCCGTCAGCGTGCGGAGAAGGCCGGGAAGTAGGGCGAAGCGACGTTAAGATACAAAAAAGGTGCTCAGTGAGCACCTTTTTGCATTTCTGAAACCTTACTATTTGGTAAGCGCCGGTTTGTTATCAATGTTAGTTAACACACCGCTGCTGTTGAAGGTCAGGGTCAGCGTCTGCTGCGTAACACCTTCATGGCCAGGCTGCTGGCGGAAGACATAGAACCAGGTGTTAGTGCCGAACGGATCGGACATCATCGGGGTTCCCAGTGCATAAGCGACCTGCTGTTGTGTCATCCCGACACGAACTTTAGACACATCGTTAGGTGTGAGGTAGTTCCCCTGGTTGATGTCAGGACGGTAAACCACTCGCTCCAGAGTGGAACAACCTGCGGTCAACATCAGAAGAACCGCTGCGACAGCGGTCAGCGTTTTACAGCGCATAGTGATTTGATTCCTTTTCGGGCCCGAGCAATACGCGGCTCATATGTTATATGCCGATGATAATAGACCTTGCCCCACTTTGAAACCGGTCTGACGGCGTTTTTGTTGTTCTGTATGACCCTGAGATCCCGAAAAAGTTTATGCGGCTAGCAGTTCTTTCGCATTCGCCAGCGTATTGCGCGTCACTTCACTACCGCCAAGCAGACGTGCCAGCTCCTGCAGGCGCGCCTTTTTATCCAGCGGGTGCATATGCGTTTCCGTCATTTCACCGTCGGTTTCTTTGCAGACATAGAAATGGTGATGCCCACAACCGGCTACCTGCGGCAGGTGGGTGACACACATGACCTGAGTGGATTCACCTAACTGACGTAACAATTTGCCAACGACGGCGGCGGTCGGGCCGCTGATCCCCACGTCCACTTCATCGAAGATCAGCGCCGGGGTTTCCATTTTACGCGCCGTGATCACCTGAATTGCCAGAGCGATGCGCGAGAGTTCCCCACCAGAGGCGACCTTGGAAATGGCCTGTAAAGGCTGGCCTGGGTTGGTGGTCACACGAAATTCAATGCGGTCTGCCCCTTCGGCGGTGAGATGATTGACTTCAAATTTCACGTCGATGGTGAAGACACCGTGTGGCATAGACAGCGCATGCATGCTGTCCGTGATGTGCTGACCCAACTCCTGAGCATAATGCTGGCGAACATCGTGAAGCTGCTTCGCCGTGGCCAGCGCCTGTTGATGATGGACATTCACTGCCAGAGACAGCGTTTCCAGCGAGTCGGCCTGATCGTCGAGCTGCTGCTGCTCATCCAGCAACGACTGGTGATAGTTCGGCAGCTCTTCTGGTGTGACGTAGTGTTTACGTGCCAGGGAGATCTGCCGGGAGATGCGCTGCTCCAGCTCGAATAAGCGGTTAGGGTCGAGATCCAGGCGCTCACAATAGTGACGCAGCTCTTCACCGGCTTCTGAAATTTGAATCGCCGCCTCTTCCAGCATGTCGAGCACGCCAGACAACTTGCTGTCGAGACCGACCAGTTCGGTAACCTGTTGGCGCACGGTGTAGAGCTGGCTTTGCAGGTTGGTATCTTCGCCATCAGCCAGCAGATTCAGCGCTTGCTGGCTGGTCGAGATTAAATGCCCGCTGTTGGCGAGCCGTTTGTACTCTTCGTCGATCTGCTCAAACTCACCCGGCTGCGGGTTGAATTCGTTGAGTTCCTTCAACTGATAGTTCAGCAGTTCGGCGCGCGCCGCGCGCTCCTGACTTTGCTGTTGATGCTGTGCCAGTTCGCGGCAGCTTTGATGCCACTGACGATAGTGTTCAGCCATCAACTGAGTGAGCGCGTACTCACCGGCATAGCCATCTAGCAGGGCTTTTTGCTGTTCCGGTTTAATGAGCTGCTGATGCGCGTGCTGGCCATGAATTTGAATCAATAGCTGGCCCAGCTCACGCAGCTGAGAAAGGGGAACCGCAGTCCCGTTAATAAAGCCGCG
This sequence comes from Lelliottia sp. SL45, assembly GCF_026672535.1. Classification (NCBI taxonomy): domain Bacteria; kingdom Pseudomonadati; phylum Pseudomonadota; class Gammaproteobacteria; order Enterobacterales; family Enterobacteriaceae; genus Lelliottia; species Lelliottia sp. SL45. The sequence goes on from NZ_JAPPRH010000003.1 coordinate 397,724, forward strand.
AGAGCGGCCATCGCTGCTGATGACGCGGCGAAGTAAACACTCACGTCCATCTTCGAGTTGATTGACTTCAAGCCAGCGCAGCGCGGCAGGGGTATCTTTTAAGGAAAAGCGCGCGCAGAGATCGGCGCGGCTAGCGCCGGTGCGCACGATGTCGCCTTCTGCGCGACCGCCCAGACACAAGCCGAGCGCATCAATGGCAATAGATTTACCTGCACCGGTTTCACCGGTAATGGCCGTCATTCCGCTCTGGAAGTCGATCTCAAGCTCACGAACAATGGCAAAGTTGCTGATGGTCAGTTGTGCCAGCATAATTGTTTTCCTGTATGAAAAACCATAACTGTGTTTTCATACAGTATAAACTGGTTTTTTATCCAGTAAAGTGCTGGATGCAAATTTAGAACAATTTTTTTGACCAGCCGAGCTTAGAACTTAATGTGTTGAAATAGCTGTAGTCTTTCGGATGTATCAGATTCAGGTGGTAGTCACAGCGGCGAATTAACACGTCTTCGCCTTCCTGTATCGGTAACGCGATCTGGCTGTCGCAACTGATTTCGAGATCATTGCGGCGGTGCGAGAAGCGCAGGCGGATGGTGCTGCTGCTGTTGATAACCAGTGGGCGGGCCGAAAGGGTATGCGGGAACATCGGCACCAGAGTGATGGCATCCAGCGAGGGGGTCAGAATAGGCCCGCCAGCGGAGAGGGAATAGGCGGTCGAGCCGGTTGGCGTCGAGATGATTAGCCCGTCAGAGCGCTGGGAGAAGGCGAAGACTTCATCGATATAGACTTCGAATTCAATCATATGGGCGACTTTTCCCGGATGCAGGACCACTTCGTTGATGGCCGTGCTGATCCGTTTCTGGCAGTCCTGCTGGCATACCTGCGCTTCGAGCAAAAAGCGTTTTTCACTGATGTAATGGCCGTCCAGAACGTCGGCTAACTGCTGATGGGCGTTGTCAGGATCGAGGTCGGTCAGGAAGCCCAGGTTACCGCGGTTGATACCAATAACTTTAATATCGTAGCGTGCCAGAGTGCGAGCCGCGCCGAGCATGTTGCCGTCACCGCCGACGACTACAGCGAGATCCGCCTGCTGGCCAATCTCCGCCAGCGTGCCGGTCTTTACATTTTCGAGCTGCAATTCCTGCGCAATTTGCTGCTCCACCATCACTTCGTAGCCTTTTGCGCACAGCCAGCGATACAACATTTCATGTGTCGTCAGCGCCGTAGGGTGACGTGGATGTCCGACAATCCCAATACACTTGAAATGATTATTCATTTTCTGGAGGTCCTTGTGCCGATTGATGGTGACAATATGCTTTGTTCCCTTGAATCCCGGAAACTGATCCCCATAATAAGCGAAGTTAGCGAGATGAATGCAGAAAAACGCGGAGAAATTCATGAGTAGTAAAGAACAGAAAACGCCTGAGGGGCAAGCCCCGGAAGAAATTATCATGGAACAGCACGAAGAAGTTGAGGCTGTAGAGCCGGATGCTTCTGCTGAGCAGGTGGATCCGCGCGATGAAAAAATTGCGAATCTGGAAGCTCAGTTAACTGAAGCCCAGAATCGTGAGCGCGAAAGCGTGCTGCGTATCAAAGCGGAAATGGAAAACCTGCGTCGCCGTACCGAGCTGGACGTGGAAAAGGCGCATAAGTTCGCGCTGGAGAAATTCGTCAACGAGCTGCTGCCGGTGATTGATAGTCTGGATCGTGCGCTGGAAGTGGCTGATAAAGCTAACCCGGACATGGCGGCGATGGTCGAAGGCCTTGAGCTGACGCTGAAATCCATGCTCGACGTGGTGCGTAAGTTCGGTGTTGAAGTGGTTGCGGATACCAACGTAGCGCTGGACCCTAACGTCCACCAGGCGATTGCGATGGTTGAATCTGAAGATGTAACTGCTGGCAACGTGCTGGCTGTGATGCAGAAAGGCTATACGCTGAACGGTCGTACTATTCGTGCCGCGATGGTCACTGTCGCGAAAGCGAAGGCATAATTTGCCTCTGTAGTGCCGGGTGGTGGCATTGCCTCACCCGGCCTACATACTAGCGTTCTGCTACGCTATCCCGCAGCGGTTTGACCGGGATAACTTTCACCTGTTTGATCATATTGTCCTGCACGTCCAGGATATCAATATCGTACTGGCTGATGCGCACACGGGTGCCGGATGCCGGGATCTCTTCCAGTGCTTCAAGAATCATACCGTTAATGGTGCGAGCGTCGTCTTCCGGCAGATGCCAGTTAAAGGCTTTGTTGAGTTCACGCACGTTGGCGCTGCCGTCGATCAGCACCGAACCGTCGTTTTGTGGCGTAACCTCTTCGGCGAGCGATGGCGACATTGACGTCGTAAAATCGCCGACGATCTCTTCCAGAATATCTTCAACCGTCACCAGCCCCTGGATATCGCCATACTCGTTGACCACCAGGCCCACTTTCTTTTTATTACGCTGGAATTTCACCAGCTGCGTACTCAGCGGCGTGCCTTCTGGAATGATATAGAGTTCATCGGCGGCGCGGAGCATCACCTCTTTAGTGAACTCTTTTTTCTCGGTCATCAGGCGATAGGCTTCGCGCACGCGCAGCATGCTGATGGCGTCATCCAGTGAATCACGGTACAGCACGATGCGGCCATGGGGAGAGTGGGTCAGCTGGCGGACGATGGCTTTCCAGTCGTCGTTGATGTCGATACCCACGATTTCGTTGCGCGGCACCATGATGTCGTCAACGCTCACTTTTTCCAGATCCAGCACCGACAGCAGCATGTCCTGATTCCGGCGCGAAATCTGCGAGCGGGATTCATGGACGATGGTGCGCAGCTCGTCTTTGCTCAGTGCGCTGCTGATCACCACGTCGGCTTTTATACCGACCATGCGCATCAGCAGGCGGGTAACCATGTTGAGCAGCCAGACCAGAGGCATCATCAGGATCAGCAGCGGGCCGAGCAGGAAGCTGCTCGGATAGGCGACTTTCTCCGGGTAGAGGGCGGCGATGGTTTTCGGCAGGACTTCAGCAAACACCAGGACGACAAACGTCAGTACACCGGTCGCAATCGCGACACCGGCGTTGCCATAGAGGCGCATCCCAACAATAGTGCCCAGCGCGGAGGCGAGAATATTGACCAGGTTGTTGCCGATCAGCACCAGGCTAATCAGACGATCGGGCTTGCGCAGCAGCTTTTCAACGCGTCGGGCGGCACGGTTGCCTTGTTTAGCGCGATGACGTAACCGGTAGCGGTTCAGGGTCATCATGCCGGTTTCTGAGCCGGAGAAGTAGGCGGAGATGACCACCATGACGATCAGGGTGACGATCAGCGTGGTGGTGGAGATGTGTTCCAGGGGGAACTCCTTTGTTGCTTAGCCGACGAACTGCTGTATGACGCGGCTACCAAAGTAGGCCAGTGTCAGGATGCCAGCGCCTGCTACGTTAAACCAGACGACGCGACGACCGCGCCAGCCCTGGTGATAGTGGCCCCATAACAGGACAATATAGACAAACCACGCGATGATAGAGAGAACGGCTTTATCAATATTCTCAATGCTGAACAGGTTCTGCATATAAAACAGACCCGTGCAGAGCGTCAGCGTCAGTAGCACCACACCAATCTGAGTGATGTGAAACATCTTACGCTCAATGACCATCAGCGGTGGCATTTCCTGGTTGAAAACCAGCTTTTTGTTTTTCAACTGGTAGTCGATCCACGCCAGCTGCATGGCGTACAGCGCCGCAATGATTAGCGTGGCGTAGGAGAACAGCGACAGACCGATGTGGACCATCATGCCCGGCGTAGTTTCCAGATGCGTAATGAACTCGTTTGGCACGAAGGTCGCGAACGCCAGATTGATCAGCGCGAAGGCGTAGACAATAGGGAGTAGCAGCCAGCCGCGATTCTTCGACGCGACAATCGTCATCACCGTACAAATCATCAGGCTGACCAGCGAGCCGACGTTCAGCACGCTCAGATTTTGTACGCTGCCGTCGCCCGGAATAATACGTGATTCCAGTGCGAACGCATGGCTTACCAGTGCGATAACTGCCGACAAAATAGCCATCCGTCGCCAGGCGCTGTTTTTTTGCAACAGGCCGGGAATGATCAGCGCAAGGCTGAAAGAGTAGGCAACAAGGGCGATCAGTGCGAAAACAGGCATATAGGCGTCGACAGTTGTCTTAATAAGAAAGATAAGCAGTATAACGTTACGTGACGCGCGCTCCAACCGTTGCATAACAACAAAGGCGCCTTCATGTTATACTGCGGCAAAATTCTGTGTACGTGTCGCGCTAGCGACCTAACGTTTCTACCTCAGGCGAGAGACAATGTTTGATAATTTAACCGATCGTTTGTCGCGCTCGCTGCGCAACATCAGCGGCCGTGGGCGCCTTACCGAAGACAATGTGAAAGAAACGCTGCGCGAAGTGCGCATGGCGTTGCTCGAAGCCGACGTGGCGTTGCCCGTTGTGCGCGAGTTCATCAGCCGCGTAAAAGAGAAAGCGGTTGGTCATGAAGTGAACAAGAGCCTGACCCCGGGTCAGGAGTTCGTCAAAATTGTGCGCAATGAGCTGGTTGCGGCAATGGGCGAAGAGAACCAGGTGCTGAACCTGGCCGCACAGCCGCCAGCGGTGGTGTTGATGGCCGGTCTGCAGGGTGCGGGTAAAACCACCAGCGTAGGTAAGCTGGGTAAATTCCTGCGTGAAAAGCACAAGAAAAAAGTGCTGGTCGTCTCTGCCGACGTTTATCGCCCGGCGGCGATCAAACAGCTTGAAACACTGGCTCAGCAGGTTGGTGTGGATTTCTTCCCGTCCGACGTCGCGCAGAAGCCCGTTGATATCGTTAATGCGGCGCTGAAAGAAGCGAAGCTGAAATTCTACGACGTGCTGCTGGTGGATACCGCCGGTCGTCTGCACGTCGACGAAGCGATGATGGACGAAATCAAACAGGTTCACGCCGCGATTAATCCGGTAGAGACCCTGTTTGTTGTTGATGCAATGACCGGTCAGGATGCGGCGAATACCGCAAAAGCGTTTAACGAAGCGCTGCCATTAACCGGTGTCGTGCTGACTAAAGTCGACGGTGATGCCCGTGGTGGTGCGGCGCTCTCGATTCGTCATATCACTGGTAAACCGATTAAATTCCTCGGCGTCGGCGAGAAGACCGAAGCGCTGGAGCCGTTCCATCCGGATCGTATTGCTTCCCGTATTCTTGGCATGGGCGACGTGCTGTCGCTTATCGAAGATATCGAGAGCAAAGTTGACCGCGCGCAGGCTGAGAAGCTGGCGAGCAAGCTGAAAAAAGGCGACGGTTTCGACTTGACCGACTTCCTGGAACAGCTCCGTCAGATGAAAAACATGGGCGGCATGGCCAGCCTGATGGGCAAACTGCCGGGCATGGGCCAGATCCCTGATAACGTGAAAGCGCAGATGGATGACAAAGTGCTGGTTCGCATGGAGGCGATCATCAACTCGATGACGCTGAAAGAGCGTGCGAAGCCTGAAATCATCAAAGGGTCGCGCAAACGCCGCATCGCCGCTGGTTGCGGGATGCAGGTGCAGGATGTAAACCGCCTTCTGAAGCAGTTCGACGACATGCAGCGCATGATGAAGAAAATGAAGAAGGGCGGAATGGCGAAAATGATGCGTGGGATGAAGGGCATGATGCCGCCAGGATTCCCAGGCCGCTGAAACAAGGGATATAAGGCTATCTTGTTTGCCATTTTAGCTCCGGGGTGTGCTCGAAATGCTCACGTACTACGTGTACGCTCCGCTTTCTGCGCGCACGCCGGAACTAAACTGGCTGCACCGATATACGCCTTATAACCCTTGTTTGGCATATGTGAAGCATATGCTGATTGCATTTTCCCCAGAAATCAGTAAAATTTTCGGGCTTTTAATATGACACTGGGCTCCGTTCCTCGATGGGGCCCTGTGTTTTATTCACACAAGAGGATGTTATGGTAACTATTCGTTTAGCACGTCACGGCGCAAAAAAGCGTCCGTTCTACCAGGTTGTTGTGACTGACAGCCGTAATGCACGCAACGGTCGCTTCATCGAGCGCGTTGGTTTCTTCAACCCGATCGCTAGCGGTTCTGAAGAAGAAACCCGTCTGGATCTGGATCGTATCGCTCACTGGGTTGGCCAGGGCGCTACTGTTTCCGATCGCGTTGCTACGCTTATCAAAGCAGCAAACAAAGCAGCTTAATCTGTCACGGTGGTCATGATGAGCAATAAAGCACCTGTTGAACCGATCGTATTGGGAAAAATGGGTTCTTGCTACGGTATCCGTGGTTGGCTCAGAGTGTTTTCCTCCACTGAAGACGCTGAAAGCATTTTTAACTACCAGCCCTGGTTTATCCAGAAAGGTGGTAAGTGGGAAGCGGTCGAGCTGGAAAGCTGGCGCCACCACAATCAGGATATCGTGATCAAGCTGAAAGGCGTTGACGATCGCGATGCGGCGAATCTGCTGACTAATTGCGAAATTGTCGTCGATTCATCGCAGCTGCCTTCGCTGGAAGAGGGTGATTATTACTGGAAAGACCTTATGGGTTGCCAGGTTGTCACCACTGAAGGCTATGGCCTGGGTAAAGTCATCGATATGATGGAAACCGGGTCAAATGACGTTCTCGTCATTAAGGCAAACCTGAAAGATGCATTTGGCATCAAGGAGCGGCTGGTTCCGTTCCTCGATGGGCAGGTTATCAAGAAAGTCGATCTCACTACGCGAACTATCGAAGTAGATTGGGATCCTGGTTTTTAAATTCTCCGGATAAACGGTAAAAGACGGCGCTATGTGGATTGGCATAATTAGCCTGTTTCCTGAAATGTTCCGCGCGATTACTGATTACGGGGTAACTGGCCGGGCAGTAAAAAAAGGCCTGCTGAACATCGAAAGCTGGAGTCCTCGTGACTTCACGCATGACCGGCACCGTACCGTGGACGAACGTCCTTACGGCGGCGGACCGGGGATGTTAATGATGGTGCAACCCTTACGGGACGCCATCCATACAGCAAAAGCCGCGGCAGGTGAAGGCGCAAAGGTGATTTATCTGTCACCTCAGGGACGCAAGCTTGATCAAGCAGGCGTAAGCGAACTGGCCACGAATCAAAAGCTGATTCTGGTATGTGGTCGCTATGAAGGGATAGATGAGCGCGTGATTCAGACCGAAATTGATGAAGAATGGTCAATCGGCGATTACGTTCTCAGCGGTGGTGAGTTACCGGCAATGACGCTGATTGACTCCGTTGCCCGGTTTATTCCGGGTGTACTGGGCCATGAAGCTTCAGCAACAGAAGACTCTTTTGCTGATGGATTGCTGGACTGTCCACACTATACCCGCCCTGAAGTGTTAGAAGGGATGGAAGTACCGACGGTATTGCTGTCGGGGAACCATGCCGAGATACGTCGCTGGCGTTTGAAGCAGTCGCTGGGCCGAACCTGGCTTAGAAGACCTGAACTTCTGGAAAACCTGGCTCTGACTGAAGAGCAAGTAAGGTTGCTGGCGGAGTTCCAAAAAGAGCACGCACAACAGCAACATAAACATGATGGGCAAGCGTAAACGCTCCCGATATATCAGTTTACCCAGGATAAGAGATTAAATTATGAGCAACATTATTAAGCAAATTGAACAAGAGCAGATGAAGCAGGACGTACCTTCATTCCGTCCGGGTGATTCCGTGGAAGTGAAAGTATGGGTTGTTGAAGGTTCCAAAAAACGTCTGCAGGCATTCGAGGGCGTGGTTATCGCTATTCGTAACCGCGGTCTGCACTCTGCATTCACTGTTCGTAAAATTTCCAACGGCGAAGGTGTTGAGCGTGTCTTCCAGACTCACTCTCCAGTAGTTGACAGCATTACTGTCAAACGTCGTGGTGCTGTACGTAAAGCTAAACTGTACTACCTGCGTGAGCGTACTGGTAAGTCTGCTCGTATCAAAGAGCGTCTGAACTAAGACTCGCTTAAGCAACATCCTGTTAAAAGGGCTGGCCGCAAGGCCGGCCCTTTTTTATGTAAATCCCCGCCGCTTGTTAACCTTCGTTTCATAAATCATTTACAATAGCCGCTCTCTAGCGGAGGGTAAGTGAATAACGCACTGCATCAATCAGCCTTGAAACGCACAGCGGCCTGGACCGCGCTGTTTGCGATCCTGCTGATCGTGGTCGCGCCGCTGATCTCCATTTCGCTACAAAAAGATCCCATGAGCGCGATGCCGGGGATGCATCATGATATGAGCCAGATGTCGATGGCAGAACATCATGGTGAGACGTCGCACTCGATGCCTGTCGATCACGCCGAAGCCTGTGGCTATTGTGTGCTAATGGCCCATGTGCCGGGCCTGATGCTGGCGCTGATCGTGCTGTTGTGCGCTGTGCTATTGCGACATCGCGTTAAACCGCCGCGACAGGCGGTGAGCCACTGGCACTTTTTCCCCTGGTTGTATCCTGATACCCGCGCGCCCCCGCAGCGGTCAGCTTTTTCCCTTTAAACCATAAAGAATGCGCTTTTGCGCATCGATAACGTTTTGCCTGCAAAAAGGAAAAGTATGACTGTCAGCACGCCACGCGCAGCATGGGGAAACCTGCTGCGACGCCTTCATTTCTATATCGGGTTGTTTGTTGGCCCATTCATTTTTTTCGCTGCGCTAACGGGGACGCTCTACGTGGCGACACCGCAGCTCGAAAACATGTTGTACAAACATGCGCTGTTTAGCGATACCGCCGGTGAAGCTCAACCTCTGGCCGAGCAAATTGCAGTCGCGGAGAAAGCCATTGGGGACCAACTTCGTCTGCAGGCTGTACGACCAGGGCTGATCCCGGGTGAAACTACGCGCGTGATGTTTGCCGACCCGATGCTCGGGCCGTCGGAGAATCGGGCAATTTTTATCGATCCCGTGAGCCTGGAAATACGCGGCGATATGACGGTCTACGGCACCAGCGGAATTTTGCCGCTGCGCCAGATTATCGACTATCTGCATAGCTCGCTGATGCTGGGGGATATCGGGCGTTTGTACAGTGAGCTGGCCGCTTCCTGGATGTGGATTGCTGCCCTGGGCGGGATTGCGCTGTGGTTTTATACCCGCCCGAAGCGACGTATCAATAACCGATTCCAGAACCGCCGTCGCGTGCATGTCGCGCTCGGCTGGGGTCTGCTGGGGGGAATGTTACTGTTTTCTGCGACCGGACTTACCTGGTCACAATGGGCGGGCGGTAATGTCGATAAGCTACGTAAAGAGATGAACTGGCTGACGCCACAGGTCAATACACAGCTGCGCGGTCCCGCAGCAGAAGTCGATCCTCATGCTGAACATCGCGGCCACCACGATGCGATGATGCCGGATATGGCCATGGATCTGACGCTCTTTGACAGCGTCCTGCATGCGGCCAGGAGCGAGGGGATTGATGCGAACAAGCTGGAAATTCGCCCCGCTAAAATGGCTGAACAGGCCTGGACGGTCACGGAAATCGATCGTGGCTGGCCCACGCAGGTGGACGCGGTTGCCGTTGATCCGCACTCAATGCAGATCCTCGATCGGACGCGTTTCGCGGACTTCCCGCTGATGGCGAAGCTGACCCGCTGGGGCGTGGATTTCCATATGGGGATTTTGTTCGGTCTGGTGAATCAGCTGATCCTGATCGTTTTCGGCGTAGCGCTGTGCGTGTTGATCGCGTGGGGGTATCGGATGTGGTGGATGCGTCGTCCGGTTCAGGCCACCGGCAATCCGGTGCTCACGCTTTGTCAGTGCTGGCTTGCTCTCCCCGCCAGTGGGCGAGGAGTCACGCTCTTTATCGGCGTGATGCTGGGGATCATGATGCCGGTGATGGGCGTCAGTCTGGCATTTTTCGTGCTGATTGACTGGCTGCGCTGGCGCGCGCAGTGCCTGTTGACGCTGTCGGAATCCACCAAATAGTGATTAAGGCGTGCTGATGACTACCGCAACGCGGCGGTTTTCAGCGCGCCCTTGAGGAGTTGCATTGCTGGCGACCGGATATTTTTTACCTAAGCCCTGAGTGGTGAGGTTGCTGCGCGGGATATTCGCCCCTTTTGCCCAGGTATCAGCCACGACATTCGCGCGTTTAAGCGAGAGGGATTGGTTGTAACTTTCTTCCCCGTAATTGTCCGTGTGCCCGTCCATGCGTGCATGGACCAGCCCGGTGGCGGCCAGTCGTGTCGCCATGGTCTGGATCTGCTGCTCGCTCTCCGGACGCAGCTGATATTCATTCTTGCCGAATAAAATCTTCGCCGACAGGCCGAGGGACCAGTCGCCGTTCGTTTCGTTAAAACCGTAGGATTTCATTGCCGCAATCTGTTCCGGGGTGAATTTCCCCCTGAGGTGGTGCCTGGCAGCCTGCCAGAATCGTTGTAGCCAGTAAAACTGGAGCGAGATATCGCCTTAACATAACGTGTTCCTTTTATTACAAAATTATTGTCGGACGCTGGTTTTTCACTTGATACATATTGCGGTCGGCTTGCTCCAGTAATGCCTCTACCGAGGTATTTTCCCACGCCAGAGCGAAGCCAATGCTGAGTGACATGTGTGCCGTATGTCCGTTGTGCAGGTCGTACGGCTGGAGAAACTGCTGTGAAAGCGCAGTGCAAATCTGTTGAACGTCTGCCGCCGAGTGAATGCCATACAAGATCATGGCAAATTCATCGCCGCCCAGACGGTATGACTGATAACGTTTCCCGCCAAATTCCACCATTCTGCTGGCGACTTCTATCAGCACGCAGTCACCTGCCGCGTGGCCCCAGGTGTCGTTGATCTGCTTGAAGTTATCGCCATCCAGGAACAGCAGGGCGGAATTCATCTGTGCAGAAGCGTCATTCATCAGCGCCGCGATGCTGCTGCGGAATGCGGCGCGGTTCGCCAGCCCGGTGAGCGGATCGTGCATCGCGGTGCGCATCAGCTGTGCATTCCGGGCCTGCAGCTTGAGCTGCCACTCCTCCATTTCGTCGAGCAGACTGTTGAAATCCTGCCCAAAACGATGGAACTCTTCGATACGCTCCTCTTCGACGCGGCGCGAGAAATTACGGTTCGTTTTAACGTCATGCACCACGTCGGTGATATTTTGCAGTGCGGTGACGACTCCGTTGTGCAATGAACGGGTAATGGTCAGCGCCACAAAAGCGGCGAAAAGAATACAGCCTGTCAGCACGGCAAAAGACGTCCAGAGGAAATGGCTGATCAGGCTGTCGCGCGCGGTAATGCGCACTTCACCAATCACCTTGCCGTTATGCACCACGGGCTGTGCGGCAGGGACGGGGAACAGCATGCGACTGACCAGCGTGCTCAGGGTGTCGGTATCATCATCAGGGGTCCACGACCAGTAGGCAAAACGCTTCTGATGGATGTCGAGCACCTCGGCAACGGAAAATTGCCCCTGTCTCCCCAGTGTGGCAAGCGTTTCATTGGCGGCGGTGGCATCATTAAATACTAATGAGGCTTCCAGGCTTCGGCTCATGGTCGCGCTGGTTAATTCGAGGTTTTTTTGTGCGTATTGTTTTAATGTAACCACTGACGCAATACACAATAATAACCATATTAGCGTCATGGTAATTACCACGCTAATCATACTGATGCGCCGCAACGTTCTTTTAAACGTCGGCCGTGGCGTTGAAGAAAGTTCCTTATTCATGCTTCTTATTCCGGGCAAGCATTAACACATCCGGATTCACTCTTACGCCACTGCGAGACAGGGCATCCAGATTGACAGAAAATCTCACTGTTTCTTCATTAATTATCAGACAAAAAGCACTGCCAATAACACATTCCAGGTTTTGCTCGGCGATTAATAGTAACGCGCGGCCCTGATAATTCCTGAATAATTCAAGTTGAGCAGCAGGTGACTCGTTTCCAAAATAAACGGCATCGCAGGTGGCATGTAATGCTTCAGACTCATTTTGCACAATCAAGGGTGTGTAGGGTAAAGCAGCAGAGCCGCTGTCACTCAGTACCTGTGCGAAATGAGAAGACGAAAAAATACAGAGTTTAGGCTGGCCAGAAAGCGCAGGCCAACGGGAATAGCTGACGATGCCAGAGACGATCGAACGTACTGACTTCTCTTTTTCTGTCAATGTTGTCGCGAAACTTTGCCCGCTGATAATGCACAGCATGAGTGCCAGAATCAGATGGCACAAAGGGAACGTAAAAAAATGTCTCACCAGAATCCGCCATACCACTCTGGAAATATATATCCTTGAATATTGCAGAAAGAATACCATTGTTTACCCGAGTAGTCATTATGTGGAATTTGTTGTGACTTAAGCTAAATTAGAGTTGTAATTGAATGAAATTATTAAGTTATTAAATTAATTAAGTCTCGAACCGCGCATACCTTCATCCATACCTTTTTGCCAGGATTTACGCAGCGGGTCGGCATTTTCTGCCGTATCACAACTGGCTGGGAATATTTTACCGGACAGACCCCACGCATAGACGAAATCTTCGGTACAGACTTTTTTCTGACCATCAGCATAACCGCGCAGGTATTCACTGCGATCGACGTCAGGATCGTTAAAATTATCCGCGAGAGTTTCGTTACTTTTTATTGATACACCATTCATGGCATCTTCTTTGCCGGCGGTAAACCAGCTGGTGCCGGTCCAGGTGGGCTGGAAGGTATAGGGGTTGATTTGACAGCCTGTCAATAATATCGCCAGCAGCGCGAGAGCAATGGAACGCATAGTGATTCGCCTTTTCTTCTTTTTCTTCAGCATAGCCTGGCAATCAATAATCAGGGTGTAATTTTATCTTTACTAAACAAGCGGATATTTTTTGCCTCAAAATGCCGCTTGTAAAGTAATGTTTACGTATTTTGGATTGAAATCTTTACTTGATGTGATATTGTGTGTTCACCTCATCGAGGAAACCACTATCGCAAACGAGCATTACAGGATCGCCATCATGCAAAAAGACGCGCTGAATAACGTACATATTACCGACGAACAGGTTTTGATCACGCCAGATCAGTTGAAGCTGGAATTCCCGCTGAGTTCTGAACAGGAGGCGCAGATTGAGCACTCCCGCCAGACTATCTCTGACATCATTGCCGGTCGCGATCCGCGTCTGCTGGTGGTGTGCGGGCCATGCTCCATTCACGATCCTGAAACCGCGATTGAATACGCTCGTCGATTTAAAGCATTAGCAGAGGAGGTCAGCGATAGCCTCTACCTGGTCATGCGCGTCTATTTTGAAAAACCTCGTACCACCGTTGGCTGGAAGGGGTTGATTAACGATCCACACATGGATGGCTCGTTTGATGTGGAAGCCGGTCTGAAGATTGCGCGTCGTCTGCTGGTTGAACTGGTGAGCATGGGGCTGCCGCTGGCGACAGAGGCACTCGATCCGAACAGCCCGCAATACCTGGGCGATCTGTTCAGCTGGTCCGCGATTGGTGCTCGCACCACAGAATCACAGACTCACCGCGAGATGGCCTCTGGCCTGTCGATGCCGGTTGGTTTTAAAAATGGGACCGACGGAAGCCTTGCGACCGCGATTAACGCCATGCGCGCTGCGGCGATGCCGCACCGTTTTGTCGGCATCAACCAGGCCGGCCAGGTTTGTCTGCTCCAGACCCAAGGCAACCCGGATGGTCACGTTATCCTGCGCGGCGGTAAAGCACCTAACTACAGCCCGGCGGATGTCGCCCAGTGCGAAAAAGAGATGGAACAGGCGGGACTGCGCCCGGCTCTGATGGTAGATTGCAGCCATGGTAATTCCAACAAAGATTACCGTCGCCAGCCTGCGGTAGCGGAATCCGTTGTCGCACAAATCAAAGACGGTAACCGTTCGATTATCGGCCTGATGATTGAGAGTAATATCCACGAGGGTAATCAGTCATCTGAACAGCCGCGTAGCGCAATGAAACACGGTGTCTCAGTGACCGACGCCTGCATCAGCTGGGAAGCGACGGATGCGCTGCTGCGTGAGATCCACAAAGATTTGAACGGCCAGCTGGCGACGCGTCTGGCTTAAGAGGTTAGTTATGGTTGCAGAATTGACCGCACTACGCGATCAAATTGATGAGGTAGATAAGGCGCTGCTGGATTTGCTGGCGCGCCGGATGTCACTGGTTGCCGAAGTCGGGGAAGTGAAAAGTAAATACGGCCTGCCGATTTACGTGCCAGAGCGTGAAGCGTCGATGCTCGCCTCCCGGCGTGATGAGGCGCAGCTGATGGGCGTCTCTCCCGATCTGATTGAAGATGTGCTGCGCCGCGTGATGCGTGAATCCTACTCCAGCGAAAACGATAAGGGCTTTAAAACCCTCTGTCCGTCGCTGCGACCGGTGGTGATCGTTGGCGGCGGCGGCCAGATGGGGCGTCTGTTTGAGAAGATGCTGACGCTTTCGGGTTATCAGGTGCGCATTCTTGAAAAAGAGGACTGGGCACGTGCGCCAGAGATGATGGCCGACGCAGGCATGGTTATTGTCAGCGTGCTGATTCATGTAACCGAAGAGATTATCGGCAAACTGCCGTCTCTGCCGGAAGATTGTATTCTGGTGGATCTGGCGTCCGTGAAGAATGGTCCGCTGCAGGCGATGCTGGCGGCCCATAACGGACCGGTACTGGGTTTGCACCCGATGTTCGGCCCGGATAGCGGCAGCCTGGCGAAACAGGTCGTGGTCTACTGCGATGGTCGTCAGCCGGAAGCGTACCAGTGGTTCCTGGAACAGATTCAGGTCTGGGGTGCACGTCTGCATCGTATTAGCGCGGTGGAGCACGATCAGAATATGGCGTTCATTCAGGCACTGCGCCACTTTGCGACCTTTGCCTATGGCCTGCATCTGGCGGAAGAGAACGTCCAGCTGGAGCAGTTGCTGGCGCTCTCCTCGCCAATTTATCGCCTGGAGCTGGCGATGGTCGGGCGTCTGTTTGCGCAGGATCCGCAGCTGTATGCTGACATCATTATGTCGTCGGAAAATAACCTGGCGCTGATCAAGCGCTACTACCAGCGGTTTGGTGAGGCGATAGCACTGCTAGAGCAGGGCGATAAGCAGGCCTTTATCGACAGTTTCCGTAAGGTTGAGCACTGGTTCGGGGATTACGCGAAGCGTTTCCAGAGTGAGAGCCGCACCTTATTGCGCCAGGCGAACGATAGTCGCCAGTAATCTGATGATGTATATACTAAAAGCCAGCACTGCTGGCTTTTTTCATTTTGGGGATTTGTCATGGCTGAACCGCAGGTTTTATTCGACTACACCGGGCACTTACCGGAATGCCCGACCTGGAGCGAAAGCGAAAACGCGCTCTATTGGGCCGATATTCTGGAAGGTGAAATTCATCGTTATCACCTCTCTTCGGGTCAACACTCTGTTCTCTCATTTCATGAGGAGGTCGGGTGTTTTGCCTTACGCGAGAAAGGCGGTTTTATCGTCGCAATGCGTAACGCGATCTGGCTGACGGATAAGCACGGCCTGCTCCAGCGAAAAGTCTGCGATAACCCGTCGAATCCTCAACTGGCGCGTTTTAACGACGGCGGCACCGATCATATCGGGCGTTTTTACGCGGGAACATTCTGGGGACCGGGGGATTACAACGGCGCGATGCTGATGCGCATTGATAACGATCTGACGCCGAAAGTCATTCAGTGTGATATCCACGGGCACAACGGCCTGGCCTTTAGTCCGGACAGGGAGTGGATGATGACTTCAGATACGCCGAACCGCGTGATTTACCGTACACCGCTGGACGAAAAGGGCGAGCCGGGTGTCCGTGAAGTGTTCCGCCGCTTCGAAAAAGGCGAGGGAATACCGGATGGTGCCGCGATGGATACCGAAGGCTGCTACTGGAGCGCGTTGTTTGATGGCTGGCGTATTGCGCGGTTTTCTCCGCAGGGGGAACAGCTGGAAGAGTATCGCTTGCCGGTGCGCTGTCCGACGATGGTCTGTTTCGGTGGGGATGATATGAAAACTCTGTTTATCACCACCACGCGTGAAAATATGGATCGTGACGAAGTGACGAAATATCCGCTATCGGGCGCTATCTTCACCCTGCCAGTCAGTGTGGCAGGAATGAAGAAAGGCCCGTTTATTGAGCGTTAAACTGGATCGACCGGGACCACGTTCTCGCCCGGATAGCAGCCCAGCACTTTCATCGAACGGGTGATTTCGCCCAGTTCGCGCAGGGCTTTCTGCATGGACGCTGATTTGAGGTTGGCCTGGATATCGAGATAGAACATCTCTTCCCATGGATTGCCGTTGATCGGACGTGATTCCAGTTTGGTCATGATCAGGTTGTGATTACGTAACACCAGCAGGGCTTCAACCAGCGCACCCGCCTGCTGGCCGGTCGCCATCAGCAGAGTGGTTTTCGCCGGGACCTGCTCGGACACATCAATCGCTTTACGTGCCAGCACCACGAAGCGGGTGATGTTCTGCGTCTGGTTAGCCAGGTTGCGCTCCAGCACCTGCAGGCCATACAGCGCGCCACCGGCTTCACTACCGAGAGCCGCCACGCGCGGAGAGTTGGCCTGCGCCACTTTCTCCATCGCCGCTGAGGTGCTTTCGGTGTACTCAATTTTCCAGTTCGGATAGCGGTTCAGGAACTGGCTGCACTGCTGGAATGGCTGCGGGTGGCTGTATACGGTATCAATTTGATTCAGGTCGGTTGAGCCTGAGACCAGCACGCAGTGATCAATTGGAATGGTCATTTCGCCAACCAGCGACAGGCTGGTGTGCTGAAGCAGATCGTAGACGTCATTAATCGCCCCGGAACTGGTGTTCTCAATCGGCACCACGGCGTAGTCTGCCTGACCGGTTTCAACCTGGTTAAAGATATCGGCAAATTTGGCGCAACCACTCTCGATAAACTCCTCGAAATGGCGGGCGGCATACTGGCGTGCGGCCAGGTGCGAGTAAGAGCCTTTCGGTCCCAGAAATGCGACGCGCGCGGAGTGCGGATTGGTTTTATTCAGATGTTGTTGCAGCAGCGCTTGCTGGGTCAGAACGGAATCTTCAATGATCAACTGGAACAGGCGAGTGATGTAGTGTGCATCGAGGTGGTGGGCTTTACCCAGTTGGATCAGGCGCTCCAGCAGATCGCGCTCACGGTCGATATCACGTACCGGGCGGTGGGAGTCCAGCTTGGCTTTACCCACTTCAACGGCGAGCGTGCGGCGTTCAGCCAGCAGCGCCAGTAATTTCTCATCCAGCGCGCTGATTTTTACTCGCAGATCCAGTAACGGGTTTTCCGATGTCATAGCGTTGCCTATTTCGTTTATTGTTATCAATAAAAAAGGCCCCCCGGTGTGGGAGGCCTTGTTGTTCGTCTTCGCATTCTTTATCACACGACGAAACGCCTCCCATTCAGGGGAAGGTAAAAAAGAATGCGAAGAAAAACGGGGTGTGGTTCATGAGTTCATCCTGTTGTTGATACTGTTAAAGTACCCGTACTGTTTTGATGCTGTCAATAAAAAACGCGCCCGGAGGCGCGTTGGCGGTACACTCAATTTAAAGGATTACTCTTCTTCAACTTCTTCGGCATAGCTTGCGTCTTTCACCGAGGTGGTGGCGCGACGGGCTTCGCCTTTGTGTTGCACTTTATTGAGCTGCCGTTCCAGCTTGTTGATCAAATCGTTGATAGCGGTGTACATATCTTCGTGTTTAGCGCTGGCGACCAGATGGCCGTTAGGAGTATTGATAGTTGCGTCAGCGGTAAAACCCTGTGGTTCCTTAGACAGAATGATATGCGGGTTAATCAAATGAGTTTGCCATTTATCCAGTTTGGCGAGACGGTCTGCGACGTGCTGGCGAATTGCCGGAGTAATTTCCATTTGCTTACTGGTAATGTTCATTGTCATAAATTTTACCTCTTGTCTTTCCGTCTTGGTGATTCCAGCATACCTGTCCTAATGTCAAAATGTGTGATCTAAATCACGTTATTTTGTCACTTTTTGTCAAGGAAGCTTTTTTGTGAGGAAAGACAGGAACAGGTGATTTTTACCTTGTCGAACTCAGGAATTGCAGCCATAGTTGATAGGATTCGTCGGCACCAAACCGCTTCAGTGGATGGCGAAATGGATAAAAAAACGGCAGCCCTTGGGCTGCCGTTTTACGTTTGGGAACGATCAGGTATTGCTGCTGTTCGCGGCGATAATCTTCGCCACTTTCTCAGCCTGTGCGTTCATCTGCATCTGGCGGTACGCGTTTTCCATCAGCTTCAAACCATCGCGAGTGGCTTGTGTGTCCGGGTAATCACGCAGCATGCCTTCGACGCGGTTAACCACTGCCACCCATGCGCCACGACGCGTATAGTACTCGGCAACGGAGTACTCATACTTGGACAGACGATCTTTCAGGAACACCAGACGCTTGGTGGCATCGGTGATGTACTGACTGTTCGGGTAGCCGCGCACCAGCTTGGAGAAGTCATTAAATGCGTCACGCGCGTGCTGCGGGTCGCGGTCAGAACGATCAACACCGAAGAAACCTTGCAGAGCACTGTCATCCAGAGCCATGTTGGTCAGGCCGCGCATGTACATGACATAATCAATGTTCGGATGAGTCGGGTTCAGACGGATGAAACGATCGATGGTAGCCTGAGCCAGCGGCAGATCGGCATTTTTGTAGTAGGCGTAGATGAGATCTAATTGTACCTGTTGGGAATACGGACCAAATGGATAACGATTATCCAGCGCTTCCAGTTGCGTTATCGCCTGTTTCCAGTTACCGTCCTGCAGTTTTTGTTGTGCAGTCGCATAGATTTCATTCGGCGGATTGTCAGGGACCTGTTCATTTGAACCGGAGCAGCCCACCAAAGCCAGGCTCAACGTGGCCGCTGCCACCAGATATTTCATGCGCGTCATGACGTTTTGACTTTCCTCAAATGTTTGTCCGGGAGAATCTCTTTCCTGCTCCCGATTAAGACCAGCTACAATAGCACACTATATTATACGGCAAAGCCGTAAAACCCAACGTTAAACGAAGAAGCAGTCTATGGCACAACGAGTAGAACTCACCGCAACAGTCTCCGAAAATCAGCTCGGTCAACGCTTAGATCAAGCTTTGGCCGAAATGTTCCCTGATTATTCGCGTTCACGCATAAAAGAATGGATTCTTGACCAGCGCGTGCTGGTTAACGGCAAAGTATGGGACAAGCCAAAAGAGAAAGTGTTAGGTGGGGAAGCCGTCGCCATCAATGCTGAAATAGAAGAAGAAGTCCGCTTTGAGGCACAAGAGATCCCGTTAGAAATCGTCTATGAAGATGATGACATTCTGGTGATCAACAAACCGCGCGGCCTGGTCGTGCATCCTGGCGCCGGTAATCCTGACGGCACCGTACTGAATGCGCTGCTTCATTATTATCCGCCGATTGTTGACGTTCCGCGTGCGGGCATCGTTCACCGTCTGGATAAAGACACTACCGGTCTGATGGTGGTCGCGAAAACGGTTCCTGCCCAGACGCGTCTGGTGGAATCGCTGCAGCTGCGTGAAATCACCCGTGAATATGAAGCCGTCGCGATTGGTCATATGACATCTGGCGGCACGGTCGAAGAGCCGATCAGCCGTCACCCGACCAAGCGTACCCATATGTCAGTGCATCCGATGGGGAAACCTGCGGTAACGCACTACCGCATTATGGAACATTTCCGCATTCATACGCGTCTGCGTCTGCGTCTGGAAACCGGCCGTACTCACCAGATCCGTGTGCATATGTCGCACATTACCCATCCGCTGGTGGGCGATCAGGTTTACGGTGGTCGTCCGCGTCCGCCGAAAGGCGCGTCGGAAGAATTTATCAGCACTCTGCGTAAATTCGATCGCCAGGCCTTACACGCGACCATGCTGCGTCTCTATCACCCGATCACCGGTATCGAGATGGAATGGCATGCGCCAATTCCTCGGGATATGGTCGAGCTGATTGACGCGATGCGTGCGGACTTTGAAGAACATAAGGATAAAGTGGACTGGTTATGACCAAACTGATTGTCCCGGAGTGGCCAATTCCTGAAGGCGTGGCAGCCTGTAGCTCTACCCGTGTAGGTGGCGTCAGTCACGACGCGTGGGCGTCATTAAATCTTGGCGCCCACTGTGGCGATAACCAGGAACATGTCGAAGAGAACCGCAAGCGTATGTTTGCGGCAGGAAATCTGCCATCAAAACCGGTCTGGCTTGAGCAGGTGCACGGCAAAGATGTGTTGAGGCTGACGGGAGAACCCTACGCTTCAAAACGTGCCGACGCCTCTTACAGTAAGACTCCCGGGACAGTCTGTGCCGTGATGACCGCCGATTGTTTGCCTGTTCTGTTTTGCAACCGCGCGGGTACCGAAGTGGCAGCAGCCCATGCTGGCTGGCGCGGGCTGTGTGCGGGCGTACTTGAAGAGACGGTTGCCTGTTTCGACGATCGTCCGGGCAATATTATTGCCTGGCTCGGTCCGGCGATTGGGCCACAGGCCTTTGAAGTCGGGCCAGAAGTGCGTGACGCCTTTATCGACAAAGACTCGCAGGCCGTCAGTGCGTTTCAGCCGAAAGGGGATAAATACCTGGCCGATATCTATCAGCTTGCCCGCCAGCGGCTTGGCAATGTCGGTGTGACGCAGATCTTCGGTGGCGATCGCTGTACCTTCACCGAAAAGGGTGATTTTTTCTCCTATCGTCGCGACAACACGACAGGTCGTATGGCAAGTTTCATTTGGCTGATATAACCTAACGAATCAAGACGATCCGGAACGCGCTGTTTTCTTTTCGTATAATTCAGGTCATTAACCTTGAATAATTGAGGGATGACCTCATTTAATCTCCAGTAGCAAATTTGACCTGTTATGGGAGGAGTTATGCGTCTGGATCGTCTTACTAATAAATTCCAGCTTGCTCTCGCCGATGCCCAGTCTCTCGCACTGGGGCACGACAACCAATTTATCGAACCTCTTCATTTAATGAGCGCCTTGCTGAATCAGGAAGGGGGATCGGTACGTCCTTTACTCACGTCTGCTGGCATTAATGCTGGCGAGCTGCGCACAGCCGTCGATCAGGCGCTGAGTCGTCTGCCACAGGTGGAAGGTACCGGTGGGGATGTTCAGCCGTCTCAGGATCTGGTGCGCGTGCTGAATCTTTGCGACAAGCTGGCGCAAAAACGTGGGGACAACTTTATCTCGTCAGAACTGTTTGTTCTGGCGGCGCTTGAATCACGCGGTACGCTGACCGATCTGCTGAAATCATCCGGTGCGACAACCGCCAATGTGACTCAGGCGATTGAAAAAATGCGTGGAGGTGAAAGCGTGAACGATCAGGGAGCCGAAGACCAACGTCAGGCTTTGAAAAAATATACGGTCGATCTGACTGAGCGTGCGGAACAAGGCAAGCTCGATCCGGTGATTGGCCGCGACGAAGAAATTCGCCGCACTATTCAGGTATTGCAACGTCGTACCAAAAACAACCCGGTACTGATCGGTGAACCCGGTGTCGGTAAAACTGCCATCGTCGAAGGTCTGGCGCAGCGAATTGTTAACGGCGAAGTACCGGAAGGGCTGAAAGGCCGTCGTGTGCTGGCTCTGGATATGGGGTCGCTGGTGGCCGGGGCGAAATACCGCGGTGAATTCGAAGAGCGTTTAAAAGGCGTGCTTAACGATCTGGCGAAACAGGAAGGTAATGTCATCCTGTTTATCGACGAACTGCACACCATGGTCGGTGCCGGTAAAGCCGACGGGGCCATGGATGCCGGGAACATGCTGAAACCAGCTCTTGCGCGCGGTGAACTGCACTGTGTCGGTGCGACAACGCTCGATGAGTATCGACAGTACATCGAGAAAGACGCTGCGCTGGAACGTCGATTCCAGAAAGTGTTCGTAGCGGAACCGACGGTGGAAGACACCATTGCTATCTTACGTGGCCTGAAAGAACGCTATGAGCTGCATCACCATGTGCAGATTACTGACCCGGCTATCGTGGCGGCGGCGACACTGTCTCACCGTTATATTGCCGACCGACAGCTGCCGGATAAGGCCATCGACCTGATCGATGAGGCGGCGTCCAGCATTCGTATGCAGATTGACTCCAAGCCGGAAGAGCTAGACAGACTCGACCGCAGAATCATTCAGCTCAAGCTTGAACAGCAGGCGCTGAAGAAAGAGTCTGATGAAGCGAGTAAAAAGCGCCTGGATATGCTTAATGAGGAACTGGACGACAAAGAGCGTCAGTATTCTGAATTAGAAGAAGAGTGGAAAGCTGAGAAGGCGTCGCTTTCTGGCACGCAGACGATCAAGGCTGAGCTTGAGCAGGCGAAAATCGCCATTGAGCAGGCGCGTCGCGTGGGCGATCTGGCACGTATGTCTGAGTTGCAGTACGGCAAAATTCCGGAACTGGAAAAACAGCTGGAGATGGCAACTCAGTCTGAAGGCAAAACCATGCGTCTGCTGCGTAATAAAGTAACGGACGTGGAAATTGCCGATGTGCTGGCGCGCTGGACGGGTATTCCGGTTGCTCGCATGTTGGAAGGGGAGCGCGAAAAACTGCTGCGTATGGAGCATGACCTGCACCACCGTGTGATCGGTCAGGATGAAGCCGTCGAAGCCGTATCAAATGCGATTCGTCGTAGCCGTGCGGGCTTATCGGATCCTAATCGCCCGATTGGTTCGTTCCTGTTCCTTGGGCCGACCGGTGTTGGTAAAACCGAGCTGTGTAAGACACTGGCGAATTTTATGTTCGATAGCGACGACGCGATGGTGCGTATTGATATGTCCGAGTTTATGGAGAAACACTCCGTCTCGCGTCTGGTCGGTGCGCCTCCAGGATATGTCGGCTATGAAGAGGGCGGTTACTTAACTGAAGCAGTGCGTCGTCGCCCCTATTCCGTCATCTTATTAGATGAAGTGGAAAAAGCGCATCCGGATGTCTTCAACATCTTGTTGCAGGTTCTGGATGATGGACGTCTGACTGACGGGCAGGGGAGAACGGTCGATTTCCGCAACACTGTGGTGATCATGACCTCGAACCTGGGTTCCGATTTGATTCAGGAACGTTTCGGCGAACTGGATTACGGTCATATGAAGGATCTGGTATTGGGCGTGGTTAGCCAGAGCTTCCGTCCGGAATTCATTAACCGCATAGATGAAGTTGTTGTGTTCCACCCTCTGGGGGAAAAACACATTGCGTCTATTGCCCAGATTCAGTTGCAGCGTTTGTATAAACGTCTTGAGGATCGTGGCTATGAAATCCACATCTCTGACGACGCGCTGAAGCTGCTGAGTGCAAATGGTTACGATCCGGTTTACGGGGCGCGTCCTCTGAAACGTGCTATCCAGCAGCAGATCGAAAACCCGCTGGCGCAGCAAATCCTTTCTGGGGAGCTTGTCCCAGGGAAAGTGATTCGTCTGGAAGTCAACGAAGACAAAATTGTGGCAGTGCAGTAAGTCACAAAACATCAAAAACGAGCCTTTCGGGGCTCGTTTTTGTTTAAAAACCAGGCGAGACTCAGTGTTAGAGGTTCGATTTGCCTGGAAAATGAGCAGTCAGTCATTATTTTCTGATTTAGACTTGCAGCCTCAGAATAACTCCCTATAATGCGCCTCCACTGACACGGAACAACGGCACGCAAGCCGCCGGGACAGCAGGGGTTCAGCGATGAACGCCGACAGCGAAAAGCGAAATTAAACGCTTGACTCTGAATGAGGAAAACGTATTATACGGGACCTCGCAACGGTGAGCGAAAGCCGCGTTGCACTGCTCTTTAACAATTTATCAGACAATCTGTGTGGGCACTCAAAGTGACATGGATTCTAAACGTCGAAAGACGCTAAATGAATACCAAAGTCTCTGAGTGAACATACGTAATTCATTACGAAGTTTAATTCACGAGCATCAAACTTAAATTGAAGAGTTTGATCATGGCTCAGATTGAACGCTGGCGGCAGGCCTAACACATGCAAGTCGAGCGGTAGCACAGAGAGCTTGCTCTCGGGTGACGAGCGGCGGACGGGTGAGTAATGTCTGGGAAACTGCCTGATGGAGGGGGATAACTACTGGAAACGGTAGCTAATACCGCATAACGTCGCAAGACCAAAGAGGGGGACCTTCGGGCCTCTTGCCATCAGATGTGCCCAGATGGGATTAGCTAGTAGGTGGGGTAACGGCTCACCTAGGCGACGATCCCTAGCTGGTCTGAGAGGATGACCAGCCACACTGGAACTGAGACACGGTCCAGACTCCTACGGGAGGCAGCAGTGGGGAATATTGCACAATGGGCGCAAGCCTGATGCAGCCATGCCGCGTGTATGAAGAAGGCCTTCGGGTTGTAAAGTACTTTCAGCGAGGAGGAAGGCATTGTGGTTAATAACCACAGTGATTGACGTTACTCGCAGAAGAAGCACCGGCTAACTCCGTGCCAGCAGCCGCGGTAATACGGAGGGTGCAAGCGTTAATCGGAATTACTGGGCGTAAAGCGCACGCAGGCGGTCTGTCAAGTCGGATGTGAAATCCCCGGGCTCAACCTGGGAACTGCATTCGAAACTGGCAGGCTAGAGTCTTGTAGAGGGGGGTAGAATTCCAGGTGTAGCGGTGAAATGCGTAGAGATCTGGAGGAATACCGGTGGCGAAGGCGGCCCCCTGGACAAAGACTGACGCTCAGGTGCGAAAGCGTGGGGAGCAAACAGGATTAGATACCCTGGTAGTCCACGCCGTAAACGATGTCGACTTGGAGGTTGTTCCCTTGAGGAGTGGCTTCCGGAGCTAACGCGTTAAGTCGACCGCCTGGGGAGTACGGCCGCAAGGTTAAAACTCAAATGAATTGACGGGGGCCCGCACAAGCGGTGGAGCATGTGGTTTAATTCGATGCAACGCGAAGAACCTTACCTACTCTTGACATCCACGGAATTTAGCAGAGATGCTTTAGTGCCTTCGGGAACCGTGAGACAGGTGCTGCATGGCTGTCGTCAGCTCGTGTTGTGAAATGTTGGGTTAAGTCCCGCAACGAGCGCAACCCTTATCCTTTGTTGCCAGCGGTCCGGCCGGGAACTCAAAGGAGACTGCCAGTGATAAACTGGAGGAAGGTGGGGATGACGTCAAGTCATCATGGCCCTTACGAGTAGGGCTACACACGTGCTACAATGGCGTATACAAAGAGAAGCGACCTCGCGAGAGCAAGCGGACCTCATAAAGTACGTCGTAGTCCGGATTCGAGTCTGCAACTCGACTCCATGAAGTCGGAATCGCTAGTAATCGTAGATCAGAATGCTACGGTGAATACGTTCCCGGGCCTTGTACACACCGCCCGTCACACCATGGGAGTGGGTTGCAAAAGAAGTAGGTAGCTTAACCTTCGGGAGGGCGCTTACCACTTTGTGATTCATGACTGGGGTGAAGTCGTAACAAGGTAACCGTAGGGGAACCTGCGGTTGGATCACCTCCTTACCTGAAAGAACCTGCCTTTGTAGTGTCCACACAGATTGTCTGATGAAAAGTAAATAGCAAGGCGTCTTGCGATTGAGACTTCAGTGTCCCCTTCGTCTAGAGGCCCAGGACACCGCCCTTTCACGGCGGTAACAGGGGTTCGAATCCCCTAGGGGACGCCACTTGCTGGTTTGTGAGTGAAAGTCACCTGCCTTAATATCTCAAAACTGATTCTCAGGAATCATGTTTGAGATATTTGCTCTTTAAAAATCTGGATCAAGCTGAAAATTGAAACGACACACTGCGTCTGTTCTCCGTAATAAGAACAGAGTGACGGTGTGTTCGAGTCTCTCAAATTTTCGCGACACGAGGGTGTTTTACGAAACATCTTCGGGTTGTGAGGTTAAGCGACTAAGCGTACACGGTGGATGCCCTGGCAGTCAGAGGCGATGAAGGGCGTGCTAATCTGCGATAAGCGTCGGCGAGGTGATATGAACCTTTGACCCGGCGATACCCGAATGGGGAAACCCAGTGTGTTCCGACACACTATCATGTCATGAATACATAGTGGCATGAGGCGAACCGGGGGAACTGAAACATCTAAGTACCCCGAGGAAAAGAAATCAACCGAGATTCCCCCAGTAGCGGCGAGCGAACGGGGAGGAGCCCAGAGTCTGAATCAGCGCGTGTGTTAGTGGAAGCGTCTGGAAAGTCGCACGATACAGGGTGAAAGTCCCGTACACAAAAATGCACACGCTGTGAACTCGAAGAGTAGGGCGGGACACGTGGTATCCTGTCTGAATATGGGGGGACCATCCTCCAAGGCTAAATACTCCTGACTGACCGATAGTGAACCAGTACCGTGAGGGAAAGGCGAAAAGAACCCCGGCGAGGGGAGTGAAAAAGAACCTGAAACCGTGTACGTACAAGCAGTGGGAGCCTCTTTTATGGGGTGACTGCGTACCTTTTGTATAATGGGTCAGCGACTTATATTCTGTAGCAAGGTTAACCGTATAGGGGAGCCGAAGGGAAACCGAGTCTTAACTGGGCGTTAAGTTGCAGGGTATAGACCCGAAACCCGGTGATCTAGCCATGGGCAGGTTGAAGGTTGGGTAACACTAACTGGAGGACCGAACCGACTAATGTTGAAAAATTAGCGGATGACTTGTGGCTGGGGGTGAAAGGCCAATCAAACCGGGAGATAGCTGGTTCTCCCCGAAAGCTATTTAGGTAGCGCCTCGTGAACTCATCTTCGGGGGTAGAGCACTGTTTCGGCTAGGGGGCCATCCCGGCTTACCAACCCGATGCAAACTACGAATACCGAAGAATGTTATCACGGGAGACACACGGCGGGTGCTAACGTCCGTCGTGAAGAGGGAAACAACCCAGACCGCCAGCTAAGGTCCCAAAGTCATGGTTAAGTGGGAAACGATGTGGGAAGGCACAGACAGCCAGGATGTTGGCTTAGAAGCAGCCATCATTTAAAGAAAGCGTAATAGCTCACTGGTCGAGTCGGCCTGCGCGGAAGATGTAACGGGGCTAAACCATGCACCGAAGCTGCGGCAGCGACGCTTATGCGTTGTTGGGTAGGGGAGCGTTCTGTAAGCCGTTGAAGGTGTGCTGTGAGGCATGCTGGAGGTATCAGAAGTGCGAATGCTGACATAAGTAACGATAAAGCGGGTGAAAAGCCCGCTCGCCGGAAGACCAAGGGTTCCTGTCCAACGTTAATCGGGGCAGGGTGAGTCGACCCCTAAGGCGAGGCCGAAAGGCGTAGTCGATGGGAAACAGGTTAATATTCCTGTACTTGGTGTTACTGCGAAGGGGGGACGGAGAAGGCTATGTTAGCCGGGCGACGGTTGTCCCGGTTTAAGCATGTAGGCGGAGGTTCCAGGTAAATCCGGTACCTTTTTAACGCTGAGGTGTGATGACGAGGCACTACGGTGCTGAAGTAACAAATGCCCTGCTTCCAGGAAAAGCCTCTAAGCATCAGGTAACATCAAATCGTACCCCAAACCGACACAGGTGGTCAGGTAGAGAATACCAAGGCGCTTGAGAGAACTCGGGTGAAGGAACTAGGCAAAATGGTGCCGTAACTTCGGGAGAAGGCACGCTGGTGTGTAGGTGAAGTCCCTGCGGATGGAGCTGAAACCAGTCGAAGATACCAGCTGGCTGCAACTGTTTATTAAAAACACAGCACTGTGCAAACACGAAAGTGGACGTATACGGTGTGACGCCTGCCCGGTGCCGGAAGGTTAATTGATGGGGTTAGCGGCAACGCGAAGCTCTTGATCGAAGCCCCGGTAAACGGCGGCCGTAACTATAACGGTCCTAAGGTAGCGAAATTCCTTGTCGGGTAAGTTCCGACCTGCACGAATGGCGTAATGATGGCCAGGCTGTCTCCACCCGAGACTCAGTGAAATTGAACTCGCTGTGAAGATGCAGTGTACCCGCGGCAAGACGGAAAGACCCCGTGAACCTTTACTATAGCTTGACACTGAACACTGGTCCTTGATGTGTAGGATAGGTGGGAGGCTTTGAAGCGTGGACGCCAGTCTGCGTGGAGCCAACCTTGAAATACCACCCTTTAATGGCTGGTGTTCTAACGTAGACCCGTAATCCGGGTTGCGGACAGTGTCTGGTGGGTAGTTTGACTGGGGCGGTCTCCTCCTAAAGAGTAACGGAGGAGCACGAAGGTTAGCTAATCCTGGTCGGACATCAGGAGGTTAGTGCAATGGCATAAGCTAGCTTGACTGCGAGAGTGACGGCTCGAGCAGGTGCGAAAGCAGGTCATAGTGATCCGGTGGTTCTGAATGGAAGGGCCATCGCTCAACGGATAAAAGGTACTCCGGGGATAACAGGCTGATACCGCCCAAGAGTTCATATCGACGGCGGTGTTTGGCACCTCGATGTCGGCTCATCACATCCTGGGGCTGAAGTAGGTCCCAAGGGTACGGCTGTTCGCCGTTTAAAGTGGTACGCGAGCTGGGTTTAGAACGTCGTGAGACAGTTCGGTCCCTATCTGCCGTGGGCGCTGGAGAATTGAGGGGGGCTGCTCCTAGTACGAGAGGACCGGAGTGGACGCATCACTGGTGTTCGGGTTGTCATGCCAATGGCATTGCCCGGTAGCTAAATGCGGAAAAGATAAGTGCTGAAAGCATCTAAGCACGAAACTTGCCCCGAGATGAGTTCTCCCTGACCCTTTAAGGGTCCTGAAGGAACGTTGAAGACTACGACGTTGATAGGCTGGGTGTGTAAGTGCAGCGATGTATTGAGCTAACCAGTACTAATGAACCGTGAGGCTTAACCTTACAACGCCGAAGATGTTTTGGCGAAGCAGAGACAGTCGATTTTCAGCTGATACAGATTAATTAATGCGCAGGAATGCGTGTTGATAACAGAATTTGCCTGGCGGCTTTAGCGCGGTGGTCCCACCTGACCCCATGCCGAACTCAGAAGTGAAACGCCGTAGCGCCGATGGTAGTGTGGGGTCTCCCCATGTGAGAGTAGGGAACTGCCAGGCATCAAACAAGTGAAGAGGCCATCCGCAAGGATGGCCTCTTTGCGTTTTTTTCCTTTCTTGTTTATGCCTCTGCTTCCCTCCGTGAAACTTTCTCACCACTCCGTTGCATTCCTGGTATTCCTCCTAATCGATTACCCTGCTAAGTAAATGTGTGATTCAAATCACAATGTTAAATATAACAAAAATATAACATTTCATTTACTAAATGATTGGATGCTAGTGTCCAACACGCTTAAGTCTTATGGCAGGAGCACACTTAAATGACCGAAGGTATCACATCGCACGGGACGCTGGCTGACAGCGATACCCGGCGCAGAGTATGGGCGATTGTCAGCGCGTCATCCGGCAACCTGGTTGAATGGTTCGACTTCTACGTTTACTCGTTTTGTTCCCTCTATTTTGCTCATATCTTTTTTCCGTCCGGCAACACGACTACCCAGTTGCTCCAAACCGCAGGGGTATTTGCTGCAGGATTTCTGATGCGTCCAATTGGCGGCTGGCTGTTTGGCCGAATTGCAGACAGACAAGGGCGTAAAATCTCAATGCTGATCTCTGTCTGCATGATGTGCCTCGGATCGCTGGTGATTGCCTGTCTGCCGGGATATGACACGATCGGTACGTGGGCACCCGCGCTGTTATTACTGGCTCGATTGTTCCAGGGCCTTTCCGTCGGCGGTGAATACGGTACAAGTGCTACCTACATGAGTGAAGTTGCTGTGGAAGGGCGGAAAGGTTTTTACGCCTCCTTCCAGTACGTCACACTGATCGGCGGGCAGTTGCTGGCTATTTTAGTGGTGGTTGTTCTGCAGCAGGTGCTGACGGATGAGCAATTGCATTCTTGGGGATGGCGCATACCTTTTGCGATGGGAGCGGTTCTGGCGGTCGTGGCTCTGTGGCTGCGCCGACAGCTTGATGAAACCTCGCAAAAAGAGGTGAGGGCGCTGAAAGAAGCAGGTTCGTTGAAAGGGTTATGGCGTAACCGGAAAGCCTTTGTGATGGTATTAGGGTTTACCGCTGGCGGTTCGCTGAGCTTTTACACGTTCACCACTTACATGCAAAAGTACCTGGTGAACACCACCGGGATGCATGCCAATGTGGCCAGTATCGTCATGACGGCGGCTTTATTTGTATTCATGCTGATTCAGCCATTGATTGGCGCACTGTCAGACAGAATCGGGCGGCGGACATCCATGCTCATCTTTGGTGGGTTATCCGCGCTATGTACAGTCCCAATCTTGTCCGCGCTGCAACATGTTTCATCACCCTATGCTGCTTTCGCACTTGTGATGGTGGCGATGATTATCGTGAGTTTTTACACGTCGATAAGCGGAATATTGAAAGCAGAAATGTTCCCTGCTCAGGTCCGCGCTCTGGGAGTGGGATTGTCGTATGCGGTTGCTAATGCACTCTTCGGCGGTTCGGCAGAATATGTCGCGTTAACACTGAAATCGGTAGGCAGTGAAAACACCTTTTTCTGGTATGTCACCGTGATGGGGGCGTTGGCGTTTATTGTCTCACTGATGCTACACCGCAAAGGGAAAGGCATTCGTCTTTAATAATGTGCCAGTTGCCACACCGCATAGCCGGTGGTGGCACCGGCAACATCCCAGGCAAAATCTTTCCAGCTCCAGCCGCTCCCTGCAGGGCGGCTGTCCCATAACTCTTTCGAGGCACCCAGACTGACGGAGAACATGAATCCGTAAACGGCGCTGCGATCGCGGCTCACACCCTGGTGCTGCGCGTATTCATTACCGGCGGCGGAAAGCATCGCTGAGGCGATAAAGTGCTGGGCTTTATCCTGACCCTGCCAGCTGTCATTAGCCATATGACTGCAGCCTGAAAGTAATAGGGAAATGAGCAGGAGCAAAACGCGCATAACAGACTCCAAAAAAAAGCCCCGTCACTGACAGGGCCTGGTCGTTACAGAATGCGGCTAATCAGACGGTCAATACGAATACGGCGTAAACGGCGGATAAGCTTACGCACTTTCACCGGGTAGTCCGCAATACTTTGCAAATCGCGGTAATGGCGAACGGTAGTCGTATGGGTACGAATCAGCTCAAGTTCACGTTCACGCTGGGCTGAAAGCTCATGTCGCGGATCGTGGATCAGAATGGCATTTTCCAGATCCAGGCGCCAGGCGCGCGGGTTGAGGTTGTTCCCGGTCAGCAGCATCCAGTCATCATCAACCCACATCCCCTTCAGATGATAGCTGTTGTCTTCGTCTTTCCAGAGGCGGACCACCAGTTGATCGGTGTTGACGTAATACTGCAAGCGGCTCAGGAAGCGACGCAGGTTGATTTCATAAAGATAGGGCAACGCACCGATAATTTTGAACGGCTGATCTTCCGGAATGAAGAAGTCGTTCGCGGTTTTATCCCCAACGATAATTTCGACTTTTTTCCCATCGCGCAGCAGCTGGATAATATTACGCACCAGGATTGCCGGTAAGTTGAAGTACGGCGTACAGATCGTCAGCTTCTGCTCAGTACACGGCATCAGATGATAGATGGTCTTGTTCAGCAGGCTGGATTTTCCCAGCCCGACCAGCGGCGTAACGGACAGCTGTTCATTATTTGCGTCTCCCTGGAAATGATAAACCGCATCGCGCAATTCCTGACGGAAAAGGCG
Source organism: Lelliottia sp. SL45 (assembly GCF_026672535.1). Taxonomy (NCBI): domain Bacteria; kingdom Pseudomonadati; phylum Pseudomonadota; class Gammaproteobacteria; order Enterobacterales; family Enterobacteriaceae; genus Lelliottia; species Lelliottia sp. SL45. Next base: position 429,168 of record NZ_JAPPRH010000003.1, read on the forward strand.
GATGTCGTTTTTGATTTCCGGGCTTTTTGGACGATTCGGATCGTCAAGACGATTGACGCCACGACCATGAACCAGGTTTTGATCGACCCAGTTAAACATGATGTCCGCCATCTGCGCATTGCGAATCAGATGGTAGCGGTCGTAGCGATACTTATCGAGCTGATGCAGGTAAACGTCATTGAGGCTGGCGCCGCTGTACAGCACGCTGTCATCAATGATGAATCCTTTGAAATGCAGAACGCCCAGGGCTTCGCGCGTATTGACAGGAACACCATACACACGGACGTCAACGCCTGGGTTTTCCTGTGCCATACGGCAGTACCAGTCGGCATTGGTGTTGGATGCGGCAGCGCCAATTCGGCCACGCTGCGCACGGTGCCAGTCAACCAGTATACGAACGTCCAGTTCCGGGCGCTGGCGTTTAGCTTCATAGACCGCGCTTAAAACCGCGCGTCCACCTTCATCCTGTTCGAGATAAAGCGCCACAATGCAAATACGTTGCGTGGCACTCGCAATCTTTTCCAGAAGCGTCTCCCTGAAATGGGCGGGAGCATAAAAGAACTCGACATCATCAACTGACTGAGAAATCTTCGGTAGTTGAGCAAGGTGTTGTTGATGTTTATTACGCTTAAATTTTGACAACATCACAGTGCGTATCTTCTCTGTTCATTGAAGGGTTATCTGGCATCTGCAGACAACATAAGCGGACAATGATACCACCAGAACTGACGAAAGTGGTCAACATTTCCAGTACCTTACTCTTGAGCAGACGTCGATGCCAGGCGGAGCGAGAGGGCGACAATTCCCTCATCCAGCTGAATATCTACGTCGAATCCGAGTTTACGCGCCAGGGTAATCATGCCGCGGTTATTCGGCATAGTAATGCCATTCAGGCAGAGCAAACCGTGATCTCGGGTATAGCCAATCAGTTTTTCCAGCAAACGCCGACCGAGACCAAGGCCTTTCAGATCGGAGCGAACCAGCACGGCAAACTCGGCATCCACGTTGTCAGGATCGGAAATTGCCCGCGTGACACCCAGGATCTCATCGCCTTCATCACGATGGCGAACAGCAACAAACGCCATTTCCCGATCGTAGTCGATCTGGGTCATATTGGCTAAATCTTCATGGGTAAATTCGCTGATTTCGCTAAAGTAGCGATAGTACAAATCTTCTTTCGTCACCTGAGCGATAAAGGCTCGCAACTGAGGTTCATCTTCGGGCAAGATTGGGCGAAACAGCACCTGCTCGCCATTTTTCATTTCCACCCACTCTTCCAGTTGCAGAGGGTACGGGCGAATAGCCAGTCTGCTTTCGCGATCACCTGTAAAGGGCGCAATATCCAGTGTGACATCCAGCGCGATAAATTCATTGCCCGACGCCAGCAGCGGATGAATATCCAGCCGCTGAATCTCAGCACAATCGACGATCAGGTTAGAGACCTGGACCAGAAACTGGCTCAGCCCGATAATATCTAAAGGCTGGAGCGCGCTGCGACCGCGGATCTTTTTGCTCTTAATAGCCTGAATCACCAGATAGCGAGCCAGATTCATATTCAGCGGCGGCAGGGCAACCACGGCCTGTTCTGCCGGTCGCCACTCAACACCGCCTTCACCCAGCATAATCAACGGGCCAAAGACCGGATCGTGTTCAACCACGACTCGTAATTCCTGAGCTCCGGCGCGATTCGCCATGCTCTGTACCAGAAGCCCGTGAACTCGCGCCTGCGGCCAGGCCATTTTTACGCGGTCAAAAATCGCCTCGGCGGCCTGTTGTACTTCCGCGGCGGTGCGCAGATAAAGCATCACCCCCTGCACATCCGACTTATGCGGAATATCTGGCGAACGAAGTTTTAACGCCACCGGATAACCAATCTGTTCGGCAATATGCACCGCCTCGGCGCTGTCGCTCGCAATCCAGGTGGGTAAAGTCTGCATACCATAGGCATCCAGAATGGGTCGTACTTCATGGGTATCCAGAGAAGACGCACCGTCCTCAATGGCCTGGCGTAACAGGTTGTGCGCTTCGGTCGCATTGGCGGCCAGATTGCCGGGCAATGCGGGCGTTTCACGCAGTTGCTTTTGGTTGCGGCGGTACTCCACCATATGCATAAACGCAGTAATAGTGCCTTCCGGCGTGCGGTAGGTGGGCAGTCCTGCCTCGCTGAACAAACGCCGCGCTTCCTGAGAAGAGTATTCTCCGCACCAGTTGGTCAACAGCGTGACGTATTTCCCGCGTGGATGGTTTTTGACAGCATCAATCAGCGCGCGTGCGCTTTGGCTACCGGGGGCGACGGCGCTGGGGGAATGAATCACCATTAGCGCGTCAAAATCCTGGCTATCCAGCAACAGGGAGATCGCGTTGACATAGCGCTCGCTACTGGCGTCATCCCGCAGATCCAGTGGGTTACCCGGCGTGACGCTGGCTGGCAGTGCTTCTTTAAGCCGCTGAATCGTCTCATCGCTCAGGGTGGCGAGTTTCCCGTTACGCAACCACAGCTCATCGAGGGCGAGCGCTGCGGGGGCCGCACCGTTAGTTAAAATCATCAGCCTTTCGCCACGCAGCGGGCGCATATGGCTTAGGGTTTCTACGGCCGAGAAAAGCTCGTGGGTATCCTGTACGCGCAGCAAACCAGCGCGCTGAATGGCCGCATCCCAGGCCGGGTCCATGCCTGAGTGAGAGTGCAACAATTTCTGCGCTGCGGGACTACGGCCACTTTTGATCACCAGAATCGGTTTATTACGTGATGCGCTACGCGCAGCAGAAACAAAACGTCGGGCATCAGTTAAGTGCTCCAGATAGAGAAGTATCGCGCTGGTTTTACTGTCGCGCGCGAGGAAATCGAGCAGCTCGTCGACATCAATATCCAGGCTATCGCCCAGCGCGATGAAATATGAAAAGCCCATTTCACGCTGCTGCGCCCAGTCAAGAATAGTGTTGGACACGGCGGCAGACTGAGAGATAAACGCCAGTTTGCCTTTTCGAATCGGCACTGGAGAAAAGCTGGCATTCAGCCCCTGCCACGGCGCCAGCAACCCAAGGCTATTAGGCCCAAGCAAACGCATCTGGTACCGGCTCGCGCTGGCCAGTAGTTCGGCCTGCTGTTCTGGCGGCGAAGAGAGAATAATGCAGGTTTTACAGCCTTTCTCACCCAGCGCGTCGAGCAGGGCGAGATTGCGTTTGGCGTGCGTACACAGGATGGCAAGATCGGGGATAAACGGCAGGCTCTGTATGTCCGGCCAGGCGAGGACGCCCTGAACGGCTTTATAAGCGGGAGTGACAGGCATGACAGGGCCATTAAAGCCCCCGGCCAGCAGGTTGCGCATCATTAAATATCCGGCGCGATCGGGTTTCATCGAGGCTCCGATCACGGCGATGGATTTAGGGCGGAGTAGCGCTTCTAGCCCTCGCTGGCTCATACAAGTCTCCTGTTAACGCGAGTGACCTGATGATTTTAAACGCTTTCCATCTCTTCTGCTGTGATGCTGGCCTGATGTGTGGGTTTTCCTGCCAGGTAACGCTCGCGGAAACAGGAAAAATGGCGGCCCAGGGCGCTGGCGGCCTCGGTGTCGTTCGCCAGATCTAACAGGGCGATAGCCACCTCCGCCGTACAATATTGTCCCTCGGCATGGGCTTCACGCAGGCGATAGGCTGACACGCGGGAGAGATCGACGGAGATCACCGGCAGTGCATCCAGATACGGGCTTTTGCGGAACATTTTTCGCGCTTCGGTCCAGGTACCGTCCAGCATAATAAACAGCGGCGGTTTGCCGGTGGGCGGCGCGGCGATCACCCTGCGGCTTTCACCGGCATAGGAGGCGGGAAACACCACCATGGGTTGATAATCGGGACTGGCGACCAGATCGAGCAGTGCCTGCGGCGGCTCGGTGCGGGACCACTGAAACGCGGCCGTATTCGGCAGAATATCGGCGATTAACCGTCCGGTATTGCTGGGTTTCATCGGCTCGGTGTCAAACATCACCAGGCAGAAACGGCTCTGTGCGTGGCTCGCAGCCAGCGTCTCACACAGACACTGTTTTAGCGGCAACAGGCAGCGCTGGCAGCGACGAATGCGGTTGCCACGGGCAAGAAAAGGGCGGGTCGCACGCGCCAGGCGTTCGGCGCGCAATTGAAGTACGGCGTTATCAGTCATGGAAGAGGCGCAGAAAAAACGCCATTCTCGCAGAGGGAACAGCGGGGCACAAGCAGTGCCCCGTGATTGTCAGAGCGTTTCATTCAGCCAGCTTTCGAAAGGTGCCTTTGGTACGGCACCGTTGAGCATATCCACGACTTCACCCTTTTTGAAAATCATGATGGTGGGAATGCTGCGAATACGGAATCGCGCACTCAGCTCGCGTTCCGCTTCTGTATTGACCTTCACAAAGCGCATTTTACCGCTGCGCTCTTCGGCGACATCTTCAAAAATAGGCGCAAAGTTACGGCATGGGCCGCACCAGGGTGCCCAGAAGTCCACGACTACCGGCAGATCGTCTTTCAGTAATTTATCGAGGGTTTCACCGGTTGCGTTAATCACGTCGCCATCGAAAAGCTCATGACCGCAACGCCCGCATTTCGCTCCATCATCAATTCGGTCATCCGGAATGCGATTGAGAGCCTGGCAGTTGGCACATACGGTATTCATAACTAACCTCTGATAGAGCAGTGGGACAAAGCGGCAAAGTGCCGATAATGTTTCTGATATGTTACATATTATCATTGAGCTTGTTTGAAACGACAATGCGTTTTATTCAATGGGAACAATAGTCACAGGCTTTTGTATGAAATAATGGCTATGCGCTGACACATCGGGTAATCTGCGCGCTTCGCGCAGCGCTGGTGGAGAAAAGCATGAACGACGAACTGAAGAATAAAAGCGGCAAGGTCAAAGTGATGTATGTCCGCAGTGATGATGATTCTGACAAACGCACCCAAAATCCGCGTACCGGAAAGGGTGGGGGCCGTCCGGGACCATCTCGTGCAGACGGTGGCCGTCGCCCCGCCCGCGATGACAGAAATAACCGCGGTGATGACCGCAAACGTGATGACCGTAAGCGTGACGATCGCCGTCGCGATGACCGTCCACGCGATGATTTCCCTCGTGATGCATCCCCATGGCGCACCGTTTCCCGTGCACCGGGTGAAGAAACGCCGGCGAAAGCCGATCACGGTGGAATCAGTGGTAAGAGCTTTATCGATCCGGAAGTCCTGCGCCGTCAACGCGCGGAAGAGACCCGCGTCTATGGCGAAAACGCCTGTCAGGCCCTGTTCCAGAGCCGTCCTGAATGCATCGTTCGCGCCTGGTTTATCCAGAGCGTCACGCCGCGTTTCAAAGAGGCCCTGCGCTGGATGGCAGCAAACCGTAAAGCCTACCATGTGGTAGATGATGCGGAGCTGACCAAAGCATCTGGTACTGAACATCACGGCGGCGTCTGCTTCCTGATCAAAAAACGTAACGGCACCACGGTGCAGCAATGGGTCAGCCAGGCTGATGCCGATGACTGCGTACTGGCACTGGAAGATGTGGGCAACCCGCACAACCTGGGTGCGATGATGCGTAGCTGCGCCCATTTCGGCGTGAAAGGTGTGTTGTTGCAGGATGCGGCGATTGTCGAATCCGGTGCCGCGATTCGTACAGCCGAAGGCGGTGCGGAACATGTGCAGCCGATTACTGGCGAAAGCGTTCTGGATGCTATCGAAGAGTTCCGCCAGGCGGGTTACTCCATCGTGACCACCTCCAGCCATAAAGGTACGCCGCTGTTCAAAGCGACGCTGCCGCGCAAAATGGTATTGGTACTGGGTCAGGAACGTGATGGTCTGTCCGATGCCGCGCTCTCTACTGCCGACCTGAGCGTCTCAATCGACGGAACAGGTAAAGTCGAAAGCCTCAACGTTTCCGTTGCAACCGGCGTCCTGCTGGCTGAATGGTGGCGTCAGAACAAAGCATAATATTGCGTTGTCTACAATTATGCCCGGTGATAGCCGGGCATAATTATTTTTATCCCTTCCGAAAAATCACTCGCTTTCAGCCGGTAACACGGGCATCCAGTCGATTGGCGCTTCATTGCGTTTTTTCAGCCATTCATTGGTCAGAACAAAGTGGTTACAGCCAAAAAATCCGCGGTGAGCCGACAGTGGAGAGGGATGCGGCGCTTTCAGAACATGATGACGCTGGGCATCGATAATCGCCCCTTTCTTCTGCGCATGTGCGCCCCACAGTAAAAACACCACGCCTTCACAATGTTCATTGATAAGACTGATGACTTTATCCGTAAAGGTCTCCCAGCCCAGGCTGGCGTGGGAGTGAGCCTGTCCCGCGCGAACCGTTAACACGGTATTGAGCAGCAGTACGCCCTGACGCGCCCAGCTCTCAAGATAACCGTGCGCCGGACGACTAAAGCCTGGCATCGATCCTTCCAGCTCTTTATACATATTCAGCAGGGAAGGGGGTGTTGCGATCCCAGGACGAACCGAAAATGCCAGGCCGTGCGCCTGTCCAGGACCGTGGTAGGGATCCTGACCCAGAATGACCACTTTCACATCATTCAATTCGGTGTAACGGAAGGCATTAAACACATCCTTCTGGGGAGGATAGATCGTTTGACCGGATTGCCGCTCCTGCGCGACGGTACTGAGCGTATTCACAAAATAAGGCTGTTGCTTTTCATCTGCCAGCACGTCATGCCATGTCAAAGGGGTCGTCATCATGCTCTCCTGCATATCTCAATTGCGCCTAGCTTAACCTTTTCAAGGAAGGGAGCAAAATTCTGCGCGACATTTACGGCTAAGTCTTTCAATTTAATTTGAAATACTCAAATCAGGGTAGGTAGTTGGCTCTGGAAAATTGATCTGAAGCAACAAAATCAAACCACACTATTTGTATGGTTGCGGTTTTTGTTGATTTAAATCAAAGAATCATGGGGTGCCGGCTGATATATATACACTCAAGCAACAATGGTTTTACCAATTGGCCGCGAGAGGCCGACATTCATTAATTAATGTAGCCCTGGAGGCATGACATGATTACAGGTATCCAAATTACTAAAGCTGCAAACGACGACCTGCTGAACTCTTTCTGGCTGCTGGACAGCGAAAAAGGCGAAGCGCGTTGTGTGGTTGCTAAAGCCGGTTTTGCTGAAGACGAAATCGTTCCGGTCAACAAACTGGGCGAAATCGAATACCGCGAGATCCCAATGGACATCCAGCCGGAAGTTCGCGTGGAAGGCGGTCAGCACCTGAACGTTAACGTTCTGCGTCGTGAAACCCTGGAAGATGCGGTTAAGAACCCAGAAAAATACCCGCAGCTGACTATTCGTGTTTCTGGCTACGCGGTACGCTTCAACTCTCTCACCCCAGAACAGCAGCGTGACGTTATCGCGCGTACCTTTACTGAAAGCCTGTAAGGCTTGAGGTTTTGGGGGAATAAAAAAGCCGGGTGATTAACCCGGCTTTTTTTTACTCTTCGTTCTGCGACGTTGGCGGCGTACCGCTTGGCTTACGGCGCTTACCAATGTTTTTGGCATCGCGATGGCGGTTCTTCACGCGCGGCTTCTCTTTCGCCTGCTCTTTTTTCTTCTCTTCGCGTTTCGCGAGCACTTTCTTGGACGGTTTGCCCGTCATCTTTTCGCTCGGTGGGCGCGTGGTCGGACGCAGTTCGTCAATGACGCGAGCTTTCAATGGCTCTTCGATATAGCGGCCAACTTTCAGGAGCAGCATGTAGTCGTGTGCTTCTACCAGCGAGATAGCGTTCCCTTTACGACCCGCACGGCCGGTACGACCGATACGGTGCAGGTAGGTGTCACCGGTACGCGGCATGTCGAAGTTAATGACATGGCTGACATCAGGGATATCGATACCGCGTGCTGCGACGTCGGTGGCAACCAGCACATTGACGCGACCTTCAGTCAGACGCTTAATCCCCTCGGTACGCTTCGCCTGAGGCATATCGCCTTCAAGATAGCAGTTATCGATACCGGCTGAACGCAGCATGTTCGCCAGCTCATGCACACGCTCGCGCTTACGCACAAACACGATGGTACGGGTGGTATCATCTTGTTTCAGAAGATGTTTCAGCAGCTCGACTTTGTGCTCAAGGTTATCGGCGCGGTAATACCACTGGTGAATCTTTTTGCGCTCGCGCGTGGATGGCGTCGCAGACACTTCCGCTGGTTCGTTGAGCAGACGCTCAGCGAAGTCTTTAATTGCGTCACCTTCCAGGGTGGCGGAGAACAGCATCGTCTGTTTGCGCCAGCGCGTTTCGCCCGCAATGTGTTCGATGTCCTGCGCAAAACCGAGTTCCAGCATGCGGTCAGCTTCATCGAGGATCAGCGTTTCCACCGCACGGCAGTCAAAGTTTTCTTCTTTGATGTACTGCATCAGGCGCCCGGTTGTCGCCACCACGATATCCTGGTTCTCACTGAACACTTCGGCGTGGTTCATATAAGCAACACCGCCGGTGATGGTGGCGATATCCAGATGCGTATTCGCGGCCAGTTCACGCGCATGTTCTGCCACCTGCACGGCCAGTTCACGTGTTGGAGTCAGGATAAGAATGCGCGGTGGGCCAGATTTCTTGCGAGGGAAATCGATCAGATGCTGCAAGACGGGCAGCAGGTATGCCGCCGTTTTACCGGTGCCTGTCGGCGCAGAACCGAGTACATCACGGCCTTCTAACGCAGGCGGAATAGCAGCCGCCTGGATGGCAGTTGGGCGTGTGAAGCCTTTATTCTGGAGAGCTTCCAGCAGGCACTCATCGAGTTCAAGTTCGGAAAAAGTCGTTACAGTCATGTTCTACCTCTGTGTGGGGCGCTGATTATAGACGTTATGGCTGCAATCTTCATCTGTTTGTGGATATCCCTTTTCCACCACTTCGCTTTCCCCTATGCTAATCCGGTTTTATTTAAGAAGGTTGCTTTGACATGTCTCAACCCAAAGCGCAGCTGCGCCGCGATGGTTTTACGTTTAAACAGTTCTTTGTAGCCCACGATCGCTGTGCGATGAAAGTCGGCACTGACGGTATATTACTGGGAGCGTGGGCGCCCGTCGCGAAGGTTAAGCGAATTCTGGATATTGGTAGTGGAAGTGGGTTACTGGCGCTGATGCTGGCGCAACGTACGGAGCAGCACGTCACCATCGATGCTGTTGAACTTGATGCGCAGGCCGCCAGTCAGGCCAGCGAGAATGCCGCCGAATCGCCTTGGGCGTCTCGCGTTCAGGTGGAGTGCGCCGATATCCTCACGTGGGCGCCGGAGCAAACGGCGCGCTACGATCTGATAGTCAGCAACCCGCCTTACTTTGAGCCTGGCGTGGAATGCGCGACACCGGAACGCGATCAGGCGCGATACACTGGTTCGCTGGATCACACCGCCCTGTTAATGGCGGCGGCGAATTTAATCTCAGAAGAGGGATTTTTCTGCGTTGTTCTGCCCGAAAGTACCGGTAATGCGTTTATCAAAAAAGCGCTCGATATCGGCTGGTATTTACGCCTGCGAACGGATATCGCCGATAACGAAGCAAGACTTCCGCACCGCGTTTTATTAGCACTCTCCCCAAAAGAAGGTGAGTGCTTTAGCGACAGGATGGTGATTCGCGGGCCAGATCAGCGTTATTCCGAAGCCTACACGGCGCTGACCCAGGCGTTTTATCTGTTTATGTGAATGAGAGGGGACAGCACCGACGGACCAGACTCCGCCAGTTGATCGGGGTAGTCCAGCGTGTAATGCAGGCCCCGACTCTCTTTGCGCATCATCGCACAGCGGACAATCAGCTCCGCCACCTGGACCAGATTGCGTAGCTCCAGCAGATTGTTAGATACGCGGAAATTGGCGTAATACTCGTCAATTTCCTGCTGCAGCATCGTAATCCGGCGTAGGGCGCGCTCCAGACGTTTGGTGGTGCGTACAATCCCGACGTAATCCCACATAAAGAGCCGCAGTTCATGCCAGTTGTGCTGGATGACCACCAGTTCATCCGGATTATCCACCCGGCTTTCATCCCAGGCAGGCAGGTGTGCCACCTCACGGGCGTAGGGCATCCGTTTGATGATATCTTCTGCGGCAGACCAGCCGTAAACCAGGCACTCCAGCAGCGAATTTGACGCCATGCGGTTCGCGCCGTGAAGCCCGGTATAACTTACCTCACCGATGGCGTACAGCCCATCCACATCCGTACGGCCATGATCGTCCACCATCACGCCGCCGCAGGTATAGTGCGCCGCAGGGACGATCGGCACCGGCTCTTTGGTGAGATCAATCCCAAGCCCCAGCAATTTTTCATAGATAGTTGGGAAGTGCTGGCGCACGAAATCGGCGGGCTTGTGGCTGATGTCGAGATACATACAGTCGACGCCGAGACGTTTCATTTCGTGGTCAATGGCGCGAGCGACGATATCGCGCGGGGCCAGTTCAGCACGCGGGTCGAAGTCTGGCATAAAGCGCGTGCCGTCGGGGCGCTTGAGATGCGCGCCTTCGCCACGCAGGGCTTCGGTAAGCAGGAAATTACGCGCCTGAGGATGGAACAGGGCGGTGGGGTGGAACTGGTTAAACTCCAGATTGGCGACGCGGCAACCTGCACGCCACGCCATGGCGATCCCGTCTCCTGAAGAGATATCCGGATTCGTCGTGTACTGATACACCTTCGATGCGCCACCTGTTGCCAGCACCACCGATTTAGCCTGACAGGTCTCAACCGTCTCTTTATTCCGGTTCCAGACCCACGCCCCTACAACGCGTCGCGTGCCCGGCAGACCAATTTTATCGGAGATAATCAGGTCCACTGCATTGCTGCGTTCAAGCACCTGAATATTGGGGTGATTACGTGCCTGAGCGACTAAAGTGGTTTCGACCTCTTTGCCCGTTGCATCTGCTGCGTGCAGGATGCGGCGGTGGCTATGACCGCCTTCACGGGTGAGGTGATACCCCTCTTCGCCATTCGGCTGAACGTGCGTGTCGAACAAAACGCCTTGATCGATAAGCCATTGCACACAGTGACGGGCGTTGCTGGCCACAAATTCTGCGGCGTGTTCATCGACAATGCCTGCGCCAGCGATCAGCGTGTCTTCCACGTGCGACGCAATGCTGTCCGTTTCATCAAACACCGCAGCAATACCGCCCTGAGCATAGAACGTCGAGCCTTCGCTCATCGGCCCTTTACTCAGTACGATCACTTTCTGATGCGAGGCCAGTCGAAGCGCCAGAGAGAGCCCGGCAGCGCCGCTGCCAATAATCAGTACATCACAATGCAGTTCTGGAGTTGTGTTCATGATGTTTGTTTAATTTACTAAACAGTGTTTGGCCAGAATAGCACCCGAATGCGATGAATCGCACGTTTTTTTTGAATGCTGTTGCGCAGCCTAAACTTAAACACAACCTCAAAAAAGGCGTAAAAGAACGAAAATATTTTGCGAAGCAGATCGTTAGCTTCAGATTATGTAGTGAAATAAACCCTGTGTTGCGGTACTCTTCTGGCAGCAAAAATACCATTTCTCATCAGAAATTGGGTACGTATCGTTAACAGACTTATAATGAGAGAAAATGAACAGTCTGCGACACGATGGACAAAAACAGACGCGTAACGGAACTTATTGATGAATAGACCCTCTAACCTCGTGCTTGCTCACATTGCAGTGTTTTTAGAGTGGCGTTTCGATAACGCGTGGAATTTAGGTTTGGGGAGACATTACCTCGGATGAGCGAGCAGTTAACGGACCAGGTCCTGGTTGAACGGGTCCAGAAGGGAGATCAGAAAGCCTTTAACTTACTGGTGGTTCGCTATCAGCATAAAGTGGCGAGTCTGGTATCCCGCTATGTACCGTCAGGAGATGTTCCTGATGTAGTGCAAGAGTCTTTCATAAAGGCCTATCGCGCGCTGGATTCTTTCCGGGGGGATAGTGCTTTTTACACCTGGCTGTATCGTATTGCAGTCAATACAGCAAAGAATTATCTGGTCGCTCAGGGCCGTCGTCCGCCCTCAACGGATGTGGACGCAATAGACGCTGAAAACTTCGAAAGCGGCGGCGCATTGAAAGAAATTTCGAACCCTGAGAACTTAATGTTGTCAGAAGAACTGAGACAAATCGTTTTTCGCACGATCGAGGCACTCCCGGAAGATTTACGCATGGCAATCACCTTGCGGGAGCTTGATGGACTTAGCTATGAAGAGATAGCGGCTATCATGGACTGTCCGGTCGGAACGGTTCGTTCGCGAATCTTCCGTGCGCGAGAAGCTATTGATAATAAAGTTCAACCGCTTATCAGGCGTTGACGATAGCGGGATACTGGAAAAGGTATTAGGCATGCAGAAAGAAAAACTTTCCGCTTTAATGGATGGTGAAACGCTGGACAGTGAGCTGCTTAACGAGCTCTCTCACTCTCCCGAGATGCAAAAGACCTGGGAGAGTTACCATCTCATCCGCGACTCTATGCGTGGTGATACGGGCGATGTTCTCCATTTCGATATCTCAGCACGCGTAATGGCGGCAATTGAGAACGAGCCTGTACATCAGACCACTCCGCTGATCCCTGAAGCTCAACCTGCGCCACATCAATGGCAGAAGATGCCATTCTGGAAAAAAGTGCGCCCGTGGGCGAGCCAATTAACCCAAATGGGTGTGGCTGCATGCGTATCGCTTGCAGTTATCGTTGGCGTCCAGCACTATAACGGTCAATCAGAAGCTAACCAGCAGCCTGAAGCGCCAGTGTTCAATACACTGCCGATGATGGGTAAAGCAAGTCCGGTTAGCTTGGGTGTGCCATCTGCCGATGCCTCAGTCAGCCCGGGCCAGCAACAGCAGGTCCAGGAACAGCGTCGTCGCATTAATGCGATGCTGCAGGACTATGAGTTGCAGCGTCGTTTGCACTCTGAGCAGCTCCAGTTTGAGCAGGCACAGACCCAGCAGGCTGGTGTGCAAGTGCCAGGAAACCAAACTTTAGGAACGCAATCGCAGTAATGAAGCAACTTTGGTGCGCCATGTCCTTAGTGGCGGGTAGCCTGTTCTTCTCTACCAACGCCTCGGCTGATTTATCGTCCGGGGCGTTGTTGCAGCAGATGAATATGGCGAGCCAGTCACTCAACTACGAGTTGGCCTTTATCAGTATCAACAAGCAAGGTGTAGAGTCGTTACGCTACCGCCATGCCCGTCTTGATAACCAGCCGCTCGCCCAGCTTTTACAACTCGACGGCCCGCGCCGTGAGGTTGTACAGCGCGGTAATGAAATCAGCTATTTTGAGCCAGGCCTTGAGCCGTTTACGCTTAATGGCGATTACATTGTCGACTCGCTCCCGGCCCTCGTTTATACCGATTTCAAACGTCTGTCGCCTTACTACGATTTCATTTCCGTTGGCCGTACGCGCATTGCGGATCGGCTTTGTGAAGTGATTCGTGTCGTGGCAAGAGACGGCACACGCTATAGCTACATCGTGTGGATGGATGCGGAGAGCAAACTGCCGATGCGCGTCGATCTCCTCGATCGGGACGGCGAAACGCTGGAGCAGTTCCGCGTGATTTCCTTTACGGTGAATGGTCAGGTGGGTAACAGCATGCAGAATTTGGCGAAAGCGAGCCTTCCGCCTCTTCTGTCAGTGCCTGCGGGCGATACGGTGAATTTCAACTGGGTGCCAGCGTGGATCCCACAAGGTTTCAGCGAGATATCCAGTAGCCGTCGTCAGCTTCCGACCATTGAAACGCCGGTCGAGTCGCGTCTCTATTCTGACGGCTTGTGCAGCTTCTCGGTGAACATCAATCGGGCGTCTGCTAACAGCAGCGAGCAAATGCTTCGTACCGGACGCCGGACCGTGAGCACGACGCTGCGGGATAATGCCGAAATCACGATTGTGGGTGAACTGCCACCGCAGACGGCGAAACGCATTGCTGACAGCATTAAATTCAGGGCCGCACAATGATCAAAGAATGGGCCACCGTTGTCTCGTGGCAAAATGGCGTTGCGCTAGTGAGCTGTGACGTGAAAGCGTCATGCAACAGCTGCGCCTCGCGCGCTGGCTGTGGCAGCCGGGTGCTGAATAAGCTGGGGCCGCAAACCACGCACACCATCTCTGTGCCAATTGCAGAGCCTCTGGCTGTTGGGCAAAAGGTGGAACTGGGCATTGCTGAAGGCAGCCTGCTGGGGTCCGCCATGCTGGTGTATCTCTCCCCGCTGGTGGGCTTGTTTGTGGTCGCCGGAATTTTCCAGATGCTGTTTGGCACCGATCTCGCGGCGATGAGCGGCGGAGTGCTGGGCGGCGTGGGCGGGTTTATGCTGGCGCGCGGCTTCTCTCAAAAGCTTGCTGAGAAAGAAGCCTGGCAGCCCGTTATCCTCAGCGTGGGGCTTCCGCCAGACATGCTGCGTGTGGAAACGCTCTCTTCAGAAGCCCGATAATTCATCGGGCTTTATCTTTATTTACATCCCATAAAAAAAAACGTCCTTCTCTGACGCTATGCTTGGCTTTAACAGCATTTCCTGGTGACGAAGATGTAGTGTAGAATGCTGCGTTTTCGCACTGAAAAACGTCAGGCTAAGAACAGCGGCCTCCAGGAATTCGTAAGGCATAATTATTTAACTATATGAAGAACATACGTAACTTTTCGATCATTGCTCACATTGACCACGGTAAGTCGACGCTTTCTGACCGTATTATCCAGATTTGCGGTGGCCTGTCTGATCGTGAAATGGAAGCCCAGGTACTGGACTCCATGGACCTGGAACGCGAACGTGGTATCACCATCAAAGCGCAGAGCGTCACGCTCGACTACAAAGCCCTTGATGGTGAAACATATCAACTGAATTTCATCGACACCCCAGGCCACGTTGACTTCTCTTATGAAGTTTCTCGTTCGCTGGCAGCCTGCGAAGGCGCGCTGCTGGTGGTTGATGCCGGGCAGGGCGTAGAAGCTCAGACCCTGGCCAACTGCTACACCGCGATGGAAATGGATCTCGAAGTGGTGCCGGTGCTTAACAAAATCGACCTGCCGGCTGCCGATCCAGAGCGCGTGGCGGAAGAGATTGAAGACATTGTCGGTATTGACGCCACAGACGCAGTGCGCTGCTCGGCGAAGACCGGTGTCGGTGTTCCTGATGTGCTGGAGCGTCTGGTACGTGATATCCCGGCACCAGAAGGTGACGCAGATGCGCCGCTGCAGGCGCTGATCATCGACTCTTGGTTCGATAACTACCTTGGCGTGGTATCGCTGGTGCGTATTAAAAACGGCACCATGCGTAAAGGCGACAAAATCAAAGTGATGAGCACCGGTCAGGTGTACAACGCTGACCGTCTGGGTATCTTCACGCCGAAACAGGTTGATCGTACTGAACTGAAATGCGGCGAAGTTGGCTGGCTGGTTTGCGCCATCAAAGACATCCTGGGCGCGCCAGTAGGCGATACCCTGACTCAGGCACGTAATCCGGCTGATAAAGCGCTGCCAGGCTTCAAAAAAGTGAAGCCTCAGGTTTACGCGGGCCTGTTCCCGGTCAGCTCTGACGATTACGAAAACTTCCGTGATGCGCTCGGCAAGCTGAGCCTGAACGATGCTTCCCTGTTTTATGAACCAGAAAGCTCTACTGCGCTGGGCTTCGGCTTCCGCTGTGGCTTCCTGGGTCTGCTGCACATGGAGATCATTCAGGAGCGTCTTGAGCGTGAATACGATCTGGATCTGATCACCACGGCACCGACCGTAGTGTATGAAGTCCAGACCACCAACAAAGACGTTATCTACGTCGACAGCCCGTCCAAGCTGCCGCCGCTGAACAATATTGAAGAGCTGCGTGAGCCGATCGCGGAGTGTCACATGCTGCTGCCGCAGGAGTTCCTGGGCAACGTCATTACGCTCTGTATCGAGAAGCGTGGCGTGCAGACCAACATGGTTTACCACGGTAACCAGGTGGCGCTGACCTATGAAATCCCGATGGCGGAAGTGGTGCTCGACTTCTTCGACCGTCTGAAGTCTACCTCTCGTGGCTATGCGTCGCTGGACTACAACTTTAAACGTTTCCAGGCGTCCAACATGGTGCGTGTGGATGTGCTGATCAACGGCGAGCGTGTTGATGCGCTGGCACTGATCACCCACAACGATAACGCGCCGTACCGTGGCCGTGAACTGGTCGAGAAAATGAAAGAGCTGATCCCGCGTCAGCAATTTGATATCGCGATTCAGGCCGCCATCGGCAACCACATTATTGCCCGCTCTACGGTGAAACAGCTGCGTAAAAACGTCCTGGCGAAATGCTACGGCGGCGACGTAAGCCGTAAGAAGAAACTGTTGCAGAAACAGAAAGATGGTAAAAAACGTATGAAGCAGGTCGGTAACGTTGAGCTGCCGCAGGAAGCGTTCCTTGCCATTCTGCACGTGGGTAAAGACGGAAAATAATCCTTAAGGAGTTGGCATGGCGAACATGTTTGCCCTGATCCTGGTCATAGCGACCCTGGTGACGGGGCTGTTGTGGTGTCTGGATAAGTTTATCTTCGCCCCGAAACGTCGCGAACGTCAGTCTATTACGGGTGAACAGCTGGATGCGAAAACCATGAAGAAAGTCAGCCCGAAACCGGGCTGGCTGGAAACAGGGGCTTCCGTATTCCCGGTTCTGGCGATTGTTCTGGTGGTGCGTTCGTTTATTTACGAACCTTTCCAGATCCCGTCCGGTTCGATGATGCCTACGCTGCTGATTGGCGATTTTATTCTGGTAGAGAAATATGCCTACGGCATTAAAGATCCTATCTATCAGAAAACGTTAATCGAAACCGGTCATCCAAAACGCGGTGATATTGTGGTCTTCAAATACCCTGAAGATCCGCGTCTGGATTACATCAAGCGTGCCGTCGGCTTGCCAGGCGATAAAGTGAGTTACGATCCTGTCGCGAAAGAAGTGACCGTTCAGCCGGGCTGTAGCTCCGGTACGGCGTGTGAAAATGCGCTGCCGATCACCTATTCGAACGTGGAGCCGAGCGACTTTGTGCAGACCTTTGCCCGTCGTAACGGCGGCGAAGCGACCAGCGGTTTCTTCCAGATGCCGAAAGGCGAAACCAAAGAGAACGGAATTCGTCTGGTTGAGCGTAAAGAGACCTTGGGTGACGTGACGCATCGCATTTTGACGGTTCCGATCGCGCAGGATCAGCTGGGTATGTACTACCAGCAGCCAGGCCAGCAGCTCGCCACCTGGATCGTTCCGCCAGGACATTACTTCATGATGGGTGATAACCGCGACAACTCTGCGGACAGCCGTTACTGGGGCTTTGTTCCGGAAGCGAATCTGGTCGGTAAAGCGACCGCGATCTGGATGAGCTTCGAAAAACAGGAAGGGGAGTGGCCGACCGGCGTTCGTCTGAATCGCATTGGCGGAATCCATTAATTCCTGATAATTGCACACGTAACCCTCTTAAATGAGGGTTACGTGAATTATTTAAGAGATAATCTCTCCTGGCTAACGACATACCCTGTCGTTGCGTATAGAATATTCCCCCGAAGTTTAAGGTTGGCGCTGACTCAGTGCCACGGCACACGAAACCGCGTTGGTCTTATCAGGTCGGTTTCGTGTGCTGCATTTTTGACGCATTCATTTACTGGTATCGCATGAACCCCATCGTAATTAATCGGCTTCAACGGAAGCTGGGCTACACTTTTCAGCATCAGGAGTTGTTGCAACAGGCATTAACCCACCGCAGTGCCAGCAGCAAACACAATGAGCGCCTCGAGTTTTTAGGTGACTCCATTTTAAGTTACGTGATCGCAAATGCGCTTTATCACCGTTTCCCTCGTGTGGATGAAGGTGATATGAGCCGTATGCGCGCTACGCTGGTGCGCGGCAACACGCTTGCCGAGATTGCACGCGAGTTTGAACTGGGCGAATGCCTGCGACTTGGGCCGGGTGAACTGAAAAGCGGTGGTTTTCGCCGTGAATCAATTCTCGCGGATACTGTCGAAGCATTAATCGGTGGTGTTTTCCTCGACAGCGATATTCAGACGGTAGAGCAACTCATTCTGAACTGGTATCAAACGCGTCTGGACGAAATAAGCCCAGGCGATAAACAAAAAGATCCTAAGACTCGTTTGCAGGAATATCTGCAGGGTCGCCACCTCCCGCTGCCATCTTATCTGGTGGTGCAGGTGCGCGGCGAAGCACACGATCAGGAATTTACCATCCATTGCCAGGTTAGCGGCCTGAGTGAACCGGTGGTTGGCACAGGTTCTAGCCGTCGCAAGGCGGAACAGGCTGCCGCCGAACAGGCGTTAAAAATGCTGGAGCTGGAATGAGCGAAGAAAAGAGTTACTGCGGTTTTGTTGCCATTGTCGGACGTCCTAACGTCGGCAAATCAACCTTGCTGAATAATCTGCTTGGGCAGAAAATATCCATTACATCCCGTAAGGCGCAAACCACGCGTCACCGTATCGTCGGCATCCACACGGAAGGCGCATATCAGGCGATTTACGTCGATACCCCAGGCCTGCATATGGAAGAGAAGCGTGCCATCAACCGCCTGATGAACAAAGCGGCGAGCAGCTCTATCGGTGATGTCGAACTGATCATCTTCGTGGTGGAAGGCACCCGCTGGACGCCAGACGATGAGATGGTTCTGAACAAACTGCGCGATGGCAAATCGCCGGTGATTCTTGCGGTCAACAAAGTTGACAACGTGCAGGAAAAAGCCGATTTGCTGCCGCACCTGCAGTTCCTGGCAAGCCAGATGAACTTCCTCGACATCGTTCCCCTGTCTGCGGAAACGGGCATGAACGTCGATACCATCGCCGGTATCGTGCGTAAACATCTGCCGGAAGCGATCCATCACTTCCCGGAAGATTACATCACCGACCGTTCCCAGCGCTTTATGGCCTCTGAAATCATCCGTGAAAAACTGATGCGTTTCCTTGGTGCCGAACTGCCGTACTCCGTTACCGTGGAAATCGAACGTTTCCAGACCAATGAGCGTGGCGGGTACGACATCAACGGGCTGATCCTCGTTGAGCGAGAAGGGCAGAAGAAGATGGTGATTGGCAACAAAGGCGCCAAAATCAAAACCATCGGCATCGAAGCGCGTAAAGACATGCAGGAGATGTTTGAAGCACCGGTTCACCTGGAGCTGTGGGTGAAGGTGAAATCAGGCTGGGCTGATGACGAGCGCGCCCTGCGTAGTCTCGGTTACGGCGACGACGTCTAAGACACCACATCGTGGATGGATGGCAGCGAGCCTTTGTCCTTCACAGCCGTCCGTGGAGCGAAACCAGCCTGATGCTGGACGTCTTCACGGAAGAGTCGGGTCGTGTGCGCCTGGTTGCAAAAGGCGCACGTTCCAAACGCTCTAACCTGAAGGGCGCGTTACAACCCTTCACCCCGCTGTTGGTTCGCTTTGGCGGACGCGGCGAAGTCAAAACCCTGCGCAGTGCCGAAGCCGTCTCCCTGGCGCTTCCTCTGTCAGGCATCACGCTCTATAGCGGTTTGTACGTCAACGAACTCATTTCACGTGTCCTTGAACACGAAACACGCTTCTCCGAACTCTTTTTCGATTATCTGCACTGCATCCAGGCGCTGGCTGGCGCAACAGGCACGCCCGAACCCGCATTACGCCGGTTTGAGCTGGCGCTGCTTGGCCACCTCGGTTACGGCGTTGATTTTCTGCACTGCGCGGGAAGCGGCGAATCCGTAGAGGACGCCATGACCTATCGCTATCGCGAAGAGAAGGGGTTTATTGCCAGCGTGGTGATCGATAACACGACGTTCACCGGGCGGCACCTCAGGGCGCTCTATGAGCGAGAGTTTCCTGACCAGGATACCTTACGCGCGGCAAAACGCTTTACCCGAATTGCCCTCAAGCCGTATCTTGGAGGCAAGCCCTTAAAGAGCCGCGAATTATTCAGGCAGTTTGTGCCAAAGCGTTAATGAACAATGAGAAAACCGAGGATTGTCATGGCTGAATTACTGTTAGGCGTCAACATCGATCACATTGCCACGCTGCGTAATGCGCGCGGTACGGCTTATCCTGATCCGGTTCAGGCGGCATTTATCGCCGAGCAGGCTGGCGCCGACGGCATTACCGTTCACCTGCGTGAAGACCGCCGCCACATCACCGATCGTGACGTACGCATCCTGCGCCAGACGCTGGACACACGCATGAATCTGGAGATGGCGGTTACGAAAGAGATGCTGGCGATCGCCTGTGAAACCCAGCCGCATTTCTGCTGCCTGGTGCCGGAAAAACGTCAGGAAGTGACCACCGAAGGCGGGCTGGATGTCGCCGGTCAGCGTGACAAAATGCAGGATGCCTGCCAACGCCTCGCCGATGCCGGTATCCTGGTTTCCCTGTTTATCGATGCGGATGTCGAACAGATCAAGGCCGCTGCAGAAGTCGGTGCGCCGTACATCGAAATTCACACCGGTTGCTACGCGGATGCCAAAGACGAAGCCACCCAGGCCAAAGAACTGGAGCGCATTGCCAACGCAGCCCGCTATGCCGCGAGCCTGGGTCTGAAAGTCAACGCCGGTCACGGCCTGACCTATCATAACGTCAAGGCGATCGCTCAGATCCCGGAAATGCACGAGCTGAATATCGGCCACGCGATTATCGGTCGCGCGGTGATGAGCGGTCTGAAAGAGGCCGTTGCCGAGATGAAACGTCTGATGCTGGAAGCGCGTCAGTAATGGCGATTCTGGGCTTAGGCACGGACATCGTTGAGATTGCCCGTATCGAAGCGGTGATCGCCCGTAGTGGCGATCGCCTGGCAAAACGGGTGCTCAGCGACAACGAATGGGCCATCTGGGAAGCGCACCAACAGCCGGTGCGTTTTCTGGCAAAGCGCTTTGCGGTAAAAGAAGCAGCGGCGAAAGCCTTCGGGACCGGGATTCGTAATGGGCTGGCGTTTAATCAGTTCGAAGTGTTTAACGATGAGCTGGGCAAACCCCGTCTGCGGTTATGGGGCGAGGCGCAAAAGCTTGCAGAAAGACTCGGTGTGAACCATATGCACGTTACGCTGGCAGATGAACGTCATTACGCCTGCGCCACGGTGATCATCGAAAGCTAGAGTTTGTCCGCGTGATGCAGCTGCACGAACTTATCCCACAGCTGCTCTTCTGATTCGGCATGGGCCGGATCTTTGAGAATGGTGTTGGGGATCGGGCACACTTTCTGACAGGTCGGCGTTTCGTAATGGCCGATGCACTCGGTGCAGCGATCGCTGTTAATCTCATAAATGCTATCACCCATTGAAATGGCCTCGTTAGGGCATTCGGGTTCGCACATATCGCAATTGATGCATTTTTTGGTGATTAACAGCGCCATCAGGAAAATCTCAGAAACATCACAAACAGGGCGGGCATTATACGCTCATTCCCTGCTCAAACCAGTTTTTTTACCAGCTCTTCGCTGTGACGAATGCGTCCCGGCGCATGTTCCAGATCCTGCTGTACCAGTGCGACAAAGAGCAGATCCGTCAGCATCATCTGGGCGCTGGTAGAGGAAATCGCCGCGCTGCGGGTGGCCTGTTCTTCGGCGATGGTGTACAAGCAACGCGTGGCTCGCTGCTGCAGGGCATTCGGGTTAAAACCAGTAATCGCCAGGATTTTACCCCCGACGCGCAGCGTTTCATCAGACGCCAGATTGATCTCCCGGCGTTCTCCCGAATAGGAGATGGCTAACAGCAAATCATTCGGGTCCATCGCCTGCACGGTAGACAGCAGGGCGTGCATGTCCTGTTCAACCACGGCGTTATAGCCGATCTTAGTCAGTTTCCAGCCAAAATTACGCGCCACCAGCCCTGATGCGCCAATGCCGGTCAGGATAATTCGCCGCGCCGCGCGCAGCATCGCCACGCTCTCAAGCAGCTTCTCTTCGCTGTTCACGTCAAGCGTAGCGTGCATCGCCGTCACGTTCTCTTTGATCAGCTTTTCACCGACCAGACGCATCGGATCGTCGCCGCGAATCTGATTGTGCAACGGCATCGATTGCGGATTTGGATTGTTGACCAGCGCTTCGCTGATCGCCAGTTTTAATGCTGGAAAACCTTTAAAACCAATCTTTTGCGCGAATTTCACCACGCTGGACTGGCTCACGCCCGCTTCGCTTGCCAGCTGCTGAGAACTGAGATGACGCGCATGATCGGGCTGGGAAAGCAGGAAATCCGCGAGTTTTTTATCGCTCTGGGCAAATCCCGCGTACCGCTGGCGAATTCGAATTAAACAGTTCATACGCCTCCTGGCGAAATGTGATTGCTGCTGCAAAACAGAATTTTGCTCGCCTGAATGAATTTTATATTCCATTATAGTACGGTTAATATGAATTAAAAATTCCTGAGGGACAAAAAATGAATCTTGGCTCACTCGTTTCAGAAACCCGTAATCCGCAAACCATGGATCTCGATGCGCTCTCCACACTCGATCTTGTTAACCGTTTTAATCAACAGGATACGCTGGTCGCGCTGGCAGTGAAAGAGACATTGCCTGAGGTGGCAAAAGCGGTTGATGCCGCCGCCGCCGCGCTGAAAGCCGGTGGACGCATTATTTACATGGGGGCAGGGACCAGCGGACGACTCGGGGTACTGGATGCCTCTGAATGTCCGCCGACCTTTGGCGTGCCGCACGGTCTGGTGATTGGGCTGATTGCCGGTGGGCCGGGGGCGCTGTTGAAAGCCGTCGAAGGAGCTGAGGACGATAAACAGCTGGGCGCGGATGATCTCGCCGCCCTGAGCCTGAGCAAAAACGATCTGGTAGTCGGCCTGGCGGCATCCGGGCGTACGCCTTATGTCATCGGCGGTCTGGAATATGCCAAACAGCTGGGCTGCACGACGGTGGCGATCTCCTGTAATCCCGGTTCGCCGATTGCACAGGTTGCGGCGATTGCCATTTCTCCTGTCGTGGGGCCAGAGGCGCTGACCGGATCGACGCGCCTGAAATCGGGCACCGCGCAAAAGCTGGTACTCAATATGATCTCCACGGGGGCAATGGTGAAATTCGGCAAGGTCTACCAGAACCTGATGGTGGACATGAAAGCCACCAACATCAAGCTGGTGGATCGCGCCTGCCGTATGGTTGTGGAAGCCACCGGCGCCAGCCGCGAAGAAGCTGAAGCTGTTCTCCAACAAACCGATCACGACGTTAAACCGGCCATTCTGATGATTCTGAGCGGACTGGACGCCACAGCGGCACGCGCAAAACTGGAAGCCCATCAGGGATTCTTGCGGGCTGCATTACAAAACTAAAACTGAGGCGTATATGGAAAAAACAGCAGCGCTCGCCAGCGACATCTTGCAGGGGATTGGCGGGGAGAAAAACATCCGCCGTCTCGAAAACTGCATGACGCGCGTGCGGGTCGAAGTTCAGGACGACGACCAGCTCGATCTGGCGCGTCTGAAAAAGCTCCCCGGCGTCAGCGGCTACGTAAAGCAGGGCGCACAGCACCAGCTGATTGTCGGGCCGGGTAAAGCCGCGCAGGTCGTTGATGCGATGCGTGCGCTGATGATCGGTGAAAGCGCTGAGGTTTTAGGCGATGTGGATCGCAACAAAGCGCAGGCCAAAGCCAAATACAAAGCCCCGATGAGCGATGCGCTGCGCCAGTTGGCCAACGTCTTTATTCCCCTGATCCCGGCGTTTATCGCGTCGGGTCTGATTACCGGGATTATCAATATCCTCAAACGCCCGGATATCGTCGGCGATTTTGCGACCCATTATCCAAACCTGCTCGGGATTCTGGGCATCTTTGGTAGCGCAGTGTTTGCCATCATGAACATTCTGGTGGGGGTCAACGCGGCGAAAGTCTACGGCGGTTCGATGGCGATGGGCGGCGTGATGGCGGGGATCCTCTCCAGCCCGCAGCTGGCGCAAATTACCCTGTTTGGCGAAGCGCTCCAGCCCGGACGCGGCGGTGTCATCGCGGTGCTGCTGGTCGTCGCCCTGATGTGCTGGGTCGAGAAGCGTCTGCGCAGCCTGCTGCCGGGCTCGATTGAGTTGATCCTCAATCCGCTGCTGACCACCCTGATCACCGGTACGGTGGCGATTGTGGCCTTGCAGCCGTTAGGCGGCTGGATCTCCGAGGCGATTGCGCACGGGGCGTCGATGGCTATCGATCGTGGTGGTTTGCTGGTGGGGGCGGTGCTGTCCGGTACCTTCCTGCCGCTGGTGTTAACCGGGCTGCATCAGGGGCTGGTGCCGATTCACGTGGAGCTTGTGCAGGCGCACGGCTACAACGCGCTGCTGCCGATTCTGTCGATGGCGGGGATGGGGCAGGTCGGTGCTGCGATTGCTATCCTGCTGAAAACCCGCAACGACCGGCTGAAAAAAGTGATCAAAGGTGCATTGCCGGTCGGATTGCTGGGCATCGGTGAGCCGCTGATTTTCGGCGTCACGCTGCCGCTTGGCAAACCTTTCCTCGCGGCCTGTCTGGGCGGAGCGATGGGTGGGGCGTTGATCAGCTACTGGAAAGTGGCTACCGTTATTACTTTCGGGATTTCCGGTTTACCGCTGGCATTAACCATCGTGACCGGAAAAGTCATGCTCTATCTGTTAGGCTGTTTGGTAGCGATTATCGCCGGGTTCTTGTTTACCTGGCTGTTAGGATTCCACGATCCAGAGGAGTAAGGTTTGGTTAATCACGAGCGCCGCGTTGTCTTTTTCGATTTGGATGGAACGCTTCATCAGCAGGATATGTTTGGCAGTTTTATGCGCTATCTGTTGCGTCGCCAGCCCTTTAACGCACTGCTCGTGCTGCCACTTTTGCCGATTATTGGGATCGCACTGTTGATAAAAGGGCGCGCGGCGCGCTGGCCAATGAGCCTGTTGTTATGGGGCTGCACCTTTGGGCACAGCGACGCGCGGCTCAGCCAGCTGCAACAGGATTTCGTCCACTGGTTTCGCGGGCACGTTACCGCGTTTCCGGTGGTTCAGGACCGGCTGACGGAGTACCTCAACGCCAGTGACGCCGATATCTGGCTTATCACCGGCTCGCCGCAGCCGCTGGTGGAGCAGGTCTATTTTGACACGCCATGGTTGCCGCGCGTGAATCTGATTGCCACTCAAATGGGGCGCGCCTACGGCGGATGGGTGCTGACGCTGCGCTGTCTGGGGCACGAGAAAGTGGTGCAACTGGAGAAAAAAATCGGCACGCCGCTGCGCCTTTACAGCGGCTACAGCGACAGCAAGCAGGACAACCCGCTGCTCTATTTCTGCCAGCACCGCTGGCGCGTTACCCCTTCAGGCGAACTTCAGCAACTGGAATAGTGTTAATCATAACGGGTGTGTATAATGCCGCCCGCTTTCCGACTGGAGTACCTTTCGTTGTCTGACCTTGAACTCAATCATGAATACTGGATGCGCCATGCGCTCTCCCTTGCAAAACGCGCCTGGGATGAGGGCGAAGTGCCCGTGGGTGCCGTTCTGGTGCATAACAATCAGGTGATTGGCGAAGGGTGGAACCGTCCGATAGGGCGCCACGATCCGACTGCGCATGCCGAAATCATGGCTCTGCGTCAGGGCGGGCTGGTACTGCAGAACTACCGTCTGCTGGATACAACGCTGTATGTCACGCTGGAACCCTGCGTGATGTGTTCTGGTGCGATGGTGCACAGCCGCATCGGGACGCTGGTGTATGGCGCACGGGATGAAAAGACAGGCGCGGCGGGTTCCTTAATGGACGTACTCGGTCATCCGGGCATGAACCACCAGGTCCAGATTATCGGTGGGGTACTTGCACCAGAGTGTTCGGGGCTACTAAGCGATTTCTTTCGAATGCGCCGTCAGCAGAAAAAGCAACAAAAGGCAGAATTGAAGTCGTCGGGTGATTAAGCTCATTCGGTGATACCACCGGATAGCTCTGCGCCAGCTGCTCTGCCTCCATCACTTCCTTCTCTTTCTCCTGCAGATAACCTTCCAGGCTTATCTGATACTTGCGGATATTTTCCACATACGCGTAGGCTTCGTGCCCGCGCGCATAGCCGTACGTGAGTTTATTGTACCAGGGCTTCTGGCTCAGCAGCGGCAGACGCTGTTTAACGTCAGACCAGCTGTCAGGATTGCCTTTGGTCTTGGCGGTCAACGCGCGGGCGTCGAGCATATGCGCGTAACCCATGTTGTAGGCCGCCAGTGCAAACCAGATCCGCTCCTCTTCCGGCACCGTTTCCGGCACTTTCGCCATCATATCCTGCAGATAACGCGCGCCGCCGCTAATGCTCTGTTCCGCGTCGGTGCGATCCGTCAGGCCGAGACTTTGCGCCGTATTCTTGGTGAGCATCATCAGGCCACGCACGCCGGTGGGTGAAGTCGCCTGGGCGTCCCAGTGAGATTCCTGGTAAGAAATCGCCGCCAGCAGGCGCCAGTCGATCGCCTGGGCGTATTTCTCGAACAGCGGCTGGAGTTCCGGCAGCACACTGTCGACCGCGCGCAGGAAGCTGCGGGTATCGACATAATCGAAATCGCCGCCGTGACCGAGATACTTCTCCTCAAGCCGCGCGAGGGTGCCGTCTTCATTCATCGAATTGAAGAAATCAAGGATCGCGGCGGCGAGGGTTTGATCTTCGTCGAGAGGGCTAAACCAGGTGACGGGCTGTTCGTCGGTCACGTCCAGCGCCACGGCCAGCTCCGGATGTACACGCTGGAACAGACTGATCGCCACGGAATCGGCGATGGTGTACGCCAGCTTTTTATCTTTTACCTGTTCCAGTAGGGCCGTAGTGCCGAGTTTGTCATCGACCTTCCAGCTGAGATCCGGGTATTTCTTCTCTTTCAGGGAGCGCAAATCGTCAATCACCACATGGCCTGGCGCGATGGTGAGCTGCTGATCGTTAAGGGCAGCAAGCGTACGCGGGCGCACCCCGCCCACGCGATAGACGAGTTGCTGAGAAACGGAGTAGTAGGTCGGCCCTGGCTGATAGTTTTTGCTGCGCTCGCTGTTATAGACCAGCCCGGCGGCGAGCATATCGGCATCGCCGTTATCCAGGTCGTCAAACAGCTGGCTGATATTCTGGCGAACGGTGATTTTGAGTTTCACGCCCAGGTAGTCGGCAAACTGCTGCGCCAGTTCGTAATCGAGCCCGGTAATTTTGCCGTTAACGTTGTTGTAGGTGAGTGGAGAGCTGATGGTACTGACACGCAGCTCCCCCCGCGACTGGATCGCGGCGATACGGTTTTCGGCTTTGCCGAACCAGGGGATTGAAGGCCACAGGGCCGCTGCCAGCAGCAAGGTTACAATGCCGATGAGCAGATAATTAATCTTTAATTTTTTCAATTAGTTAATTCTCTGCGCCGTGCGTTGCCTCAGTGTGCTGTAGCCATGTTAAGAATAAGGTTTGCCATTGATTGAGCGGCATTTTGCGCAAACTTACGACAGTTGGCAACAAATTAGAGAGACAGGTCACACCTATGGATAAAAATGCGAGATGATTTTATTTCGACGCAAACGGTTTCGTCGGCGCTCAGGATTCTCTATAATGACGCCCGTTTTCCCCTTGCGCACACTGTAAGCGCCTCAGGCGCTTCGAAGACGAGAGACTTATGATGGAAATTCTGCGTGGTTCGCCTGCACTGTCTGCCTTCCGTATCAACAAACTGCTGGCACGTTTTCAGGCTGCCGACCTTCCGGTAAGCAATATTTACGCTGAGTATGTCCATTTTGCTGACCTGAATGCTCCCTTAGATGCGCAGCAGCGCGAGCAGCTTGAACGTCTGCTCAAGTATGGCCCGAGCCTGAGCAGCCATACGCCAACCGGCAAACTGATCCTTGCGACGCCTCGCCCTGGCACCATCTCCCCCTGGTCTTCTAAAGCCACTGACATTGCCCACAACTGCGGCCTGAGCCAGATTAATCGTCTGGAGCGCGGCGTGGCGTATTACGTTGAAGCCTCGACGTTGACCGCTGAACAATGGCAGGCCGTTACCGCTGAGCTGCACGACCGCATGATGGAAAGCGTCTTCGCGTCGCTGGATGATGCACAACAGCTGTTCTCGCACCATCAGCCTGCGCCCGTTCAGAGCGTGGATCTGCTGGGTGAAGGCCGCCAGGCGCTGATTGATGCCAACCTGCGTCTGGGTCTGGCGCTGGCAGATGACGAGATTGACTACCTGCAGGATGCGTTCGTGAAGCTGAACCGCAACCCGAACGACATCGAGCTTTATATGTTCGCGCAGGCCAACTCCGAGCACTGCCGCCATAAGATTTTCAACGCCGACTGGGTTATCGACGGTGAAGAACAGCCGAAGTCGCTGTTTAAAATGATCAAAAACACCATGGAACAAACGCCTGACCACGTCTTGTCTGCCTATAAAGACAACGCGGCGGTGATGGAAGGTTCTGAGGTGGGCCGCTTCTTCGCCGATCGCGAAGCAGGGCGCTATGCATTCCATCAGGAGCCTGCGCATATCCTGATGAAAGTGGAAACGCACAACCACCCGACGGCGATTTCGCCATGGCCGGGTGCAGCGACCGGTTCCGGCGGCGAAATCCGTGACGAAGGCGCAACCGGACGCGGAGCAAAACCAAAAGCGGGCCTGGTCGGTTTCTCCGTCTCTAACCTGCGTATTCCTGGCTTTGAACAGCCGTGGGAAGAAGATTTCGGCAAGCCGGAGCGCATTGTCACCGCGTTAGACATCATGACCGAAGGCCCACTGGGCGGCGCGGCGTTTAACAACGAATTTGGTCGCCCGGCGCTGAACGGCTACTTCCGTACCTATGAAGAGAAAGTCGACAGCCACAACGGCGAAGAGTTGCGCGGCTACCACAAGCCCATCATGCTGGCAGGCGGGATCGGCAACATCCGCGCCGATCATGTGCAGAAAGGTGAGATCACCGTCGGCGCGAAACTGATCGTTCTCGGCGGCCCGGCAATGAATATCGGTCTGGGCGGCGGGGCGGCCTCTTCAATGGCCTCTGGTCAGTCTGACGCAGACCTCGATTTTGCTTCCGTACAGCGCGACAACCCTGAAATGGAGCGTCGTTGCCAGGAGGTGATCGACCGCTGCTGGCAGCTTGGCGATGCTAACCCTATTCTGTTCATTCACGACGTCGGCGCGGGCGGTCTCTCTAACGCCATGCCGGAGCTGGTGAGCGACGGCGGCCGCGGGGGGCGTTTCAACCTGCGCGATATTCTGAGCGATGAGCCAGGCATGAGCCCGCTGGAAATCTGGTGTAATGAATCCCAGGAACGTTACGTGCTGGCGGTCTCTGCGGACCAGTTGCCGCTGTTCGACGAACTGTGCCGCCGCGAGCGCGCACCGTACGCGGTCATTGGTGAAGCGACGGAAGAGTTGCATCTGACCATGAACGATCCGCACTTCGACAATCAGCCGATTGATCTGCCGCTTGACGTGCTGCTGGGCAAAACGCCGAAGATGACCCGCAACGTGCAAACCCGTAAAGCCGCAGGCAAAGCGCTGGATGTGCGCGGGATCGCCATTGCGGATGCCGTGAATCGCGTCCTGCACCTCCCGGCGGTAGCGGAAAAAACCTTCCTCGTGACCATCGGCGACCGCTCGGTGACCGGTATGGTGGCCCGCGATCAGATGGTTGGCCCATGGCAGATCCCGGTGGCGAACTGCGCGGTGACCACGGCGAGCCTCGACAGCTACTACGGCGAAGCGATGGCGCTGGGCGAACGTACCCCGGTTGCACTGCTGGACTTCGCCGCCTCTGCCCGTCTGGCGGTCGGCGAAGCGCTGACCAACATCGCTGCGACTCAGATTGGCGATATCAAACGCATCAAACTCTCCGCAAACTGGATGGCCGCAGCCGGGCACCCTGGCGAAGACGCGGGTCTGTATGAAGCCGTAAAAGCGGTCGGTGAAGAACTCTGTCCGGCGCTGGGTCTTACCATTCCGGTCGGCAAAGATTCTATGTCGATGAAAACCCGCTGGCAGGAGGGCAACGAGCAGCGCGAAATGACCTCTCCGCTGTCGCTGGTCATCACCGCTTTTGCCCGCGTGGAAGATGTGCGTCACACCATCACGCCACAGCTGGCTACGGGAGATAACGCCCTGCTGCTGATTGATCTCGGTAAAGGCCATAACGCTCTCGGTGCCACTGCGCTGGCGCAGGTTTATCGTCAACTGGGCGACAAACCGGCAGATGTGCGTGACGTGGCGCAGCTGAAAGGCTTCTACGACGCCATTCAGGCGCTGGTAGCCGATCGCAAACTGCTGGCCTATCACGACCGTTCAGACGGCGGCCTGCTGGTAACACTGGCCGAGATGGCTTTCACCGGCCACTGCGGTATGCAAGCAGATATCGCTTCGCTGGGCGACGACCGTCTGGCGGCGCTGTTTAACGAAGAGCTGGGCGCGGTCATTCAGGTCCGTGCTGCTGACCGCGATGCCGTTGAAGCGCTGCTGGCGCAGCATGGTCTGGCGGATTGCGTACACTATCTGGGTAAAGCCGTCAGCGGCGATCGCTTCGTGATTGAAGCGGACGGTCACGCGGTGTTTAGCGAAAGCCGCTCCACGTTGCGTATGTGGTGGGCCGAAACCACCTGGCAGATGCAGCGTCTGCGCGATAACCCTGAGTGCGCCGATCAGGAGCATGAAGCCAAAGCGAATGACAGCGATCCGGGTCTGAACGTGAAGCTCTCCTTCGACATTAATGAAGACGTGGCGGCACCTTACATTGCGACCGGCGCGCGTCCGAAAGTGGCGGTTCTGCGCGAGCAGGGCGTGAACTCCCACGTGGAAATGGCGGCAGCGTTCCACCGTGCGGGCTTTGATGCTATCGACGTCCACATGAGCGACCTGCTGGCTGGGCGCACCGGGCTGGACGATTTCCAGGCACTGGTCGCCTGCGGCGGCTTCTCTTACGGCGACGTGCTGGGGGCAGGTGAGGGTTGGGCGAAATCCATTCTGTTCAACAATCGTGTGCGCGATGAGTTTGAAACCTTCTTCCACCGTCCGCAGACGCTGGCGTTGGGCGTGTGTAACGGCTGCCAGATGATGTCGAATCTGCGCGAGCTGATCCCTGGCAGCGACGCCTGGCCGCGCTTTGTGCGCAACCAGTCCGACCGCTTCGAAGCGCGCTTTAGCCTGGTTGAAGTGACCCAAAGCCCGTCTCTGCTGCTGCAGGGGATGGTGGGCTCGCAGATGCCGATTGCGGTTTCACACGGTGAAGGGCAGGTGGAAGTCCGCGATGCTGCGCATCTGGCTACGCTCGAAAGCAAAGGGCTGGTGGCACTGCGCTTCGTCGATCACTTTGGCAAAGTCACGGAAACCTATCCGGCAAACCCTAACGGCTCAGCAAACGGTATTACTGCCGTGACCAGCGAAAGCGGCCGCGCCACCATCATGATGCCGCACCCTGAGCGTGTATTCCGTACCGTCAGCAACTCCTGGCACCCGGAAAACTGGGGCGAAGACAGCCCGTGGATGCGTATCTTCCGCAATGCGCGTAAGCAGTTAGGGTAATCAGCCTGTCAATGCCGGGCGGCACTGTGTTTGCCCGGCTTTCAAAAGGCTAAAATCGTAGGCCCGGTGAGCGTTAGCGCCATCGGGCTTTTTTTGTCGCAAAAATGCGACAAACGCATAACAACCCTGTCGCTAAAAGGAGACATGTAACTCGTTGATTTTAAATGGGTACGTAAGAGTGATGAGAAGGTGTATCTAATTAGCGACACTTAGCCTAGAAATCGTTCAGTCAGCAACTAACGTTGTTTTGCCATAAATGTGTTAAATATCATGATGATAATAATTTGTTTTGCATTCTGGCACGGCTGTTGCATAATATTAACCAGTGGCTCATTCACCCTCTTATGTCAGCCCCTTCGGGACGCGCTACATAAACTTCGAATGACGCACAACAAGGTGCCTGCCGTCCAACTACTGATTATAGCGATGCTTTATCAGACCCAGGGCGAAACGTCGAGTAAGGCACCGCCTCTTTTCACAACAAAGCCGGGTTTTTACCCGGCTTTGTTGTATCTGACGGGCTGACTCAGTTAGCATCACTCAACACCCACATTGAGAGAGTCATGCGTTGAAACGCTGGTCAATTTTCCCTCGCTCCCTGCGACAGCTCGTTATGATGGCATTCCTGCTGATCCTGTTACCCTTGCTGGTTCTGGCCTGGCAGGCGTGGCAGAGCCTCAATGCCCTCAGCGCTCAGGCGGCGCAAACCAACCGCACAACGCTGATCGATGCCCGCCGCAGCGAGGCGATGACCAATGCCGCGCTGGAAATGGAGCGTAGCTACCGCCAGTATTGCGTGCTCGACGACCGCACGCTGGCGAAGGTCTATCAGAACCAGCGCAAGCGCTACAGCGAAATGCTCGACGCACATGCGGGCGTTCTCCCCGACGACAAACTTTATCAGGCGCTGCGCCAGGATCTTAACGATCTGGCGCAACTGCAGTGCAAAAACAGCGGGCCGGACGAGGTCGCGACCGCACGCCTCGAAGCCTTTGCTAACGCCAATACCGAGATGGTGCAGTCCACGCGCACCGTTATATTCTCTCGCGGACAACAGCTGCAGCAGGAGATCGCCGAACGCGGTCAGTTCTTTGGCTGGCAGGCGCTGGTACTGTTTCTGGTTAGCCTCGGTCTGGTGCTGCTGTTTACCCGCATGATCATCGGCCCGGTGAAGGGCATCGAACGGATGATTAACCGTCTGGGGGAGGGTAAATCCCTCGGTAACACCGTGGTGTTCAAAGGGCCGCGTGAGCTGCGATCCGTCGGTCAGCGCATCATCTGGCTCTCCGAGCGCCTACAGTGGCTGGAATCACAGCGCCATCAATTTTTACGTCATATCTCTCATGAGCTGAAAACGCCGCTCGCCAGTATGCGCGAAGGCACCGAGCTGCTGGCTGACGAAGTGGCGGGGCCGCTGACCCCCGAGCAAAAAGAAATTGTTGAGATTCTCGATGACAGCAGCCGCAATCTGCAGAAGCTGATTGAGCAACTGCTTGATTACAATCGCAAACTGGCCGACGGTGCCGTCGAGCTGGAAAACGTCGAGATTGAGCCGCTGGTGGATATGGTGCTCTCTGCCCACAGCCTGCCTGCGCGAGCTAAAATGATGCATACCGACCTGGATCTCCAGGAGCCGGTCTGTTTTGCCGAACCTATGCTATTAATGAGTGTGCTGGATAATCTTTATTCCAATGCGGTGCACTATGGTACTGAATCCGGTAACATTTATATTCGCAGTTTTACCCACAATTCACGGGTCTGTATTGACGTCGCCAACACCGGTAGTCCCATCCCGGATGACGAACAGAAGATGATTTTTGAGCCCTTTTTCCAGGGAAGTCATCAGCGAAAAGGTGCGGTTAAAGGGAGCGGTTTGGGCTTAAGCATTGCCCGCGATTGCATACGGCGGATGCACGGGGAGTTATATATCTCCCACGACGATCGCGCAGATGTTTGTTTTCGCATTGAGCTGCCCCTTGAGCCGGAAAAATCAATGAAATGAATCTAAGTCTGGTGAGTATGTCACACGTCTTTTTCCGCGCGGTTAACGCGACGTTTTCCAGTAAAATTTTACGCTTAGGTCTGCCATGTCTGCTGCTGGCGGGCTGCGTGGCGCACACGCCAAAAAGTGCGATCAGCGATAAACAAGAAGATAAATTACCTGAACATCAGCTGGCCGATTTCCTCTCCACCGATTGTGACGATATCTGGCAGCTCAACGGCCATGATGTCGAATCGAACCCGCTGTTCTGGCTGCGCGGCATGGATTGCGCCGAGCGTCTCGCCCCTGCTGTGGCGCGCGCGCAGGCGCATCAGTGGGCTGACGACACCTGGCAGGACACCTTTAAGCGCGGCATTCTGCTGGCCAATGCCAAAATTAATCCCGTAGAGCGTCGCAACAATACGTCGCGGATGGATGCGCTCAGCCCGCAGATCCCGGCGCAGATCCGCCCGCTGTATCAGCTGTGGCGTGACGGGCAGGTGCTACAGCTGCAGCTCGCCGAAGAGCGTTTCCGCTACAGCAAACTGCAACAGTCCGCAGATGGCGAACTGGATACCCTGCGCCAGCAGCAGCAATACTTACGTTCCCAGCTTGATACGACCACCCGCAAGCTGGAAAACCTGACGGATATCGAACGTCAGCTCTCCACCCGCAAGCCGTCCAGCAACTATTTGCCGGATAATACGAAAGGCACTGCGCAGCCCGCCAAAACGCCGGAGCAGGAGAGCGAGACGCCGAAACAAGAGGATGTGAAGCCATGACAAGCCGCAAACCTGCCCATCTCCTGCTGGTGGATGACGATCCCGGCCTGCTCAAGCTGCTGGGAATGCGTCTGGTCAGCGAAGGCTACAGCGTGGTCACTGCCGAAAGCGGCGCTGAAGGACTGAAAGCGCTGGGGCGTGAGAAGGTCGATCTGGTGATTAGCGATCTGCGCATGGACGAGATGGACGGGATGCAGCTGTTTGTGGAAATTCAGAAGCTGCAGCCTGGGATGCCGGTGATTATCCTCACCGCCCACGGATCGATTCCGGACGCGGTCGCCGCCACGCAGCAGGGGGTGTTTAGCTTCCTGACCAAGCCGGTGGACAAAGACGCGCTGTACAAAGCCATCGATGATGCGCTGGAACACTCCGCCCCGTCGGTGGATGAGAAGTGGCGCGAATCCATTGTGACCCGCAGCCCGGTGATGCTGCGCTTGCTGGAGCAGGCGCGGATGGTGGCCCAGTCGGACGTCAGCCTGCTGATCAACGGCCAGAGCGGTACCGGGAAAGAGATTCTCGCCCAGGCGATCCACAACGCCAGCCCGCGCAGTAAAAATGCCTTTATCGCCATCAACTGCGGCGCATTGCCGGAACAGCTGCTGGAGTCTGAACTCTTTGGTCATGCGCGCGGGGCCTTTACCGGCGCGGTCAGCAGCCGTGAAGGGCTGTTCCAGGCGGCGGAAGGCGGCACGCTGTTTCTTGATGAAATTGGTGATATGCCTGCGCCGCTGCAGGTCAAACTGCTGCGCGTGTTGCAGGAGCGCAAAGTGCGCCCACTCGGCAGCAACCGGGATATCGATATTAATGTGCGCATTATTTCGGCCACGCACCGCGACCTGCCGAAAGCAATGGAGCGCAAAGAGTTTCGCGAAGATCTCTACTACCGCCTTAATGTCGTAAACCTGAAAATCCCCGCTCTGGCGGAACGTTCAGAAGATATTCCCCTGCTCGCGAACCATCTTTTGCGCCAGTCAGCCGATCGCCACAAACCCTTCGTGCGCGCGTTCTCCACCGACGCCATGAAACGCCTGATGACCGCCAGCTGGCCGGGCAACGTGCGTCAACTGGTCAACGTGATTGAGCAGTGTGTGGCGCTGACCTCTTCGCCGGTGATCAGCGATGCGCTGGTGGATCAGGCGCTGGAAGGGGAAAACACCGCGCTGCCCACGTTTGTCGAGGCGCGTAACCAGTTCGAACTCAACTATCTGCGTAAGCTGCTGCAGATCACCAAGGGTAACGTCACCCACGCCGCGCGCATGGCCGGGCGTAACCGTACTGAGTTCTACAAACTGCTGTCGCGGCACGAGCTGGAAGCGAACGATTTTAAAGAGTAGTGCCGCAAAATTTGACTGACTATGATACTGTGAGCAATCGATTACGAGGCTACAGACAGGCGAGCGTTTAAGGACCCACCATGAAAAAGATTGATGCGATTATTAAACCTTTCAAACTGGATGATGTGCGTGAAGCGCTGGCGGAAGTCGGTATCACCGGGATGACAGTCACCGAAGTGAAAGGCTTTGGTCGCCAGAAAGGTCATACCGAGTTGTACCGTGGCGCAGAGTACATGGTGGATTTCCTGCCGAAAGTGAAAATCGAAATTGTGGTGACTGACGATATCGTCGATACCTGCGTGGATACCATTATCCGCACGGCGCAGACCGGTAAAATCGGTGACGGCAAGATCTTCGTCTTTGACGTGGCGCGCGTCATCCGTATTCGTACCGGTGAAGAAGACGACGCAGCGATTTAAGACGGCGTAAATGTCACTGGCCGGGTAGAGCGAACTGCCTGGCGTAATAAAAAGCCCCTCTGAAAGGGGCTTTTTGCGTTACAGCACTTTGTGTGGACCAAAGCATTCGTAATGGATCTGCTCTGCTTTCACGCCCAATTCAACCAGCTGCTTCGCGGCAAACTGCATAAAGCCAACCGGACCGCAGAGATAAAACTGCATGGCCGGATCGCTGAACGTGCCTTCCTGAGTCCGTAAATCCATCAGCCCTGCGCTATCAAACACGTCATCGCTTTCCGGTTTGTTATACCAGATGTGAGAAGTGAAGCGCGGCAGCGTGGCACCCAGCGTTTTTATGTCTTGCGCAAAGGCATGCACCTGGCCGTTTTCCGCCGCGTGGAACCAGTTCACCTGCGCGCTGTGGTTTGCCGCTGCGAGGGTATCGAGCATCGCCAGCATCGGCGTTTGGCCGACACCCGCTGAGATCAGCGTGACAGGCGTGTTCGCTTCTACCGCCATAAAGAAATCACCCGCAGGTGCCGCCAGATGCACCACGTCGCCGACGCTGGCGTGATTGTGTAGCCAGTGAGAAACCTGACCGCCGTCTTCACGTTTCACCGCAATACGATAGCCTTTTCCATTCGCTTTGCGCGTCAGAGAGTACTGACGAATTTCCTGATGCGGGAACCCTTCTGGTTTCAGCCATACGCCGAGATACTGACCCGGCTGATAATCTGCAACCGGAAGCCCATCGACGGGTTCAAATTCAAAGCTGGTGATCAGGGCACTGCGCGGGGTTTTATCGGCGATACGGAACGCGCGCGTGCCTTCCCAGCCGCCGTTTTTCGTCGCGTGTTCGCTGTAGATTTGCGCTTCACGATTGATAAACACATTCGCCAGCACGCCGTAGGCTTTGCCCCAGGCGTCCAGCACTTCCTGGCCTGGGCTGAACATCTCGTCGAGCGTCGCCAGCAGGTGGCTGCCGACGATATCGTACTGCTCAGGTTTAATCTGGAAACTGGTGTGCTTCTGGGCAATTTTCTCAACCGCAGGCAGCAGCGCGGCCAGATTTTCAATATTGCTGGCATACGCGGCGATGGCGTTAAACAGCGCCTCGCGCTGATCGCCGTTGCGCTGGTTGCTCATATTGAAAATCTCTTTCAGCTCCGGGTTGTGAGCGAACATGCGATCGTAAAAATGGGCGGTGAGTTTCGGTCCGGTTTCGACCAGCAGGGGAATAGTGGCTTTAACGGTAGCGATGGTTTGAGCGTCTAACATAGCAACTTCCTTCGATTGTTACTCTAATGATGTATTTCAAATGCATCTTATAAAAAATAGCCCTGCTTTGTAAATGGTTC
The DNA here is from genome assembly GCF_026672535.1 of Lelliottia sp. SL45. Taxonomy (NCBI): domain Bacteria; kingdom Pseudomonadati; phylum Pseudomonadota; class Gammaproteobacteria; order Enterobacterales; family Enterobacteriaceae; genus Lelliottia; species Lelliottia sp. SL45. Next base: position 466,358 of record NZ_JAPPRH010000003.1, read on the forward strand.
TTTGCATGATGAAATAGTTGCATCACAAACCTGAAAAGAAATCCATTGAAAATCGAGAGGTCTTTATTCCTCAAACCCTTGCGTGGCGGGTAGGTAAACGTTTGCGTAAAATCCTTTGTCAAGACCTGTTATCGCAACACTATTCGGTTATACTGTTGCCCGTCGTCTATCAGGACAGCCTTTTCAGGCCAAAATTTTATTGTTAGCTGAGTCAGGAGATGCGGATGTTAAAGCGTGAAATGAACATTGCCGATTATGATGCCGAACTGTGGCAGGCTATGGAGCAGGAAAAAGTACGTCAGGAAGAGCACATCGAACTGATCGCCTCCGAGAACTACACCAGCCCGCGCGTAATGCAGGCGCAGGGTTCTCAGCTGACCAACAAATATGCAGAAGGTTACCCGGGCAAACGCTACTACGGCGGTTGCGAATACGTTGATATCGTTGAACAACTGGCGATTGACCGTGCTAAAGAGCTGTTTGGCGCAGACTACGCGAACGTACAGCCGCACTCTGGTTCTCAGGCGAACTTCGCGGTTTACACCGCGCTGCTACAGCCGGGCGATACCGTTCTCGGTATGAACCTGGCGCAAGGTGGCCACCTGACTCACGGTTCCCCGGTTAACTTCTCCGGTAAACTGTACAACATCATCCCTTATGGTATTGATGAGTCCGGTAAAATTGACTACGAAGACATGGCGAAGCAGGCGCAGACTCACAAACCGAAGATGATCATCGGCGGTTTCTCTGCTTACTCCGGCGTGGTTGACTGGGCAAAAATGCGTGAAATCGCAGACAGCATCGGCGCATACCTGTTCGTTGATATGGCGCACGTCGCCGGTCTGATCGCAGCAGGCGTTTACCCGAACCCGGTTCCACATGCACACGTTGTCACCACCACGACCCACAAAACCCTGGCAGGTCCACGTGGCGGCCTGATCCTGGCGAAAGGTGGTGACGAAGATCTGTACAAAAAACTGAACTCTGCCGTCTTCCCAAGCGCTCAGGGCGGTCCGCTGATGCACGTTATCGCAGCGAAAGCCGTTGCCCTGAAAGAAGCGATGGAGCCAGAGTTCAAAGTTTACCAGCAGCAAGTGGCGAAAAACGCGAAAGCGATGGTGGAAGTGTTCCTGAACCGCGGTTACAAAGTGGTTTCTGGTGGCACTGAGAACCACCTGTTCCTGCTGGATCTGGTTGATAAAAACCTGACCGGTAAAGAAGCCGACGCCGCGCTGGGCCGTGCAAACATCACCGTTAACAAAAACAGCGTACCAAACGATCCGAAGAGCCCGTTTGTGACCTCCGGTATCCGTATCGGTTCTCCGGCTGTTACTCGCCGCGGTTTCAAAGAAGCGGAAGTGAAAGAGCTGGCTGGCTGGATGTGTGATGTTCTCGACAACATCAACGATGAAGCTGTGATCGAACGTGTTAAAGGTAAAGTGCTGGATATCTGCGCACGTTTCCCTGTCTACGCGTAATTCTGCTCGCAGAAATAATAAAGGCCGCGTAAGCGGCCTTTATGTTATCTAGCGACGGTCGATGGATATCGCCCCCGGCCCGGTCACGGCCAGCAACAAAAACGCGCCGGCAATGCTGATATTCTTGTAGAAGTTAATCATGTTAGGCATAACCGCATCACCGCTCATATCCCAGTAGTGGTGACCAATCACCGCTGTCCCAAGCGTATAGAGGACAAAGAGCAGCGCCAGCGGCCGGGTGAAGAACCCGAGCACAATCAGAATCGCGGCGGGCACTTCCATGATCACCGCAATAATGGCTGCCAGCATCGGCATCGGTGCGCCGAGCGACGTCATATATTGCACCGTTCCATCAAAACCGGTCATTTTCGGAATACCAAAAATAATAAACAACACAACAATCGCGATACGTGCAATCAGCAGTACCAGCGGGCGGGACTGTCCGAAATCGAAATAGCGTAGAGTGTTCATGGCAGGCTCGTTATTGGATGGGGCTTATCATAAAGCTAATACACAACCGGTAACTCCGCCATAAGACCAAATTATCAGCCGCTTAACCCTTCGCAAGTCTGCTCCGAGTCCCCGTGCATTTCGCCCCGTTCCCGCTTTGGGCGGCCTGAATGCAATCTCGATACTCCGTCGGCGTAAGCGTTTCAGGAGCGAATAAACAGCCGCTGTCTGTCAGAGGTAATGTGATGGCTATCACAATATCATCGCAAACTCCGTGGCTGATGCTGTTTCGAATGTCGGGTGAAGCACGCTTATGCCGCGAACCTCAGCGCCATCCGGTGAATGCCCGTCATCACGCCGGACAACCTGATTTAGCGGCGTTAGCCCAGGATGAGCGCACCCGTTTAGCCACAGAAATTGCCGCTGAATCAAGGGCAAATTCCTGTTAATCAGCTGTTAATAGCCGCTTGCGTCGGCCCCTTTTTAGCGCCAGACTAGCGCCTCCAAAACGGGAGGGATTCATGGGTTTGCATTCCACGCGCTGGCTGGCGCTCAGCTATTTTACCTACTTTTTTAGCTACGGTATTTTTCTGCCTTTCTGGAGCGTCTGGCTCAAAGGTATCGGCCTGACGCCGGAAACCATCGGCATTCTGCTGGGTGCAGGCCTGGTGGCGCGATTCCTGGGTAGCCTGCTGATTGCGCCGCGCGTCAGCGATCCCTCTCTGTTGATTAAGGCCATGCGCATCCTCGCGCTGCTGACGCTGGTGTTCCTCGCGGGCTTCTGGGTGAATCAGCAGTTTGCGTGGCTGATGGTGGTGATGGTCGGTTTTAACCTCTTCTTCTCGCCGCTGGTACCGCTGACGGACGCGCTGGCGAACACCTGGCAAAAACAGGTGACGATGGACTACGGACGCGTGCGCCTGTGGGGGTCCATCGCCTTTGTGATTGGCTCGGCGCTGGTGGGCAAACTGGTCAGTCTCTACGACTATCGGGCGATTCTGGCGCTGTTAAGCGTCGGTATTGCCTCAATGCTACTGGGGATGTTGCTGCAGCCGTCGGTGAAACCGCAGGGCGAAAGCCGTCATCAGGAGAGCACCGGCTGGGCCGCCTGGCGTTCACTGATTAAACAGAGCTGGCGTTTTCTGGCCTGCGTCTGTCTGCTGCAGGGCGCTCACGCGGCCTACTACGGTTTTAGCGCCATCTACTGGCAGGGGGCGGGGTATTCCGCGTCGGCAGTGGGTTATCTCTGGTCGCTCGGCGTGGTGGCGGAAGTCATTATCTTTGCTCTCAGCAAGAAGCTGTTCCGCCGTTTTGGTGCGCGCGATCTGCTGCTGCTCTCCGCCGTCTGCGGCGTGTTGCGCTGGGGCATTATGGGCTGGACCACCGATCTCCCCTGGCTGATTGTGGCTCAGATCCTGCACTGCGGTACCTTTACCGTGTGCCATCTGGCGGCGATGCGCTACATTGCTGCGCGTCAGGGCAGCGAAGTGATTCGTCTCCAGGCGGTCTATTCGGCGGTGGCGATGGGCGGCAGTATCGCCGTGATGACGGTCTTTGCGGGCTTCCTCTATCAGCACCTCGGCCACGGCGTGTTCTGGGTGATGGCGCTGGTGGCGCTGCCGGCTATGGTGGTACGTCCCAAAGTGGCAGCGCGCAGCGAAGCGCTATGATTCCAGCATGGCGCGTATATGTTCCTGCTGCTGCGCATTCAACGTCTCTACGGCATGAATGAGCGGCGGCGAGAACAGCGGCAGGGCGGTAGGGTACGGAGTAATAATCAGCGCCGCTTCGCGCGGTGCGCCGTCCTTCTGAAACGTCTGGAGCGACACATAGCGGATATTCAGCGGCAGCAGCGTCAGCTCGCGCAGCTGCTCTTCAATCATCACTTCGCAGGCTTTATCATCGCCCGTTAACAGCACCACCTGTTTTTCATGCAGGTCGGTCTCCTGCATCAGCCAGGCGCCGAAAATCACCGCCACCAGGCTCATCTCCTCATCGGAAAACCGCAGGCCAAATTCTGCCTCCACTTCAAACAGCACATCCCGGGTAGTACGCATCAGGCGCGGATAGAGGCGACCGATCTCTTCGGGCAGACTGTTGTCGATACCAACGCCAAACAGCGAGCGGTCCAGCGCCTGGGAAAGATGGATGTACAGCTGATCCGTCAGCCCCTGTTCGTCGCTAAAACGCATTCCTGTTTGCCCGCGAAAGCGCCCGATCATTCGTGAGATGGCGTGGCGCAGGCGTTGGTCCAGCTGATGCGCATCGCGCAGCGGATCGGGGGTGCGCAGCATCATAAACAGCAGCGACAGAAACAGCGGCTCATCGGCATGGGGGCTTTGCCGCACGCGGCGCTGCCAGTGGCGGACGATCTCCTGTGCTGCCAGATATTCACCGCGCGAATGCGCCCAGTGGCGCTGAACAGCGGAGAACTGCGGCGTCTGCCCCAGATGGTGCTGGATCAGGCAATATTGCAGATAGAGCTGCAAAAACTGCACGTCGCGGCACTCGAAGTGGCGCTGCAGGCGGCGCGAACAGAAGTTGATCAGCGCGCGCAGATTGGTATCGTCATACAGCGTACGCGCAATGCCGAGTTGTTTAAGCTCGGTTTTGAGCGCCGGGGTAAACTGTTGTGTAATAAAATGCGGACACAGCCGCAATGCCCGTCGCAACCAGTGCAGCAGGCATAAACGTTGATCGAGCGTCGTACCTTCAATTCGGTAGCTGCCGTCATGATGCGTCACGATGTTCAGCCGGTGATAGCGCTGGATCTCATCGCGTGTCTCGGCTATATCTTGCCGTGCAATGTCGTCGTCCACCCCATTGATATCAACAATACTTTGCGGGGTCACGGCAATACCTGGCAGGTAAAGCATCAAAAGCACCTGGCAGCGGCGCTGCGAACTGGAAAGCACAGATGGGTTTTCGAGGGTCGTCATCATCTGTCGGGTATCCAGTAGGAGTATTCGATAAGAATAGCTAAAGGATGTGCGCAGGAAAGCGCACCCGTGGGTCTTTCCGTCAGGAATGCGGGAGAACATCACAGAATTTTTGACGTGAGGAATCGATGCAAATAGTTAAACACAGCGCCACGGCGCTATTTTTGGCGGTTTTATCTTCTGCCGCCGTCGCGCATCCTCACAGTTTTATCAGCCTGCAGACGGAGATTGTCGCAGACGATACGCACCTGAGCGGGCTGAAAATGCGCTGGACGATGGATGAAATTACATCAGCCGATCTACTCTATGACGCGGGCGATGCGAAACCGGGCGATGAGATCTGGAAAAAACTGGCGGCGGAAGTGATGGCCAACGTACTCGGTCAGCACTACTTCACCGAGTTCTGGCACAACGGCCAGAAAGTGAAATTTCTTAATCGCCCCACGACCTACGGCATGGAGCGCGACGGGCACCAGGCGGTATTAACCTTTATTCTGCCGCTGGCCGAACCTCAGCCGTTGGCGGGGCAGAAGTATACGTTTTCAACCTTTGACCCGAGCTACTACGTCGACATGAGTTATGCCGAAGACAAAGACGCAACGCTGCCCGCGGTGCTGCAAAAGCGCTGCACGATTGCGGTTCATACGCCAAAACCCAGCGAAGAGACGATGAATTTTGCGCTCTCTCTCGATAAAGCGGATGCGCCGCCGGAAGATATGGAGCTGGGTAAACAGTTTGCGCAGCAGGTGACCGTGCAATGTCAGTGATCTCCACTTCACTCAGCAAAAAACGCCGCTGGCTGCACCTGTGGCCGCTGGCACTGTTTCTGATCTTAGCGGCCATCGGGGCGTTATGGCTCTGGCAGGCGTGGCCGCAGGTGATGATGAAAAGCATCCTCTGGCAGCGCGACGTGAATCAGCAGATGAGCGGGCTGCTCAAGGCCGTGGCGGAAAACCCGACCAAAGCGGGCGGCTCGCTGCTGATCTTCAGCTTTTTGTACGGCGTGCTGCATGCGCTGGGGCCAGGGCACGGGAAGATCGTCATCACCACCTGGCTTGCGACTCACCCTTCAAAGCTCAAATCGAGTATCGGATTAACGCTCGCCTCTTCGTTGTTGCAGGGGCTGGTGGCGATTGCGCTGGTGGTTGTGGTGCTGACAGTGCTACAACTGCCTGCCCGACAGCTGCACATGAGCAGCTTCTGGCTGGAGAAGGGCAGTTATGCACTGGTGGGCGTGCTGGGGGTGCTGCTCTGCTGGCGGGCGATCAAAAAACTGCGGGCATTACTTCGAAAACCAACGTTTAAAGCTTTCACGGCGCATCATGTTCACGACGCACACTGCGGTTGCGGGCATCAACATCTGCCGACGCAAGAGCAGCTACAGGGCACAGATGACTGGCGCGCGAGGCTGATGATTATTCTGTCGATGGGAATGCGGCCCTGTTCCGGGGCGATCATGGTGCTGCTGTTCAGTAAGGTGATTGGTGTATTTAGCTGGGGCGTAGTATCCGCTCTGGCGATGGCGGCGGGAACGTCACTGACGATTACCTCGCTGGCATTGCTGGTCCACAGTTTTCGCCAGCTGGCGGTCAAACTGAGCGGCAACACAACGCCGGTACTGTGGCGACAGGTTGGCTGGACGACGCTGGCGTTAGCGGGCGGGGTGATTTTACTGGTGGCGGCGGTGACGATGTGGATCAGTGCGGTGCCGGTAGGGCGGGGGTTACGGCCGTTCTAAAACGAACGATGGCACTGCACTTATCCGGCCTACAGGATCGTAGGCCCGGGAAGTACAGTGCCACCGGGCACAACAGACGGAATTAACGCTTCAGCGCTTCACTCAGTTCGTCACGCATGTTTGCCAGCATAGCTTTCACGACACGCGGGTTACCGGCCACGATGTTGCCGCTCAGCATGTAGTTGTGACCGCCAGTGAAATCGCAAACCAGTGCGCCTGCTTCACGAGCAATCAGCTCGCCTGCAGCAAAATCCCACGGCTTCAGCGCGATTTCGAAATAACCATCAACGCGGCCAGCGGCAACGTAGGCCAGATCCAGCGCAGCAGAACCGGTGCGACGGAAATCCGCGCATTCGGTGTAGAGCTTGCCGAGGATTTTCATGTAGGTCTGAGCGTGCTGTTTCGCCTTGAACGGGAAACCGGTCGCCAGAATCGTGCCATCCAGATCGCGAGAGTTGCTGCCGCGCAGACGGTAGCCGTTCAGCTGTGCGCCCTGACCACGGGTAGCCGTGAACAGTTCGTTACGCATTGGATCGTAAACAACGGCCACTTCAGTACGGCCTTTGATGCGTACAGCGATAGAAACAGAGAAATGAGGAAGGCGTTTAACGAAGTTGGTGGTGCCATCCAGTGGATCGATTACCCATTGAACATCCTGATCTTCGCCTGCGTGTTCACCGCTTTCTTCGGTGATGATGGTGTGCTGCGGGTAAGATTTGCGAATGGTTTCGATAATAATCGCTTCTGCGGCTTTATCGACGTTAGTCACAAAGTCATTGCTGCCTTTCTGGCTGGTTTCTACAGAATCTGGAGTTTCGTAGTGTTTGGCAATTACATTACCCGCCTTGCGCGCTGCGCGCACGGCGATGGTCAACATAGGATGTTGCATCGGTTACTCTCACTGGATGTTAAAGAACAGGGGAAACGAAAACGGCCCAGAGTATAGCAGCGAGTTCGGATCATGTCTCTCGTTTATGATAATATGGCCGAATATTCTTCAGACACTGGCTTCAGACAAAACTAATTATGCTGCAAAACATCCGAATCGTACTGGTCGAAACATCGCACACCGGCAATATGGGCTCTGTCGCCCGCGCTATGAAAACCATGGGTTTAACCAATCTGTGGCTGGTCAATCCGCTGGTTAAACCCGACTCGCAGGCTATTGCACTGGCAGCAGGGGCGAGCGACGTGATCGGCAACGCTCAGATCGTCGATACCCTTGATGAAGCGCTGGCGGGCTGTAGCCTGGTCGTCGGCACCAGCGCACGTTCACGTACGCTGCCGTGGCCGATGCTCGATCCGCGCGAATGCGGCCTGAAAAGCGTTGCTGAAGCCCAGCAGGCGCCGATCGCTCTGGTGTTTGGCCGTGAACGCGTTGGCCTGACCAACGACGAGCTGCAGAAGTGTCATTACCACGTGGCGATTGCCGCGAACCCGGAATACAGCTCCCTGAACCTGGCGATGGCGGTGCAGGTTATTGCCTACGAAGTGCGTATGGCGTGGCTGGCGACCCAGGAAAAAGGCGTCACCCCGGAGCAGGAAGAAGACGCTGCGTATCCGCTGGTGGACGATTTAGAGCGTTTCTACGAACATCTTGAGCAAACGCTGCTGACGACGGGCTTTATTCGCGCGTCGCATCCAGGCCAGGTGATGAACAAGCTGCGCCGTCTGTTTACCCGCGCCCGCCCGGAAACGCAGGAGCTGAACATTCTGCGCGGGATGCTGGCGTCGATTATTGAGCAGAAGAATAAGCAACAGTAACGCCTGATTGCCCGGCTGCGCTTCGCTTGAACGGGCCGACGTTCTGGTCAGTCGGGTGAGCAAAGCGCCACCCGACAAGGCGTAGAGCGCACATAAGGCTAAATACTTGACTAAAACAGTCAAGTAAATAGTTGACCAATTTAGTCGGGAATGTCAGACTTGGCCCTGCTATGCAATACCCCCCATTTTACAATAAAAAACCCCGGGCAGGGGCGAGTTTGAGGTTAAGTAAGACATGAGACTGACATCTAAAGGGCGTTATGCTGTGACCGCGATGCTGGACGTTGCGCTCAACTCTGAATCGGGCCCGGTTCCGTTGGCTGATATTTCTGAACGTCAGGGTATTTCCCTCTCTTATCTGGAACAGCTGTTCTCCAGATTGCGTAAAAATGGACTGGTTTCCAGCGTTCGCGGCCCAGGCGGCGGATATCTGCTGGGTAAAGACGCGGGCAGTATTGCAGTTGGCGAAGTCATTAGTGCTGTTGATGAGTCTGTTGATGCGACCCGTTGCCAGGGCAAAGGCGGCTGTCAGGGCGGCGATAAATGCCTGACCCACGCGCTGTGGCGCGATCTGAGCGACCGTCTGACCGGCTTCCTGAATAACATCACCCTCGGTGAACTGGTTAACAACCAGGAAGTTATGGAAGTGTCTGGCCGCCAGCATAATCACGAAAACCAACGCAGCACCCGCGCGCAAGACGCAATCGACGTTAAACTGCGCGCGTAAAAAAACGATAAGATTTTTCGAATCAGGCCGGGGCACCCGTTGCCCCGTGTACTCGGCCGTACATCCAGCCGGTTAGCCTGATTCCTTGCATTGAAGCGATGTACGGAGTTTATAGAGCAATGAAATTACCGATCTATCTCGATTACTCCGCAACCACGCCGGTGGACCCGCGTGTTGCCGAGAAAATGATGCAGTGTCTGACCCTGGACGGAAACTTTGGTAACCCAGCTTCCCGTTCTCACCGTTTTGGCTGGCATGCTGAAGAGGCGGTTGATATCGCCCGTAATCAGATTGCTGAGCTGGTTGGCGCCGACCCGCGTGAAATTGTTTTCACCTCCGGTGCAACCGAATCCGACAACCTGGCGATCAAAGGCGCTGCCAACTTCTATCAGAAAAAAGGCAAGCACATTATCACCAGCAAAACCGAACACAAAGCCGTGCTGGACACCTGTCGCCAGCTCGAGCGTGAAGGTTTTGACGTCACCTATCTCGCCCCTCAGAGCAACGGTATTATCGACCTGAAAGAGCTCGAAGCGGCCATGCGTGACGACACCATTCTGGTGTCTATCATGCACGTTAACAACGAAATCGGCGTGGTTCAGGATATCGCGACAATCGGCGAACTCTGCCGTGCGCGCGGCATCATCTATCACGTTGACGCGACCCAGAGCGTGGGCAAACTGCCTATCGATCTGAGCCAGCTGAAAGTGGACCTGATGTCCTTCTCCGGCCACAAAATTTATGGCCCGAAAGGTATCGGCGCGCTGTACGTTCGTCGTAAACCACGTATCCGCATCGAAGCACAGATGCACGGCGGCGGTCATGAGCGCGGCATGCGTTCAGGAACTCTGCCTGTTCACCAGATCGTGGGCATGGGCGAAGCCTACCGTATCGCGAAAGAAGAGATGGAAAGCGAGATGGCGCGCCTGCGCACGCTGCGTAACCGTCTGTGGGACGGCGTGAAAGATATGGAAGAAGTCTATCTGAACGGCGATCTCGAGCAGGGCGCTCCGAACATTCTCAACGTCAGCTTCAACTATGTTGAAGGCGAATCGCTGATTATGGCGCTGAAAGACCTCGCGGTCTCTTCCGGTTCTGCCTGTACTTCTGCAAGCCTCGAGCCATCCTACGTGCTGCGTGCACTGGGCATGACCGACGAGCTGGCACACAGTTCTATCCGTTTCTCTTTAGGTCGCTTCACTACCGAAGAAGAGATTGACTACACCATCAAGCTGGTTCGTAACTCCATTGGCCGTCTGCGTGACCTTTCTCCACTGTGGGAAATGTTCAAACAGGGCGTGGATCTGAACAGCATTGAATGGTCACATCACTAATCGGTACGAAGGAGAATTCAACATGGCTTACAGCGAAAAAGTTATTGATCATTACGAGAACCCACGCAACGTTGGCTCTTTCGACAACAGCGACGAAAGCGTTGGTAGCGGCATGGTCGGCGCGCCAGCGTGCGGCGACGTGATGAAGTTGCAGATTAAAGTCAACAATGAAGGTATCATTGAAGACGCGCGTTTCAAGACTTACGGTTGCGGTTCTGCTATCGCATCCAGCTCCCTGGTCACCGAGTGGGTGAAGGGCAAGTCTCTGGACGAAGCACAGGCAATTAAAAATACCGATATTGCTGACGAACTCGAACTGCCACCGGTGAAAATTCACTGCTCTATTCTGGCAGAAGACGCGATCAAAGCCGCTATTGCGGATTACAAAAGCAAACGTGAAGCGAAATAAGAAGAGTTGAGGTTTTGTTATGTCGATTACCCTTAGCGACAGCGCTGCCGCGCGAGTAAGCGCCTTTCTGGCGAACCGTGGTAAAGGCTTTGGCCTGCGACTGGGCGTACGTACCTCCGGCTGTTCCGGGATGGCTTATGTACTGGAATTTGTTGACGCACCGGCGACTGATGACACCGTGTTTGAAGACAAAGGCGTGAAGGTAGTAGTCGATGGCAAGAGCCTGCAATTCCTCAACGGCACTCAGCTGGACTTCGTCAAAGAAGGCCTGAACGAAGGGTTTAAATTCACTAACCCGAACGTAAAAGACGAGTGCGGTTGCGGCGAAAGCTTCCACGTTTAACTGCGCGTTAACCGAAACCCCACCGTGGCCTGGCTACGTGTGGGGTTTGTTCTAACTGGCTAACCCTGAGATTGTTATGGATTACTTCACCCTCTTCGGGTTGCCCGCCCAGTACCCGATCGACATCCAGGCCCTGACGGTTCGTTTTCAGGATCTGCAACGTCAATTCCATCCTGATAAATTTGCCAGCGGGTCTCAGGCGGAGCAACTGGCTGCCGTTTCGCAGTCAGCCACCATTAATCAGGCGTGGCAAACGCTGCGCAGCCCCTTAGCGCGTGCGGAATATCTGCTCTCGCTGTACGGTTTTGATCTGGCAAGTGAACAACACACGGTACGCGACACCGCTTTCCTGATGGAACAGCTGGAGCTTCGCGAAGAGCTGGATGAGATCGAACAGGCGAAAGACGAAGTGCGTCTTGAAAGCTTCATCAAACGGGTGAAAGCGATGTTCGATACCCGCCATCAGCAGATGGTTGAACAACTGAATAACGAGACGTGGGACGTGGCGGCAGATACTGTACGCAAGCTGCGTTTTCTCGATAAACTGCGAAGCAGTGCTGAACAACTCGAAGAAAAGCTGCTCGATTTCTGATTTTGGAAGCTTAACATGGCCTTATTACAAATTAGTGAGCCTGGTCTGAGCGCCGCACCGCACCAGCGTCGTCTGGCGGTGGGCATTGATTTAGGCACCACCAATTCCCTCGTAGCGACCGTACGCAGCGGCCAGGCGGAAACGCTGGCAGACGCCGAAGGGCGTCATCTGCTGCCCTCTGTCGTTTACTACCAGCAGCAGGGCCATTCGGTGGGATATGACGCGCGCGCCAATGCCGCGAAAGATCCGGCCAATACCATCAGCTCGGTAAAACGGATGATGGGCCGCTCGCTGGCCGATATTCAAACGCGTTACCCGCATCTGCCTTATCAGCTGCAGGCCAGTGTTAACGGCCTGCCGATGATTGCCACCGACGCCGGATTGCTCAACCCGGTTCGCGTCTCTGCCGATATTCTCAAAGCGCTCGCGGCGCGCGCGACCGAGACGCTCGAAGGCGAACTGGATGGCGTTGTTATCACCGTGCCAGCCTATTTCGACGACGCACAGCGTCAGGGCACGAAAGACGCTGCGCGTCTGGCGGGCCTGCATGTGCTGCGCTTGCTCAACGAACCAACCGCTGCGGCAATTGCTTACGGTCTCGATTCCGGCCAGGAAGGGGTGATTGCCGTTTACGATCTCGGCGGCGGCACCTTTGATATTTCCATTCTTCGCCTCAGCCGTGGCGTGTTTGAAGTGCTGGCGACCGGCGGCGACTCAGCCCTCGGCGGCGATGACTTCGACCACCTGCTGGCGGATTACATTCGCGAGCAGGCGGGAATTCCCAATCGCAGCGACGTGCGTGTTCAGCGCGAACTGCTGGATGCCGCTATCGACGCCAAAATTGCGCTTAGCGATGCGCAGTCAGTCACCGTTGACGTGGCGGGCTGGCGTGGCGAAATCACCCGCGAGCAGTTCAACGAACTGATTGCTGCGCTCGTAAAACGCACGCTGCTGGCCTGTCGTCGTGCGCTGAAAGATGCCAACGTCGACGCGAGCGAAGTGCTGGAAGTGGTGATGGTCGGCGGCTCAACGCGCGTACCGCTGGTGCGTGAACGCGTGGGCGAATTCTTTGGCCGCACGCCGCTCACCTCCATCGACCCGGATAAAGTGGTGGCGATTGGGGCCGCGATTCAGGCGGATATTCTGGTCGGTAACAAGCCGGACAGCGAAATGCTGCTGCTCGATGTGATTCCGCTCTCTCTGGGGCTGGAAACCATGGGTGGCCTGGTCGAGAAAGTGATCCCCCGTAACACCACCATTCCCGTGGCGCGCGCGCAGGAGTTCACCACTTTCAAAGATGGCCAGACTGCGATGTCTATCCACGTGATGCAGGGCGAGCGCGAGCTGGTCCAGGATTGCCGCTCGCTGGCGCGCTTCGCGCTGCGCGGCATTCCTGCGCTGCCAGCAGGCGGGGCGCATATCCGCGTCACCTTCCAGGTGGATGCCGATGGTCTGCTCAGCGTCACGGCGATGGAAAAATCGACCGGCGTGGAGTCATCCATCCAGGTGAAACCGTCTTACGGTCTGACCGACGGCGAAATCGCCTCCATGATTCAGGATTCAATGAGCTATGCCGAACAGGATGTGAAGGCACGTATGCTGGCGGAACAGAAAGTGGAAGCCGCGCGCGTGCTGGAAAGTCTGGAAGGCGCACTCACTGCCGATGCCGCGCTGTTAAGTGCCGCAGAGCGCCAGGCCATTGACGACGCCGTTGCGCAGCTACGCGCAGTGGCGGTTGGCGATGACGCTGACGCAATAGAACAAGCGATTAAAAACGTTGATAAACAAACCCAGGATTTCGCCGCTCGCCGCATGGACCAGTCTGTCCGTGTCGCGCTGAAAGGCCAGTCCGTGGACGAGGTTTAATATGCCAAAGATTGTTTTTCTGCCTCATGCGGACCTCTGTCCGGATGGCGCAGTTCTGGAAGCTGAGACCGGCGAAACCATCCTCGACGTTGCCCTGCGCAACGGTATCGAAGTGGAACACGCCTGTGAAAAATCCTGTGCCTGCACCACCTGCCACTGCATCGTGCGTGAAGGTTTTGACTCCCTCGCGGAAAGCACCGAAGACGAAGACGACATGCTGGATAAAGCATGGGGTCTGGAGCCAGACAGCCGTTTAAGCTGCCAGGCGCGCGTCACCGATGAAGACCTGGTGGTCGAAATCCCGCGTTACACTATCAACCATGCGCGTGAGCATTAACAGGGGGTAGTATGGGACTGAAGTGGACCGACAGCCGCGAAATCGGCGAGGCGCTGTACGACGCCAACCCGGATCTGGATCCGAAGACCGTACGATTCACCGATATGCATCAGTGGATCTGCGATCTGGAAGATTTTGACGATGATCCCAGCGCATCCAATGAAAAAATTCTGGAGGCGATTCTGTTAGTCTGGTTAGATGAAGCAGACGTTTAACAGAAAGAAAGATCATACGGGCTGCCTTCTGGCGGCCCGTTTGCTCGTTGCGAATAAGGAAAAATAAAATGACCGAAGCGATGAAAATTACGCTCTCTACACAGCCTGCTGACGCACGCTGGGGCGACAAAGCCACCTACAGCATTAACAATGACGGCATCACCCTGCACCTGAACGATTCCGACGATTTGGGTCTGATCCAGCGCGCCGCGCGTAAAATTGACGGCCTGGGCATCAAGCACGTCACTCTGGCCGGAGAAGGCTGGGACACGGATCGCAGCTGGGCATTCTGGGCGGGTTACAAAGGCCCGAAAGGCACCCGTAAAGTCGAGTGGGCAAACCTCGACGAACCCGCGCAGAAAGAGCTGGAAAACCGTCTGACCATCATCGACTGGGTGCGCGACACCATTAACGCTCCGGCGGAAGAGCTGGGCCCTGAACAGCTGGCGCAGCGCGCGGTCGATCTGCTGTGCAAAGTCGCAGGCGATAAAATGTCTTATCGCATCACCAAAGGTGAAGATCTGCGCGAGCAAAACTACATGGGGATTCACACCGTGGGTCGCGGCTCTGAGCGACCACCGGTGCTGCTGGCTCTCGATTTCAACCCGACCGGCGACAAAGAAGCGCCGGTTTACGCGTGTCTGGTCGGCAAAGGCATTACCTTTGATACCGGCGGTTACAGCCTGAAGCAGAGCGCGTTTATGGACTCGATGAAGTCCGACATGGGCGGCGCGGCAACCATTACCGGCGCACTGGCATTCGCCATCACCCGTGGTCTGAACAAGCGCGTAAAACTGTACCTGTGCTGCGCAGACAACATGGTGAGCGGCAATGCGTTCAAGCTGGGCGATATCATTCGCTACCGTAACGGTAAAAATGTCGAAGTGATGAACACCGACGCCGAAGGCCGTCTGGTGCTGGCGGATGGTCTGATTGATGCCTCTGCGCAGAAACCTGAGCTGATCATCGATATGGCGACCCTGACGGGGGCGGCGAAAACCGCTCTGGGTAACGACTATCACGCACTGTTCAGCTTCGACGACAAACTGGCCGCACGCCTGCTGGCGAGTGCCGCCGCTGAGAACGAACCTTTCTGGCGTCTGCCGCTGGCGGAATTCCACCGCAGCCAACTGCCGTCTAACTTTGCCGAGCTGAACAACACCGCAAGCGCAGCGTATCCGGCTGGCGCAAGCACCGCCGCAGGCTTCCTGTCCCACTTCGTTGAGAACTATCACGAAGGCTGGCTGCACATTGACTGCTCTGCCACCTACCGCAAAGCGGGCGTGGAACAGTGGTCTGCGGGTGCTACCGGTCTGGGTGTGCGTACGATTGCCAATTTATTGACTGCTGAGTAGTCGTCCTGCCGGGTGGCGTAGCCGCTGCCCGGCCTACAAACCCCGCAGGCCCGTGCAAGCGCTGCGCCGCCGGGCGATTAACGTAACGAAACTATGTCCGAAACCAAAAACGAATTAGAAACTCTGCTGGAGCAGGCGGCCACTGAGCCAGCCCACCGTCCGGCATTTTTCCGCACCCTGCTGGAGTCCACCGTCTGGGTTCCGGGAACGGCGGCTGAGGGCGAGCAGGTTGTGGAAGACAGCGCGCTGGATCTGCTGCACTGGGAAAAAGACGACGGCACGTCTGTTATCCCGTTTTTCACCTCGCTGGAAGCCCTGCAGCAAGCGGTGGAAGACGAACAGGCGTTTGTCGTCATGCCCGTGCGCACGCTGTTTGAAATGACGCTCGGTGAAACGCTCTTCCTCAATGCAAAACTGCCGACCGGGAAAGAGTTTACTCCGCGTGAAATCAGCCATCTGATTGGCGAAGAGGGCAACCCGCTTAGCACGCAGGAAGTGCTGGAGGGTGGCGAAACGCTGCTGTTGTCTGAAGTGGCTGAGCCTCCGGCGCAGATGATCGACTCTCTGACCACTCTGTTTAAAACCATCAAGCCGGTGAAGCGCGCGTTTCTGTGCTCTATCAAAGAGAGCGCAGAAGAACAGCCGGTGCTATTGATTGGGATTGAAGCCGATGGTGACATCGACGAGATCATTCAGGCGGCGGGAAGCGTTGCGACCGACACGCTGCCGGGCGATGAGCCGATTGATATCTGTCAGGTCGTGAAAGGTGAGAAGGGCATTAGCCACTTTATTACCGAGCACATCACGCCGTTCTATGAACGTCGCTGGGGCGGATTCCTGCGCGATCTGAAAACCACCCGCATTATCTGATATTCGCGGGGTGAACACTCACCCCGTTGCTTCCAGCAGTAACAAATCCATCAGCAAAACCAGATTCGATTCAAATGACGTCACGCCTGCGGCCTCGGCGGCATAATGCACGGCTTCGTCATACAGGGCGAAATGCAAATCCGCCATCCCGGCAAGCGTATTCGCTGACGCGCGGGTAAAGGCAATCACCGTCATGCCGACGTTTTTGGCGATCCGCGCTTTATCCAGCACCTGCTCTGTTTCACCGCTGCGCGACACTGCGATAAACACCTGATAGCGCGCGGCGTTGCTCAGAAAAATATTCCGGCTGTCGCCCGGCCCGGAGATAAAGGCCGTTTTGCCCAGCACCTGCAGCTTTTTCGTCAGGTACTCCGCGAACAAATAGGAAAACCCGGCGCCGTAGAGAAAGAAACTCTCTTTCTCGCGCAGCAGCGTGGCAAACTGACGGCGCTTCTCTTCCGTGACCCACTGAAACGTCTGCTGATAGTTGGCGATAAACTGGCTGAACAGGGCGGGCAGGTGAGGCAAATCCTGCGCCTGTGCCGCAATGTGCGGTGTGTCGGTCAGCAGCTGTTTGCAGTGCCAGATAAACTCGCTAAAACCGCTAAACCCCAGCTTCTGACACAGGCGCATAATAGTGGCCGTCGAGACAAAGGTCGCCTGCGCCAGCTCGCGTACCGTGATATTGCCCACCAGCAGCGGATGCTCCGTGAGATGGGCCAGGACGCGATATTCCGCGCGGGTCAGGGACTCCCCGCGCGTGAGCAGTGTTGCCAGTCGGTTATCCATTACTGAGCAGGTTCAATCGGCAGATCGTCCCGGGCGCCCCATTCGCTCCACGCACCGTCGTACAGCGTCACATCGGTCACGCCGAGCGTTGCCAGCGCAAGAATCACCACGCAGGCGGTCACGCCGGAGCCACAGCTGGCAACCACAGGCTTATGCAAATCCACCCCCTGGCGGGCAAAAATCTCACTCAGTTCATCGGTGGTTTTCAGCTCGCCTTCAAATACCAGATCGCCCCACGGCACGTTGAGCGCGCCGGGAATGTGTCCGCGTTTCAGGCCTGGACGGGGTTCATCAGCCTGGGCTGCAAAGCGTGGCGCCGGTCGGGCATCGACAATTTGCGCCGTTTTCTCGTGGCTCACCAGCAGAACGTCGGTGAGACGTTTCACGGCGTTTGGGTCCAGCGTCGCGTCAAAGTCGCCTTCCGGCAGAGCGACATCCCCTTGCTGAAGTGGCAGTTCATTGCGCTGCCAGCCTGCCAGGCCACCGGCCAGAATAGACACATTCTCTACGCCGAAGGTTTTCAGCATCCACCATGCGCGCGGAGCGGAGAACAGATTGCCCTCATCGTAAACCACCAGATGTTTATCGCGGCTCACGCCCAGCTCACGCATGGCCACGGCAAAGGCCTCCGGGCGCGGCATCATATGGGGCAGGGGAGAGGTGTGATCGGAGAGGGCTTCGATATCAAAAAAGACCGCGCCCGGAAGATGTCCGGCGCGGTATTCAACGGGAACGTCGCGATGCTCCTGCCCTGGCGGGGCCATGCGCGCGTCGAGGATTTGCACTTCCGGGTCGTCGCTATGTTCGAGAAGCCAGTCGGCTGCGACAAAATATGAGGTGGACATGGGTGCCTCCATTTTTTCCTTAAAAAAGGATTGTCGGTGTTTTATCTGACACCGACAAGCAAACCACGTTCAACTCGCGAGCAACCCCCTATTTTTTCACCGCTTCGCCGTCCTGCCAGGCTTTTTGCAGCGCGGGCCAGTAGTCGCGGTTGGCCTCGATCATCTCATCGAGAATGGCTTTTGCATGTTCCATCGTCGGCACGGTGCGGTTCAGGGTGAATGCCTGCAGCGCCTTTTCGTAGCTGCCTTCGATGGTCGCTTCCACCAGCAGTTGCTCAGAGGCGAGCTGTTGTTGCAGCAACGTCTGGTGGAACAGTGGCACCTGACCCACACGGATCGGCTCAGGCCCTTCGGAGGTGATATAGGCCGGGACTTCCACTACCGCGTCGTACGGCAGGTTGGTGATCGCCCCCCGGTTTTCGACCATCACCAGATGGCGCTGACGCAGGTTGAACGCCAGCGAACGGGCCACATCGACAATAAACTCGCCGTGCACGCCGACGTGGAAGGCATCGGACAAAATCCCGGTACGTTTGTACTCTTCGGCGGCGGCAAACAGCTTTTTCTCGCGCCCGTTCATCACTTCGTTGGCACGGGTATAATCCGGGTTTTGATGCTCAACAATCTGATTTGGCATCAGGTAATACTGCAGATACGGGTTCGGCAGATATTCCGGGAAGTTATCCATGATCGGCTTGATGTTGCGCCAGGTTTTCACCCACGAGGGATCTGAGTGCTGCGGGTCGGTTTTGGCTGCATCTTCCGTTAGCAGGCCGTATTTTGCGATGTGGCGGCGCAGCTCAGGCAATCTGTCCACGCCATCGACCAGCACGCGAGTAAACCAGCCGAAGTGGTTCAGGCCGAAATAGTCCACTTCCAGCTTGTGACGATCAACGCCCAGAATCGCGCCCATATTACGCATCGCTGCCACCGGCATATCGCAGATATTCAGCACGCGGGCGTTAGGACGCAGGCGACGTACGCCTTCAGCCACAATTGCCGCCGGGTTGGAGTAGTTCACGATCCACGCTTTCTCGTGTGCGTATCGCTCTACCAGATCGATCAGTTCGACCATCGGCAAAATTGTCCGTAGCCCGTATGCCAGCCCGCCAGGGCCGCAGGTTTCCTGACCGACGACGCCGTGGCGCAGGGGGATCTTCTCGTCCTGCTCGCGCATTTTATACTGACCAACGCGCATCTGGGCGAACACAAAATGGGCACCACTGAAGGCCACTTCCGGGTCGTGCGTCACGGTGAATTTAATGCTCTGGCTGTGGTCGCGAATCACTTTCTCGACCACGGGCGCGATGGTGTCCTGGCGCGCGGCGTCGATGTCGTAGAGGCGGATTTCCGCCAGCGGGAAATCCTGCAGCTGGACCATCAGGCTTTTCACAATGCCGGGTGTGTAGGTGCTGCCACCACCGGCAATGGAGAGAATAAAGGGAGGTTTAAACATGTTTGGCTCCTTCAGAGAAACGTCTCAACGGCTTCTCGCATTTTTTTGACGTGCAGCCCGTAGACCACCTGAACGTTGTTACCTTGTTTGATAATTCCTTTTGCACCCGTCGCCTTGAGCCGTGGCTCATCGATGATGTCGACATCTTTCACGGTGACGCGCAGTCGGGTGTAGCAGTTATCTACCACTTCAATATTTTCTCGCCCGCCGAGACCGACCACGATGGACTCGCCCAGCCCGTCGTTGCTGCCTTTCGCCTGATACTCCTGCTTGCTGTACAGACGGGTTTCCTGTTCGTCGTCCTCACGTCCCGGCGTTTTCATGTTGAAACGCAGGATCAGGAAGCGGAACACGATGAAATAGAGCGCGAACATAATCAGCCCGACGACGATATACATCGGCCAGTTGGACTTCTCCGTGCCCAGCGGCAGGTTGTAGAGAATGAAATCGATAATGCCGTTGGCGCCGATGGCATGCACGCCAAACAGATAGAACAGCATCATGCCAATCCCGGTCAGCACCGCATGCACCACAAACAGCAGCGGGGCGACAAACAGGAAGGAGAATTCGAGCGGTTCGGTTACGCCGACCAGCAGCGAAGTCAGCGCCGCCGGGATCAGGATGGCTTTCGCCAGCGCTTTGCGCTCCGGTCGGGCGGTCATATACATCGCCAGCGCTGCGGCAGGCAGGCCGAACATTTTGCTTATTCCGCGTGCATCCCATACGACCGTGCTGCTGAGCTGTTTCACTTCCGGGCAGGCCATTTCGGCGAAGTAGATATTCCGTGCGCCCTGATAGACGGTGCCGCACACCTCCTGCGTCCCGCCCAGTTCGGTGTACAGGAACGGCGTATAGACCAGGTGATGCAGACCGGTTGGCACCAGGATGCGCTCAAGGAAACCGTAAATCGCCACGCCAAACGGACCAGAACCTTTAATGGCTAATGCCATGGCGCTAATGCCATGCTGGGCAAAGGGCCACAGCTCGCTCATCACCACGCCAAGCAGCATCGACACGGGCAGCATGATAATCGCCACGAAACAGTGCCCGGAGTAGATCGCCATAGCGCCGTTAAACTGTACGCCTGAGTATTTGTTGTACAGATATCCCGACAGGGCACCGGTCAGAATACCGGCGAAAACGCCCATCTCGAGAACCTGCACGCCTAATACCATGCTCTGTCCGGCGGCTTTCATCTGATCGGCGGGGGCGAGATGCCCTTGTAGCTGGAGCGTCACATTCATGGCGTTGATAAACACCACAAAAGTCACCAGACCGATAAGCGCCGCGTAACCTTTGTCCCGCGTGGCGAGGCCAACAGGAATGCCCACTGCAAAGACCAGCGCCAGATTGACCAGAACCGATACCGCCGATTTAGCAATCAGCTGGCCAATGTGTTGAATCAGAGGATGGCCGAGAAACGGCACATACTCGGCAAGATTACCGTTACCCAGCACGTTGCCGAAGGCGATAAACAGCCCGACAATCGGTAAGATAAGTACCGGTCCGTAAAGTGATTTTCCGAAATTTTGTAGGGCGTTCACGGCTCGTTTCATGGCTATCTCTCTTAGTGAACCGCGCACTCAGCGTGCGTCTAAGATGTAAGTTAGCAGGTGATCTGTCTGGATATCTAGCTATCTTATTGTTTTAAAAACAAATGACGCTAAAGGTTACATGTAACCTTTAGCGCTGTGATCTGAACGATGATCGGTATCGCAGCCGCAGGAGAGTCGGGAGCAATCTGCGAGCCGCTTTCCAGATTCTAAGATTGGACTTTTGTATTCGTGAAACTTGCGGATAATACTTATTCGGATGACGACTAACAGGCTCCACGGACCAGGGATAAAGGATGACACCGTTTCGCTTAGCTGCGCTTTCGCTCGCGCTTCTCACCACGTTTACACTCGTTGGTTGCGATAACAACGACGATAAACCTCAGGCGGCCGCACCCGCGGCTTCCACCACCACATCAGAAGCGCCCGCCAAACCGGATGCGGATAAGCTCGCGAAACTCGCCGCGCAGAGTGAGGGTAAAGCGCTCACGCTGCTCGATGCCTCGGAAGTTCAGCTCGATGGCGCATCCACTCTGGTTCTGACGTTTTCGGTTCCGCTCAACCCCGATCAGGATTTTGCCCGCACGGTTCACGTCGTCGATAAAAAGAGCGGCAAAGTGGACGGTGCCTGGGAGCTCGCGCCAAATCTGAAAGAGCTGCGTCTGCGCCATCTGGAGCCGAATCGCAATCTGGTGGTCACCGTGGAGCGCGATCTGCAGGCGTTGAACAAAGCGACCTTTGGCATCGACTACGAAAAGGCGATCACCACTCGGGATATTGAACCGACTGTCGGCTTTGCCAGCAGGGGCTCGCTCCTGCCGGGTAAAGTGGTCGAAGGCCTGCCGGTGATGGCGCTGAACGTCAACAACGTGGATGTAAACTTCTACCGCGTGAAGCCGGAATCGCTGGCCTCATTTGTGAGCCAGTGGGAGTACCGTAACTCCCTGAGCAACTGGGAATCGGATAATCTGCTTAAGATGGCCGAGCTGGTCTATACCGGGCGCTTCGATCTCAATCCGGCGCGCAATACCCGCGAAAAACTGCTGCTGCCGCTGCGCGATATCAAACCGTTGCAGCAGTCCGGCGTCTATATCGCGGTGATGAATCAGGCGGGGCATTACAACTACAGCAATGCTGCCACGCTCTTCACCCTCAGTGACGTGGGCTTGTCTGCGCACCGCTATCACAATCGTCTCGATATCTTCACTCAGAGCTTAGAGAACGGCGCGGCACAGTCCGGTGTTGAAGTCCTTCTGCTGAATGACAAAGGCCAGACGCTGGCGCAGGGCACCAGCGATGGCGACGGCCATGCAAAACTCGAAACGGACAAAGAGGCGGCGCTGATTCTGGCCCGTAAAGACGGCCAGACGACGCTACTGGATCTTAAACTCCCGGCGCTGGACCTGGCGGAATTTGATATCGCAGGCGGGCCTGGTTATAGCAAGCAGTTCTTTATGTTTGGCCCGCGCGATCTCTATCGTCCCGGGGAGACCGTGATCCTCAACGGTCTGCTGCGCGACAGCGACGGCAAACCGCTGGCCGATCAGCCTGTGAAGCTGGAAGTGCTGCGCCCGGATGGGCAGGTGGCGCGAACCGTCGTCAGCCAGCCTGAAAATGGTCTTTATCGCTTCAACTATCCACTGGAAAGCGGCGCGCAGACCGGCATGTGGCATGTGCGCGCGAATACGGGCGACAATCAGCAGCGTTTGTGGGATTTCCACGTCGAAGATTTCATGCCAGAACGTATGGCACTGAATCTGACCGGGCAGAAAACGCCGGTTTCGGTACAGGATGAGGTCAATTTCGACGTTGTCGGCTACTACCTGTACGGCGCACCGGCTAACGGCAACAGTCTGCAGGGCCAGCTTTTCCTGCGTCCGCTGCGTGAAGCGGTCAGCGCGTTGCCGGGATTCCAGTTCGGTGATATTGCGGAAGAGAATCTCAGCCGCAGCCTCGATGAAGTGCAATTGACGCTGAACGTGCAGGGGCGCGGTCAGGTTGCCACGGAAAGCCAGTGGAAGGAGGTACACTCTCCGCTGCAGCTGATTCTGCAGGCCAGCCTGCTGGAGTCTGGTGGTAGGCCGATCACGCGTCGTGCAGAGCAGGCCATCTGGCCTGCTGCTGCGCTGCCGGGTATCCGCCCTCAGTTCGCCAGCAAAGCGGTGTATGACTATCGCACGGACACCACGGTAAACCAGCCGATTGTCGATGAAAACGGTAACGCCAGTTTTGACATTGTTTATGCCGACGCCAGCGGCGCGAAAAAAGCCGTATCGGATCTTCAGGTACGCCTGATCCGCGAGCGCCGCGACTATTACTGGAACTGGTCTGAAAGCGACGGCTGGTTGTCTCAGTTCGATCAGAAAGATCTGGTGGAGGGCGAGCAGGCACTGACGCTCAAGGCCGACGAAACGGGCAAAGTGACCTTCCCCGTTGAGTGGGGCTCTTACCGTCTGGAAGTCAAAGCCCCTGACGATATGGTCAGCAGCGTGCGTTTCTGGGCCGGTTACAGCTGGCAGGATAACAGTGACGGCACTGGGGCCGCGCGCCCTGACCGCGTCATGCTGAAACTCGACAAACCCGCTTATCAGCCAGGTGACACCATTAAACTGCATGTTGCAGCACCGGCAGCGGGTAAAGGCTACGCGATGATCGAGTCCAGCGAAGGTCCGCTGTGGTGGAAAGAGATCGACGTCCCGGCGAACGGGCTGGACCTCTCCATTCCGGTCGATAAAGCCTGGAAGCGTCACGATCTTTACCTCAGCACGCTGGTGGTACGTCCGGGAGATAAATCCAAATCCGCCACGCCGAAACGTGCGGTGGGTATTCTGCATCTGCCGATGGGTGATGAAAATCGTCGACTCACGCTGGCCCTGGATACACCACAGAAAATTCGCCCGAATCAGTCGCTGTCAGTGAAGGTCAAAGCCAGCGTGAAAGACGGCAGTGTGCCACAGAAAGTGAACGTGCTGGTGTCCGCTGTCGATAGCGGCGTTCTGAACATTACCGATTATGTCACGCCCGATCCGTGGGAAGCGTTCTTTGGTCAGAAGCGTTACGGCGCGGATATCTACGATATTTACGGTCAGGTGATTGAAGGCCAGGGAAGGATGGCGGCACTGCGCTTTGGTGGTGACGGCGATGAGCTGAAACGCGGCGGTAAACCGCCGGTGAATCATGTCACCATTATTGCCCAGCAGGCGCAGCCTGTGGCGCTGGATGACAATGGCGAAGGGACGATTACTCTGCCGATTGGCGACTTCAACGGCGAGCTGCGCGTCATGGCGCAGGCCTGGACGGCGGATGATTTTGGTAGCAGCGAGGGCAAAGTGATTGTTGCGGCGCCGGTGATTACCGAACTCAACACGCCACGCTTCCTGGCCAGTGGTGACTCAACAAGGCTGACGCTGGATCTGACTAACCTCACCGACAAACCGCAGACGCTGAACGTCGCGTTGAGCGCATCGGGATTGATGGAGCTCGAAGGCGCACAACCGCAGCCCGTTCAGCTTGAACCGGGCACGCGAACCACGCTGTTTGTTCCGGTGAGAGCCCTGGACGGTTACGGTGACGGCGAAATCACCGCGCAGGTGACTGGCCTTCAGTTGCCAGGAGAAACTTTCGCACCGCAGAACAAGAGCTGGAAAATTGGCGTGCGTCCGGCTTTCCCTGCACAGACGGTGAATACGGGAACCATGCTAAACCCAGGCGAAAGCTGGACGGCACCGGCTCAGCACATCACGGGATTCTCACCGGCTACCCTGCAAGGTCAACTGCTGCTCAGCGGTAAACCACCGCTGAACCTGGCGCGTTATATCCGCGAATTGCAGGCCTATCCATACGGTTGCCTGGAACAAACCGCAAGCGGCCTGTTCCCGTCGCTCTATACCAACGCGGCGCAGCTGACTGCGCTCGGCATCAAAGGCGATACGGATGACAAACGCCGTGCGGCGATTGATATCGGCATCTCCCGTTTGCTGCAAATGCAGCGTGATGACGGCGGTTTTGCCCTCTGGGATAAAAATGGCCCGGAAGAGTATTGGCTGACGGCCTACGTCACCGATTTCCTGGTCCGTGCGGGTGAGCAGGGTTACAGCGTTCCGGCCGAGGCGGTGAACAATGCCAACAATCGTCTTCTGCGCTATCTGCAGGATCCTGGCATGATGTCTATTCGCTACAGCGATGATACGCAGGCGAGTAAATTTGCAGTTCAGGCCTATGCGGCACTGGTACTGGCTCGCCAGCAAAAAGCACCGCTGGGTGCACTGCGTGAAATCTGGGAGCGTCGTGCGCAGACCGGTTCGGGTCTGCCGTTGATGCAGCTGGGGATGGCGCTGAAACTGATGGGCGATGCGCCACGCAGTCAGCAGGCACTGGATCTGTCCTTGAAAACCTCGCGCAGTGACAGCAAAAACTGGATGGCGGATTACGGCAGCCCAATGCGTGACAACGCCCTGATGCTCTCCCTGCTGGAAGAGTACAAACTGCTGCCGGATGCGCAGAACACGCTGCTGAATACGTTGTCTCAGCAGGCGTTCAGCCAGCGCTGGCTCTCAACACAGGAAAGCAACGCGCTGTTCCTGGCCGGTCGTCTATTGCCGACACTTTCAGGCGCCTGGCAGGCAACCACCAGCCTCTCGGATAAAGCGCTGAGCGGCGATAAGGCTCAGACACAAAATGTGAGTGGCGATCAGTTGGGCGCATTGCAGGTCACCAACAGTGGCACCACGCCGCTGTGGGTCCGTCTCGACAGCACAGGCTATCCGGATTATGCACCGCAGCCATCGTCCAACGTCCTGCAAATCGAGCGTCATATTCTCGCAACCGATGGCAGCAGCAAATCGCTCTCTTCTCTGAAGAGCGGTGAACTGGTGCTGGTGTGGCTGGAAGTGAAGGCAAATCAGAATGTCCCGGATGCGCTGGTGGTCGATTTACTTCCGGCAGGGCTTGAGCTGGAAAACCAGAACCTGGCCACCAGCAGCGCCAGCCTTCAGGATAGCGGCAGCGAAGTGCAGAACCTGCTCAACCAGATGCAACAGGCGGACATTCAGCATATGGAGTTCCGCGACGACCGCTTTGTTGCTGCGGTGCCCGTGAACGAAGGGCAGCCTGTGACGCTGGTGTATCTGGCTCGTGCCGTTACTCCGGGAACGTATCAGGTTCCGGTACCGATGGTTGAATCCATGTATGTTCCGCAATGGCGGGCAACGGGCGCAGCAAGCGGCCCGCTGATTGTTGTTCCTTAAGGTGACGTTATCTCGACTCAATCGCTCCCGTTGGCTTTGGCTGGCGGGAGCGATTCTTATTGTATGGGCGCTGATTGTTGTCGCCGATCGCCTGTGGCCGTTGCCTTTAAAAGAGGTCAATCCTGCACGGGTGGTGGTCGATGAGAAAGGTACACCCCTCTGGCGTTTTGCCGATAGCGATGGGATCTGGCGCTATCCGGTCACCATTGAAGATGTCTCTCCGCGCTACCTCGAAGCCCTGATCCAGTATGAAGATCGCTGGTTCTGGGATCATCCCGGCGTTAATCCGTTCTCCGTTTTGCGTGCAGCCTGGCAGGATCTGAGTTCCGGTAAAGTGGTTTCGGGCGGCAGTACCCTTACCATGCAGGTGGCACGACTGCTTGATCCGCATCCACGTACTTTTGGCGGTAAAGTGCGTCAGCTATGGCGGGCGATGCAGCTCGAATGGCACCTGTCAAAACGCGAGATCCTCACGCTCTATCTCAACCGTGCTCCCTTTGGGGGGACGTTACAGGGCGTCGGTGCGGCCAGCTGGGCCTATCTCGGGAAATCACCGGCGCAGTTAAGCTACTCAGAGGCTGCGTTGCTGGCGGTTCTTCCCCAGGCACCGAGCCGTCTGCGTCCGGACCGCTGGCCAGAGCGCGCGGAGGCCGCGCGTAATAAAGTGCTAGAGCGCATGGTGACGCAGAGCGTCTGGAGTGCGCAGCAGGTTAAAGAGTCGCGTGAAGAGCCGGTCTGGCTTGCTCCCCGGCAAATGCCGCAGCTGGCTCCGCTATTTTCCCGCATGATGCTGAGTAAAAGTCGCGACAACAAAATTGTCACTACGCTGGATGCTTCGCTGCAACGTCAGATGGAAGAGCTGGCGATGAACTGGAAATCCAGGCTTCCGCCGCGTAGCTCACTGGCGATGATCGTTGTTGATCACACCACAATGAAAGTTCGCGGTTGGGTTGGCTCAGTGGATATCAATGATGACAGTCGTTTTAGTCATGTCGATATGGTGAGCGCGATCCGATCGCCGGGATCGGTGCTGAAACCCTTTGTCTACGGAATGGCACTCGATGAAGGCCTGATCCATCCCGCCTCGTTGTTACAGGATGTTCCGCGGCGCACGGGAGATTACCGACCGGGTAACTTCGACAGCGGTTTTCACGGCCCCGTCAGCATGAGCGAGGCGCTGGTGCGCTCCCTGAACCTTCCCGCCGTGCAAGTGCTGGAGGCTTATGGCCCAAAACGTTTCACCGGAATGCTCAGCAATGTCGGTTTACGCCTGATCCTTCCGCCTGGCGCGCAGCCTAATTTATCGCTGATCCTGGGCGGTGCGGGGGCGCGGCTCTCAGACATTACCGCCGCTTACAGCGCCTTTGCCCGTCAAGGGAAAGCGGGTCGGTTACGCCTGCAGCCTGGCGATCCGTTGATTGAGCGTCCGCTGCTCTCGCCTGGCTCGGCGTGGATTATTCGCCGAATTTTAGGCAACGAAGCGCAGCCGCTGCCGGATAGCGCACTGCCGCAGGTTGCACCGCTGGCGTGGAAAACCGGTACCAGCTATGGCTATCGTGATGCCTGGGCCATTGGCCTGAACGCGCGCTACATCATTGGGATCTGGACCGGACGCCCGGACGGGACACCCGTTGCCGGGCAGTTTGGATTCGCCAGCGCCGTGCCAGTGCTGAACCAGGTCAATAATATGCTGCAGTCGAGTTCAACGGTGGATGAAGGGCGCTTGCCGCGCGATCCGCGCCCGGCGTCGGTCAGTCGCGGTGTGATCTGCTGGCCCGGCGGGCAATCCCTGCCTGAAGGGAGTGAGAACTGCCGTCGCAGGCTAGCGACCTGGTTGCTTGACGGCAGTCAGCCGCCCACACTGTTATTGCCAGAGCAAGAGGGGATCCGCGGGATTCGCTTCCCGGTCTGGCTGGATAACCAGGGCAAACGCGTCGCGGCTGATTGCCCCGGCGCGCAGGAGAAAATCCTCGACGTCTGGCCGTTACCGCTTGAACCCTGGCTTCCTGCTTCTGAACGCCGGGCGGTGCGCGTTCCGGCACCGTCAACCACCTGTCCTCCGCTGGCGCAAGATTCCCCTGCGCCGTTGATGCTCTCCGGCGTGCGTGAGGGGGCATTGATTAAACGCCTGCCCGGTGAGTCGCGCGTATCGCTTCCGCTACAGGCAATTGGCAGCGACAGTGAGCGCTGGTGGTTCCTGAATGGCGAACCGCTGAATGTGAAAGGGCGCGCTTACACTTTGCAGCTTGATAAAGCAGGGGATTATCAGTTACTGGTAATGGATGAGACGGGGCAAGTCGCTACGGTGAATTTCACCCTGCAGTAGCGAAAAACCCATCCGGGATGTGAGCTGTTGCTAAAACTCGTCTTATTTTAAAAAAATGTTACGTTGAACCATAGGCAATGGCGTTTTTGCTCTCTATAATCCGCGCCATCTTATACAGACGTATGCAAAACAACAGAACATAACACAGAGGTTATCATGGCTATTGAACGTACTTTTTCCATCATCAAACCAAACGCGGTGGCAAAAAACGTTATTGGCAGCATCTTTGCTCGCTTTGAATCTGCAGGGTTCAAAATCGTTGGCACCAAAATGCTGCATCTGACCGTTGAACAGGCTCGCGGTTTCTACGCTGAGCACGACGGCAAACCTTTCTTCGATGGCCTGGTTGAGTTCATGACCTCCGGTCCAATCGTGGTTTCCGTACTGGAAAGCGAAAACGCAGTACAGCGTCACCGCGATCTGCTGGGTGCAACTAACCCGGCTAACGCACTGGCTGGCACTCTGCGTGCAGATTACGCTGACAGCTTCACCGAGAACGGCACCCACGGTTCCGACTCTGTAGAATCTGCTGCGCGCGAAATCGCTTACTTCTTCGCCGAAGGCGAAGTGTGCGCTCGTACCCGCTAATTCCTCAGGGAAGGGTATAAATTTGGTAAAAGTCGCGTGCAAACGTGGCATCCCTGCGCCAGACTTTGTACAATGCAACGCCCCGGAAGAGCAAAGCGCTCACCGGGGCGTTTCTTTTCAACCCTCCACGGGCCATAACGTGTAACAACGAGGCCGGAAAATATTATGTCTGAACTAGTTAACACCTCTGAAGTCGCCATTGCCGCGGTTCCTAATAAAAATGGAAAAATTAACCTGTTGGATCTGAACCGTCAGCAGATGCGCGAGTTTTTCAAAGAGATGGGCGAGA
Source organism: Lelliottia sp. SL45 (assembly GCF_026672535.1). Classification (NCBI taxonomy): domain Bacteria; kingdom Pseudomonadati; phylum Pseudomonadota; class Gammaproteobacteria; order Enterobacterales; family Enterobacteriaceae; genus Lelliottia; species Lelliottia sp. SL45. Next base: position 495,867 of record NZ_JAPPRH010000003.1, read on the forward strand.
AGCCGTTTCGTGCCGATCAGGTCATGAAATGGATGTACCACTATTGCAGCGACAACTTTGATGACATGACTGACATCAACAAAGTGCTGCGTAACAAACTCAAAGAAGTCGCTGAAATCCGCGCACCGGAAGTGGTGGAAGAGCAGCGTTCTTCTGACGGCACTATCAAATGGGCGATTGCAGTTGGCGATCAGCGCGTTGAAACCGTGTACATCCCGGAAGAAGATCGCGCGACTCTGTGCGTCTCCTCTCAGGTTGGTTGTGCACTGGAGTGCAAATTCTGCTCGACGGCGCAGCAGGGCTTTAACCGTAACCTGCGCGTGTCTGAAATTATCGGCCAGGTATGGCGCGCGGCGAAAATCGTCGGCGCGGCAAAAGTGACCGGCACACGTCCTATCACCAACGTGGTGATGATGGGCATGGGCGAGCCACTGCTGAACCTGACCAACGTCGTTCCGGCGATGGAAATCATGCTTGATGACTTCGGCTTTGGTTTGTCCAAACGTCGCGTGACCCTCTCCACCTCTGGCGTTGTGCCTGCGCTGGATAAACTGGGCGACATGATTGACGTGGCGCTGGCGATCTCCCTGCATGCACCGAACGATGAAATTCGTGACGAAATTGTGCCGATCAACAAAAAGTACAATATCGAAACCTTCCTCGCGGGCGTGCGTCGCTACCTCGAAAAGTCCAATGCCAACCAGGGCCGCGTGACCATCGAATATGTGATGCTGGACCATGTGAATGACGAAACCGATCATGCGCATCAGCTGGCTGAATTGCTGAAAGACACGCCGTGCAAGATTAACTTGATCCCATGGAACCCGTTCCCGGGGGCGCCGTATGGCCGTAGTTCTAACAGCCGTATCGATCGTTTCTCCAAGGTGCTCATGGAGTACGGTTTCACCACCATCGTGCGTAAAACCCGTGGTGATGATATCGATGCCGCCTGCGGCCAGCTGGCCGGTGATGTGATCGACCGTACCAAGCGTACGCTGCGTAAGCGCATGCAGGGTGAGGCGATTGAGGTCAAAGCTGTGTGATTCGTATGCGTCGCGGTGCAGGTTTGTACCGTGACGCATTAGCTTACTGAATATTCAGCCACGTAGATTGTGATTGCTGAATAATTACGGTGCGTTTCAGACGACTTTAAGGCAGTATGTAACGTCGCAACAACAGTTTAGCCTCATGAGTAGCGCTGCACTGTCAACTAAAGCCGGACAGTCTTATACTAACTGTCTGTCTAAGGTTAAATGACCAGAAGTTTCGCGGTGCGGGTGGCATTGTGACTCACCGGCGCCTGAACCCTAATTTACACGTACCAGTAAGTAGTTGTAGCGAATGAATACTGAAGCCACTCACGACCAAAATGAAGCACTCTCCACGGGCGTTCGTCTTCGCAATGCCCGTGAACAACTCGGACTCAGCCAGCAAGCTGTTGCAGAACGCTTGTGCCTGAAGGTTTCCACGGTTCGCGATATTGAAGAAGACAAGGCTCCGGCCGATCTTGCTTCAACGTTTCTGCGTGGTTACATCCGCTCTTATGCAAAACTGGTGCATATCCCTGAAGAAGAACTGTTGCCAATGATGGAAAAACAGGCACCGGTACGTGCGGCGAAAGTCGCGCCGATGCAGACCTTCTCTCTGGGCAAACGTCGCAAAAAACGTGATGGCTGGCTGATGAGCTTTACCTGGCTGGTACTGTTTGTGGTGATTGGTCTGACGGGCGCATGGTGGTGGCAAAACCACAAAGCGCAGCAGGAAGAGATCACCACGATGGCTGACCAGTCCTCTGCCGAGCTAAACAATTCCGGTAACGACGGCGCGCAAAGCGTGCCGTTAAACACCGACAGCAGCGCCACTTCCGGCGAACCGCAAACTGCTGCTACCGATTCTCAGGCTGTTGAACCTGCCCAAACGCCAGCGCCGGCCACCACACCGGACCAGACGACAGCGCAAAATGCTGTTATCGCACCGTCTCAGGCGAATGTGGATAACGCTCCAGCGGCGACAACACCTGCCGCTACGGCGAACACCACACAGCCGCTGCCAACGGACCAGGCTGGCGTCGCAGGGGCAACCACTGCCGATCCTAACGCGCTGGTGATGAACTTCTCTGCCGACTGCTGGCTGGAAGTGACGGATGCAACAGGTAAAAAACTGTTCAGTGGCCTGCAGCGTAAAGATGGCACATTAAATCTAACCGGTCAGGCTCCGTATAAGCTTAAAATCGGTGCTCCGGCTGCGGTGCAGATCCAGTATCAAGGAAAACCTGTCGATCTGAGCCGTTTTATCAGAACTAACCAGGTTGCGCGTCTTACCGTTAATGCCGAACAATCAGCAACACAGTAACAGGCGAGTAACGCGGGAGACTTTTCATGCATAATCAGGCTCCGATTCAACGTAGAAAATCTAAACGGATTTACGTTGGGAATGTGCCGATTGGTGATGGTGCACCCATCGCCGTTCAGTCGATGACCAACACCCGTACCACGGATGTTGAGGCGACGGTCAATCAAATCAAAGCATTAGAGCGCGTAGGTGCGGATATTGTCCGCGTCTCCGTGCCGACCATGGATGCCGCCGAGGCATTCAAACTCATCAAGCAGCAGGTTAATGTTCCGCTGGTTGCCGATATCCACTTCGATTACCGAATCGCGCTGAAAGTCGCGGAATATGGTGTGGATTGTCTGCGTATCAACCCAGGTAACATCGGCAGCGAAGAGCGTATTCGTTCGGTCGTTGACTGCGCCCGCGATAAAAATATTCCTATCCGCATCGGCGTTAACGCCGGATCGCTGGAAAAAGATCTGCAGGAAAAATACGGCGAACCGACGCCGCAGGCGCTGCTGGAATCAGCCATGCGCCATGTGGATCATCTCGATCGCCTCAACTTCGATCAGTTCAAAGTCAGTGTGAAAGCGTCTGATGTTTTCCTGGCCGTTGAATCCTATCGCCTGCTGGCGAAGCAAATCGATCAGCCGCTGCACCTTGGGATCACCGAAGCCGGTGGCTTACGCAGTGGTTCTGTGAAATCCGCGATCGGCCTTGGGCTGCTGCTTTCCGAAGGGATCGGCGACACGCTGCGTGTCTCGCTGGCAGCCGATCCGGTTGAAGAGATCAAAGTCGGTTTCGACATTCTGAAATCCCTGCGCATTCGTGCTCGCGGGATCAACTTCATTGCGTGTCCAACCTGTTCGCGTCAGGAGTTTGACGTTATCGGTACGGTCAACGCGCTGGAGCAGCGTCTGGAAGATCTGATCACGCCGATGGATGTCTCTATTATCGGCTGCGTGGTGAACGGTCCTGGTGAAGCGCTGGTGTCAACGCTTGGCGTGACCGGCGGCAACAAGAAAAGCGGCCTCTATGAAGATGGGATCCGCAAAGACCGTCTGGACAACAACGACATGATCGATCAACTGGAAGCCCGCATTCGCGCAAAAGCGACGATGCTGGACGAAGCCCAGCGAATCAGCATTCAGCAAGTTGAAAAATAACGTGATGGGAAGCGTCAGGCTTCCCATGTATGATTGAACCCATTCTTTGGGTTTTTTTGTATATAGAAAGAGAATAAACGTGGCAAAAAACATTCAAGCCATCCGCGGCATGAACGATTATCTGCCTGGCGAAACCGCCATCTGGCAGCGCATTGAAGGCACTCTGAAACAGGTGCTCGGCAGCTACGGTTACAGCGAAATCCGTTTGCCGATTGTAGAGCAGACCCCGTTATTTAAACGCGCGATCGGCGAAGTGACCGACGTCGTTGAAAAAGAGATGTATACCTTTGAAGACCGCAACGGCGATAGCCTGACGCTGCGTCCGGAAGGTACGGCAGGTTGTGTACGCGCCGGCATCGAACATGGTCTCCTGTACAATCAGGAGCAGCGTCTGTGGTATATCGGCCCGATGTTCCGCCACGAACGCCCGCAAAAAGGCCGTTATCGTCAGTTTAATCAGCTGGGTGTGGAAGTCTTTGGCCTGCAAGGTCCAGATATCGACGCTGAGCTGATCATGCTGACGGCGCGCTGGTGGCGTGAGCTGGGGATTTCTCAGCACGTTGCGCTGGAGCTGAACTCCATTGGCTCCCTGGAAGCGCGTGCGAACTACCGTGATGCGTTAGTCGCATTCCTGGAACAGCACAAAGATAAGCTGGATGAAGACTGCCAGCGTCGCATGTACAGCAATCCGCTGCGCGTTCTGGATTCCAAGAACCCGGAAGTGCAGGCGCTGCTGAACGATGCCCCGGCGCTGGGTGACTATCTGGACGACGATTCTCGCGAGCATTTCGCTGGCCTGTGCAAACTGCTGGAAGCGGCCGGTATTGCTTATACCGTGAACCAGCGTCTGGTGCGCGGTCTGGATTACTATAATCGCACGGTATTTGAGTGGGTCACCACCAGCCTGGGTTCTCAGGGTACCGTATGTGCAGGCGGTCGTTATGACGGTCTGGTAGAACAGCTGGGTGGCCGTGCTGCACCTGCAGTAGGTTTCGCAATGGGTCTTGAACGACTTGTTTTGCTGGTTCAGGCAGTTAATCCGGAATTTAAAGCAGAATCCGTTGTCGATATATACCTGGTGGCCTCAGGTGCGGATACGCAGTCTGCGGCAATGCAGTTTGCCGAACGTCTGCGCGATGCGCTGCCGGGCGTTAAGCTGATGACTAACCATGGTGGTGGCAACTTCAAAAAGCAGTTTGCCCGTGCCGACAAATGGGGCGCAAGTATCGCACTGGTGCTGGGCGAGTCCGAAGTGGCTGCTGGCGAAGTGGTGGTAAAAGACCTGCGCTCTGGTGAGCAAACAACCGTAACGCAGGATAGCGTTGCCGCGCACTTGCGCACTTTACTGGGCTAAGGGGAAGAACAGCGTGGAAATGTACGAGAACGAAAACGACCAGGTTGATGCGATTAAACGCTTCTTTGCCGAAAATGGCAAAGCCCTGGCCGTTGGGGTGATTTTGGGTGTGGGCGCGCTGATGGGTTGGCGTTACTGGAATAGCCATCAGGCTGATTCCGCGCGTGATGCTTCCCTGTCCTATGAAAATACCGTGAGCGCAATTCGTGCCGATCAGCCGCAAACGCTGGCTGCTGCGGAGAAATTTGCTGCTGACAACAAAAATACTTACGGTGCACTGGCATCGCTCGAAGTGGCTCAGCAGTTCGTTGATAAAAATGAACTGGATAAAGCCGCCGCGCAGCTGACTCAGGGTCTCGCGGCAGCCAGCGATGACAATCTGAAAGCGGTGATTAATCTGCGCCTGGCGCGTATTCAGGTCCAGCAGAACAAAGCCGACGACGCGCTGAAAACCCTCGACACTGTCAAAGGTGAAGGTTTTGCAGCCATCGTTGCTGACCTGCGTGGTGAAGCTCTGCTGAGCAAAGGCGACAAACAAGGCGCGCGAAGCGCGTGGGAAGCGGGCGTGAAAAGTAACGCCTCACCTGCGCTGAGCGAAATGATGCAGATGAAAATAAATAATTTGTCCGTCTGAGAGGGACCCGATGCAATTGCGTAAATTACTTCTGCCAGGACTGCTTTCTGTTACGTTATTGAGTGGCTGTTCACTGTTCAGTGGCGAAGAAGATGTTGTAAAAATGTCCCCGCTGCCGACGGTTGAAAATCAGTTTACCCCGTCAACCGCGTGGAGCTCTTCCGTGGGTGATGGAATCGGTGATTTCTATTCCAACCTGCATCCGGCGTATGCCGATAGCGTTGTCTATGCGGCTGATCGCAAAGGCACCGTGCGCGCGTTCAACGCCGATGACGGGAAAGAAGTCTGGTCGGTCAATCTGGCCGAAAAAGACGGTTGGTTCTCCCGTACGCCGGCACTGCTCTCGGGCGGCGTGACCGTTTCCGGTGGTCATGTCTATATCGGTAGCGAAAAAGCGCAGGTCTATGCGCTGAACGCCAGCGACGGTTCTATTGCATGGCAAACTCGCGTAGCGGGTGAAGCCCTGTCTCGTCCGGTTGTGAGCGACGGCCTGGTGCTGATTCATACCAGCAACGGCCAGCTGCAGGCGCTGAACGAAGCTGACGGTGCCGTGAAATGGACTGTGAACCTGGACATGCCAGCCTTGTCTCTGCGCGGCGAATCTGCCCCTGCGACCGCGTTTGGTGCGGCTATCGTGGGCGGTGATAACGGTCGCGTCAGCGCCGTGCTGATGCAGCAGGGTCAGATGATCTGGCAGCAGCGTATCTCCCAGGCAACCGGTCCGACTGAAATTGACCGTCTGAGCGACGTCGATACCACGCCCGTTATCGTGGACAACGTGGTTTATGCGCTGGCTTACAACGGCAACCTGACGGCGCTGGATCTGCGCAGCGGCCAGGTTATGTGGAAACGTGAGCTGGGTTCAGTGAACGATTTCGTGGTCGAGGGCAACCGCATCTACCTGGTGGATCAGAACGACCGTCTGCTGGCGCTGAACACCGACGGTGGTGTCACGCTGTGGACGCAGAGCGATCTGCTGCACCGTCTGCTGACCGCACCTGCGCTGTACAATGGCAGCCTGGTGGTGGGCGATAGCGAAGGTTATATGCACTGGATTGATCCGGAAACGGGTCGCTTCGTGGCGCAGGAAAAAGTCGACAGCTCTGGTTTCCTGACCGATCCGGTTGTGGCTGACGGCAAACTGCTGATCCAGGCAAAAGACGGTACGCTCTACGCGATCACGCGTTAATCGTCTCGTTTGTAGTATAATAAACGGCTCCTGTTAACTCAGGGGCCGTTTTGACTTTTATAAAAACGCCGCAACTGCGACGTTTATTTGAATTTTATGAGGCTTCAAACATGGTACCTGTGGTCGCGCTTGTCGGGCGCCCGAACGTTGGAAAATCCACTCTTTTTAACCGTTTAACACGCACCCGTGATGCGCTGGTGGCGGATTTCCCGGGGCTGACTCGTGACCGTAAGTACGGTCGTGCTGAAGTGGAAGGTCGCGAGTTTATCTGTATCGATACGGGTGGTATCGACGGTACAGAAGACGGTGTGGAAACGCGCATGGCAGAGCAATCTCTGCTGGCGATTGAAGAAGCGGACATTGTTCTGTTCATGGTAGACGCACGTGCGGGCCTGATGCCTGCCGATACGGCTATCGCCAAACACCTGCGCTCTCGCGAAAAGCCAACCTTCCTGGTGGCGAACAAAACTGACGGTATTGATGCCGATCAGGCGGTAGCGGATTTCTGGGCCCTGGGCCTTGGTGAAATCTACCCGATTGCCGCGTCTCATGGCCGCGGTGTCACCAGCCTGCTCGAAACTGTTCTGCTGCCGTGGGTTGACGAAGTAAACCCGCCGGAAGAAGTGGACGAAGACGCTGAATACTGGGCGCAGTTCGAAGCCGATCAAGAGGGCGCAGAAGAAGAACCTGAGGATGATTTTAATCCGCAGGATCTGCCGATCAAACTCGCTATCGTCGGTCGTCCGAACGTAGGTAAGTCCACACTGACCAACCGTATTCTCGGCGAAGACCGCGTGGTGGTCTACGACATGCCGGGCACGACGCGTGACAGTATTTACATCCCGATGGAACGTGACGAGCGCGAATATGTGCTGATCGACACGGCGGGCGTGCGTAAGCGCGGGAAAATCACCGATGTAGTGGAAAAATTCTCCGTTATCAAAACGCTGCAGGCGATTGAAGATGCGAACGTGGTGATGCTGGTCATCGACGCGCGCGAAGGCATCTCCGATCAGGACCTGTCGCTGCTGGGCTTTATCCTCAATAGTGGGCGCTCACTTGTTATCGTCGTCAACAAATGGGACGGCCTGAGCAACGAAGTGCGTGAGCAAGTCAAAGAGATGCTGGACTTCCGTCTGGGCTTTATCGACTTTGCCCGTGTGCACTTCATCTCTGCGCTGCACGGCAGTGGCGTGGGCAACCTGTTCGAATCCGTTCGCGAAGCCTACGACAGTTCCACCCGTCGTGTAAGCACCGCCATGCTGACGCGCATCATGACCATGGCAGCGGAAGACCATCAGCCGCCGCTGGTGCGTGGCCGTCGCGTGAAGCTGAAATACGCCCACGCCGGTGGTTACAACCCGCCAATCGTGGTGATTCACGGTAATCAGGTGAAAGATCTGCCGGATTCCTACAAGCGTTATTTGATGAACTACTTCCGTAAATCGCTGGATGTGATGGGTACGCCTATCCGTATTCAGTTTAAGGAAGGGGATAACCCGTTTGCGAACAAACGCAACACGCTGACGCCGAACCAGATGCGTAAGCGTAAGCGCTTGATTAAACACATCAAGAAAAGCAAGTAAGCTATCAGGACGATTCACCCACCAGCACGAAATCCATAAAGCCCGCATATGCCGGGCTTTTTTGTTATCAGGGGCTATCATAACGACGCATCAGAGCGCATGATAATGTTGTACACATGGTTGTACCCTGTGGGGGTTATCGCTGTTTTGGGTACATCTTAGGTGGTTTTTGGGACAAATCACGTTGTACCCATGACTAAATACACTGGTTTATCAGGTAATCGCACATGCCAAAACTTACAGATATGCAAATTCGCGCATGGGTTAAGAGCGGGGAAAGGTTCGAGGGACGCGCTGACGGTGACGGTCTGTATCTGAGGTTTCGTAAAGAGGATAAAACCCCTTTTTGGCGATACCGCTATCAAATGGCTGGTAAGTCCAGAACTATGCTGATTGGCTCTTACTCGGATTTTCCCCTGTCTAAAGCAAGGGAGATAGCAAGGGAGCTTTCAGCACGCGTTGCCCTGGGTTATGACGTGGCCGCAGAGAAGCAGGAGCGTAAAGCCGATGCTATGGCAAAGATCGAGGCCGAGAAGAACGCCATTAACGTTTCGGCGCTTGCCGCTGAGTATTACACCCGCCAGATCGAACCGAATTACAAACACCCTGACCTTTTCCGCAGCAGCCTACAAAAAAACATCGTGGCGCTAATTGGCAAAATGAACGTCGAGGACGTTCGCCCGCGCCATATTGATAGCATTTTGCAGGACGTGCTACAGCGCGGATCGCCAACGGTCGCTAATGATGTATTGAGAATGCTAAAGCGCCTGTTTGATTACGCCGTGGTGCGCGGAATGATTGAGGTTAACCCAGCTATATCCTTTGGCTCGAAGGATGCCGGGGGGAAGGAGCAGGGGCGAAAACGCGCCTTATCACGCGATGAACTAATCCAGTTCTTTAAAGCGCTACGCCGTGGGCGTGGAATAAGCAGAGAGAACGAGCTTACCTTCAAAATCATCCTTGCGCTGGGTGTCAGAAAGATGGAGCTATGCGCCGCTGAATGGGCTGAGTTCGATTTGAAAAACGCCGTCTGGCACCTGCCGGGAATCCGCGCGAAGAATGGCGATGATATCGACATTCCCCTACCGCAGCCGGTAATCGAATGGATCGAAGAAATCAGGCTCTTTGCAGGTGATAGCCGCTGGTTAATTCCAGCCAGACGAGCCAGAACCACATCACATGTAAGCCGCGCCACGCTGAATATGGTTATGCCCGCCGTCCTGAAAGAAATGCCGGACGTTGAGCCGTTCAGTATTCACGATCTGCGCCGCACGATGCGTACTCAAATGGCAGCGCTGGGGATTGACCCTGTGATAGCTGAGCGATGCCTAAACCACAAAATACCGGGCGTCGAGGGTATCTATAACCGCCACCAGTATTTCGACGAACGAAAGGCGGCGCTGGCGCAGTGGGCTGATTTGCTGGTGGCGCTTGAGCGTGGCGAAAGCTACAACGTAACGCCATTGAGAAAGGCGAAGTAACCACGACCAGTAACCACGATTAGTAACCAGAATTAACGAACAGATTGAGCCTAGCCCGACGGGGCGAAAAGCGGGAAGCCTTACCGCCTGACTCAATACCTTCAAAGGCGAAGCTAAAAGGCCAGCTTATGAATAAAGATAAACAGCAAAAAACTGAACCAGCAATACCATTACCGCCGATTCATTTCTTTCCTCTCCAGCGAGCGGCTGAGCTAACTGGATGTACGACTGAAGACATTCTTCAGATGGCCTATACCGGGGCAATTGATCTTTGCGTGCTGGTAAGAGATTGTCAGGCTATTGTTACAATACACGGTGATGTATCAGAGTGGGCTAATTCTCCTGAGGAAGGATTTAAACATTTCATAGTCGAAGGGAATGCTTTTAACAAAACTGAATATCACTTCACGATAGTAAAAAAATCGCCAATCATGGGGGAGTGGATTGTTCCCTCGCACTTCAAAGACCTGCCTGAAGATATGGCACTGAAGGCGATGCGCCAGCAAAGAATTTTGAAATTTAGGTGTAAAATTGCAGGATTATGGGCGCTGTCTCATGACGTGGTGTCAGACCTTTACCTTGAAGGGAATGTATCAAGACCTATTACCCTTTTTCCATTACTGGAACCAAGGGATGGATTTGCTGTTACCGCGTCTCCTTCGTTGCATGAATTAAACCCAGATCGCACGGTAATGGATTTGGTACGGGTATTAGAAATTAGAGCCGATGACGTATTGATCGCAAGAAAAGACGTAGAGAGTATTTTATCCAGCTATAAAGAAGGCAAACTAATCAGCAATTTCATTGAGCGTGAAAATCCAGATAAGAAAGAGAAAGATAGCGAAAAAGGTAGAGTCAGGGTAACGGCGAAACAGTCTGACTTAATCGTTTCTCTCCTTATAGGGATTGGATTAACTGATAATGACCTCATGGGTAAGATTAGCGAAATAATGAAAAAAGCTAATGCAAAAGCAGGATTCGAACTGAATTTTCCTGATGATTCTAAAAGCCTTGCTACATGGCTAAGAGCTGGCGGTGTAGAACGATAGAAAGGAATTATCATAATTCTACGGAATTTTCTCATAACTCCGTTACTCACTCAAAAATTCCCGACAATATGCCCGTAACACCAGCTATCAACAGGAGTTACGGGACATATGACACCAGAAGAAGCAGCACGCTCAGCCATTCCAACCACAGGGTACATCCGTCGTTTCCGTATGCCGGACATGCTGGGTGTATCCATGCCAACTATCGATCGCTGGGTGAAGAACGGCACAATGCCGCGCCCGGTGAAACTCAGCGATAACGTGACCGCATTCGACGCGGTAGAGATTAATAACTGGCTGGCTGAACGCCGTGGTGAGGTGGCGTAATGCAAAAGAAAAACCGCCTCGTACAGCAGGCGGCTAATTCAGACATTCGCACGTCTGATATTACGCCGACCACCAGCCCGGTACAACCATTCAAACGCACACCAAAGAAACATCGCGCCCGCGTCTACATGCTGCGCACTGGCGTAGAGGGATGGACTGAAAACGACATTCTGCGCTACTGCCATCTTTCCTCTGGAAGAAACTACGCAACCGAATTAGAGCGCCAGCTTGATATCCGACTGGAACGCATCGACGAGAAGAACCCGGACGGCATCGGCGCACACCTGCGCTACCGTTTTGCGTCCCGTGGTGACGTTCTCAAGGTCATTCAGCTTGTGAACCACAACGCCGCTATTAACTCACACAGCGACCTGACCCAGCAGGATATCGCCGACATTCTCAACCTCTATGTTCCAGTGTGGATTACTCCGCTGGCTCGTCTGCCTTTGGTTTGCGGCGTTGGCGTGGTTTTAATACCGTGCCTTGTAGTGTGTCGGCTATACGGTCAGCCCGCGCAATTTTGCGCCCGCTGTACTCCGGGTTCCAGCCGTCCCACACCCCCTTGGAATTTAACAGCGCATCTTCGAGAAGGAAGCGCATCGGTTTATCTGGCGAAGACCCGTCTAACTCGTCGTCCACTGGCTTATCGTCTTCTGGCTCGCTCATGAGTCATCCCTTTGGCTCGATGCCGCGTTGCTGTAGTTCTTTGCGCAGTATCCGCTTTATCCATGCCGAAACAGAGGCGTCGCCATCTTGCGCCAGCGCTTGCTTGATTCCATTTTCTAATGAAGGTTCAACGCGTAGCGCGATTTGCTTATTACCTTTTCCCTTTATTTCATTGGTTGACATTTGGTTGACACCTAATTATGTTTTAATGGTAGTCAAGTGTATGACAAGTGCATACCAAAAAACAACGCCCCAGACTGTTAGAGCAGTACCGGGGCGTCTAACCACCACCGATAGTAATAGTATCGAGGCAGCTATGAAAAAGAGTACCACACACCCGCAAGAGCGGGATTCGCACACCCTGAATAAATTCATCTGGCGCTTTCTGGCGCTGAGCACAGCTAAACCGCGCCTGATTACCATTGAGGCCGAAACCGAAGCGGAAGCCCGCCAGCAGTCACCCGATGCTTGCGTGATGGTGTTTTCTGCCCGTTTCAGAGCGGGGGAGTTAGCAGCATGAACATACCACACCACGCAGAGGCCACACCGGACGGTGTGAACATCATGACCCGCAACGATGCCGGGGTTTATGAACACGTTGAGCTTGTTACCTATGAATGCGCCGTTGCGCGTCTCGTTGTGGGGGAATATGACAGCCAGCCAGATATCGGACTCGCTATTCATGGAGCCGTTGCCGATGGCGGTAATAACGGCTGGTTCGACTTCACCGCACAGCAGCACCTTGAAATGTGGCGATGGCTGGTCGCCGCTGCCTTTATCTGTGACATGAAGCGTGAGAACGGCACAACCTCCGTCGCCGAGGCTGACGGCACAACGTCACAGGTAGCGATTTACTCAAATGGTAAGACGGGAATTGTGGTTTACCCGTTCTCTGAGCGTCTGGCGATGGCGAACAACATCGAGGGCGCAATGATCGAGCGCTACGGCACTGGGCAGGGTACAGAGCACGCCATTACCTTTTATACCCGAATGATTGACGCTGATGCCGGGGTTATTTCGGACTTTGGGCGTGAGGTGCTGGCGGAGCTGCACGATCACTTTATTGCAGACTTTGAACAGAACGGGCTGCCAGAGCAGCCGATAGCGCACTGAGAGGCTACATGATTACTAAAAATTTCCAGCTTAATTCACTGGCTAACCAGTACGCGGCGGCGTTGTATGACCATATCACCGCCACCAGCGGCGGCGCTTATTTCATGATTGATGCTGGCGGGCAGTCTGTTCAAGTGGACATTATCGGCGGCGTTAAGGGGGTGCGCGAACTTATCGACGGTTACGCGCTGGAGGCGCTCAGGGACAACTACCCACAGTGGGAGGGGGTGGGGATCGTCTTAATGGCTAAATGCGCCAGCAGTAGCGGAATTACTGACTTCGGGGTGGAGATCTGGCAGAGCATGACTAACGATATGGGCGCAACGGTGGCGGGTAATGGCGGGGGTGTGAATGCGTAATATCGACTTTATCCGCGAAGTGACCAGCGCAGCAGCGAATAACTGGCCTCATGTACTGGCAGGCCTGAATATTGATGTTCCTGATTCGCCACACAGACACGCCGGATGCCCCGTGTGCGGCGGTACGGATCGCTTTCGGTTCGACGACGACGGGCGCGGCGCTCACATCTGCAATCAGTGCGGTGCTGGCGACGGCTTAGACCTGATTAAGAAGGTCAACAACTGCGACACCACAGAAGCGGCGAGGCTTGCCGCTGGTGTGCTGGGTATTGATTACCGGGCAGCGGAAGCAGACCCGACAGCAGCGAGCCAGAGAAGGGAGCAACTGGAAGCTGACCGCCAGCAGCGGGAGCAGGAGCACCAGAAACAGGCCACAGAGAGAGCAGAGCAGCGGCGGGCTGTCTTTGCCCGTCTGTACGCCAGAATGCGTGACAGCGCCGCACAGGGCGAATCTGAGTACCTGATTAGCAAAGAGCTGGGAGGGTTCACGTTCCCCGTTCTCTCCGATGGTTCAATCCTGCTTGAGCTGGTGGACGAGTCCGGCGCGGTGGCAGCAGCGCAGACCATTACCCCGCAGGGAGAAAAGCGCCTCCTGACGGGTTCAGCAAAGCGCGGGGCATACCATGCCGTAAACGCGCCAGAATCGCCCCAGAGCGTTTTAATCGCCGAAGGGCTTGCAACGGCCTTATCGGTTCACATGATGCGTCCTGACGCGCTCACAGTGGCAGCGATTGACGCCGGGAACCTGATCCACGTCGCCGGGGTTATGCGCCGCAAGTACCCGGATGCGAAAATCATTATCGCCGCTGATAACGACATTAACGGCGATGATGGGCACAATATCGGGAAGGATTCAGCAGAGAAGGCTGCCTTGTCCGTGGCGGGCTGGGTATCCGTTCCACCGACAGGCCACAAAGCTGACTGGAACGACTACCACCTTGAGAACGGGCTGGAAGCCTCTGTAGCGGCTTTTAACGATTCGATTTACCAGATTGAGAGGGAGGGTGTGAGCGTTCAACTGAGAGCGATTGAGGGCGGTAAAAAGAGCCGCCGAACAGAAAATGGTGACATTTCCCAGATGGCAGCAAGCCAGAAAGCGAAGTTGCTTGCGGCTCGCTGGGACAGGCTGGCGGTAAACGCTGATAGTGGCGTGGTTTATCGCTACGGCTCGGGCGTGTGGGAAAAACTGCCAGACAGTGAGCTTGAGCGCGTCATGGTGTCCATTTTTGAGGAGCACGAAGCCCATTACACGGAAAAGGGGATCAAGTCCGTGGTGGCGACGATGAAGCTACAGCTAAAGCCCACCGCTGACCAGCAAGCAGATCTAATCGGTTTTAAGAATGGCGTGTACGACCTCAACACTCGGACATTTTCCGCTCACAGCCCGGATAACTGGCTGATGAACCACAACGGGATCGACTACACACCACCCGCGCCGGGAGAGAGCCTTAAAGAACATGCCCCACACTTCACGCGATGGCTGAACCACGCCAGCGATGGCACAGACGGGAAGGGCGAGCGCATTAAAGCGGCCTTGTTTATGGTGCTGGCAAAGCGTCACGACTGGCAGCTATTTATTGAGGTGACGGGGGAAGGTGGCAGCGGTAAGTCCGTATTCAGCAGCATTGCCGCGACGCTTGCCGGGGAGCACAACACAGCCAGCGGTAGCATGAGCACGCTCGACCTTGCACGCGGGCGGGCGCAGTTCGTCGGAAAGAGTCTGATAATTATGCCAGACCAGACGCGCTACGTGGGTGAGGGGGCGGGTATCAAGGCCATTACAGGCGGCGATCCGGTTGAAATCGACGGTAAGTACGAAAAGCAGTTCACAACGGTACTGAATGCGGTTGTGCTGGCGACCAATAACGAGCCAATGACATTTACCGAGCGCAACGGGGGCATTGCCCGCCGCCGTGTGATATTCCCGTTCAATAATCCAGTGTCCGAGGCAGATAAAGACCCGGATCTAACCGCTAAAATTCGGCGCGAAGTACCGGTAATCATTCGTCACTTGCTGGGTGCTTTTTCCGACCAGAACAGGGCTAAGTTACTTTTGATGGAACAGCGTGATTCACTGGAGGCGCTGGGCGTTAAGCGCGGCACAGATCCAGTAATCGACATGTGCGCAGCGCTGTTTTTCATGACTGAACCTAAAGGGCTGATGATGGGCGGCGGAACATGGGCGGGACAGCCTGAGCCGAGAGCGTATCTTTATCACCTGTATTTATCTTTCCTGGAATATCACGGGCTGGGTAAACCTCTCTCTGTGGAGAAGTTTTCTCGGGCGATGAAAAACGCCGCGAAGGAATACCGGAGTCAGTATCTGACACGGAAAGTTAAGGGGCGCACTCAGACTAACCTGAGCATAACGGAGCTGGCAGAGGAATTTATTCCCCGCGCATACGGGGTTGATGTTCCAGACGCCCCCGCGTGAAAACTTTTCAGGGTGTGACTTACGTCTACACGTCTACCCTTTTGGCTTTCAGGCCAGTGATAGCAAGGGATTTAGGTGGGTAGACGTATATATATTTACCTCTACCTTACGTCTACATACGTCTACCTATTTTGATGCTGTATAAATAAACAGGGTAGACGTAGGTAGAGGTAAGGTAGACGTGTGAAAACAAACGTCTACCCCTCTGCAAGCCGCGTAATTACTGTGTTTTTTGATTTTTTTTGCCGCAGGTAGACGTGTAGACCAACAACACCCCCAAAAAGATTCACAGGGGGGGGTATGAATCAGAAAGGAGTGGAAAAAATGAACGAGCACCACAAAAAGCAGATCGAAGTTATCAGAGAAATTGAGGCGCAGGGCTTCACCACGCAGGAGGCAGCAGCCTTGTTACTGGCTAGCTATTCAGTACAATAGTCAAGGTAATAACGATGATGTAAGGTTTTGGGTGGAAGAAGGTAAGACATTGGTCTTATGTAGTTCCAGGTAGCTTTAGGAAGTGAGAGACTTCAAAAGTATTGATGGCGTAACGGCAGAGAAAGACCGTGGTGGTGTTTGCAGAGCCAGGAAGGGCGTACTGGCATTGCGCTTCTGAATTTGATACGCCAATAAGGGATATGGAGTAAGTGAAGAAAAATGGCTAAATTACAATCAGTTGAACCCAATATTGCAGACCTGGCTAACGGTTGGCTTAAATCTTATAATTTGGATTATAAATTAGAACAAAATTCATTAAATGATGAGATAGATAAAGCACTTAATGACTATTTTTCTAAAAATGGCGGAGTTGGCGGAAATCGACCCGATGTAAAACTCATTTTGAAAGATAAAAAACTCAATTCATACCCTATTTTAATTGAGTATAAAGGGTACAAGGATAAACTTGTCAACCTTAATGTTGATGGATTAGTCGATAATCAGACGTCCAAGAACGAACCAAACTTTAAAAATATAAATAGCTATGCCGTTAACGGGGCAGTGCATTATGCGAATGCATTACTTCATCACACGAGCTATACCGATATTATCGCTATAGGCATGACAGGCTTTATTGATGAAATCGGTAAGCTACAACATGAAATTGGTGTGTATTATGTTGCAAAAAGTAATCTCGGTTCCGGGCGAAAAGTTGCAGATTATTCTGATTTTTCATTTTTAGCAGAAGAGAATTTTGATGGGTTTATTGAAAAAGTAAAAACAATACAGCTATCACAACAAGAATTAGATAATTTAAAGAGTCAGAAAGAAAAAGAAATTGATGCTTGTTTGGTTAAGTTAAATAATGACATTTATCAAAATGAAAAAGGCCTCGGTGAAAATGACCGTGTTTACTTAGTCGCGGCATCTATTATTGCAACAATTGGTATTCCCGGAAAGGTAAAACCTTTAGAGAAAAGTGATTTATCCTCTTCAATCGAAGAGGGGTATACAGATGGTGACATCATCATTAAAAAGATAGAGTCATTTCTCAATCACAAGGCGTTACCTGCGGATAAAAAGTCTTTAATCATAAGAACATTAAAAAATACGTTAATTACATATAATATTAATAAAGTAAGTAATGGTGAAAGTCAGCTTAAGCGAATTTTTACTAAAATTGTTGACGATTTGGGTATTTATTACAAGATTGGGTTGACTACTGACTTTACCGGTAAGTTGTTTAATGAGATGTATGGATGGTTGGGTTTTACGCAAGATAAACTCAATGATGTGGTTTTAACTCCATCATATGTAGCAACATTATTAGTGAAGCTTGCCAGAGTTAACAAAGACTCCTATGTCTGGGATTTTGCGACTGGCTCTGCCGGTTTACTGGTTGCTGCGATGAATGAAATGCTGATAGATGCCAAGAACAGCATTGATTCACCGGAGAAATTCAGAGCTAAAGAAGCCAGTATTAAAGCAGAACAGCTCCTTGGCTTGGAGTTGTTGTCCAGTGTCTATATGCTGGCTATTTTAAATATGATTTTAATGGGTGATGGTAGCTCTAATATATTAAATAAAAACTCATTAACAGACTTTGACGGGAAGTATGGCTTTGGTAAAACGGATAAGGTATTCCCTGCAAATGCGTTTGTTTTAAATCCTCCTTATTCCGCTCAAGGTAATGGGATGATATTTGTTGAAAAAGCACTTGCTATGATGAATGGCGGGTACGCAGCTATTATTATTCAAGGTTCAGCAGGATCAGGGAAAGCTAAAGAGAACAATAAAAAAATACTTAAAAGTAACACACTGGTTGCTAGCATTAAAATGCCTATTGACCTGTTTATTGGAAAATCCAGTGTTCAAACCTATATCTATGTATTTAAAGTGGGCGAAGCTCATCACAGGGATGAAATGGTCAAATTTATCGATTTCACTCATGATGGCTATACTCGTACTAACCGAAAAAAAGCGAGCAATAATCTTAAGGATACAGACCGTGCCAAAGAACGATATCAGGAAGTGGTTGATTTGGTTCGCGTTGGTAAAAGTAAACTCAATATTCTGACCGAACAGAAATACTTTGAAGGCACTATCGATCCTGATAATGGGGCAGACTGGAATCAATCTATTCCCGTAGACACCAAACCAACACTGAATGATTTTAAACAAACTGTCAGCAATTATTTGGCGTGGGAAGTATCTAATCTTATAAAGCAACAAGGTGATGATTCGGGAAAGTAGCATCCCCACTTAACAAAATGTTAGAAGATGTTGAGTGGGGTGAGTTTCGGGTTGGTGATTTATTAGAAAAAATAAAGACAAAAAAACTGCCTTTCAAAGCAGATGAGTTACCAAAGAAAAAAATAGGGAAGTATACACTTCCATGTCTTACGTCTAGTTTCAATAACCAAGGGCTAAACTATTTTGTACCTAGAGAGGGGGCAACTATTTTAAAAAATGTGATTTCAATCCCTTCAAATAGTGATGTTTACCGAGCTTATTTTCAGTCCAATGAGTTTACTGTTTTGTCAGATGCCTATGCCCTTCAATGGAATGTAAGTGACATTGAATTGTCACCGAAACAGTACTTATTTGTAGTTCAGTGTATTAATAAAATTACGGATCTACATATATATTCCTACAAAAATAAGCTGGGGGGATGGAATGTTGTAAAAAACAAATATATTAAATTACCGATTAGCAAAGGAAAAATCGACTTCAATTTCATGGAGGATTTTATAGCGGAGCTGGAGGCGGAGCGTATAGCGGAGCTGGAGGCGTATTTAACCGTTGCTGGGTTGAAAGATTATAATTTAACACAAGAGGAACAGCAAGCGTTAGATAACTATAACGATTTGATATTTAATGTTTTCAATGTTATTGATGTGTTTGATGTTAAAAATACAAGTAACATTCTCGCTAGAGATATCAAACAGAATAGTGGTAACACGCCATATTTATGTGCCAGCAGTGAGAATAATGGAGTGAGCTCTTACATATCTTATGACAATAGATTTTTAGAGAAAGGGGGGTGTATTTTTATTGGTGGAAAAACATTTGTTGTTAGTTATCAGGGACGTGATTTTTACTCTAATGATAGCCATAATTTAACTTTAAGGCTTAAAGGTGAAAATGGGAAAGCAAAGTTAACTCAATTATATCTAGCCACCTGCGTACATAAAAGTTTAAACCACAAATATTCTTGGGGTGATAGCATTAGTAATACGAAAATCCAGAAGGATACTATCTCCCTCCCATCAAAAAATAACAAGCCAGAATTTTCATCAATGGAAATAATAATTTCTGCAATTCAAAAGTTAGTAATTAAAGATGTTGTCCAATATGCGGACAGGAAAATCGCCTTGCATAGGCAAGTTGTGAAATCAGGCGTGGAAAAAGTGTAACGTTGACCAGTGGACGGGGCAGGACGGCGGTACACAGCAGGGTTATCAGGTAGTGGCAGACAGCGTTATCAGTGCCAGAACTGCCCGCCCGACAGGAAAGAAAGGCCAGCAGGGACAGGCAACGGACGCGCTGAGACGTGCGCAGCAGTCACCGCCTGACGACTCAACAGCAGGCCACCGCGTCAATGTGTGTGGTCTGCTTGCCGCCACCAGAAGGGCTAAAAATATTAGACCCTTATAGACGGATTTCAAGCCCGTTAAGCTCGAAAGCCGCGCCAGCATTGGGGTTGCGGCTTTACCGAGATTCAGGCCGTCTAGAATTTTAAGGGCTTCAATCCGGTAGCGAATTTGGGGATAGATGTACGGTGACGTGCATCGCGCAATGACCGCGAAAGTAGTTTATACAATGGCTTGCTGGTGGCCTTTGGTTCCCGCTGTCTTTGACGTGATGCAAAAAACAGGATGGTTATTTATCAACCAAATCTTAACAAATGTTAACGTCATTGCGGGTTGTGTTGGTAGATGTGCGCAAATTTGCTCACATCGAAAACCTAAGAAAACCTAAGGTCTGGAACCTCACAAAACCTGACATCTTAACTGCGAATTGTGCGCAAAGGAACCTTGACGAATCTATACATCTGAACTGCGAATTGAGCGCAAATTTACCCCAGAAACGAAACCGATAATTGAATCTGAAATTTCTCTCAAAGCCTTGCCAGTGCTGGGATGCCGCTATTTGCGGCGTGCGAAAAAGGTTGCGAATTGGAGGAGAAACTGCGAATTGGGGCATAAGCTGGATGTTAAGGAATGTTAAGGTTTCTCACTACATTCATGCCCCGTGA
Source organism: Lelliottia sp. SL45 (assembly GCF_026672535.1). NCBI lineage: Bacteria > Pseudomonadati > Pseudomonadota > Gammaproteobacteria > Enterobacterales > Enterobacteriaceae > Lelliottia > Lelliottia sp. SL45. The sequence continues at coordinate 516,249 of NZ_JAPPRH010000003.1, forward strand.
AAAACGAGCGGCAAAGACGCTACGCCGCCGAACTGAACATGTTTATACCCCCGGTAAAAATGTTTATACCCCTGTTAACATGTTAATACCCCACCAGCCCATAAATGGCGCGGCAATCGGCGCTGGCCTGTAAACATGTTTATACCCCCTGAACGGGGATTTTTTCTGTGCATGAGAGGGCGGACGGTGTACCGCCGCCAGCGGCATTGCCCTGACATATCCCCCCGCCCACGGACGGAGCAAAGCGCATGAGCTAACGGTCTGGAACGGCTCACCGGGAGGGGGCGAGCAATCCCTGTAACCATTACCCGACGGGACGCCCCGCATCCTCAAATGTTTAAACCCGCGAAATTAAAAAATTCATCCGAAGGGGGATCCTGACTGGAGAAGCCCACCAGCAAACGGCGCTGGTGGGCGTGGCGACAATTACCAGTTGCCGTAAGGGTAGGTTTTGCCTTTGATAAACTCAGGTGTGTCACCGTAATAGACGTATCCGTTGGGATGTTGGGTAATTCCCTTGCAAATATCCAGCTTATCGCCTGAAAACGTACCGATGCGTTTCGGCTCCAGTGGAATATTTTTCCCCCCGGCGCTATCCTGCAGCCAGATTTTTACCTTCCCTTCTGGTGCCAGACCAAACAGCAATGTTTTATACCAGGCGGTATTGCCGTAACGGTCTGTGCCTGTAGTGGTCAGCATGGTCTCTTTCAGTGACGGCTGAAAGACGATCTGCGTTTCATAGGTCTTTTTATCGATGATGGAATCCCAGCAAAACACCATATTAACGGGCGGGTGCCGGGCTTTATTGAAGTCAGGGAATAGCATCAACCGTGTATCCCACGAACCAACGGAGTTGGGATCTGCTGTTGTTTTATCCAGCATCCGAAACTTCGAGACCACATTACTGCTGTCAATAATGGCAGTATACGTCACCACGGCGGGCAGGGCATGGGGAGTAAAAAACGCAAATCCCCACTTCCCATAGGGCATTTCGCCCGTTTCTTCCGGCGTCTGTGGTTCCGATGCGTGACACCCTCCAGCCAGCAATACAAGCGCAAGCACGATTTTCAGCCTCATACCTTTTTCCCGTCCATGTTGTATACGGTACGCTGCCAGTTTTCATCCGGGCGATCCAGAAAACCGATAATTTCCGCTGCGGATGCGCCGCCCTGGGTGTACCCTTTCATATCAGCAATGATCGCGTTCCAGTTTGCCGAGCAGTGAATATACCGCTGAGCGATAATGTCAGTTTCGTCCTGGCTGAACGTGCCGGAAGACTGGCCCGAACGGACAGCCTTACCCATCGCCACGGCTTTATCGCACAGCGGTGCCAGTTCACCGGGAAGCGCCATTGCAGGGTTTGCCGGGTCGATTGCATCAAACATTACCCCAGCCTCCTGTGCAGCAGCGTACATCACCCGCAACGCTACTTTTGACCAGTCATTTTTAATGACCCGGTTGCGTAGCGTCATGGCGGCATAGCTGCGTTTCTGGGGTTCGCCGTAGCGGTTCGGTGGCATACGGTCATCAAACCAGGTTTCTACCGAGATTTCGCTGGTGCGCATGATGGGCGCAACCGCCGGGAAGGTGTCCAGCTTTTCCATCTGCTTTGTTGCCTGGTGATAGCCGCGCGTCTGTTCCCCCGGCTGGCGCAGCGGGATAGTGTCGGTCTCCGGGCGGGTTAGAAAGAGATCCTCTTTCACGGCTGGCAGGTAGCCCCCGCCAATGTCCGAATGCACGCCGGGTAGCGCCAGTTCAGGCCATGCGGGCTTAACGCTGTTTAACGCGAAGTTAAAGCGGCATTCGTGGGCTGCGGTGATATGGAAAACCTTATCAGCCACGCCCGGATGCAAAACAAGGTTTACGTTGCCCGTATCCGCGTTATGCGGATTCAGTCCATTTAACGGCGTACCGATAGCCGCCACGGTATCAAAAATGCCGATAAAGCGGATTTTACCTGCCGGAGCGCCCTTAAATTCAGCGCCCTGAATGCCGTCACGGATGGCGTCGATAATCGCGGGGTCTTCCGAGTGAATACGGTTGGCAAAGTGGCGCGAGGCCGCAGCGCCGCGGCTGAAACCGAAAATATCAAACTGAAGTGATTTGATTACCGGTTCATAATCTGGCTGATATTGTCGAATAGTGGACAGAGCCTCCTGCAAAGCCTGTTTAAGACGTGAAACGGCCTTATCTGTTTTTGCCACCACTCCGGTATCGGAAATCCCCAGCCCCTGACCGATCATGCTATCAGGCTGGCCCGCCTCTGTACCGATACCGTCAATATAAATCGCTTTCTGAGCTGCGGAATCACCCGGCGATATCGTTTGTTTATACAGCGTATTCAGCCAGTGCACATTGGTGTAATACCCCATGTAGCTGGTGGCCCCCACGCCCGATACGCCCATCCCCTCCTTAGCGCACTTACCCAGAATTGCGCCCGCGTCTGTGTCATCGAGCTGGTAACGCTGCGCAATACAGGCTTTTATCATGTTATCGGTGTTGATGGCATTGTTGCCCGTTCCATCAAAGAACACGCCAATTGTCAGCGTAATTTCTCGCTTTTCCTTTCGGGTCGTGTTGCCGGTATTGCCGGGGGCGGAGGTTGTATTTTTTCGGGCGACCTGTGCGTGCTGCTCTGGCTCCTGACTCGTTACGGGAGAAGATACTGCACGAGGGGAATCGCCCTGGTAAGGACCATGCTTGCGCCACGTCTGGGAAGGGATAAAGAAGGCTTTACAGGGGCAACTGGAGCGGCTGTAAAGGGTGCTGGCCTGCGGCACCCCACCCAGTGACAGCTCGCCGGGATGTCCGCCCATAATATGAAATTTTCCTGCGTGAACGCCGCAGGAGACCTCATCTCCTTTTCTGGCAACAAAGCACGGCGGCGTGCCCATTTTTACGGTCGGGTCTCCGCTCAGTACGCTTCCCCCGCAGCTGGTTTTATCACCTTTGACAATCCAGTACCCGATGCTCATTTTTCTCCCCCTTCCGAGGGCAATTCATTAGTATGTTGCTGGGGCATATCAAATCCTTCTGGTTAATATGGCTAAAGAACCGCCATCATACACCGCATGATACTTAGCCAAAATTTCTTTGTGTGGAGAATATGTTACGGATAATAGCGTATTCTTGACGCATACCATTTTCCCCGCATTTCCTTATGTAGCTCCGATTCCCTTACTGAGTATTTACCAGTGTTAATGACCAAGGCCGCCTACGCCTGGCACAAAGGTGTGAGTCGACAAACTGTCTACGACTGGATATCCGTCAGGATTATTACTACGCCATCACAACAGGCCGCCGCACGCTGCCCATCAAGCCAGCCTGTACACAGGCTGCTTATTCCCCTCGACTAACGGAGCAAACAACATGATAGATACCACCCTGGAACAGCTTGCATCGGCCTTTCTGTCCGGTACTGCCACCGGATCAGCGTTTGACGCTGTATCGTCGTTTGAGCGCCGGGAGCTGATGCGCATTATTAACAGCCAGTCTGCCAACCGTGAACGCTTCATGCAGAAACTCAGATCGCCCGCCTACCAGTGGAAGAAGCCAGCGCCACGGCGCTAATCCAATCGCTCGCACTCCCCATCAATCGCGCTATCAGCGCCGCCAGTATCGCGCGTTACAGCACACTGACCGGGCAGCCCGTAGCGCACGACAGTAGCGTTAGTCTCGCCGCCGCTACGCACCTGACGCGATTCATGCACCGTCACACGCTCAAGTAGCCCACCAGCAACCATTGTTTCCAGCGTGCGCCTGGTGGATTCGAGCTGATGCCGGGTGTCGAACGACTTCATGCCGTGGAGCAGGTAGGCAACGCCGGACACATCGAGCGGAGGCGAACCAATCTCACCTCTAACCCATTCGAGGTTATCCGGCTCGAAGTAACTGAGTATCTCTTTTTTACGGCTGGTCATTCTCATGGCTGGCTGATTCCTTATTGTGGGATGGTACTATCATACAATAAGAAAATGGCTATCACGACAACGCTAAGGTTACGCTAAGGTTTTACGGTAAGGTTACGGTAAGGTTTCGTGGAGGCTACGAAAGTTTCGTAGTTCAAAAAGCGAGCTAAAAAGCAGAGCACTTTGATTTTTGTTGTACACATGGTTGTACCCATTTTGATTTACCGAATAAAAAATACCTTTTAAATCAAGGTGGTTGTCGCTGTGTTTGTCTTTCACATCAAGAAAGGCAAATAATTGCACACTAAAAACCCGACTGAGTCGGGTTTTTTGCCTTTTGTCCTCCACAACTCATGAACGGAGTGGAACATGCGGTTAGGGTTTATTGGGCTTGGCGCCGTGGTTGAGACGGCCTATTTACCGGCGTTGCGACAGATTTTCGATACTCCCTTGCATTGCGTTGGTTTCGATCTTCGCCCCGAGCGCGAGCTTGCAGGCGTGGTGCGCTGCACGTCCCTGCAGCAACTGCTGGCCAGTCCGATAGACACCCTGTTTGTCACCACCTCTTCATTGCACCACCTCGACGCCCTTGAGCTGGCCTTATCCTCACCGATTCCGCGTATCGTGGTGGAAAAACCGGTTGTCGCGACGCTTTCCCAAATCGAAAGACTCAAAACGCTGCTCGCAAAACCTGAAGCCGCTGCTCGCGTGCTGGCGCTCGATCACTGGATGGCACGAAGCGGTGCCATGCAACTGGCGTTGGGCATTCTGAACCCGGCCTGGCAGTCGGAAGGGGAAAATCAGACGGCAGGAAGGGTGGTCAATTCACTTGATGAGATCGTCAAAATCGAAGGATTTCTCCAGGAGCCTAGCGGCTTCAACTCTGCGGGAGAACCTGTTGCACTGAATTTTGCCACCGGTGAGCCGGATACCCGCCAGCTTCGCCACCCGGACGGTGTCATCATTGATATCGGTACGCATGTGCTGGCGATGATGCGAGAAACCGTGCGCGAGCTCGGCGGAAATCACGCACTGTCTTTGCAGGTGATAACCGCAACAGATCGTCTCGGCCGCCCGATTGCCACAGGCGATCTGCTCACCGCCGAAGGCGAAGCTCATCTTCAGGGCCATGTGAGCGGTATTCCGGTGGATATCTGGCTGAACAAATATGCCGGGCCTGCGGGTGGGCAAAAAGGGCTTCGGCTGCATCTACGTGACGGGCGCATTATCAGCCACGACCGACGCGGCACCGAGGATGTTCTCGAACTGATTGACGGCAAAAACGTGCAGCGCTGGACGCTTCCGGGGGCGATCTACGCCCACTGTCTGGCAGAGCATATTCTTGGGGAACAAAGCCTGTACGAGAGGGCGCCAGGAGAGGTGGCATTCACCACGCAGCGGCGGCTGGAAGAGGTCGAACTCCTGCTGAAATTACAGCAACAGCTGCGTGGCCCACACTGATCGCGGCGTGGTAAAATACCTCAAAACCTTTTTAAGGAGTCACGATGTCTATCATCTGTCCGGATTGCCATGCAGAGCTGGAACCTGTAAACGGAATGGCGCACTGCGAGAGCTGCGATAAAGATATCGCGCTTGAAGCGCTATGCCCTGATTGCCATCAGCCGCTTCAGGTTTTGAAAGCCTGCGGTGCGGTCGATTATTTTTGCCAGAACGGGCACGGCCTGATTTCGAAGAAACGCGTTGAGTTCAAGCCGGTTTAAACCGGCTTTTTCTTGCGTGTTTTTTTCGCGGGAGTGATACCTTTCACTTCACTTTCGACCCAGCCGTCGGCCAGGCGGGTTGTCAGCATGTCACCGGCTTTCACCTGTTTGGTCTGCTTCAGTACCGTGCCGTCTGTCGCCGTGGTTACACTGTAGCCGCGCGCCAGCGTTGAAAGCGGGCTAACGGCTTCCAGGTGCGTTACCGCATTACCAAAACGCTCACGGGTACTACTCAGGCGTGCGCGGATGTTCTCACCCAGACGATATTCAAGCTGCTGCATGCGTGTCTGCGCGCGATAGATGCGCGGCTGAGGGTTTTGCTGATTCAGGCGCTGGGTTATCCGCTGCTGGCGCGAAACCGCGCGCTTGAGTTGATTATCCAGAGCAAAATTCATCCGCTGGCGCAGACGCTCAAGCACCGTTTGCTGACGTGCCAGACGCAGCTGCGGGTGCTGCTGCTGTAGCCGATGCTGCAACTGGGTAAAACGCCGATTACGGTTGGCGAGGAAATAGTCCATCGCCATTTCCAGACGCTGCTGGCCGTTCTGCAACTGGCGTAATAGTTCCAGCTGGTTGCGGCTCACGATTTCGGCGGCGGCAGATGGCGTCGGCGCGCGCATGTCCGCGACAAAATCAGCGATGGTGACGTCAGTTTCGTGCCCGACCGCGCTGACAATGGGAATAACACTGTCGAAAATCGCCCGCGCCACGCGCTCGTCGTTGAAACTCCATAGATCTTCCAGAGAACCACCGCCGCGCCCGACGATTAACACGTCACACTCCTGGCGCGCGTTTGCCAGCGCGATGGCGCGCACAATCTGGCCCGGCGCTTCGTCGCCCTGCACGGCAGTCGGGTAAATCACAACGGGCAGCGACGGATCGCGACGCTTCAGCACGTGTAAAATATCGTGCAGCGCCGCACCGGTTTTAGAGGTTATCACCCCGACGCAATGGGCGGGAGAGGGCAGGGATTTCTTGAACTGCTGATCGAACAGGCCTTCTGCTGACAGTTTTGCTTTTAGCTGCTCGTATTTCTGCTGCAGCAAGCCTTCACCCGCCGGCTGCATGCTCTCGACGATGATCTGATAATCACCGCGCGGTTCATACAGCGTGATGTTGGCGCGAACCAGAACCTGCTGGCCGTGCTGAGGGCGGAACGTCACCCGACGATTGCTGTTGCGGAACATGGCACAGCGCACCTGAGCGGTGTCGTCTTTCAGCGTAAAGTACCAGTGGCCGGATGACGGCTGCGTGAAATTAGAGATCTCTCCGCTGATCCAGACCTGTCCCATTTCCTGCTCGAGCAGCAAACGAACCGATTGATTGAGGCGGCTAACGGTAAAAATTGAGGGGCTTTGGGAGGATAACATGTGAGCGGGATCAAATTCTAAATCAGCAAGTTATTCAGTCGATAGTAACCTGCCCGGAGGCAATCGCAAGCATTTTTTATAAAAAAGTGTGGATGCAATCGGTTACGCTCTGTATAATGCCACGGCAATATTTAACCACCCAGGTCAGAGATATTGCCCATGCTACGTATCGCTAAAGAAGCACTGACGTTTGACGACGTCCTCCTCGTTCCCGCTCATTCCACCGTTCTGCCGAATACTGCCGATCTCAGCACGCAGTTGACTAAAACCATTCGCCTGAACATTCCTATGCTCTCTGCGGCTATGGACACCGTGACTGAAGCGCGCCTGGCAATTGCCCTGGCACAGGAAGGTGGCATCGGCTTTATTCACAAAAACATGTCTATCGAGCGTCAGGCGGATGAAGTTCGCCGCGTGAAAAAACATGAATCCGGCATTGTTTCCGATCCCCAGACCGTTCTGCCAACCACTACCCTGCATGAAGTGAAAGCGCTGACCGAGCGTAATGGCTTTGCGGGCTATCCGGTCGTGACTGAAGACAACGAACTGGTGGGTATCATTACTGGCCGTGACGTGCGCTTCGTGACCGACCTGAACCAGCCTGTCAGCGTCTACATGACGCCGAAAGAGCGTCTGGTGACCGTGCGTGAAGGCGAAACCCGTGAAGTCGTGCTGGCTAAAATGCACGAAAAACGCGTTGAAAAAGCGCTGGTTGTGGATAACAGCTTCCACCTGCGTGGCATGATCACCGTAAAAGATTTCCAGAAAGCAGAACGTAAACCCAACGCCTGTAAAGACGAGCGTGGCCGTCTGCGCGTAGGCGCTGCGGTGGGTGCAGGCGCTGGCAACGAAGAGCGCGTTGATGCGCTGGTCGCTGCGGGCGTTGACATTCTGCTGATCGACTCCTCTCACGGTCATTCCGAAGGTGTTCTGCAACGTATTCGCGATACCCGTGCAAAATACCCTGATCTGCAGATCATCGGCGGTAACGTCGCAACTGGCGCGGGTGCCCGTGCTCTGGCAGATGCCGGTTGTAGCGCTGTAAAAGTGGGTATCGGCCCTGGCTCCATCTGTACGACGCGTATCGTAACCGGCGTGGGCGTTCCGCAGATCACCGCCGTTTCTGACGCGGTAGAAGCGCTGGAAGGCACCGGTATTCCGGTTATCGCCGACGGCGGTATCCGCTTCTCTGGCGATATCGCGAAAGCCATCGCGGCAGGTGCAGCGGCGGTCATGGTTGGCTCTATGCTGGCCGGTACCGAAGAATCTCCGGGCGAAATCGAACTGTTCCAGGGCCGTTCTTATAAATCTTACCGTGGTATGGGTTCCCTGGGCGCGATGTCCAAAGGTTCTTCAGACCGTTACTTCCAGACCGATAACGCAGCCGACAAACTGGTACCGGAAGGTATCGAAGGTCGCGTGGCGTACAAAGGCCGTCTGAAAGAGATTATCCACCAGCAGATGGGCGGCCTGCGTTCCTGTATGGGTCTGACCGGCTGTGGTACTATCGACCTGCTGCGTACTAAAGCGGAATTTGTACGTATCAGCGGTGCGGGTATCCAGGAAAGCCACGTTCACGACGTGACAATCACCAAAGAGTCCCCGAACTACCGTCTGGGCTCCTGATAAGTTTCCGCGCCCGGCTCAATGCCGGGCGCTTTGTTTCACTTGCCTCGGAATTAGCGTCAATGACGGAAAACATTCATAAACATCGCATTCTTATCCTGGATTTCGGTTCTCAGTACACTCAGCTGGTGGCACGTCGCGTGCGTGAACTTGGCGTTTACTGTGAGCTGTGGGCGTGGGATGTCACGGAAGCACAAATCCGTGAATTCAATCCAAGCGGCATCATCCTTTCTGGCGGCCCGGAAAGCACCACCGAACATAACAGCCCGCGCGCCCCGCAATACGTCTTTGAAGCCGGTGTTCCTGTCTTCGGCGTCTGCTACGGCATGCAGACCATGGCAATGCAGCTGGGCGGCCACGTTGAATCTTCTAACGAGCGTGAGTTTGGCTACGCGCAGGTCGAAGTGCTGACCGACAGCGCCCTGGTTCGCGGTATCGAAGATTCCCTGACCGCTGAAGGCAAACCGCTGCTCGACGTCTGGATGAGCCACGGCGATAAAGTGACCGCGATTCCTTCCGATTTCGTAACCGTTGCCAGCACCGAAAGCTGCCCGTTTGCCATTATGGCGAACGAAGAAAAACGCTTCTACGGCGTGCAGTTCCACCCGGAAGTGACCCACACCCGTCAGGGTATGCGTATGCTGGACCGCTTCGTTCGCGATATCTGCCAGTGTGAAGCGCTGTGGACCCCAGCGAAAATCATCGACGATGCCGTTGAGCGTATCCGCAAACAGGTCGGCGACGATAAAGTGATCCTCGGCCTGTCCGGTGGCGTTGACTCCTCCGTGACCGCGATGCTGCTGCACCGTGCCATCGGCAAAAACCTGACCTGCGTCTTCGTGGACAATGGTCTGCTGCGCCTGAACGAAGCCCAGCAGGTGATGGACATGTTCGGCGACCATTTCGGTCTGAACATTGTTCACGTTGAAGGCGAAGAGCGCTTCCTGTCCGCACTGGCGGGCGAAAACGATCCGGAAGCCAAACGTAAAATCATTGGCCGCGTGTTTGTTGAAGTGTTCGACGAACAGGCGCTGCGCCTGGAAGACGTGAAATGGCTGGCGCAAGGCACCATCTACCCAGACGTGATCGAATCCGCTGCTTCCGCAACGGGTAAAGCACACGTCATCAAATCTCACCACAACGTGGGCGGCCTGCCGAAAGAGATGAAGATGGGTCTGGTTGAACCGCTGCGTGAGCTGTTCAAAGACGAAGTACGTAAAATTGGTCTGGAGCTGGGCCTGCCGTACGACATGCTTTACCGTCACCCGTTCCCGGGCCCAGGTCTGGGCGTGCGCGTGCTGGGCGAAGTGAAGAAAGAGTACTGCGACCTGCTGCGTCGTGCGGATGCAATCTTCATCGAAGAGCTGCATAAAGCCGACCTGTACAACAAAGTGAGCCAGGCGTTCACCGTATTCCTGCCAGTACGCTCCGTCGGCGTCATGGGTGATGGCCGTAAGTACGACTGGGTTGTCTCCCTGCGTGCTGTTGAAACCATCGACTTCATGACCGCTCACTGGGCACACCTGCCGTATGACTTCCTTGGCCGTGTCTCTAACCGCATCATCAACGAAGTGAACGGGATTTCCCGTGTCGTTTATGACATCAGCGGTAAGCCACCGGCGACGATTGAGTGGGAATAATTTTCCCCCTCTAGTCACACAAAACCCTCTGCCTCGCCAGAGGGTTTTTTATTGTGCCTCTGCATAACCACCATCCCTACAGCCAGCCCCCCAATTATCACCGTCAATCCACATGACACCCACATTGCCCCGAACACACCCAGTTCGCGGTTCAGCCACGCGTAAGCAAAGGGCGATACCGCTGCCATGACCTGCGCCGGAATGAGCAAGACGCCCGTGCGTCGTGCGTAATCCTCAGCAGGAAAAAGCTGTAACGGCAGCGTGGCTTTTACGATGGTCACCAGCCCGTTGATGGCACCATAGCCCAGCACAAATCCGGCAGCCGCCCAGATAAAGGTGCTGGCGCTGAGTCCGGTCAAAAAACAGAGGGGCATGGCGAGGGCAGTGATGAGCGTCAGTCGCAGCGGCGAGAGATGCGCCCCGGCAACCACCTCCGTAAATCGCGCGCCCGTCTGGCCAATGCCCCAGAGCATCCCCACGGACGCCGGAAGCCCTACGCTTGCGATAAATTCCGGTAAGTGCGTGGATGTGCCGTTCGAAACAAAGGTAATGAGCGCAATGAATGTGGCGTAGAGCAGGCCGTTGCGGCGATCCTGATGATTGGCGGGCGCTGTCGCTTTCCATGGAGTGGCGACCGGCACCCTGTGGCCTGGAAGTACGCGGATAAGCACCGCACTCAGCAGGCCGGCCAGGGCGTAGACCAGCAGTGCTTCACGCCAGCTCATAAATGTAAGCAGTTTCGCGCCCAGCGGCCAGAACACGGCAGAGGCCAGCCCGCCCGCCAGCGTGACGTGTGAAATCGTCCGTCGGGCACTCTGGCCGTAGAGATTCACCAGCGAGGCGAACAGGGCATCGTACAGGGACAAGCGCATACCGATCCCTGCCAGCAGCCACGCCGCATACCAGCCAGGCAACGCGTGCACGCAGGCCATGACGGCACAACTCACGGCGATCATCAGCGTGCCGCTCATCACCACGAGCTGCCCGCCAAATCGGGCCAGCAGCCTGGCGACAAAAGGCGACACCGTCGCCATCACCAGCATAGCGAGGGTCAGGCCAAAGTAGATCTGTGGTGACGACCAGCGCATGTCTGCGGCGATCGCGTGGGCAAAGGTCCCTGGCATGTAAAAGGTAATTCCCCAGTTGATCAACTGATTGCCTCCGGCAGCAACAGGAAGCAGGCGGGGGAGGGTAGGTGTTTTCATTATTTTTCATTCCGTCAGGCAGTTGTGATCACCATACTGCGCACGGTAAGGTGCTGGCAGGCCTCTGTGTTTATGACTCCTATAAGAGAAACTTTGCGATGACGACGCTGAATCTGGGCAATCTGGCGACCTTCCGGCTGGTGATCCAGCGCGGCAGCTTTTCGGCTGCGGCGGATATATTGGGCCTTTCTCAACCAGCGGTGAGCCTGCAGGTGCGCCAGCTTGAGCAATTTCTGCGAACGCGTCTGGTCGAACGTACCGGGCGTGGCATCAAAGCCACCGCTGCGGGGCTGGCGCTACTTGAGCATGGCAATCGTATTGAGCAGGTAGTGGAAGAGGCGATCCGGTCGGTCAGCGAGTTTAGTCATGAGATCAGTGGCACTATTACGCTGGGCACGGGGGCCACGGCCTGTATTCACCTTTTGCCTCCGTTGCTACGGCAGCTTCGTGAGGAGCATCCGCTATTACGCGTCGGCGTAACGACGGGGAACACGCTGGATGTGGTGCGCGCCGTGGAGGAGAACCGTCTGGATATCGGGCTGGTCACACTCCCGGCAAGCGGTCGTGCGCTGGAGGTGATGCCCCTACTCGATGAAGAGTTTGTCCTGATAATTTCCCAGGCGCAGGACGAGGAGATAGCGCAGTTTAGCCCGCAAATATTGCACGCACTTCCCCTGATAGCCTTCGAATCGGGGAGTGGCACGCGGGATTTAATTGATGGCTGGTTTAACACATGCGATCTGGAGGTCCGCCCTGTGATGCAGCTGGGCAGTATCGAGGCCATTAAGCGCATGGTTCGCGCAGGATTGGGATACAGCATTGTCCCACGTATGGCGGTCGAAAACGTAGCGGATCGCGAAGGGCTGAGCGTGCGGTCGCTGAACCCCGTTCTGCATCGTCAGTTAGGTATCGTCATGCGGCAAGACAAAATTCTCAGTAAGGGAATTTCTGAAGTGATTCGTTTATTGCGCGAGAAGGTTAATGGTTAACGGAGTCCAGCGGCTGGCTGACTTGCTGAGACTGGATTTTGTCCTGATGGTGATACCAGGCGCCAATGGAGGAGTACACGAAGCGGCCGAAGAAAAACAGAAAGCTGATAAGCAAGATAATGCGGGTCATTCGAGTGTTAAATCGATGTCGTTTGTGCATACGCGTTGCCTGGCTCACTGTGTTTTCCTGGGTATACCCTTTTGGGCGATGGGACTATTAAGTCACAGCGGGAAGCAAGGGTCAATTCGGAGTGTGTAAAAAATCGTCAATGCAATGATTCGTTGATGTTATCGATATTAATTCAATAATTTACCAAGCTGATAGAAAACAGAAAACGGCCCGAGAAAATTGTAATAATTGGTTTTTTGAATCCATATTCTTGCGTTAGGTCAATTCTTGCGCGGCATTGATCACTAAAATCCTCCCTCCACGGTGTTTTCTCATGAAAATACTGTGCGTCAAAATGTCAGGTTGGATGCCTGTCTGAAATTACCCTATGGATGAAGGGGCTTAACCAGGCGCCTATGAACATTCTCTCTTTTTTACAGCAAAACAAAGATCGCTGGTGGGCGCTCCCCCTTCTGTTGCCTGTTATTTTTCTGCCCCTGCTGAACGTTGCGAGCACTTATACCCAGTTAAACGGCGGAAGCATCGTACTCTATTACATGCCGTTGTCGTTTCTGCTCTCCGCAATGCTGTTTTTCGGCCTCGCAGCACTGCCGGGCATCATTCTTGCGCTGTTTTTACGTTATTACGACACGGTCAGCCTCTATGAGACCGTGGCGCTCATCTGCCATTTTATCGTTCCGCTCACCCTGAGCTGGGGCGGATATCGGGTTTTTGCTCCCCGGCGAAATATGGTGGCATACGGCAATACAAAGCTGATGGCGCAACGTATTTTCTGGCAGGTTTTGTGCCCGTCGACGCTATTTTTAGTGTTGTTCCAGTTTGCCGTTTACCTCGGCGTCTATGAAACCCGACAGAGCGTGGCCGGGCTAAATCCGCTGACCATTCGCACCCTGATCAATTTTCAGGGGCTGCTGGTCGGCGGATTGACGGGAGTGCCGTTCAGCTATCTGATGATTCGCGTGTTCCGCCATCCTCGTTATCTCAAAGCGCTCGTTTCACAGATCCGAACGCAGATTGATAAGAAAGTCACTGCGGCGGAGTTTGTTCTCTGGCTTGCCGCGCTGGCAGGCCTGCTTTCACTGCTGCTGGTACCCATGAGCGACAGCAGCTCAATTTTTAGCACTAACTACACGCTGTCGCTGATGATGCCGGTGATGCTGTGGGGCTCAATGCGGTTTGGCTATAAGCTGATGTCGATCATCTGGACGCCGGTGCTGATGGTCTCAATTCACTATTTTTACCTCTATATTCCGCTCGGCCAGGGCTACGACATTCACCTGGCGATCACGTCGTCGAGTTATCTGGTCTTCTCTTTTGTGGTGATTTACATGGCAATGCTGGCTACGCGCCAGCGGGTGATCACGCGCCACGCCAGACGCCTGGCTTTTCTCGATCCGGTTGTGCACATGCCGAATCTGCGGGCGTTATCGCGTGCGTTGTCTAAATCACCCTGGTCAACGCTCTGTATGCTGCGCGTACCGGAACTTGAAGTTCTGAGCCGCAACTACGGTGTGCTGCTTCGAATTCAGTACAAACAGAAGCTGGCGGAGTGGCTTAAGAGTTTCCTGCAGCCCAATGAGTGCGTTTATCAGCTGTCCGGATGCGATCTGGCGATACGGCTGAACACTGAGTCACACGTAACGCGTATTGAAGCGCTCGACGAACTCATTAAACAGTTTCGTTTTATCTGGGACGGGGTGCCGCTGCAACCGCAGGTGGGTATCAGCTATTGTTGTGTCCGTTCGCCGGTGACCCATCTCTATTTGCTGCTCGGCGAGTTGAGCATCATTGCGGATTTCTCGCTCTTCACCAACCATCCTGAGAACCTAAAACAGCGCGGCGCGGCTAATTTACAGCGTAGCCTGCGGGATAAAGTGGCGATGATGAACCGACTGCAGCGGGCGCTTGAGCACAATGAATTTCAGCTCATGGCGCAACGGGTGCAGGGCGTTCGCGGCGATCACTACCACGAAATCCTGTTACGCATGACCGATGAAAATGGCGTACTCATTACGCCGGATAAATTCCTGCCCGTGGCGCAGGAGTTTGGCTTGTCATCGCGCGTCGATCTCTGGGTGCTGGAAAGTACGCTGAAGTTTATGTCGGCGCATCGCGGCAGGCTACCCGGCAAGCGTTTTGCCATTAATCTCATGTCCTCAACCATCTGCCGATCGCAATTCCCCATTGAGGTTCACCGTTTGCTGGAGAAATACGGCATCGAAGCCTGGCAGCTGATCTTTGAAATTACCGAGTGCAGCGGCTTTGGCAATGCGGATCTGGCGGATCAGATGGTCAAACAGCTGCAGAAGTTAGGGTGTCTGATTGCCATCGACGATTTTGGAACGGGCTATGCCAGCTATGCCCGGTTGAAAAGCGTTGATGCCGATATCCTGAAAATTGACGGCAGTTTTATTCGTAACATCGCTGATAACAGCCTGGACTATCAGATTGTCGCGTCGATTTGCCATCTGGCGCGGATGAAGAAAATGCTGGTGGTGGCCGAATATGTGGAAAGTGAAGCGATACGCAGCGCACTGAGCGCGCTGGGGATAGATTTTCTGCAGGGATATTTAATCGGTAAACCTGAGCCGCTGGAACAGCTGCTCGATTCTCAGGCGTCACTACTGGACGCCTGAGAACACAGGGTTACGCCGCCACGTCTGGCGACTGCTCTTCTTCGATTTTAAGCAACCAGCCGGTCACACCTTCCCAGTACTGCTGCTCTTTTTCCAGATCCAGCAGCACCAGCGCATTCTGGCTAAACCAGTCGTGCGGGAAACTCAGCGTCCAGTGATGGTCGTCGGTTTTCAGGGTAAGCGTTGGCGGCGTCGTCGTCGCCTGACGCTGGTTATTCAGCAAAACGCCTAAACGCAAAAGCTGAATGAGGGGCAGGAATTGCTTTTTCTTGAACAGCGTAAAGCGCGGCAGATCGTCCAGTTTGATTGCCTTACGGTGATAGCGCACCAGCGTCGCCATCATCGTTTGTTGCTCCTGATTGAAGCCCGGCAGATCGCTGTTTTGCAGAATATAAGCTGAGTGGCGATGCATGCCGCTGTGGTTAATATTCAGGCCTACTTCGTGCAGCATCGTCGCCCATTTCAACAGGGCAGCCAGCTGCGGATGCGCCAGCTTCGGGTTCTGCTCTTCCCACTGTTCGTAAATGTGGGTGGTGGTTTCCAGAACGCGCTTCGCTTGTTCACGGTCGATATTGTACTGATTCGCCAGGCTTTGCGCGGTACGGCTGCGAATATCCTGATGACGGAAGCGACCTTCCATTTCGTAAAGCACGCCTTCACGCAACGCCCCGTCGGACAGGCGCAGCTCGCGGATCGCCAGCGCATCGAAGACACCGCACAGAATCGCCAGCCCAGGCACGAAGACCGCCTTACGTTCGTCGGACAAGCCCGGCAGGCTCAGGGAGTCAAAACTTTTGTGTTTGAGCACTTCTTCCCGGAGTTTCTCCAGCCGTTCCGGAGTGATAATTCCGTCTTTTTCACCCATCGCCAGCAGCACTTCGTGTGCCGCTTTGATGCTACCGGACGCGCCGAGGGCAACATTCCAGCCCTGAATACGATACTGCCAGGCAAGCGATTCCAGTTTCTGAACGGCCGCCATGCGCGCGCGCTGGAAATTTTCACGGGTAATGGTACCGCCAGGGAAGTACATCTGCGCAAAGCTGACGCAGCCCATACGGCGGCTTTCAACCAGTTTTGGTTCGAAGTCTTCGCCGATGACCAGCTCAGTCGACCCGCCGCCGATATCGATTACCAGTTTGCGGCCTTTTTCCGGCTGGGTATGTTCCACACCCATAAAAATCAGACGCGCTTCCTCGTTACCCGAAATAATTTCAATCGGGTAGGGGATCACTTTTTCCGCGCGTTTGAGAAACTCTGGCGCATTCAGTGCCTGGCGCAGCGTGTGTGTTCCGACAATACACACGCTCGATGCAGAGAACCCTTGCAGGCGTTCGGCGAACAGCGACAGGCAGGCTAAACCGCGCTCCATCGCCTCTTCGCTGAGCATGTTTTTGTCGTCAAGACCATCGGCGAGATGGACGCGCTGCTTAAGGCGCCCGATGATCTGCATGGCGCCGTCGACCTCGCGGGCGATGACCATATGAAAGCTGTTAGAACCTAAATCGACCGCAGCAAACTCCTGCGGGCGTGGGGTCTTATCATTTATCGGCATAGGTTAATCAGGTTGCTCGAGTGATTTGATATAGTCGTAAATCGCCAGCTGTGAGCGCACTTTACGGCGATTGCCGCGCTGCACGTAGCGGTTACTCAGTTCTTTATCGATATAGCGAGCCTTAACGGTGTCACTCAGTTGCAGCTCAATAATATCGAGGATCCGCTGCTTCAGACGTGGGTCCAGCAGCGGCGTCGCGACTTCAATTCGGTAATCAATATTACGCGTCATCCAGTCCGCGGAAGAGAGATACACCTGTTTGTCGCCACCATTTTCAAAAATATAGATGCGATCGTGTTCCAGATAACGGTCAACGATGCTGGTCACGCGAATATTTTCGCTGATGCCTTCCAGTTCTGGAATCAGCGAGCACATGCCGCGAATCAGTAGATTCACCGGCACACCGGTGCTGGAGGCCGCATACAGCCGATCCACCAGGCCTTTGTCGACCAGGTTATTGAGTTTGAGGGTAATACCCGACGGCTCGCCTTTTTGCGCGGCGGCAATCTCTTTGTCGATCATCGCGTAGAGCAGGCGGCGCGAGTTCTGCGGGGAGACCAGCAGATAGTCGAAGCTCACCGGACGATACGGGTTCTCGATAAAGTTAAACACCCGGCGCACTTCGTTAGTGATGCGCGCGTCGGCGGTCAGCAGCGAGTAGTCCGTATACAGTCGCGCAGTTTTCTCGTTGAAGTTACCGGTCCCGATGTGGGCGTAGCGCACCACGTCATCACCTTCTTTACGGGAGATCAGGAACAGTTTGGCGTGAATTTTCAGCCCCGGCGCCGAGAAGATAACGTGCACACCGGCTTCCGTCAGACGGCGCGCCCAGTGAATGTTTGCCTCTTCGTCGAAACGCGCCTGCAGCTCAACGACCACCGTCACTTTTTTGCCGTTGTGCGCGGCGTGAATCATCGCATCGATAATGCGCGAGTCTTTTGCCACACGGTAGATGTTGATTTTAATCGCCAGCACGTTCGGATCGAACGATGCCTGACGCAATAGTTCCAGTACGTGTTCAAAGGTGTGGTACGGATAGTAAAGCAGCACGTCGCGCTCGCGAATGGCGTCGAATCCGTTACGGAACTTATCGAACCAGAGATGGCGCAGGCGCGGCAGCGGTTTGTTGACCAGATTGGCTTTGCCGACGTTCGGGAAGCTAATAAAGTCTTTAAAGTTGTGATAGCGTCCGCCTGGTACGATGGAGTCGTAGCGGGAGATGGTCAGCTTGTCGCGCAGCATTTCCACCATGGCGTCCGGCATATCGCGCTGATAAACAAAGCGCACCGGCTCGGCCGTCAAACGTTGCTTCAGACTGGAGGACATCAGCTCCATGAGGCTGGCTTCCATCTCGTGCACCAGATCGTACTCGGCATCACGGGTCATTTTCATGGAATAGGCGTTCAGCGCATCGTAATCGAAGAAGCCTTTGAAAATGTCGTCGAGGCAGTAGCGCAGGATGTTATCCAGCAGGATCATCGGCTTGCGTCTGCGCGGAGTTTCCGGCGGCAGGTTCACAAAGCGCGGCACTTTATCCGATGGGATCTCCAGCAGCGCGTAGCGAATGGAGTCGCCGCGAATAATCTCAACCGCCAGATAGGTGTAATCATCCTTCAGGAACTGCACCAGATCCGTTTCGCGATTGATAAGAATAGGGGTGATGTGCTGGCGCAGATAATGTTTGAAGTAGTGGCGCAGCCAGGTCTGTTGGTTGGCGGAGAGCTGACGTTCGTTAATCAGGAAGATTTGGTTACGCGCCATCTCCAGCAGCAGCTCGTTATACAAGCCGTCAAATTCCTGGTCGGCTTTCAGAACACGAGCCTGGATTTTACCCAGCAGATGGCGTGAATGGGAGTTCAGGCCTTGCTCTTCGCTGATGATGATCCGCCGCTTCAGTTCGGCAAAACGGACCTTATAAAATTCATCCAGGTTATTGGAATAAATACCCAGAAAACGCATCCGCTCAATCAGCGGATTACTTTTATCAGCCGCTTCCTGAAGCACGCGTTCGTTGAATGCTAACCAGCTTAGCTCTTTTTCGATGTATAACTTTTCCTGACCCATTACAACTTACACTCCGTTTCAATCACGGGACGCAGCAAATCCGTCTCGATTCTATTATGGCGAGCTTTGACACGAGATGTCCAACTGTGCCAGAAAAGTATGACAGTTAATTTTTTTTCTGGGGGATTTTAAGGGGTTGGTGCGGATGAAGATGTGTCGGGCGGCGCGTCGCGTACCCGACTGGCAAAATCGTCGGCTCTGCAAGCGCAGCGCCGCCGGGAAAAACAGATTACTCGTCGGCCGCATAGCCCTGAGCGGGCAGCTTAACGCCATCCAGCCAGGCGGCGTTGTCGCGCATCTCAAGACGCCCATCGACAAACCAGCTCACCACTAACGGGTAGATGGCGTGCTCCTGCGACTGAACGCGTTCGGTGATGTCGTCTTCATCGTCGCCGTCAAACACCGGGATTTTTGCCTGCAGAATGACCGGCCCGCCGTCCAGCTCGTCGGTGACGAAATGTACGGAAGTCCCATGCTCCTCATCGCCATTTTCCAGCACCTGACGGTGGGTATGCAGGCCTGGATATTTCGGCAGAAGAGAAGGGTGGATGTTCAGCAGACGGCCAGAGTAGTGGGAAACAAACCCCGGGCTGAGGATACGCATATAGCCGGCCAGCACCACGACATCCGGCGCGTAGGCGTCGATCTCCTGCACCAGCTCCCGGTCGAAGGCTTCTCGACTGGCAAACTGAGAGGCTTCCAGCGCGTGCGCCGGGATATGGGCATCCCGCGCACGCTCAAGGCCGAACGCATCGGCCTTGTTGCTGAATACTGCGCGAATGGTGCCATTGATCTGTTTCTGTTTGCAGGCGTCGATAATGGCCTGCAAATTACTTCCGTTACCGGAAATGAGCACCACAATATTTTTCATTCAATGACCACGCGCTGTTCGGAATCAGAAGCTTTGATGATACCGATTTTCCACGCGTTTTCACCCTTCGCCTTCATCAGCTCAATGGCATTGTCTGCTTCGCTGGCTGGCAGAGCAATCAGCATGCCGACGCCGCAGTTGAAGGTGCGATACATTTCGTGCTGGCTGACGTTACCTGCAGTTTGCAGCCAGTTGAACACGGCGGGCCACTGCCAGGAGGACGCGTCGATCACCGCCTGAGTATTGTCGGGCAGAACGCGCGGGATGTTTTCCCAGAAGCCGCCGCCGGTCAGGTGTGCAATGGCGTGCACGTCAACGTTCTCAATCAGCTCAAGAATGTTTTTCACGTAGATGCGGGTCGGTGCCAGCAGGTGATCGGCCAACGGTTTGCCGTCGAGTTCCGTGGTTTCGGGATCGCAGCCGCTCACTTCGAGGATCTTACGCACCAGGGAATAACCGTTGGAGTGCGGGCCGCTGGAGCCGAGTGCAATCAGCACATCGCCATCGGTCACTTTGCTGCCGTCGATAATTTCTGATTTTTCTACCACGCCGACGCAGAAGCCTGCGACATCGTAATCTTCACCGTGATACATCCCCGGCATTTCTGCCGTTTCGCCGCCGACCAGCGCACAGCCGGACTGCAAGCAGCCTTCAGCGATACCGGTAATCACGCTGGATGCGGTATCCACGTCCAGTTTTCCGGTCGCGTAATAATCGAGGAAGAAGAGGGGTTCAGCACCCTGTACCACAAGGTCGTTCACGCACATGGCCACCAGGTCGATACCGATGGTGTCGTGGCGTTTGAGATCCATCGCCAGACGCAGTTTTGTTCCCACGCCGTCAGTGCCAGAAACCAGAACAGGCTCACGATATTTTTGCGGCAGTGCGCACAGTGCGCCAAATCCACCCAGACCACCCATCACTTCAGGGCGGCGAGTCTTTTTGACCACACCTTTGATTCGGTCAACCAGCGCATTACCTGCGTCAATATCAACACCGGCATCTTTATAGCTGAGAGAAGTTTTGTTGGTCACGGCTTAAGTCCCCACGCGATTGCATTGCATAGTAAGAAAAATCGGCGCAATTCTAACAGTCCAGGCAAACGTTTGCGAGCCTATTCTGCGGTCATGAAAAGTCGCTGAAAATTTACACATTTATACATCGGGCGGCGACAAACTTGATACCGTTCACGAAAATGAAACCGGTTTCGGTAATGTGCTTGCAACCGCCAGGAGCATTGCACATGATTTCACTGAAACCGGTTTCTGTAATTGTTTTTGCAGAAAATAACGCAGAATGAGGGAAAAGGCATGCCAGGATTCAAAGAAGGTTTTCTGTGGGGCGGCGCGGTGGCGGCGCATCAGCTGGAAGGTGGCTGGAAAGAGGGCGGTAAAGGAATCAGCGTTGCGGACGTAATGACGGTCGGCGCGCACGGTGTCCCGCGTGAAATCACCCAGGGCGTGATTCAGGGTAAAAACTATCCGAACCACGAAGCCATCGATTTCTACCATCGCTACAAAGAAGACATCAAACTTTTCGCTGAACTGGGCTTTAAATGCTTCCGCACATCGATTGCCTGGACGCGTATTTTCCCCAAAGGCGATGAGCTGGAGCCGAACGAAGCCGGTCTGAAATTCTACGACGACCTGTTCGACGAGTGCCTGAAATATGGCATTGAGCCGGTGATTACTCTTTCGCACTTCGAAATGCCTTTCCATCTGGTGACCGAATACGGTGGCTGGCGCAATCGCAAGCTGATCGACATGTTTGTGCGTTTCGCGACCGTGGTATTCAAGCGTTACCAGCACAAAGTGAAGTACTGGATGACCTTCAACGAGATCAACAACCAGGCTAACTTCCACGAAGATTTTGCGCCATTTACCAACTCCGGCCTGAAGTACGAGCCGGGCGAAGATCGCGAGCCGGTGATGTTCCAGGCTGCGCACTATGAGCTGGTGGCCAGCGCTCTGGCGGTGAAAGCCGGGCGTGAGATCAATCCGTCCCTGCAAATTGGCTGCATGATTGCCATGTGCCCAATCTATCCGCTGAGCTGCGCGCCAAACGACATCATGATGGCGATGAACGCCATGCATCGCCGCTACTGGTTCACCGACGTGCACGTGCGCGGGAAATATCCGCAGCACCTGCTCAACTACTTTGAGCGTCGCGGTTTTGAGCTGGATATTACCGAGGAAGATATTGCGGCACTGAAGCAGGGCTGTGTTGATTACATCGGTTTCAGCTATTACATGTCCTTCGCCACCAAAGCAACGCCGGACAACCCGCAGCTGGATTATGACGAAAGTAAAAGCCTGGTCTCCAACCCGTACGTTCAAAAATCCGACTGGGGCTGGCAGATTGACCCGGTGGGCCTGCGCTACTCCCTGAACTGGTTCTGGGATCACTATCAGCTGCCACTGTTTATCGTCGAGAACGGCTTTGGCGCCATCGACGTGCAGGAGAGCGACGGCACGGTGAACGACCAGTACCGCATCGATTATCTCAATGCGCACATCCGTGAGATGAAAAAAGCGGTCGTTGAAGATGGCGTGGATCTGATGGGCTATACCCCGTGGGGCTGTATCGATCTGGTGTCGGCGGGCACGGGCGAAATGAAAAAACGTTACGGGTTTATCTTTGTCGATAAAGATAACGAAGGTAATGGCACCCTGAACCGCAGCAAGAAAAAATCATTCGACTGGTATCAGAAGGTTATCGCCACTAACGGCGCAGACCTGTAAGCGCAGCACAGCACGGTAACTACCCCCGAAAAAGCCGGACTTTCCCTCCGGCTTTTTTTTCCTGTTTTATACTCTCTAACGCTCCCTAATCCACTTTGATTGATCAACGTCAAGCAAGATGGGTATGGCGAACCTGGAAAAAAGCGGTATAATCCGGCGATTTTTTTTGCGGTAGCCACCTCAGAGGAGAATGAGAATGAAGATTGTGGAAGTGAAACACCCACTCGTTAAACACAAGCTGGGCCTGATGCGTGAGCATGACATCAGCACGAAGCGTTTTCGCGAACTGGCCTCTGAAGTTGGAAGCTTACTGACTTACGAAGCAACGTCTGACCTGGAAACTGAAAAAGTGACCATCGAAGGCTGGAACGGCCCGGTCCAGGTTGAGCAGATCAAAGGCAAAAAAATTACCGTGGTGCCAATCCTGCGCGCAGGTCTGGGCATGATGGAAGGCGTGCTGGAGCACGTACCGAGCGCGCGTATCAGCGTTGTCGGTATCTACCGTAATGAAGAGACTCTCGAGCCGGTTCCGTATTTCCAGAAGCTGGTTTCCAATATCGACGAGCGAATGGCGCTGGTCGTTGACCCGATGCTCGCCACCGGCGGCTCGATGATCGCCACTATCGACCTGCTGAAAAACGCCGGCTGCAACAGCATTAAAGTGCTGGTGCTGGTTGCGGCACCGGAAGGTATCGCGGCGCTGGAAAAAGCGCATCCGGACGTTGAGCTGTATACCGCATCCATCGACCAGGGGCTGAACGAGCACGGGTACATCATCCCGGGGCTGGGCGATGCCGGCGATAAGATTTTTGGTACGAAATAATCGAATAACGAAAAAGAAGCCGACTTTGATAGTCGGCTTTTTTTTGAATAAAACACAAACAACTCACAATACTTAGAGGAAAACACTATGACGCGCCGTACTATCGGGGTGAGTGAAAGACCGCCGCTTTTGCAGACGATCCCGCTTAGTTTGCAGCATCTGTTTGCCATGTTTGGTGCGACCGTGCTGGTGCCAATCCTGTTTCACATTAACCCGGCTACCGTGCTGCTGTTCAACGGTGTCGGCACGCTGCTTTACCTTTTCATCTGTAAAGGCAAAATCCCGGCGTATCTGGGTTCCAGCTTTGCGTTTATCTCCCCGGTCCTGTTGCTGCTGCCATTAGGCTACGAAGTGGCGCTGGGCGGCTTTATCATGTGCGGTGCGCTGTTCTGCCTGGTGGCCTTCATTGTGAAGAAAGCCGGTACAGGCTGGCTAGATGTGATGTTCCCGCCTGCGGCGATGGGCGCAATCGTTGCCGTCATCGGTCTGGAGCTGGCGGGTGTGGCGGCTAATATGGCCGGGCTGCTGCCTGCGGACGGACAATCGCCTGAGTCTAAAACCATTATTATTTCGCTGGTGACCTTGGGCGTGACGGTGTTCGGCTCGGTGCTGTTCCGTGGTTTCCTGGCGATTATCCCGATTCTGATCGGGGTGCTGGCGGGCTATGCGCTCTCCTTTGCGATGGGAGTAGTGGACACCACTCCGATTGCCCAGGCGCATTGGTTTGCACTGCCAACCTTCTACACGCCGCGCTTTGAGTGGTTTGCGATCTTCACCATTTTGCCAGCGGCGCTGGTGGTGATTGCCGAACACGTTGGTCACCTGGTGGTGACGGCGAATATCGTCAAAAAAGATCTGATCCGCGACCCCGGTCTGCACCGTTCGATGTTTGCTAACGGCCTGTCGACCATGATTTCCGGCTTCTTCGGCTCCACGCCAAACACCACTTACGGCGAGAACATCGGCGTAATGGCGATCACACGCGTCTACAGCACCTGGGTGATCGGCGGGGCGGCGATCTTTGCAATTCTGCTCTCCTGCGTCGGAAAACTGGCGGCGGCGATCCAGATTATCCCGGTTCCGGTCATCGGCGGTGTCTCACTGCTGCTCTACGGCGTGATCGGCGCATCCGGTATTCGCGTGCTGATTGAATCCAAAGTGGATTACAACAAAACGCAGAACCTGATCCTGACCTCGGTGATCCTGATTATCGGTGTGAGCGGCGCGAAAGTGCACATCGGTGCCGCTGAGCTGAAAGGCATGGCGCTGGCCACCATCGTCGGCGTAGGCCTGAGCCTGATCTTCAAACTGATCTCTGTGCTGCGCCCGGAAGAAGAAGTTCTCGACGCCGCTGACAGCGAAAAAGCGTCACATTGATCGTTAAACCGGGCGGACGATCCGCCCGGTTCTCTCATTGCAGGTTCCGTGATAAACTCCCTCCCGATTTTATGTGAGACCTTGATCGAGGTATTTCTGAACGGACCGGCACAGCTCTCTCTGCCACTTTATCTTCCTGACGACGAAACTTTCGCGAGTTTCTGGCCGGGTGATAACCCCTCTTTACTGGCTGCACTGCAAAACGTGTTGCGCCAGGAGCACAGCGGATACATTTATATCTGGTCACGCGAAGGCGCGGGACGCAGCCATCTGCTGCACGCCGCCTGTGCGGAGCTTTCCCAGCGCGGTGACGCGGTAGGCTACGTGCCGCTGGATAAACGCACCTGGTTTGTCCCGGAAGTGCTCGACGGCATGGAACATCTTTCACTGGTTTGCATCGACAATATTGAATGCATTGCCGGAGATGAGCCGTGGGAAATGGCGATGTTTAATCTCTACAACCGCATTCTGGAATCGGGGAAAACCCGGTTGCTGATCACCGGCGATCGTCCTCCTCGCCAGCTGAATCTGGGGTTGCCGGATCTGGCGTCTCGTCTCGACTGGGGACAAATCTACAAGCTGCAACCCTTGTCTGATGAAGACAAACTTCAGGCGCTGCAGTTACGCTCGCGGCTACGTGGGTTTGAGCTGCCGGAAGACGTGGGGCGTTTCCTGTTAAAGCGGCTGGATCGGGAAATGCGCACTCTGTTTGATACGCTGGATCAGCTCGATCACGCCTCCATAACGGCCCAGCGCAAACTGACCATTCCGTTTGTGAAAGAGACGCTGAAGCTTTAATTCGCCACCAGGCCTGCTGGCCCGGCGGCGCGGCGCGTGTACGGGCTTACAGTTCTGTATCTGCTAATAAATGCTCCACCAATAACGGAATCGGTCTTCCCGACGCCACGCTCCTTCCGCCTTCACGCCATAACGCCGTTCCGCTGATATCCAGATGCGCCCACGGAATCGTTGGCGGGCAAAAATGGTGTAATAACCATGCGGCTGACGCACTGATCGCCGCGTTATTAGTCGGCGTATTGCACAGATCGGCAATCGTGCTTTCGGTCTGTTTTTTCAGCCGCGCATCCAGCGGCAGAGACCACACCTCATCGCCGCTGCTGATCCCGGCGCGGGTCAGCTGCTCCCGCAGCGTTTCGTTTTGCGTCATCAATCCGCTCAGCTCATACCCCAGCGCTTTCACAACCGCACCCGTCAGCGTCGCCATATCGATAATGTAATGCGCCTGCGGATGACGCTGACTCGCCCAGGCGATAGCGTCGGCCAGCACCAGACGTCCTTCGGCGTCGGTATTATTGATCTCCACCGTCAGGCCGTTACAGGCCCGCGCTACCGTCCCCGGCTGCATTGCGTCCGGGCCGATGGCGTTTTCCGCCAGCGCCAGCACGCCCATGATCCGCACGGGCAGATTCAGCTCCGCCACCGTCAGCATCAGACCCAGCACGTTGGCTGCGCCGCACATGTCGTACTTCATGGTGTACATGCCCGCGCCTTCCTTCAGCCACAGACCGCCCGTGTCAAAGGTAATGCCTTTGCCCACATAGCAGCGAACCGGACCGTCGCTGACGCCGTCGTAATGAATCGCCAGCAGGCGCGGCGGGCAGGTGGCGCCTTTTCCAACGGCATGGAGCAGTCCAAGACCTTGCCCGACGATCTGTTGTTCATCAAGCACCTCGCAGCGCAGGGCAGGGAAGGCGGCACACAGGGTCTGCGCCTCGTCGACCACGTACTGTGGCGTGCAGCGGTCGGATGGCGTGTCTGCCAGACGCCGCGCAGCCATCATCCCGTTGGCGATCGCCTGCTGTTGTTCGATGATGCTGGCTAACCGCTCTCGTTGCTCGGGCAGGCACAGGGCGGCAATGTGGCGAATCCGCACGGCGGAGCCATCCGTTTTCTTGAGCTGCAAATCGCTGAGGTTATGCGCCTGATTGAACAGGAAACGCAGCAACTGGCCCAGAACGATGTCGTGAATATCGCAGAGATCAATCACCAGGCTTTCGCTGACGGGGGCGGCAAATAGCGGGCGTAGCGCGGCCACTAAACCGTCGGTCAGGGAATCCTGCCACAGCGCTTCTGGCAGCAGAGTGATACGGGCAAAAGGGGCACAGCCGAAGCGTGTGTCTGCTACGCCTGTCTGTACACGCATCTCATTGATAAGCGCCGTCTCCGGCAGCTGTGCGCAGGCGTGGCGCGCCAGAAGATGGCTGTGTAGGCGGGCTTCGGCAAGAGAGGTAATCAGCTGGCAGGTAATCATGGTTGTTCCTCAATCGGCGCGCGAATGCGGGTGGCATAGGCCTGCATCCAGTCGTCATCCACGGCCTGATAGTGGGTTTTCTCACGCAGGCGTTCGGTGCGAAAAACGGTCAGGGGCTGCCGGGCGGTGGCGACCACAAAAGAGAACGTCTTAATGTTGGTCGCCGCGCCAAATTCGCCTCGGTTATTCATACACACCACGGAAAGATCGCCCACGCGGCCAAAGCGTGACATTAGCTTGTCTTCGAGTTCAAAGACGACGGAATCTGCCGCCTGCTGTGGCGTCATGCCCTGCGCCATGCGGCGCACGATTTCGTAGCTGGTGCAGCCTTTCATCAGGTCCTCGCCCACGCCCGTGGCGGTGGCGGCCCCCGTTTCGCTGTCGCAATAAAAACCGGAACCGATAATCGGCGAATCCCCGATGCGCCCGCGTTTTTTCATAAACAGGCCGCTGGTGGAGGTCGCGACACTCATGGAACCTTGCTTATCCAGCCCGATAATGCCGACAGTATCGTGGCCGTCGTACGGGCTGAGCCCCTTATCCAGCGTTTCACGACAGCGCTTGCGGTAGTGCTGCATTGCCCGGTCGGTGAGCATGGTTTTGTCAGTAAAGCCCTGGCTTAACGCCCACTCGCGCGCTCCCTGGCCGACCAGCAGGCTGTTATAGCGCTGACGGCTCAAGGCCTGAGCCACCCGCACCGGGTTGGCAATATCCACCAGATTACCCACTGCGCCAAAGGCCAGCGTGTCGCCGTCCATATAGGCGGCGTCGAGTTCCACTTCGCCATTCTCCGTGGGCAGCCCGCCGTAGCCGACGGACTTGTAATACGGAAAGTCTTCAACGGCGGCAACGGCATCCACGACTGCCGATGCGACAGGCTTCCCCGCAGCCAGCGCAGACGCAGACTCCGTCACACCTTCCAGCGCCATTCGCCAGGTTGCGATAATTCCCCACATGGTTTACTCCTGTTTTGCCAGCGTGGTTTCGGTTGGCGTCGCGGTAGCGATTTCCGCAGCGCGGTACTGTTTGTCCAGAATGCGCATAAACGGCAGATAGAGCATCGCGCCGATCAGCAGGTTGAGCAGCTGCATCACGCTGCCGCTAAGATGCCCGGTGACGATAAAGCCGCTGATGACCGGCGGCAGCGTCCAGGGAATAAACACCCCGGTGGTCACGGCGACCGCGCCGATTTTCATGGCCGCGTACTGCACGGTGACTAACACCAGCGGCACCAGGTTAAAGGGAATCAGCATGATCGGGTTCATGATCACCGGCAGTCCGAACAGAATCGGTTCGTTGATGTTGAACACCGATGCGCCCGCGCCGAGCCGCGCCACTTCCCGCATATTTTTACTGCGGGCAAAAATCAGCATCGCGATGACCAGCGACAGCGTGGCACCTGCGCCGCCCATCCAGATCATGTCGAAAAACTGCTCGGTAATAATGTGCGGCGGCGTCACGCCCGCCTGAATGGCGGCGATATTGTCGGTCTGATTTTCCATCCACAGCGGACGGATAATGCCGTTGATCATCGAACCGGAGTTAATGCCCACTGACCACAAAATGGTGATACTGAACACCGTCATCAGTGCGCCGAAATAGGAGGTGCCGTAGTGACGCACCGGCGTTGCGACCACGTCATAGATGAACTGATGAATGGTGTGATAGTGCGTGTTTTCAAACGCAATGCGGATCATCAGCACCAGAATCATCACCACCAGGGCGGGGATCAGCGCGGCGAACGACTCATGTACTGCAGGCGGAACGCCCTCCGGCATTTTAATCACCAGATTTTTACGCTTCAGCCAGCAGAACAGCTCCGTCCATAACAGCGAGCCAATCATCGCCACGAACAGGCCTTTACTGCCAATCCACTCCACCGGCATCACGGTAATACCGCCGTTTTCCGCCACTTTGATAAACGGCGTGAGGATCAGGAAGCTGACCAGCGCCAGGATCCCACACGAGATGCGGTCCTCGTCGTAGTGCTCCGCCAGACGGAAGGCGACCAGGAAGCTGATAAACAGAGACATCGTCGAGAAAACAGCGTTAAACGGGATCTCGATAATCGCGCTCCAGCTTTCGCCAAAGGCCGACGACATAAACTGCTGATAGGTTTGATTCGGGAACGAGGAGATAACCAGCAGGATCGAGCCGACGATAATAAACGGCATGAATGAAACGTATGCACCACGAATGGCACCCAGATGACGCTGCTGAGCCGTTTTGGCTGCCAGCGGCATCAATTTTGCTTCCATAAATCCCAGAACATTGTTCATTGTGAACTCCGTACAAGATCGCGTGACGTTGTTTATGTTATGTCTGAGGATTATCAGTGAAGCGTTGCGACCGAAAGGTGAATCAGGTCACAATGTAATCGCTTTATTAACATAAATCTCACAAGATTGGTTATAAGAAATTTGACTGAGGCCTCGCGATGGAAATCAAACTGCACGCCAATGCCACCACGACACCGCGCACCCGTCGCTATCTTCAGCAGTCGGATAAGAGCGACAGGGAGCTGGCCCTGGAGCTGGGAATTTCAGTCACCACCGTCCGGCGCTGGCGCAAGCGTGAGCAGATATCCGACAACCACACGACGCCAAAGGTGATACACAAAGCAATGAGACAAGAGCAAGTTTCATTGATTAACGCCCTGCGTGACGCCACCGGTGCGCCGCTGGACGAACTGTTGCTGATGGTGAATGAAGGGCTGGGGATTAGCGTTTCGCGGGCGACGCTGAATCGCTATCTGAAACCTGCTGCATCCTCGCGTCAGGGCGCGCCACTGCAGGGCAAAAAAGCGCTGAAAGCCGGTCTCTTACCGCAGCGGCTTGAACTGCATCATCTGCCGCTCTCATTGCATATGGATGACGGCGGAGAACAGCATCTGCTGTGGGCGCGGGAGCCTGTCAGCGGCTGGTGTTTTGCCAGGCTTTACGCGGGGATTTCACCGCAGCTGGTGGCAAACTGGTCAAGGGAGCTGCTGGAAGCCTGTCCGGCTGATATTCAATCTGTTGAGACTTTTGGCTTCGCCACATCGTTGAGCCTGGAGGGGATAGTGATAAAACACAGCCCGGCACAGCACAGCGCCGTACAGGTGGCGATCCCGCTGGGTGAAATCATTCCTCGAGTGAATGTGGAACCGGCAGGAGAGTTATTGATGCGAATCTGTGAATTCTATAATCAGGGCAAAGCGCAGAAGAAACTGGGGGACAGTACGCCGCAGGGCTTTCTTGAAGCGCTGCGGCGCACCCTTTAGTTGAGGATTTCGAGCACATCTTCCGGTGGGCGGCCAATGCGCGCTTCACCGTTAGCGACCACAATCGGGCGCTCAATCAGCTTTGGATTTTCAACCATCGCCTGAATCAGCGCATCTTCCGTGAGGTGGCTGTCGTCCAGGTTTAAGGATTTATAGAGATCTTCTTTCCGGCGCATCAGCTCACGTGCGCTCGCCATGCCCAGCATGCTCAGAAGCTGGCGAAGAGTGGCGGCGTCCGGCGGCGTCTCCAAATAGAGCACCACGTCGGGATCAATGCCGTTCGCTTTCAGCAGGCTCAGCGTGTCGCGACTCTTGGAGCAGCGAGGGTTGTGATAAATTTTAACCTTGTCTGACATGACTTCTCCTTATTACATCTTTTCGTACGGCTTGAACCGTTGCTGCAGCGCGCGCAGCTGATCGATTCGGGCGTCGTAGCGCGCCTGCTGCAGACTGCCCAGTTTGACCTGCGAACTGGCGCTGCTTAACAGGGAAATCGACTGGTCCAGGCGCCCAACCAGGGCAAAGCCCTCGGCGCGCGCGGCTAACTCCTGGTCGCGGTTACCAAGCTGTCCTTCGGTTTGCGCCAGTAAATCCCAGCCGTTTTGATCGTCTTTATGGTCAAAGGTATAGCGATTCAGAATCGTTGCCGCCTCTTTCGGCTGACCGCCCTGTAAGTAAGCATTCGCCAGGTTGAGCTGCAACACCGGATTGGTGCGCAAATCTTTGGCGTTTTTCAGGCGGTTAATCGCATCGCCGGTTTTCTTCTGGCCTAAATCGATGTCGGTTGAGAGATCCAGATACCACGCATTGTTAGGATCGGCGGCCAGCAGCGGCTGGAGCGCTTTGCGCGCCTCATCGTATTTGCTGGCCTCCATCGCCTGCAGCGCACGACCGTACTGGGCAGCATTCTGCTCACGCACATTGCCTTTCGTCAGCGTATCGAGCAGGTCACTCGTCAGCTGGTTGCGGCCAGAATTATACATGCCGAGGGTTCTGACCTTCGCCATGTAGAAATCCTGCGACGACTGGACGACGACCGGACGCATCTGATTGGCACGGTTACGCGCATCTGAAAGACGGCTTTCTGGCAGGGGGTGGGTCAGCAGAATTTCCGGTGGGCGAGTGGAGTAGCGCGCCTGATCGAGCAATTTTTCAAGGAAGGTCGGCATCGCCTGCGGATCAAAACCAGAGCGCTGGAGCACCTGAATGCCGATGCGGTCTGCTTCCTGTTCGTTCTGCTGGGTAAAGCTGATCATCCCCTGACGCGTCCCGGCGAGCGTCCCGGTCAGGGCGGCCATCCCGGCCTGCGGGCTGGCCATCGCCAGCAGAATCGAACCTAACGCGCCGACCCAGGTCAGCGGCGCATTTTTTTTCTGATCTTCCATGGCACGCGCCAGATGGCGCTGAGTGACGTGGGAGATTTCGTGCGCCATTACCGAGGCGAGCTGGCTTTCGTTGTCGGAATAACGGAATAACGCCGAATGCAGCACCACGTTACCGCCGAAGAAGGCGAAGGCGTTGATTTCGTCGTTATTAATTAAATAGAAGTGGAAGGGGGTTTTGACGGAGTCGGCGTGGGCCACAAGGCGCATGCCGAGACCGTTGATATATTGCACCAGCAGCGGGTCATTAATCAGCGGCGCGCTGCCGCGAAGTTGACGCACGTAGTAATCACCCATCTGCATTTCTTGTCCGATGGAGAGCGTGCTTCCTGCTGAGGTACCCATATCCGGCAATGTATCGGACGTGTCAGCGAAAGCTGGCACCATTTGACCGACAGTCAGCGCGGCAATAAGCGTTGCAACCAGAGTTTTTTTCAACTGCCTGAACATAACCTCTGCCCTGTATTTTGGATGTACCCATTTG
This sequence comes from Lelliottia sp. SL45, assembly GCF_026672535.1. NCBI lineage: Bacteria > Pseudomonadati > Pseudomonadota > Gammaproteobacteria > Enterobacterales > Enterobacteriaceae > Lelliottia > Lelliottia sp. SL45. The sequence goes on from NZ_JAPPRH010000003.1 coordinate 548,302, forward strand.
ACCGAAGAACGTGCATATCGTTCACCTTCTGCTGCTCTGCGAGTGTAGCCGTGTTACGGCTTGAAGAAAATCCCAAACGCCCGCCTTTTGCGTTTCGTGACGCAGCGTCAAAAATGGAAAGTCTTTTGTGTGACAGTTAGATACAATTCGCCTCTCGCTCCAGCCATCAGATTCAGGGAAGGGTTGTATGCTCGAAATGTTAATGCAGTGGTATCGGCGCCGTTTCAGCGACCCCGAAGCTATTGCTTTGCTGGTTATTCTGGTCGCCGGGTTCGGTATTTTGTTCTTCTTCAGCGGCCTGCTGGCGCCGCTGCTCGTTGCCCTGGTACTGGCCTATCTTCTCGAATGGCCGACAGTGCGCCTTGAAAAAATTGGTTGCTCCCGCCGCTGGGCAACCAGCATTGTGCTGATCTTGTTCGTCGGCATTCTGTTGCTGATGTCGTTTGTGGTGATGCCGGTTGCCTGGCAGCAGGGGATCTACCTGATCCGCGATATGCCGGGGATGCTCAATAAACTTTCCGATTTTGCCGCCACGCTGCCACGCCGTTATCCGGCGCTGATGGATGCGGGCATTATTGATGCGATGGCGGAAAATATGCGCGCCCGCATCATGACGATGGGCGATTCGGTGGTGAAATATTCCCTCGCCTCGCTGGTGGGCCTGCTGACGCTGGCGGTCTATCTGGTGCTGGTGCCGCTGATGGTCTTCTTCCTCGTGAAGGACAAAGAGCAGATGCTCAACGCCGTGCGCCGCATTTTGCCGCGCAATCGCGGGCTGGCGGGCCAGGTGTGGAAAGAGATGAACCAACAGATCACCAACTACATTCGCGGCAAAGTGCTGGAGATGATTGTGGTCGGCGTCGCAACCTGGATTGGGTTTGTGATCTTTGGTCTGAATTATTCGCTGCTGCTGGCGGTGCTGGTGGGCTTCTCGGTGCTGATCCCGTATATCGGCGCATTCGTGGTGACGATTCCGGTGGTCGGTGTGGCGCTGTTCCAGTTTGGTCTGGGTACAGAATTCTGGAGCTGTTTCGCAGTCTACCTGATTATTCAGGGGCTGGACGGTAACCTGCTGGTGCCGGTGCTGTTCTCGGAGGCGGTGAACCTTCACCCGCTGGTGATCATCCTGTCGGTGGTGATTTTTGGGGGGCTGTGGGGCTTCTGGGGGGTGTTCTTTGCCATCCCTCTGGCGACGCTGATTAAAGCGGTCGTGCATGCGTGGCCGGATGTGCCTGCGGTGGAAGAATAAAAAAATCCCGGTTCAATGAACTGGGATTTTTCGTTTAATCAGGCGTTCGCTTTCAGCCAGTCGAGCACCACGTCGTGGTGGTTGCTGGTTTTGAAATCATCAAACACATGTTCAACTTTGCCATCGGCATCAATCAGGAAGCTGATGCGATGAATGCCGTCGTAGGTTTTGCCCATAAAGGTCTTTTCACCCCAGACGCCAAATTGCTCGCAAACCTGATGGTCTTCATCGGAGAGCAGCGTAAAGTTCAGCAGCTCTTTTTCAGCGAAGCGTGACAGTTTTTCTGACTTGTCGGTGCTGATTCCCAGCACGTCTACGCCGGCCTTTTTCAAATCATCCATGTTATCGCGTAAACCGCACGCCTGTACGGTACACCCTGGCGTCATGGCTTTCGGGTAGAAATAGACCAGAACACGCTGTCCCTGGAAGTCGGTCAAATTTACTTGCTCGCCGTCTTGATCGGGCAGGCTAAATTTCGGTGCGATGTCACCGGCTTTCAGTGGATTCATTACTCAACTCCATCCTGTTCGTGCTGCGAATAATTGACGACGTTTATACTGCCTTGTGCATTGAGTTCTGTACAGAGTGCTTTGAACGCTTGCTCAATATTTGACGCATCGTGCGAGGCAGGGCTGTGTGCCGTGATCTGAATAAATAATTTTGGCAGCGGTCCGGGCTGTGTGCGGGACACAAGCTCAGCGATGTTCATCTGGTGGCTGTCAAACAGTGCGGTGAAACGTTCGATTAAATGCGGGGAATCGGTGACTTCAACCTGCACCCAGACGGTCGCCGGCATGGCCGGGCGCGGGCGCGCAGTTGTGCGTTTCATCACGATCAGCAAATCCAGCTCCGCGCCTTTCAGCGGCAACGTGGATTCAATGAGCGTAATCGCGTTCCATGTCCCGGACAACAGCATGATAAACGTGAACTCGTCACCCAGCATCGCAAGGCGGCTGTCTTCGATATTACAGCCGCAACTGCTGACGTGGCGGGTGATGGTGTTCACAATACCGGCTCTGTCGGCACCCAGCGCAGTGATAACCAGGTAATGTTGTGATGAGGTTGTCAAACCTGTTCTTCCTTTGCGTGGTTAAGTCATCCTAAGGAAAGCATAAAAAAAACATGCATACAACAGCCTGGACGCCTTACGTCGCTTGCTTTTATTACAGTTCCAAACGTACCATTGAGAATCTTGTTTGCACAGAGGATGGCCCATGTTCACGGGAAGTATTGTTGCGCTTGTTACGCCGATGGATGAGAAAGGTAATGTCTGCCGGTCAAGCCTGAAAAAACTGATTGATTACCATGTCGCCAACGGGACGTCGGCGATCGTTTCCGTAGGGACTACCGGTGAATCTGCCACCCTGAGCCATGAAGAACACGGCGATGTGGTGATGATGACCGTCGAACTGGCTGACGGGCGTATCCCGGTTATCGCCGGAACGGGTGCAAATGCAACCGCCGAGGCCATCAGCCTGACCCAGCGTTTCAACAACAGCGGCATTGTCGGCTGCCTGACGGTGACCCCGTACTACAACCGCCCAACGCAGGAAGGTCTGTTCCAGCATTTCAAAGCCATCGCTGAACATACTGACTTGCCACAAATTCTGTATAATGTGCCGTCGCGTACTGGCTGCGATATGCTGCCGGAAACCGTAGGCCGTCTCTCGAAAGTTAAAAATATTATCGCAATTAAAGAGGCGACCGGGAACTTAAGCCGCGTTCACCAGATCAAAGAGCTGGTTTCAGACGACTTTATCCTGCTCAGTGGTGATGACGCGACCGCGCTGGACTTCATGCAGCTCGGTGGTCATGGCGTGATTTCCGTGACGTCAAACGTAGCCGCGCGCGATATGGCCGAAATGTGCAAACTGGCTGCGGCGGATCATTTCGACGAAGCTCGCTTGATTAACCAGCGTCTGATGCCGCTGCACACAAAATTATTTGTCGAACCCAATCCGATCCCAGTGAAATGGGCATGTAAGGAGTTGGGACTTGTAGCGACCGACACGCTGCGTCTGCCGATGACCCCCATTACCGACCACGGTCGCGAAGTGGTCACCGGGGCGCTGAAGCATGCCGGTTTGCTGTAGAGTTTAGGGAGATTTGATGGCTTACTCAGTACAGAAGTCGCGCCTGGCGAAGGTTGCGGGTGTTTCGCTTGTTATGCTCCTCGCAGCCTGTAGTTCAGACTCGCGCTACAAGCGCCAGGTGAGCGGTGATGAATCCTATCTGGATGCAACGCCGCTTGCTGAACTTCATGCGCCAGCGGGTATGATCCTGCCGATTCAAAACGGCGATTACAACATTCCTGTCACTAACAGCAGTGGTGCAGTAGGCAAAGCGCTGGACATTCGTCCACCGGCACAGCCACTGGCGCTGGTGAGCGGTGCCCGCACCCAGTTTACGGGTGACACGGCTACGCTTCTGGTCGAAAACGGTCGTGGCAACACCCTGTGGCCGCAGGTGGTCAGCGTGATTCAGTCGAAGAACTACGCGATTGATAAGCGTGACGACGCCAGTCAGAGTCTGACGACCGACTGGATCGAATGGAACCGTCTGGATGAAGATCAGCAGTACCGTGGTCGTTATCAAGTCTCTGTCAAACCGCAGGGTTATCAGCAGGCCGTCACGGTCAAACTGCTGAACCTTGAGCAGGCTGGCAAGCCAGTGGCGGATGCGGCCTCGCTGCAGCGCTACAGCACTGAAATGCTGAACGTGATTGCTTCTGGTCTCGATAAAAACGCGACCGATGCAGCGAACTCCGCGCAGAGCCGCAATGGCGTGACCTTCGATGTGCAGAGCGCAGCGGATGACACCGGTCTGCCAATGCTGGTAGTGCGTGCACCGTTCCAGCAAACCTGGCAGCGTCTGCCAGCCGTGCTTGAAAAAGCCGGTATGAAAGTGACTGACAGCACCCGTTCAACGGGCAGCATCACGGCCACTTACAAACCGCTTTCTGATAGCGCATGGCAGGAACTGGGTGCCAGCGATCCTGGCCTCGCGTCCGGCGATTACAAAATTCAGGTCGGTGACCTCGATAACCGCAGCAGCTTGCAGTTTATCGATCCGAAAGGTCACACGCTGACCCAGTCGCAAAACGATGCGCTGGTTGCAGTCTTCCAGGCTGCATTCAGCAAATAAAAAAACAGGGCTGGTTAATCCAGCCCTTTTTATTTTCGTGCTACGCAAACGTGTGCGTGGCATAATATCCCGAGATTTTTGTACATATCATCACACCAGGAGTAATGAAGATGCAGAAGCAAGCTGAGTTGTATCGTGGCAAAGCGAAGACCGTATACAGCACCGAAAACCCGGATCTGTTGGTGCTCGAGTTCCGCAATGATACGTCAGCAGGGGATGGCGCACGCATTGAGCAGTTCGATCGTAAGGGCATGGTAAACAACAAGTTCAACCATTTCATTATGAGCAAACTCGCCGAAGCCGGTATCCCGACTCAGATGGAAGCGTTGCTGTCCGATACGGAGTGTCTGGTGAAAAAACTGGATATGGTCCCGGTCGAATGTGTGGTGCGTAACCGCGCGGCAGGCTCCCTGGTGAAACGTCTGGGTATTGAAGAAGGCATCGAACTGAACCCGCCATTGTTCGACCTGTTCCTGAAAAATGACGAAATGCACGATCCCATGGTCAATGAATCCTACTGCGAAACCTTCGGTTGGGTGAGCAAAGAGAACCTGGCGCGCATGCAGGAACTGACTTACAAAGCCAACGACGTGCTGAAAAAGCTGTTTGATGACGCGGGCCTGATCCTGGTCGACTTCAAACTGGAGTTCGGTCTGTACAAAGGTGAAGTGGTGCTGGGTGATGAGTTCTCCCCGGACGGCAGTCGTCTGTGGGACAAAGAGACCCTGGATAAAATGGACAAAGACCGTTTCCGTCAGAGCCTGGGTGGCCTGATTGAAGCGTACGAAGCCGTCGCGCATCGTCTGGGCGTTAAACTCGATTAATTCCCTTACGGGCCAAAGGGTGGAAACATCCTTTGGCTTGTTACCATTGTTTCCTATGGTAATCCGTCCGTTAACCGCCTACGATCACTCTATTCATATTGAGAAAGTTTCGAGGTGGTTATGCGCTGGCAAGGGCGTCGTGAAAGTGACAATGTAGAAGACAGGCGCAGCAGTGGCGGCATGGGGCCGTCGATGGGCGGTGGCGGGATGCGACTTCCCGGCGGTAAAGGCGGCATTGTTCTGCTGATTATCGTGCTGGTGGCGGGCTACTACGGTGTCGATTTGACCGGTTTAATGACCGGAGAACCGGTTCCACAACAACAGCAATCTCAGCGCTCCATCAGTCCGAACGAAGATGAAGCCGCAAAATTCACCTCTGTCATTCTGGCGACCACTGAAGATACGTGGAGCCAGCAGTTTGAAAAAATGGGCCGCACCTACCAGCAGCCAAAACTGGTGATGTACCGTGGCGCGACGCGCACGGGATGCGGCACCGGTCAGTCTGTAATGGGGCCGTTCTATTGCCCGGCAGACAGCACCGTCTATATCGATCTCTCCTTCTATGACGACATGAAACGCAAACTTGGCGCTGACGGCGATTTTGCCCAGGGCTACGTGATTGCGCATGAAGTCGGTCACCACGTACAAAAACTGCTCGGCATCGAACCGAAAGTGCGTCAGCTGCAGCAAAACGCCTCCCAGACTGAAATCAACCGCTTGTCCGTGCGTATGGAACTGCAGGCCGACTGCTTCGCAGGCGTCTGGGGCCATAGCATGCAGCAGCAGGGCGTGCTGGAGTCGGGCGATCTGGAAGAGGCGCTCAACGCCGCACAGGCTATCGGCGACGACCGTCTGCAACAGCAAAGTCAGGGGCGCGTGGTGCCAGACAGCTTCACCCACGGCACTTCTGAAGAACGCTACACCTGGTTTAAACGTGGTTTTGCGAGTGGCGATCCGGCTCAGTGCAATACCTTTGGTAAAGCCATGTGATGTCGCGCGGCAGGGAAGAGGCGGTCTCCTGGTTTGAACAACTGGCCGCACAGCTACAGCAGGAAGGTCATCGCCGGTTGCTGGTGCTAAGCGGTAGCGATACGTGGTCGCAGACACACGCATTGATGCTTCGCGACGCGCTTTCCGGCGACTGGCTGTGGGTCGGAAACGACGCGCCCGTTGAGCCGCACTGCGCGCCGCAGGCGCTAAAAAATCTGCTCGGGCGCGAGTATCGTCACGCGATTTTCGATGCCCGTTGCGGTTTTGATGTCGCAGCCTTTGCGGCGCTGAGCGGCACACTACGCGCGGGCAGCCTGCTGGTGTTACTTACGCCTCCCTTCGCCGTCTGGCCCGGTCAAACCGACAGTGATTCGCTTCGCTGGAGCGACAGCGAAACCCCCATCGCGACGCCGCATTTTGTTCACCATTTTTGTCGGGTGGTGAGCGCCGATCCCGATGCGCTGATCTGGCATGAACACCAGCCCTTACCTGATTTCCCCTTGCCTTCGGCACCCGACTGGCAGCCTGCCAGCGGCGAGCCGCAGCGCGAACAGGCTGATATTCTGGCGGCACTAACCGGGATGGAAACCGGCGTAGCGGTGGTCACAGCACCGCGCGGGCGGGGGAAATCCGCGCTCGCAGGGATGCTGTTACGCCGCATTTCGGGGCGGGCTATCGTCACTGCGCCTGCGAAAGGGGCAACAGACGTCATCGCCCGCTTCGCGGAAAATCACTATCACTTTATGGCACCGGATGCGTTGCTTGCCTCAGACCAGCAGGCCGACTGGCTGGTGGTTGATGAAGCCGCCGCCATTCCCGGGCCGCTGCTGGAACAGCTGGTGTCGCGTTTCCCGCGTGTATTACTCACGACGACCGTGCAGGGTTACGAAGGTACGGGACGCGGCTTTTTACTCAAATTCTGCGCGCGTTTTAGCGGCCTGCTCTCTTTCACGCTCTCGGCCCCCATTCGCTGGGCGGCTGGCTGCCCCCTTGAGCGCGTGATAGCGGATGCGTTGTTATTTGATGACGACGTTGTGGACGCGATACCCGGCGGCACACCCGAGATCATCTCCCTTGAACAAAACGCCTGGGAGAGCCAGCCGCAGCTTGCCGCTGATATCTACCGGCTCTTGTGCTCAGCGCACTACCGCACCTCACCCCTGGATTTGCGCCGGATGATGGACGCGCCGGGCCAGCATTTTGCCGTCGCCCGCGCCGGTAAAGCGCTGGCAGGGGCGCTGTGGCTGGTAGACGAGGGCGGGTTAACGCCGGCGTTGAGCCAGGCCGTGTGGGCAGGCTACCGACGTCCGCGCGGCAATCTGGTGGCGCAATCTCTTGCTGCACACGGCGGATCACCGCTGGCGGCGACGCTTGTCGGGCGGCGCGTCACCCGCGTAGCGGTCCATCCGGCGCGTCAGCGCGAGGGGATTGGGCAGGCGCTGACGGGCAGCGCAAGTGCGCACCGACAGCAGGATTATCACTCCGTCAGCTTTGGCTATACCGATGAGCTGTGGCGCTTCTGGCAGCGCTGCGGCTTTGTGCTGGTGCGTATGGGCAGTCATCGCGAGGCCAGCAGCGGCTGCTTCACGGCGATGGCGCTACGGCCCATCAGCGAGGCGGGGCAGGCGCTGTGCGCACAGGAACATCAGCGCCTGTGCCGCGATGCGCGGATTATTGAACGCTGGAACGGCGAAAAGATCCCGGTAGACGATCGCTGGGAGACTACCCTTAATGATGATGACTGGCTGGAGTTAAGTGGTTTCGCCTTTGCCCATCGTCCTCTCTCGACGTCTGCAGCAGCGCTCACGCGCCTCCTGCTGGCGGTACCTTTACCGCTGGAGGCCCTGCGCGGCAGGCTGGAAGAGGGCAAAGAGGACGCGCAACTGTGCGCCGACCTGGCACTTCACGGACGTAAGACGTTACTCATACGACAGCGCCAGGAGGCCGCGCAGGCCCTTGAATCGCTTGATCGCTGCCGCTACGAGCGGCTCAAAAGTGACGTTTTGCAATGGCAATTTTTTCAATGACTTCTTCAATGAAGTGGCATGGTCATTACCCCGCAGAGGCGTAAAATCCTGACTATCAATTAAGGAGACTGCCATGAAACATGACCATTTTGTTGTCCAAAGCCCTTCTTCCCCAGCGCAACAACTGCTGCTGCTGTTTCATGGCGTCGGTGATAATGCAGTGAATATGGGGCAAATCGGCAGCTGGTTTGCGCCGATTTTCCCCGACGCACTCATCGTCAGCATTGGCGGCGTAGAGCCTTGTGGCCCACAGGGGCGTCAGTGGTTTTCCGTGCAGGGCGTGACGGAAGAGAATCGTCAGGCACGCATCGATGCCATCATGCCGACCTTTATCGACACCGTACGCTACTGGCAACAGCAGGGCGGTGTAAGTGCCGGAGCAACCGCGCTGATTGGTTTCTCGCAGGGGGCGATTATGTCGCTGGAGAGCGTGAAAGCACAGCCCGGACTGGTCTCGCGTGTGATTGCCTTTAACGGCCGCTTTGCGACTTTGCCACAGAGCGCCACGACAGCAACCACCATCCACCTGATTCACGGCGGTGAAGACCGCGTGATTGAGTTGTCCCATGCGGTGGCGGCTCAGGAAGCGCTGATTCGTGAAGGGGGAGATGTGACGCTGGATATTGTTGATGAACTGGGTCACGCCATTGACGATCGCAGTATGCAGTTCGCGCTGGATCACCTGCGCTTTACCGTGCCGAAGCACTATTTCGACGAAGCGTTAAGCGGCAGCAAGCCAAACGACGACGATATTGTCGAGTTTATGTAAGTTCAAACCCCTCTCCCGTGGGAGAGGGGTTTTTGAAGCTATTTCTTCTGGTCTTTCTTCGGCCAGTTGTCGTCATCGTCCCACTTATCGTTAAAATCACGATGCGGGGGAAGCTCAGGTTTGTTGGCGAGGAACTTCTTATGGTCCACGCGCTTCAGATCTTTGATTACGTTCAGCAGCACGCCTACCAGAAACACCAACACCAGAATCCACCAATATTTAGCCAGCCAGTCCATTCGCTATTCCTTCTCAGAGCAGTCGTCAGGCGACGAGTTGCTCCATAATACGTTGATACATACGAGCCAGTAGCTGCAAATCAGCCGCGTTCACGCATTCATTGATTTTATGAATGGTGGCGTTTACTGGGCCCAGTTCGACAACCTGCGCACCCATGCGGGCGATAAAGCGTCCGTCTGAAGTGCCACCGGTCGTCAGGAGCTGCGGTTTGATCTCATTATAGTGCGCGATAGCGTTTACCACCGCATCCACCAGCTTGCCGCGCTGGGTCAGGAACGGTTGGCCGGAAAGCCACCAGTCCAGGGTGTAGCGCAGTTCGTATTTATCCAGCAGAGCAATCACGCGGGATTTGATCATCTCGTCGGTCAGTTCCGTGCTAAAGCGGAAGTTGAACTGCACGAAAAGATCGCCCGGAATAACGTTGTTGCTGCCGGTGCCCGCCTGAACGTTGGCGATCTGCATGCTGGTCGGCGGGAAAAATTCATTGCCTTTATCCCACTCGATCCCCACCAGCTCGCTCAGCATTGGCGCCGCGCGATGTACCGGGTTATCAGCGAGATGCGGGTAGGCCACGTGGCCCTGCACGCCGTGGATGGTCAGGTTGCAGGTCAGTGAGCCGCGACGGCCATTTTTCACCACGTCACCGACCACTTCCGTGCTCGACGGCTCGCCCACCAGGCAATAATCCAGGCGTTCGCGGCGTTCCATCAGCGCTTCGACCACTTTCACCGTGCCATTTTTGGCGCTGGCTTCTTCGTCGGAGGTGATCAGAAACGCGAGACGATTTTTGTGGTTCGGGTGCTGGGCGACAAAGCGTTCGGCGGCCACGACCATCGCAGCCAGCGAGCCTTTCATGTCAGCAGCGCCGCGGCCAAACAGCATGCCATCGCGGATGGTGGGTTCGAAAGGAGGATTGATCCAGCGATCGGCGTCACCCGCAGGGACGATATCGGTGTGTCCGGCAAAAGCCAGCGTTTCGCCCTGGCCGCGCCATGCCCAGAAGTTCTGGGTGTCGCCAAAATCCATACGCTCAACGGTAAAACCAATGGCGCGCAGGCGCTCAATCATTAATGCCTGACAACCTGCATCGTCCGGGCTAAGGGAGGGACGGCGAATAAGCTGCTGAGTCAGCTCAATGACCGGGCATGACATAAACTACACCTCAAATATAAGTCTGATAACTGGATTCACTAAAACCCAGCAGCATAGGCTGCCCAGGCGCACAGAGCAATGGGCGTTTGATGATCGCAGGCATTTCGAGCATTAATTTCGCTGCGCTGTCGGCGTCAGTGATGGTATTGCGTACTGATTCATCGAGTTTTCGCCAGGTGGTCCCGCGGGTATTCAGCAGCGCTTCCCAGCCCAGTTCTGCGATGGCGCTATGCAGAAATTCCGCATCCAGGCCATCTGCGCGATAGTCATGAAAGCGATAATCAACGTGGTTTGCCTCAAGGAAGCGGCGTGCTTTTTTGATGGTGTCGCAATTTTTAATGCCGTACATCACAATCATCGTGAATCCTTTTGTCTTTATTAATAGCAAATGTTCAATTTTTTCGAATTTATATTGTTCAGAGAAATATAACACATTCAGCTTACCGTTAATTCTGCTATGCCGATTAATTCAACGTACAACTGTTCGCTGAATAGTGTTTCATTTTTTACGCATAAAAGTCCAGCCGCGTAAAATTTCTTTTAAAGTCAGGCCAGAATAAGATTATCACCCGCTCGCATGGTTGTTTCTAAATATTGCTATTGGTCACATAAAATTAAAGGTAATCGCGCCATATTTGTCTCAGGGCCAGCACAGGAGCGGGGGACACAATCGTAACCATTGATTAAATTATCTTCACAATGACGATATATTCTCATAGAATACGCATAATAATAAGAGAGGTTGTTATGATTGAACGTGAACTGGGGAACTGGAAAGATTTTATCGAAGACATGCTTCGTAAATGATCTTCAGGAAGAACTGCAAGAGCACTTAATTTAGTTATAAAAATGATGTGATAGGTATCAAACAAATCACACGTTAAAAAGGCGGCTATCAAAGCCGCCTTTTTTATTGCCTGATTACTCCGGCTTTTCTTTTAACGGGAAGCGCTGGCGCACCAGCACAAAGAACAGCGGTACGAAGTAAATGGCGAGAATGGTCGCGGAGATCATGCCCCCCATTACGCCGGTCCCGACCGCGTGCTGGCTGCTCGAACCTGCGCCAGAACTGGTGGCCATCGGCAGGACGCCAAACACGAACGCCAGCGAGGTCATCAGGATTGGGCGCAGACGCTGACGGCAGGCGTGCAGCGTAGACGACAGCAGATCGTGGCCCTTCGAATTCATCTCATTGGCAAACTCAACGATCAGAATGGCGTTCTTCGCCGACAAGCCGATCACCGTTAACAGCCCCACCTGGAAGTAGACATCGTTCTCAAGCCCTCGCATCCAGGTGGCGAGCAGCGCGCCAATCACACCCAGCGGTACCACCAGCATCACCGAGAACGGCACCGACCAGCTCTCATACAGAGCGGCCAGACACAGGAAGACGACCAGCAGTGAGACGGCATACAGGGCAGGGGCCTGTGCGCCAGACAGCCGTTCCTGATAGGACATGGCCGTCCACTCCAGGCCAAAACCAGCCGGTAGCTGCTGCACCAGTTTTTCCATGGTGTCCATTGCGGTACCGGTACTGACGCCCGGCGCGGCTTCGCCGACGATTTCGAGCGCCGAATAGCCGTTGTAACGCTCAAGTCGTGGAGAGCCGCTCTCCCAGTGGGAGGTGGCAAAGGCGGAGAAGGGCACCATGCCGCCGGAATTGTTACGCACATACCAGAGATTAATGTCGTCCGGCAGCATACGATACGGCGCGGCGGCCTGAACGTAGACCTTCTTCACGCGGCCCCGGTCCATAAAGTCGTTCACATAGCTGGAGCCCCACGCGGTTTGCAGCGTGTCGTTGATATCATCAATAGACACGCCCAGCGCCTGCGCCTTGCGCTGATCGATATCAATCTGCAGCTGCGGGCTGTCATCCAGACCGTTGTGACGCACGCGGGTAAGCGATTTATCTTTCCCCGCCAGTTCGAGCAGCTGGTCGCGCGCGGCCATCAGCGCATCGTGTCCGACTCCGGCGTGATCCTGTAATTCCATATCAAAGCCAGCCGAACTGCCGAGGCCGCTGATTGCCGCCGGGCTGCTGGCGAAAACGCGCGCCTCTTTGATGTGGCTAAAGGCTTTGGTGGCACGCTCGATAATGGCGAAAGAGGAGCCGGTCGTGCTGTCGCGCTCGTCCCAGTTTTTCAGGCGCACGAACATACGGGCGACGTTCTGCCCGTTCCCGCCGGGGCCGGAACCGACCGTGGAGAACACCGACACAATATTGTCTTTCTCTTTGGTGAAGAAATAGGATTCGACGTTCTCAACCACCTTCAGGGTCTGCTGCTGGGTGGCCCCGCTCGGGAGCTGCACAGAGGTAATAAACATTCCCCGATCTTCCAGCGGCAGGAACGAGGTTGGCAGGCGCAGGAATAAGAAGACCATCCCGCCGAGCAGCAGAACGTAAATCAGCATCCAGCGCAGGCTACGGTGCAGGATTTTCCCCACGCCCGCTTCGTATCGCGCTGCATTGCGGTTGAACATCCGGTTAAACCAGCCGAAGAACCCTTTTTGCCCGTGCTGTTCCCCCTTGTGTAACGGCTTGAGCAAAGTTGCGCAGAGGGCAGGGGTCAGGATCATCGCCACCAGCACTGACAGCACCATCGCCGAGACGATTGTTATCGAGAACTGGCGGTAAATTGCGCCAGTGGTGCCGCCAAAGAAGGCCATCGGCACAAAGACAGCGGAGAGCACCATCGCGATGCCGACCAGTGCCCCCTGAATTTGTCCCATCGATTTGCGCGTCGCTTCCCGCGGCGACAGCCCCTCTTCGCTCATGATGCGCTCGACGTTCTCCACCACCACGATGGCATCGTCCACCAGCAGGCCGATCGCCAGCACCATCGCAAACATGGTCAGGGTGTTGATGCTGTAACCAAAGGCATAGAGCACGGCAAAGGTGCCGAGCAGCACGACGGGAACGGCGATGGTCGGGATGAGCGTGGCGCGGAAGTTTTGCAGGAACAGGTACATCACGAGGAACACCAGTGCGATGGCTTCGAGCAGCGTTTTCACCACGTCCTCAATCGAGGCTTTTACGAAGGAGGTGGTTTCATAGGCAACTTTGTATTCCAGCCCATGCGGGAAATACTGGGACAGCTCATCCAGGCGGTCGATGACCAGCTTCGCGGTCGCCATTTCGTTCGCGCCGGAGGCCAGTTTTACCCCGATACCCGACGCCTGATTGCCGTTAAACCGGCTCAGGTAGTCGTACTTTTCGGCGCCCATTTCGACGGTGGCGACGTCGCCGAGCCGCACTTCGGAACCGTCCTGATTCACGCGCAGGGTGATATCGCGGAACTGCTGCGGCGTCTGGAGCAGGGATTGCGAGTTGATGGTGGCGTTCAGCGCCTGTTTATCCACCGACGGCGTACCGCCCAGTTGCCCGACGGCGATTTGCGCGTTCTGGGATTTGATGGCGTTAGTCACATCGGTGGCGGTCATCTGCACGCTGTTCAGCTTCGCCGGGTCCAGCCAGATGCGCATGGAATACTGTGAGCCATAGGCGTCGATATCGCCGACGCCGTTGATACGGCTTAAGGGGTCCTGAATATTACTGGCAACGTAGTCCGAGATATCCTGCTTATCCATCGAGCCGTCGGTCGACACGAAGGCGATGGTCAGGATGTTGGAATCCCCGGTTTTACGCACCGTCACGCCCTGGTTCTGCACCGCCTGCGGCAGCTTACGCATCGCCGACTGCAGCTGGTTTTGCACCTGCTGCACCGCTTCATCGGGATCGGAACCGGCGGTAAAGCTTAACGTCACCGTCGCCTGGCCAGTCGCGCTGCTCTGGGACGACATGTACATCAGGTTATCCAGCCCGGTCATGTTCTGTTCAATCACCTGAGTGACCGTATTTTCCAGCGTTTGCGCCGATGCGCCCGGGTAGTTCGCGGTAATACGCACGTTCGGCGGAGCCAGGTCGGGGTATTGCTCCACAGGTAAAGACAAAATAGCGAGAGTGCCCGTCAGACATAAAATAATTGCCAGCACCCAGGCAAAAATGGGGCGATCAATGAAAAAATTCGCCATTAAAGTAAGACCTCGTAAGCTTGCATCGTTATTGTTTATTGCCCGCTTAACTCTAGCGGCAAGGCGGATGCCAAACGTGGAGAAAAAAAGGAGATAGTGTAAATTATCATGCGCATTTACAGCGCCTTGTTAACTTTCCGCCCTGTCGATTATTACCTGGTGGCGTCGCATCGGCATGACGGTTTCCGGCAATTTACCGTTATTTACCCGCTTCAGGTTCCGGCGTGCGAAAACGAATACACACCTGCGTCCCGCCATTTTGCGGCTGCGAGAAGCCGAGCGTGCCGCCCAGTCGCTCCGCACGTTCGCGCATAATGTTCAGGCCGTAATGCCCAGGCGGTTCGCTGGCGTCGCCGATCCCAATGCCATTATCCCGAATATAGACCGTGTGCTCGCCATCCGGTGTGGTCACGCAACTGACCGTAATCACCGTCGCGTCGGCATGTTTGATGGCGTTCAGCACCGCTTCACGCACGATCTGCAGCAGATGAACCTGCTTTTGCGCATCCAGCGCCAGGGACGAGAGACGACAGTCCAGCTCCAGTTTCGCACTGGTCTGGCTTTGCAGCCCTTCGAGTGCCTCCTGCAAAGCCGCGGGAAGATTGGAGTGGTTCAGCGTCAGGCGGAAGGTGGTCAACAGCTCGCGGAGCTGGCGCCAGGCGTTGTTCAGCTCGCGCGAGAAGTCGGTGATGATGGTCTGCGCCGGGACGTTATCGTCCGGCACCGCACGCTTGAGCAGCGCCAGCTGAATGCGCAGGTAGGAGAGCACCTGCGCCAGCGAGTCGTGCAATTCGCGGGCAATGGTGGCGCGCTCTTCCATCAGCAGCAACTGCTGGAAATGCTTTTGCGCCTGATTGAAATAGAGCCCGCGCCCAAGCATCGTCGCCACGTTTTTCATCAGCGGCTCCGGCACGATGTTCTCGCTCTGCCAGCGCAGCTCACCGAAGCGCGTCTCCTGCATAACCACCGGCAGGGTGAAGGTCTGCTGTTCCGCTTTTTTCACCCCTTCACACAGCTGCCAGTTGTCGCTGGCCTGCAGTTCCAGATAGCTCATTCCCGTATATTCCTGAACCATCTGGATGATATGGCGGAAACTATGGGGGTCTATCTGGCTGGTATTCAGCGCCTGAGAGCACTTGAACAGCATTTCGAGCTGCTGGTGGGCTTCGTTCAGATGACGGGTCTTCTCTTCGACGGTAATTTCCAGCGAGCGATAGTGTTTATGTAGCTCGGCGGACATATGGTTGAAGGTGCGCGAGAGCAGCCCCAGCTCGTTGGGCAGGTGCGTGTCCTCGGCCTGAAAGTCGAAATTCCCCTGTTCCATTTTCTGGCTGGCGAACACCAGATGATTGAGCGGTGCGACCACCTCCCGGCGGATCCCGCGCAGGGTCATTACCACCAGCAGCAAAATCCCCACGCCGCCCGCCAGGGAAATGGCGACCACCAGCTGCATTTTATGTTCTGCATAGTGCTGAAGAGCCAGCACGAAGGTGTCTATACGCTCCACATATTGCTGAATATGGTCCTGATACCAGGTTTTATCTCCCGCTTCGAGATGGCTGTCCATCTCGGCCCACGCCAGCTGCAGCTGCTGATATCCCGTTTTCACCGACGCCGGTACATACCAGCGATCGAGCTCTTGCAGGACGGGCAAGTTCAGGGTGTTTTGCCAGTGGAGACGGTGGGCGGAAAAATCAGCGCTGTTGCGCTCCAGATCGTAGCCGAGCCGGTAACTCTGCATGCGTAAAGAGCCTGCAATATTAATGGCTTCGGCATCGCGCAGACTGCTGGCAAGCGTCATCAACGCAATGCCGCTGGTCAGAACGGAGAGCAAAATAATGGAGATGAAAGCCCGGGCCAGGCTTCCTGATACAGGACGTTTAACGATCACAACTCGGCTTCCTGAATGTAACTGAAACGCAATTTCACCTGCGATGAAATAAATTGATCTGCCGCAGGGATGTCGTCATTAGTCCCATAACTTGGGCAAATGACCATTGCCTGGGACTATCGGGGTCGTCAATATTCTTATAAAAAATAGGGTTAATGCTACCAGAACAGGTGCCTTTATGAATCGTTTTATTATGGCCGATAACCTGCAATGTATTGGCTGTCACGCCTGCGAAGTCGCCTGCGTGATGGCGCACAATCATGAACAACATGTTTTAAGCCAGCGCCAGTTTATCCCGCGCATTACGGTGCTGAAAGAGGGTAAACGGCGCAGCGCGGTCACTTGTCATCACTGCGAAAACGCCCCCTGCGCGCAAAGCTGCCCCAATGGGGCGATTGCTAAAAGCCACGACAGCGTACAGGTGAATCAGCAAAAATGCATTGGTTGCAAAGCCTGTGTGGTCGCCTGTCCGTTTGGCACGATGGAGATCGTAGTCACACCCGTGTCCGACGGACAGGTCAAAGCCACGGCGCACAAATGCGATTTGTGCCACGACAGGCCGCAGGGCCCGGCGTGCGTGGAGAATTGTCCGGCAGATGCCCTGACGCTGGTGACGCCAGACGTGCTGCATCGTCTGGCGAAAGCCCGCCGTTTGCGCGCTGCCTGCCAGGAGGCTCAGCCGTGGCACAGCGAGGCAACGCCGGTTGCGTCACCGCACACCAAAATCCAGCAAATGCAGGCCCTCACGGCGCGCGGCGAGCCGGATAAGCTCAGCCCGCAGGCGCGTGCAGACAATTTCGATGAAATCTATCTGCCGTTTCGCGCAGAGCAGGCGCACCGCGAGGCGGCACGCTGCCTGAAATGCGGAGAGCACTCCATCTGCGAATGGACCTGTCCGCTGCACAACCACATTCCGCAGTGGATCGAGCGCGTAAAAGCCGGGGATATCGACGCGGCGGTGGAACTGTCCCATCAGACCAACTGTTTACCAGAAATCACCGGACGCGTCTGTCCACAGGACCGGTTGTGCGAAGGGGCCTGCACGGTACGCGATGAATCGGGCGCGGTAACTATTGGCAATATCGAACGCTACATCTCTGACCAGGCGCTGGCGGCAGGCTGGCGGCCCGATTTGACCGGCGTCGCGCCTGTCGATAAGCGTATTGCGATTGTTGGCGCAGGCCCGGCGGGGCTGGCCTGTGCCGACATGCTGGTCCGCCACGGCGTGAGCGTCACGGTCTATGACCGGCACCCGGAGATCGGCGGATTACTCACCTTTGGTATTCCGGCGTTCAAACTGGATAAATCCCTGCTGGCACGGCGACGGGAGATTTTCACCGCCATGGGAATACAGTTCGAACTCAACTGTGAAGTGGGTAAAGACCTGCCGATGTCTCAGCTGCTCGGCCAATACGACGCGGTGTTTATCGGCGTGGGCACCTATCGCTCGATGAAAGCGGGCATTCCGCACGAAGATGCGCCGGGGGTGTACGACGCTTTGCCTTTCCTGGTGGCGAATACCCGCCATCTGATGGGGCTGGCACCCTCAGCGTCCGAACCCTTTATCGATGTCACCGGATTAAACGTGGTGGTACTCGGCGGCGGGGATACGGCGATGGACTGCGTGCGCACCGCGCTGCGCCATCAGGCGGCAAAAGTAACCTGCGCCTATCGTCGGGATGAGGCCAACATGCCTGGCTCGAAAAAAGAGGTCAAGAACGCCAAAGAGGAGGGGGCGCACTTTGAATTCAACGTGCAGCCCGTCGAACTGGTTCTGGATGCGTCGGGCAAGGTGAACGGCATTCGCCTGCTGCGCACCCGGCTTGGTGAACCGGATGCGCAGGGGCGGCGGCGTCCGGTGCCTGTCGAGGGGAGCGAGTTTGTGATGCCTGCTGATGCGGTAATCATGGCGTTTGGCTTTAACCCGCACTCGATGCCATGGCTACAGGCGCAGGGGGTGAACGTCGACGACTGGGGGCGTATCGTGGCGAGCGTGGACAGTCCCTATCGCTACCAGACCAGCCATCCGCAGATTTTTGCCGGCGGTGACGCGGTGCGCGGTGCTGATCTGGTGGTTACGGCAATGGCCGAAGGGCGTCACGCCGCACAAGGGATGATGGACTGGCTGCAAATCAGACGGCCAAACTCCCACTAATCAGCGGGGCGACAAAGCGGGCTTCTCGGCGTACTATGAATCACTCATTACGTCCTGGAGCCCGTATGAGCCTGAAAATTGAGATCATCAAAGATAAAATCCTCTCAGAAAATTATTTTGTCCTGCGCAACATTACCTACGATTTAACTCACCACGGTGAAGTGGTCCGCCACAAGCGCGAAGTCTACGATCGCGGCAACGGTGCCACCATCCTGTTATACAGTCGTGAAAAGCAAACCGTCGTGCTGATCCGCCAGTTCCGCATCGCGACCTGGGTGAATGGCAACCCGGACGGACGCCTGATTGAAACCTGCGCCGGGCTGCTGGATAACGACGAACCCGAAGTCTGTATCCGCAAGGAAGCCATCGAAGAGACGGGCTTTGAAGTGGGAGACGTCACGAAGCTGTTTGAGCTGTACATGTCCCCCGGCGGCGTGACGGAGCTTATCCACTTCTTTATTGCCGAATACACCGACGCACAGCGCAGCAACGCGGGCGGCGGCGTTGAGGACGAAGCCATCGACGTGCTGGAAATTCCTTATACGCAGGCGCTGGAAATGGTAAAAAACGGTGAAATTCGCGATGGTAAGGCGTTGATACTGCTCCAGTATTTACAGCTGTCTGGCCTAATGTCTTGATTAATAAACTATCGCTAAATCATAATCCAGATAAATCTATCCGATAAATCCGATTGAGCAACCCCGGACAGAACACGAAGATACAGCCAGTTTTCGAGTTTCTGCTTCCGGGATTGTGCCTTCCATGCGTCACAGCATTCTTCTTTTTTTACTCCTCAGCATACTGCCTCTGCCACTGGTTTGGGCGGCGCCTGCACAGCAGTCGTTTTCTGACTGGCAGGTCACCTGCAACAACCAGAACTTTTGCGTCGCGCGCAATACCGGTGAGCATCAGGGGCTGGTGATGACGCTAAGCCGCAGCGCGGGGGCCAAAACGGATGCCAATCTGCGGATTGATCTGGGTGGGCTGGAAACGTCGCCGGTGAAAGAGGCGCCCATCGCGCCGCGCCTGCTGCTGGACGGTGCGCCGCTGTCGCTGGATGCGCAGCGCTGGAAGCTGTCGCCGTGGCATCTGGTGACCGATGATACTGCGACTATCGCCGCGTTTCTGAAAACCATTCAGGAGGGGGAGGCGCTGACGCTCAAAGGTGGAAAACAGATCGTCTCTCTGGCCGGGCTGAAGGCGGCATTACTGTTTATTGATTCCCAGCAAAAGCGTGTGGGAAGCGAAACTGCGTGGATTAAAAAGGGCGACGAACCGCCGCTGAGCGTGCCACCGGCTCCGGCGCTGAAAGAGGTCGCGGTGGTCAATCCGACGCCGACGCCCCTGACGCATGAAGAGCTGAACGATCTGCTGGATTACGGCAGCTGGCGCATGAACAACAGCCAGTGTTCGCTCGACCCTAACCGTCGCGAAGTGCGGGTGATGGCCTTAACGGATGACAAAGCGTTGCTGATGATAAGCTGCGAAGCGGGGGCCTACAACACGGTGGATCTGGCGTGGCTGGTGTCGCGTAAAAAGCCGTTTGCCGCCCGAACCGTGCGGCTGCGCCTGCCGTTTGTCTCGTCGAGCGAGAGCAGCGAGATGGAGCTGATGAATGCCCGCTTTGATGAGAAAACGCGTGAACTGACGACCCTGGCGTTAGGGCGTGGCATGGGCGACTGCGGTATCCAGACCCGCTGGCGTTTTGACGGCCAGCGTTTTCGTCTGGTGCGGTATGCCGAAGAGCCGAGCTGCGATAACTGGCATGGGCCAGATGCCTGGCCCACGTTGTGGATTACGCGCTAACCTGCTCGATACGATCACGCACTTAAGCGCGAACTACAGCACGCCGAGCGCCTTCTCGACCACGTTCTCAACCGTAAAGCCAAAGTACGGGAACAGCTTATCCGCCGGTGCCGATTCACCGTACCCCGTCATCCCGACGATAGCCCCTTTCAGGCCGACATATTTGTACCAGTAGTCGGCAATCCCCGCCTCCACGGCCACGCGCGCGGCGACGTTTGAAGGGAGCACGGATTCCCGGTAGGCCTCATCCTGCGCATCAAAAATATCCGTCGAAGGCAGAGACACCACGCGAACGGCGTGTCCTTCGGCGGTAAGCTTCTCCGCCGCTTTCACCGTGATTTCAATTTCCGAACCTGTCGCAATCAAAATCACATCCGGCTTACCGCCGCTGTCTTTCAGGATGTAACCCCCACGGGCGATATTTTTTACCTGCTCCGGCGTACGCTCGATCTGCGCCAGATTCTGACGCGACAGGATCAGCGCCGTCGGCCCGGTGTGGCGCTCAACCGCCAGCTTCCAGCCGACAGCCGCTTCGACCTGATCGCAAGGCCGCCAGGTGCTGAAGTTTGGCGTCAGGCGCAGGCTGGCGAGCTGTTCAACCGCCTGGTGCGTCGGGCCGTCTTCCCCCAGTCCGATGGAGTCGTGGGTGTAGACCATAATCTGCCGCGCTTTCATCAGCGCCGCCATACGCGCCGCGTTACGGGCATACTCAACAAACATCAGGAAGGTGGCGGTGTAAGGGACAAATCCGCCGTGATGGGCGATACCATTCGCGATGGCCGTCATCCCGAACTCGCGCACGCCGTAGTGGATATAGTTTCCGGAGATATCCTCTTTCAGGGAGGTCGAGCCGGACCAGATCGTCAGGTTACTTGGGGCCAAGTCCGCCGAGCCGCCCAGCAGCTCCGGCAGGATCGGGCCGATGACGTTAAGGGTATTTTGCGACGCTTTACGGGTGGCGATTTTCGCCGGATTGGCCTGGAGATCGTCAATCAGCGCCTGAGTTTTCGCTTCCCACTCGTCCGGCAGGCCGCCGCTCATGCGTCGTGAGAACTCAGCCGCCAAATCAGGATGCGCATTTTTGTAAGCGCTGAATTTTTCATTCCACGCCTGCTGGGCTTTTTCGCCGTCCTCGCGTGCGTCCCAGGCTTTGTAAATCTCTTTCGGGATCTCAAAGGCCGGGTACTTCCAGCCCAGTTTCTGCCGCGTCAGCGCCACTTCCTCTTCACCCAGCGCCGCGCCGTGCGCCTCCTCTTTGCCCGCTTTGTTAGGGGAACCGAAGCCAATCACCGTACGGCAGATAATCAGCGACGGTTTGTCCTTCACGCTCTGGGCTTCAAGAATCGCTTTCTTGATTGCTTCCGGGTCGTGGCCGTCAATTTCATGCACCACATGCCAGTGATAGGCCTCGAAGCGTTTTGCCGTATCGTCGGTGAACCAGCCTTCGGTCTCTCCGTCGATGGAAATGCCGTTGTGATCGTAAAAACCGATCAGTTTGCCAAGTCCAAGCGTCCCCGCCAGCGAGCAGACCTCGTGGGAAATCCCCTCCATCAGACAGCCGTCGCCCATAAATACGTAGGTGAAGTGATCGACAATCTCATGATCCGGCTGGTTGAACTGCGCGCCCAGCGTACGTTCGGCAATCGCCAGCCCGACGGCGTTCGCCAGCCCCTGGCCGAGGGGACCGGTGGTGGTTTCCACGCCCGGCGTATAGCCCAGCTCCGGGTGGCCCGGCGTTTTAGAGTGCAGCTGACGGAAGTTTTTCAGCTCTTCGAGCGGCAGGTCGTAGCCGGAAAGGTGCAGCAGGCTATACAACAGCATCGAGGCGTGACCGTTAGAGAGAATAAAGCGGTCGCGGTCATACCAGGTTGGGTCCGTCGGGTTGTGTTTCAGGAAGTCATTCCACAGCACTTCGGCGATATCGGCCATGCCCATCGGCGCGCCGGGGTGGCCAGAATTGGCTTTTTGTACCGCATCCATGCTGAGGGCGCGAATGGCATTGGCTAGCTCTTTACGGGACATAATTCACTCCATGGCATGATTAAAGTTTGGCGGCGAGAAGATCTTCCAGTTTGCGCTGGTCAACGGCGAAAAGGCGGATGCCTTCGGCCAGTTTATCCACGGCCATCGCGTCCTGATTATGTTCCCAGCGGAACTCAGCTTCGGTGAGCGGCTTCGGTTTTGGCAGGACGGTTGAGGTCGGGATGAGCTTACGCACCACCGGTTCTTCTTTTTCCTGCAGATCTTTCAGCAGATTAGGGGAGATGGTCAGGCGGTCGCAGCCTGCCAGCGCCAGGATCTGCTCGGTGCGACGGAAGCTGGCCCCCATCACGATGGTTTCATAGCGGTGCTGTTTGAAGTAATCGTAGATATTACGCACCGATTTCACGCCCGGATCTTCTTCCACCACGTACGGGTCCATCGGCTGTTTCGCCTGATACCAGTCGTATATACGGCCAACAAACGGCGAGACGAGGAACACGCCCGCTTCGGCGCAGGCACGTGCCTGGGCAAAGGAGAACAGCAGCGTCAGGTTGCAGTTGATCCCCTCTTTTTCCAGCACTTCGGCGGCGCGTATGCCCTCCCAGGTGGAGGCGAGCTTAATCAGAATGCGCGATTTATCGATATCCTGCTCCTGGTACAGCTCCACCAGGCGGCGCGCTTTGGCGATGCTCTTTTCTTTGTCAAATGACAGGCGTGCGTCCACTTCCGTCGAGACGCGTCCCGGGATGCTTTTCAGAATTTCCGCACCGATATTGACCGCCAGTTTGTCGCTGGCCTCCGCCACTTTCTGCTCCTGAGTTTTGCCGCGCTGTTTGCCGTAGTCGATGGCGTCATCGATCAGGTGGCTGAAGTGCGCAAGGCCGGCCGCCTTCAGCAGCAGTGACGGGTTGGTGGTCGCATCTTCCGGTTGATAGTGGCGGATGGACTCGATATCGCCGCTGTCGGCGACAACCGTGGTGAATTGTTTGATGCCGTCTAATTGATTCATGGAAATGACTCCTTAGAAATAACAGAGTTAAGCGAGTGCGTTCGTTCACACTTCTGCGAAATACATGACGTACTTAACAAAAAAGCATAGCAGACGGGGGAGGCATTGCTTTCGGGAGTGGGTAACATGGTTGTTATAAATTGATAACAAATTTTGCCCTGCGATGGTGAGAGTTTGGCTGCCTTCAAAGTTTGAACCGTCTGCAGGGGCGATACTATGCGCCACTCCAGGGTGAGCATCAGGAACGTGAGTACGCCACCCTTTTTGATCGATACGTGAAAGGAACAATAAGATGGATGATCAGTTAAGACAGAGTGCCCTCGATTTTCATCAATTCCCTGTACCGGGCAAAATCCAGGTTTCCCCCACTAAGCCACTCGCCACGCAGCGCGATCTGGCGCTGGCCTATTCACCCGGCGTTGCCGCGCCTTGCCTTGAGATCGAAAAAGATCCGTTAGCGGCCTACAAATACACCGCTCGCGGCAACCTGGTGGCGGTCATTTCCAACGGCACCGCGGTGCTCGGGCTGGGCAATATCGGGGCGCTGGCCGGTAAGCCGGTGATGGAAGGGAAGGGCGTACTGTTCAAGAAATTCGCCGGTATCGACGTGTTTGATATTGAAGTGGATGAGCTGGACCCGGACAAATTTATTAACGTTGTGGCCGCGCTGGAGCCTACCTTTGGCGGCATCAACCTTGAAGACATCAAAGCGCCGGAATGTTTCTACATTGAGCAGAAACTGCGTGAACGTATGAACATTCCCGTGTTCCACGATGACCAGCACGGTACGGCGATCATTAGTACGGCGGCCATTTTGAACGGACTGCGCGTGGTCGAGAAAAATCTCTCCGATGTGCGCATGGTCGTTTCCGGCGCGGGTGCGGCAGCGATTGCCTGTATGAACCTGCTGGTGGCGCTGGGCATGCAGAAACATAACATCGTGGTCTGTGATTCGAAAGGCGTTATCTATAAAGATCGCGAGCCGAACATGGCGGAAACCAAAGCCGCCTACGCGGTGGTGGATGACGGCAAACGCACGCTGGACGATGTAATTGAAGGGGCGGATATCTTCCTCGGCTGCTCTGGCCCGAAAGTGCTGACCCCGGAAATGGTCACGAAAATGGCGCGTGCGCCTATGATCCTGGCGCTGGCAAACCCGGAGCCGGAAATCCTGCCGCCGCTGGCGAAATCCGTGCGTGAAGACGCCATTATCTGTACTGGCCGTTCCGACTATCCAAACCAGGTCAACAACGTGCTGTGCTTCCCGTTCATCTTCCGCGGTGCGCTGGACGTGGGTGCCACGGCGATTAACGAAGAGATGAAGCTCGCGGCTGTCCATGCGATTGCGGAGCTGGCCCATGCGGAGCAGAGCGAAGTGGTGGCCTCGGCGTATGGCGATCAGGATCTGAGCTTCGGCCCGGACTACATCATTCCGAAACCGTTCGACCCGCGTTTAATCGTCAAAATCGCCCCGGCCGTTGCCAAAGCGGCGATGGATTCCGGCGTGGCGACGCGCCCGATTGAGGACTTCGACGCTTATATCGATAAGCTGACCGAGTTTGTCTACAAAACGAACCTGTTCATGAAGCCGATCTTCTCGCAGGCGCGCGCCGACGCTAAGCGCGTGGTGCTGGCAGAAGGCGAAGAGGCGCGTGTGCTGCATGCGACGCAGGAGCTGATCACCTTAGGGCTGGCGAAACCGATTCTGATTGGTCGTCCGAGCGTGATCGAAATGCGCATTCAGAAACTCGGTCTGCAGATCAAACCGGGTGTCGATTTTGAAATCGTGAACAACGAATCGGATCCGCGCTTCAAAGAGTACTGGAGCGAGTACTACAGCATTATGAAGCGCCGGGGGATCACTCAGGAGCAGGCGCAGCGCGCGGTGATCAGCAACACCACGGTGATCGGTGCGATCATGGTTCATCGTGGCGAAGCTGACGCCCTGATCTGCGGGACGATTGGCGATTATCACGAGCACTTCAGCGTGGTGCAGGAGATCTTTGGCTATCGCGACGGCGTGCATACGGCGGGGGCGATGAATGCGCTGCTGCTGCCAAGCGGTAACACCTTTATTGCCGACACCTACGTCAACGACGATCCGACGCCGGAAGAGCTGGCGGAAATCACCGTGATGGCGGCGGAAACCGTCCGTCGTTTTGGTATCGAACCGAAAGTGGCGCTGCTGTCGCACTCTAACTTTGGTTCATCCAAATCCGCGGCGGCCTGCAAAATGCGCCAGACGCTGGAGCTGGTGCGTGAACGCGCGCCAGAGCTGATGATTGATGGTGAGATGCACGGCGATGCCGCGCTGGTTGAGAGTATCCGTAACGAGCGGATGCCGGACAGCCCGCTGAAAGGCTCGGCGAACGTGCTGATTATGCCGAACGTGGAAGCGGCGCGTATCAGCTATAACCTGCTGCGTGTTTCCAGTTCTGAAGGGGTGACCGTGGGGCCGGTACTGATGGGCGTCGCAAAACCGGTACATGTGTTGACGCAGATTGCGTCCGTGCGTCGTATCGTCAACATGGTTGCGCTGGCGGTGGTCGAAGCACAGACGCAGCCGCTGTAAGCGCGACGTGGTCTGTGCTGTCGGGTATTAAACCCACTCGCGGACTTTCAGAAACTCACTCAAGGCAGCCTCCGGGCTGCCTTCTTTTGGCTCGAAATTATACTCCCAGCGCACCAGCGGCGGCATCGACATCAGAATCGACTCCGTGCGCCCGCCGGTTTGTAGTCCAAACAGCGTGCCGCGATCCCACACCAGGTTGAACTCCACGTAACGCCCGCGACGATAAAGCTGGAACTCACGCTCGCGCACGCCGTAATCCGTCCCTTTGCGCCGTTCGACAATCGGCAGGTAGGCGTCCGTATAGCCTTCGCCAACCGCCTGCATAAAGCTGAACGCCGTATCAAAATCGGGCGCATTCAAATCGTCGAAGAATAATCCGCCAATCCCGCGCTGTTCGTTCCGGTGCTTGAGATAGAAATAGTCGTCGCACCACTTCTTGTACTTCGGATAAACCTCTTCGCCAAAGGGCTGACAAATATCACGCGCGGTGCGGTGCCAGTGAACGGCGTCCTCTTCAAAGCCGTAGTAGGGCGTTAAATCGAAGCCGCCGCCAAACCACCACACCGGATCGGCACCCGGTTTCTCGGCGATGAAAAAGCGCACGTTGGCGTGGCTGGTGGGCACAAACGGGCTGTGCGGATGAACGACCAATGAGACGCCCATGGCTTCAAAACTGCGTCCGGCCAGCTCCGGGCGATGCGCGGTGGCTGAGGCCGGCATGGCGTCACCGTGAACGTGAGAGAAGTTAACGCCTGCCTGCTCAAACACGCCGCCGTTACGCAGCACGCGGCTGCGCCCGCCGCCGCCAGCCTCGCGCTGCCAGTTGTCTTCCTGAAATTCGCCCCCGTCGACGGCGGCCAGTTTCTGGCAAATCTGATCCTGCAGTTGCAGCAGAAACGCTTTGACCTGCTGAGAGTTCGGTTTCATTTACGTCTCGTCGAATGCGCTTTTTGATTATCAAACCAGTTGAAGTAACTGATCACTCCGGAGGCGATGGCGTTGGCGATCTTCTGGCGAAACGCGGTGGTGCCGAGCAGACGCTCTTCTTCCGGGTTCGTGATGAACGATGTCTCGACCAGCACGGACGGAATTGACGGTGATTTCAGTACCACAAACGCCGCCTGTTCCGTGCCTTTACTGTGCAGGCGATGCACCGGTTTGATCTTCTTTAGAATATGCGACCCGAGCGTCAGGCTGTTTTTGATGGTGTCGGTCTGAACCAGATCGAACAATACCTGCTGCAGGAGATGGTCTTTATCGGTGGTTTTTTTGCCCGCCACTTCATCCGCGCGGTTCTCGCGATCGGATAAGTATTTCGCCATGGCGCTACTCGCACCGCGGTTGGAGAGGGCAAACACCGACGCACCCGCGGCGCTCGGGTTGGTAAATCCATCGGCGTGAATCGACATAAACAGATCCGCGCCGTGCTGGTGGGCGATCTCTACGCGGTCATACAGCGGGATAAAGGTATCGCCGCTGCGCGTCAGACGCGCGTCAATGCCGTTACTGCGCAGAATCGAGCGCACGTTTTTGGCGATCGCCAGCACCACATGTTTCTCTTTCGAGCCGTTGCGACCAATTGCGCCGGTGTCGATTCCGCCGTGTCCCGGATCGAGCATCACCACCCGTTTTGCCCCGGCTTTTTTTACCTTGGGCTTACTGTGTCCATTGCTGGTTTTCAGGGTGCTATCGTCTTTAGCCTGTGCCTGTGCGATGCCTGTTAACGTCAAGGCCGCCAGCCCCGCTTTGAGAACCTGACGACGCGATGTGAGTGTTTTTAAAGGTTTGAATGTGCTCATGCGGCCTGAATTGTAAAAAATTGGGGGTCCTGGTGTTATATCGTATCGCGTTTAGCGTGACGACAGTCCTTGTTGAGAATTGTTTTACTTTTCATTTCAATACGTGACAGAGTGACATTATGCCAAATTTTCGCACATTTTTCGCCGCTTATTGGCTATTGGCGGCGTTCGCGCCATAATCACTGTTTTTAAACCCAAAAAGGCGGTTAATACCATGGAGATACGCGTTTTTCGCCAGGAAGATTTCGAAGAGGTGATTACCCTTTGGGAACGCTGCGATCTGTTGCGTCCGTGGAACGATCCGGAAATGGATATCGAGCGTAAGGTCAATCACGACGTCAGCCTGTTCCTGGTCGCCGAAGTCAACGGTGAAGTGGTGGGGACGGTGATGGGCGGCTACGACGGCCACCGCGGCTCGGCCTATTACCTCGGCGTTCACCCGGAATATCGGGGTCGCGGCATCGCCAACGCGCTGCTCAACCGCCTGGAAAAGAAACTGATTGCCCGCGGCTGCCCTAAGATTCAGATCATGGTGCGCGAAGATAATGATGTGGTGTTGGGGATGTACGAGCGTCTTGGATATGAGCACGCTGATGTCCTGAATTTAGGGAAGCGCCTGATCGAAGATGAAGAATACTGAGTTTCACCCGGCCCACTATGACAGTCAGGGCCGCGTCAAATTGCCCTTTCTATTCTGGTGTGTGCTGCTGCTTCAGGCGCGAACCTGGGTTTTGTTCGTGGTGGCGGGGGCGTCCCGCGATCAGGGAAGTACGCTGCTGAATCTGTTTTATCCCGATCGCGATAACTTCTGGCTCGGGCTGTTGCCCGGCGTCCCGGCGGTGCTGGCCTTTTTACTCAGCGGACGGCGACAGCTTTTTCCGCGCATCTGGTACAGCCTGCGCTGGCTGTTGATTCTCGCCCAGGTGGTGCTGCTGTGCTGGCAGCCATTGCTGTGGTTTTACGGCGAGCCTCTCGGTGGAATCGGAATTGCGCTGGTCGTGGCGGATATTGTCGCGCTGCTGTGGCTGCTGACGCACCCGCGTCTGCGCGCCAGTTTCACGATAGAAAAAGATTAAAGGCACTTTTTATCGATGCCGGACTCCAACAAGCGTTGAATTAACAAGAAAGGACGTTTCAATGAAATCGCTGCGTTTAGTTTTATGCGCTTTGCCGCTGGTGTTAACCGGATGTTCAACGCTCTCGTCAATCTCCTCCATTAACTGGTCGGCGGCCTATCCGTGGAACTGGTTTGGCTCCTCATTCGAAGTGACTGAGAAGGGCGTCGGAAATATTAACGCGACAACGCCGCTGAATCAGGAAGCGATTGAATCCGCCTTAAGCAGTGATTACCGCCTGCGTAGCGGCATGAAAACGGAGAATGGTGCCATTGTGCACTACTTCGAAGCGCTGAAAGACGACAAGCTGGCGCTGATTATCAATGGCGATAAAGGCACCGTAAATCGTGTTGAAGTGCTGGACCGCGATGTGGAGACTGACAGCGGCGTGAAAGTCGGTACGCCATTTAGCGAGCTGTATCAGAAAGCATTCGGCAACTGTGAAAGCGCGGTTGCGGATGAGAAAGTCGCGGTGGAGTGTAAAGCCAAAGACAGCCAGCATATTCGCTATCTCTTCACCGGCGAGTGGAGCGGCCCGGAAGGGTTGATGCCTGCGGACGACACCCTCAAAAACTGGACCGTGAGCAAAATTATCTGGCAGCAGTAATTTGCGCCTGAACAAACCGCCTCGCTGAAATCCAGGTATAATAGCCGCCATCAATGCCACAAACGCGTGGCATCTTTTTTTTCAGGAGGAGCGATGTCTCAGGTTCAGAGTGGCATTTTGCCAGAACATTGCCGCGCGGCGATTTGGATTGAAGCCAATGTTAACGGGGATGTGGATGCCCTGCGTGCGGCCAGCAAAGTATTTGTCGATAAACTGGCCACCTTCCAGGCCAAATTCCCGGATGCGCACCTCGGCGCGGTAGTTGCCTTTGATAATAACGTCTGGCGTCAGCTGAGCGGCGGCGAAGGCGCTGAAGAGCTAAAAGACTTTATCCCTTACGGGAAAGGTCTGGCGCCAGCCACCCAGTACGATGTGCTGATCCATATTTTGTCTCTGCGTCATGACGTCAATTTCTCCGTGGCGCAGGCGGCGGTGGAAGCCTTTGGCGACAGCATCAAGGTGCAGGAAGAGATTCATGGTTTCCGCTGGGTAGAAGAGCGCGATCTGAGCGGTTTCGTTGATGGTACCGAAAACCCGGCGGGCGAAGAGACGCGTCGCGAGGTGGCGGTAATCAAAGACGGCGTGGACGCAGGCGGCAGCTACGTGTTTGTGCAGCGCTGGGAACATAACCTCAAGCAGCTTAACCGCATGAGTGTGCACGACCAGGAGATGATGATTGGCCGTACCAAAGAGGCCAACGACGAGATCGACGGCGATGCCCGCCCGGTAACGTCTCACCTGACCCGTGTCGATCTGAAAGAAGACGGTAAAGGGCTGAAGATTGTGCGCCAGAGCCTGCCGTACGGAACGGCGAGCGGCACTCACGGCCTGTACTTCTGCGCCTACTGCGCGCGTCTGTACAATATCGAGCAGCAGCTTCTGAGCATGTTTGGGGACACCGATGGCAAGCGCGACGCGATGCTGCGCTTCACCAAACCGGTGACCGGCGGCTACTACTTCGCACCATCCGTTGAGCGTCTGCTGGCTCTGTAATGCTATAGGCCGGGTAAGCGCATGCGCCACCCGGCACTCACCCCCGCCCCTTATTCCCTTTTCTGCTGGTAAATCACCAAACGGTATATAAAACCGTTACTCCTTTCGTACTCGTTATAAATATTATGGCTATAAGAAAGAGCCATCCCATCAGGCTATTTTAGTTGTCAGTTTGGGCCTGGGCAGCGCTCAGAATCCTCACGCACACCGTGTATGCTCCGGTTCTTCCGCGCTGTCCATGCCCAACTGACTGCAACAATCACGCCTGATGGGATCGCTCTACGTCATCACATTGAGAAGGGTGCGCAATGGCCGTTACTGTACTGAAAAAAGGATATCTGGCGCTGGCAGCTTCGCTGTTACTGGTCGCGCAGGCGCAGGCGACTGAGCTGCTTAACAGTTCCTATGATGTCTCCCGCGAACTGTTTGCCGCCCTGAACCCGCCGTTTGAACAACAGTGGGCGAAAGAAAACAACGGCGACAAGCTGACCATCAAGCAATCTCACGCTGGCTCCTCCAAGCAAGCGCTGGCAATTTTGCAGGGCCTGAAAGCCGATGTGGTGACTTACAACCAGATTACTGACGTGCAGATCCTGCATGACAAAGGCAACCTGATCCCGGCCGACTGGCAGAGTCGTCTGCCGAATAACAGCTCGCCGTTCTACTCGACCATGGCGTTCCTGGTGCGTAAGGGCAACCCGAAAAACATCCATGACTGGAACGATCTGGTGCGTTCAGACGTGAAGCTGATCTTCCCGAATCCAAAAACCTCCGGTAACGCGCGCTATACCTATCTGGCGGCCTGGGGGGCAGCCGACAAAGCGGACGGCGGCGATAAAGCCAAAACCGAGCAGTTTATGACTCAGTTCCTGAGAAACGTGGAAGTGTTCGATACCGGCGGTCGCGGTGCGACCACCACCTTCGTGGAACGCGGGCTGGGCGATGTGTTGATAAGCTTCGAATCGGAAGTGAATAACATCCGTAAACAGTACGAAGCGCAGGGCTTTGAAGTGGTGGTGCCGAAGGTCAATATCTTTGCTGAATTCCCGGTCGCGTGGGTGGACAAGAACGTCAAAGCCAACGGTACGGAGAAAGTGGCGAAGGCGTACCTGAACTATCTCTACAGCCCGCAGGCGCAAACCATCATCACCGACTATTACTATCGCGTGGCGAACCCGGATGTGATGAACAAGCTGAAAGACAAATTCCCGCAGACCGATCTGTTCCGCGTGGAAGACCAGTTTGGCTCCTGGCCTGAGGTGATGAAAACCCACTTCACCACCGGTGGTGAGCTGGACAAACTGTTGGCGGCGGGGCGTAAGTGATGTTTGCAGTCTCCTCCAGACGTGTGCTGCCCGGCTTTACCTTAAGCCTAGGGACCAGCCTGCTGTTCGTCTGTCTGATTTTGCTGTTGCCGTTAAGTGCGCTGGTGATGCAGCTCTCTGAGATGAGCTGGGCCCAGTACTGGGAAGTGATCACTAATCCGCAGGTTGTGGCGGCATATAAGGTCACGCTGCTGTCGGCGTTTGTGGCATCGATTTTCAACGGCGTATTCGGCCTGCTGATGGCGTGGATCTTAACTCGCTATCGTTTCCCCGGCCGCACGCTGCTGGACGCGCTGATGGATTTACCCTTCGCGCTGCCGACGGCGGTGGCGGGTTTGACCCTCGCGTCGCTGTTTTCGGTGAACGGTTTTTACGGCCAGTGGCTGGCGCAGTTTGACATCAAGGTGACCTATACCTGGCTTGGGATCGCGGTGGCGATGGCCTTTACCAGTATTCCGTTCGTGGTGCGTACCGTGCAGCCGGTTCTGGAAGAGCTTGGCCCGGAATATGAAGAGGCCGCGGAAACCCTCGGCGCGACGCGTATTCAGAGCTTCTGCAAAGTGGTGTTACCGGAGCTTTCTCCGGCGCTGCTGGCAGGCGTGGCGCTTTCGTTCACCCGCAGTCTCGGCGAATTTGGCGCAGTGATTTTCATCGCGGGCAACATCGCGTGGAAAACCGAAGTGACCTCGCTGATGATTTTTGTTCGTTTGCAAGAGTTTGACTATCCGGCGGCGAGCGCGATTGCCTCGGTGATCCTGGCCGCATCGCTGCTGCTGTTGTTCTCGATTAACACTCTGCAAAGTCGCTTTGGTCGGCGTGTGGTAGGTCACTGATGGCGGAAGTTACACAATTGAAGCGCTACGACGCTCCCCGCATTAACTGGGGAAAATGGTTTCTGATTGGCACCGGCGTGCTGGTGTCGGCTTTTATTCTCGTTGTGCCGATGGTTTACATCTTCGTGCAGGCGTTCAGCAAAGGGATTATGCCCGCACTGCAGAACCTGGCCGACCCGGACATGCTGCACGCGATCTGGCTGACGGTGATGATCGCCCTGATTACCGTGCCGGTGAATCTGGTGTTCGGGATTTTGCTGGCGTGGCTGGTGACGCGGTTTAACTTCCCTGGCCGCCAGCTCCTGCTGACGCTGCTGGATATTCCCTTTGCCGTATCGCCGGTGGTCGCCGGTCTTATCTATCTCCTGTTCTACGGCTCTAACGGTCCGCTGGGCGGCTGGCTGGACGAGCACAACCTGCAAATCATGTTCGCATGGCCGGGCATGGTGCTGGTGACGATTTTTGTGACCTGTCCGTTCGTGGTGCGTGAGCTGGTGCCGGTGATGTTGAGTCAGGGCAGCCACGAAGATGAAGCGGCGATCCTGCTGGGCGCGTCCGGCTGGCAGATGTTCAAGCGCGTGACGCTGCCGAACATCCGCTGGGCGTTGCTGTACGGCGTGGTGCTGACCAACGCGCGTGCGATTGGTGAGTTTGGCGCGGTGTCGGTGGTTTCTGGCTCGATTCGCGGTGAAACCCTGTCGCTGCCGCTACAGATTGAATTGCTGGAGCAGGACTATAACACCGTAGGTTCCTTTACCGCCGCAGCCCTGCTGACGCTGATGGCTATTTTGACCTTGTTTTTAAAGAGTGTGGTGCAGTGGCGTTTAGAGAATCAAGAGAAACGCCTGCAGCAGGAGGGAAATCATGAGCATTGAGATTGCCAATATTAAGAAGTCTTTCGGCCGCACCCAGGTGCTGAACGATATCTCGCTGGATATCCCTTCCGGACAGATGGTGGCGCTGCTCGGGCCGTCCGGCTCCGGTAAAACCACGCTGCTGCGCATTATTGCCGGTCTTGAGCATCAGACCAGCGGCCATATTCGCTTCCACGGAACCGATGTCAGCCGCCTGCATGCTCGCGATCGTAAAGTCGGTTTTGTGTTCCAGCATTATGCCCTGTTCCGCCATATGACGGTGTTCGATAACATCGCCTTTGGCCTGACCGTGCTGCCGCGTCGCGAGCGTCCGAATGCCGCGACGATCAAAGCGAAAGTGACCAAACTGCTGGAGATGGTGCAGCTGGCCCATCTCGCCGACCGTTATCCGGCACAGCTTTCCGGTGGGCAGAAACAGCGCGTGGCGCTGGCTCGTGCTCTGGCGGTTGAGCCGCAGATCCTGCTGCTCGACGAACCTTTTGGCGCGCTGGACGCGCAGGTGCGTAAAGAGCTGCGTCGCTGGCTGCGTCAGCTTCACGAGGAGCTGAAATTTACCAGCGTCTTTGTGACGCACGACCAGGAAGAGGCGATGGAAGTGGCCGATCGCGTGGTGGTGATGAGCCAGGGGAATATCGAACAAGTTGATGAGCCGGAACAGCTGTGGCGTGAGCCTGCGACCCGTTTCGTTCTGGAGTTTATGGGCGAAGTGAACCGCATGCAGGGCACTATTCGTGGTGGACAATTCCACGTCGGCGCCCACCGCTGGCCGCTGGGTTACACGCCTGCCCATCAGGG
Source organism: Lelliottia sp. SL45 (assembly GCF_026672535.1). Taxonomy (NCBI): domain Bacteria; kingdom Pseudomonadati; phylum Pseudomonadota; class Gammaproteobacteria; order Enterobacterales; family Enterobacteriaceae; genus Lelliottia; species Lelliottia sp. SL45. The sequence continues at coordinate 582,487 of NZ_JAPPRH010000003.1, forward strand.
ACCGGTCGATCTGTTCTTGCGCCCGTGGGAAGTAGACGTCAGTCGCCGCACCAGCCTCGATTCCCCATTGCCGGTGCAGGTACTGGAGGCTAGCCCTAAAGGGCATTACACCCAATTAGTGGTACAACCCCTGGGCTGGTATACCGAGCCGTTGACGGTGGTGATGCGTGATGAAGAGACGCCATCGCGGGGCGATCGCCTGTTTGTCGGCCTGCAGCATGCGCGCATCTATCACGGCAACGAGCGGATCGAGTCGCGCGAGGATCTTGCTCTGGCGGAGTCAGCCTGATAGGTTAAAGTGACGTGGTATTTGCCGGGTGGCGCTGCGCTTACCCGGCCTACAAAACGATCCCTGTAGGCCCGGTAAGCGAAAGCGCCACCGGGCTTTTTATTGGACAGAATTCGTGAACACATTAGAACAAACTATCGGCAACACCCCTCTGGTCAAGCTGCAACGCATGAATCCCGATAATGGCAGCGAAATCTGGGTCAAACTGGAGGGGAATAATCCTGCCGGTTCCGTTAAAGATCGCGCGGCATTGTCGATGATTGTTGAGGCGGAAAAGCGCGGGGAGATTACGCCCGGCGACGTGCTGATTGAAGCGACCAGCGGTAACACCGGCATTGCGCTGGCGATGATTGCGGCGCTGAAAGGCTATCACATGAAATTGCTGATGCCGGACAACATGAGCCAGGAGCGGCGTGCCGCAATGCGCGCGTATGGTGCTGAGCTGATCCTCGTCACCAAAGAGCAGGGGATGGAAGGGGCACGCGATCTGGCTCTCGACATGGCCCAGCGCGGCGAAGGCACATTGCTGGACCAGTTTAATAATCCCGATAACCCTTACGCGCACTACACCACTACCGGGCCGGAAATCTGGCGCCAGACCGAAGGGCGCATCAGCCACTTCGTCTCCAGTATGGGCACCACGGGCACCATTACCGGCGTCTCCCGTTTTCTGCGCGAGCAGGAAAAACCGGTCACCATTGTGGGCCTGCAGCCGGAAGAGGGGAGCAGCATTCCGGGGATCCGCCGCTGGCCAGCGGAGTACATGCCGGGGATTTTTAATGCCCAGCTTGTGGACCAGGTGCTGGATATTCATCAGCGTGAAGCGGAAAATACCATGCGTGAACTGGCGGTGCGGGAAGGCATCTTCTGTGGCGTCAGTTCGGGTGGCGCGGTAGCCGGAGCATTGCGCGTGGCGCAGGCCTGTCCGGGGGCGGTTGTGGTAGCGATTATTTGCGACCGTGGCGACCGTTATCTGTCTACTGGCGTCTTTGGTGAAGAGAGTTATTCGCAGGGGGCGGGGATTTAAGCGTCATGGAGATGATTTTATTTCGGGATAAAACCCGTGCGCAGCAGACGGATATCGTCGCGGTGCAGTCGCAGGTGGTTTATGGCAGCGTGGGCAACAGCATTGCGGTGCCTAATATCAGACAACATCAGCTGACCGTGACAGCCGTTCCGACGGTGCTGTTCAGCAATACCCCGCATTACGACACCTTTTACGGCGGTGTGATCCCCGACGACTGGTTCAGCGGCTATCTGAAAGCCCTCGAAGAGCGCGATGTGTTGCGCGAGCTGAAAGCGGTGACCACGGGCTATATGGGCAGTGCCAGCCAGATTGCCATTCTGGCTGAGTGGCTGGTGGCCATTAAAGATAAACACCCTGATTTGTTCGTGCTGGTCGATCCGGTCATTGGTGACATCGACAGCGGGATCTATGTGAAACCCGAAATTCCGCAAGCCTATCGCGAGCATTTGCTGCCGCTGGCGCAGGGTATTACGCCGAACGTTTTTGAGCTTGAAGTGTTGAGCGGTCAGCCGTGCCGGACGCCGGAAAGCGCAATTACTGCTGCACAAAGTCTGCTGTCTGACTCACTGAAGTGGGTGGCGATCACCAGTGCGCCGGTGGAATCTGATCATGAGAACATTCACGTGGTGCTGGTAACGAAGGACGGTGTGACGGTGACGAATCATCCGCGCGTCGCAACCGACCTGAAAGGGACCGGGGATCTGTTCTGTTCTGAGCTGGTAAGCGGCATTGTGCAGGGCAGGGACGTCGCTGAAGCGATACGCCGTGCGGGCGACCGTGTGACAGAGGTGATGAAGTATACCCAGGAAAAAGGCTTTGATGAGCTAATCCTCCCCGCATAAACAAAAATGGCGCCCGAAGGCGCCATTTTTCTGTGCGGCAAGAATTACTTCTTGATGCGGATGACCGGAGTTTCACCCACGGTAACGCTGCCAGACAGTTTGATCAGTTCTTTGATTTCGTCCATGTTGGAGATAACAACCGGAGTCAGGGTAGACTTGGCTTTCTCTTCCAGCAGCGCCAGGTCGAATTCGATGACCGGATCGCCTACTTTCACACGCTGGCCTTCTTCAGCGATACGCTTGAAGCCTTCGCCTTTCAGCTCAACGGTGTCGATACCGAAGTGAACGAACAGTTCGATACCGCTATCAGATTCGATAGAGAACGCATGGTTGGTTTCAAAAATTTTACCGATGGTGCCGTCAACTGGCGCAACCATTTTGTTACCAGTTGGTTTGATAGCAATACCATCACCAACGATTTTTTCGGCAAAAACTACATCCGGCACGTCTTCGATATTGACGATTTCGCCAGACAACGGAGCAATAATCTCAATAGTTCCGGTGTCTTTCTTATCATCAGAAACCAGAGATTTCAGTTTATCGAACAAACCCATGATCTTCTCCTAAGCAGTAATTTGGGCCGCATCTCGTGGATTAGCAGATTGTTTTTTCTTCAATGAACTTGTTAACCAGCGTCATTAACTCGTCCGTTGTCGGTTGAGCAAGAGCCTGCTCTGCTAACACCTTCGCATCTTCGAAGTTCGTGTTACGGATAATCTTCTTAATGCGCGGGATGGAAATGGCGCTCATAGAGAATTCGTCCAGACCCATACCCAGCAACAGAAGTGTAGCACGTTCGTCGCCTGCAAGCTCACCACACATGCCAGTCCATTTACCTTCAGCATGAGAAGCATCAATAACTTGCTTGATTAGCGTGAGTACGGACGGTGACATTGGCTGGTAGAGATGTGAAATCATATCATTACCACGGTCAACTGCCAGGGTGTACTGCGTTAAATCATTGGTGCCGATACTAAAGAAGTCGACTTCTTTGGCCAAATGACGAGCAATCGTTGCTGCCGCTGGTGTTTCCACCATCACGCCCACTTCGATGGTTTCGTCAAAGGCTTTACCTTCGTCGCGCAGTTCCTGTTTGTAGATTTCGATCTCTTTCTTCAGTGCACGCACTTCTTCAACAGAGATGATCATTGGGAACATGATGCGCAGTTTACCGAAAGCGGAAGCACGCAGAATCGCACGAACCTGATCGCGAAGGATCTCTTTACGGTCCATGGCGATACGCACTGCACGCCAGCCCAGGAATGGGTTTTCTTCTTTCGGGAAGTTCATGTACGGCAGCTCTTTGTCGCCACCGATGTCCATGGTACGCACGATAACAGCCTGAGAGCCGCATGCTTCGGCAACCGCTTTGTATGCCGCAAACTGCTCTTCTTCAGTAGGCAGTGCGTCACGGTCCATGAACAGGAATTCTGTACGGTACAGACCAACACCTTCCGCGCCGTTGCGCTCAGCGCCATCAACGTCACGTACGGTACCGATGTTCGCGCACACTTCAACCTGATGTCCGTCCAGCGTGATGGCTGGCAGATCTTTCAGTTTAGCCAGTTCCGCTTTCTCAGTAGCAACTTGCTCCTGAACGGCACGCAGCTTTTCGATCTCTTCATTGGTTGGGTTGACGTAAACCAGATTGTTTACGGCATCCAGAATCAGATAGTCGTCGTTTTTCACCTGAGAGGTGACGCTACCAGTACCCACGATGGCAGGCAGTTCCAGAGAACGCGCCATGATAGAGGTGTGGGAGGTACGGCCACCGGCGTCGGTGATGAAACCCAGCACCTTGTTCAGGTTCAGCTGTGCGGTTTCAGACGGCGTCAAATCAGCGGCAACCAGGATAACTTCGTCCTGAATGGCGCTAAGGTCGATGATCGCCAGACCCAGGATGTTGCGCAGCAGGCGCTTACCGATGTCACGTACGTCAGCCGCACGTTCTTTCAGGTATTCATCATCCAGTTCTTCGAGGGCAGTCGCCTGACCTTCGATAATTTCATGTGCAGCCGCGTCGGCCGTCATGCCCTTATCTTTAATCAGGGCTATGATTTCCTGCTCCAGCTCCTCATCTTCGAGCAGCATGATATGCCCTTCGAAGATGGCTTCTTTTTCTTCACCGAAAGTTTCGCCAGCTTTAGTTTTGATCGCTTCCAGTTGCGCTGATGCCTTGGCACGACCGCTCAGAAAACGCTCAACTTCCTGATCAACCTTGTCGGCAGAAATTTTTTTCCGGTCGATGACGATCTCGTCTTCTTTCAGCAGAAGTGCTTTGCCGAAAGCGATACCCGGGGATGCTAAAATGCCTGAAATCATAACCCTACCTTACTTGTGACTGATATTGAAAAGAACCCGTAACTTACTCGAGCTCAGCCATCAGTTTTACCAGATGCTCAACTGCTTTCTGCTCGTCTTCGCCTTCTGCGGAGATGGTCACGACGGTACCCTGAGTCAGGCCCAGAGTCTGCAGCTTGAACAGGCTTTTCGCGCTAGCGCTTTTGCCGTTGGAGGTCACAGTGATCTCAGAAGTGAAGCCTTTAGCTTCTTTAACAAACTGAGCAGCAGGGCGGGTGTGCAGACCGTTCGGAGCGGTAATAGTAACTTCTTGCTGGAACATTGTATTTCCCCAACTTATAGGTTTAGTGTTGTGGAACTAAAGTCTAGCCTGGAGGCTTAACTTTAGCCTGTCTTGTTAGCGCTGACGTTTCGCTCGTCATTAAACATTATGCAGTGAAAGCGAGACTTGAACCAAATCATAAAATCGATTCAGCTTCTGTATTTCCCACATTGATTAATTTCGCGCTTCAAAATAATTGTCAGGTTAAATACCAGACCCGACGGGGTGAATCAATGCCAGGAGGAGTAAAAGTTTGACGCAGGCCACAAAAAAGCACCCGTTTGGGTGCTTTTTTACGCGTTATTAACATGCTGGCATTACTGTTGCAGTTCTTTTTCTGTGAACAGATCGGCAAACAATGCAGTGCTTAAATAACGCTCACCCGAGGACGGTAGAATAACCACAATAGTCTTATTGGTAAAGGTTTCATCTTCCTGGAGCTTCAGGGCAGCAGCGACTGCCGCGCCGGAGGAGATACCGGCCAGAATACCTTCTTCGTCCATCAGGCGACGCGCCGTGGAGATCGCCTCTTCGTTGGTGATCGCAACGACTTTATCGATAAGCTTCAGATCCAGGTTACCCGGGATAAAGCCCGCGCCGATACCCTGAATTTTATGTGGACCGGGTTTGATCTCTTCGCCGGCCAGCGCCTGGGCGATAACCGGGGAGTCCGTTGGCTCAACCGCAACGGTAATCAGATCCTTTTTGCCTTTTGTGCCTTTAATATAGCGGCTCACGCCGGTCAGCGTACCGCCGGTACCCACGCCTGAGATAAACACATCAACCTGACCGTCCGTATCTTCCCAGATTTCCGGACCGGTGGTTTTCTCGTGGATTTCCGGGTTTGCCGGGTTGCTGAACTGCTGCAACAGCAGGTATTTCGCCGGATCGCTGGCGACGATTTCTTCCGCTTTCTGAATGGCACCTTTCATGCCTTTCGCGCCTTCGGTCAGAACCAGATTCGCGCCCAGCGCTTTCAGCAGCTTACGGCGTTCGATGCTCATGGTTTCTGGCATTGTCAGGGTCAGTTTGTAACCGCGGGCAGCGGCGACGTAGGCCAGAGCGATCCCGGTGTTGCCGCTGGTCGGTTCAACCAGTTCGACGCCAGGCTTCAGAACACCGCGTTTTTCGGCATCCCAAATCATGTTTGCACCGATACGGCATTTTACGCTGAAGCTCGGGTTACGTGATTCTACCTTCGCCAGAATGCGTCCATTACCGATACGGTTCAGTCGAACCAGGGGCGTATGACCGATAGTCAGCGAGTTGTCTTCGTAAATCTTACTCATGGCCTGTCCTTAACTGTATGAAATTGGGATACCGTCCCAGCATACCTGTTGGATAAGTATGGGGAAGTAAGGAAATCGCATATCTATATGCTGCAAGGAAATAATGGCTATCAGTATGGAATAAGGATGGCATAAGCCACCCTTTGTTTACACAGTTTTGCAATTACTTCCATAACGCGTGCTTAGCACGATAGCAATCTACCCACATCGCCGTGGCGCCGCAGACCGCGACGGGCATGATGAACAGGTTCAGAACAGGGATCATGGTGAAGAGACTGGTCAGGGCACCAAACTGCATATTGGTGACTTTTTGCGTGCGCAGGGCCGTGCGCATCTCTTTGAACGGCACTTTGTGGTTATCGAACGGGTAGTCGCAATACTGGATAGCCAGCATCCACGCGCTAAACAGGAACCACAGCACAGGCGCCACGGTCTGGCCAATTCCGGGGATAAAGTAAAGGATGAGCAGAACAATGGCGCGCGGCAGATACCAGGCAAACTTCTGCCATTCACGTTTCATGATACGCGGTACGTCTTTCATGATGCCAAGCACACCGGTGTCTGGCGGCGTCGCGCCCGTCAGACGTGCTTCGAGCTGCTCCGCCAGCAGCCCGTTAAACGGCGCGGCTATCCAGTTGGCGATGGTCGAGAAGAAATAGCCAAAAACCAGCAGCACGGAGAGGACCACAATCGGCCACAGCAGATAGCTTAGCCACTGTAGCCAGTCAGGCACGTGGCTCATGATAGAGGGAACCCAGCTTTCGAGTTGGGTAAACAGCCACCAGAAAGCGCCGCCCATCAGCAAAATGTTGATCAGTAGAGGCAGAATCACAAAGCGGCGGATCCCAGGCAGGGTGACCAGCTTCCATCCCTGAGAAAAATAGCCTATACCGCTGCGCGGAGTCGTTGTTGATGTCGAAACCATAACCAGGCTGTACTCCTTTTTTCACAACCAGTGGAATTACACGCCTATATTATCGGGTTGTGGACCAATAACCAGTTCGGAAATGTTCGAAAAAACAGCAAAAAGCACGATTTCGTTCATCTTTATGCTTTGAATGCTCTGCACGCACTTGCACTTGACGTAATCGGCAAATACTCTTAGTGAGTAAATGTTTGCCGTGGTGGCAAGGTGTTAGAACAACAGAGAATATAATGATGCAGGATTTGCGTCTGATATTAATCATTGTTGGCGCGATCGCCATACTCGCTTTACTGGTACATGGTTTCTGGACCAGCCGTAAAGAACGCTCCTCGATGTTTCGCGATCGCCCACTGAAGCGCATGAAGTCCAGTCGTCACGACGATGATGGCGATGACGTCATTGACGATAACGACGACGAAGGCGTGGGTGAAGTGCGCGTTCATCGCGTCAATACTGCTGCGCCTGCCGCAGGCCATGGGGAGCATGAAGCACCTCGTCAGCCTCCGCAGCATCAGTATCAGCCGCCGTACGCGTCAGCTCAGCCGCGCCAGCCCGCGCCACAGCCTGTGGAAGAGCCGGTGCGTCAGCCGCAACCGCAAGCGCCTGTACAGCAACCCGTGCAGCAGCCGGTGCAGCCTCAGCCCGTTTCGCAACCCGTGCAACCGCCGCGTCCTGCTCAGCCGCTGACGCCAGAAATGCCGCCGCAGACTGTTCATACTCCACCTGCGCCGCAGCCAGAACCGGAGCCGTCTGTTGAACCGGAACCGGTGATCGAAGAAGCGCCAGTGGTCGAAAAACCGCAGCGTAAGGAAACGGTCATCATTATGAACGTGGCCGCGCATCACGGAACTCAGCTCAATGGCGACGTGCTGCTCAACAGCATCCAGCAGGCGGGCTTCAAGTTTGGTGACATGAACATTTTCCACCGTCATCTTAGCCCGGACGGAAGTGGCCCTGCGCTGTTCAGTCTGGCGAATATGGTGAATCCGGGTACCTTTGATCCGGAAATGACCGGTGATTTCACCACGCCGGGCATCACAATCTTTATGCAGGTGCCGTCCTACGGGGACGAACTGCAAAACTTTAAGCTGATGCTTCAATCCGCCCAGCATATCGCCGATGAAGTCGGTGGCGTGGTACTCGACGACCAGCGTCGAATGATGACGCCGCAGAAACTGCGCGAATATCAGGATCGCATCCGCGAAGTAAAGGAAGCTAACGCGTAATCTCTGCGTTCTCTTCCACGTCTCCTCAACCCCCGCCTGTCGGGGGTTTTTCTCATTGATGGTGCGCTATGGACTCAATCGAACAAAAAATTACTCACCTAAGAACCACACTTCGCCATCATGAATACCTGTATCACGTGATGGATGCACCGGAGGTTCCGGATGCGGAGTATGACCGCCTGATGCGCGAACTGCGCGAGCTGGAAACAGAATATCCCGATCTCATCACCCCTGATTCACCGACGCAGCGCGTCGGCGCCGCTCCGCTGGCCTCTTTCAGCCAGGTTCGCCATGAAGTGCCGATGCTGTCGCTGGATAACGTCTTCGACGAAGAGAGCTTTCTCGCGTTTAACAAGCGTGTTCAGGACCGCCTGAAAAGCGCCGACGTTTTGACCTGGTGCTGCGAACTGAAGCTCGACGGCCTGGCGGTCAGCATTCTTTATGAGAACGGTATTCTGGTGCGGGCCGCTACGCGCGGCGATGGCACCACGGGTGAGGACATCACCACTAACGTACGTACTATCCGCGCCATTCCGTTAAAGCTGCGCGGCGATAACATCCCGGCGCGTCTCGAAGTGCGCGGTGAAGTGTTCCTCCCGCAGGCGGGCTTTGAGAAGATTAACGATGAAGCGCGCCGCACCGGCGGCAAAGTCTTTGCTAACCCGCGTAATGCGGCTGCTGGCTCAATTCGCCAGCTAGATCCGCGCATCACGGCGAAGCGACCGCTGACGTTCTTCTGCTACGGCGTGGGTATCCTTGAAGGCGGCGAATTGCCTGATACCCATCTGGGCCGTCTGCTGCAGTTTAAAGAGTGGGGCCTGCCGGTCAGCAATCGCGTGCAGCTCTGCGACTCACCGGAAGCGGTGCTGGCGTTTTATCGTCAGGTCGAAGAAGACCGCCCGACGCTGGGGTTTGATATCGATGGCGTGGTCATCAAAGTGAACTCGCTGGCGCTTCAGGAACAATTAGGTTTTGTGGCGCGAGCGCCGCGCTGGGCGGTGGCGTTTAAATTCCCTGCTCAGGAGCAGATGACCTTCGTGCGCGACGTTGAGTTCCAGGTCGGGCGTACGGGTGCGATTACGCCGGTTGCACGTCTGGAGCCGGTTCAGGTTGCGGGCGTACTGGTGAGTAATGCCACCTTACATAATGCCGACGAGATCGCGCGTCTGGGTCTTCGAATTGGCGATAAAGTGGTGATTCGCCGCGCGGGGGATGTGATCCCGCAGGTGGTGAACGTCGTCGAATCTGAGCGTCCTGACAACACGCGCGCCATCGAATTCCCGGCCCACTGCCCGGTATGCGGTTCCGACGTCGAACGCGTGGAAGGTGAGGCGGTCACGCGCTGCACCGGCGGGTTAATTTGTGGGGCGCAGCGCAAAGAATCGCTCAAGCATTTCGTCTCGCGCAGAGCGATGGACGTTGACGGGATGGGCGATAAGATTATCGATCAGCTAGTCGAGAAAGAGTACGTCCACACGCCTGCGGATCTGTTCCGCCTGACGGCGGGCAAGCTGACCGGGCTGGATCGCATGGGGCCAAAATCGGCGCAAAACGTGGTCAATGCGCTGGAAAAAGCCAAAGAGACGACCTTCGCACGTTTCCTGTACGCGCTGGGTATCCGTGAAGTTGGTGAAGCGACAGCCGCCGGGCTGGCAGCCCATTTTGGCACCCTGGAGCAGCTTGAGAAAGCCTCGATTGAGGAGCTGCAAAAAGTGCCGGACGTGGGTATCGTTGTTGCGACGCATGTCTTTAACTTCTTTGCGGAAGAGAGCAACCGTGAGGTGATTGGCAAGCTGCTGGAGGAGGGCATTCACTGGCCTGCCCCGGTGGTGGTTAACGCCGACGAAATCGACAGCCCCTTTGCGGGCAAAACCGTGGTACTCACCGGCAGTTTGAGTCAACTCTCCCGTGACGACGCCAAAGCGCGTCTGGTAGCGTTAGGAGCAAAAGTGGCGGGCAGCGTGTCGAAGAAAACGGATCTGGTGATTGCAGGCGAGGCGGCTGGCTCCAAGCTTGCGAAAGCACAAGAGCTGGGCATTGACGTCATTGACGAAGCGGAAATGCTGCGCCTGTTAGGAGAGTAACGTGGAGAAAGAACAGCTCATCGACATCGCCAACACCGAAATGCCGTTCGGGAAATACAAAGGCCGTCGATTGATTGATGTGCCGGAAGAGTATTTGCTGTGGTTCGCGCGAAAAGATGAATTTCCGGCCGGGCGACTGGGTGAGCTGATGGCGATTACGCTGCTCATCAAAACCGAAGGGCTGAGCCATCTGGTTCAGCCCCTCAAACGTCCTTAAGCTTTCGCGGCGCGGGTCTCTTCCTGCGCCAGCTTTTCCGTCTGGCGCTTGTAACGGCGCGCCATCACCGCGCAGACCATCAGCTGGATCTGGTGGAAAATCATCAGCGGCAGCACCATCATCCCAATCACTGACGTCGGGAAGAGAATATTCGCCATCGGAATGCCGTTGGCGAGACTCTTCTTCGAGCCGCAGAACACAATGGTAATTTCATCCGCCTTATTGAAGCCAAACTTGCGGGCGGCAAAAGTATTCACCGCAATCACAATCGCCAGCAGAACGATGCTCACGAGCGCAATGAACAGAAGCGAGCCGATGCCAACTTTATGCCAGATGCCGTTCACCACGGCTTCGCCAAAGGCGGAGTAGACCACTAACAGGATGGAGGTCTGGTCGGTTTTGCCAATCCACTTTTTGTTTCTGGCGACGAAATCCCCCGTCCACGGGCGAGAAAGGTGTCCCAGCACGAACGGCAGCAGCAGTTGCAGACAGATTTTCCCGACCTGCTCGAGATTGCCCTCTGCGCCGTGCATGTTCATCAGCAGGCCCACCAGCAGCGGCGACACAAAAATCCCCAACAGACTCGACGCAGAGGCGGAACAGACCGCCGCGGCGACGTTACCGCCTGCCAGCGAGGTAAATGCGATAGCTGACTGTACGGTCGCGGGGAGAATGCACAGATACAGGAAGCCAGTATAGAGAGCCGGATCGACGTTGACCGGCGCCCACCAGGCGAAAAGCACGCCCAGTACCGGGAACAAGATGAAGGTGCTGCACATCACCCACAGGTGCAGCCGCCAGTGGCTTCCCCCGGCGATAATGGCCTCACGAGACAGCTTTGCGCCGTGCATAAAAAAGAGCAGGGCGATGGCCGCAGTGGTCAGGCCTTCAATGAAGGGAACAAAACTGCCGCGTGCCGGGAAGAAAGAGGCCAGCAGAACGACAGCAATCAGCGTGAGGGTAAAGGGATCGAGAACACGAAACAGTTTCATAAATGCTCCTGAAATCAGATTTCGCTATTGTGCTTTGTTCCCTTTGAGAAATAAAATCGATTTATTGCATCCATTCATGAATTAAACAGATGAATTACTCTTTGCGTCAGCTTCGCGTTTTTGTCACCGTCGCTCAGGCTCGCAGCTTCAGCCGCGCCGGAGAGATGATCGGCCTGAGTCAATCGGCGGTTAGCCACAGTGTGAAAGAGCTGGAATCACAGACGGGCGTGCGCCTGCTTGATCGCACCACCCGCGAAGTGGTGCTCACCGAGGCGGGGCAACAGCTGGCTGCGCGTCTGGAACGGCTGCTGGATGAGCTCAACAGCACCTTGCGCGATGTGGGCAGAGTGGGGCAGCAACTTTCCGGGACGGTGCGCGTCGCCGCCAGTCAGACCATTTCAGCGCATCTGATCCCGCAATGTATCGCTGAAAGTAACCGTCGCTATCCCGATATCGATTTTGTACTTCACGACAGGCCGCAGCAGTGGGTTCTGGAGAGTATCAGGCAAGGCGACGTCGATTTTGGGATTGTGATCGATCCAGGTCCGGTGACGGATCTGGAGTGCGAAGTGGTGCTGTCGGAGCCGTTTTTACTGCTGTGTCGCGACGATGACCCGCTGGCCGCGATGGCTCAAGTGACGTGGCAGGCGTTACAGGGGGCAAATCTGGTATTGCAGGATTATGCATCGGGGAGCCGTCCGCTGATTGACGCGGCGCTGGCACAGCAACGGGTGAATGCGACGATCGTTCAGGAGATTGGTCATCCCGCCACGCTCTTTCCGATGGTGGAGGCCGGAATTGGGATCAGCGTGTTACCTGCGCTGGCCTTACCGCTGCCGCAGGGCAGCCGCTTAGTCGTGAAGCGTTTCACGCCCTGTATTGAACGTAAGCTGATGCTGGTGCGACGAAAAAATCGCTCGCTCTCTGGTGCGGCTCATGCGCTTTGGGAGGTGGTACGTATGCAGGCACAGCGGTTAATGGAGGCCCGCATACGCGATCCGTTATTTAACGCGCCGAACGATTAGACGTAGATATCGATCTGATGCTCTGCGGAAGGTGAGTTTACGCCTTCTGCTCTGGCCTGCTTTTGCTCTTGTTTTTTCTGGCTTTCTTCGGCCTGCTCACGCTGTAACTGCGCCAGCTGAGCCTGTAGCATTTTGATTTGCGACTGAAGAAGCTCCTGCTGCTTTTTCTTGTCTTCGGTACTGCCGCTGCCGTTCGCAACATCCTTCAGCTGCTGAGTCAGCTTAGTGATTTGCGACGTCAGACGGCTGATTTGCGATGCGATATCGCTGCTGCCGGAGCTACCGCCGCCGCTGCTTGTGCTGCCTGTCTGCACTGATGGAGTTGATGCCTGGATTGTTGTCATTTTAAATCCTCTCGCCATAAAACAAGCATATCGGCATAAAAATCCATAGCTTGAGGGAACCTGCCAGATCTGGGAGGGGAGATGTGCCTGAAATAGGGCAGGTATCTTAAGCGAAGCGCCAGCGGATAATCGACTTTGGGGTTATTAATTGCGCACAGCAAAAAGGCGCCTTTAGGGCGCCTTTCCACATTGGTGGGTCGTGCAGGATGACCCGCTTCGCTCGCCCTTCGGGCCGTCGCCACAGGCGGCTCCGGTGTCTCACTTCGTTCGACTCGAACCTGCTGCAGGTTCTCATCCTGCCGAATTGCGCATAGCAAAAAGGCGCCTTTAGGGCGCCTTTCTACATTGGTGGGTCGTGCAGGATGACTCGCTTCGCTCGCCCTTCGGGCCGTCGCCGCAGGCGGCTCCGGTGTCTCACTTCGTTCGACTCGAACCTGCAGCAGGTTCTCATCCTGCCGAATTACGCATAGCAAAAAGGCGCCTTTAGGGCGCCTTTCTACATTGGTGGGTCGTGCAGGATTCGAACCTGCGACCAATTGATTAAAAGTCAACTGCTCTACCAACTGAGCTAACGACCCGAATGGTGGGTGATGACGGGCTCGAACCGCCGACCCCCTCCGTGTAAAGGAGGTGCTCTACCAACTGAGCTAATCACCCATTTCGGTACTACTAAAACAAGATTTAAGAATGGTGGGCGATGACGGGCTCGAACCGCCGACCCCCTCCGTGTAAAGGAGATGCTCTACCAACTGAGCTAATCGCCCAATCTTAAATTCTTATCTACACTGCGGTATCTACGTAAAGTAGATGGTGGGTGATGACGGGCTCGAACCGCCGACCCCCTCCGTGTAAAGGAGGTGCTCTACCAACTGAGCTAATCACCCCCGCTGTGTGGAGTCGCATTATAGGGAGAGTTGAAAATGAGTCAACGCCTTTTCTAAAGATTTTGTTTGTTCGTCGTAAAATTAAACAAACGGATCACAAAATGTCCCGCGCAGCATGATTTCTAAACAAATTTCGCAAACCTGCATGTCAATCAGGCAACATCATTGAGGAATCGCCCCACAGTGATAGAATATTGCCCATTGTTTTTTTCCCAGCATTTGCCGGTCGTCGGCATCTTTATAACGTAAGGCCATTTCATGAAAATCAAAACTCGCTTCGCGCCCAGCCCGACAGGCTATCTGCACGTCGGTGGTGCCCGTACTGCTCTTTATTCCTGGCTTTTTGCACGTAACCACGGCGGTGAGTTCGTGCTGCGTATTGAAGACACCGATCTCGAGCGTTCCACACCGGAAGCTATTGAAGCCATCATGGATGGCATGAACTGGCTGAACCTGGAGTGGGATGAAGGCCCGTATTTCCAGACGAAACGTTTTGATCGCTATAACGCCGTCATTGATGAAATGCTGGTCGCAGGCACCGCGTATAAATGTTACTGCTCCAAAGAGCGTCTGGAAGCGCTGCGTGAAGAGCAAATGGCGAACGGCGATAAGCCTCGCTACGACGGCCGCTGCCGCCACAGCCATGAGCATCATGCTGCTGATGAGCCGTGCGTAGTGCGTTTTGCTAACCCGCAGGAAGGCTCTGTGATCTTTGACGATCAGATCCGTGGTCCGATTGAGTTCAGCAACCAGGAGCTGGACGATCTGATTATTCGCCGTACCGACGGCTCACCGACCTACAACTTCTGCGTTGTAGTGGATGACTGGGATATGGAAATCACTCACGTTATCCGTGGTGAAGACCATATCAACAACACGCCACGTCAGATCAACATCCTGAAAGCGCTGAATGCGCCTGTGCCGGTTTATGCGCACGTGTCGATGATTAACGGTGACGACGGTAAAAAACTGTCCAAACGTCACGGTGCCGTGAGCGTGATGCAGTACCGTGATGATGGCTATCTGCCAGAAGCACTGCTGAACTACCTGGTGCGTCTGGGCTGGTCCAGCGGCGATCAGGAGATCTTCAGCCGTGAAGAGATGATCAAGCTGTTCTCCCTGAATGCCGTGAGCAAATCTGCCAGTGCGTTTAACACTGATAAACTGCTGTGGCTGAACCATCACTACATCAACACCATGCCAGCCGAGTACGTTGCGACCTATTTGCAGTGGCACATTGAGCACGCAAACATTGATACCCGTACCGGTCCGGAACTGGCGGATCTGGTCAAACTGCTGGGTGAGCGCTGCAAAACCCTGAAAGAGATTGCGGAAAGCTGCCGTTATTTCTACGAAGAGTTTGACGAGTTTGATGCTGACGCCGCGAAAAAACACCTGCGTCCGGTTGCGCGTCAGCCGCTCGAAGTGGTGCGCGATAAGCTGGCGGCACTGACCGACTGGACCGCAGAAAACGTTCATCATGCGATTCAGGCAACGGCCGATGAGCTGGAAGTGGGCATGGGTAAAGTCGGTATGCCACTGCGTGTAGCAGTGACCGGCGCGGGTCAGTCACCGGGCCTGGATGTTACTGTCCACGCGATTGGCAAAACCCGTAGCGTTGCGCGTATTAACAAAGCCCTGGGCTTTATTGCTGAGCGCGAAAGCCAGCAGTAATCACCCCGCTACAAACGAGCGGCAAAACGGCAGGTTATCCTGCCGTTTTTTTATGCCTCTTCTTCAGCAATACCGAGCCGGGTAAGGAACCCCTGAATACCTTCACGTGCCAGCAATACAGCGAGCCTCTCTTGTTCGAGTGGCGTCATGTTCTCCAGGGGAGCCGTCACCTGACGTAACAGGCTGGTCGTTTTCACCTCGCCATACTCAACGGACGCTTCAGCGAGCTGATAAATAGCCTGGCGGCTACGCATCGCAGGGAGACTGATAAGGTGTTCACGCACGCGGGAATCGATATGGATGAGCCTGGCCCGGCCGCCTTTCACGCCGTTCAGCGCTTCCGTTTTCCATCCTTGTTTACGTATCCAGCGGTTTACTGTTTGTTTGGCGACCCCGAGGCTATCAGCCAGCTCTTCCGTGGTCATCTTGCTCCGTAATCTTTTCATATCAACTCTGGTCGCGTATCCCTAAACGTTGTAGCAATCCGGTAATCCCATCCCGCAGTAGTAAAGTGGTTAGCTGCTTTTGCTCATCCGGTGTCATTTCATTGGCCAGGGTCAGCAGGAGAGAAGTGAGCGAACTCGTGTCGGACACGTTTTCACCGGGCTGAGAGTCCTCAGTAATGCGAGACGCGCTGCGGATAAACTCGCGCACCTTTTCATTAACGTGGACCAGACGCGCTTTACCGCCCTGAACACCTGGCTTTGGTGATGTTTTCCAACCCTCTTTTCGTACCCATTTATTGATGGTCTGTCGGCTATAACCAGTGAGCCGGGATAACTCCTCTGGCGTCATTCGTTCCTTGATCATGCAATTACCTGAATATTAGTAGGGTTAATGAGTGCTTCATGTTATAGCACCCTTT
Source organism: Lelliottia sp. SL45 (assembly GCF_026672535.1). Classification (NCBI taxonomy): domain Bacteria; kingdom Pseudomonadati; phylum Pseudomonadota; class Gammaproteobacteria; order Enterobacterales; family Enterobacteriaceae; genus Lelliottia; species Lelliottia sp. SL45. The sequence goes on from NZ_JAPPRH010000003.1 coordinate 598,793, forward strand.
TATGCGAAAACGTGACAGGTTTAACTACTGGCTGCGAGCAGCTTCGCAATGTGATTCATTTGCCTGATTTTTCGACGATTGAAAGGGAAGGGCTGATTTTGCCGTTGACACTCTGCGGTGGAATTCATATTATGCCGCCCGTCAACACGACAGCTTTACGTTGGGGCTATAGCTCAGCTGGGAGAGCGCTTGCATGGCATGCAAGAGGTCAGCGGTTCGATCCCGCTTAGCTCCACCAAATTCTTATCCAGGAGAGTTTGGAACGTAAAGAACTGTGGGGCTATAGCTCAGCTGGGAGAGCGCTTGCATGGCATGCAAGAGGTCAGCGGTTCGATCCCGCTTAGCTCCACCAAAATTCAGACCCTCGCCGAAAGGCGGGGGTTTTTTTATGCGTTTGTTATCAACTCCTGCCTTTTTTGTTGCCACACGTGTATGTTTACCTCTCAGACCTTTATCGAAATCAATAAATCGGAGCATTTAAACCCGGAAACTTGATTCGCTCAATTAATAAACTTACCATTCATTCAGCCAATTATTCGCCTGGGAAATAGCGCCTTGCTAAGAATGAAAAGTCACCTACGTAATAATTTACAATTATTTATGCTAGCGCAAATCTTGTGCCTGGTGATTGTTCCTTTTTCTCGCTACATTTCCCCGAAAACCTTTCTGGATGGCCATTACGTCTATTTAGCCTGGCTGCCGTTGAGCGTTATGCTGGCAGTGATCTTCTTGTTTGGCCGTCACGCTATTCTTCCCATTATTTTCAGTTTTGCGTTAACGAATTTTTATCAGTTTCAGTTAACGATACTTCAGCAGGTCGTTATCCTCTTCTGTCAGACGGCGTCGGTGTTTGCAGCGTGCGGCGTGGTGCGCGTCCTGCTGGGCAGGCGCTGGCGATTCGGGCTACCTAACCAGCATATCGGGATACGCATTTTCTGGCTGGGATTCGCCATTCCCCTCGGCATAAAAGTGTCGATGTACTTAGCCGGTTATTTCTTTGATTTTCCTCTTTCCATTTCAAACTTCTTTGGCGATGGGACACCAATTTATAACATTGTGGATATACAGAGCCTGTTTTGTGCCAGCCTGATATTTACAATGATGTTCTATTACCCCTTAAGAATGATAATTAATCCCCGCTATGCTCGTACCTTCTGGTTACGAAGCATTAAGCCGTATCTTATTCAAAATAATCCCGTATTTGCATTACTCTGGCTGATGGGTTTGTCGCTGGTGATGCTGATCTTGTGCGCGCCAATTGAAGAAAACTATATCTCCGGGTATCTGGTCCCCCTCATATTTATTCTTTTTACCGTCGCGATTAGTCGGATGAGCTATGCGCTTGTTTCCCTGAGCTGGGCAATTTCCGTTTTCTTGCTGCTGACCTATAACAAAAACTTTCTGAATGGCGTGCAGAACGGCTACGCGCTGGCATTTGTCCTGTCGGTCCTGATCTCTTTCGCGATCTGTTTGATGTACATGTCGCGGATCTATCATCGCAGTGAATGGCTGAAGCAAGGCTGGCACGAAAGGGCGCTAACCGATCCGCTCACAGGTTTAGCCAATATGCGCGCCCTGGAAGACTATTTGCAGCACTATCCGGATGCCAAAATCTGCTGTCTGCGTATGGGAAATCTGGGGTTTCTTAGTCGCCATTACGGGATGTTGATGCGCATCTACTGTAAGCGAGCCATTACCTCGTCAGTTCAGCCGTTACTGCAGGCGAACGAAAAATTCTTCCAGCTGCCGGGCAGTGAATTGATTCTGGTGCTGTCAGGCCCGGACACTGGAGAGCGCCTCCAGCACATCGTCGATCGGCTGAACAGCCGCAAGATTTACTGGAACAACACCGGGCTAGACATCGAGTTTGGTGCAGCCTGGGGAGAGCTGGAAGGGCAGGAGGGCGAAAACCTTCACCATACGCTTGGGCAACTGAGCTGGCTCTCAGAGCAATCCTGCGTTACTCACAGAGTGCTGGCGCTGACGAATAGCGTTGAGAGGGTTTCAGGGCAAACAACGGAGCGCGTCTTAATGTTGAGCCGGGTAAAACGGGCGCTGGAGGAGGGGGGTGTGCGTCTGTATGCTCAGCCCATCCAGAATGCTGTGGGTGAGGGCTACCACGAAATTCTCACCCGACTGGAGAGCGACGGCGAAATCATTACCCCCGATCGTTTCATCCCGCTGATTGCCCAGTTCAACCTGAGTCATCGTTTTGACCTCTGCGTGGTGGAAAAGGTGCTGATCTGGCTGAGCACCCATGCCACACCGCCAAACAGTGCCCGTTTTTCTGTCAATCTGATGCCGATGACGCTCAATCAAAAAGACGTCGCCGCCGAAATCATTGCCCTGTTTGAGCGCTACGCCATCGCGCCGCAGGCGGTCATTCTGGAGGTCACGGAAGAGCAGGCCTTCTCGGACTCAGAATCCAGCATCCAGAATATCCAGCAGATGCGCGAGTATGGTTTTAAAATTGCGATTGATGATTTCGGGACGGGATACGCTAACTACGAACGGTTAAAACGCCTGCAGGCTGACATCATCAAAATCGACGGATGTTTCGTAAAAGATATCTGTACTGACAGCATGGATGCGACGATTGTGGCGTCGATTTGCAATCTGGCAAAGACCAAATCCCTGTATGTGGTGGCCGAATTTGTTGAAACACCGGCGCAACGACAGCTGTTGCTTGAGATCGGGGTCGATTATCTGCAGGGGTATTTGATTGGGAAACCGCAGCCGCTTGCCGAACTGGAGGCGTAAAAAAGCCGGGGGCAAAAACCCCCGGCTTTTTTATTTCTGATTACAGTACCAGTGCAGCGATAGACGCAGACAGGACGCTCACCAGCGTTGAACCGTAAACCAGTTTCAGGCCGAAGCGAGAAACCACGTTACCTTGCTCTTCGTTCAGACCTTTAATCGCACCAGCGATGATGCCGATGGATGAGAAGTTAGCGAAGGAAACCAGGAACACAGACAGAATGCCTTCTGCGCGCGGAGAGAGCGTGCTGGCAATTTTCTGCAGATCCATCATGGCAACGAATTCGTTGGAAACCAGTTTGGTGGCCATGATACTGCCCACCTGCAGCGCTTCGTGAGCCGGAACACCCATCACCCATGCAACAGGGTAGAAGATGTAGCCCAGAATGCCCTGGAAGGAGATACCCAGCACAGCGGCGAACAGGGCGTTCAGTGCAGCGATCAGGGCGATGAAGCCGATCAGCATCGCGGCCACGATAATCGCCACTTTGAAGCCTGCCAGAATGTATTCGCCCAGCATTTCGAAGAAGCTCTGGCCTTCGTGCAGGTTAGACATCTGGATATTTTCTTCGCTGGCGTCAACGCGGTACGGGTTGATCAGCGACAGCACGATAAAGGTGCTGAACATGTTCAGAACCAGCGCAGCCACCACGTATTTTGGTTCCAGCATTGTCATGTATGCGCCCACGATAGACATGGATACAGTAGACATTGCGGTAGCCGCCATGGTGTACATGCGGTTGCGGGACATTTTGCCGAGGATATCTTTATACGCGATAAAGTTCTCGGACTGACCCAGAATCAGGGAGCTGACTGCGTTGAAAGATTCCAGTTTACCCATGCCGTTGACTTTGGATAACAGGAAACCGATCGCGCGAATCACAACCGGCAGAACGCGGATGTGCTGCAGGATACCGATCAGCGCAGAGATAAAGACGATTGGGCAAAGCACTTTCAGGAAGAAGAACGCCAGGCCTTGATCGTTCATGCTGCCGAAGACAAAGTTCGTCCCTTCGTTAGCAAATCCGAGCAGTTTTTCGAACATTTCGGAGAAGCCTTTCACGAAGCCCAGGCCTACGTTGGAGTTCAGGAAGAACCACGCAAGTAAAACTTCAATGACGAGCAGCTGTACAACATAACGAATACGAATGTTTTTGCGGTCTGTGCTGACCAGCAATGCAAGTGCAGTAACGACAACAAGTGCCAGGACAAAATGAAGGACGCGGTCCATATTTGCTCCAAATATGAGGCAGGTTTAATTTCCGTGCACATTCTATGTAACAAGCACAAAGAAAACGAGATCAAGACCACACTATAGTTACATCCTGTGACGAGTCTCAAAAATAGTGATCAACCATACACTTCCGTTATGTTATGTAAATGAGTGAAAAGTTACGTTTGTGTGCTACGCTTCACAAATGACTGTGCGATTTCACGCTCTGTGAGATCGTTTCATTGCATCCGCCCCACCTATCGTTCAGAGCTATCAGAGAAATCACTATAAACCATCTAAATGATCTTGATAATCATTCTCATTTTGATAGCATGAAACATAGCAAAGGCTATATTTCCAGAGGCAGAAATGACAAACAGTCGCGTAGAGGGTAGCAGTGGCAGAGCAGCGCGCAAGCTGAGGTTTGCGTTAATGGGACCTGCGTTCATCGCTGCCATTGGCTATATCGATCCAGGTAATTTTGCGACCAACATTCAGGCCGGGGCGAGCTTTGGCTACAAATTGCTGTGGGTGGTGGTCTGGGCAAACCTGATGGCGATGCTCATTCAGGTGCTCTCCGCAAAACTGGGGATCGCGACGGGGAAAAACCTCGCTGAACAGATCCGCGATCACTATCCGCGTCCGGTGGTGTGGTTTTACTGGGTGCAGGCCGAAATTATCGCCATGGCCACCGATCTGGCGGAATTTATCGGCGCGGCCATCGGCTTTAAACTGATATTGGGGGTGTCGCTACTCCAGGGGGCGGTGCTCACCGGGATCGCCACTTTCCTGATTTTAATGCTGCAGCGCCGTGGTCAAAAACCGCTGGAGCTGGTGATTGGCGGCTTGCTGCTGTTTGTCGCCGCGGCCTATATTGTCGAGCTGATCTTCTCCCAGCCAAATCTGGCGCAGCTGGGTAAAGGCATGATTATTCCTACTCTGCCGACGTCAGAAGCGGTCTTCCTCGCGGCGGGCGTACTGGGTGCGACTATTATGCCGCACGTGATTTATCTGCACTCCTCGCTGACACAGCACGCCCACGAGGGCTCACGCCGGGAGCGTTATTCGGCTACCAAATGGGATGTCGGTATCGCGATGACCATCGCCGGGTTTGTGAATCTGGCGATGATGGCGACGGCAGCGGCGGCTTTCCATTTCAGCGGCCACACCGGTATCGCCGATCTCGATCAGGCTTATCTGACGCTCGAACCACTTCTCAGCCACGCGGCGGCGACTATTTTTGGTCTGAGCCTGGTTGCAGCGGGCCTCTCGTCAACGGTGGTCGGGACGCTGGCAGGGCAGGTGGTCATGCAGGGGTTTGTGCGTTTTCATATTCCCCTGTGGGTACGCCGATCCGTGACGATGATGCCGTCGTTTATTGTGATCCTGATGGGGCTGGACCCGACGCGTATTCTGGTGATGAGCCAGGTGCTGTTGAGCTTCGGTATCGCGCTGGCGCTGGTGCCGCTGCTGATCTTCACCAGTAACCAGACGTTAATGGGCGATCTGGTGAATACCCGGCTGGTCAAACGTATCGGCTGGGTTATCGTGGTGCTGGTGGTGGCCCTGAACCTGTGGTTGCTGATTGGGACCGCGCTGGGGCTATAAATTATCAGAGATGAAAAAAGGAGCCAGTTGGCTCCTTTTTGTATTGAGTGATGTGTATTTAGTGATGGTGACCACCGTGTCCGTGTCCGCGTCCATGACCCGGTCGGCCACGACGATCGTCCCGGTCGCTCCAGCCTTCGCGGTAGCCGCGTTCATAGGCTTTGCGGTTGTCCCAGCCACGGTGACGGCCATTATCATGCCTCCACCAGCGGTCTTTTCGCCATTCATAGTTGCGGTGCCAGTAATCACGGTCGCGCCAGCCACCGCCGTCCCAGTAGTTACCATAATTGTCACGATCGCCAATTTGTAATTTCACTGATGGCAACAGGGTGATTTCGCCCGCATTAGCGACCAGCGGTGCTGAAGCCATTAATACAGCTGCAAGAATCAGTGACCTGAACATTCTCTTCTCCTTCACGATCGGGGCCGTAGACGGCCTGTTAACGCAATATTACGGGGCCGTAAAGCCCCGTTTAATCGCCTCAACTCCTAATTCATGGAGGGGAGCACTTTTTGCTAAAAACGGTTTTATTTTGACCGGCTCAGGATCACGTCAATCGTATTCAGCTCGTCAGCGGTAAAGTGGAGATTTTTCAGTGTGCCGACCGCATCTTCGATTTGCGCCGTTTTGCTGGCACCAATCAGTACCGTGGTAACGGCGTCATGGCGTAGCACCCAGGCGAGCGCCATCTGCGAGAGTTTTTGGCCCCGGCTTTCGGCCAGCGCGTTCAGCTCGCGAACCTGGCTGATTTTCTCTTCGGTGATCTGATCCGGGTTCAGGAACCGGCTGCCGCTGGCGGCGCGTGAATCCGCTGGAATCCCATTCAGATAACGGTCCGTCAGTTGCCCCCCGGCCAGCGGAGAGAACGGAATACAGCCGACCCCTTTTTCCTGCAGCATGGACAGCAGCCCTTGTTCAGGCGCACGCTCAAACATCGAGTATTTAGGCTGGTGGATCAGGCACGGCGTGCCGAGATCGTCCAGGATCTCAATCGCCTGTCGCGCCAGTTCTGCCGGATAATTCGACAAGCCGACGTACAGCGCTTTTCCCTGTCGCACGACGTGGTCGAGGGCTTTCATCGTCTCTCGCAGCGGTGTTTCCGGGGCCGGACGGTGGTGATAGAAAATATCCACGTATTCCAGCCCCATACGTTTCAGGCTCTGATCGAGGCTGGCAATCAGGTATTTACGCGAGCCCCAGTCACCGTAGGGACCGTCCCACATGGTGTATCCCGCTTTCGTCGAGATGATCAATTCGTCGCGGTAAGGCTGAAAATCCTCCCGAAAAATGCGACCAAAGTTTGATTCTGCGGAGCCGGGAGGTGGGCCATAGTTATTGGCCAGATCGAAGTGGGTAATGCCAAGCTCAAAGGCCCGCTGTAAAAGTTGACGACTGGTGTCAATTAAGGTGGTATCGCCAAAGTTATGCCATAAGCCGAGTGAAATGGCGGGCAGCTTCAGGCCGCTCTGGCCGCAACGACGATACTGCATTGACTGATAACGCATTTTATCCGCATCAAAAACCATGCTCAGACCCTCTTACCGGAAATAATCCATCAGTGTATACGTTTACACTCACGCGCAGTAAATCAGATTACACCGCCATTTTGCGTAAAACATTCTTTCCAGTGCCTTCTTACTGCCATTCCTGGACAGTCATCACGCTTCTTTAATACTCAAAGTGAGGTCAACGTCAGAAGGACACCTGTTATGCGAACCCCCTATTGCGTCGCCGATTACCTGCTGGAACGACTAAAACACTGCGGCGCTGAACATCTGTTCGGCGTGCCAGGCGACTACAATTTGCAGTTTCTCGACCATGTTATCGACAGCCCCGACATCCGCTGGGTGGGCTGTGCCAACGAATTAAACGCCGCCTATGCCGCCGATGGCTATGCTCGCTGCAAGGGCTTTTCCGCACTGCTCACCACCTTTGGCGTGGGGGAGTTAAGCGCCATGAATGGCGTTGCCGGCAGCTTTGCGGAGTATGTGCCGGTACTGCATATCGTGGGCGCGCCGGGGAGTGCCGCCCAGCAAAAAGGTGAACTGCTGCACCACACGCTGGGCGACGGAGAGTTCCGCCATTTCTATCGGATGAGTGAGCCGGTGACTGTGGCCCAGGCCATTCTCACGGAGCAAAACGCCTGCTATGAAATCGATCGCGTATTATCGATCATGCTGCGGGAGCGTCGTCCGGGGTACCTGATGTTGCCTGCTGACGTGGCAAAAAAACCGGCCACACCGCCTGTAAACGCTCTCACTGAGCGCACCTCTCATGCCGACAGCGCCTGTCTTAAAGCCTTCCGCGATGCGGCGGAAGCACGCATCGCTGGCAGCAAACGTACCGCATTGTTGGCCGATTTCCTGGTACTGCGTTACGGCCTGAAAGCGCCGCTGCAGAAATGGGTGAATGACACCCCGATAGCCCACGCCACCATGCTGATGGGCAAAGGGATCTTTGACGAACGTCAGCCCGGTTTTTACGGCACTTACAGCGGCTCGGCGAGCGCGGAGGGGGTGAGAGAGGCGATTGAAGAGGCCGAGACTATCATCTGCGTCGGCACGCGTTTCACCGATACGCTGACAGCCGGATTTACCCACAATCTTCCTGCGGCCCGCACTATCGAAGTTCAGCCGCACGCCGCCCGCGTGGGTGAGAGATGGTTCACCGGGATTCCGATGAGCAAAGCGGTCGAGATCTTATCCGCGCTGTGTAAACAGCACGTCAAAGATCACGCCGCGCCGTCTCGCCAGGCGCCGCTCGAACATCACTATCATGAGGGCACGCTCACGCAGGATAATTTCTGGCACACGCTGCAAACCTTCATTCGCCCCGGCGACATTATTCTCGCCGACCAGGGCACCTCCGCGTTCGGTGCGGCAGCGCTGCGCTTGCCTACAGATGTAAACTTTATCGTTCAGCCGCTGTGGGGGTCGATTGGTTACACGCTGGCGGCTGCTTTCGGCGCGCAAACGGCGTGTCCGGACCGGCGGGTGATCGTTCTGACCGGCGACGGCGCGGCGCAGCTGACCATTCAGGAGATGGGTTCGATGCTACGGGATAATCAGCATCCGGTGATTCTGGTGCTCAACAACGAAGGCTACACCGTTGAGCGGGCGATCCACGGGCCGAAACAGCGCTATAACGATATCGCGCTGTGGAACTGGACGCAGCTCCCGCAAGCCCTGAGCCAGAATGGTCAGGCTGAGTGCTGGCGGGTGAGCGAAACGGTCCAGCTGGCGGAGATCCTTGAGAAGGTCGCGCACAGCGAAAAATTGTCGCTGATCGAAGTGATGCTGCCCAAAGAGGATATTCCTCCGCTGTTAAGCGCCATCACTCAGGCACTGGAGGCGCGAAATAACGCCTGACTATTTCTTGGGCCGCCAGGCCATCAGCATCGGTTTGCCCGCCAGCAAGAGCCAGGCGGGCAACATCACAATGCAAAGTAACGGCAGCAGATTGGTATCCGGCACCACGACCACCGCCATAAACAGGCTCAGCCACGCATCGCGCGTGACTACCAGTACAAACCCCAGAATCGAGCAGGAAACGGTAATTGCCGCCGGAACTGCATCGACGTGCTCATGCAGCATCAGGCCCAATGCCACGGCGATAAACACCGCCGGGAAGATCCTCCCACCGCGAAAGCCGCACGCGGCGGCCACGACCACCGCAGCCAGTTTCACCACCGCAAACAGGAAATAATCTGACACGCTAAACACCTGGCTGAACGCCATCTGCTGCATCTCGTCCAGCCCCTTAAACAGGGTAATCGGCCCGCCAATAGCCCCCAGAATGCCCAGCAAAAATCCGCCTACGCCCAGAATCAGCACCGGATGTTTCAGCTTGTGCACCAGCAGGTGCAGACGCGGCAGGCACCAGACGGCGACCATACCCAGCGCGATGGCGATGGCGGCAACAATCGCGCCGCTGAAAATATCGGCCAGCTGCATGTGTCCGTAGTGGGGGATGGGCAGCGAAAAGTGAGGCTGGAAGAACAGGCTGGTGGTCAGTGCCCCGGCAGCAGCGGCCATCAGTGGGGCGAAAAGGCGATCCCACAGCGGCACGTCGTTATCAGAACTCAGGGTTTGAGAAAAAATCAGCGCGGCGGCAACGGGGGTGCCAAACAATGCGCCGATGGTTCCCGCTGACGCCAGAATTGTCCAGTCCAGCGCGCCGACGCGCGGCAGGATGCGTGCGCCGAGGTACACCGCAAGGGCGATATTCACCGCCATAATGGGATGTTCCGGCCCGAGGCTCACGCCGCCCGCGAGGCCAATCACCAGCGCAAGAATCAGGCCCGGCAGCGCCATCGGATTGACCGGCGCACCGATCAGCGGCTCCAGCGCCGGATCGGGACCGGCATGTCCTGGACTAAAGCGAATCACCAGACCGACGGCAAGCCCGGTCAGGGTTAACATCAGGATGATCCACGCCGGAGAACTCACATCAACACCCAGCTGCCCCGGAAGCGTAGACCACAATAACGTCTGCAGCACCGAGGCGATTTTCATCACCACGATTAACACCAGACTCGACGCAATACCAATAATCAGCGCAGGTATTGCTAACAGCAGCATGGTTCTGGCGCGCGGATGGAGCATGATGATTTCCTTGTACAAAAATAATTAGCATGACTTTGCACAATCAGGTTGACGGCAATAGTGCAAAAGGTGCTGAAACGGTAAAGTTATTCTGTGACGAAGATCGATAATCCTGGGCCACTCGCCTTCAGGCCGTTGTTGTTATCACGCCTTGAACTTACAGTGTTCCAAAGATTTATTCTGACTTTAGCGGAGCAGTAGAAGAATGACAAAATATGCTTTAGTAGGCGATGTGGGCGGCACCAATGCCCGGCTGGCGCTATGCGATATTAATACCGGTGAAATCTCTCAGGCAAAGGCCTATTCAGGGCTGGATTATCCAAGCCTCGAAGCGGTAGTTCGCGTCTATCTGGATGAGCGTCAGGTCAGCGTCGAGGATGGCTGTATCGCCATTGCCTGCCCGATTACCGGTGACTGGGTGGCGATGACCAACCACACCTGGGCCTTTTCCATTGCCGAGATGAAAAAGAATCTCGGTTTCGCCCATCTGGAAATTATTAACGATTTTACGGCCGTTTCTATGGCGATCCCGATGCTCAAGCCTGAACATCTGATTCAGTTCGGCGGGGCCGAGCCGGTCGAAGGTAAGCCGATTGCCGTTTACGGTGCGGGTACCGGGCTGGGCGTTTCGCACCTGGTTCACGTCGATAAACGCTGGGTGAGCCTGCCGGGCGAGGGCGGTCACGTTGACTTTGCGCCAAACAGCGAAGAAGAGGGCATTATTTTGCAGGAGCTGCGCGCCGAGCTGGGGCACGTTTCCGCCGAACGTGTGCTCTCCGGTCCTGGGCTGGTTTATCTTTATCGTGCGATTGTGAAATCCGATGGGCGTCTGCCTGAAAACCTGCAGCCGAAAGATGTCACCGAGCGCGCGCTGGCCGATAGCTGCACCGACTGTCGTCGTGCGCTGTCGCTGTTCTGCGTGATCATGGGGCGCTTTGGCGGCAACCTGGCGCTGAATCTCGGCACCTTTGGCGGCGTCTATATCGCCGGTGGAATAGTGCCGCGCTTCCTCGAGTTCTTTAAAGCGTCTGGTTTCCGCGGCGGTTTTGAAGACAAAGGGCGTTTCAAGTCTTACGTGCAGGATATCCCCGTTTTCCTGATCGTGCATGACAACCCAGGCCTGCTGGGTTCCGGCGCGCATCTGCGTCAAACGCTGGGGCAGTATCTCTGATTACCTCTCGCCGCCCTCTTCTTTCTGGAGAGGGCGTCAAAAATGCATTAATTGCCTGAACTCTTTCACCTTGCTGCGACTCACCGGCACCTGAAAATCCAGATCCTTCAGCCGTAAAATATAGGTATTGTTAAACCAGGGTTCGATTTCGCGGATCTTATTGAGATTGACGCAGAACGAACGGTGACAGCGGAAAAAGTGCGAGGCGGGGAGTTTGGCGCAAAACTCGGTGATATTCATCGGCATGACAAATGAATCCCGGCGGGTATAAACGAACGTCATCTTTTCATGCGCTTCCGCATAATAAATATCATCCATCGGCGTGACGATAATCCGCTCATCCTTGATGAGATTCAGGGTGTCATTTTCGCGCGTGGCGGCGGGCGCAGGGCTGACTGCCGGGCTGTTCTGCTGCTGCCAGGCCAGCTCCAGTTTTTGCAGCATGCTGACAATGCGCGACTCCTGATAGGGTTTCAGAATGTAGTCGAACGCTTCCAGCTCAAAGGCCTCAACGGCATGCTCTTTCCACGCGGTGACAAACACAATAAACGGCTTGTGGGCGAACTGATTGATATTTTGCGCCAGCAGTACGCCGTCCAGCGACGGAATATTGATATCCAGAAAAATGGCATCGACGCGGTTATGCTGCAAAAACTTCAGTACGTCCAGCCCATCCTCAAAGGTGCCCACGATCTCCATCTGGCTGTGTTCTTTGATCAGCCAGCTTAATTCCTGTTGGGCGAGGATTTCATCTTCCACAATGATGACTTTCATCGGTCACTCCGTTTAAGGCAACAACAGCGTCTGGGTATGAACGGGAAGCCGTTCATTAGGGACGTAAAAAGCGATTTCCGTGCCAGGCTCCAGGCGACGGATATGCAGCCCTTCGCCGTACAGTAATTTTACGCGGTGATGCACATTCAGCAGACCAATTTTATTGCCTGGCATTTCGTTCGATTCCACGCGCGCAATCACGTTGGGATCGATGCCGTGACCGGTATCCCGCACCGCCACCCGCACGCGATTCCCGCACTCTTCCACGCTAATGGTCACCACGCCTTTGCCTTTACACGGCTGAATACCGTGAACTATCGCGTTCTCCACCAGCGGCTGGATCAGCAGGCTTGGGATCACGCAGTGCACCTCTTCATCGATATCGTAAATAACCGTGAGCTTATCGCCAAAGCGCGCCTGCTCAATCGCGATGTAATCTTTAATCTGGTACAGCTCTTTTTTGATGTCGATCTGCTCATCGTCTTTCAGCTCGATGTTGTAGCGCAGATAGCGCGACAAATTAAAAATCAGCTGACGGGCGGTGTCCGGATTCATGCGAATCGACGAAGAGATGGCGTTCAGGGCGTTAAACAGAAAATGGGGATTGATCTTACTTTGCAGCGCGCGCAGCTCTGCCTTATTTGCCATTTCCCGCAGCTGCTCAGCGCGCGACACTTCCAATTGAGTGGAGATAATCTGCGACAGGCCAATCGCCATCTCCTGTAAGGAAGAGGTGATCTGGTGCGCGTGGCAGTAGTAAATTTTCAGCGTGCCGGTCACCACGCCTTTCTCCCACAGTGGAATAACCAGCATGGAGTGAATTTCAGGCGTCCGGTGTGCCTCGTCATTGTTTTTAATAATGATTTTACCGTTATTGAGCGCCTGACGCGTGGTCGGGCTGATGGTATCGTCATTATCGCGGTAGTTATCTTCCCCCACGCCGACATAGGCCAGAACGTGGTCGATGTTGGTGATGGCGACCGCATCCGCGTGGATATCGCGGCGAATAATATCGCAGACCTGTCGCAGCGACTCCGCGTTGACATGGCGGAACAGCGGCAGCGTTTTATTGGCAATATCGAGCGCCAGCTTTGCCTGGCGTGCGGCGCTGGCCTCTTTTTCCCCCTCGACGCTCTGCACCAGCAGGACGATAAAGCCAATGCAGACGCTGCCGAGAATCATCGGAATGCCGATTTTGGAGACGATATCCAGCCCCAGCTCAACCGTGGGCGCCCAGGCCACCACGAGGATCATGGTGAGGGTTTCGCACAGCATCCCGGCGGCGATCCCCGCTCGCCAGTGCTGTTTTTTCGGGATCTTACGGTTGATCCAGCCGGACAACGCGCCTGCGATAATGCTGGTGATAAAGCAGGGGATTGCCGTGACGCCGCCGATATCAATCAGATAGCGGTGCGTACCGGCAATAATGCCGGTGATAATTCCTACCCACGGGCCAAACAGAATGCCGCCCGACATGACGGCGATAATGCGCACGTTGACCAGCGAACCTTCCACCCGCACGCCGGACCAGGTGCTGAACAGGGCAAACATAGAGAAGATCGCCGTGACGGCCAGCAGCTCTTTCGGTGAGTGAGCGGATTTGTGCAGAAGCTCGCGAAAGAGCCGGATGCGGATCAGGAAGAAGAGACAAATCAGCATTAATGCCGCGCGATCGAAGACCGCCAGCAGCATATTGAATATTTCGTGCACAAGTGAACCTGGGAAAACGGGAAAAATCTATGATAGGAAACCTTGTGCACAATGACCAGACATCCCTCTGATTTCTCAAATGGGGAAAAGCCCTCCATTTCAAAGGGGATTGCACTTTTTTGCCTGGATACGTCGCGGGTTAGCCATCAGCGGCAGGCTGTTTGTAACTCCATTGATATCATTTAGTTAAAAAATGGTATCGCCAACACGGTTTTGTTGAATCGACTTCCGCTTTTAGCCGAAACACCCTTCCTGTTTTAGGGGACTCATTATTTTTTCACTCCCCTCTCGACAGCCGGATTTGAATCAGGCTATTTTCTAAGCACGCCACATTCGTGGCAGCGTCGCTCGGACGGTCCGGGCGCTAACGTGAATCTGAGGAATCTATGGCTGAATTCAGTCCTGAACGCCGTTTTACGCGTATTGATCGTCTCCCCCCTTATGTTTTTAATATCACTGCTGAACTGAAAATGGCTGCGCGTCGGCGCGGCGAAGACATTATCGATTTCAGCATGGGTAACCCTGACGGGCCAACGCCGCCGCACATCGTTGAAAAACTGTGCACCGTGGCGCAGCGCCCGGATACACACGGCTATTCCACCTCTCGCGGGATTCCGCGTTTGCGTCGGGCAATCTCCCGCTGGTATCAGGATCGCTATCATGTGGATATCGATCCCGAAAGCGAAGCCATCGTTACCATTGGTTCGAAAGAGGGGCTGGCGCACCTGATGCTGGCGACGCTCGATCACGGTGATACGGTGCTGGTGCCCAACCCGAGCTATCCAATCCATATTTATGGTGCAGTGATCGCAGGGGCACAGGTTCGCTCCGTGCCGCTGGTGGAGGGCGTCGACTTTTTCAACGAACTGGAACGCGCGATTCGTGAAAGCTACCCGAAACCGAAAATGATGATCCTCGGATTCCCGTCGAACCCAACGGCGCAGTGCGTCGAGCTGGAGTTCTTCGAGAAAGTGGTCGCGCTGGCGAAGCGCTATGATGTGCTGGTGGTGCACGATCTGGCGTACGCCGATATCGTCTTTGACGGCTGGAAAGCGCCTTCCATAATGCAGGTGCCGGGTGCGCGCGACGTGGCAGTGGAGTTCTTCACCCTGTCAAAAAGCTACAACATGGCAGGCTGGCGTATCGGCTTTATGGTTGGCAATAAAACGCTGGTCAACGCGCTGGCACGTATCAAAAGCTATCATGACTACGGCACCTTTACGCCGTTGCAGGTTGCGGCGATTGCTGCCCTGGAAGGCGATCAGCAGTGCGTGCATGACATCGCCGCGCAGTACAAACGCCGCCGCGATGTGCTGGTGAAAGGCCTGCACGAAGCGGGCTGGATGGTCGAGGTGCCGAAAGCCTCTATGTACGTCTGGGCCAAAATCCCCGAGCACTATGCAGCAATGGGGTCGCTGGAGTTTGCGAAAAAGATGCTGCAGGATGCCAAAGTCTGCGTCTCGCCGGGCATTGGTTTCGGTGACTATGGCGATACCCACGTTCGCTTCGCACTTATCGAAAACAGCGACCGCATTCGTCAGGCGGTGAGAGGCATTAAAAGCATGTTCCGCGCCGACGGGTTATTGCCGGTGGAAAAGAAGAGTTCGACTGAATCTGACTAGGCGGATTTTGCATAAAAAAACAGGAGCCAATGGCTCCTGTTTTTTTAACTGTATTTTCTTCGCTCAGATCATCAGGGCAAAGGTTCCGGCCCACACTAAAACAATCACCGAAATGCCCATAAAGAAATATTTCACGTTCATCGCTCCGCGCATCAATAGATACGCCATAAAAAAACAGAGTCCAACTGAGTATAGAGAGCTGAAATCAGACCAGGCCGGAAATAAGAATTATCCCGCTACGTCGATGACACCAGCCCAGAATTCTGTGCGTTCCTATTGCCAGACGGCGCTAATGTACGCCTAAATATGGGGGGTGACAAGAGGCATTTTTTTGTATCATTTCCGTAACTTACGAGTGTCGTGGAACGGCGACAGTATAATTTCGCAGCGTAATAAAACAGGTTGAGCGAAGGTGAGAATGGAAAGTAACGGCGGGTGATTACAGGTGACTGAAAAGGTTAGTTTCTTAGAGAAACTAACCTGATAAAGAGACTAGATATAGAGCGAGGTTTCGCCGACAGGACGGGTCTTAAAGCGGCGATGCACCCACAGATACTGCTCCGGTGCACGCATGATTTCGCTTTCGATCACTTTATTAATGTACGTTGCGGCTTCGCGCTCATCCTGTGGGTAATTATGCAGCTCAGGAGAGATAAACAGACGATAGCCAGACTTATCGGCTTTTCTGACCATGGTCACCGTCAGCATCGGCGCACCAGAAAGACGCGAGATAACGAATGTCCCGTTCGTGGTGGCGACATCTTTCACCGCGAAGAACGGGGCAAAACTGCTGCCTTTACGCCCATAATCCTGATCGGGCGCGAACCATACCGCTTCCCCTTTCTTAAGGGCATTCACCAGCCCACGCAGGTTATTGCGGCTGATCATCGCTTTGTTTGAGCGCATACGGCCACGCGTCTGTACCCATTCCATCAGCAGATTGTTGTGCGGGCGATAGGTCGCCATCATGGGCTGGCAAAGACCCATCACGCGGCCACCCAGTTCCAGCGACATAAAATGCACGCCGATCACCATGACGCCACGATTTTGTGCCTGAACCTGTTTCAGGTTTTCCAGCCCTTCAACGTCGAACCATTTACGCACGCGCTCGTCCGGCCAGAACCAGGCCATACCGGTTTCCAGCAGCGCCATTCCGATGGATTTGAAGTTTTCGGCGATCAGCTTCTCGCGCTGTTCGACACTGTAATCAGGAAAACAAAGTTCAAGGTTTCTGCGGGCAATAGACTCCCGACGCTTCAGAAAAACACGGGAAGCGCTGCCTAAACTTGAGCCAAGAATTTGTATAGCGGGGTAGGGCAATTGAACGAGCACCCAAAGCAGGCCAAGGCCAAACCATGTGAGCCAGTAACGTGGGTGTAAAAATGCACTTTCGAATTTGCATTGAGACAAAGTAGTGAACCTATGTGAAGCTAGAGAAGGTAGCGCAAACATTGCGTTACAACGTGCTGATTTAGACCGTAGTTTTGGATTATCGTTGCAGGCCTTACCCAACTTTACGGCGCTGCCAGACCACTTTCGGTACAAGGCGGGCTGCGTAGATTAGCACCCTTATACGCGCTTTTCTATGACTTGTTTTTACTGGAAAAAGGCCGAATCAGGAATCGTTTCAGTTAAGTGTATCTCATGGGGGAAAAGCCGTGGCGGTGGATATTTCATGGGAGAGCGTGCATTGATCTGGGCAGGAAAGTGTCCCCTGCAGGAATCGAACCTGCAACTAGCCCTTAGGAGGGGCTCGTTATATCCATTTAACTAAGGGGACGAAGCGGCACGAGTATAGCCTCATTTACACAGGGCGTTAAGCTTGATACCGCCTGACTGCTTAAAGTGTCGCCATTTAGTCGATTTTTTTTGGATTCTCGTCCTTGTTTTGTCGGGCTTTTTCCTTTTCCTTCAGCTCGGCCTTACGCTTGTTGGACATGTCGTTGCGGATTTGCGCATGGCTCAACAGGGCGAAAATAAAGGTCCCGCCGCAGATATTTCCTGCCAGTGTCGGCAGCGCGAACGGCCAGAAGAAATCACTCCAGTGCTGGGTGCCGTTAAACACCAGATACAGCACCTCCACCGTACCAACGACAATGTGGGTAGTGTCGCCCAGTGCGATAAGCCAGGTCATCAAGATGATTACCACGATTTTGGCCGCACCCGCAGAGGGGAACATCCAGACCATAGTGGCAATGATCCAGCCTGAGATAATGGCGTTGGCGAACATCTCAGCCGGGGTATTTTTCATCACGTCCATACCGATTTTAATGAATGCATCCCGGGTGGGTTCATCAAATATCGGCATATATTCGAACGCCCAGGCTGCCACGCCAGTGCCGATAATATTCCCCAGCAGGACCACGCCCCACAGGCGCATCAGAAGGCCGAAATTTCCCCATGTCGGTTTTTGCATCACCGGCAGCACCGCCGTCACGGTGTTTTCCGTGAACAGCTGCTGACGCGCCATAATGACGATGACAAAACCAAAGGTGTAACCAAGGTTTTCAAGCAGGAACCCACCCGGAACCCCCTCCAGCTGCACGTGAAAGATCCCTTTTGCGAGCAGGGAGGCCCCCATCGATAACCCGGCGGCGATGGCTGACCAGAACAGCGCCATCGCATCGCGCTCAAGCTCTTTTTCACCGTCCTGACGGATATGCTCGTGGATAGCCATCGCCCGTGAGGGGAGATGGTCTTCATCGACTTCGATTTTGCCACCCCGCTGTTTTTCTTCACTTTCCACTTCCAGCTCATCAGTATGTTTATCAATTTTTTCTGCGTTTAGTTCATCCATCTGGGGCGTCTCGCTTCGTTGTCATTACCATAATCGTAGCGGTTTTCCGGATAATGCCCGTGGGGAAGCTCTTATTTTTCCGGCAATGGCAATAAAGGCGATACATCACCTTCAGACACAGGATAAAATTGCCGACGAAAAGAAATGATAAAGCAGGCTATGCTGAGATCAGAGTGATGGCAGATGGTTGCCTGTCACTGTGTGCGTGGACATCCCGAAACGTGCTGTTACAATCACTTGCACGACTATTCATAGAGCGCCAGGCGCTCTGTCGCGGATGGCAGTCAACGATAGCCATACTAACAGGGAGAAATATATGAAACTTCGGCTGTCGGCGCTTGCGCTGGGCACGACGTTGCTCGTGGGCTGTGCCAGCTCTGGAGAGCAAACGGGGCGCTCCGATCCTTTAGAAGGATTCAACCGATCCATGTATAGCTTTAACTACAACGTGCTGGACCCGTATCTGGTCCGCCCGGTTGCTGTGGCATGGCGTGATTACGTTCCGCAACCTGCTCGTAATGGTTTGAGCAATTTCACCAGTAACCTGGAAGAACCCGCTGTGATGGTGAACTTCTTCCTTCAGGGCGACCCATATCAGGGGATGGTGCACTTCACTCGTTTCTTCCTGAACAGTTTGTTGGGGATGGGGGGCTTTATTGATGTGGCGGGAATGGCCAATCCGAAGCTGCAGCGTGAACAGCCGCACCGTTTTGGTAGCACGCTGGGCAGTTATGGCGTGGGCTATGGTCCGTATATGCATCTGCCATTCTACGGCAGCTTTACCGTTCGTGACGACGGTGGCGATATGGTCGATACCCTCTATCCGGTGCTCTCTTGGCTGACCTGGCCGCTGTCTATTGGTAAATGGACCGTGGAAGGGATTGAGACACGCGCTCAGTTGTTGGATTCCGACGGCCTGCTGCGACAGTCTTCCGATCCGTACATTATGGTGCGTGAAGCCTACTTCCAGAATCACGACTTTATTGCCAACGGCGGTAAGCTGAAACCGGAAGACAATCCAAACGCCAAAGCTATCGAGAATGAACTTTCAGAGATAGATAAAGAATAAATAAAAAAAGGTGAGCAAATGCTCACCTTTTTTAATGCCGTCGCGATTAGAACGCGTAGTTAAAGTTGGTACCGAACAGCCAGGCTTTACCTTCAGATTTAAAGGTGTACGCAGCAGGGCCTTCACCCTCGGTGAAGCTGACGTTCTGACCGTGCATATAAGAAGCACCCACATCGATAGACGCATCGTCGTTAAACGCATAAGTCATACCGGCGCTCAGCCACAGACGGTCCTGATCCGGGATAGAAATGGAGCGTTTGTCCGCAGGAACCGGGCTGTCATCGAACGCGATACCGGTACGGAAGGTCCAGTTCTTATCGTAGTAGTAGGTCGTACCCAGCGCGATACGATAAGCATCTTTGAAGCTTTCATCTTTATAGAACAGCGTCTGACCGTCGTTGCCGGTGGCTTTCAGCTCCTGGAACTGACTCCAGCTGGTGTAGGTCAGGCTGTAGTGGACAGCCCACTGCGGTGCCACGCGGTTATAACCAGACACTTCCCACATTTCTGGCAGGTTCAGCGTCAGCGCGCCGCTCTGGGTTCTGCCGCCGGTGCCCGCTGGCAGACCGGTCAGGCCCATGCTGGCGAAGATGTTGCTCAGGTTCGGGTCAATGGAGCTTTTATAGTCGCCGTCGAAGTCGATTTTCACTTCAGAACGGTAGGTCAGACCCCAGCGGTTGTTTTTATCCAGCTCATAAAGGATACCGGCGTTCCAGCCGAAGCCCCACTCGTCACCCTTAAGGTAGGCAATCTGGTCGTCCGGGGAGTTAATACCGTCCAGCATGGATGGAGGCACCATCCCCTGCAGTTGGCCTGCCAGCAGTGGACCGAGTGAACCCGCATAGCGCTCGATTTTGGCTTTCGCGTAAACCGCATCAAAGCCCACACCGAAGCTCCAGTTGCTGTCCAGACGATACGCGCCGCTCAGATTGAGGTTGATGGTCTGCAGGTCAGTCTTACCGCCATAAATGCCGGCCGCGTAGCTGTCGTTAAACTCTGTTGCCAGACCATAGTTGGATGTGACGGATGCGCCCCAGCCAAATTGATCGTTGATTGGCATAACAAAGTGCATGTTAGGTACCCACGCGACGGGCGCGATGTTGTCCTGGTTAGCACTCTGTCCGGTTAAATTGGATTTCCCGGTAACGTTCACATCAGGATCAATATAAACGGCACCCATTGAGAAGGTCGGGCGATCAAACATAGTGATCAGCGCCGGGTTACGGCTCACGTTGCCTGCGTCATCGGCAATCGCACCTTCCCCAGAATATGCACGGCCAAGGCCAGAGGAAGAAAATTCGTTAAGCTGGAAGCCCGCTGACCAGGCGGAGGTTGATACGATTGCCACTGCGACTGCCAGCGCAGTCTTTTTGAACAGGGTTTTCTGGCTCATGACCATAACCTCATTGAGTTATTTTTATGCAATATATGTTACATAGAGTAACAGGAGCGCGAAGTGTAGGGTCTGCGGTAACACTTAGAAATCAGACCAGTGGCGAGAGTATAGGTCGGACCAGATGGGATGTTGCAAGTATGTTTCTGAAGTTTTTCAAAGATGTTTTTTGAAACGAGATCTCTGTGGCAAAAATGCGACCACCGGCACTCAGCAGAAAGGGTGATTTTTGCGTTAGATCATTTTTTAGTGTGATAACGGTCACTTATCCCCGTTTGCGCCATTAACGGCTGGAGAGACCCACGGCCAGGGCGTAAAATATCAGCAACGTGTTTATCTCGCGCTGTGCGCGAATGCAGAGGAACTTGAGCTATGAGTAAATGCAGTGCTGATGAAACCCCGGTTTGCTGCTGTATGGATGTCGGTACCATTATGGATAACACCGATTGCACCGCGTCTTACAGCCGCGTATTTAGCAAACGTTCGGATGCAGAAGAAACCTTAGCCGCGCTCACCAAACGCGCGCGCGACGTGGAATCCGATCCCTGTGAAATCAAATCCACCTTCACGGAAGTGGACGGTGGCGTGAAGCTTGATATCGATTTCATCTTTGCGTGTGAAGCTGAAACCCTGATTTTCCAGCTCGGTCTACGTTAATTTCTCCGTAAAGTTGCCGGGTGATTTTTTACTTACCCGACCTGCAGTTTCGTAGTCCGGGTAAGGCAAAGTCGCGACCCGCAAAAAATACCTCAAATGCCCCTGTGACCCAGGGGCATTTTCTTTTCTTCTCTGTGTCTTAGCTCGCACTTTTTCGCTTCCCCGATTGGCTCTATGTAAAAAAATGGTTAAAACTGTTATCAGGTCAGACCACTTTGCGCTTATGTCATTTACAGGGGACTTTTATGAGTCAGGCACTACCGCTCGTCACCCGCCAGGGTGACCGCATTGCCATTGTCAGCGGATTACGTACTCCGTTTGCACGTCAGGCGACGGCATTTCACGGAATACCGGCTGTCGATCTGGGGAAAATGGTAGTGGGGGAGATGCTGGCTCGCAGCGAAATACCCCCAGAGGTCATCGAACAACTGGTTTTTGGCCAGGTCGTCCAGATGCCGGAAGCACCCAATATCGCCCGCGAAATCGTGCTTGGGACGGGAATGAACGTCCATACCGATGCCTACAGCGTCAGTCGCGCCTGTGCGACCAGCTTCCAGGCCGTCGCTAACGTAGCGGAAAGCCTGATGACCGGCACCATTCGCGCCGGTATTGCAGGCGGGGCCGACTCCTCTTCCGTTCTGCCGATTGGCGTCAGTAAAAAGCTGGCCCGTGTGCTGGTGGACGTCAACAAAGCCCGCACCATGGGGCAGCGTCTCAAACTATTCTCCCGCCTGCGTCTGCGCGATCTGGCGCCGGTGCCGCCAGCGGTCGCGGAATATTCTACCGGCCTGCGAATGGGCGATACCGCAGAGCAAATGGCGAAAACCTACGGCATTACCCGCGAACAGCAAGATGCCCTGGCGCATCGCTCGCATCAGCGTGCCGCGCTGGCGTGGTCCGAGGGAAAACTGGCGGATGAAGTGATGACGGCCTATATCCCGCCGTATCGCGAACCGCTCAGTGAAGATAACAATATCCGTGGCAGTTCGACGCTGGCTGATTATGCAAAATTACGTCCGGCGTTTGACCGCAAGCACGGTACCGTCACGGCGGCGAACAGCACGCCTTTGACCGATGGTGCGGCGGCAGTGATCCTGATGACCGAGTCGCGGGCAAAAGAGCTGGGGCTGGTGCCGCTGGGCTACCTGCGCAGCTACGCCTTTACCGCTATCGATGTCTGGCAGGATATGTTGCTGGGACCGGCCTGGTCCACGCCGCTGGCGCTTGAGCGCGCCGGATTAACGCTGTCTGATTTAACTCTTATCGATATGCACGAGGCTTTTGCCGCGCAGACGCTTGCCAACTTGCAACTGCTGGCCAGCGAACGCTTTGCCCGCGATGTGCTGGGCCGCGCGCATGCCACGGGCGAAGTGGACGAGAGCAAATTTAACGTGCTGGGCGGATCTATCGCATACGGCCATCCGTTTGCTGCCACCGGCGCACGCATGATTACGCAAACGCTGCATGAGCTTCGCCGTCGCGGCGGAGGTTTTGGTCTGGTCACCGCCTGTGCGGCGGGTGGTCTGGGCGCGGCGATGGTTCTGGAGGCTGAATAATGGAAACCACTTCCGCTTTTGACCTGAAGGTCCGGCTGGACAATATTGCCGTCGTCACCATCGATGTGCCGGGCGAAAAGATGAATACCCTGAAGGCCGAATTCGGCGTTCAGGTGCGCGCGATCCTCAGGCAAATCCGCGAAAACAAAGACATTCGCGGGCTGATTTTTATCTCAGCCAAACCCGATAACTTCATCGCCGGTGCAGATATCAACATGATCGCCCGCGCCAGCAGCGCGCAGGAAGCGGAAGAGCTGGCCCGACAGGGGCAGCAGATCATGGCCGAGATCCACGCATTACCGATCCCGGTGATCGCGGCGATCCACGGCGCCTGCCTGGGCGGCGGCCTGGAGCTGGCGCTGGCGTGTCACAGCCGTATTTGTACAGATGATGCGAAAACCGTGCTCGGTCTGCCGGAAGTGCAGCTCGGTCTACTGCCGGGGTCCGGTGGCACCCAGCGTTTACCGCGTCTGATTGGCGTGAGTACCGCGCTGGAAATGATACTCACCGGTAAACAGCTTCGACCACGTCAGGCTCTGAAAGCCGGGCTGGTGGACGAAGTGGTTCCCCATTCCATTTTGCTGGACGCGGCCGTTGAGCTGGCATTAAAAGGGCGGCAAACGAGCCGTCATTTGCCGGTTCGCGAGCGTATTCTCGCCGGCCCGCTAGGGCGCGCGCTGCTGTTTAATGTGGTCGGCAAGAAAATGGAACAGAAAACCAAAGGCAACTACCCGGCGACCAAACGCATTCTCGAGGTGATTGAAACCGGCCTGGCACAAGGGAGCAGCAGCGGTTATGCGGCTGAGGCCAAAGCCTTTGGCGAACTGGCGATGACGCCCCAGTCGCAGGCACTGCGCAGCATCTTTTTTGCCAGTACCGACGTAAAAAAAGATCCCGGCAGCGAGGCGTCACCGGCGCCGCTGGCCTCTGTAGGCGTTTTGGGCGGGGGATTGATGGGCGGTGGCATTGCATTTGTCACGGCCAGCAAAGGCAAATTGCCTGTACGAATCAAAGACATCAACGCAAAGGGCATTAATCACGCATTGCAATACAGCTGGCAGCTCCTTGATCAAAAGGTTAAACGCCGCCATATCAAAGCCAGTGAACGCGACAGAGAGCTGGCGCTGATTTCAGGCACCACCGACTACAGCGGTTTTCACCATCGTGACCTGGTGATTGAAGCCGTATTTGAAGATCTGGCGCTGAAACAGCAGATGGTCGCCGACGTGGAACAGCACTGCGCGCCGCACACCATTTTTGCCTCGAATACGTCGTCGCTGCCGATTGGCGATATCGCCGCACGTGCCGCGCGACCGGAGCAGGTAATCGGTTTGCACTTCTTTAGTCCGGTGGAAAAAATGCCGCTGGTGGAAGTCATACCTCACGCTTCGACGAACGCTCAAACGGTGGCCACGGTGGTGAAGCTCGCCAAACGGCAGGGCAAAACACCGATTGTGGTGGCCGACAAGGCCGGTTTTTACGTCAACCGCATTCTCGCGCCTTATATTAATGAGGCGATGCGCCTGCTGACGGAAGGCGAGAAAATCGAACACATTGACAATGCGCTGGTCAAGTTTGGTTTTCCAGTTGGCCCAATCCAACTTTTGGATGAGGTTGGAATTGATACAGGCACTAAAATTATACCTGTGCTGGAAGCTGCTTATGGAGAACGGTTTAGCCCGCCTGCAAACATTGTTTCTACGATCTTGAATGACGATCGCAAAGGCAGAAAAAATGGACGGGGCTTCTATCTTTACGCAGTTAAAGGGCGTAAAAGCAAGAAACAGGTCGACCCCTCGGTCTATGGGCTTATTCACGCCAACGGCCAGGGGAAGTTGTCCGCACAGCAATGCGCTGAGCGCTGCGTCATGATGATGCTCAACGAAGCGGCTCGTTGTTTTGACGAGCAGGTCGTTAAAAGTGCGCGAGACGGCGATATTGGTGCCGTGTTTGGTATCGGTTTTCCACCTTTCCTGGGTGGCCCGTTCCGCTATATGGATAGTCTTGGCGCGGGTGAAGTGGTGGCAATATTGCAGCGTCTGGCTTCGCTTTATGGTCCACGGTTTACGCCGTGTGAACAATTAATGCGCATGGCAGAAAATAACCTGCACTTTTGGCCAGCAGAGGAAACTGACCCCGTAACTTAAGGTCAAACAAGAGTATATCTGACGGTGAATGAACCTGTTTTGGCTATTTTGTAAACAGATATTGACTATACTTACGCCATTAAGGTAAAAAACAGCGTTTCATTCATCAGATGGATCAGGCACAATGCCCGGCCATCGGGTTTTCTACCTTTTTGATCTTTTCGCGGGTAGTGAACGCCGGTGATCCTGGTTAACAAAAGCGGTGCAATATGCAAGTTTTTATCATGCGTCACGGCGACGCGGCACTCGATGCTGCCAGTGACTCTGTTCGTCCTTTGACGACCTGTGGTTGTGACGAATCCCGTCAAATGGCGACCTGGCTCAAAGGCCAAAAAGTGGATATCGATCGTGTGCTGGTGAGTCCGTTCCTGCGGGCCGAACAGACGCTGGATGTGGTAGGGGAGTGTATGAACCTGCCGAAGAGCGTCGATGTTCTTCCTGAGCTTACACCCTGCGGGGATGTGGGTCTCGTCAGCGCGTATCTTCAGGCGCTGTGCAATGAAGGTGTCTCTTCCGCACTGGTGATTTCCCATCTGCCGCTGGTCGGCTACCTGGTGTCTGAACTGTGCCCTGGCGAAACGCCTCCGATGTTCACCACCTCCGCGATTGCCAACGTCACCCTCGACGATGCGGGCAAAGGGGTATTCAACTGGCAAATGAGTCCGTGCAACCTGAAGATGGCAAAAGCTATCTGACGTGACGAATGATCTGGCGGGTAGCCTGTGCCACCCGCCTGCCTGTCAGGGCAGCTCCGGTGGCTGCCACTCTTCTACTTCAATCAACACCAGCAGCGCGGCATCTCCGCCGTACTCTTTTGGCGCCTGATGAAAAGCCATCACGTGTGGATGCTGAGCCAGCCACAACGGCGTTTGCTGTTTGAGAATATGCTTTCCGTGGCCGTGCATCACACAGGTGCAGAACACGTGCTCGCGACGACACGCGGCAATGAGCGCGCCCAGCTCCTGTTTCGCCTGCATTTGCGTCAGGCCATGCAGATCGAGAAACAGCTCCGGCGAATAATCTCCGCGACGTAACTTTTTCAGCTCAAAATGGCTGACATCTTCCCGCACATATTTCACTGCCCCCTGCGTGTTCAGCAGCGGCTGAAATTCGTCTGAAAAATAGTGGCTGTTATCCGCCTGTTCCTGCAGCAGCCGTTTGACCGGCACTTCAGTCACTTTTTTGCGGATCGGGCGATGGACAATGGTGTCCTGGGTGATTTTGCGCGTCCCGCTCATGAGCTGGCGAAACAGCGTCTGATCCTCCTCGCTAAGCGGCATTTTCTTTTTCATTAGTCCGTCTCATCTCTTATTTCCCTTAGTTTACCTGAGGGAGGCGCAAGCAAAACGCATTTTTTCACCTCTCCCACGCCGTCCCGATGCTGATTTATCGCCGTCTTCATGGCAAACTAGCCGCCGAAAATTATGCAAGCATGCCCTGGAGAGAATAATGGATAAAATATTTGTCGATGAAGCAGTAAACGAACTGCATACCATTCAGGACATGTTGCGTTGGTCCGTCAGTCGTTTTAGCGCCGCCAACATCTGGTACGGCCACGGAACGGACAACCCGTGGGATGAGGCGGTTCAGCTGGTGCTGCCATCCCTGTATCTGCCGCTGGATATCCCTGAAGACATGCGCACCGCGCGTCTGACCTCCAGCGAAAAACACCGTATCGTTGAGCGCGTGATTCGCCGCGTCAACGAGCGTATTCCGGTCGCCTATCTCACCAATAAAGCCTGGTTCTGCGGTCACGAATTTTACGTTGATGAACGTGTGCTGGTGCCGCGCTCGCCGATTGGCGAACTGATCAACAACCACTTTGCAGGCCTGATCGACCACCAACCGCAGCACATTCTGGATATGTGTACGGGCAGCGGCTGTATCGCGATTGCCTGCGCCTATGCCTTCCCGGAAGCGGAAGTGGATGCGGTTGATATCTCCGCCGACGCGCTGGCCGTTACCGAACACAACATCGAAGAGCACGGTTTGATTCACCACGTGACGCCGATCCGCTCCGACCTGTTCCGCGACCTGCCAAAACTGCAATACGATTTGATTGTCACCAATCCGCCGTACGTGGATGCAGAAGACATGTCCGATCTGCCGAATGAATATCGCCACGAGCCGGAACTCGGTCTGGCCTCCGGTTCTGACGGCCTGAAACTGACGCGCCGCATTCTGGCCTGCGCGCCGGATTATCTGACTGACGACGGTATTCTGATTTGTGAAGTCGGTAACAGCATGGTACATCTGATGGAGCAGTACCCGGACGTGCCGTTCACCTGGCTTGAATTCGACAACGGTGGTGAAGGCGTCTTCATGCTGACCAAAGCGCAGCTCATCGCCGCGCGTGAACACTTCAGCATTTACAAAGATTAATCCAACGGGCTTCGGCCCGTTTCACATTGCTCAAACACAGAACAACGACAACGGAGCCGTGATGGCAGGAAACAGTATTGGACAATTATTCCGTGTAACGACTTTCGGCGAATCACACGGTCTGGCGCTGGGTTGCATCGTCGACGGCGTGCCACCTGGTATCGAACTGACCGAAGCGGATTTACAGCACGATCTCGATCGCCGCCGTCCAGGCACCTCGCGCTACACCACGCAGCGTCGCGAGCCGGACCAGGTCAAAATTCTCTCCGGTGTCTTTGAAGGCCGCACTACTGGCACCAGCATTGGTCTGCTGATTGAAAATACCGATCAGCGCTCGCAGGACTACGGCGCCATTAAAGATGTTTTCCGCCCCGGTCATGCCGATTACACCTACGAACAAAAATACGGTTTTCGCGACTATCGCGGCGGCGGACGCTCATCGGCGCGTGAAACAGCCATGCGCGTGGCGGCGGGCGCTATCGCTAAAAAATATCTGGCGCAAAAATTTGGCATCGTGATTCGCGGCTGCCTGACCCAGATGGGCGACATTCCGCTGGCGATCAAAGACTGGGATCTGGTTGAACAGAATCCGTTCTTCTGCGCGGATGCCGACAAAATTGACGCACTGGACGAACTGATGCGCGGCCTGAAAAAAGAGGGCGACTCCATCGGCGCGAAAGTGACCGTCGTGGCTGACGGCGTTCCGCCGGGCCTGGGTGAGCCGGTCTTCGATCGCCTGGATGCAGATATCGCCCACGCGATGATGAGCATCAATGCGGTGAAAGGCGTGGAAATTGGCGATGGTTTTGACGTGGTGGCGCTGCGCGGCAGCCAGAACCGCGATGAAATCACGAAAGACGGTTTCCAGAGCAATCATGCGGGCGGCATTCTGGGCGGCATCAGCAGTGGTCAGCAGATTGTGGCCAACATCGCACTGAAACCGACCTCCAGCATTACCGTACCGGGGCGCACCATTAACCGCTTCGGCGAAGAAGTTGAGATGATCACCAAAGGGCGTCACGATCCTTGTGTGGGTATCCGTGCGGTGCCGATCGCTGAAGCGATGCTGGCGATTGTGCTAATGGATCATTTCCTGCGCCAGCGCGCGCAGAATGCGGACGTGACGACCACCATTCCACGCTGGTAAACATGAAAAAAACCGCTATTGCTCTGTTGGCTCTGCTTGTCAGCGGAGCCAGTCTGGCAGCCACGCCGTGGCAAAAAATCACCCAACCGATCGCGGGCAGCGCCCAGTCGATCGGCGCATTTGCTAACGGCTGCATCGTTGGCGCGCAGGATCTGCCGCTGCAATCCGACACCTATCAGGTGATGCGTACCGACCAGCGTCGCTACTTTGGTCATCCGGATCTGGTGCTGTTTATCCAGCGTCTGGGCAATCAGGTGCATAACCTGGGGCTGGGGACGATGTTAATCGGCGATATGGGGATGCCAGCGGGCGGTCGCTTCAATGGCGGACACGCCAGCCATCAGTCCGGTCTGGATGTGGATATTTTCCTGCAACTGCCGAAAACCCGCTGGAGTTCGGCGCAGCTGCTTAAACCCCAGGCATTGGATCTCGTCGCCCGTGACGGCAAAAGCGTGGTGCCGTCTCTGTGGTCGCCAGATGTCTCCAGCATGATTAAGCTGGCGGCAAAAGATAACGATGTGACGCGTATCTTCGTCAATCCGGCGATCAAGCAGCAGCTCTGTCTGGACGCCGGAACGGATCGTGACTGGCTGCGTAAAGTGCGCCCGTGGTTCCAGCATCGCGCGCATATGCACGTGCGTCTGCGCTGCCCGGCCAACAGCCTCGAATGTGAAGATCAGCCGTTACCGCCGCCGGGAGATGGCTGCGGGGCAGAACTCCAGAGCTGGTTTGAGCCAGCAAAACCTGGAACCACCAAGCCTGAGAAGAAGACACCGCCTCCGTTGCCGCCTTCCTGCCAGGCGCTACTGGATGAGCATGTACTTTAATGGATAATTTCGTCGATCTGTTTATGGTGTCACCGCTGCTGCTGGCGGTGCTGTTTTTTGTTGCGATGCTGGCGGGATTTATCGATGCGCTGGCGGGGGGAGGCGGCCTGCTGACAGTGCCTGCGCTGCTGGCGGCGGGTATGAGTCCGGCCCAGGCGCTGGCGACCAATAAGCTGCAGGCCTGCGGCGGCTCGCTCTCTGCCTCCATCTATTTTATTCGCCGTAAAGTGGTCAGTCTTGCCGACCAAAAGCTCAATATTCTGATGACCTTTATCGGCTCTACCAGCGGCGCGCTGCTGGTGCAGCACGTGCAATCGGATATTTTGCGCCAGATTTTACCGATCCTCGTGATCTGCATTGGTCTCTACTTTTTGCTGATGCCAAAATTAGGGGAAGAGGATCGTCAGCGTCGTCTGCACGGTCTGCCGTTTGCCCTGATTGCAGGCGGCTGCGTCGGTTTTTACGATGGCTTCTTCGGGCCGGGTGCCGGTTCTTTTTATGCCCTGGCGTTTGTGACGCTGGCCGGTTTTAACCTCGCCAAATCTACCGCCCACGCAAAAGTGCTCAACGCCACCTCAAACCTGGGCGGTCTGCTGCTGTTTATCATTGGCGGGAAAGTGATTTGGGCGACCGGCTTCGTGATGATGGTCGGGCAGTTTTTAGGCGCGCGCGTCGGCTCGCGTCTGGTATTGAGCAAAGGGCAAAAACTGATTCGTCCGATGATCGTGATTGTGTCGGCGGTGATGAGTGCCAAACTTCTTTATGACAGCCACGGACAGGAGATCCTCCACTGGTTGGGGATGAACTCATGAACAGTACGCATAAATATGAACAGTTGATTGAGATCTTCGACAGCTGTTTTGCGGATGATTTTAATACCCGTCTGATTAAAGGCGACGACGAACCGATCTATCTTCCTGCTGATGCAGACGTGCCGTACAACCGGATCGTGTTTGCCCACGGGTTTTATGCCAGCGGTCTGCACGAGATTTCCCACTGGTGTATTGCCGGGAAAGCGCGCCGCGAGCTGGTCGATTTCGGTTACTGGTACTGCCCGGACGGGCGAGATGCCACGACGCAAGGGCAGTTTGAAGATGTGGAAGTCAAACCGCAGGCCTTCGACTGGCTGTTTTGCGTGGCGGCAGGTTTTCCGTTCAATGTCAGCTGCGACAATCTCGAAGGCGATTGCGAACCGGATCGTATTACCTTCCAGCGCCGCGTTCACGCGCAGGTGATGGAATATCTTGAGAAAGGCATCCCGGAGCGACCGGCGCGTTTTATCAAGGCACTACAGAATTATTACCACACGCCGGCAATAACGGCGGAATGCTTCCCGTGGCCGGAAGATCTCAACTGAGGAAAAAAGATGATCGCAGAATTTGAATCACGCATCCTGGCGTTAATTGATGACATGGTGGAACACGCCAGTGACGATGAACTGTTTGCCAGCGGTTATCTGCGTGGTCACCTGACGCTTGCTGTTGCCGAGCTGGAAGCGGGCGACGATCACTCACCTGAAGCGGTCCACGCTGAAGTGAGCCGTGGTCTTGAAAAAGCTATTCAGGCGGGCGAGCTTTCTCCACGCGACCAGTCACTGGTGCTGGGGATGTGGGACAATTTGTTCCAGCAGGCTAATCTGAAGTAGTGGCTTTTTGCCCGGTAGCGCTGCGCTTACCGGGCCTCCAAACCTTATCCTACCTTTTTACCCTTCAGTAATTTTCGCACCCACAGCCGATTTGGGTTCAATCCTGCAAGCGTAACACCGTCCATCGGGATCGGCTCATCGCTCATCTGCGACGCCAGAATTTCAGCGGCCAGCGGCGCAGTACACAATCCCCGCGACCCGAGCGCACCGAGCATAAACAGGTTCGGATAGACGGGAGAACGCACGGCATTCTCTTTGGACTCTGCCAGATCCTGATAGGCCGCAAGCGTCGCGTCGTAGTCCGGCACATTGCCGATCATCGGCAGGTGATCGCGGGTGGCACACCGCACGCCGCAGCGCGCGTCGCTGCCGCTTACGTCCACCTCTTTCGCCCATTCAGCCCCGGGGAAGCAGTCGATCAAGCGCTGGCGGTTTTGCTGCTGATCCGCTTCGCTATAGCAAATGTCCGCTTCGCCGCGATGATAGCTGGCTCCGATGCAGTGATGACCGTTGGTCGGGTTTTGCGGCGTCAGATAGCCGTCGTAGCACAAGACCTGACGGAGCTTGCCGAGCTGAGCTGTCGTGGGAATATGGCTCACCTGGCCGCCAACCGGATAGACCGGCAGATTTTCTGTTTGCGGGAAATCGCTGATGCGATGGCCGTTAGTCAGTACCACTCCGGCATGTCGGGCCTGTGCACCATGGGCAAAACGCAGCTGCCAGTCGCCGTCGATGCGATCCAGGGATTCCAACTGATGTTCATAATGCACGGTCAGCCCTTGCGACTGGGCCAGCGCAATGGCCGCTGCCGTAAGCTGCGCCGGGCAGAGCCAGCCGCCTTGCGGATAATGAATGCCACCGCAGCCCGTCTCCAGGCCACTTAACGCCTGCACCTGCCCGGCGTCTACGGCTTCTGCGATGTGCGCCGGTAATTCCAGACTCAGCATCTGGTCGATCTTACGCTGGCTTTTTTCGTCCCAGCCGAGCTGTGTGACGCCGCACCAGGCGTGGTCAAAGGTGACTGGCAGGCTGTCGTAAAGACGCCGGGCAAAGGTAAAGGCGGCCGGGAAAAACTGGCTAAGTGCCGGATCGTGGGCGGTCAGCAGAGGATACAGCGCTCCCTGGCGATTGCCGGAGGCACCCGTGGCGGGGGCGGTATCAGCGCAGTACAACGTCACCTGCCAGCCTCGCTGGAGCAGGGCGAGCGACAGCAGTGCGCTGGCAATACCCCCGCCAATAATCGCCGTTTCACGTATTTCCGCACCGCTGCGGGCAAACCAGGGAGTGCACTCAGGCAGGGGATTATCCTGCTCCATCACCCCTGTCAGCATCTCTCGCTTGCGGCCAAATCCTTTGGTTTTGTGCATGGTGAAACCGGCGTCCTGCAAACCACGGCGTACGAATCCGGCGGAGGTGAAGGTCGCGAGCGTAGCGCCAGGACGCGCCAGACGCGCCATCGCCGCGAACAGATGCGGGCTCCACATGTCCGGGTTTTTCGCGGGAGCAAAGCCATCCAAAAACCAGGCGTCGACTTTCTGATTCAGAGAATCGTCGAGTTTGTCCGTCAGGTCATTGATGTCCCCGAGCCACAAATCCAGCGTGACTTGACCACCGTCTAACACTAAACGATGACAGCCGCCGATCGGCTGTGGCCACTGGGCCTGCAGCTGCTCGGCCCAGATGCGAAGTTCCGGCCAGTGCTGATGGGCCAGGGTCAGGTCGTGGGCGGTGAGGGGGAATTTCTCGAAACTGATGAAATGTAATCTTTGTAGCGTAGCGTCAGGGTGCGCCGCACGGAACTGAACAAACGCCTGCCAGAGGGTGAGGAAGTTTAATCCGGTGCCAAAACCGCTCTCCGCCACCACAAACTGGCTGCGCGGATGGACAGGGAAACGCGCGTTGAGCTGGTTTCCGTCGAGGAAAACATAACGGGTTTCTTCCAGTCCGTTATCATTAGAGAAGTAGACATCGTCGAAATCTCGGGAAACAGGTGTACCCTCAGCGTTGAACTCAAGGTTGGCGGGTTGTATGGCGTTTTGTTTCACGTAAGTTACTCGTCTGACAGGCAGTGGCAGGATCTTAGCGATGTGTGTTCGATGGTGCAAATTTCCACAGAAATTGGCTGATCGGACTTGTTCAGCGTACAAGTGTACGCTATTGTGCGACTCGAAACTTAATATAGTATGACTGACAGAGGTATTGAATGAAACGTGCAGTGATTACTGGCCTGGGCATCGTTTCCAGCATCGGTAACAACCAGCAGGAAGTCCTGGAATCTCTGCGTGAAGGACGCTCGGGGATCACTTTCTCTCAAGAATTCAAAGATTCTGGTATGCGTAGCCACGTGTGGGGTAACGTCAAACTGGACACCACCGGTCTGATTGACCGCAAAGTGGTCCGTTTCATGAACGATGCCTCTATCTACGCTTACCTCTCAATGCAGCAGGCTGTAGAAGATGCTGGATTAAAAGAAGACGTTTATCAGAACAACCCACGCGTGGGCCTGATCGCAGGTTCCGGTGGTTCTTCTAAATCTCAGGTGTTCGGCGCAGACGCAATGCGTAGCCCGCGCGGCCTGAAAGCGGTCGGTCCTTACGTTGTGACCAAAGCGATGGCGTCAGCGGTGTCTGCGTGCCTCGCGACCCCCTTCAAAATCCACGGTGTGAACTACTCCATCAGCTCCGCATGTGCGACCTCCGCACACTGTATCGGCAGCGCGGTTGAGCAGATCCAGTTGGGTAAACAAGACATCGTATTTGCTGGCGGCGGCGAAGAGCTGTGCTGGGAAATGGCGTGTGAATTCGACGCGATGGGCGCGCTGTCCACCAAATACAACGAAACGCCAGAAAAAGCGTCCCGTACCTATGATGCGAACCGTGACGGTTTCATCATCGCAGGCGGCGGCGGTATGGTTGTGGTTGAAGAGCTGGAACACGCTCTGGCACGTGGCGCGCACATCTACGCTGAAGTTGTGGGCTACGGTGCGACTTCCGATGGCGCAGACATGGTTGCTCCATCAGGCGAAGGCGCAGTGCGCTGTATGAAGCTGGCGATGAACGGCGTTGATACCCCAATCGACTACCTGAATTCCCACGGTACCTCGACTCCGGTCGGCGACGTGAAAGAGCTGGGTGCAATTCGTGAAGTCTTCGGCGACAACAGCCCGGCGATCTCCGCGACGAAAGCGATGACCGGTCACTCTCTGGGCGCCGCTGGCGTGCAGGAAGCTATCTACTCTCTGCTGATGCTGGAACACGGCTTTATCGCCCCAAGCATTAACGTTGAAGAGCTGGACGAGCAGGCTGCTGGCCTGAACATCGTGACCAAGCCGACTGAGCAGGCGCTGACGACAGTGATGTCCAACAGCTTCGGCTTCGGCGGTACCAACGCCACCCTGGTGATGCGTAAGCTGAAAGCGTAAGTTTTCCGCTGATGAAAAAAAGGAGCCTGATGGCTCCTTTTTTTATGCGTTGACAATTGATTGACTGAAAAGGCAAACTTCGGCTTCAACATTATCACTTTGATAATGCGTAAGCGTTTAACGTCAACCAACGCACCTTAATCCTGATCCTCAGGTAGAGGGGGCGTGGCATTTCCCCGCCTTACTCTTCATTTTCGGAGTAATGCATGACCGCAGTAACCCAAGCAGAAAAAACCTCTTCAGCGAATGTCTCGCTGTTTCGCATCGCCTTCGCGGTGTTTCTTACCTATATGACCGTCGGCCTGCCGCTGCCGGTAATCCCCTTGTTTGTGCACCAGGAGCTGGGCTACGGCAATACCCTGGTGGGCGTCGCCGTGGGGATTCAATTTCTGGCGACCGTGTTAACCCGTGGCTATGCGGGACGCCTGGCCGATCAGCATGGCGCTAAGCGTTCCGCGTTACAGGGTATGTTTGCCTGCGGACTGGCGGGTGGGGCATGGCTGCTGGCCGCGCTGCTGCCGGTGGACGCCATCTATAAATTCGCACTGCTGATTGTCGGGCGCTTAATTCTCGGTTTTGGCGAAAGCCAGCTGCTGACCGGGACGCTCACCTGGGGTATGGGGCTGGTCGGGCCGACGCGCTCCGGGAAAGTGATGTCCTGGAACGGGATGGCGATCTATGGCGCACTGGCCGCAGGCGCACCGCTGGGGCTGCTGATCCACAGCCATTTCGGTTTCGCTGTGCTGGCGGGGACGACCATGGTGCTGCCGCTGGTGGCGTGGGCCTTTAATGGCACGGTGCGTAAAGTGCCAGCTCACAAAGGCGATCGCCCGTCGCTGTGGAGCGTGGTCGGTCAAATCTGGAAACCGGGCCTCGGTCTGGCGCTGCAGGGCGTAGGTTTTGCCGTAATTGGCACCTTTGTCTCGCTCTACTTCATGAGCCGGGGCTGGGCAATGGCCGGTTTCACCTTAACCGCATTCGGTGGCGCTTTCGTGCTGATGCGCGTGCTGCTCGGCTGGATGCCGGACCGTTTTGGTGGCGTAAAAGTGGCGGTGGTTTCGCTAATGATTGAGACCCTCGGCCTGCTGCTGTTGTGGCAGGCACCGGTGGCGTGGATTGCGTTGCTGGGCGCGGCGTTAACCGGCTGCGGCTGCTCGCTCATCTTCCCGGCGCTCGGCGTGGAGGTGGTGAAACGCGTGGCACCGCAGGTTCGTGGAACTGCACTTGGCGGCTATGCGGCATTCCAGGATATCTCGTACGGTATCACCGGCCCGCTGGCAGGGGTACTGGCGACGTCGTTCGGCTATCCGTCGGTGTTTCTGGCAGGGGCCGTCTCGGCAGTGGTGGGGATAGTAGTAACGGTTATCGCATTCCGGAAGCAGTGAACGTCATTGACGGGTAACCCGACCGGCAAAGTCCGTAATTTAGCAGGTCGGGTGGCGATACTTCGACTCAGGCCACCAGCCAGAACAATGCCAGCGCCACCATCAGCGCGATAAACATCAGGCCGGGGCGGGCAGACATCGATTTTATGGTGTCCACCACCGGGGCGAACAGCGGGCTGTAGATTGGCTGAATATTGCGCGCTTCTGGCACACCGCCGTCACGTTCGGCGCGGCGGATAAAGATCTGGTTCAGTAAATCCTGAATCTGGGCGGGGGTCAGCACCGTCTGCGGCGTAACCTGCCAGTTCTGCTGCGCATATTCACGCACCGCTTCAAATTCTCGTGGTTCCAGCGGCTGTTTAAGCGCCGCCTGCAGGGTATGCAGCGTGGGCGCGCTTTGGGTACTCAACGTCTGACGCGCCTGAAGCCAGGTCACCAGATGGGTAAACTGTTTCGCCGGGATCAGCTCACCGGCTTTCACGCCGGAAAGTTCCAGCATGGATTGCCAGATAAGCTTGTTTGACTCGCCCGTGGCAGCAGCCAGCCGGGTGACCATCTGCTTGAGAGTATTATGCTCAGCAGGCTGCAGAGGGCGCTCCGTCGCCGGGCGTTGCTGCGGCTGCGGAATAGAGAGCTGATTGCTCTGTAACAGCGTGAGCACCGTTTTCAGCTGGTCCGGTGTGAGCTGGCTCAGGGCCGTCTGACCAAACTGCTGGCGGATAAAATCACTCACCGCCTGACGATTATTCCCCTGGCCTAACAGTTCGGTGAGCTGTGACACCATCTGGCGGGTGGTGTGATTTTGCTGCGCGGTATTCAGGCGCAGATTCAGGTTTTGCTCGGCGGCAGGGAAGTGGCGCGATAACAGCGGCGTGTCGTTTTTCAGCCCCAAATCATGTTTCACTCCCGCCCACACCTCCGCGTTCTGTTGCGACGTAAGCGCAACCAGGCGGGTGATCAGTCGCTCCAGCACCGTGCGCTGCTGCGTCGATAACGGCTGTTCGCCAATGGCGGAAGGTGTTACTGGGCCTTCACCGGGAGGGCGCGGCGGCGTACCTGAAATGGGCTGCATCGTCAAAATCCTTAAAGTCATTACTCACCGTAAACCAGGCAAAGCGTTCGGGTATGCCTGGCGGCGAGATTATGGCACACTTGGCCGGTTAACTTCCTCTCAAACAGGTACTCTGTCGTGAAAATCCTCGTTGATGAAAATATGCCTTACGCCCGTGAGCTGTTTAGCCGCCTGGGCGACGTTAAGGCCGTTCCCGGTCGTCCCATTCCCCTTGAAGAACTCACCGATGCTGACGCCCTGATGGTGCGCTCGGTCACCAAAGTGAATGAGGCGCTGCTGTCGGGTAAAAACGTCAAATTTGTAGGGACAGCGACGGCGGGAACCGATCACGTAGACGATGCCTGGCTGGCACAGGCCGGTATCGGATTCTCGGCCGCGCCGGGCTGCAACGCTATCGCCGTGGTGGAATACGTTTTCTCTTCACTGTTGATGCTGGGCGAGCGCGACGGCTTTGCGCTGAAAGATCGCACGGTGGGTATTGTTGGCGTCGGTAACGTCGGCGGGCGGTTGCAAAAACGTCTGGAAGCCCTCGGTATCCGCACCTTGCTGTGCGATCCCCCACGCGCCGATCGCGGTGATGAAGGCGACTTCCGCGCGCTGGATGAACTGGTCGAGCAGGCGGATGTGATCACCTTCCATACGCCGCTGTTTAAAGACGGACCGTACAAATCCCTGCATCTGGCCGATGAGGCGTTAATTCGCCGCCTGAAGCCTGGCACTATTCTGATAAATGCCTGCCGTGGCCCGGTGGTGGATAACACCGCGCTGCTGAAATGTCTGGAAGAGGGGCAGGATCTGAGCGTGGTGCTGGATGTCTGGGAGCCGGAGCCGGATCTCAACGTGGCGCTGCTGAATCGCGTGGATGTCGCTACCGCGCACATCGCGGGCTATACGCTTGAAGGCAAAGCGCGCGGCACGACGCAGGTGTTTGAAGCCTATAGTGCTTTTATCGGCCAGGCGCAGCAGGTGGCGCTGGATACGCTGCTGCCTGCGCCGGAATTTGGCCGCATTACGCTGCACGGTCCGCTTGATGAGTCTTCGCTAAAAAGGCTGGTGCATTTAGTGTATGATGTGCGCCGCGATGACGCGCTGCTGCGAAAAGTGGCCGGCATTCCGGGTGAATTCGACCGGCTTCGCAAGAATTATCTTGAGCGCCGTGAGTGGTCCTCCCTGTATGTCATCTGTGACGACGCCGGTGCGGCGGCGTTGCTGAATAAACTGGGTTTTACTGCCACGCATAACCCGGCGCGTTAATGTTTTCCTCATGCTCTCTGCCGGATAATCTGGCAGGGACGCTGTTTCATTTCTGGAGTAAACCACCATGTCTGAAGGCTGGAATATTGCCGTACTGGGTGCCACTGGCGCTGTGGGCGAAGCCCTGCTCGAAACACTTGCGGAGCGTCAGTTCCCGGTGGGAGAAATCTATGCTCTGGCACGCGCCGAAAGCGCGGGCACCTCTCTGCGCTACGAAGGTAAAACCGTTCGCGCGCAGGACGTAGCAGAATTTGACTGGACGCAGGTGCAACTGGCGTTCTTTGCGGCAGGCGTTGAAGCCTCGGCGACTTACGCTGAAGAAGCGGCGAACGCCGGTTGTCTGGTCATCGACCTGAGCGGTCTGTTTGCCCTCGAGCCTGACGTGCCGCTGGTGGTGCCGGACGTGAACCCGTTCGTGCTGGCCGACTACCGCAACCGCAACATTATTGCTGTCCCTGACAGCCTGACCAGCCAGCTGCTGACGGCACTGAAACCGCTGATCGACGACGGTGGTCTGTCGCGTATTAGCGTAACCAGTCTGCTTTCTGTTTCCGCGCAGGGCAAAAAAGCGGTCGACGCGCTGGCAGGGCAGAGCGCGAAACTGCTGAACGGTATCCCGGTGGACGATGACGACTTCTTCGGTCGCCAGTTGGCTTTCAACCTGATGCCAATGCTTGCCGACCGTGAAGGCAGCGTGCGCGAAGAGCGTCGTATCGTCGACGAAACCCGCAAAATTTTGCAGGACGACGGCCTGATGATCTCTGCCAGCTGCGTGCGTTCCCCGGTCTTCTACGGCCACGCGCAAATGGTGAGCTTTGAAGCTCTGCGCCCGCTGGCGGCGGAAGAGGCACGCTATGCGTTTGAGCGCGGCGAAGATATCTCCCTCAGCGAAGAGACAGAGTTTCCGACCCAGGTGGGCGATGCAACGGGTAACGCGCGTCTCTCCATCGGCTGCGTGCGTAACGATTACGGCATGCCTGAACAGGTGCAGTTCTGGTCTGTGGCGGACAACGTCCGTTTCGGCGGCGCGCTGATGGCGGTTAAAATCGCTGAGAAGCTGGTGCAGGAGTATCTGTAAGGATGTCTGAAGTGGAGCAAAAGCCAGTCCATAGAATTGCCCTCGGAATAGAATACGACGGCAGCAAATATTATGGCTGGCAGCGTCAGAATGAAGTGCGCAGCGTTCAGGAAAAGCTGGAAAAAGCGCTCTCTCAGGTGGCGAACGAACCGATCAACGTGCTGTGTGCCGGTCGTACCGATGCGGGCGTTCACGGCACGGGCCAGGTGGTGCATTTCGAAACCACTGCGGTGCGTAAAGACGCGGCCTGGACGCTCGGCGTAAATGCGAATTTGCCTGGTGACATCGCGGTGCGTTGGGTCAAAGATGTGCCCGATGATTTTCACGCGCGCTTTAGTGCCACGGCGCGTCGCTACCGTTATATCATCTACAACCAGCGTCTGCGTCCGGCGGTGTTAAGCCAGGGCGTGACCCATTTTTATGAGCCGCTGGATGCAGAGCGTATGCACCGTGCCGCGCAGCAGTTGCTCGGCGAAAATGACTTTACCTCGTTTCGTGCGGTTCAGTGCCAGTCGCGCACCCCGTGGCGAAACGTGATGCACATTAACGTCAGTCGTTATGGCGCGTATGTGGTGGTGGACATCAAAGCGAATGCCTTTGTACATCATATGGTGCGGAATATCGTTGGCAGCCTGATGGAAGTAGGCGCCGGACACCAGCCGGAGAGCTGGATTGCAGAACTGCTGGCAGCGAAGGACAGAACGCTTGCGGCAGCAACGGCGAAAGCGGAAGGGCTGTATCTGGTCTCGGTGGATTATCCGGATCGATTTGACCTTCCAAAACCGCCAATGGGCCCGCTGTTTTTAGCGGACTAACGCAGTTGCAATTAAGGCTTAGACAATATGGACTTAATACGATTTCTCATTGATTTCATCCTGCATATCGATGTTCATCTGGCAGAGCTGGTCGCGCAGTACGGCGTCTGGGTGTATGCCATTCTGTTTCTGATTTTGTTCTGTGAAACCGGCCTGGTCGTCACGCCGTTTTTGCCGGGCGATTCGCTGCTGTTTGTCGCGGGCGCGCTCTCTGCGCTGCCGACCAACGATCTCAACGTTCACCTGATGGTGGTGCTGATGATTATTGCGGCTATCGTCGGCGATGCGGTGAACTACACTATTGGGCGGGTATTCGGTGAACGGCTTTTCAGTAATCCGAACTCGAAGATTTTCCGTCGCAGCTATTTAGACAAAACGCACGCGTTCTACGAACGTCATGGTGGCAAAACCATCATTCTGGCGCGTTTTGTGCCGATCGTCCGCACCTTTGCACCGTTTGTGGCAGGTATGGGGCATATGTCCTATCGTCATTTCGCGGCGTATAACGTAATTGGCGCGCTGCTGTGGGTGCTGCTGTTTACCTACGCGGGCTACCTGTTTGGCGATCTGCCTATTGTGCAGGAAAATCTTAAGTTACTGATTGTTGCCATTATTGTGCTCTCAGTCTTGCCGGGGGCGATCGAAATTATTCGTCACAAACGCGCGGCGGCTAAGCAAGCGAAGTAAAGACGCATTTGCGGTTCGACCACTTTTTTATCCAAAGTTTCGGGCTGTTATGTTTTAATGTGCAACATTCATGGTCTGTTTGCGGCAAAAATGGCATTATGCGCCGCTTACAGCAAAACTGGCATACGACCAGGTTCAGGCAGAAAGGTTATCAATGAGCTGGATTGAACGAATTAAAAGCAACATAGCCCCAACCCGTAAGGCGAGTATTCCTGAAGGGGTGTGGACCAAGTGTGACAGCTGCGGCCAGGTCCTGTACCGCGCTGAGCTGGAACGCAATCTTGAGGTTTGCCCGAAGTGTGACCACCACATGCGTATGTCGGCGCGTAATCGCCTGCATAGCGTGCTGGACGAAGGTTCGCTTGTGGAACTGGGTAGCGAACTTGAGCCAAAAGATGTGCTGAAGTTCCGTGACTCCAAAAAATACAAAGATCGACTGGCTTCTGCTCAGAAAGAGACCGGCGAGAAAGACGCGCTGGTGGTGATGAAAGGCACTCTGCACGAGATGCCGGTTGTCGCTGTGGCCTTTGAGTTCTCCTTTATGGGCGGCTCAATGGGTTCTGTCGTCGGCGCGCGTTTCATCCGTGCCGTTGAACAGGCGCTGGAGGACAACTGCCCGCTGATCTGCTTCTCGGCCTCCGGTGGTGCACGTATGCAGGAAGCGCTGATGTCTCTGATGCAGATGGCGAAAACCTCTGCGGCCCTGGGTAAAATGCAGGAGCGCGGTCTGCCGTATATCTCCGTACTGACCGACCCAACCATGGGTGGAGTCTCTGCGAGCTTTGCGATGCTGGGCGATCTGAACATCGCTGAACCGAAAGCGCTGATCGGCTTTGCCGGCCCACGCGTTATCGAACAGACCGTTCGTGAAAAACTGCCGCCGGGCTTCCAGCGCAGTGAGTTCCTTATTGAAAAAGGCGCTATCGACATGATCGTTCGCCGTCCAGAAATGCGCCTGAAACTGGCGAGCATCCTGGCGAAGCTGATGAATCTGCCGTCGCCAAGCCCGGACGAGCCGCGTGAAGGCGTGGTTGTGCCGGATCAGGAACCCGAAGCCTGATAACTCAAAAAGGGCAGGGCCAGACGGCGCTGCCCTTTTCACTTATTTGATACACAAGCCAGCAGAGCAGTATCAGGGCGTCGCCAACGCAGAGACCGCTTAAAGGCCGAAGTGTATACACAAATGAAAGTGCGTATCATGGAAAAAAATACTCTTCCCCAAGCCACGTCACCCCTGGTCACGTGGCTTTCTTATCTGGAAAATCTGCACAGTAAAACCATCGATATGGGCCTCGATCGCGTGAGCGAGGTGGGTGCGCGTCTTGATATCCTCAAGCCCGCGCCCTTCGTGTTCACCGTAGCGGGAACGAATGGCAAAGGCACTACCTGCCGCACGCTGGAGTCCATGCTGATGGCCGCCGGTTATAAGGTGGGTGTTTACAGTTCGCCGCATCTGGTCCGCTACACCGAACGCGTGCGCGTGCAGAATAGCGAACTGCCGGAATCCGCCCACACAGCCTCTTTTGCGCAAATCGAAGCGGCGCGCGGCGAGATTTCGCTCTCCTATTTTGAATACGGCACGCTGTCCGCCCTGTGGCTGTTTAAGCAGGCGCAGCTGGATGTGGTCATTCTCGAAGTCGGTTTAGGTGGGCGCTTAGATGCGACTAACATGGTTGATGCCGATGTCGCGGTGGTGACCAGTATCGCACTCGACCATACGGACTGGCTGGGTCCGGACCGCGAAAGCATTGGCCGCGAAAAAGCGGGTGTTTTCCGCGCCAACAAACCTGCCGTGGTCGGTGAACCGGATATGCCGCACACTATCGCCGACGTGGCGAAGGAGAAGGGCGCCCAGCTGATGCGTCGTGGCGTTGACTGGCAATATGACGTAACGGGCGACAGTTGGCGTTTTCGCGACGCGCAGGGCGAGCTGGACCATCTGCCGCTGCCACAGGTGCCGCAACCGAACGCGGCGACCGCACTGGCGGCTATCCGCGCCAGTGGTCTGGCGGTGAGCGAACAGGCGATACGAGACGGCATTCAGAACGCGCTTTTGCCGGGGCGTTTTCAGATTGTCAGCGAATCACCGCGTTTGATTCTGGACGTGGCGCATAACCCCCATGCAGCGGCCTATCTTGCTGAGCGCCTCAAATCCCTGCCAAAAACCGGGCGCGTACTTGCGGTTATCGGTATGCTTCATGATAAAGATATTGCGGGCACGCTGGCCTGCATGGAGACTGTGGTCGATTGCTGGTATTGTGCTCCCCTGGAAGGGCCACGAGGCGCGTCGGCTGAGCAGCTGATGGAACATCTCGCGAAGGGCGAAGCTTATGAAAACGTGGCGCTGGCATGGCGCGCCGCGATGGCGGATGCTAAACCTGAAGATACCGTGCTGGTGTGTGGATCATTCCACACGGTGGCACATGTCATGGAAGTAATGGAGGCGGGGAGAACCGGTGGCAAGTAAGTTTCAGAACCGTTTAACAGGAACCATTGTGCTGGTTGCGCTGGGAGTGATTCTCCTCCCGGGACTGCTCGACGGGCAGAAAAAACATTATCAGGATGAGTTTGCCGCGATCCCGCTGGTGCCAAAACCCGGCGATCGCGACGAGCCAGACATGCTGCCTGCGGCCACGCAGGCGCTGCCCGCTCAGCCTCCTGAAGGGGCAGCAGAAGAGGTGCGCGCCGGTGATGCGGCGGCGCCATCGCTCGATCCTTCTCGTCTGGTGGCGAGTAACGCCGGTGAGCTGGACCCGGTTCCAGAACCCGTTGCACAACCAAAGCCTGCCGTGAAACCGGCAGAAAAACCGCAGCCGAAACCGCAGCGCGATAAAGCCAGCGAGCAGATCGCCGCCGCGACGGAAGCGCCACCGGAAAAACCGGTTCAGGAAGAGAAGCCTGCGCCAACCGGTAAAGCGTATGTGGTGCAGCTTGGTGCGCTAAAAAATGCCGATAAAGTCAATGAAGTGGTCGGTAAACTTCGCGGTGCCGGATATCGGGTTTACACTTCACCTTCCACCCCGGTGCAGGGTAAAATTACCCGCATTCTGGTGGGGCCGGATGCGTCGAAAGATAAGCTGAAAGGCTCGCTCGGCGAGCTGAAGCAGATTTCCGGGCTGAGCGGTGTGGTGATGAGTTATAGCGCGAACTGACGTGCGCGCATACCCCTCGTCCCACCGGGTGAGGGGATTGCTCCATACGGTCTTGAGGGCCGGGATGAGAGGCGGGAATTCGTCCAAAGAGGCGCAATAACCCAGCGGCGATGAACATTTTTTCAGCGCCTTTTTTATTTACGCGCGGGAAGGAAATCCCTACGCAAACGTTTTCTTTTTCTGTTAGAATTCGCCCCGAACTGGATGACAGGGCGTTTAATCGTGGGACACATATGGTCTGGATTGATTACGCCATCATTGCGGTGATAGGTTTTTCCTGTCTGGTTAGCCTGATCCGTGGCTTTGTTCGTGAAGCGTTATCGCTGGTGACATGGGGTTGTGCTTTCTTTGTCGCCAGTCATTACTACACTTACCTGTCTGTCTGGTTCACGGGCTTTGAAGATGAACTGGTCCGAAATGGAATCGCCATCGCGGTGCTGTTTATCGCGACGCTAATCGTCGGCGCTATCGTGAACTACGTGATAGGTCAGCTGGTCGAGAAAACCGGTCTGTCAGGAACAGACAGGGTGCTGGGGATCTGTTTTGGTGCGCTGCGAGGCGCGCTGATCGTGGCTGCGATACTGTTCTTCCTTGATACCTTTACCGGGTTTTCAAAAAGCGAAGACTGGAGCAAGTCCCAGCTGATTCCACAGTTCAGCTTCATCATCAGATGGTTCTTTGACTATCTGCAAAGCTCGTCGAGTTTCTTGCCCAAAGTGTAAAACGCTTTGAGATGTGGCTTAACGAGGAAAAGACGAATGTGCGGTATTGTCGGTATCGCCGGTTTCATGCCGGTAAACCAGTCTATTTATGACGCGTTGTCGGTGCTTCAGCACCGTGGCCAGGATGCAGCAGGCATCATCACCATTGATGCCAACAACTGTTTCCGTTTACGCAAAGCGAATGGCCTGGTCAACGATGTA
This sequence comes from Lelliottia sp. SL45, assembly GCF_026672535.1. NCBI lineage: Bacteria > Pseudomonadati > Pseudomonadota > Gammaproteobacteria > Enterobacterales > Enterobacteriaceae > Lelliottia > Lelliottia sp. SL45. The sequence goes on from NZ_JAPPRH010000003.1 coordinate 643,660, forward strand.
TTTGAAGCCCGCCATATGCAGCGCCTGCAAGGCAATATGGGGATTGGCCACGTTCGTTATCCTACTGCTGGCAGTTCCAGCGCCTCTGAAGCACAGCCGTTCTACGTCAACTCACCGTATGGCATCACGCTTGCCCACAATGGCAACCTGACCAACGCGCATGAGCTGCGTAAAAAGCTGTTCGAAGAGAAGCGTCGCCACATTAACACCACCTCTGATTCTGAAATCCTGCTCAATATCTTTGCCAGCGAGCTGGATAACTTCCGCCATTATCCGCTGGAAGCAGACAACATTTTTGCCGCCATTGCCGCGACAAACCGCCAGATCCGTGGCGCGTATGCTTGCGTGGCGATGATTATCGGCCACGGTATGGTGGCATTCCGCGACCCTAACGGCATCCGTCCGCTGGTGCTGGGTAAGCGCGATTTGGGTGATGGCCGTACCGAGTATATGGTCGCCTCCGAGAGCGTGGCGCTGGATACCCTGGGCTTTGAGTTCCTGCGCGATGTCGCCCCGGGCGAAGCCGTCTACATCACCGAAAAAGGCCAGCTGTTTACCCGTCAGTGTGCGGAAAACCCGGTCAGCAATCCGTGCCTGTTCGAATATGTTTACTTCGCACGCCCTGACTCGTTTATCGACAAAATTTCCGTGTACAGCGCGCGCGTGAATATGGGTACCAAGCTCGGTGAGAAGATCGCCCGCGAGTGGGACGATCTGGATATCGACGTGGTGATCCCTATTCCGGAAACCTCCTGCGATATCGCACTGGAGATGGCCCGTATTCTGGGTAAACCGTACCGTCAGGGCTTTGTGAAAAACCGCTACGTTGGCCGCACCTTTATCATGCCTGGTCAGCAGCTGCGTCGTAAGTCTGTGCGTCGTAAGCTCAACGCCAACCGCGCTGAGTTCCGCGATAAGAACGTGTTGCTGGTGGATGACTCCATCGTACGTGGCACCACTTCCGAGCAAATTATCGAGATGGCGCGTGAAGCCGGTGCGAAGAAAGTCTATCTGGCCTCTGCTGCGCCGGAAATTCGTTTCCCGAACGTCTACGGTATCGACATGCCGACCGCCAACGAGCTGATCGCACACGGTCGTGAAGTGGACGAGATTCGCCAGATCATCGGCGCTGACGGCCTGATTTTCCAGGATCTCAGCGATCTGATTGACGCAGTACGCGCTGAAAACCCGGACATTCAGCAGTTCGAGTGCTCCGTGTTCAACGGCATCTATGTGACCAAAGACGTCGATCAGCAGTATCTCGACTACCTTGACTCGCTGCGTAACGACGATGCCAAAGCCGTACAGATGCAAAACGATCTCGAAAGCTTAGAGATGCACAACGAAGGCTAACGCCCCGGCAAGTGAGGGCGGGCGCCCTCACTTGCAACTCCCCGCAAAATCCTGCAAAGTCTGCCCTGAAGCAAGAAAGGGCGAAATCATGAAACAACTCATTGTAGGGATCTCCGGTGCCAGTGGCGCCATTTACGGCGTACGTCTGCTCCAGGTGCTGCGCGACGTGGCGGATGTCCAGACCCATCTGGTGATGAGCCAGGCGGCGCGTCAGACCCTTTCCCTCGAAACCGATTTTTCTCTGCGCGATGTTCAGGCTCTGGCCGACGTGGTGCACGATGCCCGCGATATCGCCGCCAGCATCTCCTCTGGCTCGTTTAAAACTGCTGGCATGGTTATCCTCCCCTGTTCCATAAAAACCCTCTCTGGCATCGTCAACAGCTATACGGACACCCTCGTGACCCGTGCGGCCGACGTGGTGCTGAAAGAGCGCCGTACGCTGGTGCTGTGCGTGCGTGAAACGCCGCTGCATCTCGGCCATTTGCGTCTGATGACGCAGGCGGCGGAGCTGGGCGCGGTCATTATGCCGCCGGTTCCGGCGTTCTATCATCGCCCGCAAACCCTCGACGACGTGATTAACCAGACCGTAAACCGCGTACTGGATCAGTTTGATATCGACTTGCCGGAAGATCTGTTCGCGCGCTGGCAGGGCGCATAACCCGTCGCCCCGTTTGGGTGCATGATAAGCCTGGTTGCCCCTTCTCGGGGCAATTATGCAACCGCGATCATATCCTCGACATTTAATTCCTTTTTTCCCTTTTTCCCCCTCCGGTTCGTTTGGCAGACCTGCTATCTTCACTATTAAGGCAATATCGCAACGTTTTATTAACATATTTAACGTCGATTTTTTGACCAGTCGGCAATATGGCATAAGACCTGCAAGAGAACGCCTGCTATCCAACACACAACACAAACCATAATAAAATCACGACACTTGAGGGTAAATGTATGAAGAAGACGGTTCTGGCTCTGTCTCTGCTGGTGGGATTAAGTGCGGCAGCGAGCAGCTATGCAGCACTTCCTCAGACAGTGCGCATCGGTACAGACGCCACTTACGCGCCATTCTCGTCCAAGGATGCGAAAGGCGACTTTGTCGGCTTTGATATCGATTTGGGAAATGAAATGTGCAAGCGCATGCAGGTGAAATGCACATGGGTGGGCAGCGATTTTGATGCATTAATCCCGTCGCTGAAAGCCAAGAAAATCGATGCCATTATCTCCTCGCTCTCCATTACCGAAAAACGTCAGCAGGAAATTGCCTTCTCTGACAAGCTCTACGCGGCAGATTCCCGTCTGATTGCCGCGAAAGGCTCTCCGATTCAGCCGACCATCGAGTCGCTGAAAGGCAAACACGTGGGTGTGCTGCAAGGCTCCACTCAGGAAGGGTTTGCTAATGCTGACTGGCGCGAAAAAGGCGTCGATGTGGTTGCCTATCAGAACCAGGATCTGATCTACTCTGACCTCGCAGCAGGGCGTCTGGATGCCGCATTCCAGGACGAAGTGGCCGCCAGCGAAGGCTTTCTGAAACAACCTGCAGGTAAAGAGTTCGCCTTTGCCGGCCCGTCGGTGAAAGACAAAAAATACTTCGGCGATGGCACCGGGATTGGCTTACGTAAAGACGACAAAGAGCTGAAAGCGGCATTCGACAAAGCCTTTGCCGAACTGCGCAAAGACGGCACCTACGACAAGCTGGCGAAGAAGTACTTCGACTTCAACGTCTACGGGGATTAATCGTCACTGACGGGGCACTGCGCTCTGCATGATCCAAAATGGTGCAAAAGACGCACCATTTTGGGTCGCCGAGTGCATAGTTAAGCATTTATGATGCAAAAATTTCCATCTGGCGGGCTTTATACTTTGCCTTGCCAGGGGGATTAATGGCACATTAATGGCACTCCCCCGTTGTAAAATCCCGTAAGAAGACAGTCTGTTGAGGATAAACATGAAAAAACTGGTATTGTCGCTTTCTCTGGTGCTGGCATTTTCCAGCGCTACCGCCGCTTTTGCCGCCATTCCACAAAAAATCCGTATCGGTACCGATCCGACTTATGCCCCGTTCGAATCGAAGAATTCGAAAGGTGAACTGATCGGTTTTGACATCGATATCGCCAATGAGCTGTGCAAACGCATCAAAACCCAATGCACCTACGTTGAGAACCCACTGGATGCGCTGATCCCGTCGCTGAAAGCGAAGAAAATCGACGTGATTATGTCCTCACTCTCCATCACCGAAAAACGTCAGCAGGAGATTGCCTTCACCGACAAACTCTATGCGGCGGATTCTCGTCTGGTGGTCGCGAAGTCTTCTGACATTCAGCCAACGCTTGAGTCCCTGAAAGGCAAACGCGTGGGCGTGCTGCAGGGCACCACCCAGGAAACCTACGGCAATGAGCACTGGGCGCCGAAAGGCATTGAGATCGTCTCCTACCAGGGCCAGGAAAATATCTACGCTGACCTGACTGCTGGCCGTATCGACGCGGCGTTCCAGGACGAAGTGGCCGCTAGCGAAGGTTTCCTGAAGCAGCCTGTAGGGAAAGATTACAAGTTCGGCGGTCCGTCCATTAAGGACGAGAAACTCTTTGGCGTCGGCACCGGCATGGGCCTGCGTAAAGAGGACAACGAACTGCGCGAAGCACTGAACAAAGCCTTTGCCGAAATGCGCGCAGACGGCACTTACGAAAAACTGGCGAAGAAATACTTCGACTTTGATGTCTACGGCGGCTAATCGCCCCGTTAAATAACGTGCGGCCCCTCCCGCGTTCCGGGAGGGGAAAAGACACGGTGTGACCACTCACGACAGGGCAGGCCTTATGCTGTACGGATTTTCTGGCGTTATTTTACAAGGCGCGCTTGTCACCCTCGAACTGGCCATCAGTTCAGTGGTGCTGGCGGTGCTGATAGGCCTGGCGGGTGCGGGAGCGAAACTCTCAAGTAATCGGGTACTGGCGTTAATTTTTGAAGGCTACACCACGCTGATTCGCGGTGTGCCCGATCTGGTCCTGATGCTGCTCATTTTCTATGGTCTGCAGATTGCGCTCAACAGCGTGACGGATGCCGTGGGAATGTCGCAGATTGATATCGACCCGATGGTGGCCGGTATTATCACCCTTGGCTTTATTTACGGCGCCTATTTCACGGAAACCTTCCGCGGCGCATACATGGCCGTACCAAAAGGCCATATCGAGGCGGCCACCGCCTTCGGTTTTACCTCCTCACAAATTTTCCGTCGGATTATGTTCCCGGCCATGATGCGCTTTGCCTTACCGGGCATCGGTAACAACTGGCAGGTGATCCTCAAAGCGACGGCGCTGGTTTCCCTCCTCGGTCTGGAAGATGTGGTGAAAGCCACGCAGCTTGCGGGTAAGAGCACCTGGGAACCCTTCTATTTTGCCGTCGTGTGCGGCGTGATTTATCTGGTGTTTACTACCGTCTCCAATGGTGTGCTGCTTCTTCTCGAACGTCGCTACTCCGTGGGTGTGAAGAGGGCTGACCTGTGATTGAGATTATTCAGGAATACTGGAAATCGCTCCTGTGGACCGATGGCTACCGCTTTACCGGCGTGGCGATTACCCTGTGGCTGCTGATTTCGTCTGTGGTGATGGGCGGGATTCTGGCGGTGTTTTTATCCATTGGCCGCGTATCGGAAAACAAATACATTCGCTTCCCGATTTGGCTGTTTACCTATATTTTTCGCGGCACGCCGCTGTATGTCCAGCTGTTGGTCTTTTACTCCGGCATGTACACGCTGGAAATAGTCAAAGGCACAGAAATGCTGAACGCGTTCTTTCGCAGCGGCTTGAACTGTACCGTACTGGCGCTGACGCTAAATACCTGCGCCTACACCACAGAAATCTTCGCCGGTGCCATTCGTTCTGTGCCTTACGGTGAGATTGAAGCGGCGCGCGCCTATGGTTTCTCATCGGTGAAGCTCTATCGCTGCATTATTATGCCTTCCGCACTGCGTATCGCACTGCCGGCGTACAGCAACGAAGTGATCCTGATGCTGCACTCCACCGCGCTGGCGTTTACCGCGACAGTGCCGGACCTGCTGAAAATCGCGCGGGATATTAACTCGGCTACTTACCAGCCCTTTACCGCCTTTGGCATCGCCGCGGTGCTGTATTTGATTATTTCGTACGTCCTGATTAGCCTGTTCCGCAAGGCAGAAAAACGCTGGTTGCAGCACATGAAACCTACTTCGACGCACTGAGAAAACGATGTCTGAAAATAAATTAAACGTTATCGATCTGCACAAACGCTACGGCGAACATGAAGTGCTGAAAGGGGTATCGCTGCAGGCGAATGCGGGCGATGTGATCAGTATTATTGGCTCATCCGGTTCGGGAAAAAGTACCTTCCTGCGCTGCATAAACTTCCTCGAAAAGCCGAGCGAAGGGTCGATTATCGTCAGCGGGCAAAATATCAACCTGGTGCGCGATAAAGACGGGCAGCTGAAAGTGGCGGATAAGAATCAGCTGCGTCTGCTGCGCACGCGTCTGACGATGGTGTTCCAGCACTTTAACCTCTGGAGCCATATGACGGTGCTGGAGAACGTCATGGAAGCGCCGATTCAGGTGCTGGGCTTAAGCAAACAGGAAGCGCGTGAACGTGCGGTGAAATACCTGGCGAAAGTGGGTATCGACGAACGTCAGCAGATCAAGTATCCGGTGCATTTGTCCGGCGGTCAGCAGCAGCGTGTCTCCATCGCCCGTGCGCTGGCGATGGAGCCGGAAGTTCTGCTGTTTGATGAGCCGACCTCGGCGCTCGATCCTGAGCTGGTGGGCGAAGTGCTGCGCATTATGCAGAAGCTGGCCGAAGAGGGGAAAACGATGGTGGTGGTCACGCACGAGATGGGCTTCGCCCGTAACGTCTCGAACCACGTTATCTTCCTGCATCAGGGCGTCATCGAAGAGCAAGGGCATCCTGATGAGGTGCTGGCGAACCCGAAAAGCCCGCGTTTGCAGCAGTTCTTGAAAGGCTCGCTCAAGTAATGTCGGTGCCCGGTGGCGTTGAGTTTACCGGGCCTGCAAAACGCATTTCATCGCCGGGCAAAGACCGTGCCGCCTGGCAGCTCAGACCGCACCACACTCCAGCCGATACACCCAGTCGTCATACTGCACGCCGTTAATCTCATAGGCCTTTTCCAGCACCTGAGTACGCACAAATCCCTGCTTCTCCAGCACCCGCACCGAACCGGCGTTATCCGCCAGCACATAGGCGTTAATCGCTTTCACGCCCGCCTGGCTGAACGCATAGTCGCACACTGCCCGCAGCGCTTCGCTGGCATAGCCTTTGCCCTGTGCCTGAGGGATCACCGTATAGCCGATATCCGCTTCTTCACGGAACTTCGCGCTGATTTGCAGGCCAATATCGCCGAGCGGTGTGTCGTTGCCGTGGGCGCGAATCACAAAGGTGTGGGGCGCAGCCAGGCGAATGGCGAACAGGCGTCGGGTCTCTTTTTCAGGCGCAATGGCCGCCATATAACGCATGATCGCGCGATCTTCGCGCAGGGAGCGGAAGAACGCCCAGTCGGAGGGTTTAAAGGGGGAAAGCTGAAGTCGGGGAGTGGTGATTGTCGCCATAGTGTCGCCATTCTGGGGAGTCTGACGTACGACTCTACCATAAGCGACACGGCAGATTTAACCCACCACATCTCCCAGGGCTTCTTCTAAGTCGTACCAGCGGAAGGCAAATCCCGACGCCTCCAGCCGTTTTGGCAGGGCGCGCTGCCCGCCCAGCACTAGTACTGACGATTCCCCCATCAGGAGGCGGATGGCCGTCGCAGGGGCGCGAAGCACCGCAGGGCGTTTCAGGGCGTGGCCCAGCGCATGGGCAAACTGTTCGTTTCGCACCGGGTAGGGCGCAACCATATTGAACGGGCCGCGCAGATCGTTATCCAGCAGCCACAGAATGCCGTTAACCATATCGTCGATATGAATCCAGGCCAGATACTGGCGCCCGTTGCCCATCGGACCGCCCAGGCCAAGTTTAAATACCGGGAGCATCTTCGCCAGAATCCCGCCCTTCGGTGCCAGCACCACGCCGGTTCTGAGCAGACAAACGCGGGTAGCGTCACTCTGCGCACCGCAGGCGATTTGCTCCCAGCGGGCGCAGAGTTTGTGGGTAAATTCGTTATGCGGTGGCTCTTCTTCGGTAACGACGACTTCGCCGAGATCGCCGTAATAGCCTGCCGCCGAGCCGGAGATCAGCACCGACGGAGGCGTTGCGCTGGCGTGGAACAGATCGACCAGCTTTTGAGTGGTGTTCCAGCGGCTGTCACACAGCCGCTGTTTCTGCTCTTCGGTCCAGCGTTTGTCGGCGATAGGCTCACCGGCGAGGTTGATGACGGCGTCGAAACCGTCCAGATTCTGCTGTTCAGCCAGCCCTTTCCAGATATCGACGTTATTGCCGAGCACCTGACGCGCTTTATCCGCGTTGCGCGTCACCACGGTGATGTCGTGTTTCAGCACCTGCAAGCGCGAAATGAGATGACGGCCAATCAGGCCGGTACCGCCGGTCACCAGAATCTTCATACCACCTCCTGGAGGCGCTTAGCGTTGCCAGCTTAGGGTCATAGAGACCGAGTCGGCGTAACGCAGCGCGTGAAGTTTGTCGATTTCAACTTCAGCATAAGTGACCCAGTGATGTTCGCGTGCGATATCGAGCACATCCTGAGTTAATTTTTCGAGCAAAGAGAAACGGTTATTCTCAACGTACTTAATGATGTTCTTGGTAATGGTGCGATAGTTCAGGGCGTCGTTGATATCTTCACTGGCGCGGGCCTTGTCGGCCGGGTAGTGAATAACGACATTAATCACGATGTCCTGACGATTTTCGATCTCTTCGTCTTTGATACCGATAAAAGTGCGTAAGCGTAAGTTTTTTATACGAATAATAGCGTCATGCTGAGACATTGCAGGCTTCCTCTGTTTGTTATTCGCACCATAATACATGAGGATTTTGGGCGCGCCCAATCCGGCGGGTATCTAAATTTGCTGAGCTTTCTGCATCGCGCGCTCCGTCGCCGGGCGGGTGCGGATCCGCTCGAACCAGTTGTTCACGGCAGGGTAAGTGGCCAGATCGATTCGCTGGCGCAGATGGGCGTTGATCCACGGCCAGCAGGCGATATCCGCGATGCTGTAATGGTCGCCCCCAAGCCACGGGGATTTTTCCAGGCGCTTGTTCAGCACCCCGTAAAGACGCTGGGTTTCCACCTGATAGCGCTCAATGGCGTAAGGAATGGGCTGCGGGGCAAAATGGTTAAAGTGGTGGTTTTGTCCCAGGCTCGGCCCCAGACCGCTCGCCTGCCAGAACAGCCATTGCAGCGTGTGGTGGCGCTCACGCAGCTCACCGCTCAGCAGCTTGCCGGTTTTTTCCGCTAGATAGAGCAGAATCTCACCCGATTCAAACAGGCTCAGCGGCCTGCCGCCATCCACAGGGGAGGTATCGACAATCGCGGGAATTTTATTGTTGGGCGAAATGGCCAGAAAATCAGCCCGGAACTGATCGCCTTTGCTGATATCCACTTTGATAATGCGATAATCCAGCTGAGTTTCTTCCAGAAAGAGCGTGATCTTGTAACCGTTAGGGGTCGGGGCAAAATAGAGGTCTATCATCTCAACTCCTGTCATTAGATTATTTCAGGCCTTAAAAACGAGTATAGGCGCTGCGCATAAATCGTGAGTTTTCATCAAGTGACAGGAACGCAAAGAGATTATATGTTGGATGAAAACCGTTCAGCCGATGAGGATGTTATGAGCCAACCTGCGATTACCCTGTGGTCCGATGCCAACTTTTTTTCGCCGTATGTCATGAGTGTGTATGTCGCGCTGGCGGAGAAGGGGCTGACATTCAACCTCAAAACCGTTGATCTGGATCGCGGCGATCACCTTAAACCGCAGTGGCAGGGTTATGCCCTGACGCGTCGTGTGCCGGTGCTGGAAATCGACGGATTTGAGTTGAGTGAATCTTCAGCCATTGATGAGTATCTCGAAGACCGCTTTGCGCCGCCGGAGTGGGAGCGTATCTATCCCCACGATCTGCAAAAACGCGCGCGGGCGCGACAGATCCAGGCGTGGCTCAGGAGCGATCTGGTGCCGATTCGTGAGCAGCGTGCGACGGACGTGATCTTTGGCGGCGTGAAAATGCCTGCGCTCAACGAAGCGGGTGAGGCGAGCGCCAGTAAGCTCTTTGAAACGGCCACGAAACTGCTGGAACACGGCAACCCGAACCTGTTTGGCGAATGGTGTATTGCCGATGCCGATCTGGCGCTGATGCTTAACCGGCTGGTACTGAATGGCGACGCCGTTCCACAGGCGCTGGCCGACTATGCCTCCTTCCAGTGGCAGCGCGCCTCCGTGCAGCGTTTTGTCGCGCTGTCAGCAAAGCGTGCAGGCTGATAAACCCCGTGGGTTCAGGTATGATAGGGCAGTGATCATTTGAAAGGAGTCACTGATGAAACTCATGTTTGCATCGGATATTCACGGATCGCTGCCCGCGACGGAGCGCGTGCTTGAACGCTTTGTGCAAAGCGGGGCGCAGTGGCTGATTATCCTCGGCGATGTGCTTAACCACGGGCCGCGTAATGCGCTTCCGGACGGCTACGCTCCCGCGCAGGTGGCGGACAAACTGAATCAGTATGCGGATAAAATCATCGCGGTGCGCGGCAACTGCGACAGTGAAGTCGATCAGATGTTACTTCACTTCCCGATGACTGCTCCCTGGCAGCAGGTGTTGCTGGGCCAGAACCGCCTGTTTTTGACCCACGGACATCTTTTTAGCCCGGATAATTTGCCGCCGCTCTCGACTGGCGATGTGCTGGTTTACGGTCATACTCATATTCCGGTGGCGTCGAGGCACGGAGATACCGTGCATTTCAATCCTGGGTCCGTCAGTATTCCGAAAGGGGGGAATGTCCCCAGCTACGGCATGCTGGAGGAGAATCTATTACGCGTTATCGCACTTAATGATCAGCAAGTTATTGCGCAGGTCAGCATTAATCCGTAAGTTACACCTCAAAAGTCAAACGCGCCAAAAGAGCGCTTAACGAGAAGGGTTCCCGATGGTGGAGCAGAGTCATTTGGCAAGTACAGAGTGGGTTGACATTGTCAGCGAAGACAATGAAGTGATTGCACAGGCGAGCCGCGAGCAAATGCGGGCTGAACGTCTGCGTCACCGCGCAACTTACATCGTTGTTCACGATGGAATGGGCAAGATCCTGGTACAGCGACGTACTGACACGAAAGATTTTCTCCCGGGCATGCTCGATGCTACGGCAGGTGGCGTGGTCCAGGCCGATGAAATTCTGCTGGACTCTGCGCGTCGTGAGGCAGAAGAGGAGCTGGGCATTGCCGGTGTGCCTTTTGCTGAGCACGGTCTGTTCTACTTTGAAGACCCGCATTGTCGCGTCTGGGGCGGATTGTTTAGCTGCGTGTCTCACGGTCCCTTCGCCCTTCAGGAAGAAGAGGTGAGCGAAGTAAGCTGGATGACGCCAGAAGAGATCACCGCACGTTGTGATGAGTTCACTCCGGATTCACTGAAAGCTCTGGCGCTGTGGATGAGCCGCAACGCCAAAAATGAGTCCGCAAAATCTGAGAAGCAGGAGCAGGCTGAGTAAACCTCAGCAGCTCTCCCGCAAACACAGACTGGAGGCGATCGGTTTCTGATCGCGCCAGTCGCTGTCATTCAAGCGCTCCAGCAGCGCGCGTCCCGCTTCAACACCAATCTTACGATGTGGCACCGCCATCGTCGTCAGCGGCGGCTGACAGACACGGCTGACGTCGCTATCGCCAAAACCCACCACCGCCAGGTCATCCGGTACTTTGATGCGCCGGCGCTGACACTCATACAGCACGCCACATGCCAGTTCGTCGGAGACGCAGACCAGCGCATCCAGTTCTGGCCAGGCGAGTAAAAACTCCGGCAGCTGCGACGCCCCCGTTGAGAAATTCGGCGGCAGTGCGGCATTTATCACCCGATTTGGCGACATATGGTGGCGCAACATCGCCTTATACCAGCCTTGCAGATGTTGCTGGAAAATCCACTGCTCCTGATTGGCGCACAGCAGACCGATGTTCTGATAGCCGCGCTGAATCACCAGTTCGGTGAGTTCGTACATCGCCGCGACGTTGTCGATTCCAATATTCATATCCAGCGGATCGGCGCGCATCGCCCCCATTTCCATCACCGGTATAGAGGCGTTTTTCAGCCAGTGGCGGACGGTATCCGTGTGCTCCGCGCTGAGCAAAATGGCGGCCGCAATGTTAGAGGCGAGCAGCGTTTCGAGCAGTTTCTCTTCCTGCTCAGGACGGTGCTGAGATTCGGCCAGCATAATCTGGTATCCGGCCGGTTGCAGGATTTGCTGCAGTCCGGCGAACATATCGGAACATCCGTCTTCTGCAAGATTGGGGACGACCATGGCGATGGTCCTTGATGATGCTGACGCCAGCGCGCTGGCTGCAAGATTAGGCATATAACCCAGCTCCTGCACCGCCGCATCAATTTTTTCTCGTAGCTTATCGGAAACCTGCTCTGGCGTGCGCAATGCGCGGGACACCGTCATAGTACCCACTCCGGCAAGCTGAGCGACATCAGAGATTGTCACTTTGCCGGTACTACGTCGTTTTCGGGTTAGAGACATACAAATTCCTGGTGACCAGTCGCGTTTTGTTATCTTCCTTCACTTCACGTAAAAATCAGTATACGCCTTAACTCCCTTTTTTTACTGTGATTTAAGGTGCGGTTTGTAATTTGATAGCGCTATCACAATTTTGAACGTTAGAAATTGGTAGCGCTATCTTTGTGATCTTGATCGCAGCTATCCGTGATAGCCTTGCATAAAGTTTGCTCATTGTTGATATCAGGCCGGGAGGAAAACATGCTCAAAAACTGGATACATGATGCAACCATCACCCTGGAAGAGAGCGTTGAAAACTGGCCGCAGGCGCTGGAGCTTTGCGCCAGACCGCTGCTGGAGATGAACGTGATCTCCCAGGAGTATGTGACGGCGATTGTCGAAAAGCATCATAAGTTAGGACCGTATTACGTGCTGGCACCAGGGCTGGCGATGCCGCATGCGCGGCCAGAAGAAGGGGCGAAAGGGCTTGGCCTCTCATTATTAAAACTTAAGCAGGGAGTTGCATTCGGTGCCGGAGAGTTCGATCCGGTAGATATTATTATCATGCTGGCTGCACCCGATAAACACAGCCATATCGAAATGATCTCCGCGCTGGCCGAGTTATTTTCCAGTGACGATGATTTGGCCGAACTGCATAACGTAAATACGCGGGAGGAAATAAAAGCCATTATCGAACGCTTCTGACGTTATTACCCATTCCGATTAATTAACTCATTACGCTGATGCGTGATGCGGGCGCACTCTACTCAAAAAAGGCATAACAATGAAAATTATGGCGATTTGCGGCTCCGGCCTGGGCAGTAGTTTCATGGTCGAAATGAATATCAAAAAAGTGCTAAAAAAATTAAATATCCAGGCTGAGGTTGAGCACTCCGATCTCTCTTCGGCCACACCGGGTGCTGCCGATGTGTTCGTGATGGCGAAAGACATTGCTGCCAGCGCGAACGTGCCGGAAAGCCAGCTGGTGGTCATCAACAACATTATTGATATCAATGAACTGGAAGCGCAACTCAGCGCCTGGTTCGCAAAACAATCATCCTGATAACACCCTGTAAACGGTGAGGTGGATATGTTTATACTCGAAACGTTGAATTTCGTTGTTGATATTTTAAAAGTACCCTCAGTGCTGGTGGGATTAATTGCCTTAATTGGACTGGTGGCCCAGAAAAAGCCGTTTTCGGATGTGGTGAAAGGCACCATTAAAACCATTCTCGGTTTTATTGTTTTGGGCGGCGGCGCCACGGTGCTGGTCGGCTCCTTAAATCCCTTAGGGGGAATGTTTGAACACGCTTTTAATATTCAGGGCATTATTCCGAATAACGAAGCCATTGTATCCATTGCGCTGGAGAAATATGGCGCATCTACGGCGCTGATTATGGCCTTCGGGATGGTAGCGAATATTATTGTCGCTCGCTTTACCCGACTGAAGTACATCTTCCTGACCGGGCACCACACGTTCTACATGGCCTGCATGATCGGCGTGATCCTGACCGTCGCCGGGTTTGAGGGGATCGGCCTGGTCTTTACCGGCTCGCTGATTCTCGGTCTGGTCATGGCGTTCTTCCCGGCGCTGGCGCAACGCTACATGAAGCGCATCACCGGTAATGACGATATCGCATTTGGCCACTTCGGTACGCTGGGCTACGTTCTTTCCGGCTGGATCGGCAGCAAATGCGGGAAAGGCTCGCGCTCAACGGAAGAGATGAATCTGCCAAAGAACCTCAGCTTCCTGCGCGACAGCTCAATCTCTATCTCGCTGACCATGATGATCATTTACCTGATTATGGCCGTCAGCGCCGGACGTGAGTATGTCGAAGCGACCTTCAGCGGCGGTCAAAACTACCTGGTTTACGCAATTATCATGGCGATCACCTTCGCGGCGGGGGTGTTCATCATCCTGCAGGGCGTGCGTTTGATTCTGGCGGAGATTGTCCCGGCCTTTACCGGCTTTTCCGAAAAACTGGTCCCGAACGCGCGTCCGGCCCTCGACTGCCCGGTGGTCTATCCCTATGCGCCCAACGCCGTGCTAATCGGTTTCCTGTTCAGCTTCCTTGGCGGTCTGGTCGGTCTGTTCCTGTGTGGGCAGTTTAGCTGGGTGCTGATCCTGCCGGGTGTGGTTCCTCACTTCTTCACCGGTGCCACTGCCGGGGTGTTCGGGAATGCTACGGGCGGGCGTCGCGGTGCGATGATTGGGGCCTTCGCCAACGGCCTGCTGATTACCTTCCTGCCAGTGATGTTGCTGCCGGTGCTGGGGGCGATTGGTTTCGCTAACACCACTTTCTCAGACGCCGATTTTGGCGCAGTGGGCATCGTGCTGGGCAATCTGGCGCGCTACCTGTCTCCGTTCGCCATTACCGGTCTCGTCGTTGCGCTGTTCGCCGCGCTGGTGGCCTACAACGTGTTCGCTAAAAACAACTCTGCGGGCGGTAACGCGCAGGAAAACACCGGAGCTAAATCATGAATGTGAAAGAAGTCACCCGACTGGCGCATGAGATCCGCCTGGAAACGCTCAAATCCTTAACGCAGCTGGGGTTCGGTCATTACGGCGGCAGTATGTCGGTGGTGGAAACGCTGGCGGTGCTGTACGGCGCGGTGATGAAAATCGACCCGGCCGATCCCGACTGGCCAGAGCGCGATTACTTCGTGCTCTCCAAGGGGCACGCTGGCCCGGCGCTTTACAGCACGCTGGCGATCAAAGGCTATTTCCCGGTGGAAGAACTGAGCACGCTGAACCAGAACGGCACGCGTTTGCCGAGCCACCCGGATCGCCTGAAAACGCGCGGCGTGGATGCCACTACCGGTTCGCTGGGGCAGGGAATTTCAATCGCCGGCGGGATGGCCCTGTCGCATAAGCTGGCGGGGCGTCCTAACCGGGTGTTCAGTATCGTCGGTGACGGCGAGCTAAACGAGGGGCAGTGCTGGGAAGCCTTCCAGTTTATCGCCCACCACCGGCTGACCAATCTGACCATCTTTGTCGACTGGAACAAACAGCAGCTCGACGGCGAGCTGGATGAGATCATCTGTGCGTTCGATCTCGAAGGGAAGTTCCGCGCCTTTGGCTTTGACGTGGTGACGGTCAAGGGGGACGACGTGGCCGGACTGCTGGAGGCGGTTTCACTGCCGCCTGCCGCCGGTGCCCGCCCGCTGGTGGTGATCCTCGACAGCATCAAAGGGCAGGGCGTGCCGTATCTGGAGCAGCTAAGCAACTCCCACCACCTGCGACTGACGGATGACGTCAAAGCCGCGCTGAATGAGACGATTCGCCAACTGGAGGCCGCACATGATTAAGGTTGCACCCGCAGGACAAAAAGATGCCATCGAGATGCGTAAAGTCTATGCCGGTTTCGTGGCAAACCAGATTGAAGCCGGAAGTGAGATTATCGCTCTCGAAGCGGATCTGATGAGCTCAATGGCAATGGATGGCGTGGCACGGGATTACCCGCAGCATGTGATTAACTGCGGCATTATGGAAGCCAACGTCATCGGTACGGCCGCCGGCTTGTCACTCACCGGGCGCAAACCCTTTGTGCATACGTTTACGGCCTTTGCCAGCCGCCGCTGCTTTGACCAGCTTTTTATGTCGCTGGATTATCAGCGCAATAACGTCAAAGTCATTGCCTCGGATGCGGGGGTCACGGCCTGTCACAACGGCGGCACCCATATGTCGTTTGAGGATATGGGGATCGTGCGCGGCCTGGCGCATTCGGTGGTGCTGGAGGTGACCGATGCGGTGATGTTCGAAGATGTGCTGCGCCAGCTGATCGATCTCGAGGGTTTCTACTGGGTGCGTACGATTCGTAAGCAGGCACCAAGCGTCTATGCACCGGGTTCGACCTTTACCATTGGCAAAGGTAACGTCTTGCGTGAGGGGAGCGATATCACGCCTGATTGCAAACGGCATCATGGTGGCGGAAGCGCTGGAAGCGGCCCGTCAGCTCGAGCAGGAGGGGGTCAGCGCGGCGGTAATCGACATGTTTACCCTGAAACCTATCGACCGGATGCTGGTGAAAAACTACGCCGAGAAAACCGGGCGGATTGTGACCTGTGAAAACCACAGTATTCACAACGGGCTGGGGTCTGCGGTGGCGGAAGTGCTGGTGGAAACCTGTCCGGTCCCGATGCGTCGTGTCGGCGTGAAAGAGCGTTATGGTCAAGTGGGAACGCAGGACTTCCTGCAGAAAGAGTATGGCCTGACGGCACACGATATTGTCTCGGCGGCGCGAGAGCTGCTGTAATTAAAAAAGGCGACCAGAGGGTCGCCTTTTTGTTGCCCGGTGGTGCAAACGCTTACCGGACTTACGGAACGTTCAGAACATTACTGCTGTTGCTGGGAAGACTGAATCGCGGTCAGAGCGATGGTGTAGACGATATCGTCAACCAGCGCGCCACGGGACAGGTCGTTCACCGGCTTGCGCATACCCTGCAGCATCGGCCCGATGGAGATCAGGTCGGCAGAACGCTGTACCGCTTTGTAGGTGGTGTTACCGGTGTTCAGATCCGGGAAGATGAACACGGTCGCGCGACCTGCAACCGGAGAGTTCGGTGCTTTGGATTTCGCAACGTCAGCCATCACGGCGGCGTCGTACTGCAGCGGGCCATCGATCATCAGGTCAGGACGTTTTTCCTGCGCCAGACGCGTCGCTTCACGCACTTTCTCTACGTCGCTACCTGCACCAGAGGTGCCGGTGGAGTAGGAGAGCATCGCAACGCGCGGTTCGATACCGAAGGCAATTGCGGAGTCCGCAGACTGGATAGCAATCTCAGCCAGCTGTTCTGCTGTTGGGTCTGGGTTGATCGCACAGTCACCGTAAACATAAACTTGTTCAGGCAGCAGCATGAAGAACACAGAAGAGACCAGCGAGCTACCTGGTGCCGTTTTGATCAGCTGCAGCGGTGGACGGATGGTGTTCGCGGTGGTGTGAACTGCACCAGAAACCAGACCGTCAACTTCGTCCTGCTCCAGCATCAGGGTACCCAGTACCACATTGTCTTCCAGCTGTTCGCGCGCAACGGCTTCGGTCATGCCTTTGCTCTTACGCAGCTCAACCAGACGGGCAACATAGCTCTCGCGAACCACTTCTGGATCGACGATTTCGATACCTGAACCCAGCTCAACGCCCTGAGACGCTGCAACGCGGGTGATTTCATCTGGGTTACCCAGCAGCACGCAGGTCGCGATGCCGCGCTCTGCACAGATAGCAGCCGCTTTAACGGTACGCGGTTCATCGCCTTCTGGCAGAACAACGCGTTTACCGGCTTTACGCGCCAGCTCGGTCAGCTGGTAGCGGAATGCTGGTGGAGACAGACGACGGCTACGCTCGGAGGTCGCGGTCAGAGACTCAACCCAATCAGCGTTGATGTAGCTTGCAACGTATTCCTGAACTTTCTCGATACGCTCATGGTCATCAACCGGGACTTCGAGGTTGAAGCTCTGCAGGCTCAGAGAGGTCTGCCAGGTGTTGGTGTTCACCATGAACACTGGCAGGCCGGTGGCAAACGCACGTTCGCACAGCTTACTTACGCGTGGGTCCATTTCGTATGCGCCGGTCAGCAGGATCGCACCGATCTCAACGCCGTTCATCGCAGCCAGACAGGCAGCAACCAGCACGTCAGGACGGTCAGCGGAGGTCACCAGCAGGGAACCTGCACGGAAATGTTCCAGCATGTGCGGAATGCTACGTGCACAGAAGGTCACAGATTTCACGCGGCGGGTATTGATGTCGCCTTCGTTAACCACGGTCGCATTCAGGTGACGCGCCATGTCGATCGCACGGGTAGCGATCAGATCGAAGCTCCATGGCACCGCGCCCAGCACTGGCAGCGGGCTGCTTGCGCTCAGCTGAGCAGGGTCTACTTTCACGATCTTCGCTTTGGAAGAGTCGTCGAAAATTTCAGACAGGTCAGGGCGAGTACGGCCTTGTTCATCAACCGGTGCGTTCAGTTTGTTAACGATAACGCCGGTGATATTGCTGTTTTTCGCGCCGCCGAAGCTGCTGCGAGTCAGCTCAATGCGCTCGTTCAGCTGTTCCGGGGTATCGGTACCCTGGGACATCACGAACACGATTTCAGCGTTCAGGGTTTTGGCGATTTCGTAGTTCAGAGACTGAGCAAACTGATGTTTGCGCGTCGGAACCAGACCTTCAACCAGAACCACTTCCGCGTCCTTCGCGTTCGCGTGGTAGTTAGCGATGATCTCTTCCATCAGCACATCGGACTGATTGCTGGAGAGCAGAGACTCAACGTGGCTCATTTTCAGCGGTTCAGCCGCTGGCAGACCGGAATTCGCACGCACGATGGCGGTGGTCTGGTCTGGCGCATCGCCACCAGCACGAGGCTGGGCGATAGGCTTAAAGACGCTCAGGCGAACGCCTTTGCGTTCCATAGCACGGATAACGCCAAGGCTGACGCTGGTCAGGCCGACGCTGGTTCCGGTAGGGATCAGCATAATAGTACGGGACACGGTTTATCCTCTTTTGGTTACCGCCGCAGTGGGCGGGGTACAAAACAGCACCGCCAGCATTGCTGGCGGTGTGGAATCAGGCAGTCAGACGGTTCGCGTCTTGCGCGATGACCAGCTCTTCGTTGGTTGGGATAACCAGAGCCGGGCGGGTGCCTTCTTTGTTGATGAAGCCAGACTTGCCGAAACGGGCAGCCAGGTTACGTTCGTGATCAACATCGAAGCCCAGAACGCCCAGTTTGCCCAGGGACAGTTCACGAACCATTGCCGCGTTCTCACCGATACCACCGGTGAAGATAACCGCATCCAGACGACCATCCATCAGTGCAGTGTAAGAACCGATGTATTTCGCCAGACGGTGGCAGTAAACGTCCATTGCACGTTTAGCGTCAGCTTTGGTGGTGTAGTTGTCTTCAACGTAACGGCAGTCGCTGGTGACTTCGGTCAGACCCAGCAGGCCAGACTCTTTGGTCAGCATTTTGTTGATTGCATCAACGCTCATGCCCAGGGTGTCGTGCAGGTGGAAGATGATCGCCGGGTCGATGTCACCGGAACGTGTACCCATCACCAGACCTTCCAGTGGGGTCAGACCCATAGAAGTATCAACACACTCGCCGTTGCGGATAGCAGAAACAGAACCACCGTTGCCCAGGTGGCAAGTGATGATGTTCAGCTCTTCAACAGGTTTGTTCAGAATCTTGGCCGCTTCCTGAGTAACATAGAAGTGGCTGGTGCCGTGTGCGCCGTAACGACGAACGCCGTGCTCTTTGTACAGGCTGTACGGCAGGGCATAGAGGTAAGACTCTTCTGGCATGGTCTGATGGAACGCGGTGTCGAAGACAGCGACGTTTTTGTCTTTCAGATTCGGGAAGGATTTCAGCGCTTCCGCGATGCCGATCAGGTGTGCAGGGTTGTGCAGCGGTGCAAAAGAGGCTGCGTCTTTGATACCCTGAATAACGGAATCGTCGATCACTACAGAGCCGGTGTACTTCTCGCCGCCGTGAACAACACGGTGGCCGATCGCAGTCAGCTGAGCAGACAGTTCTGGTTTTTGTGCCAGAATAGTGTTAACGATAAAGTTCAGCGCTTCACTGTGAGCGGCGCCTGCACCTAAAGCCGCTTCTTGTTTGCTGCCGTCCATTTTCCATTTCAGACGTGCTTCAGGAAGATGGAAACATTCGGCCAAACCAGAGAGGTACTCTTCACCGTTGAGCGCATCGATGATGGCGAATTTCAGTGAGGAGCTACCGCAGTTCAGAACCAGTACTAACTTACTCGACATGGAAGTACCTATTATTGATACGTGGCTAAAAAAACGTCAGTGAGTCTCGTAGCGTAGCGCAAGATGACCCAGACATTTATGATTAACATCATGCCAAACGAACTTTCTGGCATGATGAAAGAAATCCATATGATTTTATGCCATTTTGAACGATTTTCAGACAATGGCATAATATGCGATAATTTGACGAGTTAACGATTCTCGTCTAAGGCCCAATCAGGCTGGCACAGAATACCCGATACTGGGTAGCGATGACAAAATATTTTGAACGTTGTCATGGCTTGTTGTGGATTTGCACGAAAATTTTAATTTTTATATGTGAAGTTGAGGTACAGCCATGTCGACACCTGAGAACCCCTCCGTGAGCTTCTTGAGTCTGTTTCGTCGGGGCCAGCATTACGCAAAGACGTGGCCCCTGGAGAAGCGCCTTGCGCCGGTGTTTGTAGATAACCGCGTTATCCGCATCACCCGCTATGCGATCCGTTTTATGCCGCCGATTGCCGTCTTTACCCTGTGCTGGCAAATCGCGCTGGGTGGTCAGCTTGGCCCGGCAGTGGCAACCGCGCTGTTTGCGCTCAGTCTCCCGATGCAGGGATTGTGGTGGTTGGGTAAACGTTCTGTCACGCCGCTGCCACCTACTATTTTACACTGGTTTTATGAAGTGCGCGGGAAACTTCAGGAAGCAGGCCAGGCGCTAGCCCCGGTTGAAGGCAAACCGGATTATCAGGCGCTGGCGGATACGCTCAAGCGGGCTTTCAAGCAACTTGATAAAACATTCCTTGATGACTTGTGATTGATCATCGAAACGGTCACGAAAAGAAGGCACAGTAACCACCAGTTACCGTGTCTTTTTTTTTAGTGCAACGCGCAACAGGAGTCGAAAGATGGAAATGACCAATGCTCAACGTCTGATTTTGTCCAATCAGTACAAGATGATGACTATGCTTGATCCCGACAACGCGGAGCGCTATCGCCGCCTGCAGACTATCGTTGAACGTGGCTTCGGCTTGCAGATGCGCGAGCTGGACCGCGAGTTTGGCGAGCTGAAGGAAGAGACGTGCCGCACCGTCATCGACATTATGGAGATGTACCACGCGCTGCATGTTTCCTGGACCAATCTGAAAGATGCTCAAACCATTGATGAGCGTCGCGTGACATTCCTCGGTTTTGACGTGGCGACCGAATCGCGTTATCTGAGCTATGTTCGCTTCATGGTCAACACCGAAGGGCGTTACACCCATTTTGATGCGGGTACTCATGGCTTCAATTCCCAGACGCCGATGTGGGAAAAATATCAGCGTATGTTAAGCGCGTGGCACGCCTGCCCGCGTCAGTACCATTTAAGCAGTAACGAAATTCAGCAAATTATCAATGCCTGAGGGGGTGAGTGTGCAGTGTAAAGGTTTTCTGTTTGATCTGGACGGTACGCTGGTGGATTCGCTGCCGGTAGTCGAGCGCTCGTGGTGCCATTGGGCCGACAGGCATGGCATTGACCATCAGGACGTATTGAATTTCATCCATGGCAAACAGGCCATTACCTCTTTACGTCACTTCTTGCCCGGACGAACCGAAGAAGAGATTCAGGCGGAGTTCAAGTATCTGGAGCAGATCGAAGCAACAGATGTTGAAGGGATTGTCGCTTTGCCGGGCGCGCTTGAGCTGCTCAATCATCTTGAAGAAGCGCAGATCCCCTGGGCTATCGTGACCTCAGGTTCGATTCCCGTCGCGCACGCCCGCCATAAGGCTGCCGGTCTGCCGACGCCTGAAGTGTTCGTCACCGCCGAACGCGTGAAGCGCGGGAAACCGGAACCGGACGCCTTCTTATTAGGCGCGGAATTGCTGGGCATCCATCCGGCCGAGTGCGTCGTGGTGGAAGATGCCGCCGCCGGTGTGCTGGCCGGGCTGAACGCCGGTAGCCATGTGGTTGCCGTGAATGTGCCCGCCGGTTCGCCCCGGCTCGACGAGGTCGACTTTGTGCTCACGTCGCTTGCTGCGCTGTCCGTTCACAAGGGCGCAGACGGAAATGTTACCGTCTCCTTAAAAATGTAATCCCATGATTTGGCCCCACATTGTTGGGGCCTTTTTATGGCAAAATTCCACTCCCTTTCCCTGACAAGGACATGTTGTGAACGGTGAACTGATTTGGGTGCTCAGCCTGCTTGCTATCGCCATCATTCTCTTTGCAACCGGCAAAGTGCGCATGGACGCCGTCGCTTTACTGGTTATCGTCGCGTTTGTTCTGAGCGGCACCTTAACGCTCCCGGAAGCCTTCTCGGGTTTTAGCGATCCCAACGTTATTTTGATTGCCGCGCTGTTTATCATCGGTGACGGACTGGTGCGCACCGGCGTCGCCACGGTGATGGGCGCCTGGCTGGTGAAAGTGGCGGGCAGCAGCGAAACCAAAATGCTCATCTACCTGATGCTGACGGTCGCCGGACTGGGTGCCTTTATGAGCTCCACCGGCGTGGTTGCAATCTTTATTCCGGTGGTATTAAGCGTCTCCATGCGCATGCAGACCTCACCGTCGCGACTGATGATGCCGCTGAGTTTTGCCGGGCTGATTAGCGGCATGATGACTCTGGTCGCCACGCCACCGAACCTGGTGGTTAACAGTGAACTGCTACGCGAAGGCTATGCCGGGTTTAGTTTCTTCAGCGTGACGCCGATTGGCCTGGTGGTGCTGGTGCTCGGGGTGGTTTATATGCTCCTGACCCGCTTTGCCCTGAAGGGCGATAACCAGCATAAACACCGCGATGGCTGGCGCAGACGCACCTTCCGCGATCTGATCAAAGAGTATCGTCTTACCGGTCGGGCGCGTCGTCTGGCGATTCGCCCCGGTTCGCCGCTGATTGGTCAGCGTCTTGACGATCTCAAGCTGCGCGAGCGCTACGGCGCGAATATCATCGGGGTCGAGCGCTGGCGCCGGTTCCGTCGCGTGATTGTAAATGTGAACGGGGTATCTGAGTTTCGTGCCCGCGATGTTCTGCTGATTGATATGTCGACGGCGGACGTCGATTTACGTGAGTTCTGCACCGAGCAACTGCTGGAGCCAATGGTGCTTCGTGGTGAGTATTTCTCCGACCAGGCGCTGGACGTGGGAATGGCAGAAGTCTCTCTTATCCCCGAATCGGAATTGCTGGGTAAAACCGTCCGTGAGATAGGGTTTCGAACCCGCTACGGGCTGAATGTGGTTGGCCTGAAACGTGACGGGGTGGCGATGGAAGGGGCGGTAGTGGATGAGCCGCTGCAGCTGGGCGATATCTTCCTGGTGGTCGGCAACTGGAAACTGATCAGCCAGCTTGGTCAAAAAGGGCGTGATTTTGTGGTGCTCAATATGCCCATCGAAGAGAGCGATGCGTCACCGGCCCACAGCCAGGCGCCGCATGCCATTTTCTGTCTGGTGCTGATGGTCGCACTGATGCTCACGGACGAAATTCCGAATCCGATCGCGGCCATTATTGCCTGTCTGCTGATGGGGAAATTCCGCTGCATCGACGCGGAAAGTGCCTATAAAGCCATTCACTGGCCGAGCATTATTCTGATCGTCGGGATGATGCCGTTTGCTCTGGCGCTGCAAAAAACGGGTGGCGTGGATCTGGTGGTGAAAGGGCTGATGGACGTCGGCGGGGGATACGGCCCGTACATGATGCTGATTTGTCTGTTTGTCATGTGCGCCACCATCGGGCTGTTTATCTCCAATACCGCGACGGCGGTGCTGATGGCGCCGATTGCGCTGGCGATGGCTAAATCGATGGGGGTGTCGCCGTATCCGTTTGCGATGATGGTCGCAATGGCCGCGTCGGCGGCGTTTATGACGCCTGTTTCGTCACCAGTGAATACGCTGGTGCTGGGACCGGGAAACTATAAATTCAGCGATTTCGTGAAGCTCGGCGTGCCGTTCACTATCCTGGTAATGCTGGTGTGCGTGGTGTTGATTCCGGTGCTGTTCCCGTTCTGACCACTTTACGCCGGGCGGCGGCTTCGCCTGACCCGGCTGCATTTGTGTATCA
This sequence comes from Lelliottia sp. SL45, assembly GCF_026672535.1. Taxonomy (NCBI): domain Bacteria; kingdom Pseudomonadati; phylum Pseudomonadota; class Gammaproteobacteria; order Enterobacterales; family Enterobacteriaceae; genus Lelliottia; species Lelliottia sp. SL45. The sequence goes on from NZ_JAPPRH010000003.1 coordinate 667,398, forward strand.
GCTGTACACCTGGCAAAGGCTTACAGCGGCGAATCCTGACTGATTTCATCCAGCGACAGATGGAAGCTCGGCACGAACACCTCCATGAAATAATCCATCTCTTCGCTGCGACGCGATTCGAGGGTTTTTTCCAGCCGCGTTTTCGCCAGTAAAAACTCATTATTACCAGCGGAGAGTTCTTCCAGACACTTGAGATAGGCGCACAGGGCATCCGCCTGTTTCACCAGCAATCTTTCCTCTTCCGTGCACTGGTGTTCGTCGATAAGCGGCGCAAAAATATCTCGCAGTTCTTCCGGCACCATATCCACCAGTTTCTGCTGGGCGATCTTCTCGATGGCCTTATATTCCTGCGCAATCTGCGAGTTGAAATATTTAACCGGTGTCGGTAAATCCCCGGTCAGAACTTCAGAGGCGTCGTGATACATCGCCAGCAGCGCGATGCGCTCGGGGTTCACCTGCCCGTTGAATTTACGGTTTTTGATAGCGGCCAGCGCGTGCGCGACCATAGCGACCTGCAAACTGTGTTCAGACACGTTCTCTGTGCGCACGTTGCGCATCAGCGGCCAGCGGTTGATTAACTTCAGGCGGGAGAGATGGGCAAAAAAATGACTCTGACTCATAGATAACCTTTTGTCTTGCACTGCGACAGATTTCATTGTGCGGCGAGGGGAGGCAAGATGCAAATCAGGCTGCCCGTGGCAGCCTGATGGAGGTTTACTGATGATAACCGGAGAGGAAGCGTCCGAACCGGCTAATCGCCATTTCGAGGTCGTCTTCGCGCGGCAGGGTGACGATACGGACGTGGTCCGGCCACGGCCAGTTAAACGCGGTTCCCTGCACCAGCAGCACTTTTTCCTGTAACAGGAAGTCGAGCACCATTTTCTGGTCATCGTGAATATTGAAACGTTTAATATCGATTTTCGGGAACATATATAGCGCGCCGTTCGGCTTCACGCAGGAGACGCCAGGAATATCGTTAATCAACTCCCACGCGCGGTTACGTTGCTCATACAGACGCCCGCCGGGTACGATAAATTCGCTGATGCTCTGATAACCGCCGAGCGCTGTCTGAATGGCGTGTTGCGCCGGAACGTTAGCACACAGGCGCATCGAGGCGAGCATTTCCAGCCCTTCGATATAGCCTTTGGCGTGTTTTTTCGGGCCGTTCAGAACCATCCAGCCCTGACGGAAACCGGCAACGCGGTAGGTTTTCGACAGGCCGTTAAAGGTGACGGTCAGCAGATCCGGAGCCAGCGTAGCAATAGAGTGGTGTTGCGCCGCATCGTACAGAATCTTGTCGTAAATCTCATCGGCAAAGATAATCAGGTTGTGCTGACGGGCGATCTCAACGATCTCCATCAACAGCTCTTTGGAATAGACGGCACCCGTTGGGTTGTTCGGGTTGATAATCACAATACCGCGCGTGCGCGGGGTGATTTTGGCGCGGATATCGTCGAGATCCGGGAACCAGTCGGACGATTCATCGCACAGATAGTGCACCGCTTTGCCGCTGGAAAGGGAAACGGCCGCTGTCCACAGCGGATAGTCCGGCGCAGGCACCAGCATTTCATCGCCGCTGTTAAGCAGAGCCTGCATCGCCTGGACGATCAGTTCAGAAACGCCGTTACCAATATAGATATCTTCAACGGTGACATCGCGCATCCCACGGGCCTGATAGTGCTGCATGATGGCCTTACGGGCGGAATAGAGTCCTTTTGAATCACAGTAGCCTTGCGCTGTCGGCAGGTTACGGATCACATCAACGAGGATTTCATCCGGCGCGTCAAAGCCAAAGGGCGCGGGGTTACCAATGTTGAGTTTCAGGACTTTGTTGCCTTCCTCTTCAAGGCGCTTAGCCTCTTTAAGAACCGGACCGCGGATGTCGTAACAGACGTTATCTAATTTGCTGGATTTTTCGATAGGGGACATGAATCGTTGACCTTTTAGCTGTTATTGCCACTCCCTGCCGTGGAAGTCAGCACGGAACAATGTACTCCCACCGCGCTGCGTTTTGAAGGGTGTACAGAAGAAGATTTTGCTGGGATGCGAAAATAAGAGGTAATCTTTTTAGCTATCAGAAAGGGAATTTGGTCGTGTAAAGCATTGCTTTGAGAGGTAAGTGCAGTTTATTATCTCGCACCATGTGGTTTTTAATGTATTTTACCCTGCTTAAAACCGCTGTACGACAGAGAAACGATGAGATCGCAATGATTTCTCCCGGTGACCTTTCGTAAAACCGGAATGCTTCTTAATATCTTTGGTGAATGATGGATTCGGCCAGAGGTTGCGCGTGTGAAAATATTGTTAAGCAATATTAATGGATAAACCTAATCTACATTAATGTTTATTTATTAATGATGCCTAAATCTTAACTTTCGTTAATTTTAATAAAATTAGTTTAGCCGTTAATCAACATGGATTAATCAGTAATGGTGTAATAATACTTATAAATAAAGTGGATTTGGGTTAAGATGTTGTCTCAGGAAAAGAGAGGAATGTTTACATTACTGTGTATTTTGCCTCGATTTTTCTGAATTAGTTGATTGTTATTGTTAGAATTATCTCTACTATACTGGATAGGCAACACCTTTACTGCTGTGCCCGTGTTGCGAGTAAAAGAGTGATGATGAGTAAGTTCTTTAATGGAATTTACTGAAATCAGCAAAATCTAAAAATATCCTGAACATTTAAGAGAATAAAAATATCGTCATGGAACGTTGTTTCTGACTTCTGCTATACACCAGCCAATAACTATCTGTCAGGTAGTCTGCCGGTCGGCAGCTCCGCACGAGCAACTTGTAAGTGAATAGATATGATAAATGCAAATCGTCCGATACTAAATCTCGATCTCGATCTGCTGAGAACGTTTGTTGCGGTCGCTGATCTCAACACCTTTGCAGCCGCTGCTGCCGCTGTCTGCCGTACGCAATCGGCGGTCAGCCAACAGATGCAGCGACTGGAGCAACTGGTGGGCAAAGAACTCTTTGCACGCCACGGTCGTAATAAACTGTTAACTGAGCACGGGATCCAGTTACTGGGTTACGCCAGGAAGATTTTACGCTTCAACGATGAAGCATGTATGTCATTAATGTTTAGCAATCTTCAGGGCGTTTTAACGTTAGGCGCTTCTGATGAATCTGCTGATACGATATTGCCGTTTTTACTTAATCGGATCAGTTCGGTTTATCCGAAGCTTGCGCTGGATGTCAGCGTAAAACGAAATGCCTTCATGATTGATATGCTTAAAGACCATGAAGTTGATCTGGTTGTTACCACGCACTGTCCTGGACAATTTGATTGTCTGACATTACGAACGTCGCCAACGCACTGGTATTGCGCGGCAGAATATGTGCTGCAAAAAGGCGAGCCTATTCCGCTGGTATTGCTGGACGATCCTAGTCCGTTCCGCGATATGGTGTTGTCGGCTCTGAATGAAGCGAATATTCCGTGGCGTTTAGCGTACGTGGCTTCCACATTACCTGCAGTGCGTGCCGCCGTTAAAGCCGGACTTGGTGTGACCGCTCGCCCTGTTGAGATGATGAGCCCGGATTTACGCGTCTTAGGTAAATCTAATGGTTTACCTGCGCTGCCGGACACGGAATATCTGCTTTGCCATAACTCATCCAGCAACAACGAGCTGGCAAAAATCGTGTTTGAAGCGATGGTGAACTACCACAACCCATGGCAATTCGAGAATGTTACTCCCGAAGGGGGGGGCGATTCCCTGGTGGTTGAAGGGGATTTTGAGTGATCCCGATCCGATAATTGTCGTAACAATTTGTAAGTGTAAAAAAGAACCACTCGTGCGGTATTTCCGCAGAGTGGTTTTTTTTTGACAACAATAGCGCCATACTCTTTGAGGTTATTGTAAATAAGTCTTAATTATCATCGCGATGTATGGTTCTGCTCGATTTTTGAACGTAATGCGTTTTGTTATCTTCTCTGCGGCACTGATGTTAAAAAACCAGCAAAAATGTTGCCGTTTTTTTGATTGGATTAACAAAAGCGTGTCTCAGATCAAGAAAATACTCCCATTTGGGGGGAGGAATCAGCAGCAAATCCTGTCAAAATAGGAGGGTAATATTTCTTTTACTTCAAAACGGACACGATTCAACAGCATGCAGTTGACGTAAAGTCATCGACCCACCAGGGTTAAAGGGCATGAAATGTTAATGAGAATCGATCTATGTGATTTAATGTGAAGAAACCTTTGTTAAAGTTGACAAAAGGTTATAGAAAGGAGTAAAAAACCACATCATTTTGCTGTCTATGTCTCATTTCTGACAGTCGGTGTAAGGTTATTTGTTCCTCCCCATGAATCGATGTGATGTCCATCTGCCAGCAAGAGCAGAGCTGTAGATATCACTTTTGATGAGTAAGCAATGAGTATGTCAACATCCACAGAAGTCGTCGCTCATCACTGGGCATTCGCAATCTTTCTTATTGTTGCCATTGGCCTGTGCTGCCTGATGTTAATCGGCGGCTGGTTCCTGGGCGGTCGCGCCCGCGCAAGGCACAAAAACACCCCATTTGAATCGGGTATCGATTCGGTAGGTACTGCTCGCTTACGCTTGTCCGCCAAGTTCTATCTGGTGGCCATGTTCTTCGTCATTTTCGACGTTGAAGCGCTCTACCTGTTCGCATGGTCAACGTCAATCCGCGAAAGTGGATGGACTGGCTTTGTCGAAGCCGCAATTTTCATTTTAGTGCTACTGGCCGGTCTGGTGTACCTGGTGCGCATCGGCGCGCTGGACTGGACACCTGTGCGTTCACGCCGTGAACTGGTTAATCCGGAAAACAGTAACTCTAATCGTCAGCAGTAACAGCGAGGCAATAAGATGGATTATACGCTCACCCGCATAGATCCTAACGGTGAGAATGACCGTTACCCCCTGCAAAAACAGGAGATCGTAACCGACCCCCTGGAGCAAGAAGTCAACAAAAGCGTGTACATGGGCAAACTCGAACATGCCATGCACGATATGGTCAACTGGGGTCGTAAGAACTCCATCTGGCCATACAACTTTGGTCTTTCTTGCTGCTACGTTGAAATGGTGACGTCATTCACTGCGGTGCATGACGTTGCGCGTTTTGGTGCCGAGGTACTGCGTGCTTCCCCTCGTCAGGCTGACCTGATGGTGGTGGCCGGAACCTGCTTCACCAAAATGGCGCCAGTTATTCAGCGTCTTTATGACCAGATGCTCGAGCCGAAGTGGGTTATCTCCATGGGTGCCTGTGCAAACTCGGGTGGTATGTACGACATTTATTCCGTTGTGCAAGGCGTCGATAAGTTTATCCCGGTGGATGTTTACATCCCTGGCTGCCCGCCGCGTCCGGAAGCTTACATGCAGGCGCTGATGCTGCTGCAGGAGTCGATCGGTAAAGAACGCCGTCCGCTTTCCTGGGTCGTGGGCGACCAGGGCGTGTACCGCGCCAATATGCAGTCTGAGCGCGAGCGTAAACGCGGAGAACGTATTGCAGTCACCAATCTGCGTACGCCTGACGAAATTTAATTTGCGCCTGTGGGCCTGGGGCAAACCTTCGCATATCACTATACAAATAGCGCGAAGCCAGGCTTAACAGTCACCACGGACCATTTGCAATGGTGAACAATATGACCGACTTAACCGCGCAAGATGCCGCATGGCAAACCCGGGATCATCTCGATGACCCGGTCATTGGCGAACTGCGCAACCGTTTTGGGCCGGATGCCTTTACTGTTCAGGCCACCCGCACCGGGGTACCCGTTGTTTGGGTGAAGCGTGAACAATTGCTGGAAGCAGTTGATTTCTTAAAGAAATTACCTAAACCTTACGTCATGCTGTTTGACTTACACGGCATGGATGAGCGTCTTCGCACCCACCGTCACGGTTTACCCGCGGCGGATTTTTCCGTTTTCTACCACCTGATCTCAATAGACCGCAACCGGGATATCATGCTCAAGGTGGCATTGTCTGAAAACGACATGCATCTGCCGACGCTCACCAAACTTTTCCCTAACGCCAACTGGTATGAGCGTGAAACCTGGGAAATGTTCGGCATGACGTTCGATGGCCACCCGCACCTGACGCGCATCATGATGCCGCAGACCTGGACCGGCCACCCGCTGCGTAAAGACTATCCGGCGCGCGCCACCGAATTCGATCCGTTTGAGCTGACCAAAGCCAAACAGGATCTGGAGATGGAAGCGCTGACTTTCAAGCCGGAAGACTGGGGCATGAAGCGCGGTACCGACAACGAGGACTTCATGTTCCTCAACCTCGGTCCAAACCACCCGTCTGCGCACGGTGCGTTCCGTATTATTCTTCAGCTCGACGGCGAAGAGATTGTCGACTGTGTGCCTGATGTCGGTTACCACCACCGTGGTGCTGAGAAGATGGGCGAGCGTCAGTCCTGGCACAGCTACATTCCGTACACCGACCGTATCGAGTACCTCGGCGGCTGCGTGAACGAAATGCCTTACGTGCTGGCCGTTGAGAAACTGGCGGGTATCACCGTACCGGATCGCGTTAACGTTATCCGCGTGATGCTGTCAGAACTGTTCCGTATCAACAGTCACCTGCTCTACATCTCCACGTTCATTCAGGACGTCGGGGCGATGACGCCGGTGTTCTTCGCGTTTACCGACCGTCAGAAAATCTACGATCTGGTTGAAGCAATTACGGGTTTCCGTATGCACCCGGCCTGGTTCCGTATTGGCGGCGTGGCACATGACCTGCCGCGCGGATGGGATCGTCTGCTGCGCGAATTCCTCGACTGGATGCCGAAGCGTCTGGCCTCTTACGAGAAAGCCGCGCTGCGTAACACCATCCTGATTGGCCGTTCCAAAGGCGTGGCCGCTTACGGCGCGAAAGAAGCGCTGGAGTGGGGCACCACCGGTGCTGGCCTGCGTGCGACGGGTATTGATTTCGACGTGCGTAAAGCCCGTCCATACTCTGGCTACGAAAACTTCGACTTCGAAGTCCCGGTTGGCGGCGGCGTATCCGACTGCTACACCCGCGTGATGCTGAAAGTCGAAGAGCTGCGCCAGAGTCTTCGCATCCTTGAGCAGTGCCTCAACAACATGCCGGAAGGCCCGTTCAAAGCGGATCACCCGCTGACAACGCCGCCACCGAAAGAGCGCACGCTGCAACATATCGAAACTCTGATCACTCACTTCCTGCAGGTTTCCTGGGGCCCGGTCATGCCGGCCAACGAATCCTTCCAGATGATTGAAGCGACCAAGGGTATTAACAGTTACTACCTGACCAGTGACGGCAGCACCATGAGCTATCGTACGCGTATCCGTACGCCGAGCTATGCGCACCTGCAGCAGATCCCGTCCGCCATTCGCGGCAGTCTGGTCTCCGACCTGATTGTGTATCTGGGTAGTATCGATTTTGTTATGTCAGATGTGGACCGCTAATTATGCACGAGAATCAACAACCACAAACCGAGGCTTTTGAGCTGAGTGCGGCAGAACGTGCGGCAATTGAGCACGAAATGCACCACTACGAAGACCCGCGTGCGGCATCCATTGAAGCGCTGAAAATCGTCCAGAAACAGCGTGGTTGGGTACCCGATGGCGCGATCTATGCGATCGCCGACGTGCTGGGTATCCCGGCAAGCGACGTGGAAGGGGTGGCAACATTCTACAGCCAGATCTTCCGCCAGCCGGTGGGCCGTCACGTTATTCGCTATTGCGACAGCGTCGTTTGCCATATCACCGGTTATCAGGGCATCCAGGCTGCACTCGAGAAGAAACTCGATATCAAGCCAGGACAGACGACCTTTGACGGTCGTTTCACGCTGCTGCCAACCTGCTGCCTGGGTAACTGCGACAAGGGGCCGAGCATGATGATTGATGAGGACACTCACAGCCATCTGACGCCGGAAGCAATTCCTGACCTGCTGGAGCGGTACAAATGAAAACAGTCATTCGCACTGCTGAAACCCATCCGCTGACCTGGCGTCTGCGCGATGACAAACAGCCGGTTTGGCTCGAAGAATACCAGAGCAAAAACGGTTACGAAGGGGCGCGTAAAGCGCTCTCGGGCATGGCGCCAGATGAGATCGTTAACGCGGTTAAAGATTCCGGCCTGAAAGGGCGCGGCGGTGCAGGTTTCTCCACCGGTCTTAAGTGGAGCCTGATGCCGAAAGACGAATCCATGAACATCCGTTACCTGCTGTGTAACGCCGATGAAATGGAGCCAGGCACCTATAAAGACCGCCTGCTGATGGAGCAGCTGCCGCACCTGCTGGTGGAAGGCATGCTGATCTCCGCGTTCGCGCTGAAAGCCTATCGTGGTTACATCTTCCTGCGCGGCGAGTACATCGAAGCGGCAGAGCACCTGCGCCGCGCGATTGCAGAAGCGACCGAAGCGGGCCTGCTGGGCAAAAACATTCTCGGCACCGGTTTTGATTTTGAGCTGTTCGTGCACACGGGCGCAGGGCGTTATATCTGTGGTGAAGAGACCGCACTGATTAACTCCCTCGAAGGCCGCCGCGCGAACCCACGCTCCAAGCCGCCATTCCCGGCAAGTTCCGGCGTCTGGGGTAAACCGACCTGTGTCAACAACGTCGAAACCTTGTGTAACGTACCGGCTATTCTCGCCAACGGCGTGGAGTGGTATCAGAACATTTCGACCAGCAAAGACGCGGGCACCAAGCTGATGGGCTTCTCCGGCCGCGTCAAAAATCCTGGCCTTTGGGAGCTGCCGTTCGGTACTACCGCACGCGAAATCCTCGAAGACTATGCGGGCGGGATGCGCGATGGCCTGAAATTTAAAGCCTGGCAACCGGGTGGGGCAGGGACCGACTTCCTGACCGAAGCCCACCTCGATCTGCCAATGGAATTTGAAAGCATTGGTAAAGCAGGCAGCCGTCTGGGTACGGCGCTGGCGATGGCCGTGGACCATGAAATTGGCATGGTGTCGCTGGTGCGTAACCTGGAAGAGTTCTTCGCGCGCGAATCCTGCGGCTGGTGTACGCCATGCCGTGATGGTTTGCCATGGAGCGTGAAAATTCTGCGCGCTATCGAGCGCGGCGAAGGCCAGCCGGGCGATATCGAGACACTTGAGCAACTGTGTCGATTCCTCGGTCCGGGCAAAACCTTCTGTGCCCACGCACCAGGTGCCGTTGAGCCATTGCAGAGCGCGATTAAATATTTCCGCGACGAATTCGAAGCAGGCATCAAGCAGCAGTTCAGCAATACCCATTTGATTAATGGTATTCAGCCGAACCTGCTGAAAGCGCGCTGGTAGCGATACTGAATTTTGATTAACGCTCAGTCCCTGACTGAGCCAACTGGAAGCATGCTAATGGCTACGATTCATGTAGACGGCAAAGAATACGAGGTCAACGGGGCCGACAACCTGCTAGAAGCTTGTCTGTCTCTCGGCCTTGATATTCCGTATTTTTGCTGGCATCCGGCGCTGGGCAGCGTCGGTGCTTGCCGCCAGTGTGCGGTGAAGCAATATCAAAACGCGGAAGACACGCGTGGGCGCCTGGTGATGTCCTGTATGACACCAGCGACCGAAGGCACCTTTATTTCGATTGAAGACGAAGAAGCGAAACAGTTCCGCGAGAGCGTCGTGGAATGGTTGATGACCAACCACCCGCACGACTGTCCGGTTTGTGAAGAGGGCGGTAACTGCCATCTTCAGGATATGACCGTGATGACCGGTCATAGCTTCCGTCGCTATCGCTTTACTAAACGTACCCACCGTAATCAGGATCTGGGGCCGTTCATCTCTCACGAAATGAACCGCTGCATCGCCTGCTATCGCTGCGTGCGTTACTACAAAGATTACGCAGACGGTCAGGATCTTGGCGTGTATGGCGCGCATGACAACGTCTACTTTGGTCGTCCGGAAGACGGTACGCTCGAAAGCGAATTCTCCGGTAACCTGGTAGAAATCTGCCCGACCGGCGTCTTCACCGATAAAACGCACTCCGAGCGTTACAACCGTAAGTGGGACATGCAGTTTGCACCAAGCATCTGCCAGCAGTGTTCCCTTGGCTGTAACACCAGCCCGGGCGAGCGCTATGGTGAACTGCGTCGTATCGAAAACCGTTACAACGGTACCGTAAACCACTACTTCCTCTGCGACCGTGGTCGTTTCGGCTATGGCTATGTGAACCTGAAAGACCGTCCGCGTCAGCCGGTTCAGCGCCGTGGCGATGACCTGATCACCCTCAACGCTGAACAAGCGATGCAGGGCGCGGCAGATATTCTGCGCCAGTCGAAGAAAGTGATCGGTATCGGCTCCCCGCGCGCCAGCGTCGAAAGCAACTTTGCGCTGCGTGAGCTGGTGGGTGCGGATAACTTCTACACCGGTATCGCCAACGGCGAGCAGGAACGTCTGCAGCTGGTGCTGAAAGTGCTGCGTGAAGGCGGTATTCGTACCCCGGCGCTGCGCGAAATCGAATCCTATGACGCGGTGCTGGTGCTGGGCGAAGATCTGACTCAGACCGGTGCGCGCGTTGCGCTGGCCGTTCGTCAGGCGGTGAAAGGTAAAGCACGTGAAATGGCAGCGGCCCAGAAAGTGGCTGACTGGCAGATTGCGGCAATCCTGAACATCGGCCAGCGTGCCAAGCATCCGCTGTTTGTGACGAACGTCGACAACACGCGTCTGGACGACATCGCGGCGTGGACCTATCGCGCACCGGTGGAAGATCAGGCGCGCCTCGGTTTTGCTATTGCTCACGCGCTGGATAACAGTGCTCCGGCCGTTGAAGGCCTGGATCGTGACCTGCAAAACAAGATCGACGTGATCGTTCAGGCTCTGGCCGGTGCGAAAAAACCACTGATTATTTCCGGCACCAACGCCGGCAGCCCCGATGTGATTCAGGCTGCGGCAAACGTGGCTAAAGCGCTGAAAGGGCGTGGGGCAGACGTGGGTGTGACCATGATTGCGCGCGCAGTGAACAGCGTCGGTCTGGGACTGATTGGCGGCGGTTCTCTGGAAGCGGCGTTAAGCGAACTCGAATCGGGTGCGGCTGACGGCGTTATCGTACTTGAGAACGACTTGCATCGTCATGCTTCTGCGGCTCGCGTGGATGCCGCTCTGTCTAAAGCGCCGTTGGTGATGGTAATCGACCATCAGCGCACCGCGATTATGGACAAAGCGCACCTCGTGCTCTCAGCGGCAAGCTTCGCCGAAAGCGACGGTACGGTTATCAACAACGAAGGCCGCGCACAGCGTTTCTTCCAGGTTTATGACCCGTCCTATTACGACAGCAACACCGTGATGCTGGAAAGCTGGCGCTGGCTGCACTCGCTGCACAGCACCGTAGAAAACCGTCAGGTGGACTGGACGCAGCTCGATGATGTGATCGATGCCGTGGTCGCAAAACTGCCGCAACTGGCGGGCATTAAAGAAGCCGCGCCGGACGCGAGCTTCCGCATTCGCGGCCAGAAACTGGCTCGTGAACCGCACCGTTACAGTGGTCGTACCGCGATGCGCGCGAATATCAGCGTGCACGAACCGCGTCAGCCGCAGGATAAAGACACGATGTTCGCCTTCTCCATGGAAGGGAACAACCAACCGTCTGCACCGCGCTCTCAGGTTCCGTTCGCATGGGCACCAGGCTGGAACTCCCCGCAGGCATGGAACAAGTTCCAGGCGGAAGTGGGCGGCTCTCTGCGCCATGGTGATCCAGGTGTTCGTCTGATCGAAGCGAGCGAAACGGGTCTGGAGTACTTCACGACCGTTCCGGCGAGTTTCGAAGCGCAGGAAGGCAACTGGCGTATCGCGCCGTACTACCATCTGTTCGGTAGTGACGAGATGTCCCAGCGCTCTCCGGTATTCCAGACGCGCATGCCGCAGCCTTACATCAAGCTCAATCCGGCGGATGCCGCGAAGCTTGGCGTCAACGCGGGCAGCCAGGTCTCCTTTAGCTATGAAGGCCAGACCATCAGTCTGCCGCTGGTTATCGCCGAAGGTCTGACAGCAGGGCAGGTGGGTCTGCCGATGGGTCTGCCGGGCATCGCTCCGGTACTGGCGGGCGCGCGTCTTGATAATCTGCAGGAGGCACAAGCATGAGTTGGTTAACGCCGGATCTCATCGAAATTCTGTTAAGCATTCTCAAGGCGGTGGTCATTCTGCTGGTGGTTGTCACCTGCGGCGCGTTCATGAGCTTTGGTGAACGTCGTCTGCTCGGTCTGTTCCAGAACCGTTACGGACCGAACCGCGTGGGCTGGGGTGGTTCACTCCAGCTGGTCGCGGACATGATCAAGATGTTCTTTAAAGAAGACTGGATCCCGAAATTCTCGGATCGCGTCATCTTTACTCTGGCACCGATGATCGCCTTTACCTCACTGCTGCTGGCCTTTGCTATCGTCCCGGTCAGTCCGACCTGGGTGGTCGCTGACCTGAATATCGGGATCTTGTTCTTCCTGATGATGGCGGGTCTTGCGGTGTACGCGGTGCTGTTTGCGGGCTGGTCCAGTAACAACAAATACTCGCTGCTGGGTGCGATGCGTGCGTCTGCGCAGACCCTGAGCTACGAAGTGTTCCTGGGTCTTTCCCTGATGGGCGTAGTGGCGCAGGCCGGTTCATTCAACATGACCGACATCGTCAACAACCAGGCCGACATCTGGAACGTCATTCCGCAGTTCTTTGGTTTTGTCACCTTTGCTATCGCGGGCGTGGCGGTGTGTCACCGTCACCCGTTTGACCAGCCAGAAGCCGAGCAGGAACTGGCCGACGGTTATCACATTGAATATTCCGGTATGAAATTCGGTCTGTTCTTTGTGGGCGAGTACATCGGTATCGTCACCATTTCCGCGTTGATGGTAACGCTGTTCTTTGGTGGCTGGCATGGCCCGTTCTTACCGCCGTTCATCTGGTTCGCGCTGAAAACCGCGTTCTTCATGATGATGTTCATTTTGATTCGCGCCTCATTACCGCGTCCGCGTTATGACCAGGTAATGTCCTTCGGCTGGAAAGTGTGCCTGCCGCTGACGCTAGTCAACTTGTTGGTAACGGCAGCTGTCATTCTCTGGCAGCAGCCATAAGGGGCAATAGACCATGACCTTAAAAGAATTATTGGTAGGTTTCGGCACCCAGGTACGCAGTATCTGGATGATCGGCCTGCACGCGTTTGCAAAACGCGAAACCCAGATGTATCCGGAAGAGCCGGTCTATCTGCCGCCGCGCTACCGTGGCCGTATCGTGCTGACCCGCGATCCGGACGGCGAAGAGCGCTGCGTTGCCTGTAACCTGTGTGCGGTAGCCTGTCCGGTTGGCTGTATCTCTTTGCAGAAAGCAGAGACCAAAGACGGCCGCTGGTACCCTGAGTTCTTCCGCATTAACTTCTCACGCTGCATTTTCTGCGGTCTGTGTGAAGAAGCGTGCCCAACCACGGCGATTCAGCTGACTCCAGATTTCGAACTGGGTGAGTACAAGCGTCAGGACCTGGTGTACGAGAAAGAGGATCTGCTGATTTCCGGTCCGGGCAAATACCCGGAATATAACTTCTACCGGATGGCGGGTATGGCAATCGACGGCAAAGATAAGGGCGAAGCAGAGAACGAAGCTAAGCCTATCGACGTCAAGAGCCTGTTACCGTAAGGAGAGGGCAATGGAATTCGCTTTTTATATCTGTGGCCTTATCGCCATCCTGGCCACGCTGCGAGTGATTACGCACACCAATCCGGTGCATGCGTTGCTTTACTTAATCATTTCGCTTCTGGCTATTTCCGGCGTGTTCTTCGCGCTGGGCGCCCACTTTGCGGGTGCGCTGGAGATCATCGTCTACGCCGGGGCCATTATGGTTCTGTTCGTGTTCGTCGTCATGATGCTGAACCTGGGCGGCTCTGAAATTGAACAAGAGCGTCAGTGGTTGAAACCGCAGGTATGGATTGGCCCGGCGATTCTGTCGGCCATCATGCTGGCAGTGATCGTTTACGCGATTCTCGGCGTGAACGATCAGGGTATCGACGGTACGCCGATCAGCGCGAAAGCGGTTGGTATCACGCTCTTCGGTCCGTACGTACTGGCCGTTGAACTGGCGTCGATGCTGCTGCTGGCGGGTCTGGTTGTTGCCTTCCACGTTGGCCGCGAAGATCGTGCCGGCGAAGTGCTGAGCAACCGTGCGAATGACAGCGCGAAAAGAAAAACGGAGGAGCGCGCATGATCCCCTTAACACATGGACTGATCCTCGCCGCGATTTTGTTCGTTCTGGGCTTAACCGGTCTGGTTATCCGACGCAATCTGCTGTTTATGCTGATCGGTCTGGAAATCATGATCAACGCTTCCGCGCTGGCCTTTGTGGTCGCCGGTAGCTACTGGGGCCAGACCGATGGTCAGGTGATGTATATTCTCGCCATCAGCCTTGCGGCTGCCGAAGCGAGTATTGGCCTGGCGCTGTTGCTGCAGCTCCATCGTCGCCGCCAGAACCTGAACATCGATTCAGTAAGTGAGTTGCGTGGATGAACATGCTTGCCTTAACCATTATTTTCCCGTTGATCGGCTTTGTGCTGCTGGCTTTCTCCCGTGGTCGCTGGTCGGAAAATCTGTCTGCCACCGTGGGCATCGGCTCTATCGGCCTGGCTGCGCTGGTCACCGCTTACGCGGGTATCGACTTCTTTAACAACGGCAAGCAGGCGTTCAGCCTGCCGCTGTGGACCTGGATGTCGGTCGGCGATTTCAACATCGGTTTCAGCCTGGTACTGGATGGTCTCTCCCTGACCATGCTCTCCGTGGTTACCGGTGTTGGCTTCCTGATCCACATGTTCGCCTCCTGGTATATGCGCGGTGAAGAGGGTTACTCCCGCTTCTTCGCCTACACCAACCTGTTTATCGCCAGCATGGTTGTTCTGGTGCTGGGTGATAACCTGCTGCTGATGTATCTCGGCTGGGAAGGCGTGGGTCTCTGTTCTTACCTGCTGATCGGTTTCTACTACACCGATCCGAAGAATGGCGCAGCCGCCATGAAAGCGTTCGTCGTGACCCGTGTGGGTGACGTGTTCCTCGCTTTCGCGCTGTTCATTCTTTACAACGAACTGGGCACGCTGAACTTCCGCGAAATGGTGGAACTGGCGCCAGCGCACTTCGAAGCAGGCAACAACATGCTAACGTGGGCAACGCTGATGCTGCTGGGTGGTGCCGTGGGTAAATCCGCGCAGCTGCCGTTGCAGACCTGGCTTGCGGACGCGATGGCAGGCCCAACGCCTGTCTCCGCGCTGATCCACGCCGCGACCATGGTGACCGCTGGTGTCTATCTGATTGCACGTACACATGGCCTGTTCCTGATGACGCCGGAAATTCTGCACCTTGTCGGTATCGTCGGTGCGGTAACTCTGGTACTGGCGGGCTTTGCCGCGCTGGTTCAGACGGACATCAAACGCGTTCTCGCTTACTCCACCATGAGCCAGATTGGTTACATGTTCCTGGCGCTGGGCGTGCAGGCATGGGACGCAGCGATCTTCCACCTGATGACGCACGCGTTCTTTAAAGCGCTGCTGTTCCTCTCGTCTGGCTCCGTCATTCTGGCGTGCCATCACGAGCAGAACATCTTCAAGATGGGCGGTCTGCGCAAATCGATTCCGCTGGTGTATGTCTGCTTCCTGGTGGGCGGCGCGGCGCTGTCGGCACTGCCGATCATCACTGCGGGCTTCTTCAGTAAGGACGAAATCCTTGCGGGCGCCATGGCAAATGGTCATATCAATCTGATGGTGGCAGGTCTGGTCGGTGCGTTTATGACCTCCCTGTATACCTTCCGTATGATTTTCATCGTCTTCCACGGTAAAGAACAAATTCACGCTCACGCAGGGAAGGGGATTACTCACCACCTGCCGCTGCTGGTTCTGCTGGTGCTCTCTACCTTCGTTGGCGCGATGATTGTGCCACCGTTGCAGGGCGTACTGCCGGATACCACCGAGCTTGAGCACGGTCGCGTTCTGACGCTTGAAATCACCTCCGGTGTGGTCGCTATCGCAGGCATCCTGATTGCTGCATGGCTGTGGCTGGGCAAACGTACTCTGGTGACGGCTGTTGCTAACAGTGCGCCAGGCCGTCTGCTGGGCACCTGGTGGTACAACGCGTGGGGCTTCGACTGGCTGTACGACATGATCTTCGTTAAGCCGTTCCTGGGCGTTGCATGGTTGCTGAAACGCGATCCGATGAACTCCATGATGAACATCCCGGCAGTGCTGTCCCGCTTTGCAGGTAAAGGCCTGCTGTTGAGCGAGAACGGCTATCTGCGCTGGTATGTGGCATCCATGAGCATTGGTGCGGTCGTCGTGCTGGCGCTGCTGATGGTGTTGCGTTGATCTGAGATTGGGTTTGCCCGGTGGTGCAAGCCGGGCCTACAAGAGCGTAGGTCGGATAAGCGTGAGTGCCACCCGACATAACAAACCCAGTCCGAAGTGAATGTTCCGTGAGAATTCGTTGAAAATCGGCCCCGGCTGGGGCCTTAAAAAGGAATAAAAATCGCCATGTTACTACCCTGGCTAATATTAATTCCCTTCATTGGTGGGTTCCTGTGCTGGCAGACCGAACGCTTTGGCGTGAAGATGCCGCGCTGGATTGCGCTGATCACCATGGGATTGACGCTCGCGCTTGGTCTGCAACTGTGGTTGCAGGGCGGCTATTCTCTGACCCAGTCTGCGGGTATTCCGCAGTGGCAGTCTGAATTTATCCTGCCGTGGATACCGCGCTTTGGTATCACAATCCACCTCGCCATCGACGGTCTGTCGCTGCTGATGGTGGTGCTGACCGGTTTGCTCGGCGTTCTGGCGGTGCTCTGTTCCTGGAACGAGATTCAAAAATACCAGGGCTTCTTCCACCTGAACCTGATGTGGATCCTGGGCGGCGTTATCGGCGTGTTCCTTGCCATCGACATGTTCCTGTTCTTCTTCTTCTGGGAGATGATGTTGGTGCCGATGTACTTCCTGATCGCGCTGTGGGGCCATAAGGCATCCGACGGTAAAACGCGTATCACGGCGGCCACCAAGTTCTTCATCTACACCCAGGCGAGTGGTCTGGTGATGTTGATTGCCATCCTGGCGCTGGTGTTCGTGCACTACAACGCGACTGGTGTCTGGACCTTCAACTATCAGGACCTGCTGAAAACGCCAATGTCTCACGGCGTCGAATACCTGCTGATGCTGGGCTTCTTCATTGCGTTTGCGGTGAAAATGCCGGTGGTTCCACTGCACGGCTGGCTGCCAGACGCGCACTCCCAGGCACCCACGGCGGGTTCCGTTGACCTGGCGGGGATCTTGCTGAAAACCGCGGCCTACGGTCTGCTGCGCTTTGCGCTGCCGCTGTTCCCGAACGCCTCCGCTGAGTTTGCACCGATTGCGATGTGGCTCGGTGTGATTGGTATCTTCTACGGCGCATGGATGGCTTTCACGCAGTACGACATCAAACGTCTTATCGCGTACACCTCCGTTTCCCACATGGGCTTCGTGCTGATTGCCATCTACACCGGCAGCCAGCTGGCGTACCAGGGGGCGGTGATTCAGATGATTGCACACGGTCTGTCTGCGGCGGGTCTCTTCATCCTCTGTGGTCAGCTGTACGAACGTCTGCATACCCGTGACATGCGCATGATGGGCGGTCTGTGGAGCAAAATTAAGTGGTTGCCAGCCCTGTCGATGTTCTTCGCAGTGGCGACGCTGGGTATGCCGGGTACCGGTAACTTTGTCGGCGAATTCATGATTCTGTTCGGCAGCTTTAAAGTGGTTCCGGTCATTACGGTTATCTCCACTTTCGGCCTGGTCTTCGCGTCCGTTTACTCGCTGGCGATGCTGCATCGCGCTTACTTCGGTAAAGCGAAGAGCCAAATCGCGGCGCAAGAACTGCCGGGAATGTCGCTGCGCGAACTGTTCATCGTTCTGCTGCTGGTCGTACTGCTGGTGCTGCTGGGCTTCTATCCGCAGCCGATTCTGGATACCTCGCATTCCGCGATGGGTAACATCCAGCAGTGGTTTGTTAATTCTGCTTCTAATACAAGGCTGTAAATCGCCATGACAATAACTCCACAACAACTGATCGCGCTGCTACCGCTGCTGATCGTCGGATTGACGGTGGTGGTTGTGATGCTCTCCATTGCGTGGCGACGCAATCACTTCCTGAATGCCACACTGTCGGTTTTAGGTCTGAACGCTGCGTTAGTCTCCCTCTGGTTTGTTGGCCAGGCGGGCGCAATGGATGTCACCCCGCTGATGCGCGTTGACGGTTTTGCGATGCTGTACACCGGGCTGGTCCTGCTGGCGAGCCTGGCGACCTGTACCTTTGCTTACCCTTGGCTCGAAGGCTACAACGACAACAAAGAAGAGTTTTACCTGCTGGTTCTGATTGCCGCCCTCGGCGGGATCCTGCTGGCGAACGCGAACCACCTCGCGGCCCTGTTCCTCGGTATTGAGTTGATCTCACTGCCGCTGTTCGGCCTGATTGGTTATGCGTTCCGTCAGAAGCGCTCTCTGGAAGCGAGTATCAAGTATACGATTCTGTCTGCTGCCGCCTCGTCTTTCCTGCTGTTTGGTATGGCGCTGCTGTACGCACAGTCCGGGAACCTGTCGTTCGTGGCGCTCGGTAAGAGCCTCGGCGACAACATGCTGCACGAACCGCTGCTGCTGGCGGGTCTGGGCATGATGATTGTCGGTCTTGGCTTTAAACTCTCTCTGGTTCCGTTCCACCTGTGGACGCCAGACGTGTATCAGGGCGCTCCGGCTCCTGTCTCCACCTTCCTGGCGACAGCGAGTAAAATCGCGATCTTCGGCGTGGTGATGCGTCTGTTCCTGTACGCGCCAGTGGGTGACAGCGAAGCGGTGCGCGTGGTGCTCGGCATTATCGCCTTCGCCTCCATCATCTTCGGTAACCTGATGGCGCTGAGCCAGACCAACATCAAGCGTCTGCTTGGTTACTCGTCTATCTCCCACCTGGGTTATCTGCTGGTAGCGCTGATTGCCCTGCAGAGCGGCTCCATGTCGATGGAAACCGTCGGTGTTTACCTGGCCGGTTACCTGTTCAGCAGCCTCGGCGCGTTCGGCGTCGTGAGTCTGATGTCCAGCCCGTACCGTGGTCCGGATGCCGATTCACTGTTCTCCTACCGTGGTCTGTTCTGGCACCGTCCGATTCTGTCTGCGGTAATGACGGTGATGATGCTGTCTCTGGCGGGTATCCCGATGACGCTGGGCTTTATCGGTAAGTTCTACGTGCTGGCCGTCGGTGTACAGTCTGGCCTGTGGTGGCTGACGGCTGCGGTGGTTATCGGCTCCGCAATCGGTCTGTACTACTACCTGCGTGTGGCGGTGAGCCTGTATCTGTCGGCACCACAGCAGCTGAACCGCGATGCGCCAACCAACTGGCAGTACAGCGCCGGCGGTATTGTGGTGCTGATCTCCGCGCTGCTGGTACTGATCTTCGGTATCTATCCGCAGCCGCTGATCACCCTGGTGCAGCATGCGATGCCGCTGATGTAATTGTCTCAGACATAAAAAAACCCGCCTCGGCGGGTTTTTTATTGCGGGTGAGCAAAGCGCCACCCGGCAATCAGACTCAAATCAAGCCAGCTGTTTGCGGCTAATCAGCGGCCCATCAATCTTCTTCATCGACCGATCCAGCACTTCCTCAATCACCGATGACAGCTCGTTAAGCTCAAACTTCGCCACATAGCCATCAGCCTTCACCTTGCGGATATGGTCTTCGTTGGCGTTTCCGGACAGGGAGGAGTGGATCACCACCGGAATATGCTTGAGGATCTCGTCGGATTTGATTTTGCGCGTCAGCGTAAACCCGTCCATCTCTGGCATTTCGAGGTCGGTCAGCACCAGCGCGATTTTATCGGTGATCGGCACGCCTTCGGCCTGCGCCTGTGCAGCGAGCACGCCAATTTTTTCCCACGCTTCTTTGCCGGTAATATGCAGCTGGGCCGGGATGTTCATCGCCTCAAGCCCTTTTTCCAGCATGGAGCGGGCAACCTTAGAATCTTCCGCCACAATCGCTACCGCGCCAGGCTTGATGTTGAATTTGCTGATTTTCAGGTTATTGGCGTGCAGATCGTGGTTCGCCGGGGTGATGTCATACAAAATCTGTTCAACGTCGAGCACCATCGCCAGATCGTTGGTATCCGTCTCTTCATCGAGGCAGGCGATGCTGGTGATGTAGCGTCCGCTGACGGCAGTTTCCGCCGCATGGACCTGCTTCCAGTCCAGACGCATGATGTTTTCTACCGACTCCACGGCAAACGCCTGCACGCTACGGGCATACTCGGTGATCAGCAGAATGTTCAAACCGGTGGCGGGTTTACAGCCGGCCACCGCCGAAAGATCGATGACCGGGATCACCTGATCGCGGATATTCACCATACCCATCAGCGGCGACTTCATGCCCGCGGGCTTGGTGAATTCCGGCATCGGTACAATTTCACGCAGCTTAAAAACGTTAATGCCAAACAGCTCAGACTTGTTCTCATTCAACGAGGTACCGAGGCGGAACAGCAACAGTTCAAACCGGTTCGACAGGGTCAGATTGGCCCTGTCATCAATATCTTTCTGGAAATTATCCATTTTACCCTCAAGTGAGATGCTTGCCTTTTAATCGTTATCGGCACGCCGAGGGAAAAGTGAAGGGCTAAACGCAAACCTGCATGAAATCGTGGGCCAGCTCGCACTCCTTGAACACTTCCCGGCACTCCGCCAGCAGCGCCGCGCAGCCCTGGGCATCGTAGCGAGAGCTGACGTGGGTGACGATCAGTTTCTGCACGCCCGCGTCTCTGGCAAGGGTTGCCGCCTGACGCGTAGAGCTGTGCCCACGGCTGTTGGCTTTCTCTTCCATTGCCGTCTCAAGCGTCGCCTCGTGGACCAGCAGATCAACGTTGTGCGCCAGAAGCAGCGCTTCAGGGCAGGGCGCCGTATCGCCAAAGATCGCCACTTTTTTACCGGGAACCGGGGCCGCGAGATAGGCCTGACCGTCAACAACGCGTCCGTCATCCAGTGTCACGGTTTCGCCATTTTTCAGCTGCTGGAACAGCGGGCCAGGTTTGATGCCGTCGGCAATCAGCGCGGCAGCGTCCAGTGCGCCGGGTTTGTCGTGTTCATCCACTCGATAGCCGTAGCACTCCACCGGATGATTCAGCGGCTGTGCGGTCACCGTAAAACGCGCGTCCTGGAACACCACGCCTTCAGCGATCTCTATCACCTCCAGCGGATAATCGGTCCACGACCCGCTAAGGCGCAGCGTAGTCTCGACAAACGCCTGAATGCCCTTCGGACCGTAGATCGTCAGCGGTCTGGCGTTCCCGGCCATCGAGCGGCTGCACAGCAGCCCTGGCAGGCCAAACAGATGGTCGCCGTGCAGGTGAGTGATAAAAATTTTATCCAGCTTGCCGGGGTGATACGAGGTGTGTAACAGCTGATGCTGCGTCCCTTCACCACAGTCGAAAAGCCATAAACCCGCATGCGTCGGGTGCTGTAAATCGAACAGGATTGCCGTCACATTTCGTGATCGGGTTGGCACACCGGCGGACGTACCGAGAAAAATCAGTTCCATAACATCATCAGACTCTATGACTCACGAGAAGTGTTTAGTATAACGGGATGATACTTAAGAAGGAGCCTGACATGATCCAGTGGCAAGATTTACATCACAGTGAGCTGACCGTTTCCGCCCTTTACGCGTTACTCAAATTACGTTGCGAAGTGTTTGTCGTCGAACAGACCTGCCCCTATCAGGATATCGACGGCGATGACCTGGTCGGTGAGAACCGCCATATCCTCGGCTGGAAAGATGACGCGCTGGTGGCGTATGCGAGGATTCTGAAAAGTGAAGACGATTTCGACCCGGTGGTGATTGGCCGGGTAATCATCAGCAGCAACGCGCGAGGTGAAAAACTTGGCTATAAGCTGATGGAACAGACGCTCGAATCCTGCAAAAAACAGTGGCCAGACAAGGCGTTATATCTCGGCGCGCAGGCGCATCTGCAGCCATTCTATGCCCACTTTGGGTTCGCCCCGGTAACAGAGGTGTACGACGAAGACGGTATTCCACATATCGGCATGGCGAGGGAAGCGAAACAGGCGTAATAGCCTGTCGTTGTCTATAGTTAGGGACTGAAGCACTCACATGGAGAAAAATATGTCATTTCAATCCTGGGATTCCCGTATCGACGACGACCTGGCGCTGCTTAGTGAAACACTGGAAGAGGTGCTGCGTTCTTCAGGCGACCCGGCAGACCAAAAGTATATTGAGCTGAAAGCGCGTGCTGAACAGGCGCTGGAAGAGGTCAAACACCGCGTCAGCAATGCCTCCGACAACTACTATTACCGCGCCAAAAAAGCGGTCTATCGTGCCGATGATTACGTGCACGAAAAACCGTGGCAGGGCATTGGCGTAGGGGCGGCTGCCGGCCTGGTGCTGGGGCTTCTGCTCTCCCGCCGCTAAGTTTATGCAAAAACGGTGACCCCTCCCTAAACGTGGGTACTGCTTTTTATGGTAAGTACCCCGTATAATGTGAGGTTTTAACAGGGAGAGGTCAGCGTGCATTCGATTTCAATTGCGATTGAACGTCTTGGTCATTTTCTGGCTCAAGCGTTTCCGCCCACACCCGGCACGCGTCATGTCGAGGTCTCTTTCCCGTTAAACGATGCCTTCGATCCCCTGGCCTGGCTGGGTGCTCAGGTGGCCTATCCTCAGTTTTACTGGCAACAGCGTAGCGGTGAGGAAGAGCTGGCCGCCCTCGGCGCGGTGCACCATTTCTCGTCACTCACGCTCGCCCGCCAGTTTCTCCAGACTCACGAACTTTCCGATGACACCCGCATTTGCGGCCTGAATGCGTTTGCTCCTGAAAAGAGCCACCTGTTTCTGCCGCGCCTGCTCTGGCTGCGGCTGGGGGGCGTGGCGACACTGCGACTGAACCTGTCGAGCGACCATTCGCTTGCGGATGATGCGCAGCAGGCGAGAGCCTTTTTACTGCAGCTCTCACCCGCCAGAACAATTACCCCGCTCGCTCCGCACAAGGTGCGCGAAACGCATCTGCCTGAAAAACCGGAGTGGCTGCGGCTGATTTCGCAGGCCACCGAGACCATTGCCAGTGGCGCATTCGAAAAAGTGGTGCTGGCGCGGGCGACGGATTTGCACTTTGATCGGGGCATCAACGCCATCGCTCTGATGGCAGCCAGCCGTCGGCTGAACTTCAACTGCTACCATTTCTGCATGGTATTCGACGCCCACAGCGCCTTTATGGGCTCCTCGCCGGAGCGCTTGTGGCGTCGACGCGGCAACCACCTACGCACCGAAGCGCTGGCGGGCACCGTGGCCAGCCATCCTGACGATCGCCAGGCTCAGTATCTGGGCGAATGGCTACTGGCCGACGACAAAAACCAGCGTGAAAACATGCTGGTGGTGGAAGACATCTGTCAGCGGCTACAGCACCATACCCAGGCGCTGGAAGTGCTTCCGGCGCAAATCGTTCGTCTGCGCAAGGTGCAGCATCTGCGCCGCTGTATCTGGACCGATTTGAAACACCCTGATGACGAGCAGTGCCTCCAGCTATTGCAGCCGACGGCTGCTGTCGCCGGTTTGCCGCGCCTGTCAGCGCGCGATTTTATTCAGACACATGAACCGTTCGACCGGGAGTGGTACGCCGGATCGGCCGGATATCTCTCTTTGGCACAAAGTGAGTTTTGCGTGGCGCTTCGCAGCGCGCGCGTCAGTGATTCAGCAGTCAGACTTTACGCCGGGGCAGGGATTGTCAGTGGGTCCGTGCCTGAGGACGAGTGGCAGGAGATAGAAAACAAAGCCGCAGGGCTGAGAACACTGCTCCTTATGGATTAATACTGAGTCGCACATTCCCGATTCATATCAAAATTCAATCACTCTCTATTATTTATACTGTGTCTTAATATTGATACCGGACAATTTCATGTCAGTAAGTTCTTTTAACCGCCGCTGGGCGACGGTCATTCTTGAAGCCCTGACGCGCCATGGCGTCAGGCATGTGTGTATTGCGCCGGGCTCACGTTCTACGCCGCTGACGCTGGCGGCGGCAGAAAACCGGGCGTTTATTCATCACACCCATTTTGATGAACGCGGTCTTGGTCATCTGGCGCTCGGGCTGGCAAAAGTCAGCCAGGCACCCGTGGCGGTGATTGTGACGTCTGGTACGGCAGTGGCAAATCTCTATCCGGCTCTGATTGAAGCCGGGCTGACGGGCGAAAAACTCATTCTTCTCACCGCCGACCGACCGCCTGAACTGATCGACTGCGGCGCCAACCAGGCGATCCGCCAGCCGGGTATCTTTGCTTCTCATCCATCCCAGTCGATCGCCTTACCGCGCCCGACTCAGGACATTCCCGCCAGCTGGCTGGTGTCGACGCTTGATAACGCGCTCGGCTCCCTGCGCAGTGGCGCACTGCACATCAACTGCCCGTTCGCCGAACCGCTGTACGGCGAAATGGACGACACCGGCGTTGAGTGGCAACAAGCCCTCGGCAACTGGTGGCGCAGCGATAAACCCTGGCTGCGCGTACAAACTCATCTTGAAAGCGCCAGACAGCGCGACTGGTTTTTCTGGCGACAAAAGCGCGGCGTCGTTCTAGCCGGGCGCATGAGCGCCGCCGAAGGCAAACTAGTGGCCGAATGGGCGCAAACCCTGGGCTGGCCGCTGATTGGCGATGTGCTTTCGCAAACCGGGCAGCCGCTACCGTGCGCCGATCTCTGGCTGGGAAATGCCAAAGCGGTAACGGAACTGTCGCAGGCACAAATCGTGGTTCAGCTCGGCTCAAGCCTCACGGGTAAACGCCTGTTACAGTGGCAGGCCACCTGCGATCCGGAAGAGTATTGGCTGGTGGACCCGCTGGACGGACGGCTGGATCCGGCGCACCATCGCGGGCGTCGTCTGGTCAGCACTATCGACGAATGGCTGGATGCGCATCCGGCGGAAAAACGTCAGCCGTGGGCGACGGATATTCCGGCGTTGTCGCGTCAGGCCTGGGAGTTAACCTCCCGCCAGTGCGAAGGCTTTGGCGAGGCTGAGCTGGCGCACCGCATCCGCCACTATCTGCCGGAGCAGGGCCAGCTGTTTGTCGGCAACAGCCTGGTAGTGCGTCTGATTGATGCCCTGTCAAAACTGCCGGCCGGGTATCCGGTCTACAGCAACCGTGGCGCCAGCGGGATTGACGGTTTGATCTCAACGGCGGCGGGCGTGCAGCGCGCCAGCGCGAAATCCACCCTGGCGATTGTCGGGGATTTATCGGCGCTGTATGACCTGAACGCGCTGGCACTGCTGCGCCAGGTCTCTGCGCCATTTGTGCTGATTGTGGTGAACAATAACGGCGGGCAGATTTTCTCCCTGCTGCCGACGCCGCAAAGCGAGCGCGAGCGTTTCTATCTGATGCCGCAAAACGTCCAGTTTGAACACGCCGCGGCGATGTTTAGCCTCAAATACCATCGCCCGGAGAGCTGGGCCGATCTCGATGACGCGCTCAGTCGCGCCTGGCGGCAGCCGGGCACCACGCTGATTGAGTTGGTGGTCAACGATTCCGACGGCGCGCAGACGCTGCAAAGCCTGCTCGCCCAGGTGAGCCATCTATGATTCTGGCCGGTGAAAGGCGTGCTGGTAAGCCAGGGTTGCCCTGGCTGGTCTTCCTGCACGGTTTTTCCGGCGACTGTCGCGAATGGCAGACGGTGGGCGCTAAGCTGCCCGATCATCCGCGGCTGTATCTGGATCTCCCAGGGCACGGCGGTTCACAGGATATTGCCGTCTCTGGGTTCAGCGACGTGAGCCAGCTGCTGACCAATACGCTGGTTAGTTACAACATACTTGACTACTGGCTGGTGGGGTACTCCCTTGGCGGCCGCATTGCGATGGTTCATGCCTGTCAGCAGCCGAAAGGGCTGGCGGGGCTGATTGTCGAGGGCGGTCATCCGGGCCTGTACGACGCGAAAGCGCGAGAGGCGCGAGCCGAATCTGACCGCCGCTGGGCGCAACGTTTTCGCGATGAACCGCTGCTGTCAGTTTTTCGTGCCTGGTATCAACAGCCAGTTTTTGCCTCGCTGACTGACGCGCAGCGTGACGAACTCATCACCCTGCGCAGCCAAAATAATGGCGCGACGCTTGCCGCCATGCTGCAGGCCACATCCCTGGCGAACCAACCTGATTTACGCGCGGCGCTGAACGCCCGCACGACGCCTTTCCACTATGTGTATGGCGAGCGCGACGAGAAGTTTGCAGCCCTCGCGGCTGAACTTAACGCCGAGCGCCATGTGATTCCCAATGCCGGACACAACGCCCACCGGGACAATCCCACTGCGGTTGCCGCGAGTCTGGCGCAGATACTGCGTTTTCGAATAAAGGACATCCCATGATCTACCCTGATGAACAAATGCTGTATGCCCCCGTTGAATGGCAAGACTGCTCCGAAGGCTATACGGATATTCGTTACCACAAATCGACGGACGGCATTGCCAAAATCACCATCAACCGCCCTCAGGTGCGTAACGCGTTTCGTCCCCTGACCGTGAAAGAGATGATGCAGGCGCTGGCCGATGCACGTTACGACGATAACGTCGGCGTCATCGTTCTGACCGGCGAAGGCGACAAAGCGTTCTGCGCGGGCGGCGATCAGAAAGTGCGCGGCGACTACGGCGGATATCAGGATGACTCCGGCGTACATCACCTGAATGTGCTCGACTTCCAGCGCCAGATCCGCACCTGTCCAAAACCGGTCGTGGCGATGGTCGCTGGCTACTCCATCGGTGGCGGCCACGTGCTGCATATGATGTGTGATCTGACGATTGCCGCGGAGAACGCTGTCTTCGGCCAGACCGGTCCGAAAGTCGGCTCCTTCGACGGCGGCTGGGGCGCTTCTTATATGGCGCGCATTGTCGGTCAGAAAAAAGCGCGTGAAATCTGGTTCCTGTGCCGTCAGTACGATGCCAAAGAGGCGCTGGATATGGGCCTCGTCAACACGGTGGTGCCGATTGCCGATCTGGAAAAAGAGACCGTTCGCTGGTGTCGCGAAATGCTGCAAAACAGCCCAATGGCGCTGCGCTGCCTGAAAGCGGCGCTGAACGCCGACTGCGACGGTCAGGCCGGTCTGCAGGAGCTGGCGGGTAACGCCACTATGTTGTTCTACATGACCGAAGAAGGGCAGGAAGGCCGCAACGCGTTTAACGAAAAACGCCAGCCGGACTTCAGCAAATACAAACGGAATCCGTAATGCGTCGCGCGCAGGTTTACCGCTGGCAGATACCCATGGACGCGGGCGTGGTGCTGCGTGAACGGCGGTTAAAAACCCGTGACGGTCTCTTCGTCCATCTGCAGCAGGGCGAAAAGCAGGGCTGGGGCGAAATCTCGCCGCTGCCGGGCTTTAGCCTTGAATCGCTTGACGACGCCCAGGCCGCGCTGCTGAGTTGGGTGAATGCCTGGCGCGAAGGGGCTTCTCCGGCACTGCCGGAGGTGCCTTCTGCCGCCTTCGGTATTAGCTGCGCGCTGGCCGAGCTGGACGGCACGCTGCCGGACGCGGCGGATTACCGCGCCGCGCCGCTCTGCTCGGGCGATCCGGACGAACTGTTTGCCGCCCTTAGCGCTATGCCCGGCGAGAAAGTCGCCAAGGTCAAAGTGGGCCTGTACGAAGCGGTACGCGATGGCATGGTGGTCAATTTGCTGCTCGAAGCGATTCCGGATTTGCGTCTGCGTCTGGATGCAAACCGCGCGTGGACGCCGCTCAAGGCGCAGCAGTTCGCGAAGTACGTCAATCCGGCGTATCGCGATCGCATCGCATTTATGGAAGAGCCGTGCAAAACCCGCGACGACTCGCGCGCCTTTGCGCAGGAGACGGGAATTGCCATTGCCTGGGATGAAAGCCTGCGTGAAGCGGATTTCCAGTTTCTCGCCGAGCCGGGCGTAAGTGCGGTGGTGATCAAGCCGACGCTGACGGGCAGCCTGGAAAAGGTGCGCAAGCAGGTGGCTGCGGCCCACGCTCTCGGCCTGACGGCGGTGATAAGTTCCTCCATTGAGTCGAGCCTTGGCCTGACGCAACTGGCGCGGATTGCCGCGTGGCTGACCCCGCAGACCATTCCGGGGCTGGATACGCTCAATCTGATGCAGGCCCAGCTGGTGCGTCGCTGGCCGGAGAGTACCCTCCCGCTGGTGGACGTTGAGGCGCTGGAGCCACTGCTATGAGCTTTACCGACTGGCCGTGGCGGCACTGGTGTCAGCGAAAAGCCGATAAACCCGCGCTGCGCCTGAACAGTGACACGCTGACCTGGCATCAGCTGTGCCAGCGTGTTGATGCGCTGGCAAGCGGCTTCCGTCAGCAGGGCGTGCAGGATGGCGACGGGGTCATGCTGATGGCGCAAAACCATCCCAGCACTTTGCTGGCCTGGCTGGCATTACTGCAATGCGGCGCGCGGATTTTACCCGTCAACCCGCAGCTTCCACGTCCGCTGCTGAATGTATTAATTCCCCATATGACGTTGCGTTTTGCGCTGGTGCTGGATGGCGAGTTCGACGGATTGCCACCGGTGTTGATGCGCGAATCAGCAGGTCACTACGCCGCCCCCTGGCAACCCGCGCGGCTGGCGTCCATGACGCTCACCTCCGGGTCCACCGGTCTGCCAAAAGCGGCGGTACATACCTGCGACGCGCATCTTGCCAGCGCGCAGGGCGTGCTCTCTCTGATGCCCTATGGCGACGATGATGACTGGCTGCTTTCCCTCCCTCTTTTTCATGTCTCCGGACAGGGAATTTTGTGGCGCTGGCTGCTGGCCGGCGCGCGATTAACCGTGCGTGAAAAACAGCCACTGGAGCAGATGCTGGAGGGCTGCACGCATGCCTCGCTGGTGCCGACGCAGCTCTGGCGTTTGCTGAATCACCCTGATCCTGTCGCCCTCCGGGCCGTCCTGCTGGGCGGTGCGGCGATCCCCGTTGAGTTAACCCTTCGGGCGCAAGAGCAGGGCATCAAAACCTGGTGCGGATACGGGCTGACGGAATTCGCCTCGACAGTTTGTGCCAAAGAAGCCGACGGGCAACCGGATGTCGGGAGTGCGCTACCGGGGCGCGAGGTCAAGATTGTGGAAGGTGAGGTCTGGCTCCGGGCCAAAAGTATGGCCAGCGGCTACTGGCGCGACGGTGGATTAGCGCCGCTTGCCAATGCGCAAGGCTGGTTTGCTACCCGCGATCGTGGAGAGTTACATGACGGCCGTCTGACTCTTGTCGGGCGCATGGATAATCTCTTTTTCAGCGGCGGAGAAGGCATTCAGCCGGAAGAGCTGGAGCGCGTCATTAGCGGGCATCCGCTGATTCATCAGGTTTTCATCGTGCCGCTGGACGACGCCGAATTTGGTCAGCGACCGGTGGCGGTAGTCGAATGCGCAGAAAACGCGGATATCACGACCTTCCCGGAGTGGGTGGGCGATAAGCTGGCGCGTTTCCAGCAGCCGCGGCACTGGCTGGTTCTGCCCGCTGAGCTAAAAAGCGGCGGGATCAAAATCTCCCGTCGGGCGCTGCAGCAGTGGGTGAACGCTTTTCTGAAAGGCTAGCGTTTTCAGGCAGCTGCTGCGGCTGGCTAACGCCAGAAAGTTTCAAATCGTTACAATCTAAACGTCATACGCACCGATAGCGCATTGATCCCTGGATTTCTCGGGTTAAAATCGCGCGGTTTTGGGATATCTATTTTAAATGAGTGCGGGATCACGACAATGAAAAAAGTGGCATTACTGGGCCTGAGCGGCCTGATGTTTGTATCTGCGGCGGCAAATGCAATCTCTTTTAGCGGCCAGGCGGGTAAGGATTACACCCACCTCGGTTTTGGCATGGGCACAGACACCTCCGGCCTGGCGATGACCGGTGGCTGGACTCACAACGATGACGACGGCGATGCCGCGAGCCTCGGTCTGGGCCTGAACATTCCGCTGGGTCCATTCCTGGCGACCGTTGGCGGGAAAGGTATCTACACTAACCCGAACGACGGCGACGAAGGCTACGCAGCAGCAGTGGGCGGCGGTTTGCAGTGGAAAATCGGCGACAGCTTCGGTCTGTTTGGTGAGTACTACTACTCTCCGGATTCCCTCTCCAGCGGTATCGACAGCTATGAAGAAGCCAACGCCGGTGCGCGCTGGACGATCATGCGTCCGATCACCATCGAAGCCGGTTATCGCTACCTGAATCTCGCCGGTAAAGACGGCAACCGCGACAACGCGCTGGCCGATGGCCCGTACGTGGGCGTGAGCGCAGGATTCTGATTTTAGGGTGCGGCGTCCTGCCGCACCTGTTTCTCTCTTCCCCCCACATCTGATTGCGCTATAGTGTTTCCACTAAATAAGTGGGAGAACACGATGATAAGCGTGGAAATGTTGTCCACTGGCGACGAAGTGCTGCATGGACAAATTACCGATACCAATGCGGCCTGGCTGGCCAATTTTTTCTTTGAGCAGGGATTATCGTTAACGCGCCGTAATACCGTCGGCGATAGCCTCGAATCGCTGGTCAACGTGCTGCGTGAGCGCAGCGAACATGCGGATGTGCTGATCGTCAACGGTGGCCTCGGGCCAACCAGCGATGACCTCAGCGCACTGGCAGCGGCGACGGCCAAAGGCGAAGGGCTGGTACTGCATAAAGAGTGGCTGGTGCAGATGGAGCGCTTCTTCAGCGAGCGTGGCCGGGTGATGGCGCCCAGCAACCGTAAGCAGGCGGAAATCCCCGCCAGCGCCGAGTTTATTAATAATCCAGTCGGCACGGCCTGCGGTTTTGCGGTCAAGCTTAACCGCTGCCTGATGTTCTTTACCCCCGGCGTTCCCTCTGAATTTAAAGTGATGGTCGAGCAGGAAATTATGCCGCGCCTGCGCGAGCGGTTCACACTGCCAGAGCCGCCGATTTGCCTGCGCCTCACCACCTTTGGCCGTTCGGAAAGCGATCTGGCGCAAAGCCTCGATCCCCTTGAGCTGCCGGAAGGGGTATCGATGGGCTACCGCTCCTCAATGCCGATAATCGAGCTGAAACTGACCGGTCCGGCGACGCAAAAAGCGGCGATGCTGGCGGCATGGCCTGAGGTGCAGCGCGTAGCGGGTGAAAATCTGATCTTTGAAGGCACCGAAGGATTACCGGCGCAAATCGCCCGTCATCTTCAGGAGCGTCAATTGAGCCTGACCTTAAGCGAGCAGTTCACCGGCGGTTTGCTGGCGCTGCAACTCTCGCGGGCAAACGCCTCGCTGCTGGCGAGCGAAGTGGTGCCATCGCAGGAAGAGACGCTCGCGCAAACCGCCCACTGGACGGCCGATCGTCGGGTCAACCATTTCGCCGGACTGGCGCTGGCGGTGACTGGCCTTGAAGATGAGCATCTCAACTTTGCCCTCGCCACACCGCAGGGGACACACGCTCTGCGCGTGAAAATGAGCGCCACGCGCTACAGTCTGCAGGTGCGCCAGGAGGTGTGCGCGATGATGGCGTTGAATATGCTGCGCCGCTGGCTGAATGGCAAAGAGGTCGCCAGCGATCATGGCTGGATTGAGGTGGTGGAAACGCTGTTTATCGAGTGAAAAAACCGGGGCAAAACGCCCCGGTCTGCTTAGCTGAGCGCTTTCGCCAGCAGGGAGATTGGATGTTCACAGCGCAGGCTCGTGGACATCTCGATCTGCCATTTGCAGGTTTCACAGTCGGTCACCACCAGGTCTGCGCCGCTCTCTTCGATCTGACGGAACAGCGGCGCACCAATGGCCTGCGACGTCGGGTAGTTTTCGCTTTTAAAGCCGTAGGTTCCTGCAATCCCGCAGCAGCGCGAATCCAGCACCGTCAGTTCCAGCCCCGGAATCAGCCTGAGTAGCTCCAGCGTATAAATCGCCCAGCCCATTTTTTCCATATGACAGGGTGTGTGATACACCACTTTCAGCGGTAATTTCTTCAACGGCAGCGTCTGCCCGCTATCCAGTTTGCGCCAGATAAAACGGGTGGCCAGCTCGATGTGCTCGCGCAAACCGCTGTTATCGACGTCCAGCAGATGCGGATACTCATCCCGCAGCGTAAAGGTGCAGGTGGACGACGTGGCGAGGACCGGGATCCCTTTGTCGACAATCGCTTCGCGCAGGGAGGTCACGTTGTGTCGAGCCTGTTTACGCGCCCGGTCGGTAAAGCCGTTGGCAATCAGCGGCACGCCGCAGCACCTCTCTTTATTCAGCAACTGCACGCCGGTGCCCATTGCATTCAACACGCTGACCAGATCTTTGCCCAGCTGCGGGTGGTTATAGTTTACGTAACAGCCGTGGAAGAACGCGGCCTGGTCGGTGTACTGCGCCTGTCTCTCGGCAACGCTTTTATACCAGCGGCGGAAAGTCCCGTGGGAGTATTTGGGCAGAGTGCGGTGATGATCGATTTTGAGCGCCACGTCGAGGAGCTTTCGCACCGGTTTCAGCGAGGTCGCCGCATTCACCAGCGGGGCGAACGGGGTGGAGACGCTGCCCATCAGATCCGTATGGCTTAAAATGGCATCACGAAGGGTCGGTTTTTGCGTGCTGTACTGCGCGCGCGCGCGCTGGATAATGTCCCCGATTTTGACATCAGAGGGGCAGGCGACTTCACAGCGTTTGCAGTTAATGCAGTATTTCAGCGCGTCGTCGTACAGTGCGCCATCTTTCAGGCGCAGGCGCTCGCCGTCCGGCCCGGCCTGTTTCGGCCCCGGGTAGCGCGGATTCACGCTACTCACCGGGCAAACGGTGGTGCAGACGGTGCATTTGATGCAGCTTTCAAAACGGGTATCGTTCATGGTTGTTCTCCCGCTCGCTGGCAAATCTGTTCGGCAACGGCCAGCGCCGTGATGGCGCAGACACCGCCGCCGCAGCCCTGGGCTATCGGGTCAAAACCGCCCAGCACCGAGCCAATGGCGTAAAGATTGTCGATCGCCACGCCGGAAAGCTGCGGGCGCAGATGCTCATCGGTGATGACACCAAACTGCTGCCACGGCTGGGGTGTGAAGAAATCGCTCTGATACCAGTCGGCGCGGGAGGCGCTCTGGCGCACGTCCAGCCCCATCACCGCCTCGCGGATCCCTTCGCGGGTGCTGATTAATCCGTTGCTGAAGAAACTGCCGCTCGCCAGCACCACAAAACGGGCACGCAGCGGAATATCCTCATGGTTTCGCGTCCAGACGGCATGGGCGTTACCCGCTTCAAGCGACACTTTTTTGACTTCATCCCCCGCCATCCAGACGCCGCCCTGAGCGATAAACTGCCGCTGAAGCTGATTGTGCAGACGAATCCCTGGCACAGATGGCGGCAGCGTCGGCAGCAGCCAGAGCGGGCAGGGGAGGCGATCGCTGAGCCAGCGCCACAAACGATTATCCGTCAGGCCAAAACAGGCCGGCATGTACAGGGCATCGACGCCCTGCGCCAGAGGATGTAAGGCGTCAAAAATCATTGGCCAGTGAACGTCGTTGTCCAGCAGCCGGGCAATATTCACGGCGCGAAACTCGCTGGCGTTATCCCGCAGCACATCCAGCTCCGGCAACTCGATCTCCGCCGTGTCCGCGTGAATCCCCTGGTGTCGAAGTGACGCAGCGGCAAGATGGGCCTGAAAATCGAGAAATCCGCTGATGCCAATGACGCAGACGCGCTGGTTCTGGCTGGGGGCGACCGGCACCTCTTCCGGACTGAGCCAGGCGCTGCGCTGCGTGCCGAGCGGCGTGACGCGGGCGTGATTTTGCCCGGCATTGCCCTTTAAGCGCGCGCCGCTGGCGGCGAGGAGGCTTTCGGTTTCTCGCGCGAAGCGGGCAATATTTTCAACCCCCACCCGGCGGTAAGGGTGTTCAGGCGGCAACGCCGCCGGGTTTTGCACCGCCGTGAGCGGATTCTGGACGGGCGAACCGTCGGCCATCGCGCCGAGCAGGTCCAGGGAGCCGGACGAAAAATGCAGCGCGCTTTGACCGCGACTGATAATGGCGCAGCGCTGGCCGCTTTGCGTCAGCTTCAGGCCGCACAGCAGCCCGGCGAGACCGCCACCAATAATCACCGTATCAAACTTCATCGTGCTGCTCCTTTTCCAGTCCGCACAGCCCCTGGTAGACCCAGCGGGTAAATTCGCTTTCGCGCAGCGCATCGCCCCAGGCGACAGGCTGCACCCCTTTCCAGCGCTCATTGAGGAACTCACTGAGCTGCGTCAGTGATTGCGCGGAGGTGGTGACATTGAAACGCTGTAACAGGCCCGCCGCGCGGCAGGCGCACAGCTCGCCCTGACAGGTGCCCATCCCGACGCGGGTACGGCGGCGTAAATCGAGCAGGTTGTTAACCGCCAGATTTTCCACCGCATACTGTACTTCGCCCGCAGTGACGGCTTCGCATTCGCACACCAGGCTGCGGCTGAGGCGGCCCTGTCCCAGCCAGGCGGGCGTGCGATCGCCGTGGCGGTAGATGGCCGATCCGCGCAGCGGCGCAGGCAGGGAGATGATTTTTTGCAGCGTTTTTTCGGTTGGCTCCTGCGAGCCTGGCAACGGGCGCTCAGCAGTGGTGCAGGGCTGCGTATTCCCGAGCTTGCGGCATACGGCGTCGGTGGCCCACTGCGCCATCAGCCGGTAGGTCATCAGTTTGCCGCCGGTGATGGTAATGAAACCCTCCAGCCCGTCGCGCGTGGCGTGATCGAGCAACACAATGCCACGGCTGACGTTGCGCCCGCTCGGATCGTCGTCGCTGGCGACCAGCGGGCGTACCCCGGCATAGGCGCGCAGAATGCGGGTTTGCGCCATGATCGGCGCCAGTTTTTCCCCTTCGCGCAGCAGGATATCCACCTCTTCGGCAGTCACCCGATTACAGTCGATATCGTTGTAATCAATGTGCGTGGAGGTGGTACCAATCAGGGAGATGGTATCCCCCGGCACCAGGATGTCGGCGTCGGACGGTTTGCGGCAGCGGTTGATGACGTGATTGTTGATACGGTGATCGAGGATCAGCAGCGAGCCTTTCGCCGGGAACATGCGAACGGACAACTCAGCATACTCCGCAATGTGCTGACCCCAGATCCCGGCAGCGTTGACCACCACACCTGCATACAGCTCACTGTGTTCCCCGTACAGGCGATCATAGACACGCACGCCCCGTACGCTGTCGCCTTCACGGATAAGCCCTGTAACTTCATGCGCGGTCAGAATGGTCGCGCCGTGTTCGCGAGCATCGAGCATATTGGCCGCCGTCAGGCGGAAGGGGTCTACGGTGCCGTCGGGCACTTTCACTGCGCCCAGCAGGGCCGGGTTTACCGCCGGTTCTATGCGCCGGGCAAGCAGAGGATCTATCGCTTCGGCATTGATACCCGCGTTAGTGCAGGCGGTAATAAAGGTTTTCTGAAACGCCAGATCGTCCTCTGGCAGCGTGATAAACAGGCCGTCCGTGGGTTCAATGCAGTGGCGGGCGATGCGTTTGAGGATCTGGTTTTCGGCGATGCACTCGCGCGCGGATTCGTTGTCGGTCACGGCGTAGCGCGCGCCGCTGTGCAATAAGCCGTGATTGCGCCCGGTGGCGCCGGTGGCGATATCGTGACGTTCGAGCAGCGTAACGCTTAAGCCTCGCAGGGCGCAGTCCCGCGCCATCCCGGCGCCCGTTGCGCCGCCGCCAATGATAATCACATCGCTATAACGGGGATCGCGGATTGCCATTGTCTTCCCTCATGTTCGTTTTTTACCATTTAGCCACATCAAAAATGTGGTTTGTTTGATTTCGAACACAAACGAGCGCAATTCGAAAATGAAACGTGATTCCGTGCGCCTTTTTGCGCACTATGTCATATTTCTGTAACAATTCGTGCGTTGATTCACAGTAACAATCGTCGTGATTATTTAACATCCCCAGCCTCTCTGGAGCTGGGGTGCAGTAAAAGCCCTGGCAATTTACAATATGGCCACGGAGGCTGTTATGCTCAGTATCTTCAAACCTGCTCCGCATCGGGCACGTCTGCCAGAGGCAGAAGTTGACCCGCTTTATCGCCGCCTGCGCTGGCAAATCTTCCTCGGAATTTTCTTCGGCTATGCCGCTTACTATCTGGTGCGCAAAAACTTCGCCCTGGCGATGCCGTATCTGGTTGAACAGGGTTTTTCGCGCGGTGACTTAGGTTTCGCGCTCTCCGGCATTTCAATTGCCTACGGTTTTTCGAAATTCATCATGGGGTCGGTCTCGGACCGCTCGAATCCGCGCGTCTTCTTACCGGCAGGCCTGATTCTGGCTGCGGCGGTAATGCTGTTTATGGGCTTTGTGCCCTGGGCGACCTCCAGCATCGCAGTGATGTTTGTGCTGCTGTTTATCTGCGGCTGGTTCCAGGGAATGGGGTGGCCACCGTGCGGACGGACCATGGTCCACTGGTGGTCGCAGAAAGAGCGCGGCGGGATTGTGTCGGTGTGGAACTGCGCCCATAACGTCGGCGGCGGTATTCCGCCACTGCTGTTCCTGTTAGGGATGGCGTGGTTTAACGACTGGAAAGCGGCGCTGTACATGCCTGCATTTGGCGCGATTCTGGTGGCGATGATTGCTTTTGCGCTGATGCGCGATACTCCGCAATCCTGCGGCCTGCCGCCAATTGAAGAGTATAAAAACGACTATCCGGACGACTACAGCGAACAACACGAAGAGGAGCTGACGGCGAAGCAAATCTTCATGAAATACGTCCTGCCGAACAAACTGCTGTGGTACATCGCGGTGGCGAACGTTTTTGTCTATCTG
This sequence comes from Lelliottia sp. SL45, assembly GCF_026672535.1. Lineage (NCBI taxonomy): Bacteria > Pseudomonadati > Pseudomonadota > Gammaproteobacteria > Enterobacterales > Enterobacteriaceae > Lelliottia > Lelliottia sp. SL45. Next base: position 704,021 of record NZ_JAPPRH010000003.1, read on the forward strand.
CTGCGATACGGCATCCTTGACTGGTCGCCAACCTATCTGAAAGAGGTGAAGCACTTCGCGCTGGATAAATCATCCTGGGCCTATTTCTTATATGAATATGCCGGGATCCCGGGCACGCTGATTTGCGGCTGGATGTCGGATAAAGTGTTCAAAGGCAACCGCGGTGCAACGGGCGTGTTCTTTATGACGCTGGTGACCATCGCCACGATCGTTTACTGGCTCAACCCTCCGGGAAATCCGGGCGTGGATATGGCCTGTATGATCGTGATTGGCTTCCTGATTTATGGCCCGGTAATGCTGATCGGCCTGCATGCTCTTGAACTGGCGCCGAAGAAAGCGGCAGGGACCGCCGCAGGCTTTACCGGTCTGTTTGGTTATCTCGGTGGCTCGGTCGCCGCCAGCGCTATTGTTGGTTACACGGTCGATTTCTTCGGCTGGGACGGTGGCTTTATGGTGATGATTGGCGGCAGCATAATGGCAGTATTGCTGCTGATTATGGTGATGTTCGGTGAAAAACGTCATCACGCGGAGATGATGCAGAAACGTGGATAAAAAAATGCCCGCGAAAGCGGGCATTTAGTGCGTGCAGGCATTACATCTCGATTTCGATATCGCCTTTTGCCCGGCAACAGCAGGGCAAAATTTCCCCTTCATTGATGAACGCCAGCGGCTCGGTGAGCCAGTCGACCTGGCCTGCCACTAAACGGCAGCGGCAGGAGCCGCAGTACCCGGCGCGACACTGGTATTCGACTTCCACCTGATGCGACTCAAGCGCGACCAGCAGAGAAGGGTGCTCTTCGCGGCACAGAACTTCTGTGCCGGAAAGGCTTAGCGTGACGCGGCTCATCAGAGCTGGAAATCGCTCAGGTCGTCAGTATTGACTTCGGAATCAATCTGACCGACCAGGTAAGAACTCACTTCCACTTCCTGCGGCGCAACCTGCACGTTGTCGGACACCAGCCAGGTGTTTATCCACGGAATCGGGTTAGAGCGCGTTTTAAACGGCAGCTCAAGGCCCACCGCCTGCATGCGGATGTTGGTGATGTACTCCACGTACTGACACAGAATGTCTTTGTTCAGACCGATCATGGAACCGTCGCGGAACAGGTAATCTGCCCACTCTTTTTCCTGCTGAGCGGCCAGCACAAACAGGTCGTAGCACTCCTGTTTGCACTCTTCGGCAATCTCTGCCATTTCCGGATCGTCCACGCCGCTGCGCAGCAGATTTAGCATGTGCTGAGTGCCGGTCAGGTGCAGGGCTTCGTCGCGAGCGATCAGACGGATAATTTTCGCGTTACCTTCCATCAGCTTGCGCTCGGCGAAGGCAAATGAGCAAGCAAAGCTGACATAGAAGCGAATCGCTTCCAGCGCGTTGACGCTCATCAGGCACAGGTAGAGCTGTTTTTTCAGGGCGCGCAGATTCACGGTCACGGTTTTACCGTTGACGTTGTGGGTGCCTTCGCCCAGCAGATGCCAGTAGCTGGTCATTTCGATCAGCTCGTCGTAGTAGTGGGCGATGCCCTCTGCACGTTTCTGGATCTGCTCGTTGGTAACGATATCGTCAAACACCACCGCAGGATCGTTCACGATGTTACGGATGATGTGGGTGTAGGAGCGCGAGTGGATCGTCTCGGAGAACGCCCAGGTTTCGACCCAGGTTTCCAGTTCAGGAATAGAGATCAGCGGCAGCAACGCCACGTTTGGGCTACGACCCTGAATGGAATCCAGCAGCGTCTGATACTTCAGGTTGCTGAGGAAAATGTGCTTTTCATGGTCAGGCAGTGCCTGAAAGTCGATACGATCGCGTGAAACATCCACTTCTTCCGGACGCCAGAAGAAGGAGAGTTGCTTTTCGATCAGCTTTTCGAAGATGTCATATTTTTGCTGATCGTAGCGTGCCACGTTGACCGATTGCCCGAAGAACATGGGCTCTTTGAGCTGGTCGTTTTTCGTCTGTGAAAAGGTGGTATATGCCATTAAAGTGAGTCCTGTAGGAGTGTAATGCCGGAAAGCGCTTTGCGTATCCGGCCTACAACACCTCGAAATTATGTAGGCCGGATACGGCGTTTACGCCGCCATCCGGCAAAAGGCAAAACTAGATCTTACATGCGCCGCTTTCGCAGCCATCGTCCTGGATTGAAGGCGCCATATCATCCTGCGCATCTTCTGCACCGTCACGGGTGTTGTGATAGTACAGGGTTTTCACGCCAAATTTGTAGGCGGTCAGCAGATCTTTGAGCAACTGTTGCATCGGCACTTTTCCTGACGGGAAGCGCGTCGGATCGTAGTTGGTATTCGCAGAGATCGACTGGTCGATAAACTTCTGCATGATGCCCACCAGCTGCAGGTAACCGTCGTTATTCGGCATTTCCCACAGCAGCTCGTAGTTATTCCCCAGCGTTTCGTAATCCGGCACGACCTGACGCAGCACGCCATCTTTCGAGGCTTTGATGCTCACGTGACCGCGCGGAGGCTCGATGCCGTTGGTGGCGTTGGAGATCTGCGAGGAGGTCTCGGACGGCATCAGCGCAGAAAGGGTGGAGTTACGCAGACCGTGCGTTTTGATCGATTCACGCAGACCTTCCCAGTCGAGATGCAGCGGCTCGCTGACGATACCGTCCAGATCTTTCTTGTAGGTATCGATCGGCAGAATGCCTTTCGCGTAGGTAGTTTCGTTGAACCACGGGCACGCGCCTTGCTCTTTCGCCAGCTCATTCGAGGCTTTCATCAGGTAATACTGAATGGCTTCGAAAGTTTCATGCGTCAGGTTATTGGCGCTGCCGTCGGAGTAACGCTTACCGTTTTTCGCCAGCCAGTAGGCAAAGTTGATCACGCCAATACCCAGCGTACGACGGCCCATGGCACCGCGTTTTGCCGCAGGGATTGGGTAGTCCTGATAATCCAGCAGGGCATCCAGCGCGCGAACCGCCAGCACAGCCAGCTCTTCCAGCTCGGACAGGCTCTTGATTGCGCCCAGGTTGAATGCAGACAGAGTACAGAGCGCGATTTCACCGTTTTCGTCGTTAACATCGTACAGCGGTTTGGTCGGCAGGGCGATCTCCAGGCACAGGTTAGACTGGCGCACGGGTGCGATGGCCGGATCAAACGGGCTGTGGGTGTTGCAGTGGTCCACGTTCTGAATGTAGATACGGCCAGTTGAGGCACGTTCCTGCATCATCAGAGAGAACAGGTCAACCGCTTTGACGCGCTGTTTGCGGATGCTGTCGTCGTTTTCGTACTGGGTATACAGACGCTCGAACTCATCCTGATCGGCGAAGAACGCATCGTACAGGCCTGGGACGTCGGACGGGCTGAACAGGGTGATGTCCTGGCCTTTCAACAGGCGGGTATACATCAGTTTGTTGATCTGAACGCCGTAGTCCATGTGACGAACGCGGTTGCCTTCAACGCCACGGTTGTTTTTCAGAACCAGCAGGCTTTCTACTTCCAGATGCCACATTGGGTAGAACAGCGTGGCTGCACCACCGCGAACGCCGCCCTGAGAGCAGGATTTCACTGCGGTCTGGAAGTGTTTGTAGAACGGGATACAGCCGGTATGGAACGCTTCACCGCCGCGAATTGGGCTACCCAGGGCACGAATACGGCCCGCGTTGATACCGATACCGGCACGCTGGGAGACGTATTTCACAATGGCGCTGGAGGTGGCGTTAATGGAATCCAGGCTGTCGCCGCACTCGATCAGAACGCAAGAGCTGAACTGGCGAGTTGGGGTGCGCACGCCAGACATGATCGGCGTAGGCAGAGAAATTTTAAAGGTAGAAACCGCATCATAGAAACGCTTCACATAGCTCAGGCGGGTTTCACGCGGATAGCCGGAGAACAGGCATGCGGCGACCAGAATGTACAGGAACTGCGCGCTTTCGTAGATTTCACCCGTTACGCGGTTCTGAACCAGGTATTTGCCTTCGAGCTGTTTGACCGCGGCGTAGGAGAAGTTCATGTCACGCCAGTGATCGATAAACCCGTTCATCTGCTCGAACTCTTCTTCCGTATAGTCTTCCAGCAGATGCGTGTCGTATTTGCCCAGCTCAACCATTTTGACCACGTGATCATACAGCGCTGGCGGCTCAAATTGGCCGTAGGCTTTTTTACGCAGATGGAAAATGGCAAGACGTGCTGCGAGATACTGATAATCAGGCGCTTCGCGGGAGATGAGATCGGCCGCCGCCTTGATGATGGTCTCGTGGATGTCAGAGGTTTTGATGCCGTCGTAGAACTGAATGTGAGAACGCAGCTCAACCTGGGAGATAGATACGTTATTCAGTCCTTCTGCTGCCCAGTCGAGAACTCGATGGATTTTGTCGAGATTGATACGCTCAGTGGTACCGTCGCGCTTTGTCACCAGCAGACTCTGATTCATGTGGGTTTTTACCTGTCCGTGAATTACCGTGAAATAGAAATATCCCCCGCTTATCCACAGAATGGTCTTGTGACTAACTCTGTGGATAAATACTACATGTAGGGGTTTTGCGATTAAAAGAACGCTATATGGTGAGTATTCTAGTATCGAATCATTTCAGTACAAGGGTTGATTTTGAGGTTAAATTGAGGTTGTGAAAGGGTAAAAAAGCCTAAGTCCTCGTGCTGTAAGGCCTGGACGACATGTCAATAATTAAGAAAAAAAATTCAAAATTTGATCGAGTGCTGATTTCTTCAACGAGAGGTCAAAATTGCGCAACATGACGCCGCGCAATCTTTATAAGAATAGTTGATGACGTTAGTCGTTTTTTGCGGTTGTGTGCAACATATAGTTAACATCTACACCCGGCGCGAGTTTGAATTTGTCCGTTAGCGGATTGTAGTGCAGACCGGTGATGTGCTGCTCTTTAAGCCAGGTGCCGTCAACCCAGCCTAATAATTCAGCCGGTTTGATAAATTTCTTCACGTCATGGGTGCCTTTTGGCACCATGCGCAGGACATATTCTGCCCCTACGACCGCCATCAGCCACGCCTTGCCGTTACGGTTGATGGTCGAGAAGAAGACCTGTCCACCGGGTTTGACAAGCGCAGCGCAGGCCTTGACCACCGACTGCGGGTCAGGAACGTGCTCTAACATTTCCATGCAGGTGACCACGTCATACTGATGGGCGTGCTTCGCCGCGTGCTCTTCGACCGTCTCCTGCACGTAATCCACCTGAATACCGGTTTCTAACGCATGCAGACGCGCGACCTGTAACGGCTCAAAGCCCATATCCAGCCCGGTGACCGTAGCCCCTTCGCGCGCCATGCTCTCTGCCAGAATGCCGCCGCCACAACCGACATCGAGCACGTTTTTACCGAACAGACCGCCGGAACGCTCCGCAATATAGCCCAGACGCAGCGGGTTAATACGGTGCAGAGGTTTGAACTCACCTTCGAGATCCCACCAGCGGGATGCCACCGCTTCAAATTTGGCGATCTCTTCGTGGTCGACGTTGTGAGCTACCGGGGATTTTTCGGCATTCATGGGCGCTTTTACTCCTTATTTCGCAAGAGGATCGAGTATATCAGGCTCTCCCCGCGAATAAAGCATACAGGTTTACCTGTCTCATAGCGGTTGTGTTATAATTTGCGACCTTTGAATCCGGGACACAGTAGAGGGATAGCGGTTAGATGAGCGACCTTGCGAGAGAAATTACACCGGTTAACATCGAGGAAGAGCTTAAGAGCTCCTATCTGGACTATGCGATGTCGGTCATTGTTGGCCGTGCGCTGCCAGACGTCCGAGATGGCCTGAAGCCGGTACACCGTCGCGTACTTTACGCCATGAACGTATTGGGCAATGACTGGAATAAAGCCTACAAAAAATCTGCCCGTGTCGTTGGTGACGTAATCGGTAAATACCACCCTCATGGTGATACCGCCGTTTATGACACTATCGTGCGTATGGCGCAGCCATTCTCCTTGCGTTACATGCTGGTAGATGGCCAGGGTAACTTTGGTTCTGTCGATGGCGACTCCGCGGCGGCGATGCGTTATACGGAAATCCGTATGTCGAAAATCGCCCATGAGCTGATGGCCGACCTGGAAAAAGAGACGGTAGATTTCGTCGATAACTACGACGGCACCGAGCGCATCCCAGACGTGATGCCGACCAAGATCCCGAACCTGCTGGTGAACGGTTCTTCCGGTATCGCCGTCGGTATGGCCACCAACATTCCGCCGCACAACATCACGGAAGTGATCAACGGCTGCCTGGCCTTTATCGACGATGAAGAGATCAGCATTGAAGGGCTGATGGAACACATCCCTGGCCCGGACTTCCCGACTGCCGCCATTATCAATGGTCGTCGCGGTATCGAAGAAGCGTACCGTACCGGTCGTGGCAAAATTTATATTCGTGCCCGCGCGGAAGTGGAAGCTGACGCGAAGACGGGTCGCGAAACCATTATCGTCCACGAAATTCCGTACCAGGTGAACAAAGCGCGCCTGATCGAGAAAATCGCGGAACTGGTAAAAGATAAACGCGTTGAAGGTATCAGCGCGCTGCGTGACGAGTCTGATAAAGACGGTATGCGCATCGTGATTGAAATCAAACGCGACGCGGTGGGTGAAGTTGTTCTTAACAACCTTTACTCCCAGACGCAGCTCCAGGTTTCCTTCGGTATCAACATGGTGGCACTGCACCATGGTCAGCCGAAGATCATGAACCTGAAAGAGATTCTGAGCGCGTTCGTGCGTCACCGCCGTGAAGTGGTGACTCGCCGTACTATTTTCGAACTGCGTAAAGCACGCGATCGTGCGCACATCCTCGAAGCGCTGGCTGTTGCGCTGGCGAACATCGACCCGATCATCGAACTGATCCGTCGTGCGCCAACGCCTGCCGAAGCGAAAGCGGGCCTGGTTGCCCGTCCGTGGGAGCTGGGTAACGTCGCGGCCATGCTGGAACGCGCTGGCGATGATGCTGCGCGCCCTGAATGGCTGGAGCCGGAGTTCGGCGTGCGTGACGGTCAGTACTATCTGACCGAACAGCAGGCACAGGCGATTCTGGATCTGCGTCTGCAGAAACTGACTGGCCTTGAGCATGAAAAACTGCTCGACGAGTACAAAGAGCTGCTGGAGCAGATTGCTGAACTGCTGCATATCCTCGGTAGCGCAGATCGTCTGATGGAAGTGATTCGTGAAGAGCTGGAACTGGTCCGCGATCAGTTTGGTGATGAGCGTCGCACTGAGATCACCGCCAACAGCGCGGATATCAACATCGAAGATCTGATCAACCAGGAAGATGTGGTTGTGACCCTGTCTCACCAGGGCTACGTGAAGTATCAGCCGCTGACCGACTACGAAGCACAACGTCGTGGTGGTAAAGGCAAATCAGCTGCACGTATTAAAGAAGAAGACTTTATTGACCGCCTGCTGGTGGCCAACACCCACGATACGATCCTCTGCTTCTCCAGCCGTGGCCGTCTGTACTGGATGAAGGTCTATCAGCTGCCGGAAGCGAGCCGTGGGGCGCGTGGTCGTCCAATCGTCAACCTGCTGCCGCTGGAGCCGAACGAACGCATCACTGCGATTCTGCCGGTCCGCGAGTACGCAGAAGGCGTAAACGTCTTTATGGCGACCGCCAGCGGGACCGTGAAGAAAACCGCGCTGAAAGAGTTCAGCCGTCCGCGTTCTGCCGGCATTATTGCCGTCAACCTGAACGAAGGCGACGAACTTATCGGCGTGGATCTGACCTCCGGTACTGACGACGTCATGCTCTTCTCTGCCGCCGGTAAAGTGGTGCGCTTCAAAGAGAGCGCCGTGCGTGCGATGGGTCGTACCGCGACCGGTGTTCGTGGTATCCGTCTGGCAGGCGAAGACAGCGTTGTTTCCCTGATTATTCCACGTGGCGAAGGGGCAATCCTGACCGTGACGCAGAATGGTTACGGTAAACGTACGGCGGAAGGGGAATACCCAACCAAGTCTCGCGGTACGCAGGGCGTTATCTCCATTAAAGTCACCGAACGTAACGGCTCCGTTGTCGGCGCGGTACAGGTTGATGACTGCGATCAGATCATGATGATCACCGACGCAGGCACCCTGGTGCGTACCCGCGTGTCTGAGATTAGCGTTGTGGGTCGTAACACCCAGGGCGTGATCCTTATCCGTACTGCGGAAGACGAAAACGTGGTCGGCCTGCAGCGTGTTGCAGAACCGGTGGATGACGAAGAGCTCGATTCCATCGACGGAAGTGTGGCAGAAGGCGATGACGAAATCGCGCCGGAAGCTGACACCGACGACGATGCGGCAGATGATGCCGAAGAGTAATGTCTCCTGACAGAAAAAAGGGCCGGATTCCGGCCCTTTCTTTTTTGCAGACAAGCGAACATTGCGGCAAGCGGCGTTTACCGCTACCTTAACCACATTCTTTTTGACCCTGATGGCGGAGCTTCGCCCCCTTGAAATACCTCGTCTCCTTTCGTACCACGCTTAAAGTCTCTCGCTATTTATTCCGGGCGCTGGCGTTATTGCTCTGGTTACTGGTCGCGCTGTTTTCGGTGTTTTACATCGTCAACACGCTGCACCAAAAGGAGTCCGAGATCCGTCAGGAGTTCAACCTAAGCTCCGATCAGGCCCAGCGCTATATCCAGCGCACGTCCGACGTGATGAAAGAGCTGAAGTACATTGCGGAGAACCGTCTGACGGCGGAAAACGGGATTATGGCGTCCCGCGGGCGCGACGAGAAATCGGAAGTCCCGGACTTTGAGCCGTTGTTCCCGGATTCCGACTGCTCGGCGATGGGCAACTCCTGGCGAGGCTCTCTCGAATCGCTGGCCTGGTTTATGCGCTACTGGCGCGATAATTTCTCTGCGGCCTACGATCTTAACCGCGTGTTCCTCATCGGCAGCGAAAACCTCTGTATGGCCGATTTCGGCCTGCGAGATATGCCCGTCGAGCGCGAGGATGCGCTGAAAAAACTGCACGAACGTATTCTCAAATACCATAACGCCCCTCAGGATGAGCGCGGCAACAATATTTTCTGGATTAGCCAGGGTCCGCGTCCTGGCGTGGGCTATTTCTATGGCCTGACGCCTGTCTATCTGGCTAACCGCCTGCAGGCGCTGCTGGGCACCGAGCAGACGATTCGCATGGAGAACTTCTTCACGCCAGGCAGCCTGCCGATGGGCGTGACCATTCTCGATGAAAATGGCCATAAGCTGATTTCACTCACCGGTCCTGAGGATCGTTTAAAAGTCGATCCGCGCTGGATGCAGGAGCGTTCCTGGTTTGGTTATACCTCGGGGTTCCGCGACCTGGTGCTGAAGAAAAGCCTGCCGCCGTCTTCACTGAGTATTGTCTACTCCGTGCCGGTCGATATGGTGCTGGAACGCATCCGGATGCTGATCCTCAACGCAATCCTGCTGAACGTGCTGGTAGGCATTGCGCTGTTTACGCTGGCGCGGATGTATGAGCGCAAGATTTTCATTCCGGCAGAGAGCGACGCCCAGCGGCTGGAAGAGCACGAGCAGTTCAACCGCAAAATCGTCGCTTCGGCGCCCGTCGGCATCTGTATTCTGCGTACCCAGGACGGAACGAATATTCTCAGTAATGAGCTGGCGCATAACTATCTGAACATGCTGACGCACGAAGACCGGCAGCGGCTGACGCAAATCATCTGCGGGCAGCAGGTCAATTTTGTCGATGTGCTCACCAGCAACCATACGAACCTGCAGATCAGTTTTGTTCACTCGCGCTATCGCAACGAAAACGTGGCGATTTGCGTGCTGGTGGATGTCTCCTCGCGCGTGAAAATGGAAGAGTCTTTGCAGGAAATGGCGCAGGCGGCAGAACAGGCCAGCCAGTCGAAATCCATGTTCCTGGCTACCGTCAGCCATGAGCTGCGCACGCCGCTGTACGGCATTATCGGTAACCTCGATTTGCTGCAAACCAAAGAGCTGCCGAAGGGCGTCGACCGTCTGGTGACGGCGATGAACAACTCGTCGAGCCTGCTGCTGAAAATTATCAGCGACATTCTCGACTTCTCCAAAATTGAGTCTGAGCAGCTGAAAATCGAGCCGAGCGAGTTTTCGCCGCGTGAGGTGATGAACCACATCAGCGCCAACTATATGCCGCTGGTGGTGCGCAAACAGCTGGGACTTTACTGCTTTATCGAGCCGGATGTGCCGCTGACATTGCAGGGTGACCCGATGCGCCTGCAGCAGGTGATTTCCAACCTGCTGAGCAATGCGATCAAGTTTACCGACATCGGCTGTATCGTCCTGCATGTTTCCCGCGCCGGGGATTATTTGAGTATCCGCGTTCGCGACACGGGGACCGGGATCCCGGCCAAAGAGGTGGTTAAACTGTTTGACCCGTTCTTCCAGGTGGGAACCGGCGTACAGCGTAACTTCCAGGGCACAGGTCTGGGGCTTGCGATCTGTGAACAACTGATCAGCATGATGGACGGCGATATCTCGGTGGATACCGAGCCGGGTATGGGCAGCCAGTTTACGATTCGTATTCCGCTCTATTCGGCGAAGTATCCGGTGAAAGCCCCGGCGGATGGCTTGAGCGGTAAAACAATCTGGCTGGCGGTGCATAACGCCTCGCTGTATACCTTCCTCGAGTCGATGCTGACCAACCGTGGCCTTCACGTGATGCGCTACGAGGGGCAAACCGCCGATGCCGACGACACGCTGATTACGGACGTGGAGCTGGACCCGTCCTGGAAAGGCAGAGCCGCGATTATCTTCTGTCGTCGTCATATTGGTATTCCGCAGGAGCGTGTGCCGGGAGAGTGGACGCACAGCGTCGCCACGCCGCATGAGCTGATGCATCTGCTGGCGCATATCTATCGCGTTGAAGTGGATGAGCGTGACGGCGTGAGAGCGCTGCCGTCGCCGGACTCTTCCGTCGCAATGAATGACGATATGATGATACTGGTGGTCGACGATCATCCGATTAACCGGCGTCTGTTGGCCGATCAGCTCGGATCGCTGGGATATCAATGTCTGACGGCCAACGACGGCGTCGATGCGCTTAACGTGCTCAGCAAAAATCATATTGATATTGTGCTCAGCGACGTCAACATGCCGAACATGGATGGCTATCGCCTGACGCAGCGTATCCGCGAGCAGGGGCTGACTCTGCCGGTGATTGGCGTGACGGCGAATGCGCTGGCGGAAGAGAAGCAGCGCTGCCTGGAGTCGGGAATGGACAGTTGTCTGTCGAAACCGGTGACGCTAGATGTGATCAAGCAGACCCTGACGGTCTACGCGGATCGCGTGCGCAAAAACAGGGCGTAAAAAAACCCGGCAAGCGCGAGCGCTGCCGGGTTTTTTAAGCGAAGAGCAATCAGTCTTTGTCGACCGCGCTCAGCGTCACAGAAGAGAGATAGTTCAGCAGGGCGATGTCATTTTCAACACCCAGCTTCATCATCGCCGATTTCTTCTGGCTACTGATGGTTTTAATGCTGCGGTTCAGCTTCTTGGCAATCTCGGTGACCAGGAAACCTTCCGCGAACAGGCGCAACACTTCGCTCTCTTTCGGGGACAAACGCTTGTCACCGTAACCACCGGCGCTGATTTTCTCCAGCAGACGGGAGACGCTTTCCGGGGTAAATTTCTTGCCTTTCTGCAGGGCGGCAAGCGCTTTCGGCAGATCGGTTGGCGCGCCTTGTTTCAGTACGATCCCTTCAATATCGAGTTCCAGCACGGCGCTTAAGATCGCCGGGTTGTTGTTCATGGTCAGAACAATGATCGAAATGCTCGGGAAGTGGCGCTTGATGTATTTGATAAGCGTGATCCCATCACCGTATTTATCTCCCGGCATGGAGAGATCGGTGATGAGGACATGGGCATCAAGTTTCGGGAGGTTATTGATAAGTGCTGTAGAGTCTTCAAATTCACCGACAACATTCACCCACTCGATCTGTTCAAGTGATTTGCGAATACCGAACAGTACAATCGGGTGGTCATCGGCAATAATTACGTTCATATTGTTCATGTATAAGGCTACCTTGCTACAGCAAGCTTTTGACGTAGGCGTCAATGTCGCTGATGTATTTTTCTGTGCCAGAAGCATCCTTCTCGCGAATAAGATGTTCCAGCGTTTCACATAACTGCTTGCCCGGAACCAGATTAAGCATGGCAAACACCCCTTTAAGCCGGTGTGCTGTCTGCGCCAGCGCCGCGAAATCCTTCGCAGCGGACTCAGTATACAACCGCTTAACATCATCTGGTACTGTATCTACAAAGAGGGAATAGTATCCGCTGGCATGGAGTTCGGCATTTTCATCGCCACCCAACGGGGACTCCAGGATCTCTTCTTGTGCCAGCTGTTCCTCTATTAGTTGTAGTACAGCTTCCTGCATCGCATTGCTCATATTAAAGTTGACGCGCATCTGGCCGGGGCCGATTTTGCGCACGCCAGACTCATCATCGCTTAAAAGCAAGCCCGAGGCAGTAAGATTAGACGGATTATCAGTTAAAAACAGATCATATTCTTGACTTGTAAGCCTGTCGTCCGGGGTGATGCAGGACGCGCCCCAGTTTTCCAGCTGACGAACCACAATGTTGCGGATCTCGTTCGAGGTCACATCCACCATGATCACCACATCATCCAGCAGACGCTCTTCGTCCTCTTCCTCTGGGGTCGCGGCCATTTTGACGTGCAGGGAGTAGCGGGTACCAAGGGACTCGCGGGCTTTAATATTCAGGTGCCCGCCCAGTTTACGCGCCAGCTGATCGCACAGCCAGAAGGTGAGGGGATTGGCTTTGCCGTAGTTGTCGCTCTGAGTATCGTTAAGGAACGGGAAGTGAAGGTTATCGACTTCGCTCAGCGTCACGCCTTCGCCCGTATCCAGGATACGGATCGTCAGGCGGTCTTGAGCGGATTCGTCTGCGCTGACTTTCAGCGTAATCTTGCCGATTTGAGTGGTGGTGACGGAGTACTGAATCAGCATCAGCACGATGCGGCGCAGGGCATCGCGGTCGCCGTGGCGTTTATCGTTGGCCGGCAGATGGTTGTTAATCAGCAGCTGCAGCCCTTTACGCTTAATCACCGGCAGGACTTCAGGCACCACTTCGTTGATCAGATCCTGAATCGAGAACAGGGTAGGGTTCCCTCTCCAGGAGTCGTTTTCCAGCATATTAGCCAGCTGAATTTCATCCACCATCCGCACGAGCGTATCCGCCTGAGTGGCAAGCTGATGGCTTTCTGGCGTGCTGATGTTTGCGGCCTGGCTTGCCAGCGCTTTCAGCGGATGCTTAAACGCATCGCTGATGTTTTGCATAAAGACCGCGCGGCCCTGCTGGTTCTTCTCATACAGTCGCTGGGCCTGCTTGAGTTTCTTGTTCACCAGCACTTCACGGTCCTGATCGCGGATGATAAAGATTTGGGTGCGGGAAGCAACCTGGCTGCGGAACTGACGAATTTCATACAGTTCATTATTAATGGTGGCCTGAATGACGCCCTGGTGCTGATCGGCCATCGCCGTGATGTTCTGCAAATTCAGGTGCGGCAGCAGATGATCGGCAATCTTGTTGCTCATAATGGTGCGATTGGCTTCCTGATCATGCACCAGCAGCCCGAGCGGGAGGATGGAGACAATCTCCTCATTCAGCGCCCGCAGGACGCGCAGTTCGTTGCCTGAGCCGGATGACGACACGCTTTCGCTTTGACGTCCAGGCTGGAAGCGGAAGGTGCTGTAGCCAAACAGCGCCAGCGCCAGCAGGCCGATATTCAGCAGCAGCGGCAGGAGAATATTTTGCAGAGTATCCAGCAGTAACGTACCAAACGGCACCTGCCAGACCAGGCGCATACCGGTGGAGTTCAGCGCAGAGGCGATCTCAATCTTCGAGCCATTGAACGTAATGGTGGCGCTCTCCGGGCCCTCTTTCTTATCGGCTGATGCGCGCAGATTTTGTGCGGAGCTGTCTGGCTCCAGACGGAAACTGTCCAGCGGCATGTCAGGCGGGATCAGATCGTTAATCGGCAAATCAAAGGCCACGACGGTCGCCAGATGGCCCGGCTGGTTAAAGGTGGTGCGCAGGGTAAAGTAATGCCCGTTCTGCCACGCCAGGCGGCGCAGAGAGGAGAAACTTTCGCGCTCATCCAGGGCGTTGGCCTGCTGGAGCATTTCGGCGCGGCGGGAATCGACGATCGAGCCGATGGTGGACTCTTTAAACCCGGATGAGAGATCTTTCAGCGGCAGCGTGGAGATCAGGATCATGCTGTTATCCTGACCGTTGAGATAATACATCGACCACGGCACCGTTTCTGCGCCCCACAGCGTGTCGAGATAGGTCGACATCCGCTGGGTCATCTCAAGCGTGGCGCTATCGTGCGAACCAAAAATCAGGGCTTCGGTTTTACGGCGCGTTTTTTCGAGGTAATACACGTCCTGTTTAAGACGCGTCTCCTGCAGATTCTCACCCGACGAGGTTCCCGGTGCGGCGGCAATGTTGTCATAAATCTGCCAGGTGGCGTAACGCCAGGTATCAATACGCTTATGCACCGCGTGGGTAATATCAACAATCTGGTAGCTCCTGTCCTTCAGCCAGGTATTGACCGCGCTCTGCACCATCACTCCCATCGTCACCAGCAGCACAATGATTAAGAGAAGGAAGAAGCGGGTGATGCTCCCCGGAAGGAGGGAGAACTTACCTGTTGCTGTGGTTTCAGACTGACTCATTGATATGTTTAACCCGATATGGCCGCACGTAAGGGGGAGTGGGCAGTATAAAGGGTAATACCTGAATTTCCAGCATCGTAGCCAGAGCAGACGGGACTTTTTCGACTTTAAATAGCGCAGGGCGGGGTAGATTTAAAAGTGTACAAACGCGATCGAATTGTACAAATAATTGGCAATGAATGTGAAAAATAGCACTAATTAACAAGAAATTAAAATTTGTTAAAGCGACGGGAAAGGAAATTTAGAGACATAATCGAATTAATTAATAGTTGTTATAATTTCAGTGCGGTAGCACAGATAAATTCAGTTTACGTAAAGAAGCGTAAAAAAAAACCGAATGCAGTGCACTCGGCTGAATTAGGGATAAACAGACATTCAAAACTGAATGACGGTAATAAATAAAGTTAATGATGATAGCGGGATTTATTTTAGTGATCTCGTCGGTTTTTGTTTTGACAATCAGTGCGGTAATGATTACTTTGGCCATCTCTCTGATATATATCATCTATTTTCACGTTTTGATTTAACGTGCTTTATTTTTTAGCTCTTAGTGCTATCAAAAAGTTCCCCTTTATTTACAAGTTGAAACATGTTTGTAGATGAATGAAACATCTTCAAAGTTTTCGTATCATATTCTTATTGGATTATTCTGTAATTTTGCGGAGAATGAAGTTGCCGACTGGTTAAGAGGGTTAATCAGTAAGCAGTGGTAATAATAAGGCATATAAAGGCATATAACAGAGGGTTAATAAAATGAAAGTTAAAGTCCTGTCCCTCCTGGTACCAGCTCTGCTGGTAGCAGGCGCAGCAAATGCGGCTGAAATTTATAACAAAGACGGCAACAAATTAGATCTGTTCGGTAAAGTCGACGGTCTGCACTATTTCTCCGATGACAAAAGGCGCGGATGGCGATCAGACCTACATGCGTATCGGCTTCAAAGGCGAAACTCAGGTTAACGATCAGCTGACCGGTTACGGCCAGTGGGAATACCAGATTCAGGGTAACACCGACGAGAGCGACAACCAGTCCTGGACTCGTGTGGCCTTCGCGGGTCTGAAGTTCGCTGACGCAGGTTCTTTCGACTATGGTCGTAACTACGGCGTTATCTACGATGTCACCTCCTGGACTGACGTTCTGCCAGAATTCGGCGGCGACACCTACGGTGCTGACAACTTCCTGCAGTCCCGTGCTAACGGCGTTGCAACTTACCGTAACCAGGACTTCTTCGGTCTGGTTGATGGCCTGAACTTTGCTCTGCAGTATCAGGGTAAAAACGGCAGCGTTGACGGCGAAAACGACACCGGTCGTAGCACTCTGAAACAGAACGGCGACGGCTACGGCGCATCCCTGACCTACAACCTGGGCGAAGGCTTCAGCGTGGGTGGTGCGATGTCTTCCTCTAAACGTACTGCTGACCAGAATGCAGCAGGCGTGTACGGCGAAGGCGATCACGCAGAAGTGTATAGCGGTGGTCTGAAATATGATGCCAACAACATTTACCTGGCAGCACAGTACTCCCAGACTTACAACGCAACCCGTTTCGGCGACTCCCAGAGCAGCAGCGACATCTACGGTTTTGCTAACAAAGCACAGAACTTCGAAGTGGTTGCTCAGTACCAGTTCGACTTCGGTCTGCGTCCATCCGTGGCTTACCTGCAGTCTAAAGGTAAGGACGTAAGCAACAACACCACCAACTTCGGCGATCAGGATCTGCTGAAATATGTTGATGTTGGCGCGACTTACTACTTCAACAAAAACATGTCCACCTACGTGGATTACAAAATCAACCTGCTGGATGAAAACAACTTCACCCGTCAGGCAGGTATCGGTACTGATGATATCGTCGCTCTGGGTCTGGTTTACCAGTTCTAAGACACGCTCAGTAACACAAAGGGGCCTTATGGCCCCTTTTTCTATTCTCTTTTTAGGGCCTTACCTGCGACCGGGTTTGATATACTCTTGCCGCCCAGGCATGAGGATGATAACGAATGGACATGACTTTTTGGCGCGCTGGCATTCTGGCGAGCTTTTTCTTACTGGCGGCATGCGACTCTTCCACCCCTTCGGTGAAACCTGCTGCACCTGCAGCTACGGTGCTGGAAGGGAAAACCATGGGAACCTTCTGGCGCGTCAGCATCATGAATGTTGACGCCAGACGCGCGGACGAACTGCGCGGTAAAATTCAGTCTCAGCTCGAGGCTGACGATCAGCTGCTCTCGACCTATAAAAATGACTCTGCGCTGATGCGCTTCAATCTGTCCAATAGCACCTCCCTGTGGCCCGTAAGCGAGGCGATGGCCGACATCGTCACCGAGGCGCTACATATTGGCTATAAAACCAACGGGGCGATGGATATTACCGTCGGGCCGCTGGTGAATTTATGGGGCTTTGGCCCAACCAAACAGCCGGAGAAAATCCCCGATCAGGCGCAAATCGACGATGCCCGCGCCCGCACCGGTTTGCAGCATCTGACGGTGATCAACCAATACGGTCAGCAGTATCTGCAAAAAGACATTCCCGATCTGTTTGTGGATCTTTCAACGGTCGGGGAGGGCTACGCGGCGGATCATCTGGCCGCGCTGATGACCCAGGAAGGGATCTCACGCTATCTGGTCTCGGTCGGTGGCGCGCTGGTCAGCCGTGGACTGAATGCCAGCGATAAGCCCTGGCGCGTGGCGATCCAAAAACCGACCGACACCCAGAACGCAGTCCAGGCGGTGGTGGATATTAACGGTCACGGCATCAGTACCTCAGGAAGCTATCGGAATTATTACGAGCTGGACGGGAAACGCCTCTCTCACGTCATCGATCCGCAGACCGGTCGCCCGATCGAACATAACCTGGTCTCCGTTACCGTCATCGCTCCCACTGCGCTGGAAGCTGATACCTGGGATACGGGGGCTGATGGTGTTGGGGCCAGAGAAGGCGAAAGAGGTGGTGCGCCAGGAAGGGCTGGCAGTGTATATGATCACCCGCGAGGGCGAGACGTTTAAAACCTGGATGTCGCCGCAGTTCCAGAGCTTCTTAATTAGCGAACAAAATTAAAAAGCAAGGTTGCGGGTTTTTGTTCAGTGGCACTCCGGCATTGTGTGAGTATGCTTGTAAGAGGAGCCGATGATGAAAAACCTGATCCTGAATACCGATGAGGAACGCTGGCTGGCAGTGCTGGCCCGCGATTCCAGTGCCGATAACCAGTTTGTCTTTGCCGTCCAGACAACAGGCATCTTTTGCCGCCCTTCCTGCCGGGCGCGCCACGCGCTGCGCAAGAATGTCCGTTTCTTCCCCGATGCCCGTCATGCTGAACAGGCCGGATTTCGCCCCTGTAAACGCTGCGCGCCGGACAAAGCCGATCCTCAGGCCGCAAAAATGGCCAAAATCGAAAAAGCCTGCCGCCTGCTGGAAGAGGACTCCGCGCTGACCCTGACTGCGCTGGCAGAAGCGGTGGCGATGAGCCCGTTCCATTTTCACAGGCTGTTTAAATCCCACACCGGGATGACGCCGAAATCCTGGCAGCAGGCGGCGCGCGCGCGACGTTTACGGGCCGCACTGACGCAGGGCGATACCATTACCGATTCCGTACTGGCCGCCGGTTTCCCTGACAGCAGCAGCTACTATCGAAAAGCAGACGACGTGTTGGGCATGACCGCAAAACAGTATCGCAATGGCGGGAGTGATGTGACCGTGCGCTACGCCATTAGCGACTGCGAACTGGGCCGTTGCCTGGTGGCGGAAAGTGAGCGCGGGATCTGTGCGATTTTACTGGGCGATAATGACGATGCCCTGGCAGAAGAGATTCATACGCTTTTCCCTCACGCACAGCAGGAAACGCCCGAGGGGACCTTTGCGGGCAGGCTGCATCAGGTCATTACGAGTCTGGATAACAGCGGCACGGCGCTGGCGCTGCCGCTGGATATTCGCGGTACCGCGTTTCAGCAGCAGGTCTGGCAGGCACTGCGCGCGATCCCCTGCGGTGAAACCGCGAGCTACCAGCAGGTCGCCAGTGCCATCGGCAAACCCAACGCGGTGCGGGCGGTGGCAAGCGCCTGTGCGGCCAACAAACTGGCGATCGTTATCCCTTGTCACCGCGTCGTGCGAAACGACGGCGCCTTGTCCGGCTATCGCTGGGGAACGGCGCGCAAAGCGCAGTTGCTGCAGCGTGAAGCGAAAAATCAGGAGGAGTAATGCTGGATCTGTTTGCGGATAGCGATCCCTGGCAAGAGCCGCTGGCGCCCGGTGCCACCATTTTGCGCCGTTTCGCACTAGCGCGCGCCGATGCGCTGTTTCAGGCAATTGCTGAGGTCGCTGCGCTATCGCCGTTCCGCCATATGCTCACGCCGGGCGGATACACCATGTCCGTGGCGATGACGAACTGCGGATCGCTTGGCTGGACGACAAACGATCGCGGGTATCTCTATTCACCCATCGATCCTGTGACGGGCCAGCCCTGGCCGTTAATTCCCGCAGCGTTCAGCACGCTCTGTCATGACGCGGCAGTCGCGGCGGGCTATCCGCACTTTCAGCCCGATGCCTGCCTGGTCAACCGCTACGCGCCGGGATCAAAGCTGTCGCTACATCAGGACAAAGACGAGCCGGATCTGCGTGCGCCGATTGTGTCTGTTTCGCTGGGCCTGCCTGCGGTCTTCCAGTTTGGCGGCCTGAAGCGCAGCGATCCGCTTAAGCGGCTGATGCTTGAGCACGGTGACGTGGTGGTGTGGGGTGGGGAATCTCGGCTTTTTTATCACGGGATTCAACCCCTTAAACCCGGCATTCATCCGCTGGCGGGGGAGTACCGCTACAATCTGACCTTCCGCCAGGCATCGGATAGCGAATAAAAATAAGAATTATTCTTGATGTAACCGTCGGGCAGTTTACACTGCTGGCTGTTTTTTCTTGTCCGGATTGCTTTGCATGCAACTACTTCTCCTTGTCTGGCGTCAGTACCGCTGGCCGTTTGTCGCGGTTATGGCGCTCAGCCTTGCCAGCGCCGCGCTGGGCATTGGGCTTATCGCCTTTATTAACGTCCGTCTGATTGAAATGGTCGATACGAAACTGTCGGTATTGCCGGAGTTTCTCGGCCTGCTGCTGCTGCTGATGGCGGTCACGCTGGCCTCGCAGCTGGCGCTGACGGCCCTGGGGCACCATTTCGTCTATCGCCTGCGCGGCGAATTTATCAAACGTATTCTCGATACGCAGGTTGAACGCATCGAACAGCTGGGCAGTGCGTCACTGCTGGCGGGGCTGACCAGCGATGTGAGGGCCATTACGATTGCTTTCGTGCGTTTGCCGGAGCTGGTGCAGGGTATCATTCTGACCTTTGGCTCAGCCGCCTATCTGGCGTGGCTGTCGACCAAAATGCTGGCGGTGACCGCGATTTGGATTGTGGTCACTATCTGGGGCGGTTACCTGCTGGTGGCACGCGTGTATAAGCACATGGCGGTGCTGCGTGAAACAGAAGATAAGCTTTATAACGACTACCAGACGGTGCTGGAAGGGCGCAAAGAGCTGACCCTCAACCGCGAGCGCGCCGAACACATCTTTAACAACCTCTATATTCCCGATGCACGCGAATATCGCCATCACATCATTCGCGCCGATACCTTCCACCTGAGTGCCGTGAACTGGTCGAATATCATGATGCTGGGCGCGATCGGTCTGGTGTTCTGGATGGCAAACAGCCTCGGCTGGGCCGACACTAACGTGGCGGCGACCTATTCCCTGACGCTGCTGTTCCTGCGTACGCCGCTGCTCTCCGCCGTGGGTGCGCTGCCGACGCTGCTCAGTGCACAGGTGGCCTTCAGAAAACTGAATCAGTTTGCGCTGGCGCCGTTCCGCCCTGATTTTCCTCGCCCGGACGCCTTCCCGGACTGGAAAACGCTGGAGCTGCGTAACGTCACTTTCCATTATCAGGATAACAACTTTGCCGTCGGCCCGGTCAATCTGACCATCCATCGCGGCGAACTGCTGTTCCTGATTGGCGGCAACGGGAGCGGAAAATCCACGCTGGCGATGCTGCTGACGGGGCTGTATCAGCCGCAGTCCGGTGAGATCTTGCTGGACGGAAAAGCGCTGTCCGTTGAGAAACCGGAGGATTATCGCAAGCTCTTCTCCGCAGTCTTTACGGATGTCTGGCTGTTCGATCAGCTGTTAGGGCCGGAAGGCAAACAGGCAAATCCTGAGTTGGTCGCGAAGTGGCTCGAACAGCTGAAAATGTCGCACAAGCTGGAGCTTCAGGACGGCAAAATCCTCAATCTCAAACTGTCGAAAGGGCAGAAAAAACGCGTGGCGCTGCTGCTGGCATTAGCGGAAGAGCGCGACATCATTCTGCTGGATGAATGGGCGGCCGACCAGGACCCTCATTTCCGCCGCGAATTTTATCAGGTGCTGCTGCCGCTGATGCAGGCGATGGGCAAAACGATTTTCGCCATCAGCCACGACGATCACTACTTCGTTCACGCCGACCGCTTGCTGGAGATGCGTGACGGACAGCTCAGCGAGCTGACCGGCGAGGAGCGCGATGCCGCCTCGCGAGATGCCGTGGCGCGTACCGCGTAAAGGTAAACATGCCGGGGGGCGGCCACGCCTTACCCGGCATGTTTTACGACAAAACCTGCTATCCGCTCCTTTTTTATCCATTCCGCCCATTTGTTTATTATCATTTACATTCCCCCACGCTATGCTTGATATCACCTTATTTCATGGATTTATGATTGATGTCGTTGATAAACAAAAACAGCGCAAGGCTGCGCGATCAGGAGCGTGCCCGACTTATCTGGCTTCTGACCACTGATAAAGCGGTCACGTCGGCGTTACTCGGAAAATTAACCCTGGCTGAGCAATATGACGTCGGTACCTTGTCCGACGATATTGCTGAGGTAGGGGCGCTGGTTGCCCATCTGCCACCGCCGGACCTGGCGGATACACTCGAGTCTCTCCCTTCGGAAGAGCGTCACGCCCTGTGGCGACTGGTGCAGGATCATGAGCGTGGTCAGGTACTCCTGGAGGCCTCGGAGAACGTCTGGGATGATCTCATCGATGATATGAGCGACCGCGAACTGCTCGATGCCGTGCAGACGCTGGATATTGACGAGCAGATCTACCTGGTTCAACACCTGCCGCGTAACCTGACGGGCCGCCTGCTGGCGTCGCTGCCGGCGGAAGAGCGTGCTCGCGTACGCCAGGTGATGGACTTCGCTCAGGACAGCGTCGGCGCGATCATGGAGTTCGAAGTGATCATGGTGCGCCCGGACGTCACGCTGGCCACCGTGCAGCGCTATTTGCGCCGCAAAGGGAAAATGCCGGAAAACACCGATAAGCTGTTTGTCACGGCGCGCGACAAAACCCTGCTTGGCGAGCTGTCGCTGCAATCTATCCTGCTCAACGATGCACAGCGTCGGGTGAGTGAGGTCATGAACAATGAGCCAATGGTTTTCTCCCCGGAAGATGACGCTGAAAAGGCGGCGCGTACCTTCGAACGTGACAACCTGATCAGCGCCGCAGTAGTGGATTCCGTTGGCAAACTGATGGGCCGCGTGACGATCGATGAAATCGTTGACGTGGTCTACGAAGAGACCGACAACGATCTGCGCGCGTTAGGCGGTTTGAGCGCCGAAGATGACGTCCATGCCTCCGTCGGCAAAGCGGTCAAAACGCGCTGGGCGTGGCTGGCGATTAACCTCTGCACCGCCTTTATCGCCTCCAGGGTGATCGACGGCTTTGAACACACGATTTCACAGCTGGTGGCGCTGGCCTCTCTGATGCCAATCGTGGCAGGGATTGGCGGTAACACCGGGAATCAAACCATCACCATGATCGTACGCGCCCTGGCGCTGGAGAAAATCCAGCCCGGCAACTTTACGTTCCTGATCCTCAGGGAGATGGGCGTGGCGCTGATTAACGGCCTGGTGTGGGGCGGGATTATGGGCGGCATCACCTGGTGGCTGTACGACGATATGGCGCTGGGTGGCGTGATGATGCTGGCGATGGTGCTTAATCTGCTGGTGGCGTCGATGATGGGGGTGATCATTCCGCTGACGATGACCCGCTTCGGGCGCGACCCCGCGGTGGGGTCGAGCGTGATGATCACCGCCATTACCGATACCGGCGGCTTCTTTATTTTCCTTGGTCTGGCGACGATTTTCCTGCTGTAGCCGCGTGCTTACGCTTCAGCCGGGCCGGGATTATCACCATCACGATGATCCCGCCCAGTACGCCAATCGCCAGATTGCCGGTTGAGACGGTGGCCGCAACGGTCACCAGCATGACCAGGGTTTCAGCAATCGGCGCGTCTTTCACGGTTCCCGGCTGAATGCTGTGCCAGTTGAAGGTCTTGAATGCCACAATCGCCATAATCCCGGCCAGCACCGCCATCGGAATGTGCGCCATGACTTCGCTCAAGCCGGTGACCAGAATCAGCAGAACCACACCCGCCGCCAGCGTCGATATGCGGCTGCGTCCTTTCCCCATCTCCACGTTAACGATGGTTTGCCCAATCATTGCGCAACCGGCGATACCGCCGTAAAAGCCGGACATCATATTCGCAACCCCCAGCCCGATGCTCTCCCGGCGTTTACTCGACGGCGTCAGGGTGAGTTCATCCACCAGTTTTGCCGTCAGCAACGATTCCATCAGACCGACAAAGGCGATGCTGAGCGCGCAGGGCCAGATAATGCTCAGGGTGTGCAGGTTCAGCGGCACCAGCAGCTGCGTCAGACCCGGCAGCCCGCCGCTCATGGAGCCTTCGTCGCCGACGGTCGGCAGAATCTGCCCGCTGGTCACGGTAAAGAGGGTTAAAACGACAATGGCGATAAGCGGGGAGGGAACGCTTTTGATAACCCGAGGCGCCCACAGGACTATCAGCAGCGTCAGCACAAACAGGCCGACGATCAGCGGGCTTTTGGTCCAGAAATGGGGCACCTGGGCAAAGAAAATCAAAATGCCGAGGGCATTCACAAACCCGGTCATCACCGACTGGGGAATAAAGCGCATCAGACGCGCCATGCCGAGCACGCCAAACAGGATCTGAATGAGACCGGCGAGGATCACGGCGGGCAAAATGTACTGAACCCCGTGCAGATGCACCATTGGGCCGATCACCAGGGCCACGGAACCGGCAGCAGCGGTAACCATCGCCGGACGGCCGCCTAAAAAGGACATCGCCAGACAGAGCACCACCGAGGCGATAAGACTCACCTTCGGGTCCACTCCGGCGACCACGGAAAACGAGATCACTTCGGGGATAAGTGCCAGGGCGGTAATCACGCCGGCTAAGGTTTCGCGCATCAACATTTTAGGTGAGCGCAGTACGCTTGAGACGCGGCCATCGTCAGGCGTCAGGGCAGAAGTGTGTGGTAATGACATAGCTATTCGCAGGTTAGGGCAGGCTTCCGTGCGCGCGATCACAAAGTGCAGCATAGTAGCCAGAAAAGCCGCGCGGTGCCAGCCAGCAATCCTGATACCCACACAATTATTCAAACATTTAATTTCACAATTACAATAATTTCTTAACCTTTAAACAATGTTTAAAAATTGTTAACGTTCCCCCGCAGCTTATTTCACCTGCAATTTCCACGTAAAAAGCACGACTACAAGTAAGGCATAAATGATGAAAAAAATGACTGCCATGCTCTTTTCTATGGCCGTAGGGCTGAGCGCCATCTCAATGGCGGCGAGAGCGGATACGCCTAAAGAGCAGGAAACGGACGTCCTTTTAATTGGCGGCGGCATTATGAGCGCCACGCTGGGCACCTATTTACAGGAATTACAGCCAGACTGGTCGATGACCATGGTTGAGCGCCTCGACGGCGTGGCGCAGGAGAGTTCGAACGGCTGGAACAACGCCGGTACGGGCCACTCGGCACTCATGGAACTGAACTATACGCCGCAGAAAAAGGACGGTTCCATTAGTATCGAGAAGGCGGTTGAGATCAACGAAGCCTTCCAGATCTCCCGCCAGTTCTGGTCGCATCAGGTAAACAGCGGTGTGATGCACGACCCGCACTCCTTTATTAATACCGTTCCGCACATGAGCTTTGTGTGGGGCGACGACAACGTTAACTTCCTGCGCGCGCGCTACGCCGCGTTGCAGCAGAGCAGCCTGTTCCGTGGCATGAAATATTCCGAAGATCATACGCAGATCAAAGAGTGGGCGCCGCTGGTGATGGAAGGGCGTGACCCGAACCAGAAAGTGGCCGCGACCCGTACTGAAATCGGGACCGACGTAAACTACGGTGAAATCACCCGTCAGCTGGTGGGCGCATTGCAGAAGAAAGACAACTTCAAACTGCAGGTCAGCACCGAAGTGCGCGGCTTTAAGCGTAACGCGGATAACAGCTGGAGCGTGACCGTTGCCGATCTGAAAAACAATGAAGCCGAGCACGTGATCAAGGCGAAGTTCGTCTTTATCGGGGCCGGTGGCGCTGCGCTGAAATTGTTGCAGGAGTCCGGTATTCCGGAAGCCGACGACTACGCGGGCTTCCCGGTTGGCGGCCAGTTCCTGGTCTCTGATAACCCGGAAGTGGTGAACCGTCATCTGGCGAAAGTGTATGGTCAGGCTTCAGTGGGTGCTCCGCCGATGTCTGTTCCGCATATCGATACCCGTATTCTGGACGGCAAACGCGTGGTGCTGTTTGGGCCGTTTGCGACCTTCTCCACGAAATTCCTGAAAAACGGCTCCCTGTGGGATCTGCTGAGTTCCACCACCACCTCGAACTTTATGCCGATGGTGGATGTGGGCCTGGATAACTTCGATCTGGTGAAATACCTGATTAGCCAGGTGATGCTCTCCGATGATGACCGTTTTGCTGCCCTGCAAGAGTATTACCCGCAGGCGAAGAAAGCCGACTGGCGTTTATGGCAGGCGGGTCAGCGCGTGCAGATCATCAAGCGCGATCCGAAAGAGGGCGGCGTTCTGCGTCTGGGTACGGAAGTGGTGAGTGACAAAGACGGGACCATTGCCGCGCTGCTGGGCGCATCGCCTGGAGCATCCACTGCGGCACCGATCATGCTGCATCTGATGGAAAAAGTGTTTAAAGATAAAGTCGCCAGCCCGGAATGGCAGGCGAAGCTGAAAAACATTATTCCGTCTTATGGCACCAAACTGAACGGTAACGTGGCAGCGACGGAACAAGAGCTGGAATACACCAGCGGTGTTCTGCAGCTCAAATACGAAAAACCGCAGGCAGCAGATGTGGCACCGCAGGCGCAACCGCAGGCAAAACCACAGCCGGAATCTAAACCGGTCGCGGATATCGCGCTGTAATTACTATGAAGGACAAAAAAGCCGGGTATCACTACCCGGCTTTTTTTTAACGCACGACTGCGTTTTCGACTTTCTCGTCGGCTTTCCAGACGCGGTATTTCACGTCGATATTCTCGGGCGTGTAAACCACAATCGGTAATTTGCTGTTGTAGCGCAGCAGGCTGTTATCGCCGAGATACGCCGTCACGAACTGCTGCGTTTTTTTCCCGTCCGGGCAGGCCATCATCGTGGAAACCGGCGACGTCACGTTATCGAAGACGTAATAGTCGTAGCCCCAGCCTTCCAGGGTTTTGCTTTCCAGTTTGCCGCCAAGGCGATGACGATTGCAGTCCACTTCCAGGTTCTGTCCAATCAGCAGCTCTACTTTAAACGCGGATTCATCTTCCTGAGCCGGGAGCTGGATAACCTGACGCTTCATGCCTTTTTCCGCCTGCGGGTACGGCGCAATCTTTTCCAGAGGCTGCGCTTTCGGCGTTTCGCTTGCGAAGGCGCTGGTGCTCATGCAGGCAGCAGCCAGAAGGGCGATGGCAAATTTAGGTGTGTTTTTCACAGTCATTCCTTTTATGTCAAACAATCGATGCAAGATTAGCATAGTGCAGACGGCTGCCTGGTGGGATTTACCTATATTTTGATTTCACTCGGTTGATCACACTGCTTTTGTGGCTGAATGGCAGAGATAAATGCTGATATGGAATGAAAGGGGAGATCGTGTTAGGGTTAGCGTTAAATAATGTTATTCATCTGTAAAGGAAAGAGAGACATGGTCCGCGCAAAGCTTAAAACCCCCGAAGGCAGGAAGTTTTTACTGGCGCTGTTTGTGGTGTTTCTGATTGCCGCCGCAGGCGTCGGACGGGCAACAATCGTCGGTGTGATTGAGCAGTACAATATTCCGCTCTCACAGTGGACGACCAGCATGTACGTCCTGCAGTCGGCGATGATTTTTGTTTACAGCATGGTCTTCACCATTTTACTGGCGATTCCGCTGGGGATCTTTTTCCTCGGTGGCCCAGATAAGCATTGAATAATCGCCCATGATAAATAAGCCAACCTTCGGGTTGGTTTTTTTGAAAGCGAGAATGGCACAGCACGAAACTGCTCCGTCGAATTACGGCATTAAACGTTTGGCACGGCCACAATAACCGTAATACCGCTTCTTCCCAATCCGAACATGGAACCGGAACCGGTGCGGACAATGCGCATGACCACGCCTTTGGCGGGCATGTGGGTGCGGGCGGTGGCTTCCATATGTAACGGGAATCAATGTAAATTAAAAAGGCCATCGATTGATGGCCTTTTTAATGACAGAAAAAACAAATTAGGGCTAACGAGGGGTGTCGTTAATAAACGTCAATACACCTCGCTGAATGCCGATGATATTTTCGCTTTTCATTTCAGCCAGAATACTCATTACGCCACTGCGGGATAGCCCTGTCTTTTCCATAATATATTTGCACGAGTTTGTTTTCAGCCGGTATTGCTCACTCTCGTTCATTAAGTCAACCAGACAGTCACGGATAATCTCCCGCGAACGTAGCCCTATACTGTAATGACTTAAGGCAGAGTGCAGGCCCATAATGTAGAGAAGATAGTTACTGTAATCTTCCCACATTTTCTGCTCTTTAATGATCGTCATGGCGGTTTTATAAGGCAGAATCGCGACATTCACCGTGGTGACGCTCATCAATCGGAACGCATTCCCCATATATTCTGGATGCGATATTCCGGCCACAAAGGGCGCTTTCAGCGTTCCTTTAAGCGTTCCGTTATCAATACGAGAAATATCCACCAGCCCTTCGAGGAGAATTAAGCACAGACGCTCACCCTGGCTATCAAGATGCAGGATACGGTGTGCGGAAAATTGTTTAAGCTGTGCGTGAGGAAGAAAGCGATGGATCAATCGGTCAATCTGCGCGTGCGGTTTAAAACGCGTCAGTGTGTGGATTGGCATGGCAGCTTTGGGATTCATGATGGTGCCCGGCGTTTTTAAGTAATTATCGCAGAAGCTGTGAAACGCGCAATCACATGCTCACACTGCGACATAAAACAACTATACGAATGGTGAGCATTGTTTAATGAACCCTGGGATGAGTCGCCAGGGGTCATAGTCGTAAGAAAGAAGTGCGGGGGTTACTCAGAAACCATCCACATATCCGCTTCTTCAAACATCTCTTCCAGCATGCGGTTAAGTTTCTCGCGATCGCTTTTGCTGGCATCGCTGTTCAAACCGTTCGCCTGCATAGGTTTCACTTTCACCACTGCCTCCGGGAAGATCCGGTGCACGCGTTTTGTTAATTCATTCAGGATGATGTCACTGGCGCCCGGTAAACCTGCAACGTTGCGCTTGTCATAAACGAGTTCAACAAACATAACTGCCTCATGATAACTGTTTTTATATACAGCATCTTCGCGGTTACGCCCTTAAGAGTCAAGCAGTCCGGATGTTCAGGCATAAAAAAACCAACCGTAAAAGGTTGGTTTTTTTTACTATTTTGGTCGGCACGGAGAGATTTGAACTCTCGACCCTCGCCACCCCATGACGATGCGCTACCAGGCTGCGCTACGTGCCGACGTATGAAAAAGATACTACCTGTTTGCATTCTGAATGCAAGAGTGTACCACGCTAACTGATTTAAAATTAATCAGTTAGCGATAAACCGTTTCTCGTCAGTGAGCACCTGTAGCAACAGGCTCAGCTGCGGTTTTTGGTCGTGAATCTTCTCACCCTGCAGGTTATACGTCTGGTAATTGCCGTTGCTGTTGAGCACCAGCGTCAGTGCTGGCGTAGTCACTGCCAGGGTGTTATTGCTTGCTGCCGTCACCCAGTTATGTCGACGCGTGGCGCTAAACAGATCCTGACCCTGGGAATACTCATTCGCCGGTGTGCTGACGTGCAGCAGGCGTTGCATCAGCGTGGTCATCACATCTTTGTGATCTGTCAGCATATTGATGCGCTGCGCCGGTGTGCCCGGCCAGTGTACGACCAGCGGAACGTGCAGGTTAGGGCGCGACCAGTTCATGTCCGTCGCTTCATCGCCCAGCGGCACGCCATGGCCCGCAGTGATAATCACCACGGTATTGTCCAGCTTGCCGGATTCTCGCAGGGCGTTAATCACGCGCGCAATCTGATCGTCGACATTGCCAGCCGCGCGGCTGTAGCGGCGGACAAAGCCTTTTTGATTGCTGTCATCAAGGTTAGTGCCGTTAAAGGCCACCCATGAGAACCAGCGATTATCTTCTTGCGCGTAACGATTGAGCCAGTTTACCCACTGACCGGCAGTCTGTTCGTCAGTCTGATTTTGCGCAGGCGGCAGTGAGAAATCAGACAGCAGTGCCTGGCGATAGAGCGGGCTGCTGAAACCGTCAGAGGAGAACAGTCCCAGCTGGTAACCCTGTTGGTTCAGGGAGGTAATCAGCGCCGCAGGCGTTCGGGCGGAAAGCACGCCGTCCATATAGCCGGCGGAGATGCCGTAGAACAGACCAAAAATACCGGCGTCGGTGTTATTTCCCGAGCTCATATGCTGGGTGAAGTTGATGTTCTGCTCGGCAAACTGTGCAAGCGCAGGCATCTGCTTCTCGTAACGGGAGTAGTTCAGACCGTCGACGGTAATAAGCAGAACGTTCTGGCCCTGACCCATATCGCGATAACGTAACTCGCTCAGCGGATACTGGACCGATACGGCTTCCGGATTACCTTGTTCCACCAGACGGCGCTGATATTCCTGCGCATCCAGCAGGCCGTGTTTCTCCAGGAAGCGGCGTGCCGTCATCGGATAGGAGAGCGGCAGGTTGGCGCGCTGCATTGTAATCGGGCGATAGAAGTTCGCATCCGCCCAGATGTACATAATATGGGAGCTGATAAATGCGACGAAAAACAGCGCCGCAACAGGCTGGGCATAGTGGCGACGGCGGGTGAGGCTTCGCAGTTTTTGCCAGCTCCAGGTGGCAAACAGCATCTCAATCAGCAGGATAATCGGCACGCTGATAAACATCAGCTGCCAGTCACGCGCGGTTTCGTTCTGGTCGGGATTGATCACCAGTTCCCAGACGATGGGATTGAGATGGAGGTGAAAACGGGTGAAAACTTCGCTGTCGATCAGCAGCAGGGTCATGCCGACAGTGGCGAGAATTGCGGATAAAAACCGCATCAGCCTCTGCGACATCACGATAAACGTCAGAGGGAACAGAATCAGCAGATAGGTGGCGAAGACCAAAAAGCTAAAGTGCCCGACAACGCTTATCCAGGAGTAAATGCGCCCGGTTAAGGTCGTCGGCCAGTCGGCCACTAACAGATAACGGCTGCCGAGTACCATGGCCAACAGAATGTTGAACAAGGCAAACCAGTGCCCCCAGCTAACCATCTGGGAGACTTTTTCACGGTAGCGCTGACGATTCGTCACCATAGACTGTCGTTCGTTTCCCTTAATGCGCCTGGTCGTCGCTGACGGAGGACTGCAACGCGTGGGCGAATGATTTTGCGATCGCCTGACGTTGGGCCGGAGCAACGCTGGTATTGATAAGGTTGGTGACCATATTTCCCAGAACCATCAGGGAGAGATCGGTCGGCGTTTTATGTTTTTCAAGTACGTTGACCAGCTCACTGAGCAGTTGTTCAACGTGTTCATCACTATAGCGGGAATGTTGTGGCATAAATCGAAATCAGTTTGTTGATGAGAGGGCAACATATTACCGTAGCAACAGCTTTTTTTCCCCTTTTTTATCTTCTATTGCACACATGCGTGGGTGGTGGTTGAATACCGCCCGGTCTTAAAGGAGAGTTTATCATGAGTCTGGATATCAACCAGATTGCCTTGCACCAGCTTATCAAGCGTGATGAGCAAACCCTGGAGCTGGTGCTTCGCGATTCGTTACTGGAACCAACGCCTACCGTTACGGAAATGATGGCGGAGCTACACCGCGTCTACAGCGCTAAAAATAAAGCCTATGGCATGTTCAACGACGAGAGTGAGCTGGCCGAAAGCCTGCGTCTACAACGCCAGGGCGAAGAGGATTTTCTGGCGTTTAGCCGCGCGGCAACCGGGCGTCTGCGTGACGAGCTGGCAAAATATCCGTTCGCTGACGGCGGTATCGTACTGTTTTGTCAGTACCGCTATCTCGCCGTGGAGTACCTGCTGGTCACGGTGCTCAGCAATCTGAGCAGCATGCGCGTCAACGAGCAGATGGATATCAGCTCCACACATTATCTGGATATCAACCATGCCGATATCGTGGCGCGAATCGATCTGACCGAATGGGAAACCAACCCGGAATCAACGCGATATCTGACGTTCCTGAAAGGGCGCGTGGGCCGCAAAGTCGCCGATTTCTTCATGGACTTCCTCGGCGCCAGCGAAGGTCTGAACGCGAAAGCGCAGAACAAAGGGCTGCTGCAGGCCGTGGATGATTTCACCGCAGAAGCGCAGCTCGATAAATCCGAGCGTCAGAACGTGCGTCAGCAGGTTTACAGCTACTGCAACGAACAGCTGCAGGCGGGCGAAGAGATTGAACTGGAGTCGCTGTCGAAAGAGCTTTCTGGCGTCAGCGAGGTCAGCTTCCACGAGTTTACGGCGGATAAAGGCTACGAGCTGGAAGAGAGCTTCCCGGCGGATCGCAGCACCCTGCGTCAGCTCACCAAATTTGCCGGTAGCGGCGGCGGGTTAACGGTGAACTTCGATGCCATGCTGCTGGGCGAGCGCATTTTCTGGGACCCGGCGACGGACACCTTAACCATCAAAGGTACACCGCCGAATCTGCGCGACCAGCTGCAACGCCGTACGTCTGGCGGTAAATAACAGCCATAAAAAAACCCCGCAATGCGGGGTTTTTCTCAACTTGTTGGCGATTAAGCGCGAACGAAGTCGACGTGAGACAGTTTTGGCTTGAACGGGTGACGCTGAACAGCCTGAACTTTCACTTTTTCTTCTTTGCCATCGATAACGATAGTCAGAACTTCGGTGTAGAAACCTTCTTTAGTCTGCTGGTTCCAGACTTTGTCCTGGTCCATCTCGATTGCTACTGGAGCAGCATCGCCACCATAGATGATAGCCGGGAATTTGTTAGCTGCGCGCAGGCGGCGGCTCGCACCCTTACCCTGCACAGAACGTACTTCTGCATTGATAGTAAACATTGATTTCTCTCTGTAAATAAGTCCTGCTACAGGCGACCCAGCAGCAGGTGAGTGTTCTGCCTCACGGATGTGAAGCGGGCGGCATTTTATACTCAAACGCCCGTCACATCAATCAAAAGTGCCCTTAACCGCGCAATTCATTGGCCCGACGGAAACGCCCTTCGTAATCGAAGACCTTCTCGCGCACCTGCCAGAACTGGCCTTTTTTGCGCGCGACGACAAAATCCGGGTGGCGCAACAATACCTGCTGATGGACGATGTCGGCGACCGTTATCCAGCGCAATGGCACACCTGGCGTGCGGGTATGCGGGCGAATAAACAGCTGTTCAAAAGCCGTGCGCTGGGCGGGCGTATGCAGACGAAAACGCTCGCTGACGTCTGCGCCGTCCTCATCGTAATAGGTGATTTTCAGCCATTCGCCTTTCTCGTCGGCGCCGGATTGCAGCGCCATGCCCGAGCAGCGTAGCACCAGCGCGTCTTTCAGCTTCAGCGCGGCTTTCAGCATGTCATCAGGATCGACCAGCACCGTGTCACATTCGCGACAGCGCCGCGCAGCAATATCATTTTCGGCGTTACACTGCGGGCAATTTTTGAAGCGAAAACGGTAATCGCACTGCTCGCGATGACCGTCGTCATCCTCAAACCAGCCCTGACACCGGCGGCCAAAATGCTCGATCAGGGTTCCGTCGGCAGTGGTTTTCCCCCAGAAGGTATTGGCGAAACCGCAGCCAGGACAGAAAACCTGCACCGGGACGTTCCCGCTTTTGCCCTTTGGCGTACCCACTTCCGGTGAATAGAGATCGTGCGGGTTCCCCGCGTAATCAAGAATCAGACAGTCGGTCTTGCCGGGAGACAGCCGCAGCCCACGGCCGACAATCTGCTGATAAAGGCTGACGGATTCGGTCGGGCGCAAAATCGCAATCAGATCCACGTGCGGGGCGTCAAACCCGGTGGTCAGCACCGAGACATTCACCAGATAGCGGAACTGCTGTGCTTTAAAGGCGTCGATCAGCGTGTCGCGCTCCGGTCCTGGCGTTTCACCGGTGATCAGCGCCGCGTCGTCGGCCGGAAGCAGGCCGGTTATCTCTCTGGCGTGCTCGACGGTGGCCGCGAAAATCATCACTCCTTTGCGCGTCTGTGCGAACTCTTCGATCTGGCTGATGATATGCGGGGTGATGCGCTGCTGTTTTTTCAGCTCCTGGTTCATATCTGCTTCGCTAAACAGCCCGTTACTCTGGGCCTGCAAACGGCTGAAATCATACTGCACGACCGGCATATCCAGCCGTTCGGGCGGCGTCAGATAACCGTGCTTAATCATGTAGCGCAGGGGCAGCTCATAGATGCAATCGCGGAACAGGGTTTTTTCGTCGCCACGCACCATGCCGTGATAATGGAACTGATAGATCCAGCCTTTGCCGAGGCGGAAGGGCGTAGCGGTCAGCCCCAGCAGGCGAACCTGCGGGTTTACCGTTTTCAGATGATTAAGGATCTGCTGATACTGGCTCTCATCGTCATCGCTGATCCGATGACACTCGTCGACAATCAATAGTGAGAATTCACTGCGAAAATGCGCCAGGTTTCGTGCGACCGACTGCACGCTGCCAAACACCACTTTGCCGTGGCTCTCTTTGCGTTTCAGCCCGGCGGCGAAGATATCGGCCTCAAGACCCAGCGCACAGTATTTGGCATGGTTTTGCGCTACCAGCTCTTTGACGTGGGCCAGCACCAGCACCCGGCCACGCGCCAGCCGTGCCAGTTCGGCAATTACCAGGCTTTTGCCCGCTCCGGTGGGCAGGACGATGGCGGCAGGTTCAGTGTGCTTGCGAAACCAGGCGAGGGTGGCGTCAACGGCTTCCTGCTGATAGGGGCGAAGTGTAAAAGTCATGAGCTCTCGATTTTGTTATCACGCACATAGTATGCCACGAAACTTTTTCCCTTGAGTGGCGCAACCAGACCGCTATACTGGACCGTTCTTGACTGCTTCTTTTTCGGACATGTTGTCCGACTTCCAGCACCATAAAGGCTATAAGATTTCATGCGACTTGATAAGTTTATCGCTCAGCAACTCGGCGTAAGCCGCGCTATTGCCGGGCGTGAAATTCGCGCCAGCCGCGTTACCGTGGATGGCGATATTGTGAAAGAGAGCGCTTTCAAACTCCAGCCAGAACATGAGGTGGAGTACGACGGCAACACGCTGACCCAGCAGAATGGCCCGCGCTATTTCATGCTCAACAAGCCGGAAGGGTACGTGTGCTCGACGGATGACCCGGATCACCCGACGGTGCTCTATTTCCTGGATGAACCTGTCGCGCACAAGCTGCATGCGGCGGGGCGTCTGGACATTGATACCACCGGTCTGGTGCTGATGACCGACGACGGCCAGTGGTCGCACCGCATTACGTCTCCGCGTCATCACTGCGAAAAAACCTATCTGGTTACGCTCGAATCACCGGTGTCTGACGATACCGCCGAGCAGTTTACCAAAGGCGTGCAGCTGCATAATGAAAAAGATCTGACCAAACCCGCGCTGCTGGACGTGCTCACCCCGACCGAAGTGCGTCTGACCATCAGCGAAGGCCGTTACCATCAGGTGAAGCGTATGTTCGCCGCCGTCGGCAACCGTGTGGTTGGGCTGCACCGCGAACGCATTGGTGAAATCGCCCTCGATCCCGAGCTTGAACCCGGTGAATACCGCCCGTTGACGGAAGAAGAGATTGCCAGCGTTGGCATGCCTTCCCGCTAATTTCAGGAGCACACTGTGACCACCAGGCCACACTCGTCAATTAGCATCGTATTTATTCTTGGCCTGCTGGCCATGCTGATGCCGCTGTCGATCGATATGTACCTGCCCGCGCTGCCGGTGATTTCCGCGCAGTTTGGCGTTCCGGCAGGCAGCGCGCAAATGACGCTCAGTACCTATATCCTCGGTTTCGCCGTCGGGCAGTTATTGTACGGCCCGATGGCAGACAGCATTGGCCGCAAGCCGGTGATCCTCGGGGGAACGCTGGTGTTTGCAGGGGCGGCGGTGGCCTGTGCGCTGGCGCAGACCATCGATCATCTGATTATCATGCGATTCTTCCACGGCCTGGCGGCTGCGGCGGCGAGCGTGGTGATTAACGCCCTGATGCGCGATATCTATCCGAAAGAAGAGTTCTCGCGCATGATGTCCTTCGTCATGCTGGTCACTACCATCGCGCCACTGCTGGCGCCGATGATCGGTGGCGCGGTGCTGGTGTGGTTTAGCTGGCACGCCATCTTCTGGATCCTGGCGATCGCAGCGCTGCTGGCATCGGCGATGATCTTCTTCTTTATTGACGAAACCTTGCCGGTGGAACGTCGGCAGAAGTTTCATATTCGCACCACCATCGGCAACTTCGCCTCACTGTTCCGCCATAAACGTGTGCTGAGCTATATGCTGGCGAGCGGTTTCAGCTTTGCGGGGATGTTCTCATTCCTGAGCGCCGGGCCGTTTGTTTACATCGAGATCAATCACGTTTCGCCGCAGCATTTTGGCTATTACTTCGCCCTGAACATCGTGTTCCTGTTTGTGATGACCATCATTAACAGCCGCTTTGTTCGTCGGGCAGGGGCGCTGAATATGTTCCGCGCCGGGCTGTGGATCCAGTTTGTGATGGCTGTCTGGATGGTGCTCAGCGCCTTCTTTGGCGTCGGTTTCTGGGCGCTGGTGGTCGGCGTGGCGGCGTTTGTTGGCTGCGTGTCAATGGTGTCATCCAATGCGATGGCCGTTATCCTTGATGAGTTTCCGCATATGGCGGGGACGGCCTCATCGCTGGCGGGAACCTTCCGCTTCGGGATTGGTGCGATTGTCGGGGCACTGCTCTCCATGGCGACGTTTAATACCGCCTGGCCGATGATTTGGTCAATCGCGTTTTGCGCGACCTGCTCCATTCTCTTCTATCTCTACGCCAGTCGGCCGCGAAAAACGGCAAGCTGATAACAGAAAAGGGGCCAATGCGGCCCCTTTTTTTGATACGCGTCAACCAAACCTGCGTTTGTTTACCCCTTGTTTGTTTCTTTTATGTAAAATCTATTTATGTAAAAAGTCACATCGTTGTAGTTAAAAAGGTTGAGTTAGATCGCAGAAACGGGTACATATACCGCCAAAGCGAGCCTGTAACTCACTAAATAATGCCCTGAAAAATGAGACGCTAAAGCCCGTAACATACGGCTGTGAACGGTTTTTCAGGAAAATAACGGCAGGTTAGCAACGATGTGTTACTATAAATGTAAATAAATTGTGAAGGCTTTTTTGGCTTCCGGGGAAAGAACGTGAATACATTACAACTCTCCATAGTCCATCGCTTGCCCCAGAGCTATCGCTGGTCGGCGGGTTTTGCAGGTTCGAAAGTTGAACCGATTCCGCAAAGTGGAAAAGAGGGCGATAACTGTCTGGTGGCGCTGAAATTGCTCAGCCCGGATGATGAAAACGCATGGCCGGTGATGGAGCGTTTGAGCCAGGCACTGACCGATATCGAAGTCGTCAGCTCCGTGCTGGAGTGTGAAGGCGAACCCTGCCTCTTTGTGAACAGCCAGGATGAATTTGCGGCGACCTGCCGCCTGAAAAACTTTGGCGTCGCGATCGCCGAGCCGTTCTCCGGCCAGCATCCTTTCTGAGCGTCAGCGCAGCGCTAACAGCTGACGCGTGTAGTCATGCGTCGGCGCGGCAAACACGCGCTGACAATCCCCTTGCTCGACCACCTCTCCCTGTCGCAGCACTATCACCTGATGGCATAACGCCCGCACCACCTGCAGATCGTGGCTGATAAAAATATAGGCCAGGCGATGCTTTTCCTGGAGCCCCTTCAATAGCGCCAGAATCTGCGCCTGCACGGTGCGGTCCAGGGACGAGGTCGGCTCATCCAGAATAATCAGCTCGGGTTTCAGGATCAGGGCCCTGGAGATGGCGATGCGCTGGCGTTGACCACCGGAAAAAGCCGCCGGGTAGCGATAGCGCGTTTCCGGATCCAGCCCCACCTCCTGCATCACCCGAATCACTTCCTCTTCCCGCTGACGGGCGCTCAGCGCAGGCTGATGAACGCGCAACCCCTCCTCGATGATTTGCAGTACGTTCAGCCGCGGATTGAGAGACGAGTTCGGGTCCTGAAACACCACCTGCATCCGTGGGCGAACGGGCAACATCTGGCGACGATTCCAGTTGTGCAACGGTTTGCCGTCGAACAGAATCGTCCCCTGAGAATTAATCAGGCGTAACAGCGCCAGACCGGTAGTGCTTTTCCCCGAACCCGATTCCCCCACCAGCCCCAGCGTTTCGCCTGGGCGTAGAGAAAAGCTGACGTTCTTCAGCACCGTATTTTCCGCCACCACGCGGCGGAAAATGCCTTTACGCACCGGGAACGCGACGGCCAGGTTTTCGACGTTCAGCAGCGGTTTGCTGCCCGCGGTCAGCGGGACGGGATCGCCCGACGGCTCGCTGTCGAGCAAACGCTGGGTGTAAGGGTGCTGCGGCGCGTGGAACAGGGCGGTCGCCGTGTTCTGCTCCACACAGCGACCGTTTTGCATCACCGCCACGTTATCCGCGAGTTTCTTCACGATGCTGAGGTTATGAGTGATAAACAGCAGGCTCATATTCAGCTCTTCGCGCAGCTCGCGCAAAAGCTGCAGGATTTGCGCCTGCACGGTGACATCCAGCGCGGTCGTCGGCTCATCGGCAATCAGCAGCTCCGGGCGCGTCAGCAGCGCCATCGCAATCATCACACGCTGGCGCTCACCGCCCGACAGCTGATGCGGGAAATCGGTCAGGCGTCTGGCGGCGTTGCGGATCCCGGTACGCTCAAGGCAATCCAGAATCTCGCCGCGTGCGGCCTCTTTGCGCATTCCCCGGTGCAGGGAAAGCACCTCGTAGAGCTGTTTTTCCAGAGTATGCAGCGGGTTAAGGGAGACCATCGGCTCCTGGAAAATCATCGCGATTTTGTTCCCGCGCACGCCGCGCAGGGTGTGTTCATCGGCGTGAAGCAGTGATTGGTTGTGAAACAGAATATCGCCTTGCGGATAGACCACCGGCGGGGAGGGGAGCAGGCGCAGTATCGACAGCGCCGAGACGCTTTTGCCAGAGCCGGATTCGCCCACCAGCGCCAGCGTCTCTCCCGCCTGGATTTGCAGGGATAAATCGCTCACCACTTCGCGCGTTTCTCCTTGCTGAGTGAACGCGATGGAGAGATTTTCGATGCTAAGCAGAGGCTGCGTCATCTTATACCGCCTTATTAGGATCAAAGGCATCGCGGACCGCTTCGCCAATAAAAATCAGTAACGAGAGCAGTATGGCCACCGACAGAAACGCCGTAATGCCCAGCCAGGGCGCCTGAAGATTGTTTTTCCCCTGCAGCAACAGCTCGCCCAGTGACGGTGAGCCAAGCGGCAAGCCGAAACCGAGAAAATCAAGAGAGGTGAGGGTGGTTATCGAACTGCACAGAATAAAGGGCAGGAAGGTCAGGGTCGCGACCACCGCGTTGGGCAGCATGTGGCGGAAAATGATGCTGCGATCGCTCACCCCCAGCGCCTGCGCCGCACGAATGTAATCAAAGTTTCGGGTGCGCAAAAACTCGGCGCGCACCACACCCACCAGCGCCATCCAGCCAAACAGCACAGTGATACCGAGCAGCCACCAGAAGTTGGGCTGTAACACGCTCGAGAGCAAGATAATCAAAAACAGCGTCGGCATGCCCGACCAGACCTCGATAAAACGCTGGCCCCACAGATCGATTTTACCGCCGTAATAACCCTGTACCGCGCCCGCGACAACTCCCATTACGCTCGAAAACAGCGTCAGCATCAGGCCGAAGAGAATGGATATCCGCGTGCCGTAGAGGATGCGTGCCAGCACATCGCCGCCGTTGGCATCCGTCCCCAGCCAGTTTTGCGCGGAGGGCGCAGAAGGGAAGGGGGTTGAGGTGGAGAAGTTGATACTGTTCGCGCCAAAGCGAATGGGCGCCCACAGCACCCAGCCGTGGTTGTCGAGCTGATCGCGCAGCCACGGGTCCTGATAGTCAGCCGGTGTGGCAAAGGGCCCGCCAAAATCACTTTCGCTGTAGTTGGTGAGTACCGGCATGTACCAGCGATCGTTGAAATGCACCAGCAGCGGTTTGTCGTTGGCAATCAGCTCTGAACAGAGGCTCAGGATAAACAGGACGGCGAAGATCCACAGCGACCAGTAGCCGCGACGATTGTGGCGAAAACGTGCCCAGCGGGCCTGGTTGACGGGGCTTAAATGCGGCATCAGCGGCCCTCAAAATCAATGCGAGGATCGACCAGCGTATAGCTGATATCGCTGACAATATTCAGCAGCAGGCCAATCAGGGTGAAAATGTAGAGTGTGCCAAACATCACGGGATAGTCGCGCGACACGGTGGCTTCATAGCCGAGCAGGCCGAGGCCATTGAGGGAGAACATCACCTCAATCAGCAGCGAGCCGGTGAAAAACATGCTGATAAAAGTGGCCGGAAAACCGGCGATGACCAGCAGCATGGCGTTGCGGAACACGTGTTTCCACATGATCTGTTTTTCGCTCACCCCTTTAGCCCGCGCGGTTACCACGTACTGTTTGCGGATCTCATCCAGAAAGGCGTTTTTGGTCAGCATCGTCAGGGCGGCAAATCCGCCAATCACCGTCGCCAGCACCGGCAGGGTGATATGCCAGAGATAATCGGTGATTTTCTGATACCAGGGCAGCGAGCTGAAATCAGCTGACACCAGCCCACGCAGGGGGAAGAGGTCGAAATAGCTGCCGCCGGCGAAAAAGACAATCAACAGCACGGCAAACAGAAACGCCGGGATCGCGTACCCGATAATGATGAAGGTGCTGCTCCAGATATCGAAACGGCTGCCGTTGTGCACCGCTTTGCGGATCCCAAGCGGAATCGACACCAGGTAGATAATCAGCGTCCCCCACAATCCGAGGGTGATCGACACCGGCAGGCTGTCTTTGATGAGCTGAATTACCGAGGCGCTGCGGAACAGGCTGTCGCCGAAATCGAAGCGGATGTAGTCCCAGAGCATTTTGAAATAGCGCTCGTGAATGGGTTTGTCGAAACCGTAGCGGTGGGTGATCTCAGCGATCACCTCAGGATCTAATCCGCGTCCCCCGCGATAACTGCTTTCACTGATATTTCCGGTGCCGGTTTGTGCGTGGCTGGCGCGCAGGCCTTCGCCTCCGCCGCCCGGTAGGCCGCTGCTGTTGCCAAACTCAATGGCGGCAATGGCCTGATCGACCGGGCCGCCGGGCGCAATCTGCACAATGAAAAAGTTAATGGTGATAATCGCCCACAGGGTGGGGATTATCAGCAGTAAACGGCGAATCAGGTAAGCACCCATCTGTATTCCTTAACGCCGTTCAGCGGGCAGTTTGGCGGCTTTATTGACGTCATACCACCAGTTATCTAGCCCCAGTGAATAGATCGGGCGAATGGATGGCTGAGAGAATTTGTCCCAGTAGGCCAGTCGATCTTCTCCCATAAACCACATCGGCAGCATGTAGTAGTTCCAGGTCAGGACGCGATCGAGCGCACGGCCCAGAGGGACCAGCTTCGTCTTATCGCCCTGCGCGGCAATGATTTGGTTTATCAGGTTGTCGATGACCGGGCTTTTAACGCCCGGCGCGTTGTAGGTCGAGTTGATGTATTCCGACGCCCACGAGATGCGCAGATTGGTGTTGGGCCACGGCTGTGCCTGCCAGACGCGCGGCATCATGTCGTAATCGCGGTTGCGCATTCGGTTGGTGATTTGCGCGTTATCGACCTGTCGAATCTCCACGGTGACGCCCAAACGCTCCAGATTGTGCTGGAACGGCAGTACCCACTGATTATTACCGGCGGAGGAGAGCAGCAGCTCAAAGCTGAGGGGTTTACCGGTCTGCGTATTCACCCGTTTCTGGTTTTTAAGCACCCAGCCCGCGTCGTCGAGCAGTTTGCTGGCTTTAAGCAAGTTGTCACGGTCGTAGCCATCTCCTTTTGAGGTTGGTGGCTCAAAGATACTAGTGAAAACTTCCGGCGGCACTTCAGCTTTCAGCGGCGCAAGCAGGGTCAGCTCGGCGGCATCGGGATACTGGCGGGCTGCGTATTCCGTATTCTGGAAATAGCTGTTGGTGCGGCTGTAAGCCCCGTAAAACAGCGCCTTGTTCATCCATTCAAAGTCAAACGCCAGCGTGATGGCCTGACGCACGCGCCGGTCGGCAAAGACCGGACGCTGAATATTAAATGCCAGCCAGCGTGTATCTTGCGCAGATTCATTTTTTTGCTCGTCTTTGACGATGAAATGGTTAGAAAAATTCTTGCCTATATAGCGCGTCGCCCAGTTTTTCGGGCTGACTTCTGCACGCAGGTCAAATGCCCCGGCCTTGAAGGCTTCGAAGGCGACATTGTCGTCCAGATAGTAGTCGTAGCGAATCGTATCGAAATTCCAGCGCCCCCGATTGACCGGCAAATTAGCCGCCCAGTAGTCTTTGACGCGGGAATAGACCAGATATTGCCCCATCTTCCAGTGGGTGATGCGGTAAGGGCCACCCGCCAGCGGAGGCGTGGCGATCGGGTCGCTCAGCTTATGATTTTTCCAGAACGATTCAGGCATTACCGGGAGTGAGAAAAGACTCAGCATGCTCTCTTTACCCGGCTCTGCCAGCTCGATGCGCACGGTCAGCGGGGCGATGGCTTTGACGGTCGCCCCCTTGAATACCAGGCGGAACTGCGGCACCCCTTCGGTCATAAACTTGTGAAAGGTGAAGGCCACATCGCTGGCTTTTACCGGGGAACCGTCGTGAAAACGGGCGCGCGGGTTGAGGGTGACTTCCGCCCAGGAAAAATCATCCGCGTAGCGCGCGGAATCGGCGATCAGTGGGTAGTAACTGCCTGGCTCATCATCTGAAGTGACAAACAGCGTGTCATACAGGGCATCGGTGCGTTCGGCAGCGACACCGCGCAGGGCGAAACGGTTAAAGTTATCAAACGTCCCGAGGGCGGAGAGGGTGAGGGTTCCGCCTTTGGGAGCCGCAGGATTGACGTAATCGAAGTGGGTAAAGTTCGCTTCATACTTCGGCTCGCCGAGC
This sequence comes from Lelliottia sp. SL45, assembly GCF_026672535.1. NCBI lineage: Bacteria > Pseudomonadati > Pseudomonadota > Gammaproteobacteria > Enterobacterales > Enterobacteriaceae > Lelliottia > Lelliottia sp. SL45. The sequence goes on from NZ_JAPPRH010000003.1 coordinate 746,095, forward strand.
ACGGCGAACGCGTAGCTCTCTTTAATACTCTGTGCCTGGCAGGTCACGCTGAATAACGCCATTAACAGCAAAACAAAGCGCATAGTCATTGGCAGCGTATCCCTCTTTTATTCTGGCTCACCCATAGTGAGGCGTCTGGTGTAGCTGAATCATAAGTGACGAAACGGTCATTGTGAAATTATTCACTGTCCTTGACGAAATCGGGCTGCCATTTCAGGAATTGTGCCAGCGGCATTGGGCGGCTGATCCAGTAACCCTGAAGGTAGTTTACCCCATGCTGGCGCAGCCAGGCGGCCTGCTCCGGCGTTTCGACACCTTCAGCAACGGTGACCATGTTCAGCCGTCGGGCGAGCGTCAGCACGGCATCCAGCACCGGAGACGTGACCGTTTCCGTACCAATGGCGTTCACAAAACCGCGATCGATTTTCAGGTAATCCATCGTGAACCGCTCCAGATAAATCAGCGCGCTGTGGCCGGTACCAAAATCATCTATCGCGATTTCAAAGCCTTCATGATGCAACCATTCGAATAACGGGGCCGCTTCGAGCTGATTAATCATGTCGCGTTCGGTAATTTCCAGAACCACCTGGAAGTGGTCTGGCGGCAGCGACGCCGCGAAGTTGCGCATGTCATCTTTAAAACTGTCCGAATGCAGATGGCCCGGCGCGATGTTAATGCCCAGCTTGGCGCCCGGCGGCAACACGGTTTGCAGCAGCGCCGCGTCGCGGATGATCAGATCGAACAGATGCAGCGTCAGCGGGACAATCAGCCTTTGCGCTTCAGCGAAATTGATAAAGGCATCCGGCGGGATTTCACCCATCGTCGGATGTTTCCAGCGCATCAGCACTTCGCAGCCCTGCATTTTCAGCTCTTTTGTATCTACAACCGGCTGATACACCACATAGAACTGACCGTGCTTGATGGCTGAAAGGATCTCTTTCCCGGGATGCAAACGGATGGTGAGAATATAAAAAGAGAGGGTTCCCGCCGCAATACCGCATATCAGGCCGAAGAGCAGGGCGAACAGAATTTCATAGGGCGTCCACTTCTGCGCATACACCTTGATGGTGAGCGGAACCGTTTTCAGCATAGCGGTGCGGATAGCGGTTTCATGCATATCCTGGACGTTCAGCAGATGGTTCGAGAAGGTGGATAACGCTTTATTGCCAATCATCACCGCAATACCGGCAAACTCATCCTGACGTGAGGTATAGAGCAGATAGGGCGTTAAATTGATGTTGATTGACGTAAATACCCCGTCGCCTTTGACCAGCGGGTTTTGATACCAGATGGCGATAGCGGGCTTGTCTGGCAGCATTGGCGTGCCGGGCAGCAGCGCCATATCAACGGATTTGGAGGTATCCAGATCGGGTATCAGCTCCTTCATCGTGACACGCATTGGCCCGGTGGCGGAAGAACAAAATGCGGTGTTATCGCGGACCAGTAAAAATGCGCGCACGTTAACGCTAAAGGCGGCGCGGGACGTTAGCTCCGCACTCACATCCTGGCAACTGCTCAGCGTGAAGGGTTGGAGGGTATCAATCGAGGTTTTCAGCTCAGAGAAGTAGCTCTCCATGTAGACCCGAAGGTCAACGATCAGGGTATCGAATTTCGCTTCCCGCTTATGATAGCTCAGAAAAAACTGCAACATTCCGCAGAGTAGGGCAACGATAATGCCCGCGAGGATGCTGCCTGTCAGAACTTTGCGGCTGGTGGAAAAGAAACGAGTGAGCATAAACGTCATTGTTCCTGGATCGTCGTGATTCCGGCAGGACGACTAATCTTACGTATTTACAAGACTATAGCCTGGTTTTTTGCAACCAGTCATCTGTGAAGGCAGAGCGCACGGGGTTAAACAGGCAAAAAAAAACACTGCCGAAGCAGTGCTTATTTTTTATTGTGTTGCCAGCCAAGGGATAACCAACAACACAACAGATTAACTGCGACTCAGTACACGGCGCGCTTCGTTGTAGCGCTTCTTCCAGTAGGGTTCATTCATGCTGGAAATCGTGACACCGCTGCTGGTGGAGGCATGAACAAACTGGTCGTTGCCGATGTAGATACCCACGTGTCGGCCTGTAGAACCTGCACGGAACAGAACCAAATCACCGGTACGCAATTTTGTACGCGAGATGGATTTACCCATTTCCTGCTGTTCGTAAGTCGAACGAGGCAGATCTAAACCAAACTGCTCGCGGAATGTACGCTGTACAAAACCGGAACAATCGATACCTTTTTTGGTGCTGCCGCCAAGACGATAGCGCACGCCTTTCCAGTCAGCATACTGGTCCATAATGCGGGACTTCACGTCCAGATTACGTACCATGTTCTCAAATTCATCCTGAGAGGCTTGCAGTGACGAGGCATCTTCCATGCCCACAACACGCGTCTCAGGATGCATATTCTTCGCGGTGTTTGTCGAACTACATGCAGACAGCAGTACCGCAACTGCTATTGCCGGGATTCCCCGCAAGATATATCTCAAAATCGGTTGAGATTTGACCATTTTGATTATTTTCCCTTGAAGTCCTTAACGATAAATATCGTTATAAAAATGCCAAACGTGACGAGACTAAATACCTGCGCACAATGAGACAATTCTTTATGGTCAAATCTGTGCTCTAACGCACAAACTTATTCACCCTGAGAATAATTATCTCTGTGAGGCAAAACGAGTTCGAGATTACCCGATCGCCTTAGTCAATGCGAGCAAAAATATCCGATTTTTTATAAGAAATTGTGATAGAGAAAGTGATTAACCGGGATTGCTTAAAATAGCGCCAGTTTAGGTTAAAACTCACGCAACGCATTCATTTAGCTGATGAATGATATTACGAGAAGATGACAAAATAGGGCGGCGGCGGCGGGAAAAACATCAGGGATCGAAAATGATCCCTGATGGATGATGTTAATTTAGGTTGGTTATTTGTTTTCTGTTTGTTGCATTTTGCCCGGAAGATAGCGATCAAATAGCGCAATCAGACGGTCGCTGAGTGGTGTCATTAAGACCCACGGTACACCAATCAGCACAGCAGAAAGTGAACCGACGACAATATCCGTTAGCCAGTGAGCGCCGATCATTACGCGCGGGAAGGCAAAAACCACAACAATAATCAGGGCAACCGCAAAGGCTTTTTTACCAAAATAGCGCAGCATGAAAGAGGCAAAAATAAGCAGCATCATTCCGTGATCGCCAGGGAAACTGTCTTTCGATGCGTCTTTGGTCGAGATATTCAGTAATTCACTCACCCGATGAATATTTGGGAAGAAGAGTGAAGGGCTGGAGCGCTTGACCGGCATCAGACCTTGCGCCAGCTGGTTAATCACCACGGCGGTGAGCAGCATCACCAGGCCAATCAGGATGATTCGGCGGCGTCCTGTCGCATCTTCTTTCAGCCAGAATGAGAGCATTAAGCAGCCCATCGCCAGCAGAGAACAGCCATCGAAGGCGCGATTGTTGGTGATTGCCACCAGCCACAGGATCACCTTGCTCTTCACCAGCTGTTCATTGAAGAAGTGGAAAATACCGGAATCCACCGGGAACCAGAAACCATGGTTCACTGGCAGATACCAGGATAAGAAGAGCGCCAGACCGGCGGCGTTAAGCAGTAATATCAGGGGGATTTTTTTAATCATCGTCATATGCATAGCAGTTAAGTCCCGGCAACGTTAGTGGCTCGAACTTAAACGAAGCTTCAACAAGCTGGCCTGAAGTGCGTTCCAGTCCGTATTAACCGCACTAATTAACTCTATTCGACTGTCGGGCGGGGCGACATTTTGCGTTTCAATGAAAAAATCGGCGCCCTGACGGTTAATGCGCACCAGCCCGTCCGGTGTACGCATCACGCCTTTCACGCGATCCACCGGCGCGAGGCGCGCCCATTCCAGAATGCCAATGGTGTCAAAGCAGGTATCGGCATCAAAAATCCAGCCACAGGCCTGATAACCTTGCCCGCTGTTGAGGCTGCGACGCCAGCGCTGATGTTCCGGCAGGCTCAGGGCTGCCAGCCCTTTTTGCGCCACACGCGCGTGTGAGTGCGCGGCACTGGCAGGCAGTTCGGTCAAATTCCGACGCGGCAGGTCGAGCAGGGCATTATCAATTTTCCCCTGAGTGGCCAGCACGAACTGGCGATCGTGACCAAAATTCTGCCACCAGAAGTCAAAGGCGTCACGGCTCTCCTGTGATGCGCGATCCTCTTTATTCGCCACAATGACATCGGCAGCAGCCAACTGGTCGCGGAAGTTTTCATTGCGTACTACTTTCTCGTCCAGTAGCTGGCGTGGGTCGAGGATACACAGCGTCGCACGCAGATCGATCCAGGGCTCATACACCGGAGCGGTAAGCAGATCGAGAATTTGCTTGGGATGGCCTAAACCGGTCGGCTCAATGATCAAGCGGTCTGGTTTCCCCTGACGCAGCAGGGTGTTGAGACCGACCTGCATCGGCAAGCCGTTGACGCAGCACATGCATCCACCGGGGATCTCTTTGACCAGCGCGCCAGAGTCAGCCAGCAGTGCGCCGTCAATCCCAATCTCGCCGAATTCGTTAACCAGTATGGCCCATTTCTCCGCCGGATCTTTGTTAGCCAGCAGATGAAGGATTGAGGTGGTTTTACCGCTGCCGAGAAAGCCGGTTACCAGGTTAGTTTTGGTCACGTGAACTCCAGGAGATAATCATCATGCACGAACAATGAATATTATCCTGGCGAAAAAAGAGAGTATTGGGAAGGGCAGGAGCGAACGGAGTGTCCCCCGTCCGCTTTAAGCGCATGAACGGTTAAATCATCACGGCGTCAATCACAGCCTGGCGCGCCTCGTGCTGAGCAATACGTTGATACGCCTGACGAATGGCCTCGACGAACTGCGGATGCTGGGGCAGATCGGTGCCAAAAATTTCACCCAGCGTCAGCAGGGCGTTGACGCGCTCCTCTTCGCTACTGGTTTCTACGAGTGCACGAATTTTATCGCTGAGAGGATCGCGAATATCAATGGCGTTGCCGTTGTCATCCACACCGCTGACGTAGCGCATCCAGCCCGCGATCCCCAGCGCCAGCAGCGGCCAGGCGCTCTCACGTGCTAAATGAACGCGTACGCCCTCAAGCATACGTTGAGGCAATTTCTGGCTGCCATCCATCGCGATCTGCCAGGTGCGATGCTGCAGGGCAGGGTTGGCAAAGCGGTCGATCAGGCTGTCGGCATAACCCGTCAGGTCAACGTCAGTAATCCGCAGAGTGGGTGCCTGTTCATCCAGCATCAGGCGGCGCGCGGCTTCGCGGAACGCGTCGTCCTCCATGCACTCATTAATGTGAGCATAACCGGCAAGATAGCCGAGATACGCCAGGAAGGAGTGGCTGCCGTTAAGCATACGTAGCTTCATCTGTTCCCAGGGTAAAACGTCCTGCACCATCTGCACGCCCGCCAGCTCCCACTCCGGACGACCGGCAACGAAGTTATCTTCCACCACCCACTGGATAAACGGCTCGCAGCTGATGGCGCAAGGGTCTTCCACGCCGAGTTCCTGGGTGATTTCGGCGAGCGATGCCTCGGTGGCGGCAGGAACAATGCGGTCAACCATGGTACCGGGGAAACTGACGTGCTCAGCAATCCAGGCGGCAAGCTCTGGCGAGCGTTTCTCCGCCATTCCCAGCACCGCGTTTTTCACGACATGACCGTTGTCCGGAATATTGTCGCAGGAGAGCACGGTAAAGGGTGCCAGCCCGCGCGCGTGGCGACGGTATAAGGCTTCGACCAGAATTCCCGGCGCCGAGTGCGGCTCAGACGGATTTTCCAGATCGTGAACGATGCGCGCATTCTGCGTATCCAGTCGGCCCGTCGCCGGATCGATGCAATAGCCTTTTTCGGTGATGGTGAGCGACACAATCGCCACCTGCGGCTCACAGAACTTTTCAATAATGGCTGCCAGCGAATCGAGTTTGGCATTGAGGCACTCATGCACCGCCCCGACGATAATCGGCTGATTACCTTCAGCCCCTTTCTCCAGCACCGTAAACAGATGATCCTGGGCGCGCAGCTGGCTCATCAGCGTATCGCCGCTGAACAGGCTAATCTCACAGATCCCCCAGTCGCCCCCTTTGGCGTTAAGCACGCGGTTTGTTAACAACGCCTGATGCGCGCGATGGAAGGCACCAAAACCGAAATGAACGATGCGGGAGCGCAGCTGCTGACGATCGAACTGCGGCAGTTGCACATGAGAAGGGAGCGCGGTGGAGGCAATTGTCTTCATGAAATACACACCTGATTAACCATTAATTAACAATGGCAGTGTAAAGTTATATGACAGCAAATTGAATTGGTAAGCCGTAAATATCCAGATTCTGTGAGTTCGATCAATCAATGCTGCCGCCTGTATTGACCGTCTGAAACAAACATGTATGGTAGTCGTCATTGCAACAATCATATTGGTATAACAACTTTAGAGGGTGAGGCAATGGAACAAACCTGGCGTTGGTACGGGCCGAATGATCCGGTTTCTCTTGATGATGTGCGTCAGGCTGGCGCAACGGGTGTTGTCACGGCACTGCACCATATTCCGAACGGTCAGGTCTGGCCGCTGGAAGAGATTAAAAAACGCCAGGCTGTGCTGGCGGAAAAAGGGCTGACCTGGTCAGTCGTTGAAAGTATCCCGGTGCACGAAGACATCAAAACCCATTCCGGCGAGTTTGACACCTGGATTGCCAACTATCAGCAAAGCATCCGCAATCTGGCGGCCTGCGGTATTGATACCGTGTGCTACAACTTTATGCCTATTCTGGACTGGACGCGTACCGACCTTGAGTACCAGATGCCAGACGGCTCTAAAGCCCTGCGTTTCGACCAGATTGCTTTTGCCGCTTTTGAGCTGCACATCCTCAAGCGTCCGGGCGCCGACGCGGACTATTCCGCCGAAGAGCAGCAGCAGGCGCTGAAATGGTTTAACGAGGCGACGGAAGCGGATATTGAGAAGCTGACCCGCAATATCATTGCCGGCCTGCCGGGTGCGGAAGAGGGTTACACGCTGGATCAGTTCCGCGCACGTCTGGCGGAATACGGCGACATCGACAAAAATCAGCTGCGCGAAAACATGGCCTACTTCCTGCGCGCGATTGTGCCGGTGGCGGAAGCCTGCGGTTTACGCCTGGCGGTTCATCCGGACGATCCACCGCGCCCAATCCTCGGCCTGCCGCGCATCGTCTCGACCATTGAAGATATGCAATGGCTGAAAGAGACCGTCGACAGCATTAACAATGGTTTCACCATGTGCACCGGTTCTTACGGCGTACGCGCGGATAACGATCTGGTACGCATGATTGAAACCTTCGGCGACCGCATTCACTTCACTCACTTACGCGCGACCTGTCGCGAAGATAACCCGAAAACCTTCCACGAAGCGGCGCATCTCGGCGGTGACGTGAATATGGTGGCGGTGGTTGATGCGATTCTGGGTGAAGAGCAGCGTCGTAAGAAAGCGGGTGATTTGCGTCCGATTCCGTTCCGTCCAGACCACGGACATCAGATGCTGGACGATCTGCGTAAGAAAACCAACCCAGGTTATTCGGCGATTGGTCGCCTGAAAGGCATGGCGGAAGTGCGCGGCGTGGAGCTGGCGCTGAAGATGACGAAGTACCCAGAACTGTTGTAACTGGTGTTAATGCCCGGCGGCGCTACGCTGAACGGGCCTACAAAAAAACCGGCGAATTCGCCGGTTTTTTTATGCGTTTTTTATGTGAGCCGGATAAGACGAAGCCGCCATCCGGCAAAACACTATTAGTCAGCACGACCCATATAACGTTTTTCTTCGATATGGATGCGGATCTTCTCGCCAGCAGACAGATATTCCGGAACCTGTACTACCAGACCCGTAGTCAGCGTCGCAGGTTTGTTACGTGCGCTGGCAGAGGCCCCTTTAATGCCCGGTGACGTTTCCACGATTTCGAGATCCACGGTCTGCGGCAGTTCGAGTGCCAGCAGCTGGCCATCCCAGGTCAGAACCTGCATATCCGGCATACCGCCTTCAGGAATAAACTGCAGCTCGTCTTCAATCTGGTCTTTGGTAAAGATATACGGCGTGTAGTCTTCTTTATCCATGAACACGTATTCGTTGCCGTCAATGTAGGAGAAATCAACGAAACGGCGGGTCAGGGTCACGGTATCAACGATATCGTCGCCTTTGAAACGCTCTTCGACTTTCAGACCGGTACGCACATCGGCAAAGCGCATTTTGTACAGTGTGGCTGCGCCACGGGCGCTTGGGGACTGAACATCGATATCTTTTACAATCAGCAGTTTGCTGTTGTAGTTCAGTACCATACCTTTCTTAATTTCGTTCGCTCTTGGCATTGCAATAATCCTGTCTACTGGGAGGTAAAAAATATCGCGCCAAATTACTCGCGCGCAGCCTTTCAGGCAAGCGGAATTAGTGGCTTTTGCTATCAATACACAAAAGGTGTTACTGTGCGCGCCACGCCCGACCATACGGGCATTCGCCACTGACAGAGAGGGTTTATGGATTGTCGTCCAGACTGTGGCGCGTGCTGCACCGCGCCGTCCATCTCAAGCCCGATCCCAGGCATGCCAGAGGGCAAGCCTGCCAACACCCGCTGCGTTCAGCTTTCTGACACCAATCTGTGCAATATTTTTGGCTCGCCGCTGCGCCCGAAAGTCTGCGGTGCGCTTCAGCCGTTACAAGAGATGTGCGGCAGCACGCGCGAGCAGGCGATGATCTATTTGATTGAGCTGGAAGCGCTCACCGCGCCCTAGACATCTTTAATTCGCGTCAGGCAGCCGGTGGTAATGATGCACATCACCAGCGCAATCCAGAACACCGTGTGATAACTCCAGATTTCCGCCACAACCCCTGCCAGCGAGCCCGCAATGATCCAGCCCACGCGGGTGGTATTAGTATAAAGTGTCGTCGCTGCCCCTGCCTGGCCAGGCATTAAATCCTGGAAGTAGAGCATGCCAATCCCCGCAAGAATGCCAATATAGATGGCGTTCAGCAGCTGCAACGCCAGCAGCAACGCCGGGGTGTGCACTGTCAGCATTCCGATGTAAAACAGCAAACCGGCCACGGCCGCAATCCGCATCAAAAAACGCTTTCCGAAACGCTTCGCGTAATAACCGGCGATCAGCATTGTCGGGATTTCCAGGCCTGCCGCTGTACCCATCATGATGCCTGCCAGTTTTTCAGGCAGATGCAGCTCATCAATAATAAACAGCGGCATATTGATGATATAGAGGCTGTTGGTGCCCCACATCAGCGTGCAGACAATAAACAGAAGAAGGGCGTCGCGGCGGTTGCGACGCGGCGCTTCCAGCGTGCCGGTCGACAGTTTTGGCTCTTTGCGCATGGTGGGCAGGAAAAACCAGACCATGATCCCGCACACGACAAACGCCACGGCGGCGCTCAGATACATCACCGTAAAACCAAAGCCCATCGCCAGCGCGTAAGCCAGCGGCGGGCCGATTACCCACGCCAGCGACACCTGGGCGCGCAGTATCGAGCTGAACATTACCGCTTCGCGCCCCGTGTGATCCGCGTGTTCCCGTGCAAGGGCAAACATCTGCGGGTTCGCGGTGGAACCAAAGCTACTCAAGAACACGCCGACAAACAGCAGGATAAAATAGTTGCGGTTCCAGGCGAACAGCACGCAGGCAAACACGCCGAGCAGGCAGCAGAAAACAATCAGGCTTTTGCGATCGCCTTTTCGGTCGGAGCGGCCTGCCAGAAACTGGCTGACGAGAATGCCGATAATGGCACTGCCGGTAAAGAAGAAGCCAACCATCGCCGGACGGGCATGGACTTCGTTGGTCAGGAACAGGCTCAGCGTTGGCGTCTGTAACGCGCCGGCGATACCGGTGAGAAAGGCAACAATCAAAAACGCCGATGACGTCAAATCAAAGGGTTTTGGTGAGGCGGCAGCGGGGGAGTTGTGCATGGTTCGCTATCGGTAATGTGAAGAGTCGCGGAGTTTACGCCGCTTGTCAGAAAATAAACAGGTGGTGCGGTCAAATTCCCCACGAAAAATCAAAATGGCATTTCAAAATCTTTGTGGCTGAAGTGTGCTGAAGCTGAAGGATGTACGTGACTGTCACGTCAGCAAATGTGGGAGAAATGTGCTGCACTTCTAAATTCTGAAACAGGAAACACGACTTTACTTGCAAGGTTGAACATTAAGCGTAAGACTTCTTGAAACGTTTCAGCGCTATCTTGTTTTAACTGACGGAGCAGGTTAGCGCATTTTTTCTCATTAAGGCTGAAACGATTCAATTCAGCGAGAGAGGAGAACTATGTTCCAGTTATCAGTGCAAAATATTCATCCGGGCGAACAGGCCGGTAATAAAGAAGAGGCCATTCGCAAGATTGCCGCTGCCCTCGTGCAGGCAGGCAACGTGGCGGACGGCTATGTAGCCGGCATGCTGGCGCGCGAACAGCAAACTTCCACCTTCCTCGGCAATGGCATTGCCATTCCGCACGGTACAACGGATACCCGCGACCAGGTGCTGAAAACCGGCGTTCAGGTTTATCAGTTCCCGCAGGGGATTTTGTGGGGCGAAGGGCAGGTGGCTTACGTTGCCATCGGGATTGCCGCCAGCAGTGATGAGCATCTGGGCCTGCTGCGTCAGCTGACGCACGTGCTGAGCGATGACTCCGTGGCTGAACAGCTGCAATCTGCCACCACCGCAGAAGAGCTGCGTGCGCTGCTGATGGGTGAAAAACAGAGCGACGCGCTGAAGCTGGATAACGACACGCTGACGCTGGACGTGGTGGCCACCGATCTGGTGACTCTGCAGGCGCTGAACGCCGGTCGTCTGAAAGAGGCAGGTGCAGTTGACACCGCCTTCGTTGCCCGCGTGATTAATGATAAGCCGCTGAACCTGGGTCAGGGCGTCTGGCTGAACGACAGTGCGGAAGGTAACCTGCGCAGCGCGATTGCTGTAAGCCGTGCCGCGAGCGCATTTGAAACCGATGGTGAACATGCCGCGCTGCTGGTGACGGTTGCGATGGCCGATGAACAGCCGGTTGCCGTGCTGAAGCGCCTGAGCGATCTGCTGCTGAGCAATAAAGCTGAACATTTGCTGAAAGCGGATGCCGCCACGTTGCTGGCGCTGCTGACCAGTGATGACGCACTGACCGACGACCTGCTGAGCGCTGAGTTTGTGGTGCGTAACGAACATGGCCTGCACGCCCGTCCTGGCACTCTGCTGGTCAACACCATTAAGCAATTCGAAAGTGATATTACCGTGACCAACCTCGATGGGTCCGGCAAACCCGCCAATGGCCGCAGCCTGATGAAAGTCGTCGCGCTGGGTGTGAAAAAAGGCCACCGCCTGCGCTTTACCGCTCAGGGTGCGGATGCTGAACAGGCGCTGAAAGCGATTGGCGAAGCCATCGCGGCAGGTCTGGGGGAGGGCGCATAATGAGCAGACGTGTCGCCACTATTACGCTGAACCCGGCTTACGATCTCGTCGGTTTTTGCCCTGAAATTGAACGCGGTGAGGTCAACCTCGTGCGCACCACCGGCCTGCACGCAGCCGGTAAAGGCATCAACGTTGCGAAAGTGCTGAAAGACTTAGGCATTGACGTGACCGTGGGCGGTTTCCTTGGGAAAGACAACCAGGACGGTTTTCAGCAGCTGTTCAGCGAGCTGGGCATCGCCAACCGTTTCCAGGTCGTTCAGGGCCGTACCCGTATTAACGTCAAGCTGACGGAAAAAGACGGTGAAGTTACCGATCTGAACTTCTCCGGTTTTGAAGTCACCGGCGCGGACTGGGAGCGTTTCGTGAATGACTCCCTGAGCTGGCTGGGTCAGTTCGACATGGTCTGCGTCAGCGGCAGTCTGCCGTCAGGCGTCAGCCCGGAAGCCTTCACCGACTGGATGCTGCGTCTGCGTAGCCAGTGCCCGTGCATTATTTTCGACAGCAGCCGTGAAGCGCTGGTGGCAGGTCTGAAAGCCTCTCCGTGGCTGGTGAAACCAAATCGCCGCGAACTGGAGATCTGGGCGGGCCGTAAGCTGCCAGAATTGAAAGATGTGATTGAAGCGGCCCATGCGCTGCGTGAACAGGGTATCGCTCACGTGGTGATTTCGCTGGGTGCAGAAGGCGCGCTGTGGGTTAACGCGTCTGGCGAATGGATCGCCAAGCCACCGTCGGTGGAAGTGGTCAGCACCGTAGGTGCCGGGGATTCAATGGTGGGCGGTCTGATCTACGGCCTGCTGATGCGTGAATCCAGTGAGCATACTTTACGTCTTGCTACCGCTGTTGCCGCCCTGGCCGTGAGTCAGAGCAATGTTGGAATTACCGAACGTACCCAGTTGGCCGCGATGATGGCGCGCGTTGACTTAAAACCTTTTAACTAACAGCAGGAGAGGCATAATGAAAACGCTGCTGATCATTGATTCCGGTCTTGGACAAGCTCGCGCCTATATGGCGAAGACCTTGCTGGGCGCGGCGGCACACAAAGCGCATGTTGAACTCGTCGACAACCCAAATGACGCCGAACTGGCGATTGTTCTGGGCGATAAAGTTCCGGCTGACAGTGCGCTGAACGGCAAAAAAGTGTGGCTGGGCGATATCAATCGCGCGGTGGCACATCCCGAACTGTTCCTGAGCGAAGCGAAAGGCCACGCAACGGTTTACAGCGCACCTGTTGCTACCGCAGCAGTGGCGACGGCAACCGGCCCGAAACGCATCGTGGCGATTACTGCCTGCCCGACGGGCGTGGCGCACACCTTTATGGCGGCTGAAGCCATCGAAACCGAAGCGAAAAAACGCGGCTGGTGGGTGAAGGTCGAAACCCGTGGTTCCGTGGGCGCAGGCAATGCGATCACCCCGGAAGAGGTGGCGGAAGCGGATCTGGTCATGGTGGCGGCAGATATCGAAGTTGACCTGGCGAAATTCGCCGGTAAGCCGATGTATCGCACCTCTACCGGCCTGGCGCTGAAGAAAACGGCGCAGGAATTTGATAAAGCACTGGCTGAAGCGAAACCTTATCAGCCAACGGGCAAATCAGAGTCCTCCGCCAGCGAAGGCAAAAAAGAGTCTGCGGGCGCTTATCGTCACCTGCTGACCGGCGTGTCTTACATGCTGCCGATGGTGGTTGCGGGTGGTCTGTGTATCGCACTCTCCTTCGCTTTCGGTATCGAAGCCTTTAAAGAGCCAGGTACGCTGGCGGCGGCGTTGATGCAGATTGGTGGTGGCTCGGCGTTCGCGCTGATGGTGCCTGTTCTGGCAGGTTATATTGCGTTCTCCATCGCTGACCGTCCAGGCCTGACGCCGGGTCTTATCGGCGGTATGCTGGCTGTGAGCACTGGCTCGGGCTTTATCGGCGGTATCATCGCCGGTTTCCTGGCCGGTTACGTCGCGAAGGCCATCAGCTCGAAGCTGAAGCTGCCGCAAAGTATGGAAGCCCTGAAACCGATCCTGATAATTCCACTGATCTCCAGCCTGGTGGTTGGCCTGGGTATGATTTACCTGATTGGTAAGCCGGTAGCGGGTATCCTGGAAGGTCTGACCCACTGGCTGCAAACCATGGGGACGGCGAACGCGGTACTGCTGGGCGCAATCCTTGGCGGCATGATGTGTACTGATATGGGTGGCCCGGTCAACAAAGCGGCTTACGCCTTTGGTGTCGGCCTGCTGAGTACTCAGACGTATGCCCCGATGGCCGCTATCATGGCTGCCGGTATGGTGCCACCGCTGGCGCTGGGTCTGGCGACCATTATTGCACGCCGTAAGTTCGATAAGGCGCAGCAAGAGGGCGGTAAAGCGGCGCTGGTACTGGGACTGTGCTTCATTACCGAAGGTGCGATTCCGTTCGCAGCGCGTGATCCGATGCGTGTTCTGCCTTGCTGTATCGCAGGCGGCGCGGTAACCGGTGCGATCTCTATGGCGATTGGCGCGAAACTGATGGCGCCGCACGGGGGTCTGTTTGTTCTGCTGATTCCTGGCGCGATTACCCCGGTTCTGGGTTATCTGTTCGCGATTATCGCCGGTACGCTGGTGGCGGGTCTGTCTTACGCGGTGCTGAAACGCCCGGAAGCAGAAGTGGTTGCGAAAGTAGCGTAAATGTCTTGTCGGGTGGCGCTTCGCTTACCCGACCGACAAAGTAAAAAGCCGGGTGCTTACGCGACCCGGCTTTTTTTATGCGGCTTGTTCAGCTGTTTGCTGGGCTTTCAGCCAGGCGATCTCTTCCGCCCAGATATCCGGATTCACCGTTTCCAGCACCATTGGGATGCCGTCAAAGCGGGCGTCCTGCATGATAAAGCGGAACGCGTCGTGGCCGATATTGCCCTCACCCAGACTGTGATGGCGGTCCACGCGGCTGCCGAACGCGCTTTTGGCATCGTTCAAATGCATGCCGCGCAGATACTTAAAGCCGACAATACGTTCAAACTCCGCGAAGGTTTTCTCGCACTCTTCAAGGGTGCGCAGGTCATACCCGGCGGCAAAGGCGTGGCAGGTATCAATGCAGACGCCGACGCGGGATTTATCTTCCACACCGTCGATAATCGCCGCCAGATGCTCAAACTTGAATCCCAGATTGCTGCCCTGGCCTGCGGTGTTTTCGATTACCGCGGTGACACCGGTGGTCTGCGCCAGCGCAATATTGATGGATTCGGCGATCCGCGCCAGACACGCATCTTCCTCGATCTGCATCAGATGGCTACCTGGATGGAAGTTCAGCAGCGTCAGGCCAAGCTGTTCGCAGCGCTGAAGTTCATCCAGAAACGCTTCGCGCGATTTATCCAGCGCCTCCTGAACCGGATGGCCCAGGTTGATGAGGTAACTGTCATGCGGAAGGATCTGGCCCGGCCCGAAGTGATACTTCTCGCAGGCGGCTTTGAAATCTTCAATCACTTCAGTGGTGAGCGGCGCAGCGCGCCACTGGCGCTGATTTTTGGTGAACAGGGCGAAAGCGGTCGCCTCGATTTCGGCGGCGCGAATGGCGGCATTCGCAAGACCACCTGCTGCGCTCACGTGCGCTCCAACGTATTTCATAAGGGACTCCTGTTAACCCGAAACGCTTATGATAGCGGGTTAACAGATTTTTTACGCCCCCCAACAAGAAGATCGTAGTAGCCGCCAGACCCTCGTTGCCTGCATATCCCTTTGCTTTTGGCATAGCGACTGCCGGAGGAAATGACGCTTGTCGAGAGGCACTTAGAGTAGTCAGTGTTGAGAGGGTGAAAGGAGATAATAAAACAGTCGCTCCTACCTGCCCGCTTAGGACGGTAAAAAATGAAAACTGCCGCCTTCAAAGAAGACGGCAGTTCAACATGGTTACCCGAGCAAAACGGAGAGTGGGTTACGAGATAGTCGCAATTCAAAATTTATTTATATTCATCAAATGGATGCATTAAGCTAACGCATAATGTACCGCCAGGTTGATCGCCCCGCCGCCCACAATCAGCCAGACAAACAGTACCAGTGCCATCAGTAGCGGTTTGGCCCCGGCTTTTTTCAGCGCGCTGACGTGGGTGGTGACGCCCAGAGCGGCCATTGCCATCGCCAGCATGACGGTATCCAGAGTGATCAGCATATCGACCACCGCCTTTGGCAGCAGATGGAACGAGTTAAACACCGCCACCACAATAAACAGAACGGCGAACCAGGGAATGGTGATTTTGCTTTTCTCGCCTTTGCCTGCTGGCGAAAGTTGTTTTACGCGTGCCGCCAGAATAATCAGGAACGGGGCCAGCATCATCACGCGCAGCATTTTGGCAATCACCGCCGCATTTTCGGCATCCGGATTGATGGCATGACCGGCCGCTACAACCTGCGCCACTTCATGCATGGTCGAACCAATATAGATCCCGTAGGCCTCCGGCGTGAACCAGTGTGCCAGCAGCGGGTACATGGCAGGATAAAGGAATATCGCCAGCGTACCGAATATCACCACCGTCGCCACCGCAACGGTCACTTTACTCGACTCGGCTTTCACCACCGGTTCTGTCGCCAGCACGGCTGCGGCCCCACAAATACTGCTCCCCGCGCCAATCAGCCAGCTGGTTTGTTTGTCGAGGCCAAAGACTTTTTGCCCGATAAAGCAGGCCAGCATAAAGGTGCTGGTGAGCGTTAACACGTCGATGGCAATGCCGCTCACGCCGACGTCGGCAATCTGCGCAAAGGTGAGGCGAAAACCATAAAGAATGATACCCAGGCGCAGCAAATGCTGTTTGGCAAACAGCACACCCCCATCGCAGGCGGACCAGATTTTTGGGTAAACCGTATTCCCGACCACCATCCCCAGCAGGATCGCCAGCGTCAATGCGCTAAATCCTGCCCCGGCGACGGCCGGAATACTGCCACCCCATAATGCCACCCCGGTGATCAGTGCGCTTAGCGCAAGTCCCGGAACGTAATGCCACAGTGTTCGATGATGATGCACAGTGAGTTCAGTCATAGCCTTCTCCTTTTAATGGTTAAAAGGTTACGGCGCTCTGGCTTAAAAATAAAATTGATTATATATTTATAATTAATCTTTATAAGTGGTAAGCAGCGCGCTTACCGGGTGGAAGGCCACGATGCACATAACAT
Organism: Lelliottia sp. SL45; assembly: GCF_026672535.1. Classification (NCBI taxonomy): domain Bacteria; kingdom Pseudomonadati; phylum Pseudomonadota; class Gammaproteobacteria; order Enterobacterales; family Enterobacteriaceae; genus Lelliottia; species Lelliottia sp. SL45. Next base: position 762,631 of record NZ_JAPPRH010000003.1, read on the forward strand.
TACGTCAACTGGAAGTTTTCGCCGAAGTGTTGAAAAGCGGGTCGACCACCCAGGCTTCGCAGCGGCTGGCCTTGTCTCAGTCGGCGGTCAGCGCCGCGCTGACGGATCTGGAAGGGCAGCTCGGGGTGCAGCTTTTCGACAGGGTAGGGAAGCGGCTGGTGGTGAACGAACACGGACGTCTGCTTTACCCGCGTGCGCTGGCGCTACTGGAGCAGGCTGTCGAAATTGAACAGCTGTTCCGGGAGGACAACGGGGCGATCCGAGTGTATGCCAGCAGCACCATCGGTAACTATATTCTTCCGGAAGTGATTGCCCGCTATCGCCGCGATTTCCCGGCATTGCCGCTGGAGATGAGCGTCGGCAACAGCCAGGATGTGATTAATGCGATTATTGATTTCCGCGTGGACATTGGGCTTATCGAAGGGCCGTGCCATAACGTGGATATCATTGCGGAACCCTGGCTGGAAGATGAGCTGGTGGTATTTGCCTCTCCCGCCTCTTCCTTATTACAGGGCGAGGTCACGCTGGAACGCCTGGCGCTGGCGCCGTGGATTTTACGCGAGCACGGTTCAGGCACGCGCGAAATCGTCGATTATCTTTTGCTCTCGCATCTGCCGCAGTTTCAGCTGGGCATGGAGCTGGGAAATTCCGAGGCGATTAAACACGCCGTGCGGCACGGTCTTGGGATTAGCTGTCTCTCCCGTCGCGTCATCGCCGAGCAGCTCGAAAGCGGTTCCTTGATTGAAATTCCGGTTCCACTGCCGAAGCTGGTGCGCACCCTGTGGTGTATTCATCACCGCCAAAAACACCTTTCGAATTCGTTGCAGCGGTTTTTGCGCTATTGCGAAATCTAGTCCAGGCTCTGCTTTACTTATAATTCCGGAGCCGTCATGAAGCTCTCTTATAACAGAGCATTTCTGCCGGAAGGTTCGCGGATCGTCTGCTACAATCTCGCCTCATTTTTTGAATGGACAGCATTTTCATATGGTTTCCGAAACTAAAACCACAGAAGCGCCCGCGCTACGTCGCGAACTCAAGGCGCGTCACCTGACGATGATCGCCATTGGCGGTTCTATCGGTACAGGTCTTTTTGTTGCCTCTGGTGCAACTATTTCAGCGGCAGGCCCGGGTGGCGCGCTGTTTTCTTACATGCTGATTGGCCTGATGGTGTACTTCCTGATGACCAGTCTGGGCGAACTGGCAGCTTATATGCCGGTATCCGGCTCTTTCTCCACTTACGGCCAAAAATACGTTGAAGAAGGCTTCGGCTTCGCGCTGGGCTGGAACTACTGGTACAACTGGGCGGTGACCATCGCCGTTGACCTCGTGGCCGCACAGCTGGTCATGAACTGGTGGTTCCCGGACACGCCAGGCTGGATCTGGAGCGCGCTCTTCCTGGCCGTGATCTTCCTGCTGAACTACATCTCCGTGCGCGGTTTTGGCGAAGCGGAGTACTGGTTCTCGCTGATTAAAGTCGCGACCGTTATCATCTTTATCGTCGTCGGCGTGGCGATGATTGTCGGCATCTTCAAAGGGGCGCAGCCAGCGGGCTGGAGCAACTGGCAGATTGGCGAAGCGCCGTTCGCCGGTGGTTTTGCGGCAATGATCGGTGTGGCGATGATCGTCGGCTTCTCCTTCCAGGGCACCGAGCTGATTGGTATCGCGGCGGGTGAATCTGAAGATCCCGAGAAGAACATTCCGCGCGCCGTGCGTCAGGTATTCTGGCGTATCCTGCTGTTCTATGTGTTCGCGATCCTGATTATCAGCCTGATTATTCCTTACACCGATCCAAGCCTGCTGCGTAACGATGTTAAAGACATCAGCGTCAGCCCGTTCACGCTGGTCTTCCAGCATGCGGGTCTGCTCTCTGCGGCAGCGGTGATGAACGCGGTGATCCTGACGGCGGTGCTGTCGGCGGGGAACTCAGGGATGTACGCTTCAACGCGTATGCTCTACACCCTGGCCTGCGACGGTAAAGCGCCACGTATTTTCTCTAAACTGTCTCGCGGCGGTGTTCCGCGCAACGCGCTGTATGCAACCACGGTGGTGGCGGGGCTGTGCTTCCTGACGTCGATGTTCGGCAACCAGACGGTTTACCTGTGGCTGCTGAACACCTCCGGTATGACTGGCTTTATCGCCTGGCTGGGGATTGCGATCAGCCACTATCGTTTCCGCCGCGGCTATGTGAAGCAGGGGCACGATATTAACGATCTGCCGTACCGCTCTGGTTTCTTCCCGTTAGGGCCAATCTTCGCCTTCATTCTGTGCCTGATCATCACGCTCGGTCAGAACTACGAAGCCTTCCTGTCAGACACCATCGACTGGGGCGGCGTCATGGCGACGTACATTGGTATCCCTCTGTTCCTGATCATCTGGTTTGGTTACAAACTGACGAAAGGAACCCGATTCGTCCGCTACAGCGAAATGGAATTCCCTGGACGAATCAAACAATAATTGCAACTTCCTCTCTTTTAGCCCGCTCATTCGAGTGGGCTTTTTTATCCCCACAGTATGCATAAATGACATAATTGTTAACAATTGAATTGATAATAATTATCGTTTGTTTTATCGTTATCGCCGTTATCAAAAGGATGAAGGAGTCAGCGTCGCGTTTTTGAAAAGACGATGACGTTACTGCCACACCTGCAAAGAAACACACAGCCGACCGGCCAAAGAAGCCGGCGGTATGCAATGCACTGTGAGCAATAATTATTTGATATTGTTGTGTTTACCTCATGGAGATATGGAATGTTTAGGTTAAATCCCTTCGTACGGGGAGGACTCTGTGCGTCTGCACTGTCCCTGGCGTTACCGGTTATTGCGGCTGAGTCCGGCGATACCCTGGTTGTCACGGCGTCTGCCACTGAACAAAACCTCAAAGATGCACCGGCCAGTATCAGCGTCATTACTCAGGAAGATCTGCAGCGTAAACCCGTTCAGAACCTGAAAGATGTGTTACAGGACGTGCCAGGTGTGCAACTCACCAACGAAGGGGATAACCGTAAAGGGGTCAGTATCCGTGGGCTTGACAGCAGCTACACCCTGATCCTGGTGGACGGTAAGCGCGTCAACTCCCGCAATGCCGTCTTCCGCCATAACGATTTCGATCTCAACTGGGTTCCGGTCGATGCCATCGAGCGTATCGAAGTGGTGCGCGGCCCGATGTCATCGCTGTACGGGTCCGATGCGCTGGGCGGGGTGGTAAACATCATCACCAAAAAAATCGGCCAGAAATGGACCGGCACCCTGACCGCCGACACCACGATTCAGGAACATCGCGATCGCGGTGATACCTACAACGGTCAGTTCTTTACTAGCGGTCCGCTGGTGGATGGCGTGCTGGGGCTGAAAGCCTACGGTAGCCTCTCTAAACGCGAAAAAGATGACCAGCAGGAATCCTCAACCTCTGCGACGGGCGAAACGCCGCGCATTGAAGGGTTCACCAGCCGCGACGCTAACGTCGAATTCGCCTGGACGCCGAATCAAAACCACGATTTCACCGCAGGCTACGGTTTCGACCGTCAGGATCGCGATTCAGACTCTCTCGACCAGAACCGCCTTGAGCGCCAGAACTACTCCCTGAGCCACAACGGGCGCTGGGATGTGGGCAACAGCGAGCTAAAATTCTACGGCGAGAAAGTCGATAACAAAAACCCTGGTAACAGCAGCCCGATTACCTCCGAAAGCAACAGTATCGACGGGAAGTATGTCCTGCCGCTTAGTGAAATTAACCAGCTGCTGACCTTCGGCGGCGAATGGCGACACGACAAACTGAAAGATCCGGTGAACCTGACCGGCGGCTCCAGCAGCAATACCTCTGCCAGCCAGTACGCGCTGTTTATTGAAAACGAATGGCGTATTTTTGAGCCGCTGGCGTTGACCACTGGCGTGCGTATGGACGATCACGAAACCTACGGCGACCACTGGAGCCCGCGTGCGTACCTGGTCTATAGCGCAACCGACACCGTGACGGTGAAAGGCGGCTGGGCGACGGCGTTCAAAGCTCCCTCCTTACTGCAGTTAAGCCCGGACTGGACCACCGGTTCGTGCCGTGGTGCCTGTGAAATTGTCGGTAGCCCGGATCTGAAACCAGAAACCAGCGAAAGCTTCGAGCTGGGTCTTTACTATGCCGGGGAAGAGGGCTGGTTAGAGGGCGTTCAGGCCAGTATTACCACCTTCCAGAACGATGTGGATGACCGTATCAGCATCCTCCGCACCGCAAATGTAAATCAGGCGCAGAGCTATCCAAACTACGTTGGGCTGAATGCCGACGGTGAGCCGATTTTCCGCTACTACAACGTCAACAAAGCGCGTATTCGCGGCGTAGAAACCGAGCTGAAATTCCCGCTGGCCGAAGACTGGAAAGTGACGCTGAATTATACCTATAACGACGGGCGTGATATCAGCAATGGCGGCAACAAACCGCTGTCCGAGCTGCCATTCCATACCGCGAACGGAACCGTGGACTGGCAGGCAACGCAGGACTGGTCCTTCTATATGCAGGGTAACTATTCCGGCGAAAAACGTGCCATCACCGCCGGCGATGCAACGCCAGGCGGGTATGTGGTCTGGAATACCGGTGCAGCGTGGCAGGCAACGAAAAATGTCAAACTGCGTGCAGGCGTGCAAAACCTGCTGGATAAAGATCTCAGCCGCGACGATTACAGCTATACGGAAGATGGCCGCCGTTACTTTATGGCAGTGGATTACCGCTTCTGATAGCGAGCTGGCCGGGTGAAGGTTATGCCTTTCCCGGCCTACGCTTGTGCTCAGTATTGGCCCGGTTTGCGTCGCGCGCCGGGCAACAGGCTGGGTTATTTCAGTAAATACTCCGCATGGAAGCGGAGATGATCCTCGATAAACGAGGCAATAAAGTAATAGCTATGATCGTGCCCCGGCTGGATGCGCAGGGTCAAAGGCCAGCTTTTCTGCCGCGCCACTTCCGCCAGCACTGCGGGCTGCAGTTGATCGGCGAGGAACTGATCGGCATCACCCTGATCGATAAGCGTCGGGATCGCCTGTTCCGGAAGGCTTGCCTGCATCAGCGCACAGCTATCCCATTCCTGCCAGGTGGTGACATCATCGCCCAGATAATTCGAAAACGCTTTCTGCCCCCAGGATATCTGAGTCGGGTTCACAATCGGCGCAAAGGCGGAGACGCTGGTGAATTTACCCGGATTTTTAAGCGCCATAATTAACGCGCCGTGTCCGCCCATCGAATGCCCGCTGATGGCCGCGCGATCACTCACGGCAAACTGCGCCTGGATCAGAGCAGGCAGCTCGTCGCGAATGTAATCGTACATCCGATAGTGGCTCGCCCAGGGCTGTTGGGTCGCATTCAGATAGAAACCCGCCCCTTTACCCAGATCGTATCCGGCGTCGTCAGCGACATCATCGCCGCGCGGGCTGGTGTCGGGCATCACCAGCGCAATGCCTAATTCAGCCGCAACGCGCTGTGCACCCGCTTTGGTGGTGAAGTTCTCATCGTTGCAGGTCAGGCCGGAGAGCCAGTACAGCACCGGTGGCTTAACATTACCGGTGACCGGTGGCAGAAAGATGCTGAACGTCATCGCGCAGTTCAGCGTGGTGGAGTCGTGCCGCCAGCGCTGCTGCCGACCTTCAAAACAACGGTGCTCTTCGAGCAGTTCCATGCAAGGCTCCTGATTTTGTGTCGATATTCACTCAATCCATAATACAGATTATTCATTCACCTGTGAGCAACTTTCACTTCCGCATTAAGTCGATATGTTGCATCATGAATTAACTAAATTTTAACAATTGGGGCGATCATGGCGCTGCGTATCGCGCTCAGCGGATTTGTGGTTTTGGTGGTGGCGATGGGGATAGGGCGCTTTGCTTTTACGCCTCAGGTTCCGCTGATGATTTCGGCCGGACAGCTGACGCTGACCAGCGCCGGGCTGGTGGCCGCCATGAACTATCTGGGCTATTTAGTTGGTGCGTGGGATGCCATGCGGGCGCACCGCTTTGTTGAAGGGCGTCTCTATCTCGGGATCTTCGGCGCGGTAGCGCTGACGCTGCTGTCAGCCGTCGCGGATAACGCCATCATTCACGGCCTGATTCGTTTCGCGATCGGCTGCATGAGCGGCTGGTCGATGGTGCTGATAGCCGCATGGACCAACGAACGGCTGGCCCATTTTGGTAAGCCGGGGCTTAGCGCGGCGGTCTTTGCCGGGCCGGGGGCGGGCATTGCCTTAAGCGGCCTGCTGGCGGTCTATATTCAGGCCCGCTCGCTTTCAGCAGGCGCGGCGTGGCAGATTTATGGCGTGCTGGCGCTGATTCTCATTGTTCTGGTGGCGCGCTATCTGCCGCGCGGCGGGCAGTTGCATCGGCCGGGAACGGCGCCGGAGCCGCTGGTGCTGACCACCGATTTGCGTCGCCTGGTCTGGAGCTACAGCCTGGCAGGGTTTGGCTACATTCTCCCGGCCACCTTTTTATCGCAAATGGCGGCCGTGCGTTTCCCTGGCAGCCTGTTTGCGCAGTTTGTCTGGCCCGTCTTTGGCGCAGCGTCTGTCATCGGGATCGCGCTGAGTATCGCCCTGCGCCACGTCTCGACGTCGAACCGCCGTCTGTCGATTGTCCTGTGGTTGCAGGGGCTGGGCGTGTTTGCCGCCTGGCTGATGCCGGGAATCGGTGGCCTGATAACGGGCGCATTGCTGGTGGGCGGTGGGTTCCTCTGTGCCGTGCAGCTCTCCCTGCTGTGCGGCCGCGAACTGGCCCCAAACCACACCCGTTATATGGCCGGTTTACTGACCACAGGGTATGCGCTCGGTCAATTGGTTGGGCCGGTAACGTCGGCGCTCTCGACGTGGCTTACCCATCAGCTTGAGCCGGCGCTGGGCCTTGCAGGGCTGGCGTTGTTTGTCGGCGGAGCACTGGTCTGGGATCGTCAGGCCGAAAGGCAGCAGCAATTGCAATAATTATCGCTGTGAATACTGGATTATGTGCGCCACCTCACGCACAATGAGCGCACACTTTTGCTTCAAAGAGGGCAAAAGGCAGCCACACCTGCAGGAGAAAAATAATGCCATCACTCAGTAAAGAAGCCGCTCTCGTTCACGAAGCTTTAGTCGCGCGTGGTCTTGAAACCCCGCTGCGTCCGCCTGTTAATGAACTGGACAACGAAACACGCAAACGTCTTATTTCCGGGCACATGACCGAGATCATGCAGTTGCTGAATCTCGACCTGAGCGACGACAGCCTGATGGAAACTCCGAATCGCATCGCCAAGATGTATGTCGATGAGATTTTTTCCGGTCTCGATTACGCCAATTTCCCAAAAATCACCGTCATCGAAAATAAAATGAAAGTCGATGAAATGGTGACCGTGCGTGATATCACTCTGACCAGCACCTGCGAACACCATTTCGTGACCATCGACGGCAAAGCGACCGTGGCCTATATCCCGAAAGATACGGTGATTGGTCTGTCCAAGATCAACCGCATTGTGCAGTTCTTTGCCCAGCGTCCGCAGGTGCAGGAGCGCTTAACGCAGCAGATTCTGACGGCGCTGCAAACGCTGCTTGGCACCAACAATGTGGCTGTATCTATTGATGCCGTCCATTATTGCGTTAAAGCGCGCGGCGTTCGCGATGCAACCAGCGCGACCACCACCACGTCGCTGGGTGGCCTGTTTAAATCCAGCCAGAACACCCGCCAGGAGTTCCTGCGCGCCGTGCGTCACCACAACTAACCACAGGGCAGGATAGATGGAGCGTAATGTCACGCTGGATTTTGTACGTGGCGTTGCCATTCTCGGTATCCTGCTACTGAATATCGCCGCTTTTGGACTGCCCAAAGCGGCGTATCTCAATCCCGCCTGGTATGGCGATATTACCCGCAGCGACGCCTGGACATGGGCGATTCTCGATCTCTTCGCGCAGGTTAAATTCCTCACGCTCTTTGCGCTCCTCTTCGGCGCTGGGCTGCAACTGCTCCTCAAACGTGGCAAACGCTGGATCCAGTCGCGGCTGACGCTGCTGGTACTGCTCGGCTTTATCCATGGCCTGTTTTTCTGGGATGGCGATATTCTGCTGGCCTATGGATTAGTCGGTCTGATTTGCTGGCGAATGATCCGCGATGCCCACGACGTAAAAAACCTGTTCAATACGGGGGCGATCCTCTATCTGATTGGCATCGGCGTACTGTTGCTGCTGGGAATGATCTCCGGTGGGGCGACCAACCGCTCATGGATCCCGGATGCGGCGAATCTGCAATACGAACAGTTCTGGAAGCTGAAAGGCGGCGTAGAGGCTATCAGCAATCGCGCGGATATGCTCGGCGATAACCTGATCGCCCTCGGCGCGCAGTACGGCTGGCAGCTGGCGGGAATGATGCTGATGGGCGCGGCACTAATGCGCACCGGCTGGCTGAAAGGGGAATTTAGTCTCGCTCATTACCGCCGGACCGGGTGTGCGCTGGTGCTGACTGGCGTCATCATCAATCTGCCTGCGATTGTCGCGCAGTGGATGCTGGGCTGGGATTACCGCTGGTGCGCGTTCCTGTTACAGGCCCCGCGTGAGCTGAGCGCCCCGTTCCAGACCATCGGCTATGCGGCGCTGATTTTCGGCTTCTGGCCGCAGATAGCCCGTTTCCGACTGGTGGCTGCCGTCGCCTGCGTTGGCCGGATGGCGCTGAGCAATTATCTGCTGCAAACTCTGATCTGCACCACACTGTTCTATCATTTCGGCCTGTTTATGAAATTCGACCGCCTTCATCTGCTGGCGTTTGTTATTCCGGTCTGGGCAGTGAATCTGGTGTTTTCCGTCATCTGGTTGCGTTTTTTCCGCCAGGGACCGCTGGAATGGTTGTGGCGTCAATTAACCGCACGTGCTGCAGGTGTATCATTGACTAAAACATCCAGATAACGATCTGGATCACAATCGTTAACAAAACGGATGTAAACGTTTTCATCTGTGTGAGCTTCTTCACGTAGTCCCCTCCTTGTCACTGCCAGAATAGCCTCCTTGCTAAACACAGGGGGTGTCTGTGAGTTGCTGCAATCCTTTAAAGGATGGTGAATATGATCACCATTCGTGACGTAGCCCGCATCGCGGGTGTTTCTGTTGCTACCGTCTCCCGCGTGCTGAATAACAGCGCGCTGGTCAGCCCTGAAACGCGTGAAACCGTGATGAAAGCGGTGACGCAGCTCGGCTATCGGCCCAACGCCAATGCGCAGGCTCTCGCCACCCAGGTGAGCGACACCATTGGCGTGGTGGTGATGGATGTGTCGGATGCCTTCTTTGGTGCGCTGGTGAAAGCCGTGGACGTTGTCGCCCAGCAGCACCACAAATATGTGCTGATCGGTAACAGCTACCACGAGGCTGAAAAAGAACGTCACGCCATTGAGGTGCTGATCCGCCAGCGATGTAATGCCCTGATTGTCCACTCAAAAGCCTTGAGCGATGAGGAGCTGGCGGGGTTTATGGATCAAATTCCTGGTATGGTGCTCATCAACCGCGTGGTGCCGGGGTATGCCCACCGCTGTGTCACGCTGGACAACGTCAGCGGGGCGATGATGGCGACGCGCATGCTGCTCAATAACGGCCATCAGCGCATCGGCTATCTCGCCTCCAGCCACCATATTGAAGATGACGATATGCGACGGGAAGGCTGGCAAAACGCCCTGAAAGAAGCCGGGATTGTGCCGTCAGACAGCTGGATTGGTACCGGTTCGCCGGACATGCCGGGAGGGGAGGCCGCGATGGTCGAACTGCTCGGACGGAATCTGCAACTGACCGCCGTCTTTGCCTACAATGACAGCATGGCCGCCGGGGCGCTCACTGCGCTGAAAGACAACGGCATTGCGGTGCCGCAGCATCTGTCATTGATTGGTTTTGATGATATTCCGATTGCCCGTTACACGGACCCGCAGCTCACAACTGTGCGCTATCCGATTGCGTCCATGGCCCGTCTGGCAACGGAGCTGGCGTTACAGGGCGCCGCAGGGCAGCAGGATTTGAGCGCAACGCACTGTTTCATGCCGACTTTAGTACGCCGCCATTCTGTGGCTGTTAAACAAATTGTGGCTCCGATCACTAACTGATTACGTCAGGTGATGTAACCGTTTTCAATCTGTGAGTAAATTCACAGTATCTTAACAAGCCGCTGACTATGATGTCAGCGTTTTAGGAGCTGAAACGCTATGTAACGGTGATTAATCACTTTCACTATAGCCAAAGTGCCCCAAACGACAAATAAAACGCATTACTGGAGCGTTACCGAACACGGAAGATAGAAATTTTATAAGTGAACTTCGGCTGTCAGTAACGTTTTTCTAACATCTGCCCGCCGACCGTTATTCACAAGAACTACCCTGCATAAAAAAAACCGGAGATACCATGAATAAGAAGGTGTTGACTCTGTCTGCTGTTATGGCAAGCATGCTTTTTGGTGCAGCTGCGCACGCTGCGGATACCCGTATTGGTGTGACAATCTATAAATACGACGACAACTTTATGTCTGTTGTTCGTAAAGCTATCGAGAAAGATGCTAAAGCAGCGCCAGACGTTCAGCTGCTGATGAATGACTCCCAGAACGACCAGTCCAAACAGAACGACCAGATCGACGTTCTGCTGGCGAAAGGCGTGAAAGCCCTGGCCATCAACCTGGTTGACCCGGCAGCTGCAGGCACCGTTATTGAAAAAGCACGTGGCCAGAATGTGCCTATCGTCTTCTTCAACAAAGAGCCTTCCCGCAAAGCGCTGGACAGCTATGACAAAGCCTTCTATGTCGGTACTGACTCTAAAGAGTCCGGTATTATTCAGGGCGATCTGATCGCGAAACACTGGGCAGCGAACCCGAATTGGGACCTGAACAAAGACGGTCAGATTCAGTTCGTTCTGCTGAAAGGCGAGCCGGGCCACCCGGATGCTGAAGCACGTACCACGTATGTGATCAAAGAGCTGAACGACAAAGGTCTGAAAACCCAGCAGCTGGCGTTAGATACCGCGATGTGGGATACCGCTCAGGCGAAAGATAAGATGGACGCATGGCTGTCTGGCCCGAACGCGAACAAAATCGAAGTGGTTATCGCCAACAACGATGCGATGGCAATGGGTGCTGTTGAAGCACTGAAAGCGCACAACAAATCGTCTATCCCTGTCTTCGGCGTGGATGCCCTGCCAGAAGCGCTGGCACTGGTTAAGTCTGGCGCAATGGCCGGTACCGTTCTGAACGATGCGAATAACCAGGCTAAAGCGACCTTCGATCTGGCGAAAAACCTGGCCGATGGCAAAGGTGCGGCTGATGGCACCAACTGGAAAATCGAGAACAAAATCGTTCGCGTTCCTTACGTGGGCGTAGACCAGTCAAACCTGGCTGAGTTTATCGGTAAATAAGTTAGAGATTGCATGTTCTCACAGGGCGCAATTCGTTGCGCCCTTTTATAACGCGATATGCGAGGCCGTCAAGGTATAATTATGGTCAGCACAAATACTCAGTCGTCAGGCGAATTCTTGTTAGAAATGAGCAATATTAACAAGTCTTTTCCCGGCGTTAAGGCTCTCGACAATGTTAATTTAAAAGTACGTCCTCACTCTATTCATGCGTTGATGGGGGAGAATGGTGCGGGTAAATCAACATTATTAAAATGCCTTTTTGGGATCTATCAAAAAGATTCTGGTAGCATTCTTTTTCAGGGGAAAGAGATCGACTTCCATTCCGCCAAGGAAGCACTGGAGAATGGTATTTCGATGGTTCACCAGGAATTAAACCTGGTGCTTCAGCGTTCTGTTATGGACAATATGTGGCTGGGTCGTTACCCAACCAAAGGTGTATTTGTCGATCAGGACAAAATGTATCGCGACACCAAAGCGATTTTTGATGAACTGGATATTGATATTGACCCGCGCGCCCGCGTAGGCACCTTATCCGTTTCACAAATGCAGATGATTGAAATTGCCAAGGCATTCTCCTATAACGCGAAAATCGTGATTATGGATGAGCCAACGTCATCCCTGACGGAAAAAGAGGTGAACCACCTTTTCACCATTATCCGTAAACTGAAAGAGCGTGGCTGTGGCATCGTCTATATCTCGCATAAAATGGAAGAGATCTTCCAGCTGTGCGATGAGATCACCATTCTGCGTGACGGCCAGTGGATCACCACTCAGCCTCTCGAAGGGCTGGATATGGACAAGATCATCGCCATGATGGTCGGCCGCTCCCTGAACCAGCGCTTCCCGGACAAAGAGAACAAGCCGGGCGAAGTGATTCTGGAAGTTCGCAACCTTACGTCTTTGCGTCAGCCCTCTATCCGCGATGTCTCCTTCGACCTGCATAAGGGCGAAATTCTGGGTATCGCAGGCCTGGTCGGTGCGAAACGTACCGATATCGTGGAAACCTTATTTGGTATCCGTGAAAAATCGGACGGCACCATTACGCTGCACGGTAAGCGCATTAATAACCATAACGCCAACGAAGCGATTAACCATGGCTTTGCCCTGGTGACCGAAGAGCGTCGTTCGACGGGGATTTATGCTTATCTGGATATTAACTTCAACTCGTTAATCTCCAATATTCGTAACTATAAAAATAAAATGGGCCTGCTGGATACTTCCCGCATGAAAAGCGATACCCAGTGGGTTATCGACTCGATGCGTGTAAAAACCCCAGGGCACCAGACGCAAATCGGTTCACTTTCCGGCGGTAACCAGCAGAAGGTTATTATTGGTCGCTGGTTATTAACGCAGCCAGAAATTTTAATGCTTGATGAACCGACGCGCGGTATTGACGTGGGTGCAAAATTTGAAATCTATCAGCTGATTGCTGAACTGGCTAAAAAGAATAAAGGGATCATTATTATTTCTTCCGAAATGCCGGAATTGTTAGGGATCACAGATCGTATTCTGGTTATGAGCAATGGTCTCGTTGCCGGAATTGTTGACACCAAAACGACAACGCAAAACGAAATTCTCCGTCTTGCGTCTTTGCACCTTTAAGATCAGGGGCTCCTCATGAGTGCGTTAAATAAAAAAAGTTTTCTCACTTATCTGAAAGAGGGCGGTATTTACGTCGTTCTTTTAGTATTACTGGCCATTATTATTTTCCAGGACCCTACGTTCTTAAGTTTGCTTAACTTGAGTAACATTTTGACCCAGTCCTCCGTGCGTATCATCATCGCGCTGGGCGTGGCGGGGCTGATTGTGACTCAGGGTACGGACCTGTCAGCAGGGCGCCAGGTAGGTCTGGCGGCGGTTGTGGCCGCCACGCTATTGCAGTCGATGGAAAACGCCAACAAGGTGTTCCCGGAAATGGCCACCATGCCAATTATTGTGGTGGTGCTGATTGTCTGTGTGGTGGGTGCCATCATCGGTCTGATCAACGGTATTATCATCGCCTATCTCAACGTGACGCCGTTTATCACCACGCTGGGTACGATGATTATCGTTTACGGTATCAACTCCCTGTACTACGACTTCGTTGGCGCATCCCCGATTTCTGGTTTCGACAGCGGCTTCTCGACCTTCGCGCAGGGCTTTGTGGCGCTGGGCAGTTTCCGCCTCTCCTACATCACCTTCTACGCGCTGATCGCCGTGGCCTTTGTCTGGGTGCTGTGGAACAAAACGCGCTTCGGTAAAAACATCTTCGCTATCGGCGGCAACCCGGAAGCAGCAAAAGTGTCCGGCGTTAACGTGGCCCTGAACCTGCTGATGATTTATGCCCTGTCCGGCGTGTTCTATGCCTTCGGTGGTTTGCTGGAAGCGGGTCGTATCGGCTCAGCGACGAACAACCTCGGCTTCATGTACGAACTGGATGCTATCGCAGCCTGTGTGGTAGGCGGCGTCTCCTTCAGCGGCGGTGTAGGTACGGTGGTAGGCGTGGTGACGGGTGTAATCATCTTTACCGTTATCAACTACGGATTGACCTATATCGGTGTGAACCCGTACTGGCAGTACATTATCAAAGGGGCGATTATCATCTTTGCGGTGGCGTTAGATTCCCTCAAATACGCGCGCAAGAAGTAATCTTGCCAAAACGAAAAACCCGCTCACGAGCGGGTTTTTTTATCTCTTCTCTTTCTTCTGCAATTCCAGCAGTTGGTCCGGAGTAACCGCCGGATAATCCTGCGCATCCTCAGGCACCTGATGCATCTCCGGAATCGGCACCAGCGGGCCTAAAAAGCGCGGTTCACGTTTGAAGAGATAGAGATCCGCCAGCGCGCCAAAGCGTGCGCCAAACTCACGCACACGAACGCTCCACATATCTTTCGGAGAAGGGACCGCGTAGCACTGCGCCTGAATCCCCATATGCAGGGCAATAAACAGCGCGCGCTCACAGTGGAAGCGCTGGGTGATGATAATAAAATCATTAGTATCAAAGACCTTACGCGTACGCACAATGGAGTCCAGGGTGCGGAATCCGGCATAGTCCAGAACGATATCCGCCGGATCGACGCCAGCGGCAATCAAATCTTTGCGCATGGTCATCGGCTCGTTATAGCTTTGCTGGGCGTTATCGCCGCTCAGCAGCAGGTAATTGACCTTGCCGCTGTTGTAGGCGTTTAGCGCCCCCTGAATGCGGTAGCGGTAGTACTGATTAATCACGCCGGTGCGATAGTACTTGGCCGTCCCCAGCACCACACCCACCTGGCGATAAGGCAAATCCTGCAGATCGTCAAAGATATAGGGGGCGGTTTTCCAGCTCATCCAGCGGTCGAGGCCGAGCACAGTCAACAGCAGAATGCCGACCAGGACACACAGGCTGTAAAACACGCGCTTTAACATGAAGATGGCTCGTTCCGTGGAGGGAAATTTCACTCAGGCTACTTTACCCGCCTGGTAATCGCAAGAAACAGCGGTTTGATTGGGGGGAATTTCATCAGCAGGGCGGGCATTTCTGCCCGCACAGGTCTATTACGCCAGCAGCGTACGGTCGATACTGGTACAGCCGAGCGCCTTGAGGGTGGCGGCGGTGGCGTCCCACTGGATCAGCGGTGCATCGGCCTTTTCTGCCAGAATCGCACGCTGAATATCCGGGTAGTCGTACCCGTTGAGGCTCAGCAGGTTCAGGGCGCCTTGCAGCGGTGGCAGCGTCGGGTTGAATGCCGCGTTTTCGGCATAGCTGCCGCTGAAAATCTTGCCATCACGCAGCTCCAGCGCCACGCCGCTTGGCGACTTGCTGTACGGCGTATGACTTTTGTTTGCCGCCGCAATGGCCGCTTGCGCCAGGTCATCGCCCGCTAACGCATAGCCATGATCCTGGTCGTCCATCAGCAGGGTTTTGATATCCAGGTCTTTCGGGCCGAAGGCATCCGGCAGGTAATCGCCCAGCGTATGCGGTTCACGGCCAGGCAGGTTGATGCGCAGTTGCAAACCGCTGTTCAGCTCATTCATAAACTGACGGCAGTGACCGCAAGGGGTGTAGTTCACGGTGATGGCCTGCAGCGCTTTCTCACCACGCAGCCAGGCATGGCTGATGGCGCTCTGTTCTGCATGGACGGTCTGTTGCATGGTCGCACCAAGGAACTCCATGTTCCCGCCGAAATACCAGGTCCCGCTCACGCCGCGCGCAATCGCGCCAACGTTAAAGTGGGAGAGATCGGCTCTGGCGCAGGCGGCAGCCAGCGGCAGTAGTGCGAAAGCCAGCGCGTCTTCGTCCAGTCCCGTAGCCTGTTTAAGCGTCGTGACCTGCTCCGCAGTCAGCAGGGCGGGGAAATGCGTATCCGCCAGAACCGGAGCCAGGGCTGATTGCAAATTCTCTGCGAGCTGGGCAAAAGCAGTTTGAAAACGTGGGTGCATGGCAATGCCTCATAAAGGTTAATGGATCGGTAGTGTACGGAGCCAATAGCGCTTTATATGTGATCTAGTTCTCATTATGTTTGCAACTTATGAAAACAAAATGAAATTTGCGCGACGCATCGCAAATTTTAGCCCACTACCGCCAGAATAATCGGGAACAGGAACGGAGCGATCAGCGAGGTCATGATCCCGCAAATCACCAGCGCCAGCGAACTGAACGCGCCTTCCTGATAGTCCAGCTCCGCGCAGCGCGCAGTGCCGAGGGCGTGGGAGGCCGTACCCATCGCCAGCCCGCGGGCGGCTTTGGTACGGATACGCATGACATTGAGCAGCGTATGGCCAAACACCGCACCCAGGATCCCGACAAAAATCACGCACATGGCACTAATGGCCGGGATACCACCGATGCTGCCGCCCACGGCCATCGCAATCGGCGTGGTCACGGATTTCGGCAGAATAGAGGCGGCGATTTGCGGCGACGCCCCCATCAGCAGCGCCACTGACGTCCCCGTTACCATGGCGACGACGCTACCAATCAGACAGATGGTGATGATCGATTTCCAGCGCGCGCGGATCTGGTGCAGCTGCTCGTAAAGCGGAAATGCCAGCGCCACGACGGCAGGCTGGAGCAGATCGTTTAAAATCTTGCTGCCCGCAAAATAGCGTTCGTAAGGAATGCCGGTGAGCAGCAGGAACGGAATAATCACCACCATCGCCACCAGCAGCGGGTTGAGAAGCGGCATCTTGAAACGCGCGGCAAGTTTACGTGCGGCGAAAAACACCACCAGTGTCAATGGCAGCGACCACCAGATATTGGCCATCATTTTTGACTTCCTTTCTGCCCAACGACTTTGCGTTCGCCATGTACCAGATGCGAACTCCAGCTCACGACCAGGAATACGACCAGCGTACTCACCGCGCAGGAGACCAGAATCGGGCCGTACTGCGCTTTAAGTAGATCGTAATATTGCATCACGCCCACGCCTATCGGCACAAACAGCAGCGCCATATAGCGGATCAGCACAAAGCAGCCAGGGTTGACCCACTTCGCGGGCAGAATTTGCAGCGCCAGCAGCAGAAAAAGAATCAGCATGCCGATAATGCTGCCGGGAATGGTGATCGGTAGCAGGGACGAAATGAAAATCCCGGCATACAGGCAGGCATAGATCAGAATAAAAGCACGCAGGTACTGCCAGAGGGTATTCAGAGTTTTGATCATGGTGAAAGTCCTTGATGGAACGCATTCATCATACAATTAAACATAGAAACGTGCTACGGATCACATCATGATTTTTGAGCATACCAGACATTCCTTTTTGGAACGTTAGGCAATTCCCCAGCATTCACAGCAAAAGCCATACAAAACAGTGTAGTTGCGGTGACTATTTTTGAAGCAGTGATATGATAAAAGCCATTCCCGCGATCAGGAGATTCTAATGTCAGAATTCATTTTTTTCCGGAAAGGGACACAGATTTTCGCCGTGGAGAAGGGCAATGCGGAAGGCTCATCACACCTGGAAGCACAGGGCTATGAGCAGGAGTTTGAAGAGATCACGGCGCCCGATGCCCAAAGTGCGCTGGCGCGTTACAACGATATCAAAAAAGAAGATGAGCTGAACGTCTACGCCTTCGCGCTGGGCCCGACATTCACACTGCTCATCGTGGTCGTTCTGACGGCGGTGGCCTACGTCGTAATGAAATAGACGCGCGTTAAGCCCTTTGCACCTTTATAGAGAGCGGCTACTATAGCGGGTCTTTTTTCACAGGGTTTTAGAATGCGTGTTTTACTGGCGCCGATGGAAGGCGTGCTCGACTCTTTAGTGCGCGAGCTGCTGACTGAGGTAAATGATTACGATCTCTGCGTCACCGAGTTTTTGCGGGTGGTCGATATGCTGTTGCCAGTAAAGTCGTTTTATCGACTCTGCCCGGAGCTGCATCGTCAGAGCCGGACTACCTCCGGTACGTTGGTGCGCATCCAGCTGCTGGGGCAGTACCCGGAATGGCTGGCGGAGAACGCAGCCCGTGCGGTAGAACTGGGTTCCTACGGTGTCGATCTCAACTGCGGTTGTCCGTCGAAAATGGTCAACGGCAGCGGCGGTGGCGCAACGTTGCTAAAAGATCCTGAGCTGATCTATCGCGGCGCGAAAGCGATGCGTGAGGCGGTGCCAGGCCATCTCCCGGTGACGGTAAAAGTGCGTCTGGGCTGGGACAGTCACGACCGCCAGTTTGAGATTGCCGATGCGGTGCAGCAGGCCGGGGCGACGGAGCTGGTGGTTCACGGGCGCACCAAAGACGACGGCTATAAAGCAGATCGCATCAACTGGCAGGCGATTGGGGAAATCCGCAAGCGTCTGTCGATTCCGGTGATCGCGAATGGCGAAATCTGGGACTACGAAAGTGCGCAGGCCTGTATAAAAGAGACAGGCTGCGATTCGGTGATGATCGGGCGCGGTGCGCTTAACGTGCCTAACCTGAGCCGGGTGGTGAAGTACAACGAGCCGCGTATGCCGTGGCCGGATGTGGTTACGCTGCTGCAAAAATATTCGCGTCTGGAAAAGCAGGGCGACACCGGGTTGTACCACGTGGCACGTATCAAACAGTGGCTGAGCTATTTACGCAAAGAATATGACGAAGCGCTGGGGTTATTTCAGGAAATTCGGACTCTGCAGACATCAGCCGACATTGCGCGGGTCATTCAGGCCAAATAATAGCGTCGGGATCGTCGCGTTACTGCCCTCGCAGGCTTTCATAGGGCATATAACGTTTCACTAAAGGCGATGTGCGCTACGTTTAGCGATATGTTCCGCTGGCGCAGGAGAGCGGGGTGGCGAAACTGAAAACCGCTTCAATAACGATCTGTATCACGTTTTTACGCGTAGTACATTGAGGCTGCGATTGAAACTGATAGAGTGCAAAAACTGGATTGTTACTGCTGCGGCAGGCAAAACCTGATTTTCTGGCATCTGCCGGAGGTCAGGTTTTTTTGTTTCTGGGGTTCTGATGAAAATCGCCAAAATTCTCAATAATAATGTGGTGGTTGTTCTGGATGAGCACATGCGCGAACAGGTCGTGATGGGGCGCGGGCTGGCCTTCCAGAAACGCATCGGTGACGATCTTGACGCTGAGAAAGTGGAAAAGGTTTTCGCACTGCAAAGCGATGAGCTGGCGCGTCGACTGGGGGAGTTACTCAATCAGATCCCGCTTGAGGTAATGACCACCTGCGACCGCATTATTGGGCTGGCGGCGCAGCGGCTGGGAAAATTGCAGGACAGTCTCTACATCACGTTGACCGACCACTGCCATTTTGCCATCGAGCGGCAAAAGAAAGGCCTGGCGATCAAAAACGTGCTGTTGTGGGAGATCAAACGTCTGTACCCGAAGGAGTTTGAGCTGGGGCAGGAAGCAAGGGCGATTATCGCCAGCAGGCTGGGGGTGGAGCTTGCCGAAGATGAGGCGGGGTTTATCGCGCTTCACCTGGTCACGGCGCAACTGAACAGCGAAATGCCTGAAGTGATGCACGTCACCCGCGTTATGCAGGAGATTCTGCAGCTGGTGAAGTATCAGCTTCAGCTGGAATATGACGAAGAGTCGCTCAGCTATCAGCGCTTTGTCACCCACCTGAAGTTCTTTGCTCAACGGATGCTGACCCGCACCGTGGTGGAAGATGACGATGTGACGCTGCATACGGCGGTAAAAGATAACTACGCGAAAGCCTGGATTTGCGCCGAGAAAATCGCGCAGTATCTGCAGAAAAGTTATCAGCGCGAGCTGACGACGGAAGAAATTATGTTTCTCACCATTCATATTGAGCGAGTGAGAAAAGAGGGGCGTTAAGCTCCAAAATCTGGATTGTTACTGCATAACGCAGGCAAAACCTGAGCGCGGCATCTGAAGAGATGCCGTTCTCGGGTTTTTTTTATTTTTAAACTCAGTCACCAGATGCCTGCGGGCATCGAAGAAAGGAAATCGAGATGGAATATCAAGCTTTGGCGAAGGATATTCTCGGCCACGTAGGGGGCAAAGAGAACATCATCAGTCTGGTCCATTGTGCCACCCGGCTTCGCTTCAAACTGAAAGAAAATCAAAAAGCGGATGCCGAAGGGCTGAAGAAAAATCTGGGCGTGATCATGGTCGTTGAAAGCGGCGGGCAGTTTCAGGTGGTGATTGGAAACCATGTGAATGATGTCTGGAAAGCGGTACGTGCTGAAGCGGGTTTGCATGACGATACGCCAGTGGCAGCAGACGAGAACGGAGACAAGAGTCATCTTCTCGGGCGCTTGATTGACGTGGTCTCCGGCATCTTTACCCCGTTTATTGGCATCCTGGCGGCATCCGGTATTTTGAAAGGATTGCTGGCGCTGGCCGTGGTTTGCGGCTGGCTCAGCCCCGACAGCGGAACCTACAAAATCTGGTTTGCGGCAAGCGATGCCTTATTCTTCTTCTTTCCGCTGGTGCTGGGCTACACGGCCGGGAAGAAATTTGGCGGCAATCCGTTTATCACCATGGTCATCGGTGGCGCGCTGACCCATCCGATGATGATTCAGGCGTTTGAGGCCAGCCAACAAACCGGGGCCGTAGCGGACGCGTTTCTCGGTATTCCGGTCACCTGGTTCAACTACAGCGCATCGGTTATTCCGATTATTCTCGCGGCGTGGGTCAGCTGCTGGCTGGAAAAAAAGAGCGGCAAACTGCTGCCGTCGTCGATGAAAAACTTCTTTACGCCGCTGATCTGTTTAGCGGTCACCGTCCCGCTGACCTTCCTGGTGATTGGGCCGGTAGCGACCTGGCTGAGCCAGCTGCTGGCTAACGGATATCAGGTGATTTATGTCCTGGCCCCGTGGCTGGCTGGCGCAGCGATGGGCGCGCTGTGGCAGGTGTGCGTGATCTTCGGCCTGCACTGGGGGCTGGTGCCGCTGATGATCAATAACCTGGCGGTACTGGGGCATGACTCAATGCTGCCGATGCTGCTGCCTGCGGTGATGGGGCAGGTGGGTGCCGCGCTGGGGGTCTTCCTGCGCACGCGCGATGCGCGTCTGAAAATGCTGGCTGGCTCATCGGTAACAGCGGGGATTTTTGGCATCACTGAGCCTGCGGTGTATGGCGTGAACTTGCCGCTGCGTCGTCCGTTCATCTTTGGCTGCGTGGCCGGGTCGATTGGCGGGGCCATCGTGGGCCTGAGCCAGGCCTACGTCTACTCCTTCGGGTTCGCCAATATCTTTACCATTGCGCAGATGATCCCGCCGGGTGGCATTGATGCTTCGCTGTGGGGGGGCATTATCGGAACTGTGATTGCCCTGATGTTGAGTTGCGTGCTGACGCTGGTTGCAGGGATGCCGGGGCGCGCAGTTGAGACGACGCCGGTCGCGCTCACTGCTGGCGAAGACGATGTACTTTCGCCAATGAGCGGAACGGTGCTGGCCCTGAGTCAGGTGCCGGATGCCACCTTCGCGAGCGGTCTTCTCGGTCACGGCGCGGCCATTATCCCGTCCGACAACCACGTTTTCGCCCCGTTTGCGGGTGAGGTTGCCTCGCTATTCCAGACCAAACACGCGATAGGCCTGCTAAGCGACAGCGGCATTGAAGTGCTGATCCACGTCGGTATCGACACCGTCAAGCTCGACGGCAAGCATTTCACCGCTCACGTGAACGTGGGCGATAAAGTGAAGCCTGGCGATCTGCTGCTGGAATTCGACAGACAGGCCATTCTTGACGCCGGATACGATCTGGCCACCCCGATTATTATCAGTAACAGCGACAGTTATGCAGAGGTGATCACCGTGGCGGCCAGCGCCGTCAACGCCGGTTCGCCGCTGCTGACCGTCAGCCATCAATAACAGGAGAACGTGATGAAAACTTTCCCGGATACATTTTTATGGGGCGGCGCGGTTGCTGCCAACCAGGTAGAAGGCGCTTACCTTGAAGATGGCAAAGGCCTGTCAACGTCGGACGTCCAGCCGAAAGGGGTATTTGGCCCGGTGGTAGAGCGCGTTCCGGGCGACAGCGGAATTAAGGATGTGGCGATCGATTTTTATCATCGCTACCCGGACGATATTAAGCTGTTTGCTGAAATGGGATTTAGCTGCCTGCGCGTCTCTATCGCCTGGACGCGTATTTTCCCGAACGGGGATGAGCAGCAGCCGAATGAAGCGGGTCTGGCGTTTTACGACAAACTGTTTGACGAACTGGCCGCGCACAACATCACTCCGCTGGTAACGCTATCGCACTATGAGATGCCGTGGGGCCTGGTGAAACAGTATGGTGGCTGGGGCAGCCGTCAGGTGATTGGTTTCTTCGAGCGGTATGCGCGCACGGTGTTTACCCGCTACAAAGAGAAGGTGAAGCTGTGGCTGACATTTAACGAAATCAATATGTCTTTGCATGCGCCAATGACGGGCGTCGGCCTGCCGGAAACCAGCAGTAAAGCGGAAGTCTATCAGGCAATCCATCATCAGCTGGTGGCCAGCGCATTGGCGGTGAACGCCTGTCATGAGATTGTCCCGGAAGGCAAAATTGGCAATATGCTGCTGGGAGGGCTGGTCTATCCGCTGACCTGTAAGCCGGACGATGTGCTGGAAGCGTTGCAGGAGAACCGTGCATGGCAGTTCTTCGGTGATGTGCAGTGCCGTGGCGCTTATCCGGGCTACATGCTGCGTTTCTTCCGTGATCACGGTATCCAGCTTGACGTAACCGATGCCGATCGCGAGGCGCTGAAATCGACCGTAGATTTTATCTCTTTCAGCTATTACATGACCGGTTGTGTGACCACGGATGAAGAGCTAAACCAGCAGGCGCGCGGCAACATTTTAAGCATGGTGCCAAACCCGCATCTCGCAAGCTCAGAGTGGGGCTGGCAGATTGACCCGGTCGGCCTGCGTACTCTGCTGAATGTGCTGTGGGATCGCTATCAGAAGCCGCTGTTTATTGTCGAGAATGGTCTGGGTGCGAAAGATAAACCCGATGCCGACGGTGTCGTGCAGGATGACTACCGTATTGCCTATCTCAACGATCATCTGGTGCAGGTGCGTGAGGCAATGGAAGACGGTGTAGAGGTGATGGGCTACACCAGTTGGGGACCTATCGATCTGGTGAGCGCGTCGAAAGCTGAGTTGTCCAAACGCTACGGCTTTATTTACGTCGATCGTGACGACAGCGGTAATGGCACGCTGGCCCGCAGCCGTAAGAAAAGTTTCTACTGGTACAAAGAGGTCATTTCGACCAAAGGCGCTTCGCTAAAAGCGTAATGGCACGACGCTTTGCCCGACCGGTAAAAATCGGTCGGGCAAATTATCAGAAAATCATTTTAAATACGCCCGTCACCACCAGTAAACCAATTAAGAAAATAATCAAAATAACCCACAGTAATATTTTCATTCCCTTCTCCTTCAACTTTGCTATTGGGCTTACGTCTATTTAAGTGTAGCAGCCGCATCAAATGCTTAATCAATAAGTGCTGTGAATGAATGTAATTGTCTAATTCGTAAGGGGAATATTTTTCTGAGTGTGTGAATGTATGACAAAGTAAGGGTTGCCACGCGTTACTAAAAAAAAGAGGAGCAGCAGGCGTAATTTGCCCCTTTCTTTTTTGCGTGAATGGCGTAATGAAACGTTCAATTATTTTCTCTTTTAGCTTACCTCTCTCTTTATTGCTGGTGGCCTGTGCGCCGGGCCACGACACGGCGGCGTCTCTGCATCAGCAGGCTCCCGTGGCGAAAATCAACACTCAGCTGGCCCACACCCAGTGGCCGAAAAATGAGTGGTGGAAAGAGTTCCACGACCCGGAGCTGAACGCCCTGATTGCCAAAGCGCTGGCCGATGCACCGGATATGCAGATTGCCCACCAGCGTATCGCCCTCGCGGAAGCCCAGGCCAAAATGGCAGTGGCTGCGGGCGGCCCGCAGATTGATTTTTCGGCGGACGCCGAGCGGCAAAAAATGTCGGCAGAAGGGCTGATGGGTCCGTTCGCGGAGACCGATCCTGCGGCGGGCACCACCGGGCCGTGGTACACCAACGGCACCTTCGGTCTGACGGCGGGATGGGATCTGGATTTGTGGGGTAAAAACCGCTCACAGGTCGAGGCCCGGATCGGCAAGGTCAATGCGCAGAAAGCGGAGATGGAACAGACCCGCCAGCTCCTCGCCAGCAGCGTGGCGCGCCTGTACTGGGAGTGGCAAACGCAGGCCGAAATTGGTCATGTGCTGACGGACATCAAACAGGAACAAGAGTCGATTATTGCCGTCGATCGTGAACTCTACCAGCACGGCATTACCTCCTCCGTAGAAGGTGTCGTCACCGATATCAACGCCAGCAAAACACAGGAGCAGAGGGCGGAAGTCAGTGGCAAAATGAAAGCCATTGAGGCGCGGTTGCAGGCGCTGACCAATACCACGTCAGTGACGCTCACACCGCACGCGCTGCCGAAAATCGACGCTTCGCTGCCGCCGACGCTGGGCTACGACCTGCTGGCCCGTCGTCCCGATCTTCAGGAGGCGCACTGGTACATTGAAGCGTCCATGAATGACGTGGATGCAGCGAAAGCCGCGTTTTATCCGGATGTTAATCTGATGGCTTTCCTGCAACAGGACGCCCTGCACTTAAGCGATCTGTTCCGCTCATCGGCCCAGCAGATGGGGGTCACTGCCGGACTGACGCTGCCGATCTTCGACAGTGGTCGACTCAACGCGAATCTCGACATCGCCCAGGCGCAGAGCAATCTGTCCGTCGCGAACTACAACAAAGCGGTGGTCGATGCAGTGAATCAGGTTGCGCGCACGGCCAGTGAAGTGGAGACGCTGATGAACAAAAATCAGCAACAGCAGCAGGTTGAAGCCGATACCGCACGGGTGGTGGCCCAGGCGCAGGCCCGTTTTCATGCGGGGATCATCGCCGGCTCACGCGTGAGCGAAGCGAAAATTCCGGCGTTGCAGGAGCACATCGCGAGCCTGACGCTTCAGGGGCAATATGTGGACGCCACCCTGCAACTGACCTCCGCCCTGGGCGGCGGGTATCACCACGGTTAACAGGACGTTATCTATACTTACCTTTTGCGTCATGGTGGAGGTAGGTATGGCATCAGTTCAGCGTGTGGCCATTGTTACGGCATCAGATTCCGGAATCGGTAAAACAACGGCGCTACTTCTGGCAGAGCACGGGTTTGATATTGGCGTGACCTGGCATTCGGATGAGGAGGGGGCACTCCAGACCTGTCGTGAAATCGAAGCCCTGGGGCGTCGCGCCGAGGCGATACAGCTGGATCTCAGCCACCTGCCCGAGGGGGCGAAAGCCATTGAGACGCTTATCGCCCGCTTTGGTCGGCTGGATGCGCTAGTCAACAACGCTGGCGCCATGGCCAAAGCCCTGTTTCTTGATATGACGTTTGACGACTGGCGCGGGATTTTTACCGTGGATGTGGATGGCGCGTTTCTCTGCTCACAACTTGCCGCCCGGCAGATGGTGAAGCAGGGGCAGGGTGGACGGATTGTGAATATTACCTCGGTGCATGAGCACACCCCGCTACCGGAGGCCAGCGCCTACACCGCAGCGAAACATGCGCTGGGCGGCCTGACAAAATCGATGGCCCTTGAGCTGGTGCAGCACAAGATCTTGGTCAATGCGGTTGCCCCTGGCGCTATCGCCACGCCGATGAACGGCATGGATGACAGCGAAGTCGAAGAAGGCTCCATGCCCGAGATCCCCCTCGGTCGGCCTGGGCAAACCCATGAGATCGCAAGCCTTGTCGCGTGGCTGTGTGACACGGATGCCAGCTACACCACGGGGCAATCGTTTATTGTCGACGGTGGCTTTATGCTGGCGAATCCGCAGTTTAAACCGGCGGAATAACGACGCTAGTCGCGATTATTTTCCCGATGCTTGCGCCACAGTCGCCAGATAATGACGCCTGCCACCACCAGTATCAGCCAGATCCAGTGCTTCAGATGCTGGTCGAGGTTGTGCAGCCAGGGGCCAATCACTTCGCCGCCCACATAGCCGAGCGAAGTGAATATCAGCGCCCAGGCGATGGCACCAATGATGTTTAGCGGCAGAAAGATTTTCGGCGGCAGGCGGCTGGCGCCAATCAGCAGCGGGCCGATAATGCGAAAGCCGTACATAAACCGGGTACCGATCACAAACAGATAGGGGTGACGCTGAATCAGCCGCTGCGCGCGGTTGATTTTTTTCTGATGCCGGGCAAAACGTTTGAGCAGCGTGGGGCCAAAGCGCAATCCCAGCAGATAGAGCAACTGATCGCCAATCATCCCACCCAGCGCTACCGCGGCGACCACCAGCGGGAAACGAAGCAGCCCCTGATGTGCGGCCACCCCGCCTAGCAGGGTGATGGTTTCCCCTTCCGCCACGCTCCCTATCACCAGCGCCGCATATCCGTACTGTTCAATCAGACTATTGATATCCATGAGTTCAGCGGTGTCTCCCTGTGTAAACCTTCCTTAAGCATACACCCTGTGAATCAATGGTGTGGCAACCAGGACGATTTCCCCGAAGCGGCAATTTTGCCGCTGGTCATAAAATAATCTAAAGCTGCATTATACTTACAGTATCGCCTTGCGGGCCGACAATGAGGGGGCTGTATGAACCATGTCTGGGGGCTGTTTTCCCATCCCGATCGTGAGATGCATGTCATCAGAAGCGAGAACGAAACGGTCGCGCATCACTACACGCACCATGTCCTGCTCATGGCTGCCGTACCGGTGATCTGCGCGTTTATTGGCACAACACAAATCGGCTGGAATTTTGGCGATGGCAACGTCGTGACGCTCTCATGGATGACGGGGCTGGCGCTGGCGGTGGTCTTCTACGGTTTAATGCTGGCAGGTGTGGCGGTGATGGGGCGGGTGATCTACTGGATGGCGCGAAACTATCCTCAGCGTCCCTCGCTCACCCTGTGCATGGTTTTTGCCGGATACGTGGCAACACCGTTGTTTATGAGCGGCATCGTGGCGCTCTATCCGCTGGTCTGGCTGTGTGCGCTGGTGGGTACCATCGCGCTGTTTTACACCGGTTATCTGCTGTACGTGGGTATTCCGACCTTCCTCAACATTAACAAAGAAGAAGGCTTAAGTTTCTCCAGTTCAACCCTCGCGATTGGCGTGCTGGTGCTGGAGGCGCTGCTGGCGCTTACGGTGATCCTGTGGGGTTACGGCTATCGTCTCTTCTGAGGTAAATGCATTGCTGGCGTAAATGCCAGCAATGCAGCATCTGTTCACGATTCTCCGCTGGCGACAACTCACCAGGGCAGCTATGATGCCTTTGCCAGCCTGTTTCGCTCGTTGTAACGGGAGGCGTACGTCATCACGTGCATGAATAATTATCAGAAGTCTCACCATGCTGAAATTCCGAGTTTCTTTACTTAGCCTTGCGCTGATCCTGGCTGTGCCCGTTGCCGCGCCAGCGATTGCCAAAACAACCGCAGTGACCACTGCCGCTCAGCCGGAAATCGCCTCCGGAAGCGCGATGATTGTCGATCTGAATACCAACAAGGTGATCTATTCCAGTCACCCGGATCTGGTGCGTCCGATCGCGTCGATTACCAAATTAATGACCGCGATGGTGGTGCTCGATGCACGACTGCCGCTGGATGAGAAACTGAAAGTCGATATCAGCCAGACGCCAGAGATGAAAGGGATATACTCCCGCGTGCGTCTGAACAGCGAAATCAGCCGTAAAAATATGTTGCTGCTGGCGCTGATGTCCTCGGAAAACCGGGCGGCCGCGAGCCTCGCGCACCACTATCCGGGCGGATACAACGCATTTATCCGGGCGATGAATGCCAAAGCCAAATCCCTGGGCATGACCAACACCCGTTTTGTCGAGCCAACCGGGCTGTCGATTCACAATGTCTCCACCGCACGCGACCTGACCCACCTGCTGATCGCCAGCAAACAGTACCCGCTGATCGGTCAGTTGAGTACCACGCGTGAAGAGATGGCGACCTTTGCGAATCCGGCGTACACCTTACCGTTCCGCAATACTAACCATCTGGTGTATCGCGAAAACTGGAATATTCAGCTGACGAAAACTGGCTTTACCAATGCGGCTGGTCACTGTCTGGTGATGCGTACCGTGTTTAACGGCAAACCGGTGGCGCTGGTGGTGATGGATGCGTTTGGCAAATACACTCACTTTGCTGATGCCAGCCGTTTGCGTACCTGGATTGAAACCGGAAAAGTGATGCCAGTTCCGGCGGCAGCGCTGAGCTATAAAAAGCAAAAAGCAGCGCAGATGGAAACCGCACAGAACGACTGAGCGCGTGGCAAGTGAATCCACGGTTTGCAGGCCGGGCAGGCGCAGTGCCGCCCGGCAAAACGTTTTGTCTCGCGAATTACTCCGGCAGCGTCCAGTCACCGTCGTTCAGGGGGCGCTGCATAATCAGCGTATCCCGCCAGTTTCCCTTCTTATAGCCCACGCTTCTTAACTGCCCGGCCACCTCGAATCCATGCTTTTTATGCAGCCGGATTGAGCCGGCATTGTTGTGCCCGTCGCCGACCACGGCAATCATCTGCCGCCACGGACCCTGCTCACAACGTTCAATCAGGGCATCCATCAGCGAGCTGCCAAAACCACGTCCGGTGGCGCTGGCATCCACATAGATCGACTCTTCAAGCGTATAGCGATAGGCAGGGCGCGCGCGATATAACGCCGCATAGCAGTATCCCACCACCACGCCGCGATAGAGCGCCACCAGCCACGGCAACCCGTCGGCGGCAATCGTACTCATGCGCTGGCGCATCTCTTCGATGGTGGGGGGAACTTCTTCAAACGATGCACGCCCGTTAAGCACATGCCAGGCGTAGATTGCGGCAATGGCATGTACGTCGTCAGGTTGGGCGTCGCGCACCTCGACTTCGGAAGCGGACAGGATATCAACGGCCGACATGATGGGCGGGCTCCTCAGGAAAAAAAAGCCGGAGAAGCGGTTCTCCGGCGGGGTGAGATTACTCTAGTACGATTGTTACTGGCTTAACAATAATTTCAGTGTGGCTATAGTGTTTGATCAGAGGGTTGCGTCTCGTCGCGCTCTGTCTGTACCGCTTCTTTCCAGTATTTATGCTTCGTCGTCTTACCAATGCCGGGATTCATGCTGTTTGTCGGGTCATTCTCGCGATAAAAACGTTTAAGCGTTTCTGGCGCTTCATACAGGTGCCCGACGTTATGTTCGGCCGGGTATTGTGCCCCGCGCGCGCGCAGCAGTTCGAGCATCTGCTCCTTCAGGGCATGCGCATCAACGCCTTTTTTGACGATGTAATCCTGGTGGAAAACGTGGCACATAAAGTGGCCGTAGTAGAGTTTATGCACCAGCTTACTGTCGATTTCCGGCGGCAGGTGTTCAAACCACTCCGTATCGTTACGTCGCAGGGCGATATCCAGCGCCAGAATATCTTCCACTTCGTCGGCGTGAACCGCCTGATAGCGAATCGCGGCGCCCGCCGCGGCGAAGCGGTGTAAGAACGCCTTGTTGCCTTCTTCTGGCGTACAGGCAAAGAAATCGCCCTCGGCAGTTTTAAAGAATTCCGCCAGCCAGGTTTGCGCCTCGGCAATCCCGTCGCCCGACATTTTCAGCAGCAGGTGGTGTTCGTACTTATCGCGCCAGCTCTTCATGCGCGGCGGCAGGTGCGCCGGGAAAGCCGTGCCCAGCTTCTGCATAAAGCGATCGGTGAAGTGCGGTTTGAACAGGGACACTTTGCCAAGCATGGCGTCGGCGCGGCCTTTCATCGTAAAGAAGAACGGCATTTTGTCGGTGCCGAGCTTGTCGATCATCAGGAAGGTGTCTTTGCCGTAGCGCTCGGCGATATCGTAAATATCGCGATGCATGTACTCACCCGCGACCGGCAGATTTGTGAACTCGCCCAGAATATGACGACGGATCTCGGTCAGCACCTCCGGCTGGTTGGTGCCGATATAAAAGACCTGCTGATTTTTCTGCGCCGGGAAGGTGTCCAGACGTACGGCAAACACCGCCAGTTTGCCCGCGCAGCCGGAAGATTCAAACAGACGATCCGGATCGGCGTTGTAGCGCGCCGGGGTATCGGCTTCAATGTCGCGCACGCGTTCGACGTAATCGTGATCGTGGGCGTGACGGCCATCGTGCTGCACGTCAGCGTCGTTCACGCGCTCGTCGTCGAGCTTGCTCAGGATCTGCTCAGGCGTGACACCCAGGTTGATCCCCAGATGATTCACCAGCTGTAATTTTCCGTTCTCATCAATGCGTGCAAACAGGGACATTTCCGTATACGCCGGGCCGCGCTGCACCAGCGACCCGCCGGAGTTGTTGCAGATCCCGCCGATCACCGACGCGCCAATGCAGGAGGAGCCAATCACCGAGTGCGGCTCGCGACCCAGCGGCTTGAGTGCTTTTTCCAGCGAATAAAGGGTCGTACCAGGATAGGCCAGCACCTGCTCACCTTTGTCCAGCAGATGCAGTTTATCGAGACGCAGGGTGCTGATAATGACGATATCCCGGTCGTAATCATCGCCGTTTGGCGTCGAGCCTTCCGTCAGGCCGGTATTGGCCGCCTGCATCAGAATGATTTTGTCGGCGTTGACGCAGGCGCTCAGCACACGCCACAGCTCCAGCAGCGTGCCGGGGAAGACTACCGCCAGCGCTTCACCCTGGCCGGAACGGAAGCCCTTGCGATAGCGGGCGGTTTTTTCCGGGTCCGTCAGCAGGTGTGAGTGACCGACCAGGCGAGACAGTTCGTTAATAAAAGTGTTGTTATTTTGTGTGCGAACAGAAGTCATCTTCCACTCCTTGTGGTGGGGCAAATTTCTCGCTGTAAAGCATAGCGCGATTAACTGTTAAGCGAACAAGTATTCATGAGAAAAATCAGAGAATAACCCTGCAAGGTTGAAAGGGTTTGTGGCACACTGCGCTTTTCGCACGGTCTGGCCGAGTTTTCCGGCGGTTGATGATGAGAGAGTACAACACATGAAATGGCTTTGTTCTGTAGCTGTCGCAGTAAGCCTGGCGCTGCAACCCGCGCTGGCTGAAGATCTGTTTGGCAACCACCCATTAACCCCGGAAGCCCGCGACGCCTTCGTCACGGACTTGCTCACTAAAATGACGGTCGATGAAAAAATCGGCCAGCTGCGTCTCATCAGCGTCGGGCCGGATAACCCGAAAGAGGCGATCCGCGAGATGATCAAGGAGAGCCAGGTCGGGGCGATTTTTAACACCGTCACCCGCGAAGATATCCGCAAAATGCAGGACCAGGTGATGCAGCTCAGCCGCCTGAAAATTCCGCTTTTCTTCGCCTACGACGTGGTCCACGGCCAGCGTACCGTCTTCCCGATTAGCCTCGGTTTAGCCTCTTCCTTTAACCTGGATGCGGTCAGAACCGTCGGGCGTATTTCGGCCTATGAAGCCGCCGACGACGGTCTGAACATGACCTGGGCGCCGATGGTCGACGTCTCGCGCGATCCGCGCTGGGGCCGCGCCTCAGAGGGCTTTGGTGAAGACACCTATTTAACCGCCACCCTCGGCAAAACCATGGTCGAAGCGATGCAGGGCAAAAGCCCGGCGGATCGTTACTCGGTGATGACCAGCGTCAAACACTTTGCCGCCTACGGCGCGGTAGAGGGCGGGAAAGAGTACAACACCGTTGACATGAGCTCGCAGCGCCTGTTCAACGACTACATGCCGCCGTACAAAGCCGGGCTGGATGCAGGCAGCGGCGCGGTGATGGTGGCCCTGAACTCCCTCAACGGCACCCCGGCGACCTCCGATTCCTGGCTGCTGAAAGACGTACTACGCGATCAGTGGGGCTTCAAAGGCATTACCGTGTCCGATCACGGCGCGATTAAAGAGCTGATCAAACACGGCACCGCCTCCGATCCGGAAGACGCCGTGCGCGTGGCGCTCAAAGCCGGTATCAACATGAGCATGAGCGACGAGTATTACAGCAAATACCTGCCTGACCTGGTGAAAACCGGCAAAGTGACCATGGCAGAGCTGGACGACGCCACCCGCCATGTGCTGAACGTGAAATATGACATGGGGCTGTTTAACGATCCGTACAGCCATTTAGGGCCGAAAGAGTCCGACCCGGCGGATACCAATGCCGAAAGCCGTCTGCATCGTAAAGAGGCCCGTGAAGTGGCGCGCGAAAGTCTCGTGCTGCTGAAAAACCGTCTCGAAACGCTGCCGCTGAAAAAATCCGGCACCCTCGCCGTGGTTGGCCCACTGGCCGACAGCAAGCGTGACGTGATGGGCAGTTGGTCCGCTGCGGGCGTGGCCGATCAGTCCGTCACCGTACTCACGGGCATCAAAAATGCGCTGGGTGAAAAGGGCAAAGTGATTTACGCCAAAGGCGCTAACGTCACTAACGACAACGATATCGTCACCTTCCTGAACCAGTACGAAGAGGCGGTGAAGGTTGATCCGCGTTCGGCGAAAGAGATGATCGACGAAGCGGTCAACGCGGCGAAACAGGCTGATGTGGTGGTGGCGGTCGTCGGTGAAGCGCAGGGCATGGCCCATGAAGCGTCGAGCCGCACCGATATTACCCTCCCGCAGAGCCAGCGCGATCTGATCAGCGCCCTGAAAGCGACGGGTAAACCGCTGGTGCTGGTGCTGATGAACGGCCGCCCGCTGGCGCTGGTGAAAGAGGATCAGCAGGCTGATGCCCTGCTCGAAACCTGGTTCGCCGGGACCGAGGGCGGTAACGCCATTGCCGATGTGCTGTTTGGCGATTACAACCCGTCCGGCAAACTGCCGATGTCCTTCCCGCGCTCAGTCGGCCAAATTCCGGTTTACTACAGCCACCTGAACACCGGTCGCCCGTACAACGCCGATAAGCCGAACAAGTACACCTCACGCTATTTCGATGAAGCCAATGGCCCGCTTTATCCGTTTGGTTATGGGCTGAGCTACACCACCTTCAAGGTTTCTGACGTGAAAATGTCTGCACCCACCCTGAAGCGTGACGGCAAAGTCACCGCCAGCGTGGACGTGACCAACACCGGTAAACGTGACGGTGCCACGGTCATTCAGATGTACGTGCAGGATGTAACGGCCTCCATGAGCCGCCCGGTGAAACAGCTGCGCGGCTTCGAGAAGGTTGACCTGAAGCCGGGTGAGACCAAAACTGTGAGCTTCCCGATTGACGTCGATGCGCTGAAGTTCTGGAATCAGCAGATGAAATATGACGCGGAACCAGGGAAGTTTAACGTCTTTATCGGCGTGGACTCTGCGCGAGTGAATAAAGGCGAGTTCGACCTGCTTTAACGACAAGAGACGAAACCCGCCGTTGTGCGGGTTTCGTGACGCCTCCCGCAAGGTTTCGCGCCTTTCCTGCCTGATTGCTTTGATTCCCTCTTTTCTTGACTCTTACTCGCCGTTAAATGTGACGTTTTTCACACTTCATTTTTATCCCACAGATGAAATCGTGAGGACGATCAAAACTCACTCCCGCCACACCCGGCAGGCGTGACTCTCTTCACTCTTCGCGAAAAAGCCCGGTAAACACGCCACAAACACGCCGCAGAAAAGCCGTGTAATGCCTGTCACATCACAGCTGACAGGTAATCACATGAAGCTCTCATTAGAAAACATCTCCCTCGATCGAAGCGGGTCGACCCCCGTCACCACCGCGCTGCAGGAACTCATCGATACGCTTGCCGTGAACGGAGGAGGCACGCTGGTGGTCACGCCAGGCATCTACCTGACCGGAACGCTGGTGCTGCCGTCGAATTTCACCCTGCATCTGGAAGCGGGTGCGCGCCTGCTCGCCAGCCAGAATGTGGATGATTACCGCGCCGCAGAAACCCAAAGCACAGCCGAGCTGTCGCGCATGGCGCTCATTTACGCCCGCGATGCGCGCAACCTGACGCTCGGCGGTGCGGGCTGCATCGACGGCAACGCCACGGCCTGGTTTGCCGCAGAGATGGATGACCAGGGGTATCGTCAGCCGAAGCCCCAGCGCCCGCGCCTGCTGGTGCTGGAAGGGTGCGAACAGGTACGCCTGACGGATATCACCCTGTGCGACTCGCCGATGTGGACCGCGCATCTGGTGAGCTGCAACCATGTTTTCATCCGCAATATCACCATTGATAACGATCTGGCGCTGGCTAACACCGACGCGCTGGACATCGACAGCTGCCAGCATGTGCTCATCAGCGACAGCTACTTCAGCGCCGCCGACGACGGCATCTGCCTGAAGACCACGGCCAAAGCGCCCGAACTCCAGCAGCCGATCGACAACGTCACGATCAGTAACTGCATCATTCGATCCAAAAGCTGCGCAATCAAAGTCGGGACCGAAACCTTCGCTGACATTACCCATCTGGCGGTCACCAACTGCGTGATTTTCGACTCCAACCGTGGCATCGGCTTGATCTCCCGCGACGGCGGCCATTTCAGCAAGATGAGCTTCAGCAACATTCTCTTCGACTGCCGCCACGGCCATCCGTGTCACTGGGGCAAAGCCGACCCGGTGTTTATCTCCGTACGCCATCGCGCGCCGGATATCACGCCGGGCACGATCAGCCAGATCACCTTCTCGGGCCTGAACGGGACGGGGGAGGGGGCGATAAATCTGCACAGCGAAACGCCCGGTGCGATCCGCGATGTCACCTTCAACGGCCTGGCGTTCAGCCAGCTTGCCTCCCGATCCGATGAACAGGGCTGCTACGACGTGCGCCCGCCGTGTAACCCAGAGCGCCCGACCGGAATGGGGCTGGACAACGCCTATCGCGTGAATACGCAAACCGGGCGCGCTCACGGCGTGGAGTTATATCCGCACGGGCTGCCGGCCCTTTACGCCTGCGGCGTCGAAGGGTTGCATCTGCATGCCATCACCATTACGCGCCCGTCGCCGCTGCCTGCGGGCTGGGATACTGAAAAAATCCGGAGTGCAAAATGATCAAAAAAGTGCGGGAAATAAAGCTGCGGAACTACGTGTGCTACGGGCTGGCGGATGTGATTGGCTCGGGGGCCTTTACTTTGGTCAGCGCCTGGCTGCTGTTTTTCTTAACCACCTTTTGTGGCCTGACGCCGATCCAGGCCGGGTCCCTGTTTGCGGTGGCGAGAATTGTTGATGTGATCATGTGTCCGGTGATCGGCTACGTTTCTGATAACTTCCACAAAACGCGCCTGGGGCGCCGCTTTGGCCGTCGCCGTTTCTTCCTGTTGGCCAGTATTCCGCTGGTGTCGGTCTACAGCCTGCTGTGGGTGGAAGGGTTCAACTACTGGATGTACCTGCTGTTCTACATCCTGTTTGAAATCGTCTACACCATGATCATTATTCCGTACGACACGCTCTCGGCTGAGATGACGTCGGATTTCAAAAAGCGCTCAAAACTGACCAGCGCACGTATGTATATCGCCCAGCTCGCGGGATTTGCGGCGGCGTTCCTGCCGGGGCGTCTGGTGGCGTACTTCGGCCCGGACTCTTCCGACTCCTTCTTCTATACCGGGGCGATTTTCACCGTCTCCTTTATGATTGTGCTGTTCTTTGTCTATTTCGGCACCTGGGAGCGCTCGCTGGAAGAGATCCAGCAGAATGAGCACCACGACGAAGACGACGAAAAAGAGCCGTTCGCCACGCGCGCATACCATATCTATTACGATTTCGTCTCAACGTTAAAAATCAAAACCTTCCGTTCGCATCTGGGGATGTATCTCGGCGGCTCGGTGGCGCAGGACATTTTTAACTCAGTCTTTACCTACTTTGTGGTCTTCGCCCTGATGACCTCGTCTGTGATGGCCTCCAATCTGCTGGGCGTCGTAAACGGTCTGCAGTTCTTTGGCGTGGGAATTGCCACCTGGCTGACCCTGCGCTACTCCCCGTCGCGCGCCTTTGCCACCCAGGCCACGATGGCGCTGGTGGCGTTTGCCCTGTTTGTGTCCGCGTACTTCAGCGGCACCGGCGGGATGACCCTGCTGTACGTCGGTGCGGCGGTCGCCGGGCTGGCGCGCGGCGGTATCTACGCTATTCCGTGGAATAACTATACCTTTGTCGCCGACGTGGATGAGATCCTCACCTGCCGTCGTCGCGAGGGGATTTTCGCGGGCTTTATGAGCCTGCTGCGTAAGGCGTCGCAGGCCCTGTCGATTTTCCTCGTCGGCGTGGCCCTGCAGATGTCCGGGTTTGTCTCCGGGCAAAACGCCCAGCCGCAGTCGGCCATCAACATGATTTTAATCATCATGATTGTGCTGCCGGTCGCACTGACGCTGTGGGGGATCTGGTCGGCGTTCCAGTTTAAGGTCAACAGCCGTACCCACGCGATTCTGAACGAAGAAGTGGCGCGTCTGAAACAGGGCGGCAGCAAGGCGACCGTCAGCGCGGAAAACAAAGCGGTGATCGAAAGCCTGACCGGTATGCCGTACGACCACTGCTGGGGGGAAAACAGCGTCGGCTATTTGAATCGTAAACGCATGAATGTGCGCGCACTGCGAGACAAAATGGCATGACGGAGCAGAGCGTATTTATCCAGCAGGGCCTGTGGGCCCGGCTGGGATTGCCTCGTGAACTGTGCTGGGGCTTTGTCGGGATTTTCCTGTTTATCACCGGCGCCACCATCGAGCAAAGCTGGCTGGCGTCGATGCTTCAGCATCGCGGTTTTGATGCCATGCACATCAGCCTGCTGTCATCGGTGTTTGGGCTGTGTGTCGCGGCGGTATCGTGGTTTTCCGGAATAGGCGCGGGCGTACTTGGCCTGCGCCGCCTGATGTGGGCGGCGACGCTGTTCTACTTTATCGGCTCAATTCCCTTTATCGCTTACGCGCTGCCGCAGGGGAATTATCCCCTGATGGTGGCGAGCTACGCCCTGCGCGGTGTGGCGTATCCGCTGTTCGCCTATTCGTTTCTGGTGTGGATTAACCAGCGCTGCGAGCCAGGTATACTCGGGCGCGCCGTCTCCTGGTTCTGGATTGCGTTTGGGGTGGGCATGACCATCGTCGGGCCGTGGTACTCAAGCCTGATGCTGCCCCTGATCGGCGAAACCTCGACGCTGCTGAGCGGGTTTATCTTTGTGGCACTCGGCGCATTCTGCGCGCTGGTGCTCAACCGCGATCGCCCGCTCGTGCAAAGCAACGGCCATCTCGGCGCGGCCTTTGCCGAAGGGATGATGGTGCTGGTGCGTGAGCCGAAAATGCGTCTGGCGGTGATCGTCAAAACCATCAACGATATCGGCAAGTTTTCGCTGGTGATCCTGATGCCGGTCTACCTGCCGCGTTTCGGATTTAGCATCGCCGAGTGGCTGACTATCTGGGGGCTGGTGAACGTGGTCAATATCTTCGCCAGCTACTTCTTCGGCTGGCTCGGCGATACCATCGGCTGGCGCAAGACGGTGGTCTGGTTCTCCGGCACCCTGTGCGGTCTGGCGATGCTGGCGGTGTGCTACGCGCCGGTACTGTTTGGTGACAGCCAAACGGCGCTGTTTCTGGCTCTGGCCCTGTACGCCATCGGGCTGGGTGCCTTTGGCCCGCTGAGCGCGCTGATCCCGTCCCTGCTGCCGGAGAACAAAGGCGCTGCCATCTCCTGCCTGAATCTCGGGTCGGGGCTGAGCAATTTCGCCGGTCCGCTTATCGTCACGCTCTGCGTTTCGCCGTTTGGCGTGGAGGGGACGTTGTGGGTGATCGCGCTGCTCTATTTTGCCGCCAGCCTGCTGACCGTTCCGCTGAGGTTGCCGGAAGAAGGATGATTCCTCAATTTTAGGCTACGCTTTTCTCTCAAGCCCCTGATAAAGGCGGCAAATTAATGAGGAAAGCAGAATGACAATCACAAAGGGGATATGGGGTTCAGCGGCGTTACTGGCGGCGCTGAGCCTGCCTTTACAGGCGGCAGAGCCAGTAAAGGTGGGGTCTAAGATCGATACGGAAGGGGCGTTGCTCGGCAATATCATCCTGCAGGTGCTGGAAAGCCACGGGGTGAAAACAGTCAATAAAGTCCAGCTGGGTACCACGCCCGTGGTGCGCGGGGCCATCACCTCCGGCGAGCTGGATATCTACCCGGAATACACCGGTAATGGCGCGTTTTTCTTTAAAGATGAAAACGATGCGGCGTGGAAAAACGCCAGCGCTGGCTACGAGAAAGTGAAAAAACTCGACGCCGAGCAGAACAAGCTGATCTGGCTGACGCCTGCGCCCGCCAACAACACCTGGACCATCGCCGTGCGCAAGGATATCGCTGAGAAAGGCAAACTGACCTCTCTTGACGATCTGAGTCGCTATCTGAAAGAGAAGGGCGATTTCAAACTGGCGGCCTCGGCGGAATTTATCGAACGTCCGGACGCGCTTCCGGCCTTTGAAAAAGCCTACGATTTTAAACTCGACCAGAGCCAGCTGCTGTCGCTCGCGGGCGGTGATACGGCGGTGACGATCAAAGCTGCCGCTCAGAAAACCTCCGGCGTAAATGCGGCGATGGCCTACGGCACTGACGGCCCGGTGGCGGCGCTCGGTCTGCAAACCCTGACCGATCCGAAAGGCGTTCAGCCGATCTATGCCCCTACGCCTGTGGTGCGTGAAGCGGTGCTGAAAGCCTATCCGCAGATCGGCGACTGGCTAAAGCCGGTGTTTGAAACTCTCGATGAGAAAACCCTGCAACAGCTCAATGCGAGCATTGCGGTGGAAGGGCTGGATGCCAAAAAAGTGGCGGCAGATTATCTGAAGCAAAAAGGACTTGTGAAGTAACAGGATAATGCTGTGCCGATAACCTGTCATAACCGCGTACTGCTGCTGCTCGCGTTTGTCGCGCTGGCGGCGTGCGCGCTTCCGTTTGTGAATTTTGCCCCTAATCGGCTGGTGTCCGGCGAGGGGCTGTCCGTCTGGCAGGTGTGGGCGTTTTCGCCCCTCCTGCTGGCCCTGTCCCTTCTACTGGCTGCCGTGCTGGCGTTTTGCCGTGGGCGCTTGCCGCTCATTTTCACGCTGATCCTCTGCGAAGCGTTAGTTGTGCTGCTGACCTGGAGTGCCGGGCAGGCGGCGACGCATCTCGCCACCGCCGAAACGCCGCTGGCGCGCACCTCGGCAGGTAGCGGGCTGTGGCTGTGGATGGCCCTGTGCCTGCTCGCCTGTAGCGACGCGATCCGCCGTCTGACGCAACACCCGCTCTGGCGCTGGCTGCTCCACGCGCAGATTTGGGTTCTGCCGCTGGCGCTGCTGTTCAGCGGCGAACTGAATACCCTTTCTCTGCTCAAAGAGTACGCTAACCGCCAGGAGATTTTTAACGATGCGCTGTTGCAACATCTGACGATCCTGTTTGGCACGCTGGTGCCTGCGCTGCTTATCGGCGTACCCATCGGCCTGTGGTGCTACCGCCACCCCACGCGTCAGGGGCCGGTATTTACCGTGCTGAACGTGATTCAGACAATCCCTTCCGTGGCGCTGTTCGGCTTGCTGATCGCGCCGCTCGCCGGGCTGGTGAAAAGCTTTCCTGCGCTCGCCTCGCTCGGTATCGCCGGAACCGGACTGACGCCCGCGCTGATCGCGCTGGTGCTGTACGCGCTGCTGCCTCTGGCGCGCGGCGTGCTGGCGGGGCTAAGCCAGGTTTCCCCTGAAGTGCTGGAGAGCGCCAGCGCGATGGGGATGAGCGCTCGCCAGCGATTCTGGAAAATCCAGCTGCCGCTGGCACTGCCGCTGCTGCTGCGCAGCCTGCGGGTGGTGGCAGTGCAAACCGTCGGCATGGCGGTGATTGCGGCGCTGATCGGCGCTGGCGGCTTTGGGGCACTGGTATTCCAGGGCCTGCTGAGCAGCGCGCTGGATTTGGTCTTACTCGGTGTGATTCCTACCATCGCGCTGGCGGTGGTGGTGGATGCGCTTTTTGCCCTGTGGCTGGCCCTGCTGAAGGGGAAAAATGATGATTGAATTTCACGATGTGAACAAAAAATTTGCCGGGCAGATGGCTGTCAGCAACCTGAATCTGCGTTTTGAAGAAGGGGCCTTTTCGGTGCTGATCGGCACTTCCGGCTCGGGAAAATCGACCACCCTGAAGATGATCAACCGGCTGGTGGAGCATGACAGCGGGCTGATTCGTTTTGCCGGCGAGGAGATCCGCAGCCTGCCGGTGCTGGAACTGCGCCGCCGGATGGGGTACGCCATTCAGTCCATCGGCCTTTTCCCGCACTGGACGGTGGCGCAGAATATCGCCACCGTGCCGCAGCTGCAAAAATGGTCGCGGCAGAAGATTGCGGATCGCGTGGACGAACTGATGGCGCTGCTGGGGCTGGAGCCTGCCCTGTGCGAGCGCTATCCGCATCAGCTTTCCGGCGGGCAGCAGCAGCGCGTCGGGGTGGCGCGTGCGCTGGCCGCGAATCCTGAAGTGCTGCTGATGGATGAGCCTTTCGGCGCGCTGGACCCGGTTACCCGCAGCGCGCTGCAAACGGAGATGACCCGCATCCACCGCATTCTGGGGCGCACGATTATTCTGGTGACTCACGATATCGACGAAGCCCTGCGCCTCGCCGATCGCCTGGTTTTGATGGACAACGGCGAAGTGGTGCAGCAAGGGACGCCGCTGGAGCTGTTAACTCATCCGGCGACGGATTTTGTTCGCGAATTCTTTGGCCGCAGCGAACTGGGCGTACGCCTGCTGTCGCTGCGCACGGTCGGGGAGTATCTGCGCCGCGAAGATCCTGCCGTTAACGGCGAACCCCTTCAGGCGCAAATGAGCCTGCGCGATGCGCTCTCTGCGTTTGTCGCGCGGCAGTGCGAGGTGTTACCGGTGGTCGATGAGCACGGCGCGCCCTGCGGCACCCTGCATTTTCGCGATTTACTGGCTGGGGAGGTGGAACGTGAAATGGCTACGTGATCCGCTCCTGTGGCTGGTGCTGTTGTTTGTCGCGCTGCTGTGGCTGATGCCCTACAGCGGCGGGCTGTTTGGCGCGTTGTTTCCAGGCCTTCCGCGCCCTGTTTATCTGCAGGAGAGTTTTATCAGCCTGACGCTGGCCCATTTCTGGCTGGTGGGGGTTTCAAGCGCCGTGGCGATTATGATCGGCGTCGGGGCCGGGATTGCGGTGACGCGCCCGGCGGGCCGAGAGTTTCGCCCGCTGGTGGAGACCATTGCCGCTATCGGGCAGACGTTCCCGCCGGTGGCGGTGCTGGCGATTGCGGTACCGGTGATCGGTTTTGGTCAGCAACCGGCAATTATTGCGTTGATTCTGTACGGCGTTCTGCCGATTTTACAGGCGACGCTGGCCGGGCTGACGGCGGTTCCGGCGGCGGTGAACAGCGTGGCGGAAGGCATGGGGATGAGTGCGGGGCAGCGTCTGCGTAAAGTTGAGCTGCCGCTTGCCGCGCCGGTGATTCTGGCAGGTGTGCGCACGTCGGTAATCATTAATATCGGGACGGCGACCATTGCCTCAACGGTCGGGGCCAATACCTTAGGCACGCCGATCATTATCGGCCTGAGCGGGTTTAACTCGGCTTATATTGTGCAGGGTGCCGTGCTGGTTGCGCTGGCGGCGATCGTAGTTGATCGCGGATTTGAACGGCTGGCGCAGTATCTCAGCCGACACCGCCACGTACGATAAATGAGTAGCCAGCCAGCATAACGCCGCCAATGCCGCTGATAGCCATTAAGGCGAAGAGGGTAATTACAGCCACTTTGGTTGCCTTCATAATGTGCTCCTTTTGTTAACCGCCCAATTATACGGTGAAGCACACCTGTTAATGAACCATTAAATGCCGTTAAGACATTTACGGACCGAGGGTAATGACGGGGTAGCCGTGTTCGCGCCATTCGCTCAGAAGCTGCTGTTGGGCGGCAGTGGGGATTTCTCCGCACCAGACCAGCAGGGTTTGCCCTTCGAAAAGCTCCGGGCGAAACTGCGCTAATGAATGTGCCAGTACGTCTACTCGCCAGCCTTGCTGCGTGGCGATCCAGGCTTCGAGCCATAAGCGGGTGGTGTCGTGAATATTCCAGCCGACCACCAGCGCGTCCTTTCCGCTCTTCTTGCGTGCCGTCGACAGGCACACGGAAATGTAATTGATTAACGCGCCATCCAGCATGCTTAGCAGCGTCTGTAATGCCGGCTGCTGAGACTGCAGACGGCGGCGAAGCGGTATAAACAGATGAGCGATTAACGTCTGGGCGGGATAATCCCGACCCTGCTCCTTGATCCAGGTTCGCAGACGTTGAAAGTTACCGGCCTGCAACAGCCGAAGCAGGGTTTCCTGATGTTCGCGCCACTCGGCCAGGCTGTCGGGATCGTGTTCGCATAAGAGCGATTTGACCTTACTGACCTGCACACCGTTGTCGATCCAGCTTTTGATTTCGCGAATGCGATCGATATCCGCCTCGTTAAACAGGCGGTGCCCTCCGTCCGTTCTCTGCGGTTTAAGCAGCTCGTACCGCCGCTGCCATGCCCGCAGCGTCACAGGATTGATATCACAAAGCAGTGCCACTTCACCTATCGTGTAAAGCGCCATGTTCGCCCCCTGGCTTGCGCATCCCCAGAGTAACTGTAGTCGTTGATTCGCGAACCAGGAAGAATCGACCGTTTTTTGAACAAATAATGCGAAGGGTGGAATATCTTGCGCTAAACGATGTGATGACGGGCACGAATTGCAGCTTTTTTGGAATGCTTCAAAGAAAGTTAATGTGTATCAGTGTATGTTACGCGTTTTTAGAAAGTGCGGTTTGCGGTCATGTACGAATTTAATCTGGTGTTGCTGCTGCTTCAGCAGATGTGCGTTTTTCTGGTCATCGCGTGGCTGATGAGCAAAACGCGGCTGTTCATTCCGCTGATGCAGGTGACGGTACGCCTGCCGCACAAACTTCTCTGCTACGTCACCTTCTCGATTTTCTGCATTCTCGGCACCTATTTTGGCCTGCACATTGAAGACTCGATCGCCAACACGCGCGCCATCGGTGCGGTGATGGGCGGGCTGCTGGGTGGCCCGGTGGTCGGCGGTTTAGTCGGGTTAACGGGCGGATTGCATCGTTACTCCATGGGTGGCATGACGGCCCTGAGCTGCATGATCTCGACGATTGTCGAAGGGCTGCTCGGTGGCCTGGTTCACAGCTACATGATCAAGCGTGGTCGCCCGGATAAAGTCTTTAGCCCACTCACTGCCGGGGCAATAACTCTGGTGGCAGAGCTGGCGCAAATGCTGATTATTCTGCTGATTGCGCGTCCCTTTGAAGATGCCCTGCATCTGGTGAGCAGCATCGCCGCGCCGATGATGGTCACCAATACCGTCGGCGCGGCGCTGTTTATGCGCATCCTGTTAGATAAACGCGCGATGTTTGAAAAATACACTTCGGCGTTCTCGGCCACGGCGCTTAAGGTCGCCGCCTCGACGGAAGGCATTCTGCGCCAGGGCTTTAACGAAGAGAACAGCATGAAAGTGGCTCAGGTGCTCTATCAGGAGCTGGATATCGGCGCGGTGGCGATCACCGATCGGGAACGGCTGCTGGCGTTTACCGGCACCGGTGACGATCACCATCTGCCCGGCAAACCGATCTCTTCGACGTATACGCTGCGTGCCATTGAAACGGGCGAAGTGGTGTATGCCGACGGGAATGAAGTGCCGTATCGCTGCTCGCTGCACCCGCAGTGCAAACTCGGCTCAACGCTGGTGATCCCGCTGCGCGGTGAGAATCAGCGGGTGATGGGGACGATCAAGCTCTACGAAGCCAAAAACCGGCTGTTCAGCTCCATCAACCGCACGCTGGGGGAGGGGATCGCTCAGCTGCTGTCGGCGCAAATCCTGGCGGGGCAGTACGAGCGGCAAAAGGCGCTGCTGACGCAGTCGGAAATCAAACTCCTGCACGCCCAGGTGAATCCGCATTTTCTGTTTAATGCGCTGAACACGCTCAAGGCGGTGATCCGCCACGACAGCGATCAGGCAACGCAGCTGGTGCAGTTTCTGTCGACCTTTTTCCGCAAAAACCTGAAGCGCCCTTCAGAGATTGTGACCCTCGCCGATGAGATCGAACATGTGAATGCCTATCTGCAAATCGAAAAGGCGCGATTCCAGTCGAGACTGCAGGTGTCGCTGTTCGTGCCGGACGAACTGGCCCATCAGCATCTTCCTGCGTTCACCCTGCAGCCGATTGTGGAAAACGCCATTAAACACGGCACCTCGCAGCTGCTGGGCACCGGCGAAATCCATATTTCTGCCAGCCGTTTTAATCACCATCTGGTGCTGGACATTGAAGATAACGCCGGGCTTTATCAGCCTGGCGCCGAGTCGGGCGGGCTGGGGATGAGCCTGGTCGACAAACGTCTGCGCGCGCATTTCGGCGATGATTGCGGTATCACCGTCGACTGCGAGCCGGACAGTTTTACCCGTATTACCTTACGATTGCCCCTGGAGGAAAACGCATGCTAAGAGTGCTGATTGTCGATGATGAGCCGTTAGCGCGGGAAAACCTGCGGGTTCTGTTGCAGGACCAGAGCGATATTGAGGTGGTGGGCGAATGCGCCAACGCCATCGAAGCCATTGGTGCGGTACATAAATTGCGCCCGGACGTGCTGTTTCTCGATATCCAGATGCCGCGCATTAGCGGCCTGGAGATGGTCGGAATGCTCGACCCGGAGCATCGTCCGTACATTGTTTTTCTGACGGCGTTTGATGAATATGCGGTAAAAGCGTTTGAAGAGCATGCGTTCGATTATCTGCTGAAACCCATCGAAGAGAAGCGGCTGGAGAAAACCCTCAACCGCCTGCGCCAGGAGCGCAGCGTGCAGGACGTTTCGCTTCTGCCGGAAAACCAGCAGGCGCTGAAATTTATCCCCTGTACCGGCCATAGCCGTATCTACCTGTTGCAGATGGACGACGTGGCGTTTGTCAGCAGCCGC
Organism: Lelliottia sp. SL45; assembly: GCF_026672535.1. Classification (NCBI taxonomy): domain Bacteria; kingdom Pseudomonadati; phylum Pseudomonadota; class Gammaproteobacteria; order Enterobacterales; family Enterobacteriaceae; genus Lelliottia; species Lelliottia sp. SL45. Next base: position 807,141 of record NZ_JAPPRH010000003.1, read on the forward strand.
ATGAGCGGGGTGTTCGTCACCAGCGCTGAAGGCAAGGAGGGCTTTACGGAGCTGACGCTGCGCACGCTGGAGAGCCGTACGCCGCTGATCCGCTGTCACCGCCAGTATCTGGTGAACATGGCGCATCTGAAAGAAATTCGTCTGGAAGAGAACGGTCAGGCGGAGCTGGTGCTGCGTGCCGGGCAGACGGTGCCGGTGAGTCGGCGCTATCTGAAGAGCCTGAAAGAGGCGATTGGACTGTAAAACTGGTACACTGCGCCCCATCGCATCACCGACAGCTGAAGGCTCTATGTTAAGTAACGATATTCTTCGTAGCGTGCGCTACATCCTGAAATCCAACAATAACGATTTGGTTCGTATTCTGGCGCTGGCCGAGGTCGAGACCACGCCGGCGAATATCGCCAGCTGGATCACCAAAGAGGACGAAGAGGGCTTTGTTCGCTGCCCGGATATCATTCTCTCTTCGTTTTTGAATGGCCTGATTTACGATAAACGCGGTAAGGATGAGTCTGCCCCGGTGCTGTCGCCTGAGCGTCGCGTGAATAACAACATCGTGCTGAAAAAACTGCGTATCGCGTTTTCCCTCAAATCTGACGATGTGCTGGCGATCATGACCGAGCAAAAATTCCGCGTGTCGATGCCGGAAATCACCGCCATGATGCGCGCGCCGGATCATAAGAACTACCGCGAGTGCGGCGATCAGTTTATGCGCTACTTCCTGCGCGGGCTGACTCACCGTGTGCATAGCGCGAAGCCGTCAGCCTAAGTTTGTTGGCGCTACCCTACGCTTTGTAGGCCGGGAGCCGGTAAACAAGGCATAAAAAAAGCCGGAGAACGCTCCGGCTTTTTTGTTTATTTCACCTGCTGACCCGGTTTCGCCCCGTCGTCCGGGCTTAACAGGAAGATATCCTTCCCGCCAGGACCGGCGGCCATCACCATCCCTTCCGAGATGCCGAAGCGCATTTTGCGCGGCGCAAGGTTAGCGACCATCACCGTCTGGCGACCGATCAGCACCTGCGGGTCCGGATACGCAGAGCGAATGCCAGAGAAGACGTTACGTTTCTCACCGCCCAGATCCAGCGTCAGGCGCAGCAGTTTGTCAGAGCCTTCGACGAATTCCGCGTTTTCAATCAGCGCAACGCGCATATCAACTTTGGCGAAATCATCAAAAGTGATGGTTTCCTGAATCGGATCGTCTGCCAGCGGGCCAGTGACTGGCGCAGCGGCGGCTTTCACCTCTTCTTTCGACGCTTCAACCAGCGCTTCAACCTGTTTCATCTCAATGCGGTTATACAGCGCTTTGAAGGTGTTCACTTTATGGCTGAGCAGCGGCTGCTGGATAGCATCCCAGGTCAGCTCGGTGTTCAGGAAGACTTCTGCACGTTCCGTCAGCTGCGGCAGAACCGGCTTCAGGTAGGTCATCAGCACGCGGAACAGGTTGATGCCCATGGAGCAGATCGCCTGCAGATCCGCATCGCGGCCTTCCTGCTTCGCGACGACCCACGGTGCCTGCTCATCCACATAGCGGTTCGCCAGATCGGCCAGAGCCATGATTTCGCGCACTGCTTTACCGAACTCGCGCGCTTCCCACGCGTCGCCGATAGTGGCGGCCGCATCGGTAAAGGTTTTATACAGTTCTGGATCGGCCAGTTCTGCCGCCATTACGCCGTCGAAACGCTTGGCGATAAAGCCTGCGTTACGGGACGCCAGGTTGACCACTTTATTCACGATGTCTGCGTTCACGCGCTGCACGAAATCTTCCAGATTCAGGTCGATATCGTCGATGCGGGAAGAGAGCTTCGCGGTGTAGTAGTAGCGCAGGCTGTCTGCGTCGAAGTGGTTCAGCCAGGTGCTGGCTTTAATGAAGGTGCCGCGTGATTTGGACATCTTCGCGCCGTTCACCGTCACGTAGCCGTGGACAAACAGGTTGGTTGGCTTACGGAAACCGCTGCCTTCCAGCATCGCAGGCCAGAACAGGCTGTGGAAATAGACGATGTCTTTGCCGATGAAGTGGTACAGCTCGGCGTCGGAGTCTTTTTTCCAGTACTCTTCGAAGCTCTGAGTGTCGCCGCGCTTGTCGCACAGGTTCTTGAAGGAACCCATGTAGCCGATTGGCGCATCCAGCCAGACGTAGAAATATTTGCCCGGCGCGTTCGGGATTTCGAAACCGAAGTACGGCGCATCGCGGGAGATATCCCACTGCTGCAGACCGGATTCGAACCACTCCTGCATTTTATTCGCCACCTGCTCCTGCAGCGCGCCGCTGCGGGTCCACGCCTGCAGCATTTCGCTGAAGGACGGCAGATCGAAGAAGAAGTGTTCGGAGTCGCGCATGACAGGCGTCGCGCCGGACACCACGGATTTCGGCTCAATAAGCTCGGTCGGGCTGTAGGTCGCGCCGCACACTTCGCAGTTATCGCCATACTGATCCGGGGATTTACACTTCGGACAGGTGCCTTTCACAAAACGGTCCGGCAGGAACATGCCTTTTTCCGGATCGTACAGCTGAGAGATAGTGCGGTTTTTGATAAAACCGTTCTCTTTCAGGCGGGTGTAGATAAGCTCCGACAGCTCGCGGTTCTCGTCGCTGTGCGTCGAGTGATAGTTATCATAGCTGATGTCAAAGCCAGCAAAATCAGTCTGATGCTCCTGACTCATCTCGGTAATCATCTGCTCCGGGGAGATCCCCAGCTGCTGTGCTTTCAGCATAATTGGCGTGCCGTGAGCATCGTCCGCGCAGATGAAGTTTACCTGGTGGCCGCGCATTCGCTGGTAACGGACCCAGACATCAGCCTGGATATGCTCCAGCATGTGGCCGAGGTGGATTGAACCGTTTGCGTACGGCAGAGCGCACGTTACCAGAATTTTTTTCGCGACTTGAGTCATAGTGGGCATTACTTCTTTAACAGTAAAAAGGGTTTTTGATAGTAACAAAAGGGCCATTATTAAGTAAGCACAAACCACGGCCTTTCAGGTAAACTTGTTCAACTAAGGTCTTATTCACAAGAACAAAGGAGTCGGGATGAGTTCTCAATCCCAGGCCAAATCACCGGAAGCCTTACGAGCAATGGTTGCCGGGACGCTGGCTAATTTTCAGCATCCAACCCTGAAGCACAATCTGACCACGCTAAAAGCGCTGCACCACGTGGCATGGCTGGATGACACGCTGCACGTAGAACTGCAGATGCCGTTTGTCTGGACCAGCGCCTTCGAAACCCTGAAAGAGCAGTGCAGTTCCGATCTGCTGCGTATTACCGGGGCGAAGGCGATTGACTGGAAGCTAACGCACACCATCGCCACGCTCAAACGCGTGAAAAATCAGCCGGGCATTAACGGCGTGAAGAATATTATTGCCATCAGCTCCGGCAAGGGTGGGGTGGGGAAATCCTCCACCGCCGTGAACCTTGCGCTGGCGCTGGCCGCAGAAGGGGCCAAAGTCGGAATTCTGGATGCCGATATCTACGGTCCGTCGATTCCCAATATGCTGGGCGCGGAAAACCAACGTCCAACCTCCCCGGACGGCACCCACATGGCGCCGATCATGGCCTACGGCCTGGCGACTAACTCCATCGGCTATCTGGTGACGGATGATAACGCGATGGTCTGGCGTGGCCCGATGGCCAGCAAGGCGCTGCTGCAGATGCTGCAGGAGACCATGTGGCCGGATCTCGATTATCTGGTGCTGGATATGCCGCCAGGCACGGGCGATATCCAGCTGACGCTGGCGCAAAATATCCCGGTGACGGGGGCGGTTGTGGTCACAACCCCGCAGGATATCGCGCTGATCGACGCCAAAAAAGGCATCGTGATGTTTGAGAAAGTGGACGTGCCGGTGCTCGGTGTGGTCGAGAACATGAGCGTGCATATTTGCAGCAACTGCGGTCACCACGAGCCGATTTTTGGCACCGGTGGCGCAGAGAAACTGGCGGCGCAGTATCACACTCAGCTGCTGGGGCAGATGCCGCTGCATATCACCCTGCGTGAAGATCTCGACCGTGGTAAGCCGACCGTGGTGGGCCGTCCGGAGAGTGAATTTGCGGGAATGTACCGCCAGCTGGCAGGGCGCGTGGCCGCGCAGCTGTACTGGCAGGGTGAAGTGATTCCAAGCGAGATCGCGTTCCGCGCAGTCTAAGCATTAGCCATAATGGGCCGGGGGCACTCGCTTACCCGGCCTGCAACAGGCTGTTCCGTGGGCCTGCGCAAGCGCAGCGTCTGCGGGCAATTACCGCAAAACGTAATGCATCAGGTAATACTCTCCGTCCGGAGAATCTCCCGTCGCCTCAATATGCCAGCCGTGTCGCTGGTAAAATGCCACCGCGCGTTCATTTCTGACCAGACACTTCAGCGAACCGGTGCTGGTGAATGTTTCCTGCACATGTTTGAGCAACAGGCTGCCAGCGCCCGCGCGCTGATACTGCGGGTCTACAAACAGATTGTGCAGAAAATTATCGTTGCTCCAGACCGACGCAAACCCAACGCGATGGCCGTCTTGCATCGCCACCCAGATCTGCTCGTCACGCGTTGCCGCGTCGAAATCTTCTAGCTGCCAGTCGCTGCTGTCCAGCCACGGCCAGGCTTCACGCCGGGCGTGTAAGTAGAGGGTGCGCAGGAAAGGGCGATCGCTTTCCTGCCAGGCCCGGACGGTGAGGGGATCAGCGGTGATAGAAGATATCTCCGTTGTAGGCTTTACGGATTTTACCGTCGGCATCACCAATCAGAACGTAGTTCTCACCCATGTAAGTCCAGTGTGTACCCGCGTCAGGCGCTGGGAGGTTACGCAGCTGGTACTGTTTAATGGTGTATTCAGGCGTTTGATACTGAGCTGGTGCGGTGTCGCCAATTTTGAATTTGGTGAAATCGGCAATGAACTCTTGTTCTTCGTATGCCTGGATACCAGAAGGGGCAGCGGCAGGCTGCGGCGCGGCGTATACGGCACCCGCCAGTGACATTAACACACCCAGAAGCAGCAATTTACTCTTAGCCATTTTTTCTCCAGTTAAACCGTTTTGCTGATACTTCAGCCCGCTGTGGCGTCACAGCGTGGCAAGCAGCCCATTTTAGGGGGCACAGTCCCACTTGTTTGAAAAAAAATGTAACAAATCTGAACAGCTTTGCCCACGAAATCTTAACCACGTCGCTGAATGACGTTTCACATCTCAATATTCAGAGAAAATAACGAATTAGAGGTCTGCGAATTTTGGCTGAGCCGATCGGGGAAAATCGCAATGGGAAAGGAAAAAGAGGGATAACAAAATTGTCCCCGCACCAGAGGGTGCGGGGAGCAAGGACTTACTTCGCCAGAATCTCGTACGCAGTGCGTTCCACCAGCGACAGCAGGACTTTCACGTCGTCCAGCGTCACCGTTGGGTTCAGCAGCGTCAGTTTCAGGCAAGTCACGCCGTTGTGCTCGGTCACGCCGACGTTTGCACGGCCAGAGTCGAGCAGGGCGTCACCGATTTTCTGGTTCAGCAGCGCGATAGCCGCATCGTTCAGCGCCTGCTCAGGGCGGAAGCGGAACAGCACGCTCGCCAGCTGAGGCTGCATTACCAGCTCCAGCACCGCCTGATCTTTCACGTACGCGGCAACGTCCTGCGCCAGCGTCACACCGTGATCGATAATGGCCGCGTATTGCTCCTGACCCAGCGCTTCCAGGCTCATCCACAGCTTCAGCGCGTCGAAACGGCGCGTTGTCTGCAGTGACTTGGAAACCAGGTTCGGCACGCCCGCTTCTTCGTCAAACTCAGAGTTCAGGTAGGCCGCCTGGTAGCGCATCAGCTCGTAATGGCGCGCTTCTTTCAGCAGGAATGCGCCGCAGCTGATGGTCTGGAAGAACTGCTTGTGGAAGTCCAGGGTGATGGAATCCACCAGTTCGATACCGTCCAGGTAGTCGCGATACTTATCGGACATCAGCAGTGCGCCGCCCCAGGCTGCATCCACGTGCACCCAAATCTGCTGCTCTGCGGCCATCTCTGCGATAGCGCGCAGCGGATCGATCGCACCCGCGTCGGTGGTCCCGGCGGTGGCGACGATCGCCAGAATCTGCTCACCGTTGGCATTGCACTGGGCAATTTTCGCCGCCAGATCGTTCAGATCCATGCGTGAGCACTCGTCGGTTTTCACCTGAATGACCGACTGATAGCCCAGACCGAGCAGCGCCATGTTCTTCTGCACGGAGAAGTGCGCGTTTTCAGAACAGAGTACGCGGATCTTACGCAGATCACCGATCAGACCATCCTGCTGGATGGAGTGGCCCTGACGCGCGAAGAACGCGTCACGTGCCAGCATCAGGCCCATCAGATTGCTCTGGGTGCCACCGCTGGTGAACACGCCCGCATCCCCGGCCTGATAACCCACGCGGGTACGCAGCCAGTCGATCAGCTTCATCTCAATGATGGTTGCTGACGGGCTTTGATCCCAGGAGTCCATGCTCTGGTTGGTGGCGTTGATCAGCACTTCCGCCGCCTGGCTCACGACCAGGCTCGGGCAGTGCAGGTGCGCCACACACTGCGGGTGGTGAACCGACAGACTGTCTTTCAGGAAGTACTCGACCGCGCGGGCAATCGCCGCTTCGTTGCCGAGGCCTTTCTGACCGAAGTTCAGGGAGATATTCTCGCGCAGCTCGGCGACGGTTTTCCCCTGATACATCTCAGACTGCTGCAGCCACTGCATCACCGCCTGAGAGCTTTGCTCGATGGCCTGCTGATAGGCCTCGATGCTTTGCGCCGACGACGACAGAATTGGGTTTGACTCAGACATCTTTTTCCTAACTCCGTTAGACCGGGCGAACGCCCGCAGCAAGCAGCGCCTGCTCGAATTTATCCAGGAAGACGTTCAGTTCCTGATCGCTAATCAGCAGGGATGGCAGCAGACGCAGAACCACGCCGTTACGACCACCGCGCTCCAGAATCAGGCCTGCTTCGAAGCATTTCTTCTGGATCAGGGCAGAGAGGTCACCGTCGCCTGGGAAACAGCCCATGTGATCTGCCGCTTCGTTCGGTTTCACGATCTCGATGCCGATCATCAGGCCCAGGCCGCGCACGTGGCCGATCACCGGATAACGCTGCTGCAGCTCAACCAGCTGGCCTTTCAGCCATTCGCCCTGAGCGGCCACTTTGTCGGCGATATTCTGATCTTTCAGAATTTTCAGCGTGGTCAGGCCGGTTGCCATCGCCAGCTGGTTGCCACGGAAGGTGCCGGTGTGATGACCTGGTGCCCAGGCATCGAACTGCTTTTTGATGCCGAGAACGGCCAGTGGCAGACCGCCGCCGACAGCTTTAGACATCACGATGATGTCTGGCTCGATACCCGCGTGTTCGAAGGCAAACTGCTTGCCGGTACGGCAGAAACCAGCCTGAACTTCGTCGAGGATCAGCAGAATGCCGTGCTCCTGAGTCACTTTACGAATGCGCTGCAGCCACTCAGCCGGAGCCGGGTTCACGCCGCCTTCGCCCTGAACCGCTTCCAGAATCACGGCCGCAGGTTTACGCACGCCGCTTTCGACGTCGTTGATCAGGTTATCAAAGTAGTAGGTCAGCGCTTTCACGCCCGCGTCACCGCCGATACCCAGCGGGCAGCGGTACTGGTGCGGGTAAGGCATGAACTGCACTTCTGGCATCATGTTATCGACCGCTTCTTTCGGAGACAGGTTACCTGTCACGGAGAGCGCGCCGTGGGTCATCCCGTGATAGCCGCCGGAGAAGCTGATAATGCTGCTGCGACCGGTGACTTTTTTCGCCAGTTTCAGCGCGGCTTCTACCGCATCGGCACCGGATGGGCCGGTGAACTGCAGACAATATTCTTTGCCCTGGCCTGGCAGCAGGGAGAGCAGATACTCAGAGAACTCGTCTTTCAACGGTGTTGTCAGATCGAGAGTATGTAACGGCAAGCCGCTGGTAATGACATTTTGGATGCTTTTCAGCACATCAGGATGGTTATGGCCAAGCGCGAGGGTGCCAGCGCCGGCAAGACAGTCAAGGTATTCTTTATTATCTGCATCGGTAATCCACACGCCATCTGCTTTAGCGATCGCTAAAGGCAGTTTGCGAGGATAACTCCTGACGTTCGATTCAAACTCGGCCTGACGGGCCAGATAGGTTTCGTTGCTTTTGCGGGCATCTGCGGTGTCAATACGGACTTTATCCGTCATCATATCACTCCCACAACCGGGGCAGCCTTATGCGCCTCGATTGAATAAATAGTTAGTAAAGGATAGGGCGAGTAAAAAACGCGGCCAATATAGAGCCTTTTGGCGCGTGGCTCAATGGTTAATTTGTTTACTGTTTTGTTACAAAAGAGGGGGGTTGAAGAGCGTTCAATAACCCGATGTTTTTGATAACAAAAATCTGCCGCTTCGACGCGAAAAGCCCTCACCCCGCGCAATACAAAAAAGGCGGCACGTTAGCCGCCTTAACATTACTTCTGCGTGAACGGCAATAAGCCATGATCGCGGCCATGGGTTTTATTCCATGACGCATCGGTAATACCGTCTTCATCAAGCGTGATGGAGAGTACGTAACCCGCCCCTTTAATCTCATAACTATTCGCATTAAAACGCTTTATCGTCGCCTGCTTACCGTTGATTTTGGCGGTGAAAAAGCCGTTGCTGACGCTGGCTTTGATCCCGTTTGCCGTGAACGAAGCTTCACGCAGCGGGTCATGCACTTTGGCGCTCTGACCGTGCTGCACGGCGTTGGCGGCATTCTCAAGCGCCTGTTTTTCGGCCATGGCGTTCATCGTCGTGGTGCGGTTTTGCTCCGCTAAATAACAGGTATCGCGGCTGACGCCTTGCGCTTCACACTTCGCCATACGCTCAGCCGGAGAGGAACAGGCCGAAAGCGCAGAGACAGCAATGGCGACCATCATTAATTTCTTCATTTAATAACCTCTAACACATTGGATACAATTTAAAGATGAGATGAGATCGCGACAGGAGAAATAATCTCTGTACATCGTCCCGAGCCAAAATCCGGTCAGTATTAATAAAATATAAAGCACAGCAGAAAATATTATTATTTTTATCATGATGGCTATCATCAACAGGTACAAAATCACTCTTTAATAACGAGAGCAGATATATCAGAAGCCAATTCCGATACCCGCGCCCATCGCGAAATCGTTGTTGGTGGAATCACTGACACCCGCTTTAATCACCGTTGCGTCGCCTGCATGGAATGATGCGCCCACGCTCAGCGCCTGCTCATTTTTGAATGTCCCGACGCCTGCGGAAAACATCACCTGCTGGCCCACCTGCACCTGAGGCATCGATGCAATGGCGATGGCAGATGCCGCCCCGCTGCGGGACTCTTTCTTGTTATCGTCCACTTCATCTTTCAGGTTTTTGAACTGACTATTACTGGCGGACTGCTGTTGAGCAAACGACTGTTTCGCGTCTTGCAGGTCTTTCTCGACGCTCGCCGACTGCTGGGCAGCGGCACTCTGCAGATGGTTAATCTGCTGATTCACATCCTGTTTAGTCTGCTGAAGATCTTTATTCAGGCTGGCCGACTGCTGCGTGCTGGCGTTCTTCACCGTCGAAATCTGCTGATTCACATCCTGCTTAGTCTGCTGAAGATCTTTATTCAGGTTGGCCGACTGCTGCGTGCTGGTGTTCTTCACCGTCGAAATCTGCTGATTCACATCCTGTTTAGCCTGCTGAAGATCTTTTTCAATGCGGGTCGTTTGCTGCGTGGTGGTATTTGTTACCGTCGTAATCTGGTTAGTGATGTTCGTGTTGGTCTGTTGCAGTGCATTATCGATGTCGATTTTCTGCTGAGTGACCGCATTATTCGTATTATCAATTTGCGTGTTTAAATCTGTTCGCGTCTGCTGTAAATCATAGTTGACCACCAGTACTGCATCTTTAGTGCTATTCAGATCGTCATCTACGCTACTGATACGCGTATTCAGTCCCTGAATAGCCTGTTCGCTATCGACTTTATTTTGGGTGATCTGGTTCTGATGATCGTTGATAAGACCGATAGCCGCCTGGTGATCGGCTTCAACGGTATCACCCCACGCTTGAGAATAATCTATTGGTGCAGCAAATACGCTTCCGGCGCAGAAAAGCGTCAACGTAAATACAGCGACAGGGGTTTTACGAGCTAATATTAATTTCACGATCTCAATCTCAACAATAAATGCATAATTCTTAGATATAACGCAGCTAAAAACCGACGCGAAAAATCGAGTCGAGTAAGTCTGCTCCAGAGGGTGTATTTCTTTGATGGTCACAATCTTATTAACCGGGCTGAACTATCGTCTAACTGACGCGTGTGAACTTTGACGCAGATCACGTGCAGTGCATATATCTAACTTGCTGAAAGTAAACATTAATTTTTCTTAAAGCGTTGTTTTTATTTGTATTGTCACCCTGGTTTGCGAGGTGGTAGTGCCAAGAGAAGCGGAGAGTTAAAAACATTAAATCTGAATAATCAAAGAGATTAAATGTATACACAGTAAATGAATGTTGAGGCTATTTTTTTAATATTTTTGCCCTGACGCACGACAGAAATCGGCTCGCGAAGGCTTGCCTGAGGCGATGGCTTGCTCTACCCTGCTAAAATTACTGAACTGCTCAGTAAGTTGACTCGGGGTGCCCTTCCTTGTGAAGGCTGAGAAATACCCGTACCACCTGATCTGGATAATGCCAGCGTAGGGAAGTCAGATGCCCCTCACGGCTATCGCTTCTTGACGCAAGGCAGGAGCGAAACCATGCAGCCTGACCTGCTCGATTTACACGTCTTACACCACTTCCGTACCCGTTCTCCGCTTACTCACTGCATGACTAACGATGTGGTGCAGGCCTTTACCGCGAACGTTTTACTGGCCCTCGGGGCCTCTCCGGCGATGGTTATCGAAGCCGAAGAGGCGGAGCAGTTTGCCGGGATAGCCGATGCGCTGTTAATCAATGTCGGTACGCTCACCTCGCCGCGCGCGCAGGCCATGCGCCGGGCAATTGAACGTGCGGTTGGCGCAGGCAAGCCCTGGACGCTCGATCCGGTGGCGGTCGGTGCGCTGGCGTTTCGCACCCGCTTTTGCCAGCAAATTCTCACTCTGAAACCCGCCGCCATCCGTGGGAATGCCTCAGAAATCCTTGCCCTTGCCGGTATGAGTGCGGGCGGTCGCGGCGTAGACACTACCGATACCGCTGCCAGCGCGTTGCCCGCAGCCCAGGCACTGGCACGCCAGACCAACGCCATTGTTGCGGTCACGGGGGAGGTGGATTACGTCACCGACGGGCAGCGAACGAAAACCATCGCAGGAGGTGATCCGATGATGACCCGCGTGGTCGGCACCGGCTGTGCCCTGTCGGCGGTGGTTGCGGCAAGCTGCTCGCTGCCGGGCGATCGGCTGGATAATGTGGCTGCCGCCTGTGGATGGATGAAGCGCGCGGGAGGCGTAGCCGCCGCACACAGCGCCGGGCCGGGCAGTTTTGCCAGCGCCTTTATTGACGCCCTCTGGAATCTGGAGGCGCAGGCATGAAACGCATCAACGCATTAACCATCGCAGGCACCGATCCAAGCGGCGGCGCGGGTATTCAGGCCGATCTCAAAACGTTCTCCGCTCTCGGGGCTTATGGCTGCTCGGTCATCACCGCGCTGGTGGCGCAAAATACCCGTGGCGTGCAGTCGGTCTATCGCATTGAGCCAGATTTTGTCGCGGCTCAGCTCGATTCCGTGTTCAGCGACGTACGCATTGATACCACCAAAATCGGCATGCTGGCCGAAACCGATATCGTTGAAGCGGTGGCCGAGCGGCTGAAGCGTTATCAGGTGCAAAACGTGGTGCTCGATACGGTGATGCTGGCAAAAAGCGGCGATCCGCTGCTTTCAACGTCTGCCGTTGAAACCCTGCGTAAAAAGCTGCTGCCGCAGGTTTCGCTCATCACGCCGAATCTGCCGGAAGCGGCGGCGCTGCTCGATGCGCCGCACGCCCGTAGCGAACAGGAGATGAAAGAGCAGGGCCGTGCATTACTGGCGCTGGGCTGTGAAGCGGTGCTGATGAAGGGCGGTCATCTGGACGACGCCGAAAGCCCGGACTGGCTCTTTACCCGCGACGGTGCGCAGCGATTTACCGCCCCGCGCGTCATCACCAAAAACACCCACGGCACCGGCTGCACCCTGTCGGCGGCACTGGCGGCGCTGCGCCCGCGCCATGAAAACTGGGCCGATACGGTGCAGGACGCCAAAGCCTGGCTCTCACTGGCGCTCGCCAAAGCCGATACTCTGGAAGTCGGTCACGGTATTGGCCCGGTTCACCATTTTCATGCATGGTGGTAAAGCGCTGAAGGAGTATACTGAATAAGGACTTTCTGCCAGGAAAACAGAGATGGAACAAGCGCATACCCGGTTAATTGCTCAACTGAATGAACGGTTTGCGGCGGTGGATAATACCCCGCTTTATCTGAGATTTGCCGAGACGGTAAAAAACGCCGTGCGCAGCGGAATGCTGGAGCATGGCAACATTTTGCCGGGCGAGCGCGATCTGAGCCAGTTGACCGGGGTGTCGCGCATTACCGTGCGCAAGGCGTTGCAGGCGCTGGAAGAGGAAGGCGTGGTCACGCGTTCTCAGGGCTATGGCACGCAGATTAATAACATATTTGAGTATTCCCTCAAGGAGGCGCGCGGGTTTTCTCAGCAGGTGGTCCTGCGCGGCAAAAAGCCTGACACCCTGTGGGTGAACAAACGGATCGTCAAATGCCCGGATGAAGTCGCGTCGGAGCTCTCAATCGCACCGCAAAGCGATGTCTTTATGCTGAAACGCATTCGTTACGTTGACGACGACGCCGTGTCGATTGAAGAGTCCTGGGTGCCGGTTGGGCTGATTCACGACCCCGATGCCATCGGGATTTCTCTGTACGACTATTTCCGCAGCCAGAATATCTTCCCTCAGCGTACCCGCTCGCGCGTCAGCGCCCGGATGCCGGACAGCGAATTCCAGATGCACATCAAAATGGACGAAAAAATACCGGTGCTGGTGATCAAGCAAGTCGCGCTTGACCAGCAACACCGGCCGATTGAGTACAGCATTAGCTACTGTCGCAGCGATTTATACGTCTTTGTGTGCGAGGAGTAGTTCCTCGCGCGTCGGCGCACAGTCGCCGCCGCGATGGCTGACAACCCACGCGGCCACCGCATTACCGAGTAATACGGCGTCCGGGAGCGCCCAACCCGCCGCCAGCCCGGCCAGCGTTCCACCTGCGTGGCTGTCGCCCGCACCAATGGTATCCACCACCGTGGCGGGAAATGCCGGAACATGCCCGGCATTTTCACCGTCGTAATACTCTGCGCCGTCTTTATCGTGCCGCACAATCAGCGGGCAGTCGTAATGCGCCTGCCACGCCTTGCCGAGCGCTTCCACGGGCACATCAAGACTCTCCGCCGCAATAACGGCTTCCTGGCGATTCAGCGACACAATCGGTTTGCAGGCCATGATACGTGCCATCAATGCATCAGGAATATCCGCGATGCGTGGCCCAAAATCGATAAACGCCGTTACGTCTCTAAGCCCTTCCAGCCAGTGCGTCAGCAGGTCCCCGCACGGCGAGGCCAGCTGATAGCCCGAGAGCGATACCAGGCTGTGAGGCGGCACCACAAGCGCGTCCAGCCAGCTCTGCTGCCACTGGTTTTCCACGCCGCTGAAAGACATAAAGGTGCGCTCGCCGTCCGGCTCCACCAGCGCCAGGCACCAGCCGTTATCACCGCTTTCGGCTTCTACCGCGCTGTGCAGATCCTGTTTTGTCATGGCGTTACGAATGATATCGGCCCACACGCCGTGCCCGACCGGCAGCGCGTTTTGCGCCGTGATCCCGAGGCGTTTCAGGGCGATAGCGATGTTCAGCGCACAGCCGCCAATGTTCACGCCCTGCTGTTTTAATTCGATATCACACCCGCGCCAGGGCAGGGCGTAGGCATCGGCGATCACGTCGATGACCGCCGCACCCAGCACCGTCACCGGACGCTGGGCCGTTAAGGTTTCAAGCTGGTGAGAAAGTTCGGTTCTCATGCGCCCTCTCTTTCTTCCCGATAGTGCAGCAGATGCTCGCAGTAGTAGCCAAAGTCCAGCTGATTCACCGCATCCAGCTCGGCTTTCAGCGCCGGATCAATTGCCTGCACGCCATGCAGCGCGCCGCAAATCGCGGTCGCCATCGCGCCGATAGTGTCCGTATCCCCGCCGAGATTCGCGCATAAAATTGCGCAGCGGTTCGGGTCTGTCCCGGCCAGTTCCACCATCGCAATCGCCGCCGGAACGGATTCAATGGTGCTGGTGCCTGCGCCGACGAGCTGGTAAATCTGCTCGCTGGCGGAGTCGATGCCGTTGGCCTCGCGCACGGTTTTAAGGGCCAGTTCCAGACGCGCAGCCAGAGAAGCGCTGAACGTGGTGGATCTGGACTCTTGGGGCATAACGCGCGATGCCGGGCAGGGCGTCGACGATGTTCTGCCAGCTTTCCCCGTCAATGGCGCGGGAGATTGCCCAGGCGATCACCACCGCACCGGCAATCGCCAGATCCGATTTGTGCGTCGGACTGGAGGCGAGCGCCACCTGCTCAACAAAATGCTCAAGACGGGTGGCCGGGAGCAGGCAGCCGAGCGGTGAGGCGCGCATCGCCGCGCCGTTGGTAACGCCATTATTTTCCAGCTCGCTCACCGGTTTACCGCTGCGGATGGCGTTAAGGGCAATTTTTGACGTTGGGCCGAGCACGTTCTTATTAAAAGCATCAAACTCTTCGGCCCACAGCAGGATATGCCTGCCGATGGCATCGGGATCAATCTGCCCGTCGCATTCGATAATGGCATCCGCCAGGCTCAGGGCCATGGAGGTATCATCCGTAAACTCCGCCCGGCCAAAATAACAGGCGGCATTATTCTCTGCCGGGCCGGGCAAAAAGCGGTCGATCCAGCCAAAATGGGCTTTCACGCGGCTTCTTGGCCACAGCTCTGACGGCATGCCCATCGCATCCCCCAACATCTGCCCGTACAGGGCACCGAGAATACGTTCTGCTTTCATTTTACTTCCCCTCGTGTCAGCGCAGTATCGGCATCATCCACCTCAATGGCGGTGATCTCTTTATCCGATTCGCGGAAAAACAGCATAAACAGCACGGCGATAACGGCGATCATAATGCCGCCGAACGCCCACATTCCGGCCCAGTTGAAGGTCAACCCGTTCACAGGCTCTTTATAGGCAAACATTTTTTCCATCATCACGCCGCCAAGACGGTAGCCCAGCAGGCTGCCAAAGCCCTGGCAGCAGAGTGTGATCAGCCCTTGCGCTGCGGTACGCATATGCACAGGCGCTTTTTTGTCCACGTAGATATACGCGGTGACGTAATAGAAGTCGTAGCTTACGCCGTGGAGCAAAATGCCCAGGAACAGTAGCGCGTAGGTGAAGTACTGGTCCGCGCCACCGAAGACAAAGAAGCCGTAGCGGATAGCGGCGGTAATCAGGCCCAGCAGCAGGACCTTTTTAATACCAAAGCGCTTGGTGAAGAAAGGCAGCGCCAGCATAAAGAAGATTTCAGAGAACTGGCCGAGGGTCATCCAGCCGGTGGCGTTTTTCATGCCCACTTCCGTGAGATATCCGTTCGCAAAGATGTAGTAGAACGCCAGCGGCATCGCGAACAGGAACGAGCAGAAGAAGAACACGAGGAAGTTTTTATCGCGCAGTAAAATGAGCGCATCCAGCCCCAGCATCACTTTGATATCCAGCTTGCCGGTGCTCTTCGGGGGTGTGTTCGGCAGGAACAGGGCAAACACGCCCAGAAGCGCAGAGCTGGCCGCCGTCATCAGCAGGGGAATATTGGTGTCAGAAATATCGTTGTAGCCGAGCATCTGCGGCAGGAATCCGCAGGCCAGGCCCGAGGCGATCCAGCCAATCGTCCCCATCACGCGGATGCGCGGGAAATCGGCCTCCACATCGTCGACGTTCGCAAAGGCAATGCTGTTGGTCAGGGCGATGGTCGGCATGTAGGTCAGAGAGTAGAGCAGCAGCAGCGGGAAGAAGGCGCTGAACTGCGTTTGCTGGGCGGCGAAGTACATCAGAATTGCCCCGGCAAACATCAGCACCGCCAGCACTTTTTGCGCGGCAAAGAAGCGGTCTGTCAGCGAGCCAACGAGGATCGGCGAGAGGATCGCGGCGATAGCGGTACAGGCATACGACCAGCCAATTTCCCCGGCGGTAAAGCCGCTTTTACTCAGCCACAGCCACAGCGGCACAAACCACGCGCCCCAGATAAACCATTCAACAAACATCATGAATGACAGTTGGACTTTCGTTTTCATTGTTTAATCCTGCATGTCAGAGAGGGTACGCCTTTAACATACCACTCAATGATACCTTTTAAATACCTTTGCGGTGATTGTTTGATCAATGTAACAGTTTTGTTGTACACGAAACGAGCCAGCAGATTGTGCTGAAAAAAATGACTCCGGCTGGAAAATAGGCTAAGACGGGTCCAGGCTTAGTCTGCTCACAAAAATGTGGGTATGGATATCACGCTCCGACACGATGTCGGAACTTACGGGAGCATCGCTATGACTGATATTGCGCAGCTGCTTGGCAAAGACGCCGACAGCCTTTTACAGCATCGTTGTATGACTATTCCAGCCGATCAGCTCTACCTGCCGGGCCACGACTACGTTGATCGGGTGATGATTGATAACAATCGCCCGCCTGCGGTTCTGCGAAACATGCAGACGCTTTACAACACCGGGCGCCTCGCCGGAACAGGCTATCTGTCCATTCTGCCCGTTGACCAGGGCGTCGAGCACTCTGCGGGAGCGTCGTTTGCCGCCAATCCGCTCTATTTTGATCCGAAGAATATTGTTGAGCTGGCGATTGAAGCCGGCTGTAACTGCGTGGCGTCAACTTACGGCGTGCTGGCCTCCGTGTCGCGCCGCTACGCGCATCGCATTCCCTTCCTCGTAAAACTGAACCATAACGAAACCCTGAGCTACCCGACCGAATACGACCAGACGTTGTACGCCAGCGTCGAGCAGGCGTTTAACATGGGCGCGGTGGCGGTAGGGGCGACGATTTACTTCGGCTCTGAACAGTCCCGTCGTCAGATTGAGGAGATCTCCGCGGCGTTCGAGCGTGCCCACGAGCTGGGGATGGTCACGGTGCTGTGGGCCTATCTGCGCAACAACGCCTTCAAGAAAGATGGCGTGGATTACCACGTTTCTGCGGATCTCACCGGCCAGGCGAACCATCTGGCGGCGACCATTGGCGCGGATATCGTGAAGCAGAAAATGGCCGAAAATAACGGCGGCTATAAGGCGGTAAACTTCGGTTACACCGACGACCGTGTCTACAGCAAACTGACCAGCGAAAACCCGATTGATCTGGTGCGCTACCAGCTCGCCAACTGCTACATGGGCCGCGCGGGGCTGATTAACTCCGGCGGTGCGGCAGGCGGCGAAACGGATCTGACCGATGCGGTGCGCACGGCGGTGATCAATAAACGCGCGGGCGGTATGGGCCTGATTCTGGGACGTAAGGCGTTTAAAAAATCGATGACCGAAGGCGTTAAGCTGATCAACGCGGTGCAGGACGTGTATCTGGATACCAAAGTCACTATCGCGTAGGTTTACTGCAATCCCTTCTCCGCCAGGGAGAGGGGATTTATCAGATCCGATAATTTCCCTCTCATTCCTATGGGTAAAGAGATAACCCAAAACTCCGTTTCATTTCAGTCAAACCCTTATCCCGATCAACTTCACACTTCCCCTCTCTTTTGTGAAAACTGTCACTCCTCACCGTGCATATGCCCAATAAATGGTCGATGCTTAGCGGAATTTGTCTAAGGCAGCGGACGAATTTTGCGCTTAAAGTTACTTTCGAAACAGCTTTTCAAATTACGAAGTCGCTCTGAACCTCTGTTGTTTTAAGGACTGATAATGAAAATTGAATCTGTAAACGTCACCGTCTTCCAGTACCCGACGCGCCGGGTCTCCGACAGCGCCGGGCACTCGCACCCTGGCCCGGAAAGTATGGCCAAAATGGCGATGCTCTCGATCACGGCAGACGATGGCACCAAAGGGTACTCTTTCGCGCCGCCGGAAGTGGTGCGTCCCTTTGTGGTCAATACCTTCTTTCGCAAAGTGCTGGTCGGCCAGGATGCATTCAATCGCGAGAAAATCTGGCAGGAGCTGGCGCACTGGCAGCGCGGGAGCGCGCACCAGCTCACCGAGCGCGCGCTTGGGTTCGTCGAGCAGGCGCTGTGGGATCTGATTGGTCGCAAACTGAATATGCCGGTCTGGAAACTGCTTGGCGGCTATCGCGATAAAGTTCCGGCCTACGGCAGCACCATGTGTGGCGACGATCTGCCAGGCGGCCTGTCGACGCCGGATGAGTACGCGAGCTTCGCTGAAACCCTGGTGGCGCGCGGATACAAAGCCATCAAACTTCACACCTGGATGCCGCCCGTCTCGTTTGCGCCAAACCCGAAAATGGACGTCAAAGCCTGCGCCGCCGTGCGTGAAGCGGTCGGGCCAGATATCGATCTGATGATCGACGGCTATCACTGGTACAGCCGTACTGAAGCGTTGTACATCGGCAAAGAACTGGAAAAACTCAACTTCGCCTGGTTTGAAGAGCCGATGGAAGAGGAGAGCATGGCCTCCTACGTCTGGCTTGCGGAAAACCTGTCGATCCCGATTATCGGCCCGGAAAGCCTGGGCGGAAAACATCACAGCCGCGCCGACTGGGTGAAAGCGGGGGCGTGCGACATTCTGCGCGCGGGCGCTAACGGCGTGGGCGGGATATCACCGACGCTGAAAGTGGCGAACCTCGCGGAGTCCTTCGGCATGGACTGTGAAGTGCACGGTAACGGCGCGGCAAGCCTCGCGGTGATCGGCGCCATTAAAAACTGCCGCTGGTATGAGCGCGGCCTGCTGCACCCGTTCCTTGATTACGACCAACCGGCGGCGTATCTCCACAGCCTGGTCGACCCGATGGATGAACATGGCATGGTCAGCCTGCCGAATCGCCCTGGACTCGGCGAAGACATTAATTTTGCGTATATCGAAGCCAATATCGTCAGCCACGACTGACACATAAAAACGTACCCTACAGGCGATATATTCATGAAACAAACTCCGCTGTGCAGAGCGTGTGTACTCGCGCTCTCGCTGATGATGGGGGGCGGTGCGGCGTACGCGAAAACGCCGCCCGACCAGCTCATCATCGGCATGAACATGAACAACCTGCTGACCCTCGACCCGGCGGCGATGACCGGCAACGAAGTGGTTGGCATCGTGGTGAATCTCTACGATTCGCTGGTGGAGCTGGATCCGAACGAACTCACCCACGTCAGGCCCGCGCTGGCGAAATCCTGGGATATTGCGCCAGACGGCAAAACCCTGACTTTCCATCTGCGCGATAACGTCAAATTCCACTCGGGTAATCCGCTCACGGCGCAGGATGTGGTGTGGTCGATGCGCCGTCTGCTGCACCTCAATCTGGCGCAGGCGTCCGTCTGGAAATCCTACGGCTTTTCGAAGAAAAACATCGACCAGCAAATCCGCGCCACCGATGACTACACCGTGCAGATCGTGCTGCCCAAGCCTAACGATCCGCAGCTGGTGATTTACTCTCTCGGGGCGCTCGGCAATCTGGGCGTGCTCGACAGCAAAACGGTGCAGTCCCATGAGGTGAATAACGACTGGGGTAACCGCTGGCTGACCACCAACGAGGCCGGTTCTGGCCCATTCATGCTGGAAACCTGGCAGGCGAAAGATGTGCTGCGTATGCAGCGCAACCCGCACTACTGGCGCGATGAACCGAAAATGAACCGCGTCGTGCTGCGCCACTTTCAGGAGTCACAAACCCTGCGCCTGATGATTGAGAAAGGCGATCTGGATATTGCCAGTAACATGGCGGTGTCGGATATCAACGCCCTGCGCAAAGACCCTCAGCTTACGGTTGAAGCCGTGCAGAAGGGGACGGTCTATTACGTGGCGATGAGCATGAAAGAGGCGCACTTCGCCAACCCGAAAGTGCGCGAAGCGGTGCGCTATCTGATTGATTATCAGGGCATCAACAAAGCCCTGATGCCGGGCTACGGTGTGCTGCATCAGCGTCCAATCAAAGCCGGTATGCCGTCGACGCTCCCTGATCCGGGTTACCGGCTGGATATTCCGCGCGCCAAAAAGCTGCTGGCAGAGGCGGGCTATCCGGAGGGTTTCGACACCACCCTGCGCGTGCTGGCGGATCAGCCGTTCCTTAATATTGCCATCGCGGTGCAGTCGACGCTGATGCAGGCGGGGATCAACGCCAAAATCATCACCGGTACCGGCAATCAGATCTACGGCGCCATGCGCGAGCGTAAGTTCGACATGCTGGTCGGGCGCGGCGGGAGCGGCGTCGAACCGCACCCGCACTCTAGCCTGCGTGCGCTGGTCTATAACCCGGACAACAGCGACGAAGCGCGGCTCACCAACTTCCAGGGCTGGCGCACCAGTTTCTACGACAAGCCGCTGAACGAGATGATCGACAAAGCACTGCTGGAACGCGATCCGCAGAAGCAAGTGGCGGATTATCAGCAAATCCAGGTGCGCTACGACGAACTCATTCCGGCGATGGTCCCGCTGTCGCAGATGGTGGATTCCGTTGTCGTGCGTAATGAAGTGAAAAACTTCCAGTCGCACCCGTCGGCCACCACTTTCCTGCGTGAAGTCTACAAAACTGGAGGTGAAAAATGAGCGTCGCGATCCTCTCTCCCGGCTCCCGGACCCGCCGTTTCTCAAAGCGACTGACGCAGGTGCTGGTGACGCTGTTTGGCCTGCTGCTGCTGACGTTCTTCATTGGCCGCGTGATGCCGGTCGATCCGGTGCTGGCGATTGTCGGCCCGGATGCCGACCACAGCACCTATCAGCAGGTGTATCACCAGTTGGGCTTCGACCAGTCGTTGCTGACGCAGTTTGGTATTTATCTGAACAACCTGCTGCACGGCGATCTGGGTAACGCGCTGCTGACGGGCAAACCGGTCACAGACGATATTCTGCGCGTCTTCCCGGCAACCCTGGAGCTGGCGACGATGGCCATTATCGTCGGTGCGGGGTTAGGCATTCCGCTCGGCGTGCTGGCGGCGGCGC
Source organism: Lelliottia sp. SL45 (assembly GCF_026672535.1). Classification (NCBI taxonomy): domain Bacteria; kingdom Pseudomonadati; phylum Pseudomonadota; class Gammaproteobacteria; order Enterobacterales; family Enterobacteriaceae; genus Lelliottia; species Lelliottia sp. SL45. The sequence continues at coordinate 828,236 of NZ_JAPPRH010000003.1, forward strand.
GTCGCAACAGTCTTTCCGATTACGTGGTGCGCATTATCAGCCTTGCGGGTTACTCCACGCCGATCTTTTGGGTCGGGATGATGGGGCTGCTGCTGTTCTACGCCTGGCTCGGCTGGGTGGGCGGCGCGGGACGGCTCGATTTAGGGCTGGACGGTATCGTGCCGCGTCGTACCGGGCTTATGACCATCGATGCGCTGCTGGCCGGAAACAGCGCCGTGTTCTGGAATGCGATCAACCACCTGGTCCTGCCCGCATCGTTACTGGGCTTCCATTCGCTGGCCTACATCAGCCGCATGACGCGCAGCTTTATGCTGGCGCAGCTCTCCCAGGAGTTCATCATCACCGCGCGGGTGAAAGGCTTAACCGAGCGTCAGGTGATCTGGAATCACGCGTTTCGCAATATCCTCGTGCAGCTGTTAACGGTCGTGGCGCTGGCCTACGGCTCGCTGCTGGAAGGGGCGGTGCTGATTGAAACCGTCTTCTCCTGGCCGGGCTTTGGCTCCTATCTCACCGGCAGCCTGCTGCTCGGCGACATGAATGCGGTGATGGGCTGTGTGCTGCTGGTGGGGCTGATCTTCGTGATGCTCAACCTGCTCTCCGACATGCTGTATCAACTCTTTGACCCGAGGACGAAATCATGACCGTTTCTCTGGATTCGCCGCTGGGGGCGCGCAACAGCGAAAGCCGCCAGCGTATTAAACGCACCCTGAACCGGGCGGGCGGTTTTGTCGGCAAAATGGCACGCAATCCGCTGACTGCCATCGGCGGCGGAATTGTTCTGCTGCTGCTGATCGTGGCCGCCTTTGCGCCGCTGATTGCGCCCTACAACCCGCTGGTGCAGGACCTCAACAATGCGCTGGTCGCGCCGAATGCGCAGCACTGGTTCGGCACCGACGAGTTTGGCCGCGATATTTTCAGCCGCCTGGTGTACGGCTCGCGCATCACGCTCTATATCGTGCTGCTGGTGTCGGTCACCGTCGGGCCGCTCGGTTTGCTGCTGGGCGTCACCGCCGGGTATTTCGGTGGCAAAGTGGATGCGGTGCTGATGCGGGTGACGGATATCTTTATCTCGTTCCCGAGCCTGGTGCTGGCGCTGGCATTCGTGGCAGCGCTCGGTCCGGGGCTGGAGCACGTGGTGATTGCCATTACGCTCACCGCATGGCCGCCGATAGCGCGCCTGGCGCGTGCGGAAACGCTCTCTCTGCGTCAGGCCGATTTTATCTCGGCGGTACGCCTGCAGGGCGCGTCTCCCGTACGCGTGCTGTGGCGTCATATCGTGCCGCTGTGTCTGCCGTCGGTGATTATCCGTATCACCATGAACATGGCGGGGATCATCCTGACCGCTGCCGGTCTGGGCTTCCTCGGCCTGGGCGCGCAGCCGCCGGAGCCAGAGTGGGGCGCGATGATCTCCAGCGGGCGCACTTACATGATGGAGTGCTGGTGGGTAGTGACTATTCCGGGGCTGGCGATTCTGATCAACAGCCTGGCGTTCAACTTCTTAGGAGATGGCCTTCGTGACATCCTCGATCCTCGCAGCGAATAACGCTCCACTGCTCGATGTGCGCGATCTGCACGTCGATTTTATCAACGGCGGCGCGGTGACCCATGCCGTGCGCGGCGTCTCCTTCCAGCTCGGACGCGAAAAGCTGGCGATTGTCGGCGAGTCCGGCTCCGGGAAATCCACCGTCGGGCGCGCGCTATTGCGCCTGCACCCGGCAAAAGCACGGATCAGCGCAACCAGGATGCAGTTTGGCGATGTCGATCTGCGCAGCGTCAGCGAGGCGCAAATGCGCGGCATTCGCGGCAAGCGCATCTCTATGATCATGCAGGACCCGAAATACTCTCTCAATCCGGTTGTCTGCGTGGGCGATCAGATCGCCGAAGCCTGGCTGACGCACCATCCGGGGCGCAAAGCCGAGGCCAAAGCCAAAGTGCTGGAGATGCTCGACGTGGTGCGCATTCGCCAGCCGGAGCGGGTCTATCATCTCTATCCGCATGAAATTTCCGGCGGGCAGGGGCAACGCATCATGATCGCCATGATGCTGATCACCGATCCCGAGCTTGTGATCGCCGATGAACCGACCTCCGCGCTGGACGTCTCTGTGCGTTTGCAGGTGCTGGGATTGCTGGACGATCTGGTGAAATCCCGCGGGCTGGGGCTGATTTTTATCAGCCACGATATCAACCTGGTGCGCAGTTTCTGTGACCGGGTGCTGGTGATGTACGCCGGTCGGGTGGTGGAATCCATCGCCGCCTGCGATCTGCACAAGGCGCAGCATCCTTATACCCAGGGGTTAATCAGCGCCCTGCCGGAACTTAACCACCGCCGTCCGGTGCTGCCGGTATTGCAGCGTCAGGCCAGCTGGCTTACGGAGTAAGGAGCAGAGATGATCGAGATTAACAACCTCAACCTGGCCTTTGGCGAGGGTGAAAAGCGCAATCAGGTGCTGAGCGATGTGAATATTCACGTCGGCGAAGGGGAAATTTACGGGCTGGTGGGGGAGTCGGGTTCCGGCAAAACCACGGTGCTGAAATGTCTGGCCGGGCTGTTCACCCACTGGGACGGCGAACTTGCCATCGACGGTAAACCGCTGGGGCGAAAGATTAACGCTGAGCGATGCCGTCGCGTGCAGATGGTCTTTCAGGACCCGTACGGATCGCTGCATCCGCGTCATACTATCGGCGATATTCTGGAAGAGCCGCTGCAAATTCACGGGATTCAGGATCGCGACCGGCGTATCCACGGTTTGCTGGATAAAGTGGGGCTGAACCGGGCGTTTCGCGATCGCTATCCGCATCAGCTGTCCGGTGGGCAGCGTCAGCGCGTGGCCATCGCCAGAGCACTGATTCTGGAGCCGCAGGTGTTGCTGCTGGATGAACCGACATCGGCGCTGGACGTGTCAGTGCAGGCGGAGATCCTGAATTTACTGGCGGAACTCCAGCGCGAATCGAATCTCACCTATTTAATGGTGACGCACGATCTGGGCGTGATTGCGCACCTGTGCCAGAAAGTGGCGGTGATGCAGTACGGCAAGATTCTGGAGACCCTGAGCGTGGATGAACTGGTCGCCGGAAACGCCAAAACCGACTATACGCGGATGCTGGTCAATGCCAGCCAGCAGTACAGCCGGGAGATGGCGCGCGAGGTGGCGGCGTATTGAGTGGCGTGGGTGCCGGGGGGTAGCGGCACCTTTGCGGGCCTAGGGTGTGCAGGCTCGTGCAAGGAAAGCGTCGCCTGGCAAAACGGTCACCGCAGAAGCGCACAATCCGGCGGCAAACGGCACTCCAGCGCACCGGGAAGCAGGGAAATACGGAAATGTTCCCCGCTGAGCGGCTCGCCGTCGAGATTAAAGGTCATACCGTGTGGGGCGATAATTTCAAACCACGCGGACTGTCCGTCGAGCACGTTCGGGCTCTCTTCCGGGCGGGTCAGTGTGGTGAACAGGGCAGGCAGCATGCCGTCGCTGGTGAAGATACGCAGCTGTAACAGCCCATCGTTGATCAACGCGTCCGGACACAGCTGCTGTCCGCCGCCCGCCTGACGCCCGTTTCCGATACCGATCACCAGCGCATCGCCCTGCCAGTGGAAGTTTTCGCCATTAATTTCGCAGCGATCGGGCTTGAGCATATCCATACGCATCAGACCGTGAATCAGATACGACACACCGCCAAGGGCGGCTTTTAGTTTCTCCGGCGTTTCGCTGGTAATGCGCGTACCAAATCCGCCTGTCGCCATATTGATAAAACAGGTTTTATCATTCACCTGGGCAATATCCACCGCTGCCGGTTTCCCGACAATAGCCAGCTGGAGCGCCTTGTCCAGTGTCTCCGGAATGCCTGCGCTGGTGGCGAAATCATTGGCGGTACCGAGCGGTAAAATGCCCATCACCGGGCGCTGAGCACTATCGTGTTCAATCAGCGCCGTCGCGACTTCGTTAATGGTGCCATCGCCGCCCCCGGCGATCACCGTCGCCACCCCAAGACGACAGGCTTCGTCGATATACCGCGCGGCATCGCCTTTTTCCCAGGTCACACGAACGTGAATGTTCGCGCCAGTATCACGCAGGTCGGCAATCGCCTGGCGCAGAAGGTCGTTGCCTGCGCTTTTGCCGTTGAGGATCAATAAACTATCCGGATATGTCGCCATTCAGCGTTGCTCCCTTTTTTAGCACTAACAAGAGTGTATCCCAGCGAGGGAAAAAGCGGGTAAGAACAGGATGAAAGGGCAAAAAATAAGCCTGCGTAAGGGCGTTTATACGCCCTTACAACAGGGGCTTTCAGCGGTGCAATGCGGGTTTTCACGGCACACAAGACCACTGAAAACCACTATAAATCACTCAAGCGTGGACACTGTGTGGACACTCTGAGCGTCCGTGCCACCGCGTAAAGGATTGAGCGTTATCGCGTCCTGCAGGTATTCAGGGGCGAAATGTGCATACGTCATTGTTTGCTCAATTCGTGAATGCCCGAGAATCCGTTGAAGCGTGATAATGCTGCCCCCGTTAATCATAAAGTGAGTGGCAAAGCTGTGACGCAATGCGTGCGTTGCCTGACCCGGTGGCAGGTCCGGTTTCAACTCCTTCATTAGCCGTCTGAACGCTGGATAGTTAGCGTCAGTGAACAGAAAGCCACGCTTACCTGCAGTGATCATTGTTGCCAGCTCCTCTGATATCGGAACGGTTCGCGGCTTGTTGGTCTTTGTCTTAACGAACGTGACGCGATTTTGGATGATGTTTTCCGCTTTCAGTTTTGCCGCCTCACTCCATCTCGCGCCGGTGCTAAGGCAAAGAATCGCAATTTTTTTATTATCTCCGTCTACTTTAGACAGGAGCTCGGCGATCTCTTCTTGCGTGAGATATCCAGTTTCCGGTTTATCTTCCTTCAACCTTTTCAGGCCCCGGAAAGGATGCTCCCCGAAAAATAGCTCCGCATCTATCAATGCAGTAAACATCCCGCTAAGACACGTTAAATCACGATTTATACTCGATGGCTTGATGCCTTGAGAACGCCGCACAGTGCTGTATTGGCTTATCAATGATTTTGTAATCTGAAAAGCACATGGGTCACTGGTTATCTTGGTAAACAGCTCAATCTTGCCCAGGTAATCTCGACCGTGAGTCTCATGTTTGCCTTTCAACTCCCACCAAATTTTTGTCAGTTCCGACAGATGCCGCTTATCAGTCGGTTTCGCTAACCATTCTTTGTTGTGATGGTTGTACTGCGTATGTTTCTCGAAAGCGATAGCTTCGCTTTTCTTTTCGAACTTCCTGCGGATGCGCTTTCCGTTGCGCCCTGCAGGTCTAATGTCCACTTCATATCGACCATCATCGAGTTTCTTAATTGTCATAAGAAAACCCTCCGAAGGTATGTTTACTCTTTGTTGCTAACTGCTTGTTTTTAAATGCTGGGTACTTTTCGGCCAGTATTAAGCACTTTTCAAAAATGTACCTGCGATGAAGCGTTAACCAGTCTTTTGGTCTGAGTGCGGCAAGTTTGTTGTTTCTTGCCCAAAGTGTGCGAGTGCCGGTGCAATCTGCCCGGATTCTGGTGATATTTGTTCAGTCATAAACCACAAGGTGTATTTACTAAAGCGGGGGTTTTGAAGGATTTTCATCGTTACATCTGTCGGCGGAACAGTCCTTCCACTTTCATAGTAAGTTAAGGAGCTGTAAGGAACTCCTGTAATTTCAGCAAATTGCTTCCGATTCAGCCTTTCTGACTCCCTTATAAGCGCCAGCTTCTCACTGATTGCTGTTGACATGTTTTCAAGATCCTCTAATATTTACGAAATGTTCTATTGTGATTCAAGTTACTCTAAGTTCACTTGGAAACATTAGAGAACATTGAAGCCCATTGGTTAGATCTAGATGAAAGGTTATCAGATGATCAAACAAGTTGTCAGTACTAGTGATGCAGTTCCCTACCCTGAGTTTGCCAAACTCATCGGCAAGACACCTGCAGCGGTGCGTGGAATGATTGAGAAAGGGAAGTTGCCAGTAATTGAAATGACTGACCCGCAATCAACTTCTGGCAGGGCGGGGGAGTTCTGGGTGTACCTCCCTGCATGGAACAATGGGATGAAACTTGCCTACGAAAGCCGCCCGAAAGAAATTCGCGAAGGGTGGCTTATGTGGCTTGGTTTGGGGGAGCCCAAATGATGACCGAGCCACGTTGTATTGCCCAGTTGCTCCGTAATGAAAGCCCTGTGTCGATTAACTTCACGATCACTCATGGCCGTGGACGTCAGGGCGTTATTATTAGAACCCGCAAGCCTGGCATTTTTGCCACCGCGAAACGCATCTTTAAATCAAGAGGGTTATCCCTATGTCGGTTATGACTCTTGCGCTGGTCCAAAAACAACCTCAATCACTTCGCGTTGTAATTGGTAAACATCTTGCGCTTCCCCGCTGGCAGGATACTTGCGATTTTTATAATCAGATGATGGAACGTGATCGCCTGACAGTATGTTTTCATGCTCAGTTAAAACAGCGTCATGCAACTATGCGCTTTGAGGAAATGAATGATGTAGACCGTGAGCGTCTGGCTTGTGGTATTGATGAATTGCGAGCCGCATTTTCGAAACGTCGGCAGGTTGGCGCTTCTGAGTCGGCTTATATTAGTTTTTTGTCAGTGGGTCAGCGTCGCGCTTTATTCCTTCATGCTGGTTTAAGCGAGGTCGAATTTAATCAGCCTTACTGGCGCATTGATGAAGATTCTTGTTATTGGCGTGAGAAATTATTCCGCGCGCTCCGTGAATTATTCAGCTTGTTTGAGTATGCCCCAACTATTTTAACCTCGGTTAAGCCTGAGCAATATTTGCATTAATTAACTAGTCGAACATTTCACGCACTTGAATGTGCGGGGCATCTTTTTGTCTGGAGCCGGGTAAATGGAAAAAGAATTATCAGCACCTCCCAGCAATATGAAAGCTCTGTTGGCACAGGCTGCAGTTGAGGCGCAGCTAGTCACGGCGACCCGTTTCGCGTCGGCGCTTGATTCTTTGATAGCTCACATTTGCAAGTCTGAAATGAATCGGACTGAAATCATCGAGCTGTTGGGGCAGGAATCAGCAAAGATTCACAATGATATTTTAGGAAGTAATGGTTTTTAATTATGACTCAAATTAAACGTTCTGGAAAAAAACTAACTGACTTTCAAATTGTGTTGCTTAAAAAACTCCACTTACTAACCCCTTTATACATTACTAAAGGATTGTTTAGAACGTGCCCCTCTAAAGTGAGTAAAGCCTATCTAGGCATGGTTGGTCGTGGATATGTAATTGAAGTGGATGGTGGGTTTTGCATTACGAGTGAAGGTTTAAAGGTAGTTTGTCTTTAATATTGTTAAGGTGGTTTTTTTATGAGCATTCATATCGTTATCGGAAATAAATTCGTAATTACCAGCGATCAATTCCAATTTATTTTGCAGGAAAAGAAAATCGCTAAATCTGGAAAGAGTGCCGGTAAAGAGTGGCTTGATATCGTGGGCTTTTATCCAACGATTCCTAAGCTCGTTTCTGGCCTGATTTTGCATACCCTTCTAACCGGTGAAGCTCGTCAGTTTTCGGATTTAGAAAAGCAGGTTGAGCAGTTGGGACACAAATGTCTGGAAGCATTCACTGCTAATGGCCGCTGAGAATCGGGGGCGCGTCGCCCCCTCGCCACAACCCCCACTATCAAAAAGCACCGGTGATACTTTCGTCGGTGCTTATTCGTGGAATAAACCCCGCGAGGCCATAGGCCGCGACAGACCCCTTACACGTGCCGAACTCCGTCAGGTGCAAGGTGTTTTAAACCGAATTGACCGGCTGCCTTTTTTCCTACAAACGCTGTTTACGTCGCGTTATAACTTCATCCGCCGCACTAAGAGCCCACTCGGTGCGCTCTATTTCCTGAAAAATACTTTTGAGAGGAAGCTGTTGCCGCGTCTTGAGCGCGTTAACGAGCTGTGTGGGATGAATGAATCCGCCTCGATTGGCTTTTTGTCCGAGCGTGACCAATATGCGCGCCTGCCTGATATGAGCGACAAAGAGCTCAGGAAATTTTCAGCCCGAATTGCCTCACAGCTCTGGAGCAAATACGAGGAACTGAGCGACGCCTGGGCGGAGGCGCACGGCGGTAAAGAGACCCTTTTTACCGACGAGGCGCAGGCGCATTTGTATGGTCAGGTGGCCGGTGTTGCACGTGCTTTCAACTTCACCCCTTTGCACTGGAAAAAATACCGTAAGGGTCAGATGACGATCCGACAGGCATTTTCCGCTATCTCCCGTCTGATTAAAGATGAGTGGTGGGTCAACCAGCTCAAAGCGCAGCGTATGCGATGGCGCGAGGCGTTGCTAATTGCTGCCGGTGAGGTCAATAAAGACCGTTCACCCTACGCCAGCAAAATGGCGATCCGCGATGTTCACGCGCGCCGCCTGGCTAATCTCGAATACCTCAAATCCTGTGAGCTGGAAAACAAAGTTACCGGCGAACGAATCGACCTTATTAGCAAGGTTATGGGAAGCATTTCAAATCCTGAAATACGTCGAATGGAGCTGATGAACACTATCGCCGGGATTGAACGCTACGCGGCAAGCGTTGGCGACGTGGGGATGTTTATCACACTGACCACACCATCGAAGTATCACCCGACTCGTCAGGTTGGCAAAGGCAACAGCAAAACGGTTCAGCTCAATCACGGCTGGAACGATACCGCATTCACCCCCAAAGACGGCCAGCGCTATCTCTGCCGAATATGGAGCCTGATGCGCACTGCTTTCAAAGATAACGATTTAGAGGTTTACGGAATGCGGGTTGTCGAGCCTCATCACGACGGTACGCCACACTGGCACATGATGCTGTTTTGCAAACCCGGTCAGCGTAAAACTATCAACGAAATTATGCGTCGTTATGCACTCAAAGAGGACGGACACGAAAAGGGTGCGGCAAAACAGCGCTTTGAGTCCCGTCATCTTAATCAGGGTGGCGCGGCGGGTTATATCGCTAAATACGTTGCCAAAAACATCGACGGCTACGCGCTCGACGGCCAGCTCGACCACGACACCGGCAAGCCACTGAAAGACACGGCTGCAGCGGTCACCGCATGGGCGTCTACGTGGCGCATTCCTCAGTTTAAACCGATTGGCCTCCCGACAATGGGCGCTTACCGGGAACTGCGCAAACTGCCGCGCGGGGTGAGTATTGCCAGCGAGTTTGACGACAGGGTCGAGGCCGCGCGAGCTGCTGCAGATGAGGGCGAGTTTGACCTCTATATCATCGCGCAGGGTGGGGCAAATATGCCGCGTGATGCTCAGGCCGTCAGGGTCGCCCGTAAAGCGACGGATGAGGTCAACGATTATGAGGAGGATATTGAGAGAGTGGTTGGTATTTATGCCCCTCACCTCGGCGCGGGTCATATCCGTATAACGCGATCCGCAGACTGGCGCATCGTTCCAAAGGCTTTGGCCGTTGAGCCTTTGACTTTAAAAAGCGGCTCTGCCGCGCCTCGGAGTCCTGTCAATAACTGTGGAAAGCTCACCGGCGGTGGCGATCCAGTTATGACACCTACACCGTCTGAGCAAGCCGCAGCGGTGTTAAATCTGATTGATAAAGGCGTTATCGGTTGGGATGAACCCGACGTGATGAGGGTGCTCAGGGCCGCGTCTAAAGAGGGCGCGCCCCGCAAAAATCGACAGCAAAGAAATGCTGCACCGCTCAAACCCGCAGAACAAGCGCCATCAGCACGGATGACCAAAGCAGAGCGGGAAAGTATACCGAAAATTCGTTTCGACTTAGCGCAGGAGGGTATTACTCCTGAGCGCTGGGAGCTTGAAGCTTTGGCGCGTGGGGCAACGGTGAGTTATGGCGATAAAAAATTCAAATATACGACTACTGATGAGTGGCCGGGCAATACAACTCAGAGGGAATGGGCTTAATGAAAGATTTTTTGATTCAAACTGATAATTTTTGCTATGCATACATATTGGGTGCGCCTGAGGGGTATTAAATGCATCCATTACCGATTATGCACCCAGTGCCGCCAAGACACTCAAGTCGCAGCCTTAAGATGATGGCTATCGTTCAGCGCTTGCAACAAATTATGGTCAATGAAAACCTGACACCCGCCGAGCTGGTCGGGTGTGCCGAAATCGTCAGGGATAATTACGGCAGGATGTACGAAATCGCTAATACGAAAATTGAGGCGTTCACACCGGCGAAAGGGCCAACTACCCCGCCACCAAGCCGACCATAGGAAACCCTGTCTGTGCTGAAACTTTTTTTCAGCACGGACGGGGTTGAACAACGAGCTAGAGAGGCGTTAGAGTCTTTCTTTTTTGAACTAGCCTAACGGGGGCCACATTGATTCTATCAAGTGCTACTCATCTCTTCAGGTTCAGGGGAGACAACATTAATACAATAAACGAGTTGGTGAATAATTCGATTTGGCACTCAAAAATCAGTGGTCTCAATGATCCATTTGAAATGTTCTTTAATTTCGACAGGGATGCACTAAGGCAATTTGATCACTCAGATATTGCTGCAATCATTAAGAAAACAAAGTTTCTTGAAGTTCATAGGCACGCTATAGAAAAGTGCTTTTTCGAAAATGACTTAAGTCCAATATATAAACATATTGATGATTTCTGGGATGATGGGTTCTCTGCTGGCTTGCTTAGAGAATTTCAAAGTTGCGTTGCAACGGCATGTTTCACAAAAAAATACGACAGTAGATTAATGTGGGGGTATTACGGGAATGGTATGAAGGGAATTTGTTTTGCTTATAACAAAGAGAAATTAAAGAACTCAGATATTGAGTATTCTGATGTGGTGTATACCCCTGATCCTCCGAAAGTTAATCTTTACAAGCATCTTCTCGAAAAAATTCGAGGCGAGCCTGTAACTATCGATGGGGGGGTTCGCATTAGTTAAGCATTCTGATTGGGGGAGTGAGGAAGAGGTTAGAAGCTTAAAATACCTTAAAGGCGAAAATGTTTACGCACATCAGCCAGGCTTCGCGGTCCCGCTGAAAGAATGCTGCATTGATGCAGTAATCATCGGGGAGCGTTTGGCCGGAGACATGCGAGTTTTCATCGAGAATTTCGCTAAACAAAAACACATTGAAGTACTGATAGCTAAAGCTGACTTTACAAACTACAAGATTCAAATTGAGTCTAAATAAGTAGTGCGTGCATTAGTTGCATCATTTTGCATGCGTCAGCGTAGCTTGTTTTGGCCGTGCGCTTTCAGAGCAGGCGTGGTTCCTGAGTGGTCATGCAACTGCATTAAAAGCGACCCATGAAGCGGGCAGGCGTGGCGGGGAAAGCATTGCGCGCCAGATGTGGTGTCAGCATTTAATTGTGTACGCCTGCGAGCCTCCTGACGGCGCTGCCGCTTCGCTGGCCTGCGACGGGGCTGACTGATAAATGCGTTGCGTGTGGCGCGTCTGAGGCGGTCTGTGATGATGCCGCCCGGAGGCGGCATTTTTTGCGGGTTTTATTCTGATTCGAGGCTGTAATCTTTAAAGCGGATCACCTCCATTCCGAGCCAGTCGTTTACCTCTTTGAAACGCTCCTGCAGTGGTGACAGCTCGTTACGCACAAACACCTTCGCCACCTTCTCGACATCACCCATTGAGCCGATATTTTCAGGCTTGCCGCCCATCAACTGGAACGGCACGCGGTGCGCATCGAGCAGGTCAGCGGCGCTCACTTTTTTGATATTGAAAAAATCATCCTTCGTGGCGACTTCACTCAGTGGCACGATCTTAATGCCGTCCGGTTTTCCGTTGGGTGCATAGAAAAACAGGTTTTTAAAATTCCCGAGCCCTTTCGAATCCCGCATTGCAGAGCGCAGCGACTCAACGTCGGTGCTGCTTTGCGCCGCGTCAGTGACGTACATGATGTAACCCGCGTGTGCGCCGTTCTGGTAATACTTGCGACGAAACAGCGTGGCGGACTCATTCAGCCAGGCGGAATTGAGCGCGCTCAGGTATTCCGGCATCCCGTAAAGCTCCTGATTAATATCAGGCTCAAGCAGGTGAAATACCGAGCCGGGCGCAAATTCGTGCGGATGGGTGAAGCTCGACACGTACCAGTAAACATCCTCCTCGACGCCACGGCGGGTGTATTTTGCAGGCGACGTTTCCAGCTTCATGAGCTGGCCAGTGACGCTCATGCGTTTTTCAAGATAGCCGTTGGCAAAGACCAGATAATCGAGCACCAGGCGGCTGAAATCCTGACGCGACAGCAACGGATGCGGGATGTAGGTGCTCGCCAGAATATTACGCTTCACGTAAATTGGTGAGCTGTGATGTACGGCGGCGCGCAGGCTTTTCGCCAGCCCCGACAAGTTGACCGGCGGCTCGTACCATTTTCCGTTATGAATACACTCAACGTAATCAAGAATGTCACGGCGATCCAGAACAGGGGAGGGCTCACCAAAAGTAAACGCCTCCATTTTTTGCGGTGCGCTGGCGGTCGTGGTGGCTGGTTTTTTCTGTCGTTTTTTCATCTTAGTAAATTTCCAGAATTGAATTAGAGTGCATCCCGCTCCCGGCGGAAAGCGGTTCGTTTAACAGGGCGTGCATGGTCGCCCACGCGATATCCGCGTGGCTGGCTTCCTCGCTGCGACTCGCTTCATAGGTCGAACTGCGCCCGCTGCTGGTCATGGTTTTGCGAATGGCCATAAACGACTGCGTGATGTCGGTCGCACCGGCGTCATATTCCAGACACCCGCGTCGGATGGTGTCTTTCGCTTTCAGCACCATCGCGGTTTTCATTTCTGGCGTGTAGCGAATGGCGCGCGCCGCCGGGAAGAATGAGCGCACGAGCTGGTAAACACCCTGGCCGATGCCGGTCGCATCGATGCCGATATAGTCGACGGTGTATTTTTCGGTGAGTGACCTGATGGCCTCCGCCTGCGCCGCAAAATCCATCCCTTTCCACTGGTGACGCTCAAGGATGCGGAACTTGCCCCCGGCAACCAGCGGCGGAGCCAGTACCGCACAGCCTGCGCTGTCGCCGGTGTGTGACGGGTCATAGCCAATCCAGACCGGACGCCAGTTAAACGGACGGTCGGCAAATTGTTCGAAGTCCTCCCATTCTTCCATCGCATCGACCATGCAGCGTTGCAGCTCCTCGAACGGAAATACCGACGCCTTGTCGTCGACGAACTCGCACATAAACAGATTGCGGAAATCGTCGGCACTGTTTTCCTGTTTGAGCTGACCCAGATTGAACAGGGTGCAGCCCCCGGCGAGCGCATCCTCGATAGTGACAATCTGCCGCCACTGACCATCCGGGCACAGCACGCCACCGGCGAGCGCCTTATGGCTGATATCGATGTCGACCCGTTCGTCGCGGTTGCTGCGCCCCCGGTTAAACAGCTCGCCTGACCAGAACGGATAAGCACCGTGCGCCAGCGTGGACGGGGTCGAGAAATAGGTGGTGCGCAGGTGCGACTGTGACGCCATCCCCGACGCCACTTTGCGCAGCCGCTGAAAGTTGGGTATCCAGAAAATTTCATCGACGTACAGGTCGCCGTTGTGGCTCTGCGCGGTGTTGGAGTTCGTCCCGAGGAAAATCAGCTCTGCGCCGTTGTTGCCGATGACAATCGGGTCGCCTGACAGGTCGACGTCGACGAGACGAGCAAAGGCGATGATGTATTTTCGAAACACGTATGCCTGCGTTTTACTCGCGGATAAAAATATCTGGTTTTGTCCGGTTTTCAGCGCGCGCAGCAATGCCTCACGCGCAAAGTAGAACGTTGCGCCAATCTGGCGAGATTTGAGGATGTGGCGAATACGGTGCTCAAGCCCGGCTTTGTGCCAGTTGAGCTGATACTCAAACGACTGGTTGAGGAAAATCTCTTCCAGCTTCTCGATAGCCTCGTCGCTGAAATAATTGCGTTTCGGCTTTTTGCGATCCCCTTTGTTGCGGCTCGCAATGTTGGGGTTTAAATCCACTTCATTTCCTGTCTGGCCGTAGCGGTTGATGCGTGCGAACCGTTCCATCTGGCGTGACAGGAAATCAGCGACCTTAAAGTCATGTGGTGTCAGGTCGGGCTTTGCGTAGAGCTGAATCAGCCGCGCCTCAAGCGTCGTTTCCACGCGGTTGAGCGGGGCGGTTTCTTCCCATTCGTCGCGCTGCTTCCAGCTCTGAACCGTCGGGCGCTTCACCTGCAGCGTGTTGGCGATTTGTGGCACAGAGAATCCCTGCCAGAACAGCAGGCGCGCCTGTCGTCGCGGGTCGTGCAAAAGGGAGAGGTCAGTCGAAATGGTCATGGTTGCCTCGTGTCGGTGAATACGGGGCAAGGCTAAGGAATTAACAGGTCTTTATCGCTAAGCCCCTGTTGTGTCAGGGGTTGCACTTCTGCAAGCGGTGGCTGATGCGGGTCGGAGTCGGGAAACTAAGCCCGAACCGAAAACCCAACATCAGGACACCTGAACAATGGCAAAGAAAGTAGTTTCTAAGTGGTTTCGCATCGGCGTCGAGGGTGACACCTGCGATGGCCGCGTGATTAACGGCGATGACATTCAGGACATGGCTGACACCTTTGACCCGCGTGTCTATGGCTGTCGCATCAATCTGGAACATATCAAAAGTCTCTGGCCTGACAGCCCGTTTAAGCGCTATGGCGATGTGACGGAAGTCAAAGCGGAAATCATTAGCGATGACTCTGCACTGAACGGCAAGAAAGCGCTGTTTGGCAAAATCGCCCCGCTCGACGAGCTGGTGAGCATGGTGCGTGCCGGTCAGAAGGTTTACACCTCCATGGAAATTCGCCCGAATTTCTCAAATAGCGGCAAGTGTTACCTGATTGGCCTCGCCGTCACCGATGACCCGGCAAGCCTCGGCACCGAATACCTCGAATTCTGCAGCCGCGCCACGCAGAACCCGCTCGCCGGTAAAAAAGACCAGCCTGACGATCTGTTTTCCGTTGCCACGCTGGCTGAGCTGGAATTTGAAGATGTCCCCGACACCGTGCTCAACAGCCTGACCGACAAGGTCAAAGCCATTTTCAGCCGCAAGCAGGTCAGCGACGACGCGCGTTTTGCTGACGTGCATGAAGCGGTGACGGAAGTCTCTGAGCTGGTGCAGACCAGTCTCAGCGCGACTGACCAGCGCATCGCGGAGCTTGAGACCACCTTCGCTCAGTTTAAGCAGGACGTGACGCGCAAGGCAGACGAAAGCGCGCAGGCGTTTACTTCGCTAAAAAGCGCCCTCGATAACACCGAAAGCCATAGCCAGCCGCGCCGCGAGAAGTCGAAAGGCGGGACGGGCGACGAGCTGCTGACTAACTGCTGATAACGCGCCGGGCGCTGTCCGGCCTGAGACCCCATTTTTAGAAAACAGGAATAACAATGCGTAAAGAAACCCGCTTTAAATTTAATGCCTACATGTCCCGCGTTGCGGAGCTGAACGGCGTTTCCACTGATGACGTGGCGAAGAAATTCACTGTCGAGCCGTCGGTAACGCAAACCCTGATGAATACCCTGCAGGTGTCATCCGCGTTTCTGACCAAAATCAACATTGTGCCGGTCGACGAGCTGAAAGGCGAAAAAGTCGGGGTGGGTGTCAACGGTACGATTGCGAGCACCGCTGATACTGCCGGGGATGACGAGCGCAAGACCGCCGATTTTACGGCGCTGGAATCCAACAAATACGAATGTGCGCAAATCAACTTTGATTTCCATATCCGTTACAAACAGCTCGACCTGTGGGCGCGATTCCAGGACTTCCAGACCCGTATCCGTGACGCGATTATCAAGCGACAGTCGCTCGATTTCATCATGGCCGGTTTCAACGGTATCGAGCGCGCGGAAACCTCCAACCGCAAAACGCATCCGATGCTGCAGGATGTGGCGGTGGGCTGGCTGCAGAAATACCGCAATGAAGCACCGGCACGCGTCATGTCGAAAATCACTGATGCAAACGGCGATGTGGTTTCGGCGGTGATCCGCGTGGGTGAAAACGGCGATTATGCCAACCTCGACGCGCTGGTGATGGACGCCACCACTAACCTGATTGACGAGATTTATCAGGACGACCCGGAGCTCGTGGTCATCACAGGTCGCAAGCTGCTCGCGGATAAATATTTCCCGATTGTCAACAAGACGCAGGAAAACAGCGAGTCGCTGGCCGCTGACATCATCATCAGCCAGAAGCGCATTGGCAATTTGCCTGCCGTGCGTGTGCCGTACTTCCCGGCCAATGCGCTGATGGTGACGCGCCTCGATAACCTGTCGATTTACTTCATGGATGATGCGCACCGCCGCGCCATCATCGAGGAGCCGAAAAAAGACCGCATCGAAAACTATGAATCGATGAACATCGATTATGTGGTCGAGGCTTACGCCGCCGGTTGCCTGATTGAAAACATCACTCTCGGCAACTTCGCGGCTCCTGCTGAGCCAGAAAGCGCCGCCGCGCCTGCTGACCAGAACGGCGGAGAGTAAGCCATGACGAGCCCCGCAGCGCTTCACATGATGCGGGTCTCGGCCTCTGAAACTGCGCGGCGGGGTGCTGCTCCGCTGCGCAATGCAACTGCCTATGAGCAGATGCTGGTTAAGCTGGCCGCAGACAATCGCACACTTAGACAAATCAGTTCCAAAGAGCAGAAAGCCGAGAAAAAGCGTGAGCTGCTGCCGTTCTACCTGCCATGGGTGGCGGGTGTTCTTGCCAATGGTAAAGGCGTACAGGATGACATTGTTATGACCGTCATGCTCTGGCGTCTCGATGCAAATGACATCGCCGGTGCGCTGGAGATTGCCCGTTACGCCATGACCTATGGCATGACGATGCCGGTCGGTCGCCGTCCGACGCCATGCCTGCTGGCTGAGGAAGTGGCGCTTGCCGCACAGCGTCTGTGTGACGCAAAACAGTCACCTGAGCTGGCGCTGCTGCTCGATACCCTCGCGCTGACTGAGCGTGCAGATATGCCTGACATCGTGCGCGCGAAGCTGCACAAAATCACCGGCTACGTGCTGCGTGACACAGGGAAACTGCCCGAGGCACTGGTGCACCTGCAGCGTGCGATCCAGTTAGAGCGAACTATCGGCGTGAAAAAGGATATCGAACAGCTTGAGCGCCAGCTTAAACCGAAGCCAGAGCCCGCGCCCAAAACGACTACACCACGCACGCGCAAACCTGCCGCTAAACCGGCGGCACGGCGCGGACGTCCTCCTAAAGCGGCAAAAGCCGCAGGTTAACCGAACGCTCCCCGAGCCGGGCGGCACGCCGGTCAATGCGGGTATTGATTACCCTGTCTGCGACCGGCGTCCACCGCCCACCTATTTTCCGAGGTTGTCATGACGACACTGATTATTGAGCCCAAAACAACGCCGCAGGACGTGCCGGGCGTGGTGATACCGCCACCGGGCGTGAGCGAGCCGGTGATTAAAAACACGGGATTTTTCCCTGATGTAGACCCGAAGCGCGTGCGCGAAGAAATGCGCCTTGAGCAGACTGTTTCCCCTGTGCGCCTGCGCCGCGCAATTAAGACCGCCATCGCGGAAACCAATGCGGAGCTGCGCGACTGGCGCGACCGCCAGCTCGACGCCGGTCACGCCACGCTCGCGGATGTCCCGACCGACGAGCTCGACGGCGAGAGCGTGCGCTGCTTCCACTATTTCAACGCCGTATGCGCGATGACGACCGCCACGCTTTACGAGCGTTATCGCGGCGTAGATGCGACCAGCAAGGGCGACAAAAAGGCCGACAGTATCGACAGCACTATCGATGAAATGTGGCGGGATATGCGCTGGTCAGTGGCGCGCATTCAGGACAGGGCGCGCTGCATTGTGGGGCAAATCTGATGAAGGTCTGTGCGATGCAGGGTGACACCCTCGACGTGATTTGTGCGCGCTATTACGGGCGCACCGAGGGCGTGGTCGAGACGGTGCTGCAGTCGAATCCGGGGCTGTCGGAGCTGGGCGTCATACTGCCGCACGGCACGGCTATCGAGCTGCCCGAGACCGACAGCGCCCCGAAAACCGAGACGGTGAATCTATGGGACTGAACATGGAAAAAATCACGACGTTTGTCGCCTACTGGCTGGCCGTGGGGGTGGCGTATTTCGGGGCGATGTCCCCCGAAAAGCTGGCGCTGTATGTCGGCGGTGGCTGCGCCATTTTTACCGCGCTGACGAATTACTGGTTTAAGCGAAAAACCTATCGCTATCTGATTTCACTCGGACTCGATAAGGGGGCTATTCGTGAACTCAATCATTAAAAAATGCAGTGTGGCCGCTGTGCTGGCGCTGGCGGCGCTGATGCCTGACTTTCGTCTGCTGAATACCTCGCCCGAGGGGCTGGCGTTACTCGCTGACCTCGAAGGATGTCGCCTGACACCTTACCAGTGCAGCGCGGGCGTGTGGACGTCAGGCATCGGCCACACTGCCGGTGTCACCCCTAAAGGGGATATCACCGAGCGACAGGCGGCGGCGAACCTCGTCGCGGATGTGCTCAATACCGAGCAACGACTCGCCGTGTGCGTGCCGGTGAAGATGCCGCCGCGCGTATATGACGCGCTGGTCAGTTTTGCCTTCAACGTTGGAACCGGCGCGGCCTGTCGCTCGACGCTGGTCTCGTTTATCAAACGTCAGCAGTGGTGGCAGGCGTGCGACCAGCTTACCCGCTGGGTGTTTGTGAATGGCGTCAAAAATCAAGGACTGGAAAACCGCCGTGCGCGGGAATGGGCTTACTGCATGAAAGGAGTACCTCAATGAAAGCGTTGTTATCTTCTCTGATTTTTAATGTCGTGATTGCCGTTCTACTTGTGCTGGGTTTGAACAATCCCGACGGTGTGGCCGTTAATTTTATTGCCGTCTGGGCGTTATTTGGCTGTTTGGTTTGTATCGGAGGAAGTGTGCTGGCTGCTGTCAGCTATGAGGACTGGTTTGCGAGTCAGTCTGACCCTTACCGAACGCCAAAACACATGGCTATTTTTAGGTCTCTTATCGGAAAGCCCCGCCCACTATGGCGTCGATTTTGGTCTCTGATTCTTTCTGCTGGTACGGTTTTATGCCTGCTTACCGGGGGCAAGGTGTTTATCGCATTCACGTACTTACTTTGGCTGATCCTGTTTAACATGGTTCGTTGTTCGTACCGTCGGCGCATTAAGGAGGCTGGCCTGTGTCCAGAATCATTGTGATATTGCTTGCCGCCGGTCTGGTGCTGGCGTCGGTGCTCTGGCTGCGTCATGAGAACGGCAATTTACGGCGCTCATTCGACAGGGCGAATAAAGTCGCCACCGAACAAAAGACGACTATCGGGATGCTGAAAAATCAGCTTGCCGTGTCGCAACGTATCGCCAGGGCGAATGAGGCCGGTCAGGTCAGGCTCGCTGATGAACTGACTGCCGCCGGTGAGCAGGCGGTAAGGCGCGAACAAACTATCACGAGGTTACTCAATGAAAACGAAGATTTACGCCGCTGGTATCGCGCTGATTTGCCTGATGCTGTGCGCCGGTTGCACACCCGAAAGGCCTGCGCCTCCGCCGGTCATTGTTTACAACAACTGCCCGAAAGTGAGCCTTTGCCCGATGCCGGGAAGCGAGCCCACGATTAACGGCGATTTGAGTGCCGATATCCGCAGGCTTGAGAATGCGCTCGCCGCCTGCGCGCTCAAGGTCGAGACCACTAAAGACTGTCAGGACAAAATCGATGCAGAAAATGAAAAGTCTGCGCAAGGCACTCACTGATGCCGTGCCGCAGTTAGAAACAAATCCCGAAATGATGCGCATCTTTGCCGACGAGGGGAATATCGATGCACGCCTCGCGGCCTCGCTGTCGCACGAAAAGATTTACACCCTGAATGTGATCGTGTGTGACTTTGTCGGCGACCCCGATTTGATTTTTGTACCGGTGACGGCGTGGCTGCGTGAGAATCAGCCGGATATTTGCACCTCGGATGAGGGGCGCAAAAAGGGCTACCGCTTCCAGATGGATTTAAACGACGGTGACAACGTTGATCTCAGTATCAGTCTGCAGCTTACCGAGCGCACGCTGGTCAGGGAGGAGAACGGCGCGCTGCACGTCAGCTATGCACCTGAGCCGCCATTACCCGAGCCGGTCACGCGCCCGACCGAGCTCTATATCAATGGCGAACTGGTGAGCAAATGGGATGAATGAGTTTAAGCCTTTTGACGATAAGCTCGCCGGGCTGATTGGGGCGCTGTCACCGGCGGGGCGGCGAAAGCTTGCTGCTGCGATTGCGAAAGAGCTGCGAAAATCGCAACAGCAACGGATTAAACTGCAAAAAGCCCCGGATGGCACGCCGTATCAGGCGCGAAAGCGTCAGCCGATCAGGGCAAAAAAAGGGCGTATTAAAAGGGCGATGTTTCAGAAGCTGCGAACCAGCCGCTACATGAAAGCCCGTGGCCGCAATGATACTGCTGTGGTGCAGTTTACCGGTAAGGTGCAACGTATCGTGCAGATCCATCAGTACGGACTTAAAGACAGGCCAACCCCTAATAGTCAGGATGTTCAGTACCCACAGCGTGAGTTGCTGGGATTTAGTCGTGCTGATAAAAAATATATTGAGGAGCTGATAGTTGATTACCTTGGGGATAGTTCAGCCTTTGAATAATTTCGGATGGGAATTTTGCATTTCATTATGATAGTATTTAAAGCGCTTGAATAGCCAGGTTATAGCAGAAACTGTTCCTGCCAAGACATTCGCTACGTAACGATATTACGAGTATTCTGTAGCTTGATAAAAGTGTTAGCGTTACCTTGTGGCTGTTCCAGAACGATAGCCAACGTAACGTTTTTTGGACGATAAGCATTCTAGCTATCAGGAAATATAAATGACGATCTCTTCTACTGCACGCGTTTCGAGTAGCAGTATCATAGCACCAGGCGCAGTGATCGAGGCACATGTCAATATCAGTCCATTTTGTATTATTTCTGCGGATGTTGTTATTGGTGAGGGAACTATTATAGGGTCCCATTCAGTTATTAATGGATTTACAGTTATCGGGTGTGATAATCAGATTGGGCAGTTTTCATCGATAGGTGAAGTGAATCAAGATCTAAATATAAAAATGAGTCAACCAGGCTAATTATAGGGAGTCGTAACAATATTGGTAACAATGCAACAATCCATCGAGGCACGGCGCAAGATAATAATTACACTATAATAGGTGACGATAATACCCTCCTGAATAACGTTCACATTGGGCATGACTGCATCATTGGTAATAGTACGCACATTGGTGATAACAGCGGCCTGGCAGGACATGTTGCACTGGGTGATGGTGCTGTGGTCGGGTTCATGTGCGCAATCCATCAATTCTGTGTATTAGGTGCATATGCAAATGTTGGGCATCACTCAGGTGTAACTCAGGATACTCCCCCATTTGTTTATGCTAGCGGTAACTATGCTGAACCCAATGGAATAGACACCACATCCAGATATTTCACCGGGTCGGGTCAGAGCGATCAGAGCTTAATAAAAGGTTGTTACGATATACTTTACAATAAATCACTATCGTTACATGAAGCGAAGGTTATGTTAAAAGAGAGGTTAAATAAGCATCCTGTTGGCGAACTATTCGAATGGTTTTTCCAGCACTCAACACGTGGAATTATCCGTTAGTAGAGTATATATTTAGTTGGATGAGTGTCGAATCTCGAATTATGCGATAGGTAAACAGAATGAAGATTGAAAAATGCTACTGTCAGCAAAATGTGGAATGTGGCATTTAATAGTGGTGGTTCGTTTTAAATACGGCAATTGAAAAATATCTTTAACTATTTTTCGATTGGCTATTCAAGGTTTGGTGGCAGTAAATGTGCAATACCCAGAACGCAAGTTACTCGTGTTCGATATGCAAGAAAAGTTTCTCATTGAACAGTTGATTCTAAGAAAACTGAAGTGAGTTATGGAGAACGTATTCATATATTCTCTATTTTAAGCTGGAGTTTATTGATTTAAATAGAGTTGAAGCAGTTTTGTGTGGTTAAGCAGGTCCTTACTGAGTGGTTCCATGTGTTTTATCATAGACGCATGGTAAGCATTCTATTGGTTCTATAGGTAATGAATACTAAAAACTTGTACGTTTCTCATAAGTGGTGCTATGCTAAATTTACTTCATCTGAAGTAAATGGTTGGTAAGCACCTTTTCTGATATTTCAGAAGTCTGTCAATTTATTGATGGACTTTTTTTTGCGTTTTCATGCAGGTCAGATAATGATTGTCAATTAATGTTGGAAATATAAACTAAGCTGATGTGACAAAAGCATGCTTTTTCGTTTGGTATAAGCATAGCTGACACAAAATTTCTTTATTGTGATCATGGGATCATGAAAAAACACATGTCTGCTAAAAAAACTTGACTCACGTGAGACTGTTTTCTATTTTTCTAGGTGTGGTGAATCCCCCTATGCGGCGGGTCGAACCAGACACCTTTGCGATATGCTCGCGCTTCTTTGGTCTGGCAAAGAAGCACCGGGAGGCACCCGGCACCACGATGTTAATTTCATGATCATATTTTTCTAACTTTCAAGCGTTTATTATTGTAATAATTATTCTGGAGGGCTGGGTTTAATTTAATGAAAAGAGCGGAGTAGGCGACATCACCGTCCGCTAATATATCATTGCTTAGTTTTTGGTTTACCTACGCTATTATTATTGCCTAGTTTCCTTCATGGTTCAATCGGAAATTTTTTAACTTATAGCATGAGTTAATTGGTTTTATTTTTTTTTAAATATTTCCTGATTGCAATGGAATAGTTCACTTGTATGACTTTCAATATCTCAATTATTTAAAAGTAAGAGGTTGAACAACAAGGGAACGACAGTTTTTTGATCTCGCACAGTATCAGTGTGTTGTTTCATGCCTCTTCAAACTGCATTTAATTGTCGTTGACCATACCAGGCGGCATTCTACCTCCATGAACACATTAAATTCACTTCAGGATATCGCTCGCGCTATGCGCAACCTTATCCGTACCGGCATCGTGACCGACGTCGATCACGATGCTGGGCTCTGTCGCGTCCAGACCGGCGGGATGCAAACCACCTGGCTTAACTGGCTGACCTCCCGCGCCGGTCGCTCGCGTGTGTGGTGGGCTCCTTCCGTTGGCGAGCAGGTGCTGATTCTTGCCATCGGTGGCGAACTCGACACCGCGTTTGTGCTGCCCGCCATTTTCTCGGATGACCATCCCGCGCCGGATGCCTCGCCGGATGCGCTTCACATCGCCTTTCCTGACGGCGCGGTCATTGAGTACGAGCCTGAAAGCGGGGCGCTCACCGTGTCCGGGATTAAAACCGCTGACGTCACCGCGTCAGATTCCCTTACCGCCACTGTGCCGGTGGTGCTGGTCAAAGCTGAAACCCGCATCACGCTCGATACCCCAGAAGTGGTGTGCACTAACAAGCTCATCACCGGCTCACTCGAAGTGCAGAAGGGCGGGACGATGAAAGGAAATATCGAGCACAGCGGCGGGAAACTGACCTCGAACGGCGTGCAGGTGGATGACCACGACCACGGCGGAGTAGAACGCGGCGGTAGCAGAACGGAGGGGACGAAATGACGGTGCGTTATTTAGGTATGAACAGCCACACCGGGCTCAGTATTTCTGAGGCCGACCATATCAGGCAGAGCGTGCGCGATATTCTGGTCACGCCGGTTGGCTCGCGTGTCATGCGCCGTGAATACGGCTCGCTGCTGTCAGCGCTGATTGACCAGCCGCAGACCCCGGCGCTGCGGCTGCAGATTATGGCCGCGTGCTACTCGGCGATCCAGAAGTGGGAGCCACGCGTCAGTTTGTCGACCATCACCTTTGAGCGCGGTGAGGATGACGGCGCGCTGTATGTCGATATCACCGGGACGCGCTCGACGACGAGCCAGCCCTTTTCACTGACCATTCCACTGAGTTAAACGCTATGGCTATTGTTGACCTGAACCAGCTCGCCGCGCCCGATGTCGTGGAGGAGCTGGATTTTGAAACCATCCTGACCGAGCGCAAGGCGACGCTGGTCTCGCTCTATCCCGAAGACCAGCAGGAGGCGGTCGCGCGCACGCTGACGCTCGAATCTGAGCCGATGGTGAAGCTCCTGCAGGAGAACGCTTATCGGGAAGTTATCTGGCGACAGCGTGTCAATGAATCGGCACGTGCGGTGATGCTGGCGTATGCCGCCGGGCATGACCTCGATAACCTCGGGGCAAATTACAACGTCGAGCGCCTCGTTATCACGCCAGCCGATGTGACCACGCTGCCGCCAACGCCTGCCGTCATGGAGTCAGACACCGATTATCGTCTGCGCATCCAGCAGGCCTTTGAGGGAATGAGCGTGGCCGGGTCGACCGGCGCATATCAGTTTCATGGCCGCAGCGCCGACGGGCGGGTCGCGGATATTTCGGTTATCAGCCCGGAGCCTGCCTGCGTAACCGTGTCGGTACTGTCCCGCGAGAATAACGGCGCGGCGTCCGACGAACTGCTCGCCGTGGTGCGTACAGCGCTGAACGACGAAGACGTGAGGCCGGTCGCTGACCGGGTGACCGTCCAGTCGGCGGCGATTGTCGACTACACCATCGATGCGGCGCTTTATCTTTTCCCCGGCCCCGAACGCGAGCCGGTGCTCAGTGCGGCAAAGGCGAAGCTGCAGACCTATATCAGCGCGCAGCACAGGCTCGGGCGGGATATCCGCAAATCCGCCATTTATGCCGCGCTCCACGTCGAGGGTGTGCAGCGTGTCGAGCTGGCCGCGCCGGTGGCCGATATCGTGCTCGATGATACGCAGGCGTCTTATTGCACCGCGTACAGCGTGACGGTCGGGGGTAACGATGAGTAATAACCGACTGCTGCCGGTCGGCTCGTCACCGCTTGAGGTGGCGGCGGCGCGCGCCTGTGCGGATATCCAAAATACCCCCGTCCCGCTGCGCCGTCTGTGGAACGCCGACACCTGCCCGACGAATTTGCTGCCGTGGCTTGCCTGGGCGTTTTCTGTTGACCGCTGGGATGAGAGCTGGCCGGAAGAGACTAAGCGCGAGGTGATCCGCGCGGCGTGGTTTATCCATGCGCACAAAGGGACGATTGGTGCGGTGCGCCGTGTGGTCGAGCCGCTCGGGTATCTGATTAACGTGACGGAATGGTGGGAAACGAACGACCCGCCCGGCACATTCCGCCTCGATATCGGCGTGTTAGAAACCGGTATCACCGAGGAAATGTATTACGAAATGGAGCGGCTGATTGCTGATGCCAAACCCGCGAGCCGACATCTAATCGGCCTGAATATTATTCAGGATATTCCGGGGCATCTGTATTACGGCGCCCTGACCTATGACGGCGATATCACCACGGTTTACCCCGGATAAGTGAGAGCACAATGACAGTAAAATATAAAACCGTTATCACCAAAGCCGGTGCGGAGAAACTGGCGGCGGCGAGTGTCCCGAACGCGAAGAAAGTCAACTTTGTAGCGATGGCCGTCGGGGATGGCGGCGGCAAACTGCCCGAGCCGAACGCCAGTCAGACGAAACTGGTCAATGAGGTCTGGCGTCATGCGCTGAATAAAATCAGCCAGGACAAAAAACACAAAAACTATGTCTTGGCGGAGCTGGTTATTCCTCCTGAGACCGGCGGTTTCTGGCTGCGTGAAATGGGGTTGTACGATGATACCGGCGCGCTGATTGCGGTCGGCAATATGGCCGAAAGCTACAAGCCCGAGCTGGCAGAAGGGTCAGGTCGCGCGCAGACGCTGCGTATGGTTATCATGGTGAGCGATATCGACACGGTCGAGCTGTCCATTGATACCACGCTGGTGATGGCAACGCAGGATTATGTCGACGACAGGCTCGCAGAACATGAGCGGTCACGCCTCCATCCTGACGCCACGCTGAAAGAAAAAGGTTTCACTCAGTTAAGCAGCGCGACCGACAGCACGTCTGAGGCGCTCGCCGCGACCCCGAACGCGGTCAAGGCGGCGTATGACCTCGCTAAGGGCAAATATACGGCTCAGGACGCGACCACAAAGCAGAAGGGCATTGTCCAGCTCAGTAGCGCAACTGACAGTGTGTCTGAGACGGTAGCCGCTACGCCGAAAGCGGTCAGTGCAGCTATTAAGGCGTTAAAAGACACGCTGGGGGATGCGTCGGGGAAGGATGTTGTGACATCTTTGTCTGACTTCACGCCGGGACGCGTTCCCGTTGTTGGCTGGATGGGGCTGGGCAGTATTCGGGATACGAAAATTCAGGATGAGAATTTCCCCTCTTTCTGGCGGGATACCAGCATTGTTAAATCAGGAATTACCATTCCCTATGACGGTTCACCGACGGTTTCTTATCTGGCTGTCGATGGCGCAAATCAGCACGCCTATGTAGGCCGCAAAAAAGCAGGCGAAGCGATTAGCTGGGTGAAGATTTACAGCGAATTTTATAAACCTTCCACCCGAGATATTTTCGCCTCCACCGAGTCAATCGGGGCGGCGGCTGATTTAAATGATTACATCAACCCCGGTCTTTATTATCAGGGCGCTAATGCCAATGCGGTCAATGGCAAAAATTACCCGGAAGGAAGTCTGTCAGGCTCGCTGGCCGTGTATAAAAATGCGGGCGGTATCACTCAGGTATACCGAATTTACAGCAACTCCCGCTGCTGGAGCCGGTCGCTGTATAACGGTGCCTGGTCAGCATGGGTGAAGCAATACGACACGGTGAATAAGCCCTCGGCGGAAGATGTCGATGCTATTTCTGCCTCTGGCGGAGGGACGTATCAACGCAATATTGCCGTCAAAGGCAACGGCGCAACCATAGCCTTGTGGCCGCTGTCTGCAAATCAGGCTGTATATGCGTTAGGAAAAGATTATACCGGTGAAAACGCGTGGTACGTCGGTCGGGGTGGTGCTGGCTATAACGTTGCACTCTACAACTACAACGGCGGGAATGGCCTGAATTTAAATGAAGATGGCTCGATTGCCCTGAATCTGGCGAACGGGAAACTGTTAACGGTGAATGGTCAAATTGTCCCCTCAGTCTATGGGAACTTTGACGCCCGGTATCAGGCAAAGGGCTCTTACGCTGCGCCGAACACCGCATCACGAGCTGTGAATGGCTGGTCTCAGGATGCCAGTACCGGCCTGATTTATCAGTGGTGTCAGGGGGCAACGGTCAGCAACGAAGCCAACCACACGGTGACCTTCCCGAAAGCATTTCCATCAGCGTGTCTGTTTGTCTCAGTCGGTACGTTAAACGTGAGTAATAACGACAACGCCGAACAGATTTATCACCTTGTTTCAAAAACGACGGCGAACTGTGTCGTTAAACCGAACAGGGCATATGGCAGCAATGGCAATGTTGCGCCGCTGGTCTGGGCTGTGGGGTACTAAATGAACGGATATTATTACAGTGCAGTAATTGGCGGTTTTCTGTATGAAGGGGATCGTCCTGCTTTTGAGGCAGCT
Organism: Lelliottia sp. SL45; assembly: GCF_026672535.1. Taxonomy (NCBI): domain Bacteria; kingdom Pseudomonadati; phylum Pseudomonadota; class Gammaproteobacteria; order Enterobacterales; family Enterobacteriaceae; genus Lelliottia; species Lelliottia sp. SL45. The sequence continues at coordinate 855,623 of NZ_JAPPRH010000003.1, forward strand.
GCAGGCTGGCCTGCTGATGCGGTCGCTATTTCTGACCGCTGGTACCAGCATTTAATCGACGGGCAGACCAAAGGTAAGGCGATTGTGCCGAATGAGCAGGGTAAACCTGTACTGAAAGCCATCACGCCTGATTACCCGGCAATGGCGGAACTGCAAAAGCAAAGACTTATCAGCGATGCGATGCAGTCCGTGAGCGTGATTCAGCTCAAGCTGCAGGCCGGTCGCGCCCTCAGTGAGTCTGAGTCAGTCACTCTGGCTGCTGTACTGGATTACATCGATGAGGTTGAAAGTATTGATACGGCATCCGTGACGAGTCAGGTCGACTGGCCGCAAATAACCCGTTAAACCAGAGCCCTCCACCCGGAGGGCTTTTTGTTAGTTGTGTCATTCCCCGTCCAACGCCATTGCATCGCGCCAGTCTCGCGCACATCAGAAAATAGTCGCTCCACTTCACCACGGAGTTTAACGGATGGGCGACTATCATCACGGCGTGCAGGTCATCGAGATTAACGATGGCGTGCGCACCATTTCCACCGTCTCAACGGCCATCATCGGCATGGTCTGCACGGCCAGCGATGCTGACGAAAAAGTATTCCCTCTTAACGAGCCTGTGCTCATTACTAACGTGCAAAGCGCCATCAGTAAGGCAGGTAAAACCGGCACGCTGTCGGCGTCCCTGCAGGCTATCGCTGACCAGTGCAAGCCGGTCATTGTGGCCGTACGCGTGGCCGAAGGTATCGAAGACCCCGACGACCCCGACGCGGCGCAGAAACAAACCCTTTCCAACATCATCGGCACCACTGACGAAAACGGGAAATACACCGGGCTGAAAGCGCTGCTGACCGCGAAAACCGTCACCGGCGTTAAGCCGCGCATTCTCGGCGTGCCGGGGCTGGATTCGCAGGAGGTGGCGACCGCGCTCGCCTCCACCTGTCAGAGCCTGCGCGCCTTTGGCTACATCAGCGCTTGGGGATGCAAAACCATTTCGGAGGCCATCGACTATCGCGAGAATTTCAGCCAGCGCGAGCTGATGGTGATCTTCCCCGATTTTCTGGCATGGGACACCACGGCGAACGCCACGACAAACGCCTGGGCGACGGCACGCGCGCTCGGTCTGCGCGCCAGAATCGACCAGACGGTCGGCTGGCACAAAACCCTGTCAAACGTCGGCGTGAATGGCGTCACCGGCGTCAGCGCCTCGGTGTCGTGGGATTTGCAGGAGCCGGCGACCGACGCCAACCTGCTTAATCAGGCCGGTGTCACGACGCTGATTCGCAACGACGGCTTTAAGTTCTGGGGCAACCGCACCTGCTCGGATGACCCGCTTTTCCTGTTTGAGAACTACACCCGCACCGCGCAGGTGCTGGCCGACACGATGGCGGAGGCGCACGCGTGGGCGATGGATAAGCCCATCACCCCGACGCTTATCCGCGACATCGTCGCCGGTATCAATGCCAAATTCCGCGAGCTCAAAACCAACGGCTATATCGTCGATGGTTCGTGCTGGTACGACCCGGAGTCAAACGACGTCACAACCCTTAAAGCGGGGAAACTGTATATCGATTACGACTATACCCCCGTCCCGCCGCTGGAAAATCTGACCCTGCGCCAGCGCATCACCGATACCTATCTGGCGAACCTGTCGGACTCGGTCAACAGCTAAGGAGCTGACAGCATGGCATTACCGCGCAAGCTTAAATATCTGAACATGTTCAACGATGGCCTCAGCTACATGGGCGTCGTGGAATCCGTCACCCTGCCGAAACTCACGCGTAAGTTTGAGAAGTATCGCGGCGGCGGGATGCCGGGCTCGGTGTCAATCGACCTCGGCCTCGATGACGACGCGCTCTCTCTTGAGTGGACGCTCGGCGGTCTGCCCGACATCGACCTGTGGGCGCAGTATGCCTCGCCGGGTGCTGACAGTGTGCCGCTGCGTTTTGCAGGCTCTTACCAGCGTGACGACACCGGCGTCATTTCTGCCGTTGAGGTGGTGATGCGTGGCCGTCACAAAGAGTACGACGGCGGCGAGAATAAGCAGGGTGAAAGCGGGACGACCAAAATGTCGACCGAGCTCGCCTATTACCAGCTCACGATTGACGGCAAAGAAGTCATCGAGATTGACGTCATTAACATGGTGCTGAAAGTCGACGGTGTTGACCGTCTGGCGGAGCATCGCAAGGCGATCGGCCTGTAACCCCTGAACCGGTCAGCGGTGCTGGCCGGTCACTTCACTTTGCTGAGAGAAAGATATGAAAAAAATTAACGAAACTGCTGCGACCGAAACCGAAAACCCGAACGTCGTTACCCTCGATACGCCGCTGATGCGCGGCGAGCAGAAAATCGAAAAGGTCACACTGTCCAAACCGAACGCGGGAACCCTGCGCGGCGTGTCGCTGGCGGCGCTGGCGCAGTCGGATGTCGATGCACTGATTAAGGTGCTGCCGCGCATGACGTATCCGGCACTGACCGAGCAGGAAATCATCCGCCTCGATGCGTCCGACCTGCTGTCTTTCGCCGGTAAGGTGATTGGTTTTTTGTCACCGGCTTCGGATCGTTAACCTTCCCTGAAAAACTGTCGGTCGATGACCTGATGGCGGATATTGCAGTGATATTTCACTGGCCGCCATCAGAGCTGTATTCCCTGAGCCTGACCGGGCTCCTGACATGGCGCGAGAAAGCGCTGCAACGTAGCGGAAATCACCATGAGCAATAACGTCAGACTTGAGGTGCTGCTGAACGCGGTCGACCGGGCAAGCCGACCGCTTAAAGCTATCCAGACCGCCAGCAAATTCCTCACCGGCGACATCCGCAATTCACAGAAAAGCCTGCGCGACCTTAACGCGCAGGCATCCCGGATTGACGGATTCAGGAAAGCCAGCGCGCAGCTCGCCGTGACCGGCCAGTCACTGAACAAGGCGAAACAGGAAGCGGCCGCGCTGGCCGTCCAGTTTAAAAACACCGAGACACCCACGCTCGCACAGGCGCGCGCACTGGAAGCGGCGAAGAAATCTGCTGCTGACCTGCAGCTCAAATACAACGGCCTGCGTCAGTCCGTGCAGCGTCAGCGCACCGAGCTCACGCAGGCGGGGATTAATACCCGCCAACTGTCGACCGATGAGCGGGGGCTCAGGTCGCGCATCAGCGAGACAACCGCGCAGCTCAACCGCCAGCGTGACGCGCTGGCGCGGGTCAGTCAGCAACAGGCCAGACTGAGCGCGGTCAAGAAACGCTACGAATCCGGGCAACAGCTCGCCGCCGGTGCGCGCAATGCCGGAATGGTCGGCGTGGGTGTGTCGACCGCCGGGCTTTATGGGGCGTCGCGGTTTATCGCGCCCGGTATCGGGTTTGATAAACAGATGTCTGGCACGCAGGCGATCCTCGGTCTCGATAAAGGCGATGACAAACTCGCGGCCATTCGTAAACAGGCGCGCGATATCGGTGCGACCACGGCCTTTTCACCGGGTGACGTCGCGCGCACGCAGACCACGCTCGCACGCTCGGGCTATAACGCTGATGACGTGCTTGCGGCGACCGGCTCGACCGTTAACCTGAGCCTCGCGGCGGATGTCGATATCGCCGAAGCGGCCGACATCATTACCAACATGCAATCAGCGTTTAACCTGTCGACAACCGAGATTGAGCGCGTCGCGGATGTGATGACCAAAGGCTTTACGTCATCCAATACCGGTCTGGTCGAGCTGGGCGAGGCAATGAAATACGTTGCGCCGATTGCGGAGGCCGCCGGGGCGAGTATTGAAGACACGACGGCGATGCTCGGCATTCTTGCGGATAACGGGATTAAAGGCTCGATGGCCGGGACCGGGGCGAGCGCCATTTTCAACCGTCTGCAGGCTCCGATGGGCAAAGCGGTCGATGCTATCTCAGAGTTAGGCGTGAAAACCCGCGACGGCAAAGGGAACATGCTGCCGGTCGAGAAAATCCTCAAGGATATTCATAAGTCCTTTGCGAAAAACAAGCTCGGGACGGCGGAGCAGGGCGAATACCTGAAAGTCATCTTTGGTGAGGAGGCGATGAAGGGGGCGATTAAACTCGTCGCCGCTGCCGGTGATGGCTCACTTGCCAGCAAGCGCCAGCAAATCGGGGACTCAAAAGGAACCACGGAGCGGATAGCCAAAATTCAGACCGATAACCTCGACGGGGATTTGAAAAACCTGCAGTCGGCTTATGAAGATTTGCAGATTGAGGTATTCGATAAAGAGAACTCCGCATTGCGCCGCCTGACGGTTTCCGCGACCGATATGCTCGGCAAGGTTGCCGCCTGGGCGAAAGCGAATCCTGAGCTGACGCAGACCATTTTCAGTGTGACTGCCGGTGCGCTGGCGCTGGTCGGCGTGCTGGGCGGAATTGGCCTGATTGCGTGGCCGGTCATCGCCGGGATTAACGGCATCATCGCCGCCGCAGGTCTGCTGAGTGTGATTTTCACCACGGCCGGGACGGCCATTGTCACGGCTATTGGGGCAATCAGTCTGCCGGTTGTGGCCGTGGTGGCGGCTGTCGTGGGCGCTGCCTTGCTCATCTATAAATTCTGGGAACCGATAAGTGCCTTTTTCTCGGAGGTGGTGGCGGGGATTAAAATAGCTTTTGGTTCACTGTCACCGGTGTTTGACGCTATCGCGGAAAAGCTCGGTGCGGTCTGGAAATGGTTTACTGACCTGTTTGCGCCGGTGAAATCCCTGCAGGATATTTTCGAGCGCTGCAAAAATGTCGTTGTGGCCTTTGGTCAGGGCCTGACCGATGCGCTGATGGCTCCGCTGAATATCTTTAACAGCCTGAGCGGAAAGGTTAGCTGGTTGCTGGAAAAGCTCGGGGTCATCAAAAAAGAATCGAGCGACCTCAACCAGAACGCCGCGAAAACGGATAAGACCGCCGCCGGTGGCGGGTATGTCCCGGCAACCGCGGGTTATGGCGGCTATCAGGGTTATCAGCCGGTGACGGCTCCCGCAGGCCGCTCGTACATCGACCAGAGCAAAAGCGAGTACAACATCACCCTGCAGGGTGGCGTTGCACCGGGCAGTGACCTCGATCGCCAGCTCCGCGACGCCGTCGACAAGCTCGACCGCGAAAACCGTGCGCGCCAGCGCTCCAGCATGAGACACGATTAAGGAGAACATTAAGCATGTTAATGGTGCTGGGCTTTTTTGTGTTTGAGCGGCGCACCCTGCCGTATCAGTCGATGCAGTATTCGAAGGATTATCGCTGGGCGTCAAACGACCGCATCGGCAAGCCACCGGCGTATCAGTTTCTCGGGGAGGGGGAAACCACGCGCACGTTGTCGGGTACGCTTTACCCGGAAATCACCGGCGGTCGCCTGTCTTTGCTGGCCGTCGAACTGATGGCCGATGAGGGGCGCGCATGGCCGTTAATTGACGGGAACGGCATGATCCACGGCATGTATGTCATCGATAAAGTGACCCACACGCATACTGAGTTTTTCAGCGATGGTGCGGCGCGAAAGATTGAGTTTAGCCTGTCGCTGAAACGCGTCGATAAATCACTTTCGGCCATTTATGGCGACCTGAAAACGCAGGCCAGCAATCTGGTCACGGATGCGGGTAACTGGCCGGGAGGGCTGGCGGGATGATAACTGAAATGAATATTCAGGCCGGGGCGCGGCTCGCGCCTGCGTATATGCTTACGCTCAATGGCGCGGATATCACGCAGAATTTCAGCGACCGGCTTATCGGGCTGACCATGACCGACAATCGCGGATTCGAGGCCGACCAACTCGATATCGAGCTCAATGATACTGACGGACTGGTCGAGCTGCCGCCGCGCGGGGCAAAGCTGACGCTGTGGCTGGGCTGGCAGGGCTCCGCGCTGGTGAATAAGGGGAGTTTTACGGTCGATGAAATCGAGCACCGTGGCGCGCCCGATACGCTGACCATCCGGGGGCGCAGTGCGGATTTTCGCGGTACGCTGAACTCTCGCCGCGAGCAGTCATGGCATGACACCACGCTCGGGGTGATTGTTGAGACCATCGCGCAGCGCAACAAACTGACGGCCAGTGTCGCGGATACCCTGAAAGCCATTGCGATCCCGCATATTGACCAGACGCAGGAATCCGACACGGCGTTTTTATCCCGGCTGGCGGAGCGTAACGGGGCGTCTGTCTCAGTAAAAGCCGGGAAACTGTTATTCCTGAAAGCCGGTAGCGGGATGACGGCCAGCGGCAAACCTATCCCACAAATGACCGTTGAGCGTGGCGACGGCGACCGTCATCAGTTTGCGATTGCTGACCGCGAAGCCTACACCGGCGTCACGGCGAAATGGCTGCACACCAAAGACCCGAAACCGCAAAAACAAAAGGTGAAGCTCAAACGAAAACCTAAAGTGCAGCACCTGCGCGCGCTGCAGCATCCGAAAGCGGCCAAAACCACCACCAAGGCCAAAGCCAAAAAGGAGCAGGAGGCGCGCGAGGGTGAGTATATGGCCGGAGAAGCTGACAACGTGCTGGAGCTTACAACCATCTACGCGACAAAAGCGCAGGCGATGCGCGCAGCTCAGGCTAAGTGGGACAAAATACAGCGCGGGGTGGCGGAGTTTTCAATCTCGCTGGCTATTGGCCGTGCAGATTTATTTCCTGAAACGCCGGTAGCGGTGAAAGGCTTTAAGCGCGTGATAGACGGGCAGACGTGGATAATCAGCCGCGTGGTGCACAGTCTCAACGGGAACGGCTACACGACGAGCTTAGAGCTTGAGGTGAAGGTTTCGGACGTGGAGTATGAGAGCGAAGAAATAGAAAGCTGAATTGTTTTTATGTATTTGTTTTATATGGTTAAAATGAGTAAAATGCATGCATCGGAAACGTTCAAAGGTGCTCACCATGTTTCACTGTCCTAAATGCCATCACGCCGCTCATGCTCGCACGAGTCGCTATTTTTCAGACACGACAAAAGAGCGTTATCATCAGTGCCAAAATATCAACTGCAGTTGCACCTTTGTCACGACCGAAACCCTTTCGCGTTTTATCGTTTCACCGGGTGAGATCGTGCCAGCACCACCACACCCGACTACATCAGGACAGCAGCAGATACACTGGATGTGACCAACGAGAAAGCCCCGCAATTGCGGGGCTTTTTGTATCTGTTAGATTTGTGCTGTTAATAACATGACCGTAATCACATGACCGCCTGCAAAGTGCCAGAAACGGACGTTATAACGGTTGTGGAAATACTCTAATACCGTGTTCATTTTTAGTTGAACACTATAAAAAGACCTCAGTTGCAAACTGGATCGCAAACCGGGTGTTCTCATTGAAAAAAAAGACCTAATTCACAAGTACTTTGTTCACCGCCAGTACCCGTGCAGTCGCTTTTCCATTTCGGGAGCGTAACTCTGATCCAAGCGATAAATCGTAGTGTAGTCAACATTCACTCCACGCTCGGCTAACATTCCTACAGTGCACGATAGCTGATCCTGTAATTGCAGTACCAGCGAATAGCCCTGAAAATACCGGCCATGGAAAGGATTCATCTGTTTCTCCGGTGAGAAAACGAGGTTCCATGTTATCAAATGCGATACTGAATGATATTTGCAACCGTGCCGCATAACTCTCATGGCGACACCAGACTGAGAAATTCCTTCACTGGCATGGGCCTGCCATACAAATAACCTTGCAGGTAGGTCACTTTACGGGCTCTCAGGTAGGCAGACTGCTCTTCGTTCTCCACCCCTTCGGCCACTAGTTTAAGATCGAGCCTGGTTGCAAGGTCAATCACATTATCAACAAGATGGGCAGAGATCGCGTCAGTCCCAATCATGCTGACAAAGCTCTTATCAATTTTGAGAATATCGATCCTCAGGTTTTGCAGGTAACTCAGGCTGGAATTACCGGTTCCGAAGTCATCAATGGCAATAAGAACACCGAGCTTGTGCAGTTCTGCAATCAGTCTGTGAGTGACGTCATCCACTACGAGCAGTTCACGCTCGGTTAACTCCAGGACCAGTTTGATGGGATTTTCCCGAAAGCTTGCGATGAACTCACAACAATCCTCCACCAGGCTAAAGTCCCTGAAGTGCGCTGCACAGATATTGAAACCGAAATGGAAGTTCCTTGGTAACTGTTGTACACAGGGGGCAAACTGTTCCCGTACCTGAGTTATCAAATTCCGTGTCATAGGGATGATGAGACCACTGTGTTCCGCCATAGGGATGAAACGATCCGGTGATATCATACCTTGCCGGGGATGCTGCCAGCGCATCAGTACTTCACAGCCGGTCAACTGAGTATGATCTCCAGACACTACGGGCTGGATATAGGGAATAAACTCCTGGTGATCCAGTGCCCCGCGCAATTCTTGCTCAGGCGAGTGAATACGCCCCGATTTTCTGAACGCCCAGATACCAGATACCAGACCCAGGAGAGCCCATGCAATGAGGCTGAATTTTGAGAAGCGCCAGATATTATCTATGTAGTCAGCGGGATACAGGCGGGTAACGATGCGAAACGGGTAACGCGTTGATGGTTGCTCCATATAACCTGGCGTTTCAAGTGGGAATAACTGATCTGTGGGCGTTTTCCCGGCTTGCCATCGTTGTTTCCCCACAACGAGGCTCAGGGGGGTATTGGTGCTTAAATTATTGAGTTCGGAGAGTAACAGGTACCCATAAATTCGCACCGTTATACTGTCGTTGCCAACAACGTCACGGTAAATAACGATCGGCTGGTCCACTTTTACCCAGTTGCCCTTCATGAGAAAGAGCTGGCCTTTCGTATAATTATCAATGTTGATGCGTTCCTGATACGGGCCGTAGAGGGAAGAGCAATAGATGTTATTGCCATGGGCCAAAAGAATGCTTCGCACATCCGGTGAGATTGCCACCTGCGTCCTGAGTAGAGGCACAATATCGTTGCAGGGTTTTCCAAGGCTTTCCCTTACAGCAAGGGCCACCTGATGGGCGTTGTCCAGGGACGAGTCAATCCTTTGTTGTGCATTCCGCAACTGGGTCCAGGTTTCCTGCTGCGTATTCGAGACCGTCTGCCACAGTGTAATGGCGGACCCAAACAGAATACACCCCAGACTAACCGCGATGGCGCTAAACAGACGGACCTTAAATTGATGCGTTTTTAAAGTATTAAACGGCATGACTAGCCTCGCTAACACTGAAATAATAATGATGACATTATCGGTTTTTGTCGCATTAAGGAATCGAAGCAACGAAAAGATAAAACTGTTTTACTGGCGACAGTCCGCTCCTCGCTCATAGCAGACGGTCAAAAGCATGCTCGTTACTGACTAAATATGATTTATCTATCAGCCTCAGTTAAAAAAAAGCCCCGCATATGCAGGGCTTTAGCTATCAATGTGGTCAATGCGTGGACGCTACCAGAAATAAATCCTTTTATTTCATTGTCTTAATCAAAAAAAATAAGCCTGCGTAAGGGAGATTACGCAGGCTAAGGAGGTGGTTCCTGGTACAGCTAGCATTTATGGGTTATGTTTTTCAGCGCAGGGGATAATACCCGTATTGAACGAAGCGGTATGTGATCCGATTCTAAGAATTATCCCATGCTGAAAAAATCCCGACAGTTGACTATTTACTGTGCGGATTACGGGTGCTTTCGCCGGCAAAATTGCGCATCAGCAGCGCGTATTCCAGCTCCACCTCTTCCGGTACCGGCAGCCACACGGTGTGACCATCCCCAGGGGCGACGGTGATTGCTTCGCCTTTACCGTTCTCCAGATGCTCCAGCGTGAAGTTGATATTGCCCTGCGGGGTCATCAGCTCCAGGCTGTCGCCTTTGGTGAATTTATTTTTTACTGCCACTGCCGCCAGCGGGCCTTTGCGCGCGCCGGTAAAGTCGCCGACAAACTGCTGGCGCTCGGAGATGGAGTAGCCGTGCTCGTAGTTCTGATAATCGTCATGAGTATGACGACGCAGGAAGCCTTCGGTGTAGCCGCGATGGGCCAGGCCTTCCAGGGTTTCCAGCAGGCTGGTATCAAACGGTTTTCCCGCTGCGGCGTCGTCAATGGCTTTACGGTACACCTGTGCGGTACGGGCGCAGTAGTAGTAAGACTTGGTGCGGCCTTCGATTTTAAGCGAGTGCACGCCCATCTGCGTCAGACGCTCGACGTGCGCAATCGCGCGCAGGTCTTTGGAGTTCATGATGTAGGTGCCGTGTTCGTCTTCAAACGCCGTCATGTATTCGCCCGGACGTTTGGCCTCTTCAATCATAAACACGCTGTCGGTTGGTGCGCCCACGCCCAGCGTCGGCTCCACGGTTTTCACCGGAATCGGTTCATGCTTGTGCACGATGTTGCCCACATCATCTTCTTTCCCTTCCTGGACGTTATATTCCCAGCGGCAGGCGTTGGTGCAGGTTCCCTGATTCGGGTCGCGCTTGTTGATGTAGCCGGAGAGCAGGCAGCGGCCAGAGTAGGCCATGCACAGGGCGCCGTGAACGAAGATTTCGAGTTCCATTTCCGGCACCTGAGTGCGAATCTCTTCGATCTCTTCAAGAGAGAGCTCGCGCGACAGAATCACACGCGTCAGGCCCATCTGTTTCCAGAATTTGACCGTCGCCCAGTTGACGGCGTTGGCCTGCACGGAAAGATGGATATCCATCTCCGGGAAGTTCTCACGCACCAGCATGATTAAACCGGGATCGGACATAATCAGCGCATCAGGACCCATTTCCACAACCGGCTTCAGATCGCGAATAAACGTTTTCAGCTTGGCGTTGTGCGGCGCGATGTTCACGACCACGTAGAATTTTTTGCCCAGGGCATGCGCTTCGTTGATGCCGAGCTGCAAATTCTCGTGGTTGAATTCGTTATTACGCACGCGCAGAGAGTAACGCGGCTGGCCCGCATACACCGCATCGGCACCGTAAGCGAAAGCGTAACGCATATTCTGCAGCGTTCCCGCCGGGGAAAGGAGTTCTGGTTTAAACATGTTTGTTCTCGTTCTGATGACAGGTCAGATCCGCGTGCACCTGGTGCAGCGGTAAGGGGAGATCCCCTACTTTAAGGGCGGGCATTGTAGCGCTGCGGGGGAGGGAGGTAAAGCGCCGGTTGGCGGCAAAGCCTGCCCGGCGGGTCTGGCGGGTCTGGCGGGTCAGGTTAAATCTTTCACCGTCTGGCTGGAGCCATTATTTTTCACCGAGGCGATACCACTTTCCCGCGTCTGCTCGGAAGCATAAAGCTGGCTTGAACCGATCACCTGGTGGTTTGCCGCCTTCAGGTTGAAGTGATATTTCCCGTTGGTCGCCGTTTTTTTCTCATAGCGCTCATCGTGCGGGCTATTGGTACGCACGGAGGCAATGCCGTTTTCTGCTGCGGATTTTGTGGTGTACAGCTCACTGGTGAGGATAATTTCTCCGTTTCCTGCTTTCAGAACAAACCTGAACTGCCCGTCACTGCTTTTGCTTAGTTCGAACCAACCAGCCATAAAACACTCCTTGAGGAAAGTTAACGAGAAACAGGCGACAGCTAAACGCACCGACAAGAAGAGTATGGATGATAATGTGAGACTTTCTAGTGAAGAAAAACCCGCCAGCGGGCGGGTCAGATTTGATGGGGGAAATTCTTTTACGCGATCCGACAGGCATCCGCCTCCCAGCGATACCCCACGCCGTACACCGCGCGGATAAACGACTGATCGGCGTCGAGCGATTCCAGTTTACGGCGCAAGTTTTTGATATGGCTGTCGATGGTGCGGTCCGTCACCACCCGGTAATCGTCATAGAGATGATTCAGCAGCTGTTCGCGGGAGAACACTTTCCCCGGCTCGTGAGAGAGGGTTTTCAGCAGGCGGAATTCCGCCGGTGTCAGGTCCAGCAGTTTGCTGCGCCAGCTTGCCTGGAAGCGGCTCTCATCGACAATCAGCGGGCTTTCGGCGTCGAGCACCTGTAGTTCGCGCTGTGGACGGCAGCGACGCAGAATCGTTTTCACGCGGGCGACCACTTCACGCGGGCTGTAGGGTTTGCAGATGTAATCATCGGCACCGATTTCCAGCCCCAGCAGGCGATCGATCTCTTCGATTTTCGCCGTCACCATCACAATCGGTACGTCGGAAAAACGGCGGATTTCGCGGCACAGCGTCAGGCCGTCGGTGCCAGGGAGCATGAGATCCAGCAGGATCAGATGCGGCGGCGTCTGGCGCACATAGGGCAGCACCTGATCGCCGTGATTAATCAGCGTGGGGGCATAGCTTGCCGCGCGTAAATAGTCGATCAATAACTGCCCAAGCTTAGGCTCGTCCTCCACGATCAGAATGCGTGGCGTGTTTTCGTCAATGGGTAACTCAGTCATACTTCTCTCGATAAATCGCGTTCCAGCGGTAACTCTACTGTAATGCTAACCCCGCCAAAAGGCGAATGGGCGGCGTGGATAGTGCCGCCGTGCGCCTCGACGATGTTAACGCAAATCGCCAGCCCCAGGCCCGAACCGCCGCTGGCACGGTTGCGGGAGCCTTCGGTGCGGTAAAAGCGCTCGAACAGTTTCTCCAGCTGCGCGTCCTGCACTCCCGGTGCGGAATCGGCAAAGGTGAGGGCGAAACGCCCGTCTTCGACGCGACCAGAAATGCGCAGTGCGCCGCCGCCGTCCGTATAGCGCAGACTGTTTTCCAGCAGGTTATTAAACAGCTGCATCAGACGGTCAGGATCGCCGAAGACCACGGCGCTATCCGGCAGGGAGAGTTCAATGTTCAGATTCCGACTGGCGAAGCGTTCGCGGAACGCGCCGCTGACCACTTCCAGAATATTGATCACATCGACAGGGGCTTTTTGATAGGCCAGCGCGCCCTCATCGGACATGGAAAGCTGATGCAGATCGTCCACCAGCTTGGTCAGGGTGCCCACTTCTGCCTGCAACGAGGTGACGGACTCAGGCGTAAACTGACGTACACCGTCCTGAATGGCTTCCAGTTCACCGCGCAGCACTGCCAGCGGCGTGCGCAGCTCGTGGGAAATATCGGCCATAAAATCGCGGCGCATCTGCTGGTTTTTCTCAAGCGTACTGGCGAGCTGGTTGAAGTCCTGCGCCAGTTTGCCCAGCTCGTCCTGGCTACGGGTATCCACGCGGGTGGTAAAGTCTCCTGCCGCCAGCTTGTGCGTGCCTTCCACCAGCCGTTTGACGGGGGCCAGCAGGCCGCGCGCCAGCGGGAACGTCGCCAGTGCCGCAAGCAGGGTGGAGAGGGCGACAATCAGCCAGCTGGTCTGGCGTTGCTGGCGATCAAAGTTGATATCCGTGTTGCGCGTCAGCCGTTCGACCGGCGAGGCGATCACCCAGCCGACAGTGGCACCGTTAAACATAATGGCCCGCCGGGTGCCGTCAGGCGGAACCGGCGCGCGAGGCCCAACCAGCACGTATTTATCCTGGTCGATCACCCAGAACTGCGTGCGCCAGCCGTGCGGCGGCATTCCCGGCCCCGGGCGATCGTCGTCGTTATCATGCTCAAGCGATTTGAGGATCTGGAACACAAAACGGTCGTTATTGCGCAAGAAACGCCAGTTGCCGTGCAGGGCATACTGATCGGCCAGCGCGTCGCTCAAGCCCTGCAGTCGCTGTTCGTTTCCGCGCTTAATGTAGTCGATAAAACCCCGCTCGAAGCTGACCCGCACGGCCCAGTGCATAGTAATAAGCAGCACGATACAGGTGGCGAAAATCGCCAGAAACAGTTTTCCAGTAATGCCGGGGCGCCAGAATTTCATAACTCACTCCTTTTACGTCGGCTGATGACGACGTTTTTGCTGGTATCATCCGGGACCCGGGCGAAAATTAAGGCGGGCAGGGCGATAATCACCGCCATGCTGAGATAGGTGTAAAGGAAGACCTGATGCGCGCCAGCGGTACCAGCGCCCAGATGATGCTGACCGTACATGCCGAGCAGCAGGCCCGCGACGGTCACGCCCACGCTCATGGAGAGCTGCATGATCATCGACAGCAAACTGTTGCCGCTGCTCGCCAGTTCGTCGGGCAGATCCTTCAGCGTCAGGGTGTTCATCGACGAGAAACGCGTGGAGTTAATCACCCCCTGGAAGAACAGCACCAGCGGCAGAGCGTAATACCAGCCCATCAGCGCCACGGCCATAAACAGCAGGCTGATCAGCGCCAGTCCCAGCGTTGCGGCGACCAGCACCCGGCGATAGCCAAAGCGGTTCACCACCTGCACCACAATGCGTTTCATGCCCATGCTGCCAAGCACCATCGGGATCATCATCAAACCGGCGTGGAACGGCGAAAAGCCCAGTCCGATCTGCAGGAACACCGGCGTCATAAACGGCAACATGCCGCTGCCAAGACGCCCGGCGAAGCTGCCGAGCAGCCCGAGGCGGAAGGTGTGATTGCGAAACAGCGACAGGCTGAACAGCGCCTGGTCGTTATCCCTGGCGTGCCACAGATACCACAGCACCGACAGAACGCCGATAGTCACCAGCAGCGCCAGCGTGAGGGTGGAAATCCCCAGCCCTTTTTGCCCGTCCAGCGCCAGGGTCAGCGTCGCCATGCCCGCTGCCAGCAGCACAAAACCGAAGAGATCAAAGCGCCGCGTCTGCATTTTGTAGTTTGGCATCAGCCACAGCGTGGCGATTGCGCCGACCACCCCGACCGGAAGATTGATCAGGAAAATCCAGTGCCAGGAGGCGTACTCCACCAGAATCCCGCCGAGGGCAGGGCCGAGCAATGGCCCGACCTGGCCGGGCAGCGTCACGAAGGTCATCGCCGCCATATATTGTTCGCGCGGCACGATTTTCATCACCGTCAGTCTGCCGACGGGCACCATCATCGCTCCGCCGACGCCCTGCAGCACGCGCGCCATCACCAGCTCGTTCAGCGTGTCGGCCTGCGCGCAAAACAGCGAGCCGAGGGTGAACAGAATAATGGCGGTGAAGAAGATATTGCGCACCCCAACTTTGTCCGCCAGCCAGCCGCTGGCGGGCAACATCACCGCCACCGTCAGCACATAGGAGACGATGACCATGTGCATATGCAGCGGACTCTCCCCCAGGCTTTTCGCCATCGAGGGGAGGGCGGTGTTAACAATGGTGGTATCCAGCGACTGCATAAAGAAGCCGAAGGCGACAATCCACAGTTGCCAGCGAACATTGTTGGGCAAATCAGTCATTTACTCGCTTACCGTTTCTCTGTTTTTACGTGAAAAACGCACCCGCAGGCGGTCGAAGAACAGATACACCACCGGTGTGGTATAGAGCGTCAATAGCTGGCTCATCACCAGCCCGCCGACGATGGTGATCCCCAGCGGCTGGCGCAGTTCAGAGCCATCACCGCCGGAAATCACCAGCGGCAGTGCGCCAAACAGCGCCGCCAGCGTGGTCATCATAATCGGGCGGAAGCGCAGCAGGCAGGCCTGGAAAATGGCGTCCTGCGGCGACATATTGCCGTTGCGCTGCGCGTCGAGGGCGAAATCGACCATCATGATCGCGTTTTTCTTCACGATGCCTATTAATAACATGATCCCGATAAGCGCAATGAGGCTAAAGGGTGCGCCGAATAACTCCAGCGCCAGCAGCGCGCCGACGCCCGCCGACGGCAGGGTGGAGAGGATCGTCAGCGGATGGACGTAGCTTTCGTACAGAATGCCGAGCACGATATAGACCGTCGCAATCGCCGCCAGGATCAAAATCACCTGTGAGTTCATCGTCTCCTGGAACACCTGCGCGGTGCCTGCAAAGCTGCCGCGCACGGTCGACGGCACGCCAAGCTGGGTCATGGCGCGGTTGATCGCATCGCTGGCCTCAGATAGCGACGAACCGGTTGGCAGGTTAAATGACACCGTTGACGCCGCCGACAGCCCCTGATGGTTTACCGACAGCGGCGCGTTGGCGGGCTGCCAGCTGGCGAAGTAGGAGAGGGGGATCGATTTACCTTCGTTGTTGATAACGTACATCTTATCCAGCGCGCTGATGTCCTGGGTGTAGCGTGGATCGACCTCCATCACCACTTTGTACTGGTTCATCGGCTGGTAGATAGTGGAAATCTGGCGCTGACCAAAGGCGTTGTTGAGCAAACTGTTGGCCGCTTCAACGTTAATGCCGAGCCGCGCCATGGTTTCGCGGTCATAGGTCAGGTTCATCTCCGCGCCGTTATCCTGCTGGTCCGAGTTCACATCGGCCAGCTCCGGCAGGGCGGCCAGTGCTTTACGGATTTTCGGCTCCCACTCGCGCAGGGCGGCCAGATCGTCTGACAAAAGGGTGTACTGATAGCTGGCGTTAGCCTGACGCCCACCGACGCGGATATCCTGAACGGCCATCAAAAACAGATTCGCGCCCGGCTCTTTGGCGAGCTTCACGCGCAGGCGGTCGATCACCTGCTGCGCCGTTTCGTTGCGCTCGCCGCGTGCTTTCAGGGTGATAAACATCATCCCGCTGTTAACGCGCGAACCGCCGGTAAAGCCCGTCACGTTATCAACAGCAGGATCTTCCCGGATGATCTTCATGAAATCCTGCAGCTTCACGCGCATCGCCTGGAATGAAATGCTCTGGTCAGCCTGAATCCCGCCCATCAGCACGCCTGTGTCCTGCTCGGGGAAAAAGGTTTTCGGAATGCTGATGTACATCCAGACGTTGAGTGCGATGGTACCCACCAGCACAAAACCGACGATTCGCGTATGGTTCAGCACCCATTTCAGTGACTTGCCGTAACCCTCCTGCATCGCCACCAGCAGGCGGCCAACGCCTTTTTTACGCGGCTGGGAATGGGGCTTGCTGCGCTTAAGCATCCAGCCGCACATCATCGGCGTCAGGGTCAGGGAGATCACCAGCGAAATACCTATGGCGACAGAAAGCGTGACGGCGAACTCGCGCAATAACCGCCCCGGCAGCCCGCCCATCAGCAGCAGCGGCAGAAATACCGCCACCAGCGACAGGCTCATGGAGAGCACCGTAAAGCCCACTTCACGCGTCCCCTGAAGCGCGGCCTGCAACGGTTTCATCCCCGCTTCCAGATGGCGCGAAATATTTTCCAGCACCACGATGGCGTCATCGACCACGAATCCGGTGGCGATAGTCAGGGCCATCAGCGACAGGTTGTTAAGACTAAATCCGCACAGGTACATGGCGGCGAAGGTGCCAATCAGCGATACGGGCACCGCCACGGCGGGGATTAGCGTCGCGCGACCGGAGCGCAGGAACAGGAACACCACCAGGATAACCAGCCCGACGGAGATAATCAGCGTCTGCTCGACCTCTTCCAGCGAGGCGCGGATGGTCGGGGAGCGGTCCTGGGCGATTTGCAGATCGATCGCCGCCGGAATCGTCTCCTGCAGTTCCGGCAGGCGCTCGCGAATGCTGTTCACCGTCTGGATGATATTGGCTTCCGGCAGTTTGCGGATCATCAGCAAAATTGCCGGTTTGGCGTTCGTCATCCCGGCGTTACGCACGTCCTGCACCGAGTCGGTGACACTGGCCACATCGCTTAAACGCACCGCCGCGCCGTTGTTGTAGTGAATAATCAGCGGCTGATATTCCGCCGCGGTTTTTAGCTCGTCGTTGGTCTGGATCTGCCAGCGATGGCTGCTGTCCTCAATCGCCCCCTGCGGCCTGCGCACGTTGGCATTGCTGATGGCGCTGCGCACATCATCCAGCGAGACCCCCTGGTTAAACAGCGCTTGCGGGTTCAGGCCCACGCGCACGGCGGGCAGGGAGCTACCGCCGACATCGACGTCGCCGACGCCGTCGATCTGGGCGATGGTCTGTGCCAGCTGCGTCGAGGCGAAATCGTACAGTTCGCCCTGGGAGTAGGTGTCTGATGTCAGCGTCAGAATCATAATCGGCGCATCGGACGGGTTGGCTTTGCGATAGGTCGGCCGGCTCGGCATGCCGCTGGGCAGCAGGCTTTGCGCGGCGTTGATGGCGGCCTGCACGTCGCGGGCGGCGCCATTGATATCGCGATCAAAGTTGAATTCCAGAATGATTCGCGTGCTGCCGAGGGAACTGCTGGAGGTCATTTCACTGACGCCCGCAATGCGCCCGAGAGAGCGCTCCAGCGGCGTGGCCACCGACGAGGCCATCGTTTCTGGCGACGCGCCGGGCAGGGAGGCGCTGATCATGATCACCGGGAAATCCACCTGCGGCAGCGGGGCCACCGGCAGCAGCCGGAAGCCGAGCACGCCGCACAGGGTGATGGCGAGGGAGATCAAAATCGTTGCCACCGGGCGGTAAATGAAGAGGGCGAAAAACTTCACTTACGCCTCCTCTTCACGTTTCGGGAAGCGCGCTTTGAGCCTCAGCGCCAGGCTGTCAAACAGCAGGTAAATCACCGGCGTGGTGAACAGCGTCAGCACCTGGCTTACCAGCAAACCGCCGACCATACCGATCCCCAGCGGACGGCGCAATTCCGCACCGACGCCGGTACTGAGCATCAGCGGCAGTGCGCCAAGCAGGGCGGCCATGGTGGTCATCAGGATCGGGCGAAAACGCAGCAGGCAGGCCTGGAAAATGGCCTCGCGCGGGGCCATGCCCTGTTCGCGCTCGGCGGCAAGAGCGAAGTCGATCATCATTATGGCGTTTTTCTTGACGATGCCGATCAGCAAAATAATGCCGATAATCGCGATCACATCCAGCTCACTGCCCGACAGCATCAGCGCCAGCAGCGCGCCCACGCCCGCCGTGGGCAGGGTGGAGAGGATCGTGACAGGATGGATAAAGCTCTCATACAGCACACCGAGCACGATATACATCGCCACCACCGCCGCCACGATAAGCCAGATGGTGTTCCCGAGTGCGGCCTGGAACGCCAGGGTGCTGCCCTGGAACTGAGTCTGGATATCCGTCGGGAAGCTGAGGGTTTTCTCGGCGTTGAGAATGGACTCCACCGCTTCCCCGAGGGAGTAATTGTCCGGCACGTTAAACGAAATGGTGGTGGACGGGAACTGGTCGAGATGGTTGATGGAGAGCGGCGTAAAGCGCTGCTCGACGGTGGCAATTGCGCTCAGCGGCACCATCCCGCCGTCTTTGCTGGTCAGGCGAATCGAATCCAGCGCCGCAAGGCCCGGCGTCTGTTCAGTGTTATGCTCCAGCACCACGCGATACTGGTTGGCTTGGGTGTAGATCGTGGAGATCAGGCGCTGGCCGAAGGCGTTGTACAGCGCGTTATCCACATCGGCCATGGAAATGCCCAGACGGCTGGCGGTGTCACGGTTAACGTTGACGTAGGCAGCCAGCCCCTGATCCTGCCAGTCGCTGCTCACGTCCGACAGCTGCGGCAGTTCCTGGAGCTTACTGACCAGTTGTGGAACCCAGGTGCTGAGCGCCTCCAGGCTGGTGGCCTGCAGGGTGAACTGGTACTGGGTGCGGCTGACGGTGGTATCGATGGTCAAATCCTGAGTCGGCTGCAGATACAGCTCGACACCCGGCACTCTCGCCACCGCATTTTGCAGCCGTTCGATCACGGTATTCACGCGATCGTCGCGGTCGTCCAGCGGTTTGAGATTGATCTGCAGGCGAGCGCTGTTCAGTGACGGATTGGTGCCGTCGACGCCGACAAACGACGTCAGGCTCTCGACCGCCGGATCTTTCATGATCACCTCGGATACCTGCTGCTGGCGCTGGGCCATGCTGGCGAAGGAGACGGACTGCGGTGCCTGCAGCGTACCCTGAATAATGCCGTTATCCTGAATCGGGAAGAAGCCTTTCGGGATCATCACCCACAGCAGCACGCTCAGGGCCAGTGTCCCCAGCGCAACGCTCAACGTCGCCCACGGGTGATTGAGCACTTTGGTCAGCATTCGGCCATAGGCCGCAATCACACGTTCAAACAGGCGCTCGGAGGCGCGAGAAAAACGGTTTTGCTTGCGCAGGGATTCCGCGCTCAGCATGCGGGCGCACATCATCGGCGTCAGCGTCAGGGAGACCACGGCGGAGATGAGAATCGCCACTGCCAGGGTGACGGCAAATTCGCGGAACAGACGGCCAACGATATCGCCCATAAACAGCAGCGGGATCAGCACCGCAATCAGCGAGAAGGTGAGGGAGATAATGGTAAAGCCGATCTCGCCTGCGCCTTTTAGCGCTGCGGCCAGCGGCTTCTCACCTTTTTCGATATAGCGCGAAATGTTCTCGATGACCACGATTGCATCATCGACCACGAACCCGGTGGCGATGGTGAGCGCCATCAGGGTGAGGTTGTTGATGGAGAAATCGAGGAACACCATCACCGCAAAGGTCCCGACCAGCGACAGCGGAACGGCGACGGCAGGGATAATGGTCGCTGGAACGTTACGCAGGAAGACGTAAATAATCATCACCACCAGCGCAATCGCCAGCATCAGCTCGAACTGGGTGTCGCTGACGGAGGCGCGGATATTGGTGGTGCGATCCGACAGGACCTTGACGCTCACCGATTTCGGCAGGCTTTCGATCAGCTGCGGCAACATAGTGCGAATGCTGTCGGCGGTGTCGATAATGTTCGCGCCCGGCTGGCGCTGGACGTTCATCACAATCGCCTGCTGTTTGTTGGCCCATGCGCCGAGCCAGCTGTTTTCTGCGCCTTGCTCTACGGTGGCCACATCACCGAGGCGAATGGGGGCGCCGTTCTGGTAAGCCACAATCAACTGACGATACTCGTCGGCGGACTGCATCTGGTCGTTAGCCGAGAGCGTGACGGCGCGCGTTGGGCCGTCCAGCGAGCCTTTTGCCGAGTTGACGTTGGCGCTACTGATGGCGGTGCGGATGGTTTCGCTGGTCAATCCGAGGGCGGCAATCGCCTGGGCGTTCAGTTTCACGCGCACGGCCGGACGCTGACCACCGGAGAGTGTCACCAGCCCGACGCCGGAGACCTGGGAGATCTTCTGTGCCACGCGCGTTTCCACCATATCTTCCACCTGTGTCATCGGCATGGCGGAGGAGGTGACGGCGAGGGTCATGATCGGTGGATCCGCCGGATTGACCTTGCTGTAAACCGGTGGATTGGGCAGGTCGGAGGGCAGCAGATTAGTGGCTGCGTTAATCGCCGCCTGCACTTCCTGCTCGGCCACGTCGAGAGGCAGGGTGAGCTGGAATTGCAGCGTCACCACCGACGCGCCGCCGGAGCTTTGCGATGACATCTGTTTCAGGCCCGACATCTGCCCAAACTGGCGCTCCAGCGGGGCAGTGATCGCCGACGTCACCACATCCGGGCTGGCGCCAGGATAGAGGGTGATGACCTGAATCGTTGGATAATCCACTTCGGGCAGGGCCGACACGGGCAGGAAGCGATAGCCGATAATCCCTGCCAGCAGGATCGCCACCATCAGCAGCGTGGTGGCGACGGGGCGTAAAATGAACAGGCGTGATGGCCCACCTGTGGAGCTGGGTGGCAATACCTGCATCAGGACGCCGCTCCCTGTTTCACGTGTTCACGTTTAGCCGGTTTTTCGCTGGTGGCCGTATCCGTGTGTGCTTCAACGACTTCGACTTTGGCCCCTTCGGTCAGACGGTCGATCCCGTCCGTTACCACGCGATCGCCTGCGGAAAGGCCCGCGCTGATGACCACAGTCTGGCTGTCCTGAATGCCCGGTTTCACCAAATGTTTGCTGACTTTATTGTCACTGTTCAGTACCCAAACAAAGTTGCCTTCGTTGCCCATCTGCAGCGCCGCCGTTGGGATCACCACCGCATTCTCTTCGGTAGCGACCAGCATGCGCGCGTTGACGAACTGGTTCGGGAACAGGGCGTCATCCTGATTGGTAAAGCGGGCTTTAAGCTTGATAGTGCCGGTCGTGGTATCGATCTGGTTATCCAGGCTCAATAGTTGGCCGTCGCTCAGCTTGGCTTTGTTCGCGCGATCCCAGGCTTCTACCGCCAGCGTCTGGCCGTTTTTTTGTGCCTGAACGACGGTGGCGATTTCGCTTTCCGGCAGGGTGAAGACGAGATCAATCGGATGCGTTTGGGTGAGCACCACGATGCCGGTGGTGTCGCCACTGGAGATCTGGTTGCCGATATCGACCTGTTTCAGGCCGACGCGTCCGTCAATCGGTGCGGTAATGCGGCTCCAGTCGAGCTGCAATTGTGCGCTGGCGACGGCGGCTTCATCCGCTTTAATGGTGCCCTGGGCTTCGCTCACCAGCGACTGCTGCGTGTCCAGCTCCTGACGGGAAACGAGATTGGTTTTCACCAGTTGCTGATAACGCGCCAGATCGCGCTGGGCGTTGGCAAGCGTTGCTTTATCTTTGGCGAGCTGGCCTTGCGCCTGCGCGAGCGCCACTTTGAACTGACTCGGATCGATTTCAGCCAGCAGATCGCCAGCTTTGACCTGTTGGCCTTCCTGGAAGTGGATCGCCATCAGCTGTCCATCGACGCGGCTGCGCACGGTCACTGTGTTTGCAGCGGTGACCGTCCCAAGACCGGTGAGATAACGAGGAACCGATTTGCTGACGGCGGTCGCGGCCTGTACCGGGGCAAGCGCCCCACCGCGCATTCCGTGGCGTCCACCGCCCGCAGGACGTTGCGTCTGGCCGTTAGCGCCTGCCGGAGCGGCACTCTGCGCCGATTGATTGTGCCAGTACCACGCGGCGGCAAGGGCCACCACAATGACACCGGCGGCGATTGCCCAGCGGAATTTTTTGCTGCCTTTCATCGTTATACGTTCTCTTCCTGAAACACTTCGGGGAATGATACTAGTTTAGTCAGGCAACGCAGTGGAATAATGGAGGAAATATGAAAGACTGTCTGGATTTGTCTGAGAGATAAAAGCAAAACGGCAACCTGAGCTGCCGTTTTGAGAATTTCTCGCTCTTACCGGACGCGGGGGGAGGGTATCAGCCCACACAGACCCCGACAAATATCAGCTGAACATCACCTTCGCCCAGCGTGCCAGCCCGGCGGTGACGGAGCCAAAATCATCGCCACCGGCAATCGGAATGCCCGGCAACTGTTCTGCCAGCGCTTTCTTGATCAGTGGTGAACGTGCGCTACCGCCCGTCAGGTAGATCACATCCGGCTTCTCGTGACCGTTTTCCAGTGCCAGCTGAACCTGCTCCAGAATGCGCTGCAGCGGCTGCGACAGCGCCGTCTCAAGCCCATGCTGAGAAATGGCGGTCGCCAGTTCATCGCTGATAAACGGCAGCGTGACGGCGTGCTCGGTCGCATCGGAGAGGGCAATTTTGCTCTCTTCTGCACTGCGCACCACACGGTAGCTCAGACGCTGACGCCAGACTTTATGCAGCAGGGCCACTTTGTCGCCGTCCTGGGCGTCACGCACCAGGTCGTTCAGGAAGCGTCCGTTAGCTGTACTGTAGAAATCGCTCTGCGCCGGAACGTCGTTAATCGCGACGGCATTCCACCACGGCAGAATCGGCAGGGCGGTCCCTTTTTCTGTTTGCCCGCCCATACCGAGCAGCGGCATCAGGCTTTTAAATGCCAGGGCGATATCCAGATCGTTACCGCCTACGCGGCAACCGCTGTGCCCTAACAGGCTGTTTTCGCGGTCGCGGCGCTGGTGCCATTGTGGCCCCATCAGCAGCAGGGAGCAGTCGGTAGTACCCCCACCGATATCCACCACCAGCACACGTTTCTCTTCGCGCAGTGTCGCTTCAAAATCCAGACCCGCAGCGACCGGCTCATACTGAAACACAACGTCGCGGAAACCGGCGCGATGGGCCGCGCGCTCAAGAATACCCTGCGCCTGCTGGTTGGCTTCATCGCCGCCCAGCCCCTGGAAGTTAATCGGACGGCCAATGACGGCCTGGGTGATCGCGTCCGACACCTGCGTCTGCGCCTGGTTGCGAATGTGCAGCATCATCGCGCACACCAGATCTTCAAACAGGGCTACCTGCTGCGGCTTAAGCCCGCTGGCACCGAGGAAGGATTTGGGGGATTTAACGAAGTAAACTTCTTCGGGATCTTCAATGTACTGCGCCAGAGAGGACAAGCCAAACTGCACGCTGGACGGCGTGACGTCGATATCTTCGTCGCGGTTGAAATTCACGGCACGACGCAGTAACGCCTGCGTCTCTGTGGCAGTCGCCGGAACCTGATGGTGGCGATACAGCCATTCGCTCACGGCTTCGCGCGTCGGCGCGCACAGCATCGACGGCAGCAGCGAGCTCTCTTTTTCCATTTTCAGCAGACGTGGCGTGTTGTCATCCATCACCGCCACAGAGCAGTTTGCCGTACCGTAGTCAAAACCAATAAACACTGACGTAATCCCCATGCCGTTGAGAAGGGGCGAGACTTTAGCGAAATGTCTCGCTCACGACAACAGGAATATGAAAGCAAGGCACGCCGCGTAAGGTCGGGTTATGCTGTGAAGACAACAAAAGGAGCGATGATGTACACCCTGAACTGGCAATCCCCCTACGACTGGCAATGGATGTTTGGCTTTCTTGGCGCGCGTGCGGTCGCGGGCGTGGAGACCGTGACGGATACCTATTACGAGCGCAGTTTCACCTGCGACGGCCATCAGGGGCTGTTTCGGGTCACGCCATCGCTGGCGGATTGCACCCTGCAGGTCACGCTCAGTGCAGGGCTGGTGCCGGTCGCACAAAACTGCCTGGCGCGTATCGAACGCCTGTTCGATCTCTCCTGCAATCCGCAGCACATCGCTGCCACGCTGGGTGAGCTGGGCGCAGCGCGTCCCGGATTACGCCTGCCGGGGGCGATGGATGCGTACGAACAGGGTGTGCGGGCGATTCTCGGGCAGCTGGTGAGCGTGTCGATGGCGGCGAAACTCGCGGCGCGCGTGGTCGCGCTCTGCGGCGAACCGCTGAAAGGATTCCCGGAATACACCTGCTTTCCGACCCCGGCGGCACTGGCTGCTGCCGATCCGCTGGCGCTCAAGGCGCTGGGGATGCCGGTGAAACGTGCGGAGTCGCTGATTCACCTTGCGCAGTCGGTCGTTGACGGCACTTTTCCGCTCCAGCCGCCGGAAGATATTGAGAGCGGAATGAAGGCGCTTCAGGCGCGGCCCGGGATCGGGCGCTGGACGGCTAACTACTTAGCCCTGCGCGGCTGGCAGGCGAAAGATGTGTTCTTGCCGGATGATTATCTGATCAAACAGCGCTTCGCCGGTATGACGCCGGCGCAGATCCGCAAGTATGCGCTGCGCTGGCAGCCGTGGCGGTCTTATGCGCTGCTCCATATCTGGTATACGGAAAACTGGGCACCCTCAGTTGATAGCGAAATAACTGGTGTTCAGCAGTAGTTCCAGCGGCTGCGGTTCGGCAATGGAATCGCCATAGATGAAGTCGATGCCAATGCCGGAAAGGGTATCCATCATCAGCGGCTGATTGCTTGGCCCGGCAATGGTTTTCATCCCCAGCCGCTGGGCGTGGCCCTGGATAATGGTCACCATCATTTCGTCCATCAGATTGCCGTGGACGTTGGTCACCAGCTCCGGGTCCAGCAGCAGGTAATCCGCCATGTGGGCGCTCAGGTGGTTAAAAATGTCCATATCGCGCCCGACCTGGCTCAGAATAATGCGGCAACCGGCCTGACGCAGTTTTTGCAGCCCGTCCTGAATTGTCGCATCCTGGTTTTGCAGGGTTTCGACCGGGATCACCAGATGCAGCAGGCGCCCTGGCAGTGGGCTTTTCTCCAGCAAATCGAGCAGTTCATTCACCAGCGTCGAGCTGGACATCCCCTCAGGTGAGAGCGGCAGCGCCACACCCATCCCTTTATTCGCTACCTGAACGGCAAAGGCGCGGAAAAATTCCTGGAAAATACGGCGGTCGAGGGCATGCAGCAGATCCGGTTTTGCCAGCCCCGAGCGGAACGCGTGTTCTTCGAGCACTTCACCCTGACTGGTCCACAGCCGCAGGGAGACCAGCCAGAAGTTGCTGCTCTCCGGAATGCGCGGCGACGCGACGCTGCGGCCAATCATCAGCAGATGGTTGTCTTTGATCATGTGCCATTGCTCATCCAGCGACATCATGCTGCGCGCGCTGTGAATTCTCTCCTGCTGCGGTTCGTACACCGTTACCACGCCGCGACCGTTGTTTTTCGAGGCGTAGCAGGCGATATCAGCCTGGGACATGACTTCTGCGGCCAGGCTGTTGGTGTCGTCAATCAGCGTGATCCCGGCACTGGCGCCGATGCGGTGCAGGCGACCTTCCCACATGAAGTGGTAATCGTTGATGGCATGAATAATTCGGCCCGCGATATAGCGTGCGCTCTCGACGTTACAGTCCGGCAGCAACAAGCCAAATTCATCGCCGCCCAGTCGCGCCAGCACGTCGCTTGAGCGCAGCATACTCAGCATCAGAGACGACAGTTCGCGCAGCAGGGCGTCACCCGCCGCGTGGCCTGCGGTGTCGTTCACCGCTTTGAAGCGGTCGAGATCGATAAAGACCAGCGCGTGACGCTGATGGGTGTCATGCACGGTTTGCAGCAGACGCTTGAGATGGCTTTCAAAGCTGACGCGGTTCGCCAGGTGGGTGAGGGCGTCGTGAGAGGCGCTGTAGCTTAGCTGACGCAGCATTTTGCGCGACTCGGTGACGTCCTGAATGACCAGCACCGAGCCGATATTCTGCCCGTCGAGGGTGCTCAGCGGCGTGATGCTGTAGTGAATATCGAAGCTGCCACTATTGCGGCTGTGCAGGACCACATCCTGATTAATATCAGAACGTGACATATCGCCGCTGTGAATATTTTCCATCGGCGGGCCGTTCTCGCCGAAGGTAATGTGCAGTACGTTGAGGATGGGCTGTCCCATCGCTTCCTGCTGCGTCCAGCCGCTCATTTTCTCCGCGACCGGGTTCATAAAGGTGACGTGCATATCGATATCGGTACACAGCACCGCCTCGCCGATAGAGTCGAGGGTGATATGCAGGCGCTCTTTTTCCTGGAACAGGGCTTCGTTAAGTTCTTTAACTTCGGTCATGTCCATATTGATGCCCAGCAGGCGTTCGACTTCGCCCTGCTTGTTGAGCACCCGATTCGCCAGCGAGCGGATATGACGTACGCCCTCTTTGACGCGTATGCGGAATTCGAGCTTAAACGGCACGCGCGCCATCAGGGCATCGCGGATCACCTGTTCAGCATGCTCGCGATCCTCCGGAAGCATGCTCTTGTGCCACAACTGCCAGGTCGGTTTGATATGCGACGGGATCTCGTACATCTCGAACATACGTTTGTCCCAGCTGATCACATCCGGCTGTAAATCCCACTCCCAGATACCGATGCCGCCCGCTTCGTTCGCCAGCGTAATACGCTCCATCAGGCGCTTATTGACCCACTCGGTGTGCTTGAGGTCGTTGATATCTTCGATTTGCGCGATGAAATAGAGCGGGGAGCCGTCCGTATGACGCACCACGGAGACCGTCAGCAGCGCCCAGACCACCTCGCCGTTGCGGGTGTAGTAGCGCTTTTCCATTGAATAGCTGTTGATGTCGCCACGTACCAGATCTTCCAGGCTTTTCAGGTCGGAATTTAAATCTTCCGGCCAGGTCAATTGCTGGAAAGTCAGGGCCTGCAGCTCAGGCTGAGAGTAGCCAAGGAACTGGCACAGCGCCTTGTTTGCCTGCAGCCACTGCCCTTCAATGCCGACCAGCGCCATGCCGATGGCGGAATACTCCATCGCATTACGAAAACGCTCTTCACTCTCGGTAATGTGCTTGCGCTCTGCGCGGAAGGCGTACATCACCATGGTCATCACGTTCGCCGGCAGGAGCATCATCAGGAAGGGCAGCCACGGGGCGTTGAGCATCACGTCGGTACTCTGGGGCGTGAGCAGCGCCGGTTTGGTCGCAATCATCAGCGACACCATCATCACCGTCACCAGAAAGACGAGGAACGCCTCCATGCGCGGCAGACGCACCGCGCTCCACATCAGTAACACAATTACGCAGGTAAACGGCCAGGGCAGGAAAGTGATCGACACCCAGCACAGCACCAGCGTGACCGCCATAGTGAGCAGGGTTTCCAGCAGCAGTTTCGGGTTGCGGTGGCGCAGTAAATAGTGCGGTTTAAACAGCAGACCGAGCGGAACTAGCGCCAGCGCGCCGATAGATTCTGAAAGCACCCACACAAAAAAGTTACGCAGCGGCTCGGCGCTGGGGACCAGCAGCCAGGCCAGAACGCCGCCCAACAGCGGCGGCACAACGGCGCTGCCTATCGCCAGACGAATCCAGTCGCTAAGATTTTTAAGCGGGTTATACCAGGGCAATAGTTTGCGCAGCAGCAGCGCGCCGACGCACGCTTCGATCACGTTGATGGCCGTGTACCAGAAACTGAGGGTTTCCCAGGGAAACAGCATCCATGAGGCAAGAATGTTACCAAACGAGCAGGCGAGGGCGATTCCTGGCCACATCTTTCCGGCGTGGCGATAGAAGGCGACCATCATGATCGACGTCGGGAACCATAACGGTGCCAGTAAAGTACCGAAACGCGTCAGCTCGAGCGAGAAAAGGGTAAAGATGAAGGTCACCAGACCAAGACTGACAAGCCGTAGTAAAGGATGTGGGGTAGTCACCAAAACATGCTGGTATTGTTTATTCATTACCGCTTTATCCAGAGACGCCATGCTGCCAGGAACAAGGTCCGCACGAATGAGAATTTTAATTTGGATTATGCTAGTACAAACAATTTACAATTCATATGCCGACTGCTCATAATTTGTCATCATAGAGTTATTAAATACTTAGTCTGCAGAAATTTCAGGTTTAACGCGTTAAAAATGACCGTTAAAATTTCGGTCAGGGCGAAAAGAGGGATTTGGAATGACTCTCGCATTACCTGCCCTTTCCACTAGTATCAGGCACGCGAAATCCCTATAATTGCCGCGTTTGACGCTCAGGCGTCGTCCTTCCTTTACATCCAGGTTAATCAGGTCGCTAAATTTATGACTGATAAGTCTCATCAGTGCGTCATCATAGGCATCGCCGGCGCATCAGCTTCAGGTAAAAGTCTTATTGCCAGTACGCTTTATCGCGAACTGCGCGAACAAGTTGGTGATGAGCACATCGGCGTCATTCCCGAAGACAGCTACTATAAAGATCAATCCCATCTGTCGATGGAAGAACGCGTAAAAACGAATTACGACCATCCTAATGCCATGGATCACAGCCTGCTGTTCCAGCATTTGCAAATGATCAAAAGCGGCACACCTATCGATCTGCCGGTCTATAGCTATGTCGACCACACGCGTACGCAAGAAACGATTCACATTGAACCGAAAAAGGTCATCATTCTGGAAGGCATCCTGCTGCTGACCGATGCGCGCTTGCGCGAAGCGATGAACTTCTCGATTTTCGTCGACACGCCGCTGGACATCTGTCTGATGCGTCGTATCAAGCGCGACGTGAACGAGCGTGGTCGTTCGATGGACTCCGTGATGGCGCAGTATCAGAAAACCGTACGTCCGATGTTCCTGCAGTTTATCGAACCGTCCAAACAGTACGCTGATATCATCGTGCCGCGCGGGGGTAAAAACCGCATTGCTATCGATATCCTGAAAGCGAAAATTAGCCAGTTTTTTGAATAATACGCCCGAATTGTGTACCGTTCAGAGATAACCGGGTTTGCCCTGAAGCCAGTGCGGTTTCAGGGTTTGATGCACGAAAGGAGAAAGTGTCATGCGTCTTTGTGACCGAGATATAGAAGCCTGGCTGGATGAAGGGCGTCTGTCTATCACCCCGCGTCCGCCAGTAGAACGCATTAACGGTGTCACCGTTGATGTGCGTTTGGGCAATAAATTCCGTACTTTCAGCGGCCACACCGCACCTTTTATTGATTTGAGCGGACCGAAAGACGAAGTCAGCGCCGCGCTCGATCGCGTCATGAGCGATGAAATTGTGCTGGCGGAAGGCGACGCTTTCTATCTGCACCCGGGCGAACTGGCGCTGGCGGTGACCTATGAATCCGTGACGCTGCCTGCCGATCTGGTCGGCTGGCTCGATGGCCGCTCGTCTTTGGCGCGTCTGGGGCTGATGGTGCACGTCACCGCGCACCGTATCGATCCCGGCTGGTCTGGCCGTATCGTGCTTGAGTTCTTTAATGCCGGTAAATTACCGCTGGCGTTGCGCCCTGGTATGATGATTGGTGCGCTGAGCTTCGAGCCGCTGACCGGCCCGGCCGAGCGCCCTTACAACCGCCGTCAGGACGCGAAGTACCGCGACCAGCAGGGTGCGGTTGCCAGTCGTATTGATAAAGACTGATTTAGGCTTCATCGAGGATGCCATGAGAAGAGTTCTTACAACGCTGATGATTTTGCTGGTGGTGCTGGTTGCTGGCCTTTCAGCGTTGGTTCTGCTGGTTAACCCCAATGATTTCCGCGCCTACATGGTCCGCCAGGTCGAAGCACGAAGCGGGTACGAACTGAAGCTGGATGGGCCTCTTCGCTGGCACGTCTGGCCGCAGCTCAGCATTCTGTCTGGCCGCATGTCACTGACTGCACCGGGCGCCGCTTTGCCGGTGGTCTCTGCTGACAATATGCGTCTGGACGTCGCCTTAATGCCGCTGCTTTCGCACCAGCTACAGGTGCGTCAGGTGATGTTGAAAGGTGCTGTCATTCAGCTGACGCCGCAAACAGAAGCCGTCCGTAAACCGGGTGAGCCTGTCGCCCCTCGCGCTAATTCACTCCCCGACGTCCCCGAAGATGCGGGCTGGTCATTTGATATCGCCAGTCTGAAAGTGGCGGACAGCGTGCTGGTCTTCCAGCATGAGGATGACGACCAGGTCACCGTGCGCAATATTAATCTGACGATGGAACAGGACCCGCATCATCTGGCGACGGTCGATTTTTCAGGTCGCATTAATCGCAATCAGCGTGACCTGACTCTGTCGCTAAATGCCCGCGTCAACGCGTCGGACTACCCGCATCAACTTACCGCCGATATTCAACAGCTGAACTGGCAACTCTCTGGCGCCGATCTCCCGACGCAAGGGATCACCGGCCAGGGCACGCTGCAAGCGATGTGGCGTGAAGAGCAAAAACAGCTTGAGCTGAATAATCTCAACCTGCAGGCGAATGACAGTTCATTAAAAGGTCGTGCCAGCGTTCTGCTGGGCGAAGAGCCGAAATGGGTCTTTGATCTTCAGTTCGACAAGCTCAACCTGGAAAATCTGTTGCCTCCGCAGCCGGTCCCGGCGAAAGAGGGTGACGACGCTCAGGCACCCGGACTGCCGAAACAGATGCGACCGGTTATTGCGTCGAACGTCGACGCGCCAGACTACAACGGGCTGCGCAGCTTTACGGCGGATATTCTGCTTAAAGCCAACGCAGTGCGCTGGCGGGGCATTGACTTCACTAACGTCAGTAGCCAGATGCTGAACCACAACGGTTTACTGGTCATTTCCGAGCTAAGCGGTCAGATGGGGGCGGGGCATATTTCTCTGCCTGGCATGCTGGACGTGCGTAAGGATATGGCGAAGGCCGAGTTCCAGCCGCGTCTTGAGAACATCGAGATTGGCACTATCCTCAAAGCCTTCGATTACCCTATCGCGCTGACCGGTAATCTGACCATGGCGGGGGATTTCTCCGGCGATAAGATTGACGCTGACGCCTTCCGTCACAGCTGGCAGGGGCGAGCGCACGTTGACCTCGCCAACAGCCGCATGGAAGGGCTGAACTTCCAGCAGCTGGTGCAGCAGGCCGTCGAGCGCAGCAGCAATGTCAAAGCCAAAGAGAACTTCGACAGCGCGACGAAACTCGACACCTTTACCACCGATCTGACGCTGGACAACGGGCAGCTCACGCTTGATGACATGCAGGGGCAATCCTCGATGCTGGCGGTCACGGGTAAAGGCACAATGGATCTGGTGAAAGAGACGACGGATACGCGCTTTAATGTCCGCGTGATGTCCGGCTGGGAAGGCGAAGGCCCACTGATTGATGTCCTGAAAGAGACGGCTATCCCGCTCAACGTTTACGGCAGATGGCAGGAGCTGAATTATAGTCTTCAGGTTGACCAGATCCTGCGTAAACATCTGCAGGATGAAGCGAAACGCCGTCTGAATGAGTGGGCGGATAAGAATAAAGATTCGCAGAATAGCAAAGATGTGAAGAAGCTTTTAGATAAGCTCTGATCCAATCATCCCCCTCTCCTTGAACGGGAGAGGGGGATGAGAAGAGATCAAACCTCAAAATCCAAATCGTCCTCCCCGCGCAGGGGGATCAGCTGCACTTTCTGCACGCGATGACTCTCCACCTGCAGCGTCTTCAGCACATAGTCCCCTACCTGAACCTCTTCACCCGGCTGCGGAATGCGCTGTAAGTATTCCATCAGCAGACCGGCGATCGTGTGGTATTCGCGCTTCTCATCCAGCGGCAATGGAACGTACTGCACCAGATCTTCCAGCGGCATATGACCGTTGGCAGTCCATGACCCATCGGCATTTTTCTGGATGTCGTGGCGGGCGTCGATCTCATCCACTTCGTTAGGCAAATTACCGGCGATGGTTTCCATCACGTCGCTCAGCGTCACCAGCCCTTCAACGGAGCCAAACTCATCGACCACAAAGGCAAAGTGGGTGCGCGCGTTGCGGAACTGTTCTAGCGCCGAAAGCAGCGGCAGGGTTTCCGGGAACACCAGCGGCTGGCGGATCAGCGCACGTAAATCCAGTGGCTCACCGCGCAGGGACTGCTGGAGCAGGTCAATGACGTGCACCACCCCAAGCAGACCTTCCTCATCATCACCCCCGGTCACCACCACGCGGGTGTGCTGGTTTTTATCCAGCAGGGCGCGGATCTGCGCTTCCGGCGAATTCAGGTCGATATGTTCGATATCGTGGCGCGACGTCATGATGCTGCTGACCGAGCGCTGGTTAAGATTGAGCACCCGCTCAATCATCCGCCGCTCCTGCGGGTTAAAGATCTGGCTGTCGTCGTGATCGGCAAGCAGTGACGCTGACTCTGCATCCAGCTCGGCGTCCTCTTTCTTACCGCTGAGCAGACGCAGAACGGTCTCCGCCGTGCGCTGACGCAAGGTCTGATTGGCAGAGAGAAAACGGCGGCGGTTGAAAATCGCAAGCTGGTTCAGGGATTCAATAATCACCGAGAAACCAATCGCCGCGTACAGATAGCCTTTTGGAATATGGAAGCCAAACCCGTCTGCGACCAGGCTAAAGCCGATCATCAGCAGGAAGCTCAGACACAAAATCACAATCGTCGGATGGCTGTTCACAAAGCGCGTCAGGGCCTTGCTCGCCATCACCATCAGCGTGATGGCAATAATCACCGCCGCCATCATGACGGGCAGATGATCAACCATCCCCACGGCGGTAATCACGGAATCCAGCGAGAAGACAGCGTCCAGCACCACGATTTGCGCGACCACGGGCCAGAACTTCGCCCCACGACGCTGGGTGGGGTTCTCGCTGTCTTTCCCTTCGAGCCGCTCGTTCAGCTCAACGGTGGCTTTGAACAGCAGGAACAGGCCGCCAAACAGCATGATCACGTCACGGGCGCTAAAGCTCAGGCCGTGGAGCGAGAAGAGGGGAGTGGTCAGGGTGACCAGCCAGGAGATCGACGCCAGTAACAGCAAACGCATCACCATCGCCAACAGCAAACCGGTAACGCGTGCGCGGTCGCGCTGCGCCGGGGGCAATTTTTCGGCGAGGATGGCAATAAAGACCAGGTTATCGATGCCAAGCACTAATTCGATGACGACCAGCGTCACCAGCCCGGCCCAGATTGATGGATCGGCAATCCATTCCATAGTAATAGCAGTACCTCTGAAGATATGACATTTGTCACACTTCGATCATGGATAAAGCTGGCTAAAATTGCAATGATTGCTTGAGATTTCTCTTAATGAAAGCGCGGCAAATAGCCACGGCGAATAACCCTGTTATTTCTATATGAAAGTGAAATTATCCGGTTAAACGGATAATTAGGAAATATCGCATGAAATGTTTTATGTCTGTATTTTGTCAATATAAAGAAATTCCTAAAACCATAAAACTTTGCGCTTAATATTATTCTTAAAAACCAATAATAGGACGGTTGTCTCCTTGCCTGCTATTAGGTTAGCTGCAACAATTCTCCAGGCATCAAATGTTAAATCTTCTTGCTGCTATTTATGTAACGGTCTTAAGAGCGAACATTCATTACCGCTCAGGCATTGAAAATGCCGGATATATTTATCCTGCAAGACCTAATTTTAGAGGGTGTCTATCCATAATACATTGTTTCGTCAGTGGATTGGTAACTGAAAGCCAAGGGCGGTAGCGTGCCTGAAAGCGTGTGAATCAGCCTCGATTATTCTGTCAATAGCCAATGGATGAATAAGCGTTTTTTAGGATTGATGCCAGTTATATTTCTATTTTATTAACTGCATTCTGATTGCCTAAACAACCCGCGCTTATTTAAATTGCACAGGATAATTACTCTGCCAAAGTGATAAATAATCAATGATGAAATCCAAAATGAAATTGATGCCATTATTGGTGTCTGTGACCTTGATGAGTGGTTGTACGGTCTTTCCCGGCAGCAATATGTCAACAATGGGCAAGGATGTGATCAAGCAACAGGATGCTGATTTTGATCTCGACAAAATGGTGAATGTTTATCCATTAACGCCGCGTATCGTCGAACAATTACGCCCGCGTCCGAATGTTGCGCAGCCGAATATGTCTCTGGATCAGGAAATTGCCTCTTATCAATACCGCGTGGGGCCGGGCGACGTTGTGAGCGTCACCGTCTGGGATCACCCGGAACTGACCACTCCCGCAGGGCAATACCGCAGCTCCAGCGATACCGGTAACTGGGTGCAGCCTGATGGTACCATGTTCTATCCCTACATCGGTAAAGTGCACGTCGTGGGGAAAACCCTCGCAGAAATTCGTAGTGATATTACCGGCCGTTTAGCGCAGTACATCGCTGACCCGCAGGTGGACGTTAATATCGCCGCATTCCGTTCGCAGAAAGCCTACGTCTCCGGCCAGGTCAATAAATCAGGCCAGCAGGCGATCACCAACGTGCCGCTGACCATTCTCGACGCCATCAACACCGCGGGCGGGTTAACGGACGCGGCCGACTGGCGCAACGTGGTGCTGACGCACAACGGCAAAGAGGAGCGCATTTCACTCCAGGCGCTGATGCAGAACGGCGATTTGAGCCAAAACCGTCTGCTCTATCCGGGCGACATTCTGTTTGTGCCGCGCAACGACGATCTGAAAGTGTTCGTGATGGGCGAAGTTAAAAAACAGAGCACCCTCAAAATGGACTTCAGCGGCATGACCCTGACCGAAGCGCTGGGGAATGCGGAAGGCCTGGATCTGACGTCGTCTAACGCCAGCGGCATCTTCGTGATCCGTCCGCTGAAAGGCGAAGGCAGTGCGAAAGGCAAGATTGCCAACATCTACCAGCTGGATATGTCCGATGCGACGTCGCTGGTGATGGCGACGGAATTCCGTCTGCAGCCATACGATGTGGTCTATGTCACTACCGCGCCAGTCACACGCTGGAACCGTCTGATCAACCAGTTGCTGCCAACCATCAGTGGCGTTCGCTACATGACGGACACGGCGCGCGACATTCATACCTGGTAACCCGCGATGTTTAACAAAATTCTGGTGGTGTGCGTGGGGAACATTTGCCGTTCCCCAACGGCTGAACGGTTGCTGAGAAATTATCAGCCCGATCTGGTGGTGGACTCCGCAGGGCTGGGGGCGCTGGTGGGGAAGGGGGCGGATGAGCGCGCAACGAGCGTGGCGAAGTCGCATAACCTCTCCCTGGACGGGCACGTGGCCCGTCAGGTCTCTGGCCGGATGTGCCGGGAGTACGATCTGATCCTCGCGATGGAAAAACGCCACATTAGTGCGCTGTGCGAAATCGCACCGGAGATGCGCGGCAAAGTGATGCTGTTTGGTCACTGGGACAGTGAGCGCGAAATTCCCGATCCGTATCGCAAGAGCCGTGAGGCATTTGAGGCGGTTTATACCTTACTAGACCAGTCTGCCCAACAGTGGGCGCAGGCACTGAAAGCTCAGCAGGGATAACAATGACAGAAAAAACAAAACCTTCTGCCGCCCCGATCTCGGGCAGTGATGAAATTGATATTGGCCGTCTGATCGGGACGGTGGTCGAGGCGCGCTGGTGGGTGCTGGGCATTACCGCGGTTTTTGCGATCGCCGCCGTGGTCTACACCCTGTTTGCTACGCCTATCTACAGTGCCGATGCGCTGGTGCAGATCGAGCAAAACTCCGGAAATTCACTGGTGCAGGATATCGGTTCGGCGCTGGCGAATAAGCCACCGGCGTCCGACGCGGAAATCCAGCTGATTCAGTCGCGCATGGTCCTTGGTAAAACCGTTGACGATCTCGACCTGGATATCGCCGTCAGCAAAAACACCTTCCCGGTGTTTGGTGCCGGTTGGGACCGACTGATGGGGCGTCAAAACGATACCGTTAAAGTCACCACCTTTACCCTGCCAAAAGGTTCGGCGGATCAGGTGTTCACCCTGACGGTGCTTGGCCCCAAACAGTATGAACTGACCAGCGATGCGGGCTTTAGCGCACGCGGCGAAGTGGGGCAATTGCTGTCTAAAAACGGTGTCACCATGATGGTCAGCGCCATTCAGGCGGCCGAGGGCGGTGAATTTACCGTCAGCAAATTCTCGACGCTTGGCATGATCAACAATCTGCAAAACAACCTGACCGTCACCGAAAATGGCAAAGACACGGGTGTGTTGAGCCTGAGCTTTACCGGTGAAGATAAGGAGATGATTCGCAACGTCCTGAACAGCATTACCCGCAACTACCTTGAGCAGAACGTGGAGCGCAAGTCGGAAGAGGCGGCGAAGAGCCTCGCTTTCCTCGCGAAACAGCTGCCGGAAGTGCGTACCCGTCTGGATGACGCGGAGAACAAACTTAACGCCTATCGCCAGCAGAAAGACTCCGTCGATCTGCCGCTGGAAGCGAAATCGGTGCTCGATTCGATGGTTAACATCGATGCCCAGTTAAACGAGCTGACCTTCAAAGAAGCGGAAATCTCCAAGCTTTACACCAAACGCCACCCGGCTTACCGCACGCTGCTGGAAAAACGCCAGGCGCTGGAAGATGAGAAATCGAAACTCAACAACCGCGTCACCGCGATGCCGAAAACTCAGCAGGAAATTGTGCGTCTGACGCGCGATGTGGAGTCGGGCCAGCAGGTGTACATGCAACTGCTGAATAAACAGCAGGAGCTGAAAATCACCGAAGCCAGTACCGTCGGTGACGTGCGAATCGTTGACTCCGCTATCACCCAGCCTGGCGTGTTGAAACCGAAGAAAGCGCTGATCATTTTCGGCAGCATTATTCTCGGCCTGATGCTCTCCATCGTCGGTGTGCTGCTGCGCTCCCTGTTCAACCGCGGTATCGAAAGCCCGCAGGTCCTCGAAGAGAACGGTATCAGCGTCTATGCCAGCATTCCGCTGTCGGAATGGCAGAAGTCGCGCGATAGCGTCAAAACGGTCAAAGGGGTCAAACGTTACAAACAGAGTCAGCTGCTGGCCGTGGGTAACCCAACGGATCTGGCGATTGAAGCGGTGCGCAGCCTGCGTACCAGCCTGCACTTCGCCATGATGCAGGCCAAAAATAACGTCCTGATGCTCACCGGGGTCAGCCCGTCGATTGGTAAAACCTTCGTGTGTGCCAACCTCGCGGCGGTAATCAGTCAGACCAACAAACGCGTGCTGCTGATCGACTGCGATATGCGCAAGGGCTACACCCACGAACTGCTCGGCACCAACAACGTCAACGGTCTGTCGGAAATTCTGCTCGGCAAAGGGGAGATCAGCCAGTGCGCCAAGCCGACCTCCATTACCAATTTTGACCTCGTGCCACGCGGCCAGGTGCCACCGAATCCGTCCGAACTGCTGATGAGCGAACGTTTCGCGCAACTGGTGAAATGGGCGAGTGAACACTACGACCTGGTGCTGATTGATACGCCGCCAATTCTGGCCGTCACCGACGCCGCGATTGTGGGCCGCCACGCCGGGACCACACTGATGGTGGCGCGCTATGCGGTGAACACCCTGAAAGAGGTGGAAACCAGCCTGAGTCGCTTCGAGCAGAACGGCATCGAGGTGAAAGGGGTGATTCTGAACTCCATCTTCCGCCGCGCAACCGGGTACCAGGATTACGGGTATTACGAGTACGAATATAAGTCTGACAGTAAATAATCGTTTTCCCTCACCCTAATATTAATTCCCTCTTCCAGTGGGAGAGGGCAGGGGTGAGGGCAACAAGCCATCCGGGGAATAAAATGACAACACCACGCCCTTTGATCTCCATCTATATGCCAACCTGGAATCGTCAGCAGCTGGCGATCCGCGCGATTAAATCGGTTTTACGTCAGGACTACGACCACTGGGAATTGATCATCGTGGATGATTGCTCGTCATCCTTCGAGCAGCTGCAAAAATTTGTCACCGAGCTGAACGACCCGCGCGTGATGTATACCCACAACGCCATCAACTCCGGGGCGTGCGCGGTGCGCAACCAGGCGATTTTGCAGGCGAAAGGGGAGTTCCTGACCGGCATCGATGACGACGACGAGTGGACGCCCAACCGTCTGTCGACCTTCCTGGCGCATAAACATCAGCTGGTCACCCACGCGTTTTTGTATGCCAACGACTATGTCTGCCAGGGCGAAGTTTACTCCCAGCCCGCCAGCCTGCCGCTGTACCCGAAATCACCGTACTCGCGCCGTCTGTTTTACAAACGCAATATCATCGGCAACCAGGTCTTTACCTGGGCATGGCGCTTCAAAGAGTGCCTGTTCGATACGGAACTGAGAGCGGCGCAGGACTATGACATTTTCCTGCGCATGGTAGTGGAATATGGCGAACCCTGGAAAGTGGATGACGCCACGCAAATTCTGCACATCAATCACGGTGAAATGCAGATCACCTCATCGCCGAAAAAATTCTCCGGCTACTTCCACTTCTATCGCAAGCACAAGGACAAGTTCGACCGTGCCAGCCGTAAATATCAGCTGTTTACCCTCTATCAGATCCGCAATAAGCGCATGAACTGGCGCACGCTGCTGACGCTCTTTTCCGTGCGAAACACCAAGCGTCTGGCCGACGGGCTGCGGGGGAAATAATGATTCTGGAAGATTGCCGCGCAAACAGCTGGAGCCTGCGCCCGTGCTGCATGGTTCTGGCGTATCGCATCGCCCATTTCTGCTCCGTCTGGCGCAAGAAAAATGTGCTCAATAACCTGTGGGCAGCGCCGGTTCTGGTGCTGTACCGCATCATCACCGAATGCCTGTTTGGCTATGAAATCCAGGCGGCGGCCACCATCGGACGACGTTTTACCATTCACCACGGCTACGCCATCGTTATCAATAAATTCGTGGTCGCGGGTGATGATTTCACCGTTCGCCACGGCGTCACTATCGGTAACCGTGGCCCGGACAGCCTGGCCTGCCCGGTGATTGGCAACAACGTCGAGCTGGGGGCCAATGTGGTGATGATTGGTGAGATTACCGTTGGCAACAACGTCACCGTTGGCGCGGGGAGCGTGGTGCTGGACAGCATCCCGGATAACGCGCTGGTGGTGGGTGAAAAAGCCCGCGTGAAGGTGTTGAAATGAATATTCTGCAATTTAACGTCCGTCTTGCCGAAGGCGGGGCGGCCGGCGTGGCGCTGGATCTGCATCAGCGTGCGCTACAAAAAGGGTTCAAGTCCCGCTTTGTGTATGGCTACGGCAAGGGCGGTAAAAAAAGCGTCAGTCATGATAACTATCCGCACGTCCTGAAGCAGACCCCGCGTCTGACATCGGTGGCCAACATCGCGCTGTTTCGTCTGTTCAACCGCGATCTGTTCGGCAATCTGAATAACCTCTACCGCACCGTGACGCGCACCCCCGGCCCGGTGGTTCTGCATTTCCACGTTATGCACAGCTACTGGCTGAAACTTGAAGAGGTGGTTGCCTTTTGTGAGAACTTGCAGGCGCACAAGCCGGACACCACGTTTGTCTGGACCCTGCACGATCACTGGAGCGTTACCGGACGCTGCGCGTTCACCGATGGCTGCGAAGGCTGGAAAACGAACTGCCAGAAATGCCCGACACTCAGCAACTATCCGCCGGTGAAAGTGGATCGCGCGCACCAGCTGGTGGCAGGAAAACGTCAGCTGTTCCGCGACATGATGGCCCTCGGCTGCCACTTTATCTCCCCGAGTCAGCACGTGGCGGATGCCTTTAACAGCCTGTATGGCGTCGGGCGCTGCAAGATTATCAATAATGGCATTGATGTGGCGACCGAAGACATTCTGGCGGAACTCACGCCGGTGGCAGTAACGCCGGGTAAGCCGAAAATTGCGGTGGTTGCGCACGATC
Source organism: Lelliottia sp. SL45 (assembly GCF_026672535.1). Classification (NCBI taxonomy): domain Bacteria; kingdom Pseudomonadati; phylum Pseudomonadota; class Gammaproteobacteria; order Enterobacterales; family Enterobacteriaceae; genus Lelliottia; species Lelliottia sp. SL45. Next base: position 895,788 of record NZ_JAPPRH010000003.1, read on the forward strand.
TGCGCTATGACGGCAAAACCAATCAACAGCTGGTGCGCGACATGATGGCGCTCGGCGACAAAATTGAGCTGCACACCTTCGGCAAATTCTCGCCGTTTGAAGGGCCGAATGTGATTAATCATGGCTTTGAGACGGATAAACGCAAGCTAATGAGCGCCCTGAACGGTATGGACGCGCTGGTGTTTAGTTCTCGCGTGGACAACTACCCACTGATTTTGTGCGAAGCGCTCTCCATCGGCGTGCCGGTGATCGCCACCCACAGCGACGCCGCGCGCGAAGTGCTGGAGAAATCAGGCGGCAAAACCTTCAGCGAGCACGAGGTGCTGCCGCTGGTGCAACGACCAAAAGCCGAGATCGCGCAGGCTGTTTTTAACACCAGCCTGGAATCGTTCCGCAACCGCAGCCGCAAGGCTTACAGCGGTGAACAGATGCTGGAGGAGTATGTCTCGTTCTATCAGAATCTGTAGCTACCTGCTGTTGCCGCTGATCTATCTGCTGGTTAACGTCAAAATTGCCCAGTTGGGCGAAAGCTTCCCGATCACCATCGTGACTTTCTTACCGCTTTTGTTGCTGCTCTATGTCGACAAAATTAGCGTGAAGAAACTGATGATTGCCCTGGGGTTGGGTTTTGGCTTAACGGCATTTAACTACATCTTTGGTCAGTCGCTGGATGCCAGCAAGTACGTCACCTCCACCATGTTATTTGTCTATATCGTCATTATTATTGGCATGGTGTGGAGTATTCGGTTTAAAACTATTTCGCCGCACAATTATCGGAAAATCCTTAGGTTCTTTTATATTGCCGTTGCGTTCATTGTTATGCTTGCCGCTATGGAAATGGCGCAAATTATTTTGACCGGCGGCAGTAGCCTGATGGAGATGATTTCGAAATATCTGATTTACAGTAATAGCTATGTTCTGAACTTCATTAAATTTGGTGGCAAACGCACCACTGCGCTTTATTTTGAACCGGCGTTTTTTGCTCTGGCACTAATCTCAATTTGGCTCAGCATCAAACAGTTTGGTATCAAAACCCCTAAGACCGATGCTATGATTCTTGCAGGGATTGTTCTGTCAGGCTCTTTCTCCGGGGTAATGACATTTATCTTGTTTTACCTGCTGGAGTGGGCCTTTCAGTACCTGAATAAAGACGCGATTAAGAAAAAACTACCCCTGGCTATCATTTCATTAGCCGTATTTTTAGTGGGTATTGTTTTTGCATTCCCCTACATCGCCACGCGTCTCGGTGATTTAGGTACGGAAGGTTCGTCATCATATTATCGTATCATTGGGCCACTGGTGATGGTGGGGTATTCATTAACCCATATTGATGGCGTAGTCAGATTTGGCTCACTTTACGAATATGTTGCATCATTCGGAATCTTTAACGGTGCGGATGTCGGTAAAACCATAGACAATGGGCTGTATCTGTTAATTATTTACTTTTCCTGGTTCGCCGTGCTGTTAACAGCATGGTACCTGTTTAAAGTGTTCAAAATGATGATTAACGCGTTTGGTGATAATCAGAATTTCCGTGTGCAGCTTTATCTTTTTACGCCGGTGTCGCTGTTTTTTACCGGGTCAATATTTAGCCCGGAATATGCATTCTTAATTGTCTGTCCGTTTATTCTGCGCAAAGCGCTTAATATTACGAACGTATGACGAAACGAGGTGGTTTATGTTTCTTAGCGTCATTACAGTCGCTTTTCGCAATCACGAAGGGGTCGTCAAAACCTGGCGCTCGCTGCGCAATCTGGCCCGCGATCCCAGCCTCACGTTTGAATGGATTGTGGTCGACGGCGGCTCTGACGATGGCACCGCGGAGTTTCTGGAAAAACTTAACGGTGAGTTCAACTTACGTTACATCAGCGAGAAAGATAAAGGCATTTACGATGCGATGAATAAAGGCATCGACATGGCGCAAGGGCGCTATGCGATCTTCCTTAATTCCGGTGATGTTTTCCACGACGATGTGGCGCTGTTTGCCCGTCAGCTGTCGCGCCAGAAAGAAGAAGCCATGTTTATCGGTGATGCGCTGCTCGATTTCGGCGATGGCACAAAAATTCGTCGTAGCGCCAAAAGCGGCTGGTATATCTACCACAGTTTGCCTGCCAGCCATCAGGCGATTTTCTTCCCGACGGCGGGCCTGAAAAAGCACCCGTACGATTTGCAATATAAAGTGTCATCTGATTATGCACTGGCTGCCAGTCTGTATAAATCCGGTTATCCGTTCCGTCGAATTAAAGGGCTGGTATCGGAATTCTCGATGGGGGGTGTGTCAACCTCGAATAATCTGGAATTATGCCGGGATGCTAAAAAAGTCCAGCGCAACATATTGCGCGTACCCGGCTTCTGGGCGGAATTATCCTATTTATTACGTCTGAAAACGACGGGCAAAACGAAAGCCTTATATAACAAAGCCTGAATATAAGGAAAGGTGATGCAGGATCTTAGTGGTTTTACCGTCCCGAAAGGTTTTCGCGGTGGAAATGGAATAAAAGTGCAGCTGTGGTGGGCGGTACAGGCAACATTATTTGCCTGGTCACCGCAGGTGCTGTATCGCTGGCGAGCCTTTTTGTTGCGTTTATTTGGCGCAAAAATTGGCAAAAATGTGGTTATTCGCCCGTCTGTGAAAATTACTTATCCCTGGAAATTAACCCTCGGTGATTACGCCTGGGTGGGTGATGACGCGGTGTTATATACCCTGGGCGATATTACGATTGGCGCCCACTCTGTGGTGTCACAAAAGTGTTATTTGTGTACCGGCAGTCACGATTTTATGAGTCAGCATTTCGATATTAACGCCACGCCTATTGTGATTGGCGAAAAATGCTGGCTGGCGACAGATGTTTTTGTTGCACCTGGTGTTTCTGTTGGCGATGGCACCGTTATTGGCGCCCGCAGCAGCGTTTTTAAATCGCTACCGGCAAATAAGATTTGCCGTGGCAACCCCGCAGTGGTGATACGCGAACGCGTTGAAACTGATTAAATTCGATAAGTAGAGGAATATAAACATGTCTAAAGTCGCTCTCATCACCGGCGTTACCGGGCAGGATGGTTCTTATCTGGCGGAGTTTCTGCTGGAGAAAGGGTATGAAGTTCACGGCATTAAACGCCGCGCTTCTTCGTTCAACACCGAGCGTGTGGACCACATCTATCAGGATCCGCATGCTGCAAACCCGAAATTCCATCTGCACTACGGCGACCTGACCGACAGCTCCAACCTGACCCGTATCCTGCAGGAAGTGCAGCCGGATGAAGTCTACAACCTGGGCGCAATGAGCCACGTGGCTGTCTCCTTCGAATCCCCGGAATACACCGCAGATGTCGATGGCATGGGCACGCTGCGCCTGCTGGAAGCTATCCGCTTCCTGGGTCTGGAAAAGAAAACCCGTTTCTACCAGGCATCCACCTCTGAGCTGTACGGCCTGGTGCAGGAAATCCCACAGAAAGAGACCACGCCGTTCTACCCGCGCTCTCCTTACGCTGTCGCCAAACTCTACGCTTACTGGATCACCGTGAACTACCGCGAATCCTACGGCATGTACGCCTGTAACGGCATTCTGTTCAACCACGAATCCCCACGCCGTGGCGAAACCTTCGTAACCCGTAAAATCACCCGTGCGATCGCTAACATCGCGCAGGGCCTGGAATCCTGCCTGCACCTCGGCAACATGGACTCCCTGCGTGACTGGGGCCATGCGAAAGACTACGTGAAAATGCAGTGGATGATGCTGCAGCAGGACAAACCGGAAGATTTCGTGATTGCCACCGGCGTGCAGTACTCCGTGCGTCAGTTCGTTGAAATGGCAGCCGCACAGCTCGGTATCAAACTGCGCTTTGAAGGCACCGGTGTTGAAGAGCGTGGTGTGGTGGTTTCTGTGACCGGTCACGATGCACCGGGCGTGAAACCGGGCGATGTGATTGTTCAGGTTGACCCGCGTTACTTCCGTCCTGCGGAAGTGGAAACCCTGCTCGGCGACCCAACCAAAGCGCACGAAAAACTGGGCTGGAAACCGGAAATCACTCTGCAGGAGATGGTCTCTGAAATGGTTGCCCACGATCTCGAAGCAGCGAAAAAACACTCCCTGCTGAAGTCCCATGGCTACGAGGTTGCCATCGCGCTGGAGTCCTGAGTCATGACCAAACAACGTATTTTTGTCGCCGGTCATCGTGGAATGGTGGGATCGGCCATCGTTCGCCAGCTGGAACAGCGCGGCGATGCAGAGCTGATTCTTCGCACCCGCGACGAGCTGAACCTGCTGGACAGCCAGGCGGTGCAGCAGTTCTTTGCTAACGAACGCATTGACCAGGTGTATCTGGCGGCGGCGAAAGTGGGCGGCATTGTCGCCAACAACAGCTACCCGGCGGATTTCATCTACGAAAACATGATGATTGAGAGCAACATCATTCACGCGGCGCATCTGCACAATGTGAATAAGCTGCTGTTCCTCGGCTCATCCTGTATCTACCCGAAGCTGGCCAAACAGCCGATCGCTGAGAGCGAGCTGCTGCAGGGCACGCTGGAAGCAACGAACGAGCCGTATGCCATCGCCAAGATTGCCGGGATCAAACTGTGCGAGTCCTATAACCGCCAGTACGATCGCGACTATCGCTCGGTGATGCCGACCAATCTGTACGGGCCGCACGATAACTTCCACCCGAGCAACTCGCACGTGATCCCGGCGCTGCTGCGCCGCTTCCACGAAGCGACCGCCGCCAACACCCCTGATGTGGTGGTGTGGGGCAGCGGGACGCCGATGCGCGAATTCCTGCATGTGGATGACATGGCTGCCGCCAGCATTCACGTGATGGAACTGGATCGCGAGGTGTGGGCTGAAAACACCCAGCCGATGCTGTCGCACATCAACGTTGGCACCGGCGTGGATTGCACCATTCGCGAACTGGCGCAGACCATCGCCCAGGTGGTGGGCTACAAAGGCCGCGTGGTGTTCGACGCCACTAAGCCCGACGGCACACCGCGTAAATTGCTGGACGTGACGCGTCTGCACCAGCTCGGCTGGTATCACGAAGTGTCGCTCGAACAGGGACTGGCCAGTACGTACCAGTGGTTCCTGGAAAACCAGCATCGCTTCCGGGGGTAATCATGTTTTTAAGTCAGGAAGATTTTGCCACGGTAGTCCGCTCCACTCCGCTGATCTCCATCGATTTGATCGTGGAGAACGAACGCGGTGAGTTTCTGCTCGGTAAACGCACCAATCGCCCGGCACAAGGATTCTGGTTTGTTCCGGGAGGACGCGTGCAAAAGGATGAGACGTTAGACACTGCGTTTGAACGTCTCACCCTGGCGGAGCTGGGGCTGCGTCTGCCGATGGCGGCAGGCCAGTTTTACGGGGTTTGGCAGCACTTCTATGACGATAACTTTTCCGGCACCGATTTTAGCACCCATTACGTGGTGCTCGGTTTTCGCCTGAAGGTGAGTGAGGCAGACCTGCGTCTGCCTGATTCTCAGCACGACGATTACCGCTGGCTGGAACAGGCCGCGCTGCTGGCCAGTGACAATGTTCACGACAACAGTCGCGCCTACTTCCTGGCGGAACGGCAGGCTGAGGTGCCGGGACTATGAAGATTTTGGTCTACGGCATCAACTACTCGCCGGAGCTAACCGGTATCGGTAAGTACACCGGTGAGATGGTCGAATGGATGACCCGTCAGGGTCACGAGGTGCGGGTCATTACGGCCCCGCCTTACTACCCGGAATGGAAAGTCGGCGAGCGCTACTCCAGCTGGCGCTATCGCCGCGAGCAGGGTGACGCGACCGTCTGGCGCTGCCCGCTGTATGTGCCGAAACAGCCCTCGACGCTAAAACGCCTGCTGCATTTGGGAAGCTTTGCTCTGAGCAGTTTCTTCCCGCTGATGGCCCAGCGTCGCTGGAAGCCGGATCGCATTATTGGCGTGGTGCCGACGCTGTTTTGTACGCCAGGCATGCGCCTGCTGGGCAAACTCTCTGGCGCACGCACTCTGCTGCACATTCAGGATTATGAAGTCGACGCGATGCTCGGCCTCGGTATGGCCGGGAAAGGCAAGGGCGGGAAAGTCGCGAAACTGGCCAGCGCCTTTGAGCGCAGCGGCCTGCATAACGTCGATTACGTCTCAACCATCTCGCGCTCGATGATGAACAAAGCGCAGGAGAAGGGCGTCCCGGCGCAGAAAGTGATCTTTTTCCCAAACTGGTCCGAAGTGGCGCGTTTTCGCGACGTAACGGAGAGCGATGCGCTGGCGTTACGTACCCAGCTCGGTCTGCCTTCTGATCAAAAAATCATTCTTTACTCAGGCAACATCGGGGAAAAACAGGGGCTGGAAAGTGTTATCGACGCCGCGCAGCAGCTTCACAATCACCCGTGGATGTTTGTGATTGTCGGGCAGGGCGGTGGCAAAGCCCGGCTTGAGAAAATGGTCAGCGAACGCGGCCTGAACAATGTGAAATTTTTCCCGCTTCAGTCTTATGAGGCGCTGCCAGCCCTGCTGAAGATGGGCGATTGCCACCTGGTCGTGCAAAAGCGCGGCGCCGCAGATGCGGTTCTGCCCTCCAAGCTGACCAACATTTTGGCCGTCGGCGGCAATGCGGTGATCACCGCCGAGCCGGAGACCGAGTTAGGCCAGCTGTGCGACAGCTATCCGGGGATCGCCGTTTGCGTTGAGCCGGAATCGGTAACGGCGCTGGTCGCCGGAATTGAACAGGCTCTCGCGATGCCAAAAGAGAACACGGTGGCACGTGATTATGCCGAACGCACGCTCGAAAAAGAGAACGTGCTTAGCCAATTTATTGCAGATATACGGGGATGAATAATGAGTCAGAATAAATTGTACCCGGTCGTGATGGCGGGTGGCTCCGGTAGTCGGTTGTGGCCGCTGTCCCGCGTGCTCTATCCCAAGCAGTTCCTCTGCCTGAAAGGGGAACTCACCATGCTGCAAACGACGGTGTCTCGTCTGAACGGCGTGGAGTGCGAAAGTCCGGTGGTGATTTGCAACGAGCAGCACCGCTTTATTGTCGCCGAACAGCTGCGTCAGCTGAACAAGCTGACGGAAAATATCATTCTGGAACCGGCAGGCCGTAATACTGCCCCGGCGATCGCCCTGGCGGCACTGGCCGCGCGACGCAGCAGCCCGGATTGCGATCCGCTGATGCTGGTGCTGGCGGCTGACCATGTGATTCAGCAGGAAGACGCCTTCCGTAACGCGGTGCGCGCCGCCATTCCTTACGCCGAAAGCGGCAAACTGGTGACCTTCGGCATCGTGCCGGATCTCCCGGAAACCGGCTACGGCTATATCCGTCGCGGCGATGTAACGACCGGAGAAGGCGACAGTGTGGCCTTTAACGTGGCGCAGTTTGTCGAAAAACCGAATCTGGAAACTGCTCAGGCCTATGTCGGCAGCGGCGAATACTACTGGAACAGCGGGATGTTCCTGTTCCGCGCCGGGCGCTATCTGGAAGAGCTGGAAAAATATCGCCCGGATATTCTCCGCGCCTGCGAAAAAGCGATGGCGGTGGTAGACCCGGATCTCGACTTTATCCGCGTGGATGAAGCGGCGTTCCTCGCCTGCCCGGAAGAGTCAGTGGATTACGCGGTAATGGAACGCACGGCGGACGCGGTGGTGGTGCCGATGGATGCGGGCTGGAGCGATGTCGGCTCCTGGTCCTCTCTGTGGGAAATCAGCGCCCATACGGCGGAAGGCAACGTCCATCATGGCGATGTCATTAGCCACAAAACCGAAAACAGCTATGTCTATGCGGAATCCGGCCTGGTCACCACGGTTGGCGTCAAAGATCTGGTGGTTGTACAGACCAAAGACGCGGTGCTGATTGCCGACCGAAACTCCGTCCAGGACGTCAAAAAAGTCGTTGAGCAGATTAAAGCTGATGGCCGTCATGAGCATCACATTCACCGCGAAGTGTACCGTCCGTGGGGCAAATATGACTCCATCGACGCGGGCGATCGCTATCAGGTGAAGCGCATTACCGTGAAACCGGGCGAGGGGCTTTCTGTGCAGATGCATCATCATCGCGCGGAACACTGGGTGGTGGTCGCGGGGACGGCGAAAGTCACCATTGATGGTGAGATCAAACTGCTTGGCGAAAACGAATCTATCTATATTCCGCTGGGCGCGACGCACTGTCTGGAAAACCCAGGAAAAATTCCTCTCGATCTGATCGAAGTGCGATCCGGCTCCTATCTGGAAGAGGACGATATTGTCCGGTTCCAGGATCGGTACGGGCGGGTTTAGCACCGCTTAACAATGCCCGGTGGCACTGCGCCATCCGGCAAATAACGACAACGATAATTTTTGGCCACTTTCTGGTCAGGGCCGACTGTTGCCTGAAGAAGGGTAAAAACATGAATAAGTTAACCTGTTTCAAAGCCTACGATATTCGCGGCAAATTGGGTGAAGAGCTGAATGAAGATATCGCGTGGCGCATTGGCCGCGCGTACGGCGAATACCTGAAACCGAAAACCATTGTGCTCGGCGGCGATGTGCGTCTCACCAGCGAAGCGCTGAAACTGGCGCTGGCAAAGGGGCTGCAGGACGCCGGTGTGGATGTGCTTGATATCGGCCTGTCCGGCACCGAAGAGATCTATTTCGCCACCTTCCACCTGGGCGTGGACGGCGGCATCGAAGTCACCGCCAGCCATAATCCGATGGATTACAACGGCATGAAGCTGGTGCGCGAAGGCGCGCGTCCGATCAGCGGCGACACTGGGCTTCGCGACGTGCAGCGTCTGGCGGAAGCCAACGACTTCCCGCCGGTGAACGAGGCCGCGCGCGGCAGCTATCAGCAGATTGATCTGCGCAACGCGTATATCGACCATCTGCTGGGGTATATCAACGTGGCAAACCTCAAGCCGCTGAAGCTGGTGATTAACTCCGGCAACGGCGCGGCGGGTCCGGTGGTTGACGCCCTTGAAGCCCGCTTTAAGGCGCTGAACGTGCCGGTCACCTTTGTGAAAGTCCACAACACCCCGGATGGCAACTTCCCGAACGGGATCCCGAACCCGCTGCTGCCAGAGTGCCGCGACGATACCCGCAACGCGGTAATCGAGCACGGCGCGGATATGGGGATTGCCTTTGACGGCGATTTCGACCGCTGCTTCCTGTTCGATGAAAAAGGTCAGTTTATCGAGGGCTATTACATTGTCGGCCTGCTGGCTGAAGCCTTCCTTGAGAAAAACCCGGGGGCGAAAATCATTCACGACCCCCGTCTCTCCTGGAACACCGTCGATGTGGTCAGCGCTGCGGGCGGCACGCCGGTGATGTCGAAGACCGGTCACGCGTTCATTAAAGAGCGCATGCGCGAAGAAGACGCCATTTATGGTGGCGAGATGAGCGCCCATCACTACTTCCGTGATTTTGCCTACTGCGACAGCGGGATGATCCCGTGGCTGCTGGTGACCGAGCTGCTGTGCCTGAAGGGGCAAACGCTGGGCGAACTGGTGCGCGACCGCATGGCGGCGTTCCCGGCGAGCGGCGAAATCAACAGCAAGCTGGAACAACCAGCCGAGTCTATCGCCCGCGTCGAGCAGCATTTTGCCCTGCACGCCCTCGAAATCGACCGTACGGATGGGATCAGCATGTCGTTCCCGCAGTGGCGCTTTAACTTGCGCTCGTCGAACACCGAGCCGGTGGTACGCCTGAACGTGGAGTCGCGTGCCGACGTTCCGCTGATGGAGGCACGAACGCAGGACATTCTGGCGCTGTTGAAACAGTGATCATTGCCCTCTCCCGATGGGAGAGGGAACCCGATAACAGGAACAACGATGACAAATCTAAAAAAGCGCGAGCGAGCCAAAACGAATGCATCGTTAATCTCTATGGTGCAGCGTTTTTCTGATATCACCATCATGTTCGGTGGGCTGTGGGTGGTGTGTCAGCTAAGCGACCTGTCGTTTTTATACATGCATCTGTTGATGGCGCTGCTGGCGCTGGTGGTCTTTCAGATGATTGGCGGGATGACCGATTTTTATCGCTCTTACCGTGGCGTCAAAATCACCACCGAGCTGATGTTACTTCTGCAAAACTGGACCTTAAGCCTGATTTTCAGCGCCGGGCTGGTGGCATTCAGCAGCGACTTTGATAACAGCCTGAAAACCTATCTTTGCTGGTACGCGTTAACCAGCGTCGGGATGGTGGTCTGCCGTTCCCTGATCCGCTTTATCGCAGGCTGGCTGCGTAACCGCGGCTATAACAAGCGTTACGTGGCGGTGGCCGGCGATCTGCCCGTGGGGCAGGCGCTGCTGGACAGTTTTCGCAAAGAGCCGTGGCTGGGCTTCGACGTGGTGGGGGTGTATCACGATGCTAAACCGGGCGGCGTGACGTCGGACTGGGCGGGTAACTACGACCAGCTGATCGAAGATGCGCGCGCGGGCAAAATTCACAACGTCTATCTCGCCCTGAAAATGAGCGAAGAGTCCTGTATCAAACACCTGATGCGTGAGCTGGCCGACACGACCTGCTCGGTGATCCTGATCCCTGACGTGTTTACCTTCAACATTTTGCACTCGCGTATTGAAGAAGTGAACGGCGTGCCGGTGGTACCGCTGTATGACACGCCGCTCTCCGGGATCAACCGTCTGCTCAAGCGCGCAGAAGATATCGTGCTCTCCTCTTTGATTTTGCTGCTGATCTCCCCGGTGCTGTGCGGCATTGCGCTGGCGGTCAAAATCACCTCGCCAGGCCCGGTGATCTTCCGCCAGACCCGCTACGGGATGGACGGCAAGCCGATCATGGTGTGGAAATTCCGCTCGATGAAGGTGATGGAAAACGACAGGGTCGTGACTCAGGCCACGCAGAACGATCCGCGCGTCACCCGCGTGGGCAACTTCCTTCGCCGCACGTCCCTCGACGAACTGCCGCAGTTTATCAACGTGCTGACCGGCGGAATGTCGATTGTCGGGCCACGTCCGCATGCGGTGGCGCATAACGAGCAGTATCGTGCGCTGATCGAGGGCTACATGCTGCGTCACAAAGTGAAGCCAGGCATTACCGGCTGGGCGCAAATCAACGGCTGGCGCGGCGAAACCGACACGCTGGAAAAAATGGAAAAACGCATTGAATTCGATCTGGAATACATCCGCGAGTGGAGCGTCTGGTTCGATATCAAAATCGTGTTTCTGACCATCTTTAAGGGCTTTGTTAATAAAGCCGCGTATTAAGTGCCTGATGGAACAGGCTTAAAGGAGTGGTCATGAGTTTACGTGAAAAAACCATCAGCGGGGCCAAGTGGTCGGCGATGGCCACCACCATCATCATCATCGGCCTCGGGCTGGTGCAGATGACGGTGCTGGCGCGGATTATTGATAATCACCAGTTCGGCCTGCTGACGGTCTCGCTGGTGATTATCGCGCTGGCGGATACCCTGTCGGACTTCGGCATTGCCAACTCGATTATTCAGCGCAAAGAGATCAGTCATCTTGAACTCACGACCCTTTACTGGCTGAACGTCGGGCTGGGGATTGCGGTGTTTGTGGTGGTGTTTCTGCTGAGTGACGTTATCGGTGATGTGCTGAACAACCCGGATCTTGCGCCGCTTATCCGCACCCTGTCGTTTGCCTTTGTGGTGATCCCGCACGGTCAGCAGTTCCGCGCGCTGATGCAAAAAGAGCTGGAGTTCAACAAGATCGGCATGATCGAGACTACCTCGGTGCTGGCAGGTTTTACCTTCACCGTGGTCAGCGCCCATTTCTGGCCGCTGGCGATGACGGCGATCCTCGGGTATCTGGTCAACACGGCGGTGCGTACGCTGCTGTTCGGCTTCTTTGGACGAAAGATTTACCGTCCCGGTTTTCACTTTTCGCTGGCGTCCGTCTCCTCCAATCTGCGTTTCGGCGCGTGGCTGACTGCCGACAGCATTATCAACTACGTAAATACCAATCTCTCCACGCTGGTGCTGGCACGTATTCTGGGTGCCAGCGTCGCGGGTGGCTATAACCTGGCGTACAACGTGGCGGTTGTACCGCCGATGAAACTCAACCCGATCATTACCCGCGTGCTGTTTCCGGCGTTCGCCAAAATTCAGGACGACACGGACAAGCTGCGCGTGAACTTCTACAAGCTGCTGTCGGTGGTGGGGATTATTAACTTCCCGGCGCTGCTCGGGCTGATGGTGGTCTCCAATAACTTCGTTCCGCTGGTGTTTGGCGAGAAGTGGAGCGGGATTATCCCGATCCTGCAGCTGTTGTGCGTGGTGGGCCTGCTGCGTTCCGTCGGTAACCCGATTGGTTCCCTGCTGATGGCCAAAGCGCGCGTCGATATCAGCTTCAAATTCAACGTCTTTAAAACGTTCCTGTTTATTCCGGCGATTATCGTCGGCGGGCACATGGCGGGCGCGATTGGTGTAACGCTTGGCTTCCTGCTGGTGCAGATAATCAACACCGTGCTGAGCTACTTCGTGATGATTAAACCGGTGCTCGGCTCCAGCTATCGCCAGTACATCCTGAGCCTGTGGCTGCCGTTTTATCTGTCGCTACCGACGCTGGCTGTGAGCTACGGATTAGGGTTTGTGCTCAACGGACATCTGCCGCTGGGCGCGTTGCTGGCGGTGCAGATCGCCGCCGGTGCGCTGGCGTTTGTGGTGATGATTGTGCTGTCCCGTAATGCGCTGGTGGTTGAGATGAAGCGCCAGTTTTGTCGCAGCGAAAAAATGAAAACATTGCTTCGTGCAGGCTGATTTTTTTTAAGAGGTCATTATGAAATTACTGATTCTGGGCAACCATACCTGCGGCAACCGTGGCGATAGCGCCATTCTGCGCGGTCTGCTGGATGCCATTAACACACTCGAGCCTGAGACAGAAGTGGATGTGATGAGCCGCTATCCGGTGAGCTCGTCGTGGTTACTCAACCGCCCGGTGATGGGCGATCCGCTCTACAGCCAGATGAAACAGCACAACACTGCCGCAGGCGTCGTGGGTCGCGTGAAAAAAGTGCTGCGTCGCCGCTATCAGCATCAGGTGCTGCTGTCGCGTGTCACCGACACCGGCAAGCTGCGCAACATTGCTATCGCCCAGGGGTTTACCGATTTTGTGCGCCTGCTGTCGGGCTATGACGCCATTATTCAGGTTGGCGGGTCGTTCTTTGTCGATCTCTACGGCGTGCCGCAGTTCGAGCATGCGCTCTGCACCTTTATGGCGAAAAAGCCGCTGTTTATGATTGGCCACAGCGTCGGGCCATTCCAGGACCCACAGTTTAACCAGCTGGCGAACTATGTGTTTGGCCACTGCGATGCGCTGATCCTGCGCGAATCCGTGAGTCTGGATCTGATGAAGCGCAGCGAAATTGATACCTCAAAAGTTGAGCACGGGGTGGATACGGCCTGGCTTGTGGATCACCAGAACGATAACTTTGAGGCCAGCTATGCGGTTCAGCACTGGCTGAACGTGGCGGCGAAACAGAAAACCGTGGCTATTACCCTGCGTGAACTGGCGCCGTTCGATAAGCGTCTGGGCACCACTCAGGCGGCTTACGAGCAGGCGTTCGCCGACGTGGTGAATCGCGTGCTCGACAGCGGCTATCAGGTGCTGGCGCTCTCCACCTGTACGGGCATCGACAGCTACAACAAAGATGACCGGATGGTGGCGCTGAACCTGCGCAACCTGGTGAACGATCCGTCGCGCTACCACGTGGTGATGGATGAGCTTAACGATCTGGAGATGGGCAAGCTGCTTTCCGCCTGCGACCTGACGGTGGGCACACGCCTGCATTCAGCGATTATCTCCATGAACTTTGGCACGCCAGCTATCGCCATCAACTATGAACACAAATCAGCGGGCATTATGCAGCAGCTGGGCATGCCGGAGATGGCGGTGGATATACGCCATCTGCTGGACGGTTCCCTGGGCGCGATGGTGGGCGATACGCTCGGCCAGCTTCCGGCAATCAATGAACGCCTGGCGCACGCGGTGAAAGCCGAGCGGGAAAACGGGATTAGCATGGTCAAATCCGTCCTCGATCGCATCGGGGAGGGTAAATGAAGGTTGGTTTCTTCTTGCTGAAATTCCCGCTCTCGTCGGAGACCTTTGTGCTGAACCAAATCACCGCGTTTATCGATATGGGATATGACGTGGAGATTGTCGCCCTGCAAAAGGGCGATACGCAGAATACCCATGCGGCCTGGACGCAGTATGATCTTGCGGCGAAAACCCGCTGGCTGCAGGATGAGCCACAGGGCCGCCTGGCGAAGCTACGCTTCCGTGCTGGCCAGACGTTGCGCGGGATGCATCGCACATCAACCTGGCGGGCGCTCAACGTTTCCCGCTACGGCGCTGAAGCGCGCAACCTGATCCTCTCCTCGATTCGCGGGCAAACGGCCCGGCCATTTCGCGCCGATGTGTTTATCGCCCACTTTGGCCCGGCAGGCGTGACGGCAGCAAAACTGCGCGAGCTGGGGGTGATTGACGGCAAAATCGCGACCATTTTCCACGGGATCGACATCTCCAGCCATGAGGTGTTGAACCATTACACCGGTGAATATCAGCAACTGTTTCGTCGCGGCGACATGATGCTGCCGATCAGCGAACTCTGGGCCGGACGGCTGAAAACCATGGGCTGTCCGTCCGATAAAATCACCGTGTCGCGAATGGGCGTGAACATGGAGCGCTTTACCCAGCGCCCGGTGAAAGTGCCGGGTAAACCGCTGCAAATTATCTCTGTGGCGCGTCTCACCGAGAAAAAAGGGCTGCACGTGGCGATTGAAGCCTGTCGTCAGCTCAGGGCGCGTGGGGTGGATTTTCACTACCGCATTCTCGGGATTGGCCCGTGGGAGCGCCGCTTGCGCACGTTGATCGAGCAATACCAGCTGGAAGGTTTTGTTGAGATGCCGGGCTTTAAGCCGAGTCATGAAGTCAAAGCCATGCTCGACGACGCCGATGTGTTCCTGCTGCCGTCCGTGACCGGTGCGGATGGCGATATGGAGGGAATTCCTGTGGCCCTGATGGAGGCGATGGCGGTGGGTATTCCGGTGGTCTCCACCGTGCACAGCGGCATCCCGGAGCTGATCGAGCCTGGCCATTCCGGCTGGCTGGTGCCGGAAAATAACGCGGTCGCGCTTGCCGACAGGCTGGCCGCGTTCAGCGATATTGACCAGCAGGAGCTGGCGCCGGTGCTGCATAACGCGCGGCAAAAAGTCGAAACCGAATTTAATCAGCAGGTAATAAATCGTCAGTTAGCGAGCCTGTTACAAACGCTATAAGCCGAGGTGGTATGCTGAAAAAAATAACCCGACGCAACTTTGTGACCGCCTGCTCGCTGCTGGCCGCGACGCCGTTGCTCACGACACGTCTCGCACGCGCGGCGGGCAGCGGCACGGTCGATATCAGTCAGTACAATCGCAAGGACTGGATCGCTGCTTTTAAGCAGGCCTTTGTCGACGGCGATACCGTGGTGGTTCCGGCGGGACTCACCTGCGAGAACATCAACACCGGAATATTTATCCCCGAGGGTAAAACCCTGCTGATTCGCGGGGTGCTCACCGGCAACGGGCGTGGGCGCTTTGTGTTACAGGAGGGCAGCAAGGTGATCGGCGAAGGGAAGGGCCGCACGGAAAACATCACCCTGGATGTGCGCGGCTCTGACTGCGTGATTCAGGGGCTGGCGATGAGCGGCTTTGGCCCGGTGACGCAGATTTACATTGGCGGTAAAAAACCGCGGGTGATGCGGAATTTGCTGATCGATAACATCAGCGTGTCGCAGGCCAACTACGCCATTCTACGTCAGGGATTCCATAATCAGGTCGACGGCGCGCGGATCACGAACAGCCGTTTCAGCCATTTGCAGGGCGATGCGATCGAATGGAACGTCGCCATTAACGACCGCAATATCCTGATCTCTGACCATGTGATCGACAATATCAACTGTACCAACGGCAAGATCAACTGGGGCATCGGCATTGGCCTCGCCGGGAGTACCTACGATAACGACTACCCGGAAAAGCAGACCGTGAAGAACTTTGTGGTGGCGAACATTACGGGCAGTAACTGTCGGCAACTGGTGCATGTGGAAAACGGTAAGCACTTTATTATTCGTAATGTGAAAGCCAAAAACATCACCCCGGATTTCAGTAAAAAAGCCGGGATTGATAACGCCACGGTGGCGATTTATGGCTGCGATAACTTTGTCATCGATAATGTTGATATGGTCAACAGCGCCGGGATGCTGATCGGCTACGGGGTGGTTAAGGGCGATTACCTGTCGATTCCGCAAAACTTCAGGCTCAACAATATCCGCCTGGATAATCGACAGCTGGCGTACAAATTGCGCGGCATACAGATTTCATCGGGCAACGCGACCTCGTTTGTCGCCATCACTAACGTGGAGATGCAGCGCGCGACACTTGAGTTGCACAACAAACCGCAGCACCTGTTTTTACGCAACATCACCGTGATGCAGCAGGCGACAGTCGGGCCCGCGCTGAAGATGAATTTTGACCTGCGCAAAGACGTGCGCGGCAAGTTTATGGCGAAAGATGAGACCTTGCTCTCACTGGCGAATATTCATGCGGTCAATGAAAAAGGGCAGAGTTCGGTGGATATCGACCGGGTGGATCAGCAGGTGGTGAATGTGGAGAGGCTGAATTTTTCCCTTCCTCAAAAGCAAAGATAACTTTTCTGCTGCATCAAAATACCGTAGCCCCCTAAGAATTTGTTACTGAAGTCACTCTTCTTAGGGGCTATAATCCGTGCCATTACTGTTTGAAGTTTATCTGGTCTACAGGCTGGCACCTCAGGGAATAGATGTATAAATGACCAGAGGACGCTCTACATCTAACTTATTGAGTGGTTTATGAACGATAAAGTTTTATTTATTGGCGCATCTGGTTTTGTTGGGACCCGTCTGATTGAGATTTCTCAGGCAAATTTCGATGTGACCAATTTCGACAAGCAACAAAGTCATTTTTACTCTGAGATCACTGTGTCTGGTGATGTTCGCAATCAGGAACAACTCGACCTGGCGCTTGCTGGATTTAACACCGTTGTGCTGCTTGCTGCTGAGCACCGCGATGACGTTAGCCCGACGTCACTTTATTATGATGTCAATGTTCAGGGGACGCGTAACGTACTGGCAGCAATGGAAAAAAATAATGTAAACAACATCATTTTTACCAGTTCCGTCGCCGTTTACGGACTCAATAAAGTGAATCCGGATGAGACTCATCAGCAAGACCCGTTTAATCATTATGGAAAGAGCAAATGGCAGGCGGAAGAGGTGTTGCGTGAATGGTTCGATAAAGCGCCTCAGGAACGCTCGCTGACCATTGTTCGACCAACTGTGATCTTCGGCGAGCGCAACCGCGGTAATGTCTACAATCTGCTGAAGCAAATCGCAGGGGGTAAATTTGCCATGGTTGGAGCAGGCACGAATTATAAATCGATGGCTTATGTTGGCAACATCGTTGAGTTTATTAAATTTAAGCTCACGAACGTCAAGCCTGGCTATGACGTATATAACTATGTCGACAAGCCTGATCTGAATATGAATCAGCTAGTAGCAGAAGTTGAGAAAAGTCTCAGCAAAAAAATCCCGTCGGTTCATCTACCTTACCCATTAGGTATGTTAGGCGGGTATTGCTTTGACGTATTGAGCAAAATTACGGGCAAAAAGTACGCTATCAGTTCTGTTCGTGTTAAGAAGTTCTGTGCCACAACGCAATTCGATGCAACGAAAGTGCATAGTTCTGGCTTTATAGCACCCTACACCCTTTCTCAGGGACTCGATCGTACGTTGAAACACGAGTTCGTCCACGAGAAAAAGGATGACATCACATTTGTATCTGAATGAGTGGCTGGTAGCTACGATTATTCGGAAAAACTGGTGGAGTAACATCTACCATGCAGGATTCCGATAATTCTGGCTCTCACCTTATCGTGTAAAGGGTAAGTTAGGTGAGTATTCGCTACAATGTGATTCGCATGCGACGTTTATCAGGACTCTTCAGCTAGGCTGTTTTCCGGTAAGAGTCTATAATTCGTCAACCATTTTAAGGTGGAAGAAATAATGATTAATTTGAAAGCAGTCATTCCGGTAGCGGGCTTGGGCATGCATATGCTGCCAGCCACAAAAGCGATTCCTAAAGAGATGCTGCCGATCGTTGACAAGCCGATGATCCAGTACATCGTCGACGAGATTGTTGCTGCAGGGATCAAAGAAATCGTTCTGGTGACTCACTCTTCCAAGAATGCGGTAGAGAACCACTTCGACACCTCTTACGAACTCGAAGCGCTGCTTGAGCAGCGCGTTAAGCGTCAGCTTCTGGCCGAAGTGCAGTCCATCTGCCCGCCAGGGGTGACCATCATGAACGTGCGCCAGGCACAGCCGCTGGGCCTTGGGCATTCCATTCTCTGCGCGCGTCCGGTTGTCGGTGACAATCCGTTTATCGTGGTGCTGCCAGACATCATTCTGGACAATGCTTCAGCCGATCCGCTGCGCTATAACCTCGCCGCTATGGTGGCGCGTTTCAATGAAACGGGCCGTAGCCAGGTGCTGGCGAAACGCATGAAAGGCGATCTGTCTGAGTACTCTGTGATTAAAACCAAAGAGCCGCTGGATTCAGAAGGTCAGGTGAGCCGTATTGTTGAATTCATCGAAAAACCCGATCAGCCGCAGACACTGGCTTCTGACCTGATGGCAGTAGGCCGCTATGTGCTGAACGCTGATATCTGGGCCGAGCTGGAAAAAACGGAACCCGGTGCCTGGGACCGTATTCAGCTGACGGATGCCATTGCAGAACTGGCGAAAAAACAGTCGGTTGATGCGATGCTGATGACCGGTGACAGCTACGACTGCGGTAAGAAAATGGGCTATATGCAGGCGTTTGTGAACTATGGGCTGCGCAACCTGAAGGAAGGGGCGAAGTTCCGTAAGAGCATTGAGAAGATGCTGACGAGCGAGTGATAATTCAGGCCTCGTAAGCGCGCAGCACGAAAGTAGCGGCAACCGATCATTCTGAGTGAAGGCAAATCCTCAAGAATGCTCGTTGCCGTTTTTTGTTTTTAAAGTTCCCACATTACAATAAGTTAGCTGTTGTTTTTTTGGGCGACTTGATAAGGATTTCTACTTGTTTCTGACGCCGATAAGGACGACAATTAACGGACTTCTATGGTTGTCCAGTGGCGTCTGACGCCCAAAAAATGACCATAAGTGAACACATTTTGCGAATCTACTCAGTGCACTGGTAGCTGTTAAGCCAGGGGCGGTAGCGTGCATATTTTCTGTCTTCGCTCATATTACTCTGAATTCAGAACATCAATATCCCGATATATTCAATCAACGGAATAGCTAACGTGAAAATTCTTGTTACTGGCGGAGCTGGTTTTATTGGCTCTGCAGTTGTGCGGCATATTATTAAAAATACCCAGGATGAAGTGGTTAACGTTGATAAGTTGACCTATGCCGGTAACCTGGAATCACTTGCAGAAGTGAGTGACAGCAAGCGTTACGCGTTTGAGCAGGCAGACATCTGCGATAAAGCGGCGATGGAGCGCATTTTTGCTGAGCACAAACCTGATGCTGTCATGCATTTGGCTGCTGAAAGCCACGTGGATCGTTCCATTACGGGGCCTGCTGCATTTATCGAAACCAATATAGTCGGGACTTATGTCCTGCTGGAAGCCGCGCGCGCATACTGGTCTGCGTTGAATGAAGAGGCAAAAGCCGCATTCCGCTTCCACCACATTTCGACTGACGAAGTGTATGGCGATCTGCCCCATCCTGATGAGCACCCGGCTTCAACCGAGCTGCCGCTGTTCACTGAAACAACGGCTTATGCGCCGAGCAGCCCGTATTCCGCGTCCAAAGCGTCAAGCGATCATCTGGTTCGCGCATGGCTGCGTACTTATGGTTTCCCAACAATTGTGACTAACTGTTCTAACAACTACGGTCCCTATCATTTCCCGGAAAAACTGATCCCGCTGGTTATCCTCAACGCTCTGGACGGTAAAGCATTGCCGATTTATGGCAAAGGCGATCAGATTCGTGACTGGCTGTATGTTGAAGATCATGCCCGTGCTCTCTATACCGTAGCCACTCAAGGTAAGCCGGGTGAGACGTACAACATTGGCGGCCATAACGAGAAGCAGAACCTTGATGTCGTTCATACCATCTGCGATCTGTTGGATGAAATCGTACCGAAAGATGGCTCCTATCGCGATCAGATTACTTATGTGACCGACCGTCCGGGTCACGACCGCCGCTATGCAATCGATGCACATAAAATTGGTCAAGAACTGGGCTGGCAACCGCAAGAGACGTTTGAGAGCGGGATTCGCAAAACAGTTAAATGGTATCTCAGTAATCAGGATTGGGTGAACAACGTGAAAAGCGGGGCTTACAAAACCTGGATTGAGCAGAATTATGGAGAGCGCCAGTAATGAACATTCTCCTGTTTGGTAAAACAGGGCAGGTGGGCTGGGAATTACAGCGCGCCCTCGCTCCCCTTGGTAACCTGATCGCCCTGGATGTCCATTCAAAAGACTATTGTGGTGACTTTAGCAATCCTGAAGGTATTGCCGAGACGGTGCGTGCGATTAGGCCTGATGTGATCGTCAACGCAGCTGCACATACTGCGGTGGACAAGGCCGAATCCGAGCGAGATTTCGCTGAGCTACTGAACGCAACAAGTGTTGAAGCGATTGCAAAAGAAGCTGCCAAGATTGGTGCCTGGGTTGTTCATTACTCCACAGATTATGTCTTCCCTGGCGACGGCGAGACGCCCTGGCAGGAAACCGATACAACGGCACCGCTGAACGTTTATGGTCAGACTAAACTTAACGGCGAAAAAGCGCTGCAGGAGAATTGTGCTAAGCATCTGATTTTCCGCACCAGTTGGGTATACGCCGGTAAAGGGAATAACTTTGCTAAAACGATGCTGCGCCTGGCAAAAGAGCGGACTGAGCTGTCAGTGATCAACGATCAGATTGGTGCCCCTACGGGAGCTGAGCTGTTAGCTGATTGTACCGCGCACGCTATTCGTGTGGCGCTGGCAAAACCCGAAGTGGCTGGGCTGTATCATCTTGTAGCATCAAATACCACAACCTGGTACGACTACGCCGCACTGGTGTTCGAACAAGCTCGAGAAGCGGGTATTGAATTGGCAATCGAAAAATTGAATGCCGTTCCGACATCAGCGTATCCGACTCCGGCAAAACGGCCGCAAAATTCACGCCTGAACACCGAAAAGTTCCAACGGAACTTTGATCTGGTATTGCCGTCCTGGGATATTGGCGTGAAACGTATGCTCGCTGAGCTGTTTACCGCTCAATCTATTTAATTATTTTAAATGCCCTTTAGAGGGCATTTTGTGTTTATAGAGAAAATTGATGACTACGCGTAAAGGTATTATTCTGGCTGGTGGTTCTGGCACTCGTCTTTATCCTGTGACAATGGCGGTAAGTAAACAATTGCTGCCTATCTATGATAAACCAATGATTTATTATCCATTGTCGACACTGATGTTGGCGGGAATTAAAGAT
Source organism: Lelliottia sp. SL45 (assembly GCF_026672535.1). NCBI lineage: Bacteria > Pseudomonadati > Pseudomonadota > Gammaproteobacteria > Enterobacterales > Enterobacteriaceae > Lelliottia > Lelliottia sp. SL45. The sequence continues at coordinate 917,264 of NZ_JAPPRH010000003.1, forward strand.
ATTCTGATCATCAGTACACCGCAGGATACGCCGCGCTTTGAGCAACTGCTCGGCGATGGCAGCCAGTGGGGGCTGAACCTGCAATATAAAGTGCAGCCAAGCCCTGATGGACTGGCGCAGGCCTTTATTATTGGCGAAGAGTTCATTGGTGACGATAGCTGCGCGCTGGTGCTGGGCGATAACATTTTCTATGGTCATGACCTGCCAAAACAGCTTGAAGCTGCGTTGAATAAAGATGCTGGTGCAACGGTCTTTGCCTATCACGTTAACGACCCTGAACGCTATGGCGTTGTGGAGTTTGATAAAAACGGTACGGCCATCAGCCTGGAAGAAAAACCGCTGGAGCCTAAGAGTAACTATGCCGTAACGGGTCTCTATTTCTACGATAACGATGTTGTAGAAATGGCGAAAAACCTGAAACCTTCTGCGCGCGGTGAGTTGGAAATCACGGATATCAACCGTATTTATCTGGAGCAGGGGCGTCTTTCAGTTGCCATGATGGGACGCGGTTATGCCTGGCTGGATACCGGTACACACCAGAGCCTGATCGAGGCAAGTAACTTTATTGCGACAATTGAAGAGCGTCAGGGGCTGAAAGTTTCCTGCCCGGAAGAGATTGCGTATCGTAAAGGTTTTATCGACGCTGATCAGGTTAAGAAACTGGCAGAGCCGTTGAAGAAAAATGCATACGGTCAGTACCTGCTGAAAATGATTAAAGGCTATTAAGCAATGAATGTGATTAAGACTGATATTCCAGATGTTTTGATTTTTGAACCGAAAGTATTTGGTGATGATCGTGGTTTTTTCTTTGAAAGTTTTAATCAAAGGGTCTTTGAGCAAGCTGTTGGAAGGCAAATAAATTTCGTTCAGGATAACCATTCTAGATCATCCAAAGGTGTTTTACGGGGGCTGCATTATCAACTTTCGCCTTCTGCACAAGCAAAATTGGTCCGCTGTTTACATGGCGCAATTTATGATATTGCAGTCGATATCCGAGAAGGTTCTTCAACTTTTGGGCATTGGGTTGGTGTAGAACTCACCGCTGAAAACAAAAAGCAGATTTGGATTCCTGAAGGTTTTGCACATGGTTTCATTGCTCTCAAGGATGACTCGGAAATTTTGTACAAAACAAATAACTATTACTCTAAAGAAAATGAAAGAGCAATTCGTTGGGATGATAGTCAATTAGCAATTGAATGGCCAATTGATCCACTGATCATTTCAGAAAAAGACAATCAGGCATGTTTCTTTAACGAAGCACAAATATTCAGGAACTAAAATGGACATCAAAATTATCCCACTCCAGGCTCATGGAGATGATCGAGGTTCACTGATTGCCTTAGAGGAAGAAAATAATATTCCTTTCGAAATCAAGCGTGTTTATTACATGTTCAACACCAAAGAAGGTGTAAGACGTGGGTTGCACGCGCATCGGAAACTTAAGCAGGTTGCTATCGCGATGCGTGGATCATGTCGATTTGTTTTAGATGATGGAAAGGAGCGTGTAGAAATTTTGTTGGATAATCCAGCACAAGGTTTACTTATCGACTCATGTATGTGGCGTGAAATGTATGATTTTTCAGAGGACTGCGTGCTAATGGTATTGGCAGACAGTCACTATGATGAGAATGACTATATTCGAGATTACGATGCGTTCCTGGATAAGGTAAACAAAAATGTATGTTCATCCCTTAAGTGATGTTCAGACCAATGATATCGGTGAAGGAACAAGGATATGGCAATTTTCTGTTATTTTAGCTGGCGCTAAAATCGGTAAAGATTGCAATATCTGTGCCCATACCTTGGTGGAAGGTAAAGTTGAAATAGGTGACCGTGTGACAGTTAAATCCGGGGTCTATATTTGGGATAATACCGTTATTGAAGATGACGTTTTTATTGGCCCATGTGTCACTTTTACCAATGACAAATATCCTCGTTCCAAAAATCATAGTAAAGAGTTTGACACTATTCATGTAAAAAAAGGCGCTTCCATCGGAGCTAATGTCACTATTCTTCCGGGAATTACCTTAGGAGAAAAGTGTATGGTCGGAGCAGGTTCTGTTGTTACAAAAGATGTTGCAGATTATTCTATCGTATATGGTAATCCAGCTAAAATAATGGGTATATCTAAAAATGGAAATTGAATTTCTGAGTCTTAAAAATGTAAATTCTCGTTTTAATGCTGAATTAAAAGACGCTTGCGCGAGGGTCATCGATTCGGGTTGGTATATCGCAGGAAAGGAGTTGGATTCCTTTGAAACAGAATTTGCCCAATGGTGTGGTTCAAAGCATTGTGTTGGTGTTGCCAATGGCCTGGATGCATTAATACTGACAATTCGTGCATGGAAATTACTCGGTAAATTGCATGAAGGCGATGAGATTCTGGTACCAGCTAATACTTATATTGCTACAGTATTAGCGATAAGTGAGAATGGTCTTAAGCCAGTTTTTGTGGAGCCTGACGCCAGTACATATAATCTGACGTTGGCCGGTATAGAGAAAGCTGCAACGGTTAGAACTAAAGCAATCATTGCTGTTCATCTGTATGGTCGAATTTGCCCGATGGATGAAATTATGGCTTTTGCAAAAGAAAATAACTTGCTGGTTCTTGAAGATTCAGCACAGGCTCATGGTGCTAGCATCGGCAACAAGCGTGCAGGCTCATGGGGACATGCTAGCGGTTTTAGTTTTTATCCTGGTAAAAATTTGGGAGCTCTTGGGGATGCTGGTGCAATAACAACTAACGACGATGAGCTTAATCAGGTCCTGCGTGCATTACGTAATTATGGCTCCCACAAAAAATATGAGAATATTTTCAAGGGTGTTAACAGTCGCCTCGATGAAATGCAGGCTGCAATGTTACGTGTAAAACTCAAATACCTGGATGAAGATACCGATATTCGAAAGAAAATTGCAGAGAAATATATAGCAGGTATTAAAAACCCTTATTTACAGTTGCCACTTAATGATATTGAAGAGCGAAGCGTCTGGCATCTTTTTGTTATTAAAACAAAATTTAGAAAACAGCTCTCTGATTTCTTAGCTGAACTTGCCATTCAGACTTTAATTCATTATCCAATTCCACCACACAAGCAAAAAGCGTATTCAGAATATAATGATTTAAGTTACCCTCTGACTGAATCCATTCATGAAGAAGTAATTTCAATACCGATCGATCCAACTATGGATGATGCGCAAATAAATTATGTCATTGAAAAACTGAATGAGTTTCAGGCATGAAAAAACTGTTGAGTGTAACCTTTTTTACGGGGTTACTTACTTTAAGCAGAATGATGGCCGGATTTTTGGTATCGAAAATCATTGCAGTGTATACAGGAACAACCGGAATGGCATTGTTGGGTCAGGCGCAAAATCTGATTACTATGCTCAACGGAATTATTAACGCACCTACAAGCAATGCCATTGTAAGATATACATCTGAAAATTGCGATAGTGGTTATACTGCATGCTCGCCATGGTGGCGAGCATCAGTGCAATGGGTGGCCGTATTTTGTGTTTCTCTTGTTCCTGTTGGATTATTACTCTCAAAGCATATTTCAAACTGGTTATTCGAAGTTCCTAATTATGGCTGGTTAATCTGCGTAATGTTTTTGACGCTACCATTTTCTGCAATGGCAACGTTAATAAATTCTGTCATTAATGGTCATCAACATTACAAACGATTTGTAACACTTGGTATTATATCGGTTATTATGTCAACAACCATTATGGTTGCTCTGATCATTATGTGGGGTGTTAATGGTGCACTTATTGCTGCATCTGTACAGTCAGGGCTTATTGGCATCGTGATGCTTATCTCCTGTTTAAGGCAACCGTGGTTAAAGCTGACATATTGGTGGGGAGAAACTGAATCAGAGAATAGAAAAAAAGTCGGTGGATATATTTTAATTGCAATTGCATCTGCAGTTAGCATGCCATTGGCGTTAATAGCTGTTAGGAAAATTATTATTTCTCATGTAGGTTGGGATGCTGCCGGACAATGGCAAGCAGTGTGGAAGATTTCAGAAGTCTATCTCAGTGTAATGACGATGGCTTTGGGGATTTATTTTTTACCACAGCTAGCGAAACTCAAATCGTACAATGATATACGAGCTGAGATTAATAATACTGCCATAATAATTATACCAATTGTTATTCTAATGGCTGTCGGTGTGTATTTGTTTCGCGACCTGGCGATCACTATTCTTTTTACTGAAAAATTTCGCGCTGCGCGAGAGCTCTTTGCTATCCAGCTTGTAGGCGATGTTCTGAAGATCACAAGTTGGCTTTATGCTTATCCGATGATATCCCGCGGTGCCACAAAATGGTTTGTAAGTAGTGAGGTGTTTTTTGCTGGGTCATTAGTGCTATTAACTTCTGCTTTGGTTCCTCATTTTGAAACAAATGGTGCTAATATTGCGTATGCAATAAATTACATCATCTATTTAGTTTTTGTTTTTTTTGCCATGAAATATATTATCCGGGATAAAAAAGATAGTTATGAATCTACCTAAAGTAAGCGTATTGATACCATGCTATAACCATGAAAAATATATTGCAAAATGTCTTGACGGTGTTAGAGCGTCGTATTCCGGGGAAATTGAAGTTATCATCTGCGATGATAAGTCAAAAGATCACTCCGTTAAAATAATTGATAACTACATTAACATTCATAATAATAGTCATATTTCTTTTATTTTTATTAAAAACCATGTAAACTTGGGGGTTACAAAAACATTAAATATTTGTGCTGGTTATGCTACTTCTGAGTATATTTATGTAATTGCCAGCGATGATTACCTCCTTGAAGGTGGCTTAACTCAGGCTATGAAGTTGTTGCTTAAAGCATGTGCAGATGCAGTTATAAGCGATTGCATCGTGGTGGATGGAGATAATGCGGTAATCTGTCAAAGTGCTTTTTTTGGATATCGGAATGCATCCATAAAAAGGCTGAAAAAAAATATAGCGGAAGAGCTAGTTTTCAATTGGGTTGTTCCTGGGCCTGCATTATTGCAAAAAAAATCCACATATGTTGAATTGAGTGGATACAATGAGACATTAAGAGCAGAGGACCGGGATTATTTTCTTAGATTATTAGCAGATAAAAAAGTTATTTTCAATAAACGGTGCATTGCTGGATATCGGGTGCATTTGCATAATGCTAGCCGCAGTGGTGACTATCTAAAAGTAGCTAATGCAGAATTTAATAAAGTAAACTATTCTGCAAGTGTTTTATATAATGGCCTTGCAAGAATATATCTTAAAACTTATTGGCTTGATTTGAAAAAATATCCTGTGTTTATAACCTCTAAAATCCGTAAGATTATTAAGATGTTATATATTCTACGAGGTTTATATGGATAAGGCTACTTTCGCGGATTTATATGCGAGTCATCTTGGTTTTGGTTTACCTATTACATTAATAACAATATTTTCTGTTTATTTCTTATTAAGAAAACAAATTTATAGCTTATTTGATCCAATAAATTTTCTGATCATTGCTGGTGGTTCAGGGTATTCAGTTGTCTTCTTTTTGTACTCTCTTGGTTATATTTCCGATTACTATTTCTATTCTTTCCTTGCCACTCAGATCGCTTTCTTTTTTGGAGTATTATCGAATAGAAAAATTCCAGCGAAAAAAATTCGATCTTCTCAATTAGCTCCACTGCCTACGTATTCTGGATTTATAACAGTAATTTATCCACTCTCCGTTATATTATTCATCGTTTGTCAATTTGTTGTGTACTATACCAGTGGTATTCCGTTATTAATGGCTTCTCGGCTAGAAATATTTTCTGGTGGTGGTGGGTTTGGCATGGTGAACCGTGTGATACAGGTAACACAAGTCATTGCTATAGCCGTCGCATTCTATCGACTCCTTTTTATTAATAAAGGAGTTTTGTATAAAATGACTGATTTCATTGTAATTATGTTTGGTTTACTTGTTGCTGTTTTAAGTGGATCAAAAGCTGCAGTACTCTTTATAATATTCAGTCTAAGCTACGTTGCAATTTTTTCACATAGGTTCGCAGTATCACCGCGAGTATTCAAAAAAATAAATACAATTTCATTTGTCTTATTCATTCTTGGTTTTTTTGGTGGTGTAATTACTATCATATATCAAACAGGGAACTCTGATCTAAACACAGCTGTTTCTGTACTTGCAATGAGATTTATTAATACGGGGGATATATATTATATGTCCTATCCGTATGGGCAAATTGAAAACATGGAATCTGGTAACTTTTTCCTGGCATTATTTAAGGATTTTTTTGGAGCTTTCAGGATATTAGATTGGGATAAACTGCCAGTTAACCTCGGGTTACAGGTGTTTTGGAGTCATTATAATACTGACATGGTTTCCGGGCCGAATCCAAGACATAATGTTTTTGGATTATTTTATTTAGGTCCTGTATTGTCTGTTTTTTATTCTTTTGTAATTGGATATCTCTTTAGTTTTATTCGGAATAAAATTTTATTGAAAACAAAGCCCGATTTTTTGGGGCTAATATTTTATGTTTTGCTCGCTTCGAATACTATTTACATGGAGCAGGATATGACCTATGCAATAGGGCAATTAATATCAATTATGATGGTGTATTTGCCCCTGTATGGAATTTCACGATTCATGGCATTTGCTAGTCAAAAACCGAGAGCTATTAATGGATAAGGTATTTTCTTTAATTACTACATATCAACCGGAAATTGAAAGTCTGAGAGTTTTAGTTGATAATTTATTAAGGCAAACTGATTTTGTAGTTATTTCAAATAATTCAAATTTTGATATTTCAGTGGATGAAATTAATACAAGCTTATCACTGCATATTATCAACTTCGGTAAAAATCTCGGTATTGCTGAGGCTCAGACTATTGGGATGAAATGGGCATTTGAAAACGGCGCTAATTTTGTTTTACAAATGGATCAAGACAGTACACCGCATGAAAATATGGTTCAAGAACTGATTAACTGTTATAACGAAATGGTTTCTGCAGGTGAAAATCCCGGTTTGGTTGGTGTACAAGATTATGATAAAATAACAGGGCAAGTGAATCAGGCTCGAGTAAAAAAAGGTACCCCTATCACTGATAGCTATTTCGATGTTGATAGTACGCTAAGTTCAGGTAGTCTTATACCAAAAAAAGCTTGGGAAGTTATTGGTGGCATGCGCGACGATCTCTTCATAGATGCGGTGGACCATGAGTACTGTTGGAGACTTAGGTATGCCGGTTTCAAGGTAATTCGTAATAAAAATGCGTTACTTGCACATCGATTAGGTGATGGCCGTTTTAAAATAATGAATGTAGTATCCGTTGGTATGCCAAGTCCTTTCAGACATTACTATGCTACACGTAATATTTTCCTTTTATTAAATGAAAAGCATGTGCCATTTTTTTGGAAAATTTCAAGTCTAATTAAGCTTTCTGGGAAAGTTATATTTTATCCAATGTTCTTACCAAAAGGCAAAGAACGCTTAAAATTTTTCATCAAAGGAATATCTGATGGTATTGCTGGGCGTAGTGGAATAATGAAATGAGTCTAGTGACAGAACAATTTTCAGTATTAATCAGCATCTACAAAGATGATGAACCTCGCTATCTTGAGGTTGCGTTAAGATCAATTTATGACATTCAAACTCGTAAGCCTGAGCAAATTGTTATTGTTGCAGACGGGCAGCTAGCGCAAGCACAAATTGATGTGATTGAAAGTTTTGGGAAAGAGGTATCAGAAAGGCTTATTACTTTTGTGCAACTTCCACAAAACGTTGGTTTAGCTGCTGCTCTGAATGCTGGCCTCCACTGTTGCCGTAATGAGTATGTTGCGCGAATGGACGCAGATGATATTTCACTGCCTGCTCGTTTTGAAAGACAAATTGATTTTTTTCAACATCATCCAGACATAGATGTATGTGGAACCTATATTGATGAAATAGATACCACTTCTGAAGAATATATTTCAACACGCAAGGTCCCTTTGAGTCATAAAGATATTGTTATCTTTGCCAAAAAGAGAAGTGCCGTTAGTCATCCGTCAGTCATGTTTAAAAAAAGTACAGTACTTTCAGTTGGGGGTTATCCATCCTTTCGAAAATCTCAGGATTTTGCGTTGTGGAGTCTATTGCTCGTCAATAATGCTAAATTTGCTAATATCCCGGAAGTATTGCTTAAGATGAGATCCGGACGTGATCTGATGGCTCGCCGTGGAATTTCCTATCTGAAATATGAGCTTCAGGTTATGAGTTTCCAGCGAAACATTAACTTTATTACAACAGCGCAATTTTTGAAATTCGCATTATTGCGAACAGTTTTCCGTATCATCCCTGGAAGAATGAAAAAAGCTTTGTATCAGATTGTTAGAAACCGTCAAGGCTAGTTTATTCGCAGATGTTGGACGATTTTTATCCACCAAATCATTAATGGCACAGTGGGTTAAACACGCTACTATCCAAAATCGAGTTTCCTGAGTTAACATCAGGCATACATTTCAAGCCGCGCATACCTTGCGCGGTGACCACACCTGACAGGAGTATGTAATGTCCAAACAACAGATCGGCGTTGTCGGTATGGCAGTGATGGGGCGCAACCTGGCGCTCAACATCGAAAGCCGTGGTTATACCGTCTCCGTTTTCAACCGTTCCCGTGAAAAAACCGAAGAAGTGATTGCCGAGAACCCAGGCAAGAAGCTGGTTCCCTTCTATACGGTGCAGGAGTTTGTTGAATCCCTGGAAACGCCGCGTCGTATCCTGTTAATGGTGAAAGCTGGCGCGGGTACTGATGCTGCTATCGACTCCCTGAAGCCTTATCTGGATAAAGGCGACATCATCATCGATGGCGGTAATACCTTCTTCCACGACACCATTCGTCGTAATCGTGAGCTTTCTGCGGAAGGTTTCAACTTCATCGGTACCGGCGTATCTGGCGGTGAAGAGGGCGCCCTGAAAGGCCCATCTATCATGCCTGGCGGTCAGAAAGAAGCGTATGAGCTGGTCGCGCCTATTTTGACTAAAATTGCCGCTGTTGCAGAAGATGGCGAACCGTGCGTGACCTATATCGGTCCAGACGGTGCGGGTCACTATGTGAAAATGGTTCACAACGGTATCGAATACGGCGACATGCAGCTGATTGCTGAAGCCTACTCGTTGCTGAAAGGCGGCCTGAATCTGTCTAACGAAGAGCTGGCGCAGACTTTCACTGAGTGGAATACCGGCGAGCTGAACAGCTACCTGATCGACATCACCAAAGACATCTTCACTAAGAAAGACGAAGAGGGTAAATACCTGGTTGATGTGATTCTGGACGAAGCGGCGAACAAAGGTACCGGTAAATGGACCAGCCAGAGCTCTCTGGATCTCGGTGAGCCACTGTCTCTCATTACTGAGTCCGTGTTTGCACGTTATATCTCTTCTCTGAAAGAGCAGCGCGTTGCAGCCTCTAAAGTGCTGTCTGGCCCACAGGCTAAACCTGCCGCTGACAAAGTTGAGTTCATCGAGAAAGTTCGTCGTGCTCTGTACCTGGGCAAAATCGTCTCTTACGCACAGGGCTTCTCTCAGCTGCGTGCTGCATCTGACGAGAATAACTGGGATCTGAACTACGGTGAGATCGCCAAGATCTTCCGCGCCGGTTGCATCATCCGCGCCCAGTTCCTGCAGAAAATCACCGATGCTTACGCGGAAAACGCAGGCATTGCTAACCTGCTGCTGGCACCGTACTTCAAGAAAATTGCTGACGACTACCAGCAAGCACTGCGTGATGTTGTTGCATACGCGGTCCAGAACGGTATTCCGGTTCCGACTTTCTCAGCTGCAGTTGCGTACTACGACAGCTACCGTGCAGCGGTGTTGCCTGCGAACCTGATTCAGGCGCAGCGTGACTACTTCGGTGCACACACGTATAAGCGCACTGACAAAGAAGGTGTGTTCCATACCGAATGGCTGGATTAATCTGATTTAACTCAGTCTGATAGCAAGGCCCGGTTATCGTTACCGGGCTTTTTTATTGTTCCTTTCCCCGTGTCTCCTCGCTTTCCACAGTCTCATGCGAAAATTGGCGAATAATTGACACTGTTATCCCGCTACGGTAGCAAGGTCTTTGCCTTGACAGTGCATAAACATAAGAGGTAAAAACCTCAACAGTTGTTTACAGCGGTGGCATTGTAGATGCCTCCTGACACTCATACTTGAAGAAGTTGAACGAATGAAAATTACAATCTCCGGAACAGGCTATGTCGGTCTATCTAACGGTATTCTGATCGCACAAAATCATGAAGTGGTGGCGCTGGATATCGTGCAGGCCAAAGTGGATATGCTTAACCAGAAGATCTCCCCGATTGCTGACAAAGAAATCGAGGAATACCTGGCTAACAAGCCGCTCAACTTCCGCGCAACAACCGATAAAGAAGACGCATACCGCGGTGCAGATTATGTGATTATCGCCACTCCAACGGATTATGATCCTAAGACCAACTACTTCAACACCTCCAGCGTAGAAGCAGTGATTAAAGATGTAGTGGCATTGAATCCTGAAGCCGTGATGATCATCAAATCGACAATACCTGTCGGGTTCACCCAGTCAATTAAAGAGAAACTGGGCATCGATAACGTGATCTTCTCTCCAGAATTTCTGCGTGAAGGCAAGGCTCTTTACGACAACCTCTATCCATCGCGTATTGTTATTGGTGAGCGTTCCGCACGTGCCGAGCGCTTTGCGGCGCTGTTGCAGGAGGGGGCGATCAAGAAAGATATTGATGTGCTGTTCACCGACACCACTGAAGCTGAGGCTATCAAGCTTTTCGCCAACACCTACCTTGCGATGCGTGTTGCCTTCTTCAACGAGCTGGACAGCTACGCGGAAAGCCTGGGCCTGAACACCAAACAGATCATTGAAGGTGTCTGTCTGGACCCGCGCATTGGCAACCACTACAACAATCCGTCATTCGGTTACGGCGGTTACTGTCTGCCAAAAGATACCAAGCAGCTGCTCGCAAACTACCAGACGGTGCCAAACAACCTGATTTCCGCGATTGTGGAAGCAAACCGTACGCGTAAAGATTTCATCTCTGACTCCATTCTGGCGCGTCAGCCGAAAGTGGTGGGGGTGTATCGTCTGATCATGAAGAGCGGGTCGGATAACTTCCGCGCATCCTCCATCCAGGGGATCATGAAGCGTATTAAGGCGAAAGGCGTGCAAGTGATTATTTATGAACCGGCGATGAAAGAAGACGAGTTCTTCCATTCACGGGTCATTCGCGATCTGGACGCATTCAAGAAAGATGCCGATGTAATTATTTCAAACCGTATGGCAGAAGAGCTGGCGGATGTGGCGGATAAAGTCTATACCCGCGATCTGTTCGGAAGTGATTAATCTTTGTTGCTAAACGCATCGAGAAAATGCCCGGCACTGCCGGGCATTGTTGTTTTTAATCCTTGTAGAAGTCACGGTACCAGTCGACGAAATTCTTCACGCCTTCTTTGACCGACGTCTGAGGTTTAAAGCCAATCACCTCGTAGAGCGCTTTGGTATCCGCACTGGTTTCCAGAACATCACCCGGCTGAATCGGCATCATATTCTTATCTGCTTCAATGCCTAACGCTTCTTCCAGCGCTGTAATGTAATCCATCAGTTCAACAGGCGAGCTATTACCGATGTTGTAGACGCGATAGGGAGCGGAGCTGGTTGCTGGCGTGCCTGCTTCAACGGTCCAGTTTTCATCCGCCTGTGGAATAACATCCTGCAGACGAATAATGGCTTCGGCAATGTCGTCAATGTATGTGAAATCACGCTTCATCTTGCCGTAGTTGTATACGTCGATGCTTTTGCCTTCGAGCATGGCTTTAGTGAACTTAAACAGCGCCATATCCGGACGGCCCCACGGCCCGTACACCGTAAAGAAGCGCAGGCCGGTGGTAGGCAAGTTATAGAGATGCGAATAGGTATGCGACATCAGCTCGTTGGCTTTCTTGGTCGCTGCGTAAAGGGATACCGGATGGTCTACCGAATCATCGGTCGAGAAGGGCATTTTACGGTTAAGGCCATAAACCGAACTTGAGGAGGCGTACAGCAGGTGCTGAACCTTATTATGGCGACAACCTTCCAGTACGTTCAGGTGGCCGGTCAGGTTGGCATCTGCATACGCATGCGGGTTTTCCAGCGAGTAACGCACGCCAGCCTGAGCGGCAAGATGGATGACGCGGTCAAACTTCTCGTTGGCAAACAGGGCTGCCATTCCTTCGCGGTCGGCCAGATCGAGTTTGTGAAAGCTGAAATTCCCGGATGTCAGCAGATCCAGGCGCGCCTGCTTCAGGTTGACATCGTAGTAGTCGTTGAGATTGTCGATACCGACAACCTGATGCCCTGCGTCTAAAAGACGCTTACTGACGTGTGAGCCGATAAAACCCGCTGCACCAGTGATCAGAAATTTCATATCCATCCTCTTTGCTATCAAAAACAGCTATCTGTTAAGCGTAAAACTTATGACGCACATCATACCTCTAAGCGTGGAGTAAGCAAAACTTCACCAGTCGACAGATTCTCATCGGATTCTTATAGAAAAATTGCCAGCAAGCGATACACTATCTAGATAATATTTTTTGTGATTTTATTGTTGAAGGATTTTATGTCCCAGAATAGCCATAACGAGGTCATTAACCGAAATGACCCGGATCAGATTGATTTCATTGATTTAGTAATGCAGCTTTGGCGTGGGAAGTGGACGATTGCTGCATTTATCGCTGTCGCTATTGTTCTCGCTGGCGTTTACTTGACCTTTGCAAAGGAGAAATGGACCTCTACTGCGATTATCACTCAGCCCGATGCCGCTCAAATTGCTACCTACACCACTGCTCTTAACATTCTTTACGGTAATGCGGCGCCGTCGATGCTGGAATCCCAACTGCGTGTAGTAGCACGTTTCAACTCAGCATTTTCTGCATTGGCACAATCTCTGGACAATCAACAAGAACCGGAAAAGTTAACTATTGATTCAGCAGTAAAGGGACAGTCTTTGCCCTTGGTTGTTACCTATGCAGGGGAAACTGCTGAAGCCGCGCAGAAACAACTGGCTCAATACATTCAGCAGGTCGATGAACAGACCGCGAAAGAGCTTGATATTGATCTTAAAGACAATATTAAACTACAAATAATTACACTGAATGATTCTCTACAAAACCAGGAAAAAGTATCTCAGGAACAAAAAGATCTACGTATCAAACAGATAAGCGAAGCTTTGAAGTTCGCTCAGGCGGCTAAAATTACTGCTCCGCAGGTTCAGCAAACCCAAGATGTTACGCAGGAAACGATGTTCCTTTTAGGTAGTGAGGCACTTAACTCTATGATTCAACATGAGTCTACACGCCCACTGGTATTCTCTTCAACCTATTATCAGACCAAACAGAATCTTCTGGACATCCAGAATCTAAATGTTGATCCCGCGACCATTCATGTTTATCGTTATGTAATGAAACCAGATCTACCTATTCGCCGCGATAGCCCTAAACGTACTATTATAATGATTCTTTCTATTTTACTCGGTGGTGCCATTGGCGCGGGATTTGTATTGGGACGTAACGCACTTCGCAATTACAGTACGAAGTCCTGACTGGTAAGTGAAGACTTTATTTAACTGAGGGATTTTGTCCAATCCCTCAGTTATAATTTATTCCCAATGAATGAAAACAGTATTAGCCAGGGATGTTGCAAGGAACATCTGGGAGACCAATTTCTTTCGTTATCTGTAATGATAAGCCAACTTAGCTTAATTCGTTGATTAGCTTCTCCAAGATCTCGCTTATATTATGTTCTGATAAGAACCAACTTGCATATGAATCTCTTCCAGTATGCCCTGAAATGAACCGTGTGGTCAGATTAAGGTTAATGAGCCCTTATGCCGTAAAGTCCCAAGCATCCAATGTAATATGATCGCACCATGACAAGCTATATTATGAATGAAATACCGTGTTATACTCAGCGAGAGTAAACTGGCTATATTCTTATTTTAGTTTACGGTGTCCAGAAGTTTGATAATATTTGAGTTAAATGATTTTAAAAAAATAAATATATAATGCCCATTTCGCTGGGCGTTATATATAACTTAGTTAAGTGAGACCGTTATACCTTTTTATGTAATATATGAAAATGTTATTTTCTTGATTACATAGCCTATTAATATTGAAATGATAATTGATCCAAACAGGTATATAGGAAAGGTATAATTATCTTGGAAATGAGAGGTTATGGCAGGTGCTTCTGGTTGCTTATATACATTAAAGATAATAAAGAAAATATCAATCATAGTAAATGAAAGCATATGGAATGTCATAATGTCTTTGCTTTTCCCACCTATTAATCCAAGTGTCTTACTATAAGTTGATGATGATAAAATACTTGATATACTGAATACAATAGCTATCCCGAGCATCGCTCCAATAGTGTGCACTATAAATCCATACGGATATCGACTGAATGACATACCCATCTCTGAAATTATTCGCATATTACTTAATGTAAAGAATGTCAAAAGAAGAAAAAGAAGAATGGATATATTGTTTAATTTAAATATTTTTTCTTTTATTATTGAGCCTAGTAAATAAAAAAAGCTCCCAACAATTATTTGACATAATATATTTAGTGAAAAGCTTTGTGTTGATAAAGCTTCTTTAGAAAGATAATTCATCGCAAAAAATGATGCGAGGGAAGGAATGGCAATAAAGACAATGACTGACACATTTTTTATAAATATTTTGTGATAAATATTGCTTATTAATATAACCAGCGGGTAACACAGAAGAAACCATCCAAAAATAAATAATGGATTATTATTGAATTTATTATCTTTAATTATTTGAATGGTTTCTAATGTTGATGATCCAAAAGGATTTCTGGCTAAAGTACCAAAGTAATGATTGAGTAACAATGCAATGAGCCCTGTTATTACATAACAGAATACGAGGTATGTAAAATATTTAATAACTGTATTTTTAACTATGTCATATAAATTTTTTGGTCTGAACACCATTCCGCCGATGAAAAAGAAAAGAGGCATGTGATAAATGTAAGGCCTGAAAATATCAGATGCTAAATTATTAAAGTGACCAATCACTACCAATATGATTCCTAGAGCCTTTGCATAATCAATACTTACTCTTTCTTGCTCTGTATACTTTATCATTAAAGCCTCAACATTCTAGATACCAATGATTTTTAATAGAAATTGATGTTAGCTGTATTTTTTGATTTTTGTCGCATGAAAGCCGTTCATCGAGCACCCAATTCATAGTGCTAGCCTGAGTTAGAGGTGATGAAACGTTATGCAAATCAGTTGATTGAGTTAACTTCCAAGTTTACCACGTCGTGAAGTCTTGGGCGACCCTCATATTTTAATGCAGCATTAGACTCTGTGATCTTTATATCACTATAGTAAACTTTAATGTCGCCTTTGTCACATCTATGAAGTAAATCTTGTAGGGTAGCTTAACTTAGCACCGAGATATTCATCTGCAAATAGATAAAGTTTAACTACTACTCAGCAATAATAAACCCAACGCGTGGACTAAGCGTCAGTGATAAGAATCAAAATGCTGTGAGAATAATTATTATAATTTACTAAATATTTGGTGAGAGTCCAAATAGGATCCCTATTTCCTGCGGATGGCTTTGAAGAAGAACGGCTTAAACCTAACAAGTTCTATTTAGTTGAAATTAACTGCAAGTTATTTGGAATGTTCTCATGCTGGGCGATAACAAATTCATCACTGAAGCCCGAGCCAGGTGAGTTTGGTTTTCCTACGTCTTGTGGGCTAAACCATTTTGATAAACGAATGGAGAATTATTGCTGCGGACATCAAGGAGACAGAAGATTATGCAGGAGATAAAAGTTGCGATTCACGGTATGATGACAATGTATAAATTATCTCTTTATAGTGAAACATAGACCTGAAATAAGAATGATGCAAATATTGAATCTTTTATTAATTTATTTTCCTTTCCGTGACCGCGGAAGCACTCAACAATAAACTCTTTCTGAGTAAATGTATATAAAACTGAGATGCAACGATCAATATTATTTCTAAATGTTAGTATCGTGTCTGCATGATTATTGATTTTCAATTAAAAATTGGTGTGTTGTTAGCAGCCTAGAAATGCAAGATTAATTTCTGTGGCAAGAACAAGGGGCCACATATTTGAATTTCCAAGTTAGTGCCTTTGGTGAAAGGTGTTACTACGCCGCCGATGATGAAATTGGATCAAGGAATAATTAAGAATAGCATACTCCCTCAGAACCCTAAAATAACAGGCTGCATACAACTAACAGCATTCGCCTCTAACATTCAACCTGCCAATTTTGAACAAGAAATGGCCAAAAAATGAAATGGGGAAGAAGATGAAACGATTAATGGTACGCCAAGAGTATCTTAAAGCTCCCTTATTTCTTTGAGGTTATCTGAATATAATTAACTAAATTTGAAAAGCTAAGGGGCAACCCTAATTAGGGCCTTGGTCGATTTTGGTCAAAAATGCAAATGAATATAGTCCAGTAACTGGAGTGATTTTTTTTGATTTTTTATCTAGTGATGCTGGTTACTCAGGTAACCAGCACAAAGATATCCCCGGTCTTTTTTTATTTATGCCGTTTTCGCAAATTCTCAATCACTGCCGTTAAATCCAGCTCCTGATCCTGGAGCAACACCAGCAGGTGATACATCAAATCTGAGGCCTCGTTGGTGAGCTCATCGCGATCGTTTACAGTTGCGGCCAGTGCCGTTTCAACGCCTTCTTCACCCACCTTCTGCGCGATACGCTTGGTTCCGCTCGCGTAAAGTTTTGCCGTATACGAGCTTTCCGGATCGGCGGTTTTACGCGCGGCGAGCAGTTGTTCGAGCTGATACAGGAACAGCCACTGGTGGCTGGCATCGCCGAAACAGCTGCTGGTGCCCAGATGGCAGGTTGGCCCGATAGGATTTGCCAGTACCAGCAGGGTGTCGTTATCGCAGTCAGGGGTAATGCTCACCACATTGAGGAAATGACCGGAGGATTCGCCTTTGGTCCACAGACGCTGTTTAGTGCGCGAGAAAAAGGTGACTTTCCCGCTCTCAAGCGTCGTGCTCAGCGCATCCTGGTTCATATAGCCCAGCATCAGGACTTCGCCTGACACGGCGTGCTGCACAACCACCGGCAATAATCCGTCCGTTTTTTCCCAGTCCAGCTGAGCCCGTTGTTGTTCAGTTAACATACCCTAATCTCCACGCCCTGGTTAATCAGGAACGTTTTTAACTCGCCAATATTGATAATCTGCTTATGGAACACCGATGCCGCAAGCGCGCCGTCGACATCCGCATCGCGGAAGGCTTCCAGAAAGTGTTCCATCGTTCCAGCACCACCAGAGGCAATCATCGGCACGCGGCACACGGCACGCACTTTTTTGAGTTGCTCCAGGTCATAGCCGTTACGCACGCCATCCTGGTTCATCATGTTCAGTACGATTTCACCCGCGCCGCGTTTTTGCACTTCCTGCACCCAGTCCAGCGTTTCCCATTGCGTCATACGGGTGCGGTTTTCATCGCCCGTATATTGATTCACGTGATACTTGCCGGTTACCGCGTCAAACCAGGTATCAATCCCCACCACGATACACTGTACGCCAAAGCGATCCGCCAGCCGGGTAATCAGCTCTGGATCTGCCAGGGCAGGGGAGTTGATGGAAATTTTGTCTGCGCCGAAGGAGAGGATCTGCGCAGCGTCTTCCGCCGATTTAATTCCACCCGCCACGCAAAACGGAATATCGATCACTTCCGCTACGCGCTCGACCCAGCTTTTGTCCACCACACGGCCATCGCTGGAGGCGGTGATATCGTAAAAGACCAGTTCGTCTGCGCCTTCGTCAGCATAGCGTTTTGCGAGGGGGACGATGTCGCCGATGATTTCGTGATTGCGGAATTGCACGCCTTTCACCACCTGGCCATCACGCACGTCCAGACACGGGATTATCCGTTTTGCCAGCATTGAATCGCCTCCGTCACAGTAAACTTCTCTTCCAGTAAAGCGCGTCCCACGATGACGCCGCGTACGCCGGTGCCGCGCAGAGCGGCGACATCCGCTAAATCGCCAATACCGCCCGATGACTGGAAAGCCACCTGCGGATAGCGGGCGCACACTTCCTGATACAGCGAGACGTTAGAACCAGCCAGCGTCCCGTCGCGGGAGATATCCGTGCAAAGGACATGTTTCAGCCCTACGGGGAGATAAATTTCAACCAGCTCTTCCAGCGTCACGCCGGAATTTTCCTGCCAGCCGCTGACCGCTACCTGCTTGTTACCCTGCTCATCAATGCGCACATCCAGCGCCAGCACCAGCGCGTCGGGGCCAAAGCGGCGGAACCAGCCTTTAACCTGCTCCGGGTTTTTGACCGCCGTCGAGCCGACCACCACCCGCGCCACACCGGCTTCGAGCAGGGCGGCAACATCCTCTTCAGAACGCACACCACCGCCCACCTGCACGGGAACGTTAACGCCCGCGACCAGGGTTTTCAGCAGTGCGATCTGACGTTTCGCCGGATCTTTTGCGCCCGTGAGATCGACCAGGTGCAGCACTTCTGCGCCCTGCGCCGCATAATCCTGCAAACGCGGCAGGGGATCGTTGCCATAGTCGCGCTGCTGGCCGTAATCGCCCTGATGGAGACGGACAACGGTGCCGTCAATTAAATCTAATGCGGGAATAATCATCACATCTCCAGGAAGTTTTTCAGCAACTGCGCACCCGCAGCACCCGAACGTTCCGGGTGGAACTGCACGCCAAAGAAATTATCTTTGTTGACCGCTGCCGTGAATGGCTCGCCGTAATTGCACTGGGCGATGGTGTACGGGTTCAGCGGCATGGCGTAGCTGTGCACAAAGTAGAAATAGGCCCCGTCTTCGATACCGCGAAACAGCCGGTCACCCGCTTTCGGGTAAACGCGGTTCCAGCCCATATGCGGTAGCGGCAGGCCAAAATCGGTCATCTTTGGCACATCTTCTTCGATGATGCCCAGCAGGTCCACGCCATTGCTCTCTTCGCTGCGACGCCCCAGGATCTGCATCCCCAGGCAAATGCCCAGCACCGGCTGTGTGCAGGCTTTAATCAACTCGACCAGCTCACGCTCGTGGATCTGATCCATCGCCGCCTGCGCGGTTCCGACGCCCGGTAAAAAGAGTTTGTCGGCGCGCAGCACGACGTCCGGATCGCGGCTGACCACCGGATCATAGCCGTGGCGCGCGATGGCTGATTTCACCGAGTTGAGATTCGCGCAACCGGTATCCAGAATAACCACGTTCATCACAACACCCCTTTCGATGAAGGCAGCGTATCGCCCTCCACGCGGATCGCCTGGCGCAGCGTGCGGCCAAAGACTTTAAACAGGCTCTCGACGCGGTGGTGATCGTTTTTGCCTTTGGTTTTCAGGTGCAGCGTCACGCCCATGGTGTACGAGAGCGAGCGGAAGAAGTGCTCAACCATCTCGGTACTCAGATCGCCGACGCGCTGATAGGTAAAGTCGGCTTTATATTCCAGGTGTGGACGGCCGGAGATATCTAGCGCGCAGCGGGCCAGACATTCGTCCATCGGCAGTACAAAACCAAAACGGTTAATGCCGCGCTTATCGCCGAGCGCCAGCTTCAGGGCTTCGCCCAATGCCAGGCCGGTATCTTCAACGGTGTGGTGATCGTCGATGTACAGATCGCCCTTCACGTTGATCTCCATGCGAAATCCGCCATGGGTCGAAATCTGATCCAGCATGTGATCGAAGAAACCGACGCCGGTGTGAATTTTGCTGCCGCCTTCGCGGTCCAGCCACACTTTTACGTCAATCTGCGTCTCTTTCGTGTTGCGCTCGACGTGGGAGTAACGGTCACGCTTGGTGAGCTGATCGCCAATCGTCGCCCAGTCCAGCTCATTGCGATTAAAACGCAGCCCCTGAATGCCCATGTTTTCGGCAAGCTGGATATCGGTTGCGCGATCGCCAATCACATAGCTGTTTGCTTTATCCAGCACGCCATCAGCAAGATAGCGCTCAACCAGCTTTACTTTCGGTTTGCGGCAGTCGCAATTATCCGCTGGCAGGTGCGGGCAGATCAGCACGTCATCGAAGGTAATACCCTGCGAGGTGAGGATCTGCATCATCAGGTTGTGCGGGCCATCGAAATCGGCCTGCGGGAAGCTGTCGGTGCCCAGTCCGTCCTGGTTGGTGATCATCACCAGCTTATAGCCCGCTTTCTGCAGCTTAAGCAGAACCGGGATCACGTCAGCTTCAAAAGCCAGTTTGTCGAATCGATCGACCTGATAATCACTTGGTGGCTCAGCAATAATAGTGCCGTCGCGATCGATAAAAAGGGTCTTCTGGCTCATACTTTCTCCGCTTTCAGGGCGTCAATCACGCGCTGACTCTCTTCCCGGGTGCCCACGGTAATGCGCAGACAGCCGCTCAGGGAGGGTTGTTTGTTTTGGTCTCGTAAGATAATGCCCTGATCCCACAAAGATTTAAATATGGCGCTGGAGGCAGTGAAGCGCACCAGGATGTAATTGGTTTCCGAGTCAAAAACCTGCTCCACGCAGGGCAACGTTTTCAGGGCAGCGACGAGATACTGACGCTCCACCAGAATCTGCGCTACGCGCTCACGCATGGCGTTGATGCCCTGGGGTGCCAGCGCCTGCGCGGCGATATCGGCGACCGGCGTTGACAGCGGGTAAGGGGCGATCACTTTCATCAGCAGATCGATGACCTCTTTATTCGCCAGCGTAAATCCGCAGCGCAGACCGGCCAGTGCGAAGGCTTTCGACAGCGTACGCAGCACCACCAGATTTGGATACTCTTCCAGCCAGCCCGCCAGCGTCGCCTGAGGACAAAATTCGATATAGGCCTCATCGGCAACAACCAGCGCTTTGCCGCGCGTCATCTCAAGCAGGGTGCGGATATCCTGCGGATTAATGAGTTGGCCGGTCGGGTTATTCGGGCTGCAGACGAAAATCACTTTCACGCCGTCAAGATTCTCGGCGATGGTCGGGAGATCAAGCTGCCAGTCATCCAGCGCCAGCACGTTGCGACACGCCACGCCAAACGTTTCGGCGCTTACGCTGTACATGCCGTAAGTCGGCTGGCAATAGAGCACCGCGTCTTTGCCCGGCTCGCAGAAGGCGCGGATCAGCAGTTCGATACCTTCATCAGCCCCACGGCTGACCAGCACCTGCTCCGGCTTCACGCCCGCGTACTGCGCGTAATTCTCAATTACCGCCTTTGGCTGGCACTCCGGATAACGGTTCAGCGTCTGCTGGGAAAGCTCGAACGCGACTGCCGTCGGGAATTCATTGGCATTTAGCCAGACATCACCATTCCCCCCCAGGCGACGAGCAGATTGATAGGGTGTCAGTCGACGAACGTTTTCGCGGGCTAATTCTTCAATGCTCATGCTTGCTCCTTCAGGGCGGCAACGCGCAGCGTCACGGCGTTTTTGTGGGCGGTCAGGCGCTCGGCGGCGGCCAGCGTTTCAATCGTGGAGGCGAGGGCGGCAAAACCTTCACGGGACAACTCCTGCACGGTCATGCGTTTCTGGAAATCAGCCAGCCCCAGGCTTGAACAGGTTGCTGTGTAGCCGTAGGTTGGCAGCACGTGGTTAGTGCCAGAGGCGTAATCGCCTGCGGATTCAGGCGACCAGTCACCGAGGAACACGGAACCGGCGCTGGTGATGCCATCGACCAGAGAACGGGCGTCGCGGGTTTGAATAATCAGGTGCTCCGGGCCGTACTGGTTAGAGATGGCGATGCACTGCTCGAGCGAATTCGCCACGATCAGGCGGCTGGCAGAGAGCGCCTGGCGTGCCGTGTCGGCTCGCGGCAGTTCTGCCAGTTGGCGTTCTACCGCTTCGCCCACGCGCTGTGCCATGTCGGCGTCCGGCGTCAGCAAAATCACCTGGGAATCGGGACCGTGTTCGGCCTGAGAGAGCAGGTCAGAGGCCACAAAGTCCGGCGTCGCGCCGCTGTCGGCAATCACCAGCACTTCCGACGGGCCCGCAGGCATGTCAATCGCCGCACCGTCCAGACGCTGGCTGACCTGGCGTTTGGCTTCAGTGACGTAGGCATTCCCCGGCCCAAAAATCTTATCGACTTTCGGCACGGATTCGGTGCCAAACGCGAGGGCGGAGATGGCCTGCGCCCCGCCTGCTTTAAAGACGTCCTGCACGCCGCACAGTTTTGCCGCGTAGAGGATCTCATCGGCAATCGGCGGTGGCGAGCAGAGCACCACTTTCTGACAACCGGCGATACGCGCCGGCGTGGCGAGCATCAAGACGGTGGAAAACAGCGGGGCGGAGCCACCGGGAATGTAGAGTCCGACGGAGGCCACCGGGCGCGTCACCTGTTGGCAGCGCACGCCCGGCAGGGTTTCGACGTCCACCACCTGCAGTTTCTGCGCGGTGTGGAAGGTGTCGATGTTTTTGACCGCCACGGCCATCGCCTGTTTGATGTCATCGCCAAGACGGTTGCAGGCGTCATCAATTTCTTGCGCCGTCACTTTCAGCGCACCGACGTCGGTTTTGTCAAACCTGGCGCTGTATTCACGCAGTGCGTCGTCGCCGCGGGCTTTCACGTTATCCAGGATTTCCGCCACGGTGCGGGTAATGCTGTCCGAAGCCGAAATGGCCGGGCGCGTCAGCAGTTCACGCTGTTGTTCAGTGCTGCAGGTATTCCAGTCGATGATTGTATTAAAGCTCATATCACTTTCCTTTTGCCGGATGCGCGAACGCTGACCGGGCACTGTTCGCGGAATTATTCCATCATCTTCTCAATCGGCAGCACCAGAATGGAGCTGGCACCCAGGGCTTTCAGTTTTTCCATGGTTTCCCAGAACAGGGTTTCGCTGCTGACCATATGCATCGCTACGCGCTGCTGATCGCCCGCCAGCGGCAGAATGGTTGGGCGTTCCGCGCCTGGCAGCAGAGCAATCACTTCATCCAGACGTTCGGTTGGCGCATGCATCATGATGTATTTCGATTCGCGAGCCTGAATCACACCCTGAATACGGGTCAGCAGACGGTCAATCAGCTGCTGCTTGGCATCCGGCATGTCGCCATCGCGCTGGATCAGGCAGGCTTTCGAGCGGTAAATCACTTCCACTTCGCGCAGGCCGTTTGCTTCGAGGGTCGCGCCGGTAGAGACCAGGTCACAAATGGCGTCCGCCAGCCCGGCGCGTGGGGCCACTTCGACGGAACCGTTCAACAGACAGGATTTAAACTGCACGCCTTTCTGATCGAGGTAGCGTTTCAGCAGGTGAGGGTAAGAGGTGGCAATGCGCTTGCCGTTCAGCCCAGCCGGGCCGTCCCAGGCTTCATCCACTGCGGTGGCGAGGGAGAGACGGCAACCGCCAAAGTCCAGACGACGCAGGGTGAAATAGCGCGGGTCTTCGCCCTGCGCGCGGCGGGTCAGCAGCTCTTCTTCCAGCACGTTTTCGCCGATGATGCCAAGATCAACCACGCCATCCATCACCAGGCCCGGAATATCGTCATCGCGAACGCGCAGGATATCGATCGGCATATTTTCAGCGAGGGCAATCAGGCGCTGCGTATGCAGGTTAATTTTAATCCCGCAGCGGGAGAGTAATTCGCGTGAATCGTCGCTCAGGCGGCCTGATTTTTGAATAGCTATGCGTAAACGTGAGTTATCTAACATTCTGTTGTCCTTATTACCCTGTCTGGATACGGTCCAAAAAAAAGCCCCCGGAAGATGATCTTCCGGGGGCTCTCTCTTGCGTTCTCGCACCACTGGAAGATCTGAATGTCTTCCAGCACACATCGCCTGAAAGACTAGTCAGGATGATGGTGATGATGGTGGTTTTTAAAAGGAACGCGTGTCATATAAATTCTCTGTGAATGCTTATGCATCTGATGTCTTTTAACCTAAACCACATTCACGGTGTAAAGCAAGGGCTTTTTTTAATCATTAATTCATTTCATATTGATGCTATGAATTGTCAGTTCCTCAGCGCTGGCGTAGCCTTAAGTCAGACGCGTGCAAGCCAGGAGAAAACGCATGAAAAAGGTCGCAATTGTCGGTTTAGGATGGTTAGGCATGCCGCTGGCGATGTCGTTAACGGCGCGAGGCTGGCAGGTGACCGGCAGCAAAACCACGGTGGACGGCGTTGAAGCCGCGCGAATGTGCGGCATCGAGGGCGTCGAGTTACGCCTGGAACCGGAGCTGGTGTGCGATACGGACGATCTCGACAGCTTGATGAATGTGGATGCGCTGGTGATAACATTGCCCGCACGCCGCAGCGGGCCGGGCGAGGAGTTTTATCATCAGGCCGTGCAGGAGATTGTCGACAGCGCCCTGGCGCATCACATTCCGCGCATTATTTTCACCAGCTCGACGTCGGTGTACGGCGATGTGGAAGGCACGGTAAAAGAGAGTACCGAGCGCAAGCCCGTCACCGCCAGTGGGCGCGTGCTGAAAGAGCTGGAAGACTGGCTGCACAATTTACCGGGTACCCAGGTGGACATTTTACGCCTCGCCGGTTTAGTTGGGCCAGAACGTCATCCGGGGCGCTTCTTTGCCGGGAAAACGGCACCGAACGGGCAACATGGCGTCAATCTTGTTCATCTTGAAGACGTGATCGGCGCAATTACGCTCCTGTTACAGGCCCCGAAGGGCGGTCACATCTATAATATATGTGCGCCCTCTCATCCGGCGCGAAGTCAGTTTTATCCCGTGATGGCCCGACAGCTTGGGCTTGAGCCGCCGCAATTTCGCGACGCATCTGGGGAAGGGCAAGGCAAAGTGATTGATGGCAATCGTATTTGTCGTGAACTGGGATTTGAGTATCAATATCCCGATCCGCTGGTGATGCCAATGGAATAACCCTGCCAGCGGGTTTGATCGCACACCGTTTTGGGGGCGACATGAAACCGCTGCTGGATGTTCTCATTATCCTCGATGCACTCGAAAAAGAGGGGAGTTTTGCTGCCGCGTCAGCGAAGCTCTTCAAAACTCCCTCGGCGTTAAGCTACACCGTCCATAAGCTCGAAAGTGACCTTAATATTCAGCTGCTCGATCGCAGCGGTCACCGCGCGCGTTTCACCCGAACAGGGCAGATGCTGCTCGAGAAGGGGCGCGAGGTACTTCACACGGTGCGCGAGCTGGAAAAACAGGCGATCAAGCTTCATCAGGGCTGGGAAAATGAGCTTATCATCGGCGTGGATGATACGTTTCCCTTCTCATTACTCTCTCCCCTGATCGAAGCGTTTTATCAGCGTCACAGCGTCACCCGACTCAAATTTATCAACGGTGTGCTGGGCGGCTCCTGGGAGGCACTTACTCAGGGGAGGGCGGATATCATCGTCGGTGCCCTTCGCGATCCACCCCAGTCGAGCGATTTTGGGTTTGCGCGTATCGGTACCCTTGAACAGGTTTTCGTGGTCGCTCCGCATCATCCTCTTGCTCAGGAGCCAGAGCCGATTCCGCGACGCGTCATTAAAGGCTGTCGCGCAATCGTCGTGGGCGACAGCTCGCTGCCCGAGTGCGCCGCCTCTTCGCAACTGCTCGACGATCAGGAAGCAATTACCGTTTTCGACTTTAAAACCAAGCTGGAGCTGCAAATCAGCGGCCTGGGCTGCGGGTATTTACCGCGTTATCTCGCCCAGCGATTCATTGAAAGTGGAGCGCTGGTTGAGAAGCAAGTGCTGGCGCAAACCAACAGCGAATCGGTGTGGGTGGGGTGGAATGAACAGACGGCTGGGCTTGCCAGCGCATGGTGGCGGGATGAGATTTTAGCAAATAGTGCTATCGCTGCCGTTTACACTTTACCTGAGGGCGGAATATCAACCGCTTAGTAAAAAGAAAATCGCGAAGGGGTTCTGAATCTATTGCCTTTTATGCCAAAGATGGGGCAAAATGCGCCGCTGCAAAAAAATGAGATTAACCGACGATATAAAAGGCGTCGGTTATTTTTTTTGCATGTAACAAACGCCATTTAAAAACAAAGAGGCCGGGCTTCGTACCGGATAGATACTTACTAAAATCCGACAGTTGTTGTCGCTGAGGAATCCAGAAAATGGGGCAATCTTTTGCTTACGTGGCGGTTTTCACCGTAAAGGAGAATAACCATGTCGCATAACGCTACTCCAAAAACCTCTCGCGTGGAATTACGTAAAACACTTACGTTGATTCCGGTTGTCATGATGGGCCTCGCCTATATGCAGCCGATGACGCTGTTCGATACGTTTGGTATCGTTTCAGGCCTCACTGACGGTCACGTTGCAACGGCTTACGCCTTTGCGCTGGTCGCTATTCTCTTTACTGCGTTGAGCTACGGTAAACTGGTCCGCCGTTTCCCGTCCGCTGGCTCTGCGTACACCTATGCTCAGAAATCCATTAGCCCGGCTGTTGGCTTTATGGTGGGTTGGTCATCTCTGCTGGACTACCTGTTCATGCCGATGATCAACATTCTGCTGGCAAAAATTTACTTTGAAGCGCTGGTGCCTTCCGTACCGTCGTGGATCTTCGTTGTCGCGCTGGTGGCCTTTATGACCATCTCTAACCTGCGCAGCATCAAGACCGTGGCCAACTTCAATACCCTGATTGTTATTCTGCAGATGGGTATCGTGGCCGTTATCGTCGGCATGATCATCTACGGTGTGGCACACGGTGAAGGCGCAGGTACGCTGACCAGCACCCGTCCGTTCTGGTCTGAAGGCGCACACGTGGTGCCGATGATTACTGGCGCGACAATTCTGTGCTTCTCGTTCCTCGGCTTTGACGGCATCTCTTCTCTGTCTGAAGAGACCAAAGACGCAGAGCGTGTCATTCCGCGCGCGATTCTGCTGACTGCGCTGCTGGGCGGCATGGTGTTTATCGGTGCCTCTTACTTCCTGCAGCTGTACTTCCCGGATATCTCTCGCTTTAAAGATCCGGACGCGTCTCAGCCTGAAATCATGCTGTACGTGGCGGGTAAAACTTTCCAGTGGGGCGTGCTGATCTTCTCAAGCGTCACCGTACTGGCCTCCGGCATGGCCGCTCACGCAGGCGTTTCTCGTCTGATGTACGTGATGGGTCGCGACGGCGTGTTCCCGACTCGCTTCTTCGGCTACATTCATCCGAAATGGCGTACCCCGGCATGGAACGTGCTGCTGGTAGGCGCTATCGCGCTGCTGGCGATTAAATTTGACCTGGTAACCGCAACGGCGCTGATTAACTTCGGTGCGCTGGTGGCCTTTACCTTTGTTAACCTCTCCGTGATCTCTCAGTTCTGGATCCGTGAGAAGCGCAACAAAACGCTGAAAGACCACTTCAACTACCTGTTCCTGCCGATGTGTGGTGCGATGACGGTGGGTGCGCTGTGGATTAACCTGGAAGAAAGCTCAATGATTCTGGGCCTGATCTGGGGTGGTATCGGCCTGGTGTACCTGGCTTGCGTGACCAAAAGCTTCCGCAACCCGGTTCCACAGTACGAAGATATCGCCTGATCCTGAGCGATGACGAAAAAAAAACCGGAGCATATGTCTCCGGTTTTTTTATGCCTGAAACCCTCAGACAATCTCTTGCGCGTACTGGTACAGCGCTTTAAGCAGCGCCTGTTTCTCCGCGTTCCCTTCATACTGCGTATACAGCATTTCCAGCTCATCGGCGTACTGCTGCAAAAACTCCGGCGTAAAGACGTTACGACGGTGCTGCAACCAGCGCTCCTGCTCGGCTTCATCGAGGGTGCCAGGGAAGTTACGTGCCCGATAGTTAAACATCAGCTTCTCGATACGCTTATCGGCAAAGGTGATATCCAGCGCCGGTAAATTTTGTGGATCTGTCTGCAATACGATATTCATGGCAGCGCGGTCGGCATCGCTGAAAAAACCGTTATAGAGCTGCGCATCGACGTTATCCGACGGCACAAAAGGCTCGGCTTCAGCAAAGATCGCCACGACTTTTTCACGCACTTGCGGGTTGTCGCGCAGCACTTTCAGGTTATCGAGGCAACGCTGGCGGTTCACACCCAGCCTGTCGGCATCTTCCGGGCGCAGCGTATTCGCCTGCGCCAGCACCGGGCATTTGTTGATATGCACCAGCTTAACCGGAACGGCGGCGTTATCGCCCAGCTCACTCTTCGGCGTATATAAACGCTCGCGCAAGGCGTCGCTGTCCAGTTCAAGCAGGGGGGAAATATCGCCCGCCAGATCGACCATAATCACCGCATTGCGGTTATCAGGGTGCCACGCCAGCGGCGCGACCCAACTGGTATTACCACGCCATGCGCCGAACATGCCGGAGATATGCACCAGCGGTTTCATCTGCGGGACGTCAATCAGGGTCATCAGTTTCTGTTTGCTGCGATGGCTGAGCAAATAGTCGAACAGTTTAGGTTGCGCGGTTTTTACCAGCTTCGCCATGGCGATGGTAGCGTACACATCGGCCATTGCATCGTGCGCATTGCTGTGCTCAATGCCGTTGGCGCGGGTCAAATGCTCAAGACGGAAGCTGGGTAACCCGTCGTCATTCTCAGGCCAGTTGATCCCCTCAGGGCGCAAAGCGTAGCAGGCGCGCATCACGTCCAGCAGGTCCCAGCGCGAATTGCGGTTCTGCCAGCTCCAGGCGTACGGATCGTAGAAATTGCGGTAGAGGATATTGCGGGTAACTTCATCATCGAAACGGATGTTGTTATAGCCCACCACGCAGGTATTTGGCACGGTAAACAGGTCATGAACGCGACGGGCAAACTCGGCTTCGTTCACGCCTTTCTCACGCGCTTCCTGTGGCGTAATGCCGGTCACCATCACGGCACCGGGCTGGGGCAGATAGTCGTCGGGAGGCTTACAGTAAAAAACGTCCGGCTCGCCAATGATGTTGAAATCAGCGTCGGTGCGGATCGCCGCGAACTGCGAAGGCCTGTCCAGCGACGGGCTGGTGCCAAAGGTTTCGTAATCGTGAAAGAGAAATGTGGGAAGCGCGGCGGAATCAGACACCAGTAATACCATCCTGTTAAAAAGTGACACTGCTATGGTAAACGATCGGCGGCGACACGCCGAATAAAAAGCGTTTTTCAGTGCCAGAATTGCGCGCGGCCTTCCGCTAAATCTCTGCGTTACGTCACATTTTTTTGCAATTTAAACAGGTAATGGAGCGAGAACTTCCGTAAAAAGGGCAACGATTTTAAATGACCTGAGGAAATTTCGTTGAAACGCCGTCTGTTTATTGCTGTTTCTTTACTCGCTTCGAGTATTACGTCTGCCCTGGCTGCCGATCCCATGGACTACTCGCCGCAGCCGCCGGCCATTCAGGCAGGCTCCTGGGTGCTGATGGATTACACTACTGGTCAAATTTTAACAGCGGGCAACGAGCACCAACAGCGCAATCCGGCCAGCCTTACCAAGCTAATGACGGGCTACGTGGTCGACCGCGCGATCGACAGCCATCGTATTACCCCCGATGACATCGTGACCGTCGGGCGCGACGCGTGGGCGAAAGGCAATCCGGTGTTCGACGGGTCGTCGCTGATGTTCCTGAAAGCGGGGGATCGCGTCACCGTTCGCGACCTGAGCCGTGGCCTGATTGTGGATTCCGGTAACGACGCCTGTGTCGCCTTAGCCGACCACGTTGCAGGCGGCCAGCCGCAGTTTGTCAACATGATGAACGACTACGTGCAAAAGCTGAACCTGCGTGATACGCACTTTGAAACCGTGCACGGCCTGGACGCTCCGGGTCAGCACAGTTCGGCTTACGATCTGGCGGTGCTGTCGCGGGCGATTATTCACGGCGAGCCGGACTTCTACCACATGTACAGTGAAAAGAGTCTTACGTGGAACGGGATCACCCAGCAAAACCGTAACGGGCTGCTGTGGGATAAAACCATGAATGTCGACGGGCTGAAGACCGGGCACACTTCCGGGGCGGGCTTTAACCTGATTGCGTCGGCGGTGGACGGTCAGCGTCGCCTGATTGCTGTAGTGATGGGGGCGGACAGCCCGAAAGGGCGCGAAGATCAGGCCCGCAAGCTGCTCCACTGGGGTCAGCAAAACTTCGATACCGTGCAGATTCTGCGCAGTGGAAAACAGGTCGGCACGGAGCGCATCTGGTACGGCGATAAAGAGCAAATTTCCCTCGGTACGGATCAGGATTTCTGGCTGGCGCTGCCAAAATCAGAAGTGGCGAACATTAAAGCCAAATATGTACTCGATAAAAAAGAGCTGGAGGCGCCTATCGCCGCGCATCAGCGCGTGGGTGAAATTGAGCTGTATGACCGCGATAAAGTCGTTGCACACTGGCCGCTGGTGACGCTGGAGAAGGTCAACAAGGGCGGTCTTTTCTCACGTCTGAGCGACTATCTGCACCACAAAGCCTGACGGCCCAAAGAGCAGACTGGCACTCCTGCGAGTCTGCTCACATAATAAACATCTCGCATTTGCCGGACATAACGAATCTGCTTTATAGTGTATAAATATACAGTAATAAACGGAGGCAGTATGGACTACAGCATCAAGCAGCAACCGAAACGTAAAATCGCTGGTTTTCATATGGTTGGCCCTTGGGAGCAAACGGTCAAACAGGGTTTTGAACAGCTGGCGATGTGGGTCGATGGCAACCACATCCAGCCCCTCGAATGGGTGGCGGTCTATTACGACAATCCCGATGAAGTCCCCGCCGAAAAACTGCGCTGCGATACGGCGGTGACGGTCCCGGAAGATTTTCAGATCCCCGCGAACAGTGAAGGGGTGATCCTCACGGAAATCGCTGCGGGCGACTATGCCGTCGCCGTTGCGCGTGTCGAAAACCACGATTTTGCCACGCCGTGGTATAGCTTCTTCAACAGTCTTCTTGAAGATCACCATTACCAGATCGCTCCCAAGCCGTGCTTTGAGCGCTACCTGAACGATGGCAATGTCGATGGTTACTGGGATATCGAAATGTACGTCGCGGTGCAAAATAAAGTGGGTTGAGCAGCAATCCTGTTATTTGTGTGGTTTTTCTGTCGGACGTGATGCGTCCGGCAGAAAACACAGTACAATTGTGATTTGCCGTGTAGCTGGAGAGCGGGTGTGCGTCCCGACAAATCATTAACTCCTTTTGAAATCCGTTTATACCGACACTATCGCGTTGTGCATGGTTGTCGTATCGCGCTGGCGTTTATTCTCACTTTCCTGCTGGTGAGACTGCTGCACATCCCTGAAGGGACCTGGCCGTTAATCACGCTGGTGGTGATCATGGGGCCAATCTCTTTTTGGGGAAACGTGGTTCCGCGCGCCTTTGAGCGTATTGGCGGCACCATTTTTGGCTCCGCGCTTGGGTTGATTGCATTAAAACTGGAGCTGATTTCACTTCCCGTGATGTTGCTGTGGTGCGCAGGGGCGATGTTCCTGTGCGGCTGGCTGGCGCTCGGTAAAAAGCCCTATCAGGCGCTGTTGATTGGGATTACCCTTTCGGTGGTCGTTGGCGCCCCGGCGGGGGATATGGCCACTGCGCTCTGGCGAAGCGGCGACGTCATCCTGGGATCGCTTCTGGCGATGCTCTTCACCGGCATCTGGCCGCAGCGTGCATTCCTGCACTGGCGTATTCAGATGGCGAACTACGTGACCGCCGTCAACCGTGTCTATCAGGCGGGATTTTCCCCGAATCTGGTGGAACGCCCACGCCTCGAAAAGCATCTGCAAAAAATTCTCAACGATATCGTCAAAATGCGCGGAATTATTGCCCCCGCCAGCAAAGAGACGCATATTCAAAAGTCTATCTTTGAGGCGATTCAGACGGTCAGTCGTAATCTGGTGTGTATGCTCGAATTGCAGATCAATGCCCACTGGGCGTCGCGCGCCAGCCACTTTGTGCTGCTGAATGCCCATACGCTCAAGGAAACGCAGCAGATGACGCAGCAAACGCTGCTGACTATTGCTCACGCGCTGTATGAGGGGAACCCGCAGCCGATTCTCGCCAACAGCGAGCGGCTGAATGAGATCACCGCCGAGTTAAGAGAGCTGATTAACGAACATCAGGGCGACGGCGTGGCGGAAACGCCTATCCACGGCTATGTATGGTTGAGCATGGAAATGGCGCGGCAACTGGAGCTTTTGTCGCATCTTATCTGCCGGGCGCTGCGCAAATAAAAAGCAGCTATCTCCCGTTGTGACGCCTGCTGCTTCGATTCAGCAGCGATTGGGGTTATGATAGGATCAAACGATATAGTCATTGTCATTCGCAGCGGCTGTCAGTAAGGTTATCTGCACAGTGGTTGCTTAAACGAATCCGAATCTTACATTAGCAGGGGTATCAAAATGGAAACTACTAAGCCTTCGTTCCAGGATGTTCTGGAATTCGTCCGCCTGTTCCGCCGCAAAAACAAACTGCAGCGTGAAATCCAGGACGTTGAGAAGAAGATCCGTGACAACCAGAAACGCGTTCTGCTGCTTGATAACCTGAGCGACTACATCAAGCCAGGTATGAGCGTTGAAGCCATTCAGGGCATTATCGCCAGCATGAAAACCGACTACGAAGATCGCGTAGACGACTACATCATCAAAAATGCTGAGCTGTCCAAAGAGCGTCGTGACATCTCCAAGAAGCTGAAAGTGATTGGCGAAATCAAAAACGGCGAAGCGAAAAGCGAGTAACTGTCGCGAAGATTGATACGGCCTCTCTGCGAAAGCAGGGGGGCTTTTTTTTGGGTATTTTACAGACCCAGAAAAGCAAAAAGCCTGCTTTAAAAGCAGGCTTTTCAAATTTGGCTCCTCTGACTGGACTCGAACCAGTGACATACGGATTAACAGTCCGCCGTTCTACCGACTGAACTACAGAGGAATCGGTTAGGAGGCTTATCTTAGCGGCGAAAAAACTTTTGTCAAACCTGATCTTACACTCAATGGCTCAACTGCTGATTCTGTCGACAGTTTGTCGTCATTCTCTACAATTTTTTGTGGAAAATACTTTGCAGGATTAGCGTTTCTCCCTCATTATTTGAAATGGAGTTTCAACTTTCTCTCGTTAAGGTCCATTTTGAACGTCACTTCCGCTCTGCGCCATGCCGTCATGCGTACGCCCTGGTATGCCAAACGTAAAAGCTATCGTGTTCTGTTCTGGCGTGAAATCACCCCTCTTGCTGTGCCTATCTTTTTGGAAAACACCTGCGTCCTGCTGATGGGCGTTCTCAGCACGTTCCTCGTGAGCTGGCTGGGTAAAGAGGCGATGGCGGGCGTGGGGCTGGCGGACAGTTTTAACATGGTCGTGATGTCTTTCTTTGCGGCCATCGATCTCGGTACCACGGTGGTGGTGGCCTTTAGTCTCGGTAAACTCGACCCGAAACGCGCGCGCGAGGCGGCGAGACAATCCCTGATGATCATGACCATTTTCTCGATCATCCTGGCGGCGGTGATCCACTATTTCGGTAAAGAGATTATCGATATCGTGGCGGGGGAGGCGACCAGTGAAGTGAAAGGCCTGGCGCTGACGTACCTCGAAATGACGGTGCTGAGCTATCCGGCGGCGGCCATTACGCTCATTGGCAGCGGCGCGCTGCGCGGTGCGGGCAATACCAAAATTCCTCTGCTCATTAACGGCGGGATGAACATCCTCAATATCATCATCAGCAGCATTTTGATTTACGGGCTTTTCTCCTGGGATGGTATGGGATTTGTGGGTGCCGGGCTGGGGCTGACTATCTCCCGCTACATCGGTGCGGCTGCGATTGTTGCGGTGCTGATGATTGGTCTCAATCCCGCGCTGCGTATTTCATTGAAAAGCTACTTCCGCCCGCTGAATTTCGCCATTATCTGGGAAGTGATGGGAATCGGTATTCCTGCCAGCATTGAGTCGGTGCTGTTTAACGGCGGGAAACTGCTGACCCAGATGTTTGTCGCCGGAATGGGCACCGATGTCATCGCCGGTAACTTCATCGCGTTTTCAATCGCCTCGCTGATTAACCTGCCGGGGAACGCCCTCGGTTCGGCCTCCACAATCATCACCGGCAAACGGCTCGGCAAAGGGCAGATTGCCCAGGCGGAGCGTCAGCTGCGCCATGTGTTCTGGCTGTCAACGATTGGCCTGACGATTATCGCCTGGGGAACCGCGCCGTTCGCAGGGCTGATGGCCTCGTTCTATACCCATGAGGATGACGTTAAAGAGGTGGTTAAAATCCTCATCTGGCTGAACGCGGCCTTTATGCCGATTTGGGCGGCCTCCTGGGTGCTTCCTGCGGGGCTGAAAGGGGCGCGTGATGCGCGCTTTGCGATGTGGGTGTCGATGCTGGGCATGTGGGGCTGTCGCGTGGTGGCGGGCTATGGACTCGGGATTATGCTCGGGATGGGCGTGGTGGGCGTCTGGCTGGGGATGTTCCTCGACTGGGCGGTGCGCGGCGCACTGTTCTACTGGCGAATGGTCAGCGGCCGCTGGCTATGGAAATATCCACGCAACAAGACCACGAATGCTGCTCCTGACGTGTCAGAACGGATGACAAATGTGCGAACTGAGGAATAAAGCAGCAATCGAACGATTTTCTGCAATCTGTCTTTGACAACGAAAGGTGGCGTCGATAATATGCGCCCCGTTCACACGATTCCTCTGTAGTTCAGTCGGTAGAACGGCGGACTGTTAATCCGTATGTCACTGGTTCGAGTCCAGTCAGAGGAGCCAAATTTGA
The DNA here is from genome assembly GCF_026672535.1 of Lelliottia sp. SL45. Lineage (NCBI taxonomy): Bacteria > Pseudomonadati > Pseudomonadota > Gammaproteobacteria > Enterobacterales > Enterobacteriaceae > Lelliottia > Lelliottia sp. SL45. Next base: position 951,873 of record NZ_JAPPRH010000003.1, read on the forward strand.
AAAGCCTGCTTTTACAGCAGGCTTTTTGCTTTTCTGCGTTCAGGGAAATTGCCCGATAGCGACTTCGCTTACCGGGCAACACGCCACGCTATCGGTTCACGCGAATCGGAGCCGTTGCTTCAAACAGCCACGGACGCGCATCGCTGTTCACCCGTGGCGATAACACATCCCGCACCTGCTGATGGTAATCATCCAGCCACTGCTTCTCTTGCTCGGTCAGGAGCGCGAGTTCCACCTGGCTCAAATCAATCGGGATCAGTGTCAGCGAGGCAAACTTGCAGAAGCCCGGCATGCTCTCCACGATCTCCACCTGATTCTCAATGCGAATACCGTGGCTGTCGGCCTGATAATATCCTGGCTCGATGGTAATGATATTCCCGGCCACCAGCGGCCACGGATTCACTTTTTTGGCGATACGCTGTGGATTTTCATGGATCAGTAGCTGATGCCCTACGCCATGGCCGGTACCGTGATCGTAATCCAGCCCCAGCTCCCACAGCGGACGGCGGGCGAACGCATCGAGCTGATGCCCCTGCGTGCCCGACGGGAACTGCAGTGAAATCAGGGATAAAAAGCCTTTCAACACGGCGGTATAGTGCAGGCGCTGCTGCGGGTCCAGCTTGCTGTACGCGAGCGTGCGGGTCGCATCGGTGGTGCCGTTCTGATACTGACCACCCGAATCATTGAGGTAGAAATGCCCGCTGGTGATCGCTTTGTTCGATGCTGCGCTGGAGTGGTAGTGACACATCGCGGCGTTACTGGCGGAGGCCGAAATCGTCTCGAAGCTCTGCTCGATAAAACCAGGCTGCTGTTCGCGGAAGACCAGCTGCTGCGCCTGCGCTTCCAGCTCGGTCAGCGGCTTGCCTGCGGCCTCGCGCTGAGGGACTTCATGAGACAGCCAGGCGAGGAAATTCACCCAGGCGGCACCGTCCTGCTGGTGGCATTCGCGATAGCCTTCCAGCTCGACCGGATTCTTATTCGCCTTCATCAGCGTCACCGGATCGGCCTGCCAGAGGATCTCTCCCTGCGGCTCAATCGCAAAACGCAGCGCGACAGGCGCGGAATCCGCATCCAGCCACACGCGCTTGCCTTCACCCAGCTGCTTGCAGCGAGGCACAAAATCATCCTGCGGCGAGACGACAATCCCCTCCAGGGCAGAGGCGGGGAGATCGCGGATTTTGTCCCCATTAACGAACCATTCCACGTCGCCCGTGCGGCTCAACAACGCAAACGAAAGCGGCACCGGGCTGGTGGGGATGTCGCAGCCACGCACGTTCAACAGCCAGGCGATGTTATCCGGCATGGTTACTGCCAGATAATCCGCGCCGTTATCCTGTAGCAACTGCGCCACACGACGACGTTTGTCGGCGCTGCTTTCACCGCTGATTGCCACCGGCATTTCGCGGATCAAGCCTGCCGGGGCGGCAGGGCGATCGGTCCAGAGCGTGTCGAAAGGCGATGTCTCAAGCGGGACAAATTCACAGGCGGTGGCGGCAAGCTGCTGATACTCGTTGTGGGTCATCAGCAGAGGATCAAAGGCGATGCGCACGCCTGCGCTCGCGTTGTTTTCCAGCCACTGGGCCAGCGGTTCGTTGTGCAGATGATGGATCGCAAAATCATCCATATTGACCTGCACACGGGCCTGCACCTGATAGCGGCCATCGACGAACAGCAGGGCGCGATCTTTAAGGACCAGCGCCAGCCCCGCAGAGCCGTCAAAGCCGGTCAGCCACGCCAGTTTTTCGAAATGTGGTGCGCAGTATTCGCTCTGCCACGCATCCGTGCGCGGCACGATCATGCCGTCGAGGCTGTTTTCCTGTAGCCACTGGCGAAGCGCCGTAAGGGGTGATGAGGTGTGCATGAGAAATCCTTGTTTTTAGCGGAACGGCGGCTCGTTAAAGGTACGCAGTTTGCGCGAATGCAGCTTGTCGCCTTCCGCACGCAGTAAATCAATCGCGCGGATACCGATCTGCAGATGTTCGGAAATCGCCCCCTCGTAGAAGCGGTTAGCCTGGCCCGGAAGTTTAATCTCACCGTGCAGCGGTTTATCGGAAACGCACAGCAGCGTGCCGTAGGGAACGCGGAAACGGTAGCCCTGGGCGGCAATGGTGGCGCTTTCCATGTCGATCGCCACCGCGCGGCTTAAGTTAAAGCGCAGGGAGGAGGCGGAGTAACGCAACTCCCAGTTACGGTCATCGGTCGTCACCACGGTGCCGGTGCGCAGGCGTTGTTTGACCTCTTCACCCGGCATTCCGCTCACCTGTTTGGTGGCGTCGTACAGGGCGCGCTGGACTTCGGCGATGCTTGGAATGGGGATATCTGGCGGCAGCACAGCGTCGAGAACATGATCGTCACGCAGATACGCGTGTGCCAGCACGTAGTCGCCAATCAGCTGGCTTTCACGCAGCCCACCGCAGTGGCCGATCATCAGCCACACGTCCGGGCGCAGCACCGCCAGATGGTCGCAAATGGTTTTAGCATTTGACGGGCCGACGCCGATGTTGATCAGGGTAATCCCCTGGCCGTCAGCGGTGATCAGGTGCCAGGCGGGCATCTGGTGCTTTTTCCACGCCAGATCGGAAATCGCCATTTCAGGCGCTTCGGTCTCGGCGGTGATCCAGATCCCACCCGCGCAGGAGAGCGCCACGTACGGGCTGTCCGGGTCGAGGATCTGGCTGCAGCCCCAGCGCACAAACTCATCTACATAGCGGGTGTAGTTGGTGAACAGCACAAAGGGCTGGAAATGTTCAACCGGGGTCCCGGTGTAGTGACGCAGGCGTGCCAGGGAGAAATCGACGCGTCGGGCATCGAAGTGCGACAGCGGAGAAAACTCCGCAGGATGGTAAATCCCATCGGCGGTCTCATCGCCAATCTGCGACAGCTCAGTGGTTGGGAAATGGCGCGTCAGCCCGGCGCTCATGGAACGGTCCAGCGTCAGCGCTGAGCCGTCGATGACGTACGGGTAAGGAATTTCATGCAGCGACGGCTCTACGGCGATATGGGCGCCGTAATCCTGATACAGCAGCGTCAGTTGCTCTTCCAGATAAGGGCGGAACAGGGAAGGGCGGGTAACGGTGGTGGAGTAGCATCCAGAATGGGTAAAGCGTGCGTAGGCGCGGGTTTTTGGCGTGGTGGTGGTGCCGCCGTCCCAGGTCACCGAAAGCGAGGGATAAACAAAAAGGCCATCGATTCTGGCCTTTTCATCAGGAAGCGTTCCGTTCTCAATATACTCGCTAATGGCGTTGCGCAGGGCGTTAACCGATTGATCGTACAACGCCTCCAGCTTTTCCAGAGCCTGAGCAGGTGTCAGGCTTAAGCCCTTATTATTCATGTCTGTCTCCTTGATCCACAGATGTGCGACGTCACTCGATAGTATGTCACCCACATGTGAAAAAAAAGTCAGGACATCATTCGTGAGACTCTTTCATCAGCAGCGCCGTCATCGCGGAGATCAGGCAGCCCGCCAGCAGATAGACCGCCACGCTCTGCCAGTTTCCGCCGGAGAAGGTCACGAGGGCGGCGGCGATAAATGGCGTAAATCCGCCGCCCACCACGCTCGCCACCTGATAGCCGACGCCCGCACCGCTGTAGCGATAGCTTGCGCCAAACATCTCAGTAAACATCGGCTGCTGCACGCACACCACCATGTCATGGGCGACATTGGCCAGCATAATGGCGAAGAACACAATCCAGAACATTGACTGGGCTTCCAGCGCCATAAAGAACGGCCAGGCGCTGAGGCTGCCAATCAGCGCCCCGGTGATGTACACGCGGCGACGACCAAAGCGATCCGCCAGCCAGGCAAAACAGGGGATCGTCAGACAGCTGATTCCGCCGACCAGCAGACCAATATTCAGAAAAAGCTCACGCGGCAGGCCGAGGTTTTGTGTCGAATAATTGAGGGCAAAGGCGGTGACGATATACATCGTCAGCAGTTCGCACAGGCGCAGGGCGATAATTTTCATGAAGGCGCCGGGATGCTGCAGCAACGCTTCCATCACCGGCAGGCGTTTTTTCGCCACCGGCGGTTCGCTCTTCTGCTTTTCAAATTCGGCGGACTCTTCCATGCCGTTGCGGATCCACAGGGCGGCCAGCACCAGCACAATGCTGAACAGGAACGGAATGCGCCAGCCCCAGCTCAGGAACTGCTCGTCGGTGGTGAGCGAACTGATGAGTGACACCAGCCCTGTTGAGAGCAACAGGCCAACGCCATACCCCACCTGCACGCCGCTGCTGTAAAAGGCTTTTTTATGTTTCGGCGCGCTTTCGACGGACAACAGCGCCGCACCGCCCCATTCGCCGCCCACGGCAAAGCCCTGAATCGCGCGCAGGGTCACCAGCAACACCGGTGCCCACCAGCCGATGGTGTCGAAGGAGGGCAGAATGCCGATCAGTGCGGTGGCGATGCCCATCATCCAGACCGTGAGCATTAACATCCGTTTGCGGCCCAGTTTGTCACCGAAGTGGCCGAAAATCACACCGCCTAACGGACGGAACAGGAAGCCGACGCCAAAGGTGGCAAACGCGGCGAGCGTGCCCATCGCCGGGCTGACCTGGGGGAAAAATTCGCGGTTAAACACCAGAGCGGCAGTGATGCCGTAGAGCAGAAAGTCATACCAGTCGACGACGGCACCGGCAAAGCTACCAAGAGCAGCGCGTCGGGCGCGGTTAAGCGATGGTGTCTCCTCGTTGGGGCGTTCGGAGATGAGGGTGGAGTCCATTTTTTGTCCTGTCAGTACCAAATTTCTAATTATTAGTATGCTAAAAGGTTGCTCACATCGTCCCCGTCAGAGAGACGGGAACAATGAGACTACCCCGACAGGCAGCAGGCGAAAACAATTTTATCCGTACTGGGCGGTAAAATTTCCAAAACGCGGCGAAGGAGTTTCCAGAAAGGGGTTACAGTAATACTTATCGCAGAACGATTTTGCTGAGGGAATGATGATGCACCCGATTCGGATTGTCTTACTCATTATGCTGATGTGGTTTGTGGCTCCCCTGTATGCTGAACCGGGCGTTTACGGGGAACAGCGCATTACCGGCTGGTGGAACAATCTTACCAGCGATGTCTCCCAGACGTGGAACGACCCGCAAAACTACGATCTCTATCTGCCCTTTTTGAGCTGGCACGCGCGCTTTATGTACGATAAAGAGAAAACCGATAAATACAATGAAATGCCGTGGGGCGGTGGGTTTGGCGTGTCCCGTTATAACGAAGCGGGGAACTGGAGTTCCCTCTACGCGATGATGTTTAAAGACTCTCATAACGAATGGCAGCCGATTATCGGCTACGGCTGGGAGAAGGGCTGGTATCTCGATAATGCGCGCGATTTTCGCCTCGGACTGGGCGTGACGGCGGGGATCACCGCCCGCCAGGACTTTGCCAACTATGTGCCGCTGCCGATTATTTTGCCGCTGTTCTCGGCCGGGTATAAACGGCTAAACGTGCAGTTCACCTATATTCCCGGTACCTATAACAACGGCAACGTGCTGTTTGCCTGGTTGCGCTACGGGTTTTAGGTGCGAGGCGCAGCGCCACCTCGCATTAAAGGGTGATGATCTTTTTCACCACCGAGTTTGACAGGGCCAGCATCGAAATCAGCACCGAGGCGATAAACGTCAGCGCAATCAGCAGCAGTTTGGTGGTGAGCGACGTCACCGGGATCAGCGAGGTGAGCAGATGAAACACGGAGTAGTGAAGAATATACACCCCGGTCATCGTTTTGCTGACGGCGGCTAAAATGGCCTCTTTGAATTCGATATTTTTCCGAAAACGCACGCCGTTGGCGGCAATCACCAGCGCCACAATCAGGATATAAATCTGGGAGCCGGTCAGAATGAACGCGTTTCGATCCGCCTTGAACAGGGCGAAAAAGAAGTGCCGCTCATAAAACCAGGTGAACAGATAAATCACCGGAATAGCCGCAATGGCCGTTTTCACGACCTTACCCTTGCTGATCCAGGCAGAAATAACCGGGTCGAAGAAGATCTGGCCGGTGAGATAGAACAGCAGCCAGGTCCAGAGCCGGTACTGCGGGGCCAGCGAGAGCAAATGTTTGTTCGGGTAGAGTGCCGACAGCAAATCATAGCTATAGGCAAAGATCAGCAGCGCGAAGGCCACGCCAATCAACAGGTTGCGCCGCTGGCTTAGCCACTCGATCAGCGGATGGAAGGTGTAAATCACGATAAAGGTGAAAACAAACCACGGCTGGATTAAATACCCGCGCTGATACGGCTCCCACAGGTAATAGACCGTCATCCAGAACAGAAAAACCATCACCACGGCTTTGATTTTATCGAGCTGCCAGCGCGAGCCGTGGCGCGACTGGGCATCCAGATATCCCGCAACCACAAAAAACAGCGGGGTGGCGATGGTCGAGATAAAGGTGAGAAAGCCAAGGATCCAGTGGTAATCGTAATCGTAGCGATCCCAGGTGTGGTACAGCGTGAAAAACGTTACCGCCGTCATGCATCCCAGCGTTTTAATGATGTTCAGCCCTGTGGGGTTCATTGGGGTCGTTCCCTCTCCGTGGGGTGGAAGCAGGCATAAATAACCGGAAGGACCAGCAGGGTCAAGACGGTTGCAAAGCCCAGGCCGAACATAATCACCACCGCCATGCTCTGGAAGAAGACATCGCGCAGCAGCGGAGCGAGGCCCAGCACCGTGGTGAAGGCGGTGAGCAGGATAGGGCGCAAACGTGACGTAGCGGCATCAACAATCGCCTGGTACTGCGCTTTGTGCTCTTTCTGCTGCTCGATCTCTTCCACCAGCACGATGCCGTTACGAATGAGCATCCCGCTCAGACTCAGCAGCCCAATGAGCGCCATAAAGCCAAAGGGAATGCCGGTGAGTAAAAAGCCCGGCGTCACGCCAATCAGCGCCAGCGGCACCGTCAGCCAGATCGCCACCGCGTTTTTCACCGAGCTAAACATCAGAATGGTGATGATAAACATCACCAGGAAACCCAGCGGCAGCGTGGTAAAAATACCCTGCTGCGCCTCGCTGGAGTTTTCCGCGTCGCCGCCCCACTCGATGCTGTAGCCGTGCGGCAACGGCAGGGCGTCAATGTCAGGTTTGACCCGCGCCAGAATATCGCCGGAGGTCTCCTGACTGAGCGGATCGGGATCGGTCTGCACCGTCAGCACCCGGCTGCGGTCCCGGCGCAGGATCAGCGGATCTTCCCACTCAAGGGCAAAGCCGCTCACCACGTTGCTCAGGGGAATATACTGCTGACGGTTTTGACTCCAGACCAGCACGTTATTCAGATGGTTTGCGTCCTGGCGCTCGCTTTCCGGCGGGCGCACGATGACCGGCAGCAGATCGGAGCCTTCCCGATACAGCCCGACGCGGCTGCCGGAGAAATTCATCTCCAGTGCGCTGTCGATATCCTGTTTATCCACCCCCAGCTCGCGCCCGGATGCCGCAACGTACTGCGGGCGAATCACTTTGCTGCGGTTTTGCCAATCATTGCGCACGCTGTCGGTAGCCGGATCGCGGGCGAGAATCGCATCCACCTGGCTTGCGATCAGGCGCAGCCGGTCCGGGTCCGGCCCTTTGATGCGCACTTCGATGGCGCTGTCGCCGGACGGGCCAAACATCACCCGTTTGGTACTGGCGTTAATTTCGGGATAGTGCCGGGCAATATCGTCGTCAACGTGGCGCGTGAGGGCGGCGATATTTCTCTGATCGTCCATGCGCACCATGATCTGCGCGTAATTGCTGTACTGGCGCTGGCCGCTGTAGGTCAGAATAAAACGCATGCTCCCCTGACCAATCGTTGAGACGGTGGTCACCACGCCGGGCTGGCCATTGATCGAGTTTTCAATCTCGCTGGTGATCTTTTCGGTCTGCGCGATATCTGTGCCGTAGGGCAGCCACAGGTCGACAAAGAAGATGGGCGTATTCGACGACGGGAAGAAGTTTTGCCGGACCGCGCCAAACCCCCAGATAGCGGCCGCCAGCAGGACCACCATCAGCGCCAGAGTGATGGCTTTGCGCTGCAGCAGGGCGTTGAGCATATGCTGATACAGGCGGTAAAACCGCTGATTATAGGGATCGGCATCCGCAGGGGCGTCAGCGGTTTTCTGCCCCTTAAACAGCCACCACTTGATCATCACCGGCGTGATGGTGAGCGCCGAGAACCAGCTCAGCAGCAGGGAGATCAGCAGCACCTGGAACAGGGATTTACAGTATTCGCCTGTTGAATCCTGGGATAAGCCAATCGGCGCAAAGGCGAGAATGGCGATCACCGTCGCGCCCAGCAGGGGTAGGGCCGAGCGGCGAATGACGTAGTTAATCGCGGTCATCAGCGTGGAGCCGCGCTGGCGTGCAATCAGCACCCCTTCGACGATCACAATCGCATTATCGACCAGCATACTCAGGGCAATAATCAGCGCGCCCAGGGAAATTCGCTGTAGCTCAATACCCCAGAGGTACATGATCAGCAACGTCCCCAGCACGTTCAGGGCCAGCGAGAGGGCGATAATGATGCCGCTGCGTAATCCCATAAAAATCAGCAGCACGCCGATCACGATTGCCAGCGCCATCAGAAAGTTAATGATAAAACCGTTCACCGAGTGGCCCACTTCGGCGGCCTGATCGTAAAACAGATCGATGTTGATGCCCGCCGGTTTTTCCGCTGACATCTGCTGCAGTTTGGCCTCCAGCGCGTGGCCCACGTCGATCACATTGACGCCCGGAATGAAGGAAACGCCCATGGTCACGGCCTGGCGGCCATTGGCATGGTAAATACTCGACGGCGAAACCGTCAGCCCGCGAGAAAGAGTGGCGATATCGCGCAGACGCGTCGCGGCCCCGACGCCGGGCGGGGTGATAATCATGTCGCCGAGTTCGTCGAGATTTTCAAATTCGCCCGTCGGGTGCAGGCGAATGGATTCGCTGCCGGAAATGATCTCCCCGGCGTTGGCGACGCTGTTTACCCGCCCCAGCAGAGTTGAAATCTGCCCGAGAGTGATCCCGCGCCCCGCCATTTTGGGGAGCGAAATGTCGACGTTAATCTGCTGCGGAACCGCACCGCCAATCGCCACTTTCCCGACGCCGGGGATGAGCACCAGCTCGCGGCGCAGCTGATCGGCATACTGGGCCAGCTCAGGGTTGGTAAAATTGTCGCCGGAGAGGGCAAAGAAAAAACCAAACACATCGCCGAAGTCGTCATTCACGAACGGTGTCACCACGCCCGGTGGAAACTGACGCGAGGCGTCGCCCACTCGGCGGCGCAGCTCATCCCAGATTTGCGGCAGTTCGTTGGAGTGGTAGCGCGAGGCGATATTCACGGTGATCTGCGACAGCCCGTTTGACGAGATCGAACTGATGTTATCGAGGTAGGGCAGCTGTTGCAGGGCATTTTCCAGCGGAAGCGTGACCTCTTCTTCCACCTGCTGGGCCGAGGCGCCGGGATAGTGGGTAATGACAACCGCCGTTTTAATAGCAAACGTGGGATCTTCGAGGCGACCAATGTTCAGCAGCGCAAAAATACCGCCGACGCCCAGCAGCAGAACCGTCAGCCAGACGCGAATGGGGTTATCGATAAACTGGCGAGAGATATCCATTACAGGCCTCGCTCGCGGGTCCAGATCCGCACCGGCTGTTGGGCGTGAAGTTCGCCGACGCCCGCAGCCACCACGCGCTCTCCGGCGCTCAGCCCTTCGGTAATGATAACCCCCTGAGCGGTAACTTGTCCGACCGCGACTTTGCGGTCTTCCAGCTGCAACGTATCACCCTCGCCTTTGACCACCCACACGTGCGGCTCGTTGCGCGGGCTGTTATCCGGATTGAACACCGCTTCCACCGGCACAACCAGCGCATTGCGCCCCGCGCCCGCCGGAAGATTCGCCAGATTGACCGTTACGGTGCCGCTAACGCCGCCGACAGCCGGGAAATCATCCGGGCGCGGCATGGTTAAAATCACCTGCCAGGTGAGGGTATTACTGTCACTGCTGCCCGTATGCTCTTTGTAAACCGCGCTGAATTCGCGCCCCGGCAGGGCGTTAATTTTCACCAGTGGGCGGTAATCAGCGTTACGGATATCCAGGGTTTTGAACAGGTTTTCGGGAATGCTAAACACCACATCGAGCAGATCCGTTCGGGTCAGGGTCACGATCGGCTGCCCGGCAGCAACCACCTGATGATTACGTACCTGAACGCTTGCCGCGGTGCCTGCAAAAGGGGCGGTGAGCGTCATCTGACTCAGCTCTTCCTGGGCGATTTTTAGGGCGGCATTGGCGGAATCACGGGTGGCGCGCTGCACGTCCATCTCGGCTTTGGAGATCGCCTGGCGTCCGGCCAGCGTCTGAAAACGATCGAACTGGCGCTGGGCAAGCGTGGCCGAGGTCTGTCGGTCTCTTACCCGCTGCTGGGCTTCGCGCGCATTGAGGCTCGCCAGCTGCTGGCCCTGTTTCACCGGGGTGCCCTGGCGGATATCGAGCGTTTCAATCTGTCCGCCGCGCTTAAAGGAGAGGTCGGTGGCATCGCCGGACTCAATTCTTGCCGGAAAGACGCGCTGTTGCGCCTGGCCTGCATCCATCACCGTGGCGACTTTCACCATTCTCGGCTGAGGCGGAACATCTGGTGCTTTTTGATCGCAGGCGGTAATACCAAGAATAAGGACCGGTATAAGCGAAACGTAACGATTCACACTATTCCCCTAATAAATAAAAACGCCATTTATTACGAATACTTACCTTGAACGGTTTTATTCGGCGAAGGCGGATACCATTAGATACGTAAAGAGTCCTACCGCGGCACTGGACACAATGGCCAGCACAATAAACAACGCGAGGCGAATCAGGCTATATCCAAACATCATTCCTCCCAGGATCTCAACGCCGGTGAGCCAGGGCGGCTCATGCAGCGTCAGTCGCAGATGTTTAAGCAAAGCATAGCCTGTGAAGCGGGAAAAGGTTAAACAGCGCCTAAAATTGGCAGGCAGATGAAATTGCTACCTTTGAATGAGATATGCGAAAGAACTCAACGTTAATTTATTATTTTTCATGAGATTAGTCAGTCGTCAGAAAATACCGAGTGTCCTGTGCTACGTTTAATAGCATCCCGTTCATTTCTTTGTACCCGGTTGTGGTGCTTATTCCCCTGTGTGTCATGACCCGTAGCGTTATTCATTACATATTCTGTTGGTAATTAAAGGATGCTCACTATGTACAGAAATATTCTGGTCCCGGTCGATGTCTATGAAATCGGGCTGGCCGATAAGGCGCTGGCTCACGCACAGTTTCTCGCCGAGGCGGCTTCCGCTGATATCCATTTACTGCATGTGATTCCAAAATTCTCGCCGGAACTGACGCGCGGGTTTATTTCCGACGCGCGAAAGATGGACGACTATATGATTAATAACGCAAAAGAAAAACTCACTGTTCTGGCGCAGAAAACCGCTTTCGCAGCCGATCGGCTCCATTTTCACGTGCGCAGCGGCAACGTGCGCGATGAGGTCACCAAACTCGCCGACGAGCTGATGGCAGAGGTGATCATTATCGGTTCGCGCAACCCGAATATTCAGACCCATTTGCTCGGCTCGGATGCGGCCAATATTGTTCGCTATGCCCACGTTCCGGTTTTTGTCGTGCGCTGAGAGCGAAAGTGACAGTGTGCGTTTTTCGTTGCAGGACTTGAGGACGGAAGAATGAATACAGAAAAACCGGTCCAGCCCTTTTACCGGCTCTCCGTAGAAGAAACCCTGGCACAAACAAACAGTACCCCAGACGGCATCAGCGGGGCGGACGCAACGGCGCGCCTGTCGCAGTACGGTGAAAATGCCCTGCCGCAGAAACCCGGCAAACCCGCCTGGCTGCGCTTTTTAGCGCACTTTAAAGATGTCCTGATCTATGTCCTGCTGGCGGCGGCGCTGCTGACCGCCGTAATGGGGCATTGGGTTGATACGCTGGTGATTCTGGGCGTGGCGGTAATCAACGCCCTCATCGGTCACATTCAGGAAAGTAATGCGGAAAAATCCCTGCAGAGCATTCGCAATATGCTCTCCAGCGAAGCGGTGGTGGTTCGTCACGGCAATCATGAAACGGTCCCGACCACCGCGCTGGTGCCGGGGGATATCGTGGTGATCCGCGCGGGTGATCGAATTCCTGCCGATTTAAGGCTGCTTGAAGCGCACAACCTGCGGGTGGAGGAGGCGATTCTGACGGGGGAATCTACCGTCGTGGAAAAAAGCACCGAGAGACTGGAAGGGGAGCTGCCGCTGGGGGATCGCACCAATCTGCTGTTCTCCGGGACCACGGTCAGTGCCGGTGGCGGCAAAGGCATTGTGGTGGCGACGGGCGGCGACACGGAGCTGGGCCATATCAACCAGATGATGGCAGATATTGAACAGCACCGCACGCCGCTGCTGGTGCAGATGGATAAGCTCGGCAAAGCCATTTTCATTATTATCCTGGTGATGATGGCGGCGCTGTTCGTCTTCAGCCTGCTGTTCCGCGATATGCCGGTTTCCGAACTCATGCTGTCGCTCATCAGTCTGGCGGTGGCGTCGGTCCCGGAAGGTTTGCCTGCGATTATCTCGATTATTCTCTCCCTGGGCGTGCAGACCATGGCGCGGCAGAAAGCCATTATCCGCAAACTGCCGACGGTCGAAACCCTGGGGGCGATGACGGTAATCTGCTCAGATAAAACCGGCACCCTGACCATGAATGAGATGACGGTGAAAGCGGTGATCACGGCGGAGAAAATCTATCGCGTCGAAGGCGATAGCTATGAGCCGATGGGGAATATTCACCCGATTGACGATCCGACACCGGTGGCGGTGACTCATGGCTCGCTGCTTGAGCGCTATCTGCGCACGATCGATCTCTGCAATGACAGCCAGCTGATGAAAGACGAACAGGGGCTGTGGAAAATCACCGGTGGCCCAACGGAAGGGGCGCTGAAGGTGCTGGCCGCTAAAGTGCCGCTGCCGCCTTTGCAGACAGAGCTGCGCAGCAAAATCCCGTTTGATTCCCAGTATAAATACATGTCGACCCTCCATCGCATCGGCGATGAAGAGATGATCCTGATTACCGGTGCGCCGGACGTGCTGTTCAGGCTGTGCCAGCATCAGCAGACGGAAAGCGGGCTGCAACCGCTGAATCAACCTTACTGGGAAGCGCAGATTGAAGAGTATGCGCGGGAAGGTTTACGTATGGTGGCGGCAGCCTGGAAGACCGCAGGTGTTGATCAAACGACGCTGGACCATCCGGATTTGCAGCAGGGGGTGATTCTGCTCGGTATTGCCGGAATGATGGACCCGCCGCGTCCGGAAGCCATTACCGCTATTGGCGAATGCCTGCAGGCGGGCATTCGCGTGAAAATGATCACCGGCGACCACCCGCAAACGGCAATGAGCATCGGCAAAATGCTGGGAATTGGCAATGCCGGGAACGCGATTACCGGACGTGAGCTGGAGGTCATGGATGATCAGCAGCTGAGCGAAGCGGCGCAGAGCTATGATATTTTTGCCCGTACCAGCCCGGAGGATAAATTCCGCCTGGTGCAGGCGCTGCAAAGTAAGAAAGAGGTGGTCGGGATGACCGGCGATGGGGTTAACGATGCGCCTGCGCTGAAACAGGCTGACGTCGGTATCGCTATGGGTATCAAAGGGACGGAGGTGACCAAAGAGGCGGCGGATATGGTGCTCACGGATGATAACTTCGCCACCATCGCCAGCGCGGTTCGCGAAGGCCGTCGGGTTTACGATAACCTGAAAAAAACCATTCTCTTTATTATGCCCACTAACCTGGCGCAGGGCTTACTGATTATCATCGCTCTGCTTGCCGGGAACTTAATTCCGCTGACGCCGGTACTGATCCTGTGGATGAACATGGCGACATCCGCCACGCTGTCGTTTGGCCTGGCGTTTGAGGCGGGCGAGCGGAATATCATGAAACGCCCACCGCGTAACCCAAACCTGCATGTCATGGACGGGTTTGCTATCTGGCGCGTGGTATTTGTCGGCTCGATGATCGCCGTGAGTGCCTTTGTGCTGGAAGCCTGGCTACAACCGCGCGGCTATTCACCGGAGTTTATTCGCACCGTCCTGTTGCAGACCCTGGTGACCGCCCAATGGTTCTACATGCTGAACTGCCGTGTCTCCGACGGCTTCTCCCTGAGTAAAGGCCTGCTGGCCAATCGCGGGATCTGGATAGTCAGCGGGGTGCTGCTGGTACTTCAACTGCTGATTATCTACGCGCCGTTTATGCAGATGCTGTTCGGCACCGAGTCACTTCCGTTCCGCTATTGGGTCATTACCTTTATTATCGGCTTCGCGATGTTCCTGATTGTCGAAATCGAAAAACCGTTGACCCGTAGATGGCGGGTGGATGCGACAGGTTAGCCCTGTGGTCGGGTAAGGTGCAGCCGCCGCCCGGTAATTTCCCTGAACGCAGAAAAGCAAAAAGCCTGCTTTAAAAGCAGGCTTTTCAAATTTGGCTCCTCTGACTGGACTCGAACCAGTGACATACGGATTAACAGTCCGCCGTTCTACCGACTGAACTACAGAGGAATCGTGTGAACGGGGCGCATATTATCGACCCCAATAACGCTTGTCAAAGGGGAGATCGATCCCTTGTGATCGTTTGCTGACAAAATCAGCAAAGTGCTTTCTTTCCCGGCAAAATGCACACTTCTGGTGCAGGCTTACCCCTTATGGGGCAGATCGTAAACCGCTGTTTCAGTAATAAAACGGAGCAGGGTGATTAGATTTCCTTATTTTCAGCCGCTTAGCGCACTCATCCGTCCTCTTTTAAAAACTGGCATCCATATTGCAAAAACTCTTTCAACAATGAGCGCCAGTACCGGCACTGTATTTTAACAGGGGGCAAAATGAACTTAAGACGACTGAAATACTTCGTAAAAATCGTCGATATCGGTAGCCTGACCCAGGCCGCGGAAGTGTTGCATATCGCGCAGCCTGCGCTGAGCCAGCAGGTGGCCACTCTGGAAGGTGAACTGGACCAGCAGCTGTTGATCCGCACCAAGCGTGGCGTGACGCCAACGGAAGCCGGTAAGATTCTTTACACCCATGCGCGCACTATTCTGCGCCAGTGCGAACAAGCGCAGCTGGCCGTATGTAACGTCGGACACACCCTGAGCGGACAGGTGTCGATTGGTCTTGCGCCAGGCACTGCCGCGTCTTCCATTACCATGCCGCTGCTGCAGGCCGTTCGCGCCGAGCTGCCGGAGGTGCTGGTCTATCTGCATGAAAATAGCGGGTCGGTCCTTAACGATAAACTGCTCAACGGTCAGCTCGACATGGCGGTCCTGTACGATCGCTCACCGATTGCGGGGATCACCAGCCAGCCGTTGCTGAAAGAAGATCTCTATCTCGTAGGGACGCGCGATTGTCCGGGCCAGAGCATTGATTTAACCGCTGTGGCAGAGATGAATCTGTTCCTGCCGCGCGATTACAGCGCCGTGCGCCTGCGCGTCGACGAAGCTTTCTCTCTGCGTCGCCTGACGGCAAAAATCATCGGTGAGATCGACTCTATCTCGACGCTGACCGCCGCGATTGCCAGCGGAATGGGCGTCACGGTGCTGCCGGAATCCGCCGCGCGTTCTCTTTGCAGCGCCGCGAACGGCTGGATGGCGCGGATCACCACGCCATCCATGAGCCTGCCGCTGTCTCTGAATATGTCTGCCCGCGGCTCTCTGTCGCCACAGGCGCAGGCGGTGAAAGAGATCCTGATGTCGCTGGTCAGCCGTCCATCGCTGGAGAATCGTGAACTGCAGCTCGTGAGCTGATATTCCATAAAGGAATAAGATGCTGGTTTTTATTATTTGTTCTGCAGGTCTGCTGACTCTAACAATAGGGCTATGTCAGATGCGCCGGAGTGAATCGTGAATTTCCAGCAACTTAAAATTATCCGTGAGGCGGCCAGGCGGGACTACAACCTGACCGAAGTCGCCAACATGCTTTATACCTCTCAGTCAGGCGTCAGCCGCCACATACGCGAGCTGGAAGAAGAGCTGGGCATTGAGATTTTCATCCGCCGCGGCAAACGCCTGCTGGGGATGACGGAGCCAGGTAAAGCGTTACTGACCATCGCTGAGCGAATACTCAACGAAGCCAGCAACGTTCGACGCCTGGCAGATCTCTTTACTAACGACGCGTCCGGGGTGCTGACAATCGCCACCACCCATACGCAGGCGCGCTACAGTTTACCGCCGGTGATCAAGGCATTTCGTGAGCTATTTCCGGACGTCCGGCTGGAGCTGATTCAGGGCACTCCGCAGGAGATCGAAGTGTTGCTGCAAAACGGCGGGGCGGATATCGGTATCGCCAGTGAACGCCTGAGTAACGATCCACTGCTGGTGGCGTTCCCCTGGTTCCGCTGGCATCACAGCCTGCTATTGCCCGTCGACCATCCACTTCATCAGGTTTCGCCCCTCACGCTCGAAGATATTGTCAAATGGCCGCTGATTACCTATCGGCAGGGTATTACCGGCCGTTCGCGTATCGACGAAGCCTTTAATCGCAAAGGGCTGACGCCGGATATCGTGCTGAGTGCACAGGATTCGGATGTGATCAAAACCTATGTAGAGCTGGGGCTTGGCATCGGCCTGGTGGCGGAACAGTCCGGCGGCGAGCGCGAACTGGGAGATTTGGTGCGCCTGGATACCCGCCATCTGTTTGATGCCAACACCGTCTGGCTGGGGCTTAAGCGCGGACAGCTGCAACGCAACTATGTCTGGCGCTTTATCGAGCTGTGCAATGCCGGTTTGTCGGTGGATGAAATTAAGCGCCAGGTAATGGAAACGGAAGAAGTGGCGATTGATTATCAGATTTGAGGGTGAAATGCGGAAAAGCAAAAAGCCTGCTGTAAAAGCAGGCTTTTCAAATTTGGCTCCTCTGACTGGACTCGAACCAGTGACATACGGATTAACAGTCCGCCGTTCTACCGACTGAACTACAGAGGAATCGTGTGAACGAGGCGCATGTTAATGGCCTCGCTATTTTGTGTCAACTCTAAATTCAACTTGCTGATTCAAATGATTAATTAAGAGCCAACCTGCTGTTTTAGTGTACTTGGGAGGACGAATGTCCACCTGGTCCCGCATTTTCACGTAGACGCTGCAGGGGATCTTGCTGGTAAAAATAGCAAAAACGCTGCCACAGCGCCGGGAAGCGGGGTGCGAACAGTTCGGGTGCGCTGAAGAAATATTCCGACAACACCGCAAAACACTCTGCCGGATCGGTCGCTGCGTAGGCATCAATGCTGGCTGCGCTTTCACCCACCAGATCGATCTCATCCTGGATATTGTTCATTGCCGCATGGAGATCGTGCTCCCAGCTCGCAACTTCCCGCAGAGGGATAAATGGCACGCCGCTGGCGCGATCGCCGTTGCGGGTATCCAGCTTATGGGCGACTTCGTGAATAATCAGATTAAAACCGGAGGCGTCAAAGGAGTCCTGAATATCCAGCCAGTTGAGGATAATCGGGCCTTGCTGCCAGCTTTGTCCGGACTGCACGACGCGCTGATTATGCACCAGCCCAATGTCATCTTCCCATTCGTCGTCCACCACGAAAGGCGCCGGGTAGATCAGCACTTCATGGAAGCCGTCGAGCCACTCAAAGCCCAACTCCAGCACAGGCAAACAGAAGAGCAGGGCGATACGCGCGCTTTTAAGGGCGTCCAGCTCAAAACCCTGAAGCGGGACGAGGCGTTTTTGCTGTAAAAAACGATCGGCTAACTGAACCAGTCGGGTTTGCTCATCGGGGTCGAGACTGGCGAGTACCGGAATAGCCAGCGCCTCTTCCCACGGAAAAGTCGTGTTCGGTGCGGTTTCGTTCGATTTCCAGGGCCACTTAATCATCGCTTCGCTCGCAAACTCATCACTTGAACAAAAATGCAGGATAAGGATCTGTTAAAATGCCAAATTACCTGGCATCATGGCAACCACTATAACGGAGAGATGCCGGAGCGGCTGAACGGACTAGTCTCGAAAACTAGAGTAGGGGCAACTCTACCGGGGGTTCAAATCCCCCTCTCTCCGCCACTTCACTGCTTTAGCGTCATCATTTCTCATCGGACACCTTCCAGCGCCCTCATTCTGACTGAGGTCAGCATCAAGATGCACCTGAAGTTCGCAGGAGTCTAGCCTTAGTGCTTTTTCAAGTCATTGATGTTTTATGCAACTTGAGAGAGATATCTCGCTCTTAGCGCTTTTCCCCCTTTCAAACTGCCCGTTTATCATACTGATGCCGACATAGCGTCCCGACATTGCGGTTGTTGCTTTTCGCGCCAGTATGCAGATAAAGCGGTTTTGCCTCATGTACCCAAAAGCTGTCACCTGCCTGCATTTGTTGATTAAAAATCGTTGCCTCTGGATACAGATCGCGTAACCGACCGCTGCTAAGACCAAACCACTGCCGCGATAGGGTTCTGAACTCCTGCGTGCTCAGGAGCTTGCCGCCAAGACGTGCGCAGTGCTCGCGCGCGCGGGCAAAATTTTTATCCAGTTCGCCATCACCCGTAAGCCAGGTTTCGACGAAAAAGTCATGGCGCTGCGTATTGCCGGTCTTGAGGTTTTTCAGCGTCAGCGTCATGGCTCTCTCCTCTGCACGCGGTTGCCTGATCATCATAAGCTGGATCCGTCCCTCCACGGGCTGCGGCTTTATCACTATCCAGTCATGGTTAACGCTAAATTTCAGATCGTTGAGATTAAGAGACTCACTGTTGCTGCTCATCGTGACATAGGCACTCGTAAACCCGGTGCTTAACATCTCTGCCGTTCGAAATCCTGGCATGCTGGGGGAGTGAAAACTGATCTTACTGAGATAATCCGCTTTGTCGGGAGGCACAGGATCAGCCGATACGGTCAGCGGCAGCAGTAGGGGGAGAGTCGCGACGGTCCGCAGTAAAATAGTCATTATCGGCACCCCAACGGTATTAAGTGTGGGCCAGCAAACGGCCGGTTAAGATTTCCTGGTCAAGCTTCAGCGCTTCTTTATTCTGAATAGTGCCTGCGGATTTCAGAGCAATAAAGATCAGCAGCGAGCAGGCGATAAAGGCTGCTAAATAATAGCCGCTCATCAGGAGGTATCCGGCAAGGGAGATATAAATAAGGCCTGTTACGGCACTTGTTAGTGCGACTTTAAGAGCCACTTTTTCGCTCCGCCTGAATGAGACGCCCATGAGCGTGGCGAAAAAGATCATACTCAGAATGACACCGACGGCGGGAATACTGCAGACAGCCGCCGCGACGATAAACAGAAGGGTCTGGTATTTGCGTAGCAGCGGCTTACGGGCAAAAAAGTCCGTTTCATACAGGGTTTGCGTCGAGACGTTGAACAGTCGCACCAGCCGCTGTTTACGTAATAACAGACGCACGACATGACCTGTTTTCAGATGCAGCAGCACATTAGCCGGGATGTCGAAGACTTCTCTCGTATCGCCGCATTTAAGGACAACAGAATTCCACTGAATCTTTTCAATCTCGCCGAGCAGGAGTTTTTTTTCCATTTACCCTTATCATCGTCTCTGAATAACTGCCTGAATTTCCTGCGCCAGATTGTAGGCAATAGAGCCTGTAGAAATGTAAATAACTCTGCGGGATTCATAAGGTATTGTGGATATTATTCAGCCCTGTGCAATGGGCATAACATAAATAGGGTCTTTTATGCAGGTATAAGACGGGAATCCAGCATGGCCTGTGAGGGGAGCGCAAGGTAAAAACAGGTAAATGAGTCGTTGCAGAAATTAATGATAAGTTAAAATTATTTTTTATGCTCAGGGGGCAATATGCACATACTGGATGCTTTACTGGCCTTTTCGGCCTATTTTTTTATCGGCGTGGCCATGGTGATTGTTTTTCTTTTTGTTTACACCAAAGTGACGCCGCACGATGAATGGCAACTGATCAAAGATGACAATGCGGCGGCTGCGCTGGCTTTCAGCGGTACGCTGTTAGGTTTTGTCATTCCGCTCTCCAGCGCGGCAGTGAATTCCGTGGGGATCCTGGACTACTGCATCTGGGGTGGAGTGGCTTTTGTCGTCCAGCTTCTGATTTATGCCGGCGTGCGGCTCTACATGCCGACACTGGGTGACAAGATTTCCAGTAACAACATCGCTGCGGGGGTGTTCATGGGCATTTTTGCGTTGGCAGGGGGTATCCTCAACGCGGCCTGTATGACCTGGTAGTGACGACACATTGCGGAAATAAAAAAGCCAGGCCTTACGCCTGGCTTTTTACTTTACAGACTCAATCAACGCTGCGCGCAACCCGCGCACTGTTTGTTCTGGATCTGCTGGAAGAAGTCATTCCCTTTGTCATCCACCAGGATAAACGCCGGGAAGTTTTCTACTTCGATTTTCCAGATAGCTTCCATACCCAGTTCAGGCCAGGCGACACACTCCAGACTCTTAATGCTGTTTTGCGCCAGCACCGCTGCCGGGCCGCCGATGCTGCCCAGATAGAAACCGCCGTGCTTGTGGCAGGCATCCGTGACCTGCTGGCTGCGGTTACCTTTCGCCAGCATGACCATACTTGCACCGTGCGATTGCAGTAAATCCACATACGAGTCCATACGACCGGCCGTGGTTGGGCCTAACGAGCCAGAAGCATACCCCTCCGGTGTCTTCGCCGGGCCGGCGTAATAGATCGGGTGATCTTTGACGTATTGCGGCAGTTCTTCACCGTTATCCAGCAGCTCTTTCAGCTTGGCATGGGCGATATCACGGGCCACGATAATGGTGCCGTTCAGGGACAGACGGGTCGAAACCGGATGAGCTGAGAGCTGTGCCAGGATCTCGTGCATCGGCTGGTTCAGGTTAATGCTGACCACCTCGCCTTCACCCTGTTGACGCAGTGATTCAGGAATGTACTGGCCCGGATTGTGTTCCAGTTTCTCAATCCAGATCCCGTCGCGGTTGATTTTCGCTTTGATGTTACGGTCAGCTGAGCACGACACGCCCATACCGACCGGGCAGGAGGCGCCGTGGCGCGGCAAGCGGATTACGCGAATATCGTGGGCGAAATATTTCCCGCCGAACTGAGCGCCCAGGCCCAGATTTTGCGCTTCCAGCAGCAGTTCCTGCTCCAGCTGAACATCGCGGAACGCCTGGCCGTGTTCGTTACCTTCTGTCGGCAGGCCGTCGTAGTAGCGCGTTGACGCCAGTTTCACGGTTTTCAGGGTGCTTTCAGCAGAGGTTCCGCCAATCACAAAGGCGATATGGTAAGGCGGGCAGGCCGCCGTACCCAGGGAACGCATCTTCTCGACCAGGTAATTTTTCAGTTTAGCCGGGGTGATGAGCGCTTTGGTTTCCTGATACAGATAGGTTTTGTTGGCGGAACCGCCGCCTTTCGCCATGCACAGGAACTTGTACTCATCGCCGTCGACGCTGTAGAGGTCGATCTGCGCGGGCAGGTTGGTGCCGGTATTCACCTCTTTATACATATCCAGCGCGGCGTTCTGGGAGTAGCGCAGGTTATCTTCGATGTAAGTGTTGTACACACCCTGGCTCAGCGCGGCTTCGTCGCCACCGCCGGTCCAGACACGCTGGCCTTTTTTGCCCATGATGATCGCTGTACCCGTATCCTGGCAGGTCGGCAGGACGCCTTTGGCCGCGATTTCAGAGTTGCGCAGGAACTGCAGGGCGACATATTTATCGTTTTCGCTGGCTTCCGGGTCGTTGAGGATCGCCGCAACCTGTTTCTGGTGCGACGGGCGCAGCATAAAGGCCGCATCGTGGAACGCCTGCTGAGCGAGCAGGGTCAGGGCCTCTGGCTCGACCTGGAGAATCTCCTGGCCGTTAAATTCCGCCACGGAGACGTGCTCTTTGGTCAGCAGATAATATTCGGTGTCGTCATGTGCGAGAGGGAAGGGATTCTGATAGTAAAAGGTTTTGTTCGACATTGCGTATCACTCCATAAAATTAAACCGCCGGAGGGTACCCTCCGGCGGTTATGAATCAGAACATCATGGACATCCACGGATAACCAATCAGCAGCAGGGCCGCCAGGAAGATGGCGCCAAAGATGGTGCCGAGGCGCCAGTAGTCTTTGGTTGGCAGGTAGCCGCTCCCGTAGTAAATCGGGCTTGGGCCGGTGCCGTATGGGGTGATGATCCCCATGATACCCAGAGAGGTCACCATCAGCAGGACGAACACTTCCATGTTAATACCCGGAATGGTGGCGGCGATGGTCAGCATCGCAGGCAGCAGCGCAGTGGTGTGCGCGGTGGTGCTGGCAAACAGGTAGTGCAGCAGGTAGAACGCCAGCAGCAGGACCACCGTTGCGACACCCGGCGAGATACCGCTCATTAGCAGGCCGCCTTCTTTACCCAGCCAGGCGATGAAGCCGGTGGAAGAGAGGCCGTCTGCAAGTGCCACCAAAGTGGCGAACCAGACAAAGGTGTTCCATGCGGCTTTGTTGCCGGTGATGTCGTTCCACTCCAGCACGCCGGTCCACAGCATTAGGCCAACAATCAGCAGGGCGGCCAGCGCAGGTTCAATCCACGCGGCGGCGAAAATCCACATCATCAGCGCACAGCAGACAAAGACCAGCAGCAGAATTTCATTGCGCGACAGTTTGCCCAGTTTCTCCAGCTCACGACACGCCCACAGCGGCACTTCGTCGTTGATTTTCACTTCTGGCGGATAGAACCAGTAGGCCAGCAGCGGCATCACCAGAATCAGCAGCACACCCACCGGCAGGAAGGCAATAAACCAGGTGCCCCAGGAGATGTTGATCCCGACGATGCTTTTCACCAGCGCCAGAGCGAGCAGGTTTGGCGCCAGCGCAGAGAGGAACATGGAGCTGGTGATACAGGCGGCGGTAATGGCTACCCACATCAGGTAGGAGCCAATTTTACGCGCGCTTGGGTCGTTCGGTTTTGAACCATACAGCGGCGGCAGGTTAGCGATGATCGGGTAGATAGTCCCGCCGCTACGCGCCGTGTTAGACGGTGTGAACGGGGCCAGCAGCAGGTCCGCGAAGGTGATTGCATAACCCAGCGTCAGGCTGCGGCGGCCAAGATATTTCACCAGAATCAGCGCCAGACGCCGGCCAAAACGGGTTTTGTCATAGCCCGCGGCAAACATAAAGGCACCGAAAATCAGCCAGACGGTGGAGTTACCGAAGCCGCTCACCGCCCATTTAAAGGAGGCACCTGCCAGCTTGAATTTCGGGTCAGCCAGCTGTTCCGGGCTAAACAGCACCCACTGGCTGCACAGGGCGATGGCGACGACCCCGGTCAGGCCAATCACGGCACCCGGCAGCGGTTCGAAGATCAGACCAACGATCACGCCAACAAAGATAGCGAAGTAGTGCCAGGCATAAGGCGGTAACCCTTCAGGAACCGGCACAAACAGGAGGAGCACTGCGACAATAATGGGCAGTGCCATCATCAGCAGACGTTTGTTGCTTCCGTCTTTTGGCTTGCTCGCCACTGGAGGCGTTACAGCTGTTTTATCATTCATAGGTTTGCTTCTTAAGTTGTCAAAAATTCGGTTTAGCAGAAATAACATCGCGACTTTTTTAATTACTTTGCTTTCTTTAGTTATTTAAAGTGCTTTCAGGTTATTTCTTGAATAGCTATTTAGCGCGCTTTTGGAGGCGGTAAATTAAAAATTGATGATGTTTATATAGTGCGCCTTTAGAGGCTAGTGGAATTGATCGCGATCAATAAAATAGAATTGCGGTGTTATTTTTATCCATATTTTAATAACCCTATTGAGTTATGTGGATATTATCCGTTTGATAGGTTTTATTTGACGGGGTTGATATTTTACGCAAACGATATTCAATTAAAAAGCACATATAAATCATATGCTTGTTTGATCCATTCTCCCGCAAGTAAAGTA
This sequence comes from Lelliottia sp. SL45, assembly GCF_026672535.1. Taxonomy (NCBI): domain Bacteria; kingdom Pseudomonadati; phylum Pseudomonadota; class Gammaproteobacteria; order Enterobacterales; family Enterobacteriaceae; genus Lelliottia; species Lelliottia sp. SL45. The sequence continues at coordinate 975,694 of NZ_JAPPRH010000003.1, forward strand.
ATGAAAACGTTAACGGAATTGATATTATTGTGAACGCGGTATCCTAATATCAATAACACCAATGTAGTAATAATGTTATTGCAGGGATTAAATAGTTTATTAACTAACGTAATAACTTTAGTAACTAAAAATAGCGTTATATTAATACCATGACATCGGCAAAAAAATTAACCAGAACATAATCCGATAAAGAATTCTCAGATTTCAATTTTAAAAGTTTGGAGTTTCTATTATGAGCACTAACGAACGAATTCTTAGTCCTTTCACCTTACCGAATGGTACGGAACTCAAAAACCGTCTGTTGATGGCGCCGATGACCACCTGCACCGGTTATTACGACGGCACGGTGACCAGCGAGCTGGTGGAATACTACCGCGCGCGCTCCGGCAGCATCGGCACCATCATTGTTGAGTGCTGTTTTGTTGACGATCTGGGTCTGGCTTTCCCCGGCGCCATCGGTATCGACAACGACGAGAAAATCGCCGGGCTGGCAAAAATTGCCGAGGCCATCAAATCCAAAGGCTCTAAAGCGCTGCTGCAGATCTACCACGGCGGCCGCATGGTGGACCCGAAACTGATCGGTGGCCGCACGCCTGTCGGCCCAAGCGCGGTGGCCGCACCGCGTGAAGGTGCCGCGACCCCGGTGGCATTAACCGGCGAAGAAGTCGAAGGCATGATCGGGAAATTTGGCGAAGCGGTTCGTCGTGCGATTCAGGCGGGCTTCGACGGCGTCGAAATTCACGGTGCAAATACCTATCTGATCCAGCAGTTTTACTCCCCGAACTCCAACCAGCGCGACGACGAGTGGGGCGGCAGCCGTGACAACCGCGCCAGATTCCCGCTGGCGGTCCTGGACATCACCCATAAAATGGTCCGTCAGTACGCCGACGACGCTTTTATTATCGGCTATCGCTTCTCGCCGGAAGAGATGGAAGTTCCGGGCATCCGTTTTGACGACACGTTGTACCTGCTGGAAAAACTGGCCGCCCGTGGCCTGGATTACCTGCACTTCTCCGTGGGTGCAACGCTGCGCCCATCCATCGTAGATACGCAAGACCCAACCCCTTTGATCGAGAAATACCACGCCATGCGTTCCGAAACGCTCGCGCAAATTCCGGTGATGGGTGTGGGTGGCGTTGTGAACGCCGCAGACGTTAACGAGGCGCTGGACCACGGTTACGATCTGATTGCTGTGGGTCGCGCGACCATCGCCTATCCGGACTGGACCGACCGCATCCGTGACGGCGAAACCCTGGAGCTGTTTATGGACAGCACCCAGCGTGAAGCGCTGCACATCCCTGAGCCGCTGTGGCGCTTTTCGCTGGTGGAAGCGATGATTCGCGACATGAGCATGGGCGAATCAAAATTCAAAGCGGGTGTGTTTGTCGAAACGGTGCAGGATGACACCAACGAGCTGGTGATTAACGTCAGCCTCGAAACCGACCGTATCGCCGACATCGAACTGGCGTCTGGCCCAACGCAGGACGTTGAGTTCATCTCCAGCTTCGAAGAGATCCGCAGCCGCATTCTCGACGCGAACACTCCGCACGTGGACGCCATCACCGGCGCGACCAGCCAGAGTGAAGCCGTGAAAAAAGCGGTATCTAAAGCGATGGTCAAATCGAGTAAAGTGCTGGCGGCAGAAGAGGGCGTCGACCCGAACGCTGCCAAAGCGTTTGACGTGGTGGTTGTCGGCAGCGGCGGTGCCGGTCTGGCGGCGGCGATTCAGGCTCACGACGAAGGGGCAAGCGTCCTGATTGTCGAGAAAATGCCGACCATCGGCGGGAACACCATTAAAGCTTCTGCCGGGATGAACGCCGCAGAAACCCGCTTCCAGCGTGTAAAAGGCATCCAGGACAGCAAAGAACTGTTCTACCAGGAATCCCTGAAAGGCGGCCATAACAAGAACAACCCGGAACTGCTGCGTCGCTTTGTCGAAAACGCACCAGAGGCGATCGAATGGCTGGCAACGCGCGGGATCATGCTGAATGACATCACCACCACGGGCGGAATGAGCATCGACCGTACCCACCGTCCAAAAGATGGTTCTGCGGTGGGTGGCTACCTGATTAGCGGCCTGGTGCGTAACGTCAACAAACGCCACATCGAGGTGATGCTCGATACCTCCGTGAGCGACATTATCGTTGAAAATGGCGAAGTGACCGGCGTACGTCTGACCACCGAAGAGAACGAAACCCTGACCGTAGCCACCCGCAGCATTGTGATGGCGACCGGCGGTTTCAGCGCCAACAGCAGCATGGTCGTGAAATATCGTCCGGATCTGGACGGTTTCGTCACCACCAACCATAAAGGGGCTACCGGTGGCGGTATCGCGCTGCTGGAACGTATTGGCGCAGGCACCGTCGATATGGGCGAGATTCAGATTCACCCGACCGTTGAGCAAAACACCTCGTACCTGATTTCCGAATCTATCCGTGGCGGCGGCGCTATCCTGGTGAGCCAGAAGGGCAGCCGTTTCTTCAACGAAATGGAGACCCGCGACAAAGTCTCGGCGCAGATTATCGCGCTGCCAGAGAAATACGCTTACATCGTCTTTGATGAGCACGTTCGCGCGAAAAACAAAGCGGCGGATGAGTACATAGCCAAAGGCCTGGTGACCAGTGCCAGCTCGCCAAAAGCGCTGGCTGAAACCCTGGGGATGGATTACCACACCTTCCTCGACACCCTGGAGCGTTACAACGGCTTTGTGGAAAAACAGCACGACGATGATTTTGGTCGCACCACTGCGCTGCGCGCCCCGATCAACGAAGGCCCGTTCCATGCCATTCGCATCGCACCGGGCGTGCACCACACCATGGGCGGCGTGACCATCAACACCGAAACTTGCGTGCTGAACGGCGAACACCAGGTCATTCCGGGTGCCTTCGCGGCGGGTGAAGTGGTCGGCGGTATCCACGGCGGCAACCGTATCGGCGGTAACGCAGTGGCAGATATCATTATTTTTGGTACCCTTGCCGGACACCACGCCGCGATGCGCGCAAAACAGTAGTCTCAATGCCCGGTGGCGCTTGCGCTTGCCGGGCACGGTTTTGTCGGCCGGATACGCGCAGCGCCATCCGGCACTCTAACCGAGGAGCGATTCCATGTCTGACGACCATCGTGTCTACAGCTATTCCGCCACACTCATGGGCTCCCCCATTCTTTTGAAGCTCTTTTCGAATAACGAAGCCCTCGCATCTCGCGTGTTTCGCCTCATCAAACAGTACGAAGATCTCCTGACCGTCAACCGCGCACCGTCGCAGGTGATGGACATCAACCAGGCTGCCGGGAAACACCCCGTCAGCGTCAGCCGTGCGGTGTATGAGCTGATCCGCGTCGCGAAGGCCGCAAGCACACTGGAAAACAGCGCCTTCAATCTGGCCATCGGCCCGCTGGTGAAGCGCTGGAAGATTGGATTTCAGGGTGACAGCGTGCCGCCCGCAGAGGAGATCGCAGCGCTAATGGCGCTGACCGATCCGGCTGATGTTTTACTCGACGATTCGGCCAGCAGCGTATTCCTGACCAAACCGGGCATGGAAATTGATCTCGGGGCCATCGCCAAAGGCTACATTGCCGACAGGGTGCGCGATTACCTGCGCAAAGAGGGCGAAACCCTCGGCCTGATTAACCTCGGCGGCAATATTCAGACGCTCGGCGCGCCGGAAGGGGGCTGGTCCCTCGGCATCAAAACGCCTTTCGGCGGGGCCGATGAGCTGGTCGGTACACTGACGGTGGAGAATAAGTCGGTGGTGACATCGGGCACTTACGAACGCTTTTTCGAACGCGACGGCAAGCTCTACCACCATATTCTGAACCCGCGCACGGGCTATCCGCTGGATAACGAACTCGATAGCGTCACCATTATCTCGACGAACTCTATCGACGGGGATATCTGGACCACGCTGATTTACGGGATGGGCGTGGAGAAGGGCTGTGCCGCGCTGCGCGCGCGGCCTGATATTGAAGCGGTGTTTGTCACCAAAACGAAAGAGGTGGTGCTCTCCTCCATGAAGCATTTCCGCTTCACGCTTCTGGATAATCGCTATCGCCTTACTGGCAATATTGTTTGAGCAGACCCGCCTGCTCTGGCTGCAGCCGGTAGCGATACACCGGACGCCCCGTCGCACCATAGTGAATGCTGGTGAACAGAATGTTAATCTGCGCCAGCCAGATCAGATACTTACGGCACGAGACGCGGGAAATTCCCACTGAGTTCGCCAGATCGTCGGTGGAAAACTCGGTGTCGGGATGGGCTTCAATCCACTGGCAAATGGTGCGCAGCGTCTGCGGTGTTAAGCCTTTCGGCAGACGCTTGCTGTCTGCCAGCTCCGGCGCGCCGCCGTGCAGCAAGCGATCCACATCGGCCTGTTCATAATACTGATGCGAGCCCATCAGCTGCTTCTTCTCCTTCCAGCCGTTCAGCGCCTCTTCAAAACGCGGGAACTGGAAAGGTTTGATCAGATAATCCACCACGCCGTAGTGCATCGACGTCTGAATAGTAGTGGCATCGGACGCCGACGAAATCATGATCACATCAATCGGGCGGCCAGAAGCGCGAATCACCGGCAGCAGGTCGAGACCGTTGTCCTGCTGCATATAGACATCCAGCAGCACCAGATCGACAGGCTGTGCAGGATTATTAATCACCGCTTCGGCCTGATTCAGCGTAGAGGCGACGCCGCAGCAGCTAAACCCCTCAACCCGGTTAACGTACAGACGGTTCAGGTCGGCCACCATGGCATCATCATCGACAATTAAGACATTTATCACGCGATTTTCCTCTCGCTATCCCAGGGGATCTGTACAAAAAATTGAGTAAATACGCCAGGCTCGGATTCGACGGCAATCTCACCGCCCAGTTTTTCGAGCTGCTGGCGAACAAGGAAAAGCCCCACGCCGCGATTTTCACCCTTCGTGGAAAAGCCCTTCGTAAAAATATGCTCCAGCTGCGCAGGATCGATACCCGGACCGTCATCGCTGATTTCACAGCTGAGCCAGCCATGTTGATAATGCATCAGCAGACCCACTTCGCCCTCAGGCTGGCCGGTCATCGCATCCAGCGCGTTTTCGATCAAATTACCCAGCACGGTAATCAGCACCGTCACCTGTTCCGTATTCGGCGTGTCCGGCACCTGACACTCGTCGGCCAGCGTCAGGGTAAACCCCGCTTCCTTGGCGCGGTTGATTTTACCGAGCAGGAACCCGGCGATGACCGGTGATTTAATTTTATGCTGAATAGCGCCGATATCGGTCTGATAATTCTGCGCGGTCTGAATGACGTACTCTTCGAGCTTGTCGTAGCGCTTCATGTGCAGCAGGCCGAGGATCACGTGCAGCTTATTCATAAACTCATGGGAGTGCGTGCGCAGGGCGTCGACATAGCTCACCATGCCATCCATGCGCTGCATCAGCTCGCGAACTTCGGTCTTGTCGCGAAAGGTGCTGATCGCCCCAATCACTGAATTCTGGCTTCTGACCGGAAAGGTGTTGCACAGCAGCAGACGTCCGTTGCAGTCGATCTCCTGATCCTGCAGGGCTTTTCCGGTTTGCGACACCCGGCGCAGGGAGGCGAGCATCGGCATGTGGCGCGGCTCATCGGTGCTGCTGGCGGGCAGGAGCAGGATCTGGCGGGCGGCATGGTTAATCATGGTCACGCGCCCCTGGCTGTCGACGGCGATCACCCCCTCTTTCAGAGACTGCAGCATCGCCTGGCGCTGTTCAAACAGGGCGGAGATTTCATAGGGTTCCAGCCCAAACAAAATCCGCTTGAGCAGATGTACCAAACCCCAGGTGCCGAGCGTACCCATTAGCGCGCTGAAGAGCACCGTCCAGATCGCCCCCCAGCGGCTGCGGCTGATCTGTTCATCGACTTTGTTGAGGGAAATCCCGACGGCGACCACGCCAATCTGCTGGTGATTATCGTCGTACACCGGCGTGAACACGCGCAGCGCTTCGGCCAGCACGCCGTGGTTGACCGAGACGTTCTCCTTCCCTTCCAGCGCGGGTTTGATGTCGTCGCCGATAAAGCGTTTGCCGAGCAGGGTGTTGTTCGGGTGAGAGTAACGCACGCCCTGCATGTTGGTGACAACCGCGAAAAGCAAATCGTTTCGGCGAGTGATCGCATCAGAAACGGACTGGATGGGGCTGTTTTCCGGCGAGTGTTGCAGGCCGCGTTTCACATCCGGGCTGTCGGCGAGGGTACGGGCGATGGCCAGCGCGGTATCTTTGACGCCGTCGCGCGTGGCGCGGGTGACCTGCATAAAGTAGAGCGCGAACGTCACCAGCAATACTGACCCAATCACGCTGCACACCATCAGCGTGACAAGGGTATTGAGCTTCATTGGGCGCTTGCGCGTCATGGCTAAAGGCTGCAAATCGCTCATCGAAACCCCGTGGATAATGATAAAGGGGTAATTATCGCTGATGACGGCGCTTTCTTAAAGCGATGTAAAAGCTGACGAATGCTCGCCTTTTCGTGACCCCCCTCGCAGGTCATCCATATAAAACACTTTATAGTGTGGGGGAATTCATAAATAAGGAGCAGTTTATGAGCGTTAAGCTGAACGGTTTGGTCACGGAAAGACGCCACGCGGATACGGCGGATATCGACAGGTTGTCAACCCTGGACATGCTGAATGTGATTCATCAGGATGATAAGTGCATTACCGATTCTATTACTCCCTTCTTACCCGTCATTGCCCGTGTGGTCGATAACGCGGCGGCTACACTGAGCCACGGCGGACGGCTGTTTATTGTCGGCGCCGGAGCCTCCGGCCGAGCGGCGCTGCATGCGGCGCTGGAGTTTGCGCCGGGAAAACACCCGGTGATGGGTCTTGATGCCGGAGACGGCGCGGGAAACTACGATCGTGGTGTGGCCGATCTGCAGGCGATGAATTTTGGCGATCACGACATGATGCTGGCGCTCTCTGTCAGCGGCAAAACGCCGTGGGTCTGGGGGGCGATGCGCCACGCCTGGTCACTGGGATCGCCGGTCGCCATCATTACGCATGAAGCACAAAGCGAAGCGGCACAGCTGGCGAGTATGGTCATTGCGCCGCAAACCGGGCCAGACGCGGTAGCAGGCTTTACGAATGCCAAAGCGGGGATGGCGCAAAAACTGATCCTCAATATGATTGCGACGGGATTAGCCGTTCGCACGGGCCGGGTTTACAGCAATATGCGCGTGGATCTGGAAGCAAAAAACACCAAATGGGCCGAACGACAAATTGCGATTGTGATGGAAGCGGGTGGCTGCACGCGTGCCGTCGCTAAAGCGGCGCTGGAGAGCTGCAATCACCACTGTAAGACCGCCGTGCTGATGGTATTGACCGGTCTGGACGCCTGGCAGGCCCGTGATTTGCTCGAAAATAACAATGGATTTATTCGCGTGGCGTTGCAGGAAGCGCCGTAAATCCTGAGGTGGTGAACAAAAAGGTCGCAGATGCGGCCTTTTGTGTTTTTGAGATTCTGATGATTAATTGCGTGCGATCAACTTAAGGTAAATCCCTTCACCTTTACCGTCGCCTGACGACAAAAACAGTGCCAAAATGTGACTTTATTCACACTTTTGAGCGCGCAATGTGAAAGCAGTAACGTCGTTACCGCTGCAGTAAAGGGTAAACATGGAACAGAACACGACTCGAGGCCTGGGAGGCAAGCTCGCCCTGTGGGCGTTTTACGCATTTTGCGGGTACTTTGCCTGGGCAATGCTCCGCTATTTATGGGTGGTCAGCAAAATTCCGTCTGCGCCGGATATGGTTGTCGAGGGCGATTTAGGCTCAACCAGCGGGAAGTGGATCGGTGCGTTTCTCGGTTTTCTGGTGCTCGGGGCGGTGGGCCTGATACTGGGCGGTATCGCCTGGTACACGCGCCCGCGCGGCAACAACGAGTGAATGGCCGACGGAAAATTGTTAAGGTGAGCGTTTTGTGAAGGAGAGAGCATGGAACTTGCCCACTGGCCCCAACGCTACGAAACCTGGTTAACGGAACACCACGCCACGGATGATGCGGCCCATGACATTTCGCATTTCCGCCGCGTGTGGATGACGGCGCAGCGCATAATGGTGGGGCAACCCGTCGACGCGCTGGTCGTCCTGACGGCCTGTTATTTCCATGACATAGTCAGCCTGCCGAAAAATCATCCGGAACGCAGCCACTCCTCGCGGCTGGCGGCGCGCAAAACCCGGCAAATCCTCACTGATTTTTTCCCGGATTTCCCGGCGGATCGCTTTCCGGCCCTGGAACATGCCATCGAAGCCCACAGCTTCAGCGCCGGGATTGCGCCGCAAACCCTTGAAGCCAAAATTGTGCAGGACGCCGACCGGCTGGAAGCACTCGGTGCGATTGGTCTGGCGCGCGTCTTTGCCGTTTCGGGAGCGCTTGGCGTGGCGCTGTTTGATGCCGACGATCCCTTTGCTGATGAGCGCGAACTCAACGACAAACAGTTTGCCCTCGACCATTTCCAGACCAAACTGCTGCGTCTGCCAGAGACCATGCAAACTGAAATGGGGCGCGAGCTTGCGAATCATAACGCGCACTTTTTGGTGCAGTTCATGGCGAAACTCAGCGCGGAGCTGCAGGGCGATTGTCTTGGCAGCGATGCGCAGGTGCTGAGCCGATTCCAGCGCAGTCTGTAGCGTCGAACTATGGTAATCTGTCCCCAGTCTCTTTTGCCCGGTTAAAGGTATGCAGGAAAAACGATCAGTGATACCGCCCGCACTTCTGCTGGCAGAGAAATCCACGGCCACGGTGCAGGCGTTATTAAGCAAACTGCTGACCATCTATGATGCGAAAACGCTGGTCAATGACCTGAATGCGCAAGGTGAAAGCCACTGGAGTCCTGCGATCCTGAAGCGACTGGTCACCAGCGAGCGGGCAGGGCACCGTCTTAGCGAGCGGGAATTCATCTACCTGCAAAATCTGCTGCCGCGCCCGCCAGCCATTCATCCCAATTATGCTTTCCGCTTTGTCGACTTGTTCGCCGGTATCGGTGGGATCCGCAACGGCTTCGAGGCCATCGGCGGTCAGTGTGTCTTTACCAGCGAATGGAACAAACACGCGGTACGCACCTATAAAGCCAACTGGTACTGCGATCCGCATGCCCACCATTTTAACGAAGACATCCGCGATGTGACGTTAAGCCACAAAGCGGGCGTCAGCGATGCAGAGGCGGCGGAGCATATCCGACAAAATATTCCTCAGCATGATGTGTTGCTGGCCGGCTTCCCTTGCCAGCCGTTCTCGCTGGCTGGCGTGTCGAAAAAGAATGCCCTTGGGCGGGCACACGGATTTGCCTGCGATACGCAGGGCACGCTGTTTTTTGATGTCGTGCGGATTATCGACGCCCGTCGTCCGCCGATTTTTGTGCTGGAAAACGTCAAGAACCTGAAAAGCCACGACGGCGGAAAAACCTTCCGCATTATTATGCAAACCCTGGACGAGCTGGGCTATGACGTGGCGGATGCACAGGATATGGGTGCCGACGATCCCAAGATTATCGACGGCAAGCACTTCCTGCCGCAGCACCGCGAGCGCATTGTGCTGGTGGGCTTTCGCCGCGACCTGAACCTGAAAGGCAACTTTACGCTGCGCGATATTCCGTCGCGCTATCCGGCGCATCGTCCTTCCGTGGCCGAACTGCTGGAGCCGGTGGTGGACGCCAAATTTATCCTCACGCCGGTGCTGTGGAAATACCTCTACCGCTATGCCAAAAAGCATCAGGCGAAAGGCAACGGCTTTGGTTTTGGCATGGTCGACCCGACCAATCCGCACAGCGTGACCCGCACGCTGTCGGCCCGTTATTACAAGGACGGAGCCGAGATTCTGATCGATCGCGGCTGGGATAAAGCGCTCGGAGAAGTGAATTTTGACGACCCGCAGAACCAGCGCCATCGTCCGCGCCGCTTAACGCCGCGCGAGTGCGCGCGCCTGATGGGCTTCGAATCGCCGCAGGGTTACCGCTTCCGCATTCCGGTTTCTGATACCCAGGCCTATCGCCAGTTCGGTAACTCCGTGGTGGTGCCTGCGTTTGCGGCGGTGGCAAAACTGCTTGAGTCGCGTATCCAACTGGCCGTCAAATTACGCCTGAGCGAGGCCGTCAATGACGGATGTGCACAATAAGGCGACGCGCAGCAAAAACATGCGTGCGATTGGCACGCGTGACACCGCAATTGAAAAACGGCTGGCAGGGCTTTTAACCTACAGCGGCTTTGTATTTCGCGTGCAGGATGCGGCACTGGCAGGCCGCCCTGATTTCGTCCTCGACGATTATCAATGCATTATCTTTACCCACGGCTGTTTCTGGCACCATCACGACTGTTATCTGTTTAAAGTCCCGGCGACGCGCACCGAGTTCTGGCTGACCAAAATCGGCAAGAACGTGGCGCGTGACCAGCGTGATATCACTACGCTGATGGCGCAGGGCTGGCGCGTGTTGATTGTCTGGGAATGTGCCCTGCGGGGCAGACTGAAACTCGATGATGCCGCGCTGACCGAGCGGCTGGAGGAGTGGATCTGCGGCGGCGGTCAAACCGCGCAGATCGACACAACAGGCATTCACGCGTTTACTGCTTTTCCACCTCACACGGGGTAACGGTCGGTTTCGCCGGGAACAGGTATTTTCCGAGCGTCACCAGTACCACCGCCATAATAATCACCCCCAGCGCTATCCATTCGACGGATGACAGCACTTCTCCCGCAAAGGTCGTCCCCAGCAACACGGCTACCACCGGGTTGACGTAGGCGTAGCTGGTCGCAACGGCAGGGCTGACGTTGCGGATCAGGAACATGTATGAGTTGATCGCGATAATCGAGCCAAAAATTGCCAGATAACCGACCGCCAGGAAACCGGACAGCGTCGGCATCGTAGTCAGTTTTTCACCGCTCACGGCCGAGACGAAAAGCAGCGCCATGCCCGCCGCCAGCATCTCGATGGCACCGGCCATCATGCCGGAAGGCAGTTCCACTCGTGAACCCAGAACGGAGCCAAATGCCCAGCTCAGGGAGCCAATCAGAATCAGCACCGCGCCCCACGGATTACCGCTCAGGTTCCCGCCGCTGTTGAGCAGAACAATGCCCGCCAGACCAATGGCGATCCCCATCCACTCCAGCTTGCGGGTGCGGATGCCGAACAATCGGCTAAAGCAGAGGGTAAACAGCGGTACCGTGGCGACCACCACCGCCGCAATACCGGAGGGGACGTTCTGGTGCTCGGCCACCGTCACACCGCCGTTACCGACGGCCAGCAGCAGCAGGCCGATCAGCGCGGCGTTTAACATCGGGCGCAGCGGTGGGAGTTTATGCCCGCGCAGCAGGAGAAATGTCAAAAGCAGCACACCGGCAGAGATAAAACGCACGCCAGCCATCATCAGCGGTGGCCAACTCTCCACGCCGATACGAATCACAAAATAGGTCGAACCCCAAATGATGTAGAGCGAAAACAGCGCTCCAATAAGGGGTAATAATTGCCGAAAACGCATAATCCTTCACCGCGATATAAAAAGGTCGCATACAGTAAACGTGAAAACTATCGGGCTGGCGAGTCCTTTAATTGTGTCTTTGATGTGAATTATTTGTTGACTTGAGCTACCTGTTTCAGCGTTTCGCTTTTTGCTCCATACTATTCACTTAATTATCAAAATAAGAAGGATCAGATTTTGGCAGGAAGTAGCTTATTAACATTGCTTGATGATATTGCCACCTTGCTGGATGACATTTCAGTGATGGGAAAACTGGCCGCGAAGAAAACGGCCGGGGTGCTGGGGGATGATTTATCCCTTAACGCGCAGCAGGTGACGGGCGTGCGCGCCAACCGTGAGCTGCCGGTGGTGTGGAGCGTGGCGAAAGGGTCCTTTATCAATAAAGTGATTCTGGTGCCGCTGGCTCTGCTGATCAGCGCCTTTATCCCCTGGGCCATTACGCCGCTGCTGATGATTGGCGGGGCGTTCCTCTGTTACGAAGGCGTCGAGAAAGTGCTGCACTCCTTCGGTTCCCATAAAGACGCAGAGACCCCGCAGGCGCGTCAGCAGCGCCTGGAAGCGCTTGCGGCGAAGGACCCGCAGGCATTCGAGCGCGATAAGGTGAAAGGGGCCATTCGCACGGACTTTATCCTCTCGGCTGAGATCGTGGCGATCACCCTTGGTATCGTGTCGGAATCGCCGCTGCTTAACCAGGTGCTGGTGCTCTCCGGTATCGCGATTCTGGTCACCGTAGGCGTGTATGGCCTGGTGGGTGTGATCGTGAAACTGGACGACATGGGCTATTGGCTGGAGCAAAAATCCAACGCGCTGGCAAAAGCGGTGGGTAAAGGTCTGCTGGTACTGGCGCCGTGGCTGATGAAATCACTCACCATTATCGGCACCCTGGCGATGTTCCTCGTCGGCGGTGGGATTGTGGTACACGGTATTCCACCGCTGCATCACGCGATTGAACATTTCTCCGCTGAATACGGAGCGGTGGTGGCAGCGATAGCACCGATGATCGCTAACCTGGTGATTGGCTTCATTATTGGCGCCATCGTGATTGCCGCCGTGAAGGGTATCGAAAAGCTGCGCGGGGTTTCGCACTAATTGTTCCCTGCGTCACTATGCAAAAATGCCATTCCTCGTCTAGATTGAAACAGTTTCACCCTGATACAGGAGGCGGGTATGGTCTTTGTGGTCAGTGATGAAGTTAAGTCAAAAAAGGGTGGTCCACCAATGATTGTCACCGGCTATTCCAGCGGTATGGTGGAGTGCCGGTGGTACGACGGGTACGGCATCAAGCGGGAAGCGTTTCGTGAAGACGAGCTTCTGCCAGGTGACGAACGACAGCGTCGCGACACGGCTTAATCACGCAACGCCAGGCATGTCCGGGCGTTTTTGTTGACTATCGTCCTGCGCAGTGCTTGTCTTAAGATATCGAACCGCGGCGTTGGGTTATAAGCGGATGATGCAAGATTTCAGCAGGGAGTGTCTGTGCAGCGCGATGTCTATAAAGCAAAAAAGCAATTTCTGGAACGGTTACGCCATCATCCGGGAAAAATTGTTAATCTCTGTTTTTTGGTTGTCCTCATTTTTTCTACAATCCTGACCTGGCGCGAAGTGGTGGTGCTTGAAGAGGCGTACATCTCAAGCCAGCAAAACCATCTGGAAAATGTCGCCAACTCCCTCGACCGACAGCTTCAGTTCAGCATTGATAAACTGCTCTTTTTTCGTCACAGCATGGGCGATGCGCTGCAAACGCCGCTCGGCTTTCGCGTGTTGCACGATGCGGTAACCAGCTTCAACCGCCTGCGCACCGACCCCTTCTGGCAGCTGGATGTCGACCAGCAGCGCACCTTACCCATTAGCGGCGTCTCAGACGCGACGGTGGCGCGTACCACCTTATTGGCGCGGGATAATCAGCGCATCGGCAATGAACTCTCCGCCGCGCTGGAGGTGGGGTATTTACTGCGTCTCGCCACCTCGACCACCGGTAAAGAGCGGCGCGTCTCGTACGTCTCGCGGGCGGGTTTTTTCCTCTCAACAGATCCCTCACCGCTCAATCACACCCTGATCTCGCGTTATTACGAGCTGGTGACGCGCCCGTGGTTTACCGAGCAGACTGAGCGGCAAAACCGCGCGCGCGGCGTGCGCTGGTTTATAGCACCGGTATCCGGGGCGCAGGAAGAGCGGGTGATCACCGCCAGCCTGCCGGTCTATCTGGACCACTACTGGTACGGCGTGCTGGCGATGGATTTCACCCTCCCGACCATGAAGCAACTGCTGACGGAAGCCGTCGATAAGCGCACGGACGGGGAGTATCAGCTTTACGACAGCCGCCTCAACCTGATCACCACCTCCGAGCCGCCGGACGGCCTGGTGAATCAGTTTGACGAGCGCGAGCGGGCGCAAATTGCTCACGCCATCGAAGGCGACACGGAAGGGGGAATTCGACTGAATTCGCGCTATGTCAGCTGGGAGCGCCTCGATCATTTCGATGGCGTGGTGCTGCGGGTTCACACCCTGCAAGAGGGCGTTAACGGTGAGTTTGGTAGCATCAGCATTGCGCTGGCCCTGCTGTGGGCGCTCTTTACGGCGATGCTGCTGATTTCCTGGCTGGTGATCCGTCGGATGGTCAGCAACATGTACCGGATGCAACATTCCCTGCAGTGGCAGGCGTGGCACGACCCGCTGACGCGTCTGAACAATCGCGGCGCCTTGTTTGAACGGGCGAAGGTGCTGGCCGAAGAGTGCCGTCAGCAGAAATTGCCGTTCTCCGTGATTCAGATCGATCTGGACCATTTCAAAAGCATTAACGACAGATTCGGCCACCAGGCGGGCGATAAAGTGTTGTGCCACGCAGCCGGGCTGATCGCCAGCGCGTTACGCACCAGCGACGTGGCCGGGCGTGTCGGTGGCGAAGAGTTTTGCGTGGTGCTGCCAGGGGCCACGGCGCAGGAGGCGGCAAATGTCGCCGAGCGTATTCGCGCCTGTATCAATCGCAAAGAGATTCTGGTGATGAAGAGCACCACCACGCGGATCAGCGCCTCGCTCGGGGTGAGCAGTACGGAGGAGAACGGTAATTTCGACTTCCCGCAGCTGCAATCCATTGCTGATATGCGCCTCTACCTGGCGAAGCAGCAGGGGAGAAATCAGGTGATGTGGCGCGATGCAGCTAAGAAATGATCGAGTCCTTCACTCCAGCCTTCCGGTCCCGGTTGGGTGGTGTGATAGACCCGCTCAGGAATGTCATCCTGTAGCTGAATACCGAAACGGTTAATGCCTTTTACCACCACGGCGTAATCGACGTTATCGAGCAGGGGGGCGTCATTAGGGCCATCGCCCAGTCCGATGGTGGTGGGAACAAATCCCTCGCGTTTGCGGTACTCGTCTATAAGCCAGTTCACCGCCTGATCTTTACCGCCGCGCGCGTCCAGAATGTGCCAGAACCGTGCTCCCTGCACGAACTTCAGGCCGAGCTGGACCAGTTCAGCTTCAAACTGCGTCATACGCTCATCGCTGTCGCGCCAGATAAGGGTAATCGAGGCTTCATGCAGTCGTGCCAGCGCTGAACGCTCGCGGTTAAGCCCGGTCCATTCCCCGATGACCCGTTCATCGACATCATCGAAAGTCGTGAATTTATACCCGGTGCGCTCACGTATCGGATCAATCAGACGGCGAATCTCAGTGTGCGGTGTCCCGTTAATCAGGCGCGGCGCGTCGGGGTGATCGTCCCAGCGCACGTCGAGCTGAATAACCGCGCCGTTTTCGGCGATAAAGGGCAACCCTTCCAGCCCCAAATCCTGCTGAATTTCGAGCGTTTCGGCAGCCGTTTTGCTGCTGCATAAAATGACCGGGATCTGATGATCCTGCAATTTATTCAGCCAGGACGTGGCGGGGCGCCAGTCATAGGTATGAATATCCAGCAGCGTACCGTCGAGGTCGGTAAAAATCAGCAGCGTCTCCTTAAGTAGGGACATAGCATCTCCTGAAAGGTGTTGTGCCTGAGATTAATCCTAAAACAAATTTTGCATAAGCAGTCCCGATTCCGGAACCGATCCCGCCGACCCGCATGGGGCAAGGGCCGCGATTCATAATCAAAACTGACAGTTACCGCAAATAGCATTTATGAAAGGAATATATCCTTGTCATGCAATTTTATTGGGGATAAGGTAAATCCCACATCAGATTTCCTGGTGTAACGAATTTACAAGTGCTTCTTGCATAAGCAAGTTTGATCCCGGTCATCCCCATGACCGGGATTTTTTTCGCCTCACCGATTCACTTCGCTGACACTGAAATCATGAATGTCTAATTCGAACGCCTCGGCCAGCTCACGGTAGGTGTGATAATCCCGTCCGTCGATGCTTACGCGCGTAGGATCATATTCCGCACGCTTCACTTCGCTCTCACTGATTTCGTTAATCGCGGCCAGCAGGGCATCGACATCGACGTTCACCTCACGTTTCGCCGTGTCGCTGTACTCTTTCGCGGTCTTCATTCTTCATACCTCATTTCGCCGTTCCCAGCGTTAAGTATAGACTGCCCACAAAAGCGCCATTCACTCTTGCAACCGCTGCCAGTTGCTGCGTTTTGTTCTACACTGGCTCAAAACCACAGGAGGATTTTATGAAGGTCAACGATCGGGTCACCGTCAAGACGGACGGCGGACCGCGCCGCCCAGGCGTAGTACTGGCAGTGGAACAGTTCAACGAAGGCATCATGTATCTGGTGTCGCTGGAAGATTACCCGCTCGGTATCTGGTTCTTTAACGAGATTGGCCACTCTGACGGGATCTTTGTGGAAAAAGCAGAATCTGAGTAAGACGGTGTCGGGTGAGGAGAACTCGCCCGGCCCAAAAACGAAAAATCTCTGGCCAGGCCAGAGATTGATATGTGTGAAGAGTGAAATTATCAGCGCATATTGACAAAAATACCGTTAGTCACATTATCTGTCAGACGAACAACATGATAGATGACCTGTTTATTATGCGTTTTTATTTTCCTTTTAATATTACCCTTATGTGACGATACCGTTTTTGCTTTGATATTCATCTGGTCAGAGATTTGAATTGTGCCTTGTCCCGCCATCCACATTCTCAGCATACTCGATTCAGTACGGCTTAATGATAACGTGGGTAAGTTAAACTCAGCTACACTCTTTGTCTCTTTATTCAAATAATCACCCAAAATGTCATCCAGCGACTCGGGCTTAATTGATTTAGAACTGATTAATAGGTTTTTACGCACTAGCAAATATTCATCGAAATGGATATTTGCAATGGCCATAAAAACAATAAACAGGGTTTTAGGATGTTGATTAATGATCTGCTTAATGTGCTGACTGTTGGCTGGATCGTGAATGAAACAGTCCTCATTAATAAACACCACGCCAGGCTTGTAAGTATCACAAGCGGCTGCAAGTTCGCCAACATCATGAACATCGTTGATGTCTCGCTTTTTAACCCCTCTGCTGGTCAGATACCCGGTTAGCCCTAGCCGGGTGTAACTGCATAAATCCATAATGATCGTTGACATGGCATACCCTCACTCAATGCGTAACGATAATTCACCATCTGCCTGAGAGCTCATAAACAGCCATACGGGATGGAATAAAAGGTATAAACCTGTGAGCAATACAAAGACTTTCAGGCGAACTCACTATCCCGTAAAGTTACGTATAATTTGCCAGGAATCATCTTAAAGTAAAGTAAATGTTGAGTAATGTGAAGGGCATAAAAACAAATAAACCGCACCAGATATATCCTGGTAGATGTTTTTCATGTTTTATTTTAAGAATATCCTTAGAGAGACAATATAAACATCAAGGATTAATATTCTTGGGTAGCTCGTGAACAATATCGGCCAGAAGGTTAAACAATTCGCCAAATAAATGTTCACAGAAGGGGGCGATAAGTGGCATTAACAAGCCCATCAATATCAGACCGACGGTTAAGGTGATCGGGAAGCCAATGACAAATACCGACAGCTGCGGCGCCATACGGTTCAGTAACCCGAGCGCGAGGTTAACGGTCAGGAGAAGCGTAATGACCGGCAGCGCCAGCATCAGTCCGTTGAGAAAAATCAGCCCGGCTGCACGGACCAGCGCCATAAACGCATTGCTGTTCACCGGGTTTCCGCCGATCGGCAGCGTGTGGAAGGTATCCACCAGCATCGAAATCAGCCACAGGTGGCCATTGAAGGTTAAGAACAGCAGCAGCGCCAGCATATCGATGATACGCGCCAGCACCGGCATGTTGAGGTGGCTACCCGGGTCAATGAACGTGGCGAAGGACAGACCCATCTGCAGGCCGATCAGCTCACCGGCGGTACGGATGGCCGCAAACGCCAGTTGCATGGTAAAGCCAATCGCCACGCCAATCAGCACCTGCTGTAGCGCAAGCCAGACGGCCTGCGGGGAGAAAATCGCGACATTGACCGGCGGCAGATTAGGGGCAATCACAAAGGTAATCAGCATCCCCAGCCCAATTTTGACGCGCTTGGGGATCGATTTTTCACTCAGCACAGGGGCGGTCATGATCAGCGCCATCACGCGCAGCAGCGGCCAGAAATAGAGTCCGAGCCACTGTATAAACTGGTCGCTGGTGAAATGTAGCATTCAGCCGATCAGCCGATGATGTACGGCAGGTTGGTAAACAGGTTGCGCATGTAGTCGAGCAACAGGTTTAACATCCACGGCCCGGCGATGATAATCGCCACGAAAACCGCGATGATTTTCGGAATGAAGGAGAGCGTCATTTCGTTAATCTGCGTCGCGGCCTGCAAAATACTGATGACCAGACCGGTGACCAGCGCCACCAGCAGCAGAGGGGCGGCCACGGAAATGGCGACTTTCATCGCTTCCGTGCCCATCATCATGACCGATTCGGGTGTCATTCGGCTTGCCTCAACTGTAGAAACTCTGCGCCAGCGATCCGACCAGCAGCTGCCAGCCGTCGACCAGCACAAAGAGCATGATCTTGAAGGGCAGGGCAATGGTGGCGGGGGGCACCATCATCATCCCGAGCGCCATTAGCACGCTGGCGATCACCAGGTCGATAATCAGGAACGGGATAAAAATGGTGAAGCCAATCTGGAACGCGGTTTTCAGCTCGCTGGTCACGTAAGCCGGCAGCAGAATACGCATTGGCACCGCTTCAGGTCCCTGAATCGGGCCGGTGTTCGCCAGGCGAGCAAACAACGCTAAATCCGCTTCACGGGTCTGGCGCAGCATAAATTCTCGCAGCGGCTGAGCGCCTTTTTCGAGCGCCACCTGCATGGAAATTTTGTCTTCACTGAACGGCTGATAGGCGTCGGCGTATATCTTGTCGATCACCGGCGACATAATAAAAAAGGTCAGAAACAGGGCTAATCCGAGCAGCACCTGGTTCGGCGGCGCGGAGGGCGTACCCAGCGCATTTCGCAGCAAACCAAAGACGATGATGATACGGGTGAAGCTGGTCATCATCAGTAGAACGGCCGGGATAAAGGTCAGGGCGGTGATAAACACCAGCGTCTGAACCGGCAGGGACCAGCTTTGACCACCACCAGCAATGGGGGTCGAAATCAGACCGGGTAATTGGGCATAGACCGCGGGAGTAAACAGGGCGATGCCTGCCAGCGTAAGGGACAACAAACGGCGCATCAGGATCTCCCGGAACGCTTAAGCAAACTCTTCATAACGGACTGAAAATCCGCTGGACTCTCTGCGTGCTCTGGCACCGTTTCCGGCGCAGGAGGCAGTTTATGCAGCACAGTAATTTGTGATGCCGTCACGCCCAATACCAGGCGCGCATCTTCTACTTCAACGATCACCACGCGCTCGCGCGGGCCGAGCGACGTACTGGCGCTCACTTTAAGACCGCGCGCGTGGGCGGTTTTACCCGCCAGGCCAAAACGTTTAGCCAGCCACGCGACGATCAAAATAAAGGCAATAATACCGAACAGCGCGCCGCTCACCTGGAGCAGCGGCGAGCCGGGAACCGCAGAGGGCTGTGATACCGTTGCCTCAGTTTTCATGCTTAACGGCTCAGACGACGCATACGTTCGGATGGGGTGATGATGTCGGTGATACGCACGCCGTATTTATCGGCTACCACCACCACTTCGCCCTGTGCAATCAGATAGCCGTTGATCAGAATATCCAGCGGCTCACCGGCAAGCCCTTCCAGCGCCACCACGGAACCCTGCGTCAGGCGCAGCAGCTCTTTGATGGTCATACGGCTACGGCCCAGCTCCACGGTCAGCTTGACCGGGATATCCATAATCAGATCGATATCCTGCAGCGTACCGCTGACGTCGCCGCCGCCTATCTGCTGAAAGACCGCGTCCGCCGCGCTTTTGCTCGGGGTTGCCTGTTGCTCGTTTAACGCATCAGCCCACAGATCGTCCAGTGCTCCGCTGTTTTCATCGGACGGATTGTTTATGTCACTCATTTGGGCTGTTCCTCATTCAGCGAATTCAATATCGGATTGATCAAGTGCTCAACGCGTAGCGCGTATTGACCGTTAACGGTGCCGTACTGACTGGTCAATACCGGTACGCCATCCACATGGGCAATTATGCGGTCGGGTTTTTCTATCGGCAGAACATCGCCGGGTTGTAATTTCAGGATCTGGGACAGGCGCAGCGGGATATCCGCAAAGCTCGCCACCAGTTCAAGCTGTGAGTGCTGAACCTGACGCACCAGATTCTCGCGCCAGTTCTGATCTTCATTGCGCGAGTTTTCCAGCGGTGGGTTTACCAGCACTTCACGCAGAGGTTCAATCATGCTGAAGGGCAGACAAATATTAAATTCGCCGGTCAGGTTGCCGATTTCGACGTGGAACGGCGTATTGACGACGATATCGTTCGGCGACGTGGTGATGTTGGTGAATTTGACCTGCATCTCCGAACGCACGTACTCCACTTCCAGCGGGTTAATCGCTTTCCATGCGTCGCTGTAGGATTCCAGCGCCAGCTTCAGCATGCGGTTAATGACACGCTGCTCGGTATGGGTAAATTCGCGCCCTTCGACCTTCGTCGGGAAACGACCGTCACCACCAAACAGGTTATCCACCGCGATAAAGACCAGGCTCGGTGAAAACACGAACAGCCCGGTGCCACGCAGTGGTTTCAGGTGGATAAGGTTAAGGTTGGTTGGCACCGGCAGGTTGCGGGCAAACTCATGATACGGCTGAATGCGAATCGCCCCGACGGTGATGTCCGGGCTACGACGCAACAGGTTAAACAGCCCCATACGGAACTGACGCGCAAAACGTTCGTTGATGATCTCCAGCGCCTGCAGGCGCTCGCGCACCACGCGACGCTGGGTATTCGGGTCATAGGGGCGAATATCAGGTTCGCCGCCCAGTCCCGGTATTGGTTCATCGCTCTTATCGCTGTCGCCATTGAGCAGCGCATCGATTTCCGCTTGAGAAAGAATACTATCGCCCATGTCTTTACCGCAGGATAAATGCTGTGTACAGAACGTCAGTGACTTCCTGCTTAGGTTGACCTGCTACCAGTGGCGCTGCCAGCGTTTGTTTGATGGCCTCGACCAGCTTTTGCTTCCCGTCATCGGTGGCAAGCCCGGAGGCGTCCTGACGAGAGAAAAGCAGTAACAGGCGGCTGCGCACTTCTGGCAAGTATTCGCTCAGACGGGTGCGAGTTGCGTCATCTTTCAGGCGCAGGGTAATGCCGACGTACAGCACGCGATCCGCATCACCGAGGTTAACGGTGAACGTATCCAGTGCGAAAAAGACCGGGGCCGGAGGCGGCGGGGGTTCGGCAACGGCAGCGGCTGACGGCGCCTGCTGTGAACGCCAGTAACTATAGCCAGCGGTCGCACAAGCGGCGAGCGTAATTAACACCAGCAGCGGGACCCAGATGGAGCGCTTGCTTTTTTTGGTGATAGCGGAGTCAGTCATCTGATTCGAGCATCCTGTTTCGGTACAGCTAATACAGTGATTATCCCGTGTCCTGCTTTGGTCAAAGCGTGGAAAAGACGGGGATAATCACGTTACCTCTGGCGTTTAGGCAAAGATGTCTACGGCGCCATTTCCACGTGCTGCGGACTGCAGTGCAGCAGGCGTGACCAGCAATTCATCGTTGTCGTCGTTAAATCCACCCTGCTGACCAGAGCGCGAAGCCTGCTGTTGCTGCTGGGAAGAGGACTGCTGCTGACCGGCAAAGCTCTCGCTGCTGATGTTGCTTTGCGACAGCTGAATGCCGTTCTCCGCCAGCTGCGTGCGCAGCATAGGCAGCGCTGCTTCCAGCGCCGCACGCACGTTGCTGTGGGCAGAAACCATCTGCAACTGTGCCTGGTTATCTTCAAGTTTAAGCGAAATTTGCACTTGTCCCAGATCTTCTGGATGCAGGCGCAGTTCAGCGCTTTGCTGACCCTGTTTCGTGAACAGCGTGACGTGCTGACTGACGGCCTGCTGCCATTCGTGTGTCCCCAGCGGCTGGCTGATAACCGGCGCGGGAGCGGCGGCTGCGGCAGGCGGGGCGGTAATATTGCTGGCGAGAATTGGCGCAAGCGTGGAGGTTGGCGCCGTCGCCGAACCGGCACTCGCGACGTCCTGCTTCGCGGCAGAGGCTGCGGCTGCCGGTGTTAACGGCTGCGCGCTGGCTGGAAGAGGGTTGCTGTCCGCATCGGCGCTGTTTGCCTGAGTTTTACCGCGAAGCGAAAAATCAGCGACGTCCATCAGTGAACCGCGTCCTGAAGCAGGCTGTGTCGCCGTCGGCTGCGTTGCCACTGTATGGGTCTCAACGGCCTGGGCAACGGCCGCCGTCGCCGTTTGCTGATGCGGTAACATCGCCATCAGCGCACTCAGCCCGGCCAGCTCTTCGTCGTTCAGATCCGTTTTCAGGTCATCTTTTTTCGCGTTCGCGTTCGCCGTCAGCGCTTTCAGCGCATCGCCGTGAGTGGCAGGAATTAACCCGGACACCAGCGTTTGCAGAGGAGCGTCCTGCGCCGTGTCATCGGCCACGAGCTGATCCTGACGTGCCAGCAGAGTGGCGAGTTTCGTCTGGAGAGCGCTATCGCCGTCCTTGAGGATCGCCTCTTTCGACAGCTTGCTGGTGGCGGCTTTCAGGGACGCGAGCGTAATGGGCGCGTCTTTGCCCTGGCCTGCGGTGTCGCTTAACGCACCCGCCAGCAGGGAGAGAAAATCTTGCGCGCCTTCTGCGCCTTTTCCAGTCTGCGTACCGCCGGACAGGTCAGTGTCGGTCATCAGCAGTTGTTGCAGTGTGATCATTCCGGTTTCCTCGTTGATGCGCGCTGGGCAAACTCATCCATTTTTTTCTGATCAAGGCGGTTCTCGGCAAGCAGGGTGGCGGCGGTTTGTCGGTCCTGTAACGTAGTCCAGGCCTGGAGCCGCTGCTTTTTCTCTCGCCAGAAATTCAGTGCCTTATCGACTTTCTGGTCCCACTGGGACAACTGCTGGCGATGCTGCTCGATCGCCTTTTCCAGCGTCTGAATAAACTGCTGATAGTTAATCCAGCGCTGGCTGCCAATGCCCTGTGTCATATCGGTATTGAGGTTGGTGCGATATTCGTGCTGATAGTCGATTAACATCGTCAACTGTTCTTCAGCCTGCTGATATCCGCGTCGCATTGCGCCAAGCTGCAGTGCGGCATCATCAACTTCTTTTTCAGCCAGATCTTTTAGCGTAGCTAATGCGCTGTTTTGCGCCATGATCTTCGCCCTCCACCTGTGTTACACCTGCGGGAATATCAGTTCCAGAGCCTGGATTGAGTCTTCCCAGTCGGCGCGTTCAAAAATACCTTGTTGCAAGAACGCTTCCAGTTGCGGCCAAAGCGTAATCGCCTTGTCCAGCATCGGGTCGCTGCCTTTGGCATATGCCCCCACGCTCACCAGATCGCGGTTGCGCTGGAAGCTTGAGAGCAGTTGTTTAAAGTTACGCACGCGGGCGTAATGTTTTTCGCTGATCAGCGCGGTCATCGCACGGCTGATCGACGCTTCAATATCAATCGCCGGATAGTGGCCCGCTTCGGCCAGACGACGCGAGAGCACGATGTGACCGTCGAGGATCGCACGCGCCGAGTCGGCAATCGGGTCCTGCTGGTCGTCGCCTTCGGTCAGAACCGTGTAAAACGCCGTCACCGAGCCGCCGCCGCTAATGCCGTTACCCGCGCGTTCAACCAGCGCAGGCAGTTTGGCAAACACCGAAGGCGGATAGCCTTTGGTCGCCGGTGGTTCGCCGATCGCCAGTGCGATCTCACGCTGCGCCATCGCGTAGCGGGTGAGGGAGTCCATAATCAGCAGCACGTGCTGGCCGCGATCGCGGAAATCCTCGGCAATACGGGTGGCGTACGCCGCGCCCTGCATACGCAGCAGCGGAGAGACATCTGCCGGTGCGGCGATGACCACGGAACGAGCGCGGCCTTCGGCACCGAGAATGTTCTCGATAAAATCTTTTACTTCGCGGCCACGCTCGCCAATCAGCCCGACGACAATTACGTCGGCCTGGGTGTAGCGGGCCATCATCCCGAGCAGCACCGATTTACCGACGCCGGAACCGGCGAAGAGGCCCATACGCTGGCCGCGACCGACGGTAAGCAGGGCGTTGATCGGGCGCACGCCCGTATCCAGCACGTGTTCAATGGCGGTACGTTGCAGCGGGTTAAACGGCTGGGTGATCAGCGCACCGGTTTCGGTGGTATCCGGAGCGGGCAGGCCGTCGAGCGGTTTACCTGCGCCATCGAGGACACGGCCTAACAGCGCCGGACCGAGCGGCAATTGCTTACCGCTGTGCAGCCCGTCGCCGGCATTATTTTTCGCATACACGCGCGCGCCGGGCAGAATGCCTTCCACCTCTTCCAGCGGCATCAAAAACAGTCGCTGACCGTTAAAACCGACGACTTCGCTTTCCACTTCGCGCGTTTCATTGGCGTCCTGACGTTCAATCACGCAGGTCGCGCCGAGAGGCAACTGCAAGCCGGTGGCTTCCAGAACCAGCCCGGTTGCGCGGGTCAGACGCCCGTAACGACGAACCGATGGCAGTTGCGCCATCTTCGTTTCAAAATTGTCGAGCGTGTTGAGCCAGCGCGTGAGACGGGCGGTCATCAGACAACTCCCGGTGCAGCCAGGCGGCACAGTTCCTGCCAGCGCGTGGCGACGCTGGCATCCAGATCGCCTTCGTCGGCAGAGACTTTACAGCCGCCGTGATGTAACGACGGATCGCCGCGCAGACGCCAGCCGTGCAGGCTCAGCGTCGCGCCCAGCATCTCTTCGACCCGCTGGAGATCGTCAGGGTGTACGCGCAGCTGAGGTTTACCGCTGAACAGCGGCTCCTGCTGGAGCAGACCCTGGATCTGTTTTATCAGCGCCGAGTTATCCACCACCGGCGTATGACCAATCACCTGACGTGCCGCTTCCAGCGCCATCTGCATCAGGCGTGAGGCGATCACGCTATCCAGCGCGTCGAGGGTATTCTGAAATTCGCTCACCAACTGCTGCATCCGCGCATGGATCGGCGCCTGCTGCTGGCGAGACTGCTCAAGACCTTGCTCCAGGCCCTGTGCTTTGCCTTCTTCATAGCCCTGCTGGTGGCCCTGATGGCGACCTTCGCTCAGACCGGCGTTATAGCCTTGCTCATGCGCCTGCATTTGCAGCTGCGCCAGCATCTGCGCACGCTGCTCTTCTTCGCTCAGCTCTGGCGCCTCTTCGTCTGGCTCTTCCGTGAGGGAAGGGGCCAGCGCGGGCATAAACTCCGTCATCGGAGGGGCCAGATCGTCAGGAGTCCAGCGCTTCCACGGCAGCTCCTTAGACATACGCATCGTCTCCGCTGCCAATCACCATCTCGCCAGTTTCGGCCAGACGACGAACGATAAGCAGGATCGCTTTCTGCTCGTTTTCCACCTGAGACAGACGAACCGGGCCACGGTTGGCAAGGTCGTCGCGCAGGATATCCGCCGCACGCTGGGACATGTTGCGCAGGAATTTCTCGCGCAGCGGCTGCTCGGCACCTTTGAGGGCGATAAGCAGGGATTCGGAATCCACTTCCTGGAGCAGGCGCTGAACGCTGCGATCGTCGACCTCGACCAGGTTTTCGAACAGGAACATCTCGTCGATAATTTTCTGTGCCAGCTCGCCGTCGAATTCGCGAACGGCGGTAATAACGGCTTCTTCCTGCTGGGTTTTCATCAGGTTGATGATTTCCGCTGCAGTTCTCACGCCGCCCATTTTGCTGCGCTTGAGGTTCTGGCCATCGAGCAGGCTGTTCAGCACTTCGGTCAGTTCCGCCAGCGCGGCCGGCTGGACACCCCCGAAGGTGGCGATACGCAGCATCACGTCGTGACGCAGACGCTCGTCGAACAGGGCCAGAATATCTGCCGCCTGACCCCGTTTGAGGTGGACCAGAATGGTGGCGATAATCTGCGGGTGCTCGTCGCGAATAAGGTCGGCGGCGCTCTGCGGCTCCATAAAGTTGAGCGTTTCGATGCCGCTGGCGGTATCGCGCGTCTCGAGAATGTCTTCCAGCAGGCTGGCAGCTCGCTCCTCGCCCAGGGCTTTGACCAGGACGGAACGCAGGTAGTCGTTGGCGTTGACGTTGAGGGCAGCAAACTGTTCTGCTTCCTGCTCAAACTCCGCCAGCACTTCCGTCAGCTGCTTGTTAGAGATCTGACGCACGTTCGCCATCGCCGCACTGAGCAACTGCACTTCACGCTGGGAGAGGTGTTTGAACACCTCAGCCGCACGGTCTTCACCGATGGTCATCAGCAGGATGACGCTTTTATCTTTACCGCTTAGATTACTCATCTTCGTTACCCATCCACTGGCGAATCACCAGCGCGACGACGCGTGGATCGTTATCGGACATTTCGCGAATACGCTGGCTCATGACCTCAGCGCCCATGCGCTGGTTGGCACGGCGTTGCTGCATCTGCTCGTCTTTGCTCAGGCGAACTTCAACGGCGTCTTCCGTTTCCTGACGCGAATTCATGCTTTCTTGTGCGGCTTTCAGCTGCTCTGCGCGACGGTTGAGCTGTGGACGAATACCTTTACGCCACAGCAGCCACGCCACAATCAGTACCAGTAACCAGCGGCCTGCAGACATCAGCTGATCGATAAACGACTGCTGTTGCCAGAACGGCAGCTCGCCACCCGTTTCGTCGGTCGCCGTGAACGGAGAGTTCACTACGTTCAGGGTGTCACCGCGTTTCTCGGAGTAGCCCATGGCTTCGCGGGTCAGGTCTTCGATCTGCTTCATCTGATCGGTGGTCAGCGGCAGCGGTTTCCCGTCCGGCAGCGTTTTGTAGTTCACCACCACGGCAACGGAGAGACGCTGTACATCGCCAACATTCATTTTGGTGTGGCGAATGGTACGGTCGACTTCGTAGTTGGTGGTCTCGTTACGGCTGGAGTTACGTGGACCCGTGCTGGCCGCCGTCGAGGTGGTCTGCTGTGCATTATTCTGCTGACCGTTCTGCTGGTTCGCCGGAGGCGTCGAAATTGGCGCCGCGTTAGCCGGGGCAGGGGTATTCGAGAGCGCACCTGGTACGCCGCCCGGATTCTGGCCGCCGATCTGCTCGGTGGTGTTCAACTGACGGGAACGCATGACCGCCTGAGCCGCATCGCCGTTCGGGCTGTACTGCTCTTCCGTCTGCTCTTTATTGGCAAAATCGATCTGTGCAGTGACCTGTGCGTGGACGTTGCCGGTGCCAACGATAGGACCGAGGATCGCTTCGATACGGCGCTGGACGCGGCCTTCCACGTCGGTTGCATACTTCAGCTGGGCGTCGTTCAGGTCACGGCTGCTGGTATTGGACTGGGTCAGCAGATGGCCACCCTGATCGACCACGGTCACGTTACCCGGCGGCAGACCAGCTACGGCGCTGGAGACCAGATGGGTAATGGCGCTGATCTGCCCTTCGTCCAGCGCACGGCCGGGTTCGAGAGTGGCGGTTACCGAGGCGGTCGGCGATTTTTGCTCGCGCACGAAGAGGGACGGTTTTGGCATCGCCAGGTGTACACGGGCCGTTTTGACCGGACCGAGCGTTTCGATGGTGCGGGCCAGTTCACCTTCCAGCGCACGCTGGTAGTTGATCTGCTCGCTGAACTGGCTGATACCGAACTTTTCCTGATCCAGCAGTTCGAAACCGACGGCGCCACCTTTCGGCAGACCTTGCTGGGCCAGACGTAAACGCAGTTCGTGGACTTTGTCCGCAGGAACTTCCAGCGCACCCCCATTATCGGCGAAGCGATAAGGGATGTTCATCTGGGTCAGTTGGGTGACGATAGCCCCGCCGTCCTGATCGGACAGGTTACTATAAAGGGTGCGATAGTCCGGGCTTTTCGCCCACAGGACCATCGCCACGAGAATCGCAATAGCGGCAGCGCCTGCCACGATCAACGGGATTTTAGGGTTCGCGCGCAGGCGGTTCATCCACTCGAGCGATTTATTTTGCGGTGCTGCCGATGCTGTCGCAGTCATAGCGCACCTCGTGGCTCGTTGTGGATAACGTTATTCGTGTAGTGAAACAAAACTGACTCCCGGGTCGGCAAACACGACAAAAGGTCCATATTGATGGCCCTGCCATTATTTGATGATTCGGGATTTTCTATTCGTCAAATAACCTGGTTTTTTAACGCTATTTACCGCCATTATCTCATTGACAAGGTGCTAGTCTTGACCCCGTAAAAAACCATCCAGGGGAGAGTCATGGCAATACAAGGCATTGAAGGGGTGATCAGCCAGTTGCAGGCAACGGCGATGACAGCCCGTAATCAGGACGTTACGGACACACAATCGACGGTCAGCTTTGCAGGACAGCTGCACGCCGCTCTCGATCGCATCAGCGACACGCAAAACGCGGCACGCGCGCAGGCAGAGAAGTTCTCCCTCGGCGAACCGGGTGTGGCGCTGAACGACGTGATGACCGATTTGCAAAAATCATCGGTCTCTTTGCAGATGGGTATTCAGGTGCGTAATAAGCTGGTATCGGCTTATCAGGAAATGATGTCGATGCAGGTGTAGTTCCCGCATGCTATTCAGCATCTTACGCTGGCAGCTTTAACGCTTTAATGCCACAATCTTTTTTTCTTCGCAGGCAGGAAAGATGATGAAAAAAATGATTATGGCTGGCGCGTTGCTGGCATTAACGGGATGTGTGCAGGTCGATAATTATCAGGACGTGATTAAGCATCCTGTTCCCTCAGATCTGGCGGGCTACTGGCAGACCAAAGGGCCGCAGAGCAAAATGGTGAGTCCTGAAGCGATCGCCACGCTGGTAGTGACAGAGCAGGGCGATACCCTGGATTGCCGACAGTGGCAGCGCGTGATTGCGGTGCCGGGTAAAATCATGCTGCGTTCAGATGATTATTACAACGTCACCAGCAAGCTGGATATCTATCCACTCGAACGCGATGGCAACACGCTGGAATATGATGGAATGGAGTTGCAGCGCGTCGACCGTCCAACGGTGGAGTGCGCAGATTACCTGACCAAAAATCCGCTTGAGAGCCAGGTGAAGTGAGTGTTTGCCGGGTAAGCGAGAGCGCCACCCGGCAAACCATCCCCGTTACAGCACATCCTCCATCACCCAGATACTTACGCTGCCGCCATTGCAGGTGAATGTCCCTTCGCCCTCGGCGCTGGTGGTGATCGTCTCTTCGCGATTGCCGAGGAAATCTTTCCAGTTCTTGTTGCCGTAATTATCCCCAAGATTAATCACTTTTTCGCCGTCGTCTCCGTTGGAGAGCACCACGACGCAGCCTGGATCCTCATCCGTCCCGCTGCGGCTGAATGCAATGCAGTTAGGATGATCGAACCACAATGTCTGCACGCCGTGGGCGAAACGCTGGCGGGCCAGGATCAGCTCGTGAAGCTGTTCGATTACCGGCATGTCGATGTGGTAGGTTTCGCCGTCGCCGCCGGTGTCGTCGTAGCTCGCCCCGAACAGATCCGGATAGAACACGCTCGGTACGCCGTTTTCGCGCAATAAAATCAGCGCGTAGGCCAGCGGTTTAAACCAGGCTTCGACCGGCGCTTCCAGGGCCTGCAACGGCTGAGTGTCATGGTTGGCCACAAGCGTGACGGCATGGAACGGGTCGGCTTCAACCAGCGTGCCGGTGAAGATCTGGCTCATGTCATAGTCGCGGCCCTGGCGGGACGCTTCGTGGAATTTCATTTGCAGCGGGGCGTCGAACAGCATGGTTTTGCCCTCCACCTGATCGATATAGTGCTGCAGTTTGTCGACTTCGTGGGACCAGTATTCGGCCACGATAAACAGCGGTTTGGGGGCCACTTCCTGGACGTGTTCGATCCACTCTTTATAGAACCAGGCCGGAATGTGCTTCACCGCGTCGAGACGAAAACCGTCGCATTGGGTTTGCTCCATCACCCAGCGCGCCCAGTATTTTATCTCTTCCGTCACGGCGTGATTGCGGAAATCGATGTTTTCGCCCATCAGATAATCGAAATTCCCCATCTCATCATCGACCTGATCGTTCCAGCCTTCGCCGGTGTAATCATTGACGATCTTAAAGATGCTGTCCTCGTTGGGGTTTTCGATATGGTCGATACCGCTGAAGCATTTGTAGTCCCAGATAAACTCGGAATACTGCCCGGCGCGAACGGGGAAGGTGTAGCGGGTCCAGGCTTCGCATTCGATGATCTCATCGTCAATCTGGGTGCGATCCTGCTCGTTCACACGCTGCACGCGGATTGGCTCTTTCTCATCCGCGCCCATTTTGTGGTTCACCACCACGTCCAGCAGCACCGCGATCTCATTGCTTTTTAAGGCATTGATGGCTTCGAGTAGCTGGGCTTTATCACCGTATTTGGTGGCGATGGACCCTTTCTGGTCAAACTCACCGAGATCGAAAAGATCGTAAGAGTCGTATCCGACGGAATACCCGCCCGATGCGCCTTTGTAAGCCGGAGGCAGCCAAATCATGTTGATGCCGATCTCGTTGAGATTGGGCGCCAGTGCAGTGACTTCCTGCCACAGCTCACCGCCTGTGGGGTAATACCAGTGAAAACATTGTAATAGAGTGGGGTTTTTCATCTTCCGTGCTCCAGAATGAGGACACAGAGAGTATGGTCGAGAAGAAAAGAATTAGCGGGTGAAATACGAAATTTCATTCACCCGCCAGGGCCACCGTCAATCTAGAGATCGTTGGGGAAAAGGATATTGCCTGATAGACGTCCATAGGTCGCATTAAGATTATGTTGTCGGGAGGTTTGCCCAACCAGAGCTTTTAACTCTTCCATACGCTGATGCAATAACGCTTTGAGTTCCACCTCATTGCTGAGGATCTGTTTCAGAATAGGGCGAATTTGTGCCTGAAGCTGGGGCGCAATTTCGCTTGCATCCTGGTAACGGGTAAGTTTTTCTACGGCCGAAAGGTAATCGACTTCATAAGCAATAAGTTCATCCCAACGCCCAGATTTTGTCAGCACCAGCATCGCGGTGCTGGTGGCTAACAACTGCTGATAATGCTGGAGCAACCCGAGATTGGCATCCATTAGTAATTGTCCCGCACGTTTTGAGAATGTGGGCCTATCTCTTTCCAGGCGTCAGCGATGTTATTCAGTAACTCCACCACTTCATTGATGGCATTAATGTCATTATGAAGATTGCCCTGTAAAAGGCGCCTTGTCATATAGTCGTAAAGACTATCAAGGTTTGTCGCCAGTTCTCCGCCAACTTCATGGTTGATCCCGGACTGCAAACCGTTACTGATAATATTAATTGCTTTGCTCAGCGCCTGCCCTTTACCGGGAATATCCCCTTGCTCAATCAGTATCATGGCTTTTTTCATGGCGCTTAACGCGCCATCAAAAAGGAGTACCACTAACTGATGCGGGCTGGCGCTCAGGACGGCGCTCTCCACGCCAACCTGGGCATATGCCTGAATCCCCGATTTTGTATACATGGTAAAACCTCAACTCATCATTGATTAACTGTTCATGGCGTTGAACTGTTGAGTCAGATAGCTACCGGTGGAATCCATCTGAGAAACAAGCTGGCTCAAGCTGGTAAATTGCGTTTTATAACGTGCCATGGTGGCGGTAATTTGGTCGTTGACGCGATCGTATTGATCCGAAAGCTGTTTCAACGTTTTGTTAATGCCGTCGGTGGCGTTTTTAACGGAACCGTCGGTACCTAAGATACTTTTCAGCAAGTTGCTGGTTTCGGTCGCGAAGCCCGTTGTCTTGCCATCACCCGACAGGAACGAAATCACATCGGCCGATTTCTCGGTGAGCGCTTTATTCAGCTTGGTGCTATCAACGGTCAATTTACCGGTGATGTCCTGCGTAATCCCCAGCTGAGACAGAGTGGCTAAATCGCCGCTACCCTGAGGCGCAGAGAGTTTTGAACGCAGCTGAGTCTGAATACTGCGCAGCGTACCATCGCCCAACAGATCGCCGTTGCTGGTGTCCTGCGCGCCATTACCCTGATCAACCTTGGTATATTTCGTCTGGTTACCAATGGTGGTTTGCAGCGAGTTATACGCGTCCACAAAGGCCTGAACCGCGTCGAGCATCGGCTGGTTATCTTTCACCACCGTCAGCGTTTCTGGGCTGCCTTTATTGGTTTTGGTCAGGTTCAGCGTTACGCCTTCTGGCGCATCGGTAATGGTGTTGCTGCTACGGGTAATTTCAATCCCGTTAATTTTTACGACCGCATCGGAAGCCGCAACCTGCTCGGTCATGACATTGCTTGATCCTGCCGGATCGTAGCTCACGTATTTAGCCAGTTCAGCGTCATCCGTGGTGACGGTCATTTTATTCGTCGTGCCGCTATCACGAGACGTCAGTGCCAGATAATAGCTGTTGTCGTCTGCTTTAATAATACTGGCGGTCACGCTGCCCTGTTTGGCGTTAATCGCGTCACGCACATCAGAAAGGCTGGTTTTATCGCTAGCCAGTGTGACGGTCAGCGGATCTTTTTGGCCCGGCTGAGTGATCGTGATCGTGCGCGAACTCATGCTGCTGTCGCCAAGATCGGTATCTTTGCTGGCCACTTTCGGGCTGAGCAAAGATTGTGAAGCGGCTAAAGAACTGACTTCAACTGAATAGGTGCCCGCTGTTGCGCTAGTGGAAAGCGTGGCGCTAAATGCCGAGTTGGTGGTGGACACCTTTGCCTGAGCAATAGCCGAGGTATTTTTTAACGCGTCAGAGGCCGTTTGTAATTTGGTTAACGAAGCCTGAACCACGTTCCACGCAGTGAGTTTTGCTTTATAAGAGGTTTGCTGCGTAGTAATCGGTGTCAGTTTGGTCTGCTCAGCAGTCTGTAAATTGTCATACAACGTACTGAGTCCCAGATTGGTACCTGCGCCGAGCGAACTGATACTTGCCATAACACTTCATCCTTTATTGAGACAATCACTGGATGGTCTATCGGCAGAAACGCAAAAAAGATTAGCGTTAATTTAAAAAAACAATGCGCAAATAAAGGAGGCAAATAATGGGTAGTTTGCGCCTTTAAAAAAATGATCTTTTTTCTAAAGGTTGAGAAAGCGGTGTCGATAATCACATTGACGGCGAGAAAGCCGTAGGCAGACGCCTAAATCTGACAACTAATTCAAAGGAATACACTATGGCTGTTATTAATACTAACACCCTTTCTCTGATGACTCAGAACAACCTGAGCAAATCCCAGTCATCTCTGGGCACCGCCATTGAGCGTCTGTCCTCCGGCCTGCGTATCAACAGCGCAAAAGACGATGCTGCGGGTCAGGCGATTGCTAACCGTTTCACCTCTAACATCAACGGTCTGGGTGTTGCTGCACGTAACGCCAACGACGGTATCTCTCTGGCACAGACCGCTGAAGGCGCGCTGGGCGAGATCAACAACAACTTGCAGCGTATCCGTGACCTGACCGTTCAGGCGCAGAACAGCTCTAACTCTGCATCTGACATCGACTCCATCCAGGCTGAAGTTAACCAGCGTATGGAAGAAATCAACCGCGTTACCACGCAGACCGACTTCAACGGCATCAAAGTGCTGAACACCGGTACTGGTTCAAGCAGCTACAGCTTCCAGGTAGGTTCTAAAGATAACGAAACTATCGCTATCAACCTGACCAGCTCTGACAGCTTCAACCTGTACAACGCCACTGGCGCAACCTTTGATACCTCTGGTCAGACAATTAACGGTACAGCACGTACCACCAAGGCTGAAGGCTTTGACGTGCTGAGCGGTACAGTGAACTCTACCGGTGGCGTAGATGGCGGCCCACTGGCAGACATCGATGCGGCAATCAAATCTGTTGATAACCAGCGCAGCCTGCTGGGTGCGTCTCAGAACCGTTTCGAGTCCACCATCACCAACCTGAACAACACCGTAAACAACCTGTCTGCAGCGCGCAGCCGTATTCAGGATTCTGATTACGCAACGGAAGTGTCCAACATGTCTCGTTCGCAGATCCTGCAACAGGCTGGCTCTTCTGTTCTGGCCCAGGCCAACCAGGTTCCGCAGACCATGCTGTCCCTGCTGCGTTAATACCCTTATTGATGCAAAAAAAGCGCCGCTTGTCGGCGCTTTTTTCTTTTTAGAATCAAATCAAAAACAATAAATAGTTTTAAAACCTAAAGTTTAAAAATGTGGTGTCGATAATCTTTATACAGGCGATGAAGCCGTTGGCACTATGCCAAGCACATGACTCAATTTTGAAGGATACTTACCATGGCTGTGATTAATACCAACACCCTTTCTCTGATGACTCAAAACAACCTGAGCAAATCACAGTCTTCTTTAGGGACTGCGATTGAGCGTCTGTCTTCTGGTCTGCGCATCAACAGCGCAAAAGACGATGCTGCAGGTCAGGCGATTGCTAACCGTTTCACCTCTAACATCAACGGTCTGGGTGTTGCTGCACGTAACGCCAACGACGGTATCTCTCTGGCACAGACCGCTGAAGGCGCGCTGGGCGAGATCAACAACAACAACTTGCAGCGTATCCGTGACCTGACCGTTCAGGCGCAGAACAGCTCTAACTCTGCATCTGACATCGACTCCATCCAGGCTGAAGTTAACCAGCGTATGGAAGAAATCAACCGCGTTACCACGCAGACCGACTTCAACGGCATCAAAGTGCTGAACACCGGTACCGGTTCTAGCAGCTACAGCTTCCAGGTGGGTTCTAAAGATAACGAAACTATCGCTATCAACCTGACCAGCTCTGACAGCTTCAACCTGTACAACGCCACTGGCGCAACCTTTGATACCTCTGGTCAGACAATTAACGGAACGGCGCGTACCACTAAAGCTGAAGGCTTTGACGTGCTGAGCGGCACTGTTGATGCTTCCGGTGCGGTAGATGGTAGCCCGCTGGCAGACATCGATGCGGCAATCAAATCTGTTGATAACCAGCGCAGCCTGCTGGGTGCATCTCAGAACCGTTTCGAGTCTACCATCACCAACCTGAACAACACCGTAAACAACCTGTCCGCTGCACGCAGCCGTATTCAGGATTCTGATTACGCAACGGAAGTGTCCAACATGTCTCGTGCGCAGATCCTGCAACAGGCTGGCTCTTCTGTTCTGGCCCAGGCCAACCAGGTTCCGCAGACCATGCTGTCTCTGCTGCGTTAATACCCTTATTGATGCAAAAAAAGCGCCGCTTGTCGGCGCTTTTTTCTTTTAGAATCAATCAACAAGCATTAAATATTTTTAAAATCTCTAAAGTTTAAAAACCTGTTGTCGATAATGTTTATGTAGGCGATGAAGCCACTGGCGGCATGCCAAACCCATGACTCACTTTGAAGGATACTTACCATGGCTGTGATTAATACTAACACCCTGTCGCTGACGACTCAGAACAACCTGAGCAAATCTCAGTCTTCTCTGGGTACCGCAATCGAGCGTCTGTCTTCTGGTCTGCGCATCAACAGCGCAAAAGACGATGCCGCTGGTCAGGCAATCGCGAACCGTTTCACCTCTAACATCAACGGTCTGGGTGTTGCTGCACGTAACGCCAACGACGGTATCTCCCTGGCGCAGACCGCTGAAGGCGCGCTGGGCGAAATCAACAACAACTTGCAGCGTATCCGTGACCTGACCGTTCAGGCACAGAACAGCTCTAACTCTGCATCTGACATCGACTCCATCCAGGCTGAAGTTAACCAGCGTATGGAAGAAGTTAACCGTGTTACTCAGCAGACCGACTTCAACGGCATCAAAGTGCTGAATACCGGTACCGGTTCAAGCAGCTACAGCTTCCAGGTTGGCTCTAAAGATAACGAAACTATCGCTATCACCCTGAGCAGCTCTGACAGCTACAACCTGTTCAGCACCGCAGGCGCGACTGGCGCAACTGGCGGCATGGTGAACGGCAATGCCCGTACCACTTCTGCTGAAGGTTTCGACGTACTGAGCGGTACCGTCACTTCTGGTGGTACTACCGATGGCAGCCCACTGGCAGACATTGATGCGGCAATCAAATCTGTTGATAACCAGCGCAGCCTGCTGGGTGCGTCTCAGAACCGTTTCGAGTCCACCATCACCAACCTGAACAACACCGTAAACAACCTGTCTGCAGCGCGCAGCCGTATTCAGGATTCTGATTACGCAACGGAAGTGTCCAACATGTCTCGTTCGCAGATCCTGCAACAGGCTGGCTCTTCTGTTCTGGCTCAGGCCAACCAGGTTCCGCAGACCATGCTGTCCCTGCTGCGTTAATTTTCAGACGCGATTCAAAGGCATCTTCGGATGCCTTTTTTTTTGCAATCGAAAGAGATAGCCGCTTTTCTGCCAGCTGTTTTTCGCCTCACATTCCCTCCGGTCACGCACAATAACCTGTTTTCATTTCTGTCTTCTGAACGTTGTGACGTGCAGGCATAAAAAGGAACCAGGATGCAAAGTTACTTACTCAGTGTTGATAAATTCGACGCTTATACCCCCTATACCGTTGAGGTTCTCGACCTGGTCGATTTCTGGTTGTCACAAGGCGCTCGAATTGATCTGTGCACACAATCCGCCGGCAAGGCAATGAAGAGCAAGCTCGATGAGCTGAACACGACAGGGCGTTTTCGTGTCATTACCGAAGACGAGGGTGACATTGATCCGGCTTATGACAGAATCATTATCTGGCGCGGCTTCTTTAGCCAGAAGCTGATGGCCGGGCTGCAGGCGCAGCGTCTGAGCGGCCCGCTGGTCTTCCGCCATTTCAGCGATTATAACGATCTCTATATTCCCTACGGTGTGCAGCTTGAGAATGAGTTGGCCTCTCTGACCTTGGGCCTCTCCGAATTGACCTGCGAACAGCTCAAACTGACCGGGATCCTTGAAGATCAGCTGGCGCTAATGCCCTGGCTCGTTCCCGCACGTTTTATTGACTACCCGAGCGCAACGCGCCCGCCCGAATTAAAACAGGCCTTGTACGTGGCGCCTGAAATGACTGCAGAGGTGTATGAACTTCAGCAGAAGGCAGCGGAGAAGGGCATCACGCTGCACTGGCTGGATGAGAAACAGCAGCTAAACCTCGTTGAACCCGAGTGGTTATCGCAGTATGACGCGGTTATTGGCAACGAGTCTTTGGCTACCAAAACGCTGGCACTGGGTATCCCGCTCTTCTTGGCCGTTAATGGCTATGTGGATGATTACCTTAACGCCGATAACATGGCCGCGCATGAGCATAACCATTTTAGCGGTATGTCACTGCGCAACTGCCCGGACAGTGAAGAATGGCTGTCACTGCTTCAAACGGGCTATCCGTCAGCGGCACGCTGGGCGCGAGACAACCGCGCGCAATGTGCGCAAAAGTGGGGCGTTGAAGCGGTGATGGGGCGCATTTTTGCACAGCCCCTGGCCGTAAAATCACCCGTATTAGATGAAAAATCATCTTATGCCCTGACCTTGCACAGAAAAGCTCTCCTCGCGCATCAGTCACTGAAATACTCTATCAGCCGCTGGCTGGAAGACCGGAAAATCAGCCCGGCCCGCCGGGAAGCGCTTTTGGCTATATCCGGTGATGTTCCGGCAGCTGCACGTCTCGGCGTGGTGGTGATTTCACGCGATGGGGATGCACAGGCCTGCGAGCGGACCATGGCCTCTCTGTCAGCGCAATCTCTTCCGGCCTTGAGTGTGGATGTCATTGATGAGGCGGAAGGCCTGAATTCACTGTTGAGTGAGCGAGACGCCGACGCACTGCTGGTGATCCCCGCCGGTTTTACTCTGATTGACGATGCGCTGCTGCACTTTGCGGCCCATCGCGTTAAAAACCAGACTGCGTTAGCCCTCTATTGCGATGAGATGATGGTCTCGCCCAATGAAGAGCCGCGCCTGACGCTTCGTCCGGGCACCAATATCGATCTTTTGCGGGCAACGCCTTATACAGGGCAAACCTGGCTTATCAACCGCGAGGCCGCGCTGCAGGTGGGCGGAATTCAGGGGCGTTTTAAGGAGATGGCGCTGATTGATCTTGTCTGGCGCTTTGTTGAAGCGGCGGGACCGGGTGCAATTGACAGGGTGGCTGAAGTCCTGGTTTCAACGGATCGGTTGCCTAAAACGTGGCAAAACGCTGCGGGAGTCATGGCTGAGCACAAGCAGATTGTCACAGAGCATCTTGCGCGTCTGGGCATTGCAGCCACCGTTGAGGAGGGGGAGACTTCCGTTGCGCGCATTCGCTATCAGTGGGTGGAGAAGCCACTGATCTCGGTAATCATCCCGACGCGCGACCACGTAGCCTTGCTGCGTCGGTGCATTGAAAGCCTGATGGAGAAAACCCGCTACGCGCATTATGAACTGCTAATTGTCGACAATCAGTCTGTGGACGCGGATGCGTGCGATTTCCTCCAGCAGCTTGAACGGCTGGGTCTCGATCAAGTTCGGATTCTGCGTCACGATGCGCCGTTTAACTTTGCACAAATCAACAATCTGGCTTCGCAGTATGCACGCGGCGAGATCCTGGTTTTCCTCAATAACGACTGTGAAATTATTGATGGCGACTGGCTGGATGCCATGGTTGAACATGCCCTGCGCCCGGAAATCGCGATGGTCGGCGCGCGTCTGGAATATGCGGATGGTCGCGTGCAGCACGGGGGGTATCTCGCCGGTGTTCAGCAGGGGGTTGGGGTCGCTTTTGAGGGCGCTGAAGGTGATAGCGCTGGTTTTGAAAATTACCTTAAAACGCCGCACAACCTGAGTGCCGTGAGCGCCTCCTGCATGATGGTGAGAAAAGAGGTGTTCTTCGCGCTCAATGGCTTCACAGAAGAGAAATTCCCGCTCTATTTTGCGGACGTGGATCTCTGTTTACGCGCGCAGTCTCTGGGATATCTTAATGTCTGGACGCCTTATGCCCGAGTCAAACATATGGGTGGGGCCACCCGTTTACTCAGCCAGAAGTTCCACGTTCAGGAGCGCCCGTTAGGAGGCGATTACGCAAGGCTCAATCAGGAGTGGGGTCAACGATTACTGGCCGATCCGTCGTACCATCCGCTGCTGCAAAAATCAGGAGTACCTTTCACCCTGAGTGAGAGCACGGCACGTTTCCACGAACCGCTGCCGGGTCGTCCATTACCTGTGGTGCTCGCGCATCATATTAACTGGCAGGGTAATGGACACCATCGCGTGTTACAGCCGTTCAAGGCCATGGAACGTCATACGCTGCTCGAAGGGGGGCTGATAAATTCCGTACCTGGGCTAATGGAAGTGGCGCAACTCCAGCCGGATGTTGTGCTGCTCGAGCTTCCTACGGGAAGTCGTTTCCCGGATGTGATGCAGCAGATGCGCAGTCTCTCTGGTGCGAAAATCGTCGTTGAATACGATGATTACCTCCTGAACCTGCCAATGAAAAATGGCAATAACAGCAAGTTCCCGCAGCACATGGTCAAGAGCCTGCGCAAAATAATGGACAATGCCGACTGGGTTGTGGTGTCGACGGAACCGCTGGCAGAAGCGTATAGCCGTTTCCACTCTGATATTCGTATTGCGCAAAACCGTCTGGCGCCAGACCAGTGGGGACATTTGCAAAGTCAGCGCGGCACTGGCAAGAAGATCCGCGTAGGCTGGGCGGGAGGAAGCTCGCATGCGGGCGATCTGGAGATCCTGTTGCCGATCATAAAAGCGCTGGAGAATGAGGTGGAGTGGGTGTTTATGGGCATGAAACCTAAACATGTCCGCTGTGAGTTCCACCCCGGCGTGCCATTCGAAATGTATCCAGAAAAACTGGCGAGCCTGAATCTGGATTTGGCACTGGTGCCTCTTGAAGTGAACCACTTCAATGAGTGTAAGAGCAACCTGAGGCTTCTGGAGATTGGTACCTGCGGCGTACCCATTATTGCCACTGATCTAGTGCCGTATCGCTGCGGTCTGCCCGTGACGCTGGTAGAAAACCGCTTTAAAAACTGGATGAGCGCGATTCGGGCGCACATCAATGATGCGCAGTACCTTGCCTCCCAGGGCGATGCACTGCGTGAAGCTATTCATCGTGACTGGTATCTGCGTGGTCAGGGGCTTGATGACTGGCGTGAAGCCTGGCTGAGGGATCGGAAGTAACAAAAAAGGCACCCGTGAGGGTGCCTTTTGTTTAAGCGTCAGGGTAGCCAGTCACCCACAAACGTTTCCAAATCATCTCGCCACAGCATTCCCTTGCGTCGAACCTGATCCCTTAACCCATCTCCGGCATTCTCGCGAGCCTGCGGGTCCTCCAGGTAGGCTGAGATCGCCTCAAGCCAGGCATTCGTGGTGTTTTTCACGCGAGTGACAAGATACTCATTTCGCATACTGACATTATCACTGCAAATGACCGGATAACCGCATGCGCCGAACTCCAGCAAACGAATGACGCTGCGATGGCGGTTGTACTGATTATCCGCTAGCGGTTCAAGAACCAGATCAAGATTCAAGGACGCCAGCTTTTGCGGGTAGTGTTCCACATTCACGGCTGCGTGATGTTCAGAAACATGAGATCTCAGCGACGGCGGGCAGTATCCCATCAGAACCCATTCCACCCGGTCGGACAATTGCACGATGACTTTATGAATGATTTCAAGATCCGCACTATTTTCGCCATCGCATACCCAGCCAACGCGTGGCTTGTGACCATATCTGCGTTCAATCACCAGATTCCCCCACTGTGCAGACGATACACGAGGCTCGATGAAACGAACGTCGTGATGCCACGATGCACAGGTTTCTGCCAGCATTGCTGAACTGACAATCAGGCGATCCGTATGACGCAAAGTTGCCTGCAGGGCCGCCGTGATTTCCGCAGGCAACGTGTCGCGCAGGAGGGATTTTGCCGGCAGGGCAGGCAGATAATTGTCCAGCGTAAAGACGGTGAACTGAGATGTCGCTTTACGCAGGCGCGCCAGCCATTCCTGCGCTGCGGGTGTGATCGTTTCCTGCAAGATCAGACTTGCAGGGGAGATGCGCGCCATTTCACCGATAGAAGGCGGAACGAAGGGGAGCAACGTCTCGGCGATGGCTTCATCGTGGAGTGACGTCAGCCGATCGAGGAAGTGTCGCTGGTGATGATGCGTCCGATCGGCGGTGATCGCAAGGAGTGTCGGCAGTGGATTCCAGTGCAAGGGTTTCCAGGTTCCCGGCGCATCGACCTGCAGCTGAAAACCGGTGTTATTCAGGGATAAATTAGGGTTGTAAGCCGGATCGTTGGCAATCACCGGTAGCCATTTCTGATACATGGCATCTTGCTCACCCGTAAATCGCTGACGCTTTTTCTCCTGAGTCGCTTTGTCGACGGATTTCTGGCTGACACTGCCCTCATGCATCACGATGGAGTAGGGTGTCCAGACGGTCAGATAGCCCGCTTCACGCACCTTCAGACAGAAATCAACATCGTTGTAGGAGACGCGGAACTGATCCTCGTCCAATCCACCGACCTGCTCGTAAACCGATTTTCGCACCAGAAGGCAGGCGGCTGTGACCACGTTGTAGTTTTGATCGCAGTGCAAACGGTTCATATAACCGGATTTTTCGCTGCTGCTGTCAATAAACGGATGGTCCGCCGGGCCGCGCAACCCCATTACCACGCCCGCATGCTGAATATTCCCGGTTGGATATAACAATTTAGCGCCGGTAATGCCCACTTCTGGGCGTAATCCATGATTGAGCAGATGGTCCAGCCAGTTATTCTCAATTACCCCGGTGTCGTTATTCAGCAATACCAGATACTCACCACGCGCCTCACGAGCGGCCATGTTGTTGATTGCGGAGTAGTTAAACGGATGCGGGTAACGTAAAACACGAATACGCTGTGGATCAATAGTGGAAATACCGTTGAGCCATTCAAGCGCTTCGGGCGTCTCGCTGTTGTTATCGACGATCAGCACTTCATAATTCGGATATCGCGTTTTTTCCAAAAGCGTAGTGACGCAGTGAACCAGCACCGGTAATTGATCTTTGGTTGGGATAATAATAGAGACCAGCGGCTGCTGGTCGTGATGATAACGTAATGCGTAAATGCCTGGTCGCGGGGATTCTACCTCCCCCTGAGAATAACCGCGTTGAATAAGATGATGACGCAGTATATTTTTTTCTTCCTCAACAGCGACGTTGAGCTGGCTATGAGCCACGACCAAAGGTTCAGGAATATGTCCCGCAAACTGAATCCCTTTTTGCTCGATCAGGCGCACGATATAGTCAAATTGCCATGCCTGACGGTACGTCTTATTAAAGCCACCGAGGGAGAGTAGCGTGGTGCGTTTAAAGATCCAGTGGCGCGCCATTTCAGAGGGGTTGCTGAGCAGCAAATCGAGGTTAAAGTCCGGGCGCAGGGTGGTACTGGTGATTCGGCTGCCGTCGAAATTCACTTCATCGCAATAGACAGCATC
This sequence comes from Lelliottia sp. SL45, assembly GCF_026672535.1. Classification (NCBI taxonomy): domain Bacteria; kingdom Pseudomonadati; phylum Pseudomonadota; class Gammaproteobacteria; order Enterobacterales; family Enterobacteriaceae; genus Lelliottia; species Lelliottia sp. SL45. Next base: position 1,017,904 of record NZ_JAPPRH010000003.1, read on the forward strand.
ACAGCCTGAAGCCCCCTCAAGGGCCAAATCGAAGGATAACAATCCGCTGGCCAGCAGCTGTTCGCCTGCGTCAAGCACCATAACCCAGTCGTGTGGGCTGGTGTCGAGATAATCATTGATACGGGCAACGGTGTTAAACACGGTTGCGTCTATGGCTGTCGCCGGGAAGCGGCTTTGAGAAACCATATTGCCGACCACAACAGGGTGGACTGTCAGCCCAAAACCCTGCCAGGCTGCCACGCTTTCCAGGGTCCGATCCAGAGCATCGGCTCTTTCCGTGTCACGGATCAAGATACAAAGTGACTGGCTAACCGCTCGTGATGCCTGGTAAGTGGAGGCCAGTTCTCTGTGCTGCGGAAGTAACGTTCTGCTCTCAAGCCACTGAGCAATTTGCGTGCTCTGGTAATCCAGCGCGCTGTTATGCATCGCCTGGCGTAGTGCCTGCACAAGATTCACCTGATGCCACTCTTCAGGCGAGGATGTCGCGGCAATCAAAACGTGCTGATTCTCCTCTTTCGACCCCTTGTACCACCCCAGTTTTTTAATGAGCTGCGGCATCAAGGAATACGTTCTGGCGACCTGTTCCTGCTGTGATTTTGCCATCTGGCTGGTTTGGCCCGCCGAAATTCTAAATGAGGAAAGAGGTTCGCTGATAAAGGCAAGATCGCCTTTGCGGAATAGTTTGATCATCAATGCGACATCGGCAAAATAGGGCATCTCTTCATGATCGATATTAAATAACTGGTCGCCTAAGGCCAGAAGATCGTCGCGATAACAGAGGAAAACACTCGGCTCACCAATAAAATTAACCTGGTAATCGCAGAGGAAAGAGATGAGGTCATTTCCGTTGAGGAGCGTATCACCACCGAAAGGGAATGCCGTTGCAACAATGTCAGGTAAGATATTTCCAGACTCATCAATACGCGTACGGCGTGAAGAGGCTAAGGTAATACCTGGATTGTCTTCTAAGGCTTTGACTAAGCGTGAGATGCAATTTTTGGCAATAATGTCATCGTCATAAAGGAATTTAATGTATTTTCCTTTAGCATGGCTCAAACAATGCAAAACATTACCGGTTTCCAGTAAGCGGCTAGCATTCTTATGATAAATGACGGGGACGTCGAAAGCGCGGCTAAACTGTTCGCAGTTCACGCGTATGGCGTCGCTATCACTGTCGTCGCAGACGATGATTTCAGTATTTGGCCAGTCTTGATCAATGGCGCTCTGAAGGGCCTCTGCGAAAAAATCAGGCTTGTAGGCTGGGATAAGAATGCTGACTAACTCATGCTGAGACATAATATTTCCAGTGGTTATTATCTTATTCTTCGAATGTCATATTCTCAGATTCTATTTGGACGCGAATATAATGCTTGTGACCTTGAGAATCTTTGAAGAAGGCATTTTTAAGGTTGCCATGGGTTAGGGCACGCAATAAATCAATATGCTCCTGGAGCGTTCCTGTTGCCTTCAAATCCAGCTCACAGCAGGCCTTGAAATCCGCAATGCTATTGTAATTACCTTCCGTTTTTGCAGGCGTCGTTGCGTAATCACCCAATACGAGATTGACGAGGTGATTCGCCAGCAAGACTTTTTCCTGGGCAATAACTTTTCGATAAACGTCTAATGAGGTGTTGCTTTCCTCAACCTTGACTGGTGACTGATAAATAATCGCACCATGATCGACTTCCTGATCCATTAAATGGATAGTCACTCCTGCAGGAAGTTTATTCATGATTGAGAAAACCTGTGGGAACCAGCCGCGATTATGAGGATTAAAACCGGGATGAACATTGATACACCGGATGAGAGTCACCAGCCGTTCCGGAAAAATTTGTTTGCAGTGAAGGCTAAACACGAGTTCAGCCGTAGCAATAATCTCAATCACAGTTTCTTCGTTGCGAAGATCGCAAGGTGTGGCACCAAGAGCCTCCATCCCTGCTGGCTGCGGATTTTTGGCTGAGTAATGAAGTTTGACCGGAATCTGCTGCAATGCAGGAGTGGTGTTCATAACCTCAAGAAAGTATTGAGATAATTCAGGGTTGTCAGAGATAACGAGGACCGCAGACGGAGGCAATGGGGTACGATTTCCGATCATGTTGAATCTCAGCTGATGAGAAAAATTTTGCAGATCAACGCGTTCAACCAGGCGTTTTAACCATACCGGTTGATTGATTTGCTGTGGGCTTGTCAGAGATTTTGCTCATTTTAGCGATGCTGTGCCGCTCTCCATGACGGAAACAGCAGGGCGTTTTGGAGTCTTTTTACCCTATTGGACCTTTTGGACGGGTAATTAGAATACAAATTGGCGTGTGTTCAAACGATCGTTCCTGTTGCCGCCTTATAAGATATTCATTTCATGACTTATATGCGACGCCAGAAATGAACAACAAAATATTTGTGACAAGTCCTCTGCTGCCTCCCCTGGAGGAGTTCATACCCTACCTGGAAAAAATGTGGTCCAGCAGAACGCTCACAAATGGAGGGAGTTTCCACCAGGAGCTGGAGACATCCCTGGCGAGTTATCTCGGCGTTAAGTATGTCAGTTTGTTTTCCAATGGTACGCTGGCTTTATTGACTGCGCTGCAGGCATTACGCGTGACGGGCGAGGTGATAACCACACCCTATTCCTTCGTGGCTACGTCGCACACACTATTATGGAATGGGCTCACGCCCGTTTTCGCCGATATCGATCCTTTAACATTTAACATTGACCCGGATAAAATAGAGGCGCTGATCACACCTCAGACCACGGCTATTTTACCGGTTCATTGTTACGGTATTCCCTGTGAGGTCGATAAAATTCAGCAAATCGCGGATATTTATGGCCTTAGAGTCATTTATGACGCAGCGCATGCTTTTGGTGTTAAAAATAGTGACGGAAGTGTGCTGAATAACGGCGATTTATCCGTGCTGAGTTTCCATGCGACGAAAGTGTTTAACACCTTTGAAGGCGGGGCGATCATCTCCCACGATTTGAAAACAAAACAACGCATTGATTATCTTAAAAACTTTGGGTTTGCAGGTGAAACCAAAGTGGTTGCACCGGGCATTAACGCCAAAATGAGCGAAGTGAATGCCGCCTTTGGTCTGCTTCAGTTAAAGCATATTGACCGCGCCCTGCTGGCAAGAGAGCAAATTTATCAGCGCTATATGCGTGAGTTGCCATCGGCACCCGGTCTGTCCTGCTATGAATTTACCGGGGAGTATGAGTGGAACTACGCGTACTTCCCGCTGCTGGTGGAAGAAGCATTTCCACTCACTCGTGACGAACTCTATGAAATGCTTAAGGAAGAGGATATTTATGCGAGACGCTATTTTTATCCTCTAATAAGTTCTTTCTCAATGTACCGTCATTTACCGTCGGCAGGGCCTGACGAATTGCCGGTGGCAAATCAAATTGCGGAAAAAATCCTGTGCTTGCCGATCTTCCCCGATCTCACTGACGAAGAGCAGGGGAGAATTATTGCGGCACTGCAACGTATAAGTCGGTCTAAATGTTCTGACGATGTAAACGAAAAAAATGTTAACCTGGGTGAATTAGCAATTAATGCTTAACAATTCAGGCGGTTGACTAAATTATACGCGTCATATTTTGCACCAGCCTTCGTCCAGGGCGCGGCCTGGCTCAAAAGCGGAATATGACGCGGCAAAGTGAATAAACCCATTTGTCTAAATAACCCCTCATTTCACCCACTATTCATCCGATTAAAACCCCTCCAGAATCGGATAATAATGCCGATAACTCAATTAACGCAGGGCTGTTTATCGTGAATTCACTCTATACCGCTGAAGGTGTAATGGATAAACACTCGCTGTGGCAGCGTTATGTCCCGCTGGTGCGTCACGAAGCATTGCGCCTCCAGGTGCGATTGCCGGCGAGTGTGGAACTGGACGACCTGCTACAGGCGGGCGGAATCGGGTTACTGAATGCAGTAGACCGATACGACGCTCTGCAAGGAACGGCATTTACGACTTACGCAGTACAGCGTATTCGTGGTGCGATGCTGGACGAACTGCGCAGCCGTGACTGGGTGCCGCGAAGTGTTCGCCGCAATGCCCGCGAAGTGGCACATGCTATCGGACAGCTTGAGCAGGAACTGGGACGCAACGCGACGGAAACCGAAGTGGCGGAGCGGCTTGGCATTGCTGTGGCTGATTATCGCCAGATGTTGCTTGATACCAATAACAGCCAGCTCTTCTCTTATGATGAGTGGCGTGAAGAGCATGGCGATAGCATCGAGCTGGTGACTGATGAAAATCAGAATGAAAACCCGTTACACCATTTACTGGAAAGTAATTTACGCCATCGCGTAATGGAAGCTATTGAAGCTTTACCGGAACGCGAACAGCTGGTGTTAACCCTTTATTACCAGGAAGAGCTGAATCTGAAGGAGATCGGCGCGGTTCTGGAAGTGGGGGAGTCTCGGGTGAGCCAATTGCATAGCCAGGCCATTAAACGCTTACGAACCAAACTGGGTAAGTTATAGGCGATGTATCGCCCGAAAAGTGCCGCACAACGTATTGACAACCAGGAGTTATCATGACGGTGCAGCAATCTAAAAGACGGCCTTTAAGCCGCTACCTAAAAGACTTTAAACACAGTCAGACGCATTGCGCCCATTGCAATAAGTTACTTGACCGTATCACGCTGGTACGTCGCGGCGAAATCGTGAATAAGATCGCGATATCACGCCTCGACACCCTGATGGATGAATCCGCGTGGCAGGAAGAGCAGCAGGAGTGGGTGGCCCTATGTCGGTTCTGTGGCGATCTGCATTGCAAAGAGCAAAGCGACTTTTTTGACATCATCGGCTTTAAACAATTCCTGTTTGAGCAAACCGAGATGAGCCACGGAACCGTGCGCGAATACGTGGTTCGTCTGCGTCGTCTGGGCCAGCATCTGACGGTGCAAAACATCTCCCGCGATCTGCTAAAAACCGGCTATCTGGATGAAAATCTAGAGCCGTGGCTGCCGGCTACCAGCACCAACAACTACCGCATCGCCCTGCGTAAGTACGCGCAATATAAAGCGCAAATGCCAGGTGTGATTAAGCAGAAAGTCTACGCCGGGACAACTTCTGATATATATTAAAATTGAATAAGATGTAGCGGACTCGTGTTTGACGTTATAAACGAAATCCCTACACTACTCAAAAAACCACTATATCGGGGTAACTATGAAATTAGCACTTCTGGGTCGTCAGGCACTGATGGGCGTCATGGCTGTGGCGCTGGTCGCAGGGATGAGCGTGAAAACGTTCGCCGCTGAAAATCTGCTGAATAAAGTGAAAGAGCGCGGCACGCTGCTGGTGGGACTGGAAGGGACGTATCCGCCGTTCAGCTTCCAGGGTGATGATGGCAAACTGACCGGTTTTGAAGTTGAGTTTGCTGAAGAGCTGGCGAAGCATCTGGGCGTGAAAGCGTCCCTGAAGCCGACCAAATGGGACGGTATGCTGGCGTCGCTGGACTCCAAACGTATCGACGTGGTCATCAACCAGGTCACCATCTCTGATGAGCGTAAGAAGAAGTATGATTTCTCTACGCCGTACACCGTCTCCGGGATTCAGGCGCTGGTGAAGAAAGGCAACGAAGGCACGATTAAATCAGCCGCCGATCTGAAAGGCAAAAAAGTGGGCGTCGGTCTGGGCACCAACTATGAAGAGTGGCTGCGCCAGAACGTACAGGGCGTGGATATTCGCACCTATGATGATGACCCGACCAAATACCAGGATCTACGCGTTGGCCGTATCGATGCCATTCTGGTTGACCGTCTGGCCGCGCTGGATCTGGTGAAGAAAACCAACGATACCCTGGCCGTAGCCGGTGACGCGTTCTCGCGTCAGGAAGCCGGTGTGGCGATCCGCAAAGGTAACGAGGACCTGGTGAAAGCTGTCGACGGTGCTATTGCCGAGATGCAGAAAGACGGCAGCCTCAAGGCGCTCTCCGAGAAGTGGTTCGGGGCAGACGTCACCAAATAAGTCTTTCCCTGAAAAAAAAGGCGCTTTTAAAAGCGCCTTTTTCATTTCTGGCACTTCAGCGTGCATAATAAAAATAATAAACAAAAACAGCGTCACCGGAGGATCCATGTCACTGCAAAATTTAACGCGTTTTCCGCGCCTCGAGTTTATCGGCGCGCCAACGCCACTGGAGTACTTACCGCGTTTTTCTGACTATTTAGGGCGCGATATCTTTATTAAACGTGACGACGTGACCCCTATGGCGATGGGCGGGAACAAGCTGCGTAAGCTGGAGTTTCTCGCGGCGGATGCGCTGCGTGAGGGAGCGGATACTCTGATCACCGCCGGTGCCATTCAGTCTAACCACGTGCGCCAGACGGCGGCAGTGGCGGCGAAACTGGGGCTGAACTGCGTGGCGTTGCTGGAAAATCCCATCGGGACGCGGGCGGAAAACTATCTCACGAACGGCAACCGTCTGCTGCTGGATCTGTTCAACGTGCAGATCGAAATGTGCGATGCATTAACGGATCCGGCGGCTCAGCTGGAAGAACTGGCAACCCGCGTCGAAGCGCAGGGTTTTCGTCCGTATGTGATCCCGGTCGGCGGGTCGAATGCCCTGGGTGCGCTGGGCTATGTGGAAAGCGCGCTGGAAATTGCCCAGCAGTGCGAAGGGGCGGTGAGCCTCTCCTCTGTGGTGGTAGCATCCGGTAGCGCCGGGACGCATGCCGGGCTGGCGGTCGGGCTGGAGCAGCTCATGCCGGATGTCGAACTTATCGGGGTGACCGTCTCCCGCAGCATCGCGGATCAGAAGCCGAAAGTCGTCACCCTACAGCAGGCAGTTGCGCATCAGCTCGACGTGCAGGCGAAAGCCGATATTTTGCTGTGGGATGACTATTTTGCGCCTGGCTATGGCACGCCAAACGAAGAAGGGCTGGAAGCGATAAAACTGCTGGCGCGTCTGGAAGGCATCCTGTTAGATCCGGTTTACACGGGTAAAGTGATGGCCGGGCTTATCGACGGCATTACCCAGAAGCGCTTTAAGGATGAAGGGCCGATTCTGTTTGTCCATACCGGCGGAGCGCCCGCGCTGTTTGCTTATCATCCTCACGTTTGAATCACGGGTCGAAAATAATAATGCAAGAAAGTATTCAACTGGTTATTGATTCATTGCCGTACCTGCTGAAAGGGGCGGTGTTTACGCTGCAGCTCAGTCTCGGAGGGATGTTCTTTGGGCTGGTGCTGGGCTTTATCCTCGCATTGATGCGCATGTCGCCGATCCTGCCGATACGCTGGCTGGCGCGTTTTTACATCTCCGTGTTTCGCGGTACGCCGCTGATCGCCCAGCTTTTCATGATCTACTACGGTCTGCCGCAGTTCGGCATTGAGCTGGACCCAATCCCGGCGGCGATGATTGGTTTGTCGCTGAATACCGCGGCGTACACCTCTGAAACGCTGCGCGCGGCGATCTCCTCCATCGATAAGGGCCAATGGGAAGCGGCGGCCAGTATCGGGATGACGCCGTGGCAGACCCTGCGTCGCGCGATCCTGCCGCAGGCTGCACGCGTGGCGCTTCCCCCGCTCAGCAATAGTTTTATTAGCCTGGTCAAGGACACGTCCCTTGCGGCGACAATCCAGGTGCCGGAGCTGTTCCGTCAGGCGCAGCTTATCACCTCGCGCACGCTGGAAGTTTTCACCATGTATCTGGCGGCGTCGCTGATTTACTGGATCATGGCGACGGTGCTTTCCGCACTGCAAAACTATTTTGAAAACCAGCTTAACCGCCAGGAGCGAGATCCGAAATGAGTGCTATCGACGTCAAAAACCTGGTCAAAAAATTCCACGGACAGACCGTACTGCACGGTATCGACCTGGAGGTGCAAGAGGGCGAAGTGGTCGCGATTATCGGGCCGAGCGGCTCGGGTAAAACCACGCTGCTGCGCAGCATAAATTTGCTGGAGCATCCGGAAGGGGGCACCATTCGGGTCGGTGATATTACTATCGATACCGGTAAGTCTCTCGCGCCGCAAAAAGGGCTGATTCGCCGTCTTCGCCAGCATGTGGGCTTTGTATTCCAGAGCTTTAATCTGTTTCCGCATCGCACGGTACTCGAGAACATTATTGAGGGGCCGGTCATCGTAAAAGGTGAACCGAAAGAAGAGGCCATTGCCCGTGGGCGGGAGCTGCTGGCGAAAGTCGGGCTTTCCGGGAAGGAGACCAGTTATCCACGCCGTCTGTCGGGCGGGCAGCAGCAGCGTGTGGCCATTGCCCGTGCGCTGGCGATGCGCCCGGACGTGATCCTCTTTGATGAACCCACTTCTGCGCTGGATCCGGAGCTGGTGGGCGAGGTGCTGAACACCATTCGCCAGCTGGCGCAGGAGAAACGCACGCTGGTGATCGTCACCCACGAGATGAGTTTTGCCAGAGATGTGGCTGACAGGGCGATTTTCATGGACCAGGGTCGCATTGTCGAACAGGGCCCCGCAAAAGAATTGTTTACGCATCCCCAACACCCTCGCACCCGTCAGTTCCTGGAAAAGTTCCTGACACGGTAGAGATTCTCCTGACTGATTTGCTCCAGAAGGATGTTCTGGAGCAAATTATTCTCCATATTTGCCCGTTTATAGATTCTTATATTCTATTTATCGACACTGAAAGTGAGGAACATGAAAGTTATTCTCACTTGGGTCGATATTTTATACATATAAATAAGATTTATGTGTTAGGTTATATTCACCATAATAATGATTATCTTTTTCAGGGGCTTCATTCAGTAAGTATGAGGGATACAGACTTTTTCACCTGGCGACGGAATTGCTTCCTGCGATTCCAGCAAATGGGGACGGCGGACGAGGTTTATCAGGAACTTCAGCAACAAACACAGGATCTTGAATTCGATTATTACTCACTCTGTGTTCGCCATCCGGTTCCGTTTACGCGCCCTAAAATTACGGTTCATTCGAGCTATCCGGCTGAATGGATGTCGCAATATCAGTCAGAAAATTATTTCGCCATTGACCCGGTATTAAAGCGGGAGAATTTCATTCAGGGACACCTTCCCTGGACGGATGCGTTATTTTCTGAGGCACAGCCGCTATGGGACGGCGCGCGCGACCACGGTATTCGAAAGGGAATTACGCAGTGTCTGATGCTGCCTAATCACGCGCTCGGTTTTCTCTCCGTTTCTCGCGCCAGTCAGTTTGGCAAAATGATGGACAGCGATGAAATAGAGCTGCGTCTGCAAATGTTAGTGCAAATGGCATTGACGTCGTTGCTGCGCTTTGAGCATGACATGGTGATGCCACCAGAGATGAAATTCAGCAAGCGCGAGAAGGAAATTCTGAAGTGGACGGCTGAGGGGAAAACGTCGGCTGAAATCGCGATTATTTTGTCGATCTCAGAGAATACGGTGAACTTCCATCAGAAGAATATGCAGAAGAAATTCAATGCGCCGAACAAGACGCAGATTGCCTGCTACGCGGCGGCAACGGGATTCATCTGACCACACATTAGTTGTTCTGCGTGCCAGACACGAAAACGGCTGAATGCAATGCGTTCAGCCGTTCTTTTTTTACTGGCGGTAAGCCTGTTTAATTTGCTTAACCGTATCGGCAAATACATCTGCCTGGCCCTGATCTTCCATCTGGGCGATCTGCTTTTCCATCTTAATGATCACACGGCCCGCGTCAGCCTGGCCCATCGCCTGCAGCATAAGTGCCAGCAGTGCTTTCAGACAGGATACTTCCTGCGCCAGTTCTTGGTTATTTTCGGCGGTGGCGAATTCAGGTGTGCTCATTGTTATTCCTCATTACAAAACGGCGCTTGAGCGCGACGATGAAAGTTATGGCGGCGGAGTATACCACAAGAAAGAGGAAAAAAAGCAGTGGTTATTTTTTGTTCAATTGTGCGCTTTGTTTATTTAAGTAAACACGTTTTAAGTGTAATCACTATAATGTTTTAACCAGCCTAAATTGTTTATAGCCCGTTCTCTTGCTGTTAATTATTGTTACAAAAATATAAGAGCCATACTTTCCTGGCGCAGAGAGGCGATCTTTTCGTAACTTTTTGAATACAGCGGCTTAAAAATAACGGTATTTGACTTTTTAAATCCGATTCTCTTTCCACTTGCTGTACAGGCTAATTTCCAAAAACGAGAACGAAATCGAATGACATGCTTTTTAGCGTTTTAAACTTGGGCAGAAAACCGTTAATATAAGCCAAATTAGTAGTCAGTAGCGTTATCCCTATTTCTGGAGACATTCCTTTGATCAACGTTCTACTTGTTGATGACCACGAACTCGTGCGCGCAGGGATACGACGCATACTTGAAGATATAAAGGGTATTAAAGTCGCCGGTGAAGTTTGCTGCGGCGAAGACGCCGTGAAATGGTGCCGTACCCACTCAGCCGATGTAGTCCTGATGGACATGAACATGCCTGGTATTGGCGGCCTTGAAGCCACGCGTAAAATCGCGCGTGCTTACGTGGACACCAAAGTCATCATGCTGACCGTCCACACGGAGAACCCGCTGCCCGCGAAAGTGATGCAGGCCGGGGCCGCAGGCTATCTCACCAAAGGCGCTGCACCACAGGAAGTGGTTAATGCTATTCGTTCAGTGTTCGCCGGCCAGCGCTATATCGCGTCGGATATCGCTCAACAGATGGCGTTAAGTCAGATTGAACCGGAAAAAACCGGATCGCCATTTGCCAGTTTGTCTGAGCGTGAATTGCAGATTATGCTGATGATCACCAAAGGCCAAAAGGTGAATGAGATTTCTGAGCAGCTGAATCTCAGTCCGAAAACGGTGAACAGCTACCGCTACCGTATGTTCAGTAAACTGAACATTAACGGCGATGTCGAACTCACTCACCTGGCCATTCGTCATGGTCTGTGTAATGCAGAGACCCTAACAAGTCAGTGAGTAATGTGTTCGATTCAAAATCTTTCCTGAAAACCGTAACCAGCCAGCCTGGCGTATATCGAATGTATGACGCTGGCGGTACGGTTATCTATGTTGGCAAAGCCAAAGACCTTAAAAAACGTCTTTCCAGTTATTTCCGCACCAATCTGGCCTCCCGTAAGACGGAAGCGCTGGTGGCGCTGATTCAGCAAATTGACGTCACCGTGACGCACACGGAAACGGAAGCGCTGCTGCTCGAACATAACTACATTAAGCTCTATCAGCCGCGCTATAACGTATTGTTGCGCGATGATAAGTCATACCCATTCATTTTCCTCAGCAGCGACACCCATCCGCGTCTGGCCATGCATCGCGGGGCGAAACATGCGAAAGGGGAGTATTTCGGTCCTTTCCCTAACGGGTACGCCGTGCGTGAAACCCTGGCGTTGCTGCAGAAAATCTTTCCGGTTCGCCAGTGCGAAAACAGCGTCTATCGCAACCGCTCCCGCCCTTGTCTGCAATACCAGATTGGCCGCTGTCTCGGCCCATGCGTGGCGGGGCTGGTCAGCGAAGAGGAGTACGCGCAACAGGTTGACTATGTGCGTCTGTTCCTGGCGGGTAAAGACGATCAGGTCTTAACGCAGCTGATTGCGCGAATGGAAAAAGCCAGCCAGGCGCTGGCGTTCGAAGAGGCCGCACGTATCCGCGATCAAATTCAGGCGGTGCGGCGCGTTACGGAAAAACAGTTTGTGTCGAATACCGGCGACGATCTGGACGTCATTGGCGTTTCCTTTGATGCCGGGCTGGCCTGCGTCCATGTTCTGTTTATTCGTCAGGGCAAAGTTCTGGGCAGCCGCAGCTATTTCCCGAAAGTGCCGGGCGGCACTGAGCTGGGTGAAGTAGTTGAAACCTTCGTCGGTCAGTTCTATTTGCAGGGCAGCCAGATGCGCACGTTGCCATCGGAGATCCTGCTCGATTTTAATCTTGATGATAAAACTTTGCTGGCGGACTCCCTTTCCGAGCTGGCAGGGCGTCGCGTTAACGTTCAGACCAAACCGCGCGGCGATCGCGCGCGCTATCTGAAGCTGGCGCGGACCAACGCCGCGACGGCGCTGACGACGAAGCTTTCTCAGCAATCGACCGTTCACCAGCGCCTGGCGGCGTTGGCTACGCTGCTGAAACTGCCGGACGTGAAGCGGATGGAGTGTTTCGACATCAGCCATACAATGGGTGAGCAAACCGTCGCCTCCTGTGTGGTGTTTGATGCCAACGGGCCGGTGCGCGCGGAATATCGTCGCTACAACATCACCGGGATTACGCCGGGTGATGACTATGCGGCGATGAATCAGGTGCTCCGCCGTCGCTATGGTAAAGCCATTGAAGAGGCCAAAATCCCGGATGTCATTTTGATCGACGGTGGGAAAGGGCAACTGGGCCAGGCGAAAGCCGTTTTCGCTGAGCTCGATGTGCCGTGGGATAAACATCATCCTTTATTGCTTGGTGTGGCAAAAGGAACCGATCGGAAGGCCGGTCTGGAAACACTCTTCTTCGAACCGGAAGGTGAGGGCTTTAGTCTGCCGCCGGATTCCCCAGCGCTGCATGTGATCCAGCATATTCGTGATGAGTCGCACGACCATGCCATCGGCGGACACCGTAAAAAACGCGCGAAAGTGAAAAACACCAGTACGCTTGAGACAATCGAGGGTGTCGGGCCAAAACGTCGACAGATGTTGTTGAAGTACATGGGCGGATTGCAAGGATTACTCAACGCCAGCGTGGAGGAAATTGCAAAAGTGCCGGGTATTTCGCAAGGGCTGGCAGAAAAGATCTACTACTCGTTGAAACATTGAGGGCTCTGTAGCAACATAGAGCTAAATTTTACTGACAACAGACAGTTACCGTCACTATGCGATTTAACATCCCTACGTTGCTCACGCTTTTTCGCGTCGTCCTTATCCCCTTCTTTGTGTTGGCTTTTTACATGCCTTTCACGTGGGCTCCTTTCGCATGTGCGCTGATCTTCCTGGTGGCTGCGGTGACGGACTGGTTTGACGGCTATTTGGCCCGTCGCTGGAATCAAAGCACGCGTTTCGGTGCGTTCCTCGATCCGGTTGCCGATAAGGTGATGGTTGCCATTGCGATGGTGCTGGTGGCAGAGCATTACCACACCTGGTGGGTGACGTTACCTGCGGCGACCATGATCGCGCGTGAGATCATCATCTCCGCCCTGCGCGAGTGGATGGCTGAGCTGGGTAAACGCAGCAGCGTGGCGGTCTCCTGGATTGGTAAAGTGAAAACTACCGCGCAGATGGCGTCGCTGGTGTGGATGCTGTGGCGTCCAAACGCGTGGGTCGAGTGGGCGGGTATCGGCCTGCTGTGGGTTGCAGCGGTGCTGACGCTGTGGTCAATGCTGCAGTACCTGAACGCCGCACGCGGCGATTTGCTTGAACAGTGATCGTTTCGGCGCAATTTTCAGCAAACGATCCTGGGATGCAAAAATAACGTTGACTCACATCGTCATATAAGTAGAATGCAACGCATCGAACGGCGGCACAGTCAGCCGGACGATAATGAAATCAAGTGATTACAAATGACTTGGTGACATGCGGGAATAGCTCAGTTGGTAGAGCACGACCTTGCCAAGGTCGGGGTCGCGAGTTCGAGTCTCGTTTCCCGCTCCAAATTAAAAGCATCGGCAGTTGCGGGTGCTGGTCGAAAGACAACAGATTTACGGCGCGTTAGCAAAGCGGTTATGTAGCGGATTGCAAATCCGTCTAGTCCGGTTCGACTCCGGAACGCGCCTCCAATTTCTTCCCGAGCCCGGATGGTGGAATCGGTAGACACAAGGGATTTAAAATCCCTCGGCGTTCGCGCTGTGCGAGTTCAAGTCTCGCTCCGGGTACCATGGGAAAGCCAAGAATAATCAAAGCAATAAGCAGTGTCGTGAAACCACCCTCGGGTGGTTTTTTTGTTTTTGTCCCTCGCCATCTTCACGCTTCTTACTTGCCCCTATTTTCATTCTGGCTGGTGAGCCGAAATATGCCCGGAGATATACAGCATGAGAAAAAAATCCGTGTACGACTCCGGGCTAAAAAGTACTTAAAGAGCGGGGAAGGTTTGAGCATGAAAATAGAGTGAAGAAACAAAGGACCTTCTCTAGTTAGAACCCCGCAAAAACGTATATTTAAGTCATGGTTAAATAATGGTTTAGCATTTGTAATTTATAACCTCTAAACAAATACTCTCTGCTTCAATCATCCGTCCTCCATTCTTTAATGCGCAGGCATAATATTCATCGGCAATTTTATTGGGGACGTTATTTTGACCGGATAATTTCACCGCAGCATTTCGGGGTCAGAGTCTGGCATGTTGTGCTCAAACCCTGCCTCTCACCAAGTGCATAACGCACTTACTGGCTCAGTGTTCTGCCCGCCAGGCACCGGCATTTAAAGAGTCCTCGCCCGAAGTGTGGTAAGCTCCTTTTCTTTTTTTCAGGAGTATCAGTAATGACTGAAGGCCCATTAAATGAAAACGAAATGGAGTGGCTGGAAGAGACATTAATCTCTCACGGTCATGACGATGCGTCTGTGCTTGACGTTTCCGAACTCGACGGCATGCTAACCGCAGTGCTGTCCGGTCCTCTTGTGGTGGAACCCGACACCTGGCTGGTGGCGATCTGGGGCGGTGAAAAACATATACCGCGCTGGAAAAACGATCGTGAAATGCACCGTTTTATCGATCTCTGCTTTAAGCATATGAACGATATCGCCGAGCGCCTGAGCGACTATCCCGACCAGTTCGAGCCAGTTTTTGGCGAGAACGATGTCGAGGGGACCACCTATACCGTGGTGGAAGAGTGGTGTTACGGCTACATGCGCGGAATGGCACTGACCGACTGGTCTACCTTGCCGGAAGAGCTGAAACCCGATCTGGCGGTGATCGCTCTGCATGGTTCGGAAGAGAACGTTGATCGCGTTGAAGCCATGACGGAAGAAGAGTATCAGGCGAGCGTGGACAGCATCCGTCCGGCTGCGATTCGTCTATATAACTACTGGCTGGCGAATCCACAGCAGCCGGAGGCCAAAAAGCCGATCGTCAACGGAACCAAAGTAGGGCGCAACGATCCGTGCCCGTGCGGTAGCGGGAAGAAATTCAAAAGCTGCTGTTTGCATTAATAAAAAAGGGCTCGCAATGAGCCCTTTAATTACCGCCGGATGCCTGTAGCTCGTCGGTTTATCCCACCTCCGACAACAGCCCCGCTGCAATCGAAAACTGCACCAGAATCACCACAATCCCGCAGGTAAATACCAGCCCTAACAGCGGTTTTCCGCCCCACACCCGGTAACCCGAATCAGGGTGTTGCTGACGGCTTTTCCACGCCAGCAGGGAAGGGAGCAACAGAGCCAGCACGGCCAATGCCACACCCGCGTAGCCCAGCGCCATCACAAACCCACGCGGAAAGAACAGCGCGAAGGCCAGCGGCGGAAGGAAGGTAATCAGGCCCGTCTGAATGCGTCCGCTGACGGAGCGTTTGCGCTGGAACAGATCCGCCAGATAGTCGAATAGCCCGAGGGCGACGCCGAGGAAAGAGGTCGCCAGCGCCAGATCGGCAAACAGATGCACTGCCAGCTCAACGTGCGGCGAAGCCACCACTTCACGCAGCGCCTGCAAGAATCCATTCAGACCTGAATGATCGGCCATTAAGCCAATAAACGTAGACGAATCAATGCTGCCCAGAGTCACCAGTTGCCAGAAGATATAGGCAATGAGGGGGATCGCGCTGCCGATAATGAACACGCGGCGCAGTTTACGAATATTGCCATTCATATAGCTGACGATACTCGGCACGCTGCCGTGGAAGCCGAACGAGGTGAAAATCACCGGAATGGCAGAAAGCGCCAGCCCCTGTTGCAGGGGGAGGGTAAGCAAATTCACTTTGTGAACGTGCGGAGCCAGCAGCGCCAGCATCACTACCAGAAAAACAATCTTGGCGCTGAAGAGAAAGCGGTTAAACAGATCGACCAGTGACGTTCCCACGCATACCACGCCCCCGCCAATCAGCGTAAAGAAGATCACGCCGGTCGCCGGAGAAATAGCAGAGCCAAACCAGTCGTTGACGCTTGACGCGATCAGCTCGCCTGCGCCGCTCATGTAGGCCGCTGTCAGGGCATACATCAGGAACATCATGCTAAATCCCGTAATCCACTGACCGTAGCGGCCAAGATAGCGGGCGGCCAGTGAGCCAAGGCCCGTATCGGCAGGAACGTGCTGATACACCTCAAGCAGCAGTAATGCGGTATAGCACATCAGCGCCCACAGGCAGGCCAGAAGCACCAGCGTGACGCTAAATCCGACGCCCGCAGCGGCCAAGGGCATCGCCAGCATTCCTGCGCCAATCGTCGTGCCAGCGACGATAAAAATACTTCCCAGAGTTCTGTTCTTCACGCTTTCCTCTACCACAACCGCTAATCGCAACCTAATCTGCGGCGCAGAGTAAGACAAAAGTCGTTACTCGTCAAATAGCCGTTACAACCGGTGTAATCATATTTTTACAGTTACAAACCTGTGCCAGCGCAAGGCAGCACGGCGCATACCTGTTTAGTCTGTGGCTTTGATTTGGAGGGGTTATGACATCGATTCACGGACATGATGTGCTCAATATGATGATTGAGTCGGGTAAGCAGTACACGGAGCAAAGCCTGGTTCAGGCGATTGATTCCCGTTTTGGCAATAATGCGCGCTTTCATACTTGCTCGGCAGAGAATATGACAGCGGCGGAGCTGGTGGCATTTCTGGCGGCGCGGGGGAAATTTATTCCGGCAGACGAGGGGTTTTCAACGCACGTAAGTAAAATCTGTCGCCATTAAAAAAAGGGGAGCCAGAAGGCTCCCGAAACTTTATTTCTGCGTGTCGAGAGTCGACAGCTCTTTATCAATAAAGTACAAACCTTCGCCTGATTTACCCGCCAGCGATAATTTATCGAGTACGGATTTAAACAGTTTCTCTTCTTCGTGCTGTTCTGCAACATACCACTGCAGGAAATTAAAGGTCGGATAATCCTGGCCAATCATCGCCGCGTGAGTCAGTTCGTTAATTTTTTGAGTGATCAGCTGCTCGTGTTCGTAAGTGGCGCGGAACAGTTCGTCCAGTGACGCATACTCAGCGAACGGAGATGCCACTGGATTAATGCGTGGCAGGCTGCCGGTGTCAGCGAGATAATCGAACAGACGCTGCATGTGCGTCATCTCTTCCTGGGCGTGGCGACGCAGGAACGCGGCCGCGCCTTCAAAGCTGTGGTAGCTGCACCAGGCACTCATTTGTTGATAAAGCAGGGATGAAAAAAGCTCGAGGTTCATTTGTTCGTTGAGCTTATCGATCATTTCAGTTTTCAGCATAGTGCAGCTCCATGGAATTATTTATTAGTCAGTCAGGGCGCCACTATAATTTGTTATTTAATTATTTGCAAAAGGTAAAATAAAAGATTAATTATTCAAAATACGAATGGGAATAAAACGCATTGGCAGTTGTTTATATATTAATGAGAATGGTTACGCTTCGTATTAAATAGACTGCCAGTGGAAAACTGGCAGCACTATTAATATTACCAGGTTTGCGTCGCTGCGGGATTTACCGCATAGCCCATGCATTTGTACTGGATAGTGACGGTCTGGTTGAGGCAAACCGACCCGCTGAACAAGCTGCAGGTTTTTATCGGCTGACCATAGAAAGAGGCGGTCGCGAAGCCCATGCTCTGGCACTCGCGCGTGGCCGTCCCGTTGGTGACATAGTCATCGTAACGGGCATTCTGGAAAATCGCCTGACCGTAATCCAGTCGCACAACGCCGCCTGGCGCATCGGCGTTACTCACCTGCGCCTGACGAGTGACCGTACAGCCCGCGAGGAGCAGAAATAAACCGGCTACGAATAATCTCTTCATATTTCGCTCTGATTCAATGTAAACACGCTATTTTACCGCCTGCCAGAACGGTCAATGCCGCGAATAGCCAGACGAATTTCCCTCTCTCTTTTCAACGACATGATTTGGTGGGAGAGCCTGTCGAAGATTATGCAAAACGCCAGTGATGCTGGCGGCACGGGGCAAAAACGGCGCTGACCCAGGAAAGTATCCGCAAAAGGGATGCGAGGCGTCCGGCAGCTCCTCACAGGTCGGGTGTTTCCCAAAGTTTTTTACTGTCTTTCAAAAACAGTCTAGCCAACGGCTGGATTGGTGAGCAGGTATTTCTGAACATTGAGCAACCGCATCTCATTTCTTCTCCATTGCCTGATTATGTGAAGCGGCTTTCGTTTTTTAAAACATTTTTTCAGTTAATTTGAAAGTGCGTTTGTTAGATAGTAAGGTTGTCTGGATTCGCTATCTTTGGCGGCAACACCCGCAACGTATTCAGGAGATGAAGAATGAAAATTGCACTGATGATGGAAAACAGCCAGGCTGGCAAAAACGCCACTATCCTCAACGAATTGAAAACCGTCGTTGATGAGAAAGGTTTCCCGGTCTACAACGTCGGGATGAGTGACGAGAACGATCACCATCTGACTTACATCCACCTGGGTATCATGGCCAGCATCCTGTTAAATTCTAAGGCGGTGGACTTTGTGGTCACCGGTTGCGGGACAGGCCAGGGCGCGCTGATGTCGCTGAACATCCACCCGGGCGTGATCTGCGGTTACTGTATCGACCCGGCAGATGCGTTCCTGTTTGCTCAGATCAACAACGGTAACGCGCTCTCTCTGCCATTCGCCAAAGGCTTCGGCTGGGGTGCTGAGCTGAACGTGCGCTTTATCTTCGAAAAAGCGTTTACTGGCCGCAAAGGCGAAGGGTATCCGCCAGAGCGTAAAGAGCCACAGGTGCGTAACGCCGGTATTCTGAACCAGGTGAAAGCCGCCGTAGTGAAAGAGAACTATCTGGATACCCTGCGCGCAATCGATCCTGAGCTGGTGAAAACCGCCGTTTCCGGTCAGCGCTTCCAGCAGTGCTTCTTCGAAAACTGCCAGGACAAAGAGATCGAAGCATTTGTTCGCGGTATCGTAGGCTAAACGGCTATCTGAATGAAAAGCCAGCTATGCTGGCTTTTTTTATGCCTTGTTCGATACTGCGCTCCCCGCATCTTTCGTCAGCCGCAGAGTATCCACCATCCCCACCAGGCAAATCAGCGCGATAGCGACAAAGGCCAGCCGAAAGCTGATCCCTGGCACGCTGGCCATGTTCAGCAAATCGCCCATTTTCTCGCCAATCCGGATTCCAATTGCCCCGAGCGTGATCCCAAGCCCGACCGCCAGCTGCGTCGCTGTGGAAAACAGCGTATTGGCGTAGCTCATTTGTGCCGATGGTACATCCGCAAAGGCCAGCGTACTGACCGCCGTAAACTGAATCGAACGGAACACCCCGCCCAGATAAAGGATCAACATAATCAGCCAGACCGGCGTCTGCGGTGAGATAAACGCGCAGGCCAGCAGGGACAACACGTTCAATGCCCCATTTATCAGCAGCAGTTTTCGGAAACCCAGGCGACGGATCAGCGGCGTGGTGGCAGGTTTAATCGTCAGGTTACCGACAAATACTGCCAGCACCAGCAGGCCAGAGTGGAAAGCATCCATCCCAAAGCCTACCTGGAACATCAGGGGGAGCAGGAAAGGAACCGCGCTTATGGAGGCGCGAAACAGTGAGCCGCCGTACATCGTTACTCGAAACGTCGGAACCTGCATGGCGTCGAGGCGAATCATCGGCCACTGGGTGCGCTGAAAATGGCGCAGGGCGTAGATAAGCGTGACCGCCCCCACAACCAAAAGCCCCAGGGTGAGTAAGCCTTGTGAATGCTGCGCACCCATCGACTCCATGGCATACACGAGGCTCACCATCGCAATCGTGGTGGCGATAAAGCCGGGCGTATCGAAGGGACGACGTTCATCGTCGTGCAGATCGGGAATAATCCTCAGCGCCAGAATAATCGCCACGATCCCGAGGGGTACATTAATAAAGAAGATCCAGCGCCAGTCGGCGTAGCTGGTAATAAAGCCGCCGAGGGGCGGCCCGATAATGGGTGCCACCAGTGCGGGCCAGGTGAGGGTGGCGATAGCGGTGATCAGCTGATGTTTAGGCGTCGTGCGCAAGACCGCCAGCCGCCCGACCGGGACCATCAGCGCACCGCCCATGCCCTGCAGCACGCGCATAGCGACAAACTGATCCACCGTGGTGGATAGCCCGCAAAAGACGGAGGCGAGGGTGAAGATCGCCAGCGCCACGGCAAACACTTTGCGGGCGCCAAAGCGATCGGCGATCCAGCCGCTGGCAGGGATTAAGACTGCCAGCGTGATCAGATAGGCGCTGATGCCAATATTCAAATCCACGGCTTGTACGCCAAAGCTTTTCGCCATATCGGGAAGCGCGGTGGCAATCACGGTTCCGTCGAGAAACTCCATAAAGAACGCCCCGGCAACCAGCAGTGCCGCTGGCGACAGCCCGCGGTTCTCCTTCCCGGTGATGTTGTCAGTCATCGTTACCCTGCCATATCAAAAAAATTTATAAAAATTTACTGGAACTTATCGATTTCTAAGCTGCGGATTTGTCATGGATTTTTGTAACAATCCCGCAGCATTGCTGATTTTGTAACCGTGATTTGCGTCACATAATCATTGATTTTTGTGACGCTGGTCATATTATATGCGCATAGACAATAACACCTGCATAACACATTACCGGAGCATCAAATGAAACTGCGCAAAATCCTGAAAAGCATGTGGGCTAACTACTGCAATACGTTTAAAGACGTACCGCCAGGCGCAATGTTCTGATGAAAAAAACCTGCTTCGGCAGGTTTTTTTATGCCTGCGTTCGACGAGAGGGAAGATGAAAGGGCTATCGTTTTGCTACTATGGCGCTCTTTATGTAAGGAGCTTCCTATGTCTCAAAATCTGAGCGCCGATCAGGAACTGGTATCTGACGTCGTCGCATGCCAGTTGGTCATCAAACAAATCCTGGATGTGTTAGACATTATCGCGCCGATTGAAGTGCGTGAAAAAATGTCTACCCAACTGAAAAACATCGATTTCACCAGCCATCCTGCTGCAGCGGACCCCGTTACGCTTCGCGCCATTCAAAAAGCCATCGCGCTTATCGAACTCAAGTTCACACCGCAGGGTGAGTCACACTAAAATAAACCGATGTTTTGAATTTAGAAACAAGTTTATGCGAAAGGGCGACAGCAATGTCGCCCTTTTGACGTTCAGAAGAAGGTCTGCACCAGCAGATAGCTGGCGGCACAGGCACAGCTGACGCCGATAAGCCCCGGCAGAATAAAGCTGTGGTTGATGATGAATTTGCCAATGCGGGTGGTACCGGAGCGGTCGAAACCGATACAGGCCAGGTCGCTCGGGTAGGTGGGCAGCACGAAGTAACCGTAGGAGGCCGGGAAGAAAGCAATCAGCATTTTTGGCTCAATGCCCAGCATCAGGCCCATCGGTGCGACGGCGGTCAGTGCTGCGGCCTGGCTGTTTACCAGTTTGGAGACCAGGAACAACACGATGGCGTAAGTCCACGGATGGCTTTTTACTACCCCTTCGAGCGCCATTTTCAGCTCGTCGAGGTGCGCCTGGAAGAAGGTATCGCTCATCCACGCAACGCCGAAGACCGAGAAAATCGCCACCATTCCGGCCTTAAACACCGCGCCGTTCGAAATGGCAGAGGCGTTAACCTTACAGGCAATCAGCATCACGGCACCGGCAATCAGCATCATCATCTGGATGACGAGATTCATGGAAAGTGCTGTCATTTTGCCTTTGATTTCAAAGGCAGGACGCAGCTCGGGCAACGCCCCCAGCAGCACCACGACAGCAATGCCGGCGAAGAAAATCCACGTCGACCAGTACGCCTGTTTCGGAAAGCGCTGGTTCATCAGCGTTTCGGTGCTGCCATAGATAAATTCGCGCTGTTTCGGGTCGCTGAGTTTTTCCTGGAATTCCGCATCGTCAGCCAGATCTTTTCCGCGACGCAGGCTCCAGAGTGCGGCAATCATCACTCCAAACAGCGAAGCGGGTACGGAGACGGCCAGAATCTCGAGGATCCCCCACGCCTGACCGATGCCGTGCTGGGCGCCAATAATTGACACCAGCGATACCACGGCAACAGAGACCGGGGACGCTGTAATCGCCATCTGCGAGGCAACAGAAGCAACGGCCATTGGGCGTTCCGGGCGAATACCTTTTTTTAGCGCGATGTCGGCGATAATCGGAAACATGGTGTACACCACGTGACCGGTCCCGCAGAGAAACGTCAGCATCCAGGTGGTAAAGGGAGCGAGGAGGGTGATGTGCTGCGGATGTTTTCTCAGCAGGCGCTCAGCAAACTGCATCATGACATTCAGGCCACCCGCGGTCTGCAGGGTCGCCGCGCAGCCGATCACGGCAAGGATCGTCAGCATGACGTCCACCGGCGGTTTACCGGGCTGGAGTCCAAACACAAAACTTAAAATGAAAAGACCGATACCGCTTATCAGCCCAAGGCCCATCCCGCCGAACCGCGTTCCTACCAGCAGGCAGAGGATAATGACAATAAACTCGATGGTGATCATGAAGCTCCCTCGTCAATCAAAGTGAAATGAAATAAATCATTTCACTTTGTAAGGTTATTGGCTGGGAGCCAGATCTGATTTGTTAAATTTCAATAAAAGCAGTTACTTGGTAACTATTATTTAACAATTGTGGATAACTAGCCGGGTATCAGTGGCGCTGACAGTTCACCAGATTAAGCAGATGCTGGTCAGTCTGCGTCATACACAACCCGGCACGCTTCGCGCTGCGCACCTCATCCAGAATGGTTTTCAGCAATAGCCCATCCTGCTGCTGTTCTTTTCTCATATCACGCAAGAAATCGAGTGTGGTGTCATCATTCAGCGCTTTGGCTTCTCCGGCGAGCGTTTTCAGCATGTTACAACGCTGCTCGTACTCGTCGAGGGTTTTCTGGAATATCTCTTCCAGCGATGAACAGGCGTCATCGGAGTTCACACGCGCTTTGACAATCGGGTTAGCCCCGGCCTGTTTCATATAGTCAAAGACCCGCATCATGTGGGTGATATTGCATTGCGCCTGGGTGCGCAGAAAGGTGGCGGTTCCGTTGAGGCTGTGCTCTGAACACCAGTCGCTCAACTGCAAATAGAGATTGGAGGCATTGAACTCAAGGTTCATCTGGGTGTTGAGTTTCTGAATCATTCCTGAAGTTGTCATTATAATATCCTTATTCAGAGGATGGATGATTAACAACAGAATAAAGCCGTTCTGTACCGTCGTTATGTGACCCACTTTTCATTTCCCGTCATGCAATTAGGAATAATGCCCGTAATTTGTAAAAAGAATGAACTGTGATCCACGCACAGGTTTGACGGATGACTTCTTGTAAAATGAAACGATGTTTTATCTATTTCATTTGTGAGGATCAAAATGGCCAGAGTGGCGGTATTGTTGGCACCAGGATTTGAAGAAGCGGAAGCAATTATCACGATTGATATCTTGCGCCGTATGCATATTGACGTCGAAACGCTGGCCTGCGCGGAGTCGCGCGCGGTGGTGAGTTATCACAACATCCCGATGGTGGCAGACAGCACGCTCACCGAGCGCGCCGATACGCTGTACGACGCAGTGGTACTGCCGGGCGGGCCGCAGGGCAGCGTCAATCTGGCTGCCAGCCAGGAAGTGGTTCGTTTTGTTAAGGCACATGACGACGCGGGCAAATTGATCTGCCCAATCTGCTCTGCCGCGGCGCGCGTGCTGGGCGGCAACGGCCTGCTGAAAGGGCGTCGCTATGTCTGCTCAGGCGATTTATGGGAAACGGTCAACGACGGGGAATACGTCGATGCGCCGGTGGTAGAGGATCAGAATCTCCTCAGCGGCAAAGGCCTCGGCCATGCGTTTGATTTTGCCCTGACCCTGGCCGCCCGTTTACTGGGGGACGAAGCACCGGTTCGCGATCACGCGGATCATATTTACTACGCCTGGTAAATTCTTACGCGGACGCTACGGCGTCCGTATTACAGGGACGTCTTAGCTGACCTTATGGATAATTCTGCTTAATCCCCTCCAATTTGTCCGACAATATCTGCCTTTTTTATGTCATTTATCGCTGAATATATGTACGCAATTACTGTAATTCTGCGGTGTGATGCCGCTCTCTTATGGATGATTAATTTCCCGCTAAAACTATCTCCAGCACCATCACTTATTCAAGGGTGAGCGCTAATACCTTGTTTTACGTCCGATAAAATAAAAAGCACGACACTATACCCTACATAAAAGAATGCTAATGCTGGAGTTAACCATGCACAAATTTACTAAAACGCTGGCGGCCATCGGCCTGGCTGCCGTTATGTCACAATCCGCTATGGCAGAGAATTTAAAGCTCGGTTTTCTGGTGAAACAGCCTGAAGAACCCTGGTTCCAGACTGAGTGGAAATTTGCGGATAAAGCCGGGAAAGATCTCGGCTTTGATGTCATCAAAATTGCCGTACCCGATGGTGAAAAAACACTGAACGCCATCGACAGCCTGGCGGCCAGCGGCGCGAAAGGTTTTGTCATTTGTACGCCAGATCCGAAACTCGGTTCGGCCATTGTGGCAAAAGCGCGGGGTTACGGCATGAAGGTGATTGCGGTTGACGATCAGTTCGTCAACGCCAAAGGCAAACCGATGGATACCGTTCCGCTGGTGATGATGGCGGCCACCAAAATCGGTGAGCGTCAGGGCCAGGAACTCTATAAAGAGATGCAAAAACGCGGCTGGGACGTGAAAGAGACTGCCGTTATGGCGATCACCGCAGATGAACTCGATACCGCGCGTCGCCGCACGTCCGGTTCGATGGACGCGCTGAAAGCGGCCGGGTTCCCGGAAAAACAGATCTATAAAGTCCCGACGAAATCGAACGATATTCCAGGCGCCTTCGACGCCGCAAACTCCATGCTGGTGCAGCACCCTGAAGTTAAACACTGGCTGGTGGTCGGCATGAACGACAACACCGTGCTGGGCGGCGTGCGCGCGACAGAAGGTCAGGGCTTTAAAGCCGCGGATGTCATCGGCGTCGGCATTAACGGCGTGGATGCGGTGAGCGAGCTGTCTAAAGCGCAGGCGACCGGCTTCTACGGCTCGCTGCTGCCAAGCCCGGATGTGCACGGCTATAAATCCAGTGAAATGCTCTACAACTGGGTGACGAAAGACGCTGAGCCTCCGAAATTCACCGAGGTGACGGACGTGGTGCTGATCACCCGCGACAACTTCAAAGAGGAACTGGCGAAAAAAGGGCTGGGCGGTAAGTAATTTGTTGTGATTGCGCCCCTCGATGCGGAGGGGCCAGACGTACACTACTCGAATCACGGAGACGTTATGCAACAGTCTGACCCGTATCTCTCTTTTCGCGGCATCGGGAAAATATTCCCCGGTGTAAACGCGCTGACCGATATCAGTTTCGACTGCTATCCCGGTCAGGTCCACGCCCTGATGGGGGAGAATGGCGCAGGGAAATCCACGCTGTTAAAAATCCTCAGCGGAAACTACGCCCCGACGACCGGCACGCTGGCGATTCGCGGCGAAGAGATGGTGTTTGCCGATACCACGGCGGCGCTGAATGCTGGCGTCGCTATCATTTATCAGGAGCTGCATCTGGTACCTGAAATGACGGTGGCGGAAAACATCTATCTGGGGCAACTGCCTCACAAGAGCGGGATCGTCAATCGCTCGCTCCTCAATTATGAAGCCGGACTGCAGCTGCAGCATCTCGGGCTGGATATCGATCCGCAAACGCCGCTGAAATATCTGTCGATTGGTCAGTGGCAGATGGTGGAAATTGCCAAGGCGCTCGCGCGCAACGCAAAAATTATCGCCTTTGATGAGCCGACAAGTTCGCTCTCGGCACGTGAGATCGACAACCTGTTCCGGGTGATCCGCGAGCTGCGCAAAGAAGGCCGCATCATTTTGTATGTTTCGCACCGTATGGAAGAGATTTTTGCCCTTAGCGACGCCATCACCGTGTTCAAAGATGGCCGCTACGTGCGCACCTTCACCGATATGCAGCAGGTCAATCATGACCAGCTGGTGCAGGCGATGGTCGGACGTGAGCTGGGGGATATCTATCACTGGCAGCCGCGAGAATACGCTGCCGAGCGTTTGCGTCTGGAGAGCGTCAAAGCGCCAGGCGTGCGTACGCCAATCTCCCTGTCGGTGCGCAGCGGCGAAATCGTCGGTCTGTTCGGGCTGGTGGGAGCAGGGCGCAGCGAGCTGATGAAAGGGCTGTTCGGCGGCACGCGAATCACCGCAGGCCAGGTGTATATCGACGGTCAGCCGGTGGATATTCAGAAACCGGCTCACGCGATCCGCGCAGGGATGATGCTCTGTCCGGAAGATCGTAAAGCCGACGGGATTATTCCGGTCCACTCTGTGCGCGACAACATTAACATTTCGGCACGCCGAAAATTCATTCGTGCCGGATGCCTGATCAACGACAGCTGGGAAAACATTAACGCCGATTACCATATTCGCTCCCTGAATATTAAAACCCCCGGTGCCGAACAGCTCATCATGAATCTCTCCGGCGGGAACCAGCAAAAGGCCATTCTGGGCCGCTGGCTGTCGGAAGAGATGAAAGTCATTTTGCTGGATGAACCGACGCGCGGCATCGACGTCGGGGCCAAGCACGAAATCTATAACGTCATCTATGAGCTGGCAAAACGCGGCGTGGCGGTGTTGTTCGCCTCCAGCGATCTGCCCGAAGTGTTGGGCGTTGCCGACCGCATCATCGTGATGCGCGAAGGGGATATCGCCGGTGAATTGCTACATGAACAGGCGAATGAACAACAGGCGTTGAGCCTCGCCATGCCTAAAGTCAGCCAGGCTGTCGCCTGAGCAAGGAGTGAATGATGTCCTCTGTAACTACCTCTCGCGCACCGAAATCGGCTTTTAGCCTGGGGCGCATCTGGGATCAATACGGGATGCTGGTGGTCTTTGCCGTCCTGTTCCTGGGCTGTGCGATTTTCGTGCCGAATTTCGCCAGCTTCGTCAACATGAAAGGGCTGGGGCTGGCGATCTCTATGTCCGGTATGGTCGCCTGCGGGATGCTGTTCTGTCTGGCGTCCGGCGATTTCGACCTCTCCGTTGCGTCGGTCATCGCCTGCGCAGGGGTGACGGCGGCGGTGGTGATCAACCTGACGGAAAGCCTGTGGATAGGGGTTTTTGCTGGGCTGATGCTGGGTGTGCTCAGCGGGCTGGTGAATGGTTTTGTCATTGCCCGCCTGAAGATCAACGCCCTGATCACCACGCTTGCCACCATGCAAATTGTTCGCGGCCTGGCCTATATTATCTCTGACGGGAAAGCGGTGGGGATTGAAGACGAGCGCTTCTTTACCCTCGGCTACGCCAACTGGCTGGGTCTGCCAGCGCCTATCTGGCTGACGGTGGGCTGTCTGATTATTTTTGGCTTCCTGCTCAACAGAACCACCTTTGGCCGCAATACGCTGGCGATCGGTGGGAATGAAGAGGCCGCGCGCCTGGCCGGGGTCCCGGTGGTGCGTACTAAGATTATTATCTTTGTGCTCTCCGGTCTGGTGTCGGCGGCGGCGGGGATTATTCTGGCTTCGCGTATGACCAGCGGCCAGCCGATGACCTCGATTGGCTATGAGCTGATTGTGATTTCTGCCTGCGTATTGGGTGGGGTTTCGCTAAAAGGCGGCATCGGAAAAATCTCATATGTGGTGGCCGGTATCCTTATCCTCGGCACCGTTGAGAACGCCATGAACCTGCTGAATATTTCCCCCTTCTCGCAGTACGTCGTACGTGGCCTAATCCTGCTGGCAGCAGTGATCTTCGACCGTTACAAGCAAAAGGCGAAGCGCACCGTTTGAGCAAAATCTGGCCCAACTTTTAAGTCTAGTCCTACCTCCCTGCCGCCTGCCAGCAATGCTGGCAGGCGGTTTGCTAAATGGCGAGCAGCGTCACACTGTCTATACTTACATGGCTACTGAGATGTTAAATGTCTGACATCTCGAAAACCGTAAGGAGGATAAGGGTGGCAGACTCGTTAAACGTACCGCCTGCACTGACCGGAGAATTCGCATTCTTTTTCGATCTCGACGGGACTCTCGCCGACATCAAACCGCACCCCGATCAGGTGGTGATACCTGCCGATATTCTCCGGGTGTTACATCAGCTCTCCAGCATCAATCATGGGGCACTGGCATTGATATCAGGGCGCTCAATGGCCGAGCTGGATCAGCTTGCCAGGCCTTACCGCTTTCCGCTTGCCGGTGTGCACGGAGCGGAGCGCCGCGACATCCATGGCAACGCGCATATCGTCTCTCTTCCCGATTCACTGATTCAGTCGCTCACGGTACAACTGACCGCGGCGCTAGAGCATCTGCCGGGAACGGAGCTGGAAGCGAAAGGGATGGCCTTTGCGCTGCACTATCGTCAGGGGCCGCAGCACGAAGCTGCCATCACGGCGCTGGCAACCTCCATCGTCGCGGCACACCCTCAGCTTGCACTGCAGCCGGGAAAATGTGTGGTGGAGATTAAACCAAGGGGCATTAATAAAGGGGAGGCGATCAAGGCCTTCATGACCGAGGCGCCTTTTGCGGGCAGAACGCCGGTGTTTATCGGCGACGACCTGACGGACGAAAGCGGTTTTAGCGCCGTCAATCAGGCCGGAGGGGTATCAATTAAAGTCGGACAGGGTGAAACCTGCGCCGAATGGCGACTGGCGAATGTCGCCAGCGTCTGGCAATGGGTCACCGAAGTCGCTAACCAGCAACAAGAAGAAAAAATAGCGCATAACAACAGGAGAAAACATGATGGGTCGCTTAGTCGTAGTCTCTAACCGAATTGCGCCACCGGACGATAAAAAATCCAGCGCGGGTGGTCTGGCGGTAGGGATTTTGGGTGCCTTAAAAACAGCTGGCGGTTTGTGGTTTGGCTGGAGCGGTGACGTCGGGAATGAAGACCAGCCGCTAAAAAAGGTGACACGGGGCAACATCACGTGGGCATCGTTTAATCTGGGTGAGAAGGACTACGAAGAGTATTACTCGCAGTTCTCGAATGCCGTGCTGTGGCCGGCGTTTCACTATCGTCTGGACCTGGTTAAATTCGAGCGCGATTCGTGGGAAGGGTACACACGTGTCAATGCGCTGCTGGCGGATAAACTGCTGCCGTTAATCGAGGAAGACGATATTTTGTGGATCCACGATTATCACCTGATTCCGTTCGCCAGCGAGCTGCGCAAACGTGGGGTGAATAACCGGATCGGCTTCTTCCTGCACATCCCGTTCCCGACGCCGGAGATTTTCACCGCGTTGCCGCCGCATGAAGAGCTGCTGGAAGGGCTGTGCGATTACGATCTGCTTGGCTTCCAGACGGAAAACGACCGCGTGGCGTTTCTCGATAGCGTCTCCGGTAAAACGCGCGTGACCACCCGCAGCGGCAAGTCTCATACCGCGTGGGGCAAGACTTTCGAGACCGAAGTCTATCCTATCGGTATTGAACCTGATGAAATCGCCGCTGACGCCTCTGGCCCGCTGCCGCCGAAACTGGCACAGCTCAAAAGCGAGCTGAAAAACGTCAAAAACATCTTCTCCGTGGAGCGTCTGGATTACTCGAAAGGGCTGCCGGAACGCTTCCAGGCTTATGAGAGACTGCTGGAAAAATTCCCGCAGCATCACGGTAAAATCCGCTATACGCAGATTGCCCCGACCTCACGTGGTGAGGTGCAGGCCTATCAGGATATCCGGCATCAGCTGGAAACTGAGGCCGGGCGCATCAACGGTCGCTACGGGCAGCTGGGCTGGACACCGCTTTATTATCTCAACCAGCATTTTGAGCGCAAAATTCTGATGAAGGTATTCCGCTATGCGGAAGTGGGGCTGGTAACGCCTCTGCGCGACGGGATGAACCTGGTGGCAAAAGAGTATGTCGCCGCGCAGGACCCGAAAGACCCTGGCGTGCTGGTGCTTTCACAGTTTGCGGGGGCAGCGAACGAGCTGACTTCGGCGCTGATCGTCAATCCCTACGACAGCGATGATGTGGCAAATGCCCTCGACAGGGCGCTGACCATGCCGCTGACTGAGCGTATCTCGCGCCATGCGGAGATGATGAAAGTGATTCGCGAGAACGATATTAATCACTGGCAGGAGCATTTTATTCGCGATCTTGAGCGGATCACTCCCCGTAGCCGGGAGAGCAATCTGCAAAAAAAGGTCGCAACCTTCCCTAAACTGGCTTAACGAGTCCCCCCTCGGCGGCATCAGTTGCCGAGGGGAACCAGCAGCACGTCCACCTGACTTGAGCTGACAATCGCTTTGGCGGAGCAGGCGGCGCGTGAGAAGAAGCTGTGGTTATGGTTACCGCAGATCACCAAATCGGCCTGCTCTTTGCGGCAAATATCCAGAATATGTTCGCTCAGTTCGCCGGTGGCGATAAAGGTCCGCGCAATAGGATACTGGGCTTTATCCTCCAGCTCCTGCAAAAACTGCTGCGTCTCTTCCTGCAACAGCCCACGAATATCTTCCAGCATCGGTGCCGCCAGCTGGTTATACATTTCCGGCTCGGCCGCCAGCGTAACCAGACTAATCCGCGCATTGAGCGGGCGGGCGATAGAGACCGCTCGCGCCAGCAGCTGATGGCTTTCCGGGGTAACAGCAACGCATACCAGAATGTGTGAGTAACTCATCGCTCACTCCTTTGATGTCCAGAGACAGAGGATTCATCACCATTAGCGCGATTCGTACCGCTTCGCAAGAGGGCAATACGACATTGGTGTGACGTTTATCATAATTATTCATTAATTATTCTTATAAAACGAATAGTGTCATAACCGAGCTTATCAACGTAATAGCGTTACTTAACCAAAACATCCCCCTTTTAATATTGAACCCGTCATCAGATATCCGCCGTTTTTGACCAGCAAGTTATCGTCACGAACAGAAATTTGTTACATTTTTTAATTTTATAACTTCATGATTTTAAATGAAATTAATGATGTGTTACTGACTATGGCTTAATATGTTAAGCAAAAGATCATTAAGGATAATGCTCTCTGGCGAGGAGTAAGCTGGTCGGATAAGCCACTGCATGAGTATTCGTCCATTCAGAATAGAAAAGAGCCTCATTTGGCTAAAAATCAACCAACTTACAAGTCACGCTGATGGATTAATGCCTGCTTATCGCTTAATTTTTGTGACTTAGATCACATTTTTTTTAAAATTTGGGCGGGGCTGCATTGTATGTGGGAAAACGGACGAGTAGAGTTGCCTCGAATTAGGAAAAATCTTAGTTATTTGTAAGTAATGATAAGACGCAATGGTCAGGGATCACCATTTAAAAACCGCGCGTTTTATCCAGTTTAACCTTAATTCGACTATGCATTTTCGCCTTTTCTTTTTTTTTACCGGGGTTTTCTCGGCGACATCACGGGGTGCGGTCTTACCGCATAAAAAATTATAGTTGGTTATTCTGGATGGGAAAAATGCATACATCCGAGATGCTTAAACACGTCTATGACATCAATTTGTCATACTTATTACTTGCACAGCGTTTGATTAGTCAGGACAAACCGTCCGCCATGTTCCGCCTGGGTATCAGCGAAGAAATGGCAACAACGCTCGGTGGATTAACTCTCCCTCAGATGGTCAAACTGGCGGAAACCAATCAGCTGGTATGTCAGTTCCGCTTCGACAGTCATCAGACCATTACGCGTCTGACTCAGGATTCACGCGTTGACGATCTGCAACAGATCCACACCGGGATTTTGCTTTCAACCCGCCTTCTCACCGAAATCAGCCAGCCTGACGACGTGGCCCGCAAGAAAAGGGCTTAATGATGAGCGAAAAAAGCATTGTTCAGGAAGCTCGCGACATTCAGTTGGCAATGGAACTGATCACGTTGGGTGCTCGCTTACAAATGCTGGAAAGCGAGACTCAGCTGAGCCGCGGTCGACTTATCAAACTGTATAAAGAATTACGCGGTAGCCCGCCTCCGAAAGGGATGCTGCCCTTTTCCACGGACTGGTTTATGACCTGGGAGCAAAACATCCACGCATCGATGTTTTGCAATGCCTGGCAGTTTCTCTTAAAGACGGGCTTGTGCAGTGGCGTGGATGCTGTCATCAAAGCCTATAAACTCTACCTTGAACAATGTCCGCAGCCGGAAGAGGGGCCACTTTTGGCGCTGACCCGCGCATGGACGCTGGTGCGCTTCGTTGAGAGTGGATTGCTGCAATTGTCGCGCTGTAACTGCTGCGACGGCAACTTTATCACCCATGCTCATCAGCCAGTTGGTAGCTTCGCCTGCAGTTTATGCCAGCCGCCTTCCCGTGCGGTAAAAAGACGTAAACTTTCCCCGGAAGCTGCCGATATTAATCCACAACTGCTGGATGAACAGATCGAACAAGCTGTTTAACCCGAACGTGTGGGAAAGATTCCAGCAGCGGTAAGAAATTACCGCTGCTTTTTTTTACCCCGCATTCCGGTAACGCCTTCGAACTCAACATCCTGTCATGGTCTCTAGCGGAAGGATGATGTCGTGCTTATCTTATTAGGTTACCTGGTTGTTATCGGTACAGTTTTCGGCGGTTATATGATGACCGGCGGGCACCTGGGAGCACTCTATCAACCGGCTGAACTGATTATTATCGGCGGCGCAGGGGTAGGTGCTTTTATCGTTGGCAACAACGGTAAATCGATTAAAGGAACGCTCAAAGCGCTCCCATTACTGTTTCGTCGTTCAAAATACACCAAAAGCATGTATATGGACCTGCTGGCGCTGCTCTATCGTCTGATGGCAAAGTCGCGTCAACAGGGCATGTTCTCGTTGGAACGTGATATTGAGAACCCGAAAGAGAGCGAAATTTTCGCCAGTTATCCACGTATTCTCGCTGACGCGATGATGCTGGATTTTATCGTCGATTATCTTCGACTCATCATCAGCGGCAACATGAACACCTTCGAGATTGAAGCGCTGATGGACGAAGAGATCGAAACTCACGAAAGCGAGTCCGAAGTGCCGGCTAACGCCCTGGCGCTGGTGGGGGATTCACTGCCGGCATTCGGTATCGTCGCGGCGGTGATGGGCGTGGTACACGCACTGGCCTCCGCCGACCGTCCGGCCGCAGAGCTGGGGGCACTGATTGCCCACGCAATGGTTGGGACATTCCTCGGTATTCTTCTCGCCTACGGTTTTATCTCGCCGCTGGCAAGCGTGCTACGCCAGAAGAGTGCAGAAACCACCAAGATGATGCAGTGCGTGAAGATCACCCTGCTGTCAAACCTGAACGGCTACGCACCGCCAATCGCGGTGGAATTCGGGCGTAAAACCCTGTACTCCAGCGAGCGTCCATCGTTTGTCGAGCTTGAAGAACACGTCCGCGCTGTGAAGAACCCTAACCAACAGACGACGACTGAGGACGCATGAAAAATCAGTCCCATCCCATCGTCATAGTTAAAAAGCGCAAACACAAAGGCCATGGGGGCGGTTCCCATGGCTCGTGGAAAATCGCTTACGCGGACTTTATGACCGCAATGATGGCGTTTTTCCTGGTGATGTGGCTGATTTCCATCTCCAGCCCGAAAGAGCTGATTCAGATCGCGGAGTATTTCAGAACACCGCTGGCGACGGCGGTGACGGGTGGGCAGCGAATCGCGAACAGCGACAGCCCAATCCCTGGCGGGGGTGATGATTACACCCAGCAAAAGGGTGAAGTGAAGAAAGAGCCGAATATCGACGAGCTGAAAAAGCGCATGGAGCAGGCGCGGTTGAAAAAACTGCGTGGCGACCTCGACCAGCTCATCGAGGCTGATCCGAAACTGCGCGCGCTGCGTCCACATTTGAAAATCGATCTGGTGCAGGAAGGGTTACGCATCCAGATTATTGATAGCCAGAACCGCCCAATGTTCAAAACCGGCAGCGCGGACGTTGAGCCTTACATGCGCGATATTTTGCGCGGTATTGCGCCGGTGCTGAACGGTATTCCGAACCGCATCAGTCTCTCTGGTCATACGGATGATTTCCCGTATGCCAACGGCGAAAAGGGATACAGCAACTGGGAGCTTTCTGCCGATCGTGCCAACGCCTCGCGTCGCGAGCTGGTGGTGGGTGGGCTTGATGAAGGCAAAGTCCTGCGCGTCGTCGGAATGGCCGCCACCATGCGGGTGACCGATCGCGGCCCGGACGATGCCATCAACCGTCGTATCAGTCTTTTAGTGCTCAATCAGCAGGCGGAGCAGACCATTCTGCACGAAAACGCCGAAAGCCAGAATGAGTCACTGGATGATTTAAAACAGCCAGGGGCAGTGCCTTCGGCTGCCGTTCCAACATCGCCACCAGCCAATCCGAGGTGATAGCGTGAGCATGGATATTAGCGATTTTTACCAGACGTTTTTTGATGAAGCCGACGAGTTGTTGGCGGACATGGAGCAGCATCTGCTGGATTTAGTGCCTGAGGCACCGGATTCAGAACAGCTCAATGCCATTTTCCGTGCGGCACATTCCATTAAAGGTGGCGCCGGAACATTTGGTTTTACCATTTTGCAGGAAACTACCCATTTAATGGAGAACCTGCTGGATGAAGCTCGTCGCGGTGAGATGCAGCTCAACACCGACATTATTAACCTGTTTTTGGAAACCAAAGATATTATGCAGGAACAGCTCGACGCCTATAAAAGCTCGCAAGAGCCAGATGCTGCAAGCTTTGAATACATCTGCAACGCTCTGCGCCAGTTAGCTCTGGAAGCGAAGGGCGAAGTCGCTGCACCTGCGGTCAGCGCGGCAAAATTAAGCGTGGTTGATGCACTGGCGTCAGAAGACGCGACCCCGCCTGCAGCCGAAGCAAAGCTGCGCGTGGTGCTCTCTCGTCTGAAAGAGAGTGAAGTGAATCTGCTGGAAGAAGAGCTGGGTAACCTGGCGACCCTGAGCAACATCGTTAAAGGCCCCGATAGCCTGGCAGCTACCATCGATGGCGGTATCGGTCAGGATGATATCGTCGCGGTGCTGTGCTTCGTGATTGAAGCCGACCAGATCACCTTTGAAACTGAAACAGCGGCTGCAGAAGCCCCCGTTGAGGTCGCGGAAGTGGTGGCAGCGCCTGACGTGAGCGTGCCAGCGGTGGTTGCCCCGACGCCCGTGCTGAAAGCCGTTCCCGGCGAATCGGCTGCGCCTAACCGCGCTGAACGTGAAAAACCGGCGGCCCGCAGCAGTGAATCCACCAGTATCCGCGTGGCGGTAGAGAAGGTTGATCAGCTGATTAACCTGGTGGGTGAACTGGTGATTACCCAGTCCATGCTGGCGCAACGTTCGAACGAACTGGACCCGGTCACCCACGGCGATCTGATTACCAGCATGGGTCAGTTACAACGTAACGCCCGCGATCTGCAGGAATCGGTGATGTCCATCCGTATGATGCCGATGGAGTACGTCTTCAGCCGCTTCCCGCGTCTGGTCCGCGACCTGGCCAGCAAGCTGAACAAACAGATTGAACTGACCCAACTGGGGAGTTCAACCGAGCTGGATAAGAGCCTGATTGAGCGCATTATCGATCCGTTAACGCACCTGGTGCGTAACAGCCTCGATCACGGCATTGAATCCCCGGAAAACCGTATTGCGGCAGGGAAATCCCCGGTCGGTAACCTGATTCTGTCCGCAGAACATCAGGGCGGCAACATCTGCATTGAAGTCACCGATGACGGCGCAGGCCTGAACCGCGAGCGCATTCTGGCGAAAGCTCTTTCGCAGGGCATGCAGGTGAATGAGAACATGACCGATGAAGAAGTCGGCATGCTGATCTTCGCCCCGGGCTTCTCGACTGCCGAGCAGGTGACTGATGTGTCGGGCCGTGGCGTGGGTATGGACGTGGTGAAGCGTAACATCCAGGAGATGGGCGGCCACGTTGAGATCAAGTCTAAGCAAGGTTCAGGCACCACTATCCGTATCTTGCTGCCACTGACGCTGGCAATCCTCGACGGGATGTCCGTGAAGGTCGCCGACGAAGTATTTATTCTTCCGCTGAATGCGGTGATGGAATCCCTGCAGCCGCGTGATGAAGATCTGCATCCGCTGGCCGGTGGCGAGCGCGTGCTGGAAGTGCGTGGCGAGTATCTGCCACTGGTGGAACTGTGGAAAGTGTTTGAAGTCGACGGCGCGAAGACCGAAGCGACTCAGGGCATCGTGGTTATTCTGCAAAGCGCGGGGCGCCGCTATGCGCTGCTGGTCGATCAGCTGATTGGTCAGCACCAGGTGGTGGTCAAAAACCTCGAAAGCAACTACCGCAAAGTGCCTGGAATTTCAGCTGCCACCATCCTTGGCGATGGCAGCGTCGCACTGATCGTCGATGTGTCGGCGCTTCAGGGTTTAAATCGTGAACAACGTGTGGCGTACACAGCCGCCTGATTAGTTAAGAAGGTATAAACATGACCGGTATGAGTAATGTAACGAAACTGGCCGGCGAGCCATCAGGGCAGGAATTCCTGGTTTTCACTTTAGGCGATGAAGAGTACGGCATCGATATTCTTAAAGTGCAGGAGATTCGCGGCTACGATCAGGTGACTCGCATTGCCAACACACCTTCCTTTATCAAAGGTGTGACCAACCTGCGTGGCGTCATTGTCCCTATCGTCGATCTGCGCGTGAAGTTTAGCCAGGGTGACGTGGAGTATAACGACAACACTGTGGTAATCGTCCTGAACCTGGGCCAGCGCGTAGTGGGTATCGTGGTCGATGGCGTTTCTGACGTGCTGTCGCTGACCGCCGACCAGATCCGCCCGGCACCGGAATTCGCGGTGACCCTGTCTACCGAATACCTGACCGGTCTGGGCGCGCTGGGCGACCGTATGCTGATTCTGGTGAACATCGAGAAACTGCTGAACAGCGACGAGATGGCCCTGCTGGATATCGCGGCGAGTCACGTGGCGTGATGTGATGCCGGGGAGACCCGGCAGAGAATGGCATTAACAGAGAAAGCCGGGTGAGCGTCAACGCTACCCGGCTTTTTTACCTCTTACGCTTCCTGCTCAATGAGTTCCGGCTCTTCTTCCAGCAGCCCTTCGTTTTGCGCCAGCATCGCCGTTGCAATCCCGTTGCCCAGCACATTAATCGCTGAACGACCCATATCGAGGAAATGGTCGATCCCCATCAGCAGCAAGATCCCTGCGACAGGAATGTTGAAGCTTGGGATGGTCGCGGCTAATACCACCAGCGCGGAACGTGGGACGCCTGCGATACCCTTGGAGGCCAGCATCAGCGTCAGCATCAGAACGGTGACTTCGGCGAAACTCAGATGAATATTGTAAGCCTGCGCGATAAACATCGACGCAAAGGAGCAGTACACCATCGAGCCGACCAGGTTAAAGGAGTAACCAATCGGCAGAACGAAGGAGACGATATTGCGGGAACAGCCGAAGCGGGTGAGCTGCTCCAGGGTTTTCGGGTAGGCCGCTTCGGAACTGCTGGTGGTAAACGCGACCAGGACGGGATCTTTCAGCATGCTGACCAGGCGGAAAACCTCTTTTTTCAGCACCATGTATCCCACCGCCAGCAGCACCAGGCAGGTGAGCATAATCGCCACATAATATCCGCCGATAAAGGAAGCGTAGTTGAGCAAAATCCCCAGCCCCTGAGTAGCGATGACTGACGAGATGGCCGCGAAAATCGCCAGCGGCGCAACGTACATCACATAGCCCGTGACTTTCAGCATGATGTGAGACACCACATCCAGCGCAGCGACGAGTGGGGCATTGAACTTCTCGCCCAGAGACGCGCCGCCGATGCCAAAGAACATCGAGAAAACGACGATTTGCAGAATTTCATTATTCGCCATCGCCCCGACAATACTCGTCGGTATGGTGTGCGACAAAAAGCCCTTCAGTGACATCCCGCTCACTGCCAGCCCGGTGTCGACAGAACCGGCGGGGATCGTCAGGTTCAGGCCCGTACCCGGCTGTTCGAGAGTGACAATAAACAAGCCGACCAGAATCGACAGCACGGAGGAGCTGATAAACCACACCATCGCTTTACCGCCCACGCGGCCAATGGTGGAGGTTTCGCCAAGCTTCATGATGCCCACCGTCAGCGTACTAAACACCAGCGGCGCGATAACCATTTTGATCAGTCGGAGGAAAATATCGGTGAGGAGTGTGATGTTGTCTGCCCAGGTCGCGATCGCGTCGGCAGACGCGTACTCGTGAATGACTGCCCCTGAAAGAATACCCGCCAGCATGAAAATCACGATGAACAGCGTGAGTTTGTTTGCACTTGCCACGAAAAAAGACCCTCTGTTATGCGCTTAAGTTTCATCAGTGCGCTGAGTCATATAATTTTTTAATTTCAGCGCACAAATACATTCATCGCATAAATTGAAGTAAAGCGGATACAGATACAACTATTTTTTAAGTTTTATTGATTTTGTTATCTCTATGTGACCGATATATTGTGACCTAAATCACGGTATTATGAATATATCCTCCCGATGCCAACATTTAAACCTGCCAGGCAAGTAATAACTGTCTGTTTTATATGATAATAAAGTGTCAATACCGCAAAGGCATGAGGCGAAGCGGAGCAGGTGGTTGAACCCCGATCCATAAACTAAATTCACAATGAGTGCTCATTGGGAAGGTTAAGTGCTGCTAACGGATTGAGTACTCTCAATAAAATACGAAAAAACGAAGGGCACACTTCCTGGAGGGCTGTAAATGAAAAGTAAACTCCTTCTGATCTGTACGGGCGGCATGCTGGCGTTAGCGGCACATCAGGCGATAGCGGTGACCAGTAGCGGAACCATCGGCGCTACCCTGACGCTAACCAACGGTTGCCTGATCAACGGCTCTCCGACGCAAAACGGTATTAATTTCGGTAGCCTCGACTTCGGGACGCATCCCGCAACCTTCTCCACTCTGACTACCCAGCTTGCGGGGGCCAGCGGCGGGAATACCTTCACCATCCAGTGTACGACCGCCAGTTATACGGTGGCGATCACCGGAAACACTAACTCCACTGCGCCAGGCACAGTCGTCGGAACGCCGGGCACGCCCGCACGTTATCTGGTGAATACCGCCAACACCGCGCAGGGTGTGGCCTATAGCCTGTTTAGCGACAGCGGATTTAATAACATCATTGCCAACAACGCACCGCTCCCGGTGGCTTCCACCGCAGGCGGCGTCGACAGTTACACCCTGTATGGCCGCATCACCGGGGGCGGAAACAGCGTCACCGTGGTACCGGGAACCTATACGGACACCATTAACGTCAGTGTGACCTACTAGTTCAAGCGCCGGAAATGACCGAAGTCATCGCACGTCTGCGAAAAATCGCAGAGGGAAAACTGCGCCTTTTTTTTGCTCTCTGCGCCGGGTTAGTGACGGTGGGAACGGCGCACGCGGTCACCTCGCAGTCGTTTCAGGTGTCGGCGACGATAACGCCCGGCTGCTCGGTGACGACAGGCACCGGTGGGGTGCTCGGTACGCTCAACTTCGGTACGCGGTCGGGCGTCGCCACCGGGCAGGTCAGCACCAGTTTTGTGCCGAACGGATCCTTGTCGATCGCCTGCACACCGAATGTTGCGCTGAGTATGAGTATCGACGGGGGGCAACATTATTCATCCGTGCGCCGAATGCAGCGCGCCAGCGGCACGGAAATGGTGGCCTACCGGCTGTACAGCAGCAGTTCGCTGGCGGCAAACAGTGAGATCGGGGTCAATCAGGCGGTGCCGGTGACCTATACCAATAGCAACAATATTGCGCTGCCGCTGTTTGGTGTGGCGCTTTTGACAGGGTTTAGCCCTGCCGGAACCTATTCAGATCAACTCACCGTGACGTTGTCATGGTGAAACAGGGAGAAGGGCAATGAAGGCACCAATGATTCGCTATGCCGTACTGGGGATGTGGGCGATGCTGGCCATGATGTCGGGACGGGCCAATGCGGCGGCGACCATTTTGCTCTGGCCGATTGACCCCTGGCTTTCGGCCGACACCAAAGCCACCGAGCTGTGGATTCAGAATCAGGGGAACAGCGCCACCACCATGCAGGTGCGAATTATGCGCTGGAAACAGGAGAACGGATTTGAGCGCTACACCGCTCAGCAGGATGTGGTTGCCAGCCCGCCGATTGTGACCATTGACAAAGACGGCAAGCAGCTAATTCGCCTAATCAAACAGGGCAACGTTCCGATGGGCGTTGAGCAAGCCTACCGCATAATCGTCGATGAAATTCCCCAGCCCGCTGACAAATCTCAGCCTGAAATTGGCCTGAAAATCCAGATGCGCTACTCCATTCCGCTGTTCGTTTACGGACAAGGCATCCCAACAATAAAAGAGGGGGCGCATCACGCGCTGGCCGATACGCAAAATCTGAGCTGGAAGATTATTCAGGAAGGAGGAAAACCCGCGCTGCAGGTACGTAATCAGGGGGACGTTCACGTCCGTTTAAGCCAGGTGGTGCTGGATAAACGCACCATCGCTGACGGTCTGCTCGGCTATGTTCTCCCGGACAGCACCCGCAGCTGGCCGCTTCCGGCGGGCGTGCATCAGGCAAGCCAGATGAGTGCGCAAATTAATGCCGGGAATACGCAATGGCAGTCGGCGCCCGTCCACTGAAACCGGCGATGATTATCCTGCTTTGTGTCTCGACCAGCGCCTGGGCCGAATCTGGCGATGACAGTTTACCGCTCCCGCCAGATGCGCAGGCGATAAATAGCGAAGCAGTGTTTCAGCTCTCGGTGGTGATCAACCACTATGACACTGGACTGGTGGTCCCCGTCACGCAGCGCAACGGGACCTTTTTTATCTCCAGTGCGGATCTGCTGCGCGCGGGTTTACCGCCGGAGCAGGTGCCCAACGGTGAGGTTGATCTCTCCCGTCTCTCAAAGGTGCGCGTTGAATATGACAGCGCCGCCCAGCGCCTGCTGCTTAACGTCCCCCGCGACTGGATATCGGCCCGCGTTACCCCTTTTAGCGGGCAGCCGACCCAAAGCAAACCGCAGTACGGCAAAGGGGCGCTGCTCAATTACGATCTCTACACCAACCACACGGAGCATATTGGCGGCCAGGCGTCGCTCTGGCATGAGTTCCGCTATTTCAATGAAAACGGATCGCTCTCTTCAACGGGGTATACCCGCAAAAGTTTTGCCGGTGACACGGGCCAGCAGGAAGGGTACGTACGTTACGACACCACGGTGATGATCACCAACGAAGACGACGCCACAACCTGGACGGTCGGAGATGTGATCAGCGATGCCCTGAGCTGGAGCAGCAGCGTGCGCATGGGCGGGATCAGCTACGGACGCGACTTCTCCCTGCGCCCGGATCTCGTCACCTGGCCGCTGCCGGAGTTTTCCGGTGAAGCAGCGGTGCCGACCTCCGTGGATCTGTTTATCAACGGCTACCGCTCCGGCTCCACGCAGCTCCAGCCTGGCCCATTCACCCTGACCAATCTGCCCTACATCAATGGCGCAGGGGACGCCGTGCTGATCACCACCGATGCGCTCGGGCGTCAGGTCAGCACCACGATGCCGTTTTATGTCACCAGCGATCTGCTCAAACAGGGGCTGAGCGACGGGGCGGTGACGCTTGGCAGCCTGCGCCGCAACTACGGTATTGAGAATTTTGACTACGGCCCGGCGGCGGGCAGCGGCTCCTATCGCTACGGGTTAACCGACTGGCTGACGCTGGAAGGGCACGGCGAAGCCGCCGAGGAGCTGGCGCTGGGCGGTGCAGGAACCGTGGTGAAACTCGGGCGCTACGGCGTGGTGAATTCTTCGTATACCC
The DNA here is from genome assembly GCF_026672535.1 of Lelliottia sp. SL45. Taxonomy (NCBI): domain Bacteria; kingdom Pseudomonadati; phylum Pseudomonadota; class Gammaproteobacteria; order Enterobacterales; family Enterobacteriaceae; genus Lelliottia; species Lelliottia sp. SL45. The sequence goes on from NZ_JAPPRH010000003.1 coordinate 1,059,541, forward strand.
ACAGCCGGATGCGCGGAGACGATGGCGGGCAGATCAACTGGGGCTATCAGTACAGTACCAGCGCGTTCAGCCTGGCGACGCAGCACTCCCGACGCGATCGCGGCTACGGCAACCTGGCGCTGTACGATCAGCCGACAATCTATGATGAAAACGATCAGCCGATCGCCAGCCTCAGTCGCAACACGGATCAATATTCCCTGACCTTTAATCTCGGGGAGTACGGCAATATCGGCGCGGCGTGGATTGGCGTCGAGAGTTTTGATAGCCAAAAAACTGAGCTGCTGAATCTGTCGTGGAGCCGCAACCTGTGGGGAAGCAGCAGTATCTATCTCGCCGCCAGCCGCGATCAACAGCGCGGCGACTGGACGGTGGCAATGTCCCTGCAAATTCCGATTGGCGAACGCGACAGCGCCGCCGTTACCCTCGAAAACACGCCAGATTCCGGCAGCACCCAGCGCATAAACTACAACCACTCGATGCCGTCCGACGGCGGGCTGAGCTGGAATATGGCGTGGGCCAATCAGTCAAAATCACGCAACTACCAGCAAGGGACGCTGGGCTGGCGCAACAACAATATTGAAGTGCAGGGCGGCGGTTACGGCGAACAGGACATGATGACCTGGTGGGGCGAGGCGATGGGGTCCATCGTGCTGATGGACAACGAGCTGTTTGCCGCCAACAAGATCAACGATGCCTTTGTGGTGATCAGCACCGATGGTCACCCGGACGTACCGGTCAATTATGAAAACCAGCCGGTCGGGAAAACCAACCGCAATGGCTATTTGCTGGTGAGTGGCGTGTCGGCCTACTACCCGGCGAGTTACAGCATCAATACCCTGAATCTGCCCGCCGATACGCGGCTTAAGGAGACGGAACGCCGGGTGGCGATTCGCCGTCATAGCGGTTTTCTGGTGGATTTCCCGATGGAGCAGGAGCGGGTGGCGAGCGTGATTTTGCACGATCCGCAGGGGCTGGCGATTCCGGTTGGCAGCCAGGTGCGGCGCGCCTCGCGCAGCACGGCGGTGGTCGGCTATGACGGTATCGCCTGGCTGGAAAATCTGACCGATGTGAACCCGCTGGAAGTGATTTTGCCGGAGGGGAAACGTTGCTACGCCACGCTGACGGTGGGCGCCAATCCGGAGCATAAACTGCAAACTTTCGGGCCGCTGACCTGCCGGGAGGCCCCGTGAAACGTCTGCTGATCGCCCTGGTGTTCCTGATGCTCTCGGGCGGAAGCTGGGCGGCCTGTACCGTCAGCACCGTCAACGCTTCGTTTGGCAGCGTGACTTCGTTTGCGCTCAGCGGAACGGGCGAAGTTGAAACCACCGGCACGCTGGTGGTGAGCTGCGATGCGATCCTGAATTTACTCACCAATGACTCGGTCACCCTGAACTACACGGCGGCGACCGTCTCGGCCAACAGCCGCGCGACAATGAAACGCACGGACAATGCGGCCATCACCGACGTCATCCCCACGCGGCTGTGCGGGCTGTCGGGCTGTTCCGGCAGCAGCGAAGTGCAGATCGCCAAAGCCTATACCTGGAGCGGCAGTACGCTGTTAAATCTGCTGGGTGCCAAGCAGTACAACATTCCGCTCTATTTTCGCACGGTGGCGGGGCAAAACGTGACGGCGGGGCCTTATCAGGTGGTGCTGACTTTCAGCATCAACTACAACGTCTGCTCCGTGGGGGCCGTGGGTTTATGCCTCACGCCACAAACCGGTACGGCGACGACCAGCATTACGCTGAACATGAACGTCACCAATAACTGTAGTGCGATGACCACGCCCAACGTCAACTTTAACAGCGCGCCGCTGGTGCAAAATTTCCCCACCGTCTCGCAGGCCATTGCTGTCACCTGCACCAAGGGCAGCGTCTATACCATCGGCATCAATAATGGGGCGAACGCCCTCAACGGCGTGCGGCGGATGGTGAGCGGCAGCAACTACATGAGCTACGACATCTATAAAGAGGCGACCACCAACCGCTGGGGAGGCAGCGGCACCGAGCGCTGGACCAGCGCCACCTCATCGCTGCTGAGCGCTGACGGGCTTTTGCGTACCTATAACTACACCGCCAAAGTGCTGACCAGCCAGACTACGCCCCCCGCCGGAACCTATAACGACACGTTGATCGTCGACGTCGCATTCTGAATTGACGCTTTTCCCTTTCGCAAATGTAAAGTTCCCTCAGCCTTTGCCGATAACACCGTTAATAAATCTTAGAGAAGGTGTTGTATGTTGAACCGTATCCGCGTTGTCACAATGCTGATGATGGTGCTGGTCATTTTCGCACTTCTTCAGCTTATTTCCGGTGGGCTGTTTTTCTCATCCTTAAAAAATAATCAGCAGAGCTTTGCTGTTTCGAACGATTTACGCCTCCAGCAAAGTGAACTGACGTCGACCTGGGATCTGATGCTGCAAACGCGCATCAACCTGAGCCGTTCTTCTGCGCGCATGATGATGGACCCGAACAACCAGCAAAGCAGCGCGAAAACGGATCTGTTGAAAAACGCCCGCGCCACCCTGGCTGACGCCGCAAAACATTACGACGCCTTCAAAAAGATTACGCCGCTGCCTTCGATGGTAGAGGTGAGCGAGAACATTGACGAAAAATACACCGCCTATGCGGCCGGGCTGACGGAGCTTATCCAGTTCCTTGAGAGCGGAAACATGGACGCCTATTTCGCCCAGCCGACGCAAGGGATGCAAAATGCCCTCGGTAAAGCGCTGGGGGAATACGCCTCGGCCAGCAGCGAGCAGTATCACACCGCCTTTAACGAAAGTAAGGACGACTACCGCTTTGCCAAATGGCAAATGGCGATCCTCGCGCTGGCGCTGGTGATCGTGCTGGTGGGTGTCTGGTACGGCATTCGCGCGATTCTGCTGAATCCGCTGGGCCGGGTGATTGGTCACATTCGTGAGATTGCCAGCGGCGATCTGACAAAAACGCTGGTGATCTCCGGTCGCAACGAAATCACCGAGCTGGCGAGCAGCGTGGATCACATGCAGCGCTCTCTGACCGATACGGTGACGAATGTGCGCCAGGGTTCGGATGCGATTTACACCGGTACCAGCGAAATCGCCATGGGCAACAACGATCTCTCCTCGCGTACTGAAGAGCAGGCCTCTGCGCTTGAAGAGACCGCCGCCAGCATGGAAGAGCTGACCGCTACCGTGAAGCAAAACGCCGATAACGCCCGTCAGGCGGCACATCTGGCTGAAAGCGCCTCTGAAACCGCCCAGCGCGGCGGCAAGGTGGTCGATGGTGTGGTGAAAACCATGCACGAAATTGCCGGTAGCTCGAAAAAAATCGCCGACATTATTAGCGTGATCGACGGAATTGCCTTCCAGACAAATATCCTGGCCCTCAACGCCGCTGTCGAAGCCGCACGAGCGGGCGAGCAGGGGCGCGGATTTGCGGTGGTGGCCGGTGAAGTGCGCAACCTGGCAAGCCGCAGTGCCAACGCGGCAAAAGAGATTAAATCCCTGATTGAAGATTCCGTGGCGCGCGTTGATACCGGCTCGGTGCTGGTGGAGAGCGCCGGGGAAACCATGACCGACATCGTCAACGCGGTCACGCGCGTCACTGACATCATGGCGGAGATCGCTTCGGCATCCGATGAGCAGAGCCGTGGGATTGACCAGGTGGCACTGGCGGTCTCGGAAATGGATCGTGTGACACAACAAAACGCCGCGCTGGTGCAGGAGTCCGCTGCGGCGGCCGCTGCACTGGAAGACCAGGCGAGCCGTCTGAAGATGGCCGTCTCGGCGTTTCGCCTTACCTCTACACCTCAAAATACGGTGGCGTCCAGGGCAGCACCTGCCGGGACCGCGCCTGCCGCAAGGGTGAAACACACTCGTGCGTCGGCAGCCGGACAAGAAGAAAACTGGGAAACATTTTGACTGATAGTTAACCGCGGCTGCTGGCCGCTTGATGGGAGCGTGGATGTTAAATCGTATTCGTATCTCGACCACACTGTTTTTGATTCTGATCCTTTGCGGTGTGTTGCAGGTTGGCAGTAATGGATTGTCTTTCTGGGCTTTTCGCGATGGCTATCAGAACTTACAGGAAGTTGAGACGAGTAATCAGCAGCGTTCCACGCTTGCACAAACGCGCGCAGTGCTTCTGCAGGCCAGTACTGCGCTGAACAAAGCGGGCACATTAACGGCATTGAGCTACCCGCCAGACGATATCAAGGCGCTGATGACCACCGCGCGGGACAGCCTCAAGCAGGCCGACGCGCAGTTTAAAGCCTTCAGCGCGCAGGAAGCGGTTAGCGATAAAGGGAAAGCGCTGAAAGCCGAAATGCAGAAAGGCTATGCCCAGTGGCACAGCGATCTGGAGCATCAGGCGACCTGGCTTGAGAACAACCAGTTGTCAGACTTTCTGACCGCGCCGGTGCAGGACTCGCAGGCCGTGTTTGATAAAGGTTTTAACGCCTGGCAGCAGGACATCAACCTGTTTGTCCAGCAGGCGAGCAGCGACAGCCAGGCCAGCTACCACATGTCGGGCGTGATTTTCGCCACCATGGTGATTCTGGCGGCCCTGTTGACCGGCGGGGCGTTGCTCTGGTCGCGCAAGATGATCGTATTGCCGCTGGCAATCATCAGCAGCCACTTTGACAGTATTGCAAAAGGCAACCTGGCGCGTCCGGTGGCGGTATTTGGAAAAAACGAAATTTCCGCCATTTTTGCCAGCCTGAAAGCGATGCAAGGCTCGCTGCGTGAAACGGTGACCGATGTGCGTCAGGGCAGTTACGCCATGCATACCGGGATTTCTGAAATCGCGGCCGGGAACAATGATTTGTCGTCGCGCACCGAACAGCAGGCGGCCTCTCTGGCGCAAACGGCGGCCAGCATGGAACAGTTAACGGCGACCGTCAGCCAGAACGCCGACAATGCCCGTCAGGCGTCGGACCTGGCAAAACAGGCTGCGCTGACGGCGAAGAAGGGGGGCGATCAGGCCTCTAACGTCGCCACCACGATGCAGCAAATCGCCACCAGTTCGCAGAAAATTGGCGACATTATCAGCGTGATTGACGGTATCGCGTTCCAGACGAACATTCTGGCGCTGAACGCCGCGGTCGAAGCGGCACGGGCCGGTGAGCAGGGGCGTGGATTTGCCGTCGTGGCGGGTGAGGTGCGTAATCTCGCCAGCCGCAGCGCCAACGCCGCGAAAGAGATTAAGGTGTTGATTGAAGAGTCCGTTTCCCGCGTACAGCAGGGATCGGAGCTGGTTGATACCGCCGCTCACACCATGACGGAGATTGTTACTTCCGTAACGCGTGTGAACGACATTATGGGCGAAATTGCTTCCGCCTCAGACGAACAACGTCGCGGCATTGAGCAGGTTGCTCAGGCTGTCACGCAGATGGATCAGGTAACGCAACAGAACGCTTCTCTTGTCGAAGAAGCGGCTGCCGCTACTGACCAGCTCGCCAGTCAGGCCGATCATTTGACCAGCCTGGTGGCAGTTTTTAACGTGAAAGAGCAAGTCGAAACAGTAGCAGAAGTCGGGCGGTCGCAGGCCGTGCCAGTTGTATCCTGAAAGTGAATTAAGAAGGCGCTATGACCTCACCAAACCCCTCGGGGCAATCGTCATTATTGCAGCAAATGACCCAGCGCCTCGCGCTGTCCGACGCGCATTTTCGTCGGATATGTCAGTTGATTTACCAGCGTGCGGGGATTGTGCTTGCCGATCATAAGCGAGACATGGTCTACAACCGGTTAGTCCGGCGCTTACGCACACTGGAGCTGGATGATTTTGGCCGATATCTGGGCATGCTGGAGGCCAATCCCAACAGCGCAGAGTGGCAGGCGTTTATCAACTCCCTGACCACTAACCTGACAGCGTTTTTCCGTGAAGGTCACCACTTCCCGGTGCTGGCGGAACATGCCCGCCGTCGTAGCGGGGAATACCGCGTCTGGAGCGCAGCGGCGTCGACCGGGGAGGAGCCGTATTCGCTGGCGATTACCCTTGCCGATACGCTGGGCATGGCGCCCGGTCGCTGGAAGGTCTACGCCAGCGACATCGACACCGAAGTGCTGGAGAAAGCGCGCAACGGCGTCTATCGCCAGGACGAACTGAAAACCCTGTCGCCTCAACAGCTACAGCGGTACTTCATGCGCGGGACAGGCCCGCACGAAGGGCTGGTGCGCGTGCGCCAGGAGCTGGCAAATTGCGTGGAATTTGCTCCGGTGAATCTGCTTGATAAGCAGTACAACGTGCCGGGTCCTTTTGATGCAATTTTTTGCCGTAACGTGATGATTTATTTTGATAAAACGACGCAGCAGGAGATTCTGCGCCGTTTTGCTCCGCTGCTTAAGCCTGACGGCTTACTGTTTGCCGGGCATTCGGAGAACTTCAGCAACCTGGCCCGCGAATTTGTGCTGCGCGGGCAGACGGTTTATGCGCTGAGTAAGGAAAAAGCATGAGTAAGATCAGGGTGTTGTCTGTCGATGATTCCGCGTTGATGCGCCAGATCATGACTGAAATTATCAATAGTCATAGCGACATGGAAATGGTGGCGACAGCCCCGGATCCCCTGGTCGCGCGGGATTTAATCAAAAAATTTAACCCCGATGTGCTGACGCTGGACGTGGAGATGCCGCGCATGGACGGCATTGATTTCCTTGAGAAATTAATGCGCCTGCGTCCGATGCCAGTGGTGATGGTCTCCTCGCTGACCGGTAAAGGGTCAGAGATTACCCTGCGTGCGCTGGAGCTGGGGGCGGTGGATTTTGTCACCAAACCGCAGCTGGGCATTCGCGAAGGGATGCTCGCTTACAGTGAGATGATCGCCGAGAAGATCCGCACCGCGTCACGGGCGAAGCTGGCGGCGCATAAACCCGCAGGCGTGCCTGCCACGCTCAAAGCCGGGCCGCTGCTCAGTTCGGAAAAACTGCTGGTGATTGGGGCCTCAACGGGAGGAACAGAGGCAATTCGCCATGTACTCCAGCCATTGCCGCTCTCAAGCCCAGGTATTCTTATTACTCAGCATATGCCGCCGGGCTTTACCCGCTCATTCGCCGAACGTCTGAACAAGCTGTGTCAGATTAGCGTGAAAGAGGCAGAGGATGGCGAACGCGTCCTGCCGGGGCATGCCTATATCGCGCCGGGTGATAAGCATATGGAGCTGGCGCGCAGTGGCGCGAACTATCAAATCAAAATTCATGACGGTCCGCCGGTTAACCGGCACCGTCCGTCAGTGGATGTGCTGTTTCATTCGGTGGCGAAACACGCGGGGCGCAACGCCGTTGGGGTGATCCTGACGGGGATGGGTAACGACGGGGCCGCCGGAATGCTCGCTATGCACCAGGCTGGCGCCTGGACGATTGCGCAGAATGAAGCAAGTTGTGTGGTGTTCGGCATGCCGCGCGAGGCCATCAATATGGGTGGCGTGAGCGAAGTGGTCGATCTTAGCCAGGTTAGCCAGCAGATGCTGGCGAAAATCAGTGCCGGACAGGCAATACGTATTTAATGAGGAGTAGTTTTTTATGGCGGACAAAGAGCTCAGATTTCTGGTTGTGGATGACTTTTCCACCATGCGTCGTATCGTGCGCAACCTGCTGAAAGAGCTGGGTTTTAATAACGTTGAAGAAGCAGAAGATGGCGTTGATGCCCTGAACAAACTGCAGGCCGGTGGCTTTGGTTTTGTTATCTCTGACTGGAACATGCCTAACATGGATGGTCTGGAGCTGCTCAAAACAATTCGCGCTGATGGCAATATGTCCTCTCTTCCGGTTCTGATGGTGACTGCAGAAGCGAAGAAAGAGAACATTATTGCGGCAGCACAGGCGGGCGCAAGCGGTTATGTGGTGAAACCATTTACGGCGGCGACTCTGGAAGAGAAGCTCGGCAAGATCTTCGAGAAACTCGGCATGTGAGGTGCTGGTGATGATGCAACCTGCTATGAAACCGGTTGAAGAACATTCAGCCAACGAGATTATTGCCCGCATCGGCAGCCTGACGCGTATGCTGCGCGACAGCCTGCGCGAACTGGGACTCGACCAGGCGATTGCCGAAGCGGCGGAAGCGATTCCCGATGCGCGCGATCGTCTGGACTACGTTGTGCAGATGACCGCACAGGCAGCAGAGCGCGCCCTGAACAGCGTGGAAGCCTCTCAACCGCATCAGGATGAGATGGAAAAGGGCGCAAAAGCCCTGAGCAAACGCTGGGATGAGTGGTTCGAGAATCCGATCGAACTGGCCGATGCCCGCGAGCTGGTCACGGATACTCGCCAGTATCTGGGCGATGTCCCTGGACACACCAGCTTCACCAACGCGCAGCTGCTGGACATCATGATGGCGCAGGATTTCCAGGACCTGACAGGTCAGGTTATCAAGCGCATGATGGATGTGATTCAGGAAATCGAACGTCAGCTGCTGATGGTTCTGCTGGAAAACATGCCAGAGCCTGCTGCGCGTCCGAAACGTGAGAATGAAAGCCTGCTCAATGGCCCGCAGCTCGACACTTCCAAGGCGGGCGTTGTCGCAAGCCAGGATCAGGTGGACGATCTGCTGGACAGTCTCGGCTTCTAATCGCGACGGTTTTTCTCAGGCTGCAGCTGCAGCCTGAGAATCACTCAGCGCAAATCCATTTTTACCGTCACGTTCCCTTCAAATTTACCGGGTGCCGGCGTGGCATTCGTGGTGCTTACCGGTGCGGCTTTGATCTTCACTGATCCATTACCCTGCTCATCCATCGTCACCGGAAATGCGTAGCTGCCGTCGAGCTGGACGTCTTTATTGTCGTCTGTGAAGACCCTGACGCCGACGTCATCGCGGTTGAGCATTTTCGCGATCAGCGGATCGCTACTGTCGAGCACCCCCTGATCGGCGCTGAGGGTCATTCTGATGCGATCGTCGTTGCCAACCGCGTTATCGTCGCAGTGATAGGTAATATCCACATTTTTCAACGCATAGTTCATCGGCGGCTGACCTTTTGCCCGAAACTGCTTACTGACAATATTGCCCAGATCAACCTCAATGGTGCTGCCTTCATTGATGGTGCAACTGAGTGGGGCGGAGAGTGAACCACTCAGCCAGATAGTGGAGACCTGCTGGGCATCACCTGGATCACATTTCCCTGTGCCGAAATAGAGACAGGCATAGTTCTGCACCACGGCGGTAGGGGGGATGATCTCTTTGCCAAGAATCGGCTTTTTGACATGAAAGATCACGCCGATAACGTTCCAGCGGAACTGGCGTTTAACCGGAGCGGAATCCTCAGGTCGCGTGCTCTCGCTGCAGACGCTCGCGGTGCCTTCCGTCGCTTTGAATTTCTCTATCGTTTTTGACATCGAGCTCTGAGGCGTGGGGTACTCGTTAATATTGAGTCCCTCCAGGCCGGAACCATCCGGGGAATTACTCGCATCGACATACCCCTTAACGTTAATGTCCAGTTTATCAGTGAGAGCACCGTAGCCACTCGTGCCCTGTGGAAGCGGACTGCCTGCCAGGGTTAATTCATAAATCGTCGTCGATTCCATCATGTTTTTAGGGCAATCACAGTTGGCTTCCATGACTGTACTTTCCCCGACCAGGTGTTCGGGTATATCCACATCCTGTCCCGCTTTATTGTCGCTGGCGTTGAGATCGCCGTCATAAGCAACGTGATAATCCTGAGGGACAAAGCAGTTGCGCAAAATGGTCGCAGCCTGCGTGGTGACAGGGACGGACAGGCACAGCAGTACCCAGAGGGATTTGGCGTTAATTAACATGTTTTTCTTCCTGCTTACAAAGCGCGCTGACGGAGCGGATACCCGCCGGGTTGGACGTGGCTACTCTCGTGCTAATCGGGACGCTGGCCGTACATTGCTGATCCGCACCCTCGCCCCATTTCACCTTTAACTGAACGGTGTCCGAGACCCCGGCGAGATAAACGGTGCCCGTATCGTCGACAATGCCGCTGATGACCGGAGATACAGCGGTGGCGATGGCGGCAAAAGGCACTGTGCTGCCATCGGGGCGCGTGAGGGTAATCAGCGCGCGATAGCCGACATGGGCATCAAAGCTTGCTGTTACGGCGGCGTTACGGGAGGGAATGACCGTGACGGCGGTTTCGCTGGTGTCGACATCCTCGGGCAGGCTGGTGGTATCGACGCGGATGCTGTTTTCCTGATAAGGGGTAAGTGAAGGAATCACGGCATTTCCCTGCCAGTCAGTCTGAATACCGCGCTGGTTCTGGAAACGTACGCCAGAGGCATGGTTAGCATTGACGATGGCAAACTGGCTACCCAGCGGCTGAGCCAGGGTAATTCCATGAGGGTGGGCGACCACCGCACCGCTCATGCCGTAGCTCAACTGCTGCGATTTGTCGGATGAAGTGTAATACCCGGCGTTCAGATTGGCGTACTGCGAGCGATAGCTGCCGTACAGACTGCTGGTGTCATCGCCGTCATGGTTGGAATGACTTTGCTGCAGCGAATAGTTGAGCCGTTCGTCATCCAGCAGCGTCCCGTTTAGCCCGATGTTTTGCCGCGTGTACCCGTGCTTGCTGTTGCTCAGGTTATAGCTGCTCCAGGCGCGCGGCAGCCATTTGCTCAGCGGGACGCTAAAGCCAAGGGAGACCATCTGATCGCTCTCGTCTTCCTCGGTTTTGCTGTAGGTATAGGCCAGGTGAATGCTGATGCTTTCCACCACGGTATTGAGACCCGCTGAGAGGCTGCGCTCTTTCTGGGACGTCTGCCAGAAGTCCTGCTGATAACCATTGAGATAAAAACTGACGCCAGCAATATTCTGGCTGATGCTGGCCTGAATGCGGTTACGTTTGTTGTACTGGAAGAGCAGATCGTTTTCATGCTGATCGTATTTCTGGTTGGCGTCGGCAAAGCTGTAGTAGCCGCTGGTGGAGTAGCGATAGCTGGCGAGGGTGAAGTTGGTGTCGGTGGTATCAATTTTGCCTGAGTAGAGCAGGCGGTATGACTGCCCGGAACGCTCGGTATGATTATCGAGCTGGGTTTTCGCGGTTGTCACATCCGCCGACACCGTACCGAAACGTCCCAGCGCAACCCCTGCACCGGTATTGACCGCCTGATAGTCCTCTGACGCCGTAACACCGCCAAACAGCGTCATGCTGTTGTTCACACCATAGATCGCGCTTCCCTGCACAAACAGCGGTTCATTCTGATCGCTCCCGCTGTCTGCGCGATAGCGTGCGGCGGTGAATTCATACTTCAGATGTCCAGGTCGCTGCATGACGGCGATGCTGGAGTAGGGCAGGGTGAAATGATGCTCGGTGCCATCGGCCTCTTTGACGGTGACATCAAGATCGCCGCTGTTGGTGGTGGAGTAGAGGTCGTTGATTTCAAACGCACCGGGGGCAACGTTCTGCTGATAGATCAGATAACCGTTCTGGCGCACCGACACTTCGGCATTGGAGCTGGCAATACCGCGGATAACCGGGGCGAACCCGCGCTGGCTGTAGGGCAGCATCTCTTCGTCCGACGCGATGTTAATGCCGCGATACTGCAGGCTGTCGAATACCTCGCCCTGAGTGCTGCTTTCGCCGCCCGTAAACTGTGCTTTCAGGGCATCAAGATCGTGCTGCACGAAGGTGTTAACCGTGTCCCAGCTGTTGTCGTCGTCGGTTTTGCTCCAGGTGGAATAGTTACGCACGCGCCAGCCGCCCAGGTTCGCGCCGCTGCGCATATTGAGGTACTGATTGCTGGTCGTGTTTTTGTCGCTGTCCTGATTTTGCGAGCCGGAAAACGCGTAATCCGTGAACGCCACCGGCACGCCATCATCCCAGCGGGAAGGGGCGATGTAGTCTCTGCCATTAGCCGCAATGGCGGCCTGCGGAATGCTCAGATGCAGCGTCATGGCGGAAAAGTCGAACGTCGCCGAGGCCTGTGGAATGTATTCTCCTAAAGGCTTAGGGAGCGCAGACGACGCATCCAGAACCGTCAGCGCCGGAAACTTATCAATATCGACGCCCCATTTTCGCAGCATATCAGGGGTCAGCTGCGCCACCAGTTCACCCCTTTTGCCGCCAAGATAAGTGATACTGGCGTCGCCCACACGCAGATCGTTGAGCAGAATGCGGGAAGGGTAAACGCCGGGTAGCTGGGTGTTTGAGTGTGAAAAGAGTGACAGGTCGATATCCTGCTGCGGCAGCTGATCGCCTTCCAGGGCGGAAGGTGAAAAATGGTACTCTCGGGTATGTGCGGCGGATGAAAGCATCAACGCCACGCCGCCAAGGCAACGTACGAGCGCATTTATGCGCCAGGCGCGCTGCCTGGAAATAGAAGCGAGTCCTTTGGCCATGGCGTTTCCTATCCCTGACCCAGGGTGGCAATGTATTTGGCGGAAGCGTTGCCATAATCGGTGATGCATCGCCAACTGACCTGGCTGCCAGCCGCACTCTCAGGCACGGGGATCTCCACGCTCGACTGAGGCGTGACCATATCGGCTTTCTCAAGCGTTGCGTTACCCAGTTTCAGGTTGTCAAAGGTGATATGAAAAGCCCCCTCGTTGGTCACCGTCAGCTGCTTGCCGTGACGGGAAAAACGCAGGTTTTTGCAGGTTTCATCAGGGTCGCCCTTCAGCCCTTTTGGACGCCAGAACAGCTTGATACGCGTTTTGTAGATCAGGCGTAACACATTCTTATCGTCGTCCTCCGCCGCGGTGGCAGGAATGGTACGAACGTTCATATAAAACAACGACTCTTTGTTCTCGGGGATTGCTGTTCCGTTCCAGGCGATCCTCAGACTTTGTTCTTTCTGGGGCTCAAGACGAAATAACGGCGGGGTGACGATAAAAGGCGCGCGAGTTTTACCGTTTCCCGTATCCGTCCAGGATTGAATCAACCAGGGAAGTTCGGTTTCTTTATTTGTCAGCGGAAGTGAAACCTCCTTTTTACCGGCATCGTAGACGATCCTCGTACGCCCAACCTGGATGCCTGCCGCATGGCTGAATGAAGAATATATAACAGGTGTCAGTAATAGAATTAGCGGATAAATACGCATGCGTAATATTTGTCCTGATCTAAAATAATGGCTCAGAAGTATGGAGTGAGTTAGGTATTTCTTATAAATGCCCATTCGAGAATATACTTCTTTGCGGAAGTATTGATATCAGGAATGGGCTGGACGGACGATTAACGATAAATAATATTAACCGTCATATCCGCATCGGCAGGGCCGGGTGTGACCTTTTCAGCAAACGATCGATAGCGCGCATTGAAATTGGCGCTAATTGTGTCGGTGGTTTTGGTAGGAAGTTCGATATAGACCTGATCTTCCGCTCCGTCCATTGTGATAAGGTCTTCATCCGCGCCATCAAGGCTCACAGCGATACCCACACCCGTAGCGGCTGTTGCCCCGGCTGTCGTTATCTTGCTGACATCAAGCAGGTTTTTCGTCTTTGTCAGGGTGGTGGCACCGGTAAAGGTCAGTTGAATAGACGGAAGGCCATCACTTTTCAACGGACAATCTTTCAGGGTTATTTTGAAGGGCGTCAAGGGTGACTCAACACCGGGCGCTGTAAATAAAGTCGTGGTATAGGTGCCCAGGGGAACGGTACTGTCTGTACCATCATCGCCGTCAATGACACAGCTTGGCTCAATAATTTCCCCTGTGAAATGAATCTTTCCTGCATTCATTTCTGCAGCGAATGTACTTACTGAAGTCAGCGCCATCAATGCGCCAGAAATAATAGGGTACCTGAGTTTCATAATCAGAACGTCCTTAACAATAAATTCCATGTTGAGATTACTGGTGAAAGTGAACTTAATAAATAACGTTATTTCACACGCCAGTATAAAAGGTATTTGCTTCGGACGGAAGTATGGCTTAATTGATATTATATAGGGTAATTTATTCGAACTTGACTGTAAAGTGTTCACCGGTTTGTGTTATTAAATAATTCTCAGATTAATAATGTTAAGCATGATGACCATTATAAATGTGTTGATATTTATTGTTATTTTGGTGTTATGAGTGCTTTGTGGTTAATCGAGGTAAAGCGTTTGCAAGACGCGTTTAAACAACACAAAAGACGTTTATTTCATTTTATAAACCACATTAACCGTGCGCTGAAAAGTCTAAAATTAGACACAAAATTTTTAAGCCTGGTGAGTTTTGGCCGTTAAACAGGCTAAAAACGGCAAGTTATACAGGCTTTTCCGTCCATTGAGTTGGGTGTGCTCTGGCATGATACGCGTGACGAAATGGGCAGAGAGCGCGCACTGTGGCAGAAGACAGCGACGACAAAACAGAAGCCCCCACACCCCACCGACTAGACAAAGCGCGTGAGGAAGGGCAAATCCCCCGATCCCGAGAGCTGACATCCCTGCTGATTTTAATCGTAGGTGTATGCATTATCTGGATGGGCGGGGAGTCGTTTGCCCGCAGACTGGCGGGAATGCTCTCGGCCGGGCTGCGTTTCGACCACAGTATGGTGAATGATCCCAACCTGATCCTCAGCCAAATCATTTTGCTGATTAAAGACGCGATGATCGCGCTGTTGCCGTTGATTACCGGTGTGGTGATTGTGGCCCTGGTCTCGCCCGTTATGCTGGGCGGCCTGGTGTTCAGCACGAAATCTCTGCAGCCCAAATTTTCCAAACTCAATCCGTTTCCCGGCATTGCCAAAATGTTCTCGGCGCAAACGGGGGCGGAGCTGCTCAAAGCGATTCTGAAATCCGTTCTGATGGGGAGCACCGCCGGGTTTTACCTCTGGCACCACTGGCCCGATATGATGCGCCTGATCAGCGAATCCCCTTTGACGGCCATGAGCAACGCCATGAATCTGGTCGGGCTGTGCGCGGTGCTGGTGGTGCTCAGTATTATTCCGATGGTGGGATTTGACGTCTTCTTCCAGATTTACAGCCATATCAAAAAATTACGTATGTCGCGGCAGGATCTTCGTGACGAATACAAACAGATGGAAGGCGACCCGCATGTGAAGGGGCGTATTCGTCAGATGCAGCGTGCGGCCGCGCGTCGTCGCATGATGGAAGATGTTCCGAAAGCGGACGTGATCGTCACCAACCCGACCCACTACTCCGTGGCGCTGAAGTACGACGAAAACAAAATGAGTGCGCCAAAAGTGGTGGCGAAAGGGGCGGGACTTATCGCCCTGCGCATCCGTGAAATTGGCGCTGAACACCGCGTGCCGGTCCTGGAAGCCCCGCCGCTGGCGCGTGCTCTGTATCGTCATGCTGAAATTGGACAGCAAATTCCTGGTCAGCTCTACGCCGCTGTGGCGGAAGTGCTGGCCTGGGTCTGGCAGCTGAAACGCTGGCGTTTGGCAGGCGGTCAACGACCTGTGAAACCTGAAAATCTGCCGGTGCCTGAGGCACTGGATTTTATGAACGAGAAGGACACTGATGGCTAATCTGGTGGCAATGTTGCGCCTGCCCAGCAACATGAAATCGACGCAATGGCAGATCCTTGCCGGGCCGATTCTCATCCTGCTAATTTTGTCGATGATGGTGCTGCCGTTGCCAGCATTTATCCTCGACCTGCTTTTCACATTCAACATTGCGCTCTCGATTATGGTGCTGCTGGTGGCGATGTTCACCCAGCGTACCCTTGAGTTTGCGGCGTTCCCGACCATCCTGCTGTTCACCACCTTGCTTCGCCTGGCGCTGAACGTGGCGTCAACGCGTATCATTCTGATGGAAGGGCATACGGGCGGTGCAGCGGCGGGTAAAGTGGTTGAGGCCTTTGGTCACTTCCTCGTCGGTGGCAACTTTGCTATTGGTATCGTGGTGTTCGTTATCCTCGTTATCATTAACTTCATGGTTATCACCAAAGGTGCGGGCCGTATCGCTGAAGTCGGCGCCCGTTTTGTCCTCGACGGGATGCCGGGCAAACAGATGGCGATTGACGCCGATCTCAACGCCGGGCTGATTGGTGAAGATGAAGCGAAAAAGCGCCGTTCCGATGTTACTCAGGAAGCGGACTTCTACGGTTCGATGGACGGTGCGAGTAAATTCGTGCGCGGGGATGCCATCGCCGGGATCCTGATCATGGTGATTAACATCGTCGGCGGTCTGCTGGTGGGTGTACTCCAGCATGGCATGGATATGGGCCATGCGGCGGAAAGCTATACGCTGCTGACGATCGGTGACGGTCTGGTGGCGCAGATCCCGGCGCTGGTGATCTCGACCGCGGCGGGTGTGATCGTGACTCGCGTAAGCACCGACGAAGACGTCGGTCAGCAGATGGTCAGCCAGCTGTTCACTAACCCGAACGTGCTGATGCTCTCTGCGGCGGTACTGGGCCTGCTGGGCCTTGTCCCGGGCATGCCAAACTTTGTTTTCCTGCTGTTTACTGCCGCTTTGCTGGGGCTTGCCTGGTGGCTGCGTGGACGCGACACCAAACCGGCAGCTGAACCGGCACCGGTCAAAATGCCGGAAAATAACCAGTCGGTAGAAGCCACCTGGAACGACGTCCAGCTGGAAGATTCCCTCGGGATGGAAGTGGGCTATCGCCTGATCCCGATGGTTGATTTCCAGCAGGACGGCGAGCTGCTGGGCCGCATCCGCAGTATCCGTAAAAAATTCGCCCAGGATATGGGCTTCCTGCCGCCGGTGGTGCACATCCGCGACAATATGGATCTGCCGCCTGCGCGCTATCGCATTTTAATGAAAGGCGTGGAGATCGGCAGCGGCGATGCCTATCCGGGGCGCTGGCTGGCGATTAACCCAGGCACAGCGGCGGGTACTCTGCCGGGCGAACAGACCATCGATCCGGCCTTTGGCCTGGCGGCAATCTGGATTGAAAGTGCGCTGAAAGAGCAGGCGCAGATCCAGGGCTATACGGTGGTAGAAGCCAGTACCGTCGTGGCGACACACCTGAACCACCTGATTGGGCAGTTCTCGGCGGAGCTGTTTGGCCGTCAGGAAGCGCAGCAGTTGCTCGACCGCGTCACCCAGGAGATGCCGAAGCTGACAGAAGATCTGGTGCCGGGCGTGGTGACGTTAACCACGCTGCACAAAGTGCTGCAAAACCTGCTCGACGAAAAAGTGCCGATCCGCGATATGCGCACCATTCTGGAAACCCTGGCGGAACATGCGCCATTGCAGAGCGATCCGCACGAACTCACCGCCGTGGTGCGTGTGGCGCTGGGCCGTGCCATCACCCAGCTGTGGTTCCCTGGCTCCGGCGAAGTGCAGGTGATTGGTCTCGACACGCCGCTTGAGCGTCTGCTGCTGCAGGCGTTGCAGGGCGGTGGCGGCCTGGAGCCGGGTCTGGCAGACCGTCTGCTGGCGCAAACGCAAGAGGCACTGGCGCGTCAGGAGATGCTTGGCGCTCCGCCGGTTCTGCTGGTGAATCACGCGCTGCGTCCGCTGCTCTCTCGCTTCCTGCGCCGCAGTCTGACGCAGCTGGTGGTGCTGTCGAATCTGGAACTGTCGGATAACCGTCATATTCGTATGACGGCGACCATCGGAGGCAAATAATGCGTCACTGGCTGTGGATTTTACTGTTCCCGATGTTGGCTCAGGCCGCCGGGGAAGGCACCTGGCAGGCGAGCAGTATTGGTATCACCCTGAGCAATCGCGGGGGTATCGGCTTCGTCGCGACCGCTTTCCGCCTCAGAACCGGCCTCCGGGCTGATGACGCTGGTGGTCTGGCGTTATCAGCTAATTGGCCCGACGCCTGCGGGCCTGCGCGTACGCCTGTGCTCGCAGACGCGCTGCACTGAACTGGACGGTGAAAGTGGCACCACGCACGCTTTCAATGGCGTGCCTGCCGTTGAGCCGCTGCGTTTTGTCTGGGAAGTCCCGGGCGGAGGACGTCTGATCCCCGCACTCAAAGTCCAAAGCAACGAAGTGATTGTGAATTACCGCTAATTGCCTGCCTTTTCACCAGCCGTCAGCAGAAACTGACGGCTGGCTCCCAAAAAATGACCCCGCCTTTTGATGCAAGAGAAACGCTGTTTTATAAATCAGTGACACGCGTACGGAATCTCTTTGCATTATTGCCATTCGCTCTCAGGCAGTGGCAGAAACAGAAAGGTATCAATAGAACGATACTTTTACTGTAGCCGTGTAAAAACTCCCGGACGAGGTTTGCATACAGGGAGTCTCCCAACATTCAAAGGGTTGACGGCAATGAAAACACGTAAAATTGGACTCGCAAATTACCTTGCCTACGGGTCAGGCGATTTTCTTGGGGCAGGCACAACCGCGCTGACGGCGGCCTGGCTGTTATATTTTTATACGACGTTCTGTGGGCTTTCGCCGATTGAGGCGACCTTTATTTTTGCGGCCGCCAGAGTGCTGGACGCGGTGGTCAGCCCGTTAATGGGCTTCCTGACCGATAACTTTGGCACCACCTGGCTCGGCAAACGCTTTGGCCGCCGTAAGTTCTTTATCCTGCTCGGTATTCCCTGCGTTTTCAGCTACTCGATGATGTGGGTAGGGGATATGGGCTTCTGGTACTACCTGGTCACCTACCTGATCTTCGATATCGTGTACACCATGATTCTGGTGCCTTACGAAACCTTAGTCCCGGAAATGACGGACGATTTCAAACAGAAAACGAAATTCTCCGGCGCGCGTATCTCTATGGCGCAGATGTCGGCGATTCTGGCCTCTTTCCTGCCGGGTATCCTGCTGACTCACTTCGGTAAAGACAACGCGATCTCCTTCTTCTACGCGAGCCTGGTCTTCTCCGTGCTGTGCGCAATGATGCTGACTTTCGTCTGGATCTTTACCTGGGAGCGCCCGCGTGAAGAGTGGTCTGAAGCGGCACTGCGCGCAGAAGAAGAGAAGAAAAAACTCAATCTGAGCCAGAGCCTGAACCGTCTGTTTGTCGAGTTAAGTTCAACCCTGCGAGTGAAAATTTTCCGCCAGCATCTGGGGATGTATCTCGGCGGCTATATCGCGCAGGACGTCTTCAACGCAGTGTTCACCTATTACGTGGTGTTTGTGCTGATGCAGGAAGCGTCGATGGCGTCGAACTTACTGGGCACCATGGCCATCTTCCAGTTCATCGCTGTAATCGCCATGATCCCGCTCTGCATCCGCTTTGGACCGGCCCCGTCGTACCGCATGGTGGTCGTGCTGTTTGGTCTGGCTTCTATCTCTTACGCGGTGCTCTATTACGCCGGGCTGAGCGACGTCTATTCGCTGTTGCTGCTGATCTCAGCCGTGGCAGGTTTGGGTCGCGGGGGCATCAACTACGTTCCGTGGAATATCTACACCTATATTGCTGACGTGGATGAAGTGATCACCGGCCAGCGCCGCGAAGGGATTTTCGCCGGGATTATGACCCTGACGCGTAAAGCCTCGCAGGCCGGAGCCATCATGCTGGTGGGGATTGTGATGCAGATGTCCGGCTTTGTCAGCGGCCAGAAAACCCAGCCAGCGGAAGTGAGCCACACCATTCTGATGATCCTGAGTGTGGGCACCATTCTGGTGCTGGCCTGCGGTTTCCTGGTCTCCCTGCGCTTTAAACTGAACCTGGAAACTCACAGTACCCTGCGTGAAGAGACCGCCAAAATGCGCGAGTCCGGACACGCGATGCCGGAAACAGCGACCCCACAGGCCCGCGCCACCGTTGAGCTGCTGGCCGGGATGCCGTACGAATCCTTGTGGGGCAACAACAATATTGGTTATCTGAATCGCAATAAACCGGCGGCACCTTCCCTGAAGGATCGCGCGGTACTGAATTCGACATATCACAGAGGTTAAGATTATGAAGGTTTGGCCTGTCAAACATAGCCCGTTACTGCGTCAGCCTGAGCATTTTATTGCCAGGGATGAACTGAAATCACTGATTGAAAAGGTGACGCACAATCTGGTGAACATCCACGATAAAACCGGCGAATTTTTGCTGCGGCTGGACGACGGGCGCGTGATCGACACCAAAGGCTGGGCGGGATGGGAGTGGACGCACGGCGTGGGCTTATACGGCATCTGGCAGTATTACTGCCAGACCGGTGACAGCCACATGCGTGACATCATCGACGGCTGGTTTGCCGACCGCTTTGCCGAAGGTGCGACCACCAAAAACGTCAATACCATGGCCCCGTTCCTGACTCTGGCGTACCGCTTTGAGGAGACGCAAAACGCCACCTATTTGCCATGGCTGGAGAGCTGGGCAGAGTGGGCGATGAACGACATGCCGCGCACGGCGCACGGCGGCATGCAGCACATCACCCTGGCGGAAGAGAATCATCAGCAAATGTGGGACGACACGCTGATGATGACTGTCCTGCCGCTGGCGAAAATAGGCAAATTGCTCAATCGCCCTGAGTATGTGGAAGAGGCGGTGTATCAGTTCTTGCTGCACGTTCAGAACCTGATGGATCGCGAAACCGGGCTGTGGTTCCACGGCTGGAACTACGACGGGCAGCACAACTTTGCCAAAGCCCGCTGGGCGCGCGGCAATAGCTGGCTGACGATTGTCATTCCCGACTTCCTTGAGCTGGTGGATTTGCCGGAGAACAACGCGGTGCGCCGTTATCTGGTGCAGGTTCTGAATGCGCAAATCGCCGCGCTGGCAAAATGTCAGGATGAGAGCGGCCTGTGGAATACGCTGCTTGACGATCCCGAGTCGTATCTGGAAGCATCCGCCACGGCAGGCTTTGCCTACGGGATCCTGAAAGCGGTGCGCAAGCGTTACGTTGGCGCGGAATACGCTGAAGTGGCGGAGAAAGCGATTCGGGGAATTGTGAACAACATTTCGCCGGAAGGGGAGTTGCTGCAAACGTCGTTTGGCACGGGGATGGGCAGCGATCTGGAGTTTTATCGCCAGATCCCGCTGACCTCGATGCCGTACGGTCAGGCGATGGCGATTTTGTGTCTGACGGAGTATTTGCGTAAATACTTCTGATAATAAAAAACCCGGCAATTGCCGGGTTTTTTGTTTCTGTATTACATACGCTCGACGGTTTCGATCCCGAGAGTATCCAGCCCCAGCTTCAGCGTCTTCGCGGTCAGCTGCGCCAGTTTCAGACGGCTGTTGCGGATCGCTTCACTTTCGGCGGAGAGGATAGGGCAGTGCTCGTAGAAGCCAGAGAACAGGCCCGCCAGATCGTACAGATACGCACACATGACGTGCGGCGTGCCTTCACGGGCAACCACCGCCAGTGTCTCTTCAAACTGCAGCAGACGGGCAGCCAGCTGCGCTTCGCGGTCTTCATTGATCACCACGGTAGCATTCGCCAGCGCGCTTTCATCAATGTCGGCTTTACGGAACACAGACAGCACGCGGGTATAGGCATACTGCATGTATGGCGCCGTGTTGCCTTCGAAGGCCAGCATGTTGTCCCAGTCGAAGATGTAATCGGTGGTACGGTTTTTGGACAGATCCGCATATTTCACCGCGCCGATACCGACGGCAGTCGCCAGTTTTTCCAGCTCGTCGGCTGGCATATCCGGGTTCTTCTCGGCGACCAGGCGGCGCGCGCGTTCCAGCGCTTCATCCAGCAGATCGGAGAGTTTAACGGTACCCCCGGCGCGGGTTTTGAACGGCTTGCCGTCTTTACCCAGCATCATGCCGAACATGTGGTGTTCCAGCGGAACCGAATCCGGCACGTATCCGGCTTTACGCACGATGGTCCACGCCTGCATCAGGTGCTGGTGCTGACGGGAATCGATGTAGTACAGCACGCGATCCGCATGCAGCGTTTCGTAACGGTATTTCGCACAGGCGATATCCGTCGTGGTGTA
Source organism: Lelliottia sp. SL45 (assembly GCF_026672535.1). Lineage (NCBI taxonomy): Bacteria > Pseudomonadati > Pseudomonadota > Gammaproteobacteria > Enterobacterales > Enterobacteriaceae > Lelliottia > Lelliottia sp. SL45. The sequence continues at coordinate 1,081,174 of NZ_JAPPRH010000003.1, forward strand.
GAGATAGCCGCCATCCTTTTTCTGGATGATCACGCCCATCGGTTCGCCTTCCTTGTTTTTATACTCATCAAGGAACACAACCGTTGCGCCTTCGCTCTCTACCGCCAGATTTTTGGCTTTCAGATCGGCCACGATGCCCGGCAGCATGGGGTTATAAAGGCTTTCGCCCATCACGTCGTCGCGGGTCAGGGTGACGTTCAGACGGTCATAGGTGATCTGATTTTGGGACATCGTGATGTCAACCAGCTTGCGCCACATTTCGCGGAAGTAGGCGTCGCCGCCCTGGAGTTTCACCACATAGCTACGTGCGCGCTCGGCGAAAGCTTCATCTTCGTCGTAATGTTTTTTGGCTTCACGGTAGAAACCTTCCAGATCCGCCAGCGCCATTTCGCCCGCATTTTCCTGCTGCTGCTTTTCAAGATAGGCAATCAGCATTCCGAACTGGGTACCCCAGTCGCCAACGTGGTTCGCGCGAATCACTTTATGGCCCAGGAACTCCAGGGTGCGCACAGCGGCATCGCCGATGATGGTGGAGCGCAGGTGGCCGACGTGCATCTCTTTTGCCACGTTTGGCGCAGAGTAATCGACAACGATGGTTTGCGCTTGCGGCTGAGTCACACCCAGACGGTCAGATTTCAGCGCCGCGTCAATGTGACCCGCGAGGAAGGCCGGATCGAGGAAAATGTTGATAAAGCCTGGACCTGCAATCTCAACCTTGTTGGCAATGCCGTTGAGATCCAGATGAGTCAGTACCAGCTCAGCGAGTTGTCGCGGCGGCATGCCCAGTTTTTTAGCCACTGCCATCACGCCATTAGCCTGATAGTCGCCAAACTGTACTTTTGCTGACTGACGAACCTGCGGTTCGCAATCCGCAGGCGCACCTGCGGCAATCAGTGCCTGACTGACTTTTTCGGAGAGAAGAGCCTGAATATTCACCTGGATACCTTACTTTTTTGCTGCGGGGGAGTTGCAACCCGCACCAGTTTGAGAATTTAGGGCCGGAGTATACTGCAAATGCCCTCTGGCGTCAGCATTGCGCAGGCTGAAGAGCGCTCAGAAAACAGGCGATGAAATAGTGCATAAGCATGCAGCCGGAAAATCGTGAAATCTGCAGTTGGTTGCAGGCATCCAACAGAGTAAATTAGCGGCTTTGCGACAGGATAAGAGAACCGCTGATGACGAACTGGCACTCCATTGATGAACTGCATGATATTTCCGCAGATTTACCGCGTTTCACCCAGGCGTTCACAGAACTTGCCACCCGTCTGGGGCTGGATATTGCCCCACTCGATGCCGATCACATTTCCCTGCGCTGCCATCAGAATGCGACGGCGGAGCGCTGGCGTCGTGGATTTGAGCAGTGCGGTGAGCTGCTGTCAGAAAACGTGATCAATGGGCGTCCCATTTGTCTGTTTAAACTCCATCAGCCGGTCTGCGTGGCGCACTGGCAGTTCAGCGTGGTCGAATTACCCTGGCCGGGCGAAAAACGCTATCCGATTGAGGGCTGGGAGCACATCGAAATTGTGCTGCCGGGCGATCCGGAAACTCTGAATGCGCGCGCACTGGCGCTGCTGTCTGACGACGGCCTGAGCCAGCCGGGAATTTTCGTGAAAACCAGCTCACCTAAAGGGGAGCGCGAGCGTCTGCCAAATCCGACGCTGGCGGTCACCGACGGTAAAGTGACGGTGAAATTCCATCCCTGGACGATCGAGCAGATTGTCGCCAGCGAAGGATAAGCCGCAAAAGAGTGTGAACTCACGCTAAGTCCGCCCTCGGGCGGCGTGGCATGATGGTCTATTACCGTGGATTTTAGGAGGAAGTGTGGCGCTACTGGAGATCTGTTGTTACAGCATGGAGTGTGCTGTGACTGCGCAACAAAACGGGGCCGATCGCGTTGAACTGTGCGCGGCACCGAAAGAGGGCGGATTAACCCCGTCATACGGTGTGCTGAAGTCCGTTCGCGAGGCGGTGACGATCCCCGTTCACCCCATCATTCGCCCACGCGGCGGTGATTTTTGTTATTCAGCGGGTGAGTTTGACGCCATGCTGGAAGACGTCGTCCGGGTTCGCGAGCTGGGTTTCCCAGGTCTGGTGATCGGTTTGCTTGATGAAGACGCAAATGTCGATATGCCGCGTATGCGCCAGATTATGGCGGCAGCAAAAGGGATGGCGGTGACTTTCCATCGCGCGTTTGATATGTGTAAAAATCCCATTCAAGCTTTTGAAAATTTAGCAGAATTAGGCGTTGCACGTATTCTGACATCCGGCCAGCAATCAACGGCGGAAAAAGGACTGCAATTAATTATGGAACTAAAAGGGCATTCCGGTGTTCCAATAATAATGGCAGGTGCTGGTGTTCGAGCCAGCAATCTGAAAACGTTTTTAAACGCAGGGGTAGAAGAGCTTCACAGCTCAGCAGGCAAGTGGACGCCTTCGCCTATGCGATATCGCAATACAGGATTGTCAATGTCGACAGATGCAGAAGCGGATGAGTACTCCCGCTACAGCGTAGATGGAGAGTCGGTTGCGGTAATGAAATCCATGATTGACCAGTTTCACGTGTAGCAACGATTTTTACCGCGCATCATGTCGCCCAATATGATGCTTGCTTGTACCAGGCCCCTGCAATTTCAACAGGGGCCTTTTTTTCACTTTTATATTTTAAGCCCAGCGGCGTTGCCGGGCCTTGAACTGTGTCTTGAGGAAAGGTAGTGCACCTGTTTCGCCAGGGACATTACGGCTTCGTTGCGATTAACACTGCACGCATCGGCGCGGGATACCCTTCGATGGTTTTGCTGCTGTCGTTCGGGTCGAGGAATTCTGCCAGCGACTCGGTGGTCAGCCATTCTGTGCGACGCTGCTCTTCGGTGGAGGTCACGCACACATCCACAATGCGGATATCGACAAAGCCACACTTCGCCAGCCAGTTCTTCAGCGCCAGCGCGGAGGGAATGAAATAGACGTTACGCATCTGCGCGTAACGATCGCCCGGCACCAGTACCGCGTTTTCGTCACCCTCGATCACCAGCGTCTCCAGCACCAGTTCGCCACCGCTGACCAGCTGATCTTTCAGCTGCCACAGATGCTCCAGCGGCGAGCGGCGGTGATACAGCACGCCCATCGAGAAGACGGTATCAAACGCGTTCAGGGCAGGGAGTTGCTCAATGCCCAGCGGCAGAACGTGTGCGCGCTGATCGTTGCCCAGCAATTTGCGCACCGCTTCAAACTGGCACAGAAACAGCTGCATCGGATCGATACCGACCGCCAGATGTGCCCCGGCGCCAATCATGCGCCACAGGTGATAGCCACTCCCGCAGCCCACATCCAGAATAGTGCGACCGGTCAAATCAGACAGATGGGGCAGAACGCGATCCCACTTCCAGTCAGAACGCCATTCGGTATTAATGTTCAGACCATAAAGAGAGAAGGGGCCTTTACGCCATGGCATCAGATTGCGCATCAGCTTTTCAAGACGCAGCAGCTGGCCTTCGCTCAATGGCTCGGCGCTTTCAGCCGTCACGCTGTGCAGCAGATCCAGTTTGTAGGGCGTCATGTCCGGCAAAAACTCAACGGCATTGCTCCACTGCTTAAACTGACCGTGCAGAGAGTCACGCTGCCAGGCGGCCACCTGTGCAGGCAGGGTTTCCAGCCAGTGGGAGAGATGGTTTTTGGCGATAAGCTGGTAGAAATTACTGAAGTCGATCATGCGTTGTCCCCTTTCAGTGCCACCAGGGAACCAAAGTTAAAGCACTGGAACCACAGCTCGCTGTGCTCAAAGCCGGCGTTATGCAGGCGAGCTTTGTGTGCTTCGACGGAGTCGGTGAGCATCACGTTTTCCAGCATGCTGCGCTTTTGACTGATTTCCAGCTCGCTGTAGCCGTTAGCGCGTTTAAAGTCGTGATGCATGTTAAACAGCAGCTCGCCGACCTTTGCGTCTTCAAAACTGAATTTTTCCGACAACACCAGCGCGCCGCCGGGATTCAGCCCCTTGTAAATTTTGTCCAGCAACAACTGGCGATCTTCGGGCACCAGGAACTGCAGGGTAAAATTCAGTACCACCATGGAGGCGTTTTCGATCTCGATATCGCGAATATCGCCTTCGATGACGTCAACGGGCGTGGGCGCTTTATAGGCATCAAGATGACGACGGCAGCGTTCCACCATCGCGGGGGAGTTATCGACGGCAATGATTTTGCAGCCTTCATGATGCACATTACGGCGAACGGACAGCGTCGCGGCGCCCAGTGAACAACCCAGGTCATAAACCTGCGTACCGGGTTGAACGAAGCGTTCAGCCAGCATGCCGATCATAGAGATAATATTGGAATAACCTGGAACAGAGCGCTGGATCATATCCGGGAAGACTTCGGCTACCCGTTCATCAAAGGTCCAGTCGCCCAGACTGGCGATAGGCGCGGAAAAAAGCGTGTCGCGATCAGACATAACGTAAAAATCCGGGAAAAATAAAGTGGCGTATTGTGCGCTAATGGAAAGAGAAAACCAACTCCCACGGCATATACCAGAGGTTAGCCAGCACCATCAGCAAAAGCGAACACCAGGTTGCGCTCATGCCGGAACGACGCCAGCGGAACAGGCGGTGGTGAAAACCGTAATAATGCATCAGGCGTCCGGCAATCAGCAGCAAGCCGCAGACGTGAACCATCCAGGTTTCCGCGCCGTCCATCTCCATTAACAGCAGCAGGATCAGTGCAATGGGGATATATTCCACCGCATTACCATGAATGCGGATGGCGCTTTGTAACTCTGAAAACCCACCGTCACCGTAAGAGACGCGGTACTGCATTCTCAGGCGCACAACATCAAACGAAAACTTAATCAGTAATAATGCACCTAACACCGCGTACAGTGCGCTGACCATACAAACTCCCTGTTTTTGGCAGATGGCACTTCTATGATAGGGGCTGATGTCAGAAAAGAGAAGATTGTTGTGGGATAGAAGGCGCAGGGCCGAGGGACGGAACCGCAGCCAGCAAGGCTTGCCAAAGAACATCGACCAGTTCAGGCGCCTGGGCGATATCCGGCGTATGCAGGAAAAGATAGGGGGTCGTCGTTTGCTCCCACTTTGGCAACGTTTGCAGCCACACGGCGAACATATCGCGATTTTGCTGCATGTTGTCGCTGCCGATAAACCGCACCATCGGATTATTCGACGTGACCACCGCATGCACCGGCACTTTCGGTTTTTTGCGCTGGGCATCGATTATGGCTTCGCTGTGCGGGACGGCGCTATGAACAGGGCGACTGTCGAGGATCACCCGATTCACACTGCGCGCATGCAGCCCACGATTGAGGGCTTTTTCCGCCTCGCCCTTGCTGAAAAATTCCGGATGACGGACTTCCACACCGTAGGTGAATTCGCGCGGCAGAGCGTCGAGAAAATGCCACAGCGCAGGCAGGTCGCGCGGGCCGAAGGTGGCCGGGAGTTGCAGCCAGTACTGACCGATGCGGTTGTCCAGCGGCGACATCCGCTCGAAAAACTCTTCGGTTAAATCCCCGCACTGGCGCAACGCCGCCTGGTGAGAGATGGTGGCCGGGAATTTAAAGCAAAAGCGGAAATCGTCGGTGGTCTGCTCGCGCCAGCGCGAAACGATTTCCGCACGGGGCAGGGCGTACAGCGTTGTATTGCCCTCCACGCAGTTAAAATGGCGGGCATACTCTTCAAGGCTGGTAATGCCAAGGCGCACCCATTTCGGGTGCGACCATTGGGGAAGACCCAGATAGATCATAACGCGTGTAAAATCTCGTCGGTGCTGCGCACGCGACCAATACGCGGGAAGATATGGGTCATGCTGCCCTGATGCTGATCTGCGGAAGCAGCACTGCATGCGTCTTCGGCAATGACCAGGTTAAAGCCCAGTTCCCATGCGTTACGCGCGGTGGATTCCACGCCGATGTTCGTGGAAATACCGCACAGGATAATGGTGTCGATCCCGCGACGGCGTAGCTGCAGCTCCAGATCGGTGCCGTAAAACGCGCCCCACTGGCGTTTGGTGACTTCGATATCGCTATCCTGTTTGCCAAGCGTTTCAGGGTAAGTCCACCAGTTTGCAGGCAGCGCAGCGGCAGGAGCTTTCGCATCCACAGGCTGTTTTAGCGCTTCGGCGAAGTCGGCTGACCAGCCAACGCGCACCATCACCACCGGCGATCCGTTGGCGCGACATTTATCCGCAAGACGGGCGCTGCGGCTGACTACATCTGCCGCTGTGTGCGGGCCACCGGCGAACGGCAGTATACCTTCCTGTAAATCGATCACGACAAGCGCGGTTTTGGTGGCATCAAGTGTTAACATCGTTACTCCAGTCAAAAATTAGCGTCCGTTACACCTTACGATGATAAAGGCAGGTCAGTTCGGACAATTTTGTTAATTTTTGTGAGAATGCGCAATAAGAGCGCAGCAATCGCGCGTCTGGCAAGCTTCTCTCTTATCGTACGGCGGAATTTCCAGTATAATAGCCGCCTTTTTTCATCCAGTTGTGACATACAGAAAGCTGCGACATAGTAGCCTGTAAATCAGGCGACATTTAGCCTGCGGCTAAATTAAGGGATATCTCATGCGTACAGAATATTGCGGGCAGTTGCGTCAGTCCCACGTTGGACAGCAGGTGACCCTGTGTGGTTGGGTCAACCGCCGTCGTGATCTTGGTAGCCTTATCTTCATCGATTTGCGTGACCGTGAAGGCATCGTGCAGGTGTTCTTCGATCCGGATCGTGCGGACGCGTTAAAGCTGGCCTCCGAACTGCGTAATGAGTTCTGCATCCAGGTCACCGGCACCGTGCGTGCGCGTGACGAAAAAAATATCAACGCCGATATGGTGACGGGTGCCATCGAAGTGCTGGCGTCCGACCTGACTATCATCAACCGTTCAGAATCGCTGCCGCTTGACTCCAACCACGTCAACACCGAAGAAGCGCGTCTGAAATATCGCTATCTGGATCTGCGTCGCCCGGAAATGGCTCAGCGCCTGAAAACCCGTGCGAAGATCACAAGCCTGGTGCGTCGTTTCATGGACGACCACGGTTTCCTCGATATCGAAACCCCGATGCTGACCAAAGCCACGCCGGAAGGTGCGCGCGATTACCTGGTTCCGTCGCGCGTACATAAAGGCAAATTCTACGCGCTGCCACAGTCTCCTCAGCTCTTCAAACAGCTGCTGATGATGTCTGGCTTCGATCGCTACTATCAGATCGTTAAATGCTTCCGCGACGAAGACCTGCGCGCTGACCGTCAGCCTGAATTCACCCAGATCGACGTCGAGACCTCCTTCATGACCGCACCACAGGTGCGCGAAATTATGGAAGCGCTGGTTCGTGGTCTGTGGCAGGACGTGAAGGGCGTGGATCTGGGCGAGTTCCCGATCATGACCTTCGCAGAAGCAGAACGTCGCTACGGTTCTGACAAACCAGACCTGCGTAACCCGATGGAGCTGGTGGACGTCGCGGACCTGCTGAAAGCGGTTGAGTTTGCGGTCTTCTCTGGCCCGGCTAACGATCCGAAAGGCCGTGTGGCTGCCCTGCGTGTTCCAGGTGGCGCACAGCTCAGCCGTAAACAAATTGATGACTACGGCAATTTCGTGAAAATCTACGGCGCGAAAGGCCTGGCTTATATTAAAGTCACCGAACGTGCGAAAGGCATCGAAGGCATCACCAGCCCTGTTGCGAAATTCCTGAACGCTGAGATCGTAGAAGCAATCCTTGAGCGCACCGGCGCGCAGGATGGCGACATGATCTTCTTCGGCGCGGACAACAAAAAAGTGGTGGCCGATGCGCTGGGCGCACTGCGTCTCAAACTGGGTAAAGACCTGAACCTGACTGACGAAGCCAAATGGGCTCCGTTGTGGGTGATCGACTTCCCAATGTTTGAAGATGACGGTGAAGGCGGCCTGACGGCGATGCACCACCCGTTCACCGCACCGAAAGATATGACGGCGAGCGAGCTGAATGCGGCACCGGAAGACGCAGTGGCCAACGCCTACGATATGGTGATCAACGGCTACGAAGTGGGCGGCGGTTCCGTACGTATCCACAGCGGTGAAATGCAGCAGACCGTATTTGGAATTCTTGGCATTAACGAGCAAGAGCAGCGCGAGAAGTTTGGCTTCCTGCTGGATGCCCTGAAGTACGGCACTCCACCGCACGCGGGCCTGGCGTTTGGTCTGGATCGTCTGACCATGCTGCTGACCGGTACTGATAACATCCGTGATGTGATTGCCTTCCCGAAAACCACCGCCGCTGCGTGTCTGATGACCGAAGCGCCAAGCTTTGCTAACCCGGCCTCTCTGTCTGAGTTGGGTATCGAAGTGGTGAAAAAGGAAGAGAAAAACTGATATGGCATATAAGCGTCCCGTTTCTGTTCTGGTGGTCATTTATGCAGAAGACACGAAGCGGGTGCTGATGTTGCAGCGTCGCGACGATCCCGATTTCTGGCAGTCGGTTACCGGCAGTCTGGAAGAGGGAGAAACCGCGTCGCAGGCCGCCGCGCGCGAAGTAAATGAAGAGGTCACCATTAATGTTGCTCAGGAGCAACTGACCCTGAAGGACTGTCAGCGCACGGTGGATTTTGAAATTTTTAGCCATTTACGTCATCGCTATGCGCCGGGAATTGAGCGCAATACGGAATCGTGGTTCTGTCTTGCGCTCCCCCATGAACGGCAGATCGAGTTCACCGAGCATTTGACCTACCGCTGGGTTGATGCGGCGGAAGCGGCTGCCTTAACCAAGTCGTGGAGCAACCGGCAGGCGATTGAAGAATTTGTAATTCATGCCGTCTGAATTGACGGTTTATTGGAGATATTTTTATGGCAGGTCATAGTAAGTGGGCCAACACCAAACACCGTAAAGCGGCACAGGATGCCAAACGCGGTAAAATTTTCACCAAAATCATTCGCGAGCTGGTTACTGCAGCCCGTCTGGGCGGCGGCGACGCGGGTTCTAACCCACGTCTGCGCGCAGCGATTGATAAAGCACTGTCAAACAACATGACGCGTGACACCCTGAACCGTGCAATCGCACGTGGCGTGGGCGGCGATGACGACGCGAACATGGAAACCATCATTTATGAAGGTTACGGCCCTGGTGGTACTGCGGTCATGGTTGAGTGTCTGTCCGACAACCGCAACCGTACCGTGGCTGAAGTGCGCCATGCGTTCACCAAAACCGGCGGCAACCTGGGTACTGACGGTTCCGTGGCATACCTGTTCAGCAAGAAAGGGGTGATCTCTTTCGAAGCGGGCGACGAAGACGCGATCATGGAAGCTGCGCTGGAAGCCGGTGCTGAAGACGTAGTGACCTTCGACGACGGTGCGATTGACGTTTATACCGCGTGGGAAGAGATGGGCGCAGTGCGTGATGCGCTGGAAGCTGCCGGTCTGAAAGCCGACAACGCGGAAGTGTCGATGATTCCATCGACCAAAGCAGACATGGATGCAGAAACTGCACCAAAACTGCTGCGTCTGATCGACATGCTCGAAGACTGCGATGACGTTCAGGAAGTTTATCATAACGGTGAGATCTCTGATGAGGTCGCAGCGACGCTCTAATGAGCGCGTTTGAACCTCTAACCGGAGACGCGTGATGTCGATTATTCTCGGTATAGACCCCGGCTCACGCATTACCGGTTACGGCGTTATCCGCCAGGTGGGTCGCCAGTTGACCTACCTGGGCAGCGGCTGTATTCGCACCAAAGTTGATGATTTGCCGTCGCGTCTGAAATTAATTTACGCAGGCGTGTCGGAAATCATTACCCAGTTTCAGCCCGACTTTTTTGCCATCGAGCAGGTCTTTATGGCGAAAAATGCTGACTCGGCGTTAAAACTGGGCCAGGCACGCGGCGTGGCGATTGTCGCGGCGGTGAACCAGGATTTACCGGTGTTCGAATACGCCGCGCGTCAGGTTAAACAGACGGTGGTGGGCATTGGTAGCGCGGAGAAAAGCCAGGTGCAGCACATGGTGCGGACCCTGCTTAAGCTCCCGGCAAACCCACAGGCGGATGCCGCCGATGCGCTGGCCATTGCGATAACGCACTGCCATGTGAGCCAAAACGCCATGCAGATGAGCGAATCAAGGCTCAATCTGGCGCGAGGTCGGTTACGATAATCACAAATCAGGCTGGATAAACATCCAGCCTTTTTTTATGATGGCGGAAGTTAATTTAGCATCTCACGCAGGAGCATCATGTGATTGGCAGACTCAGAGGCATCATCATTGAAAAACAACCCCCGTTAGTTCTGCTGGAAGCGGGAGGCGTGGGGTATGAAGTCCATATGCCGATGACCTGTTTCTATGAACTTCCGGAGTCCGGCAAAGAGGCGATTGTCTTTACCCAGTTCGTGGTGCGTGAAGATGCCCAGCTTCTGTATGGTTTTAATAATAAGCAGGAACGCATGCTGTTCCGCGAGCTGATTAAAACCAATGGCGTGGGGCCTAAGCTTGCGCTGGCGATTCTGTCCGGCATGTCGGCGCAACAGTTTGTGAATGCCGTTGAGCGCGAAGATCCCGCTGCGCTGGTCAAGCTGCCAGGCATCGGCAAAAAAACTGCAGAACGTCTGATTGTGGAAATGAAAGACCGCTTTAAAGGGCTGCACGGAGATCTGTTTACGCCGGCGTCCGATCTGGTGCTGACGTCACCGAACGGCCCGACGGATGACGACGCAGAGCAAGAAGCGGTGGCTGCGCTGGTGGCGCTGGGCTATAAACCACAGGAAGCCAGCCGGATGGTGAGTAAAATCGCCAAACCGGATGCCAGCAGTGAAACCCTGATTCGTGAAGCGCTCCGCGCGGCATTGTGAGGTAGAGGATGATTGAAGCAGACCGCCTGATTTCGGCAGCCAGCAATGTTCCAGAGGATGTGGTGGATCGCGCGATCCGCCCGAAACTGCTGGAGGAGTACATCGGCCAGCCGCAGGTTCGCTCACAGATGGAAATTTTTATCCAGGCGGCGAAACTGCGCGGGGATGCGCTCGATCATCTGCTGATTTTTGGCCCTCCTGGTCTCGGTAAAACGACGCTTGCCAATATCGTGGCGAATGAAATGGGCGTGAATCTGCGCACCACGTCAGGCCCGGTACTGGAGAAAGCGGGCGATCTGGCGGCGATGCTGACCAACCTTGAGCCGCACGACGTGCTCTTTATCGATGAGATCCACCGCCTGTCTCCGGTAGTGGAAGAGGTGCTTTATCCGGCGATGGAAGACTATCAGCTGGATATCATGATCGGAGAAGGTCCGGCCGCGCGCTCAATTAAAATCGATCTGCCGCCCTTTACCCTGATTGGCGCCACCACGCGTGCCGGGTCACTCACGTCACCCCTTCGCGATCGTTTCGGAATTGTGCAGCGCCTCGAGTTCTATCAGGTCGCCGATCTGCAGTACATCGTTGGCCGCAGCGCGCGCTTTATGGGGCTTGAATTGAGCGATGAGGGGGCCTTTGAAGTGGCCAAGCGTTCGCGCGGTACGCCACGCATCGCCAACCGTCTGCTGCGCCGTGTGCGCGACTTTGCGGAAGTGAAGCACGATGGCACCATTTCACTGGATATCGCCTCGCAGGCGCTGGATATGCTTAACGTCGATGCTGAAGGTTTTGACTATATGGACCGCAAGCTGCTGCTCGCGATTCTGGATAAATTCTTTGGCGGGCCGGTTGGGCTGGATAACCTCGCCGCAGCGATTGGCGAAGAGCGCGAAACCATCGAGGACGTGCTGGAACCCTATCTGATTCAGCAGGGCTTTTTGCAACGCACTCCGCGCGGGCGAATGGCGACGGTACGAGCCTGGAATCACTTCGGGATAACACCACCGGAAATGCCGTAGTACGCGACCGGGGTAAGTGCCGGATAGCGCCAGGCGTGATCCGGCCTACAACGACTCAGGTGTTTCCCCGGTAAGCGCAGCGCGCCACCGGGGGGGAATGTTCAGCTGGCTGGTTTCTTCATCATACTGAAGATAAACATCAGCGCCGCACACAGCACCACCGACGGGCCGGCAGGCGTGTCGTAAAACGCCGAGAAGGTGAGTCCGCCGGTAACGGCGATAATACCGACAACTACTGCCACACCCGCCATCTGTTCAGGCGTACGGGCAAAACGGCGTGCAGTAGCGGCCGGGATAATCAGCAGTGAGGTGATAATCAGCGCACCCACAAACTTCATCGCCACCCCAATCGTCAACGCGGTCACCAGCATCAACAGCAGCTTCACGCGCTGTAATTTAACGCCATCGACAAAGGCCAAATCGGCACTGACGGTCATCGCCAGCAGATTGCGCCACTGCCACAGCAAAATTCCGAGAACGATCACCACGCCAATGGCGATTGAGATCAGGTCTTCCGGCGTCACCGCCAGTAAATCGCCAAACAGATACGCCATCAAATCGACGCGAATGTTCGACATCAGGCTCACCACCACCAGGCCAAGCGACAGCGCGCTGTGCGCCATAATCCCGAGCAACGTATCTACCGCGAGGTGAGGGCGCTTTTCAAGCCAAACCAGACCGGATGCAAGCAGCAGCGTCACGGCAATCACTGCGTAAAACGGGTTAACGTCGAGCAATAAGCCAAAGGCCACGCCCAGTAAGGAGGCGTGCGCCAGCGTATCGCCAAAATAGGACATTCTTCGCCAGACGACAAAAGAGCCCAGCGGACCCGCGGCGCAGGCAAGCATAACCCCGGCAAACCAGCCGGGTAATAACAGTTCAATCATGAGTGTCCATTTCCCCGACGCAGGACAATTCGTCCCTGTAAATCATGGCGATGATTATGGTTATGGCGATAAATGCCCAGCTGTTCTGCTCCACGAGAGCCGAACATAGAGATAAATTCCGGATGCATCGACACCACTTCAGGCGTGCCGGAGCAGCAGATATGGTGATTCAGACACAGCACTTCGTCGGTTTTCGCCATCACCAGATGCAGGTCATGCGAGACCATCAGAACGGCGCAGTCCAGCTCACGACGCAGCTGATCGATGAGATCGTACAGGGCGACCTGGCCGTTCACATCCACGCCCTGAGTCGGCTCATCGAGAACCAGCAGCTGTGGCTTACTCAACAACGCGCGTGCCAGTAGAACGCGCTGGGTTTCACCCCCAGAAAGTTTCTGCATAGGGGCTTCGACCAGATGGCCTGCCTGAACGCGTTTCAGAGCGGGGAGGATATCGTCTTTACGCGTGCCTGGACGCAGTCGCAGGAAACGGCCTACCGTTAAGGGCAGCGTGGCGTCAAGATGTATTTTTTGCGGGACGTAGCCGATTCTTAACTTGTCGTCGCGCTTGATGACGCCTGCATCAGGTGCTACCAGCCCGAGAACCACCCGAACCAGCGTCGATTTGCCCGCGCCGTTTGGGCCGAGCAACGTTAAAATTTTGCCGGGTTTGAGGACCAGCGATACGTCAGAGAGGACGCGGCGCTGACCAAAAGATACCGAGATATTTTCAAGAGAAACTAAATTCGTCATGTCAATTTAAGCTTGCAGAAGTCAACGAATGTTATAATATCACATTCCACGCATTCATTACGATCATAAGTTGCATTATGTTACATAAAAATACGCTTCTTTTCGCAGCATTATCCGCTGGCCTTTGGGGTTCAGCAGCACAAGATGTTAACGCCGCCGTTGTCGCTTCGCTTAAACCACTGGGATTCATCGCTTCGGCCATCGCCGATGGTGTCACAGAAACCCAGGTTTTACTGCCTGACGGGGCATCTGAGCACGACTATTCGTTGCGCCCATCTGATGTAAAACGCTTACAGAACGCGGACTTAGTGGTCTGGATTGGTCCAGAAATGGAAGCGTTCATGCAAAAATCCGCGAGTAAAGTTCCGCCGCAAAAACAGGTCACCATTGCCGAACTGGCAGGCGTGAAACCGCTGCTCATGAAAGGGGCTGACGACGACGAGCACGAAAGTGACCATGACCATCCCAATAGCGAAAAAGGTGACGACCATCACCATCATGGCGAGTACAACATGCATCTTTGGCTCTCGCCAGAGATAGCGCGGCTCTCAGCGGTTGCAATCCATGACAAATTAGTGGAACTTATGCCGCAAAGTCGAGCCAAACTAGACGCCAACCTGAAGGATTTTGAGGCACAATTAGCCGCAACCGATAAGCAGGTAGGTAACGAGCTGGCACCGTTGAAAGGTAAAGGGTATTTCGTTTTTCATGATGCCTATGGCTACTATGAAAAACACTACGGGCTGACCCCGCTGGGTCATTTCACCGTCAACCCGGAAATTCAACCTGGTGCGCAGCGTTTACATGAAATCAGAACACAGTTGGTTGAGCAAAAAGCAACATGCGTTTTTGCTGAGCCACAGTTCAGGCCAGCGGTCGTTGAAGCCGTGGCCAGGGGAACGTCCGTGCGCATGGGAACCCTGGACCCGCTTGGAACCAATATTCAGTTGAGCAAGGCGAGTTATTCGCAGTTCCTCAGCCAATTGGCGAACCAGTATTCGAGCTGCCTGAAAGGAGATTAACGAGGAAGTGAACACGTGCAACAGATAGCCCGCTCTGTCGCCCTGGCATTTAATAATCTGCCTCGACCCCACCGCGTTATGCTGGGGTCCCTTACAGTTCTTACCTTAGCGGTCGCCGTCTGGCGGCCCTATGTGTATCACCCACATTCAGCCCCCATCATTAAAACCATCGAACTGGAAAAGAGTGAAATCCGCTCCTTGCTGCCCGATGCCAGCGAACCTATCGATCAGGCCGCTCAGGAAGACGAAGCGATTCCTCAGGATGAGCTGGATGACAAAACCGCCAATGAGGCGGGTATTCACGAATACGTTGTCTCCACGGGCGATACGCTGAGCAGCGTGCTCAATCAGTACGGTATTGAGATGGGCGATATCAGCCAGCTCGCCGCATCAGACAAAGAGCTTCGTAACCTCAAGATTGGTCAACAGCTGTCCTGGACGCTTACCAACGATGGCGATTTGCAACGTCTGACCTGGGAAGTCTCCCGTCGCGAAACCCGTACCTACGATCGTACCGAAAACGGTTTCAAGATGACCAGCGAAATGCAGCAGGGCGACTGGGTTAACAATGTGCTGAAAGGCAAGGTTGGCGCCAGCTTTGTCGCCAGCGCGCGCGACGCGGGTTTGACCAGCGGCGAAATCAGCTCAGTCATCAAAGCCATGCAGTGGCAGATGGACTTCCGCAAACTGAAAAAAGGCGACGAATTCTCGATCCTGATGTCCCGCGAAATGCTGGACGGCAAGCGTGAGCAAAGCCAACTGATGGGCGTGCGTTTGCGCTCCGAAGGCAAAGATTACTACGCCATCCGCGCGGAAGACGGCAAGTTCTACGACCGCAACGGTACGGGCCTGGCGAAAGGCTTCCTGCGCTTCCCGACGGCGAAACAGTTCCGCGTTTCATCCAACTTTAACCCGCGTCGTCTGAACCCGGTCACTGGCCGTGTCGCGCCGCACCGTGGCGTTGACTTTGCGATGCCGCAGGGCACGCCAGTGCTCTCTGTCGGTGACGGTGAAGTGGTCATTGCAAAACGCAGCGGCGCGGCAGGGTATTACGTTGCCGTTCGTCACGGTCGCACCTATACCACCCGCTACATGCACCTGCGTAAGCTGCTGGTTCAGCCGGGGCAGAAAGTGAAGCGTGGCGATCGCATTGCACTTTCTGGCAACACCGGGCGTTCCACCGGCCCGCATCTGCACTACGAAGTGTGGATTAACCAGCAGGCGGTGAACCCGTTGACGGCGAAACTGCCGCGTACCGAAGGTCTGACCGGCAAAGATCGCACCGATTATCTGGCCCAGGTCAAAGAGGTCATGCCGCAACTGCGCTTCGACTAGATTTTTGTCATCTAAAAGCCGGTGCAGAGATGCGCCGGCTTTTTCTTTTGTGCGATACACTCTGCCTCGCTACACTATCTCAAGATTATTTTTTGCTTCACCAGACCCTGGAACCCGCATGGAAACCCAAAAAAACAACAGTGAATACATTCCCGAGTTTGAGAAATCTTTTCGCCATCCGCGTAACTGGGGCGCCTGGCTGGGTGTCTACGCATTTGCGGGCCTTGCGCTGCTTCCGGCATCTTTTCGCGATCCGGTCCTCGGTAAAATTGGCCTGATTGCCGGGCGACTCGGCAAAAGTGCGCGCCGCCGTGCGCAGATCAATCTGTTCTACTGTTTTCCGGAAAAAAGCGACGCGGAACGTGAAGCGATTATCGACGCTATGTTTACCACCGCACCCCAGGCAATGGCGATGATGGGCGAGCTGGCGCTGCGCGGGCCAGAGAAGGTCAAAAATCGCGTGGACTGGAAAGGGCTGGAGATTATCGATGAGATGCGTCGCAACAACGAGAAAGTCATTTTTCTCGTGCCGCACGGCTGGGGCGTAGATATTCCGGCGATGCTGATGGCGTCGCAAGGCCAGAAGATGGCGGCCATGTTCCATAATCAGGGCAATAAAATCTTCGACTACGTCTGGAACACCGTCCGCCGCCGTTTTGGTGGCCGTCTGCATGCGCGTAACGACGGTATCAAACCTTTTATTAAGTCAGTTCGCGAAGGCTACTGGGGCTATTACCTGCCGGATCAGGACCACGGTGCCGAGCACAGTGAATTCGTGGATTTCTTTGCGACTTACAAAGCGACGCTACCTGCGATTGGCCGCCTGATGAAAGTCTGCCGCGCCCGCGTCGTTCCGCTGTTTCCGATTTACGATGGCAAAACCCATCGTCTGACCATCGAAGTACGTCCACCAATGGACGATCTGCTGGACGCCGACGATCACACCATCGCGCGCCGCATGAACGAAGAGGTCGAAATCCTCGTCGGACCGCACGCCGAGCAGTACACCTGGATTCTGAAACTGCTCAAAACCCGCAAGCCCGGCGAGAAAGAGCCGTATAAGCGAAAAGAGTTGTTCCCGAAGAGATAATTTTTGCTACCCATCAGATAACGTTCGGTTTACGCGTACAGGAGGAGTCTTTCTGTACGCGTTGTTACGTCAGTGAGTAGCTCTGGGTTTTCCATTCTCACCATTGGCCGTAAGGGTAGGTTTTAGCTTTAATCAAAAGAGAGAAAAACAGGCAGAGCAAGAAGAGGAAAAAACTGTCGGGAGCGAATCCCCCGACAGTATGGCGTGAATGCAGTTACTCGACAGTCATCACACGCGTGGTGTTCGTTGAGCCGATGGTGCTCATCACATCGCCCTGGGTGACGATCACGATGTCACCAGAGACCAGATAGCCTTTATCGCGCAGCAGATTGACGGCATCGTTGGCGGCTGCAACGCCGTCGTTGGTGCTGTCGAAGTACACCGGCGTCACGCCACGGTACAGGGCTGTCAGGTTCAGAGTGCGCTCATGACGCGACATCGCGAAGATTGGCAGGCCGGAACTGATACGGGATGTCATCAGCGCGGTGCGGCCAGATTCGGTCATGGTGATGATCGCGGTGACACCTTTCAGGTGGTTCGCCGCATACATGGCAGACATGGAAATCGCTTCTTCCACGTTATCGAACTGAATGTCCAGACGATGTTTAGAGACGTTAATGCTTGGGATCTTCTCAGCGCCCAGACACACGCGCGCCATCGCCGCGACGGTTTCAGCAGGATATTGGCCCGCTGCCGTTTCAGCAGAGAGCATTACCGCATCGGTACCGTCCAGCACGGCGTTTGCCACGTCCATCACTTCCGCACGGGTTGGCATTGGGTTGGTGATCATCGACTCCATCATCTGGGTCGCGGTAATCACGGAGCGGTTCAGTTGACGTGCACGACGGATCAGCGCTTTCTGGATGCCGACCAGTTCCGGGTCACCGATTTCAACGCCCAGATCGCCACGGGCAACCATTACCACATCAGACGCGAGAATCACATCGTCCATCGCTTCCTGGCTGCAGACGGCCTCTGCACGCTCAACTTTCGCGACAATGCTCGCGTCACAGCCTGCATCGCGCGCCAGACGGCGAGCGTAGTTCAGGTCTTCGCCGCAGCGCGGGAAGGAGACAGCCAGATAGTCGACGCCAATCTGCGCGGCAGTGATGATGTCAGCTTTGTCTTTTTCGGTCAGGGCTTCAGCGGAGAGGCCACCGCCAAGTTTATTGATGCCTTTATTGTTGGAGAGCGGGCCGCCAACGGTCACTTCGGTGAACACTTTCATGCCCTGAACTTCAAGCACTTTCAGCTGCACGCGACCATCATCAAGTAACAGGATATCGCCCGTTACCACGTCAGCAGGCAGACCTTTATAGTCAATACCCACACGCTCTTTATCGCCTTCGCCTTTACCCAGGTTGGCGTCGAGGAGGAATTTATCACCGATGTTAAGGAAAACTTTGCCTTCTTTAAACGTCGAGACGCGGATCTTAGGACCCTGCAGGTCGCCGAGGATAGCCACGTGACGTCCCAGTTTTGCCGCGATCTCACGGACCTTGTCTGCACGTAATTTGTGATCTTCTGGCGTCCCGTGAGAGAAGTTCATGCGTACCACGTTGGCGCCCGCGGCGATAATTTTCTCGAGGTTATTATCGCGGTCAGTTGCCGGACCTAAGGTGGTAACGATCTTGGTTCTGCGAAGCCTTCTGGACATGTAATACTCCGTTGACTGAAACAACTTTGGTGTTGCGTGAACATAGATTCGGTGCTGTGTAGAAATTACCGAATACCGAAAAAAGTAACAACCTTATAACAACATTTAGGGTACATCGCCCTTAATGAGCAATTCTTTATCAAAACGCGATTCCTTGAGCGCTTCTTTGACACGCTTCAAGTTATCTCTGAATTTCGCGCCACGACGCAGCGTAAAACCCGTGGCCAGCACGTCGATGACGGTTAATTGCGCAAGCCGCGACACCATCGGCATATACATGTCGGTATCTTCCGGCACATCCAGCGTAATAGCGAGCGTTGATTCTCGCGCCAGCGGCGTGCCAGCGGTGGTGATCGCAATCACCATGGCATCGTTTTCACGCGCCAGCTGTGCCAGTTCCACCAGACTTTTGGTCCGACCTGTGTGAGAGATCAGCACTACCACGTCATCTTCGTTACAATTCATACAGCTCATGCGTTGCAGCACTATGTCATCAGAGTAGATGACCGGGACATTGAAGCGGAAAAATTTGTTCATCGCATCATGGGCAACCGCAGCGGAAGAGCCCAGCCCGAAGAAGGCGATTTTTTTCGCCTGGGTGAGCAAATCGACGGCGCGATTGAGTGATGCTTTATCCAGCGATTGACGCACATGGTCGAGCGTCGCCATTGCCGATTCAAAAATTTTGCCGGTATAGGCCTCTACGCTGTCGTCTTCATCGACATTACGATTTACATAGGGCGTGCCGTTTGCCAGACTCTGGGCCAGATGTAGTTTAAAATCGGGAAAACCGCGCGTCTCAAGACTGCGACAGAACCGGTTGACGGTAGGTTCACTGACCCCCGACTCCTGCGCCAGAGCGGCGATGCTGGAATGGATGGCCTGAGTGGGCGAGGCGAGAATTACTTCAGCCACTTTACGCTCGGATTTGCTAAGGTGTTCCAGTTGAAACTGGATTTTTTCCAGCATGTTCATGATGACAAGACACTCATGGGTGGAAGCGATTTCATAAATTGATGAAATCGTGATTCGAATTAGGAAGAATATACCCCTCTGACCTGGTCAAAGGGTAATGAACAACAGCAAATGTTGTTGTTTTTTTTCATTACTTGATCGCGGTCGGGTTTTGGCGACGGCCCGGCGGCACAAAGAATCTACGAATTTGTGGTCATTGCTGTCACTGAAGCGTGCAATCATCGAAAAATCGCGTTATCGCACGCGACGTTAAGCGCTAATGGTTTCGGGAATGACGTAAAAGCAGTACAGTGCATTGTAATAAAATTACAACGATATTCTGGCAAAAGCACCAGGATATCCAACTGAGGAGAATGACATGGCGGTAACGCAAACAGCCCAGGCATGTGACCTGGTCATTTTCGGCGCGAAAGGCGATCTTGCACGCCGTAAATTGCTGCCTTCCCTGTATCAACTGGAAAAAGCAGGCCAGATCCACCCGGACACTCGCATCCTGGGTGTGGGCCGCGCTGACTGGGATAAAGACGGCTACACCAAAGTGGTGCGTGAAGCGCTCGAAACATTCATGAAAGAGAAAATTGATGAAAGTTTGTGGGATGCGCTGAGCGGTCGTCTTGATTTCTGCAACCTGGATGTTAACGACACCTCTGCGTTTGGTCGTCTCGGCGAGATGCTGGACCAGAAAAACCGTGTGACCATTAACTATTTCGCGATGCCGCCAAGCACCTTCGGCGCCATCTGTAAGGGCCTTGGCGAAGCCAAACTCAACGCCAAACCGGCGCGCGTAGTGATGGAAAAGCCGCTGGGCACCTCGCTTGCGACCTCTCGCGAAATCAACGACCAGGTGGGCGAATACTTCGAAGAGTGCCAGGTCTACCGTATCGACCACTATCTCGGTAAAGAGACGGTACTGAACCTGCTGGCGCTGCGTTTTGCGAACTCCCTGTTTGCCAACAACTGGGACAACCGCACCATTGATCACGTGGAAATTACCGTGGCCGAGGAAGTGGGCATCGAAGGCCGCTGGGGTTACTTTGACCAGGCCGGTCAGATGCGCGACATGATCCAGAACCACCTGCTGCAAATTCTCTGCATGATCGCCATGTCTCCGCCGTCTGACCTCTCAGCGGATAACATTCGCGACGAGAAAGTGAAAGTGCTGAAATCTCTGCGCCGTATCGATCGCTCGAATGTGCGTGAGAAAACCGTCCGCGGTCAGTACACCTCCGGTTTCGCGCAGGGCAAAAAAGTCCCTGGCTATCTGGAAGAAGAGGGCGCGAACAAGTCCAGCAATACCGAGACTTTCGTGGCGATCCGTGTCGATATCGACAACTGGCGCTGGGCGGGAGTGCCGTTCTATCTGCGCACCGGTAAACGTCTGCCGACCAAATGCTCTGAAGTTGTGGTCTATTTCAAGAACCCGGAGCTGAACCTGTTTAAAGAGTCCTGGCAGGAGCTGCCGCAGAACAAGTTGACGATCCGTCTGCAGCCTGATGAGGGCGTGGATATTCAGGTGCTGAATAAAGTGCCGGGCCTGGATCACAAGCACAACCTGCAAACCACCAAACTGGATCTGAGCTACTCCGAAACCTTCAACGAAACGCATCTGGCCGATGCTTACGAGCGTCTGCTGCTGGAAACCATGCGTGGGATTCAGGCGCTGTTCGTGCGCCGCGACGAAGTGGAAGAAGCCTGGAAGTGGGTCGACTCCATTACTGAAGCCTGGGCTGCCGATCAGGATGCGCCAAAACCGTATCAGGCAGGTACCTGGGGACCGGTTGCGTCCGTGGCGATGATCACCCGCGACGGCCGTTCCTGGAACGAGTTCGAGTAAACCGGCAGCTAATCCAAACGGGTTATTTTACCGGTAACATGATCTAACACAGATTGTGGCACAATTTTTAATCATTTAAGCTCCACGTGGATTCACCCGTGGAGCTTTTTTTATTACACTGGCTGAAGCGATTTTGCCCCCGAGCTACGGACTGCAAGCGTTTCAGCCTTGTTAATACAAGCGATTCATCTTGTTAACTCCCGAGCCTGGACAGATAAATTAGAGGAGCTTTTATGAATCCTGTATTGTTACGCGTAACACAACGCATTGTTGAGCGCTCAAAAGAGACACGTTCTGCCTACCTCGCCCGCATCCAGCAGGCGAAGACCGACACGGTACATCGTTCGCAGCTCGCCTGCGGTAACCTGGCCCACGGTTTCGCCGCCTGCCAGCCGGACGATAAAGCCTCGCTGAAAAGCATGCTGCGTAACAATATTGCGATCATCACCTCCTACAACGACATGCTCTCCGCACACCAGCCGTACGAACACTACCCGGAAATTATTCGCAAAGCGCTGCACAGCGCTAACGCGGTCGGGCAGGTGGCGGGTGGCGTGCCCGCCATGTGCGACGGCGTAACCCAGGGCCAGGATGGAATGGAACTCTCTCTGCTGAGCCGCGAAGTGATCGCCATGTCTGCGGCCGTAGGCCTGTCCCATAACATGTTTGACGGCGCCCTGTACCTCGGCGTGTGTGACAAAATTGTCCCGGGCCTGGCGATGGCTGCGCTCTCCTTTGGTCATCTGCCTGCGATTTTTGTGCCATCAGGCCCAATGGCGAGCGGTCTGCCAAATAAAGAAAAAGTCCGTATCCGCCAGCTGTATGCCGAAGGCAAAGTGGATCGTATTGCCCTGCTGGAAGCCGAAGCCGCGTCGTACCACGCCGCGGGAACCTGTACGTTCTACGGCACCGCCAACACCAACCAGATGGTGGTGGAATTCATGGGCATGCAGCTTCCGGGTTCCTCTTTCGTACAGCCAGATGCTCCGCTGCGCCAGGCGCTGACCGAAGCCGCTGCGCGTCAGGTCACGCGTTTGACCGGCAACGGCAACGAGTGGATGCCGCTCGGCAAAATGGTGGATGAAAAAGTGGTGGTAAACGGGATTGTCGCCCTGCTGGCAACCGGCGGCTCAACTAACCACACCATGCACCTGGTGGCGATGGCACGCGCGGCCGGTATTCTGATTAACTGGGATGATTTCTCTGAGCTGTCTGAAATTGTGCCGCTGATGGCGCGTCTCTATCCGAACGGCCCGGCGGATATCAACCACTTCCAGGCGGCGGGCGGTGTGCCCGTGCTTATCCGCGAGCTGCTGAAAGGCGGCCTGCTGCACGAAGACGTCAACACCGTAGCCGGTTTTGGCCTGCAGCGTTACACCCTGGAGCCATGGCTGAACGACGGCCAGCTCGACTGGCGCGAAGGCGCGCAGAGTTCTCTCGACGCACAGGTTATCGCCACGTTTGCGAAACCATTCTCACACCACGGCGGCACCAAAGTGCTGAGCGGCAACCTGGGTCGCGCGGTGATGAAAACCTCCGCTGTGCCTGTTGAAAACCAGATTGTAGAAGCCCCTGCGGTGATTTTTGAAAGCCAGCACGACGTGCTGCCCGCGTTCGAGGCCGGCCTGCTGGACAAAGACTGCGTCGTCGTGGTTCGTCATCAGGGACCAAAAGCGAACGGCATGCCAGAATTACATAAACTTATGCCACCACTTGGTGTATTATTGGACCGCTGTTTCAAAATTGCGTTAGTCACCGATGGACGACTCTCTGGCGCATCAGGTAAAGTGCCATCAGCGATTCACGTCACCCCCGAAGCCTATGACGGTGGGTTACTGGCGAAAGTACGCGATGGCGATATCATCCGCGTCAATGGCCAGACAGGCGAGCTGACCCTGCTGGTGGATGAAGCCGAACTGGAAGCCCGTAAGCCGCATATTCCTGACCTGAGCGCGTCGCGTGTGGGAACAGGGCGCGAAATGTTCAGTGCACTGCGCGAGAAACTCTCCGGTGCTGAGCAGGGCGCAACCTGTATTACGTTTTAAGACGACAAGAATTATCGATCTGGCGAGAGAAAAACACTGATGAAAAACTGGAAAACAAGTGCAGAAGCAATCCTGACAACTGGCCCGGTAGTGCCGGTTATCGTGGTGAACAAACTGGAGCACGCTGTACCAATGGCGAAAGCGCTGGTTGCAGGTGGTGTTCGTGTTCTGGAAGTGACGCTGCGTACTGCCTGCGCGATGGACGCGATCCGCGCTATCGCAAAAGAAGTGCCGGAAGCGATTATCGGTGCCGGTACAGTGCTCAACCCGCAGCAACTGGCGGAAGTGACCGAAGCAGGCGCGCAGTTTGCAATCAGCCCAGGCCTGACTGAGCCACTGCTGAAAGCGGCAACCGAAGGCACCATTCCGTTAATCCCGGGTATCAGCACCGTGTCTGAACTGATGCTGGGTATGGATTACGGCCTGAAAGAGTTCAAATTCTTCCCGGCTGAAGCTAACGGCGGCACCAAAGCTCTGCAGGCGATTGCAGGTCCGTTCTCTCAGGTGCGTTTCTGCCCGACTGGCGGCATCTCTCCGGCGAACTACCGTGACTACCTGGCACTGAAAAGCGTGCTGTGTATCGGTGGTTCGTGGCTGGTTCCGGCCGATGCGCTGGAAGCGGGCGACTGGGATCGCATTACTAAGCTGGCGCGCGAAGCTGTGGAAGGCGCGAAGTAATTTTTGCAGTGGCGGGTGTCAACCCGCCCGACAAAACCGAAAATACTGGCCGGGCAAACACGCGTTGCCCGGCTTTTTTTTATGCTTTCACACTCACGGCTTGCGCCGCATTGATCGCCCGCTCAACCGCTGCTTCCACGCTATCGCCGGTGGCTAACGCCACGCCCAGGCGACGAGTTCCGTCGATTTCGGGTTTACCAAACAGACGCAGCTGCAGACCCGCGCCGACGGCGGCCTCCACATTACCAAACGTGACATTCTGGCTGGTCAGCCGGGGCAAGATCACCGCAGAGGCCGCCGGGCCATACTGACGAATTCCGCCCACCGGCAGCCCCAGAAACGCGCGAACGTGCAGGGCGAACTCCGAGAGATCCTGGGATATCAGCGTCACCATTCCGGTGTCGTGAGGACGCGGAGAGACTTCGCTGAAAATCACCTTATCGCCGCAGACGAACAGTTCCACGCCAAACAGACCGTAACCGCCCAGCGCCAGCACCACTTTGCGGGCAATCTCCTGCGCGCGCTCCAGCGCCAGCGCGCTCATCTGCTGCGGCTGCCAGGATTCACGGTAATCGCCGTCTTCCTGACGATGGCCAATGGGATCGCAGAAGTGAACACCGTCAACGGCGCTGACTGTCAGCAGGGTGATTTCGAAATCAAACTTCACGACGCCCTCGACGATGACGCGCCCGGCGCCCGCGCGGCCACCCTGTTGGGCATAATCCCACGCCTTATCAAGCGTGGTTTCGTCGCGGATAAAGCTCTGGCCTTTACCGGAGGAGCTCATCACCGGCTTAATGATGCACGGGTAGCCAATTTGTTCGACGGCTTGCAGGAAATCCGCTTTTCCATCGGCAAAACGATAGCTGGAAGTCGGTAGCGCCAGCTCTTCGGCTGCCAGGCGACGAATGCCTTCGCGGTTCATGGTCAGTTTGGCTGCGCGGGCACAAGGCACCACACGCTGACCTTCCTGCTCAAGGGCAATAAGCGTGTCGGTGGCAATCGCTTCGATTTCCGGGACCACAAAGTCAGGTTTTTCCTGTGCAATCAGCGCGCGAAGTGCGTCGCCATCGAGCATATTGATGACATGCGCGCGGTGCGCGACGTGCATCGCCGGTGCATCCGCATAACGATCGACGGCAATCACTTCAATGCCGAGACGCTGGCACTCAATGGCCACTTCTTTTCCCAGCTCGCCAGAACCCAACAGCATGACGCGCGTCGCGGATGGACGCAAAGCAGTTCCTAAAAGAGTCATCATATCCCCCTAAAAAAGTTGCGCGCAGTATAAACGAAAACGTTTGCGTCTGTCTTCCACCAGGCGCAGATGTCCTGAGCGCAGGGGGAAATTTGCGCTTCTTTAGTGCGGGCAGACATTTCCTGACATCGCCTCGCATAGGCTGTAACCATAACGAACCGTAGAGTGAGGAATATTATGTCAGGCTGGTTAAATCAACTGCAGTCCATGTTAGGTCAGAAAGCGTCGTCGTCCAGTGAGCAAGGACTGAGCAAGCTGCTGGTGCCAGGGGCGCTCGGCGGGCTGGCGGGTCTGCTGGTCGCCAATAAATCCTCCCGCAAACTGCTGGCGAAATACGGCACTGGCGCACTGCTGGCGGGCGGCGGGGCAATCGCCGGAACGGTTTTGTGGAACAAGTACAAAGACAGAGTACGCACTGCCCATCAGGACGAGCCGCAGTTTGGTCAACAGGCCTCGTCGCTGGATGTGCGCACTGAACGGCTGATCCTGGCGCTGGTGTTTGCCGCCAAAAGTGACGGTCATATCGACGATAATGAACGCGCCGCCATCGAACAGCAGATGCGGGAAGCGGGCGTTGAGGCGCAGGGACGGGCGCTGGTGGCGCAGGCGATTGAACAACCGCTCGACCCGATGCGTCTGGCGCAGAGCGTGAAAAACGAGGAAGAGGCGCTGGAGCTCTATTTTCTGAGCTGTGCGGCTATCGATATTGATCATTTTATGGAGCGCAGCTATCTGAACGCGCTCGGCGACGCGCTGAAAATTCCGCAGGACGTACGCGACGGGATTGAGCAGGATATTAAGCAGCAAAAACAGGCCTTACCGGGCTAGTAATATTTGGCGGTTGTCACGTTTCGCTTGCATCGTGCGTGTGTTTTGCCACCCTTATAGGGTGTAAAACCAAAAAGAAAAACTGACATGCTGCCAAAAGCCCGACGCATTCCCAAAGCGATTACCACCCATGGTGATACGCGCATCGATAATTACTACTGGCTGCGGGACGACGATCGCTCGCAGCCGCAAGTGCTTGATTACCTGCATCAGGAAAATGACTACGGCCGAAAGGTGATGTCTTCACAGCAGACGCTTCAGGACAGCCTGCTCGGTGAAATGGTGGCGCGCGTGCCGCAGCGCGATATTTCCGCCCCTTGGACCAAGAACGGCTACCGCTATCGCCATCTCTACGAGCCGGGCAGTGAGTATGCGATTTACCAGCGTCAGTCGGTGCTGAGCGCCGAATGGGATGAGTGGGAGACGCTGCTCGATGCCAATCAGCGCGCGGCGCACAGCGAGTTCTATACGCTCGGTGGGCTGGGCATTTCACCTGATAACACCATTATGGCGCTGGCGGAAGATTATCTGTCACGCCGCCAGTACGGTCTGCGGTTTCGTAATCTGGAAAGCGGAAACTGGTATCCGGAAATGCTGGATAACGTCTCGTCTGATTTCGTCTGGGCGAACGACTCCGAAACTGTCTATTACGTTAAAAAGCACGCCTCAACGCTGCTGCCTTATCAGGTCTGGCGGCACACGGTGGGCACATCTTCAGGCAACGATGAGCTGGTGTACGAGGAAAAAGACGAAACCTTTTACGTCAGCCTGCATAAAACCACATCGCGCCACTATGTGATTATCTCCCTGGCCAGTGCGACGACCACCGAAGTCTTGCTGCTGGACGCCGAACTGCCCGACGCGCAGCCGCTCTGTTTCCTGCCGCGCCGCAAAGATCACGAGTACAGCCTCGACCATTTCCAGCACACCTTCTACCTGCGCTCTAACCGCGAGGGCAAAAACTTTGGCCTGTATAAAACCAAAGTACGCGATGAACGCAAATGGGAAGTGCTGATCCCGGCGCGCGAGCAGGTGATGCTCGAAGGTTTCACCCTGTTTACCGACTGGCTGGTGGTGGAAGAGCGCCAGCGCGGGCTGACCAGTATTCGCCAGATCAACCGCAAAACCCGCGAAGTGGTGGGGATCGCCTTTGACGATCCGGCGTATGTCACCTGGATTGGCTACAACCCGGAGCCGGAGTCGTCGCGGCTGCGCTACGGCTATTCGTCGATGACCACTCCCGATACGCTGTTTGAACTCGATATGAATACCGGGCAGCGGCGCGTGCTGAAACAGGCTGAAGTGGCCGGTTTCGATGCCAGCTGCTATCGCAGCGAACACCTGTGGATCACTGCGCGCGACGGCGTGGAAGTCCCGGTGTCGCTGGTGTATCACAAAGATCATTTCCACAAGAGTAAAAATCCGCTGCTGGTGTACGGCTACGGCTCGTACGGCGCCAGCATGGACGCAGATTTCAGCAGCAGCAGGCTGAGCCTGCTCGACAGGGGATTTATCTTCGCCATTGCCCATGTGCGCGGCGGCGGCGAGCTGGGGCAGCACTGGTACGAAGAGGGGAAATTCCTGAAGAAGAAAAATACCTTTAACGACTATCTCGACGTGTGCGACGGGCTGATTGCGCAGGGTTACGGCGATCCGCACCTGTGCTTTGGCATGGGCGGCAGCGCAGGCGGCATGCTGATGGGGGCGGTTATTAATCAGCGTCCCGAGCTGTTTAAAGGCATCGTCGCGCAGGTACCGTTTGTCGACGTCGTCACGACCATGCTCGACGAATCCATTCCGTTAACCACCGGTGAATTTGAAGAGTGGGGTAATCCGCAGGACGAAACCTATTACCGCTACATGAAGGAATACAGCCCCTACGACAACGTCGAAGAGAAAGCCTATCCGCACATGCTGGTGACGACGGGCCTGCACGATTCGCAGGTGCAGTACTGGGAGCCGGCAAAATGGGTGGCAAAACTGCGGGAGCTGAAAACGGACGATAATCTGCTGCTGCTGTGTACGGATATGGATTCCGGCCACGGCGGGAAATCGGGGCGATTTAAATCTTATGAAGGGGTGGCGCTGGAATATGCCTTTCTGATTGGCCTGGCGCAGGAGACGCTGCCAGGCCATGTTGCGACAGATTAAGCATTGTCGAGGTAGTGACGAAGTGTAAGACGCAACTCCGGGCTCATGCGGTCAAGGTTATTGTATAACCAGCGCAGATAGCCCGGATCGCGCTCAGCCACTTCGGACACCGGTTTGCCGCGGTATTTACCAAAGGTAAACGTGGTCAGCAGCGCCGGACGGCCGGTAATGGTCGCCATATCATCCGGCGTCCAGCCGGTAGTATTCATGATATCAATGAGCAACGCCGCCGTGATATAGCAGTCATACAGGGCACGGTGGTGGTGCAACCCTTCCGGCGTTTTCACACTGAGCTTACGGGATTTATACAGCGCCATATTGCTGTATTTAATCCCCGGCCACGCCCGACGCGCCAGTTTCATGGTGCAAATCCACTCGCCTGGCATCTCCGGCAGCACGCGCCGGTCGAAACTGGCGTTATGTGCCACGTACCATTGGCTGCCGAAATAGTTCGGGATGACATCCTCAATCCAGGGTTTGTCGGCCACCATCGATTCTGTGATGCGGTGGATAGCCATCGCCTGCGCGCTGATAGGGCGGTCAGGCCGAACCAGATGGCTCATGGGGTTGACGATCTGTCCGTCAATAACGTCAACAGACGCCACCTCTACAATCCCGCCCTGAAGGTCACAGGTTTCGGTGTCGATTACACGCAGCATGGCTCACTCCTGGCCGTAAAAACGTTAGCGTAATGGAATGATATCACCTTGCCAACCCTGCTTACCCCATGTTCCGGTTAATAACAGCTCGCCCCGATCCGCGCGAACAATGAGCTGGCCGCTCGAATCCCACAGCGCGCTGTGCCCGTCTGAATTCGCCATCAGTACCGTGATCGCATATTTATGCGCAAAGCGTTGCAGGCGGTTGATAGCGTCTCGCCAGCGCGTTTCGCCTACCGCCTGGCTGCAAGTATACAGCGCAGCCAGCGGATCGATATTCAGCAGCTCCGTTTTCCCCTCAACAATCGTCAGCTGCGGATCGCCGGGGATCAGGCACGCGCCGCTGCCCTGCGGGTAACGCATGGGCTGGCGTTGATTAGGGCAAAAGAGCGCCAGACCTTTCTTACGCGCGCCGTCGGTCTCAAGGGTAATACCTGCAATCACCGTGATTGCCAGGGCGTGCGCGGCGTCAGCTATCGGCTGCAGGGCCAGCTCGCTGGGCGGTTCGGGTAAGGTGGTGTTATCTGTGGCTGGGCCGGTCAGTGAAAGCTCAGGGAAAACCAGCAGATTGCACTGCTGGCGGGCAGCAGCGTCGATAAAGCGAAGATGATGCTGCACGTGGGCATCGATGCAGTTATGCCGGGAGGCATACTGCGCGGCGGCAATATTCCATTGGGACATCGTGACTTCCTTATACACTAGTCGCAGGGTTATTGATAATACACCTGAATACTTCAGGGTTTTCTTATCCTGCCATAATCCATGTAAGGAAATGTAACGACGCGCCGGGTTTACTTAACTTTAGGTTCGTACGGCAAACGCGACAGGGTCACGGATTTCAGGCGATGGGCGATCAAGCGCTCGCGAAACCAGTCGCGCAGATGAGGGGGCTGTTCGCGCTCAACCACTTCGGCGATCACCGGCATGTTATAGCGCTCTTTAAATGCCACGCCCGCAGCGGCGAGATCGACATTCACTTTGTCCATCTCATCCTGGGGGAGGGTAGCCAGATTAATGTTCATTGCCTTCTCCTGTTTATGCGGCGCCAACGTTACCGCGGTTACCCTGCGTTGACAAGCCCGCGCAGGATCATCCTCGACTCCGATATTATACAGCGTTATCCTCTGTCATATAGACATAACCAAAAGGAATGATTGATATGGTATTCACCGCATCCCGCGCGGCTTGCGCTCTGGCATTTCTGCTTTCCGTCGCAACGGCTCCTGCTGCACTGGCTCATGCCCACCTGAAACATCAGTACCCGGCCGCCGATGCGGCGGTGACGGCTGCGCCGCAGGCGTTGACGCTCAATTTCTCGGAAGGCATCGAACCGAAATTCAGCGGCGTGTCGATCACCGGCGATAAACAGCAGATCGTTAAAACCGGTGTCGTGAAGCGCGCAGAGAATGACAATACCCAGCTGATTGTTCCCCTCGAACAGGCATTAACGCCGGGGACCTATTCCGTGGACTGGCATGTGGTCTCGGTCGACGGCCACAAAACCAAAGGCAGCTATCACTTTAGCGTGAAATAACATGCTGGCGTTCAGTTACGTCGCCCTGCGCTTTGTCCATTTTGCGGCGCTGATGCTGATTTTTGGCAATGCGTTTTACAGCGCGTGGCTGGCTCCCTTTTCCCTGCAACGGCTGATGACGCGCCGCTTTCAGAGGCAGCAAAAGATCGCGGCGCTGGTGAGTTTGTCGACGGCGCTGCTGATGCTGGCTGTGCAGGGCGGGCTGATGGGCGACGGCTGGGGTGATGTTATCCAGCCGCAGATCTGGCACGCAGTGGCCAGCACCCGCTTTGGCGGCGTCTGGCTGTGGCAAATCGTCTTTGCGGTCCTGACCGCTTGCGCGGCGTGGATCGCACCTGCGAAAAGCGCGCGTCTGCTGCTGTTGCTTGCTATCGGCCAGTTTATTTTGCTGGCGGGAGTCGGCCATGCGGCGATGCGTGATGGAGTTGCGGGGATCGTGCAGCGCCTGAACCACGCAGTCCATCTGCTCAGCGCTGCCACCTGGGTGGGCGCGTTGCTGCCACTCGTCTTTTGTATGCGGCTGGCGAAAGGGCGCTGGCGCGTTCCGGCTATCTATACCATGATGCGTTTTTCCCGCGTGGGACATTATGCCGTGGCGGGCGTGATCCTGTCCGGGGTCATCAATATGCTGCTGATCATCGGGCTGAACTGGCCGTGGCGCACGGAATACGGGCAACTGCTGTTGTTGAAATGTGCGCTGGTGGCGATGATGGTGGTAATTGCGCTGCTGAATCGGTATTTTCTGGTGCCACGATTTCGTCCTGAATCGGGGCGCGAACAACAATTCTTTATCTGGATGACACAGGCTGAGGTGGTTCTGGGCGCGCTGGTGCTGGCAATCGTCAGTCTTTTCGCGACCTGGGAGCCTTTCTGACAAGGTTTAAAACGTATGAAAAAAACAGTCCTTTCTCTCGTATTGCTGGCGTGCGCCGGTTCCGCATTTGCCGCCCCGCAGGTGATTACCGTGAGTCGCTTCGAGGTGGGTAAAGACAAATGGGCCTTTAACCGTGAAGAGGTGATGCTGACCTGCCGTCCGGGCCATGCGCTGTATGCCATCAACCCGAGCACGCTGGTGCAGTATCCGCTGAATGACGTCGCCGAGAAGCAGGTCGCCAGCGGCAAAAGCAACGGTCAGCCTATCAGTATCATCCAGATTGACGACCCGCAAAACCCGAGTCAGAAGATGAGTCTTGCACCCTTTATCGAGCGAGCTGAGACGCTCTGCTAGTCTCTGCTTTCCAATAAAAAAACCGCAGTCTTCTTACAGGAAGTACTGCGGTTTTTTCGTTTCAGGATGCTCGAACGTGAAATTTTCCGGCCACTTTTGCTGCGGACTGGAAAACCTGGCGTCGTCATCTATTCTTAAAGTGTCAGGCGACTTGAGCCTGCATTAATGCCAACTTTTAGCGCACGGCTCTCTCCCAAGAGCCATTTCCCTGGACCGAATACAGGAATCGTATTCGGTCTCTTTTTATCTGTCTTCTATTTCAGTTACTTACGGCGCTATGTCCGAAAATGTCCGAAAATTGTCCGAACTTCAATATTCGGTATTTCTCGTTATACCACACCGTTTTTAACATTCACAATTCATTTACACCATTAAATTTCGAAAGCGGGTTGATAGATTCCATGTCGTAAAAGATGCTTGAATTACCAACGCGGGGCGCATTTTTGCTTGCCAGGGTGGATGTTATAGACTTTCTGAATGAGTCAAGATTTCCTCTGAAGCAAGTACCAGCAACGCCTTAAAAGTGGCTGGGTAAAATACTAATTCAGTTTTCTCACTGTAAGGGGATGACTTGTTCATACCAAACTTCAATCCATCTTCTGTAAGAGAGTGATAACGTTTGATTTCCCCACTTCCAGTGGAGGATACATATTCCTTTTCTTCTAATAAACCAGCCAAATGCATCGCATTAAATAAACTTAATGAATCGAGTGGGCTTGAGTTTTGGGTGAGTAAAGCTTTTGCTGCAAACAATTTCTTCATTCCTTTGATTCTCTTCACTACCAAATATGAAATGTTAAAGGCGCGCCCAGTCGGTAAACTGAGCGCGCCTTAGGTACGTTTTGAACTGTTATTTGATCAGCTCAATCAACTGCAAAATTGCAGCAACAATCTCGATCACCATCTTAAAGATGGAGAGGATCTCAATCATCCGCCATTCCTCACGTGAGGATTGCAGCCTGCCAGATTAGCTTTTACATTTCCCCGAATCCGGCGGGTTGATTGTCATATCGAATTCGGCTGCACTCCAGGCCTAAGCTTTGACGGCACCACCCGTTTCAACGGGGAAAATCTTTCCGCAAGAGACCATTCGCGCTGCAACGATAAGACGCGCGGATTTTACTTTAGTAAGTTAGGGAAGGCTAACAGTTTCTTGAAAACCTGAAAGCATTGAGTTAACTTAGTAGTGTCATATCGGGTTCGGCTGCAGCAATCCATGCTACCTGCGATTCCCCAACCACAAAAACCCCAGGCCACCAACCTGGGGTTTTTTGTATTTTTATCTGGCGACAGCCAGCAGCTGCTGAACGGTCATGTTTTTTAGCTCATCCCGTGTGAAGAATACCAGTCCGCGCATCTCCAGCCACTCCATCATTCCCTCCGGCGTGATCACAATGTCACGACTAGAAAGCGCCCTGCTAAAGATCGGTTTGAAATCCTGGTAGTAAATTATCTCGGCGCGATTGGGGTAGTCGTCGCAGAAGGGTGGGTAGGTTGGTACTGCTGATGTAGTGAACTGCTGGCGCACCTGCTTTTCGCACTCGATAAAGTAACGGCGGATCTGCCGACCCCTTTCGTTGCGTTCGACCATGGATAGCTCTTTGGCTGTATCGATTGTCAGGTGGTAATCTTTTCGGTTGTGTCCGCCACGCCCTTTTCTTTGCTCACCAAAATGGGTGAGCAAAATAAAATCCTCGTTTTCGATAAAACCATAATCAGCAATTCTTTCCCGAATCCATGAGGAAAAATCTTTTCGCACACCCAGAAAAAGATGTAGTTCACGCGCATCGCAAAGGAGTATTTTTTCGTTAGAGATGGAACCGTCGAAGACAGGAATAAGTTGAGTAGTCATCATGACACCTCTTGGTGATATCAGTGTAATCACCACCGTCGAGGCTAATCGAGAGGTGGTGAACTGTGCGGGGTTAGCCTTACCGGATCACCTACCGGCGCGGATTGCTCCGCCCCCACACAGCCCACCATAATGCGAAGATGTGGCAATGCAAACGACAATAAAAAACACGCTCGCGGCGTGTGGTTGTCGCGGTGATTATCCGGGAGGCTAATCCCGACGACCGATTTTGCGGCCGTGCGCGGACTATAATCCCGGACGTCGATTTCTGTCAAATCATCACGTATTCTTTTTTTCTGCTGTCCAGATACTTCTCTGTCATTTTTTCCGACTTATGTCCCAGCAGTCTCTGCGCAAACTCCTTCCCAAAATCCTTCTCGTACATCCTTCCTGCCAGGCTCCTGATCTCATGAAAAGAGGGTGGGTTGTCGGTAAAAATCACGCCTGAAAAATTTCTCGCCTTCACAAAGCCTTTCGTCAGGCTGTCCAGGTTAATGCTGCCATCTTCGCTATTTTTTCTGCTTCCAGGGCTGATCAGAAAATCGCAGCGGCTGACCAGCTTGCAGCGATCAATGACCGTACCCAGACGCAGGCCAGCCTGTTTCAGCGTTAGTGACAACGGGAGCGCCAGGCATGCGCCAGTTTTCTGCTGCTCGATGTACAGTCTATCGTCTTTAATGTCGGTGAAGCGCATGCGGGCAACGTCTTCGCGGCGCTGGCCGGTGACGAGTGCCAGATCCATCGCCAGACCAAACCATGCCGGCATACGCTCGGCACCCGCGCGAACCGCTAAAAATGATTCGTACTCCAGGCGTTCACGCAGCACCTCTATTTTTGGTGCGCGGGTCGGCGTTACCGGGTTCGCATCAACGCGTCCCTCAACTACCGCCTCGCGGAATACATCAGACAGCACCGATCGCATGGTGCCCGCCATTGTGGTTTTGCCGCACGCCGTCCAGCGCTCCAGGAACTCGGCTACGTCACGGGTGGTGATGTTCGCCAGCACCAGTAGGCCGAAGTGCTCGCCGATCGTCGCCAGCTGCCCGGCGCGCACTTTGTAGGTATTGGCCGCCAGCTTACGGCGCTGAAGGATGACCTCATACCGATCCAGCCAGTTAGCCATGGTGTATTCGTTGGTGCCTTTCAGCTGCTCGAGCAGGGCGATCGGGGTGTAATTTTTTTCGATGTAGTGGTTGGCTTCAATTGCCTGGGAAATCGCTTCCCTGCGCGATATTTTTCCAAGCGGGATCTCTTTTCCATCGAGAGGATTGCGCCAGGCATAAGTTTTCCTGGCCTTACGGTAGGTCAGATTTTTTGGCAGATTTGCATCATATTTTTCCGGCCTCGCCATCTCTAATCCTCTCTATCAACCGTCCCTTTAACGGGAATCTTCCCTGGTTGGTGTTCAGGGTTTTGCAGCATTTGTTGGGCCTGATATAGACGGCATCCGGCCTGACTCTGTACTGCGTGCCTTCCTTTTCCGGCGCCGGGTAAATGTTTCCGTTCCGCGCCCATTTTCTCAACGTTCCAATCGGAGGCGGATCCTCGTATCGCGCCTTCGCCCAACTTTCGAGAGACATCAGTTTCACACTCACCTCAATAACCAGCTGCATAATACGAAATGCAGCTGGCGCAGGTTGATTTTCAAAAATCAGTTATGAAGAATCACAGCAATCCAGACTGCTGCAGCGCAAATGCACGAGATCGCAAACGCAAAAGCCTCAGGCCATTTCATACTCAACCTCACAGCCCTGAAATATCGATGTTATAAATCGCCATCCATGCCTCTGCTGGAT
Organism: Lelliottia sp. SL45; assembly: GCF_026672535.1. Lineage (NCBI taxonomy): Bacteria > Pseudomonadati > Pseudomonadota > Gammaproteobacteria > Enterobacterales > Enterobacteriaceae > Lelliottia > Lelliottia sp. SL45. The sequence goes on from NZ_JAPPRH010000003.1 coordinate 1,116,579, forward strand.
ACGAGTTCAGCGGAACAGACCGGTAATGTGGCGTCAGGATCTCTACTGGCAGATTGTGATAGCTGCAGTAGTTAGCCAGGTTCTGCCAGCGATACTTGCCAGGAATCGTCGCCTTTACATGGGCGATGGTGGCATGCCGGAAGCCTTCGCCTTTGCTGTGCTTGTATTTGTTGTGCTGCATGACGTGATTGCCGTAAGAACCGCGAACAGACTTGAATTGATCGTCTTTTTTCTCCAGCAATTTTTCAGCATCCTCCGCCCGCCGGGCCTGTTGGGCCGCCTCAAGGAGCGCGTCAGAATAGGTCTGCGGTATCAGGTTGTACCCGCCGGTTTTACGAATGGTCGGCAGCACTTCCGATGTAACCCATTTTTTAAAGCGCTTTGCTTCAGGCTTTTGCGAACCCAGCACGGCGTTATAGAGTCCAGACTCAGTTATAAGCACCTGATTATTCTGGGAACAGCGATCAAAGCGGGTCTGCTTTTCATCGTCATCCAGCCGACGGGTCATGTCGGTAGCTTGCCCATAACCAAGAATTTCAGCCACGTCTTTTGCAACAAACCACACCTCACCAATCCCATCGCTCATAGTGCGAATGGCGTGCCCATCGAAATCAAAATCTTTCACTACAGTTAATTCGGTCATTTTTTCTTCTCTAAATTTAGTCATCAATCAGACGATCCATAACGCACACAGCGATACCGGCAACGGCTATAACAATAATGAGAACGGACATCACAATTAACGGAACCAGCAAATCTTCCATATCACCCCCTGATACCCGGCAGCCGGTAAAGCCGCCTGGCACCATTCATGGCCCTGGCGACGTAACTTTTCCGGCGGGTTATAACCTCAACGGTAATTTTCTTTTTTCCGACCTGTACCGTGTACATGGTCTGTGTGTACTGCCTGGCGTAGTCACCGAATCGACAGACATGCTGCTGCAGGGCTTCGTTGCACGCAGTAGCTTCGTCAGTGTTTTTTTACGCTTCTGTTTATCAATCGCATCCGGAAGACCCCTTATCACAGCCGTTTCCATTTTCCTGATGCAGTCGCGTATCTGGCTTATCTGCGTCTCCGGAAAAAGGCTTTTGCTCATCGTCTGCAGCGCGGCGCGCAGCCTGTAGTTTTCTACTCTATCCGCCAGTACCCTGGCGCAGCCCCGCAATGATGCCGGCACGCTGCGCTTATCCCTCTGAGCAAACACCCTGCACAGCTCAAGCGTTATCAGCACATCAGGAAATTCCGCCCACATTCCGCTGGCGATCACCTCTTTTGCTTTGCTCATCAGCGGTTCACCTCCCTCCATGCGGCCTTATGCGTCCGGAACATGGGAAAAATTGGCCCGCTCAGTATTGTGCGCTTCACCCAGAACCCTCCTTCGTTGCGCCAGGTGATGCAGGGTGATTCGATAAGCGCGGCATCCACCGCGCGAAAGTGACGCCTGACGCGCCAGAAAGGGCTGCTGATCACCATATGGCCAACAGCGCCTTTATCGATAAATTCAATCCGCATCGACGCCGTCCTGCATATCAATTACATCGCTAGCCAAATCAATAGCCATCAGCGGCAGGTCGTGGCGTGCGTGGCAATAAGCAGGGTTTGCGCACAGGCCATTCAGCGCGGCGATGGTGAGCTGCTGGCGGTAGGATAGGCCGCTGAGCGCTGGTGCAGTAATTTGCTCTGGTTCCGCGTCATTGCTGGCCTTGGCGGTGCTTATCGGTGCTGCGCTTTTTGGTGGCGCTGGTTTGCGAAACTCTACAATGGCATCCAGCGCAACCTTCTGGCGGACGTTGATATCATCAGACCAGTTCTCCAGAATCGTAGTGGCGACATCCTGAATCTCCAGCTCGCTAAAGTCGGGAGACAGGCAGAGTTCAGTGGTGGCAATATCCTGCATCAGCAGCGGGATAACGTCGGAGGTTTTCAGGCTGGCCGCCTGCAGCAGCTCGCTGACATCCGCCTTATCCATAATCCGCGTGCGCTCGGCGAGAAGGTCATTCAGCGCAACCGCGATTTCCAGCTCTCGCTCACTCAGTGCTGGCGGCACTTCCTGTTTTTCTCCTTCATTTGAGGCACTGCCGCCGATCAGCGCATCGACTGAGAAAATACCACCGCCAATGTTTTCGATTTTTGGCTGGTCATTATTCCCTGCGCTCTGTGCAAATGCCTCGCTGAGTTCTTTATCGAGCTCAGCAACGCGCACCGGGCAGACTGCTGGTATTTCAGTTTCGACTGATACAGACGGTTGGGTTTCATCATGAGATGCATTCTCTTTAATGGCATGAGGCATTGGAGAAGAGGATCGGCCACAGGCAATATCGACGATTAGCGGATCAGGGTTCGCGTGATCTGATTCTGTCATGACGCGGTTGAAATACTCGCGGTGTTTAACCGGGTCTTTCCAAAGGTCCTCTGGAGCCGTTTTAACCACGGCAATATTGCTTGCTCGTGAGAAGTCCATCCCACCAGGAGTGGTAATAAACATGCGGTACCAGGCATTGAATTCTTCATTGGTTCCTGACAGGCGGATATTCTCAGCCTGCTGATATAACGGCAGGCCTACTGTGTAGATGTTGAATTCATGTTCACGCGCCAGCATCCCTAAAGCGATTTCGTTACCCAAGCTATCTTTGCTGTGCTTGAAATTGCGGTCTGTAGGCGCTCCGGTGCACAGGCGAGCACCTGTGTCAGTGCGAACAAACTCGACCCCTTCATTATCGGGACGAGCTGCCTGTGGGCGCTTATCAACTGGAGTATCCAGCCACTTAGCCAGTAGCTTGACTAAATCAGTCCATTGAGCCGATTCTTTCGCTGTTTCACGCACCCAGGCCAGCAGGGCGATCTGACGCTCTGTAGCCAGCGCCAGTACGCGGGATTCTCGACTTACGGCTTCCGCCAGCTCGCGATCAAAATGCCCATCTTCATCGCTAATCAGATCAACAATCTGACCGTACTGCGCCGAGCTGATTTCAGTGACAGGCCCAAACAGGACAAGAGCTGCTGCGCGGGAGGCTTTGTCCAGCGCACTGACGAGTTTAAGCGCCGGTTCATCCTTCCGTTCTTCATAGTCAGCTTCAGGCGCAGCCACGGGCTCACCAGCTTCAGGGTTCCATACAGCTATGTTGCTGAAAAAGTCAGAACAGAACACACCGTACTCAGCAGTAATGCGCGGCAGCCCTTCCCGGTGCTCCCACACCTTTACTTTGAAATAGTCGTCGATGTTAGCCGGGTAATGCTCTGCCAGCTTACCGGCAATGATAGCCTCAGCCGTGGCCTTGTTTGTGGTTTTGACTTTAATAGCCAACGGTTTTAAATCCGGATCTCTTTTCAGTGCTTTGTCTTTTACTAATGACGCACCGCTAAATTCCTTTAATTCAACAGTCATATGTGGCCTTTTTATTTAAAATAGTGAGTATTTAGAATTGGTCGTACTTTTTCTTGGTGCTGTATTCCTGAAATTACGCTGCGCGGCCCTGAGATTGGCAAATTTCTTTCTTTCTTCGTTGCAACTGTGACAGTAATATCTGGATATTCCCTTTTTTTGGCTGTAATGCATTTTTGATTTATCATGCACAACCCTGCACGCTTCACATCTAATAGATTCTTCCATATCCTCTTCCAGCATTAATGAACTTTGTAGTGCGGTGCCGGGTGCCTCCCGGTTCCTGTAACCAGCCAGCAATTACAGGAGACAACAATCTTCCCAACCCATAATGACAGGTATTATTTCTGGCTGTGCCGCGTGCGCAGAGCCGCATTCACCGCACTACAGAGTTCACTAAAAAGGTCGGTGCCAGTAAGGAATACAAAAACCTGACACCGACAAAACTACGCGCTGCATACTTTATTAATTGAGGTAGAGGCGCTTATAGTCGCTGTAATCAATGCCGCAAGAGAAACGCTCTCTCATATACTGAATAGCTACCGAACCAATCTTTTCTATTGCGCAGGCAGAGCAGTCAGCCTTACCCATTACATAACCACCATCAAGAACAATGGTCACTGAGTTATCGCTGTGGCGGTGAAATGCCCCTGAAATAACGTCAGATAAATTAAATGTTGCAAGGTTCTTGCTTACGGTATTTAGGGTTAAATCAGCCATTAATACTTCCATTACTCACTCCTTTTTTTTGATTGCAGTAATCCCCACCAGAAAAGGCGCAGGGTAAAACGGATTAATTAAATTACAGCTTATTCAGATTCATTCTGGTGAATGATTTTATCCACCTGGTAGCACGCGCCGTTAAATACTCGCTCTTCAAAAATAACCTGATTACATTTTTCTTTCGTTTCGAATATATCTTTCACCACATCAACCCTGCTTCCGTCGGCGGCTAAAAGAGTGATTACCAGGGCCTACGTTTCAGCCATGATTACTTCCTTTCAATAAAATCGTAAATGTAGGGGCCGTTATCGCAGGACTTAAAAGACTCCAGCATTGAGCTATCGCCAAACTCCTCAATCAGGTATTCCGCTCGCTTATATTTGCTGATTAAGACCTCTAAATACTCCGCCATAACTACCCCTTAATTGCTGCGATTAATGCAGTCTCTTTCTGCTGAAGGTTGCGCTGAGCCTGTTCGTATTCTGCCAGTGCTGCCGCTATTCGTTTTTCTCTTCCCTGATTGTGCTTGCAGCTATGGTCATCACACTCGCTGCACTCCACTACCGGGCAGAACGCCGGAACCTCTAACACTGCAATGCTGATGTATGCCGTCATAGTGTTTTCCCTAAGCTATTAGTGCGCCTGTCTTTTATCCACTTCAGGCTCGGTGGCATACTGGAGCTCTCACACAACCAGAAAGGAAATTTCAATGTCTCAAAAACAATGCCCTGCCTGTAGCGCCACATCAATTGTCGAAGAAATTCGCGCCGGATACTTCACCTTTAATTGCCCAAATCATCTCGAATTCAGCATTATGAAAAGCGATGGCATATTTGCTACACAGAATGATTATCTTATTGGCATGCTCAACGACTTCCTGAATAAAGAGAGGGCGTCGGGCAATTTGAGCCACATAACATTAAGGGAGCGACCTCACGTCGAGTTTTCCCGGAAAACCACGCAAGGTGAATGGCACAAACTATAGTTTTTGGGTCATCGGCATTCCCGCTAATGCTTAAAGTTGGCGGTAATGCCTTTCCGTTTTCCGCATTCCAACCGCTATAAACGCTATCTACCAGAAGCCCCCCCTTATGCACAAAACCATACTCATCCAACAGGTTGAAAAGAGCATGCACTGACGGGTTATTAAAATCATCGAACGGGCGATCAGCAGGGCTTGAAATCAAAGCTTCTTCGGTGATTTTTTGCACCTGCTGCCAGAATTTCCGCTGTGAAAAGTACGCCCCTTCAGCACTAATTTTTCTCTCACCCATTTCTCTCTCCTGTTAAGACCTTGATGCTGTTTAGCTTTAAATGCGCCCGCCCTGTTTCATGCTGGGGTAGGCTGGTACTATGTTTTCGCCGGATGCTCACCCGTGTCCGGCGCACGAACTCCACACAGCACGTGGAGAACTCCATCAAATACAACACCCCATGGAGGGTAAAATGTCTTTTTATCCAATGACCGTAGCCGAATTCAAAAAACGAATTGCTGATCCACTGTCCGAATTACCAGATGATCATGAGATCTACTTCGGCCATGGAGACCTGTGCTTTTACAGAATTAAAATCAGGAACAGCGAAGGAACTCTGCACCAGATAGAGTTCAATCAGACATACTCCGTTTACAATCCTGACAAATAACCCGCACCAAGAAGCTGGTTGCGAATTGATTTGTTCTCTTCTATACCAGCGAAAAAACACTCAATTGAATACATGGCTGCCGCCTTATTTGAAGGAGCATAAATAGCGTCCATCATTCCGTCGGTGTAGGTTTTCAATCCCCATTCACCTGCGCCATTTGCATGGCAGACGATATATTTACCTGACTGAGGCGCTGCCACCTGCACCTCTTTCGGCAGCCCAGCAAATGGAATAGGATCTGCACAATCGCGCCCGGCACTTGCAATATCTACCGCCGCTTCCACTGAAAGCTGCTCAATACGTAACTCAACATCACCCAGCGCTTTAAAAAGATAAGCCTTCTCGGTGAGCGCTGCTTCCAAAAGCGCAGCCTTCTGCACCTTGCACTTCATCCATTCCATGACTTCTTCGCTCGAAAGCCCGTCGCACACGATACTGATTTTTCGCTCACTCATATCTCTCTCCTGTTAAGCCCTGTATCGCCGGACCAGCGGAACGTTTTGATTCCGAGTAATCACTGCTTGTGATTGCTTGATGGGATGTAGATTAGTTTTCTCATTGGTTTGCGTCAACAAAAATATTGAGAAAACTCATAGCAAATGGCGAGTTTTATCACAACACATTGATAATGCTGTGATAATTTTCTTATTGGTGCGCAGTTATTGCTCTAGTCTTTTTCTTGCTTCGAGTAGTTCATCAAACAGCTTGTTGAAGTTTTTAACTCGCGCCCTGAGGTTTTGTATCTGAGCCTGCTGCTCGGAGGCGGGGAGAGATCTGAAAAGCTTTAGCAGTTCGGCCTCTTCATCGCTGATTGGCTTAATGGCTGGTTCTTCCGGCTCGTCTGGAGTCTTGTCCTCGTCACCGAAAAGTATCCAAGTCGGCGAGCACTGAAGCGCCGACGCGAGCCTATGAAGGTTCTCACCGCGCGGGGCAGTGGTATCACTTTCCCACAGTGAAATTGATGATCCAGAAACCCCAGATGCCTTGCTGAGCTTGCTTTGGCTCAGCCCCATATCCTGGCGTCTCTGTTTGATTCTCTGGCCTGGCGTTAGCTTATTCATGTTTAGAAATCTTAATATTACTTGACCTGAGATTCCTCATGATATTAGTATTGAGAAAACTCAATAACAGAGGTGAGTATGTTGAAGTCAGAAGTGGTCAATTTTTTCGGCACCAATACCCGCGTGGCGTCGATTGCAGGAGTTGATCCATCGGCAGTAAGCCAATGGAAACTCCTGGTTCCTGAGCGTTGTGCTCAGCGTTTGTCAGACGCATCAGGCGGAGTGCTTGTTTACGACAAAGACGTGTATGACCGTCACCGCCAGTCAAAGCGATCTGGCACGAAGAATACCGGAACGATTAAGGGAAAGTCTGATTAATGGAAATCAAACACGAGCACATCGCTGCAACGCTGCAAGCCTGGAAGGTGAAAACCAAACCAGAGGAAATTGCCCGACTGATCGCAGTTGAAGAGCACGCCATTAACCCAGCCTCAACGAGGCTTTATGACCCTGAAGAACGAGGCTCGCGCGATAAAAACAGACAGCGACTGTTCCGCACACCTGGCGGGTGGATTTACGGCGAAACAGCGTATCAGCGAAAAAATCTCATGTCGTTACTTCCGGCGATTGAGAACGCACTGAAGAACAGCAAAAACGCGCGCCTGCTGGCTTACATGCAGAGTTTTTCATCCGAGCCAATGCGTGAGCTTACGCAGCGTGCGAAGCGCCTTGAGAGCGAGATTGATGCCATGTTTGGCGCGATTATTTCGATGATTGACCGCCATCAGGGCAGCGGCCCGGCGGGCGGTAATTTGTTCCACTGAGGTAGTTGTTATGAGCATGGAACTGATGGTTCAAGTCATGAAGGTTAGGGTCGGCAATCCATTGCGAAAACTGGTTCTGCTTAAGCTGGCCGATAACGCCAGCGATAAGGGCGAGTGCTGGCCTAGTTATCAGCATATTGCCGATCAGTGCGAGATTAGCCGCCGCTCCGTCGTGAGTCATATCGCTGCGCTGTGTGCGTGTGGTTTTCTCAGTAAAGAAACGCGCAAAGGGCTGAATGGGAACGCCAGCAATGTCTATCGCCTTACCCTGGCAAAGGGTAAGGCGGAGATGCTGGAGAGCTTCAAGCCTGCTAAAGCTTTGGAAAAAAACGCACCTAGTGCAAATGGTGCATCAGCTAGTGCAAATGGTTCACCAGATGGTGGTGCAGGAGTTGCACTAGGTAGTGCAAACGGTGCATCAGCTAGTGCAAATGGTTCACCAGATGGTGGTGCAGGAGTTGCACCCGAATCAGTCACTCTTTTGAATCAGTCAGTTAATCAGTCAAAACACTATAGTCATCCTGACAAGCAGTCTGACGATTTGCCTGGCAAAACTGAAAAGCAAAAAACAAAACAGCCTCGCATCGACTACCAGGAGTATTTCGACACCTATAACGAAATCCTCGGCGACCGACTGCCATGGGCGAAGGTGATCACCGACAAGCGCAGGGCGGCACTGAAACGCCTTCTGCCAAAGCTAAAAACGGCGAATGTCGAGGGCTTTAGGGCATACCTGAAGGCGTTCTCGAAAATGGCCCGCTCGTTCTACTTCGGCGAAAACGAGCGCGGCTGGCGGGCTGATATTGATTACATCCTGAAAGAACAAACCCTCGTTGCGGTGCGTGAGGGGTCAATTGGTGATTCTGAGGTGCAGGCATGATTGTTCAGGATCTGGAAGCCAGCGTTATCGGCGGTTTGCTGATTGGCGGCCTGACGCCTGATGCGGATGACGTGATCAGCACGATGGCACCGGATGCGTTTTCGATTCCGGCGTACAGGACAATTTTCACGGAAATTCAGCGCCAGGCAAAAACAAGAAATTTAATCGACCCAATGCTGGTGGCAGAGAGTGTCGGTGACGAACTCTTCGCAACGGTGATGGAAACATACAGGGCCTGCCCAAGCGCAGCAAACCTCCGTGGTTATGCCGGACAGGTTATGGCGAACCATGAGCGCCGCCAGATCCTCAGCGCGATAAGCGAGACGCATAGCCGCATTGCTGATGGCTCGATATTCGTGGCTGAGACGGCCATAGACGAGATGCTGAGTCGCATCCAGGCAATCAGGACGCCAAGGGATGAAATTCGCCCTGTGCACACGTCTGAGCTTCTTGACGCATACGTCGAGCTGCTGGATGAGCGCAGCAGTCGCCAGGAGGATAACTACAACCTGAAAACGGGCATCGAAGAGCTGGACGACCTGATGGGTGGGATTAACCCAGACTCGCTGATCGTCCTGGCTGGAAGACCTGGCATGGGCAAGACGGAACTCGCTTTGTCGATTTCACAGGGCGTTGCACAGCAGAGAGCTTCAGCGGATCAGCGACGCGGAGTGTTGATTTTCTCGATGGAAATGAGTGCACAGCAAATCATCGAGCGCCAGATTGCTGATGCCGGAAACCTCTCTGTATCGACGCTGCGCAATCCGTCAAAGATGCGTGACGAGGAGTGGGCGCGAGTTTCTATGGGGGTGGGCATGCTTCAGGGTATTGACTGCTGGGTTGTGGATATTTCCAGGCTGACCGTTGAGCAGGTCAGGGCTATAGCAACGCGACACAAGCAGCGCCACCCAGGGTTATCCCTGATTGTTATCGACTACCTGACGCTGATGGAGCTACCTAAAACCGAGCGCCATGACCTTGCCGTTGCACATGTTACCGGCACGCTGAAGAGAACAGCCATGGCGCTCGGAACGCCAGTGCTTTTGCTGAGCCAGCTTTCACGAAAGGTTGAGGACAGGGCCAACAAGAGGCCAACAAACAGCGATCTGCGCGACTCCGGGAGTATTGAGCAGGATGCTGATTTTATCCTCATGACCTACCGGGATGCGGTCTACAACGAGCAGTCGGCCGCCGCACCTTACGCTGAAATAATTGTGACAAAAAACCGCCACGGCAAGCTGGGGACGGCATACAGACGATTCACAAACGGTCATTTCAAACCATGTGACCAGGACGAGGCGAGAGAGGCTTGCGCAATCACGCCTCAGGCTCAGAAAAACCCCAGGAGATATGCATCTGGCGCGGATGTTTGAGGTGAGGCATGAAGAAAACCGAGCAGGTTCTTGAGAGAACGATTCTGAAATTTGGCAGGGGTCTCACCGCAGAGCAGAGACAGCGAAACCAAAAGAATCTGGTGGCAATCAGGAAAATGATTGACGCGGCAAAAGTCAAAAACGAATTAAACAAAATTTAATCAGGAGAGCAACATGGAAAATATTCTGGACGTACTGAAAGCGATGAAAAAGGCCACTGCGCGCGATATTGCCGCCCGTATGAAAATCGAACCTGCTGCTGCGCTGGACATGCTGCGCGAGCATGAAGACCGATTTGAGGTGGCACAGGCCAACGGCTACTGGTGGTTTACCCAGGCAGGCGATGCTCCGGCAAAGCCCGAAAAAGGTCAGAAAGCTGTACCGCCCGTCCGCATCACTGCGTTTGAGCTGAAGGGGATGCTGGTGGAGAAGGGGCCAATGCCTGCCGACCAGCTGGCAAAAATCACCGGCGCCACAGCGAAGGGCGTCGCCACGATGCTGACCAACCTTGTCACCAAAGGTGAGGTAAGCCGGGAGAAGGTGGGGAACAAGTTTGTTTACTCTGTGCCTGCTGCGCCAGTCGATAGCGTTCCGGAAACCGCTGCGCCGCCGGTAGACCTTGCCACCGCGCCTGAGGTCTCCACCAAAACCACCGCCGAAATCGTGCAGGACATCCCGGTATTCACCGCCCGCGCCGACGACCTGGTGATCCCGTCATCCCGCTTTATCTCCCAGGAGATTCGCCGCACCAAAGCGAAGCTGTCCAGCCTGCAAAAGCTTCAGGGTGTGGTACGGCAGCTGCGCCGCCATAAAAACCTGCTGGTGGGTCTGCGCGATGCATAACTTACCTCGCTGCCCTGACTGCGGTATGCAGCCATCAATCACTGTCCGTAGTCGCGGTATTAACTGGGGTTCTGCGCAGGTGCGTTGTTCAAACGGATGCGCAGGGCGTAGCAAGGGGTTTTCATTCCCGCCTGGCAGTGAGCAGTCTGCCCGGACGGCATTAATCGAAAAATGGAAAGAGCTGGTGGAGGGTGTCGCCGATGGGCAGAAAAAAATCACTTGAGGAGCGCACGCTGATGATCGGAAAAATCATCGAGCTGGTGAATGAGCGTGGCCGCATCACGACAAAAGACGTAATTGCGATGTTCGGGCTTCACCGTTCCACAGCTGAAAAGTACATGCGCATGGCTACAGAGCGCGGCCAGCTGGTTCGCCACGGTCGGTGCGGCATTTTTCGCGACCAGCGCGCTACGATTGATTTTGATTTGAAGCGTTTTTCATACAACAGGAATGCAGCATGACAACGAATAAGCAGGCAGTCGACAAAAAGGCGCTGAACTACGATCCCACTGACCCTGACAAAATGCGTCTGCCTGTAGGGGTGACCTGCGGGATTTGCCAACACATCCGCCGCTGTAAAGCCATCTTTGGACACGTAGAAACGGACACTTACTGCGACTGGTCGCCATCGCGATTTGTCGCTGGCATCACCACCAAAGGAGAGTGACATGGGTAACGTAAAAAAAATGGCGTGTGTACATTCAGAGAACCCGGAATGGTTCCTCCCTGGTGAAATCTACGACTCTGAAAAGCGCGGGCCTGATACCTGCATATGCGGTGATAACCTCGTTTCCGATCTGAATCCTGAGGACTGGTATGAAATGAGTCTGCGTGCTGATGGGATCTGGTTCCTGACGGGATTTCAACAATCAGTATTATTCCGTGAGGTAGGAGCGACAGCATGACCACAATCACCAAAGAGCAGACAGGTAAAACGCATAACCTGAAGATTTGGCCGGAATACTTCGCAGCGGTTCGCGACGGCCTTAAGCGCGCAGAACTGCGCTGTAATGACCGAGATTATCAGGCTGGCGATACTCTTGAGCTTTGCGAGTGGGACCCGAACGAGGAGGAATTCACCGGGGAATACCTCAGCGTGACCGTAACGCACGTCGCTGAACTTGGCCAGTTGAGGCCGGGTTACGTGCTCCTGAGCATCGCCCCGCCAGCGCCGGTACCGATGAAAGACCATCATATACGCGAGCTGGTAAACGAGTTGCGCGATATAGCTGTTCAATATCACGCAACACAACAACTTCGCGAGCGCATCGCACGAGCAGTGCGCGCCGCCATGCAGGGTAAAGCCGAACCTGTAAGCCAGCCTTACAAGTTGAGCGATGGAGTTGAAGCCTTACGTAACGCTGGCATAGCAATCGACGCCGAGAAAATCCTTGCAGAGCGCGATTCTCTCAACTCTCCGGTGATTCCGGATGGTTGGGTAATGGTTCCGGTAGAGCCGACATGGGACATGCTATCCGAGAATGGCTGCAAAGAGCATCATAACGGGGAGGAGTGCTTGCACCACGATAACCGTCGGCGCATCTGGCGGGCCATGCTCGCAGCAGGTGGAGCGAGATGATCCGAACAAGGCCTGAGCGCAGGCACCACGCCCGTCGAATGAAGCAGAACAGAAAGAGCTATCACACCGCCGGGGCACACACACCGTCCCACATCGGAAAGGCAGCGCGCACACCATGCCTGTGCAGCTGCTGGATGTGTGGCAACCAGCGTGAGAGGTTCGGGCAGAGCATTTGTGAGCGGCGTAACCGGGAGCTTCACGCGGATGCTGAAATACTCACAGGCTAACCCGCTTCGGCGGGTTTTTTATCCACGACGCAAGTCGGGGCGATCACTTCTCCGATGATCCTTTAGGGAATAGACCTCTAATCACACCGAGGAACGCTGCAAAAAGATTGAGCGTTGATGCGGAGGTAATTGCTATCAGAACGGAATCGGAAATCACCTCTTTTCCCGTCGCTTTTCCTGCGGCGGCCAGAAGTATCACCGACCCCCACCAGTAGAGACCGTATTTAACGACCTTATAGGCTTTGTCGGCGAATTTCTCACGTAGCTGCCGGTTGGCGATGCGATCGGCAACATCCTGCTCTCTTTCGTCAGGGTGTTTTTGGTTTGCCGTTTCGGGGTTGGGTATGGCGCCAACGGGAGGGAGCCAGTCAGGGACTGAAGATATGTCGGGCGCATCCTTGCCAATTTCATCCAGTTTTTCGAACATTTATTTTATGTGTTTTGCCAGCATGTCGTTTGGGATAACCGCACCCTCTTTCTCGGTTTCAGACCAGGCCGTTCCTTCCTGGTGGGTGAGATAAGAGAGCTGGGTGCCACGGAGTGGGCCGTACACCTCAATGATTTTATCAATCAGCGCAGTGGTTTTCTGATCGCAGTGAGGGATTGTTGGCGTGACAATGACCATGTCGTCACCTTTCCAGCTCACATTGGAAATTAAATTGGTTATTGGCTTTGAGCCGTAGCGCTTAACTTCGTGGTACAGGGACGGTATTACCGGCCCGTAAGGCCATTTGGCGAAGAAATCATCCACGAGCGGCTCATTGTATAGCCTGAGGTGCCACGACTGAGCGTAGAAGATTAGCTTCTGAAGTTTCATGGGGTCGAGGTCTGGCAGAAAGCCTTGCTGTGCCTTCTCGATAAAGGCGTTGGCTACAGCGATAGTTGGGTATGCCATAACAAGCCTCCTTTTTTATGCAGCGCATAGTCCATTTGATGATATTCCGTGAGGGGGCGCTGAATGTGTCAATCCAGCTTGGCACATATTAGCCTAAAGAATTAGCACGCAACAGAGATTCCTTCATTTTGTTGTGCGCTAAATCTGGTCGAAAAATGCGCGATAAGTGTATTTATCAAGCGTTATCTGGCGCGGGCTGGCGGGGCGCTTTGTAACAAATATTACAGCCAACTCATCGGATGAGCTTTCGTTCGTAAGTTAAATATATTTATTTATTAGTGATTTAAATCACGTAAGCCACGTTAAGAACAGTGTCAAAATCATAAGGTTGTAAATTGATCGTTAAAGCAGATTGAAACCACAAGTTCGATCTATAAAACCTATTAACCATATGAAAAACTGGAACCTAAAATGAAACTTCAGCGCTGAAAGGTAAAGCCAAAACCGGGATGAAGGCTTTTTACAACCTTTTGGATAAAACACATGCACACAGATGAAAGTATGATTGCGATTTATGTACCTGAGTCACTGATACCAGGCATTCGCGAGTTCTCTGGTTCAGTTTTGCTCTATGTAGAAAGGATGCACGTTGAAGGTGGTTTTGCGCTGACCACCGATGAGTTCGTGGCGAGTTTAAAGGTTTTGCGTGAGGCTGGAATATTGGCTGGAAATTGCTGTCATTGTGATGCTACAATTTCCAACAGGGCTGAACACCCTTCCTGAGTAATTTCTGCGCCAACTGAGATGACGAGATGGCGCACAAAAGCAGTACCAATCTGAACACTTCCACCGCACACCGTTGCGGTGTTTTTGCTTGTGCTGGCGGTGCCGCATGAGCAAAAAGCCTGCCCGTCGAAAATGCGCAAACAAAGCCTGCCGCCAATGGTTTGAGCCTGCCCGTTCAGAGCAGACCGTCTGCAGCTACGCCTGTGCCTGTGAATATGGCAAAGCCCACGTCACTAAAACCAAAACCAGAGAGCAGCAGGCAGAGGCCCGTCAGGCCAAAGCAAAGGCAAAGCTCGAGCGCGCTGAATGGCGCCAGCGTAAAGAAGCCGTCAAACCCCTCAAGCACTGGATAGACCTCACTCAGCGTGCAGTTAACGATATCTGCCGTGAAACAGAGCTGGCAGCCGGTAAGGGGTGTATTTCCTGCGGTACGCGCACGGCTTTCGCCTGGCATGCCGGGCACTACAGAACAACCGCTGCCGCCGGTCATCTCCGATTTACCCGCATCAACATCCATCTCCAGTGCGACGTCTGCAATACCCACAAATCAGGAAATATCGAGGCTTATCGCGCTTCGCTGGTGGCGTTTTACGGTGAATCTGCCGTGCAGGAACTGGAGAACGACAACACCCCGCACCGCTGGACGCCGGAAGAACTGAAAACTATCCGATTGCAGGCGCTGGCCGATCTGCGCGCACTGAAAAAGATGGTGGCCGCATGACCCGAGAACAAGCCACTCAATATGAAGCTGAAAGCGTAGCCCGAGCAAAGCTTCCACCAGTCCACAGTCACAGACTAATAAAACAGGAGCCAGCCCGATGACCCCACGCCAACGCAGAGCACAACAAACAGCACTGGAACGAGCAGCAGATGCACCCCGTAAAATCTGGATCGACGGGGAAATGGCATGAAACTCGAGCTTACCAAAGAGCAGCACCAGTGGATTGATCAGTGGCTTCAACTCTGGGGTGCATGGTCTCAAAGTGGAAAGATAGACAAAGCAATGATCAACATGATTGCTAAATTTATGTCCACAGTCGAGCCGCAGGAAGCGTCGCGCCCGGTTTGTAGTGATGATGACGGAATGCTGATTGACGCAGTTATTCGTCACTACTTGAAAAATATCGATGAGAACGCATGGAGGGTTATTTTTGCTTACTACGTCTGCAATGCCAGCGAGATCCGGATCGCCTCATGGCAACATGCCGTGTCAAAGCCTCGCGTAATGAAGACCAGGGCTGGCAATCAGTATAAGCGACCTAGCCTTTCAACCATCCGTCGCGAAGTGAAGGATGTCATCAACGCATCCCTCTACTGCCTGCATCAACCGCTGCAAAATGCGTTTAACGAGCGGGAAATTGCAAAGAAAATGACAAATAACCCACACATCATGCTTGCTTTTCAATGAACAAATGAGCAAACTTATTCATATATGTTGCCATCTTTGCGAGTGACATCTTCTTCTACACAGCCCTGGCATCCGCCGGGGCTTTTTTATTCCCGCGCCACGCTCGGCGCACATCAACCGCAGAGTCTTTCAGGGTGAGTCTTAGCAGTGGTCAGTGTGACTACATCTGCGGGCTGTCCACTCTGAGCGTAAGGCTCACCACTAAAGGAAGTCACTATGTTTGGTTTTGGTAAAAAAGCACGTAAAGCAGTAGCTGAAGTAAAGAAATTTGAGAAACGCGATCTGGCTCAGGCGGTGATCAATGCCGCCTGGCTGGTGGCGTATGCCGATGGTGAGTGCTCCAACGTGGAAAAGGCCTCCGTGGATCAGGTTCTGCGCGCCAATCCGGTGCTGGGCGCGTTCACTTCTGAAATTCAGGGTATTAGCCAGACCATCATCGCGCAGCTTGATGCTAACTATAAAGTTGGCCGCCTGGCTGCGTACCGTGAGATTGAAGACTGCAAAGGCGATCAGCGTGAAGCTGAAGATGTGCTGGTGACGGCGATTGCGATCGCCGAAGCGGATGGCGATATCCAGGAAGCTGAGAAGAAAGTCCTGGACGAAATCGCCAACCGTCTGGGCCTGCGTCTGGAGACGTACCTTGATTAATCAGGCAAGACTCGTGCTGGCGGCTTTGCTGCTGGCGCTGGTGGTGATGGTCGATTTTACCAGTAAGCTGATGTCGGTTCTTGCCGATGGCGTGCTGGTGGCGATGGTGGTCATTGTAATGTGGCCGCTGGTTAAATCCGAAAAATAACCAGCCTTCGTGCTGGTTTTACTTTGAGGCTTCATCATGTTTGGATTAAAGAAAAAGAAAAAAGACGAGAAAAAAGGCTCTGGCAAACCAGTGGCTTCCTCTTCTGGTTCTTCATCGGCTTACAATCCTTTGCGCGACCCATTCAGCCCATTAAATCCTGCAAGCCCCGCGAGTATTTTTAACGCGCCTGATGATGTAACCACGCATCACCATTCACACCACAGCAGTGACTGCGGTTCATCCAGCTCCAGCAGCAGTTATGACAGTGGTTCATCATCATGCAGTGACGGCAGCTCCGGGGGCTGGTGAGGGCAGCATTTAACAACTAACGCCGCCGGAGTGCCGGTCAGGCACAACGGAACCCTATGGACGAAACACAAAAAGAGGCTGGCCGTGCGCTGGCGGTCATTCGCTACGTCAATACCTGGAAGAAGCTGATTATCTTTATGGTGCTGGTAACGTTCTGCGCATCCGGGTATGCGGTATGGGATTACCGGCGCGAGCTTGCCTTCTGGGCGATGGCGAGTTTTGGCAATCCACGCATTGATGAGGAGCGCGTAGAGCCTGAGGTCACATCGCTGATGGCTGATACGACTGCGCTCAGTGCGGCGGTGTGGTCGGTCAACCTTGAGAGCAACCAGCGCCGTGCGATATTCGTGCGTGTGCGTAATGAGCGCCTGACAAATCAGGAGGGGACGGGAGACCTTGCCCTTCGCCCACAGTCAAAGCTTACGGGTGAGATTATCGAGCTCATCAACAGCAAAACGAAATGCTGGCCGCACGTGGCAAATACCGTGGTTGGAAAGACGGCGCGCGAAGCGGGGGTGAAATGGGTGTGTGCAGCGGCTATCCCTCCTCAGTTCGGCACAATGATTGGCATGCTGGCTGTGGGGTTTGCGGAGCAGCCAGAAAATGAGGATTACGTGAAGATGCGTATCCGGGATGCTGCGGAGAGGATTATTAAGTGATGGTTGAAGAGATTTGCTGGGGTGTTGTCTGTGCCTTCGCGATTGTCATGTGGGTTTTAATAATCAGGTCGCTATGGTGAGTTCAGAAGATGATCAGCATGCTTTTCTCTTTCTTGCTCTCGATGGCTGTCTTTTTTTTGCTTCTGGCATTTCTTTGTGATTTTGAGGATTGAATTGTGGGTGATTTAAGCGAGCACTTCAGCAGGAGTGAGTTTGCATGTCGTTGCGGTTGTGGATTCGACAGCATCTCTCCTGAATTAATCACTGTGCTGGAAGATGTGCGCATGCACTTTGGCGCGCCGGTGAAAATCAACAGCGGCTGCCGCTGCGAAAAGCACAATGCTAAGGTGGGTGGCGTGCCGAACTCCCAGCACGTACAGGGCATTGCTGCTGACATCGTTGTTTCCGGTCGTACGCCGGCGCTGGTGGCCGACTACCTCGAACGCAAATACCCGGACCGCTACGGCGTTGGCCGCTACAGCAGCTTCACACACATCGATGTTCGCCAGGCCAAAGCGCGCTGGCGAGGATGATTTTATTTTCTGCTGCCGCGTGACGATGGCCAACAGAAAAATCAGCATAAACAATCTGTTTTAATAGGGCGTGGTATCGGGTTTTCCCGTAAATATATTCCACCACTCAGCACAAAATTCTAAACAAGCCTCGCCATCGTGCGGGGCTTTTTCATTTAAGAGAGACGCAAATGCAAAAAGAGCAAAATGGCTGCCAGATTATCCCGGAAGCAAAAGATTTTAAATTTCACCTTGGTCAGCTGGTGAATATCCGTATCAGTGATGAATGGGGAGAGGTACAGGCTCGCGCTCAATACCGTAGTGACGAAAATCAGTATTTCATTCACTACCAGGCTGCCGATAAATGTGCGACCACGCGCTGGTATTCCGAATCTCAACTGGTGGCGGTAGAAGATGATCGCTCACCGGGTATGCCTGTGTTTGGTTGTGTTGAGCTTCCGCCGGGTGCAGTAGTCGAAGAGTAATCATTACAAAGCCCATCGACTGGTGGGCTTGATAATTATTATCTGCAAAATCCACATTTAGCAGCACATCCTTTTTTATCGCAACGCGGCAAAACTTCATTTATCAGAGGATTATTCTGTTATGGCAATTATTCCCGGCGGTATGGGCGGCGGTGGCGCTGGTGCGCCTGGCCCTCAAGGGCCGTCAGGTCCACCCGGGCCAAAAGGTGAAACCGGCGCAACTGGGCCCGCGGGCCCACCTGGTCCTGCCGGAACGCCAGCGCCCATTGCCGATACCTTCCTGATTGATATTTTCAACTGGTCAGGGAATCAGGTTGTAGCCAACGCCGCGTTTCTGAATTTCCTCTCCCTTGCTGGCATTACGCAACGGACGGATGGGACTGCGGGCATAACGTTGGTTTCTACCCCTTCTGGCGCCGCTGCTAAGTTTCCGGCAAAAACGAAACCATCAGGTGTGACCTTCTCGTTTCGAATTACTGGAACGGTAGGTGGTTCATCCGGTACGGCTCGTGAATGGAAGTTCCAGACGCGCCGTGCAAACGGAACGACCATTATCGCCTCTACTGACGCCAGCAAGACGACCGGGAACAGCATTGATAATCGTGATTCGGTGCTGGAGTCCCACACGTCCGGAGCGGCTGACCCGTTCACAACAGAGGGCGTCATTGTTGGTCTGCAAAACGACAGTGGCACGACACTCACCCTGACATCAGTATCTGTGCGCATTTATCGCCAGGTTAACGCGGAGTAATTCATGACAGTAGGCACTCGAATCATTTCACTCAGCGGTGAATGGCAGCAGATAACAGACGGTGCAACAACCTCGTTTATCCAGGTAAAGTCTGGCGTGCTCGAGTACGTTGATGCCGATGCCGCTCCACTTGAGGAAGCTGAGGGGCACACAGAAGGCGCGGGTGGGAAATTCAGTGTTACCCCTCCTACGCAGATTTGGGGGCGGAGTTCATATGCATCCGGGGCTGCTCGCATTGTTGTCACGTCACGTTAAAACACGCGAACCGGTTATAAATAAACCGCCAGAGTTGGCGCAGTAACGGATTTTAATAAGAGGTTGGCATTATGTTGAGAATGTATGTTTATCCGGATCTCGTTCGCATAACCAGAGAGATAAATCGCGCGCTTTTTAATGACATCACCGATCTTCTCAGCAGACACAACATTCAACCTGCCACACCTGACTTCATGGACATAGGTGGCGGGCTGGGTATGGCCCAGTGGGCTTTTGTGTCTGAAGCGGGAGCGATTGAGGCGGGGGATCTCATTGCTGATTATTTCCGGTCGATCCCCCGCAACGATTTAATCGCACGGTATTGTGTTAGTGGTTGCGGGTCGGAAATCGTTGAACGCTTTATGGCACAAGACGCCGCACCAGCCGCAGGGATGGTTAAGGTAGCCGCTGTGACCTCTGGCAATAAAAAAAATGAGATGCACAAAAAAGGAAAAGACATACGCAACGAAAATGTGCTTCTGGAAGTGTCAAAAGACAGTCCGCACATCTGGGGTGGCGGACTGGAGGATACTGACCTGGCAAAATGGCTTATTGGAAAAGCCAATGCCATTATGAGCCAACAACAACGCTTGGTTGAACTTGAAGAATTAAAAGCGAAAGTGTCCGACTTTGAAAACTCAAGTGAAATGTTTAGTGCGTACGTAAGCCTTGGGCTTTCTCGGCAAGAGTGTGATCCCATTCTTGCTCCGAGCAAGGAGGCAATTCAATTCGATATTGATCTTGTAGATAGATTGCCGCGGATCGCGAGTTGCGAACAGCATCGGGCAGTTCAAATATTTCCTGTCGGATATTCACAGCTTTCAGATCTTGCTGAAGAACGAAAAGCATATCGGGAAAAGACAATTTATCAATCTGCTCAAGTGTCCAACCCGTGCGAATGAATACTAAATGCCGAAGTGCTGTTTTTCCGGATAGATGACACCAATCGGACTCGGACTCTTTACGGTGGTTAATGATGAGCACGTCGAGCCTTACCAACATTTCAGCTCTTATCCAGGCTTTGAGTGATGGGATGCCTTCTCCATCAAGAACCCAGTTATTAACGACTGAAACTTTAAGTGCATGAGAATGGAAAAGGCTATTTAGAAAATGCATGTCGAACCTCCTTGGTTCTTTGTTTGTGAGAAATCAAAGGGTAACACCTTGGATGGTTCGGCTCCAATGCAGGTATTGTGGCGTGCGGCGTGGCGTTCTCTCGTGCGGAACGCCGCCAGCCAGCGGCCCGTCGGACCCCTCCCCCCCTCTGAAAAGGTACTTTCCAGCATTTGAGAGCACCGAGGGTGCAAAACTCGCACGGATTCACTATTTATGAAAATTTTTAAGGGGGTGGTTGTTGTTTTGTCATTTCACTCCAGCCCTTGCCCTGTGCGGACTTCAAAAATAAATACAACAACCTGAGGTGCTTTTATGGCAGTTCTGCTGAACAAGCGGGATATGGCTGCCTCTATTGGAATATCAGTTCAGGCATTTGATAAATGGGGGGTGGAACCAGTAGAGCGGCGCGGTCGTGAGGTTTTTTATGATGTACGGGTCGTTCTTGAGCACGACAGAAAAAAGCGCATGCAGCAAATGCCGGACGAAGAAGATGGTGAGGATCTCGAAAAAAAATTGCTGCTAGCCAGAATTTCCCTTACTGAAGAGCAGGCATCGGCTCAGCACCTAAAGAACCTCAAGGAGGAGAAACTGGTCGTCGACACCGCCTTCTGTACTTTTGCGCTTTCCCGCCTGGCAAATGACATCGCTTCGGTGCTGGACACGATCCCGCTGTCGATGCAGCGACGCTTTATCGAGATGGATGAAATCCAACTCAACTACCTGAAAGCCCTGATCGCGAAAGCAATGAATGCCGCTGTTATGACCAGTGAAAAAATACCGGAAGCCCTTGATGAATATCTCAGTAGCACAGATTGAAAATATGGTCCGGGCATCCCGTGACGGCCTGGCTGGTTTGAAACGTCCGATCCCGATGGTTGTTGTTGAATGGGCCAACGAATATTACTACCTCCCGAAGGAGTCCAGTTATAACCCGGGCCGATGGGAGACCCTGCCGTTTCAGGTTGCGATTATGAACAGCATGGGCAACGACAGGATCCGCACCGTCAACTTCATTAAATCAGCCCGTGTCGGTTACACAAAAATGCTGCTGGCAGTGATGGCCTATTTTGTTGAGCACAAAAATCGCAATTGCCTGATGTTTCAGCCGACGGATGGCGATGCCGAGAACTTCATGAAGTCTCACGTCGAGCCGACGATCCGTGAAGTGCCGGCGCTGAAAATCCTTGCACCCTGGTACGGCAAAAAACACCGTGACAACACGTTATCCATGAAGCGATTTTCTCATGGCATTGGCCTGTGGTGCCTCGGCGGTAAGGCTGCAAAAAACTACCGAGAAAAATCCGTTGATGCCGTGATGTATGACGAGCTGGCGGCCTTTGATGCAGATATCGAGAAAGAAGGTTCCCCCACACAACTCGGGGACAAACGTATTGAAGGCTCTGTCTGGCCCAAATCCATACGCGGCTCCACCCCCAAAATTAAAGATATCTGCCAGATAGAGAAGGCGTCGCGTGAGTCCGAACACCTGCTGCGCTTCCACGTTCCCTGTCCGCACTGCGGTGAAGAGCAATATCTGAAGTGGGGCGAAGATGACACTCCTTTTGGTCTGAAATGGGAGGAGGGCAAGCCCGCGACCGTCTATTACCTCTGCGAACATAATGGCTGTGTTATCCGCCAGCCCGAGCTGGATCAGAAAACGGGGCGCTGGATATGTGAAAACACACAGATATGGACGAGGGATGGGCTGGAATGGTTTGGTGGTAGTGGTGGCGAAATTCCGGCGCCGCGTTCGGCCTCCTTCCACATTTGGACGGCCTATAGTCCCTTTACCACCTGGGAACAAATTATCTGGGATTATCTCGCCGCCCTGAAAGATCCGAACGGGATGAAAGGCTTCTGGAATACGACGCTGGGCGAGACCTGGAGTGAGTCCATAGGCGAAAAACTGGAGCACGATACTCTTCTGGAGAAGAGAGGGGCTTACAAGGCACAGGTTCCGGCCCGCGTCGTGTACCTCTCGTGCGGCATAGACTCACAGCTCAACCGCTATGAGATGTACGTCTGGGGATGGGCACCGGGTGAGGAGGCGTTTCTCATTGATAAAAAGATCATCATGGGACGACACGACGCAGAAGAAACCCTTGCGAGGGTCGATGAGGCTATCAACGTGCGTTACCGTCATGAGGACGGTTCAGACATGACCATCGGCCGCATCTGCTGGGATACAGGCGGTATCGACCCGACAATCGTCCATCGCCGCTCCCGAAAGCATGGTCTGTTCCGGGTTATCCCGATTAAAGGGGCCAGTGTTTACGGAAAAACGGTTATTTCCATGCCAAAAACCCGTAACGAACATGGCACCTATCTCTGCGAAATTGGTACGGATACCGCGAAAGAGATCCTCTATGCCCGCATGGCGGCTCAGCCGGTTGATTTCAGCGAGCCGACGCCGTGCGCAATAAGGTTCCCCTTAAACCCGGACGTTTTTGCCGAAGAAGAGGCGAAGCAGCTGGCGTCAGAGGAACTCACTGAAAAATATGAACGCGGGAAGATGCGTCGCTTGTGGGACAAAAAGGGGCGCCGCAATGAGGCGCTGGACTGTTTTGTCTACGCCTATGCCGCTTTGAGGCTGTCGATGCAAAGATGGCAACTTGATTTAGATGTGCTTGCCGCGTCCCGAACGCGTCCCGACACGGAAGCGACCGACATGAAAGCGGTTTATGCCCAACTGGGCGGGGGTTAAATGTACACACAAGAGATGCTAAACGAGGCCAGAAAGGCGCTGCACGAGCTTTTGCTGGGTAAAAAAGCGGTATCGATTTCTAAAGACGGGCGTCAGGTGCAGTTTAATCAGACGACTATTGCCGACCTTCGCCGCTACATCAATGAGATTGAAACCGGGTTGGGCATGGCCTCGCGCCGTGGGCCCCCTGCGGGAGTCAGACTATGAAGGAAGGTGTTCTGGTCGACGTCCATGGTCGTCCACTGCGCGCATCGATGGGGTACAGCGGTGGCGGCGTGGGTTTCGGTGGTCAGCTTGCCGACTGGATGCCCCCACTGCAAAGCGCCGATGCGGCGCTGCTGCCGACGCTTAAGCTGGGCAACGCGCGTGCTGACGATCTGGTGCGAAACAACGGCATTGCCACCAATGGCGTGCGCTTACATCAGGATCACGTAGTCGGCAACATGTTCCGGCTCAGTTACCGACCAAACTGGCGCTTCCTGGGCATGAAGGAGCCCGACGCACAGGCATTTGCCGATGACGTCGAGGCTGCATGGACAGAGTTTGCTGACACGGTAATGAGCGCGATAGACGTTGAGGGAAAGCGCAATTTCACGGAGTTCATTCGGGAGGCGGTTGCTGTGCACGCCTTCAACGGCGAGGCGTTCGTCCAGCCCGTCTGGGGCGGCGGGCGCGGCAGTATGTTCCGCACGCAATTTAAAATGATCAGCCCCAAGCGGATCGAAAATCCGTTTAACGGTGCAGATACTTCTCAGCGTCGTGCGGGTATTGATATCGACAGCAGCGGGAGGGCGGTTGCCTATCATATTCGTCAGGGCGATCCGCATTATCACGGCTCCTCCCGTTATCTGCGGGTAGCGCAGCGCAATCGCCTTGGAAGGCCTGGGATTATTCATATCTTCCAGCCAACGGAGGACGGGCAGACGCGCGGTGCCAATCAGTTTTATTGCGTGATGGAGCAGTTAAAAATGCTCGATACGCTTCAAAAAACCCAGCTCCAGAGCACAATCGTTAAATCGATGTATGCAGTTACGATTGAGTCTGATCTCGATACCAAAGAGGCGATGGCGTTTATCGGTGGTGCAGAAAAAGGCACTCAGAGTGCGCTTGATAAAATGCTGATGAAGCGGGCGGCCTATTACGCCAACACCAATATCAGGCTGGGCGGTGTCAAAATCCCGCACCTGATGAGTGGCGACTCGCTGAACCTTCAGTCAGCCCAGGACTCGGACAACGGGTTTTCGGTGTTTGAACAGGCTCTGCTGCGCTATATCGCTGCCGGGCTCGGTGTTTCTTACGAGCAGCTTTCCCACGACTACAGCCAGGTCAGTTACTCCAGCGCCCGCGCTTCGGCGAACGAGTCGTGGCGTTACTTTATGGGGCAGCGCAAATTCATTGCTGCGCGTCTGGCGTGGCAGATGTTCGACTGCTGGCTCGAGGAGGTGCTGTTGCGTGGTCTTCTCGTTCCGCCTGCTGCGCGTCTTGGGTTTTATGAGGCCCGCAGCGCCTGGAGCCGTTCCGAATGGATTGGGGCAGGACGCATGGCGATCGACGGCCTTAAAGAGGTGCAGGAATCCGTCATGCTGATCGAGGCCGGACTCAGCACCTACGAGAAGGAGCTGGCGAAGTTGGGCGAGGATTATCAGGAAGTGTTCCGCCAGCAGACCAGGGAGTCGAAAGAGCGCGAAAATGCTGGACTCCGATCCCCGAGCTGGATTGCGCAGACCTACAATCAGCAAATTGCAAACAGCCAACAACAGAGTGAGGGCAATAACAATGCCACGTAATTTGGCCCACATCGCCAGTACGGCGTTTAACGAACCCCTGATGTTAGAACCCGCCTATGCGCGGGTTTTCTTTTCTGCGCTGGGAAAAGAGACAGGCACCGAGCGCCTGATCATCCCGCAAGAAAACGCCCTGCTGAGCGCGCAGGACATGGAGGCGGTCACTGCGTCATTTATGTCGGGCGATCGCAAGGCTGCGCGGTTCTACGAAGTACGCAACGGTATCGCCGTGCTCCCCGTGACGGGATCGCTGGTCCATAAACTTGGTGCAATGCGGCCTTTCTCGGGCATGACCGGCTACGACGGAATTATCGCGCGGCTCACACAGGCGATGGCTGATCCGGAGGTGCGAGGCGTCATGCTGGATATCGACAGCCCTGGCGGTCAGGTGGCCGGTGCGTTTGACTGTGCCGATTTGATAACCCGACTGCGTGCGCAGAAGCCCATCTGGGCATTAACCAATGACATGGCCTGTTCAGCGGCGATGCTGATGGCATCGGCCTGTACCCGCAGGCTGACGACGCAGACGGGGCGTATGGGCTCGGTGGGTGTGCTGATGGCGCACACCAATATTGCTGGCGCACTGGAAAAAGAGGGGCGCGAAATAACGCTCATCTTTGCCGGAAGCCACAAAACTGACGGCAATCCCTACTCACCGCTTCCGGATGCCATTCGCGCTGCCTTCCAGACGAAAATGGAGGACGTTCGCCTGATGTTCGCACAGAAAGTGGCGCAGGGGATCGGGGTGTCCGTTGAGGCTGTGCTGGCAACGGAGGCCGCCGTATACGATGGCGCTCAGGCAGTGGCGGTGGGATTTGCCGATGAGCTTGTTAACAGTGCTGATGCTGTCGAACTGATGGCTGCCGCACTTACCAATAAAACTTTACCGACAGGAGATAGCATGACAACACCACAACAGGCGGCAGAGCTGGCCGCACAGGAGCGTCAGCGTGTGATGGGGATTCTGGGGAGTCCCGCCGCAAAAGGACGCGAGGCACTGGCGAACGCGCTGGCCCTGCAGGAGGGCATGACGGTAGTCCAGGCTGAGGGGATCCTTAACGCTGCACCGGCATCTGCTGAGGGCTCACCGACAGTGGCCGAACGTATTATGGCGCTTCCGGCGGCGAAGGGACGCGAAACGCTTGCATCACTGCTGGCAGACGATCCGGGAATGACACTGGATAAAGCCGAGGCGCTTTTAAGCGCATCTCCGGCCGCTGCCGTAGAGACTGCATCGCTTCGCGATCAGCTGCTTGCCTGCCCTGTCGCTAAGGGACGTGAAGCGCTGGCGGAGGCGCTGGCCTCTGATCCGGGCATGACACACGATCGCGCGGTTGAGCTGCTGTCTCTCGCACCAGTTGCAACCGGCACCGGCGCCCTGGCAGCCAGCTTTGAGCGCTTTATGACTTCAGACGCCGCCCCTTCAGCCGGGAATGATGTTGACGGCGGGGATGAAGAGACCGCGCGCTTAGGCTCATTTATCGGACGACAGGAGCAATAACCATGACCTTTGAAACACGCAGTGAACATCGTATTTTCGCCGGCAGTGATCCGGCACATACCGCACTGGGGGAAGCTTACATTACGGAACCTGCACCGGCGCTCACACCACTCATGCTTGAGTCAACCAATGGCGTTCTTGTGCCCTGGGATGGTGCGAATGCTGGTGCAGCCGTGGGCGTTCTGGCACTTGACCACGATGGTATCTCGACGATGGCGTCGTATTACAAAACCGGCACCTTTGACATCAACGAGCTGGTTTGGCCTGAAGGCGTTTCCGGGGCTAAAAAACGGAATGCATTTGCGGGTACAGCCATCAGCGTGGCCTGACAGTTCGCTGCTATAACCCATTAAATCAGGCTGCTTCGGCAGCTTTTTTGTTTCCTGAGGAAAATACATGTCTCTCTTCACCACCCGACAGCTTATCGCTGTCACGCAGGACAAGCTTAAATTCAACGCGCTGTTCCTGAATATGTTTTTCAAGCGTGAGATCACCTTCGATACCGCAGAAGTGATGCTGGACAAAATCACAGGTAAGGCACCGATCGCCGTGTACGTATCCCCTACGGTACAGGGCAGGGTGCAGCGTAACCTTGGCGGATCGACGCGCACTCTTAAACCCGGCTACGTGAAGCCAAAACACCAGGTTACGCCTGACATGGTGGTGGAGCGTCTGCCGGGCGAAGATCCGGCGATGCTGAATGACCCCGCGTATCGCCGTGAACGCATCATTGCCCAAAATCTGCAGCTGGAGGAGCAGTCCATCGTTCAGGTTGAGGAAATGCAGGCCACCCAGGCGGTTCTGTATGGCCGGTTTATCATGGAAGGTGAGGAGTTTGCGCCGGTTGAGGTGGACTTTGGCCGAAATCCTGAAAACAACATCACTCAGGCCGGTAGCGCAGCGTGGTCCGTTCAGGACACTGAGACCTTCGACCCAACGTATGATCTCGATTTATACGCAGATCAGGCCAGCGGCACCATTGATATTGCCATTATGGACGGGCAGGCCTGGCGCACGCTGAACAGCTTTAAGCTGTTCCGTGAGAAAATGGATACCCGTCGCGGGTCGACTTCCCAGCTGGAAACTGCGCTGAAAGACCTCGGGTCTCTTGTGTCCTTCAAGGGGTATTACGGCGATCTGGCTATTGTGGTTACAAAGGCACAATACGTGGATGAGGGTGGCGAGCAGCAGCGCTATATGCCTGAAAATACCATCGTTATGGGTAATACCCAGACTGGCGGCATCCGCTGTTACGGCATGATCCATGATGCTCAGGCATTTGCTGAAGGCGTCACCGCAGCGAAGCGTTACCCTAAAAACTGGATCACTCAGGGCGATGTCAGCAGCGAGTTCACCATGACGCAGTCTGCGCCGCTGATCGTTCTGCCAGACCCGAATGCCTTTGTGGTTATCACCCTGGCGTAACCCTCCCTGACGGGCGGCGCTTGCCGCCCAGAGAAAACCTATGACAAAGACAGAAATGATTGCCCGCCTTGGCGAGCTGTCGGCCCTGCTCGGGCGCGATATTGATACATCCGGGACTGTTGCTGAACTCGAAATCCGGCTGCTTGAGGCTGAGGAAGAGCTGGCTTCACTGACGGACGATCCGGATGTGGTAACCGGCGCCGCGTCGACATCTGTGGTTTCCGGCGTGGAAATTCAGCCTGGTACTGACGATGATCCGTCCGGTGTGGTGCTTATCCGCACGACCAAAACCCTGCAGCTGAATATCTTCAGTAAAGGCCGCTGGAAAGGCGACATTGTTAAACCCGGCCGTGAGGTTTTTATCTCTGCTGATGATGCAGGCAGCCTCGGGACGCAGATTATTCGCGTTTAAGTGAGGATGGACTGACGTGTCTGGCCTGAACTTATGGAGGCGCTATGGATTTTGATAACCTCTTTGATGAGGCGCTCAGCGATGCGGACGATCGCATCATTGATACGATGGGAAAAAATATCATCGTGTCGATTCATGGCGTGGACACCCCGGTCAGGGCGGTCTTTGACGAGCCTGCCGCTGATTCCTCCCTGCCCGGTGGTGCGGCGACAGTTGAAGATGTCGCCCCCACGCTATTTGTTAAAACCGCGCTTATAGCCGAACTTAAAAAGCGCGATGCGGTAAGCGTTGCCGGTGAACCTTTCTGGGTGGTGAAAGTAGGGCCTGATGATACCGGCACGTGCACTGTCACGCTTGCGCGTGGTCAGCCCGGTGACCCGGCCCCCCTGCGCGAGGGACGCACGCCATGACCTCAGAAAATAAGCCTTTAATTGACCTCGGCAATATATCCAATCTCGCTGTTTATCTGAAGGCCACTGAAAAGCAGATGCTGCAGGCGTATGGACGCGCGCTTGGCCGCACGGCGACATGGCTTAAAACCCGCTCCGCCAGAATGGCCGGAGAGGGTATCAAGGTCAGAAAGCTCGACGCCCTGCGAAAGCGCATGGGGTATTACCGAAGGAAGGCGGCGGCGGGCGATCCTGACGCCCTGAAGTTCTGGTTTGGCCTGAACGCCATGCCTGTCAGCGACCTGAAAGGGAAGATTGCTGGCAAACGTGGAAAGCGCCACGCCCGGCGGGATAAAAAAACGGGGCGCTTCATTAAGCGGCGCAAAGGCAGCGCTGCGCCCGTTTTCTCACCTGACGGAATGAGCCTGCCCGATACCGCCTTTGAGGATGGTTATGTGACCCGGCCTGATGCCGGCAGGCGAACCATTTTTGTGCGCGGGAAATACCGCACCCGTGAGGCAACGATAGACATCCAGGAGCCGATGGAAAGGGATGTCATTTCCGATTTGATCCGCGAAATGCCTGCTTATTTCATGAAGCAGTATGAGCATGAGATTAAGTATCGCGTGGCTACTAATCTGAGAACAGACGGAAGAGGAAGGAGAATTTAATGGCCAGAGTGGCAGTGTTTGATCTTCATAATGCCGTCCTGACGCACCTTAAGGGCGTCTCCTGGCAGCGTGATGTCGGCGCATACCCGGAGCTAAAAACTGCTCTGGTGACCCCGGCGCTTTATTTTGCAATTAACGCCTGGTCCCGGGCGGACGCGGGCACCGATCAGCTTCATGTTGATACTGACTGCTCCGTGTATCTTGCCGTCAACCGCAGCCTTGAAATTGCCGGAAACATGTCGGCAGAGCTTTATGCGCGCGACCTTGCCGATGAACTCACCTGCCTTGTGGATGCGCAGACTTTTGGTCTGAACATTGAGCCCTCTGTCTTCGTGAGCGCTGAGGTGGACGAGTTCGACACGGAAATGGACGACTATCACCTGTGGCGAATTGATTTCAGCGTGCAGCTGCCCGTCGGTGTCGATCCGCATGATATTGCCCGCGCGCCGCTGAAGCAGGTGTGGCTGGGCAAAGCACCGGACATTGGTTGCGAGCACGAGGAGGATTATCTCGCCCTGCTGCCGGAGGTGCGCCGTGAGTGAGGCGATTCTGGCGGATCTGCAGCGCAGGCTGAATAACCTGGTCACCTCCGGAGTGGTGCACTCCGTCCAGGCAAAACCACTGCGCTGCCGTGTGCAGATCGGCGATTTGCTGACTGACTGGTTACGCTGTCACATGCCCGCTGCGGGCGATGTTAACGAGGCGCGCCTGCCAGTGAAGGGGGAGGCGGTTCAGGTGTTCAGTGAATCGGGTGATTTGCGAAACGGCGTGGTCTATCCCGGTCTGCACAATGACGATAACCCGTCACCGGTTAGTGAGCCAGGCGTGCACACCACCCGTTATGCTGACGGAACGTACTTCACCTACGACATCAACACGAAAGCGTTCGGTATATCCCTGGTTGATGGTGCTGTCAGTCTGACGGCGACGCCGGACGGCTGGGTCTTTAAGGGGAAAGTGACTTTTGAGGATGAGACCACCCATAAAGACGCGGTGACATGCGAAAAAACGCTGGCGGCGGAGGGTAATATCTCTACGCAGGCGGAGCTGTCAGACAGTCAGGGCAGCCTGAGTGGGGTGCGTGAGACGTACAACGAGCACGACCATGACGAAACGGACAGCGTCACCCGCAAGCCGAACCAGGCGATGTAGAAAAAGCTTTATCCTCAGCACGGAATCATTAAGAGCGCAATAAGATTGGCAGCATAATTCGAACTCTATGTTAACAATATGGATTTTTCTGTGGCTGATATTATTTACTTTTTATTCAGTATGTCTGCGGTATTTGCGTTTATCGCCGCCTTAATTTCACTTGCAGGGTATTTTGTCCCTTCAATTATTGCCTGCTCACGAGGCCATCAAAGCGCGTGGGCAATAACATTGTTGAATCTTTTGCTGGGCTGGACGTTTTTCGGCTGGGTTATTGCCCTGGTCTGGTCTGTGGGTGTTGTTGATGAGCCAGCACCTCAGCCAGTTGAGCCAAAAAATAATCTCAGGCTGGCCAAATGTAATCACTGCGATGAGATGATTGATACGAGAGCTACAGCCTGCTATTTCTGCAACGAAGTACAATGGCCTGAACAATAAAAACTTCAGCTCCATGAACTGACGCTGATGCAATGCACACAAGCCCGCCTTCCGGCGGGTTTTTTTATGGGAAAAATCCGATGAAAGGTATGAATGCCAGGACGGGGCGAGCGCTGTCGGGAAACGACCATTTACGTCAGTCCATTCTGAATATTCTGACCACCCCTGTCGGCACCCGCGTTTTGCGCCGCGAGTACGGAAGCGAACTTCCTGAACTGGTGGATGCACCTGTCGATGCCGCCCTGGTCGGCCGTATTCGCCGCGCTACCGCTGACGCCCTGAACCGCTGGGAGCCAAGAATTCGGGTAACGCGGGTGTATGTGACTGGCGCAGGTAACGGTTTTATCGAGATTGTGATCGAGGGGCGAAGCCTGGAAAGCGGCGCGCAATTTCGCACTAGCGGAGTCAGGATAACGTGAGCACAAAAATGATTGATTTGTCCCGCATTCCACCGCCGGACATTGTTGAAAATATTGACCCTGAGAAAATACTTCAGGAGTGGATCGCCGCGCTTGTTGCAGGTGACGCCGCTTACGATGGCCTGCTGGAGTCCGACCCTGCCCATATTCAGGGGGAGGCCATCAGCAATCGCGAAAGTCTGCTGCGCCAGCGCGTCAACGAGGCCATTCGCGCCGTTTTGCTCGCCAGCTCCAAAGGTGATGACCTTGACCAGCTTGGCGGTAATTTTGGCGTGGAGCGACTGATAACCGCGCCAGCCCAGCCTGATGCGATCCCCCCTGTCGATGCAGTATATGAAAGTGACGATGCATATCGCGAGCGCATACAGCTTTCCTGGTCTCGCCTGAGCACGGCGGGGGCATGGGATGCCTACAAATATTTTGCCAGTGGTGCTGATGGGGATGTGCTGGACGTTGAGGCCTACGGCCCGGAAACGCATGGCATGCCGGGCCAGGTACTGATTTACGTACTTTCGCGCACCGGAGACGGCACGGCCTCGTCTGAGCTGATAGCGGCAGTGCATGCAGCGGTTAACTCAAAGGAAGTGCGCCCCATCACGGATTATGTCACGACGCAATCCGCAGGCATCGTGCCTTACGGCGTGGTGGCCGATGTGTACATTCCCTATGGTCTGGATGCCGATGTCGTGATGGACGCGGCCAGAAAGGCGCTGGATACGTACACAGAGAGCGTGCACCGCGTGGGTGGCGTAGTGGCTCATTCCGGCATTGACGGCAGTCTGCATCAGCCTGGTGTCGTGCGCGTTGTCATTCATGAGCCACCGGACGACATTCTCTGCAATATGGGGGAGGCCCCCTGGTGCAACGGAATTGAGCTTAATAAGGTGATCTTCAATGGCGACTGACATTCCCTCCATTCTGCCGCCCAATGCCTCCTCACCGGAGCGCGCTCTTGAGCTTACGCATGCAGGACGCATTACCGGCGTTCCCGTCCCGGTACGCGATGCGAAGAACCCTGACGCCTGCCCGGCGGATCTGCTTCCCTGGCTGGCGTGGGAGTACGGCGTCGATACCTGGAACACGGACTGGACTGAACAGGAGAAGCGTAGCGCGATTAAACGTGCAGCGTATATCCACCGGCATCGCGGCACACCGGCGGCAGTCGAAATGTCGCTGTCTGACAGCCCGTTCAGCACACATATTACCGAGTGGTTTGAGCAGACACCACGCGGCGAACCCTACACCTTCGGCCTGGAGGTCATTCAGGACGGCAGACCCATCACGCAGAT
Organism: Lelliottia sp. SL45; assembly: GCF_026672535.1. Lineage (NCBI taxonomy): Bacteria > Pseudomonadati > Pseudomonadota > Gammaproteobacteria > Enterobacterales > Enterobacteriaceae > Lelliottia > Lelliottia sp. SL45. The sequence continues at coordinate 1,149,149 of NZ_JAPPRH010000003.1, forward strand.
GGATCACCAGGATCTGAAAAATGCGGTGCTGCGGGCAAAAAACCTGCGCTCATGGTTCAGCGTATCTTTCCGGGGGGAGGTCACCGGCAAGGCGATTCTGTCCGGCTACATTGTTGCATCTGAAACCGTGGCCTATATCAATTCAGGGGAATAAAAGTGACAGCAGGACTTATTCTAACCTTTTCCGGTGCGAACGAGATCGAAGCCGCATATCAGGCAGGGGAAACCGTAAAAATCACACTGTGCTCATTCGGCGACGGTGGCGGCGAGCCGGTAACCGCCGACCCGTCAGCGACGGCGCTCAAGGGGCGATTTGGTGAAGTTCCTCTTTCTGCCGGTGATGCGTTTGACGGAATGATTGGCGGGATGGCTATCATTCCCTGCGCTGATTATCCGGGGAAAATAGTGCGTGAGTTTGGCCTGGAGAGCGAAAGCGGGACGCTGATTGCGTACGGTGCCTATCCAGAGACCTATCTTCCGGCACAGGGCGACAGCGTTATTAAAGAGCTTATCGTTAAGTTCGTCATGCCCCTTGTGCATGCTGAAAATGTGACGCTGATTGTTGACCCCAATATTGCGATCATCACGCAGGAGGAAGGTGATAAGCGCTACTACCGTCGTGCACTCAGGCTGCAGGAAGTTCAGGATGAGGGCGCAGCAGCGCAGCAGGAGCTGCGGGAGAACATCGGCTGCGGTACGTCAGCCACAAAAGACATCGTCACATCCACTTCAGATACAACTGCAGGAAGGGTGCTGAATGTTGGGGCCGGGGGTCTTCTCGGCATGGCCCTTCCGGTTACAGATGCCAATCTGACGAACAAAGATGGCCTCGTCTCAATGATGTTTAATCAGGGGGGCGGGTCAAACAGTATTCATTTCGGTGGTTATGGCTGCGGTGTTCATCTTTTCTACGGTGATAGCGGCGATGGCACGCAAGCCCTTAGTGCAAATATATTCGTCGATTCAGCCGGAAATTTGTGGGCTGAATGGCTCGCAATTAAAAAAACTGATGGTTCGGTAGTTGCACAGAGAAAACAGAAACTGTGGGGGCCATTTAACAAGCCCACCCCCGGTGATATAGGCGCATTGCCAGCCTTTCCTAACGTTCTGGCGGTTGACCTCAATACACTGGGTGACAGGAGCGACCATGGCGTTTACTACCAGGCGAGTAATGCAGGTGCTACGGCTGCTTATCACTACCCGGCACAGGTTGCGGGCACGTTGTTTGTGACGCAATCCGCCTATGGCTGCCAGCAGATGTATACCACTTACTCCGGGAGGATGTTCCTCAGGGCGGTACAGGGAGCATGGACAGGTTCTGGCCCGTGGTCTGAGTGGGTTGAGATGTATGGGCCGAACCACATCCCTACGGCGGGAGATGTTAAGGCCTTGCCAATAACCGGGGGGACGCTTACCGGTAATCTGGAAATTGCAGATACCGCGCCAATTATAACGCTCACAGATACAAACCAGGTGCCGACAAAAAAATACCTCCTGGTTAACGACGGTGGGGATGTTCGACTTGATGAGGACAGCACCGTCGGAAACAATGTCTGGACGTGGCGAAGCGCAACTAATGTTTTTACTGTAAATGGTCAGGTAGTTCCCGTCGATTACGGAAACTTTGATGCCCGCTACGCAATGAGTCCAAGTCTTGCAGGTTTCGGCGGTGTCGGCACATATGCGTTCTTGAGCTGCAACGCCGCAGTAGCTAATGGCGCGACCGTAGCTGGCGCTTCGCTGTTTTCTTCCGGTATCGCGGCGCAGAAAAGCAGCGTTGGCTACGGCGATAAATCAATGGTCATTCAGGGTTCAGCGATGGCCGGAACGTGGAAGTGTCTGGGGAACCAGCCTGCACCGTCAGGAAGCGACGTTGGCGCGACACTTTATTACAGGATTGCGTGATGGAAAAAGTGATGAAGCCCGTATGGGCTAACGAAGAGCACACTGCGATTAACGTTATGGTGTTTTCCGAAGAATACGGTCTGATACCGTTTACGGCGACACCGGATGACCCGATGGACTATGGGCGCGAAATCTACGATTCCTGCATCAATGGAGAGCATGGGGAGATTGCTGAGTACGTCCCGCCTGAAATTGACTACGTAGCCGAAGCGGAGCGAATGAAGGCGCAGCTGATGGCTGTTGCTGAGGCCGCTATTGCCCCACTTAAGCGTGCAGTGAAGTACAGCCTGGCTATTGACGAAGAAAAAGCCCTGCTTGAGGAGTGGGAGGTTTACACCGTCCTGCTGAGTCGGGTGGATACATCTCAGGCGCCAGATATTGAATGGCCGCCAGTTCCAGCATAAACCCGCTTCGGCGGTTTTTTTTCATCTTAAATCAGGAGGCCAGATGGGTGGCTTGCACGGAATAGATATGGTGTCCGCCGGTGGCGGGCTGCGAAGCATTACAACAGTATCCACGGCGATTATCGGGCTTATCGGCACCGCGCCTGATGCCGAGGGGGCGACGCCAGCCTCTGTTAACCTCGGGTCTGCGCTGCTGGATAATGCCTTTACGCTGACAGCGGGAGAAAGTTACCCAGGGCGTGCAGGCAACGCACTGGGTGTGAAGGCGGTGGCGGGATCTGAAGTGGGTAGTTTGATTACCGTTGTGCTGGATAAGGGCGAGCTGATCATCACGCTGCCAGTGGACGAACAGGGCGAAGTGACCTCGACGGCGGCTGCTGTGGTTGAGGCTATCAACCAGTCCGACATTGATGTCGCAGCACAGCTTAACGGGAATGCCGGAAGTGGCGTGCTGACGCCTTTTTCCCGTCAGTCTTTCACTGGCGGACAGGATGAACCTTTTCCCCTGAATACACCCTGGGTCATTGCCGGGAGCGAAACACAGGCTGCCCGACTGGGTGAGGGCGGAACATTAAAAACGGCGGTGACTGAGATCCTGAGCCAGACTGGTGCACTGATTGTTGGTATCCGCGTCAGCGATATCACATTGGCAAAGGCCGGAACGACGGTGATCGGCAACATCATCAGCGGGATGCAGGGTTTTTTGCTTGCCCAGACAAAGACCGGCAATCAGCCCCGCGTGTTCATCGCCCCGGGCTTTTCTGAAGATGATGGTGTCGGAAAGGCACTTGAAGTAATTGCAGACAGAATGAAGGGTGTCGCTTATCTCGACAGCCTGTCTATGGCGACGCCTCAGGAAGCTGTTGCGCGTCGCTCTATGTACGGCGAGCGTGTAGAAATCCTGCGACCGCGCGTGCTGACAACAGACGGTAGCGGTCAGATGGTTTACCGCCCATATTCGGCATTTGCTGCGGGCCTGCGCGCGCGGATTGACAGCGAGCTGGGGTACTGGTGGTCTAAATCGAATCAGGTGGTTAAGGGGTTCTCCGGCGTTGAACAGCCGGACAGCTGGTCTATCGGGGATGAAAACAGCGTGGCGAACCAGCTGAACATGAATAATGTCAGCACCATCATCCAGTATGGGGGCTTCCGCCACTGGGGCAACCGCAACTGCAGTAACGATCCCCTTCGCTGGTTCGAATCTGCGGTGCGCACGGATGATGTGCTGCGCGCGTCGATTCAGGTTGGCCTTTTCCCGTACGTGGATGCACCACTGGATATCATGCTGGCGCGGGATGCGGTCGAATCAGTTAACAGCTATCTGCGCGAGCAAAAGGCGCTGGGTGCTATTCATGGCGGTGAGGCCTGGCTCGATCCCGAGCTGAACACAGAGGCAACGCTTGCCGCCGGGCATCTGTATATCGATTACGACTATGGCTTCAAATCACCGGCGGAGCGCATCACCTGCCGCGTTCATGTCAATACTGAATATGCTGAGGAGGCTTTTAGTGGGCAATAATTATTTAAAAAGCTGGGCGCTTTGGGTGAATGGCTCACATATTCCCGCAGCGATGGAATACACGCCGCCAGCGCTGGCGATTGTTGAATCGGAATTCAGGGCAGGCCACATGGACATGCCGACGATTCTCGATGACGGTATGGAGGCGCTGTCTGTCACCATGAAGCTGAAAGGGGTGGATGAGCGCGTGCTGGCGCTTTTTGGTTTTCAGGCCGGTGGGCGCCCGCGCTTCGCTGTGCGTGAGGGGTATATTGGCGGGAGCGGTAATGAATTTCTGACCGACGAAATGAGTGGCCTTATCACCCGCTACGAGTCAGATGCGCGCACGGAGTCCGAGCGCGCGAAGTGTGGCGTGACGATCACCCTCCGTCCTGATGTCTACAAGCGCACATTTAATCAAAAAGAGCTGATCTACATTGAGCCCCTGCAGGGGATCCGCCGCGTTAATGGCGTGGAGCCGTTTGGCGATATTACGAAGTGGGTTATGGGCAGAAGCTGATCCTGACCTGAAAACCTGAACATCACGGGCGCTGCGGCGCCCTTTTTTTTCCGGAGAAAACATGACCTACCCTGTTGAGACTGTCACCATAACGCTGTACACCCCCATCAAAGACGCCGCAAGCAATGAGATCACCCAGCTGTCTATGCGAGAGCCGAAAGTATTTGACCGGATCCGCCAGAGCTATCTGAAAGGCACGCCAGAAGAGAACGAGGCGGACATGATTGCCGGGCTGTGCGAAGTCCATCCGGACATTATCAAAAATCTGACGACCGCTGATTATCGTCAGCTCGAGGATCAGTTCATCGTTTTTACGGCACCTCCGTCCGCACGCGCCGAAGCCAGGAAAGCACTGGCATCCATGCGCGCGGACATGCGGGAGGCAGCGATGACTCAGCACCTGGCGAGCGGGATATTCAGCGCGGAATAGTTCTGCTATCGCTGCGCATCCCCGGATGGACGGTGGACAGCATTATTAATCTGCCTTTCCGGGTGTTGATAAATTTCCTTGAACTGACGGAAAAAGAATCATGAGTGTCATATCCAGTTCGCTTAAATCGACCATTACCTTTGGCGGCGTTGTCAGCCAGAGCTTTACGCGTTCAACAAAGACCCTGGACGCGTCGCTAAAAGGAACCGAGCGACGAACCGCAGACCTGACGCGTCAGCAGCAGGAGCTGGCAAAGCAAATCGCAGCGGGTGTCATGGCGGGCCAGTCAGTCGAAAAACTCCGAAACCGGTACGCCAGACTGACGGAGCAAATCCGCGAAACCGAGCGGGAGCAGAACAGACTTAACCTTTCGATGCGCATGCGCGGAGCCGGAGCCGCCACGCTTAAGGGCGGTTTATGGACCGGGAAAGCGGCGCTTGCCGGTGGGGCTATGGGGCTGGGTGGCATCATGGCGGCGGGGACGGCTGCTGCGGCGCTGAACGCCCACACGGCAGAGCAGGCCGGAATGGCTCGCTCTTATGGTGTCAGCACCAACACTTTCCGCGCCTGGGACGGCATCGGGAAACAGATGGGGCTCAGCGGCGAGAATCTGGGCGATCTGGCCGAAGAGCTGGCAAACAAGGTGGGGGAAATTAATTCTCTGGGCGAGCAGTCGTCGGTAACGGACGGTCTGAAAATGATGGGCCTTAACCTCTCAGACCTGAAGGGAAAGAGCAACGAAGACCAGATGGCAACCGTCCTCAACCGCGCCCTGAAAATGAATGATGAGCAGGCAGCCCGCTCTGCCGTTGACATGATCATGGGGGGCGAAGCCAACAAAATTGCCGCCTGGATGAGAATATCCGGCAAAACCTATGAAGAGCTGATGGCGGTACAGAAGCGTTACATTCTGACCACAGAAGACTCAGACGAGGCGGCGGCGAAAGGGCAGTTTGCGCTGTCAAATTTGTGGGTGTCTGTCTCCACGGCGGCCCAGAGTGTGCTGGGTACGCTGGCTGGCGAGCTCGCCCCCTCCATCACCAAATATGCCGATGATTTCTCGGGGTGGTTTAAGGGGGGCGGAAAACAACTTCTGATTGATGGTGTGATGAAATTTAGCTCTGGTATCAGCGATTTCTGGTCAAACAACCTTCAGCCCGTACTAAAGGCCCTGTGGAGGGGGCTGGAGGTGCTGGCCGAAAAAATAAACGAGTGGTTCCCAAGTGTTGAACAGGAGTTGAAAAGAACCAGAACCTCAGAGGATGCGTACGAAATTGGCTGGCGAGAATCTGAATCAACTCAGCGCAAGCAGGCGGAGGGGCGCGGGGAAGACTTCATTTTCGATACCTCAAGAGCAAGGCAGGATGCGCTGGCAATGCAGGAACAATGGCGCGAAATTCAGAATGACAAGCAGGTCTCGAAAGCACGTGATATTCGTGATTACGCCAGACCAGAGTCAAGAGACAGTGCATTTATGGGACTCCTTAAGCCTGAAAATAATCCAAAGGCCCCCGTCACACCCCTGCAGCAAAGCAATAACCTGAGCGTGACCGTCATTACGCAGCCTGGTGCGGATGCGCAGCAAATTGGTGACTCGGTAGGGGCAAAAGTTTTTGATGTATTTGCACCCACGGCGGGAGGTGGCATGTATACCCCTGCGTCACTGGGCGGGTGACAAAAAGACAGTGCGCGAAAACTGGCCGCAGATGGTGGCCTTTTTATCCCCAAAAAAAAGCCCCAACGTTAGCCGCGTCGGGGTTTTTTTGTATCTACAAGGAAATGATATTAGCGAATGAATAATAGCAAACTGGATATCAAAATCCATCCCAAAGAGGGCTTAAAAATGACGATCACATCAAGTCCATGGCTGCGCCTGTGCGCGGGCCTCTCCATGCTTCTGTGTGCGGCCAGCGTGACTGTGCTGGCTGCCGTACCAATGGTTAAAGTGGTCATTGGTCTGTTTCATTAAAAACAGGTGAAAAAATGTCATACCTGAAAAACTGGTCTGTATGGCTTCGCGGGCGGCAACTGCCCTGCACGGTAGAATATCGCCCGCCCACCATGGCACTGCGGCAGGCTAATTTTCTGGCTTCGGATATGGATGCACCGCAGGGAATTGACGACGGGCTTGAGGCGATGACGGTTTCCCTGAAAATGACCGGTACGGCATCTGAGTTGCTTTTCCTCGGACTCAATACCCGCTTAACCGTGCGTGAGGGCTATACCGAATATGGCGGCGGATACACTGGCGTAGAGGACGTTATTGAGGGGCGTGTTATCCGCCTGGAGCCTGATGCGAGGCCTGCTATGACGCGCGCTGAAACCGGAACCACTGTGACGCTGAATATCGCGTTTTATAAGCGCTCAGTGGACGGGCGTGAGCGCATCCTGCTTATCCCTGGTCAGGGCATCAGGCGCGTCAACGGCATTGATATGCTGTCACTGACCAGCCTGATGGTGCTTGTGAGCTCCACGCAGGCCGACTCAGGCTTTGAGCTGATTGATTTTTTGTCGGAGGGTAACTGATGGATGATTTACTTGAATTTGCACGCGTCCTGCCGGATCTGGGGCTTGCTGCGCTGGACCTGGGCGTAAAGTATCATTTTAAAACAATGATGACGCTCGGCTCCTTTCAGTTCTGCGTGGATGAGGCGGCTTACCAGAGCTTTCAACGCACACTCAGCTGGCGCTGGGGCGAGCAGCAACGCTTCGGTCAGATGGATTCGCTGCAGTACGTCGGTCAGGCCGTGCCGGTGATTAGCTTTTCGGGTGAGGTATTCACGGACAGGCGGCGCGTTTCCGTTCGTCCGCAAGAGTGGGCGATCGGCACCGCTCCGGTGCGCGAGATGTCGCTCATCGGGGACACTGCTTCGCCGCAGTTACTCATCTCCGGCATAGGGGAGATCCTCGGATACTGGGTCGTGACGGATTTTTCAGATACGGCAGATCGCTTTTTGATGGCCGGTTTACCAAAACATCAGCAATTTACGATGACGATTAAATACTATGGCGAAAATATATACGACGCGGGCGGGGGATATGCTGGATGAGATTTGCTGGCGCTTTTACGGAGCAGAGCAGGAAATGATCGCCGTGCTTGAGGCTAATCCTGGTCTGGTTGAGCTCGGCGAAGTCTATCCCGCAGGCATAAAGATAACCCTCCCGGATAAGGTTGCCGCCCCTGCTGCTCAGCCCGCATCACTCTGGAGCTGAGTAACCCCCTGCAATTTTGCAAATTCAGAATGGAGACGATTCGGTGACAAATTCTCGCCCCTGGCTGCCCGCATTTTCCCTTAAGGCCGAAACTAATGACATTACCACTGAAATCAGCCGCTACCTGACCAGCCTCACGCTGGTCGATTATGGCGCAAATGACGAAGATCCTCAGTCTGACAGTCTCACTATTAACCTTGTTTCCCCGACCCTCAAACTCCCGCCGAAGGGAACGCGGCTGACTCTGGCGCTGGGGTTTGATACGAACCTTGTCGAAAAGGGTGTGTTTGTGGTGGATACGGTTGCCCTGCAGGGACCGCCCCGCACAATGACTATTACCGCCCTGGCCGTGCCCGGCGACAACACCAAAGGCGCCGGAACCATGCAGTCCCAGAAGGTGCGACACTGGGAGGGGGTGACGCTGGGCGAGATTGTCACAACTATCGCGAAAGAGAACGGCCTGACACCAAAAATCAGCGCATCGCTGGCATCAGTGAAGCCTGGCTATCTTGATCAGCACAAAGAGAACGATGCGGAGTTTCTGGCGAGACTTGCCAGGCAGTTTGGGGCTGTCAGCAAGGCTGGCGGCGGGTGCTGGATATTTGCGGAGCGGGGTAGCGGCGTCAGTCCTGGCGGCAAAACTCTGCCATCTCTGACCATCACCCCTTCAGGCCAGACGCACTGGCAGTTTTCGCACCGTAGTAAATCAAAAACAAAATCGCGCAGTGCACAGGGAAGCGGTAAGGGGACGATGACTATCAGCTACCTGGATGCGGCTACCGGTAAAACCAGTACGATCAGTTCGGGCAGTGGCGATCCGCATGCTCGCCCCGGCTTTACCCACCCGAGCCGTGCTGCGGCAGAGCAGTACCTTCAGATATTCCAGCGCGAGAGCGTTGCTGCTGATGCACAAAAAGATGAGGGCAAGGAGAAAAAACCGAAGAAGCCAAAGCCTGAATATCTGATGAGCATGTCTGTTTCGATGCCTGCGACCCCGGAATTAATGGCGCTGAGTCCTGAATGCAAAATTACTACAGATGGCTTTGACGAGCAGGCTGACAAGGAATGGGTGGTGGAGAACGTGGCGTTTCACCTTGAGCCCGGCAGCGGGATGAGTATCAGCATGGAGTTGAGGCGATAAAAAAACGCCAGGGAAGGTAAATTTTTTGTCCGAAGCTCGTCCGAATATGTCCGAAATTTTAGGTAACTATATGATTTTTAGTGCATGAAGACGCACCATTAGATGTGTGTTTTTTAATCTTGCTGGTGCGTATCTGTTTGATTATCAATAAAAAAATAAAATGCAGGCATAAACAGGAATCGTATTCGGTCTCTTTTTATCTGCATGAAAGTAAAAGTCTTTTCCTGCTCTCACTCATGACAGATGAGGAACGTCCTGCGCCTCTGATTTAACCATACCACAATCAGACGGGCGAAAGTCCAGCGCTTTTTGGCGGTTTTGTTAAATTTTTGTGCGAAGGCGAACGCCTCCACCCAGATTAAAAGCGAGCGTTAATCGCATCGGCAATTTCATCCAGCAGGCCAAAACGGCGGCGATATTCTGCGCGTTTTTTGCTGGCAATCTCTTCCAGAGATTTACGCTCCATCTGCAGCGGCAACTGCCAGCGGAAGCTGGAGACTTTCTGCCCGTCGATGGAGGCCCAGAATTCGTCGTAGCTGGCGTGGAAATGGCGGCCTTTGCTCAGGCGATAGCGCAGGGCGCGGAAGACGTGCCCTTCGTCGCTGACGCCGTAAATGGATTTTATATCGCTATGAGCGGCGAGGTTAAAAATGACCTCCATCAGCACCCGTTTCGGGAACAGGCCGTGGCAGGCGCGGGTCGCTTTCTTGATCGTTTCACGCGTCACGCCGCGACGCGGGCCTTGCAATCCGCCAATGACCAGCGCCGAATGCTCACCCTCAGGAACCACGCTGAAGGTGAGACTTGCCAGCAGGGTGTCCTCTTCATCACGCAGCCACAGGGTGCTTTCGCCTTCGCGCTCCGCTTTGCTGGCGGACGAGGCATAAACGCTGTAGCGCGCGTCATCTTTGGCCTGGAAGTGAACCACCGGCTGAGCCACCGGATGAGTGAAGGCATTCGCCAGACGGGTATCCGGCAGGGCATCGATCCACTCATAGTGGCGGACGATCGCCTCGGCACGCTGATTCGCATTTATCCCGCGCGTCAGGTACTGACGATGGGTTTTGCTCGGCAGGGTGACCTGCGCTGCCAGCAAACGGTCAAAATCGGCGCGATGAGCCAGCGCACTTAGCATGCGGTTTGTCGAAGACCAGAACAGCAGTGAGCGCAGAAAGAACTTAATCCGATAATCGCGCTTTCTCCAGATTGGGCCAGGGATAAGCTGACCCGTTGTCAGAGAGGAAATAATATTGGCAGGCTGTGCCTCTGGCACATCAATTTGCAGGCTGGTGTTCGACACGATGGTGACCTCTTTAGAATTCTGATTCTATTCTAAGGGCCAGGATGTAACGATTTAAGAGTTGCTAAACCTTTATTTCGACTTCGTTTAATTTCGATTGAAGTTAGCAACATTATGACGCCAGATCCTGAAAATCGGGTATTCGCTATACTTCTTTATGGAGGGGCTATGTACCAAATGCTTGATGGTCAACAGTGGCGTCATATCTGGGTCGTGAGCGACATTCATGGTTGCTACCACCCGCTTATGGATGAATTAAAACAGCGCCATTTTAATCCTTATAAGGATTTGCTTATTTCGGTGGGCGACCTGATCGACCGCGGGCCGGAGAGCGTTAAATCTCTGCAACTTATACGCGAAAAATGGTTTCGCGCGGTGCGAGGGAATCATGAGCAAATGGCGATTGACGCGCTCAATAATAACGATTTTGCTCTCTGGACCCTCAATGGAGGTATATGGTTTTCCCGTCTGACGAACCCGCAAAAATTAGACGCTATTGCATTGCTCGACGCGTGCCGGCAATTACCGCTAATTATTGAAATAATCTGCACCCGCGGGATAAATGTGGTGGCTCATGCCGATTACCCAGCGGACATCTATCTGCGCGGTAAGCCCGTTAATCAGCACCGTGTGCTGTGGGATCGCTCGCGGTTAACGGGCCTGATGGCGGGCAAAGGTGAAGGGATTAGCGGCGCGGATCATTTCTGGTTTGGTCACACGCCGCTTGCGAAGCGCTGTGATTTCGACAATCTGCACTATATCGACACCGGTGCCGTGTTTGGCGGCACGCTGACGCTCGCCCAGCTCCAGTAGCTAAAAGTCACTGTACTCCTGAGCCGGTGTCCAGAAGCTATCGATAAACTCCTCGACAGGGTAACAACCGCCGTGACGAATTCGCTGCTCTTTTTTCGAGGCAACGCACTGCATCTCGGTGTTGTAGACATCAATCACGATGTCGTCGCAGCCGCCGTCCAGGTAACAAACAAACAGTACCAGTGCGAACATCTCATCCTCTGAATCTGGCTTCCGAATGGTTAGTGTAGGGGAGGATTTGTCGCAGGGGAAATCGGGGGCATAAATAACCCGCCTTCGGGCGGGTTCTATTGGTGTCAGGCAAGGCGCATGACCCAGGCATCGGACTGCTGATCGTAATGTTCACGGTATAGCACGGAATGTTCGCCATCCAGGATAGCCGGAATGCTGGTGTCAGCGTCCCAGGCATCAAGCTGCATACATAAATCGGGATCGGATTTACAGGGAATGGTTAACGTTCGATCGCCCTGATTATCGCCGCGCAATTCTGCATCGTCGATCTCAAAAGCGCCAATACGCACGCTGGTTTTCGTCATAATGCTCTCCGCAGGTTTGCTGAAAATCTGGTACGACCAGTGTTGTCGCCCATTTTTCAGCGTAGTGCAGGAGAGCAAAAGTGCCAGTGAAAATGTGCTGTTTTTTATTCGCTGAGATCGTTACCGGTAAACAGGCGACCATCGCGAACCAGTTCACGCGGGTAGCTGTTCTTCAGGCGTGAGCCGACTTTCTTCGCCAGACCCAGCGGGAAACCCTGGTAAGTGACGATCATTTCGTCAGCCGGTGGCGTCTGTTCCGGATAGACGTCGCGGCCGCGATACCACTCTTCTGCCTCTTTGTGGGTCAGTGCAAATGTATTGTCGCTACCGGCGAGGGCGATAACGGCCTCATGCTGCCAGCGATAGCCTTTGTTATGCACTTCGGCCAGGCGCATGCCGATACGGGAGAAGCGCACTTTGCCAATCAGCGGTTCGATCTCGACCGGGAAGAGCCAGATCTCTTTGTCGCGCTGCCACAGGCGAAGGTTTTCATCCCAGTGAAGGCCAACGTTTTGTGCCGCTTCGGTAATCTGCGCGGTTTCACGGCCCTTTAACGGGGCGAATGGGAAATTGCCAACTTTAAATTTAGGTGCCGGTAAGGCGTCGATCGCCGCTGTTTTACGCAGTCGCGCGACGAAGAACCCTTCGCAGTCGAAAATCTGCGGGAACACGTGCAGGAAACCTTCGGGAGTCAGCGCCGCTTTGGCACCCTCGAAAAGCGCATCCAGTGGCAGGAATTCGACGGCCTGCGGATACTGCTCTCTAAGCCACAGACATACGGATTCGTTTTCATCGCGGTTCAGGGTGCAGGTGGAGTAAATCAGCGTTCCACCCGGGCGCAGAGCGTGAAAGGCGCTGTCAATCAGCTCGCGCTGGGTGGCGGCGATCTCCTGATTGCTGGCGACAGACCAGTTTTTAAGCGCATCGGGATCTTTACGCACCACGCCTTCGCCCGAGCACGGGGCGTCCAGCAGGATGGCATCGAAAGATTCTGGCACGGCGGCACCAAAGACGCGGCCATCGAAGTGGGTCAGGGCGACGTTGCTGATCCCACAGCGGCTGATATTCGCATGCAGAACTTTAACCCTGCTCGCTGAAAACTCATTGGCGAGAATTGCGCCCTGATTGCCCATGCGGGCGGCGATCTGTGTGGTTTTAGACCCTGGTGCGGCGGCCACGTCCATTACGCGCATCGGCTGATTTTCGTCGGCAAACAGCGCGGCAACGGGCAGCATGGAGCTGGCTTCCTGAATATAAAACAGCCCGCTTAAATGTTCGGCGGTGCTTCCCAGCGGCAGGGCATCTTCGTCATCACGCTCAATCCAGAATCCTTCCGCACACCAGGGCACCGGCGTGAGTTGCCAGCGGTAGGGCGAAACCAGTGCCAGGAAATCGGCCACGCTGATTTTAAGCGTATTGACGCGGATGCTGCGACGCAGCGGACGCTGGCAGGCGGCGATAAAATCATCCATTGAGAGATGAGCGGGAAGTGCCTCGCGCATGTGCGCCAGGAATTCGTCAGGAAGAAAAGCAGAATGTTGAGCCACGGGCGTACCACAGGGAGTAGATAAGGCGCGCAGTGTACCATAAAGGCTCCGGTGCGTTGACACCGGAGCTGATGATTAACGTGGCAGTGCGGTGCCCCATTCACGCCACTCTTTCGGTTCGCTTTCGAGCAACAGGAAGTGTTTGCCCGGCTGCGCTTTCGGTGCGAGCGGTGTGCCTGGTGGAGTCGCAAAGGCGATCCCGCCGCGAATGAACTGATTAAAGGTCCCAGTTTTCACCACGCCGCCGGTCAGACCGAAATCGAGGGAGTATCCCGATGCCAGCCAGAAGACGGAGTTGTTGCGCACCAGATGCTGGTAGCGCTCGCTGATGCGCAGACCCACCATCACGCGATCTGACAGGGTGCCCAGCGTCAGGCCGGTGACGGTACCCACTTCAATTCCACGGAACAGCACCGGCGTGCCGATACTCATTGAACCGGCTTCCGGGACTTCGACCACAATGCTCAGCCCGTCCAGATAACGCGAGTCAGTGATGGTCGCTTCCTGCAGCTCAAAGTCGCGGCGCACGTTTCCGTTACCCGGCTCGACGTTAATGTACGGCTGGAGAATGGTATCGAGATGTTCAACGCCGGCGGCAGAGATCTGCGGTGTCACTACCGAGAAGCGCGTGCCGTTGCGGGCAAAGTTTTGCATGTACTCCGGATACAGCACCGCAGTGGCCTGCACTTCGTTACGCGCGGTAATCAGGGTCAGCTTCTGGAGCTGCCCGATATCAATGCCCAGATAGCGAATCGGCATCCCTTCAGAGAGCTTGCCCGCATCAAAGGCGTGGAGCGTAATCTGGCCGCCCACTGCGCGCGCCGCCGTTTCTGATGGATAGAGAATGCGTTTATCGCCTTTACGCTGATTGGCCCCTGCGCCGCTTAAATTATCGAAGCTAATGGCACCCCGCAACGCGCGGGAGAGGGGAGAGGCCTGCACGGTCAGGCCGCTACCGTTAAGCTGCACTTTCGCGCCGCCTTCGGCCCAGAAGACGCTGTTGGCGGTCAGCAGATTGCGGTACTCCGGCTTGATATGCAGTTCGATATCAAATGCGTCGGCGCGTGGGCGCACGGTGATCACTTCGCCCACTTCAAACTTGCGGTACAGCACCACGGACCCGGCCTGCACGTCCGGCAGCGTGTCGGCGCGCAGGGTGAGGGTGGTGGTCGGCATATCGCTCAGGCTGTTTTCAATCGCTTTGTCCAGATTGGCGTACAGTGGATAGCTGTCGCGCATCTCACCTTTCTGGCCAGGCAGAATACGAACACCGCCGTTGATCCATTCGCTGGCGCTGGCCCCGAGGAACTCGACGCCGTCCAGCCCGACTTTAACGTCTACCCGGCTGTTAACCACAAATTTGCTGTCGCCGTGTACCAGATCCCGGTATTGCGGATCGATGGCGACGGAGAAAGTGACGCCTTTTTCCGTCAGCTTGCGTTCCAGAACCTGGCCGACCTGCACGCCGTGCAGAATCAGCGGCTGACCGGCTTCGATACCGTAGCTTTCAGGTGCCGTCAGGGTCAGTGTCATTACACCAGGTTTTTGCAGTAAGGCTTTATCGGCAGGGGCGATAACGAAATTGTTGTTAGGCTGGCCTTCCCCTGGGATCAACTCGAAGGTGCTGCCCGTCAGCAGGCTGCTGATGCTGGCGTCACTCAACGAGATTTTCGGGTTCCGCAGCTCGATGCGCGTTTTTTCACGCAGAAGGTCGACCACGCTCGGGTCCACCGTCATTTCGCCGGTCACGGAGCCGCCAGGGTTCAGCGTCAGTTTGGTGAGCTGGCCCACCTGCAATCCCTGATACATTAATGGCGTTGAACCGGCGTTCAGCCCTTTGGCGTCTGAGAGAGCCAGTTTGACAATGACGCCGCGCTGGCTGTGGGCCAGATCGGCGTACAACCCGAAGTTATCATCGGCAGTGGCTGCATCAGAGTTCTCCGGTGAGTCGAAGGCGATAGCCCCATTAACCAGCGCCGCCAGGCTTTCGAGCTTCACTTTCGCGCCGCTGAAACTGACGTCGGCATCCACGCCTGACACATTCCAGAAGCGGCTGCCTTTTTTCACCAGGCCGGTGAAGCGCCGCTCGATCAGCACGTCGATAGTCACGCCCTGTTTGTTGGGGTTAATGGCGTAGTCATACACGCGCCCAACCGGGATTTTTCGGAAGTAGACGATCGATCCGCTGTTGAGCGAGCCTAAGTCCGGCGAATGCAAGTGGATCATCAGATCGCCATTGTTCAGCCGGTATTTTGGCTGGGTGTCCAGCGCGGTGAAATGGTCCTGCGGCTCACCTTTACCGGGCATCATGCCGATATAGTTCCCGCCGACCAGCGCGTCCAGCCCGGAAACGCCCGCCAGAGAGGCCTTAGGTGTCACCAGCCAGAACTGCGTATCACTGCGCAGGGAATCTTGCATATCGGCTTTAATACTGGCGCGAACCTGAATTTTGTTCAGATCTTTACCGAGCCGGATATCCTCGACGGTTCCCACTTCGACGCCCTGGAAGCGCACAGGGGTACGCCCTGCGACGATGCCGTCCGCCGTCTGGAAGTCAATGGTGATGGTATTGCCGCGATCCTGATAGCTCGTCCAGATCAGCCAGCCCGCAATCATCAATGCGATGACGGGCAGCAACCAGAAGGGCGAAATGCGGCGTTTTGTTTTAATTCTCGCTTCAGTCGTCGAAGCGGGCGTTTCCTGACTCATGTGCATCCCAAAGTAAGCGGCTATCCAGCCATTCCACTGCAAGAATAGTCAATATCACCGCAGAGCCGAAATAAAACGCCGCGGGTCCCATGGTAAAAGCGAGTAACTGATCGCGATTGATCAGCGACATCATCAACGAAATAACAAACAGATCGAGCATCGACCAGCGGCCAATCCAGGTCACAAACCGCAGTAACAGGATCCGCGTGCGTAACCCTTGCTCACACTTAAACTGAATGCTGATGAGCAAGGTGAACATAACCAGAACTTTGGTAAAGGGCACAAGGATACTGGCAATAAAGACCACTCCCGCCACGGCAAAGTTACTGCTCGCCAGTGACACAATCCCCGACATGATAGTGTCTTCCTGCCGCGCACCGTTAACGTAAATGATCGAAATCGGTAACAGGTTAGCGGGAAGCAGCAGCACGATGGAGGCAATCAGTGCGGCCCAGCATTTTTGCAGGCTCTGCTTACGGCGCAGACGTAACGGAATGTGACAGCGCGGGCAGCGACCTCGTGCGTCGGGCAGGCCGGTAAAATGACAGCCGAGGCAGACGCGCAGACTGGGATCAGGCCGCGTCGCAGGGCGCTGAGGATAAAAGCGCTCCCAGAGTTGTTCCACATTCAGATGGATCAGCGTCATGATGCTCAGTAATACCAGCGCGACAAAGGCAAACAGGCCGATGCCGGGCTGTAAAAAAGCGTAGTCCTGTACCTTGATCGACGCCACGCCGATGCCGACCAGATAGATATCCAGCATCACCCACTCTTTGAGCTTCTCGAGCATCAGCAGGACCGGGCGGAGATTCATGCCCAGAATATTGCCAAACCAGAGATAGGCAATGGCAGCCACCAGCACTAACGGCGCGCCGACGGTGCAAAACAGCACCATTGCGCCGGTAAGCGGATCGCCCTGCTGGGTCATTTGCCAGATCCCCATCAGCAGGTTGGCGTCGATACGCACGCCGAGCAGGTACAATTTGAGCAGCGGTTCGCCCCAGGCGAAGGGCATCAGCAGGAGCATGGTGACGGCCATCGCCGCCAGACGGGTGAGAGACCAGTCGCGTCCATCGCGAATTTTAGCGTCGCAGCGCGGGCAATACGCACTCTGATGCGATTTCATCTTCGGCAACATAAAAAGCGTATCGCACTGCGGACAACGCTGATAATGTTCACGAGGCAGCGCATCGCTGACCGAGTGGACAGTGATCTTTTTTGCCGGCGTAATTCTTGGAGTATTGAGTGCCATCAGTCGCGCATTAAAGGATTAATTAACGTTATATTAACTCATCTTGGGATTCATCTTGAGAATGAGCGCATTTAATGTTTATTTTATTAGGCTATGCTCTCTTTTTTGTACGACAACCAAGTGATTGATTAATGAACAAAACAGAATTCTACGCGGATTTGAACCGCGATTTCCAGGCATTGATGACAGGTGAGACCAGTTTTTTAGCGACACTGGCCAACACCAGTGCGCTGCTGTTTGAGCGTCTGTCGGATGTGAACTGGGCTGGTTTCTACCTTCTGGAAGGGGAAACGCTGGTGCTCGGGCCCTTCCAGGGCAAGCTTGCCTGCGTGCGGATCCCTGTGGGGCGTGGTGTATGTGGAACTGCGGTGGCGCAAAATCAGGTTCAGCGTGTTGAAGATGTGCATGCCTTCGACGGGCACATTGCGTGCGATTCGGCGAGTAACTCCGAAATCGTTCTGCCGCTGACCGTGAAAAATCAGATTATTGGCGTACTGGATATCGACAGCACGGTCTTTGGACGCTTTAGCGCCGAGGACGAACAAGGGCTGCGCGAACTGGTCGCTAATCTCGAAAACGTATTAAACGCGACCGATTATCAAAAATTCTTTGCGAGCGTCGCAGGATAATCAACGGATAACGTAGCATTTACTGATGGCGTCATTATAATGTCGCCTGTTCATGCCTGCGGCTAGTTGGCAACGTCCGTTGTAATCAGGAAATTTCATGGAAAATCAACCTAAGTTGAACAGTAGTAAAGAAGTCATTGCCTTTCTGGCTGAGCGTTTCCCACAGTGTTTCACTGCTGAAGGCGAAGCTCGTCCCCTGAAAATTGGTATTTTTCAGGATCTGGTAGCGCGCGTTGAGGGTGAGATGAATCTCAGCAAAACTCAACTGCGTTCTGCCTTACGTCTTTATACTTCAAGCTGGCGTTACCTTTACGGTATCAAGCTGGGCGCGACCCGTGTCGATCTCGACGGCAACCCTTGCGGTGAGCTGGACGAGCAGCACGTTGAGCACGCACGTAAGCAGCTTGAAGAGGCCAAAGCGCGTGTTCAGGCACAGCGTGCTGAGCAGCAGGCGAAAAAACGCGAAGCTGCTGCGGCAAATGGCCAGGAAGAAGCGCCTCGCCGTGAGCGTAAACCGCGTCCTGCTCCACGTCGTAGTGAGAACAGCGATCGCAAACCGCGTGCTGATAAACCAGCCGCTAAAGCACAGCGTGCGCCTCGCGAAGAACAACGCCACACTCCAGTTTCTGACATCAACGCCCTGAGCGTCGGTCAGGCTCTGAAGGTGAAAGCGGGTAACAATGCGATGGACGCCACCGTACTCGAAATCACCAAAGATGGCGTTCGTGTACAGCTGACTTCTGGTATGTCAATGATTGTACGCGCAGAACACCTGGTGTTCTGAAACGGAGGCCAAGCCTGGCATGAACACTCTTTTTAAGATCACCGCGCTGGCTGGCCTGTTTGCGATAACAGGCCACGCCTTCGCAGTGGACGATATAACGCGTGCGGATCAAATCCCGGTTTTAAAGGAAGAGACCCAGCACGCAACGGTCAGTGAGCGCGTCACTTCGCGCTTCACCCGTTCACATTATCGTCAGTTCGATCTCGATCAGGCCTTTTCGGCTAAGATTTTCGATCGGTATCTGAACCTGCTGGATTACAGCCACAACGTGCTGCTGGCCAGTGATATTGAACAGTTCGCAAAACGTAAAACCGACGTGGGCGATGAGCTGCGCAGCGGTAAACTCGACCTGTTCTACGATCTCTACAACCTATCCCAGAAGCGTCGTTTTGAACGTTATCAATACGCGCTGAAAGTGCTGGAACGTCCAATGGACTTTACCGGCAACGACAACTTTAATCTTGACCGCAGCAAAGCACCCTGGCCGAAAGATGAAGCCGAGTTGAATGCGCTGTGGGACGGCAAAGTGAAATTCGATGAGCTGAGCCTCAAACTCACCGGTAAAGATGAGAAAGAGATCCGCGAAACGCTGACCCGTCGTTACAAATCAGCCATTCGTCGTCTGGCACAGACCAACAGTGAAGACGTGTTCTCCCTGGCAATGACCGCCTTTGCTCACGAAATCGATCCGCATACTAACTACCTCTCCCCACGCAATACCGAACAATTCAACACTGAGATGAGCCTGTCTCTGGAAGGGATTGGTGCGGTGCTGCAAATGGATGAAGACTATACGGTCATCAACTCCATGGTGGCAGGCGGCCCAGCGTCGAAAAGCAAAGCGATTAGCGTAGGGGATCGTATCGTCGGCGTCGGTCAAACGGGCCAGAACATGGTCGATGTGATCGGCTGGCGTCTGGATGACGTGGTCGCGCAGATCAAAGGCCCGAAAGGCAGCAAGGTTCGCCTTGAGATCCTGCCTGCGGGTAAAGGCACCAAAACCCGTATCGTGACCCTGACGCGTGAGCGCATTCGTCTTGAAGATCGCGCAGTGAAAATGTCCGTGAAAACCGTCGGCAAAGAAAAAGTCGGCGTGCTTGATATTCCGGGCTTCTACGTTGGCCTGACAGACGATGTCAAAGTCCAGCTTCAGAAGCTTGAAAAGCAGAATGTCAGCAGTGTGATCATCGACCTGCGTACCAACGGCGGTGGGGCACTGACCGAAGCGGTTTCGCTTTCTGGTCTGTTTATCCCATCGGGTCCGGTTGTTCAGGTTCGCGATAACAACGGTAAAGTGCGTGAAGACGCCGATACCGATGGCGTCGTGTACTACAAAGGCCCGCTGGTGGTGCTTGTCGATCGCTTTAGCGCCTCAGCATCAGAAATCTTTGCCGCGGCGATGCAGGACTATGGTCGTGCGCTGATTGTGGGTGAACCAACCTTCGGTAAAGGCACGGTGCAGCAGTACCGTTCCCTTAACCGTATTTACGATCAGATGCTGCGTCCTGAGTGGCCTGCGCTGGGTTCCGTACAGTACACCATTCAGAAGTTCTATCGCGTGAATGGCGGCAGTACGCAACGTAAAGGCGTGACCCCGGACATCATGATGCCGACCGGTACCGAAGAGACGGAAACGGGCGAGAAGTTTGAAGACAACGCGTTGCCGTGGGACAGCATTAATGCTGCCACCTTCGTAAAAGCGGGCGACATGACCCAGTTTGGTCCTGAGCTGCTGAAAGCGCATAACGATCGCATCGCGAAAGATCCGGAATTCCAGTACATCATGAAGGACATTGCTCGCTTTAATGCCCTGAAAGAAAAACGGAATATCGTTTCGCTTAACTTCGCTCAGCGTGAAAAAGAGAACAACGAAGATGATGCCACGCGTCTGGCACGCATCAACGATCGCTTTAAACGTGAAGGCAAGCCGTTACTGAAAAACCTGGATGACCTGCCGAAGGATTACCAGGAGCCCGATCCGTATCTGGATGAGACGGTGCATATCGCTCTCGACCTGGCAAACCAGGAAAAGAGCAAGCCCGCCGTTCAGCCCGCTCCGGCAAAATAACACCTCAACAGGCACAAGAAATTGTGCCTGTTTTTTTTAGTTCTGCATCCTCCCGTCAGCAAGCCCATAAACAATGTAAAGTTGTGTCTTTCTGGTGACTTACGCCCCCTGAATCCTTGAAAATGGCCACAATACCCATACGATGTGGGTAATCGCATAGTGCGTTTTGTTAAACAGAGGTTAAAAGAAAATTATGATGCGAATCGCGCTCTTCCTGGTCACCAACCTTGCGGTTATGGTGGTTTTCGGGCTTGTGCTAAGCCTGACAGGGATCCAATCGAGCAGCGTTCAAGGTCTGCTGATTATGGCGCTGCTGTTCGGTTTTGGTGGATCGTTTATTTCGCTGCTGATGTCCAAGTGGATGGCACTGAAATCGGTCGGTGGGGAAGTGATCGAGCAGCCACGTAACGATATGGAACAGTGGCTAATGAATACGGTGGCACAACAGTCTCGCCAGGCGGGTATTGCTATGCCGCAGGTGGCGATTTACCACGCGCCGGACATTAACGCCTTTGCCACCGGTGCACGCCGCGATGCCTCGCTGGTGGCCGTGAGCACCGGTCTGTTGCAGAACATGAGCCGTGACGAAGCGGAAGCGGTTATTGCCCATGAAATCAGCCACATCGCCAACGGTGACATGGTCACCATGACCTTGATTCAGGGCGTGGTAAACACCTTCGTTATCTTCATCTCTCGTATCCTGGCGCAGATTGCTGCCGGATTTATGGGCGGAAATCGTGATGAAGGTGAAGAGAGCAACGGCAACCCGCTGATCTACTTCGCTGTCGCGACAGTGCTGGAGCTGGTATTCGGTATTCTGGCGAGCATTATTACCATGTGGTTCTCCCGTCATCGCGAGTTCCATGCGGATGCGGGCTCGGCAAAACTGGTGGGCCGCGAGAAGATGATTGCTGCGCTGCAGCGTCTGAAAACCAGCTACGAACCGCAGGAAGCAACCAGCATGATGGCATTCTGCATCAATGGTAAATCGAAATCGCTGAGCGAACTGTTCATGACTCACCCGCCGCTGGATAAACGTATCGAAGCGCTGCGCAGTGGGGAATACATCAAGTAAGCGAGCAGTATGAGAAAGAAGCCGGGTTGAGCAGACATTGCCGCCCGGCTTTTTTTATGCCTGAGCTCGGGGTTGCGTCACGCGCAGGCCGCTGATAATGGCGGCGATAGTCGCCAGCGTTCCGGCGGTAAACAGGGCCAGATGCGTGCCATTCTGCCCGGCAAGGTTAAACATCAGCGCCACCAGTGCGGCACCAGAGCTTTGACCTAACAGGCGCGCGGTGCCGAGCATTCCACTGGCGCCGCCGCTGCGATGGCGCGGTGCGGCAGTAATGATGGTGTGGTTGTTCGGTGACTGGAACAGACCAAAACCGGCTCCGCACAGCACCATTCGCCAGATAATATCCAGATCCGTTGGCGCAGAAGGCAACATCGCCAGCGCGAATAGCCCGGTTGCCATCACCACCAGTCCTAACGCACCCAGTAAACCCGCATGAACGCGTTCAATGAGATAGCCCGCAAGCGGTGCCATCACCATGGTTGCCAGCGGCCAGGGGGTCAGCAGCAGCCCGGTCTCCACTTCCGTTCGTCCAATCACGCCTTGCAAGAAAAAGGGCAGCGAAACCAGCGCCAGCATCTGGGCGCAGAACGAGCAGATGGACGTCCCGATGGAAAGAGAAAAGAGCGGAATACGCAGCAGATCAACAGGCAAAAGAGGGACGGGCAACGCCAGCTGACGGCGCACGAAAAAGTAGCCGATGATCAGCATCGCAACGATTTCAGCCGCAATGAGCGTGAGCGATTGTCCCTGAGCAAATCCGCTCAGCGCCGTGATCAGCAGACCAAAGGTCAGGGCATTCATCACTGCGCTGGGAAGATCGAAACGTGGCATAGCACTCTTAGCACTGTTTTCAGGCAAATAGCGCAGGGCAAAGAGCAGGGCGATAATCCCCAGCGGAACGTTAATCAGGAACAGCCACTGCCACGACGCCACCGAGAGAATCGCGGCCGCGATAGTCGGCCCGGCGGCAGACGAGACTGCGACAATGAAAGAGTTAATCCCCATCCCGCGCCCAAGCTGGCGCTGAGGGTATATCAGGCGGATCAGCGCGGTATTGACGCTCATCAGCGCAGCCCCGCCAAACCCCTGCGCAATACGCGCAAATGTCAGGGTGTGCAGTGAGTCAGACAGGGCGCAAAAAAGAGAGGTCAGGGTAAAGACGACCAGCCCGCACTGGTAGACGCGGCGATAGCCGAACATGTCGCCGAGAAACGAGAACGAAAGCAGAGAAACTACGATGGCAATCTGGTAAGCATTGACCACCCAAATGGAACTGGCGGGAGACGCGTGCAGGTCGCTGGCGATGGTCGGGAGCGCCACGTTGGCTATGGCACCATCAAGCACCGCCATTGAAATACCAATGATAATGGTCGCGATCGCGCCGTACCGTTGCGGTAAGGGCAAGCCATCAGAGGACAGTTTTTCCATGGGAAATGAAACGCTCAGAGTGATATTATTATCAGAATCACTATTTTAGCACTGTTATTTCGGTTTTATGTCGCAGATTTGTAACGAAGTAAACGCAGATTGATTGCAGCATCTCGGTCACGAATTTATAATAAAAACCGGTTCTGATTTTTATAAAACACTCTCAATGAGGTGATAAATGGCAATCGCAGATTTGGATAAGCAGCCAGATTCTGTTTCTTCCGTGCTGAAGGTGTTTGGCATCTTACAGGCGCTGGGTGAAGAGCGCGAAATTGGTATTACAGAGTTATCGCAGCGTGTGATGATGTCAAAAAGCACCGTTTATCGCTTTCTGCAAACCATGAAATCCCTGGGTTATGTTGCACAGGAAGGTGAATCAGAGAAATATTCTCTGACCCTGAAACTGTTCGAACTCGGTGCCCGCGCGCTGCAAAACGTCGATCTGATCCGCAGCGCGGATATTCAGATGCGCGAGCTTTCACGCTTAACGAAAGAGACCGTCCACCTGGGCGCGCTGGATGAAGACAGCATTGTCTATATCCATAAAATCGACTCTATGTACAACCTGCGCATGTATTCGCGCATTGGTCGTCGTAACCCGCTCTACAGTACCGCCATCGGTAAAGTGTTGTTGGCGTGGCGCGATCGCGAGGAAGTCAAAGAGATCCTTGAAGGTGTGGAATACAAACGCAGCACCGAGCGCACTATCACCAGCACTGAAGAGTTGCTGGCCGTGCTGGATCACGTGCGTGAGCAGGGTTACGGCGAAGACAATCAGGAGCAGGAAGAGGGGCTGCGTTGTATCGGCGTTCCAGTGTTTGACCGCTTCGGTGTCGTCATTGCAGGCCTGAGCATTTCATTCCCGACGCTGCGCTTCTCTGAAGAGCGTCTGCACGAGTATGTTGCCATGCTGCACACCGCAGCACGCAAGATTTCCGAACAAATGGGTTACAACGACTATCCGTTCTGAATCCGACAATAAAAAACGCCGCTGAAAATGCGGCGTTTCTGTATCTGTGAGTCAATCGACTTATCCGTTGTCGACTACTGTCTGGCTTTTGCGCAGAACCGGGCAGTTTGATAAACCAATAATTCCGCTGTCACTGTGGAGATATTGCGCGGTGCTGGTGCCTCTGGCAGTCAGATATTTACACTGAATCCCCAGTCCTGCCGCATTTTCTGTGCTCCCCACCAGCACGCCGTATCCCGTCAGTAACAAACCAATCCATAAAATGGCCAGGACAATAATTGTCCGAATAATGATGCGCATGAATGCCTCATTTTTTTGCTAATAATGCTGTTAAGCGTAATAGTTTTACTCTATGAAACAAGTGCATGATTCCGAAAATTTTCTGATGCAGGTACAGTTAGCCCTTGTTTAAGATAACCGTGATAACCTGGTCATATCAGGTCAAAAGACGGAGTGTGGAGTGAAAAAGTTTCGCTGGGTAATTCTGGTTGTTGTACTGATTGCCTGTGTCATTTTGTGGACACAGACGATCAATGTCATGTGCGATCAGGATGTACAGTTTTTTAGCGGCATTTGCGCAATAAATCAATTCATCCCCTGGTAGTATTCATTTTTCTAACAGATGGTACCCTTCCTCTGCGTCAGTGCTAAAATGGCGTTTTTATTGAGGTGGTAAAATGGGTGAGTTACTGAATTCGGGGCTACTAAACGTAGCCTCACTGGCGATCTCTCTGGTCGTGATGATTATCGGCCTGGCGCTGTGGTTCTTTGTGAATCGCGCCAGTTCTCGCACGGATGAGCAGATTGAACTGCTGGAAGCGTTGCTTGATCAGCAGAAACGCCAGAATGCGTTGCTGCGTCGTCTGTGCGAAGCTAACGAGCCGGAAGAGAAAGAAGTCCCAAAAGCCGCTGAAGCAGTGGTAAACGAAGACGAAGATGATTTCATTCGTCTGGTGGCTGAACGCTAACGGATGAGCGGGGGAGGTGGCTGTGGTCTGGAAAAATCCCTGGTATAACCCCTCCCTGAAACATCATGCTCCCGATGGGTTTCGCAACCTCGACTTTACTGGCCATCAGCCCGGTGACGTCGAGCGGTGGCGCAAGGAGCGCAAAGCGGCGGGATTACCCAAACCGCCCACGCAGGGTTATGACGAATTTATTCGCCAGTGGTGGCAGCCTGCCGAACTGAACGACCGGCCAGAAGATGGCGTCTGGTGGCTGGGGCATGCCAGTGTGCTGCTGCGTTTAAGCGGGCAATATTTGCTGACCGATCCTGTTTTTTCCCGACGCGCCTCGCCGCTCCCCTTTTTTGGACCGCAACGCAAGACACCCCCGGTTTTAACCGTCGACACGCTTCCACACATTGATGCGTTGGTGATTTCCCACAACCATTACGATCATCTCGATTCCGCTACTGTCCGCCACCTGTTGCGGCGTTTCCCTGAACTCACTGTATTTGTGCCGCTGGGCCTCGGCGACTGGTTTCGTCGTCGCGGTGCTAAAAATATTCTTGAGCTGGACTGGTGGCAGAGCGCTGTGTTTCAGGGGATTACGCTTACCGCCGTTCCGGCCCAGCACTGGAGTATGCGCACTTTCTGGGACAGAAATCGCTCATTGTGGTGCGGCTGGGTATTTGAGGAAGCAGATCAGCGTTTTTGGTTTAGCGGTGATACGGGTTATACGCCAGATTTGCTCGCCATCCCGCAGCGCTTGGGGCAGATTACCGCCGCCGCGCTGCCCGCCGGGGCGTATGCACCACGCTGGTTCATGTCGGCCCACCATATGGATCCGCAATCTGCCATCAAGCTCTGGCAGCAAATGGGAATGCCGCTCGCATTTCCGATCCACTGGGGTGTGTTCGAGCTGGCCGACGAGTCCCTCGACGAGCCGGTGATGGAGCTTACTCAGGCGCTGGAAAATGAAGCGGGGATTAACGACAAGTTTAGAATATTGAAAATTGGTCAATATTTATCCCTGTGATCTAATACCGCCTCGCTGAATATATTCTCTATTCCAACCCTGTCCCTCAGATGTATTTCCATCGAAACGTTTTTCTTGCTTTCTTTTGCACCAGGATGAAAGACGTTTCATTATTTTGGTGCAATACACCAAACTGTCATCTCCGACATATATGATGAAGCCGCACAATTTATAGCCGGTTTATTTCAGTGTAAAACTCAAAACCTTACGTTGATTTCAGCATAACTTTTCGCAAATTGTTCTAACTCAATCATTGCATTCATTAAACTTTCGGCACTGGCTGGATCTATATCAAAGATTGAGCTAAGGTAAAATTGCTTTAGATTACAGGCGCTACGCTGG
This sequence comes from Lelliottia sp. SL45, assembly GCF_026672535.1. Lineage (NCBI taxonomy): Bacteria > Pseudomonadati > Pseudomonadota > Gammaproteobacteria > Enterobacterales > Enterobacteriaceae > Lelliottia > Lelliottia sp. SL45. The sequence continues at coordinate 1,175,693 of NZ_JAPPRH010000003.1, forward strand.
CGCCTGTCTTGCGGTTCGCTTTGGTCTGTCGGCGGCAGTGCGCGCATGCAGTTGCGCATAATGTCGCAGGCTGAGATCGGAGTTTGTGCGGCGGATCTAGACACGTTTAAAAATGGCTTGCCATAATTATCGTTGTATGTAATAACACGTTTTGGGTCAAACGAGGTACAGTTCTGTTTATGTGTGGCATTTTCAGTAAAGAAGTCCTGAGTAAACACGTTGTCGTTGAATACCGCTTCTCTGCCGAACCTTATATTAGTGCCTCAAGCAGTAATGTCTCAGTTTTATCTATGTCAATGCCTGCGGGCTAAGAAAACAATCTAAGGAATTTTGCAAATGGCAAAGATTAAAGGTCAAGTTAAGTGGTTCAACGAGTCTAAAGGTTTTGGTTTCATTACTCCTGCTGACGGCAGCAAAGACGTGTTCGTACACTTCTCTGCAATCCAGGGTAACGGCTTCAAAACTCTGGCTGAAGGCCAGAACGTTGAGTTCGAAATTCAGGACGGCCAGAAAGGTCCGGCTGCTGTTAACGTAACCGCTATCTGATCGAATCCCTGCTGACTTAGAAGCGCTACGGCGCCTCACACTCAGACATCAAGCCTCGCGTATGCGGGGCTTTTTTAATCCTCTTTTTTCAAAATGTTACCCCGTTCGCTTCTGTTCGTAGTTTGTTGCAAAGCTGCGAGATTAGAAGCATTGTTTTCGCACCTAATGTCACGTTTTTCCCGTTAAATCAGGGCGTTGTTAATCTGACCTGGAGTCCGGGTGAAAAAGAAAACCTCTGATCCTGCCGGAAACTTCACCCCGGCGCGTTTTGTCCTGCTGTGTATCGCCATTTTAGGCAGTCTGGCCTTTCTGCTGGGACGCGTCGCATGGCTGCAAATCATCAAGCCTGACAACCTGGTAAAACAGGAAGATATGCGATCTCTGCGCGAAGTGGCGATTAACGCTCCGCGTGGGATGATCACCGATCGCGAAGGCCGTCCGCTGGCGGTGAGTGTGCCGGTACAGGCCGTGTGGGCCGATCCGAAAACGGTGCTGGCGAAAGGCGGCGTCGGTTTTGATGACCGCTGGCAGGCGCTTGCCAGTGCGCTGCATATTTCGCTGAGCAGCCTGGCTGCGCGGATCAACAGTACCCCTCAGGGGCGCTTTATTTACCTTGCCCGTCAGGTTGACCCTTCTCAGGCGCAGTGGATCGATAAGCTCAACCTGCCGGGGATCAATCTACGCGACGAATCGCGCCGTTTTTATCCCGCCGGGCATGTGGCGGCCAATTTGCTCGGATTCACTAACATCGACGGGCAGGGGATTGAAGGCGTAGAAAAGAGTTTCAACGCGCAGCTGACCGGTAAACCTGGTGTGCGGCGGGTGAGGGAAGATCGCTACGGTCACGTGATCGAGAATCTAACGGAGGTCTCGCCGGTTCCTGCGCACAATATCCAGCTGAGCATCGACGAGCGACTCCAGACCATCACCGAAGACGCACTGGACAACGCCGTCGCGTGGAACAAAGCTGAGTCGGGCGCGGCGGTGCTGATCAATGTACAAACCGGGGAAATTCTCTCAATGGCGAGTTTCCCGGATTTCAACCCGAATAACAGGGAAGGGGCCACGCTGAATGATTTCCGTAATCGGGCGATCAGCGACACCTTCGAACCGGGATCAACCGTCAAACCGCTGGTTTTAATGACCGCGCTACAGCAGGGCCTCGTCCAGCCCGACAGCGTAATTGATACCCATCCCTATACGCTCGACGGCCACCGCATTCGCGACGTCGGCTACTATCCGGAGCTGTCCCTTACCGGCATCCTGCAAAAATCGAGCGATACGGGCGTCTCCCGTCTGTCACTGGCGATGCCGATTCAGCATCTGCTGGATACCTATCAGGGCTTCGGTTTTGGGACGTCCACCGGGCTGGGGCTGACCGGGGAGAGCAGCGGCCTGTTACCGCAACGTAAATTCTGGAGTCAGCTCGATCGCGCCACCTTTGCGTTTGGCTATGGCCTGATGGTCACGCCGCTGCAGCTGGCGCATGTGTATGCCACTATCGGCAGCTATGGCCTGGAGCGGCCGCTGTCGATCACGCGAATCGATCCACCGGTTATGGGGCACCAGGTGATGCCGGAAGATATTGTGCATCAGGTGGAACATATGATGGAAAGCGTCGCGCTGCCGGGCGGTGGCGGAATTAAAGCGGCGGTACGCGATTATCGGGTGGCCATAAAAACCGGTACCGCGAAAAAGATTGGTGATGACGGAAAGTATATCGATAAATATGTCGCATACACGGCAGGCGTGGCGCCAGCCAGTCATCCGATGTTTGCCCTGGCTGTGGTGATCAACGATCCACAAAACGGGAGCTATTACGGCGGGGCGGTCTCTGCACCGGTATTCAGCCAGATTATGGGAGATGTTTTGCGCATTGAGAACGTTGAGCCGGACGGTTTGCCGCCTGATTCGAACCATCTTATCCTGATGCGTTAAGCCAGGCGTTTTATACCAGGGCGAATAGCGGTACACTTTCGCCCTTTGATATTGTCTGGAGTTACCATGTCATTCAGTTGTCCCTTATGCCACGCGCTGCTGACGCACGACGAAAATAGCTATACCTGTCCGCAGGGGCACCGGTTTGACAAGGCGAAAGAAGGGTATGTGAATTTGCTGCCCGTTCAGCACAAACGCTCGCGCGATCCGGGTGATTCCGCTGAGATGATGCAGGCGCGCCGCGCGTTTCTCGACGCCGGGCATTATCAGCCGCTGCGCGACGCTGTCGCTGAGTGGTTCGCCACAATACTTGAGCAGAATGCCACTTCTGTGCTCGATATTGGCTGCGGAGAAGGCTATTACACGGCGGCATTTGCCCAGGTAGCCAGCGAAAAAGGCGCGCAAACAGTCGGCCTGGATGTGTCGAAATCAGCGATCCGTGCGGCGGCGAAGCGCTATCCGCAGGTCACTTTCTGCGTCGCCTCCAGCCATCGATTGCCGTTTGACGATGCCAGCCAGGACGCCATTATCCGTATCTACGCCCCGTGCAAGGCAGAAGAGCTGGCGCGAGTGGTTAAACCGGGCGGATGGGTCATTACTGTAACCCCAGGGCCAAAACACCTGATGGAAATGAAAGGGCTGATTTACGATGAGGTTCGCCTGCATGCGCCGCATTCTGAACAGCTTAGCGGTTTTACACTGCGCCACGCGCAGTCATTGGGCTATGAAATGAGCCTGACGGGTGAAGAGGCAGTGGCGCTGTTACAGATGACGCCATTTGCGTGGCGGGCCAAACCGGAAGTGTGGGAAACCTTAGGAAAGCAAGACGTGTTCCGCTGCCAGACAGATTTTAGTCTTCACTGCTGGCAGCGCGAGAGTTAACCGTAGAAGTGCGACCAAAGAATCTGACCGCCAATCCCGATTAAAACAATACCGCCCAGAATTTCGGCTCGCTTACCTAACAGCGGGCCGATAAATCGCCCGACCATCATTCCCAGCGTCGACATAATCAACGTCGCGCAGCCGATAGCCAGCGCTGTGGCGATAATATTGACCTGCAAGAATGCCAGACCGACGCCGACTGCCATCGCATCCAGACTGGTGGCGATCGCGGTGGTGACCAGCAGCCAGAAGCCGTGGCGATGGATCGGCGCGTCATCTTCATCGGAATTACCGCGGCAGCCTTCGATAACCATTCGCCCGCCGAGGAACGCCAGCAGAATAAAGGCAATCCAGTGGTTCCATTCCAGCACAAACTGACTGGCGAGCATGCCAAGCGCCCAGCCGATCAGCGGAGTGAGGGTTTCGATAGCGCCAAAGATAAGACCTGTACGAAGGGCTTCTGAGAATTTAGGTTTGTGGAGTGTGGCACCTTTACCGATGGAAGCAGCGAAAGCGTCCATGGACATGCCGAAAGCGAGAAGGATCGTTGCAGAGATATTCATTTAAAGCGTCCAGACCGGGGATATCCATATGACACATCACTGCCCCCAGTAAACAGCAGTTGATGTCTCAATGGTCTCGCCTGATCACAGTGCACATGAACTGACTGTGCAGAAAACGATCCGTACGCACCACGTTTTTCAACGAGTATGTTGACACGTACATTTCCCGGGGACGGGAAATCGGCTACTCCCCAACGACGGCGCAACCTTAACATATTTTGAGAATATAAAACAACAACAGGAAGGTATTATTCCATTAACCAATTGATAACGATTTTCATTTAGATTTATTGGTGAGAATAACGTTAAGGAATATAAGTTAATTCTGAAGGGAATATAGCTGTGGCTATATATTGTGCGTGTGAGCTGGAGACAATATATAGCCATTGCTATAATGATAACCTATTGAGTTTTAACCATTAGTTTGTATATTTTCTCAAGGTCATCAATATTTTTCACCCGAATGAGCAACCGGCGCTGCTCTAATTGCATTACCAATACGCCGTCCTCGGATAAATTCATCTCTTTAATACGGTTATATTCTATCCATACATTGGCGAAGAAAAAGCCATGACTTTTGAAGAGGATCTTTGGCACTCTGATCCAGAAGAGATAAATCGCCATTAATGCCAGCGCACATAATAACCATGTGGTTAATAAAGCACCGTGGCTCATCGCATTGTTGTAAATCAGAATGGCGAGCAGACCGGCGAAGATAAACGCATCAACCCGACCGCGTCGCAGAAGAGGGATGGCAAGCAGTGTCTCGCCGTGGCGGCGCGGCATGATGAATTCGTCGTAAATGGCGTACGCCAGAAGGGCAACAATAAACAGAACCAGTACGATGTCCGTAACCGTCATTCGTCCTCCAGAATAAAAAACCGGGGGCAAGCCCCCGGCGGATAAAGCTAAAACTTACAGACCCAACAGGCCGATAGCGTAGCCCACGATACCGATGACGAAGAAGCCAACGATAATCCACAGGGCGTTCACTTTCTTACGCAGCAGCCACATACAGGCGAAGGTCAGCAGCAGCGGCACCAGGCCCGGCATTAACTGGTCAAGGATGGTCTGCACGGTAGTCACACGCGTTTGTCCGTCCTGACCGGTAATGGTCGAGACGACAAGCGGGATGTTAACGTGCGTCCACTTGTTAACCAGTGCCCCCATGACAAACAGGCCGAGAATTGACGCCCCCTCGGTCAGTTTTTGCAGGAAGCCGCCGCCCATATCAGAAACGATATCGACACCTTTGCGATAGCCGTAAGCGACGCCGTAGTAACGGGTAGCCAGACGAACGGCGTTAAACAGAATGAAGAACAGCAGTGGACCGAGCAGGCTGCCGCTCATCGCGATGCCCGCGCCGAGAGCCGCGAAGACCGGACGCACGGTACCCCAGAAGATTGGGTCGCCCACGCCTGCCAGCGGCCCCATCAAACCGACTTTGATACCGTTAATGGCACCATCGTCAATCTCTGCGCCGTTCGCACGCTGCTCTTCCATTGCCAGCGTTACGCCCAGAACCGGAGCCGCAACGTAAGGATGGGTGTTAAAGAATTCCAGGTGACGTTTAATCGCCTGGCGACGCGCTTCGTTGTTTTCCGGATACAGGCGTTTGATGGCCGGTACCATGGAGAAGCAGAAGCCCAGCGCCTGCATACGTTCGAAGTTCCATGACCCCTGGAACAGGTTAGAACGCAGGAATACGCCACGAATATCACCCGGAGTGAGTTTTTTCTCAGTGGTAGTTTTTGTCATATCAACCATTTCGCTCACCTGCTAGTCCAGTTCGTTATCGAGATCGTTGTTACCAGCAGCCTGCGCTGGTGCACCCGCGACGCGGTTATATTTCGGGCTCAGCTGGATGTACAGAATCGCCATCACCGCACCAATCACACCCAGAGCAACCAGGTTGAAGTTAGTGAACGCCGCAGTAACAAAGCCGAGGTAGAAGAATGGCATCAGGTAGCCTGCGCGCATCATGTTGATGACCATCGCGTAACCGACTACCACGATCATGCCACCCGCGATGTTCAGACCGCCGGTCACGACTTCTGGAATCGCGTTCAGCATGCTCTGGACTTCGCTGGTACCTACAGAGATCGCCACGATAACCGCCGGGATAGCAATACGCATGGCCTGCAGGAACAGAGAGGAAACGTGGATCCACGAGAGGGCCGTCAGGTTGCCATTATCGGCCGCCTTATCCGCCGCATGCTGGAAGGCCACGGTGATAGTACGAACGATGATGGTCAGAACCTGGCCTGCTGCTGCCAGTGGGATGGCCAGTGCGATACCTGCACCGATGCTTTGGTGACCGGCAATAACCAGAACCGTTGAGATGATAGATGCCAGCGCTGCATCAGGTGCAACCGCCGCACCGATGTTCATCCAGCCCAGGGCGATCATTTCCAGCGTACCACCGATGATAATACCGGTTTTCATATCGCCAAGAACGGCGCCAATCAACGTACAGGCCACCAGAGGGCGGTGGAACTGAAATTCATCAAGTACGGATTCCATACCCGCAATACACGCGACGATGAACACCAGCACAATCTGAAGAGTGGTAATCTCCATTGTACTTCTCCTATTACATAAGCTTTATGTGAAAAATCAGCGCCTGGGTTATTTCCCAACTTTGCCGATCAAATCCATCATTTTCAGTTTCTGATCCGTGGAAACCTTACGGGCTTCCAGCTCAATACCGCGTGCATTCAGCTTATTGAAGGCTTCGATATCTTTTTCATCGACTGAAATCGCGTTATTCACCTGCGTTTTGCCCTGACGGAACGCCATACCGCCAATGTTGACGGAGGTGATCTTCACGCCGCCTTCAACAATGCGCTCGACGTCTGTCGGGTTGGTGAACAGGAGCATCACACGCTCGCCCGCATATTTCGGGTTGTTATACACGCGGATCATCTTGGCGACGTCCACGACGTGTGCGGTAACGCCCGGAGGAGCAACCTGGGTGAGAAGGGTTTTACGCACGTGATCGGCAGCCACTTCGTCGCTGACGACGATAATGCGTTTCACGTTGGTCTCTTTGGTCCAGCGTGTTGCCACCTGGCCGTGGATTAAACGGTCATCGATACGCGCAAGCCCGATCACCATGTAATCGTTCGCGCCCATCGGTTTTGTCGGGACCGCTGCTTTCACTGCCGCTGCGACCGGAGCCGGTTTCTCAACCGGTTGTGCTTTCAGCGCTTTCACGCCTTCGCGACCGGTTTCGACTGCCAGAGCGACCAGTTCGTCAAAGCTCGGGTTATCATCACGGGCCATCAGCGTTTCCACCAGCATCGGGATGTTTACGCCAGCGACAACTTCATGATGCTCTTTATCGACGACAATGCGGCTGGCGGCGTTAAACGGACTGCCACCCCATGTATCAACGAGAAACAGCACGCCTTTGCTGGTATCCAGTTTCTCCAGCTGAGCAGTGTATTTTTCAATCAGCGTTTCAGCGTTTTCGCCAGGGACGAAATCGATCCAGCCAACGTTTTCCTGCTCACCCAACAGCATTTCTGCGGTTTTGAGTAACTGCTCTGCAGCCCAACCATGTGTGCCTATCACAATAGCAATGGTCACTTGCTACCTCCTTTTATTATCATGAATACATCTGCCAGGCAGATGTACTGAGAATCTTCCCCGGCGTACCGAATCGATTCAGATAAAGGGTTAGAGTTAAATTAACGAAGACTTCCGTGAATTATTTTAGATAGTGAAAAAATAATTTATGTGATGAAGATCCGTAATTTAGCTTCACAGAGGAGATTTATCCCAAATGAAAATCGACTCTGTTACAGATCTTTGCAAAGGAAAGTAAATCTTTGCTAAAAAGCCATTGTCTCTGATATGTTTAGCCTCCGTTTAATTACCAGGAGTATAGGGCTACAGCCCACTGTATGGACCGTCACCGACGTCAGTCATCTTCCAGGCCATTTTGCGCCTCGCACGCCGGCGATCCTCGCCACTCGTTGAACATGTCTACCGCCATTTCGCCCACGCTTTCCGGGGCGCCGTTTTGTCATTCCTTTAGCAGGAGCTTGTCATGGAATTCTTAATGGACCCGTCAATCTGGGTGGGATTACTCACGCTGGTTGTTCTCGAGATTGTTCTTGGTATCGACAACCTGGTGTTTATTGCCATCCTTGCGGATAAGCTGCCGCCTAAACAGCGCGACAAAGCGCGTTTAATCGGTCTTTCGCTGGCGCTTATCATGCGTCTTGCACTGCTGTCCGTTATTTCGTGGATGGTTACCCTGACCAAACCGCTGTTTACCGTCTGGGATTTCACCTTCTCCGGTCGTGATTTGATCATGCTGGTGGGGGGGCTATTCCTGCTGTTCAAGGCCACCACCGAGTTGCATGAACGGCTGGAGAACCGCCAGCACGACGACGGGCACGGTAAAGGCTATGCGAGTTTCTGGGTTGTTGTCGCACAGATCGTGGTGCTCGATGCCGTGTTCTCCCTGGACGCAGTAATTACCGCCGTCGGTATGGTGAACCACCTACCGGTGATGATGGCTGCGGTTGTGATTGCGATGGCCGTGATGCTGCTGGCCTCGAAGCCACTGACTCGCTTTGTGAACGAACATCCAACGGTGGTGGTGCTGTGTCTTAGCTTCCTGCTGATGATTGGTCTGAGCCTGGTCGCAGAAGGTTTCGGCTTCCATATTCCGAAAGGCTACCTATACGCCGCGATTGGCTTCTCGATCATTATCGAACTGTTTAACCAGATTGCGCGTCGCAACTTTATTAAGCAGCAGTCGAATCAGCCGCTGCGTGCGCGTACCGCTGACGCCATCCTGCGTCTGATGGGCGGTCGCCGCCAGACGACCGTCCAGCCGGAAAATGCGAACGGTAACCCAGTGCCGGTTCCGGAAGGGGCGTTCGTTGAAGAAGAGCGTTACATGATTAACGGCGTGCTGTCGCTGGCCTCCCGCTCATTGCGCGGCATTATGACGCCACGCGGTGAAATCAGCTGGGTCGATGCCAACCTGAGCGTCGATGAAATCCGCCAGCAGTTGCTCTCCTCACCGCACAGCCTGTTCCCGGTGTGTCGCGGTGAGCTGGATGAAATCATCGGTGTCGTGCGTGCCAAAGAGTTGCTGGTGGCGCTGGAAGAGGGCGTTAACGTCGAAGCGATTGCGGCGGCTGCACCGGCGATAGTGGTTCCGGAAACGCTGGACCCGATCAACCTGCTAGGCGTGCTGCGTCGTGCGCGCGGTAGCTTTGTGATTGTCACTAACGAATTTGGCGTAGTACAAGGCCTGGTCACGCCGCTGGACGTGCTGGAAGCCATTGCCGGTGAATTCCCGGACGCCGATGAAACGCCAGAAATCGTGGCGGATGGCGACGGCTGGCTGGTCAAAGGGACAACCGATCTACACGCTCTGCAGCACACGCTGGGTCTCGATAACGTCATCAACGATGAAGAAGATATCGCGACCGTTGCCGGATTAGTGATTGCCGTGAACGGCCAGATCCCGCGCGTTGGCGATATCATTGAGCTGCCGCCACTGCAAATCACCATCATGCAGGCAAATGATTATCGCGTAGACCTGGTGCGTATTGTTAAAGAGCAGTCCGCCCACGACGAAGATGAGTAATCAGGCTTAGCGTAAGGGCATAATCGGAACGATATGCCCATTCCGCGGTGCTGGTGGAGGCGAGCTCTCCGCCAGCCACCGCGGAAAATCTTTCAGCGGCATCGGCCGCGCATACAAAAATCCCTGCAAAATCGTCACGCCGTGATCGCGCAAATAGCGCGCCTGCTCCTGCGTCTCCACCCCTTCCGCCACCAGTTCAAGATTCAGCCGCTGGCCCAGGGCGATAATCATATCTGTCACCGTCGAATTCACCGCATCCGTCCCGAGCGCCGTGGTGAAAGATTTATCGATTTTCAGCACGTCAGGGCGCAGTTTCTCCAGCCAGGAGAGCGAACTGCTGCCGGTGCCAAAATCATCAATCGCCAGTTTGACCTCTTTGCGATGCAGTTCTCGCACAATGCGATAATCCATGTCCAGCAGGGCATCCCGTTCGGTGAGTTCAACAATCAGCTGCTGTTTGGGATGCGCGCTGAACCAGTAGCGGTTCAAATCCTGTAACAGCATCCCGTTGCGAAAATGGCTGGCCGCCACGTTAATCCCGATATGAAAGCCTTTATTAGCGGGAAAATAGCCAATCTGACGGACGGTTTCTGCGATCACATAGCGCGTCAGAGGAACAATCAGATTGTGTTCCTCCGCCAGCGGAATAAAAACATCCGGGGAGATCCACCCCTGACGGGGGTTATTCCAGCGCAGCAAGATCTCCACGCCGACGCATTTCTGCGTGCGGGCATTGAGTAACGGCTGGCAAAACAGCTCGAACTCGCGTGCAGCCAGGCCGAGATTAAGCTCCCACGTAAAGCTCATGCGACTGGCGGTGGCAAGCCAGGCGATATAGCCCAGCAGCAGGCTCAACAGCACCGCCAGTGGGAGCTGGGAGGGCAGATTTTTCAGCGCCAGCTGGCTCGCGCCAGGCCCGCTGACGGTAATGGTGAAGGGGAAATGGGCCGAAGACTGACGCAGGATCATCGCGTCATCGGTATAGGTGAGCGTGTCAGTCACATTCTGACCGTAGCGAAGAAATTTATTGCCCGCGCTTAAGCTCACGTCAGTGATCAGCGGAGGCTGCGGCTCAAGCATCATGCGGGTGATAAGCTCGATATTCACAACCTGCATCACGCCGTCTTCGCCGCTGTCAGAGACGGGATACCACTGGATTAAAATCGGGCTGCCTTTCAGCAGCGATTTATCCGTCGACAGCACCAGCTGCGGCTGGCTTGAGGGTAATGCCGGTTGTATCTGCCGGATCGGCACGTCGCGGATGCCAAAAATACTGGAGCAGTAGAGGATCCCGTCTTTGATCAGTCCAATAGAGCGCACGGTTTGCAGAGTTGCAGCCTGTTTTCGTAGCGACAGGTGGATATCAACGCAGGGGGCACCCACCAGGGATTGCAGTTTTTCGCGTCCACTCTCAAGGGGAATAAGGATACTGTCCAGCGCATTCACAGAGTGGTTTGCAAAAGCGTGAATACGGTCCTGATTGACATTACGCTGTGAAATAAACCGAAAGCTCAGGGTCAAAAAGAGCGTAAAAAGCGCCACCAGCACACAGACAATAATGCGGTTTCGGCGATAGCTTTTAATGATCCTTTGCGCAGTTTGCATGAAAAGGACGCTCGATAAGCCGCCAGCACCAGGCGCCGGGGCAACACAGAAAGTGTAGTGGGGAAATGTTAAGGTGACGAGACAGCGGAGAAAATTCGCCCATCCGTTGCAGATGGGCATATCCCCGTCATACTTCACGCCGCATTAAACGTCCTGCGGCGTGACGTATTCAGGGTACAGTCGAAATGGTTAGTCGCACTGCACCTTGATCGCCAGGCCGCCGCGAGAGGTTTCACGGTATTTGGCGTTCATGTCTTTTCCGGTTTCGTACATGGTCTCAATGACCTTATCCAGCGACACACGCGGCTCGCTGGTGCGGCGCATGGCCATACGCGAGGCGTTGATCGCTTTCACGGAGGCGATGGCGTTACGCTCGATGCACGGTACCTGCACCTGGCCGGCGACCGGGTCGCACGTCAGACCAAGGTTATGTTCCATCCCGATTTCCGCTGCCACGCAAACCTGTTCCGGGCTGGCACCCAGCAGTTCAGACAGACCGGCCGCCGCCATGGAACAGGCTACGCCCACTTCACCCTGACAGCCCACTTCAGCACCGGAGATGGACGCATTCATTTTGTACAAGGCGCCCACGGCACCCGCTGCGAGGAAATAGCGGATGTAAATGTCAGGCGTCACCGGCTCGATAAAGTGATCGTAATAGGCCAGCACCGCCGGAACGATACCGCATGCGCCGTTAGTGGGTGCCGTCACCACGCGGCCACCGGCGGCGTTCTCTTCGTTCACCGCCAGCGCAAACATATTCACCCAGTCGACCACGTTCATCGGGTCGTTGGAGAATTTATCGGTCGTCACCAGCATACGGCGCAGGGCAGAGGCACGACGCGGTACGCGCAGTGGCCCAGGCAGAACGCCCTCGGTGTTGATCCCACGGTCGATACAGGCCTGCATGGTCTGCCACACATTAGCAAAATAGTCTTCGATCTCTTTTTTGCTGTGCAGCGCCAGTTCGTTTTGCATCACCATGCCGGAGAGCGACAGGCCGGTCTGTTTGCAGTAGTCGAGCATTTCCTGCGCAGACTTGAACGGATAAGGGACGTTAACGTCGCCCGCCGTGTCTTTGCCAAAGTGCTCTTCGTCGACGATAAAACCGCCGCCGATGGAGTAATAGGTTTTGCTGTAGATCACTTTGTCGCCGTTGAAGGCGTGGATCTGCATGCCGTTTTCGTGCAGTGACAGGTTATCACTGCGAAAACGCATGCCGTCGTCGTGGGGGAAATCCACTTCGTGCTTGCCGTTAGCCAGCAGCAGACGACCGCGTGTTTCAGTGTCGCGGATAAACGCCGGAATGGCGTCAATATCCACGGTGTCCGGCATGTTACCTGCCAGACCCATAATAATGGCGATATCGGTGTGGTGGCCCTTACCCGTTAATGAGAGTGAACCGTAAACGTCAACGGCTACACGGGTAGTGCTTTCCAGTAATCCTTTTTCGACCAGATCATCGACGAACTGTTTACCGGCCTTCATCGGCCCTACAGTGTGGGAAGAAGACGGGCCAATCCCCACTTTGAACATGTCGAATATACTAATCACTTTCTTACTCCTGACAGGGTTACCGGGGTTCCAGTAACGATGTTATAACTGCGCATAGTGTAAGAGGGAAGTTACAGGTCGGCTGAACTATTCACATGAATTAAACTAATGAATAACCCCTGTTTTGCTAATGGTGCGACGCCCCTCGCAAACCCGAAGAAAAATTCAGAATGTAAAGTATAGTCAAGGCTTCAGGCCGATTTGCAGTGCCAGCTCACGAATAATGCCCGCCGTCATGCCCCAGACAAAATAATGCTGATACCACGACAGCCACACCCGGTGATCGTGTCCACGCCGTTGAATATCCAGCGGATGATATCGGCTAAGTCGCAGGGCTTCCGCCAGCGGCATTTCGAACACCGCCGCCACTTCATCTTCGCTGGCGTGATAGTGCAGATTGGGCGGGATAATCCCGACGACCGGCGTTACCTGAAAGCCGGTCACACTGTCCACCGGCGGTAACACGCCAATCACCTCAACGGATTCTGGCGGGATCGCCACCTCTTCCTGGGCTTCGCGCAGGGCAGCGGCAATCAGTGAGGCATCGGAGGCATCGACTGCACCCCCGGGAAACGCCACCTGGCCTGCGTGCTTACGTAAATGCGACGAGCGTTTGGTCAGCAACAATCCTGGCTGCTCGCGGCGTACCACCGGGATCAACACCGCCGCCTGGCGGCTGTTCAGCGCATCACGATTCACCTGCGGGCGCAAAAGCTGAAAGCGCGACAGAAAATCATCCAGGGTCAGATCGTGGGTATCCAAATGTTAGCTCTCCAGTTGATGCAGGATGCGGTTCACTTTATCAAACGTTTCCTGATATTCCGCGTTTGCCTGGCTGTCGGCCACAATCCCGCCGCCTGCCGAACAGTAGAGCTGCCCGTCACTGGCGGTCAGGGTGCGGATGGTTATGCTGGTATCCATCGTGCCACACCGGCTCAGGTAGCCGATGCTGCCGCACCAGGCGTTACGGCGATGCGGTTCCAGTTCGTCAATGATCTGCATGGCGCGCACTTTCGGCGCGCCGGTGATCGACCCGCCAGGAAACGCCGCACGCAGCAGATCGCAGGCAGAACGGCTTGCCGGGAGACGCGCGGTAATCGTGCTCACCAGATGATGCACCGCCGGAAATGGCTCCACCACGAACAGCTCGGGAACGCGCACGCTGCCCGGCTCCGCGACGCGGCCAATATCATTACGCATCAGATCGACAATCATCAGATTCTCGGCGCGATCTTTTGACGAGGCGGCGAGTTTCTCCGCCTGCAGCCGATCGGCGTCAGGGGCCGTGAGGCGCGGCAGGGTGCCTTTAATCGGGCGCGTCTGGATAGTGCCATCGGCAAGATGAATAAAACGCTCCGGCGAGAGGCTCAGGACTGCGCCCTGTTCCAGGCGCAGGAAAGCGCTGAATGGCGCGCGGTTACTGGCGTTCAGGTGCGTAAACGCCTGCCACTCATCGCCCGCGTAAGTCGCCTGAAAACGCTGGGCGAGGTTCACCTGATAGCAGTCACCGCTGTGCAGATACGCCTGCACCTGCGCAAACTTCTGCGCGTACTCATCCGCGCTCATATTGGAACGCCACGCGGAGGTGAGCGCAAAATCAATGGCCGGAACGGGCTGCTGCGCGTCGAGCCACGCCAGCCGCGCGTCAGCGTCGCTGTGGCTGAGCAGTGAAACCCGTTGTTTATGGTGATCAACAATCACCGCCCAGTCGTACAGCCCAACGGCCATATCCGGCAGCGTAATATCCTTCTGCGCGTGCTCTGGCAGCGTTTCAAATCGGCGGCCCAGGTCATAGCCAAACAGCCCCAGCGCGCCCCCCTGGAAAGGCAAATCAGGATCCGTTGCGGCGCCGAACGGCAGGGCGTTCAGTTCGCGCTCAAGCAGGGCGAGCGGATCGTCAGTGGATGTGACAACGTCACTTGAAGATATCTGCGTAGAATCACCACGGGTCGTCAGGGTGGTGAGCGGATCGGCGACCAGAATATCAAAGCGGCTGTAAGGGTGATCGGCATGTCCGGAGTGCAGCAGCATCGCCCACGGGAGATGGCTTAAGCGCGCAAACCAGAATTCGGCGGCGTCATGACGCCAGGGTAATGAAATGACAGTAGGGGGTAACTGGTTCATGTGTGGCATACTACCGGGCAGCGTGAATTTATTAGCGCAGATAATTTAGCAGGAGTTGATAATGTTTGCAGGTTTACCTTCCCTCAGTCATGAACAGCAGCAAAAAGCCGTCGAGCGTATTCAGGAACTGATGTCCCAGGGAATGAGCAGCGGACAAGCGATTACGACCGTGGCCCAGGAAATTCGCGCCACCCATACCGGCGATCGGATTGTGGCGCGTTTCGAGGATGACGAAGACGACGAATAATCGTCTTACACTGCCGCGATTATCTTGATTTCAACTTTATACTGCGGCTTCATCAGCGTGGCCTGTACCGTACAGCGTACAGGCGCGTGACCCGCTACCACCCACGCATCCCAGGCTTTGTTCATCGCAGCAAAGTCGTCTTTATTCGCCAGGAAAATGGTCGCATCCAGAATGCGGGATTTATCGCTGCCCTGTTTTTCCAGAACCGCGTCAATTTGCGCCAGCGTATTGGCCGTTTGCTCGAACGCATCAGCGTCCAGGTTTTCAGGGACACCCGTGTAGTAGAGCGTCTGATTATGAATCACAACGTCAGACCAGCGGGCTTCCGCATCAATGCGCACAATTGTCATAAACCTTTCCTCATAAATGGTTTCAGGCCGCAAGACTGCCATAATGTTCCGTCAACGTCTATTTCGACTGGCACAGGAGAGGGCGGGCTGACATAATCCCTGTGCAAAAATACAGTGAGAGAGCAACGTGGCAGACGATTTTTCAGCAGACGGTCAGTTAGCGCAGGCGATTCCCGGTTTTAAACCGCGCGAGCCGCAACGACATATGGCGGAAGCGGTCACCCGCGCCATCAAAAATACCCAGTCGCTGGTGGTCGAGGCAGGCACCGGGACGGGCAAAACTTACGCCTATCTTGCCCCTGCGCTGCGCGCGAAAAAGAAAGTGATCATCTCAACCGGCTCGAAAGCGTTGCAGGATCAGCTCTACAGTCGTGACCTGCCGACAATGGCAAAAGCCCTGAACTATAAAGGCCGCCTGGCACTGCTGAAAGGGCGCTCAAACTATCTCTGTCTGGAGCGCCTCGAACAGCAGGCGCTGGCTGGCGGCGATTTGCCGGTCCAGACCCTGAGCGATGTGATCATCCTCCGCGCCTGGGCGAATCAAACCATCGACGGGGATATCAGCACCTGCGCCAGCGTCGCCGAAGACTCTCAGGCGTGGCCGCTGGTGACCAGCACCAACGACAACTGCCTCGGCAGCGACTGCCCGCTGTATAAAGATTGTTTTGTCGTCAAAGCGCGTAAAACTGCGATGGATGCCGACGTGGTGGTGGTGAACCACCATCTGTTCCTGGCGGATATGGTGGTTAAGGACGGCGGTTTTGGTGAGTTGATTCCGGAAGCGGAAGTGATGATCTTCGATGAAGCCCATCAACTGCCGGATATCGCCAGCCAGTATTTTGGTCAGTCGCTCTCCAGCCGTCAGCTCCAGGATCTCGCCAAAGATTTCACCATTGCCTATCGCACCGAACTGCGCGACACCCAGCAGCTGCAGAAATGCGCTGACCGGCTGGCGCAAAGCGCGCAGGATTTTCGTATGCAGCTGGGCGAACCCGGCTATCGCGGGAATCTGCGCGAACTGTTAGCCGACAGTAATATCCAGCGCGCGCTGCTGCTGCTCGATGATGCGCTGGAGCTGTGTTATGACGTGGCTAAGCTGTCCCTCGGGCGCAGCGCCTTGCTCGACGCCGCTTTTGAGCGCGCCACGCTGTACCGCACGCGCCTGAAACGTCTTAAAGAGATCAACCAGCCCGGCTTTAGCTACTGGTATGAATGCACCGCACGTCAGTTCACCCTGGCGCTCACGCCGCTGACCGTGGCCGATAAATTCAAAGAGGTGATGGCGCAGAAACCGGGAAGCTGGATATTTACCTCCGCGACGCTCTCCGTGAACGACGATCTGCACCACTTCACCGAGCGACTGGGGATTGAGGAGTCAGATTCGCTATTGCTGCCCAGTCCGTTCGATTACGAAACCCAGGCACTGCTCTGCGTGCCGCGCAACTTACCGCTGCCGAACCAGCCGGGCGCGGCGAAACATCTGGCGGCAATGCTCAAACCGATGATCGAGGCCAACAATGGCCGCTGCTTCATGCTGTGCACCTCCCACGCCATGATGCGCGATCTGGCCGAACAGTTTCGCGCCACCATGACCTTACCCGTGCTGTTGCAGGGGGAAACCAGTAAAGGCCAGCTGTTGCAGCAGTTTGTGACTGCCGGTAACGCGTTGCTGGTGGCAACCAGCAGTTTCTGGGAAGGGGTGGACGTGCGCGGGGATGCGCTCTCCCTGGTGATCATCGACAAACTGCCCTTTACCTCTCCGGACGATCCGCTGCTCAAAGCGCGCATGGAAGACTGCCGTCTGCGCGGGGGCGATCCTTTTGACGACGTACAGCTCCCGGACGCGGTTATCACCCTGAAGCAGGGTGTCGGGCGTCTGATCCGTGATACGGACGACCGCGGCGTGCTGGTGATCTGCGACAATCGCCTGGTGATGCGCCCTTACGGCGCGACATTCCTCGCCAGCCTGCCACCCGCGCCGCGTACGCGGGACATTAATCGCGCGGTGCGTTTCCTGGCGAACCCAACGGCGGAGTAATTTGCCCTGGAGTGTGCTAAGATGCGCGCCATTTTGTGACTACCCATTGCGAGAGCGCGAGACCCATGCGAATTCTGGCTATTGATACCGCTACAGAGGCCTGCTCCGTTGCCCTGTGGGATAACGGTACCCTCTTTGCCCATTTTGAAGAGTGCCCCCGGGAACATACCCAACGTATTCTGCCGCTGGTGAAAGAGATCCTTCACCAGGGCAACTCCACTTTAACTGAACTCGACGCGCTGGCCTTTGGCCGTGGGCCGGGCAGCTTCACCGGCGTGCGTATCGGCATTGGTATCGCGCAGGGCCTGGCACTGGGCGCCGATCTGCCAATGATTGGCGTTTCCACACTCGCCACAATGGCGCAGGGCGCATGGCGCACCACTGGCGCGACGCGAGTGCTGGCCGCGATTGATGCGCGCATGGGCGAAGTCTACTGGGGCGAGTATACGCGCGATGAGCAGGGCGTCTGGCACGGTGAAGAGACCGAGTCGGTGCTCAAACCGGACGCCGTTGCTGAACGGTTGAAACAACTTTCCGGCGAGTGGGCTACTGTGGGTACAGGCTGGCCAGCCTGGCCGGATATGGCAAATGACAGCGGTCTGACGCTGGTTGATGGTCAGGTGTTACTCCCCCATGCAGAAGATATGCTGCCGATCGCCTGTCAGCTGCTGAGCGCGGGAAAAACCGTGGCCGTTGAACACGCTGAGCCGGTTTATTTGCGAAATGAAGTGGCCTGGAAGAAACTTCCGGGCAGGGCGTGAATCTCAGTAATAAGCACTGAGAAAAGGGAGTCGCATCATGGCGGTTCAAACAAAGGTTGTACGCCTCTTCATAGCGGGCGCTATCGCTGTGGCATTAAGTGGATGTGTCACCGTTCCTGACGCGATAAAAGGAAGCAGTCCGACACCGCAGCAGGATCTGGTGCGGGTGATGAATGCGCCTGAGCTTTACGTTGGCCAGGAGGCACGCTTCGGCGGCAAAGTGGTGGACATCCAGAACCAGCAGGGCAAAACCCGTCTGGAAATTGCGACGGTGCCGCTGGACAGCGGCGCGCGGCCAGTTCTGGGCGAACCTTCGCGTGGGCGAATTTATGCAGATGTGAACGGTTTCCTCGATCCGGTCGATTTCCGTGGCCAGCTGGTGACGGTCGTTGGGCCAATCACCGGCACGGTACAGGGGAAAATCGGTAACACGCCGTATAAATTTATGACCCTGCAGGCCACCGGCTACAAACGCTGGCACCTGACCCAGCAGGTCATGCTGCCACCGCAGCCTATCGACCCATGGATGTGGGGACCGCACCCGTACCGTTACGGCGGCTACGGTGGATGGGGCTGGTACAATCCAGGCCCGGCTCAGGTTCAGACCATCGTTACAGAATAACTTACTGTTATTATTAGATAAGAGACAGCGGCTCAGCCGCTGTCTCTGTTTTTTACGGATATAACACAAAAAAAAGAGTGACGCGCTTCGCAACCTTAAATTCGAACAATTAATAAACTGGTACGCTGAGTTAATATAATGTTAACGAACTGTTTATTATCGGGGTTGTGATGACGACGAACACTCATTTCAGAGGTGATGCATTGAAAAAGGTTTGGCTTAACCGTTATCCCGCAGATGTGCCTGCGGAGATCAATCCTGACCGTTATCAATCCCTGGTTGAATTATTTGAGCACTCGGTCGCGCGCTACGCGGATCAGCCTGCGTTTGTGAACATGGGCGAAGTGATGACCTTCCGCAAACTGGAAGAGCGCAGCCGGGCCTTTGCCGCCTATTTGCAGGAAGGCCTGGGCCTGAAGAAAGGGGACCGCGTCGCGCTGATGATGCCAAACCTGCTTCAGTATCCGGTGGCACTGTTCGGTATTTTGCGGGCGGGGATGATCGTGGTTAACGTCAACCCGCTCTATACTCCGCGCGAGCTGGAGCACCAGTTGAATGACAGCGGCGCGGCGGCGATTGTGATTGTCTCCAACTTTGCCCATACGCTGGAAAAAGTGGTCGATAAAACTCAGGTCCGCCACGTGATCCTGACCCGCATGGGCGATCAGCTTTCCACCGCCAAAGGGACGCTGGTTAACTTTGTCGTCAAATACGTGAAGCGTCTGGTGCCGAAATACCATCTGCCGGATGCCATCTCTTTCCGCCGTGCGCTGCAGAGCGGCTATCGCATGCAGTATGTGAAGCCGGAAGTGGTCTCAGACGATCTGGCTTTTCTGCAGTACACCGGTGGTACGACCGGCGTTGCGAAAGGGGCGATGCTGACCCACCGCAACATGCTGGCGAACCTTGAGCAGGTGAATGCGACCTACGGCCCGCTGCTGCACCGCGGCAAAGAGCTGGTGGTCACGGCGCTGCCGCTGTATCACATTTTTGCTCTGACCATGAACTGCCTGCTGTTTATCGAGCTGGGCGGACAGAATTTACTGATTACCAACCCGCGTGATATTCCGGGGCTGGTGAAAGAGCTGGCGAAATATCCGTTCACCGCCATGACCGGAGTGAACACGCTGTTTAACGCACTGCTCAACAATAAAGAGTTCCAGCAGCTCGACTTCTCCACGCTGCACCTCTCTGCGGGCGGCGGCATGCCGGTTCAGCAGGCGGTGGCCGACCGCTGGGTGAAACTCACCGGGCAGTATCTGCTGGAGGGTTACGGCCTGACAGAGTGCGCGCCGCTGGTCAGCGTTAACCCGCATGATATCGATTATCACAGCGGCAGCATTGGTCTGCCGGTGCCGTCAACGGAGGCCAAACTGGTCGACGACGAAGGTAATGAAGTGCCTCACGGTGAGCCGGGCGAACTGTGCGTCAAAGGCCCGCAGGTCATGCTCGGCTACTGGCAGCGCCCGGATGCGACGGATGAAATCATCAAAGACGGCTGGCTCTACACGGGCGACATCGCGGTGATGGACGACGAAGGTTTCCTGCGCATTGTCGATCGTAAAAAAGACATGATTCTGGTCTCCGGTTTTAACGTTTATCCTAACGAGATCGAAGACGTGGTGATGCAGCACGAGGGGGTGCAGGAAGTGGCTGCCGTCGGTGTGCCGTCCGGCAGCAGCGGCGAAGCGGTGAAGATATTCGTGGTCAAAAAAGCCCCCTCGCTGAACGAAGATGAACTGATCGCGTTCTGTCGTCGTCAGCTTACCGGTTACAAAGTGCCGAAGCTGGTGGAGTTCCGCACGGAGCTGCCAAAATCGAACGTCGGGAAGATATTACGACGAGAATTACGTGACGAAGCGCGTTCCAAAGTGGACAATAAAGCCTAAGCTTCGAGTGAGTCGCCACCACACGCCGGTTAGCCGGCGTTTTTTATGGGCGCAAACCAGAGAGAAACCGTTTTGAATTACCAGATGATCACTACCAACGACGAGCTGGCAACGCTGTGCAACGTCACCCGCGACTTTCCCGCTATTGCTCTGGATACCGAGTTTGTTCGCACGCGAACCTACTATCCCCAGTTGGGTTTGATCCAGATGTACGATGGCAAAAAAGTCTCGCTGATTGACCCGCTGGGTATCACGGACTGGGCGCCGATGCGTGAACTTCTGCTCGATACCGCCGTGACCAAATATCTGCATGCGGGTAGTGAAGATCTGGAGGTATTCCTCAATACCTTTGGCGTGATGCCGGAACCCCTGATTGATACGCAAATTCTCGCCGCTTTCTCCGGCCGTCCGCTCTCCTGGGGCTTTGCCGCGATGGTCGAAGAGTATACCGGGATTGCGCTGGATAAGAGCGAGTCGCGCACCGACTGGCTGGCGCGTCCACTGACTGAACGTCAACTGGACTACGCCGCTGCCGATGTCTTTTACCTGTTGCCAATTTGCGGCCAACTGATGAAAGAGGCTGAAGACGCCGGCTGGCTGGATGCAGCGCTCAACGAATGCCGTATGACACAGCAGCGCCGTCAGGAAGTGGTCGACCCGAAAGACGCCTGGCGCGATATCACCAACGCCTGGCAGCTGCGTACCCGTCAGCTTGCCTGCCTGCAGCTGCTGGCCGACTGGCGTCTGCGCAAAGCGCGCGAGCGCGATCTGGCGGTCAATTTTGTCGTACGCGAAGAGCATCTGTGGGCGGTTGCGCGCTATATGCCGGGCAGCATGGGCGAACTGGACAGTATCGGATTATCGGGCAGTGAAATTCGCTTCCACGGCAAAACGTTGCTGGCACTGGTCGCCAAAGCCCAGCAGTTGCCGGACGATGAACTGCCGGAGCCACTGTTGAACTTGATGGATATGCCAGGCTATCGCAAAGCGTTCAAAGAGATCAAAGCGCTGGTGCTGGAAGTGGGAACGGAAAACAAGATAAGCCCAGAGCTGCTGGCGTCACGCCGTCAGATCAATCAGCTGCTGAACTGGCACTGGAAGTTAAAACCACAAAATGGCCTGCCGGAACTGATTGCGGGCTGGCGCGGGGAGTTGATGGGCGAACGTCTGAAAACCCTGCTGGCAGACTATCCGCAGTAATAAAATTGCCGGGTAAGCGAAGCGCTACCCGGCATTAATACGTTCATAATGCTATGGACGTGACTCTTCCGCTTCCGGCAGCGTCACGTTCAGCTCCAGAATCGAAATATCCCCATCCTTCTGCTCCAGCTGCACGGTGACCATCTCCGGGTCGATCTGCACATACTTACAAATCACTTCCAGGATGTCTTTGCGCAGCTGCGGCAAATAGTGTGGTTCAGCATCGCTGCGGCGACGTTCCGCAACGATAATTTGCAGTCGCTCTTTCGCGATGTTGGCGGTGCTTTTTTTCCGCGAGAGAAAAAAGTCCAGTAATGCCATAACTT
The DNA here is from genome assembly GCF_026672535.1 of Lelliottia sp. SL45. NCBI lineage: Bacteria > Pseudomonadati > Pseudomonadota > Gammaproteobacteria > Enterobacterales > Enterobacteriaceae > Lelliottia > Lelliottia sp. SL45. The sequence continues at coordinate 1,197,952 of NZ_JAPPRH010000003.1, forward strand.
ATCCTCCGAACAGGCGTTTGAGGAAACCTTTCTTCTCTTCTTCAATGAAGCGGAAAGGACGTTCTTCTCCCAGCAGACGGTCAACGGTATCAGCGTAGGCTTTACCCGCGTCTGCCATCGTATCGAGGATCACCGGCTCGCCCTGGTTAGAGGCGCGCAGCACGGATTGATCTTCCGGAATGACGCCAACCAGTTTGATGCGCAGGATCTCCAGCACGTCTTCCATGCTCAGCATGTCACCCTTATTAACGCGACCCGGATTGTAACGGGTCAGCAGCAGGTGCTCTTTAATCGGGTCCTGACCATTTTCCGCGCGACGAGATTTAGACGCCAGAATGCCCAGAATACGGTCAGAGTCACGTACAGAGGAGACTTCCGGGTTGGTGGTGATAATGGCTTCGTCAGCGAAATACAGCGCCATCAGCGCGCCCGTTTCGATACCGGCAGGGGAGTCGCAGACCACAAAGTCGAACTCCATCTTTTTCAGTTCGTCGAGCACTTTCTCCACGCCTTCGCGGGTCAGCGCATCTTTGTCGCGCGTCTGAGAAGCAGGAAGAATAAAGAGGTTTTCCGTGCGCTTATCTTTAATCAGCGCCTGGTTAAGGGTGGCATCGCCCTGAATGACGTTAACAAAGTCATACACAACGCGACGCTCACAGCCCATGATCAGGTCGAGGTTACGCAGGCCGATATCGAAATCGATAACAACTGTCTTCTTTCCCTTCTGGGCCAAACCAGTAGCGATGGCCGCGCTGGAGGTGGTCTTGCCAACGCCTCCTTTACCCGAAGTCACAACAATAATGCGTGCCATAGAAATTCCTTGTTAAAAAGGGATCAATTCAACGGTTGAACAGTCAAAGCGTTCTCTGCGAGTCGCAGGCGTGCCGCTTTGCCATAAAATTCGGCTGGGATCTTGTCACTCAGCCAATATTCACCTGCGATGGAAACCAGTTCCGCCGTCAGATGGGTACAAAATATTTGTGCTTCCCGATCGCCACTGGCACCGGCCAGCGCGCGTCCTCTCATCATACCGTAGACGTGAATATTGCCATCGGCAATCAGCTCAGCGCCAGCGCTGACGTGGCTTGTCACAATCAGATCACAGTTTGGTGCATAAATGCGCTGACCGGAACGAACCGGCACATCAATCATTCGCGTTTTTGTGATAGGAGTAACAGTTTGCGCGGGCGGTGGAGGCGTCGGGGCGGCTTTCGCCGGAGAACGGACGGTTTTTTCTTTGCCTTCAGTCAGAAGGGGCAGACCGGCACGCTCGATTTCATCTTTGAGACGGGCATCTTTGCAGCCGCTAATGCCAACAATACGCAGCCCGGTCGAGGCGACCGCCTGCTGAAGATGCTGCCAGTTCACAGGCGCGTCGAGACCGCTGACATTCACCACCACTGGGGCGTGTTTCAGAAAAGCGGGTGCCTGCGCGATTTTGTCTTCTAACGCCTGACGAATAACCTCGGGTTTTGCATCATGCAAATGAACCACTGATAAGGTGAAGCTACTGCCTTTAAGCTCGATGGGCGTGTTTGACATCCTGGCCTTACTCAATTTGCTGTTAATCGCAGCACATTCGTTGCGATATTCCGAAGAGTATCAGGCATGTTATAGTCACTGGTATATTGAGGCAAGCAACCACCGATAATTCAGAGTAAAAACATGTTTTGTGTGATCTACAGAAGTACTAAACGCGACCAGACCTATCTTTATGTCGAGAAAAAAGACGATTTTTCCCGCGTACCGGAAGAATTAATGAAAGGCTTCGGCGCGCCGCAGCTGGCGATGCTGTTGCCGCTGGACGGTCGTAAAAAACTGGTGAATGCCGATCTGGATAAAGTGAAAACCGCCCTGAAAGAACAAGGCTATTATTTACAGCTTCCGCCACCTCCTGAGAATTTATTAAAACAGCATCTCGCAGGTGACGGAAAAAAATAACCCCGGCCAACTCCGTGGGTGACATATCAACCGTGTAGGGGACGAGCATGTATCAACATCACAACTGGCAAGGCGCATTACTGGATTACCCTGTAAGCAAAGTGGTCTGCGTAGGCAGCAATTATGCGAAGCACATTCAGGAAATGGGCAGTGCCGTGCCAGAAGAGCCTGTGTTGTTTATCAAGCCGGAAACCGCTATTTGCGATATTCGCCAGCCGCTGGCGCTACCGCAGGGGCTGGGTTCGGTACACCATGAAGTCGAACTGGCGGTGCTGATTGGCGGCACGCTGCGTCAGGCATCCGAGGATCACGTGCAGAAAGCCATCGCAGGCTACGGAGTTGCATTGGATCTGACCCTGCGCGATGTGCAGGGCAAAATGAAAAAAGCCGGCCAGCCGTGGGAAAAAGCCAAAGGCTTTGATAATTCCTGCCCGATCTCCGGTTTTATTCCGGCCGCCGAATTCCACGCCGATCCGCAAAACACCCCGTTGAGCCTGAAAGTGAACGGCGAAATTCGCCAGCAGGGGAATACCTCTGACATGATCCATAAGATCCTGCCGCTTATCGCCTACATGAGCCGTTACTTCACCCTCAAGCCGGGCGATGTGATCCTCACCGGTACACCAGAAGGCGTTGGGCCACTGCTGAGCGGTGACGAACTGGAAATCGGTTTTAACGGACAATCCGTTAAGACGCGCGTGCTGTAAAATGCCGTTGCCGCTGTTAATCGGCGGCAAAACTTGCATCCACGTGCCAGACTGGTTATAAGGTGCGCTTTCTTTTGACGTGTGGACATCCTTATGAGCGAAACCCCTTTCTGGCAAAGCAAGACTCTCGACGAAATGACCGACGTGGAGTGGGAATCGCTGTGCGACGGCTGCGGGCAGTGCTGCCTGCATAAGCTGATGGACGAAGACACGGATGAAATCTACTTCACCAACGTCGCCTGCAAGCAGCTGAACATCAAAACCTGCCAGTGCCGCAACTACGAGCGCCGTTTCGAGTACGAGCCGGACTGCATCAAGCTGACCCGCGACAATCTCCCGACGTTTGAATGGCTGCCTCACACCTGCGCCTATCGCCTGCTGGCGGAAGGGAAAGGTTTGCCGGACTGGCATCCGCTGCTGACCGGCTCAAAAGCGGCGATGCACGGCGAGCGCATTTCGGTGCGACATATCGCGGTGAAAGAATCCGAAGTGCAGGACTGGGAAGACCATATTCTCAACCATCCCAAACACGCATAAAAAAACCCGCCGAGGCGGGTTTTTTGTTGGGTGCTGTTTGTGCTTATCGACCGAACAAATCGCGTTTTTTCGGTTTGAACGGCTGGGCAATCAGTACCAGCAGCGCCACCACGAAGTAGGCGACGAAAATACCGACCAGCCACTGCGGCATCTCCAGCGTCAGGAATTCCCACTGACGAACAGAGCAATCACCGGAGGCCACAAACACCTGCGGCAGCCACTTGTCCAGCGGCAGCCAGCCTGGGAAGCGGGCGGCAAAATCACAGGTCTGGAACGGGGAGGGATGCAGCTGCATCATGGTGTGCTGCCACGCCAGCTCAATGCCTTTCCAGGCACTGTACAACCAGAGGGCGATCCCGGCATAACGCAGCGGGGATTTTGGCGCAATCGCACCCACCAGCCCTGCACCCATAATACCGAACAGCGCACAACGTTCGTAAATACACAGCACACAGGGTTTCAGCAACATCACATGCTGGAACCAGAGCGCTACCATTTCCAGCGCAAAGGCGGTCAGGGCCATCAATAACCACGCTCCGCGACCGCGAGAGCATTGGTTCAAAAATCGCAACATAATCATTTCCCTGGAACAGGCTTAGAAAGCGCAGTGTAAACCAAAACGATTTTAGCGCCAGATGCTCCTGGCAAAATAAAACGTAATTGGATGTTTATAATGCAGAAAGTCAAACCGGGCAGCGAACCACCCGAATTCAGGGACTTAATGCGCGGCCAGTATACCTATTTGCAACAACCATTGCGTATAAGGAATGAGGGTAAATTTGACGCACAGCAAGCCGACAACGGTTGATACCAGCGTATACGGCAGCGCCATCCACACCATCCGACCGTAAGACAAACGAATCAGGGGAGCCAGCGCCGAGGTCAGCAGGAACAGAAACGCCGCTTGTCCGTTTGGCGTCGCCACCGACGGCAAATTGGTGCCGGTATTAATCGCCACGGCCAGCAGCTCAAACTGGTTAATATTAATGGCCCCGTGTTCAAGCGCCGCTTTGGCCTCATTGATATACACCGATCCAACAAATACGTTATCGGAAATAGAAGAGAGCAGGCCGTTAAACAGATAAAAGAGTGACAGCTGAGAGTCGGGTGACGCCTGCAGGACAAAGTCGATAATCGGCGAGAACAGTTGCTGATCGATAATCACCGCCACAATGGCAAAAAACACCGCCAGCAGGGCAGTAAACGGCAGCGCTTCGGTAAATGCCTTGCCGATCGCATGTTCGTCGGTCACACCGGTAAACGACGTCGCCAGAATAATCACCGACAGGCCAATAAGCCCCACTTCCGCCAGGTGGAATGCCAGCGCGACGATAAGCCACACGCCGATGATACCCTGGGCGATCAGCGCCAGTTTTTCCTGACGGGTGCGCTGGCTGCGGCTTTTCAAATCAAATTCATGCAGCACATCGCGAACCGGGCCGGGCAACTGGGCGCCATAGCCGAAGCTTTTGGTTTTCTCGAGCAACACACAGGTCAGCAGCCCGCAGACAAAGACCGGGACGCTCACCGGCGCCACGCGCAGGAAGAATTCGGTAAAGTTCCAGCCCGCGGCTTTCGCAATAATGAGGTTTTGCGGCTCGCCGACCATCGTCATCACGCCGCCGAGTGCCGTGCCGACGCCCGCGTGCATCATCAGGCTGCGCAGGAACGCACGAAACTGTTCCAGAACGTCGCGCTTCGGCACGTCAATCTGGCTGTCATCCTGCAAATCGCTCTCGGTTTTCGTTGAGGCCACGCGATGATAAATGCCGTAAAAACCGACGGCGACGCTTATCACGACTGCAACGACCGTCAGCGCATCGAGGAATGCGGAGAGAAACGCAGCGGCCAGACAGAAGGAGAGGGAAAGCACCGTTTTGGAACTAATACTCAGCAGCAGCCGCGTGAAGATAAACAGCAGCAGTTGCTTCATAAAGTAGATCCCGGCCACCATAAACATCAGCAGCAGGAGCACTTCCAGGTTAGTGGCCAGCTCGTCTTTCACGCGCTCTGCGCTGGTCATGCCGATAAACACCGCTTCAATCGCCAGCAGCCCGCCGGGGAGCAGGGGATAGCATTTCAGCGCCATCGCCAGGGCGAAGATAAACTCGGCCACCAGCAGCCAGCCGGCCACAAACGGCGAGAAGATAAACACCACAGGGTTAGCGATCAGAAAAATGAGCAGCGTCAGCTTGTACCAGTCGGGTGACTGGCCTAAAAAATTGCGCCACAGGGCGCGTCCGTAAGACATTTCCACCAGAGAGTTCCTTCCTCGCCAAAGTTAAGCAAAACATTATTATACGCACAATTTGCATGAATAACGGCTGTCGACCAGGATGCTGTATTTGATAAAAATGAAACGGTGATCCCTTTTTTCCCGCGTCGCTGCGCTATCTGCCACTGTCAGCCTCTGGTATGATGAGTGAATTAGTTAAAGCTGTGTAATGGAAATCTCACTATGGTCATAAAGGCGCAAAGCCCGGCGGGTTTCGCTGAAGAGTACATCATTGAAAGCATCTGGAATAACCGTTTCGCTCCTGGAACGATTCTTCCCGCTGAACGTGAATTGTCTGAACTGATTGGCGTAACACGTACCACTTTACGCGAAGTTCTTCAGCGTCTGGCGCGTGATGGCTGGTTGACGATTCAGCACGGCAAACCGACCAAAGTGAATAACTTCTGGGAAACGTCGGGTCTGAACATTCTTGAAACGCTCGCCCGTCTCGATCACGAGAGCGTTCCACAGCTGATCGATAATTTGCTGTCGGTGCGCACCAACATTTCTACCATCTTTATCCGTACTGCCTTCCGTCAGCATCCTGAAAAGGCGCTGGAAGTGCTGGCGACGGCGACGGCAGTTGACGATCACGCGGATGCGTTTGCGACCCTCGATTACAACATCTTCCGTGGCCTGGCGTTTGCGTCGGGAAATCCGATTTATGGATTGATCCTTAACGGCATGAAAGGGCTGTACACCCGCATTGGTCGCCACTATTTCGCCAATCCGGAAGCGCGCAGCCTGGCGCTCGGTTTCTACCACAAGTTAAGCCAGCTTTGCACCGAAGGCCAGCACGATCAGGTCTATGAAACGGTGCGTCGTTACGGCCATGACAGCGGCGAGATCTGGCACCGGATGCAGAAAAATCTGCCGGGCGATTTAGCGATTCACGGTCATTAACAGAAAAAGCCTCTCGACTGAGAGGCTTTTTTTGCCCGTATAAAAGGGCCTGAAGCTGAGTCATACGAAAGCCGGGGAAGGTGCGTCGCCACCCGGCAATGCGATTACAGCGTGTTTCCCCGCGCCGGGCAGCGCTCCAGCAGTTCCACGCTCCCGTCCTCGTTTTGCTGCTCCATCAACACGTCAAAGCCCCACAGGCGATGCACATGCTTGAGCACCTCTTTGCGGCCTTTATCCAGCGGCGCACGGTTATGCGGAATATAGCGCAGCGTCAGAGAGCGATCGCCGCGTAAATCCACGTTCCACACCTGGATATTCGGTTCCAGATTGCTCAGGTTGTACTGAGAGGAGAGGCGCGAGCGGATCTCACGGTAGCCTTCCTCGTTGTGAATCGCCGATATCTCCAGATAATTATTACGATCGTCATCCAGAACGGTAAAGAAGCGGAAATCACGCATGATTTTCGGTGACATGAACTGGCTGATAAAGCTCTCGTCTTTAAAGTCGCGCATCGCGAAATGGAGCGTCTCCAGCCAGTCGGAACCGGCGATGTCCGGGAACCAGTATTTATCCTCTTCCGTCGGGGACTGACAGATGCGTTTGATATCCTGGAACATCGCAAAGCCGAGGGCATAGGGGTTAATCCCGCTGTACCACGGGCTGTTATACGGCGGCTGGAAGACCACGTTAGTGTGGCTGTGCAGGAACTCGAGCATAAACCGCTCGGTCACTTTGCCTTCGTCATACAGGTGGTTCAGGATGGTGTAATGCCAGAACGTCGCCCAGCCTTCGTTCATCACCTGCGTCTGTTTTTGCGGATAAAAATACTGACTCACCTTACGCACGATGCGTAAGATTTCACGCTGCCACGGCTCCAGCAGCGGCGCATTTTTTTCCATAAAGTAGAGTAAGTTCTCCTGCGGCTCAGACGGATAACGCCGCGCTTCGGCGATCGTTTTCTCCTCTTCGCGTTTCGGCAGGGTACGCCACAGCATATTCACCTGGCTTTGCAGATACTCTTCGCGACTTTTCTGCCGCGCTTTCTCCTCCTGGAGGGAGATTTTTTGTGGGCGTTTGTAGCGATCCACGCCGTGATTCATCAGCGCGTGACAGGAGTCGAGCAGTTTTTCCACCTCGTCCACCCCGTAGCGCTCCTCGCATTCGGTGATGTACTTACGGGCGAAAATCAGGTAATCGACAATCGAACTGGCATCGGTCCAGCTGCGGAACAGGTAGTTATTTTTGAAGAACGAGTTGTGCCCGTAGCAGGCGTGCGCCATCACCAGCGCCTGCATGGTAATGGTGTTCTCCTCCATCAGATAGGCGATGCAGGGATTGGAGTTAATGACGATCTCATACGCCAGCCCTTGCTGGCCGTGCTTGTAGAGTCGCTCGGTCTCAATGAATTTTTTACCGAACGACCAGTGCGGGTAGTTGATCGGCATCCCGACGCTCGAGTAGGCGTCCATCATCTGTTCGGAGGTAATGACTTCGATCTGGTGCGGGTAGGTGTCCAGTCGATACAGCTTAGCCACCCGGTCGATTTCGGCCAGATAGACATCCAGCAGCTCGAAGGTCCAGTCGGGTCCATCGCTGAGACGAGTGCTGTCCTTGTTCATTGAGTCAAGTGTAGCCATTAGCGCGCCCTCGTTGTTGATAGCTCTCTCTAGTCTGGAGAACCTCTTTTCAAGCATAGAACAACGCGTTGAAAAGCGTGCTGACGCAGAAATTTTTTCTTTGCGATTTCCGATTTTCGATCCCGGAGAAAACGGCTGTCTCGCAGAATTTTCTGCTGGTTAAAAAGAGCGCGCAGTAAAAGATCCTAAATAAGCGCCATCCCCGCTGGCTGGGGAAGATGTGAGTTAAGTCACCATAAAAAAGTCGTATGTTGAATAATATTTTCAACTAGGTTATCAATCTGTAATTAGAAGATTGTTCTTTTGCACATAACGGAGTGGCTATGCGTGTTGTCATACTGGGAAGTGGGGTTGTCGGCGTCACCAGCGCCTGGTATTTAAGTCAGGCGGGACACGAGGTGACGGTCATCGATCGCGAACCGGGATCGGCACTGGAGACCAGCGCGGCCAACGCCGGGCAGATCTCCCCAGGCTATGCGGCGCCGTGGGCGGCACCGGGCGTGCCGCTGAAGGCCATCAAATGGATGTTCCAGCGTCACGCGCCGCTGGCGATTAGCCTCGACGGCACGCAATTCCAGCTCAAGTGGATGTGGCAGATGCTGCGCAACTGCGACACTCGCCACTACATGGAAAACAAAGGCCGCATGGTGCGCCTGGCAGAGTACAGCCGCGACTGCCTGAAAGAACTGCGCAACACCACCGGCATCGAATACGAAGGGCGGCAGGGCGGCACATTGCAGCTGTTCCGCACCGCGCAGCAGTATGAAAACGCCACCCGCGATATCGCCGTGCTGGAAGATGCAGGCGTGCCGTATCAGCTGCTCGAAGCCAGCCAGCTGGCGCAGGTTGAACCGGCGCTGGCGGAAGTGTCACACAAACTGACGGGCGGGCTGCGCCTGCCAAATGACGAAACGGGCGACTGCCAGCTCTTTACTCAGCGTCTGGCGAAGATGTGTGAACAGGCGGGCGTGACATTCCGCTATAACACCTCGGTCGATAAGCTGCTGTCAGAAGGCGAAAAAATCTACGGCGTGAAGTGCGGCGACGAAGTGATCAAAGCCGACGCCTATGTAATGGCATTTGGCTCCTACTCCACGGCGATGCTGAAAGGCTTGCTCGATATTCCGGTCTATCCGCTGAAAGGCTACTCCCTCACCATTCCGGTGAAAGAGGACAACGGTGCGCCTGTTTCAACTATTCTTGATGAAACCTACAAAATCGCCATCACCCGCTTTGATAACCGGATCCGCGTCGGCGGAATGGCGGAAATTGTCGGCTTTAACACGGAACTGCTGCAACCGCGCCGCGAAACGCTTGAGATGGTGGTTCGCGATCTGTTCCCGCGCGGGGGCTTTGTCGAGCAGGCCACGTTCTGGACCGGGTTACGTCCTATGACGCCGGACGGCACGCCGATTGTCGGCCGTACGCCGTTCAAGAATTTATGGACTAACACCGGCCACGGCACGCTGGGCTGGACCATGGCCTGCGGTTCAGGGCAATTGCTGAGCGATTTGATCTCGGGCCGCACCCCGGCAATTCCGTTTGATGATTTAAGCGCCGCGCGCTATCAATCCGGATTTACGCCATCTCGCCCGCAGCATCTGCATGGCGCGCATAATTAACAAGGAGCTGTCATGTCCCGTCCTATTCTGGCTCAGCTGGATCTGCAGGCGTTAAAAAATAACCTGCAGATTGTCCGCCGTGCTGCGCCGGGCTCTCGCGTATGGTCGGTGGTGAAAGCCAACGGCTACGGCCACGGAATTGAGTCCATCTGGAGCGCGCTGAGCGCCACCGATGGTTTTGCGCTGTTGAATCTGGAAGAGGCGATCCTGCTGCGCGAACGCGGCTGGAAAGGGCCAATTCTGCTGCTCGAAGGCTTCTTCCACGCCGACGAACTGCCGCTTTTGGACAAGTACCGACTCACCACCAGCGTCCACAGCAACTGGCAAATCAAAGCGCTGCAAAACGCAAAACTGCATGCGCCGCTGGATATCTATCTCAAGGTCAATAGCGGTATGAACCGCTTAGGTTTCCAGCCCGAGCGCGTACATACGATGTGGCAGCAGCTGCGCGCCATGAAAAATGTCGGTGAGATGACACTGATGGCGCACTTTGCCGATGCCGAAAAACCGGACGGCATTGCCGAGGCGATGGTGCGTATCAATCAGGCGGCAGAAGGGCTGGAGTGCGCCCGTTCGCTGTCGAACTCCGCCGCCACGCTCTGGCACCCGGAAGCCCATTACGACTGGGTACGTCCAGGCATTATTCTCTACGGCGCGTCGCCGTCCGGCCAGTGGCAGGACATCGCCAACAGCGGGCTGAAACCGGTTATGTCCCTGCGCAGTGAAATCATCGGCATTCAGACGCTGAAAGCGGGCGATACGGTGGGCTATGGCAGCCGCTATCGTGCGTCAGGCGAACAGCGTATTGGTATTGTGGCGGGCGGTTATGCTGACGGCTATCCACGTCTAGCGCCAACCGGCACGCCGGTGTGGGTCGATGGTGTGCGTACCGGCACCGTTGGCACCATTTCAATGGATATGATGGCGGTGGACTTAACCCCATGCCCGCAGGCAGGCATCGGTTCGCCGGTAGAGCTGTGGGGGAATGAGGTGAAAGTCGATGACGTGGCGTCGGCAGCGGGAACGGTAGGCTATGAAATGTTAACGGCACTGGCCCCGAGAGTGCCAGTAGTGACGGTGTAACGTTATAATGCCGGGTGGCGTTGCTGCCACCCGGCAAAATATCATTCTGAACCCTCGTCCTCCATCGGACGCACGCCCACCTTGCGCACCGCGTTATCCTCTTTCTCGGCCACCGTCCAGATCATCCCGGCAAACTCCACCTGGTCGCCCACGACCGGCGCGGCACCCAGCAGCTGCTGCACAATCTCACCCAGCGTCTGCTGTTTATCGCGATACTCCAGCCCCTCGTCCAGGCCGTAAATCAGCGCCACGTCGGCAAATTTGGCGTTCGCTTCCAGAATAAAATCACCGAAGAACCGCTGATCCAGCGCCACGGGCGGTGACTGGCTGAACAGCTTCCCGAGGGCAGGCAAATCGGTCTCACGACCAATGACGCAGAGAATGTCGCCCTCACGCAGGCGAGTGCTGCCCGTCGGGTGCAGCAGAGCGTTATCGCGAAACAGCGCGGCAATCCGCGTTTCCGTCGGCATATGCAGGTCGCGCAGCGACGCGCCCACGCACCATTTATCGGCGCTCAGCTGATAGACAAACTGCTCCCACGGGTTTTCCGGATGAATATCCAGCCCCACGCGTGAAACGGGCAGGCCAACCGGTGGCACCACCACTTTGGCCTTTTTCGCCGCCCAGCCGAGGGACGTACCCTGGAACAGCAGCGACACCAGCACCACGAAGAACGCGACATTGAAGAACAGCCGTGAATTATCCAGCCCCGCCATCATCGGGAAGACCGCCAGAATGATCGGCACCGCCCCGCGCAGGCCCACCCAGCTGATAAAAATACGCTCGCGCAGGTTAAACCCACGGAACGGCAACAGCCCGGCAAACACCGACAGCGGACGGGCGAAGAAGATCATCCACGCCGAGAGGAGCAGCGCCGGAATGGCAATCGGCAGCAGATCGGACGGCGTCACCAGCAGCCCCAGCACCAGGAACATGCCGATTTGCGCCAGCCAGGCCAGGCCATCGAAATTCTGCAAAATGGCGTGGCGGTTGCGAATCGGGCGATTTCCCAGCAGGAAGCCGCAGAGATAAACGGCGAGAATACCGCTGCCGTCCATCGCCGTTGTCAGGGCGAAAATCAGAATACCGCCGCTAAGCGCCAGCAAAGGGTACAGCCCGGCAGGCAGGGAGATGCGGTTAATCATCTGCTGCAACAGATAGCCGCCGGAAAGGCCGATGATAATCCCGAGGCCAAACTGCTGGAGAATATGCCAGGCAAACATCCAGCTCAGGCCGGATTCGTGCTGCTGGATCATCTCAATCAGGGTGATGGTCAGGAACACCGCCATCGGGTCGTTGCTGCCGGATTCAATCTCCAGCGTCGAACCGACACGCTCGTTCAGCCCTTTGCCACCGAGGAGGGAGAACACCGCCGCCGCATCGGTCGAGCCGACAATCGCGCCAATCAGCAATCCTTCCATGATATTCAGATGAAACAGCCAGGCGGCCATCATACCGGTCAGGCCGGAGGTGATCAGCACGCCGACGGTTGCCAGCGACAGGGCCGGGCCTAAGGCGACGCGAAACGAACTGGCCTGGGTGCGCATCCCGCCGTCCAGCAAAATCACTGCCAGCGCGAGGTTACTCACCATGTAGGCGAAAGGATAATTATCGAATGGAATCCCGCCGACGCCATCGATGCCCGCGAGCATGCCGATGGCCAGGAAGATAACAAGGATAGGTATGCCGAGACGCGATGAAAATGAACTTAATAAAATACTGCAGGTTACTAATACGGAACCCAGAATGAAAAGACTGATTATCGCTGCGGCATCCAATGTTGTCTTACTCCCACCTCAATGTTGTTGCTGATAATAAAACCCTATCATATTAACGACAAAAACAGCGTTTTATTGAGGTGGTTAAACCGCTTTTTTATGCCTTTAAGACAGGATGGCCGCGCAGGGTTAACCGGCTGCCCGCCTGCGAGTGCCAAAGCGTCGCCTGAGCGCCCAGCGGCAGGGTGACGGTTTGCTGCTCATGGCCAAACGCCAGCCCGTCGATCACCGGAATGTCGAGGCGCGAGCGCAGGTAATCGATCATGGTTTCCAGCGTATAACCCGCATCGTAATCGTTCGGCGTCGCGCCGCTGAAGCTGCCTAACACAACCGCGCGCTGACGCCCGAGAATACCGGCGTGCATCAGCTGCAACAGCATCCGTTCGACGCGGAACGGATGCTCGTTGATATCCTCCAGCACCAGAATGCCGTTCTCAATTTGCGGCAGCCACGGCGTGCCGATAAGCGACACCAGCATCGCCAGATTGCCGCCCCACAGCTGGCCTTCGCACTCACACTGCGGGCCGTTGCCTTGCCACTCCACGCTGAACGTCGGATTTTTCAAGGCGCGCCAGAAATGCTCCTCGGTAAAACGGTTCAACTCCGGTGCGCCGAAGTTCCCCGCCAGCATCGGCCCGCTAAAGGTGATGACGTTATGCAGGGCCAGCAGACCAAGCTGAATCACGGTGAAATCGCTGTGACCGCAGATCAGCAGCGGGTCCTGCTGCTGGCGTCGGGCAAGCCCGGCCCAGTCGATGGTCTCCAGCAAACGGCTCGCGCCATACCCGCCGCGCACCGCCAGAATAATCTGGTTTTCGCCTTCGAGGGTGACCAGGTCGTTGATATCAGCCACTCTTTGCTGCTCAGTCCCGGCAAAACGCTGCAGACGGCGGGGGATGATCGTCTGATTATCCACCCGATGGCCGGATGCCTCTAAACGCGTTACGCCAAGCCGGGCGGCGTCCTGATTAATGCAGTAGCCGGACGGGGCAACAAGATGAAACTGAGACATGGCAAATCCTTGCTGAATGAGAAACTAAATGCCTATATCATGCCGCCTGTATGCGGTCTGCTTCAAGGGGCGGATGCGTAACCGCGATGATCGGCTATAAGGATAGATGACGTGAAATTGAGATGGTTTGCTTTTTTGATTGTATTGCTGGCGGGCTGTAGTTCAAAACAGGATTATCAAAATCCGCCGTGGAACCCGGAAGTCCCTGTCAAACGTGCCATGCAGTGGATGCCGATCAGCGAAAAGGCCGGGAAAGCGTGGGGCGTCAGTCCGCGACTGGTGACGGCCATCATTGCAGTCGAATCCGGCGGCAACCCGACGCTGGTCAGCAAATCAAATGCAGTGGGCTTAATGCAATTGAAAGCCTCCACCGCCGGGCGTGAAGTCTACCGCTACATGGGCTGGAGCGGGCAGCCGTCCACCAGCGAGCTGAAAAACCCGGAGCGTAATATCTCCATGGGTACCGCGTATCTGAGCATTCTGGAGCACGGTGTGCTGAAAGGCATCGAAGATCCCGAAGTGATGCAGTATGCGCTGGTGGTGTCGTATGTGAACGGGGCGGGGGCGCTGCTGCGAACCTTCTCGTCGGATCGCAAAAAGGCCATCAATGAGATCAACGGCATGGACAAAGACGAATTCTTTGAGCATGTGGTGAACAACCATCCGGCACCACAGGCTCCACGCTATATCTGGAAAGTACAGAAAGCGATGGACGCCATGTAATGCCCAGGCCGGGCAGCGAGATGCTGTCCGGCGCCTTCAGAGAACCTTATTCGCGCGTTCTCGCGCTTCTCGCTCTAACGAGAAGATAATTCGTTGAAGCTCCCTTTCGGCCCCAGGCCCGACATTCAGAAAGCGAAAACTGAGTCGTGGTGTGGTGATGGTCTCATTTTTGCTGTCCACCACTTTGCGTTCACTGATGGCAATCAGCTGCGCATCAAAGTAGAAACGCCCCCAGCCGCCCATATCCAGTTCGATTTGTGAAAAACGCATCCCTTCCACCAGTCCGTCCGGTCGGGGTGTGTCCATCAGTGCGCCCATCCCGCCGAGCGACAGGTCGAACAGGCGAAAGCGAATCTCTTTTTTGTCCGGCATTCTGGCCTTACAAAAATAGGAAGGATGCAGCGGGGCGTTAATCCGAAAATATTCCCGACGCTGGACAAACCACAGGCTCTCCGGCAGCGGGGTGATAAAAGCGGGCAGATTGAGATAATCACCTTGTTCCACATGAGGCAGGACAAACTCAACCTTTGCCCCTTTGGTTTCCGCCATCACAGAAAGATTTTTTGCGCGCAGTACCGCCCGGTTTTCATACTCCTGGCTACCGAGGTCGATGACCAGACGCTCCGGAGTGGCTTCCAGAATCTTACTGATAAACTGGTTCGACGCCCAGCTGATGCGCACCGGCACTTCGCCCTTGTGCAGGTCGCGTAATACCCCTAATACAGCCAGCGGATTTTGCTTCAGGAACTGCTCACTGTAATTACTCACGCCGAATGGCTCCTCGGTTGTCTGACGGACTGTCCCTGAAGTATCGGCAATGGGCGTCAGAACTTAATACAAACCGGTGATTTTTTTTCAAAAATGAGAGGGAATTAAGTCGGTGAGAAAAAACGGTTTTAGCGCAGTGACCTATACTTAAGTCACTTGCGCGAAACATTTTCAGCGCATGCATTTCATCTGCAAGAGGGCATCGCTATGGGTATTATCGCCTGGATTGTTTTTGGTCTTATCGCCGGCGTGATCGCAAAATTCATTATGCCGGGGCGTGATGGTGGCGGCTTCATTCTGACCTGCGTGCTGGGGGTTATCGGTGCGGTTGTCGGCGGCTGGCTGGCGACCATGTTTGGCGTCGGCGGCAGCGTCAGCGGATTTAACCTGCACAGCTTCCTGGTGGCGGTGGTCGGTGCCATCGTCGTCCTTGCCATTTTCAGACTGCTCAGACGCACATAAACCACTAAAAACGCAAACGGCTCTCCCTGAGGGCCGTTTTTTTTGTCCGCATATTGCTTTGTTAATCGAAATGAGAATAATTGTCGTTCTTTATATCATCTAATAATAAGACGACACTATGAACACCTCGCGTTTTGCAGTATGTGCGTTGGCAGGCGCGGTCACACTGGCGTTGCAGACTTGCGCGTTTGCGGAAGAATCAACCATTCTCGTGACCGGATCGGAACAGGGCAGTCAGCTTCCTGAGTGGACGAACAGTGCCACCAAATCAGCCGTTGCCGAGAGTAAAACCCCACAGGTCATCAACACTATTTCCGCCACGGAGATCGAACAGCGTCACGCGAATTCGATCAACGAAATCCTGCGCTATGCGCCGGGCGTGTCGACGGAAGTGCGCGGCAATACCTCCTATATGAGTGAATATAAGATCCGTGGGTTCACCGTCGAGCAGGAGTATTACAACGGTCTGCAGCTGCCCTACAATGTCACCGGGAACACCAAAGCGCGCATCGATCCGCTGCTGATCGAGAGCGTGGACATCCTTAAAGGCCCCGCCTCTGTGCTGTACGGCGGCGGCTCGCCGGGCGGGCTGGTCAATATTCAGGGCAAAAAGCCGCAAAACACCGCGCAAACGGAAGTGGGCTTCAACACCGGGACGCGCAATCTGACAGAGGGCTATCTCGATTCCACCGGGCAGATTGCCGACAGCGACTGGGACTATCGTCTGCTGGGCAAAGCGACGGAAGGCGACGATCAGCCGCACACCACGCGCACGGAAAACTACCTGGTGGCACCGTCCGTGACCTGGCAGCCAGACAGCAAAACGCGCCTGACCCTTGATGCGCTCGCGCAAAACAGCCCGAGCCTGACGCCGTCTAACCCGCTTCCGCTTTCATATCTGCGTTCCAAATATGCCGATCGCCGCGATTATGCAGGCGACGAATGGAGCGGCTTCAAACAGCGCCAGTGGATGCTGGGCTACAGCTTTGAACACCAGTTTGATAGCGGCTGGGGCTTCAGTCAGAAAGCGCGCTACTTCGACGTGGATACGCACCAGCGCAGCATTTACTCCACAGGGCCGGGCGCAAACGTGTACGAGCTAAACCGCTTTGCTTACACCACCGACGAAGACCTGCAGAGTTTCAACATGGATAACCAGGTCACCAAAACGCTGGAGCTGGGCGACTGGAAGCACCATTTGCTGGCAGGCTTCGACTACCAGAAGCTCAATTCCCACTTCCACTATCGCTATGCGGCAAATACGCCGGGTATCGATATGCGTAACCCGGACTACACGCAGGTCAACGACGGTTCCCTCGGTCTCTACACCGCGCAGAAAAATCGCCTGAGCTATCAGCAAAACGGGTACTACCTGCAGGATCAGATCGAATTCGGCGGGCTGAATCTGCTCGGAAGCCTGCGCTACGATGACTATCGCTCCGTCACCACCGACTATCTGCAAAACGGTGATAAAGCCTGGGTATCGCAGGATCGCGTCACTAAACGTCTGGGGGCGTTGTACGCCTTTGAAAACGGTATCTCGCCGTTTATCAGCTACTCCGAAGGCTTTGCGCCCGTTTCACCGCAGGGCACGCTGACCGCTAAAGACGTCAAGCCAACCACCAGCAAACAGGTGGAAGGCGGGGTGAAATACCTGCTGGAAGAGTACGCGACCACCTTTACCGCGTCGGTGTTTAACATTCGCCAGAAAAATGTGGTCACGACCGATCCGGGCTTCCTGAACTATCGTCAGACCGGTGAAGTGGAATCGAAAGGGGCGGAATTGTCTGCCGTCAGTCGTCCGACGGATAACCTGACGCTGATCGCCAATTACGCCTACACCCACGCGATCAACACGGAAGATGACAAATACCAGGGGAAACGCCCGACGCAGGTGCCAGAAAACGCCTTTAACCTGTGGGGGGACTACACCTTCGACAGCACGCCACTGAGAGGGCTGAACCTCGGTGCAGGCGCACGCTACACCGGGCCGATGGAGATCGCGCCGACCAACGATCAGGGTAAACTGGGCGGCACGACGCAGTACGATCTGGCCGCCTCTTATCAGATGGGTGAAGTTCTGCCGTCGCTGGCTGGGCTGACCCTGAAAGCCAGCGCGCAGAACATCACCAACAAAGAGACGTTTACCTGCTACGACGCGACAAACTGCTGGATTGGTCGCGACCGCACAGTTCAGGTGGGAGCAAGCTACAGCTTCTGATTTTCCTTTGATGTCTCACCCTCTCTTGCGTGAGAGGGTGAGAGCACCAGCCGCACAATCCTACTGCGCGGCACTCTTCTGCACAGGCGCCACATCATCGTTCGCCGCAGGCTGAGTCGCCGGCAGGCTGTCGCACGGTTTCTCTTTCGGACAGACTAAATCAAGCATTTTCAGCGTCACGCCGTTGGTCCAGCCGAAACCGTCCTGCAACGGATACTCACCGCCGCCTCCGCCGGTGCCGGTGGTCGACACATCATATTTCTCCACCAGCTTCTGCTCGCGGTCGTAGGTATGCTGCACGTTCGTCAGGAAGCGCCAGGTGACATCCATCGCCACTTTCTTATGACCGTAGTTTTGCAGCCCTTCGGCCGCCACCCACTGCAAGGGTGCCCAGCCGTTTGGCGCGTCCCACTGCTGGCCGCTGTTGATGGTGGTGGTAGTCACGCCACCCGGTTTCAACAGGCGTGACGCGGTGGCACTCGCCACTTTATCGGCCCGCTCTTTGGAGGCGGCGTTGACGTACAGCGGGAACAGGGCGGCGGCAGTCAGCTGATTACGTACCTTTTTGCTCTTCAGATCGTAATCGGCGTACCAGCCCTCTTTGTCATTCCACAGGTGGCTCTCGATCGCTTTTTGCCGCGCGTTGGCCAGGGTTTCATAGCGGTTTGCGCGCTCGGTATCACCTGATTCCTGGCTGGCCTTGGCGAGCAATTTTTCCATTTTGAACAGCAGGGCGTTCAAATCTACCGGCACAATGCTGGTGGTACGAATGGTGCCAAGTTTTTGCGGATCGTCCATCCAGCGGGAGCTAAAGTCCCAGCCGGAGGCGGCAGCGGAGCGCAGGTCACGGTAGATTTCCGTCGCCGGACGGTTCGGGTTGTTTTTGGCGGTGGTCACGTCATCCAGCCAGGACTCCGGACGCGGCGTGTCGCGATCGTCCCAGTAGCGGTTCAGAATCGCGCCGTCATCCAGTTTCACCGCCCGCTTGTTGGCCTGACCCGGCTGCAGCGTCTCCACACCCTCCATCCAGTAGGTGTACTCTTTTTCCATCTGCGGCAGATAGGTTTTCAGCGCCTCTTTATCGTGCGTGGCGAGCAGTTCGACCATCAGGGAGAAAAACGGCGGCTGCGAACGGCTCAGATAGTAGCTGCGGTTGCCGTTGGGAATATGGCCCCAGGTGTCGATCTCATAGCCGAAGTTGGCCACCATATCGCTGATTTTGTCCCAGTGATCGCTCTCGGCCAGCCCCAGCATGGTGAAATAGCTGTCCCAGTAATAGACTTCGCGGAAACGGCCACCCGGTACTACATAAGGTTTCGGCAGCGGCAGCAGCGAATCCCACTTATCGGCTTTATCAGTGGTGCGCGTCAGCACCGGCCACAGGCCATCAATATGCTCGCGCAGGCTCTGTCCGGCAGGCGGAACGTATTTTTCGCCTTCAGCAGGAAGGGTAAAATTCATCTCGACGAAATGGCGCAGGTCAAATCCGCGTTGCAGATGCTGCATACGGTAATCCGCCAGAATCATCAGGGGATCGCTTTTCGGCACCGCGTCGGCGAAGGTTTTTTGATCGGGGAACAGCTTAGCGCTTTGCACGTCACTGAACAGGGGACCGAGCAGAATATCCGGCGACTGTTTTTGTGTGGAAGGTAACTCATCAGCGAAGCTCAGTGCGGCGACGCTCAGCATCGCGCCCCCCAGTGCCACACGCAGCGCCAGCGGCAGGCGTGCAGGACGGCGCATTTCAGTTTTCGTCATCGGTTTTTCTCCTTTTTATTCTCGCGAGCAGCGTCGCCGCTGCCGTCAATCACCTGAAAACCTTAGACGAATATGGCCGTTTTCGCGTGTCGAATATCCCATTTTTCGCAAAACCAGACACTTTACCCACACAGGAATAATCAGTAATAAAGCGTTAATATATATCTGCTGTTTATTGTTTTTAATTTCTTAATAGGTAA
Organism: Lelliottia sp. SL45; assembly: GCF_026672535.1. NCBI lineage: Bacteria > Pseudomonadati > Pseudomonadota > Gammaproteobacteria > Enterobacterales > Enterobacteriaceae > Lelliottia > Lelliottia sp. SL45. Next base: position 1,217,579 of record NZ_JAPPRH010000003.1, read on the forward strand.
TGTGATTGAATAAGCCTGAATCAATTAAGGCTCTCACTAATTACAAATGTGATCGCGTGCATTATTTATTGCCGATTTTATGAAGAAACACTTCTTAGCGATCACATAAATTAAAAAACATAATTAACGGATGAAAAAACGTAATGGAACCGTCGGGCACAATTAGGCGAAATATCGCTGTTTATTGGCCGCAGTAATTTATCAGGAAGGAATCCATGAGAATAAAGTTGATTGTGTTAGCCGTCAGCGTAATTTGCTCGGCGGGAGGATATGCTGCGCAACATGCGCCCACTCTGGAAGAGAAACTTGCACAGCTGGAAGCACGTCTGGAAAAGGCTGAAAGCCGGGCGGAGAAGGCCGAAGCGCAAATTGAGCAATTACAGCAACAACAGACAGTCGTCGCCAAAACAGAGCCGACCGTGACGGTGGAATCAGCCGAGCCGGTCACCGCGTCGGCGTTACCGAAACTGACGCTTTCTGGCTACGGCGATATTAAATTTTACGGCGACGTCGAATTTAACATGGATGCGGCCAGCAGGAGCGGTGCACTAACGTCGATAAAAACCAGTGCGAATAAAGACTGGGCATCGGGAAATAATGAACGCTGGGATATTAACGGGCGTCTGCTGTTAGGCTTTGACGGTTATCGTCGAATGGATGACGGTAATTTTTCCGGATTCTCAGTGCAGCCGCTGGCAGATCTCACCGGCAAAATGAATCTCGATGATGCCGTATTCTTCTTCGGCAATGAGAATAACTGGAAGATCAAAGTCGGACGTTTTGAAGCCTACGATATGTTCCCGCTCAATCAGGATACCTTTATCGAATATTCCGGGAATACGGCCAACGATCTCTACAGCGACGGCTATGGCTATATCTACATGATGAAAGAGGGCCGGGGACGTAGCGACAGCGGTGGCAACTTCCTGATGAGCAAAACCCTGGATAACTGGTATTTCGAGGTCAACACGCTGCTGGAAGACGGCAGCACGCTGTTCGTCGACAAGCAGTATCACGGCATCAATCTCGATAACGACAAAAATGTGGCCTATATCCGCCCGGTCATCGCCTGGCAGAGCGGACGCTTCTCAACGGCGGTGGCGATGGAGAGTAACCTCGTCAACAACGCCTACGGCTATCGCGATGCGTCAGGGCAGTGGGTCGATCAGTCCGATCGTACCGGTTACGGTTTCACGATGACCTGGAATGGTCAGCAAACCGATCCGCAAGACGGCGTTGTGGTGAACCTTAATACCGCTTATATGGATGCCACGGATGAAACCGACTTTACCGCGGGGACTAACGCCCTGTGGCACAACATCGAGCTGGGCTACATTTACGCCCACAACGAGGTGGATAAATTTAACTCCGCGAATGTGTACGATAACTGCGATAACGACTGCTGGATAACCGATCCGGGCGATTACGATATTCATACCCTTCACGCGTCGTATCTCATCCCGAACCTGATGAATATGAAGAACTTTAATATCTATCTCGGGGCGTACGCCTCCTGGGTGGAAGCGCATCCGAATAAGGGCGCTGATAATAACGACGATCGCTACGGCGGCCGCGTTCGCTTCAAATACTACTTCTGATGCCTCGCCAGTCAGACCTCTTCGGGGGTCTGGCTGGTTTCCCGCAGGGTTCCCGGCGCATGGCCGACGATGCGTTTAAACGCCCGGCTAAAGGCCGCGAGCGATCCATATCCCAGCCGCAACGCCACCGTTTCAATCGCCTGATGTTCATGCCGAATGTAATGAATGGCGAGGCGCATCCTGAGTTCACTCAAATATTTGGCAGGCGTGGTGCCGGTGGCGGATAAAAACCGCTCGGCAAAGACCGAACGTGAAGTACCAGCCTCTTTTGCCAGCTCCGCCACGCTCCAGTTGACGCCCGGCTGCTGGTGCATGGCATAAATTGCACGGCTCAGACGTGGGTCGCGCAGTACCTGCACCCAGCCCGTGGCTTTTCCGCAGCCCGCTTCCACCCAGCCGCGCACAATTAAAGCGGCCACCACATCGGCGAGACGCGCCAGAATCCCGGCGAAACCGACCTGCCGGGTCATGGATTCCCGCTCCATCGCCGCCAGCAGTGGGTGGATCTCCGGCCAGGTCGACATCAGACGGCTCACCATCATCACTTCCGGCATGGCTTTGATCAGGGGCTGCATCCCGCCCAGCTCAAAATCCATACATCCGCTGAATATCACCACGTTTTCGCTTTCCGGGCACGCCTCGCAGGTGATGGCGCACACAGAGTTGCAAATCGGCTCGCTGGGAAACGCCGACACCGGGGTGACGGTGGCATTTTCATCCGACAGCAGGGCGTGGGCATTGCCGTTGGGAATAAACAGCGCATCGCCGCTGCTCAGGGTAAACACCGCGCCGCTCTCCATGCTCAGCACCGCTGAACCGTGGCTGACGAAATGAAACTGCGCCTTGCCGGGGGCCTGGGTGAACGCCACGCCAAAAGGGGCGCTGGCCTCGATGCGGCGGTACTTCACGCCGGAGAGACGCATTCCACGTAAAAGCTCACTGATTAAATCGGGCGACTGAACGGTCATGGGCACAACTCCGGACGAATTATCAATAAGTGAAGATTATATGTCATAGATCGTCCAGGGGGAACGCTCTATGCTTTTGCGACGGTTGTCACATTTTTCTAACGGGAGAGCAACAGATGAATTCAACTATCGCGGCGAGCGAGGCCATAGCGCCCGCAAAACCCGCCTGGCGAGCGGTCTATTCACTGGGACTGGGGGTGTTTGGCCTGATTACGGCGGAGTTTTTACCGGCCAGTTTGTTAACGCCGATGGCTGCCAGTCTCGGCGTCAGCGAAGGGATGGCCGGGCAGGCGGTGACCGCAACGGCGCTGGTCGCGCTGGTGACCGGGCTGCTGATTACGCCCGCCACCAAAAGCATCGACCGCCGCTGGGTGCTGATGTTTTTCTCTGTGCTGCAAATTATCTCCAGCCTGCTGGTGGCCTTTGCGCCCAATTTGCAGGTACTGCTGATGGGGCGCCTGCTGTTAGGTATCGCTATCGGCGGCTTCTGGGCAATGTCCACGGCCACGGCGATGCGGCTGGTTCCGGCCGATAAAGTGCCGAAAGCGCTGGCGGTGATCTTCTCCAGCGTGTCGATCGCAACTGTGGTCGCTGCGCCGCTCGGCAGCTATCTGGGCAGCCTGATCGGCTGGCGTAACGTCTTTATCCTCTGCATTCTGCCGAGCATGCTGGCGCTGCTCTGGCAGCTGTGGGTGCTCCCGTCAATGAAACCGGAGAGCAGCGGCAGTCTCGGGACGTTACTGCGCGTGCTGCGCCGCCCTGGCATGATCGGCGGGCTATTAGCCACGGTGCTGATTTTTAGCGGTCACTTTGCCTTCTTTACCTACCTGCGCCCGTTCCTTGAAACCGTCGGGCAGGCGAGCGTCGAGAGCATTTCGCTGATCCTGCTGGGCTTTGGCCTCGCCAATTTCGTCGGCACCTCGATTGCCGGGCATCTGCTGGCGCGCAATTTACGTCTGACGCTGGCGCTGGTGCCGTTTGCAATGGGCGTTCTGGCGCTGATCATGGTGGCATACGGCCATCTGGCGATGCTGGACGGACTGCTGGTGGCGCTGTGGGGCTTTGCCTTTGGCCTGGTGCCGGTGGGCTGGTCGACCTGGCTTGCGACCACGGTGCCGGACGAAGGCGAAAGTGCGGGTGGTTTGCTGGTGGCGTCGATTCAGTTTGCGATTGGTGCAGGTGCGGCAGGCGGCGGGGCGGTGTTTGACCTCAACGGTGCCAGCGGGGTATTCGCCGGAAGCGGCTTGCTGCTGGTGAGCGCAATGGTGATTGTCTTGATGGGCGTTCGTGTCAAAGCGGAATAACGATTAAAAGCCGGGTGGCGGCGATGTCGCCACCCGACGCGGTTTTTACACCCCTTTGCGATCCATCAGCAGCGCCAGATCGACCAGGCGGTTCGAGAACCCCCACTCGTTGTCATACCAGGCGAGGATCTTCACCATATTGCCGCCGATGACCAGCGTAGAAAGCCCGTCGATAATCGATGAGCGCGGATCGCCCTGATAATCACTCGATACTAACGGCTCGTCGCTGTAGCCCAGAATGCCCTGCAATGGCCCGGCAGAGGCCGCTTCACGAAACGCGGCGTTCACCTCATCCACCGTTACCTCCCGGCTCAGGGTGACCGTCAAATCGACAATTGACACCACCGGCACCGGAACGCGCAGGGAATACCCGGTCAGACGTCCGTCCAGCTCAGGAATCACTTTCCCCAGAGCCTTCGCCGCGCCGCTGGAGTAGGGGACAATCGACAGGGCCGCCGCGCGCGCGCCGCGCAGATCTTTCTCCGGCTGGTCGTGCAGTGCCTGGCTGTTGGTGTAGGCGTGAGTGGTGTTCATCAGGCCATGTTCGATGCCGAAGTGCTGATGCAGCACCTGCGCGGCGGGTGCCAGACCGTTCGTGGTACAGCTGCCGTTGCTCACCACAAAGTGCTGAGCCGGATCGTACAGCCGATCGTTCACGCCCATCACCACGGTCAAATCGTCGTTTTTACCCGGGGCGGAGATGATGACGCGTTTTGCGCCGCCGCTCTCAATATGTACCGCCGCTTTCTCGCGGTCAGTGAAGAAGCCGGTCGCTTCAATCACCACGTCCACTTCAACGTTACGCCACGGAATAGCGGCCGGATCGCGCTCGCTAAAGACCCTAATCTGTTTGCCATCCACCTGCAGATGATTATCGGCAGCCTCAACGGATACCGGCAGCGTCCCTAACAGGGAATCGTATTTCAGCAGATGGGCGAGGGTTTTGCTGTCCGTCAGATCGTTAATCGCCACGATCTGAATCTCCGGGTTACCGAGGGCGGCGCGTAAGAAATTGCGACCGATTCTGCCGAAACCATTAATACCGACCTTAACCATAATGCACTCCTTAACTGTGGTGTCTGGAGTCACTGTAGGCTTCAGGTGAAATGGCGTAAATGACAAAAAAGGATCAGATTACGCCATTTTTCGGCAGTGGAATCGCTGGCGATATTCGCTGGGAGTAAGGTGGAGCTGTTTCTCAAACACCCGGCGCAGGTTGATGCTGCTGCCAAATCCGCTCTGCCCGGCGATGCGGTCCAGCGGCTCGCTTGTCTGCTCCAGCAGCTGACGGGCGGCGGCGAGACGGGCTTCCATCACGTAGCGTGCCGGAGAGGCGCCCGTTTCACGGGTAAAGACGCGGGTGAAATTGCGCGGACTCATGGCCGCCTGCTCCGCCAGTTTTTCGACGCACAGATCGGCCGTGAGATTGTTAAGTATCCAGGTTTGCAATTCGCTGACCGGCCCGGCACTGGCGGATGAATTCAGGTTGTAGCGGCTGAACTGCAGCTGCCCGCCGGGACGGCGCAAATACATCACCAGATCCTGGGCCACGTCTCGCGCCAGGGTAAAACCGTAGTCCTCTTCAACCAGCGCCAGCGTGAGATCAAACCCGGAACTCACCCCGCCGGATGTCCAGATGGGACCATCCTGAATATAGAGCGGGCCGCCTACGACGTTGATGGCAGGCCAGCTTTTTTGCATCGTCTCCAGCAGCCGCCAGTGGGTAGTCGCGCGACGTCCGTCCAGCAGGCCGCTTTGTGCCAGCAGCATCGCGCCGCCGCAAATTGAGGCGATGCGCCGGGCATGGGGCGCGGCCAGATGCAGCCAGTCCACCACGGCGGTGCTCTCCAGCTCGTTCATCCCACGTCCGGTGATGATAATGGTGTCGAGCGGCTCACGCGGATCCAGCTCCGGCAGACGATAGTCCGCCAGCAGGTTTAGCCCGGACTGACCGTGGATCACCTGGTGTGGCTGGGTGGTGGCGATAATAATGCGATAGCGAGGCTGGGCGAGGCCTTCCGGATGGAGCTGGTTGGCCTGCATCAGAATGTCTGCGATACCGGCGGCTTCGAACAACATGCCGCCGTCAGGGACGATAATCAGGATTTTCTTCATGTCCTGAAAAGTATCTTTATTACACAATAAGTCAAGTCGAGAGTGGGGCGGCAGCGTTCTGCGGCTGGGTTTTGCTCATCGGGATCAGCGCAATGATCAGCGCGCCCAGCACCAGGAAACCGGCCACCATGAAGATCCCGGCGTTGAAGTTTCCGGTGACGTCTTTCATCCAGCCCATCAGCAGCGGCCCGAGTGCCGCACCGGTCATCCCGGTGGCGTTAATCACCGCAATCCCGACGGCGCGAGCGCGCAGGGAGATATAGCGATCCGGCGTGGTCCAGAAGATCACCATCGCCGCGAACGCACCTGCCGACGCCATCACAATCCCGGTGAACTGCAGCACCGCCTGCGTGCTGGAGGCGGTTAACATCCAGCCCGCCGCGGCAAACAGATAGGGCAGCAGGGTGTGGATTTTACGCTCGTTCAGGCGATCGGAACGCTTACTCCACCAGACCATTGCCACAATGGTACACACCTGTGGAATGGCACTCAGCAACCCGATGGTGACATTGCTGCTGGTTTCGTTGAAGCTGCGCAGAATCAGTGGCGTCCAGACGCTCAGGGCGCTGAGGGTATTGGTGAGACAGAAATAGGCCACCGTGTAGAGAATAATGATGGGGGTAAACAGTTCGCGCGCCACGCTGCGCTGCGGCAACAGCGACGTGCTCGCATCCAGCTGCGTTTTGCGGGCAGCGATTTTATCCGCTTCCAGCATCTCCGCCAGGCAGGCTTTGTCATCTTCCGTCAGCCATTTGGCCTTCGACGGGCTGTCATCCAGCCAGAACCAGACCACCAGACCCAACAGCACGGACGGGAAGCCCTCCAGCAGGAACAGCCACTGCCAGCCTTTGAGATTCAGCAGGCCGTCCATGTTCAGGATATACCCGGAGGCCAGCGAACCGAGCGCCATAGTGACCGGCATCGCAATCATAAACAGCGCGTTAGCACGCGCACGATAATGGGCCGGGAACCAGTAGGTTAAATAGAGCAACAGGCCCGGTAAAAAGCCCGCTTCCGCAATCCCGACCAGCATACGCAGCACGTACAGGCTGTTCGGTCCGGTGGCGAACATGGTGGCGGTGGACGCGATCCCCCACACCACCATCAGCACCGCGATCCAGCGTCGCGCGCCGACGATACTCAGCATAATATTGCTGGGGATACCGCAAATGACATACATCACGTAGAACAGGGTGGTCGCGAGGCCAAACATGGTGCTGGTCAGACCCAGATCTTTGCCCATTGTCAGGCCGGCAAAGCCAATGTTGATGCGGTCGAGGTAGGAAAAAACGAACAAAATAAATAAAAACACAATCAGCCGACGGAACAGCTTTTTGATCACGGCCTGCTGGCGAGGGTCCAGAGCGTCGGGCGCAGACGACGGCGGGCGCGTCATCTCCACAGAAGAACGTTCGTTCATGAATAGCTCCACATTGCGATTATTAGAATTAGCGTACAGGTCGGCTAAACGTATAGAAAACAGCCACCACAACCGTCAATGCAATGTGTAAAAAATGATACGTAATTGTTAATCAGTTAGCATTTTTGAATCATAATGCGATCGGGATCTCTTATACGTTTCAGCACCCGTTCAGATAGGCTTAGTCGCCGCAGATTCGCAGGGTATAATCGTTCACTCTGACGCTTTTTTGGTAAGGAAACGCATGACAACAATAAAAAATACCCCGGACGGCGCACCTGACGATCCCGCCTTTCATCGCGAAGAGTTTCCGTTCTACTGGATCGTGAATGTGTATGCGCGTTACACGCAAATCATGGAAATTACACTAAAAAAAGCCCAGTTGGATGTTTCTCGCTTCCGGGTGCTGATGGTGACTCACCAGTACGGCAAGGCCAGTATTTCGCAGATTTCCGAGTACGCGATGGCGAAAATGCCCACGGTCACCAAAATCGTCGGACGGCTGCGCGATGACGGCCTGGTCACCACCGCAAGCAGCGAACAGGACGCGCGCGTCACGGAAGTGATGCTCACGGAGGCCGGTCGCAAAAAAGTGGAAGAGGCCTACGCATACACCAGCAAAGTGTTCGAAAAAGGCTTCAAGGGCATGACGGCCAGTCAGGTCGAAAAAATGAATCTCTCCCTGGCAAAGGTACTGGATAACCTCAACGAACTGTGAGGTCAAAATATCCGATGACAAATTTGTGAACTCCGTAGTCTTTCTTTCTAACTCTCTGTAATTTCATCATTAATTTTCTTATGCCGCGCTGAATGCTCAGGGCGGCATTCCTTTCTGATTCCCGCCATTTTGTCTTATTTTTCATCACCCTGAATCAGTAACCTTATTGAAGTAAAGGTTAATTAAATGTTGCATCCACGTGAAATTAACGTGAAAGATTACTTGAATTTTCATCTAATTCTTCCATGATTGACCTAACGTTAGTCAGGACAAAAAGGCAGCACTGACTGCCCACCTGAATATGATTCATTTTTTCTGGTTAAGGTATCAATCATGAAGCCAGTTTATGAGAGCAATGGTTACGTTGAGCAATTTACCCTCGGTGAGGGCGACCTGCGATTTGCGGTCAAAGACACCCTGGATATTGCCGGGCACCCGACCCGCGCAGGCTGCCCGGCGCTGGAAAACGCACCGCTGGCCCGCCAGCACGCCAGCGTGGTTGCGACGCTACTGGAAAAGCACTGCCAGCTGACGGGTAAAACCACGCTGCATGAGCTGGCGTTTGGTGTCACCGGGATCAACCCCTGGAGCGGTACGCCGGTAAACCCGCGCTATCCGGCGCTGATTCCGGGCGGTTCATCCAGCGGATCTGCCGCCGTTGTCGCCTCCGGTGAGGTCGATTTCTCCCTCGGCACCGACACCGGCGGCTCCGTCAGAATGCCTGCCGCCTGCTGCGGCGTGCTGGGCTTCAAACCGGGCTACGGCGTGCTCAGCCGTCACGGGGTTATGCCTGCCCAAAGCTCGCTCGACTGCGTGGGCGTCTTTGCCCGCAATGCCACAGTGCTGCGCCAGGTGATGACCCGGCTTTCCGTCGCCGTAGGGGAACCGCTCAGCGAACTGCCGCCGATGGCCTTCATCTCTGCCGCGTTACCGGAAATCGATAACCGCATTCTCAAGGTACTTGCCGCGTGCGGCGTACGCCCTGAGCAGGCCGGGTTGCCTGCCCTGAACGATGCGCATCGCGCAGGTTTAACCCTCATCAGCCATGAAAACTGGCAGGCCTTCAGCCCGCTGCTGGCGAGCAACGCCGTCTCCGCGGATGTGGCCGCCCGTATTCGCGCCGGGGCAGATATCAGCGCCGAAGCGCTGGCATCAGCTGAACAGGTGCGCAGTGAATTCACCGCACAGGTCGACGCACTGCTGGCAAAAACACCGCTGCTGGCGCTGGCGACACTGCCTGAACTGCCTCCTACCCTTGAGGAGGCCGCCGATCCCCTGAGCGTGGTCAATCTCACACGCCTGGTCCGCCCGTTCAACCTCAGCGGCCATCCGGCCATTACCCTTGCGGTAGATGAACTGCATAGCCGCCCGGTATCGCTCCAGCTGGTGGCTGCCAAAGGCCACGACGGGCTGCTGGTGCAGGCCGCCGAGTGGCTCACCGGACGACGACAGCCCTAAACATTCCGTTTTTCTTTGCCTGATGACTCAGTGAGTTCGACTCATTGCGGACGCGCTCGCCTCGCGCACACCGCACAACCCTTTTCGGAGGACGCTATGTCTGCCATCCATGTTCGTGAGGAGCTTGTTCCGCTATTGAGTGATGTTGCGACTCGCAGCGGCGATTTTGAGCATCAACGTCATATCTCTGACGACATCATTACCCGATTCAAGCAGGTGGGCGTCTACCGCGCCCTGGTGCCAAAACAGTACGGCGGAGACGAGTGCTCCCCGGCGCAGTTTTGCGAGCTGATTGAGCAGATCTCCACCGCCGACGGCTCGGCAGGCTGGGTAGCCAGTTTCGGCATGAGCCCGTTTTATCTCGGCGCACTGCCACCGGAAACTCTGCAGGAACTCTATCGCGACGGGCCGGATGTGGTCTTTGCGGGCGGGATTTTCCCGACGCAAAAAGCACGGCAGGCCGACGGCGGCTACCGCGTCAGCGGACGCTGGAGTTTTGCCAGCGGCAGCATGGGAGCCTCGGTGCTCGGCGTCGGGATCTTGCCCGAGGGCGATCAGACCCTGCCGCGCATGGCGGTTCTGCCACGGGCGAGCGTGCAGATCGATCCCGTCTGGGACACCGTCGGCCTTGCCGGAACCGGCAGCCACGACCTGGTGGTTAACGATGCCTTTGTCCCGCAGGAGTGGACCTTCATTCGCGGCGGCGCGCTGAATTTCGACGGGCCGCTGTACCGTTACCCGGTGCTGTCACTGGCGACCCAGGTGCTCTCCGTGGTGGCACTTGGCGTGGCCCGCGCGGCGCTCAACGAAATCTACGCGATCGCCCATCGTCAACAGTCTGTCACCGGCGCACCGCGGCTGGCCGATCGCCAGCAGGCGCAGATGCAAATTGCCCGCTGCGAAGCCGAACTGCGCTCCGCCCGCGCCTGGTTCTATGAGGCCATCGACGACGTCTGGCAGTGCCTGCTGGCCGGAAACGAGGCGAGCTGCACGCAGATCAACGCCCTGCGACTCTCTTCCACCCACGTCACCCGCGTGGCTGCCGACGTGGCGCGTCAGGCGCTGGCGCTGAACGGCATGGGTGGCGTCACCATGGCCAGCCCGCTGCAACGTTTTGTGCGCGACACCATGGTGATCACCCAGCACGCCTTTATGGGCGATCTCTCGTACCTGAACGCCGGTACGGTCTTTTTCGGCGGAAAACCGCTGCCCGGTTATTTGTGATTTTTAACGAAAGGAGCAACAGATGAGCCAGTCAACAACCTTACGCGTGCTGTTTTGCATCGGCGTAAACCAGAACTTTTTCGACGCTAGTCCGGCGGAAGCCAAACAGGTGTGGGGCGCATTCGGCGTGATGATGAAAGGGATCGAAGAGACCCAGGGCATCCGCGTCATCGGCAATATGGATGACGACCAGCTGATGGTCGGCCCGTCCACTACCGCCCCCTGGACCACCTACGTGCTGGCAGACGCGGAGAAACTGGAAAATGTGGCGGCGGTCTGCAACCTGTTCCGCACCACGCCGGTGGGTGAGAGCGGCAGCAAGCTGTGGAAGTACTGCAAAATCGAAGCCCGCGTGGGCCGTGAACTGATTATTCAGGGCTAAGACCATGAACGCACAGGATGCGCTGCGCTTACAGCAGCTCGAAGACAGCCAGGCGGCCCGCGTGTGTATCAGCGATTACATGCGCCTGTGCGACCAGCTTGACAGCCCTGAAACCGTGCAGTCGATTGGCGCGCTCTTTACCGCCGACGCCTGCTGGGAAGGGCTGGGCGAACCCTACGCCTCGCGGCTCGGTAAACATCAGGGCCGCGAAGCGATTATCACCCTGATGGCGAGCTACGTGCGACAACCCGCCCATTTCGCCATGAACGCGCACTTTCTCTGCTCGGAGGCGCTAAGCCACACGCCGGACGGCGAACTGCGGGGGCGCTGGCTGATGCTGCAAACCTCGGCCTTTACCGCCGGTGGCGCGCACCTGAACGCGGCGGAAATCTGCGTCACCTTTGCGCGCGACGCGAACGGCATGGCGATGCGCCACTTCACTACCCGCAACCTGTTCAGCCGACCGGTGGACCACTGGCATGCGGCGGATGCGTTACCTGTCCCTGAGAAAAATAACGACGTGCAGGAGAAATAGACATGCAATGTGATCACCTGATAACCATCAAAAATATCGACACTTCGCCGCAGGCGATACCGGACGCGGCAGAGATAGCGGCGCTGGTACAGTCCGACCGCGTACACACGTCGCTCTACACCTCGGAGGATCTGTTCCAGCTCGAACTGGATCGCATCTTCAGCAAGACCTGGGTCTGGGTGGCGCACGCCAGTGAAATCCCGGAGACCGGGAGCTTTAAAACCACTGAGCTAGGTACCCAGCCGGTGATCGTGGTGCGCGACCGCAAAGGCAATGTCCACACGCTGCTTAACCGCTGCCGCCACCGCGCGGCGACCGTGTGCGAACACCGCAGCGGCAAAACCAACAGTTTCGTCTGCCCGTACCACGGCTGGGGCTACGCGCTGGACGGCAGCCTGCGCGGCGTGCCGCATCCGGAAAGCTACGCCGACCAGCTGGAAAAAGGCGAGCTGGGGCTGATTTCCCTGCGCACGGAACAGTACGCGGGCATGATCTTCGCCACCTTTAACGATCAGATCGACCCGCTGGAAGAGTTCCTCGGCGCGGCGAAGAAATGGATGGACCTGTTTATGAAGCAAGGGGCGGGCTACCCGATTAAAACCGGACCAGCCCACCGTTTCCGCTTCCCTGGCAACTGGAAAATCCAGCTGGAAAACACCACCGACGGCTACCACTTCCCGGTGGTTCACCGCTCGTTCCTCAGCTCCGTGGATAAGCAGACGGAAGAGATGCTGAATTTCGTTGACGGCAGCGGCTACGTCGAAGACCTGGGCAACGGCCACAGCGTAATGGTGATGATCCCGGAACTGGTGGATCTCGACGCCAACCTCGACGCGCCGATCCCGGAGCGCTTTGAGGCGCTGGCAGAGGCCCTGCGTGCCGACCACGACGAACAGCAGGTGCGCCGTATCGTGCGCGCCGTCGGCGGCTCCGGCTTTAACCTGAATATCTTCCCCAATATCGCCTGTTCGATGGCGTTTTTCCGCGTACTCCAGCCGATTTCCGTGAATGAAACGGAAATACATCACGCGGTGATCACCATGGACGGCGGGCCGGAAATTGCCAACCAGGCGCGTCTGCGTCTGCACGAACACTTCCAGGGGCCGATGGGCTTCGGCACACCGGATGACTCGGAGGCCTGGGAGCGCGTACAGCGCGGGGCAACGGCGGGGGATGATCTCTGGATCATGCTCAATCGCGGGCTGGCGGGAGAGTACCGCACCGACGACGGCCTGCGCAGCGACGTCAGCGCCGAAACCGGGATGCGCGCCGCCTACCAGCAGTGGAAAAAACTGATGATGGAGAGCGAACAATGATGACCCCAGAATCTGAACTCTTTGCCGCCGTGACGCTGATTAACCTTGAGGGCGACCTGCTCGATCAGGGCGAATTCAGCGCCTGGCTGGATCTGTGGCAGCACGACGGTCTGTACGTCGTCCCGATCGATCCGAACGAGACCGATTTCAAAAACACCCTGAACTACGCCTGTGACGATCACCACATGCGCGAAAAACGCGTTCACCGTCTCTACAGCGGGGAGTCGATTTCGACTACGCCGCGCGCACGTACTCTGCGCACGTTGTCGCGTTTTCGTCTGCTGGAATCACAGGACGGCCTGATTGTGGTGCGCGGGGCGCAGTCCCTGTGGGAACACCGCAAAGGTCACAGCCGCCATTACGCGGCGGATATCACCTGGCAGCTGCAGCGCGAAGGCGACCGCCTGCGCATCCAGCAAAAGGTGATCCGTCTGGTCAACAGCGACGATGTGCTGCACAGCATCGGCTACATCCTCTGAGGCATCGCTCATGACGCAAACCGTATTAGTGACCGGCGCGGCAGCCGGTCTGGGAAATGTTATCGCGGCGCACCTGCTGGCGCAGGGGTTCCAGGTGGTGCTGACGGACGTTGACGCCGCGCGTGCGCAACAGGCGGCTGACGCTCTGGACCACGACAACATACTGGCGATCGGGCTGGATATCCGCCAGCCGGGCGATTTCACCCGTGCCCTCGATGCCACGCTCGCCCGTTTTGGCAGCTTACAGGTGCTGGTGAACAACGCCGCGCTGACCCTCGCCACGCCGGTGATGGAGATCGGCGTCGACGAGTTCGACCGGGTGCTCAGCACTAACCTGCGCGGCACCTTTGTCGGCTGCCAGACGATGGGACGCTACTTCGCCGCCCAGGGCTACGGCCGCATTATCAACCTGGCGTCCCTCGCCGGACAAAACGGCGGAACCGCGTCCGGCGCCCATTACGCGGCGTCAAAGGGCGGCATTTTGACCCTCACGAAAGTCTTCGCCCGCGAGCTGAGTCGCTCGGGCGTGACGGTCAATGCTATTGCGCCCGGTCCGATGGATCTGCCGACGGTACACGCCCTGGTGCCGGAAGAAAAAATGGCCGGACTGCTGCAGATGATCCCGGTCGGGAAACTCGGCGAGGCGGAGTTTGTTGCCGAAGCCGTGGCGTTGCTCGCTTCACCGCAGGCGTCGTTTGTCACCGGGGCCACCTGGGACATCAACGGCGGCCTGTTTATGCGCTAAGGAGTTCTCATGCTGACATTACAGGTCATCCAACGTGAACTGCAGGGCGAGGTAGTTCTGCTGACCCTGGCGCGCAGGGATGGAAGCCCGCTTCCGACGTTTCGCGCAGGTGCCCATATCGACCTGCACCTGAGCGCCGATCTGATTCGCCCGTACTCCCTGTGCAGCGACCCGCAAAACAGCCAGCACTACCAGATCGGCGTGCTGAAAGAGATCCACTCGCAGGGCGGATCGCGGGCGGTGCATGCCCTGTGCGAAGGCGATGAAATTCAGGTCAGCGAGCCTCGCAACCTCTTTGTACTGGACGACAGCGCGGCATACAGCCTGCTGATCGGCGGCGGAATTGGTATCACGCCCATGCTGGCGATGGCCGCAGAGCTGCACGCCGCCGGACGCGCGTTTTCGCTGCACTACTGCGCCCGTTCGCGTTCACAGGCGGCGTTTATTCCGCAGCTGGAAAACGCACCGTTTGCCGGGCGAGTGCATCTGCACTTTAGCGATGAGCAGCGCCTGGATCTGGCGGCGGTGCTGTGCGACGTCCCTGACAACACCCACGTCTACACCTGCGGCCCGACGCGGCTGATGGATGCGGTGACCGATCAGGCTAACGCGCAGGGGTACCGCGCTGAGCAAATTCATCAGGAGTGTTTCAGCGCCGAGGTCCAGACCGGCGGCAGCGCGTTTGAGGTGGTGGCGGCAAGTAGTGGGATCACCGTGAAAGTGCTGGAAAACCAGACCATCGTCGAGGCGCTGGCCGGGGCCGGGCTGAAGGTAAATGTGTCGTGCAAGCAGGGGATTTGCGGCAGCTGCCTGACGGACGTGCTGGAAGGCGAGCCGGATCATCGCGACCACTACCTGACCGACGAAGAGAAAGCCGAGGGCGATCAGATCCTGCTGTGCTGTTCCAGGGCGAAATGCCCCCGTTTAGTTATCGATTTGTAAGGAATCACTTATGACACTGCAAACAGAATTTCGTAACG
Organism: Lelliottia sp. SL45; assembly: GCF_026672535.1. Taxonomy (NCBI): domain Bacteria; kingdom Pseudomonadati; phylum Pseudomonadota; class Gammaproteobacteria; order Enterobacterales; family Enterobacteriaceae; genus Lelliottia; species Lelliottia sp. SL45. Next base: position 1,232,821 of record NZ_JAPPRH010000003.1, read on the forward strand.
CGATGGCGCAGCTCGGCAGCGCAGTCTCGGTCATCACCACCGACGGCCCGGCGGGGAAATTTGGTTTTACCGCGTCGGCGGTCTGTAGCGTGACGGATCAGCCGCCGACGCTACTGGTGTGTATGAACCGCAACTCTTACGCCCATCAGCATTTCAAACAGAACGGCACCCTGTGCGTCAACGTGCTTTCCGGCGATCACCAGGGGCTGTCCGGCGTTTTCGCCAACGCCAGTCTGCGATCGGAGGAGCGCTTTCTTCACGACAGCTGGCAGGTGATGAGCAGCGGCGCGCCGGTGCTCAGCTCGTCCGTCGCCAGCTTCGACTGCACCATCGACACCTGTCACGAAGTGGGCAGCCACAGCGTTTTTTACTGCCAGGTGCAGGCGATTCGCATCAGCGAGCAGCCGCGCGGGCTGGTCTACTTCAACCGCCGCTATCACACCGTCGGTGGCGATGTGCAGGCGTAAGCCCACCACAACAAGAGGGGACGCGCGTCATGAGTAATGTCGTCACTGAAAGTACCGCTACCACCGCCATCGGCAGCCAGGACGCGCAGCAGATGCGCAAACTGGTTGTGGCCTCGGTGCTGGGGAATGCGCTCGAGTGGTATGACTTTTTTCTGTATGGCACGGCGGCGGCGCTGGTGTTTGGCCCGCTGTTCTTCCCGGTCGGCGGCGATCCGCTTCAGGGCACGCTACTGGCTTTTTCTGGTTTCGCAGTGGGTTTTCTGGCGCGGCCGCTGGGCGGAATAGTCTTCGGGCATATCGGCGATCGCTACAGCCGCAAAATGACGCTGATCATGACACTGACGCTAATGGGCGCCACCACCTTTGTGATCGGTCTGCTGCCGGTCTACGCGCAGATTGGTCTCTGGGCACCGCTGTCGCTCATCACCCTGCGCTTCCTGCAGGGCGTGGCGTCGGGCGGGGAGTGGGGCGGCGGCGTGCTGATGCTGAGCGAAAACGCGCCCGCCTCGCGTCGCGGGTACTACACCGCCTGGAGCCAGATGGGGGTTTCCGGTGGGTTTGTCCTCTCGGCGTTCGCCTTTTACCTGGTGCAGCAACTGCCTGAATCGGACTTTATGCGCTGGGGCTGGCGCGTGCCGTTCCTGTTGAGCATCGTCATCTTTTTAGTCGGCGTTTATATCCGCAAAAACATCCGCGAGAGCAAGGCGTTTACCCAGGCGAAGCCGGAAGCGCAGCACGAAAAAATCCCGCTGCTGGTGCTGATTCGCGACCACCCGAAAGCCCTGCTGCAGGCGATTGCTCTGCGCCTGCCGGAGAACGGCGCGTCCTACATCTTCTTTACCTTCTCGGTGGTCTACGCCCGCCATATCGGCATCAGTACCGGGGAGATCATCAGCGCCGTAACGCTCGCGATGCTGGTGGAGTTCTTCTCGATTCTGTTCTGGGGCGCGCTGTCGGACCGCATCGGCCTCAAGCCGGTCTACTACATCGGCGTGATTGGCCTGCTGGTGATGGCATTCCCGTTCTTCTGGCTGCTCTCCACCGGCACGTACGGCTGGATCATGCTGGCGATGTTGCTCGGACTGCCGTTCTGCCACGGGGCGATGATCGGCACTCAGCCCTGCATCATGAGCGATCTCTTCCCGGTGCGGGTGCGCTACTCCGGCCTGGCGCTGGGGCACGAAGTGGGATCGATATTTTCCGGCGGTCTGGGACCGATGCTGGCGGTGGCGTTGCTGATGGAGTTCAACGCCTCGTGGCCCGTCTCCCTGCTGCTGGTGGTTTACGCGCTACTGGCGTGGATTGCCCTGCGCAGCCTGCCCGGTAACAACAAAGAGGCTCAGGAATGATTGATAAACGGATTGCCACGCTGGAAGACGCAGTGGCGGATATTTTTGACGGCGCGACGGTCATGGTCGGCGGTTTTGGCCCGGCGGGGCAGCCGTCGGAACTGTTGGATGCGTTAATCCGCCGTCGCCCGCGCGGATTGACCCTCATCAGCAATAACGCCGGTAACGGCGACTACGGCCTGGCGGCGCTGCTGAAAGCCGGATGCGTGAAGAAGGTGATCTGCTCCTTCCCGCGCCAGGTGGATTCATGGGTGTTTGACGATTTGTATCGTCGCGGCGAGGTCGAGCTGGAACTGGTGCCGCAGGGCAATCTCGCGGCGCGTATTCAGGCGGGCGGCTCAGGGTTAGGCGGTATTTTTACGCCCACTGGCTTTGGCACCGCGCTTGCCGAAGGCAAAGAGACGCGTCGCATCGACGGCAGAGATTACGTGTTTGAACTGCCGCTCAAAGCCGATTTTGCGCTGATCAAAGCCCTGAAAGCCGACCGCTGGGGCAACCTGGTGTACGACAAAACCGGCCGCAACTTCGCTCCCATTATGGCCGCCGCCGCCCGCTGCACCATCGCGCAGGTGAGCGAGTTTGTGGCCCTCGGCGAACTGGACCCGGAAGCGGTGGTGACGCCGGGCATTTTTGTGCAGCGCCTGATTAACGCGTCCGCCACGTCACTCAAGGAGACAGCGTGAACATATTGACTCACCAACAGCTTGCCGAGCGCATCGCCCGGGATATTCCCGAGGGGGCTTACGTCAATCTCGGCATCGGCATGCCGACGCAGATTGCTAACTATCTTCCGGCGGATCGCGAGATTTTCCTGCACAGCGAAAACGGCATTCTCGGCATGGGGCCGGCGCCTGCGCCGGGAGAGGAGGACCCGGAGCTGATCAACGCCGGAAAACAGCCGGTTACGCTGCTGGCGGGCGGCTGCTATTTCCACCACGGCGACTCCTTCACCATGATGCGCGGCGGGCACCTGGATATCTGCGTGCTCGGGGCTTATCAGGTGTCGGCGCGCGGGGATCTCGCCAACTGGAGCACCGGCGCGCCGTCCTCCATTCCTGCCGTCGGCGGGGCGATGGATCTGGCGATTGGCGCGAAGCAGGTGTTCGTGATGACCGAACATCTGACCAAAAAAGGCGAGTGCAAAATCGTTGAACAGTGCAGCTATCCCCTGACCGGGATGGCCTGCATCGATCGCATTTACACCGATATGGCGGTGATGGATATCACCCCCGAAGGTGTGGTGGTGCGCGAACTGTTTGGCGATGTGACCGCTGAGTATTTGCAGTCTGTCACGCCGGTAGCGCTGTCCTTTGCGCTGCTGACCGACGACGCGACGGCGTAAAGGAGAACATATGGAAATCGAATTCCGCCTTGATGGCCCTGAGGGCGCGCCGCTGCTGGTGCTGTCGAACTCTCTTGGTACCACCTGGGCGATGTGGCAGGCACAACTCCCGGCGCTGACGCCGCATTTTCGCGTGCTGCGCTACAACACGCGCGGGCACGGGCGCTCAGCCGTCGGGCAACAGCCCGTCACCCTTGAGCGACTCGGACAGGATGTGATTGCGCTGCTGGACCACCTCGACGTGGAGCGGGCCTGTTTTTGTGGGATTTCCCTCGGCGGCCTGACCGGGATGTGGCTCAACCGCCACGCGCCAGAGCGTTTTCATCGGATTGTGGTCGCCAATACCGCCGCGCGCATTGGGCAGGAGGAGGGCTGGCGGCAGCGCGCGGCACGGGTGCGCGAGCAGGGGATGGCCCCCGTCGCCGAGAGCGCAGCCGACCGCTGGTTTACACCTGCGTTTCGCCACAGCAATCCGGAGGTGGTTTATCCGCTGATCGAACAGCTCGCCGTGACCCCAGCCGAGGGCTACGCCGCCTGCTGCGACGCGCTGGCCGTCGCCGATCTGCACGATGACCTCGTGCACATGACCCGTCCGATGCTGGTGATTGCCGGGGAGCACGACCCGGTCACTACGCCCCGTGACGCCGAGACCATCGTGTTGAATGCACCACACGCGCACGTTCTCATTTTACCGGCGTCGCACCTCTCGAACGTGGCCTGCGCGGCGGCGTTTAACCAGCATGTGACCACTTTTCTCACCGCAGGAGCCGCACATGAGCTTAACCATTGAATCCATCACCTGCTGGCTAGTGGATATTCCGACTATTCGCCCGCACAAACTGTCGATGGCGACCATGGGCTGCCAGACCCTGACCATTGTGCGCATGACCTGCGCCGAGGGCGTGGTCGGCTGGGGGGAGGCCACCACTATCGGCGGGCTGAGCTACGGTGCGGAAAGCCCGGAAGGGATCCGCTCGGCGATTGAGACCTATCTCGCGCCGCTGCTGAGTGGCCAGGCATTCAGCGGCGTGGCGGCCCTTGCGGAGAAGATGAATGCCAGCGTCAAAGGCAACACCTTTGCCAAATCGGCGCTGGAAACCGCGTTTCTCGATGCGCAGGGAAAACAGCTGAATGTGCCCGTCAGCAGTCTGCTCGGCGGCGCACTCACTTCCCGTCTGCCGGTGCTCTGGACGCTGGCGAGCGGCGATACCGCCAGGGATATCGAGGAAGGCAAACGCCTGCTGGCGCAAGGGCGGCACAACACCTTCAAACTGAAAATCGGCGCGGGCGAGCTGAACAGCGATATCCGCCAAGCGCTGGCGATCAAATCGGCGCTGGGCGAAGAGGTCAGCATTCGGGTGGATGTGAATCAGGCGTGGGATCTGACGAGCGCGATCAAGGGGATGGCGCGGTTACAGGCGGGCGGCATCGACCTGGTCGAGCAGCCCATTCCGCTGTGGGATACCCGCGGCTTGATCGCCCTGAGCCAGCGCTTTAGCCTGCCGATTCTGGCGGACGAGGCGGTGGCCACCGCTCATGACGGATATGCCCTGGCGAGCGGCGGGTTTACCGGCGCGTATGCGCTCAAAATTGCCAAAGCGGGCGGCCCGGCACAGGCCCTGAAGCTGGCGCACGTGGCGCAGGCCGCAGGCGTTGCGCTGTACGGCGGCACGATGCTGGAAGGTACGCTCGGCACGGTGGCGTCGCTGCACGCCTGGTCGACGGTGAAAATGCAGTGGGGCACCGAAATGTTCGGCCCGCTGCTGCTGAAAGACGACATCATCGTATCCCCCCTCGATTTCAGCGACGGCCAGGTGACCTTACCGCAAGGGCCGGGGCTGGGCGTTGAGATTGACGAAGACAAACTGCGTTATTACGCCAGAAAATAAAGGAGCCTCTCATGCTATTTAAAGTGGAAATGACGGTGAATATTCCCTCCTCGCTGCCTGTCGCACAGGTGGAGGAAATAAAGGCGCAAGAAAAAGCCTATTCGCAGCAATTACAGCGCGAAGGCAAATGGCTGCATATCTGGCGGGTGGTCGGGCAATACGCCAACGTCAGTCTGTTTGAGGTGAAAGATAATCAGGAGCTGCACGACATATTAACCGGCCTGCCGCTTTTTCCTTATATGGAGATTACCGTGCAGGCGTTGTGCGCTCATCCGTCGTCTATTTATTTTGAAAAGTCGTAACAGCGAATAAAAACCTTACCCTACAAGAGGAATACGCAATGTCAGTGAATCCGGCAAAACAAACAGAACTGGAAACGTTACTCGCGATCAGCAGCGGATTAAATGCCACGCAGGGCAACCCGCGTTTTAAAGCGATTATGCATCAGCTGCTCGGCGATCTGTGTCTGACCATTAAAAAGTTTGATATTACCGACGAAGAATTCTGGCTGGCGGTGAACTATTTAAATGAGCTGGGCGAGCGGAAAGAGGCGGCGCTGCTGGCGGCAGGGTTAGGGCTGGAGCACTACCTCGATATGCGCGCCGACGAAAAAGAGGCGGCGGCGGGGAATGACATTGGCACCCCGCGCACCATCGAAGGGCCGCTGTATGTGGCGAACGCGCCGCTCAGCGAGGGCTATGCCCGCATGGATGACGGCAGTGAGGACGCGGAAACCCTGTGGCTGCACGGTACCATCACCGATCTGGAGGGGAAACCGGTGGCCGATGCCATCGTCGATATCTGGCACGCCAACACCCTCGGCGGCTACTCATTCTTTGATGCTTCCCAGAGCGAATACAACCTGCGCCGCCGCGTGCAGACCGGGCCGGATGGCCGCTATGCGGTGCGCAGTATCGTCCCTTGCGGCTACGGTTGCCCGCCGGATGGCCCAACGCAAAAACTGCTGAACGGACTGGGGCGTCACGGTAATCGTCCGGCTCACATCCATTTCTTTGTCTCTGCGCCCGGCTTTAAACATCTGACGACCCAGATTAACCTCAATGGCGATCAATATTTGTGGGACGATTTTGCCTTTGCCACCCGCGAAGAGCTGATTGCCGACCCGGTTAAAATTACCGACAGCAAACTGTCGCAAGCGCGTGATATTAACGGTCCCCATACGGAGGTAAGCTTTAATTTCGCGCTGGTGGCAAGTGACGATAGCCAGCAAGAAGAACGCGGGAAACGCGCCCGCGTGAAAGAATAATACACGGCGCATTGTTATCTATTTCTGGCAAAGCATAGCCATTTAAATTCTTTGTTATTTCCGACGTTATCTCACATCTTCGTGGGATAACGTCTTATTACGGAAATGGCATCGAAACAGATGGCTAAACGGTCGCCTTTATATTTACATCCTCAACAACGCGAGACGATTCGCCACCTCTCCCGGAGTTGGCTGTGGCGCAGCGAATTCCCCACCTGGAGTTTGGTGGTTGTGGTCTACGGCGGCTGGTTTGCCACGCTATTTTACTGGCAAACGCTGGGGCGCCTTCCTGCTACGCTGCTGCTGATCTGGTTCACCGCCTGGTATATGTCCCTGCAGCATGAGCTGATCCACGGTCACCCGACGCGCTGCGCGTGGTTTAATCAACTGCTTGGCACGCTGCCGCTGGCCGTGTGGTACCCGTACGGGCTGTACCGCGATTCGCATCTGGCGCACCATAATCATGATCATCTGACCGTGCCGGTGGACGATCCTGAATCCTACTATTTCACCGACGAAAGCTGGGCGAAATTCTCCCCGTGGCGCCGCAAACTGATACACGCGCGCAATACGTTTCCCGGTCGCCTGCTGTTAGCCCCGCTGTTGGATATTGCCCAGACGCTCGCCAGCGCCTGTCGCGCCTTTCGCCATCTGGAACTCAGGAATATGGCGATGTGGCTTGTCCATGGCGCGCTGCTGGTGCCCCTGTTTATCGTGATGGAACAGCTCGGCTTCTCTGCGCTCTGGTTTGTGATCGGCGTGAGTTATCCCGCTCTGGCGCTGACCAAAGTGCGTTCGTTCCTGGAACATCAGGCGGCGGACGACCCGCTGGCAAGGTCTGTTATCAATGAAGCGGCACTGGTGTGGCGGGCGCTGTTTCTCAATCTGAACTATCATGCAGTGCATCACGATCTGCCCGGCGTGCCCTGGTACGGCCTGCGGGCGATCTATCTGCGTGATAAAGCGCAGTATCAGCAGCGCAACCTGCATTTTGTGGTGCGCGGCTACGGGGAATGGCTGCGCCGGTTCTGGGCGAAAGCTGTCGATGTTACCGTCCATCCTGGCCTGAAAAATGATGACTAACACACTCGCGTTTCCGATGTATGCCGTGAACCCCAGAGACAATGCGCGGCTGTGGCAGGCGGTGGAGGGACTTTTGCAGGCGCGCGGTCTGTCTGTCCGCGACGGGGCCGGAGAGGCGTTGCTCGCACACTGGCGTAGCCCCGAACTGCTGCTCAGCCAGACCTGCGGATTTCCGCTGATGACCCAGCTCCCGGAGGTGCAGACGGTGGGCTGTTTTCACTACACCGCGCCCGGCTGCAAAGGAATTTACTACCGCAGTTTTCTTGTTGCACGTGACACGAACAGCGACAAAACGCTGGCTGATTTTCGCGGCCTGCGCGCGGTGTGCAATTCGGTTGACTCTCAGTCGGGCTATAACGCCCTGCGCAACCTGATCGCGCCGTTAGCGGTCAACGGACGGTTTTTCTCTGCAACGCTTCTGAGCGGCAGCCACCGACAATCGCTGATTACCCTGGCAGAAGGGCGGGCGGATATCGCCGCCATCGACTGCGTGACCTGGGCGCTGTTGCAGCGTCATGAACCCGAATTACTGAAAGGACTCAGCGTGGTGGGTGAAACGCCAGCTGCGCCGGGGCTGCCGCTGATTACGGCGGGCAGCACCTCAGCAGAAACGCTTTCCCTTCTGCGCGATGCGCTGAAAACCCTGGTGACGGCGCCCGACTATCGCGAGGTGTGCGAGGCGGTACTGATCGGCGGATTCAGTGAGGTTTCGCGCCAGCCCTATTCACTGTTGCTGGACTGGCGCGACGCGGCGGAGAAATCAGGGGTTACGCAGCTCTGAAAGGGAATCAGGCTAACAGATAACTCAGCCCGGAAAACGCCACCATCCCGGCGATGACCGTGGCGAACAGGCTGCGGGTGAAAATCCCCGCAACCGCGGCAACGGCTGCCGCCAGCAAAGAAATGCTGATCCCCGACGAAGTCAGCGCCGGTTTGCCTAGCAGCTCGGCGGTGATGATCGCGGCCATGATCGCCGAGGGGATAAAGCTCAGCCACTGTTGCAGGATCGGCGCCAGACGAAAGCGTGAGAGCAGCAGAATCGGCACCGTGCGCATCAGGGCCGTCACGACGGCGCAGGCGACGATCGCCAGTAAAATATTGCGCTCCATTAGTGACCACCTTTATAGAAGAGGCGCAGCCCGAGGGTTGCCAGCGTCGCAGAGACCGATGCGGCGACAATGACCACCACGCTCATGTCCGTGTGGCTGGCGGTCAGCAGCGTGATCACCACCGCCGCCGCGATGCTGAAGGATTCTAGCGCTTTGCGGCGGCTGGCAAACCAGATCATCAGCACCAGCCCGATAAACATCGACACCAGGCTGAAACTCAGCCCTTCCATCAGGGACGGCGGCAGGGCGGAGGCGAGCCAGGCGCCCACCACGCAGGCGAGGATCCAGTTTAGCCACGCGGCCATGTTCAGCCCCAGCATCCACGCAAACGGCACTTTGCTCTGATGGCTGCCCTGTTGAACCGCGACGCCAAAGGTTTCGTCCGTCAGCAACAGCCCGCTGACCACTTTTTGCAGGGTGGTGTAGTCGCGAAAGAACACACTCATGGCGGAGCTCATCAGCAGATAACGCAGATTCACCAGGAATACACTCAGCACCACCGAGGCGATTTCCGCGCCCGTGGCCCACAGGGAATAAAAGAGGAACTGGGCGGAACCCGCGTAGAGCGCGCTCGCCAGCAGGGCGGTTTGCAGGGTGGTAAAGCCGGAGAGCGTACCGATGGCTCCCGCAGCAAAACCGATGCTCCAGTAGCCCGGAATGGTGGGCAGACAGGCGGTAATGCCCGCACGAAACTCGGCGTTGGCCTCATTCCCTGGCAACGTTTTGGTTTTTATCAACATCAATAGGTCTCGTTTATAGTGCGCGGATCTCTTTTGATCGCAGCGTTATCCGGACGGGCACGGATTTATAGGACGGTGTTCCGCTGTCTTTGTCAAGATAATCGAGTGGAACCAGTACGTTAGCCTCTGGATAATAAGCACCGACCGTACCAGAGGCAATGCTGTAAGCGACCACGGTGATGTCTTCCAGTTGCTGAACGCTGCCCTGCAACGCGGTGGAAATGTCCACACGATCGCCGTGCTCCAGACCCAACTGCGCCATATCGCCCTCGTTCATAAACAGAATATCGCGGCGGCCAAACACGCCGCGATACCGGTCATCGAGCGCGTAGATGGTGGTGTTGTACTGGTCGTGGCTGCGCAGCGTTACCAGCCGCAGCACGTTGTCACCGACGCCCGGCTGGTTCTCATCGACGCCTTCAAATACTGAGAACATCGCTTTGCCCGTGGACGTCGGCCAGACGCGTTCGGTTGGCGGAAGCGGCATGCGAAAACCACCGGGAATACGGATGCGCTGGTTGTACTGGTCAAAACCGGGGATGGTTTTTTCGATCAGATCGCGGATCAGATCGTAATCCGACACCAGGGTGGTCCAGTCAATGCGGGTGTGAGGCAACGTCGCTTTTGCCAGCCCGGCGACAATCGCCGGCTCTGAGCGCAGCTCAGGCGAGGCAGGTTTGAGCTTGCCGGACGAGGCATGAACCATCGACATCGAATCTTCCACCGTGATGGACTGGCGGCCCGTTTGCTGCATATCCAGCTCTGTTCGCCCAAGGCAGGGGAACAGCCAGGTCTGTTTCGCCGTCAGGAGATGCGTGCGGTTAAGCTTGGTGCCGACATGGACGCTCAGATCGAGGCTGCGCATCGCCGGGAAGGCGCGCGCGTGATCGGGCATGGCGACGGCAAAATTCCCGCCGAGACAGATCATCGCCCTGGCGCTGCCGTTGATCATCGCTTCGGTGGCCTGCACCGCGTCGTGGCCGTGCGCCGCAGGCGGCGTAAAGCCAAACACCTCGTTAATTTTGCCGAGAAACGCCGCCGTCGGTTTTTCGGAGATCCCAACGGTGCGGTTTCCTTGAACGTTCGAATGGCCGCGCAGGGGGCAAATCCCCGCGCCGGGTTTGCCAATATTGCCGCGCATCAGCAGCAGGTCGGCAATCAGACGCACGTTGGAGGTGCCTTTGTTGTGCTGGGTGATGCCCATGCCATAGGTGATGATGGTGGCGTTGGATTTGGCATAGGCCTCTGCGACCTGGTGGAGGTCCTGGCGCGACAGGCCCGATTCGCGCTCAATCGACGCCCAGCTTGTCGCCTGGATATCCGCCGCAAAATCATCGAAGCCCTGGGTGTGCGTGGCGATAAAATCGGTATCCAGCGCGTTTTCAAACGCCAGCAGATGTTTTGCGATGCCTTTCAGCGCGGCAGCATCACCGCCCGCTTTCACCTGGAAATAGGTCGAGGCGATATCGGTGGAGCTGTAAGTCGCCATCTCCATCACGCTTTGCGGATCGGCAAACCGCTCCAGTGCGCGCTCACGCATCGGGTTGAGCACGATAATCGGCACCTTGCGGCGGGCCAGCTCGTGCAGCGTCCCCATCATTCGCGGGTGGTTAGTGCCGGGGTTATGGCCGATTGAAATCACAAGCTCAGTGTTATCAAAATCGTCGAGCGACACGGTTCCTTTGCCAATCCCAATGGAGCGCGGCAGACCGACGCTGGTAGCTTCGTGGCACATATTGGAACAATCAGGAAAATTATTGGTGCCCAGTTCGCGGGCAAACAGCTGAAACAGGAACGCCGCTTCGTTGGAGGCGCGACCGGAGGTGTAAAACTCGACCGCATCCGGTGGGAGTTCGCGCAGTATTTCGCCAATGCGTGCAAACGCCTGTTCCCATTCGACCGGGCGGAAGGTGTCGCTCTCCCGGTGATACTCCATCGGCTGCGTCAGACGACCATAGCCTTCGAGTTCGAAATCGCTTTTTGCCAGCAGGGAAGTCACCGTGTTTTCGGCGAAAAACGCCGGGGTGACGCGTTTGCTGGTGGCTTCCCAGGTCACGGCTTTGGCGCCGTTTTCGCAGAACTGGAAGGTGGATTTATGCTCTTTGTCGGGCCATGCGCAGCCAGGGCAGTCAAATCCGTCAGGCTGGTTGGTGCGAAGCAGGGTCGCGGGGGCATCGAGGGTGTCCATCTGCGTGCGAACGGCGATGGCGGTGGCTTTCAGCGCTCCCCATCCCCCGGCGGGACCATCATAGTGCCGGATTCCTGGAACCGAGCGGCGTTTGTTATTCATGTAAGCTCCGACTATGTCGATCGATGGATCAATTCTACACCGTTGGAGTTAACGAAATAACAACAAATAATCATCATTTTTATGATGATTGAAGGTGTGCGGATGAGAGGGTCGGTATAGCCTGGGCGGCTATACCGAGGGGGGGTTAGCTGCGAATAAACGCCAGAAGATCCTGATTAATCAGGTCAGCATGGGTGGTGTGCATCCCATGTGGCAGGCCCGGATAGACCTTGAGGGTGCTGTTGCTGAGAAGCTCGTCCTGAAGCAGGCTCGCATTTTTATACGGCACGACCTGGTCGTCATCGCCCTGCAAAATCAGGGTAGGGACGGTGATAGCCTTCAGATCGTCGGTCTGGTCGGTTTCTGAAAACGCCTTGATACCTTCGTAGTGCGCCTTCGCACTGCCGATCATTCCCTGTCGCCACCAGTTCTGGATGGTGCCCTGTGAGATCTCCGCGCCCTCCCGGTTAAAGCCGTAGAACGGGCCTGTCGCGACATCAAGATAAAATTGTGCGCGGTTGGCGGCCAGCGCCTGGCGGAACCCGTCAAAGACCTCAATCGGCGTGCCGCCCGGGTTCTCCGGCGTTTTGACCATTAACGGCGGTACGGCGCTGATCAACACCGCTTTTGCCACGCGCCCCTGCGGCTGACCATATTTTGCGACATAGCGCGCAACCTGCCCGCCGCCCGTCGAGTGCCCGATATGCACCACATTTTTCAGATCCAGATGTTCCACAACGGCGGAGACATCGGCGGCGTAGTGATCCATATCGTGCCCGTCGCTGACCTGGCTTGAACGCCCGTGGCCCCGGCGGTCGGACGCCAGTACGCGATAGCCTTGCGCCAAAAAGAACAACAGCTGGTTATCCCAGTCGTCAGCGCTCAGCGGCCAGCCGTGGTGGAAGAAGACAGGCTGCGCCTCTTTTGGTCCCCAGTCTTTATAGAAGATCTCAACGTTATCTTTGGTGGTGACAAATGACATGATTGAACCTCTCGGGTGGAGTGAAAGGAGATGGATAATTCAGGTTGATGTGCAAGCAGGTGGCAAATAACAACATCCAAGTCTAGTTGAGAATGTCACCGCGTGCCGGAATTCTGCGGCTGGCTCAATGGCTTCGCTTGTGAAAATGTTCTTCAAATTTAGTCCGTTATCTTTGCTTAGTTAAAATCCAGCAACCTTAACCTGATGAATTTATAACGGTAATTCACCTGCGCATGCTAAAGGTGGTAGCGCCGATCAGACTAAACAGAGAGTGCTCAATGAAAACCTCAATCGCGAGCGTGGTGGCGGACCTGCCGGATGTCTGGCGTTCGCGCGTGCTTGGCACCGTCGGGAACGCCAATATTAAAGTGCTAAAGATGGGCGGGGAGGGACTTCCAACCGAGGCGCATGATGATTTCGACGAACTGCTGCTGGTGCTGGACGGTGAGCTGCCGCTGGTGGTGGAGGAGCGGCACTTTACCCTAAAAGCCGGGGAGTTCTTTTTTGTGCCGAAGGGGGCGAGGCATTCCGTGCCGGAAGGGAGTTTTGGGGTACTGGTGGTAGTGGACGTGGGGCGGCAGTAAAAGCCCGCCCCGAGCGTTAACGTCAACCCGGCCCCTCACTTCCCGCCGCCAGCAGCGGAACCACAACGCGGCTGATAGGGACAGGAATACCATGCTTTTCGCCATAACGCTGGATCACACCGTTGCGAATATCCCACTCCAGCGGACGATTGGCCTGACGGTCGGCGAGAATTGACGTGCCTAAATCCGCCGGGGCACGATGAAAACCCTCAACGATCTCGTGCGGAACGTTATCGCCGAGCGATGCGCCTTCTGCCCGCGCCACGGCCAGGCATTCGCGCAGGTACGCCAGTGCCAGCTCCGTGATATCTTGCCGCGAGAACATCCCTGCACGGCGGTTCGCCAGCACCATCAGGCCCGCGACGGCATTCTGCAACAGCTTGCGCCAGGCGATGGAGACAAAATCCGCTGACAATTCTACCGCGCAGCGCGTCTCGCTCAGCGCATCGCTGATCCGTGCTGCCTGCGGGATAGCGGGGAGGGTCAGGCGCGGTTTAGCGCGCAGCCACACGGAGGCGTCCGGCTCGCGCTGAGCCGGGAACCAGACCACCGACGGGACGACCACAGCACCGTTAACGTAAGGTTCGAGCTGCGCTTTTTGCTCAACGCCATTCTGCAACGCACAGACGACGGTGTTTTCATCGCACAGCGCAGCCAGCCACCCGGCGCTGTCAGCGACCTGGGTGGTTTTCACGGCCACAAACACAAGCGCGACCGGGCGGCTGACGCGCGAAGGATCGGTGATGACCGGGCCGGGTACGATGATTTCGCATTCATCGTGGCGCAACACTAACTGTGGATGAGGGGTGCGTCCGCAAAGAAGGGGCGTTCGGCCCACGTCATGCAGTGCCGCAGCAATGGTGGTACCGATAGCACCTGGGCCAATAAGCGCTACTGAGGGATGTTCAGACATTCTTTGTCCTCCTGAATGGGGCAAGCAGACCTGATTTATCATAATACTCCGCCGGCCCATCGCGTCTAACAGGAAAAAATGATGCCGATTCACATCATTTTGGCGGACGCATGGCGGTCAGGCGTAACGATAAGCCCATCCCTTAAACGCTCATCACGCAGGCCGCGATATAAAGCCCGACGCCGTAAGCCAGATGCGTGAGCACACTGAGCAGACGAGCCAGCCACGGGCGAGGCGTGCGTGACGCAGCAATGCCAAAACCCAGCGCAGGCTGCAGAATCAAAAAGGGGGCAAATAACGTTAACAGACCGGCAAGGAGTCCTGTCGAGAGGGAGGGGGTAGTGAACCATTCTGCTCCGCACAGCATCAGCGGCACGACAGCAAAAAGTATCCCGGTGAGATAGTGAAACACCCAGCCCGTCAACAGCTCCCCGCGTAGTGGCGGCGCTGAGACGATCGTGTGATGGCAAAGCGTCCCGCCCGGCAAACCCAAAATCCAGCGGCCCACCAGGGCATAGTTCAGTGGCGGAACCTTAAGAGTGCGTTTCTGAAAGCAGGACCATAGATCCATCACCCCTGTTGCGCCCATCCCCGTTATGACTGTTTTAAGCACCAACATCATATCCATAGTCTTCTCCTTGCTGATGAAATGCTAAGCTGGCAGACAGTGTGCAAGTTAAAGTCAGGTTTAAGTCAACGATGAAAGAACTGGATATCAGAGAAATCGCCGACCTTTCGGGCATTAGCCCCTCGGCGATGCGCTATTACGAGAAGCGAGGATTGATCCAGCCGGTCGGTCGCAACGGTCTGAGAAGGCAGTATCATGAGAATGTGCTTAATAAGCTGCAGCTGATCACGCTGGGACAGGCGGCAGGATTTTCTCTGGATGATATTGCAGCGATGTTTGGTGCGAAAGGGACGATCGCAATTGACCGCGAGGAGCTTCATCAGCAATCACTGAAGATTGACAACACCATTCGCAGATTGCAGCTATTAAGCCGCGGGCTGAAGCATGCTGCACGCTGTACACAACCAGAGCATACCGAGTGCGAAGAGTTCCAAAAAATTGTCTCAAGAGGGCTTCGGCTCGTCCGGTCTGTCAACCGTTAACTCACTAAATGAGAGGGAAATAATCATGACGACGCTGGATGAACTGCAGGTGAAGTATCCGGGAGCAAATGCCTGGCAAATGGGTGACAGCCCTGAGCTGGCGAACGAGCTTGCTGACCTGATTAAAAAAGGGATTAAAACGGCCTCATGTGGCTCTTTTTCATCGTATCAACAGGAGGAAACTGCGCCCCGAATCGGCAGCTATAACATCGTTCTTGATGGTCAGAATGCGCCAGTGTGCGTGATCAGATTGATTTCAATGCGCCTGGTGCGTTTTTGCGATGTGACCGATGAGTTTGCCAGAAAAGAGGGGGAGGGCGATTTGAGCCTTGAGTACTGGCGGAAAGAACATCAGCGCTTTTTCGCCAGCGAAGGGGACTTCTCTGAAGAGATGGAGCTGATCGCAGAGGAGTTCGAGGTTGTTGAGGTCATTTGAGGCGGATTGTAGTTTCCCTGAAAGTCATACACATCGCTGCACGCCGCGCCGGGTTGAAACCTGCCGCGAGTTCTTCAGCAATCAGGCTTACCAGATGCGGCGGGCGTGCGAGACCTTCTACAATTTCAAAACCTAATGTGGCGTAAAATCGGGCATTAAAAGCGGCCATTTTGTCTGTTGTCAGCGAGGATCCCGTCAGACCACGCTGCTGACCAATATTGAGAATAGCCTGCATAAGCCGTCTGCCGATACCGTGGCGTTGCCAGGCCGGATGTACATCCATTTCAGCAACGTGCAGCCAGGACTCTTTAACGTTAGCTGCGACAAACCCTACTGGAACAGAATCAGATGTACAGGCCGTAAGCAGCAGACCGTTACGCCAGAAATCGCTCAATTCCTCCAGACTACACGCGCCCGCCTCGTCGGCTACCGCCCCCGCATTACGCAAGGTTTCAAAAGCCGCCAGTTCAATGGCGCGTAGCCTGTCGAAGTCTTCAGGGTGTGCGTGACGGATAGTGAAATCCATGACAAGGTTCTCCATGCGTGATGGCATTATTTTTACGGTCTTTGATTCGCAATGCACTGGGAATAACGGGGCATTCTTCTGTCCAGAATGGAGCATATCATGATGTTAGCCAGGCTTGCTTCTGGTATGACGAGGACTGGTTAAAGAGCGGGTTGATCCGCTTTGAGCGAGGAACGGACATCGCATCCTCGATAAAGCCAGGGAGCAGCGTTGTCCCATTACCCGTTTCGGCATGATGATTATTCAGGCAGGGTACTTTATGCTGGTTAAACTCCCTTTATAGGATATAACCATGATAACCGTAGAGAAATCAGATCCATTTTCTTCAGAATCTCATCGCTTAACCGAAATGCTGTCCGCTGAACTTGCCGCTATTACTGGCGATAATGGCAAAACCAACTTCACCGTTGAAGCAATGAATGATGACAAAGCATTATGGGTATTGGCAAAGAATGCACATGGGGATGCGATAGGATGCGGCGCAATCCGGCCATTAACTCAAAATACAGCCGAAATTAAAAGAATGTTTTCAGACCAAAGCTTGCCAGGCGTGGGTAGTGCTTTACTTACTTTTCTGGAAACCTCCGCAAAACAAATGGGATATCGCGAGTTGAAACTGGAAACCCGGCATATCAACCGTCGGGCCGTCAATTTTTACGAGAAAAATGGATATGTCCGTACTGAGAATTATGGCCCATATATAGGTAGAGAAGAAGCTGTCTGTTTCGCAAAGGCATTGTGATGATTGTATTTGTCGGCCCTGACTTCCGCTCCTGGCACTAACCTGCCGATAGATTGATCTCACTTGGCTAAGAGCGAGAAGCGGGCGTTAACAGCCTAAGGAGAATATGAGTTTGGGCTAAGAATTTGCAGAGGTGATGCTTAAAGCGTTCTCAAAAGCTGGGCCGGATTACCAGCATACACACCCTTTACCAGCACTGGCTTTGTAACAACGCTACCTGCACCAATCACCGCACCACTGCAAATTTCCGTTGTTAAAATTGTTGCTCCGCTACCCACTATTACTGCGTTGCCTAATACAATATGTATCCAAGTTTCTGCAGAAGCATCAGGACTTCCACACTTGAAAAGATCGTTAGCAAAGGTTACGCCATGGCCTATAAAGCAGTCTTTGCCTAAGGTAACGTTCTCACAGATGAAAGTGTGTGACTGCACTTTAGTTCTGTCGCCTATGACACATCCCTTTTGTATCTCAACAAATGGCCCTACAAAAACATCATCGCCTAGGTCACATTCATAGAGGTTTACAGGCATGACAACTTTTACATTTTTACCTTGTTCAACGTCACGAATCCCGCTTTCAATAATCTTCATATCAACTGAGTCCTTACACGAGATAATTCGGCTCAGAATAGCTTAAAAAGTTTATCTTTACTAAGTAGCTAAACTAACCAGCCCCCAATGATTCGTTCACTGTGATGATTGTAATGTCCGCTCCTGGCACTGAGCGGCTGGTTTTACTTTTCCCAACGATTACGCCCCTGTTGTTTTGCCCGATAAAGGGCTTCATCCGCTCTGGCAATAATGCCAGCAGTACTGTCACCGCTTTTGGAAAGGGTAATGCCCATGCTGACTGTCACCATTTCACTAACCTCCGAAGTGGCGTGTGGCAGTGAAGTTTCGTGCAGGTTCGTCTGAATACGTTCAGCAACCTGCGCAGCTTCATTCAGGGAGGATGCAGGCAGCACAATGACAAACTCTTCGCCGCCGTAACGTGCCACCAAATCTGCTGGAGTACGTACCGACCTCTTCATCAGATCGGCTACTTTTGCCAGGCATTCATCTCCAGCCTGGTGACCATAGTGGTCGTTATAGCGTTTGAAATAGTCCACATCGAGCATGAGCAGCAAAAATTGCTCGGCCTGTAGGAGAGCATCATCAAGAAAGTTTTCCATTGACCGCCGATTAGCCGTCCCGGTCAGCGCATCTTGGTGAGCCATAACATCTAGCCGTGCAATAAGCATCCGGTTCTCCTGATAACGTAACCAGGCTTCATCAAACCAGCGTTGTAGTATAAAGCGACCATAAATGAGAATGGCGGTAAGAGTAAGCCAGACCAATAAAAACCGTACGTTAACACCCTGATTAATCTGCACGCTAGCCAGTAGGGCAGTCAGCCATAATGGGGTGATGAAAAGTAACAGGGCCGTTGGATGATAATAAAGCGCTGCCAGCGCGGTGAGCACTAGGATGACACTGAGGGGCCAGGCAAAAGGCAGTTGCCACGAGACGATAAAGTTGTAGCTACAGTAGCTCCACATCAGGCTGATAGTTACTAGCATCGCCATACAAAGAGGTGTAAATCTGGCAGGGAGGCGATAGATGAAAAGTACTAACAGAAGCGACAAACCAATAATGCCACTCGTAATTTCGTCTATAAACGGCAATATTTCAGTGTGTGCGCCGATCGAGCGATCAAAATTACTGATGAGAATATTGCGAAACAAAATGATCAGCGCAAAACTGACATTCACAAATGTGAACCACGGGATACTCACTGATAGCGCCTGACTGACCATATCACTATGGTTCTGCCACATTCTTACACTATTGAAAGTACGGCGCTTATTGTTCGAATGCTGCTCCATTACTGATTGCCTTACAAATGAATAATTACTATCCAGTGTAATATAGGTATCTATTTCATTGCATGAGTTTCAGGCAGAACAATCAGACCAGGTAAGTATTATTTTCCGATTACCTTTCATGTTAACGCATTGCTTCAAGCAAACATTCAAAAGTTACGACAGTAAAATGCTATCCCCCTCTTACCATCACTGCTCCCATCGAAAAGATAACATGTCAGGGTTAACAACGTCTGCTTGTGGCACTAAGCGGACTTTCATATTTCAAACCCATGGATCCCTGAACACCATCAGAATGGCTGCACTACCCGCGACACCTGACAAGGGCAGGGTGTTTCAAAGCAGCCGATAAAGCCGAAGTTGTTCCGCTACGTAACCAGCACACTAATGAAAAGCACCGAGGTACAAAGGTTAGTGTGATGTTGACGTAAAAAGGCACCCCCAGCAAACAGGCAGCCACCCAATAACAAGCTTATATCGTACTGCAACGGAAGTACGATATAAGAATGTAATCAGTCGCTTACAGGCATGCCGCATTTCGCGGTGTGGTTTACAGCGCCTTTTTCAGGGCTGATATCAGGAAACTGACCGGTTCATCGGGCGGAACATCCCGTCGCAGGATGATATGTAATGGGGTGACGCGGTGCGAGCCGTGGCTGAGGGGCAATGGTTGCAGTATGCCTGCCGCCAGTTGTTGATGAATAGAGGCCTGCGGCAGCCAGCCGTATCCAAGACCGGCCACGATAGCGCCTGCCGCCGCATCCAGAGTGGAGAAATCCCAGTTTTGGCTATCCCCTGTGGCCGCTTTCCCGCTATCTGCTATTTGTATCCGTGGCCAGTTGCTGAGCAGTGCTTCGGTCAACGTGCCGGATACCGACAGCAGCGGATGATCGCGATGTGCCACGGCAATAAAATCCACGTTCATTAGCCACTCTCCCCGGCCGGTAATATTTTGCCGGTCGGTCACGATCATCACATCAGCATCGTCCACAGCGGACATGGTGGGGAACATGCTCTCGGTGACTTCCGTTAGCTTCACCCGAATAGTCGGCCAGAGCTGCTGGAATTGTTGCAGGGCAGAGAACAGGCGCTCCCGAGGATAGATAACGTCCACCACCAAATTAAGCTGCGAACGCATTCCCTCCTGCAGAGTCGCGGCCTGAGCCTCCACATAACTAAATGTTTTCAGGAGCGGGCGTACCTGGCTCAGCAGCGTCGCCCCGGTTGGGGTTAATACCGTACGACGCCCCTCTGGAACCAGCAGCGTCACGCCCAGTTGCGTCTGGAGCTGCGCGAGATTATAGCTAATAGAAGACTGGCTGCGGTGTAGCGTATCGGCGGCGCGGGCAAAGCTGCCAGTAGTGAACACACAGTCCAGGATTGCCCATTGTTCCAGCGTTGTTTTATTCATAATGATTCATTTATTCGATTAATATCATCATAAAATAGCGCTATTCATCAAAATATTAAAGCATTAGACTTGTTTTATCGAACAGAGGAGACCTGAAATGAGCAACTTTGATAAACATGATTTGAGCGGTTTTGTCGGTAAACATCTGGTGTACACCTACGATAACGGCTGGAACTACGAAATTTATGTCAAAAATGAACAAACCCTGGACTACCGTATTCACAGCGGCCTGGTGGGGAATCGTTGGGTCAAAGATCAGCAGGCTTATATCGTCCGCGTGGGTGAAAGTATTTACAAAATCTCCTGGACGGAGCCAACCGGCACGGATGTGAGCTTAATTGTCAATCTGGGGGATAAACTCTTCCATGGCACTATTTTCTTCCCACGTTGGGTGATGAATAACCCCGAAAAAACCGTGTGTTTCCAGAATGACCATATTCCGCTGATGAATCAGTACCGCGATGCCGGTCCGGCTTATCCGACGGAGGTTATTGATGAATTTGCCACTATCACCTTTATTCGTGACTGCGGTGCCAATAATGACGATGTGATTGCCTGCGCGGCGAGTGAATTGCCGGACAATTTTCCAGATAATCTGCGTTAAATAACACCCCGCTAAATTTAAAAGAAACCGGTCACGACGACGGTTTCTTTTTTTTGCTACTCATCCGGGACGTTTATTCGTTAACGGTTGCCTGATGACGCGTTTCTTTAGCCGGTGCAGCTTTGCTTCTGTTGCTGGAGTAGATGAAGAACAGCGCGATACCCAGACAGAGGATGGCACCCAGACGATTCATCGAGAAGGGGATCGCCCCGTTGCCAAGCCAGCCAAAGTTATCAATCAGCATGCTCATTGTCAGCTGACCGAAAATCACCGCAACCGTTGCAACGGCTGTGCCGATACGTTGGACGGCAAAGACCATAATGACGATGTAAGGCACACCAAACATCGCACCTAACAGTTGCCACTTCGGTACATCCAATAGGCTGGTAGCATGTTTAGGCTCAAAGAAGAAAATCAGCAGGGCAGTAATAAGCGCGCCGACGGAGAAGGTCAGGAATGCGCTTTTGAATACACCCACTTTGCTACCCAGTTGGCCATTTATCGCAGCCTGAATGCTGAGCATTGCACCACCAATAACCGCCAACACAATCATCATAAATGTCATCATTTTTTCTTAACCCCGAGCAACAAGAACCAGCGCCAGTACGATAAAAATCAGCGCGATAATGCGTTTATTGTCAATTTTTCGATGTGGCGTGCCCAGCAGACCATAGTGGTCAATGATCAGACTTTTGGATACCTGTCCTGCCAGAATGCCTATCATCGTCATAGCGATACCGATCGCCGGTGTAGCGATGGTCAGAATAATGACGTAAACAGGGCCGAGCACCCCGCCCAGTAGGTTCCAGGAGGGCTGCGAGAAAAAGGTTGGGCTATTACGTGGACTGAAAAACAGCATCAGCAAAAACGTCAGGGCCGCACCCACGCCGAATACGCTGAATGTCGCCCATAAATCGCCGACTTCTCCTCCCAGCGGCCCCAGCAGCCCGGCCTCTACGGACAATCCCATTCCGCCCGCGATAACAATTAAAATCAGTACCAGTTGCATAGCAAACTCTCTACGGTTGTCTAAGCGCAGAAGATTACACCTGGCCTGAGATGTGAAAAATGCCATAATTCAGGAAACACCTTTGCAGGATTTGCATCAATGCATGGCGCAGGCAATATCAGTATCCGTTCTCTTTCAATCTTTATAGACGTGTATGAAACGCAGAATTTTTCCGTGGTCGCGCGCCGCGAAGGAATATCGGCTTCGCAGGTTTCACGCGTTATCCATCATCTTGAAGATGCGCTCGGTCAGCAGCTTTTTTATCGAAACACGCGCGCTGTCATCCCGACTGAAAGTGGGCACCTTTTTATCCGGCACGCACGCGCCATGGCCGGTAATCTTGAGGATGCCCGCCGCGAACTGGATGAACGTGCGCTTGAGCCTTCAGGTTTAATTCGCATTAATGCCCCGGTATTTTTCGGACAGCGGCATGTGGCCCCAGGACTAGCGGGTCTGACGGCGCGTTACCCCCGTCTGACCATTGAGCTGACGCTGACCGATGATTACATCGATCCACACAGGGATGCCGCCGACGTCATTTTCCGGATTGGCGTTCTGGCTGACTCTTCCTTTCATGCGCGCGTTTTCGGGCAGCAGTTTTATCACCTGGCCGCGTCGCCTGCGTATCTGGATAAATACGGTATGCCTGAATGCCCCGAGGATCTCGGACGCCACAAATGCCTTGTCTACAGTGGATCTTCCGGTCCAAACCGCTGGCTGGTTCGCAAGCCAGGTGAGGAGTGGGTGCACTATCCCGTGTCGCCACTGATGTCATCCAATAACGCAGAGACTTTGCTTATTGCGGCTCTGGGCGGGATGGGCATTGTGCTTTTTCCGGACTGGCTGATTGCTGAAAGACTGAAAAGCGGTGAGCTGATCGCGCTACTGACCGATATGGATACCTCTATTAAAACGGAGCCACAGAACATTGCGGCTATTTACCCCCACACCCGCCATCCGCCGCTGAACGTCAGGGCGGTGATCGATTACTATCTTGAGGTGTTTGGTTCACCGCTTTACTGGCAGTCTGAGGGGTAAGTTCAGGCTGGCAATGGAGTACATCCGGCGTCAGTTTTTTCCAGCTTAGAAAGTGAATCGCGGACCTTGAACAGAATCTTACGGTTGTTGATTACAGTGGCAGTGCAGAGGGTTGCGCAGCGCCTCAACTGGCAATCTGTGAGAGTGTCCATTACTATCCAAAATCTATGGATGTGAACATTTTCGGCTTTATGCCAGCACTACTGCCTGTTGCACTGTCCCCCGGCGCAAGCTTCACTCTCGTTATGAACAGTGCTCTGGCTGGTGGTCACAAAGGCCTAATCAGAACGCTCGCCGGAACAGCGTTGGGCATATACACCCATGCGGTTTTAATAGGGCTGGGTGTGACTGCTGTGCTCATCTCGTCCCCGGCAGCGTTTGCAGTGCTCAAAGTTGCCGGAACGGCCTATCTGCTCTGGTTAGGCGCGATGCTTATCCGCAGTGGGATAACGGTCACTACAGACGGGTTTAGGGATTCAAAGCATGTGGTGACGTTAAAAGAGGCGTGGCTTGCGAATGTTTTGAACCCAAAAGCCATCCTTTTCTATGTGACGGTCGTTTCACAGTTCGCAGGGATAAAGGGAGGCGTTAGTAATTACCTGACGCTGGCATCAGTGCATGTCGTGGTGATGAGCGTTTGGCTTTTCTCTGTCAGTCAGACACTGATATTTTCAGTTAAAAAAACGAACCCGTTAATGCTCAAAAAATACGTCAACATTGCCGGCGGGATGTTGCTCATTGCTTTTTCGCTTCATAGCTTGATCCATTAGTTTCTCGGCTATAGGGATCATGCCCGCATTTGGCATAAAGCGGCCAGTCCGTTACTAAGGTAAGTACAAGACTACTCGCGGTGCGCCCTCAAAAATGAGGGCCGCATCGGAGATTGTCAGGCTGATTACGCCAACTGCCGCTGCAGGATCTGCAGGCTAGTTCCTGCCCCCGCCCATGCAGCAGCCGAGCCAACCACATACAGGTTTTGCTTGGCGCGTGAGACGGCTACATTGATTATGTTTGGCGGGCTTGCCGCCCACTGACGCGCCCTTTGCTGACTCGCTTTCGGCGCACCCAGCAACAGGATGACCGTGTCCGCTTCTCGGCCCTGGAACGTATGGATCGTGCCTACACGATCACGGCACCACTCATCCAACTTTACGCCGAACGCCCGCAGCAGATCAGTTTCACTGTCGAGACGCCGACGCATGTTCTGCTCTACGATCTTGAATGGTGTAATGATAAATACGTCCGGATTTGTAATGCCCGATGCTGCCAGCTCTTTGAGCATTCGTATAACCGCTTCGCCCTCGTCGGGGCACCATTTCGTCTCAGCATCGCCATTGATATCCACCCAGTGAGATCTCCCCAATGCCGAGCCGATAGAGCCAGGTCTTTTAGGCCCGACAGCATGGACCATTTGCTTGGCATACGCGATGGAGTTAGAAACGTCGAACATTGGGTTCTGGCAACGCCTGTGAACGAGGAGTGGCAGCCCGACTTCTCGATCACCTACGTCCATGACGAAGGTGGATTTGAAGCGCGATGCCCGATCAGCAAGGGTCTGCGTAGAGGCAGCGGGGGCAGACCATTCGATTTGGTCAATGTCGAAGAACTTGCATATTTCGGCGTTCAGCTTTTCAGGAAGTGAAACCACAGGTGGGATTTGCAACGGGTCGCCTACCACGATGGAGCGCTTTGCCCGCATGATAGCTCCAACTGCTGCCTGAGGAATGGCCTGGCCCGCTTCATCTATCAGAAGCCAGCCAATACTCTCTGATGGCAGATCCCCGAACATGGTTCGTACTGAGGCAAACGTTGTTGACACAGCCGGCACCACCATGAAAAGGCTTGACCAAAGTTCGGGAAGAAGTTCACGGTGAGCAGGAGACTGGAAAGCACCAGCCACCATGCCCGACATCAATAGCCCAAGATTGTGTTGCAAGCGGCTGGCCGAAGCATCGATGAACGTTTTATGCACAGTCAGGGCAGCGGCGAAAAGATCCTCCTCCCGCAGGCGATGAACCTCATCGGGAAGCCATGGCGCAGTCAGGTGGATAGCCTCGTGCTCACGCTCGAAGAATCTCTCATCAACGACCCTGTCTCCCATGCGGTTTCGTGCCTCTGCCTCGGTTGCCTTCAATTTCGAGACAGCGTGACGTTTGATGGAAATTTCCTGGTCGAGTTGCTGTAACTGGGACTCAGTATTGCTCCACTCAGTCCTTGCAAGCTCCAGGGCACCGTCCGTCCCCTGCGCCCGTAAGACTGATTGCTGCAAGGTCGCCGAGAGCTTCTGCAGTGTCGATCTCCACGATTTCCAGACCGCAGTCGCGAACAAACGGGAGAAGAAACCTGGACGGCCAGCAAGATGGCTGTCGAGCATAATCTTGTCCTGCTCGATCTGCGATTTTGCCTTCTCATGTTTCCGTTGGCAGGATTCAGCAATCTGGTGCGCCTCTTCGACGGCTTCAATCAGACTCGGACGACGCTGTTCCACACTTTGAAGTTCGGTAGTCGCTCCCTTGAGCGCCTGGATATCCCGTCGCATCTCTTCGATGCTGGTGATTTCGGCGTCTACCGTCTCCTTGAGTTTAAGAAATGCGGTTCGCGCTTTCAGCCAGGCCGCTAAAGCATCCGCTTCGTTGGTGCTGGGCCGCTCATTGACAACCACGCTGGGCATCACGCGATCGATGATTTCGCCAGTTTGTTCGTCCTTGATCTCACGCAAGACGTTTATGCCGCGAGCTGCCTTCAGGTAGGTAAGGAAACCACCGTCTTCATTCCACCAGAAACTTTGCTGGAACGCGCCTCGGTTGCTGCTCTTGCCGAGAGCAGCGGCGATCAACCCCCAAGTTTCGACAGGGTCGGAGGGGATGTCGGCCTCGGCCTCGGCTTCGAAATAGCCGGCGCGTTTGGGATTCGCAATCAGGTCGCTGATGGACCGAAAATAGGCGATTTGTTCATGGCGACCATTGGCTTCCTTGAGAGGAAGCTCTTTACTGACGTTTTCGACCGCTTTGTTATTGGAGGAGGCTACGACGATCTCATGGCCCCTCAAGGATGCATGTAACTTGTAGAAGTGTAGGAAGGCATTGGAGCCGAATGCCAGCTTCTCGCCTGTTGTGGAAAAGGCATCCTGCGGTTTGTTGAAGCCGCACATCGCTGTGGCCCGATCAAGAATGCACCCAACGACAATATCTCGCAGAAGAGTGGTTTTTCCAGTACCCGGTGGCCCATTGACACCTATCATACCAGGAGCATCATTCAGCTCAGCACGCGCCGCATTCACGGCAGCCTGTTGAAGCAGTACCAATGGATGGCCGCCTTTCGAAGGCCAACGAGCCTGCGGCATGAGCGACGGTGCTACGAAAGGCTCAACTGCGGAAATGGGCGATAGCACGTCGATTTTTTGGTCAGGCCTGCCAATTCCCATATAGCGGCGCAAACCTGTTCCGGCTTTGCCCGTCTCGAGCAATTTGGTTGCTTCACCGAGATCTTCAAGATAGAAGGAGTTCAGTAACGAAGGTTCAGGGGGCGCCTTGGCCTTGAAATGATGAAACACCTTAATCGCGAATGTGGGTGGCTCAACCAAGTGCTCGGGTACACTGAACTGCGATACAAGCCATTTATAAGCGTTATGAACAACATTCAGATCGATCGGTATGGGTTCTCCCTCTTCGTTGTGGCGGCGAACCATTCGATCCAGATGCTCGATAATGCGCGGCTCAACATTCGGCCAATTCCCTAAGCTCCCAAGCTTCAGATCGAGAGCCAGCTTGAGTGCCCAGGCAAAACTGGAAACGGCAACGCCTTTGTCCTCAAGCACATAGCCTTCTTTGTCGATCAGGATAGAGCCGATGGCCGCTTTCTTTCCGTCCGGGCGTGAACGCTCCTCATCTTCACCAAAGACCTTGACCAGTTCGTCCGTCGCCTTGTCGAGAGCGATTGAGCCGAGGACGACCTCGAAATAAAGCTTATAACTGGGCTTGCTGCGGGCATTTGGTCCCCATGGAACACCTCGCTCCAATAGAGCAACCCTGGAGCGATCGCCGGTTGCCATATCCTCTGGGCGTTTATAACCTTGAGGCGACAGTGCTTCGAGGGCAGTCCATGCTGCCAGTATCGCGCGCGCATCATTCGCCTTGCCTGACGTAGAGAAAGAGGGGAGCGAACCTGGGTCGAACTGCTCGTTACCGAATTGCTGTTGCGTAACGGGAGCTGAAGAAGCCTTCTGCCGTAGTTGCACTACCGCTGTAGGCGCATAGCGGGGCACGACTTGGGAAGATTGCCTGGACGCCGAATCGTGATGATGCTCTGATGGACTGGAGCCAGACATGGAGACCACGCTACAACAGTTAAGTGCGGTTAAGGCTTGCTCAATTTTTATCGTCAGCGTTCGCGCCCTGGCAGTGTTGCGAAAGGTCAGCTCGCTCAACAGCTGTTCAAGTTCATCAGCATTGTTACGCGACTGCTCGAAGATTGCTTCCAAATCGAAAATTGATTTTTGCGCATACTGCCTTGTCGTCATTTATTTCTGCCTCTCCGTTCCATCAGTTGAGAGATTTTATGCTCATTAGCTTGATTTCTAAAACTGTAAACTTCCTCTCCTGACACAAAATCGATTGATATAGGGCGCGCATGTCAGCTGTGAGCGAGAAGCGGACGATACCCTAGGCCGCAGCTGGAAGTTTTGTAATGTAATGGATCGAGTAAATTGAGATTTTGCTTAAGGTTAATAACAGGTTCCAAGTGTGCGTAAAGATCGAGCGGAAGGTGCGCCTAACATGTTCAATCAGATGTTGATTCAGCTAAAGAAAACAGCAGGTTTACCGATAATCATGTTTAACCAGTTTACAGGTAGGTGAATTGTCTTTTTGATAGATTTATCGAGGCTGGGAAGCTTGCCACGTATCATGCTTCAGCGGTTGTATAAACTGAGCATATTACAAGGGATTTTAATATGAAAAAGGCTGCATTTTTTATTGGAATACTATTCATTTCTTTTTTGATGGCTGGTTGTCATTCTGTATATAAAACCTTGCGCATCGAGCCTTTTGATTTTTACAGGACTGATATGGAATATATCAGGGTTACGCCAGATCTTACTATAAAATACCCTGCTCCAGGCCACGCGCTGATCAGAATTGAGGACCCACCAGAATATGCCAGACTAGCAGTCGACCTGGGAAGCAATATGGGTTATCACGGATATACCGATAAGACACTTTTACCCGCATGGGATGCTTTGTTCGATCGCTTCCTGGTCTGGCAATCTTCGCCGGGTGATGTTGAAGTAGTCAGTGCTGTCGTTAAGACGAAAGAGTACAGTGGTTATATTGATAAAGATGTAGAGTTTGTTAATATCAAAGGTGTTAAGTATTTGGTCTTTGTAAGTCATTATTGGTTAACACCGGATGTTCTAATAGCTTATGATGAGGAGAACGTCAGGAAAATGAAAGTGCTTTACAGAAATCTTAACTCAAGTCTAATCGAAAAATAATGCTCCTAACTTGCAAAAGATATGCAAGATATGCAAGATGTGACTCATTATGAATGAATTAAATTAAGTTGAGCGTAGCCGAAAAAGTATTATTAAATAAATTTACATAATTCTGTTTGGCCGTATCGACGGAGCATTAACTCTATTGAAAAGAATTATGTTGCAAATAAGAAGGGCAATACCAGGCATGAAGCGGAAAGGAAGTTCTTCTCTCAGATGTCGCTATAAAAATCAATGAGATAATCTTTTTTCTGCTTGAGTGTGCCCATCTTTACGATTCAGAAGCTGGTAAGCCTGAACTTTAGCGGCTACTTTTGTATATCTATAACTGGAGGATATACAAATGGCAGAAGAAATAAATAAAGAATTTTCTAATGATCTATCTGAGTTTATTGGAACGCATTTTGTTTATACTTATGACAATGGTTGGAAGTATGAGTGGTATGCCCGGAATAATACCACCTGCGATTACCGTATCCATCAGGGACTTGTTGGTGGGCGTTGGGTAACGCATCAGAAGATGAATGCAATCCAGTTTGCGCCAGGTATTTTCAAGGTTGACTGGCACGAGCCTACCGGCACCTGCGTAAGTCTGTTATTCGATATTAGAAGAAAAGTCATTCACGGTACGATTTTCTTCCCCCAGTGGATTGCCGGAGAAGGTCAGCATCCCGAGAAAACCATCTGTTACCAGAACGAATTTATTGATGATATGCATCGTTCTCGTGACGAGGGACCCGCTTACCCTTATATTGTCATTCCTGAATTCGCAAAAGTGACTTATATGAAAAACGAAGGGCCTGATAACGACAAGGTTATCAACATGCCGCCAGGTCAACTACCTTCAGACTTCTTTGATGGCAAATAAACCGAGTTGTTATGAATAAAAAAGGCTGCATGACACCCTTTTTTATTCAGGATTATTTTTTGATAAAGAGGGGATAATCCTGGGCGGCTTGAAGATACTTAACACAGACATATCAATAATCTTATGTTCAGATGCACTTTTATAACGGAGATCATTACCAGTCTTGAAATAGCATCGTCCGCGCCTGACACCTATCACTCCTTACCGATTTTGAAGCGCTAAGCGTCTTAATCCGCAACGGTTATCAGGCCGGCGGTGAGACGAAACGTTTTACTTTTCCGGATGAGGAAATAAAACGGTAACGGATGATCTCAACGGGCTATTAGCGCAACGATCGCGGCAAGCGCTGGAAGCGCCTGCACATAAAGTATCTTCCGACTGGCGGTTACCGCACCGAAAATGCCTGCAACCAGCACGCAGATCAGAAAGAAGAATATCACCGAAACACCGCGTTCGCCGAGCCATAGCCCCCAAAGCAATCCCGCCGCCAGGAAGCCGTTGTACAGCCCCTGATTCGCGGCGAGAACGCGGGTTTCGCGCGCAAAGTCGGCGCTCAAATTAAAAGCCTTCTGGCCGGTTTTGGTGTTCCACAAAAACATTTCGAGCACCAGAATATAGAGATGGATGACGGCAACGACAGCGACAAGAAGAGTAGCAAACACGGGCGGCCTTACAGGGTGAGGGCAGATGAAAGGGAGTATAGATAATTCCAGCGGGGGCGGCAGGCTGATTCGCCACCAGGATGAAAATTCGTTATCATCCGCTCCCACTCTTTATCCGTGCAGCCTGATGTCTACGATTATCGATACCTTTATTGCCCCACCTTGCCTCGACGAGATCGAAATTCTCTATCAGGACGCGCATCTGGTGCTGATCAACAAACCGGCGGGGCTGCTGAGTCTTTCGGGGAAAAATCCGCAGAATCTCGATTCGGTGCATTATCGGCTGGTGAAAATTTTCCCTGGCTGCACCCTCGTGCACCGCCTGGATTTCGGCACGTCCGGGCTGATGGTGGTGGCCCGCAATAAGGCTATCAATGCGGCGCTGTGCCAGCAGTTTAGCGAGCGTCGCGTGTCCAAGATTTACACTGCGCTGCTGTGTGGGCATCTGGACGATAACGAGGGGGTGATAGATGCAGCGATTGCCAAAGATCCGGCGCTGTTCCCGCTGATGTCGATTTGCGCTATCACGGGCAAACCCGCGCGCTCTCGCTATCGGGTGGTTGAACGTATTTATCAGGAAAGGGAAGGGGTGTTACTGCCGTTGACGCGGGTCGAGCTGACTCCGGAAACCGGGCGCACCCATCAGCTGCGTATTCACTGCCAGCAGCTGGGGCACCCAATTTTAGGCTGCGATCTGTATGGCGGCCTCACGCTGCCAGGTACTGAGCGCACGCCGCGTCTGATGCTGCACGCCAGCGAGCTGCACTTTGTGCATCCCGTGAGCGAAGAGCGCATCACGGCGCGTAATGCCAGCACGTTCTGACCGCAAACGTCATTACCACATCAAATCATCAGGCACTTTGAAATCGGCGTATGGATCGTCCTCGTCCTGCTCTTCCTGACTCAGGGCACTGTTCAGGACGATACTGTCTGCATCACGCTGGGCGATTTTATCCGCGACGCTTGCCGGAATAATCGCGTACTGACTTTCACTTGCCCCATCCACCACCAGGCGGGCGATGGCGAGACGGCCACTAATCAGCTGCGTCTGCGTCGTTTTATCGACAACGATCTTTTTGATGAGGTTGTTATCGGTGAAGTTGAAATCGATGTTCCCGCGTGACACCACGATGCGGTTCATCTCAATCAGCTGTTTCACCTGCGCTTTAAACTCTTTCGCCAGCGTCGCCTGTTTTTGCTGTTCGCTTAGCTGCTTATCACGTTCGAGCTGGGCTTTTTTGTTCTCTTCCACCGCTTCACGCGCCTCGCGAGCCTGCACGCGGGATTTCTTCGCCGTTCTCTGCACTTTGGCCATTTTTTTGCTGGTGACCAGGCCTGCTTTGAGCATCTGCTCTTGTAAGGTAAGTTTTGTCATCTTCGTATCTGAACCTGTTGGAAATTTGCCGGGATTATACCTGTAATTTTATACAAATAAAAAATCCACGCCGGAGCGTGGATTTGATAAGGGTTGTTGTTGCTGACATCTCGCCAGACAACAAAACTTATTAGACGTTAAACAAGAAGTTCATCACATCGCCATCTTTGACGATGTAATCCTTTCCTTCTGCACGCATCTTGCCGGCTTCTTTCGCGCCTTGTTCACCTTTGTAGGTGATGAAGTCTTCAAACGCGATGGTCTGTGCGCGGATAAAGCCTTTTTCGAAGTCGGTGTGGATTTTACCGGCCGCCTGCGGAGCGGTGGCACCGACAGGGATGGTCCAGGCGCGTACTTCTTTCACGCCAGCGGTGAAGTAGGTTTGCAGGTTCAGCAGCTCGTAGCCCGCGCGGATAACGCGGTTCAGGCCTGGCTCTTCCAGACCCAGCTCAGCCATGAACTCTTCGCGGTCGGCATCGTCCAGCTCAGCGATGTCAGACTCAACGGCAGCACATACAGCAACGACGACAGAGCCTTCGCCAGCGGCAATTTCACGCACTTTGTCGAGGTACGGGTTGTTTTCAAAACCATCTTCGTTGACGTTCGCGATGTACATGGTTGGCTTCAGGGTCAGGAAGCTCAGGTATTTGATTGCCGCTTTATCTTCTTCAGTCAGATCCAGCGCGCGCAGCATTCCCGCATTTTCCAGCTGTGGCAGACATTTTTCCAGGGCTGCCAGTTCGGCTTTCGCGTCTTTATCGCCGCCTTTGGCTCGCTTCTGCACGCGGTGGATTGCGCGTTCGCAGGTGTCCAGATCGGACAGGGCAAGCTCAGTGTTGATAACGTCAATATCGTCAGCCGGATCGACTTTGTTATTCACGTGGATGATGTTGTCGTTTTCAAAACAACGCACTACGTGGCCGATGGCTTCGGTTTCACGGATGTTAGTCAGGAACTGGTTACCCAGGCCTTCGCCCTTGGAGGCGCCTTTTACCAGGCCCGCGATGTCGACGAATTCCATGGTGGTTGGCAGAATACGCTGGGGTTTAACGATTTCAGCGAGCTGATCCAGACGTGGGTCAGGCATCGGCACGACGCCGGTGTTCGGCTCAATCGTACAGAACGGGAAGTTTGCTGCTTCGATACCCGCTTTGGTGAGCGCGTTAAAAAGGGTGGATTTGCCCACGTTTGGCAGACCAACGATACCGCATTTAAATCCCATCTTTAAATCACCTTAATGTCTTGATATTCAACCCGTTAGCATTAACCGATTGAAGAAAAGTAAATAACTTTGCCTATTATACACGTAACCGCCGTCACGCGCGGTAAAAATGGCGTCTCGCGCGGACTACTGCGCTTTAAAGGCGTGTAAACGATTTGTCGCTTTGGTCAAACCTTCTTTGAGCCACACCTCGGTACAGCGCGCCGCTTCGTCTACGGCATCGTCAATGAGCTTCTGCTCGGAAGCGGGTGGTTTACCCAGCACAAAACCGACAACTTTGTTTTTATCGCCCGGATGGCCGATTCCCACGCGTAAACGATGAAAGTTCGGGTTATTGCCGAGTTTGCTGATGATGTCTTTCAGGCCATTATGACCACCGTGACCGCCGCCGAGTTTGAATTTAGCGACACCGGGCGGTAAATCCAGCTCATCGTGGGCGACCAGAATCTCATCCGGATTGATGCGATAAAACGTCGCCATCGCCGCCACGGCTTTACCGCTCAGGTTCATGAATGTGGTCGGAACAAGCAGACGCACATCGGCACCCGCGAGGTTGATACGCGAGGTATAGCCATAAAATTTCGGCTCTTCACGCAGGGGGGCACGTAACCGTTCGGCCAGCAGATCGACATACCAGGCTCCGGCGTTATGGCGGGTGGCCGCATACTCTGCGCCTGGGTTGGCAAGGCCGACAATCAGTTTAATCGTCACGTTTCAATTCCTAAAGGTTCCAGATTTGCCGCGTAGTTTACTGTCTGGCGCGCCGCTTGACAAAATTCTGCGGCAGGAAGAGGGGAAATTTGAATAATGACGGGTTTGAATCATTAGAATTTCAAGCTGTTCAGGCGCTTATTTGTAAACTTTTGTCTCGGGCGTGCTCATTATTGTGATCATTCACGCAACTCATAAAAGACCCGTTGTCTATACTTTACACACAAGGATTAGGGACATTTCCCTGCAACCCAAAGTTCCGGAGGTGACATATGAAACGCAGAAACGCTTCACGACTCGGTAACGTGCTAATGGGGTTGGGCCTGTTCGTGATGGTAGCAGGTGTGGGTTATTCTATTTTAAACCAGTTGCCGCAACTTGACCTCCCACAATACTTCGCGCACGGCGCGGTGCTGAGCATCTTTTTAGGTGCGGTTTTGTGGCTGGCAGGGGCCCGCGTGAGTGGCCATGAGCAGGTCAGCGACCGATACTGGTGGGTACGCCATTACGACAAACGCTGCCGCCGGGACCAGCATAAACCTAGCTAGTACACCTGCCGGGTAACCGCAGCGCTAACCAGCCTGCAGAAGATGAATACAAAAACGGCTCCTGATGGAGCCGTTTTTATGTTTAGAGGTCCGCTAATGCCGCTTCGCGATTCGGGTAGAACGCCAGTCGCCCCGGAATCGGCTGCACGCCCGCGCGCGCCATGGTGCGCAGGGGCTGGAACTCAAGATTACTCACCCGCAGCTCGCAGCCTTCCGGCAGACGCTTCACAAAGCGCTGGAAAGCATCCAGACCGCCTGCATCGAGCACCGGAACTGCATCCCATTTCAGCACCACAATCCGCTTACCGGAAATACGCGATTCCAGATCGCTGAACAAACCTTCCGCCGCCGCAAAGAATAGTGGGCCGATAACGCGCAGAACCAGCACATCCTCCGGCACCTCGACATTCACCGGTGACAGGCGCGTCATCTGCGCAATGCGGCGCATAAACAGCAGCGAGGCCAGCACAATCCCGACGCTGATGGCGATCACCATGTCAAACAGCACCGTCAGGGACATACAGATCAGCATTACGATGATGTCGTCTTTCGGCGCGCGGCGCAGGAGATGCACCACTTTGTGCGCCTCAGACATGTTCCACGCTACCATCAGCAGCAGGGCGGCCATCGCGGAGAGCGGGAGCCACGACAGCAGCGGAGCGAGCGCCAGCAAGGCGAGGATCACCAGCAGAGAGTGGATAACGGCAGACACTGGCGAGGTGGCCCCGGCGCGCACGTTGGCCGCAGAACGGGCAATCGCTGCCGTGGCGGTAATACCGCCAAAGAACGGCGCGATAAGGTTACCCAATCCCTGGCCGACCAGCTCACTGTTGGCTTTGTGCTTGGTGCCGGTCATACCGTCGAGCACCACCGCGCAGAGCAGCGATTCAATTGCGCCTAGCATCGCCATGGAGAACGCCGCCGGGAGCAGGGCGCGCAGGGAATCCCAGCTGAGGGTGAAGTCCGAGCCAGGTAAATTCCATGGCAGCACCAGCTGAGGCAGTAGCTGAGGAATGCCGTTGCCCTGGGAGCCATCCGCCAGAATGTAGTGGAACTGCGAGCCGATAGTGGCGACGTGTCCGCCGAGGAGGTTCACCACGCCCATCACTGCGCAGCCCAGCAGCAGCGCGGGAAGATGCCCCGGCAGGCGAATGCCCAGCCGTGGCCAGAGAATTAACGTGCCGAGCGTAACGATACCGATAGCCGCATCGCCCAGATTCGCTGTCGGCAGGGCCATAAACAGGGCACCGACCTTTTGCAGATAGTGTTCAGGCACCTGTGCGAGCTGCAAACCGAGAAAATCTTTGATTTGCATGGTCCCGATGGTGATGCCGATCCCGGAGGTAAAACCGAGCGTCACGGAGAGCGGGATGTACTCGATCAACCGGCCAAAACGGGCCAGACCGAACAGAATCAAAAATACGCCCGACATCAGCGTGGCGACCAGCAAACCGGCCAGACCAAACTGCTGAGAGACCGGGTAGAGGATCACTACAAAGGCCGCTGTCGGACCGGAGACGCTAAAGCGCGACCCGCCCGTCAGGGCGATGACAATCCCGGCAACTGCCGAGGTGTACAGCCCGTACTGCGGGGCAACGCCGCTGCCAATCGCCAGTGCCATCGCCAGTGGAATGGCAATAATCCCGACGGTGATCCCGGCGATAACATCACGCAGAAAACGTGATGAGGTGTATTTTTCTTTCCAGCAGGCGTCGATGAGGGCGCGAAAGGGCAGAACATGTGAGGACGCTACGTTTTTCACAATTCTCTTTTTCCGTGAGCACATCATCTGTCATGTGAATGGCAGGTGAAGGAGGTATTAATCATACAAATAGGTAATGAAGACAAAAAAACCCGCCGCAGCGGGTTTTTGGGCCGTGTTCGATTAGTGTTCGAACATCGCAGAGATGGATTCTTCGTTGCTGATACGACGAATCGCTTCGGCCAGCATGCCTGACAGGGTCAGGGTACGTACGTTTGGCAGCGCCTTGATCTCATCACTTAATGGAATGGTGTCGCACACCACCACTTCGTCGATGACGGAGTTGCGGAGATTGTTGACAGCATTGCCGGAGAAGATCGGGTGAGTTGCGTATGCAAACACACGCTTAGCACCACGTTCTTTCAGCGCTTCAGCGGCTTTGCACAGCGTGCCGCCGGTGTCGATCATGTCATCAACCAGTACACAGTCACGGCCAGCGACGTCACCGATGATGTGCATCACCTGAGAGACGTTAGCGCGCGGACGGCGTTTATCGATGATCGCCATGTCGGTATCGTTCAGCAGTTTGGCAATCGCACGAGCACGAACCACGCCGCCGATGTCCGGAGAAACCACAATTGGGTTATCCAGGTTCAGCTGCAGCATGTCTTCGAGCAGGATTGGGCTGCCGAATACGTTATCAACTGGAACGTCGAAGAAGCCCTGGATCTGCTCTGCGTGCAGGTCAACGGTCAGAACGCGGTCAACACCGACGCTCGACAGGAAGTCAGCAACCACTTTAGCGGTAATCGGTACACGCGCGGAACGGACACGACGGTCCTGGCGGGCATAGCCGAAGTAAGGAATAACAGCCGTGATACGGCCTGCGGAAGCACGGCGCAGGGCATCGACCATAACAACCAATTCCATCAGGTTGTCGTTAGTTGGAGCACAGGTGGACTGGATGATGAAAATATCACCACCGCGTACATTTTCGTTAATTTGTACGCTGACTTCGCCGTCGCTAAAGCGACCTACAGCGGCGTCGCCGAGGGAAGTGTACAGGCGGTTGGCAATACGTTGTGCTAGTTCCGGGGTGGCGTTACCAGCAAAAAGCTTCATATCAGGCACGAGAAGAACCTCAGGCATGCGTCCAATGGTGGATAACATTCGCCACTAACTGTGCGGGCCAGGCGAACGCTATCCAGGCGGTGTATTAAAGAGCGCGATGCAACGTCTGGAACAGGGTGACGTTGTCACCGAAACTCAGTCTGCGCCAGAATGGCCTGCTGTAGCGGGGAAGTGTTCATCCCACGCGCCACAAAACCATGCAGCCATTCCGGGGCTTGCTCTAGCACCTGACGAGCGGCGAATTCGGTGTCAAATTCAGCAAAAACACAGGATCCTGTGCCAGTCAGGCGCGACGGGGCGTATTCTAACAGCCAGGAAAGCACCGCATCAACCTCGCGAAAACGTTTTCTTGCGATAACCTCGCAATCGTTGCTGAATTCACATTTTAGTAACGTTTCTATTGACCGGACAGGAGTGTCCCGTGGCAACGCCGGATCCTTAAAAATAACCGGGGTCGGAATACTCACACCAGGATGGGCGATCAGATACCATTTCTCCGGTGGATCGACCGGCGTGAGGATCTCGCCAACCCCTTCGGCAAACGCGGCGTGACCGCGAACGAACACCGGCACATCGGCGCCGAGCGAAAGCCCCAGCGCGGCCAGTTCATCAGGCGTTAATCCGCAGCCCCAGAGATGGTTCAATGCAACCAGTATCGTCGCGGCATTGGAAGAGCCGCCTCCCAGACCGCCGCCCATCGGCAGGTGTTTCTCAATATGGATATCGGCACCGCTCCCCGCCGGAAGCCTTCCCGAGCCGGCCGCCGCGTTCATCAGCAGCCGCGCGGCACGCACGATCAGATTATCTTCATGAGCGACGCCGTCAACGGGCGTCAGCAGGTGAATCTGGCCGTCGTCGCGCAGTTCGATGGAGATCGTGTCGCCATAATCGACAAACTGAAACAGCGTCTGCAGCATGTGGTAGCCGTCAGCGCGTTGCCCGGTGATGTACAAAAACAGGTTCAGCTTCGCCGGAGAGGGCCATTGGCTCATCATTTAACGATCCAGTTATCCATTTTGAGCTTGATACGCTGGCTGCCTTCCGTCAGTTCCATATTGGATGGCAATGCCGGTTGACTCGCGCTGTCATAGCCGCCATACACCACTTTCCAGGTTTTCCCGTTCTGGGTGTAGTTGAGTTCGCTCAGGCGATACTGATCGTCGAGTTTATAATCGGTGGCTTCGCCCGGCAGACCGAGGATCCACTGGCGCAGGCTATTGAGCGGAATAGGCATGCCGGTCAGCTTGCCAATCATCTCTTCGGCATCTGTCGCGGTGTAGTGCTGGCCTTTATTATCGGTGATCTGCGCGGTGCCTGGCTGGGCATTCAGCTCCAGTTCAGTGCTGCCGAGCGGGTTCAGCAGCAGCAGGCGATAGCGATCCTGCCCGGTTTGTTGCCAGAAGAAGCGGGCATACACTTTTTGCTGATCTGACAGATAAGCGAACGCGCCGCGCGTCTGATACTGGCGTAAATTGCGCACCTCTTGCTGGTGCTGACGCCACTGCGGTGAGTCAGGACTTTTGCCGGGGCCCTTGGGCGGAGTAATCGAGCAGGCGGTAAGAACCAGCGCCGCCAGCGGTAACAAGCGAATGAATCGGGCCATAGTCGTGACAAATCCTTGAGATGCGTTGCAGTTATAACCCTTAATGCTAGCGCCGGGCGGTGGCAGCGTCTACGTTCATATTGTCTTAAATCATGAAATTAGCCGGAAACGGCTATTACTCGGAAAGGGGGCACTCTCTTTTATTGATCTCGCGCATCCTGTATGATGCGACCTGCTAACCTTATTAACGCTGGTACTACTCCCGCTCACATGACCCTTTTAGCACTCGGTATCAACCACAAAACAGCCCCGGTTTCGCTGCGAGAACGCGTTACGTTTTCGCCGGATACGCTCGACCAGGCGCTGGATAGCCTGCTTGCCCAGCCGATGGTGCAGGGTGGCGTGGTGCTCTCTACGTGCAACCGTACTGAGCTATATCTGAGCGTGGAAGAACAAGACAACCTCCACGAAGCGCTTATCCGCTGGTTATGCGACTACCACAATCTGAACGAAGAAGAGCTGCGCAACAGTCTGTACTGGCATCATGATAATGATGCGGTCAGCCATCTGATGCGCGTCGCCAGCGGCCTCGATTCGCTGGTACTCGGCGAGCCGCAAATACTCGGGCAGGTCAAAAAAGCCTTTGCCGATTCCCAGAAAGGCCATCTCAAAGCCAGCGAGCTGGAACGCATGTTCCAGAAATCATTCTCCGTGGCGAAGCGTGTGCGAACCGAAACCGACATTGGTGCCAGTGCGGTTTCTGTTGCCTTCGCAGCCTGTACGCTGGCGCGTCAAATCTTTGAATCGCTCTCAACGGTCACCGTGCTGCTTGTCGGCGCCGGGGAGACCATTGAGCTGGTGGCGCGTCATCTGCGCGAACATAAGGTCAAGCAGATGATCATCGCCAACCGGACCCGCGAACGCGCGCAGGTACTGGCAGATGAAGTGGGCGCAGAGGTGATTGCCCTCAGCGACATCGATGAACGCCTGAAAGACGCGGACATCATTATCAGTTCAACCGCCAGCCCGCTGCCTATTATCGGTAAAGGGATGGTGGAGCGTGCGCTGAAATCGCGCCGCAATCAGCCAATGCTGCTGGTGGATATCGCCGTCCCGCGTGACGTCGAGCCGGAAGTCGGCAAGCTGGCAAACGCCTATCTCTACAGCGTTGACGATCTGCAAAGTATCATTTCCCACAACCTCGCCCAGCGTAAAGCGGCGGCGGTGCAGGCAGAGACGATTGTCGAGCAGGAATCGAGCGAATTTATGGCCTGGCTGCGCGCGCAAAGCGCCAGCGAGACGATTCGCGAATACCGTGGTCAGGCGGAACAGGTACGTGACGATCTGACGGCCAAAGCGATGGCGGCCCTGGAGCAGGGCGGCGATCCGCAGGTCATTATGCAGGACCTGGCGTGGAAGCTAACCAACCGGTTGATCCATGCTCCAACCAAATCACTTCAACAGGCAGCCCGTGACGGGGATGATGAACGCCTGACTATTCTGCGCAACAGCCTCGGGCTGGAATAGCGCCACACACCCATTTTCTATTACAAGGTGCATTTTACGCCTATGAAGCCCTCTATCGTCGCCAAACTGGAAGCTTTGCACGAGCGCCATGAAGAAGTTCAGGCCCTGCTCGGTGATGCCGCGACTATTGCTGACCAGGATCGTTTTCGCGCCCTGTCGCGCGAATATGCGCAGCTCAGTGATGTTGCGCGCTGCTTTACTGAATGGCAGCAGGTTCAGGAAGATATTGAAACCGCGCAGATGATGCTCGACGACCCTGAAATGCGCGAAATGGCGCAGGAAGAGTTGCAGGACGCCAAAGTGCGCGCCGAAGAGATGGAGCAGCAGCTCCAGGTTCTTCTGCTGCCAAAAGATCCGGACGATGAGCGCAACGCGTTTGTCGAAGTTCGCGCCGGAACGGGTGGCGACGAAGCCGCGCTGTTTGCCGGCGATCTGTTCCGCATGTACAGCCGCTACGCGGAATCCCGCCGCTGGCGCGTAGAAATCATGAGCGCCAACGAAGGCGAGCATGGTGGCTATAAAGAAGTGATCGCCAAGATCAGCGGCGACGGCGTGTATGGCCGTCTGAAGTTTGAGTCCGGCGGGCACCGCGTGCAGCGCGTCCCGGCGACGGAATCCCAGGGTCGAATTCACACCTCTGCCTGTACCGTTGCGGTGATGCCGGAGCTGCCAGAAGCTGAACTGCCGGATATCAATCCAGCCGATTTACGTATTGATACCTTCCGCTCGTCAGGCGCGGGCGGTCAGCACGTCAACACCACCGATTCCGCGATCCGTATTACCCACTTGCCGACCGGCATCGTGGTGGAGTGTCAGGACGAACGTTCCCAGCACAAAAACAAAGCTAAAGCCCTGGCGGTGCTCGGCTCACGTATTCGCGCCGCCGAAATGGCGAAACGCCAGCAGGCCGAAGCGTCTACGCGTCGTAACCTGTTGGGCAGCGGCGATCGCAGCGATCGTAACCGCACCTATAACTTCCCGCAGGGCCGTGTGACCGACCACCGCATCAACCTGACGATTTACCGTCTGGATGAGACGATGGAAGGCAAACTCGACTCCCTGATCGAGCCGATCGTGCAGGAATACCAGGCCGATCAGCTGGCCGCGCTGGCCGAGCAGGACTAATGGATTTTCAGGCCTGGTTACGTGCCGCCGTGGGCGAGCTTTCCAGCAGTGAAAGCCCGCGTCGCGACGCCGAAATCTTGCTGGAACATGTCACCGGAAAAGCGCGTACTTATCTCCTGGCATTCGGTGAGACGCTGCTGACGCCTGAACAGGAAGCGCAGCTCGCGGCGCTGCTCGCCCGGCGTAAAACCGGTGAGCCGGTGGCGCACCTGACCGGTGAACGGGAGTTCTGGTCGCTGCCGCTGTATGTTTCAGCCGCCACGCTGATCCCGCGCCCGGACACCGAGTGTTTGGTCGAGCAGGCGCTGGCGCGTCTGCCTGACGGCCCGTGTCGCATACTGGATTTAGGCACGGGCACCGGCGCGATTGCGCTGGCGCTGGCGAGCGAGCGCCCCGATTGTCAGGTTACCGCGGTCGACGTAATGCCTGACGCGGTAGCCCTGGCGCAGCGCAATCTTGCGCGTCTGGGTTTCAGTAACGTTCAGATCAATCAAAGCAGCTGGTTTTCCGCCCTGGCGCAGCACACCTTTGAGATGATCGTCAGCAATCCGCCTTACATCGATGAGCACGACCCGCATTTGTCGCAGGGGGATGTGCGCTTTGAGCCGCTCACGGCGCTGGTTGCAGCGAACGACGGGCTGGCCGATATCGAACATATCATCACGACCGCCCGCGAGCACCTCGTGCCCGGCGGCTGGCTGCTGCTTGAACACGGCTGGACGCAGGGGGCAGCGGTCCGTGCGCTGTTTAGTGCGGCGGGATACGCGAGCGTCGAAACCTGTCGTGACTACGGCGGCAATGAACGCCTGACGCTGGGGAAAAAGCCATGAGCGCCTTCAGCGTGTTGATCGCTGTGCATATTGCCGCCGTGGTGCTGACCATCAGCTTTTTCGTGGTGCGCTACTGGTGGCGTTACAGCAACCATCCGCTCATCGACGCCCGCTGGGTGCGCGTTGCGCCGCACTGCATCGACACGGTTTTGCTGCTTTCCGGCGCCGGTCTGATGTGGCTAACGGGCTATCTGCCATTTACTGATAAAGGCGCATGGCTGACTGAAAAGCTGTTTGGCGTTATCATCTACATCGTTTTGGGTTTTATCGCGCTTGGACGTCGTCGTCCGCGCAGCCAGCAGGCCGGTTTTATCGCCTTCCTGCTGGGGCTGGTGGTGCTGTACATCATCATTAAACTCGCCACCACAAGAATACCGTTACTGGGGTAAGTATGAGGTCCTTAGCCGATTTCGAATTTAATAAAGTACCGCTTTGCGATGGAATGGTCCTGATCTCTGAGATGATCCGTGACGATTTCACCTCGCAGTGGGTCTACGATGAGCTGGAAAATCTGGCAAGCCTGGCGCGTGAAGAGATCAGCGAAGCGCGTCCTCAGGACTGGCAGCTGGAAAAACTGATCGAGCTGTTTTACGGCGAATGGGGCTTTTGCGACACGCGCGGCGTGTATCGCCTCTCCGACGCGCTGTGGCTGGATCAGGTATTGAAGAACCGTCAGGGCAGCGCCGTTGCTCTGGGGGCTGTTTTGCTGTGGGTCGCTAACCGGCTGGATATTCCGCTGGTGCCGGTCATTTTCCCGACGCAGATGATTTTGCGCGCGGAGTGGCTGGATGGCGAAATGTGGCTGATCAATCCGTTCAATGGCGACACGCTGGACGAGCACACGCTGGATGTCTGGCTGAAGGGCAATATTAGCCCGGTGGCAGAGCTGTTTAACGAAGATCTCGATGAGGCGGATAACGCCGAAGTGGTACGTAAACTGCTGGATACGCTGAAAGCCGCGCTGATGGAAGAGCGGCAGATGGAGCTGGCCCTGCGCGCGAGCGAAGTGCTGCTGCAGTTCAATCCGGAAGACCCGTACGAGATCCGCGACCGTGGCCTTATCTACGCGCAGCTGGAATGTGAGCACGTTGCCCTCAACGATTTGAATTACTTCGTTGAGCAGTGCCCGGAAGATCCGATAAGCGAAATGATTCGCGCGCAGATCAACTCGATCGCGCATAAACAAATTACACTGCATTAATCTTAATTCCGATTCACACCTGAATAAGGCGATCCTATGAAACAAAAAGTGGTTAGCATTGGTGATATCAACGTGGCAAACGACCTGCCGTTCGTGCTGTTTGGTGGCATGAACGTTCTGGAATCCCGCGATCTTGCCATGCGTATCTGCGAGCACTACGTGACTGTGACCCAGAAACTGGGCATTCCGTATGTGTTTAAGGCCTCTTTTGACAAAGCCAACCGCTCCTCTATCAACTCTTACCGTGGCCCGGGCCTGGAAGAGGGGATGAAGATTTTCCAGGAGCTGAAACAGACGTTTGGCGTGAAAGTGATCACCGACGTGCACGAAGCGTCTCAGGCGCAGCCTGTTGCTGACGTGGTGGATGTGATTCAGCTTCCGGCGTTCCTCGCGCGTCAGACCGATCTGGTTGAAGCGATGGCGAAAACCGGCGCAGTCATCAACGTGAAAAAACCCCAGTTCGTCAGCCCTGGCCAGATGGGTAACATCGTCGATAAATTCATCGAAGGCGGCAACGATCAGGTCATCCTGTGTGACCGTGGCGCAAACTTCGGTTACGACAACCTGGTGGTCGACATGCTGGGCTTCAGCGTGATGAAGAAAGTCTCTAACAACTCCCCGGTGATTTTCGACGTGACTCACGCGCTGCAGTGCCGCGACCCGTTTGGTGCAGCCTCCAGCGGCCGTCGTGGTCAGGTCACCGAGCTGGCGCGTGCCGGTATGGCGACCGGTCTGGCCGGTCTGTTTATCGAAGCGCACCCGGATCCAGCCAACGCGAAATGCGACGGCCCATCCGCGCTGCCGCTGGATAAACTGGAGCCGTTCCTGAAACAGATCAAAGCGATTGACGATCTGGTGAAGAGCTTCGATGAGCTGGATACCAGCAACTAATCTCTGAGCAAATAAAAAACCCGCCGCGGCGGGTTTTTTTGTGTCTGGCGGCGCGGCAATGGCGCAGAACGTCAGGCAAATATCGTCATCAGATAGGCGATAAACAGCGCCAGATGCGCAGCGCCATTCAGTACGTTAGTGCGTCCGGTTGAGAACGAGATCTGGCACAGCAGCAGCGACGCTACCATGACAATCATCTCTGGCGCCCCCAGCGCAAAATGCAGGTCATTGCCGGTCATAAAGGCAATCAACGTCACCACCGGTACGGTAAGTGAAATCGTCGCCAGCACCGAGCCGAAGAACAGATTCATGGCGCGCTGGACCTGGTTATTCAGCACCGCTTTCAGGGCACCTAAACCTTCCGGCGAGAGAATCAGCAGCGCTACCAGGAAGCCGGTAAAGGCCACAGGCGCGTTCAGCTCTGTCAGCAGGGTTTCCAGCGGGTTCGCGTTCATCTTGGTGACGGCGATAACCGCAATCAGATGTACGATCAGCCAAACCGTGTGCCACAGGCTGCTGTGCGCTGACGGCTTACCGTGATGCGGGTCATCGTCGTCGCCGTCGTCTTCGTGCTCATACACGAACAGGCTCTGGTGCGTTTTGGTCTGAATCAGCAGGAACACGCCGTACATCGCGGCGGAAATCAGGGCAACCAGCAGCGCCTGACCGGTGGTGAAATTCGCACCCGGCAGCGCCATCGGGAAGACAAGCACAATAACCGCCAGCGGGAAGAGGGCGATCAAATACTGTTTAATGCCAAACAGATTCATATATTGGGTGGCAAATTTCCCCCCGCCCAATAACAGCGAGAAGCCCACCAGGCCGCCGGTAACAATCATAATGATCGAATAGAGCGTATCGCGCATCAGCGTCGGTGCGGCGTCGCCCGTCGCCATCAGTGCGGAAATCAGGCTGACTTCGAGAATAACGACGGAAAGACTTAAAATCAGAGAGCCATAGGGTTCACCCAGGCGGTGAGCCAGAACATCGGCGTGCCGTACGACGCTAAATGCGCTGGATAAAATACCAATAAGAGCAAGAATGTTAATTCCAACGACCACTGGCAGTGACTGACTACTTCCCCAGAAGAGCAGCACAGCCAGTGCCACAAGCGGGAAAATAAGCGACGT
Source organism: Lelliottia sp. SL45 (assembly GCF_026672535.1). NCBI lineage: Bacteria > Pseudomonadati > Pseudomonadota > Gammaproteobacteria > Enterobacterales > Enterobacteriaceae > Lelliottia > Lelliottia sp. SL45. The sequence goes on from NZ_JAPPRH010000003.1 coordinate 1,277,533, forward strand.
CTCCTTGTGGCGGGTCTTAACCGCCTCATGCGTTGTTGTCATGTGATACTCCGTCAATGCAGGTGTTTGTAATTATAGAATGAAATTGCAGGCCATTAAACTAACAGAAAACCGTTAATTACCAGTGATGTTTTACTTAATTTTACGTCACGGTAGCGATTTTTCTCAAACTGCCCGTAAAAACGTTTTTAATCTAAATACAGTCTAAATAACAGTGTTTTAAGTTAATTAATTTCACACAATTGTCATTTTGACTGGCAGTGAAAACAGCCATCGACCACACTTATCTTTTTGACCAAAAAGAGGTGAATCATGCCCTACAAATCGAAAAGCGACCTGCCCGACAGCGTTCAGCATGTGCTGCCTGCCCACGCACAGGATATTTATAAAGAGGCGTTTAACAGCGCCTGGGATCAATATAAGGATAAAGAGGACCGTCGCGACGATGCGAGCCGCGAAGAGACTGCCCATCGTGTCGCGTGGGCGGCGGTAAAACATGATTATGAAAAAGGTGAAGATGATAAATGGCATAAAAAGAAATAGTCGCCTTATGATTAGCCGCCTCTGTTTTGACTTTTCCGGCTGTTGAACTTTCGTTGTATTGCAACTGGCCTGTGAATTGCTTATCGTTTATTGACTGCTGTCAAAATGAGCAGAAAACGAAATGCCGGGAAGGCGCAACAAGATGTCGCAAGGAAGCATGCAGTGGCGGAGGTGGAAAGTGTTAACGCGTGATTTCTTAATGAAGGCAGATTGTAAGACGGCATTTGGTGCTATTGAGGAATCGCTTCTCTGGTCGGCTGAACAACGTGCAGCGTCGCTCGCGGCGACGATTGCCTGTCGTCCGGATGAAGGCCCGGTATGGATATTTGGTTATGGTTCGCTGATGTGGAATCCTGCGCTGGAGTATGTGGAATCCGCAACGGGCACGCTCCCAGGATGGCATCGCGCATTTTGTCTGCGCCTGACTGCCGGACGTGGCAGCGCCTGTCAGCCTGGCCGAATGCTTGCACTAAAAGAGGGCGGGCGCACCACCGGTGTGGCCTATCGTCTGCCGGACGACACCCTCGAAGAGGAGCTGGCGCTGCTGTGGAAGCGCGAAATGATCACCGGCTGCTACATGCCGAGCTGGTGCAAGCTTGAACTCGACGACGGTCGCACCGTCAACGCGCTGGTGTTTATCATGGACCCGCGTCATCCTTTGTACGAATCCGACACCCGAACGCAGGTGATCGCGCCACTTATCGCCGCTGCCAGTGGTCCGCTGGGTACCAACGCCCAGTACCTGTTCTCCCTCGATCAGGAATTGACGCGTTTAGGGATGCAGGATGACTGCCTGAATGAGCTGGTCGCTAAAGTGAAAGCATTAATTGAGGGGGATCCCCGCGAAGCGTCATTGTGTCCGGGTTTTGCCTGAAAAGAGACGCCCGGCTCGCCGGGCGTAAATGTTATGCAGCGACGTAGCTGACGGAGTGCTCCAGCGACTGACTGTGGCTGTCGATCAGTACATCCCAGGTGCCGGTATAGGGCACCGTTAACCACGCATTGTCTTTATTCTGCACGCTTAAAATATCCGCCTGCGACGACTTCTGCGCTTTAGCGCTCATCAAATGAATATGACAGCGCTCTGAGCAGCGCACCACCACCGTATCCCCGCCAAACAGCTTCAAACTTGTTTTTACCAGTGCCATCTCTTTACCCCATAGTCCGGAAACAACGCTCTCCCTGCGGTTAATCCTGAGCGTGATGTTGTTCACAATTCACTCATTGCATAACACCAAAGGGGAAGGCAGGGGATGCTGATTTTGATCAAAAAATGGCATAACGTTTAAACAAAAATGACAAAATGCCTGAAAGGGTTCAGCTGGCGCGTATTTGAACAGGCCAATACGCGCCGGAAGAAAATTATATGCGGAAATGTCCTGCCGTTTCAGCAAGGTCGCCCGCCTGGCTTTGCAGGGCGCTCGCCGCGGCGGCGGATTCCACCACCAGTTCCGCGTTCTGCTGCACCATTCTGTCGAGATGGGTCACGGCGTGGTTGATCTCATGAATGCCTTTCATCTGCTCGCTGGTGGCGATGGTGATTTCACGCATAATCCCCGATACGCTGCCGATGGTGGAGCGGATCTCGTCCATGCTCTCCCCGGCCAGATGCACGTAGCGGGAGCCGGTCGCTACGCTGTGGGCGGTTGAGTCGATCAGCGTTTTGATCTCTTTGGCCGCCTGCGCGCTGCGGCTTGCCAGGCTGCGAACTTCCCCGGCCACCACCGCAAATCCGCGCCCCTGTTCGCCCGCACGGGCTGCTTCTACGGCGGCGTTCAGCGCCAGGATGTTGGTCTGGAAGGCGATCCCGTCAATGACGCTGGTGATATCACCGATTTTGGCCGACGCCACTTCGATAGACTGCATGGTCGTGATGGCCTGAGACACCACTTCGCCGCCGCGCGAAGCCGCAGCCGAGGCTTTGCTCGCCTGATCGTTGGCTTCTGCCGCGGATTCGGTGGACTGAGTGACGGAGGCGGTAATCTGCTCCACAGCGCTGGCGGTTTCACGCAGGCTGGAGGCCGCCTGCTCGGTACGTCCCGAGAGATCCTGGTTGCCCGCCGCGATTTCGCGCGCAGCGTTTTTGACCGAGGAGCTGGCGTCGCGCAGCTGCACCATTACTGTCGACAGCTTATCGCTGAAGGCGTTAAAGGCCTGGGCGATTTCCGCCACTTCGTCCTGGCCGTTATCCGGCAGACGCTGAGAAAGATCGTTTGTTCCGTTGGCGATGGCGTGCATCGCATCGCGGATATTCGACAGGCGCTTGAGCAGGCGGGCAATAATAAAATGAACAATCGCACCGCTCAGCAGCACCAGAATCACCAGTGACAGCCCCGAGGCTTTCAGCAGAGAGCGCATCCCGGAGGTGGCATCGTTACTGTCGAGGGCGACGACTAACAGCCAGTGAGTCCCCGCCACCGGCGTGGCGATGAAGGTTTTCTCCGCGCCGCCCAGGGTGCCGTCGAGTTCCGTGCCTTTTTTCAGCGCGTTGATATCGACGCCGTTGATGGCTTCATTGAAGGGTTTGAGTGTCAGAGCCGGATCGCTGGCGGCAATCACTGTACCGTCGCTGTCAATTAGCAGGCCGCTGCTGGCAGGCGTCGGGTGAATACCGCGCACGTTAGCCACCACGCTGTCCATCGCCACATCCCCGGCGACTACCGCTTTCAGCTCACCGTTTTCTTTCACCGGCACGGCAAAGGTCACCACCAGTTTACCGGTTCCTGCATCCACGTAGGGCGCGGTAACGACAGGCGCATCGGCGCTGACGACCTGCTGATACCACGGGCGCACGGTGGGATCGTAATCCGCCGGGACGCCTGCGGGGTCAGAGAATTTTGCCGTTTTGCTGGCATAGCCGACGTAGACGTTGGTGAAGCCACCGGCCTGTGCCAGTTGCTTAAACACCGGAACCGGATCGTCGCTCAGCGCTACGGATTGCGCGGAGGCGATCACCGTCAGCTTGCTGTTAACCCAGTCGGCAATGGCGAGATTATGGCTGGCACTGGTGCTGGCCAGAATATCGCGCTGCGACTGCTGGTTATCCTGCCGCGTGACCTCGAAGTTAATAATGGTATTCAGAAGAAGGGCGACAACCAGACAACCTGTTGTCGCGGCGATGATACGGGCACGGATTGATCTTAACATTCACTGTGTACCTGCTGAGTTGACTTAAGTAGCCTATCGGCAACCCAGCCGGTAACTTGATGGTGCAACCGCGCCCATAAGTAAAAAATATGTTTACGGGTTTATTATTAAAAAGTTAATACTTTATCGGCGGACAGGGTCCACTGCGCCAGTTCCACCAGGGTGCCAATCTCAACGCCGTCAATCAGCGGCAGGGCGGTGATCCCACGCCCGTCGGTGCAGGTCTTACACAGTTTCACGGGCACATTCTGGGCGGTGAGGATCTCAAGCATCTGCTGAATGTTATAGCCCTCTGCCGGTTTTTGCCCTTTCAGCCCGGCGGTGACGGCATCGGACATCAGAAACAGACGCAGCTCCAGTTCGCTCTCCTGATCGCGCAGGGCGATGGCGAGACGCAGGCTGTTGAACAGGGATTCACTGCCGTAGGCCGCGCCGTTGGCGACGATCACAATTTTCTGCATGGTAACTCCTCAGTGTAATAAGGCACGGATAGGGCTTAGTCCACGGGATAACATTGACCCCGCAGAGTAAGCATGACGAATTTCAATGGCGGGCCACCCGGTGCCATCGAAGGGGGAACAGCACAGCGGTCATGCGCATATGCTACCGCGCGAGCACGGTGGGTTAAACATCTGGCTGTGCGCGCCGGGAAAACGGTACACGGTGGAGTGTAAAGCCAGCCTCTCGGGATATTCCTGAAATTGCCCTTAAGGCTGCAAAAATGTCCGGAACGCGTTAAGGTTAGCACTGTATGAACTTGCGATCTGGATCACAGTTACGACATTCATGATGGCTTCACCACACATTCGCGCGCTGCTGTTACTCCTCCTTATTCCGGCCGGAGCCGTTTCGGCTGCCTCCCGTTCATTTGAAGATCAGGCGAAAAACCCCTTTGATAACAACGGTGATGGCCTGCCGGATCTCGGATTGGCTCAACCCTCCGGTGAGAGTGAAAAACATCTGGCGGAGATGGCGAAAGCCTTCGGTGAAGCAAGCATGACCGACAACGGTTTGACCACCGGCGAGCAGGCGCGCCAGTTTGCATTTGGTCAGGTGCGCGACGTGGTCAGCGGGGAAGTGAATCAGCAGATCGAGTCCTGGCTGTCGCCCTGGGGTAATGCCAGCGTCGATTTGCTGGTGGATGACGACGGCAAATTTACCGGCAGCAGCGGCAGGTGGTTTATTCCCTGGCAGGACAACAACCGCTATCTGAGCTGGAGCCAGCTCGGGCTGACGCAGCAAACCGACGGGCTGGTAAGTAACGCGGGCATCGGCCAGCGCTGGGTCGCGGGGAAATGGCTGCTGGGCTACAACACCTTTTACGATAACTTGCTGGATGAGAATTTACAGCGCGCCGGGCTGGGTGCCGAAGCCTGGGGCGAAAACCTGCGCTTATCGGCAAACTACTACCAGCCGTTCGCCAGCTGGCGCGACAGCTCCGACGTACAAGAGCAGCGGATGGCGCGGGGCTATGACGTGACGGCCAAAGCCTGGCTGCCATACTTTCATCATTTCAATACCAGCGTCAGTTTCGAGCAATATTTCGGTGATAACGTCGATCTGTTTCGCAGCGGCACCGGGTATCACAACCCAATGGCGGTAAACCTCGGGCTGGATTACACACCTGTGCCACTTCTGACGTTTTCGGCGGCCCACAAGCAGGGCGAGAGCGGCGTCAGCCAGAATAATCTTGGCATGAAACTCAACTATCGTTTTGGCGTCCCGCTGAAAAAACAGCTCTCGTCGGATGAAGTGGCGGCTGCGCGCTCGCTGCGCGGAAGTCGCTACGATTCGCCGGATCGGTCCAGCCTGCCGGTGATGGAGTTCCGCCAGCGCAAGACGCTGTCGGTCTATCTGGCGACGCCGCCGTGGGATTTGCATCCGGGGGAAACCGTGAATCTGAAACTGCAGATCCGCAGTACCCATGGGGTGCGTCGTCTTCACTGGCAGGGCGATACGCAGGCGTTAAGTCTGACTTCGCCACCGAATGCGAGCAGCAGTGATGGCTGGAGTGTGATACTTCCGGCCTGGGATGACCGCGAAGGCGCGACGAACCGCTGGCGGCTGTCGGTGGTGGTCGAGGATGAAGACGGGCAGCGTGTCTCTTCCAATGAGATCACGCTCTCTCTGTCGCCACCGCTGCTGGCAGTGCCGGATGACGATCCGAGATGGAAACTGCTGCCGGACGAATAAAACTAGAAAATACGCTCCTGATGAACCCAGACGGCCGCTTCGACGCGCGATTTGAGCTTCATTTTCTTGAGCATATGCTTGACGTGCACTTTGACCGTACTTTCCGTGATATCCAGACGACGGGCGATCATTTTGTTCGGCAGGCCCTGAGCAATCAGCTTCAGAATGTCGCGCTCGCGCGGAGTCAGCTGGCTCACATCGCGGTCGGACGTCGCGCGGTTGGCGCGCAGGCTGGCGGCGAGCACCGGCGTTAAGGCTTCACTCAGTACCATTTCACCTGCGGCGGCCTGTTGCAGGGCTTTCAGCAGATCTTCCGGCTCCATATCTTTGAGCAGATAGCCATCTGCGCCGCGTTTTAGCGCGGTGACGACATCTTCTTCATGGTTGGACACGCTAAACACCACGATGCGCCCGGAGAGGGACTTTTCGCGCAGTTTATCCAGGGTTTCCAGGCCGTTCATGCCCGGCATATTGAGATCGAGCAGGATCAAATCAGGATCGAGTGACTCGGCAAGTTCAATACCCTGTTCGCCGTTGCTGGCTTCGCCCACGACGGTGATATCTGCCGCCATGCTGACAAGTTGTTTTACGCCGGTGCGCAGCATCGGATGATCGTCGATCAACAGGATGGTTGCCGGTTCCTGATTAGTCATGGTTTTCTCCTTCGGAAGTGATTAGAGGCTTTTCGGGAATAAAGGTCACTACGACTTCAGTGCCGCCAGACTCTCCCCGGCGAACCTGGCAATCCCCGCGCAGGCTTTGCGCGCGGTCTCGCATAATAATTAACCCATAGTGGTTGGTGCGTTCAGCGTTTTCCGGCACGCCGCGGCCGTTATCCAGAACCGTCAGTTTCACCTGATTATCATGGTGCGCAACGGTCACCGTCACTGCCGTCGCATCGGCGTGCTTGAGCGCATTGCTCAGGGCTTCGCGGGCGATTTGCAGCAGATGAATGGCCTGATGGGAAGGGACAAAACGCGGCGGCAGCTGGTAGTCCAGCTTCACCGGGAAGCCCAGCCGGGCGCTAAATTCCTGACAGCTCGACTCTAACGCCGGGCGTAAACCTGGCTCGTTGAGCTGTAAACGGAAGGTGGTCAGCAGTTCGCGCAGCTGCACCCAGGAGGTGTTCAGCTCGTTGCGAATCTGACTCAATAATTCTTTGCTGGTGGGTGGCAGGGCGTCGTCCTGCATTTGCAGGCAGCTGACCTGCATTTTGATACAGGAGAGCGACTGGGCTATCGAGTCATGCAGCTCGCGGGCAATGGTCGCGCGCTCCTCCATGACGATCAGCTGCTGCTGCTTTTCCTGATGGCGATCCAGCGCCAGCGTCGCCGTGAGCTGCTCGACCAGCGTATCGACCAGCTGCTGCTGATCGTGGCTCAAATGGCGGCCGGTCGGCAGCGTGGCCAGCAAAATGCCGTACTGAGTGTGGTTGTCCGCGAGACGCCATTTCAGGGTTGTGCCACTGCTGGCGGGCGTTGGTAACCCGCGCGGGCACAGGTGGCACCCTTTGTCATCGCAGGTCATATCCGACTGACAGGTGAATTCCTGATGGTTCTCTTCGTCTTCAACGTCATAGACCCGAAGTTCAATGTCATGCAGCAGGGTCAGATTTTGCAGGCCGTTAAGCACCGGGGAGAGGCGCTCGCAGAGTGGAACCTGAGAGTGCAGACGGCGATTCGCCTGCCACAGGAACGAGAGGATTTCGTTTTTTTGCTCCAGCCCGGCGGTTTTTTCCTGTACGCGTTTTTCCAGCACCGCGTAGCTTTCGGCCAGCTCGCCGGACATATCATTCAGCGCCTGACCGAGCATCGCCATTTCGTTGCGTCCGCTGATGTGCGCGCGCTGGGTGAAATCACGCTGAGTGACGGCGCGGGCCACGGCCAGCAGTTGCTTCCAGGGATAGAGCAGGCGAGCGCGCAGCCAGACGATGGTAAACACCAGCAGCAGCGCCATAAAAACAGCCATTACGCCGTGGACTGTGACCACGCGCTCAATGCGCATTTCGGTGGAGGAGTCGAAAGAGGAGACCAGCGTGTCGATGCGCGCCACAAAACTCGCCACATCACCGGCCACCGTATCAGGGCTGTGCGCTTGCTGCAGTCCAGGTTTGAGCTGACTGTGCCAGTAGCCCTGCAGCGCGTTAAGCTGTTTTGTCTGACCATCGCGACGGGCGGCGATTTCCAGTTCCGGGCTAAATGCGGTACGCTCCATCTCATCCAGCAGGGGCTTGTCTTCCGCCGTCAGCGGCACTGCCGCCAGCAGGCGATAACTCTGCATACGCAGGGAGCCTGCCTTGTTAATGGCATGCGCGCTACCCTGAACGCCCTGTACCAGCCAGCCAGAGATCGCCATGCCGGTCACACCAATAGCGGTGGACAGCAACACGATAAGGGCCAGCTGATTAACCAGCGTCAGCGGAGAGAAGAGTCGTTTTAACATGGGCTTGCCGGGCTCCTGATTTTGCCTGCCTCCAGGAATGGCGCTATTTTCATGCATACCCTGGAGTATACCCATACCAACAAAGGATTACTCCTAAATTGCCGCAGGGGTAATGGCCAGGGGGAGGAGGGACCGGCAAACCGTCAGCGCCGTTAAAAAACCACACCTTTTTTGCCGAAATCATCTACTCACTAAGAGTCATGGCGTTTTTTTGAGCGTCTGACAGTCAACTTTTCCTTTGATTTATATCAACTTACCGCCTGCTTAAAACCCTAATGTTTGCAGCATCATTCGATAATCAGAGGTGTCTATGAGTCACTCATCCGCCCCGGAAAGGGCATCCGGAGCTGTTATAACAGAATGGCATCCGGAAGATCCGGCGTTCTGGCAACAGCGTGGTCAACGTGTAGCAAGTCGTAATCTGTGGATTTCTGTTCCGTGTTTGTTGTTGGCATTCTGTGTCTGGATGCTGTTCAGTGCTGTGGCGGTGAACCTGCCGAAAGTAGGCTTTAACTTCACGACCGATCAGCTGTTTATGCTGACCGCGTTACCTGCGCTCTCCGGCGCGCTGCTGCGTGTTCCTTACGCGTTCATGGTTCCGCTGTTTGGTGGTCGTCGCTGGACGGCGTTCAGCACCGGTATCATGATCATCCCTTGCGTATGGCTGGGTTTTGCGGTGCAGGATACGTCTACTCCGTTCAGCGTGTTTGTCATCATCGCGTTGCTGTGCGGTTTTGCCGGGGCTAACTTTGCCTCCAGCATGGCAAACATCAGCTTCTTCTTCCCGAAACAAAAGCAGGGCGGCGCGCTGGGTATTAACGGCGGCCTCGGGAATATGGGCGTGAGCGTGATGCAGTTGATCGCGCCGCTGGCGATCTCTATGTCTATCTTTGCTGTCTTCGGCGGCACCGGCGTGGAACAGGCAGACGGTTCTAAACTGTTCCTGGAAAACGCGGCCTGGATTTGGGTGCCTTTCCTGGTGGTCTTCACGCTGGCGGCCTGGTTCTTTATGAACGATTTGTCCGCATCTAAAGCGTCGCTGAGTGAGCAGCTGCCGGTTCTGAAACGCGCCCACCTGTGGATCATGGCGCTGCTGTATCTGGCGACCTTTGGCTCCTTTATCGGCTTCTCCGCAGGTTTTGCGATGCTGTCGAAAACCCAGTTCCCGGACGTGCAGATCCTGCATTTTGCCTTCTTCGGTCCGTTTATCGGCGCTCTGGCACGCTCTACCGGCGGGATGATTTCCGACCGTCTGGGCGGGACTCGCGTCACGCTGGTGAACTTTATCCTGATGGCGGTTTTCTGTGCGCTGCTGTTCCTGACGCTGCCAACCAACGGCCAGGGCGGTAACTTTATCGCGTTCTTCGCGGTGTTCATGGGGCTGTTCCTGACGGCTGGTCTCGGGAGTGCTTCGACCTTCCAGATGATCTCCGTGATCTTCCGTAAGCTGACCATGGATCGTGTGAAAGCGCAGGGCGGTACTGAAGAGCGCGCGATGCGTGAAGCCGCAACCGACACCGCAGCGGCACTGGGCTTTATCTCAGCGATTGGCGCGATCGGTGGCTTCTTTATCCCGAAATCATTCGGCATCTCTCTGGAGCTGACCGGCTCCCCGGCGGGTGCGATGAAAGTCTTCCTTATTTTCTATGTCGCCTGCGTGGTGATCACGTGGCTGGTATACGGTCGGAATACTAAGAATAATAAGTAAGTTTGATTATCCGTTTACGCGGCCTCAGTGCCGCGTTTTTTTTATCCTGTATTTAGTTACAACATACTTGTTGGGTGTAGTAACGGGAGCCGGGGTAACACTGTGATCGCCATCGCCTTGCAGCGGTATCTACCCCTTAATACCTAAGATGTTAAAAAAAGCGGGGCCATAAGAAGGATAAATATAAAATATCTATAAATAACAGATAGTTAAAAAATTAATTTTTCTACCGCTTTGGTGGTATTCGCCCTAATACCCTGCGTTATAGAGCCCGCTCGCCTTGATCGTTATCAATTCCCGCCATCTTTCATAGCGTTACCTTCGCTGCAAATCAGCAATGTCGATTTAGAGAGCCACAGGCTCCACACAGGAGATACCCGATGAGCAAATTTTTGGACCGGTTTCGCTACTTCAAGCAGAAGGGCGAGACCTTTGCCGATGGGCACGGTCAGGTTCTGGAAACCAACCGGGACTGGGAAGATGGATACCGTCAACGTTGGCAGCACGATAAAGTCGTTCGTTCTACACACGGTGTAAACTGCACCGGTTCCTGCAGCTGGAAGATCTTCGTTAAGAACGGTCTGGTTACCTGGGAAATGCAGCAGACCGACTATCCGCGTACCCGCCCGGATATGCCAAACCATGAACCGCGCGGCTGCCCGCGTGGTGCGAGCTACTCCTGGTATCTGTACAGCGCTAACCGCCTGAAATACCCGCTGATGCGTAAACGCCTGATGAAGATGTGGCGTGAAGCGAAAGTGCAGCACAGCGATCCGGTTGATGCCTGGGCCTCCATTATTGAAGACGCTGATAAAGCGAAAAGCTTTAAACAGGCGCGTGGACGCGGCGGTTTTGTTCGTTCCTCCTGGCAGGAAGTGAACGAGCTGATTGCGGCCTCCAACGTCTACACCGTTAAAACCTACGGCCCGGACCGCGTGGCAGGCTTCTCGCCAATTCCGGCGATGTCGATGGTCTCTTACGCCTCGGGCGCGCGCTACCTGTCTCTCATCGGCGGGACCTGCCTGAGTTTCTACGACTGGTACTGTGACTTACCGCCAGCCTCTCCGCAGACCTGGGGCGAACAGACTGACGTTCCTGAATCCGCGGACTGGTACAACTCCAGCTATATCATCGCCTGGGGCTCTAACGTGCCGCAGACCCGTACTCCGGACGCCCACTTCTTTACTGAAGTACGTTACAAAGGCACCAAAACCGTTGCCGTAACGCCGGACTACGCCGAAATCGCGAAACTGTGCGATCTGTGGCTGGCACCGAAGCAGGGTACCGATGCCGCGATGGCGCTGGCGATGGGTCACGTCATGCTGCGTGAATTCCACCTCGACAAACCAAGCCAGTATTTCACCGACTACGTGCGTCGCTACACTGACATGCCAATGCTGGTGATGCTCGAAGAGCGAGACGGCTACTACGCAGCGGGTCGTATGCTGCGTGCGGCGGATCTGGTGGATGCGCTGGGCCAGGAAAATAACCCGGAATGGAAAACCGTCGCCTTCAACAATGAAGGGGATATGGTCGCGCCGAACGGCTCCATCGGTTTCCGTTGGGGTGAAAAAGGCAAATGGAACCTCGAGCAACGTAACGCGACCACCGGTGATGAGACCGAACTGCGCCTCAGTATGCTGGGCAGCCAGGACGATATCGCGGAAGTCGGATTCCCGTACTTCGGCGGCGAAGGTTCTGAACACTTCAAGAAAGTGGAGCTGGAAAACATCCTGCTGCACAAACTGCCGGTGAAACGTCTGCAACTGGCTGACGGATCGACCGCACTGGTGACCACCGTTTACGATCTGACGATGGCCAACTACGGTCTGGAACGCGGTCTGAACGACGAAAACTGTGCAACCAGCTACGACGACATCAAAGCGTATACCCCGGCGTGGGCAGAGCAGGTGACGGGCGTGCCACGCGCACAAATCACCCGTATCGCGCGTGAATTCGCCGACAACGCTGACAAAACTCACGGTCGTTCGATGATTATCGTCGGCGCGGGCCTGAACCACTGGTATCACCTCGATATGAACTATCGTGGCCTGATCAATATGCTGGTGTTCTGCGGCTGTATCGGTCAGAGCGGCGGCGGTTGGGCACACTACGTGGGCCAGGAAAAACTGCGTCCGCAGACCGGCTGGCAGCCGCTGGCGTTTGGCCTCGACTGGCAGCGTCCGGCGCGTCACATGAACAGCACCTCCTATTTCTACAACCACTCCAGCCAGTGGCGTTACGAAACCGTGACCGCGCAGGAGTTGCTGTCGCCAATGGCGGATAAATCCCGCTATACCGGACATCTCATCGACTTCAACGTGCGTGCAGAACGCATGGGCTGGCTGCCCTCTGCGCCACAGCTGGGCACTAACCCGCTGCGCATCGCAGAAGAAGCGAAAAAAGCCGGTATGTCACCGGTCGATTACACCGTGAAATCCCTGAAAGACGGCTCGCTTCGCTTTGCGGCGGAACAGCCTGAAAACGGCAAAAACCACCCGCGTAACCTGTTTATCTGGCGTTCGAACCTGCTCGGTTCGTCCGGTAAAGGTCACGAATACATGCTGAAGTACCTGCTGGGCACTGACCACGGTATTCAGGGTAAAGATCTGGGCAAACAGGGCGGCGTGAAACCTGAAGAAGTCGAGTGGAAAGACAACGGTCTCGACGGCAAGCTGGATCTGGTGGTGACGCTGGACTTCCGTCTCTCCAGTACCTGTCTCTACTCCGATATCGTGCTGCCGACGGCGACCTGGTACGAAAAAGACGACATGAATACGTCGGATATGCATCCGTTTATTCACCCGCTGTCTGCGGCCGTTGACCCGGCGTGGGATTCCAAAAGCGACTGGGAAATCTACAAAGGCATCGCCAAAAAGTTCTCAGAAGTGTGCGTAGGCCACCTGGGTGTGGAAACCGACGTAGTGACGCTGCCCATCCAGCACGACTCCGCCGCCGAACTGGCGCAGCCGCTGGATGTGAAGGACTGGAAAAAAGGCGAATGCGATCTGATCCCAGGTAAAACCGCGCCGCACATCATTCCGGTGGAGCGTGATTATCCTGCCACCTACGAGCGCTTTACCTCTATCGGCCCGCTGATGGAGAAAATCGGTAACGGCGGGAAAGGCATCGCCTGGAACACCCAGAGCGAAATGGATCTGCTGCGTAAGCTCAATTACACCAAAGCGGACGGCCCGGCGAAAGGCCAGCCAATGCTGAACACGGCGATTGATGCGGCAGAGATGATCCTGACCCTCGCACCGGAAACCAACGGTCAGGTGGCGGTAAAAGCCTGGGCTGCACTCAGCGAGTTTACCGGTCGTGACCACACGCATCTGGCGCTGAATAAAGAAGACGAGAAAATCCGCTTCCGTGATATTCAGGCCCAGCCGCGCAAAATTATCTCCAGCCCGACCTGGTCTGGTCTGGAAGATGAGCATGTGTCCTATAACGCCGGGTATACCAACGTGCACGAGCTGATCCCGTGGCGTACCCTTACCGGCCGTCAGTCCCTGTATCAGGACCACCAGTGGATGCGTGATTTCGGTGAAAGCCTGCTGGTTTACCGTCCGCCAATCGACACCCGTTCGGTGAAAGAGGTGATGGGCGAGAAATCCAACGGTAACCCGGAAAAAGCGCTGAACTTCCTGACGCCGCACCAGAAGTGGGGTATCCACTCTACCTACAGCGACAACCTGCTGATGCTGACTTTAGGTCGCGGTGGGCCAATTGTCTGGATGAGCGAAGTGGATGCCAAAGATCTGGGCATCGTGGATAACGACTGGATTGAAGTGTTCAACAGCAACGGTGCGCTGACGGCACGTGCGGTGGTAAGCCAGCGTGTGCCAGCCGGGATGACCATGATGTACCACGCGCAGGAACGTATCGTGAACCTGCCGGGTTCTGAAATCACCCAGCAGCGCGGCGGTATCCATAACTCGGTGACGCGTATCACGCCAAAACCGACTCACATGATCGGCGGCTATGCGCAACTGGCGTACAGCTTTAACTACTACGGTACGGTCGGCTCCAACCGCGATGAGTTCGTGGTGGTGCGTAAGATGAAGAATATTGACTGGTTAGATGGCGAAGGTAATGACCAGGTACAGGAGAGCGTAAAATGAAAATTCGTTCACAAGTCGGCATGGTGCTGAATCTGGATAAATGCATCGGCTGTCATACCTGCTCAGTCACCTGTAAAAACGTCTGGACCAGCCGCGAAGGCGCGGAATACGCGTGGTTTAACAACGTAGAAACCAAGCCGGGCACCGGTTTCCCGACCGACTGGGAAAACCAGGAAAAATGGAAGGGCGGCTGGATCCGCAAGATCAACGGCAAACTGGTGCCGCGCATGGGTAACAAAGCGCTGCTGCTGGGTAAAATCTTCGCTAACCCGCACCTGCCGGGCATCGACGATTACTACGAGCCGTTTGATTTTGACTACCAGAATCTGCACAACGCGCCAGAAGGGAAACATCAGCCGATTGCCCGTCCGCGTTCACTGATCACCGGCCAGCGTATGGACAAAATCAGTAAAGGTCCGAACTGGGAAGACGATCTGGGCGGCGAATTCGAGAAACTGTCGAAAGATCAGAACTTCGAAAACATGCAGAAGGCGATGTACGGTCAGTTCGAAAATACCTTCATGATGTATCTGCCGCGTCTGTGCGAACACTGCCTCAACCCGGCGTGTGTGGCGACCTGTCCGAGCGGTGCGATCTACAAACGTGAAGAGGACGGCATCGTCCTGATCGACCAGGACAAGTGCCGCGGCTGGCGGATGTGCATTACCGGTTGCCCGTACAAAAAGATCTACTTCAACTGGAAGAGCGGGAAGTCCGAGAAGTGCATCTTCTGTTATCCGCGTATCGAAGCGGGTATGCCGACCGTCTGTTCTGAAAGCTGCGTAGGCCGTATTCGTTATCTGGGCGTGCTGCTGTATGACGCGGATGCGATTGAGACCGCCGCAAGCACCGAGAACGAGAAAGATCTCTATCAGCGTCAGCTGGACGTGTTCCTCGATCCTAACGATCCAAAAGTGATCGAGCAGGCGCTGAAAGACGGTATCCCGCAGAGCGTGATTGACGCCGCACAGCAGTCGCCGGTGTACAAAATGGCGATGGACTGGAAGCTGGCCCTGCCGCTGCACCCAGAATATCGCACGCTGCCGATGGTCTGGTACGTGCCGCCACTGTCACCGATTCAGTCCGCTGCCGATGCGGGTGAGCTGGGCAGCAACGGTATTTTACCGGACGTGGAAAGCCTGCGTATCCCGGTTCAGTACCTGGCGAACCTGCTCACCGCAGGCGATACCCAGCCGGTGCTGCTGGCCCTGAAACGTATGCTGGCGATGCGTCATTTCAAACGCGCGGAAACGGTCGAGGGTGTGATCGATACCCGCGCGCTGGAAGAGGTGGGTTTAAGCGAAGCCCAGGCGCAGGAGATGTACCGCTATCTGGCGATTGCGAATTACGAAGATCGTTTCGTGGTGCCGAGCAGCCACCGTGAGCTGGCGCGTGAAGCCTTCCCGGAGAAGAGCGGTTGTGGCTTTACCTTTGGCGACGGTTGCCACGGTTCAGACAGCAAATTCAACCTGTTTAACAGCCGTCGCATTGATGCGATGGATGTGACCAGCAAAACGGAGCCGCACCAATGATTGAACTCGTCATTGTTTCGCGTCTGCTCGAGTACCCTGATGCTGCCCTGTGGCAGCATCAGCAGGAACTCTTTGATGCACTCGCGTCATCAGAAAATCTGGATAAAGAAGATGCACAGGCGCTGGGTATTTTCCTGCGTGATTTACTCACTCAGGATCAGCTGGACGCGCAGTCTGACTACAGCCAGCTGTTCGACCGTGGCCGTGCGACTTCGCTGCTGCTGTTCGAACACGTTCACGGTGAATCCCGCGATCGTGGCCAGGCGATGGTTGACCTGATGGCACAGTACGAAGCTCAGGGCTTGCAGTTAGACAGCCGCGAACTGCCGGATCATCTCCCGCTTTACCTGGAATATCTGGCTCAGCTGCCGCGTGAAGAGGCGCTGGGCGGTTTGCAGGACATCGCGCCGATTCTGGCGTTGTTAAGTGCGCGCCTGAAGCAGCGTGAAAGCCGCTATGCGGTGCTGTTCGATCTGCTGGTGAAACTGGCGAATACCGCCATCGACAGCGATAAAGTGGCGGAGAAAATCGCCGATGAAGCGCGCGATGATACCCCACAGGCGCTGGATGCGGTGTGGGAAGAAGAGCAGGTGAAATTCCTTGCTGACCAGAACTGTGGCGAGTCAGAAATCTCGGCTCACCAGCGTCGTTTTGCCGGAGCTGTCGCCCCGCAATATTTGAATATCTCTAACGGAGGACAGCACTAATGCACTTCCTGAATATGTTCTTCTTCGATATCTATCCTTACATTGCGGGTACCGTGTTCCTGGTGGGCAGCTGGCTGCGCTACGACTACGGCCAGTACACCTGGCGTGCAGGCTCCAGCCAGATGCTGGATCGCAAAGGGATGAACCTGGCGTCTAACCTGTTCCACATCGGGATTCTGGGTGTGATTGCAGGCCATGCCTTCGGGATGCTGACACCGCACTGGATGTATGAAGCCTGGCTGCCGCTGGACGTGAAACAGAAAATGGCGATGTTTGGTGGTGGTGCTGCGGGCCTGATGTGTCTGGTGGGCGGTTTGCTGCTCCTCAAACGCCGTCTGTTCAGCCCTCGCATCCGTGCGACCACGACAGTTGCTGATATTCTGGTGATGGCGGTGCTGGTGATTCAGTGCGCCCTGGGTCTGGCGACGATTCCGTTCTCTGCCCAACATATGGACGGCAGCGAAATGATGAAACTGGTTGGTTGGGCGCAGTCTGTGGTGACCTTCCACGGCGGGGCGTCCGCGCATCTCGACGGGGTGGCGTTTATCTTCCGCATGCATCTGGTGCTGGGTATGACGCTGTTCGTGCTGTTCCCGTTCTCGCGCCTGGTGCATATCTGGAGCGTGCCGGTCGAGTATCTGACGCGTAGATATCAGATCGTTCGCGCACGTCGCTAAGCGGCGCATGCTGAATGAACAAAACCCTGCTTCGGCGGGGTTTTTTTCGCCTCTGGAAACGGATTACGACGAGAGAAAAGCAGGTGTGTGAAAGTCGGTTAAATATTTAATGGGGAAGAAAAGGTGGACGGAAATAGGAAATATTGCGCGAACAGAAAAGTTGGGATTTGGTCTGAGAAATGGTGGCGGGGGAAGGATGACTCAGCGCGTTGCGCTTCGCCCTTCGGGTCGTTGCCTGCGGCAACGCTTTCTCGCTACGCTCGAATCGAACCTTAGTCGAAGCTTCTCATCCTTCCCCAATGGGAATATGAAATATTCTGCGGATAAAAAGTTTGGATTTAATCTTCGAGATGGTGGCGGGGGAAGGATTCGAACCTTCGAAGTCGATGACGGCAGATTTACAGTCTGCTCCCTTTGGCCGCTCGGGAACCCCGCCAGGGGTATGATGCTTGAGCGTTGAGATGGTGGTGGGGGAAGGATTCGAACCTTCGAAGTCGATGACGGCAGATTTACAGTCTGCTCCCTTTGGCCGCTCGGGAACCCCACCACGGGGTAATGCTTTTACTGGCCTGCTTCTTGCTGGAAGCGGGGCGCATCATATCAAATGACGCGCCCCTGTAAAGCATTCCTTTGATGAAAACGATTCGTTTGTCTGCTTTTTACCCGTAAAGGCGCAAAGCTAATCAATTCATTTCACAAAGGATTAAAGAATAATCGTTCTGTTGCCGTAAACGAAGACGCGTTGGGCGAGCACCTGATACAGCGCGCGGCTTAACACGTTCTTCTCGACGTCGCGTCCGGCACGCATCATGTCTTCCGCCGTGTAGGTGTGATCGACGTGAATCACGTCCTGCATGATGATCGGGCCTTCATCCAGGTTGTCGTTTACATAGTGGGCGGTTGCACCGATGATCTTCACACCACGCTCGTAGGCCTGGTGATAAGGACGCGCACCAATAAACGCCGGCAGGAACGAGTGGTGAATGTTGATGATCTTATTCGGGAAGCGGGAAACGAATGATGGCGTCAACACGCGCATGTACTTCGCCAGCACCACGTAGTCCGGGTTGTGCGCTTCGATGGCCTGAGCCATCAGATCGTCGTGCTCTTCGCGGGTGTGGCCTTCATGGCTCACCAGCTCGAACGGAATATCAAAACGTTCAACCAGGGTACGCAGGGTATCGTGGTTGCCAATTACCGCGGCAATTTCGACGTCCAGACCACCGTAATTGGCTTTCATGAGCAGATCGCCCAGGCAGTGGGCCTCTTTGGTGACCAGAATCACCACGCGGCGACGCCCGGCTGGGGTCAGTTCACGGATGGAGTTTTCCGGTAACGCGCCATCGAGATCGGCGAGCAGGGTGGTGTCGTTGAAGATCCCTTCCAGTTCGGTGCGCATAAAGAAGCGGCCGGTGCGGTGATCCACAAATTCGTTGTTCTGCACGATATTCAGTTCATGCTTGTAACAAATGTTGGTAATACGGGCGATCAAACCCTTCTGGTCCGGGCAAATGGTACGCAGTATTTTGCGTTGTAATGATTGCATCGCGAGGAAATCCTGTTGAGTGTTTGCTTGTTATTTGTGGTCAGGCGTTATTGCCCGCAACACTTTTTAAATTTTTTACCTGAACCGCAGGGGCAGGGGTCGTTACGACCAAACTGCGGACGAGTACCATCAATATAGTACCACTGTCCGCCCTCCAGTATGAACCGGGAGCGTTCGATGATGGCGCCGGGCTTATTGTGCTCGATAAATCGGGCAACAAAGCTGACAAAACCTTCGTTGGGCGTGCTGCCGGGGGCGGTTTCATACTGCGTCAGGCCGAGCCATTGCGTATTGGCGAATCCGGCTTCAATTTCCTGGCGGAAGTCAGCGGCGTGGCACGAGGGGTGCCAGGTTTTAATCAGGTAGTCTGCGTCTTTGATCACAAAAGCAGCATACCGGGAGCGCATTAGGTGTGATGGATCGGGTGCAACCTGGTTGCCAGAAAGATATCGCTGGCAACATAGGCTATACTCGAGGGCGCTACCACAGGGGCAGAGTTGAGACACAATTCTCTTCCTGGAATAAAAAAGTCACGGCGTTTAAACGCCCAGGTGGCACTATGTTAACTGAGCAGTAGCGATGACGCTACGTTAGGAATCCAGGGGAAGTCAAACAGGGCTAATGAGAAAGGTAAAAATTGGTCTGGCGCTGGGATCAGGTGCAGCCCGGGGCTGGTCGCACATTGGCGTGATTAACGCGCTAAAAAGACTGGGTGTCGATGTTGATCTTGTAGCAGGGTGTTCAATTGGTTCGCTGGTGGGTGCCGCCTACGCGTGCGGTAAAATGCCGGAACTCGAAACGTGGGTGCGTTCCTTTAGCTACTGGGACGTACTGCGCCTGATGGATCTTTCATGGCAACGCGGCGGCCTGCTGCGCGGGGAGCGCGTGTTTAACCAGTTCCGCCAAATCATGCCGTTGGATGACTTCAACCATTGCCAGATGCCCTTTGGCGCTGTGGCAACCAATCTCAGCACGGGCAGGGAAATCTGGTTCACCGAGGGTGATATCCACCTTGCCGTCCGTGCGTCCTGCAGTATTCCTGGCCTGATGGCACCGGTTCCTCATAATGGCTACTGGCTGGTGGATGGCGGCGTGGTAAATCCCATACCGATCTCGCTGACCCGCGCGATGGGCGCTGATATTGTTATCGCCGTCGATTTGCAGCATGACGCCCACCTGATGCAACAAGATTTAATGCCGGTGAATCTCCAGAACGACGAAACGGAAAACGAAAAGCTTGCCTGGCATAAGCGCCTGCGTGAGCGTTTAGGGCGTGCAACGACGCGCCGGATGGTCTCCGCGCCGACGGCAATGGAGATCATGACCACTTCTATTCAGGTACTGGAGAATCGCCTGAAGCGAAATCGAATGGCGGGTGATCCTCCGGATATTCTGATTCAGCCATTCTGTCCGCAAATATCAACACTCGACTTCCATCGCGCAGATGCGGCGATCGCCGCCGGAGCACTGGCTGTTGAGAAAAAAATGGACGAACTGTTACCTTTGGTGCGAGCGACAGCTTAGCCCTTTTTTGAAGACTTCAGCAAAATCTGACAGGCGGTAGTACCAATAGCATGCCACTATTGATTTATCGTCTGCCAGAGGAGAGACCATGACACAGCCATTGGCAGGAAAACAGATTCTGATAGTCGAAGACGAGCCCGTTTTCCGTTCGCTGATGGATTCGTGGTTAAGTTCGCTGGGCGCAACGACCATACTGGCCGTTGATGGGGTGGATGCACTGGAAAAAATGGCGTCAGCCAAGCCCGATCTGATGATTTGTGATATCGCGATGCCGCGCATGAACGGGCTTAAACTGGTGGAGCATCTGCGCAATGAAGGTGATCAGACGCCAATCCTTGTGATCTCCGCGACCGAGAATATGGCCGACATCGCCAAAGCGCTGCGTCTCGGCGTGCAGGATGTCCTCCTGAAGCCGGTAAAAGATTTGAACCGTCTGCGGGAAACGGTTTTTGCCTGCCTCTATCCGAATATGTTTAATTCCCGCGTTGAGGAAGAAGAACGCCTTTTCCAGGACTGGGATGCGCTGGTCAGTAATCCCCATGCTGCTGCTAAGCTTTTACAAGAACTTCAGCCACCGGTTCAGCAGAATATATCGCATTGCAGAATTAACTATCGACAACTTGTTGCCGCAGATCAGCACGGCCTGGTGCTTGATATTGCACCGTTATCGGATGTTGACCTGGCATTTTATTGCCTCGATGTGACGAGAGCGGGTGATAATGGGGTATTAGCGGCATTATTATTGCGGGCATTATTTAACGGTTTGTTACAAGAACAGCTCTCCCATCAGGGGCAGCGACTTCCTGAATTAGGGGCATTGCTGAAACAGGTGAACCATCTTTTCCGTCAGGCCAATTTGCCGGGACAGTTTCCGCTGTTAGTCGGTTATTACCATAGCGAATTAAAAAATCTCATTCTGGTCTCTGCGGGTCTAAACGCCACGCTGAATACCGGTGAGCATCATATTCAGGTCAGCAATGGTGTTCCTTTAGGAACGCTGGGTACGACTTATCTTAATCAAATAAGTCACCGCTGCGCGTCCTGGCAGTGTCAAATTTGGGGAGCAGGTGGGCGTTTACGCTTAATGTTGTCCACGGAATAAGCAGTTGAATTTTATTCGTCAGATAGCTTTACCTTCGTTTTAACGGCAGTGCTACTATCACTGCCAGTTTGATACGTATTTATCCTAATTGATGGGTAACGTGCCCTTTTCAGACCCGGTTTACTGAACGAGACTGATATACTTGTCGCGTTATTCAATGCATAAAGTTCAAAACTTGAACAGTTCAGGAGATTTCAATGGCTGCCCTAAATTCGAAAGTTACAAAGGCCGTTATCCCGGTAGCGGGATTGGGAACCAGGATGCTACCGGCCACAAAGGCAATTCCGAAAGAAATGCTGCCTTTGGTCGATAAGCCATTAATCCAGTATGTCGTCAATGAATGTATTGCTGCCGGTATTACAGAAATTGTGCTGGTGACCCATTCGTCCAAAAACTCTATCGAAAACCATTTCGATACCAGTTTTGAACTTGAAGCCATGCTGGAAAAACGCGTTAAACGTCAGCTGCTGGAAGAAGTTCAGTCAATCTGCCCACCTCACGTGACCATCATGCAGGTGCGTCAGGGGCTGGCTAAGGGCCTGGGACACGCTGTGCTGTGCGCACATCCGGTTGTCGGCGATGAGCCGGTCGCGGTTATTCTGCCAGACGTGATTCTCGATGAGTTCGAATCAGACCTCTCTCAGGACAACCTCGCTGATATGATTCGTCGCTTTGACGAAACCGGCAGCAGCCAGATCATGGTTGAACCTGTTGAAGACGTGACTGCGTATGGCGTTGTGGACTGCAAAGGCGTTGATCTGAAGCCAGGTGAGAGCGTGCCAATGGTCGGTGTGGTTGAGAAGCCGAAAGCCGATGTGGCGCCGTCTAACCTCGCGGTTGTTGGTCGCTATGTGCTGAGCGCAGAGATCTGGCCACTGCTGGCGAAAACCCCTCCGGGCGCTGGCGACGAAATCCAGCTGACCGATGGCATTGATATGCTGATCGAAAAAGAGACCGTTGAAGCCTACCACATGAAAGGCAAGAGCCATGACTGCGGTAATAAACTCGGTTATATGCAGGCTTTCGTTGAATATGGTATTCGCCACAACTCACTGGGCGAAGAATTTAAAGCCTGGCTGAAAGAGACCATGGGTATTAAAAACTAATCTGCCCCCTGTGATGGTCGAAACCGGTGTGAGTCTTACTCCACCGGTTTTTTTATGCCTGATACCGGCACCGAGGGTATGTAAGGAAGTTGGCACTAATAGATGTGGCTATATGACGGGGTGTAAGAAGATATCTCGGCGGTAAATTACAGGCATAAAAAATCCCGTATAAACGGGATTTTTCTGAAGGCGGGGTGATTAATCCTTGATCAGGAAATCGTCCAGTTGTTTGCCTTGCTCATCCATGGCTTTCTTGATAACTGCTGGGGTACGGCCCTGGCCAGTCCAGGTTTTAGTTTCACCGTTCTCGTCAACGTAGCTATATTTAGCCGGGCGAGCAGCGCGTTTAGCTTTAGTACCGGTCTTAGCAGCAGCCATGCTGTTCAGTAATTCGTTTGGATCGATACCATCTGCAATCAGCATTTCGCGATATTGCTGCAGTTTACGAGTGCGTTCTTCGATTTCAGCAGCAGCAGCGCTTTCTTCTTCACGACGTTCGTTTACAACAACTTCTAATTTTTCCAGCATTTCTTCCAGCGTTTCGAGGGTGCATTCTCTTGCCTGCGCACGAAGAGTACGGATGTTGTTCAGAATTTTAAGTGCTTCGCTCATTGTAGTAATCTCAAACTTATATTGGGTTGGTTTGTTGTCCTAATAATAGAGTGATAATTTCAGATGTGCAATAGGTCGGAATGTAAGGAATTCAAAAAAGAGTTAATATCTGGCGCTATTATTAATGACGCTAACTTAAATTTCATTACGCCAAAGACAGATTTGATATCCCTGCTAATGGGATAAACTGATGGCCAGAGTGTTTAGTTTTGTGACAAATCTCTAACCGCTTATAGTTACCCCGGATAAATATCAACCTTTTGTATTACTCCCATAATGCCGTTTAACCGCACCGATAGTTAATAAATACTGAATTTTAAAGCCAGCTGACTCCACTATAAAAATCAGGATTTGCTTAAGTTGAAATGTCAGGGTTTATGAGGTCCAGGTGTGATTACTGCCTGTTTTAACATGCTATTTTCTCATTTCGTCCGGAACCTGACTTTACTTCTCAGGCTGAGTCTGTGCGTAGCGTCGCTGAGAAAGGGGGAAAAATAGGGTACAATCAACCATCGGGAATATTACACATTGATTAGGGTTTAACGACCAATGGCACAACTATATTTTTACTATTCCGCAATGAATGCAGGGAAGTCCACGGCGCTCCTACAGTCCGCTTATAACTATCAAGAAAGGGGTATGCGCGCTATCGTCTACACCGCCGAGATTGACGATCGCTTTGGTGCCGGAAAGGTGAGCTCGCGTATCGGCCTGTCGTCGCCTGCAACGCTGTTTAATAAAGAGACTGACCTGCTAAAAGATATCGGCACAGAACACGCGCAGAAGCCGGTACATTGCGTTCTGGTGGACGAGAGCCAGTTCCTGACCCGCGAGCAAGTCCATGCGTTATCTGAAGTGGTCGATCAGCTGGATATTCCCGTGCTTTGCTATGGTTTACGCACCGATTTCCGCGGAGAGCTGTTTATTGGCAGCCAGTATTTACTGGCGTGGTCAGATAAGCTGGTGGAACTGAAAACTATCTGTTTCTGTGGCCGTAAAGCCAGTATGGTGCTTCGTCTTGATCAGGAAGGGAAACCTTACGCAGAAGGGGAGCAGGTGGTGATTGGTGGCAACGAGCGTTATATCTCGGTATGTCGCAAGCATTATAAAGAAGCGCTGGTTGTCGGCTCACTGACGGCAATTCAGGAAAATTCTCGCCGATAACAGCTTATTCCCCTTTGTCTGTAGAGTAATCAACAGACATAAAAAAACCCGCCGAGGCGGGTTTTTTATTGGGCTAAGCAATTAAGCGTTTTTCTTCACTTTCTTGTCAGCTTTAAGAACAACAGGTGCTTCAGTTTTCACTGCAACAGCGTTGTCTTCGTGGAACTCACGGCCGTAGTAGGTATCCAGCAGAATCTGTTTCAGCTCGGAGATCAGTGGGTAGCGCGGGTTCGCACCAGTACACTGGTCATCGAAGGCATCTTCAGACAGCTTGTCAACGTGTGCCAGGAAGTCAGCTTCCTGAACGCCCGCTTCACGGATTGACTTAGGAATACCCAGTTCAGCTTTGATGCTGTCCAGCCATGCCAGCAGTTTCTCGATCTTCGCAGCGGTACGGTCACCAGGAGCGCTCAGACCCAGGTGGTCTGCGATTTCAGCGTAGCGACGACGAGCCATTGGGCGGTCGTACTGGCTGAATGCAGTCTGCTTGGTTGGGTTGTCATTCGCGTTATAGCGGATAACGTTGGAAATCAGCAGGGCGTTCGCCAGACCGTGAGGAATGTGGAACTGAGAGCCCAGCTTGTGCGCCATGGAGTGACATACACCCAGGAAGGCGTTAGCAAATGCGATACCTGCGATAGTCGCGGCATTGTGCACACGCTCACGAGCAACCGGGTTTTTAGACCCCTCGTTGTAAGACGCTGGCAGGTTTTCTTTCAGCAGTTTCAGAGCCTGCAGTGCCTGACCGTCAGAGAATTCAGATGCCAGTACAGAAACGTAAGCTTCCAGGGCGTGAGTTACTGCATCCAGACCACCGAATGCACACAGTGATTTCGGCATATCCATCACCAGGTTGGCATCAACGATAGCCATGTCTGGAGTCAGCGCGTAGTCAGCCAGTGGGTATTTCTGGCCGGTTGCGTCGTCGGTAACAACCGCAAACGGAGTCACTTCAGAACCGGTACCGGAAGTGGTGGTGACGGCGATCATTTTCGCTTTCACGCCCATTTTCGGGAACTTGTAGATACGTTTACGGATGTCCATAAAGCGCAGCGCCAGTTCTTCGAAGTGCGTTTCTGGGTGTTCGTACATAACCCACATGATTTTCGCGGCGTCCATTGGGGAACCGCCACCGAGCGCGATGATCACGTCTGGTTTGAAGGAGTTCGCCAGTTCCGCACCTTTACGAACAACGGTGAGGGTTGGATCAGCTTCTACTTCAAAGAAGACTTCAGTCTCAACGCCAGCCGCTTTCAGAACAGAGGTGATCTGGTCTGCATAGCCGTTGTTGAACAGGAAACGGTCAGTCACGATGAGCGCACGTTTGTGGCCATCAGTAATCACTTCATCCAGCGCGATTGGCAAAGAGCCACGGCGGAAGTAGATAGATTTCGGAAGTTTATGCCACAACATGTTTTCAGCTCGCTTAGCAACGGTTTTCTTGTTGATCAGGTGCTTAGGACCAACGTTTTCAGAGATGGAGTTACCACCCCATGAACCACAACCCAGAGTCAGGGAAGGCGCGAGTTTGAAGTTGTACAGGTCACCGATACCACCCTGAGAAGCCGGGGTGTTAATCAGAATACGTGCGGTCTTCATTTTGTCGCCGAAGAATTTCACACGTTCTGGCTGGTTGTCCTGGTCAGTGTACAGACAAGAGGTATGACCGATACCGCCCATTGCCACCAGTTTCTCTGCTTTGACCACAGCGTCTTCGAAGTCTTTCGCACGGTACATCGCCAGAGTAGGGGACAGTTTTTCGTGTGCGAAAGGTTCGCTTTCATCAACCACTTTCACTTCACCGATCAGGATCTTAGTGGTAGCGGGTACGGTGAAACCTGCGAGTTCAGCGATTTTGTATGCTGGCTGACCAACGATGGCGGCGTTCAGTGCGCCATTTTTCAGGATGATGTCCTGAACCGCTTTCAGCTCTTTGCCCTGCAGCAGGTAGCCGCCGTGGCTTGCGAAGCGCTCGCGCACCGCATCATAGACAGAATCAACCACAACAACGGACTGCTCAGAAGCACAGATAACGCCGTTATCGAAGGTTTTGGACATCAGGACAGACGCGACAGCACGTTTGATATCAGCCGTTTCGTCGATAACAACAGGGGTGTTACCTGCGCCTACGCCGATTGCTGGTTTACCAGAGCTGTATGCTGCTTTAACCATGCCTGGGCCACCGGTTGCCAGGATCAGGTTAATGTCCGGGTGATGCATCAGTGCGTTTGACAGTTCAACAGAAGGTTGGTCAATCCAGCCGATCAGATCTTTTGGTGCACCCGCAGCGATGGCAGCCTGCAGTACGATGTCAGCGGCTTTGTTAGTCGCATCTTTAGCACGTGGGTGTGGGGAGAAGATGATGGCGTTACGTGTCTTCAGGCTGATCAGAGATTTGAAGATCGCGGTAGAAGTCGGGTTAGTTGTCGGAACGATACCGCAAATGATACCGATAGGTTCTGCAATGGTGATGGTACCGAAGGTGTGGTCTTCAGCCAGCACGCCACAGGTTTTCTCATCTTTATAGGCGTTGTAGATATACTCAGAAGCAAAGTGGTTCTTGATCACTTTATCTTCTACGATACCCATACCGGATTCGGCAACGGCCATTTTAGCGAGAGGGATTCGAGCATCTGCAGCAGCCAGTGCGGCGGCGCGGAAGATTTTATCAACCTGTTCTTGGGTGAAATTGGCATATTCACGCTGGGCTTTTTTGACGCGCTCGACGAGTGCGTTCAGTTCAGCGATATTAGTAACAGCCATAATGCTCTCCTGATAATGTTTAAACTCTTTTAGTAAACCAGCGCTCGATACGACAACATTATAGACGAGGTGCCAGTACTTGCTTAACACACAGTAAAACAAAGGTTTAGTCTCGTTTACTGTTAACGCTTTGCACTAACTTACTAAAAGAGCCTGACTTTAGCATCATCCCTTTTTGTTTCTTTCTCTCCCTTTTGGTGTCACCCAGATTACTCACTTCTGAGTACGAAAAACATGATCTAAATCAATTTACACCGAAGCTGATACCTTTCAGCACGGGTATTTCGCACAATCATATCAAGTGTTAAATAATTACAAAAGTAATGGAATCAAAACTATCATTGCTTACACAAATACATAACACATGAAAATCATAGCGTTTTGGCGCAGATTTCTGGTGAAGTATGCTGATAAAAAGCGTATCTTCAGCGCGGTTTTTATCCCTTTATTCTGTCGCCTGGGCCATGCTGATTTACGGAGCTAACTGTGACCCCATTGCTCTTTGATTTTTCTACTTATTTTAAGTTTTTTATCGGGTTGTTCGCGCTGGTGAACCCGGTCGGGATCATTCCTGTCTTCATTAGCATGACCAGTTACCAGACGGCGGTTGCCAGAAATAAGACCAACCTGACGGCAAACCTGTCGGTGGCCATCATTTTGCTCACGTCGCTTTTCCTCGGTGATTCGATTCTGCAAATCTTTGGCATCTCCATCGACTCCTTCCGTATCGCCGGCGGCATCCTGGTGGTGACTATCGCCATGTCGATGATCAGCGGCAAGCTGGGTGAGGATAAACAGAACAAGCAGGAAAAATCAGAAACGGCGGTACGCGAAAGCATTGGCGTTGTGCCGCTGGCGTTGCCGTTGATGGCCGGACCGGGGGCAATCAGCTCGACCATCGTCTGGGGAACCCGCTACCACAACTGGGTGCATCTGGTTGGCTTTTCGGTGGCGATTGCGCTGTTTGCCCTCTGCTGCTGGGGCGTTTTCCGAATTGCACCCTGGCTGGTGCGTTTGCTGGGGCAGACCGGCATTAACGTTATTACCCGTATTATGGGCCTGTTGCTGATGGCGCTTGGGATCGAATTTATTGTGACCGGGCTAAAAAGTATTTTCCCTGGGTTACTAAATTAACGTTTTCATTTGAAAGAGCGGAGCCAGTGGCTCCGTTTTTTTTCGTGATTATCAGCAAATCATATAAATAAAGTTGAAAACTTCACAAGACATAATAAATTCTGCTAATAAATCTGTTTTCTTACATTTCAGTAACTTAGTTTTATCCTTTCACACGACCTGAACATAAACCGCGCAAACACTCTGTTATTTTACTCACACGATACTCTGGGGCTTGCTGTGCGATAACTGAAATGATATTAGTAATTTCAACATTCCCCTAGACGAATGTGCTAAATAATAATCAGTTGTTAAATTTTTGTACAAAAACCCACCGAGGTGACCACAACACAGCGGTGGGCGAGAGGAAACTCTCTATCACATTGAATATTTGGTAGTTTCTTTACCTTTGATGTGTGGCAGGACGCCCCCCAGAAAAACGGGACTCCCCGTTAAAGAGAATTGCTTAACAAATTTGCAAAATGTATTGGCGCGAAATTAAGCCATTTGGTACTTTCCGGCCTTATATTTTGCCAACGCACTTTTCCAGATGAGAATGATTTTCAAATATAACGCTCATCTCAACGAGACATCACACGCCTCAAAACAGGGGAGGCGTGTTAAGAATCGACGCAAGGCGGCCAAACGAGCCACCAGTAATAAGTACAGTCGGTGATAGCAAGAAGTAAACGACCTGACAGCAGCTAAACTCCTGCGTTGTTCAGGACCCCTTAGGGGAAATAAACAGGCTGGCATTAAAACCAGTAATTATAATGAGTGGAGTATCAACACAATGTCCATCATCACAAAAAAAAGTCTGATTGCCGCAGGAATTTTCACTGCGCTAATCGCAGGTAATATGGCAATGGCTGCTGATGTACCTGCAGGTGTCACACTGTCAGAAAAGCAAACCATGATCCGCAACAATGGCGCCGAGCCACAGTCACTGGATCCGAACAAAATTGAAGGCGTTCCTGAAGCAAACATCAGCCGCGACCTGTTTGAAGGCCTGCTGATTACCTCCACCAAAGACGGTCACCCGATCCCGGGCGTGGCTGAATCCTGGGATAATAAAGACTTTAAAGTCTGGACATTCCACCTGCGTAAAGACGCAAAATGGTCCAACGGTGAACCTGTCACCGCACAAGATTTCGTATACAGCTGGCAGCGTCTGGTGGATCCCAACACCGCATCCCCGTACGCCAGCTATCCGCAGTACGGTCACATCCTGAACGTTGATGAAATCATCGACGGCAAAAAGAAACCATCTGAGCTGGGCGTAAAAGCGGTTGATGACCACACGCTGGAAGTGACCCTGAGCGAACCTGTTCCGTATTTCTACAAACTGCTGGTTAACCCGGCCATGTCACCGGTCAACAAAGCCGCTATCGAAAAATTCGGTGAGAAATGGACTCAGCCAGCGAACATCGTGACCAACGGTGCGTACAAGCTGAAAGACTGGGTGGTTAACGAGCGTATCGTGATGGAGCGTAATACCAACTACTGGGATAACGCGAAAACCATCGTCGATCAGATTACCTATCTGCCGATCTCGTCTGAAGTCACCGACGTAAACCGCTACCGCAGCGGTGAGATCGACATGACCTATAACAACCTGCCGATCGAACTGTTCCAGAAGCTGAAAAAAGAGATCCCGACTGAAGTTCACGTTGACCCGTATCTGTGTACTTACTACTACGAAATCAACAACCAGAAAGCGCCATTCAATGACGCTCGCGTACGTACCGCGCTGAAACTGGGTCTGGATCGCGACATCATCGTGAACAAAGTAAAAGCGCAGGGCGATCTGCCAGCGTTTGGCTACACCCCGCCATATACTGACGGTGCGAAACTGACCAAACCAGAGTGGTTCTCCTGGACTCAGGAAAAACGTAACGAAGAAGCGAAAAAACTGTTGGCTGAAGCAGGCTACACCGCTGATAAACCGTTGACGTTTAACCTGCTGTACAACACCTCCGATCTGCACAAAAAACTGGCCATCGCGGCTTCCTCCATCTGGAAGAAAAACCTGGGTGTGGATGTGAAGCTGGTGAACCAGGAGTGGAAAACCTTCCTGGATACCCGTCATCAGGGCAACTATGACGTGGCGCGTGCGGGCTGGTGTGCGGATTACAACGAACCGACTTCCTTCCTGAACACCATGCTGTCTGACAGCTCCATGAACACCGCGCACTATAAGAGCCCGGCCTTTGACGCGATCATGAAAGATACGCTGAAAGTGACTGACGAAGCGCAGCGTACTGCACTGTACGACAAAGCGGAACAGCAGTTGGGTCAGGATTCTGCGATTGTACCGGTTTACTACTATGTAAACGCGCGTCTGGTGAAACCATGGGTTGGCGGTTATACCGGCAAAGATCCGATGGATAACATCTACACCAAAGATCTGTACATCATTAAGCATTAATGGCAAACCGTGGGGCAAAGTTATTTGCCCCACCGTGTCTTAATTCATCGCACAATATACACGGCATCATTCAGTAACGACTGAACGAGCTTGTGTAAAAGGCACACGCCAGAAGGTACGGGCAATGTTGAAATTTATCCTACGTCGCTGTCTTGAAGCGATACCGACGCTTTTTATTCTCATTACGATTTCATTCTTCATGATGCGTCTCGCACCAGGTAGTCCGTTTACCAGCGAGCGCGCACTGCCGCCAGAAGTCATGGCGAACATCGAAGCCAAATACCATTTAAACGATCCTATCTCCACGCAGTACTTCAATTATCTGAAGCAGCTGGCACAGGGCGATTTTGGTCCTTCGTTTAAATATAAAGACTATTCCGTTAACGACCTCGTCGCATCGAGCTTCCCCGTGTCGGCTAAGTTAGGCGCAGCGGCGTTTATTCTGGCCGTTGTCCTGGGGGTCACCGCAGGCGTCATTGCCGCGCTGAAACAAAACACCCGATGGGACTACACGGTAATGGGGATCGCCATGACCGGGGTGGTTATCCCGAGCTTTGTGGTGGCACCGTTACTGGTGATGATATTTGCCATCACGCTCAAATGGCTGCCCGGAGGCGGCTGGAACGGCGGGGCGCTAAAATTCATGATTCTGCCAATGGTGGCGCTGTCTCTGGCCTATATCGCCAGTATCGCGCGTATTACCCGTGGTTCGATGATTGAAGTGCTCCACTCCAACTTTATTCGTACCGCGCGGGCAAAAGGCCTGCCGATGCACCGCATCATTCTCCGTCATGCGTTAAAACCTGCGCTGTTGCCTGTGCTCTCCTATATGGGCCCTGCGTTCGTTGGGATCATCACGGGTTCCATGGTCATTGAAACCATTTACGGCCTGCCGGGTATCGGTCAGCTGTTTGTGAATGGTGCCCTGAACCGTGACTACTCGCTGGTGCTCAGCCTTACGATCCTGGTCGGTGCACTGACCATTCTCTTTAACGCCATTGTCGATGTGCTGTATGCCGTTATCGACCCGAAAATTCGCTACTAGCGCTGGAGCACGCCATGATGTTGAGTAAGAAAAACAGCGAGGCGCTGGAAAACTTCACTGAGAAACTTGAAGTCGAAGGGCGCAGCCTGTGGCAAGATGCCCGCCGTCGCTTTATGCATAACCGTGCGGCCGTCGCCAGTCTGGTCGTCTTGATCTGTATTGCCCTGTTCGTGGCCTTGGCCCCGATGCTGTCGCAGTTCACCTATTTCGATACTGACTGGGGCATGATGTCCAGTGCTCCCGATATGGTTTCCGGCCACTATTTTGGTACGGACTCCTCCGGGCGCGACCTGTTGGTGCGCGTGGCGATCGGTGGCCGTATCTCTCTGATGGTCGGTATCGCTGCGGCGCTGGTAGCGGTGATCGTCGGCACACTTTACGGCTCGCTTTCCGGCTACCTCGGCGGCAAAGTGGATTCCGTGATGATGCGTCTGCTGGAAATCCTGAACTCCTTCCCGTTTATGTTCTTCGTTATTCTGCTGGTGACCTTCTTTGGACAAAACATCCTGCTGATCTTCGTGGCTATCGGGATGGTTTCCTGGCTGGATATGGCGCGTATCGTGCGCGGCCAGACCCTGAGCCTGAAGCGTAAAGAATTTATCGAAGCAGCCCAGGTGGGCGGTGTCTCCGTCAGCGGGATTGTGGTGCGCCATATCGTGCCAAACGTGCTGGGCGTGGTCGTGGTGTACGCATCACTGCTGGTACCCAGCATGATCCTGTTTGAATCCTTCCTGAGCTTCCTCGGTCTGGGTACCCAGGAGCCGCTGAGCAGCTGGGGCGCATTGTTAAGCGATGGCGCAAACTCCATGGAAGTCTCTCCGTGGCTGCTGCTGTTCCCGGCTGGTTTCCTGGTGGTAACCCTGTTCTGTTTCAACTTTATCGGCGATGGCCTGCGTGATGCCCTCGACCCGAAAGACCGTTAAGGAGTGCCGCGATGACTATTATTGAAACGGCAGCTGCGCCACAGGCGCAAAAGCAGCAAAACGTGCTGCTGGATGTCAAAGATCTGCGCGTCACCTTTAAAACCCCGGATGGCGATGTTACCGCCGTCAACGATCTGAATTTCGATCTGCGGGCCGGTGAAACGCTGGGTATCGTCGGTGAATCCGGCTCTGGTAAATCGCAAACCGCCTTTGCGCTGATGGGGCTGCTGGCACCGAATGGCCGCATCGGGGGAACCGCTTCCTTTAACGGCAAAAACATTCTGAATCTGCCTGAGCACGAGCTGAACAAGCTGCGCGCAGAACAGATTTCGATGATTTTCCAGGACCCAATGACCTCGCTGAACCCGTACATGCGTGTGGGTGAGCAACTGATGGAAGTCCTGATGCTGCATAAAGGCATGAACAAAGCCGAGGCGTTCGAAGAGTCAGTCAGAATGCTGGATGCAGTCAAAATGCCAGAAGCGCGGAAACGCATGCGCATGTTCCCGCATGAGTTTTCCGGTGGGATGCGCCAGCGCGTAATGATCGCCATGGCACTGCTGTGTCGGCCAAAACTGCTGATCGCCGATGAACCCACCACCGCGCTGGACGTGACCGTTCAGGCACAGATCATGACCCTGCTGAACGAACTGAAGCGTGAGTTCAACACCGCCATCATCATGATTACCCACGATCTCGGCGTCGTGGCCGGCATCTGTGACAAAGTGCTGGTGATGTATGCCGGTCGTACCATGGAGTACGGCAGGGCGCGCGATGTGTTCTATCATCCTGCGCACCCGTACTCTATCGGCCTGCTGAATGCGGTTCCGCGTCTCGATGCGGAAGGCGAATCACTGCTGACCATTCCCGGCAACCCGCCAAACCTGCTGCGTCTGCCGAAAGGCTGCCCGTTCCAGCCTCGCTGCCAGTACGCGATGGAAATCTGCAACAGCGCCCCCCCGCTGGAAGAGTTTGCACCAGGCCGCCTGCGCGCCTGCTTTAAGCCGCATGAGGAGCTGGTATGAACGCCATTGACGAAAAAAGAAATGTCCTGCTCGAAATCGCTGACTTAAAAGTGCATTTCGACATTAAAGACGGCAAGCAGTGGTTCTGGCAGCCGTCGAAAACCCTGAAAGCCGTCGATGGCGTCACCCTGCGTCTTTATGAAGGGGAGACCCTGGGCGTGGTCGGCGAGTCCGGCTGCGGAAAGTCGACCTTTGCCCGGGCCATTATCGGCCTGGTCAAAGCGACGGACGGCAAAGTGGCCTGGCTTGGCAAAGACCTGCTGGGAATGAAACAGGAAGAGTGGCGCGCGGTGCGCAGCGACATCCAGATGATTTTCCAGGATCCGCTGGCCTCCCTGAACCCGCGTATGAACATCGGCGATATCATTGCTGAGCCGCTTCGCACCTATCATCCGAAAATGCCGCGTCAGGAAGTTCGTGATCGCGTGAAAGCGATGATGATGAAAGTGGGCCTGCTGCCGAACCTTATCAACCGCTATCCGCACGAGTTCTCCGGCGGTCAGTGTCAGCGTATCGGTATTGCCCGCGCGCTGATTCTGGAACCGAAGCTGATTATCTGTGACGAACCGGTTTCAGCACTGGACGTGTCGATACAGGCGCAGGTGGTGAACCTGCTGCAGAAATTGCAGCGTGAAATGGGGCTGTCGCTGATCTTCATCGCCCATGACCTGGCGGTGGTGAAACACATCTCCGACCGCGTGCTGGTGATGTATCTTGGCCATGCGGTGGAGCTGGGCACCTATGATGAGGTCTATCACAACCCGCTGCACCCTTACACCAAAGCGTTGATGTCCGCGGTGCCGGTTCCCGACCCGGATCTGGAAAAAAATAAAGTCATCCAGCTTCTGGAAGGGGAGCTGCCTTCGCCGATCAACCCGCCGTCTGGCTGCGTGTTCCGCACGCGTTGCCCAATGGCGGGACCGGAATGTGCGCAAACCCGGCCTGTTCTGGAAGGAAGTTTCCGACATGCGGTTTCCTGCCTGAAAGTAGACCCGTTATAATCGCAAGGGCTGACATGATGTCAGCCCTTCTTCTTTTGCGAGGTTAACGTGTCGATATCCGTTTCTTCTGTCCGGCGTAAGACCTATCGCCTGCTATTCGATCCTAACACCCGCTCCGGGCGTCGCTTCGAAGGATTGTGCGGCCTGTTTGCGCTTCTCAGCGTATTCATCATCTTTATTGAATCCGGTCTGGGGACGCAGTATCACCTTACGCTCGATGAATGGCATCTGTTCGTCTGGCTGGAGCTGTTTGTCACCCTGATATTTACCCTGGAGTATTTCCTGCGCCTGTTCAGCTGGGCAAATCCGGCGAAATATGTGTTCAGCTTCTGGGGGATTATTGATTTAGCGACGATTCTGCCGCTGTATGTAATGTGGCTGTGGCCTGAAATCAGCATCAATTATGTTTTTGCGTGGCGAGCGATGCGCGCCATCCGCGTGCTGCGCGTCCTGAAACTGCTGCGTTTTATGCCGTCTTTACGCGTGTTCTGGAAAGCCATTTATAGCGCCCGCCATCAGCTGATCCTGTTCTATTCGTTTATCGCGATTGTGATGGTGGTTTTCGGCGCGCTAATGTATCTGATTGAAGGGCCGACTTACGGTTTCACCACGCTGAATGCGTCGGTGTACTGGGCGATTGTCACCGTGACGACCGTGGGCTACGGGGACATTACCCCCCACACGCCGCTCGGCAGGATCGTGGCATCAGTGCTGATTTTGATTGGTTACTCGGTGATTGCTATCCCGACCGGTCTGATTACCACTCACATGAGCGCGGCATTTCAGAATCGTCAGCAGCAGCGTAAGTGCCCGAGATGCCAGCAGGCGAGCCATGAGCATAGTGCGCGGTTTTGTAATCGCTGCGGGAGTGAACTACTGGACTAAATAAAAAAGGCTGCCATCGCAGCCTTTTTGTTATTCGCGCCAGAGGATGTGGCACAGCTTGTGATCTTTTTCCCGGCACAACAGCACGCGGGCAAAAATGTCGTTAATCTCGCCGCCGTCAGTATCGGCCAGCCCAATCACCACTTCGGCGAAGAAGTCCGGGTTGAGGTCGAAATCGACGTGCTCGGCCCAGTCTTCGGACGGGTCAAACAG
The DNA here is from genome assembly GCF_026672535.1 of Lelliottia sp. SL45. NCBI lineage: Bacteria > Pseudomonadati > Pseudomonadota > Gammaproteobacteria > Enterobacterales > Enterobacteriaceae > Lelliottia > Lelliottia sp. SL45. The sequence goes on from NZ_JAPPRH010000003.1 coordinate 1,313,056, forward strand.
CTCTGCGCCGCCGCGCTCTTCAAATTGCAGATTGAAGAGGATCACGTCTGCGGGATCGAGATTGTCCATCGCCAGTTCGAGAAAAATGTCGTAGGCCTGCTCAAGGGTTTCGTCTTCAGTCAGGCGATTGTTCAGATCCATTTCCATGATGATTACCTGTTAAAACATCGTTGGGCACGTTTTACAGCAACGGACTAAAGAAGTAAAACAGTCGTTCGGTGATCCGCTGCCACAGCGGACGTTTCATCCACAGATGCGCATCCAGCAGGCGCGAGCGGGAGATATAATCGTCCTGCACCGCCGCCAGATCGCCACCAAAACCGACGTCATCAATCACCAGTGTAATTTCAAAATTGAGCCACAGGCTGCGCATATCCAGATTCACCGTGCCGACCAGGCTCAGTTCGCCGTCGACCAGCACACTCTTGGTATGCAGCAAGCCCCCTTCAAACTGATAAATTTTGACACCCGCTGCCAGCAGCTCGCTAAAGAAGGCCCGGCTGGCCCAGCCCACCAGAACCGAATCGTTTTTACGCGGCATAATAATACTGACATCCACTCCGCGCTGTGCGGCGGTGCAAATCGCATGGAGCAGGTCGTCGCTCGGGACAAAATAGGGCGTGGTCATGATCAGATATTCACGCGCAGAATAGGCCGCCGTGAGCAGCGCCTGGTGGATTAAATCCTCGGGAAATCCAGGCCCGGAAGCGATGGTATGAATGGTATGGCCGCTCTCTTGCTCAAACGGCATGATGTTAGCGTCGGGCGGCGGCGGCAGAATGCGTTTGCCGGTTTCGATTTCCCAGTCGCAGGAGTAAACAATCCCCATCGCTGTGGCAACCGGGCCTTCCATACGCGCCATTAAATCGACCCACTGACCCACGCCAGAGTCCTGTTTAAAGAAGCGCGGATCGACCATGTTCATGCTGCCGGTGTAGGCAATATAGTTGTCGATCATGATCATCTTGCGATGCTGGCGTAAATCCATGCGGCGCAGGAACACACGCAGCAGATTTACCTTCAGCGCTTCGACAACTTCAATGCCGGCATTACGCATCATGGTCGCCCAGGGGCTACGGAAGAACGCCACGCTGCCGGCGGAATCGAGCATCAGACGACAGTGAATACCCCGGCGCGATGCCGCCATCAGCGATTCCGCTACCTGGTCGGCCATTCCGCCGGGCTGCCAGATATAGAACACCATCTCGATATTATGTCGGGCGAGCTGGATATCGCGGATCAGCGCCTGCATCACATCGTCGGAGGTAGTGAGTAACTGCAGCTGATTGCCTTTGACGCCGCCAATTCCCTGACGACGTTCGCAAAGTTTGAACAATGACGAGGCGACGCTGCTGTTCTCCTGGGCGAAAATATGTTTGCAGGATTTCAGATCGTTCAGCCATTTTGCCGTCGACGGCCACATGGCGCGCGCACGCTCGGCGCGGCGCTTACCCAGATGCAATTCACCGAAGGAGAGATACGCGATAATTCCTACCAGCGGCAGGATGTAGATGATCAAAAGCCAGGCCATGGCAGAAGGGACGGCCCGGCGTTTCATCAGGATGCGAAGCGTCACACCTGCGATCAGCAGCCAGTATCCCAGAATGACCAGCCAACTCACCACGGTGTAGAAGGTTGTCATAAATAAAAAATCCTTTTGAAAGCGTATTGTTATGAGTGTACGCATCAGAATTGATCTGGCAAATAAAAAGGGTGGGTAAAAGCGCTGGTTTACCGTGGGCAGGGGTTTATAATGGCGTCTCTGTTAAGGAAAGAGTTGTAGACATGAAGCGCAGCAGAACGGAAGTAGGGCGCTGGCGCATGTTGCGACAAATGAGTCGTCGTAAAGCCCGCTGGCTTGAGGCTCAGTCCCGCCGCAATATGCGTATCCACGCCATCAGAAAATGTGGACTTAGCCATCACCGTAATGCACTGGTGTTTGCCGTTCGCGATCTCTGAGTACCCTGAAGGCACCGTGACAGGTGCCTGATGTTTCCCGCATAACTATCAATTTTCGCAGTATCCTTCGCCCCCTGCTGTTCAGATATAATTCACCTACATAACGCATTGAATAAAAACAGATGAATCCATTCCTGTGGGTATTGGTTGTGCTTTTTGCGCTGGATGCGCTCAGGGAAAGTTTGGGATTGTCATCATTTTCAGGGCTGGTTGATTTTGTCGGTGCCTGGATGATGCAGTGGAACATATAAAAGGGAAATAAAAAGGGATGAACAGTAAATACCTCGCCGCACTCATGGCCGTGACGGTCCTCGTCGGATGCGCCAACAGCAAAACCGCACCTGAAAGACACGCTTATTACTTCGTTTCTCATCAATCGAATTTTGTCGGTGGAAATTTCGCCAACAGCCAACAGCTCAATTATCGCCTGAATGTGCCGCAGTTTCGCGAGCTCTACGAGCAGGGCAAAACGGACCGCAAAGCGGGGCGCACCCTGGTGGAAGCCAATGAGTATGCGCAAAGTATCCGCGATCAGGTGCTGAAAGGCGTCAAAACTAATAACAGCTTTACGGGTAATAAGAGCGATCAGTGGTCATCTGATATGGAAGAGAAAGATGCGAAGCTGTTCGGGAATGAGCTGGCAGCGTCTTATCTTGACGGGTATAACGGCGTACAATAGCGAAAGTTAACCCTGAAATGCCGCTTAGCTGCGGCATTTTCATTTATTTGATAAAAGGAGCGGGTGGTGTTTGCGGAGTTTGGTGTTCTCAATTTCTGGACTTATGTTGTGGGTGCTTTCTTTATTGTGCTGGTGCCTGGCCCGAATACGTTGTTTGTTTTAAAAACCGGCATCGGCCACGGGGTGAAAAAAGGTTATCTCGCCGCCACGGGAGTTTTCATCGGTGATGCGGTACTGATGTTTCTGGCATGGGCAGGAGTCGCTGCGCTGATCCAGACCACACCGGTGTTGTTCAACATCGTCCGCTATCTCGGTGCGCTCTATCTGCTGTGGCTGGGTGGCAAAATGCTCTGGTCAGTGATGACGCATAAAAATAGCGCGCAAGCCGGGGGAACGGAACCCGCGAGCATGATCATGAAGCGCTCGCTGGTATTGAGCCTGACCAATCCTAAAGCGATTCTGTTCTACGTCTCATTCTTCGTACAGTTCATCGACGTCAGCGCGAAAAACACCGGGACCTCTTTCCTGATCCTCGCGACCACTCTTGAGCTTATCAGCTTTATGTATATGAGTTTCCTGATCTTCTCCGGCGCGTTTGTCACCCGCTACCTGAAAACCAAAAAGAAACTGGCGAAGCTGGGAAATGGCTTGATCGGTTTGCTGTTTGTGGGCTTTGCGGCGCGACTCGCGTCATTGCATTGAGAACCATCGTCCCGCCAAACGTGAAAGCGGTTGGCGGGACGATATTAAAGGTTTCACATGAATAAGATTCTTATGCTCGCCATTCTGATAAGCCTGGTCTCGGGCTGCGCACCGTTACATCCGTCCGGATGCCATAAAACCACCGCAACGGGTGATTGCAGTTCCGGCCGCTGGGATGACAAGGATGAGTGGGGCGCACAGGCGCGAGCCATCAGAGATGCCATCAATAACCAACTTGTTGATCCTCAGCGCTGGAAAGGAAAACAATGCAGGTTGCACATCCAGTTTGCAGAGGATGGCACGGCGTTAAACATATCGACCAGCGACGGCAATAAAGCCTATTGCGAAGCACTCAAATCCGCAGCCCAGAAAGCTAAGTTCCCGGCATTCACCAATCCCGAAGTATATCGAGACTTCCGCAGAGCCGGTTTTAGTATGCGCGGGGAGTGAATGAGGTGAGGGGGATTACTTTTTTCCTGTCCTGTTGAGTCATGTAAAAAATAAAAGCCCCGCACACACTGGCGGGGCTTTTGGTATCAATGCAATCGTGATGACGATATAGGAAAAGCGCCTGCGGGAGCCATTTTTATGCCTGGCGAAACTGGAAAGCCGCGCCAGACAAGGCTTCACGTTTTACTACTAGCAGTCAAAAGCCATAAAAAGCACCTAGGGTGTGGACGTTATGTGGACGTTCTGTCCACCGCTTTCACCCTTTAACGGGTTGAGCAAAATCGCATCCTGCAGGTACTGCGGAGCGAAGTGCGCATAGACCATTGTCTGTGCAATTTTCGTGTGACCCAGAATCCGCTGTAGTGTAATGATGTTGCCTCCGTTAATCATAAAGTGCGTTGCAAAAGAGTGTCGCAGCGCGTGCGTTGCTTGCCCGGCGGGTAAGTCAGGTTTAACCGCTTTGAGGATTTTCCTGAATACTTTATAGCTAGCATCAGGGAACAGAAATCCTCGCGTATTACCGACAATGTAAGCCGTAACTTCTTCGGAGATCGGAACCGTGCGCGGTGTGTTGGTTTTCGTCTTCACGAAAGTCACCCGGTTATGAATCACGTTCTCCGCTTTCAGTCGCGCTGCTTCGCCCCATCTCGCACCGGTGCTCAAGCACAAAACCGCGATCTTGCGATTTCCACCCGATAGCGCCGCCAGAAGTGCGTCAATCTCATCAAGAGTGAGATAGCCCGTTTCGGCAGTCTGCTCTTTCAGTTTTTTAAACCCTCTGAACGGATGCTCACCGTTATACAGCTCTGACTCAATCAGGGTGGTGAACATACCGCCCAGCGTGATGAGGTCCCGGTTTATGGTGGTTGGCTTAATGCCATCACCCCGTCGCTGTGCGCAATACTGCGTTATCAGACTTTTGGTGATCTGAAAGGCACATGGGTTGCCGGTCATCTTTTCAAATCGCTCAATTTTATTGAGATACGATTGGCCGTGTTCCTCATGCTGACCTTTTAGTTTCCACCACAACTCTTTCAGTTCGGACAGATGGCGTTTGTCCGTTGGTTTTGAAAGCCATTCCTTTGAGTGATGGTTATATTGAGTATGCTTTTCAAAAGCCATCGCCTCGCTTTTCTTGTCGAACTTCCGACGGATGCGTTTTCCGTTACGCCCGGTCGGTCTAATGTCCACTTCATATCGACCATCATCGAGCTTTTTAATAGACATAAAGCCTCCCGATGATGTTACTGCGTACTTCAATTTCCTGATTTAAATAACAAAAACTCACTGTGCATTGACTGCACAAATAAGCGCCGTAAATGGTTAGCCAGTTTTCTGGTCTGAGTGGGGTGACGTTGTTGTCTGCTGCCCAAAGTGCGCGAGAGCCGGTGCAATTTGCCCAGCTTCTGGTGCTATTTGGTCAGTCATAAACCACAACGTATATTTAGTGAACTGCGGGTGCTGCAGTATCTTCATGAGCGGTTCCACCCCCGGCTTTTTGTCGCCAGACTCATAACTGCAAAAAGAACCATAAACGATTCCCGTCAAGTCGCTGAATTGCTTCCTGTTTAACCTTTCTGACTCTCTGATGAGTTTGATTTTTTCATGGATCTGTATTGACATAAAATCACCTATAGTTGAACATTATCACCTATCGTTGATTTAACTCATCGATAGGTGAATCATCATTTAGAGCAATTAAACCCCATTTAGAGCAATTAACCACACTAAAGGAGAATCGTAACAGATGAACAATCAGCTTGTAAGTAACACTGATGCGGTCCCGTATCAGGAATTCGCGCGTCTTATTGGCAAAACTCCTGCAGCTGTCAAAGGGATGATTGAGAAGGGCAAGCTGCCTGTGGTTGAAATGACCGATCCGCAGTCAACAAGCGGGAGAGCTGGGGAATATTGGGTATACCTGCCAGCATGGAACAAAGGCATGAAAATGGCCTATGACAGCCGCCCGAAAGAAATTCGCGACGGTTGGCTGATGTGGCTCGGCTTAGGGCAACCTTCACGGTAAATAGATTCATCTAATTCATTCACATTCAATCGAGAAATTGCATGTCAAAACCAATAAAGCATGGCTGCATTCGTCATATCACTAATGGTATGCGGGTGCTGATCGACTTAAAAAGCGTGGCCGCTATCCGTGAGCGCACTGAAACAGCCGACAAAGTTGAGGTGCATCTTACGTCTGGAGAAGTTTTTGAACTTGATGTTGCCTATGAGGAGATTGCAGGGCTGTATCTGGAATTTTTAGCAAAAGAACGTGGGGCTATGGCAAACCCCACCAGTATTTGAGCTTAGTTAATATCTAAAAAGCTTTTATGCGTGACAGGCATTTTAGATTGAATTGCCTCTCTCAACTGGACTGACAGTTTGTTGATTTCCTCAGCCTTCTCACGATTAGAGATCGCATCAGAGGAAGAATTAACCAATGAAATAGCTGAGTTTAGAATGGCAATTAATTCTTCATTTTGTTGATTAGTCATGAAATACCTCATGTGATTGGCTTGTTTTTGGCGATTCGATCCTATCACAAGGCCATGTGTCGGGCATGGTTAAAACCCGACTCCCTAAGGAGAAATTATGAAAGAGCCTCGCTGTATCGCACAGCTGCTACGTAGAGAAAGCCCTAACCAGATTAACTTCACCATCACTCACGGTCGCGGCCGCAAGGGCATCATCATCCGCACCCGAAAGCCGGGTGTTATCGAGAAGCTTCGCCATCTGGCTAAAAATAGAGGGTTCTGGTTATGACTGTTATGACACTTGATGTGATCCAGAAACAACCGACAGCGCTTCGCGGTCTGGTCTGCAAGTACCTGGCTCAACCTCGCTGGCAGGACACTTGCGATTTTTACAATCAGATGATGGAGCGGGAACGACTGACCGTTTGTTTTCACGCTCAGTTAAAGCAGCGTCATTCATTCATGCGTTTAGAGGAAATGGACGAAGCAGATCGCGAGCGTCTTGTCTGTGCTCTGGATGAACTGAGATTCGCATTCAGTCGGTTTCGCCAGCATGGCTCGACTAAGGCGACCTTCATCAGCCGTCTTACGGTTAGTCAAAGACGTTCTCTTTTCCGTCATGCCGGGCTTACGGATCAGGAGTTCAGTATGCCGCACTGGCGATTGAACGAAGAGGACTGCTACTGGCGCGACAAACTATTCCGCGCTTTGCGAGAGCTGTTTAGCCTTTTTGAGTACGCACCAACTATTTTAACCGCGGTAAAACCTGAGCAGTATTTACATTAATTAATCTGGATTCGTTTTATTACGCGCCTTACAGCGTGGGGACTCCTTTTGTCTGGAGATTGGAAAATGCAAAAACAAAATACAGCGCAGCGGGGTAGGTATTCGGTACTTCTGGCGCAGGCAGTAAGCGAAGCACAGCGCGAGACAGCGACCCGCTTCTCTTCTCAGTTTGACGGTCTTATCGCGCACATCAGTAAGTCAGAACTAAACCGCACCGAGATTATCGAGTTTTTAGGTCAGGAGTCGGAAAAGTTACACAACTCGATTTTTGGTAGAGCAGATTAACCACTTTTAACAGGAAGTAAAAATGAGCATACGCATCGAGATAAATAACCAGTACGTTATTACCAGCGACCGCTATCAATTTATTTTGCAGGAAAAGAAAACCGCTACATCTGGCAAGAATGAAGGTAAGGACTGGCTGGATGTAGTGGGTTACTACCCGACAATTTCTAAGCTCGTTTCCGGTCTTGTTTTGCATGACCTTTTAACGGGAGACGCCACTCGTTTCTCGGCGCTTGAAACTCAGATTGAGCGCGTAGCAAAGCAATGTCTGGACGCCTTCACTTCAAATGGCCGTTGAACCTCGGGGGCGTATTGCCCCCTCGCCACCGCCTCCTTTCTCGAAGCACACCGATGATACATTCGTCGGTGCTTATCCCTGGAATGCTCCACGCTCTGCAATTGGCCGTGACAGACCCCTTACACGTGGCGAATTCCGTCAGGTGCAAGGTGTTTTAGGTAAAGTTAATCGCCTGCCATACGTCTTAAAAACGTTGTTCAACTCTCGGTATGACTTTATCCGTCGTACTAAAAGCCCACTTCATGGTTTCTATTTCCTTAAGAACACCGTCGAGCAAAGGGTGGGGCCGCGTCTTGAGCGGGTCAATCAGCTTAATGGAATGAACGAGACCGCATCGCTAATCTTCATGAGCGAGCGAGAAAGCTATTCGCGTTTACCTGGTATGAGTGACAAGGCGCTCAAAAAGTTTGCAGCTCGTATCGCTTCGCAGCTCTATGTTGCTTATGAAGAATTAAGCGACGCTTGGGCAGATGCTCACGGCGGTAAAGAGACTCTTTTCACCGATGAGGCGCAGGCGCACTTATATGGTCACGTTGCCGGTGCAGCTCGCGCATTCAACATCACTCCGATGTTCTGGAAGAAATACCGCAAAGGGCAAATCACGATCCGCCAGGCATTTTCCGCTATCTCTCGTTTGATTAATGATGAATGGTGGATTAACCAGTTTAAGGCGCAGCGTATGCGCTGGCACGAGGCCTTGCTGATTGCCGCCGGTGAGGTGAACAAAGACCGCTCCCCATACGCCAGCAAAACGGCGATCCGCGACGTTCATTCTCGCCGCCTGGCTAATCTTGAATACCTCAAATCATGCGAACTGGAAAACAAAGTAACCGGCGAACGCATCGATCTCATCAGCAAAGTCATGGGCAGTATTTCAAACCCCGAAATTCGTCGTATGGAACTGATGAACACTATCGCCGGGATTGAGCGCTACGCGGCCGGTCAGGGTGACGTCGGTATGTTTATCACTATCACCACGCCATCGAAGTATCACCCGACACGTCAGGTCGGAAAGGGCGATAAAAAGACAGTGCAACTTAATCACGGCTGGAATGAAACCGCCTTTACGCCGAAGGATGGACAGCGGTATTTGTGCCGTATCTGGAGCCTGATGCGTACAGCTTTTAAAGATAACGATTTGCAGGTCTACGGGATGCGCGTTGTCGAGCCGCATCATGACGGAACGCCGCACTGGCACATGATGCTTTTTTGCAAACCAGAACAACGCAAACACATCACCGAAATCATGCGCCGTTATGCCTTAAAAGAAGATGGCGATGAAAAGGGGGCCGCAACACAGCGCTTTGAAGCGAAGCACCTCAATCAAGGTGGCGCAGCCGGTTACATCGCAAAATACATTGCGAAGAATATCGATGGTTACGCGCTCGATGGTCAGGTCGATCACGACACAGGCAAGCCTCTGACTGATACGGCCGCTGCTGTAACCGCATGGGCGTCAACGTGGCGCATCCCGCAATTCAAATCTATTGGCCTGCCAACGATGGGCGCATATCGCGAGCTGCGCAAACTGCCTCGCGGCGTAAGCATTGCTGATGAATTCGATGAGCGTGTCGAGGCGGCGAGGGCTGCAGCTGATGAAGGTGAATTTGACCTGTATATCGCAGCGCAGGGTGGGGCGAATGTTCCACGCGATAGCCAGACAGTCCGTGTGGCTCGTAACGTGACTGACGAGGTTAACGCCTACGAAGAGGACATAGAGAGAGTCGTGGGCATCTACGCGCCGCACTTGGGCTCTGAGCTGGTACACGTTACCCGCACAGCCGAATGGCGCATCGTTCCAAAGCTTTTAGCCGTTGAGCCTTTGACTTTAAAAAGCGGCATTGCCGCGCCTCGGAGTCCTGTCAATAACTGTGGAAAGCTCACCGGCGGTGGCGATCCAGTTATGACACCCACACCGTCTGAGCAAGCCGCAGCGGTGTTAAACCTGATTGATAAAAGGGTCATCGGATGGGATGACCCCGAAGTGATGAGGGTGCTCAGAGCTGCCTCAAAAGACGGCACGCCTCGCAAAAATCGTCAGCAAAGAAATGCGGCTCCGCTCAAAACGAGCGAGCAAGCGCCTTCAGCCAGGATGACCCATGCCGAAAGGGATCGCGTTGCAAAAATTCGTTGCGATTTAGCACAGGAAGGTATCACCCCGGAACGGTGGGAGCTTGACGCGCTGGCACGTGGGGCAACGGTGATTTATGGCGATAAAAAATTCAAGTATGCGGCTTTTAGTGAGTGGCCGGGTCATGCACATAAAATGGAGTGGGGTTTATGAAAGATTACATAATTCATACTTATTCTTATTGGTGTTCATTCACGATATCTTAACTGGTAAATCTGACCTGCCAGTTGAATTGAAACTACGTAACGTTGAGATTGAGGTGAAGGATAAATGAGCCACAAAAGTATGATGCCATTGCCGCCGATACATACTAGACAAAATATTAAACTGATGGCCGTCGTGCATCGGATACAGCAAATAATGGTTAACGAGAACCTGACACCTGCCGAGTTGGTCGGGTGTGCCAAAATAGTCAGAGATAATCACGGCAGGCTGTACGATATCAGCAATCCGAAAATGGAGGCGTTTACACCAGTGAAAGGCCCGATTATTCCGCCACCACGTCGACCATAGCAAACGCCGCCGGTGCTGAAACTTGCTTTCAGTGCTGGCGGGGTTGTACAACTCGCCTTGCGAGGCGTTAGCTTTAGTAAAATTGACTCTTAATTCAGGTAAGGGGTGGGCTGATGAGTGGTAACTTGTGGAGCACGGCTGGAATTCCGCACAAAGGGTGGTTGTGTGTTGAGGTAATCGATTTGCGTGCAGATGGTACGCCGTCAGAAGAAACTGATTATGCAGTGTGCCAAATGTGCGGAAATGAAAGGATTCGTTTTGTCCATGTTATGACGCATCCTGACCTGAGCGAAAGATTCGATGTCGGATGTGTATGTGCCGAGAAAATGAGTGACGACTATGAAGGGCCAAAGAGAAAAGAGTCAAGGCTTCGTAATCGTGCGGCCAGACGAGCTCGTTGGTTGCAGCGAGCTTGGCGCATATCGGCAAAAGGTAATAGCTTTCTTAACTTAGAAAACTACAACCTAGTTGTTTACCCTACGAAAACTCAGCGTTGGGGCTATAAGATTGGTGATAAATTTAGTCAAAAAACATATGCGACGGTTAATGAAGCTAAACTTGCGCTGTTTGATGATTTTTGGAGTGTAACGCAGGAAAACGAGAGTATGTGGTCATCCGATTAACGCACCCGCAAACCGGCACCCTGTATGCCGGTTTTTTTATGCCATTTTCCCGATTTTTTCCCGTTTTTTAGCTCTGCATGCATAAGCGCATCGAATCGCATGCATTTTCCTCCCTTGTCATGTGTAAGCGGCGCCAGTACTGGCGCCGCTCCGGCGTGTTCGTGCAACTGCATTAAAACCGACTCATAAAGCGGGCAGGCGTGGCGGGGAAAGCATTGCGCGCAGGTGAAAATGACAATTTCAATAAGATATAGTTGAAATCTAAAAAAAATGAGGGCAATATCATTCAAGCACTAGCGTTCCGCTTAGTATGTGGCAATCAACATATTTATATCGTCAGATTAAGCTTTTTTTTAAAGAAAAAAGCGTCCTTTATGGACCTATCGGTAAGGCCCCACCATCGCCACCCACGGCGATGCCGTAGCCGACGACATTGCGTACGGTCGAAAAGATAACACTGGCTGCTGCTGACGATTGTTGATGTAAACATCCTTGTTGTCCCACCCTTGAGCATGGGTAGACCGTACGTAACTTTGTTTGGTGAAATTATGGATAAATTAAAACCTTACAGCAAATCAAAAGCTCCTATCACCTCGCTCTCCAAGCTTGCGCAAACCCTGTCTGTCTCAGTCGATCAACTGAATGAAATAGCGGGACTTTCTGATGAAGAGAAGTATGTCTTGAAAGAACTCCCAAAGGCGGATGGAAGCAAGAGGATTGTGTATTCTCTTCATCCTAAAATGAGGCTATTACAATCTAGGGTGAATAAAAGAATTTTCAAGGAGTTGGTGGTTTTTCCTCGTTTTTTATTTGGTTCTGTTCCTGGAAAAAATGATGGCCTTAATAGCCATATCAAGCGTGATTATGTATCTTGCGCAAAAGCCCATTGTGGTGCAAAAACAGTATTAAAGGTTGATATAAGCAATTTCTTCGACAATATTCATAAAGATCTTGTAAGTGATGTTTTAGAGAATGTATTGAACATCAAAGATGAAGCGTTGAAGTATTTAACAACCTTATGTTGTAAAGGTGATTTTGTTGTTCAAGGGGCATTAACATCGAGTTACATTGCAACTCTTTGCCTCTATGAGCGAGAAGGTGATGTCGTTCAACGAGCCCTAAGAAAAAATTTAGTTTACACTCGGCTAGTCGATGACATTACTGTGTCATCGAAAATAAACGATTATGATTTTTCTCAAATATTAAATCATATTGAAAATATGCTTTCGGAACATGATTTGCCTATAAACAAACGAAAGACAAAAATATTTCATTGTTCATCCGAGCCAATAAAAATACATGGGTTGAGAATCGATTATAAATCTCCACGTCTACCAAGTGATGAAGTTAAAAGAATTAGAGCATCCTTGCATAACTTAAAGCAGTTATCAATAAAGAATAATACAAAGACAAGTGTTGCATACAGGAAGGAATTTAATCGTTGCATGGGGAGAGTTCATAAGCTTGGCCGCGTTGGTCACGAAAAGTATGAGCAATTTAAACAGCAACTTCTGGCTATCAAACCAATGCCATCAAAACGTGATGTGGCAGTGGTTGAGGCTGCAGTTAGCAGTCTAGAGACTTCGTTTGTGAACGGTAATAATGGTAAGCATTGGTATAAAAGAAAATACAATTTAACATTGTATAAGATGATTATTTTTACCCGTTCCGATGCATTTGATGAGGTAGTGAAAGGCTTTAGAGTTCGGTTAAGAAAGGTCCGTCCGATATGAATAATAAATTAAAAATTTTAATTTATGTGGTGATTATTTCCACCTCTGCCTTTATGGTTTTTTCTGCCATATCGGTCTATTTGACGATAGTAGAGCAAAAATTATTTGAAAACGATTTTTGCATAAGTAGTCAATGTCTGGATAATTTTGCAAAAAAAATGTCAGGAATTACTCTTTGGGCTCAAGCCTTTGGATGGTTAATGACGACCTTTGTAACTGTTTTTGGTGTTATAATAGCCTTGATGACTTATTATTCAGGAATTAAAAATAACAATAATAGTAATTACACAACTCACTTAACCATGTTCCGAGAGTTTGCAAGTGCTGAACTTTCCAAGCGAACGAGAATATACCCAGAGGGGGTAAATTTTTTTAGATGGTACAAAGTAATGTTCCCAATGGCGAAGAGAGGAGATATTTCGGTTTCCTCAAGTTATCTGAATGTGATAGCAAATATTCAGGCTGTGATTGAGGAGGCAAATTCACACATTACTGATGAGAACAAAGATTATAAATATAAAACACATCAAAGGAAAATGATAATAGCACTTGGTGAAATTGGTGTATGTATTAACAGTGGGCCAAAAAATATATTCATCGAAATTGAAGGTCAGGTGTTGGAATATATAGATACTATTAATTTGTCATTTGGCTATCAAATGGTTGAGTTAAGTAAAATCAAAAGAAGTTATACCTGATTAAGATGGGGTGGGGTTCCCCCACCACCCGGAAATGAATATGTTAACTAAAGTATGTAATCATTGAATTTTATAACCTCCATCCTTAACCAGTCGTTAATCTCTTTAAATCGCTCCTGCAGCGGCGTCAGCTCGTTACGGACAAACACCCGCGCCACCTTCTCAACATCTCCTAATGAGCCAATATTCTCGGGCTTGCCGCCCATCAGCTGGAACGGCACGCGGTGCGCATCGAGCAGGTCAGCAGCGCTCACTTTTTTGATATTGAAAAAATCATCCTTGGTGGCAACCTCACTCAGTGGAACGATTTTGATGCCGTCCGGTTTCCCGTTGGGCGCATAGAAAAACAGATTCTTAAAATTTCCCAGTCCCTTTGAATTACGCATCGCATCACGTAGCGACTCGACGTCGGTGCTGCTTTGCGCCGCGTCGGTCACGTACATGATGTACCCCGCGTGCGCGCCGTTCTGATAATACTTGCGACGAAACAGCGTGGCGGATTCATTCAGCCAGGCGGAATTGAGTGCGCTTAGGTATTCAGGCATCCCGTACAGCTCCTGATTAATATCAGGTTCAAGCAGGTGGAACACTGAGCCCGGCGCAAATTCGTGCGGGTGCGTGAAGCTCGATACGTACCAGTAAACACTATCCTCGACGCCACGGCGGGTGTATTTCGCAGGCGAGGTTTCCAGTTTCAGGAGTTGACCGGTGACGCTCATTCGCTTCTCAAGATACCCATTCGCAAAGACAAGATAATCAAGCACAAAGCGGCTGAAATCCTGACGCGACAGCAACGGGTGGGGGATGTAGGTGCTTGCCAGAATGTTACGCTTCACGTAAATCGGTGAGCTGTGGTGTACGGCGGCGCGCAGGCTTTTCGCCAGCCCCGAAAAATTGACCGGCGGCTCGTACCATTTCCCGTTATGAATACACTCGACATAGTCGAGGATGTCACGGCGATCCAGAACCGGAGAGGGCTCACCAAAAGTGAACGCCTCCATTTTTTGAGGTGTGCTGGCGGTCATGGTGACTGGTTTCTTCTGTCGTTTTTTCATCTTAGTTAATATCCAGAATTGAGGTTGAGTGCATCCCGCTACCGGCGGAAAGCGGTTCGTTTAACAGGGCGTGCATGGTCGCCCACGCGATATCCGCGTGGCTGGCCTCTTCGCTGCGACTCGCTTCATAGGTTGAGCTGCGACCGCTGCTGGTCATGGTTTTGCGGATAGCCATAAACGACTGCGTGATGTCGGTCGCACCGGCGTCGTATTCGAGACACCCGCGTCGAATGGTGTCTTTTGCTTTCAGCACCATCGCGGTCTTCATTTCCGGTGTGTAGCGGATGGCGCGCGCCGCCGGGAAGAACGAGCGCACGAGCTGGTAAACACCCTGGCCGATGCCGGTCGCATCGATGCCAATATAGTCGACGGTGTATTTTTCTGTCAGCGAGCGGATGGCCTCGGCCTGCGCCGCAAAGTCCATGCCTTTCCACTGGTGACGCTCAAGGATGCGGAACTTGCCACCGGCAACCAGTGGCGGAGCCAGTACCGCACAGCCTGCGCTGTCGCCGGTGTGTGACGGGTCATAGCCAATCCATACCGGGCGCCAGTTAAACGGACGGTCGGCATATTGTTCGAAGTCCTCCCATTCTTCCATCGCATCGACCATGCAGCGCTGCAGCTCCTCGAACGGGAACACCGAGGCCTTGTCGTCGACGAATTCGCACATAAACAGATTGCGGAAATCGTCGGCACTGTTTTCCTGTTTCAGCTGATCCAGATTGAACAGTGAGCAGCCCCCGGCGAGCGCGTCCTCGATGGTGACAATCTGCCGCCACTGCCCATCCGGGCACAGCACGCCACCGGCGAGCGCCTTGTGGCTGATATCGATGTCGACCCGTTCGTCGCGGTTGCTGCGCCCCCGATTAAACAGCTCGCCAGACCAGAACGGATACGCGCCGTGCGCCAGCGTGGACGGGGTCGAGAAATAGGTGGTGCGCAGGTGCGACTGTGACGCCATCCCCGACGCCACTTTGCGCAGCCGCTGGAAATTGGGTATCCAGAAAATTTCATCGACGTACAGGTCGCCGTTGTGGCTCTGCGCGGTGTTGGAGTTGGTCCCGAGGAAAATCAGCTCTGCGCCGTTGTTGCCGATGACAATCGGGTCGCCTGACAGGTCGACGTCGACCAGACGCGCAAAGGCGATGATGTATTTTCGAAACACGTATGCCTGCGTTTTACTCGCGGATAAAAATATCTGGTTTTGCCCGGTTTTCAGCGCGCGCAGAAGTGACTCACGCGCAAAGTAGAACGTCGCCCCAATCTGACGCGATTTAAGGATGTGGCGAATACGATGCTCAAGCCCGGCCCTGTGCCAGTTGAGCTGATACTCAAACGACTGGTCGAGGAAAATCTCTTCCAGCTTCCCGATAGCCTCCTCGCTGAAATAGTTACGTTTCGGTTTTTTGCGATCCCCTTTGTTACGGATCGCAATGTTGGGGTTTAAATCCACTTCATTTCCGGTCTGGCCGTAGCGGTTGATGCGTGCGAACCGTTCCATCTGGCGCGACAGAAAATCAGCGACCTTGAAATCATGTGGCGTCAGGTCAGGCTTCGCGTAAAGCTGAATCAGGCGCGCCTCTAATGTCGACTCGACACGATTAATCGGCGCGGTGTCTTCCCATCCGTCGCGCTGCTTCCAGCTCTGCACCGTCGGGCGCTTCACCTGCAGCATGTCGCAAATTTGCGGCACGGCGAACCCTTGCCAGTACAACAGGCGCGCCTGTCGTCGCGGGTCATTCAACAGTGATAAGTCGGTCGATATTGTCATTCTCACCTCGTTTTATAGGTACGAGGCAAGGCTAAGGAAATCATCGCGCGTATTCGCTAAGCCCCTGTTGTGTCAGATCTAATCGGATCGCAAGCGGTGGCTGATGCGGGTCGGAGTCGGGAAACTAACCCCGAACCGTAAACCCAACATCAGGACACCTGAACAATGGCAAAGAAAGTTTCTAAATGGTTTCGCATCGGCGTCGAGGGCGACACCTGCGATGGCCGTGTCATCAGCGGAGATGACATACAGGACATGGCCGACACCTTCGACCCGCGTGTCTATGGCTGTCGCATCAACCTCGAACACCTGCGCGGCATTCTTCCCGACAGTGTGCTCAAACGTTATGGCGACGTGACCGAAGTCAAAGCGGATATCATCAGCGATGACTCAGCCCTGAATGGCAAAAAAGCGCTGTTTGGCAAAATCGCGCCGCTTGACGAGCTGGTGAGCATGGTGCGTGCCGGTCAGAAGGTTTACACCTCGATGGAGATCCGCCCGAACTTTGCCAACAGCGGCAAATGTTACCTCGTGGGACTGGCGGTGACGGATGACCCGGCAAGCCTCGGCACCGAATACCTCGAATTCTGCAGCCGTGCCACGCAGAACCCGCTCGCCGGTAAAAAAGCTCACCCAGACGATCTCTTTTCCGTTGCCACGCTGGCGGAGCTGGAATTCGAGGACTTCCCCGACACCGTACTCAACAGCCTGACCGATAAAGTCAGAGCCATTTTCAGCCGCAAGCAGGTCAGCGACGATGCGCGTCTGGCGGATGTGCATGAAGCTGTCACCACCGTCACTGAGCAGGTGCAGACCAGCCTGACTGCTACTGATAAGCGCCTGGCTGATATGGAAACTGCATTTTCGCAGCTGCAGCAGGATGTGACCCGCCAGACCGAAGAAAACGCGCAGGCGTTTACCTCACTGAAAAGTTCCCTCGATAACACCGAAAGCCAGCGCCAGCCGCGCCGCGAACTCTCGAAGGGCGGAACCGGCGACGAGCTGCTGACCAACTGCTGATAACGCGCCGGGCGTGCCGCCCGGCCAGACACCTATTTTGAAAAACAGGAATAACGATGCGTAAAGAAACCCGCTTTAAATTCAATGCCTACCTGTCCCGCGTGGCGGAACTGAACGGGGTAGAAACCGATGACGTGGCGAAGAAATTCACCGTGGAGCCATCCGTGACGCAGACGCTGATGAACACCCTGCAGCTGTCATCCGCGTTTCTGACCAAAATCAACATCGTGCCGGTCGATGAGCTGAAAGGCGAAAAAGTCGGGGTAGGCGTAAACGGTACGATTGCGAGCACCGCCGATACTGCCGGGGATGACGAGCGTAAGACCGCTGATTTTTCGGCGCTTGAATCCAACAAGTACGAATGTGCGCAAATCAACTTCGATTTCCATATCCGATACAAACAGCTCGACCTGTGGGCGCGATTCCAGGACTTCCAGACCCGTATCCGTGACGCAATTATCAAGCGCCAGTCGCTCGACTTCATCATGGCCGGTTTCAACGGTATCGAGCGCGCGGAAACCTCAAACCGCAAAAACAATCCGATGCTGCAGGATGTCGCGGTGGGCTGGCTGCAGAAGTACCGCAATGAAGCACCGGCGCGCGTAATGTCAAAAATCACCGACGCAGACGGCAAGGTCATTTCTGATGTGATCCGCGTGGGGGAGATCGGCGACTATCAAAATCTCGACGCGCTGGTGATGGATGCCACGACCAACCTGATTGACGAGATTTATCAGGATGACCCTGAGCTCGTCGTCATCACCGGTCGTAAGCTGCTTGCCGACAAATATTTCCCGATCGTCAACAAAACGCAGGAAAACAGCGAGGCGCTGGCCGCTGACATCATCATCAGCCAGAAACGCATCGGCAACCTGCCTGCCGTGCGCGTGCCGTACTTCCCGGCAAATGCGCTGATGGTGACGCGCCTCGATAACCTGTCGATTTACTTCATGGACGACGCGCACCGCCGCGCCATCATCGAGGAGCCGAAGAAAGACCGCGTCGAAAACTACGAATCAATGAATATTGATTATGTGGTCGAGGCTTACGCCGCCGGTTGCCTGATTGAAAACATCACCCTCGGTAAGTTTGCTGCCCCGGTCGCTCCTGAAAGCACCTCTGCTCCGGTTGCTCCTGAAAGCACCTCGGCTCAGGTTGAATCTGAAAGCGCTGATGAGCCAGCAGACCAGAAAGACGGAGAGTAAGGCATGACGAGCCCCGCAGCGCTTCACATGATGCGGGTCTCGGCCTCTGAAACCGCGCGGCGGGGTGCTGCTCCGCTGCGCAATGCAACTGCCTATGAGCAGATGCTCGTTAAGCTGGCCGCAGACTGTCGCACGTTAAAACTAATCCGATCCAAAGAGCGCAAGGCAGACAAAAAGCGCGAGCTGCTGCCGTTCTATCTGCCGTGGGTGGCGGGTGTCCTTGCAAATGGCAAGGGCGCGCAGGATGACATTGTCATGACCGTTATGCTCTGGCGTCTCGATGCGGATGATATCGCCGGTGCGCTGGAAATCGCCCGTTACGCGATGACGTATGGCCTGACGATGCCGGTCGGCGGTCATCGCCGCAGCACGCCGTATCTGCTGGCCGAAGAGGTGGCTCTTGCCGCGCAGCGTCTGCGTGACGCTAAACAGTCACCTGAGCTGGCGCTGCTGCTTGATACCCTCGCACTGACTGAGCGTGCAGATATGCCCGACATCGTGCGCGCGAGGCTGCACAAAATCACCGGCTACGTGCTGCGTGACGCAGGGGAGCTGCCCGAGGCACTGGCGCACCTGCTGCGTGCGATCCAGTTAGAGCGAACTATCGGCGTGAAAAAGGATATCGAACAGCTTGAGCGTCAGCTAAAGCCGAAACCTGAACCCGCACCGAAAACGAATAAACCCCGCACGCGCAAACCCGCTGCTAAACCAGCGGCCCGGCGCGGACGTCCACCAAAGGCGGCAAAAGCTGCAGGTTAACCGAACGCTCCCCGAGCCGGGCGACACGCCGGTCAACGCGGGTATTGATTGCCCTGACTGCGACCGGCGTCCACCGCCCACCTATTTTTTGAGGTTGTCATGACGACACTGATTATTGAGCCCACAACAACGCCGCAGGACGTGCCGGGCGTGGTGATACCGCCACCGTGCGAGAGTGAGCCGGTGATTAAAAATACGGGCTTTTTTCCTGATGTCGACCCGCAGCGCCTGCGCGAAGAAATGCGACTGGAGCAGACTGTGTCCCCTGTGCGCCTGCGCCGGGCGATTAAGACCGCCATCGCGGAGACTAACGCGGAGCTGCGCGACTGGCGCGACCTGCAGCTCGACGCCGGTCACGCCACGCTCGCGGATGTTCCTTCCGACGAGCTCGACGGCGAAAGCGTGCGTTGCTTCCACTACTTTAACGCCGTGTGCTCGATGACGACCGCCACGCTGTATGAGCGTTATCGCGGCGTGGATGCAACCAGCAAGGGTGACAAAAAGGCCGACAGCATCGACAGCACCATCGATGAAATGTGGCGGGATATGCGCTGGTCAGTGGCGCGTATTCAGGACAAAGCGCGCTGCATCGTGGGGCAAATCTGATGAAGGTCTACGCGATGCAGGGCGACACCCTCGATGTGATTTGTGCGCGTTACTACGGGCGCACTGAGGGCGTCGTCGAGACGGTGCTGCAGGCGAATCCGGGGCTGTCTGAGCTGGGCGTCATTCTGCCGCACGGTACGGTGATAGAACTGCCCGAAACCGACAGCGCACCGAAAACCGAGACGGTGAATCTATGGGACTGAGCATGGAAAAAATCACGACGTTTGTCGCCTACTGGCTGGCCGTGGGGCTGGCGTATTTCGGGGCGATGTCGCCCGAGAAAATGGCGCTCTATGTGGGCGGCGGTTGCGCCATCTTTACCGCGCTGACCAATTACTGGTTTAAGCGCAAAACCTTTCGCTATCTGCAATCCCTCGGACTGGATAAGGGGGCGATGCGTGAGCTCAATCATTAAACGCTGCAGTGTGGCCGCTGTGCTGGCGCTGGCCGCACTGATGCCTGACTTTCGTCTGCTGAACACCTCGCCCGGGGGGCTGGCTTTACTAGCTGACCTCGAAGGATGTCGTCTGACGCCTTACCAGTGCAGCGCGGGAGTGTGGACGTCAGGCATCGGCCACACTGCCGGTGTCACCCCGAAAGGGGAAATCACCGGGCGACAGGCGGCGGCGAATCTTGTCGCGGATGTGCTGAACGTCGAGAGGCGTCTCGCGGTCTGCGTGCCGGTGGAAATGCCGCCGCGCGTGTATGACGCGCTGGTGAGCTTCTCATTCAACGTGGGAACCGGCGCGGCCTGTCGTTCGAAGCTGGTCTCGTTTATCAAGCGTCATCAGTGGTCGCAGGCGTGCGACCAGCTTACTCGCTGGGTGTACGTGAACGGTGTCAGAAACAAAGGGCTGGAAAACCGTCGCGCGCGGGAGCGAGCCTATTGCGTAAAGGGGATGCAATGAAAGTGCTGATGATTGTGCTGGCCGGACTGCTTGCCGGGGTCCTGTGGCTGCGCCACGATAACGAGAATCTGTCCCGCTCGTTTGAGCGAGCGAACCGGGTCGCCAGTGAGCAAAAGACCACTACCGGGATGCTGAAAAATCAGCTTTCGGTGTCGCAGGCAATTGCCAGGCGAAATGAAAACGCGCAGGTCAGGCTCAGTGACGAGCTGACCGCCGCCGGTGAGCTGGCGGCAAGGCGGGAACACACCATCACGAGGTTATTGAATGAAAACGAGGAATTACGCCGCTGGTATCGCGCTGATTTGCCTGATGCTGTGCGCCGGTTGCACACCCGAACGGCCTGCGCCTTCGCCGGTCATTGTTTACAACGCCTGCCCGAAGGTGAGCCTTTGCCCGATGCCGGGAAGTGAGCCCGTCACTAACGGCGACCTGAGCGCCGATATTCGCAGGCTTGAGGGCGCGCTGACAGCCTGCGCGCTCAAGGTTGAAACCGTCAAAAACTGTCAGGACAAACTCGATGAAGAAAGCTCACAGCCTGCGCCAGGCGCTCACTGACGCCGTACCGCAGATAAAAACGAATCCCGAAATGATGCGCATCTTTGTCGATGAGGGGAATATCGATGCGCGGCTTGCGGCATCGCTGTCCCATGAAAAGATTTACACGCTGAATGTGATTGTCTGTGATTTTGTCGGCGACCCGGATTTGATTTTCGTGCCGGTGGCCGCGTGGCTCAGGGAAAACCAGCCGGACATCTGCACGCTCGATGAGGGGCGCAAAAAGGGTTATCGATTCCAGATGGATTTAAACGACGGGGACAGTGTTGATATCAGTATCAGCCTGCAGCTTACTGAGCGCACGCTTGTCAGGGATGAAAAAGGCGCGCTGCACGTGAGCTATGCGCCTGAGCCAGCATTGCCCGAGCCGGTCACACGTCCGACTGAGCTGTATATCAATGGCGAACTGGTGAGCAAATGGGATGAATGAGTTAAAGCCATTTGACGACCAGCTTGCCGGGCTGATTGGTGCGCTGTCACCGGCGGGGCGGCGTAAGCTCGCCGCAGAGATTGCGAAAGAGCTGCGCAAATCGCAACAGCAACGGATTAAATTGCAAAAAGCGCCTGATGGCACGCCGTATCATGCGCGAAAGCGTCAGCCGCTTAGGGCAAAGTCGGGGCGAATCAAGCGCGCGATGTTTCAGAAACTGCGCTCCAGTCGCTACATGAAAGCCAATAGTCGCAGTGATGCTGCTGTGGTCGAGTTTACCGGCAAAGTGCAGCGTATCGCGCGGGTTCATCAATTAGGGCTAAAAGATAAGGCCAGTCAGCATTCTCAGGATGTGCAGTATCCTGAGCGTCGATTACTGGGATTGGGCTATGTTGAACAATGGCTTATTAATGAGTTAATTATTAAGCGATTATCCTGCTTTTCACTTTCAGGGCACTAAAAACGTAACAAGAAAGAGTTATATTTTCGCTAATGTTGTTTATAAGTAATGTAATGGCTATAGGTGTATAAATATAGGGATAAAAGTATAATTTCCATTAAAAGGGGTTGCCTTAGTTGCAACCCATTTTTAATGTTCACCCCCTCTAGGGAGAGAGGTTGAAATCACCTTGAGTTAATCATCAAGTGTGCTATCAAAAAAAGATTTGAAGTTATTCATGCATTTATTAGTTATGTCTAATATGGATGGCATGGTAACTCCTCCTTTATTCTCGAGTTGTAATATCCCCAAAATAACAATATAGGATACAATAAGCGCATAATATGCATGGGCATAAGTTTTCAGTGATGCTTTACTACTTCTGAAAGGGGAGAATACATCTCCGTGAAAGCGTTCATGCCTGTATGTCGAAATCATAAGCTCTAGGAGGGATTTTAGTTTCTCTTCTGGTGAAAGAAGATTACTTTGTATAGAGAGATTTAATATTGAACTCGAAGTATTAACCTTTGTCAATGCAGTGGTTTGTCGTAGTAAAAGACACATTAGTCGACCTGCATTTCTTCTTTTATTATATTCCAAGTTATAATATGTGCCTGGTATGCTCGGGTTCTCTATGAGATATGTTTTATAAAATTCTTTATAACGAAGCTTCCCTAAGCTACGGATTGCACGTTTTTTTATTCTGTCAGTATGGGGAGGGTTATTCTCTATATGGCAGTCAAGTATTCTAGATGCAATATAATCAGCTGTTTGTTGAGGTATATGCTCTGCCAAAATATTAGTTATGTTCGACCATTCATGTGGATTGCTTTTAAAGAGACTATCTACAAAATCACACATTGGCGAAGACTGCGTGTGATTATATTGCTTAAGATTTTGATCAATTACTCTGTAAAGGCTGTCAAATGCAGCATCAGGACGGTTTGGTAAAGAACCCAGGCAGTCTAAAATATGACCAATTGCAGCATTGAAAGGTTCATCTTTATCATTAGCGATTAGTGTTGTTGTAGCAAAGATCTGCTGAACATTATGTTTGGCCATCAAATCTAAAAATATTCGTTCACACTCAAATAGCTCCACAGCAGGCCAATTATTATGATTTGAAACGCGAATTGTACTTGTACTTTCATTCATATAATAACCCTCTCCTTTTCAAACGTTATAGATAGCAATGAATAAAATAATTTAAACGAACTTCGCTAGTAAATCACTTAAAAAATCGTTCATCTTATGTGGCCTTGTTCGAGAGCGGTTCTTTAGTGTGACTTAAGTTAAATTACATACCTAGAACTTGGGCAGTGTTCTATCCCAAAAGATAATGGCTCAAATGAAACTTCGGAACAGCAATAGCTCACGAATTGATTCTACTCTTGGTTAATTCGTCTTAATGGCGGAATGAGTTGCCGCCTGTTGTCTCAACTGCCATAGAACTCTTACAAATTGCCGCTGGCCTCGCCCGGCGGCATCCTTTCCGTATGAATAATTTAAATTCTCTGCAGGATATCGCACGCGCGATCCGCAACCTCATCCGTACCGGCATTGTGACCGATGTCAACCCCGTCGAGGGTCTTTGTCGTGTCCAGACCGGCGGGATGGAAACCACGTGGCTAAACTGGCTGACCTCTCGCGCCGGTCGCTCGCGTGTGTGGTGGGCTCCTTCTGTTGGCGAGCAGGTGCTGATTCTTGCCATCGGTGGCGAGCTCGACACCGCGTTTGTGCTGCCCTCCATTTTCTCTGATGACAATCCCGCGCCGTCTGCCTCGCCTGATGCGCTTCACATAGCCTTTCCCGACGGGGCGGTCATCGAGTACGAACCCGACAGCGGGGCGCTCACCGTGTCCGGTATCAAAACAGCCGACGTCACCGCGTCGGATTCCATTACCGCCACCGTGCCGGTGGTGCTGGTCAAAGCTGAAACCCGCATCACCCTCGATACACCCGAGGTGGTCTGTACCAACAAGCTCATCACCGGCTCACTTGAAGTGCAGAAGGGCGGAACGATGAAGGGCGATATCACGCACAGCGGCGGGAAATTTATCTCTAACGGCGTGCAGGCGGATGACCACGCACATGGCAATGTGCAGAGCGGCGGGAGCTGGACGAAGGAGACCAAATGACAGTGCGTTATCTGGGCATGAACAGCCAGACCGGGCTCAGTATTTCTGAGGCCGACCATATCAGGCAGAGCGTGCGCGACATTCTGGTCACGCCGGTTGGCTCGCGGGTGATGCGCCGCGAATACGGCTCGCTACTTTCAGCGCTGATTGACCAGCCGCAGACCCCGGCGTTGCGCCTGCAGATTATGGCCGCGTGTTACTCCGCGATCCAGAAGTGGGAGCCGCGCGTCACACTGTCGACCATTACCTTTGAGCGAGGCGAGGCTCACGGCGCGCTGTATGTCGATATTACCGGCACGCGCTCGACGACGACGAGCCAGCCCTTTTCACTCACCATTCCACTGAGTTAAACGCTATGGCTATTGTTGACCTGAGCCAGCTCGCCGCGCCCGATGTCGTGGAAGAGCTGGATTTTGAAACCATTCTGAGCGAACGAAAAGCGACGCTTGTCTCGCTTTATCCCGAAGACCAGCAGGAGGCGGTCGCGCGCACGCTGACGCTTGAATCTGAGCCGATTGTGAAGCTGCTGCAGGAGAACGCTTATCGTGAAGTCATCTGGCGTCAGCGCGTCAATGAGGCCGCGCGTGCGGTCATGCTGGCCTATGCCGCCGGTGCTGACCTCGACCAGATAGGGGCGAATTCCAGCGTTGAGCGCCTCGTAATTACGCCTGCAGACGAGACCACACTGCCGCCGACGCCTGCGGTGATGGAATCGGACACCGACTATCGCCTACGCATTCAGCAAGCCCCCGAGGGACTGAGTACCGCAGGATCTACCGGGGCATATCAGTTTCATGGCCGCAGCGCCGACGGGCGGGTCGCGGATATTTCCGTTATCAGCCCCGAGCCTGCCTGCGTCACCGTGTCGGTTTTGTCCCGCGAGAATAACGGCGCAGCGTCCGACGAGCTGCTGGCCGTGGTGCGTGCCGCGCTGAATGATGAGGATGTGCGGCCGGTCGCTGACCGCGTGACCGTCCAGTCAGCGACCATTGTCGACTACACCATCGACGCGGCGCTTTACCTTTACCCCGGCCCCGAAAGCGAGCCGGTGCTCAGTGCGGCAAAAGCGAAGCTGCAGACCTATATCAGCGCACAGCACCGGCTCGGGCGGGATATTCGCAAGTCAGCCATCTACGCCGCGCTCCACGTCGAGGGGGTGCAGCGTGTCGAGCTGGTAGCACCCGTGGCCGATATCGTGCTCGATGATACGCAGGCGTCTTATTGCACCGCGTACAGCGTGACGGTCGGGGGTAACGATGAGTAATAACCGACTGCTGCCGGTCGGCTCGTCACCGCTTGAGGTGGCGGCGGCGCGCGCCTGTGCGGATATCGAAAATACCCCCGTCCCGCTGCGCCGCCTGTGGAACGCCGACACCTGCCCGGCGAATTTGCTGCCGTGGCTTGCCTGGGCGTTTTCGGTTGACCGCTGGGATGAAAGCTGGCCGGAAGAAACGAAACGCGAGGTGATCCGCGCGGCGTGGTTTATCCATGCGCACAAAGGGACGATTGGTGCGGTGCGACGTGTGGTCGAGCCGCTCGGGTATCTGATTAACGTGACGGAATGGTGGGAAACGAACGACCCGCCCGGCACATTCCGCCTCGATATCGGCGTGTTAGAGACCGGTATCACCGAGGAAATGTATTACGAAATGGAGCGGCTGATTGCCGACGCCAAACCCGCGAGTCGCCATCTTATCGGTCTGAATATTATTCAGGATATTCCGGGTCATCTGTATTACGGCGCGCTGACCTATGACGGCGATATCACCACGGTTTACCCCGGATAAGTGAGAGCAAAATGACAGTAAAATATAAAACCGTTATCACCCGAGCCGGTGCGGAGAAACTGGCGGCGGCGAGCGTCCCGAACGGGAAAAAAGTTAATTTCGTGGCGATGTCCGTCGGGGATGGCGGCGGGAAACTGCCCGAACCGAACGCCAGTCAGACAAAGCTGGTCAATGAGGTCTGGCGTCATGCGCTGAATAAAATCAGCCAGGACAAAAAGCACAAAAACTATGTCGTCGCGGAGCTGGTGATTCCGCCAGAGACCGGCGGTTTCTGGCTGCGTGAAATGGGGCTTTACGATGACACCGGCACGCTGATTGCGGTCGGTAATATGGCAGAGAGCTACAAGCCCGAGCTGGCGGAAGGGTCGGGACGCGCGCAGACCCTGCGAATGGTTATCATGGTGAGCGATATCGACACGGTCGAGCTGTCCATCGATACCACACTGGTGATGGCAACGCAGGATTATGTCGACGATAAGCTCGCGGAGCATGAGCAATCCCGTCGCCATCCCGACGCCACACTGAAAGAAAAGGGTTTCACGCAGTTAAGCAATGCAACCGACAGCACGTCTGAGACGCTCGCCGCGACGCCGAAAGCGGTTAAGGCGGCGTATGACCTTGCTGATGGTAAATATACGGCTCAGGACGCCACCACAAAGCAGAAGGGCATTGTCCAGCTCAGTAGTGCGACCGACAGCACCTCGGAAGCGCTGGCGGCGACCCCAAAGGCGGTAAAGGGCGTTAATGATGACCTGACCAAAGTTAAGGAGAGCCTCGGAACGGCGGCAAAAGCAGATGTCGTCACGTCGATGACAGATACGACAGTCGGGCGAGTACCGGTGACGGGCTGGCACGGGCTGGGAGCTGTGGCACCCCGCACGCCTGCCGTAGCGAGTAACAATTACGACAATATCCCGACGGATTTACCTTCCGGTTTCTGGACGCACGCTGTCAGCGGTGGACCTTACGCCTATACCTTTACGCTTTATCAGGATGGTGGGGCGGCAAAGCAAAGTCGTCACCTGATTATTCCATCCGATCCAAAAGGCAAAATCGCGTTTCGATGGGATGGCGCAACGGGGACGGGTAGCAAGGATTATCAGTATTTTTACACCGATAAAAACAAGCCATCAGCGGCGGATGTTGACGCCGTTTCAGCATCGCAGGGCGGGACATTCCAGAAAGCCATAGCTGTTAAAGGCAATGGCGCAGCGGTAGCGCTGTGGCCGCTTGCTGCTGGTCAGTCAACTTATCTTCTGGGCAAGGATTACAACGGGGATAACGTATTTTATGTGGGGCGGGGAGGCGCAAATTATCATGTTTCGCTTTTTAACTATAAGGGCGGAACTGGATTAGTTTTGGGTGAAGATGGTTCTATTTCTGTAACCACAGCCAATGGCAGGGCCGTTAATTTGAGTGGCCCCATGAAAGCCACGGGTGAAATGCAAAGCTCAAGCGCTAATAGTTTCCGAATAGCTTACGGGAGTTACGGCACATTCTGGCGAAACGATGGCAACAGACTTTATCTGATGATGACAAACTCCGGTGATCAGTTCGGAGGCTATAACAACCTACGTCCATTTTACGTCGATATCTCTACCGGCGCAGTCACTATGGGGCATGGTCTTGCCGTGAATGGTGGAATCACTGGTAGCGGGAGATTTGTTCCGTCAGATTACGGTAACTTTGATTCACGTTATTACACGAAAGCGCAATCTGATGCGGGTTATATGGCTAAAACCGGAGCCTATACCAAAGCCGAAAGCGACGGGCGCTATCCGCTAAAAACAGCAACGGTGATCGATGTTCGTCAGGGAAGTCCTGGAACGATTGTACTGAAACGTAATGGCTGGAATTACGTTCCGGGCGGGTGTGCGTTTACGGGCTGGTATGTTGAAGGGGATGCGCCGGTTGATGACACTATTCAGTACAAGCCGATACAAATAAATATCAACGGTGCATGGCGAACCATTTCGGGGTAAATATGGAACTTAAAACACTCACGGCTTACGAGCCTGTCGTCAGAGAAGCTGACAATATTCTTTATCTGCAGGATGAGGACGGAAAAGACTGGTACGCCAGTCAGTCCCTGTTTTCAGCCACTAAGTTAAAAATTGCTTTTACCGATGACGGGATTATCCGCACGGCGGATTACGATGTTTCTGCGCTGTGGCCGGTCAATATGGCGGTGGCGGAAGTCACGAAAAAATCCGTGCCTGCAGGTTTCAATATCGATGGCGAATGGATGTATGACGGCAAAAAAATCATCCCCGCGCCGGTGGATCATGTGGCACGAGCAGAGGCAAAGAAGCAAAGCCTTTTGTCGGAGGTCTCGCAGATTATCTCGCCGCTGCAGGATGCGGCGGAGCTGGGGATTGCGACAGAGGAAGAATTAGCGCTCCTGACAGCGATGAAAACATACCGCGTCCTGTTAGGCCGGGTAGAACCCGCCAGCGCGCCAGATATTGACTGGCCGGTTAAACCAGAATGACCAGAGCCCTCCACCCGGAGGGCTTTTTGTTTGTTGTGTTATCCCTCCTCCAACGCCATTTCATCGCGCCAGTCGTGTACACAACAGAAAATAGTTGCACCCTTACACCACGGAGTTTAACGGATGAGCGACTATCATCACGGCGTGCAGGTCATCGAGATTAACGACGGCGTGCGCACCATTTCCACCGTCTCAACGGCCATCATCGGCATGGTCTGCACGGCCAGCGATGCTGACGAAAACGCATTCCCGCTCAATGAGCCGGTGCTGATTACCAGCGTGCAAACCGCTATCGGTAAAGCCGGTAAACAGGGCACGCTTTCACAATCCCTGCAGGCCATTGCCGACCAGTGCAAACCGGTCATTGTCGTCGTGCGCGTGGCTGAAGGTGTCGACGACCCCGACGACCCCGACGCGGCACAGAAAGAAACGATTTCGAACATCATCGGCACCACGGACGAAAACGGGAAATATACCGGCCTGAAAGCGCTGCTGACGGCGCAGACCGTCACCGGCGTTAAGCCGCGCATTCTCGGTGTGCCGGGGCTGGATACGCAGGAAGTGGCGACCGCGCTCGCGTCAACCTGTCAGAGTCTGCGCGCCTTTGGCTATATCAGTGCGTGGGGCTGCAAAACCATTTCTGATGCCATCGACTACCGCGAGAATTTCAGCCAGCGCGAGCTGATGGTCATCTTCCCTGATTTTCTGGCATGGGACACCACGGCGAACGCCACGACGAACGCCTGGGCGACGGCGCGCGCGCTGGGGCTGCGTGCCAGAATCGACCAGACGACCGGCTGGCACAAAACCCTGTCGAACGTCGGCGTGAATGGCGTCACCGGCGTTAGTGCCTCGGTGTCGTGGGATTTGCAGGAACCGGCGACCGACGCCAACCTGCTTAATCAGGCCGGTGTGACGACTCTGATCCGCAACGACGGCTTTAAGTTCTGGGGCAACCGCACCTGCTCGGATGACCCGCTTTTCCTGTTTGAGAACTACACCCGCACCGCGCAGGTGCTGGCCGACACGATGGCAGAGGCGCACGCGTGGGCGATGGATAAACCCATTACCCCGACGCTTATTCGCGACATCGTGGCCGGTATCAATGCCAAATTCCGCGAGCTGAAAAACAACGGCTATATCGTCGATGGCTCCTGCTGGTACGACCCGGAGTCGAACGACACCGCGACCCTGAAGGTAGGGAAACTGTATATCGATTACGACTATACCCCCGTCCCGCCGCTGGAACACCTGACCCTGCGCCAGCGCATCACTGATACCTATCTGGCGAACCTGTCGGACTCGGTCAACAGCTAAGGAGCTGCAAGCATGGCATTACCGCGCAAGCTTAAATATCTGAACATGTTCAACGACGGCCTGAGCTACATGGGCGTCGTGGAATCCGTCTCCCTGCCGAAGCTGACCCGCAAGCTCGAAAAATATCGCGGCGGCGGGATGCCGGGCTCGGTATCAATTGACCTCGGTCTCGATGACGACGCGCTGTCGCTTGAGTGGACGCTCGGCGGTCTGCCCGATGTCGACCTGTGGGCGCAGTACGCCTCGCCGGGTGCTGACAGCGTGCCGCTGCGCTTTACCGGCTCGTATCAGCGCGACGACACCGGCGCGATTTCTGCCGTTGAGGTGGTGATGCGGGGCCGTCACAAAGAGTACGACGGCGGCGAAAACAAACAGGGTGAAAGCGGGACGACCAAAATGTCGACCGAGTGCGCCTATTACCAGCTCACGATTGATGGCCGCGAAGTCATCGAGATTGACGTCATCAACATGGTGCTGAAAGTAGACGGCGTCGACCGTCTGGCTGAGCACCGCAAGGCCATCGGTCTGTAACCCCTGACCCGGTCAGCAATGCTGGCCGGTCACTTAACTTTGAAGAGAGAAACATCATGGAAAATATCAACGAAACCGCCACCACCGAAACCAAAAAACCGAACGTCGTGATCCTCGATACCCCACTGATGCGCGGCGAGCAGAAAATTGAGCAGATCACCCTGACCAAACCGAACGCGGGAACCCTGCGCGGTGTGTCGCTGGCATCACTGGCAAACTCTGACGTCGATGCCCTGATTAAGGTGCTGCCGCGCATGACCTATCCTGCGCTGACTGAGCACGAGGTCGCGCGTCTGGATGTGTCCGACCTGATTTCGCTCGCCGGTAAGGTGGTCGGTTTTTTGTCGCCTGTTTCGGAACACTAGAATTTCACGAAAACCTGTCGGTCGATGACCTGATGGCGGATATCGCGGTGGTTTTTCACTGGCCGCCATCAGAGCTGAATTCCCTGAGCGTGACCGAGCTCTTCACGTGGCGCGAGAAAGCGCTGCAGCGTAGCGGAAACCATCATGAGCAATAATGTCAGACTTGAGGTACTGCTGAACGCGGTCGACCGGGCAAGCCGACCGCTTAAGGCTATCCAGACCGCCAGCAAATCCCTTACCGGCGACATCCGCACTTCACAGAAAAGCCTGCGCGAGCTTAACGCGCAGGCATCCCGCATTGAGGGATTCAGGAAAGCCAGCGCGCAGCTTGCCGTCACCGGTCAGTCACTGGAAAAGGCAAAGCAGGAGGCGGCGGCTCTTGCCACGCAGTTTAAAAACACCGAGCGCCCGACGCGCGCGCAGGCACAGGTACTTGAATCCGCGAAGCGTGCAGCCGACGGGCTGCAAACAAAATACAACAGCCTCACCGAATCCATTAAACGCCAGCAACGCGAGCTCGGCGCGGTGGGGATTAATACCCGTAATCTGGCAAATGATGAGCGGGGGCTTAAGTCGCGCATCAGCGAGACCACTGCGCAGCTCAATCGTCAGCGTGATGCACTGGCGAAGGTCAGCGCACAGCAGGCAAAGCTCAACCGGGTGAAAGAGCGCTATCAGGCCGGTAAATCAATGGCCGGTAGTGCGGCGGCCGCAGGTGCTGCCGGGGTCGGTATTGCTACGGCGGGAACGCTGGCAGGTGTAAAACTGATGATGCCGGGCTTTGATTTTGCGCAGAAAAACTCTGAGCTGCAGGCGGTGCTCGGCGTTGAGAAACAATCGCCCGAAATGCAGGCGCTGCGTAAACAGGCGCGACAGCTCGGTGACAATACCGCTGCGTCTGCCGATGACGCGGCCAGTGCGCAAATCATCATTGCCAAAAGCGGCGGCGATGCGGCGGCCATTCAGGCGGCGACACCGGTCACGCTGAATATGGCGCTGTCGAATCAGCGCTCGATGGAAGAGAACGCCGCGCTGCTGACCGGGATGAAATCCGCGTTTCAGCTTTCCAACGACAAAGTCGCACACATTGGCGATGTGCTCTCGATGACGATGAACAAAACTGCCGCCGACTTTGACGGGCTAAGCGACGCGCTGACGTACGCCGCGCCGGTGGCGAAAAATGCCGGGGTCAGTATCGAGGAAACCGCCGCGATGGTGGGCGCGCTCCACGACTCCAAAATCACCGGCTCGATGGCGGGAACAGGAAGCCGTGCCGTGCTGAGTCGCCTGCAGGCACCGACCGGTAAAGCGTATGACGCCATCAAAGAGCTCGGGGTGAAAACGTCGGACAGCAAGGGAAACACGCGCCCGATATTTTCCATCCTGAAAGAAATGCAGCGCAGTTTTGAGAAGAACAATCTCGGCACCGGCCAGCGCGCCGAATACATGAAAACCATTTTCGGTGAGGAGGCCAGCTCGTCGGCGGCGGTACTGATGGCCGCCGCGTCGACCGGCAAACTCGACCAGCTTACCGCTGCGTTTAAAGCCTCGGACGGCAAGACCGAGGAGCTGGTTAAAGTCATGCAGGACAACCTCGGCGGCGACTTTAAAGAGTTTCAGTCGGCATATGAGGCGGTCGGGACTGACCTGTTTGACCAGCAGGAGGGCTCACTGCGCAGGCTGACGCAAACGGCGACGAAGTATGTGCTCAAACTCGATGGCTGGATCACAAAAAATAAGGGACTGGCGACCACTATCGGTGTGGTGGTCGGCGGCGCGCTGGCGCTGACTGGCGTAATGGGCGGGATTGGCCTCGTCGCCTGGCCGGTGGTGATGGGCATTAACGCCATCATTGCCGCTGCCGGTGTAATGGGCGTGGTATTCAGCACCGTCGGTGGGGCAATCGTCACGGCCATTGGTGCCATCAGTCTGCCGGTGGTGGCTGTGGTCGCAGCTATCGTGGCGGGTGCGCTGCTGATCCGTAAATATTGGGAACCGCTAGACGCCTTTTTCTCAGGAGTGGTGGAAGGGCTTAAAGCCGCCTTTGCGCCTGTCGGGGAAATGTTTGCCCCGCTCTCGCCGGTCTTTGACGCCATCGCGGAAAAGCTCGGTGTCGTCTGGAAGTGGTTTAAAGACCTGCTCGCGCCGGTGAAAGCCACGCAGGAAACGCTGGAGAGCTGCAAAAATGTCGGGGTTATGTTTGGTAAAGCCCTCGCCGATGCGCTGATGGCTCCGCTGAATATCTTCAACAGCCTGAGCGGGAAGGTCGGCTGGCTGCTGGAAAAGCTCGGGGTCATCAAAAAAGAGTCCGGTGACCTCGACCAGACTGCCGCGAAAGCGAATAAGGCCGCGCCGGGTGGCGGGTATATCCCGGCAACTGCGAGTTATGGCGGATATCAGGCGTATCAGCCGGTGACAGCTCCCGCTGGCCGGTCTTACATCGACCAGAGTAAAAGCGAATACAACATCACCCTGCAGGGTGGCGCTGTGCCGGGCAGCGACCTCGACCGTCAGCTGCGCGACGCCGTCGAGAAGGTCGACCGTGAGAAACGTGCGCGCCAGCGATCCAACATGAGACACGATTAAGGAAGGTGTAAACATGCTAATGGTGCTGGGTTTTTTTGTGTTTGAACGGCACACCCTGCCGTATCAGTCGATGCAGTATTCGAAAGATTATCGCTGGGCCTCAAACGACCGCATCGGCAAGCCACCGGCTTATCAGTTTCTCGGGGAGGGAGAAACCTCCCGCACCCTGTCGGGCACGCTTTACCCTGAAATCACCGGCGGTCGCCTGTCGCTGACAGCGGTCGAACTGATGGCTGATGAGGGGCGCGCATGGCCGCTGATTGACGGGACGGGCATGATCCTCGGGATGTATGTTATCGAGAAAGTGACCCATACCCACACCGAGCTTTTCAGCGACGGCCAGGCGCGAAAAATCGATTTCAGCCTGTCGCTGAAACGCGTTGATGACTCGCTCGCGGCGATTTACGGCGACCTGAAAACGCAGGCTGACAGTCTGGTCACATCAGCCGGTAACTGGCTGGGAGGACTGGCGGGATGATAACGGGAATGAATGTGCAGGCCGGGGCGAAGATAGCCCCGGCGTTTATGCTCAAGCTGGATAACGAGGATATCACGCAGGATTTTAGTGACCGCCTTATCAGCCTGACCATAACCGACAATCGCGGATTCGAGGCCGACCAGCTCGATATCGAGCTCGATGACACTGACGGCCAGATAGCAATGCCGCCGCGCGGAGCTACGTTGACGCTGTGGTTAGGATGGCAGGATTCCGCGCTGATAAAAAAAGGGACGTTCACGGTCGATGAAATTGAGCACCGGGGCGCGCCAGATACGCTGACCATCCGGGGGCGTAGTGCGGATTTTCGCGGGACGCTGAACTCACGCCGCGAGCAGTCATGGCATGACACCACGCTCGGGGTAATTGTCGATACCATCGCGCAGCGTAACAAACTCGCGGCCAGCGTCGCTGAGACCCTGAAAGCGATCGCCGTGCCGCATATCGACCAGTCACAGGAATCCGACGCGGCGTTTCTTTCCCGACTGGCTGACCGAAACGGTGCGTCGGTTTCTGTCAAAGCGGGAAAATTATTATTCCTGAAAGCCGGTAGCGCGGTAACGGCCAGCGGCAAGGCTATCCCGCAAATGACCGTCGAGCGCGGCGACGGCGACCGGCATCAGTTCGCCATTGCTGACCGCGAGGCGTACACCGGCGTCACGGCAAAATGGCTGCACACCAGAGACCCGAAACCGCAAAAGCAAAAGGTGAAGCTCAAACGCAAGCCGAAAAAGCAACATCTGCGCGCTCTGCAGCACCCGAAAGCCGTTAAAGCACCGACAAAGAGTCAGGCGAAAAAGGAGCAGGAAGCGCGCGAGGGCGAGTATATGGCCGGTGAGTCTGACAACGTGCTGGAGCTCACGACCATCTTTGCGACAAAGGCGCAGGCGATGCGCGCAGCTCAGGCGAAGTGGGACAAGATACAGCGCGGGGTGGCGGAGTTTTCGGTTACGCTCGCCACTGGCCGGGCAGATTTATTTCCTGAAACGCCGGTGGCGGTGAAAGGCTTTAAGCGCGTCATAGACGAGCAGGCGTGGATAATCAGCCGCGTGGTGCACAACCTTAACGGGAACGGTTACACGACGGGCTTAGAGCTTGAGGTGAAGGTTTCAGACGTTGAGTATGAGAGTGAGGAAATGGAATAGAGTTATCATTATATCTATTTGTTTTATATGAATAAAGTGAGTAAAATTAGCGCATCGGAATCGTTAAGAGGTGCTCACCATGTTTCACTGTCCAAAATGCCATCACGCCGCCCACGCGCGCACAAGTCGATATTTCTCTGATACCACGAAGGAGCGTTACCATCAGTGTACAAATATCAACTGCAGTTGCACCTTTGTCACGACCGAGACCCTTTCGCGTTTTATCGTTTCACCGGGTGAAGTCGTGCCAGCACCACCACACCCGGCAACGTCAGGACAGCATCAGATGCATTGGATGTGACAAATGAGAAAGCCCCACAATTGCGGGGGCTTCTTCGATTTGATAATTTAAGGTGTATGTTTTATTACAACGTGTGTAGTTAAGGTGTTTTGAAGGAAGTCATTTTAGGATAATCAGAAAATGATGTGAATTTTAACATGAGAAATTATATAACTTGGTAGCAATACAGAATATTGATAGTGTAAAGTATGTGTATTAAATTCTAGAACTTAATAAGGACAATTATGCTTCTGCCAAAACTAAACAAACAATCAAATAATCATCTGTTAATTGGAGAGAATGGAGCAGGTAAAAGTAGGCTCATGGCCGAATTAGCACAAGAAATAGCATATTCCGAACCATATGCCAATATTATCACTATTGCAAACACTATTCATAATAAATTCCCAACTTTACGTATTAAAAATTATTTTAGGCTACCATCAAATAAAATAAACCATGTAAGTGATGTAATGATAGATGCTTTGTCTTCTAAAAGATCACAGCTTGATAGTGGGAAGTCATTTGAGATCCTCCGGAGGGTGTTAGCTTATATTGGTTTCAATAGTAAGATCGAAGTGTCATTTAAATTAGTAAATAGCACGGACTCTCTGAAAAAAATAAACTCTTTGGAGTATACAAGATCTCTAGAGATATATGATATAATGAAAGTTAGATCTTTTTTGTCAAGAGTGCCGACAATTGAAACCGCACCAGGGTTATGGTCTAGCAATGAAAAAAACCCTAAGATCCAGATGGTAATAGATTTTGAATACCCAGGCATTGATTTGGAAACAGAATACCTACTTTCTGTCTTAAGATTGAAATATCATTTAACGAAGCTAAAAATTTTAAGTGATGTAAAGATCTCACTTTATAAACACGGTGAAAAAATAAATTTAAATGAAGCTAGTTCGGGCGAGTTAACTCTTTTAACTTCGTTGTCATGGATCTCGATGCACATAGATAAAAAGGCATATATTCTTATAGATGAGCCGGAGAATAGTTTGCACCCTAGATGGCAGCGTGAATATTTTAAAAATTTAAATGATTTGTTCTACCATTATAAACCAATCATTGTATGCGCTACCCATGCCCCTATGGTCATTTCAGGTGCACATAGTTCAGAATCTAAAGTTAGTATTTATAGGACTATAAATGGGAATATAAAAAAGCTTGCAGATCACCATTCAAAAAATATTGAAGAGATACTCACTGATGTATTTCAAATAATAACTCCTGAAAGTCGATATTTCAGCTATCTTATTAATAAACTAATAAATACTGCTTTAAAGAATAATATTGATGAAGCTGAACTGCATGAGCAATTAAAAAAGTTTAAAAAAATTACTGATGACCATAAACATCTTGAAATAATTGATTCAATACCAAATATTATCAAAGAGATTAAAAAGAATGGCTAAGTTTAAATATACTGAGGAAGAGGTGTTGGCAATACGCCGTTCGGTTGCTGAAGGCGGAAATATATGGTATAACAAAAAACTTATAAATGTAAAAAAAACTATAAAAAGCCATTACAGAGACAAATGCTTAAAATGCTGTTATTGTCAGCGATCTTTTAAAGGGGAATTTAATCTTGTCATTGATATAGAGCATATACTTCCTCAGTCACTCTATGCTAAGTTTATGTTTTCTCCAAAAAATTTAAGCATTGCTTGCAAGCGATGCAATATGCAAATAAAAAAAGCGAACATTGAATTTATAGTGGGTGGTTATCATAAAAAAAGAATTTTCAATAAGTCAACCTACAAATTTATACATCCTAATTTAGATGATTATAATAAGCACATTACGCGAATAAATATAGAAGTTGAAAACCTATCGATCACAAAATATATAGTCAAAAATAATAGCCTCAAAGGGTCTTACACATATAGATTTTTTAGGTTGTTTGATTTCGAATGTCAAGATTTTGATCTTGCACAAGGAATACCTATCATTGAGAGATACATTTAATTGTCATGCTTAAGTTAAAGTCATTGATGCTACAAACCATAATATCAGTAATTTGAATATTTCCGATTACACGAGACTGAGCTGTATAGATGTGAATACGTTGTTGATCATTGCGGGAGAGTGTTTGCACCTCTGAATGTGTACGATACTATTGTGTTAGAGCATATCGAAATAAACCCGCCTGAGCGGGTTTATTGTACCGATGTGGTCAACATGTGGACGTGACCTGAAATAAATCCTTTTATTTCATTGTGTTGAAGCGTTTCAAAAAGCTCCTGCGGGAGCCTTCCCCCCTCACCTCAAAACACTTTCTTGAACGGTCTGACGGTCACTTTCTCATAAACCCCTGCCGCGACGTACGGGTCTGCTTCGGCCCAGGACTGTGCAGCTTCCAGCGATTCAAACTCCGCAATGACCGTTGAGCCGCTAAAGCCAGCCGCACCGGGATCGTTGCTATCCACTGCGGGCATCGGGCCGGCGGTCAGTAATTTTCCTTCGTCATGTAACAGTTGCAGACGCGCGAGATGGGCAGGGCGCACGGAAAGTCGTTTTTCCAGAGAATCGGCAACATCTTCAGCGTAAATCACGTAAAGCACGGCGGAGCTCCTTAGCCATAAAAAGTGTCAATTACGTTATGTGAAAGCATCGATGACTGCAATGTAAAGATAACGACCTTGTTAAAACCATAACAAAGATGCGCCTTTTTTGGCCTCGCGAGCAGTTAAATCGCGAGAAGATGGAGTGCCTTATTGAATATGATTGCTATTTGCATTTAAAATCAGGGTCTGGTTTTTTAACTGTAACGATTATGACTTCGATGACCCTCGATTTACCTCGCCGCTTTCCCTGGCCGACGCTACTGTCCGTTGTGATCCACGGCGCTGTCGTGGCGGCGCTGCTCTACACTTCGGTTCATCAGGTTATTGAAATGCCAGCACCTGCGCAGCCGATTTCTGTGACGATGGTGTCGCCAGCAGACCTGGAGCCGCAGGTGGTTCCGCCTCCGCCGGAGCCGGTTGTCGAGCCTGAGCCAGAACCCGAACCTGAAATTGTTCCGGAACCGCCGAAAGAAGCGCCCGTGGTGATCCACAAGCCGGAGCCAAAACCTAAGCCGAAGCCAAAACCGAAGCCGGTGAAAAAGGTCGAGGAGCGTCCGAAGCGTGAAGAGCGTCCGGTCGAACCCCGCGCGGTGCAGTCAACCCAGAACACCGCACCCGCGAAACCGGTCATGAATAGTTCGCCGACGACGACGAAGCCGGTGGTGTCTGCTCCTTCTGGTCCGCGCGCGATGAGCCGCAATCAGCCGCAGTATCCTGCGCGTGCACAGGCCCTGCGTATTGAGGGACGTCTGCGTGTGAAGTTTGACGTGACCGCGGATGGCCGTGTCGATAACGTCGAAGTGCTCTCGGCGCAACCAGCAAACATGTTCGAGCGAGAAGTGAAAGCCGCGATGCGTAAATGGCGCTACGAGCCTGGCAAGCCGGGGAATGGACTTATCGTTAACATCGTCTTCCGCCTGAACGGCGGGGCGCAGATGGAATAAACAAGAAAGCCTCCAGATGGAGGCTTTTTTTATACCTGTGGCAGTGGGCGAGGTTTGCCCTGATTGTCCACCGCGACATAGATAAACAGCGCTTCAGTCGCCTTGTAGCGCTGGCCAATCGGCTCGGAAGAGACCTTCTTTACCCAGACTTCAATGTTGATCGATATCGACGTGTTACCGCGTTTGACGCAGCGTGCGTAGCAGCACACAACATCACCCACTGCGACCGGACGCAAAAACGTCATCCCGTCGACTCTGACCGTCACCACGCGGCCATGTGCGATCTCTTTTGCGAGGATCGCGCCTCCCATGTCCATCTGGGCCATTAACCACCCGCCAAAGATGTCACCGTTCGCATTGGTGTCGGCAGGCATAGCAAGTGTGCGTAAAACCAGTTCGCCCTGAGGGGCGTCATTCGTTATTGTCATTGTTTCTTAAGCTCGTTACGGAAGACGACAGGCGGGATGCTACTATGATTTACAGCTGGTGGGAAATACGAAAAGCAGACGGTCGGGAAGAGAAAAGGCCAGACAGCACGCTGCCTGGCCTTCAATTTTAGTGCTTATCGTCCTGAGGCATATGGCGATAGATATACACACCGCTGAGCAGCGTGAAAATCAGCGTCAACGCCGTCAGGCCAAAGACCTTGAAGTTGACCCAGATATTCTGCGGCAGCCAGAACGCAATGTAGATATTCGCCAGCCCGCAGAGGATAAAGAACAGCGCCCAGGCGATATTCAGGCGCGACCACACTTCCTGAGGAAGGGTGATCTCTTTGCCGAGCATGCGCTGAATCAGCGGTTTATTCATCACCCACTGGCTGAACACCAGCGCACCCGCGAACAGCGCGTAAATGACCGTCACTTTCCATTTGATAAATTCATCGTTATGGAAGAACAGGGTTAATCCCCCAAACACCGCCACCAGTACAAAGGTGATCAGCGCCATTTTTTCGACTTTACGATAACGCACCCAGCTGTAAATCAACACCACGGCCGTCGCGACGATTAACGCGGCTGTGCCGGCATAGATGTCGTAGAGCTTGTAAAACGCGAAAAACACGACCAGCGGTAAAAAATCAAGAAACTGCTTC
Organism: Lelliottia sp. SL45; assembly: GCF_026672535.1. Classification (NCBI taxonomy): domain Bacteria; kingdom Pseudomonadati; phylum Pseudomonadota; class Gammaproteobacteria; order Enterobacterales; family Enterobacteriaceae; genus Lelliottia; species Lelliottia sp. SL45. Next base: position 1,352,887 of record NZ_JAPPRH010000003.1, read on the forward strand.
ATTCTTCGATTCCATTATCTGCTTTCAGGGAAACTATTGGCGAATCAACATATACAGGCGGAATAAATAGACCAGCAACACGGCTGAAATCAGGTTACTCAGCGTGTTTGCAACCACCGCACCGACGTTTGGCGTCAAGACCGCAAAGTTTGGTGCAAACAGCAGCAGCAGGGTTTTGGCCAGCAGCCAGCTGATCACCGCCGGGGCCACCAGGCGCATATTTGCCCATGCCAGTTTTGCACTGCTGCGCATGGCTGTAAATATTCCCATCTTGTCCTGCACCAGCATCACTGGGGCGAACGAGAGAATTATTGCCAGCAGTACACCCGGCACGACCACCAGCATCACCCCAATCTGCACCAGCATGGTGGTCAAAAAGATCAGGATGAACAGTTTAGGCAGTACAGGCGCGCTGGCACCGATGGCGCGCAGGGCGCTGACGCGATGTCCCGCAGAAATGAGCTGAACCATCAGCAAGACACCGCCCGCCAGAATCGCATTACCGATCAAGCCCGAGAAGGTCGATGCCGCAGAGGCGCGCAGCAAAATCTGCTGCTGTTCTGGCGTCATGTTCTGAACCAGATCAAACAACCCGCCGCTGCCGGCGAGATGATCGCCCTGGCTCAGGGTGGCAATTTGATCATCACTCGGCGAAAACGCATGGCCAAGCACCACCGTGATAAACGCGCAAAGCAAGGCGATCAGTAAAAAAGTAATGAACTGATTGCGGAAGAAATTCCCCGTGTCACGGTAGACGGACTTCGCCGTGATAGACATGCACTCTCCTTGAGTATTGCAGGTATTAATAAGCGGGCAATTGTACCCTGGATAACTCTGTCGTGGCAGCACCATGACTTGTATGGAAAAGCATATCTTTGTAAAGCCTCGGTCATTTTGCAAAATTGACCTGAGACGAGGATATGCGTGTCGGTTTGCACGGCAAAAATTAATCTGGATCAATGAATGTTAAATTACCAGACCAAGTGTGATCTGAGTTAGATCACTTGTTACTTATTTATGAGTATATTCACCGCGCCAATAAAACCACAACGATGGAGCGGATATGAAAAAGTTAGCAGTGGCAGCCCTGATCTTAAGCAGTATTTCTGGCGGTGCGTACGCACATGAAGCGGGCGAGTTCTTTATTCGTGCGGGTTCGGCAACGGTTCGCCCGACAGAGGGATCGGACAATGTGCTGGGGAGTCTGGGCGGCTTCAACGTCAGCAACAATACCCAACTGGGCCTGACGTTCACCTATATGGCAACGGAAAATGTCGGTATTGAACTTCTGGCGGCAACGCCATTCCGCCACAAAGTCGGCACCGGTCCGACGGGAAATATTGCAACGGTTCATCAGCTCCCGCCAACCCTGATGGCGCAGTGGTACTTTGGTGATGCCAGCAGCAAAGTGCGTCCGTATATCGGTGCAGGTGTGAACTACACCACCTTCTTCGACGAGAAGTTTAACGATACGGGTAAAGAGGCCGGTCTTTCCGATCTGAGTCTGAAAGATTCCTGGGGTGCTGCGGGGCAGGTCGGGCTGGATTATCTGATCGACCGCGACTGGCTGCTGAACATGTCCGTCTGGTATATGGATATCGACACCGACGTGCGCTTCAAGGCTGGCGGCGAACAGCAGAGCGTCCATACGCGCCTGGACCCATGGGTGTTTATGTTCTCGGCGGGTTATCGTTTCTGATCGCTTCAACGCTCGTAAAAAACTGGTCGTACTGCGGCCAGTTTTCATTGATCAACGCTATGCCACCAGCTCCGGCATATGCTTAAGTACAAATTCCAGCACCTTCTCACCGTCCAGTGAGGCAAACGGATAGCTTTCGATAACCGTGATCGGCTGGCCTTCACCAATCACTGCCCGTAATTCTTCAAGCTTATATTGAATGTGCGGCGCGACCAGGAAGGCGTCAAAAGCCGGGGCGACGCTGGCGAAATTATCCAGCCCGACGGCGCTTATCAGCAGTTTCATTCCGCGCGCATCAGCAGCATGCTGCATTTTCCTGGCAAGCGACTGGGCGGTATTGCCGAACAGACAACATATCAGTAACTTTTTCATCAGATTATCCTCATGGAAACTGTGGATACAGTATTCTTCGCGATAAAAAGAAAATGAGAGCTAACGCAACGTGTTGGTTGTTTTTTCATCGGCAAAGCGGAGGGAACAACGTTCCCGCTGGGGAACGTTGTGAGAGGGGCGTTACTTCTGAATCAAATAGCGAATGGTCGGGCCGTCCTGCTGAATATCCAACACGGTGTAGCCGTGATTTTTGGCATCCAGCGGAATGTTATTGATCGATTGAGGACAATCGCTCACCACCTCCAGAATTTCCCCTTTCTTCAATTGCGGCAGGGCTTCGAGGGTGGCGACGGCCGGGTACGGACAAGGTTCGCCAACCATATCGAGGCGATAATCAGGGACAATTTGCGTCATGCCACATTCTCCTGTGTTTCAGTGTTACGCGCGGTGCGACGAAAGAATCGTTTCTCCTGGGCGATAACCAGTAAAAAGGCGATCAACAGCAGGGCGTAGGTGACCAGCAGCCCGCCCAACGGACCAAAGGTGTTCAGCAGATTGACCTTATCCCAGCTGGTGGCGAGTGCAGGCGAGAGATCGTCCCAGTAATAGGCCAGAATAGTCGAGCCGATGACGTTGCCGAGACCCACCCACCAGTAGTGAACCTGTCCTTCCACGGCACGGTACATCCAGCCGGTTTCGCATCCACCCGCCAGCACAATACCGAAGCCAAACAGCAAACCGCCAATCACCGCATTCGGGCCGGCCCACATGATTTTTGGCTCCACGCCCAGCTGCACATAGCTGAAAATACCGATGGCGCTGACTGCCATTCCGGCAATGATCGCTTTTGCCATCATGGTGCGCCCGGTGATCCACATATCGCGGAACGCCGAGGTAAAGCAGATCTGCGCGCGCTCAATCAGCAGCCCAAAGCCAACGCCAAACAGCATCGCCAGCCCCAGTTTTGGCTGATTAAATGCGGTACACAGTGCCCACGCAATCATCGCGAAAAAGACCAGCATTCCCAGACGGAAACGGCGTTTCGCCTGATCCGGTTTTTGCGTGAGCGGGGAGGCGGCGCTGACTTTGGTCATTTTGACCGGAATGCGGAAGATAGGCAGCAGCGTGAAACGCGCGCCAAAGTAAGAACCGATGGCGGTCGCCACGGCGAAAAACCAGGCATGCAGGGAAAACTGAGGAATACCCGTGAAGAAGGCCGCCAGGTTGCACCCCATCGCCAGACGCGCGCCAAACCCGGCGATAATTCCGCCCGCGATGGCCTGCGCAATACGAATACGGCTGCGGGGCATACGCAGTTTGACGTTATTGGCCCATAGCGCCGCCGCAAAACAGCCGCCGAACATACCGATAATCATCATCCCGTCGATGCGGGTGAGCGGGGTGCCCTCCAGATGAATCAGCTTAAAATAACCCCACTCTTCGGCATGCACGCCCGCCAGCTGCAAAAGCTGTCCGCCCCAGCGGGTAAATTCACCCGTGACCGCCCAGAAGGTGCCGGTAATGCCGAAATAGTAGGTAGAGAGGATACCCGCAGCGATGACTGCAGGAACAGGGGACCAGAACTTAATCAGATAAGCCTGTTTGAAGTGTTGCCATGACATGTGTAAACCTCTGAACTCAGAAGGATTTAAAACGGCAGAGTGCCGAAAAGAAGGGGGATCATACTCTTACGATCCAATTTGAAAAGTGTCGTCCACCCAAAAGCTCGACCCGATCAATTTTGTCCTCACCCTTAAGTCGTAGAGGCTCTGCCGTTTGCCATCAGTTCATCACAAACACCGTGCGTTTTTTGCTGTCATCCTGTGACCATGCCTGAGCGACATCTTCCAGCCGTGCCCTGGTGGTGGCAATCGTGAATCCACCGGGAACCGCCCCCTGAAACATCTCACCCGTGGCCTGAATGAGCTGTGCCAGCGACAGGCTACCAATCCCGCTGCCCATTAACTGAATCGGAGAGGCGCGCAGTACCGCGCTCGGCAGCGCAATTTCCGCGCCGGAAAGTGAGCCGACCTGAACAAAACGCACCGGCGTCAGCCCTGGCGTATGCTTTGCCAGAGCGTTGAGAATAGCGAGCGCGCTCTGCCCCCACAGATAGTCGATCACCACATCAATCTGCTGGGCCGCCTGTTCAGCAAACGCCTGTGCGATGCGCGCGTTATCGTCGCTCAGCAGTATGCTCACATCCGCATTGAGGCGGGACAGTGCCTGCGGATTGCGGCCCGTGACGATGATCTTCCCGGCGCCACGGTAGCGGGCAATTTGCACCGCAAGCTGCCCGGCACTGCCCGTGGCCCCGTTGATGAGTACGGTCTCGCCTGGCTGAAACTGCGCGCGTGTCACCAGTGCGGCCCACGCCGACATCCCCGGATTCGCCATCGCGGCGGCGGTGGCATCGTCCAGCCCCTCAGGTAAGGGAATACAGAGATTCACATCGACTGGGGCAAACTCCGCCGTGCTGCCCCAGGGGGACGGCGGAAACGCAAAATAGACGCGCTGACCTGCTTCGGTGACGCCCGTTCCGTCGATCCCGGCGATAAAGGGCAGTGTGCCGTCAAAACTGTAGTGCTTACCGGAGGCCCGGCTTTTCACCACATGGCTGATTGCCGAGGCGGTAACGCGAACGAGGTGCTGGCCTGGCTCAATGTTGGGTGTTGCAAAATCGGCGTAAACCGGCCCAGCGAGCGGATCATAAACAACGGCTGCTTTCATACACTTTCTCCTGTTGTCAAATATGTGTAAAATGCACATATCTTTTAGAGCACTATACTCGCCAGGAAAATATATGCAATATGCACATAAATACGATGTCACGGATTTTCACGGCGCGCTGCTGGATATCATGGGCGTAATGAATCAGCCGCAACGCGACAACACCCTGCTGTCGGAGGCGGGCGTTTTGTTGGATCAAATTTTGTTCCCGTTGCTCATCACCATCGACCGCTACGGCCCGCTGGGCGTGGTCGAGCTTGCCGACAGGCTGGGGCGCGATTACACCACCGTCAGTCGCCAGGTTAAACGTCTGGAGGCACAAGCGCTGGTGCAGAAGAAGCCAGGCGCGACGGATAAACGGGTTTCCGAAGTATCCACCTCGGCGCAAGGAAAAGCGTTAACGATGAAAATCGCGCAGGCGCGTATGACGCTGATGAACCAGATTTTCAGCGACTGGCAGGAAGAAGATGTGGGGAGTCTGTTTCGGCTGGTGCGTAAATACGCGGACAGTATTAAAGGGGAATAACCGTCTGGCGGGTCGCCAGACGGTCAGAACACTCAGCCCTTGCGCGTCGCCGCTTTCATCGCAGCGACGAAGTCACGCAGTTCAGTCAGCATCTGCTCTGGCTTATCGACGTTGCGCTCGATAATTTTCACAATCGCGGATCCGGAGATAGCACCTGCGGCATTGGCATCAATCGCTGCGGTGACCTGCTCTGGTGATGAGATTCCGAAGCCCTGCAGAGGAGGGGCAGCGTGATACTCGGCCAGTTTTTCCACCAGATGATGCAGGGGAAGCGCTGCTTTGTTTTCCGCACCGGTAACGCCCGCGCGCGACAGCAGATAGGTATACCCGCGACCGTAAGAGGCAATCTGGCGCAGCAGTTCGTCATCGGCGTTTGGCGGGCAGATGAAGATCGGCGCGACGTTGTGACGCATCGCTGCCTGACGGAACGGTGCAGACTCTTCTACCGGCACATCGGCGACCAGCACTGAATCAACGCCCACGCGTGCACATTCGGCGTAGAAATTATCGATACCTTTGCTGAAGACCAGGTTGGCATACATCAGCAGGCCAATCGGAATGGTCGGATGCTTCTGGCGGATTGCCGCCAGCATCTCAAAGCACTGGGTCGGGGTCACGCCTGCGGCAAAGGCGCGCAGGGTGGCGTTCTGAATCGTCGGGCCATCCGCCAGCGGATCGGAGAACGGGATCCCCAGCTCCAGCGCATCGGCACCCGCAGCAATTAAGGTGTCGATAATTTTCAGCGACTGCTCCGGGCCTGGATCGCCCAGCGTGACGAAGGGAACAAACGCGCCTTCCTTGCGGGCTTTCAGTTCAGCAAATGCGTTATCGTAGCGTTCCATCAGATTTCCCCTCGTGCTTTCAGAATATCGTGAACGGTGAAGATATCTTTGTCACCGCGACCGGAAAGGTTAACCACCAGCAGCTGCTCTTTTTCCGGGTTTTCTTTAATCATCTTCAGCGCATGAGCCAGCGCGTGAGAAGACTCCAGCGCCGGGATAATCCCTTCGTTGCGGCACAGAGTTTTAAACGCTTCCAGCGCTTCGTCATCGGTAATCGAGACATAATCCGCGCGACCGATGCTGTTCAGATGCGCGTGCTGCGGCCCGACGGACGGGAAATCCAGCCCGGCGGAGATAGAGTAAGACTCCTCAATCTGGCCTTCGTCGGTTTGCATCATCGGCGACTTCATGCCGAAGTAAATCCCTACGCGACCATGTTTCAGCGGCGCACCGTGCTCGCCGGTTTCAATGCCGTGACCCGCAGGTTCGACACCGATCAGGCCCACACTTTCGTCATCAATAAAATCAGCAAACATGCCGATGGCGTTGGAACCACCACCGACGCAGGCGATAACCGCATCCGGCAGACGACCCTCTTTTTCGAGGATCTGCGCTTTGGTCTCTTCCCCGATCATGCGCTGGAATTCACGCACGATGGTCGGGAACGGGTGTGGGCCCGCAGCGGTACCAAGCATGTAGTGCGCGGTATCGTAGCTGCCAGACCAGTCGCGCAGCGCTTCGTTACAGGCATCTTTCAACGTGGCGGAGCCGCTGTGTACCGGGATCACTTCGGCACCCATCAGACGCATACGGAATACGTTCGGCGACTGACGCTCTACATCCTTCGCCCCCATGTAAATACGGCATTTCAGGCCGAGCAGGGCGCTGGCGAGCGCTGATGCCACGCCGTGCTGGCCTGCACCGGTCTCGGCGATGATTTCGGTTTTGCCCATCCGCTTGGCAAGCAGCGCCTGGCCCAGCACCTGGTTGGTTTTGTGCGCGCCGCCGTGGAGCAGATCTTCACGCTTGAGGTACAGGGTGGTTTTTGTGCCTTCGGTCAGGTTACGGCATTTGGTCAGCGCCGTCGGGCGACCCGCGTAGTTTTTCAGCAGGTCGGTGAATTCCGCCTGGAAGGCCGGATCTTTCTGCGCGCTGACAAACGCTTCTTCAAGCTGGCGCAGGGCAGGCATCAAAATCTGCGGCACGTACATGCCACCAAACTCACCAAAATAGGGATTTAATAAAGTTGTCATTTGCTCTTCCTTAATATGCACGCAGCGTCTTGAATACCGAGGCCAGCTTACTGGCATCTTTGATACCCGGCTGAGACTCCACGCCAGAATTGAAATCGAGACCCGCACAGCCTGCTTTCGCGGCTTCTACGCAGTTATCAGGGCTTAATCCACCCGCCAGCAGGACGTTGTCCAGCTTCTCACCGTTCAGCAGGGACCAGTCGAAGCGAACGCCGGTTCCGCCCTGGCCGTTATCCAGCACATATTTATCGACATGCTGGAGATCGCGTGGAGGCAGCGTGTCGCTCACGCTTTGCGCTTTCCAGATTTGCACCTGCGGTGCCAGTGCCTGGCGAAGTTCATTGATGTACGCCTGACCTTCGTTGCCGTGCAGCTGCACGGCAGTCAGCGATAAGTTTTCAGCTTTGGCGGCGACGTCCGAAACTGGCGCATCGCGGAACACGCCAACATAGCTCAGCGGAGCAGCGGCAATCACCTCGCGGGCCTGATCTTCCGTTACTACTCGCGCAGACGAGTCGACAAAAATCAGCCCGCCGTAGACGGCACCCGCCTCGAGGGCGGCGGCGGCGTCCTGAGGGCGCGTCAGCCCGCAGACTTTGTTCTCACCTAACAGCACGCGGCGGACAGCGGCATTCAGATCGTCGTGAGACATCAGCGCCGAGCCGATCAAAAAGCCGTTTGCGAAATGACTCAGCTCGCGAACCTGGGCATAAGTATTAATGCCCGACTCGCTAATAACGGTGACGCCAGCTCCGAGACGTGGCGCCAGCTGGCGCGTGCGGTTCAGGTCGATGGAGAGATCGCGCAGGTCGCGGTTATTGATGCCGACGACTTTGGCTTTCAGCGCAATGGCGCGTTCCAGCTCCTCTTCGTTGCTCACTTCCGTCAGCACACCCATATTCAGGCTGTGGGCGACGGCGGCCAGTTGTCGATACTGCTCGTCATCCAGCACGGAGAGCATCAGCAGGCAGGCATCGGCCTGATAAAAACGCGCGAGCCAGATTTGGTACGCATCAATAATGAAGTCTTTGCACAGAATCGGCTGCGGGGCAATCTGGCTGACAATCGGCAGAAAATCAAAACTGCCCTGGAAATATTTCTCATCCGTCAGCACCGAAATGGCTGACGCATGGTGTTTGTAGACCCCGGCAATACGCGCGGGATCGAAGTCGTCGCGGATCACGCCTTTCGATGGCGAGGCCTTTTTGCACTCCAGGATAAACGCGGTGCGCGCGCCCTGCAGGGCATCATAAAAACGGCGCTGACTGGGAACCACGTCATTCTGGAAACTGGCCAGCGGCTGCTGCTCTTTGCGCGCTTCTACCCAGATGGCCTTATCGGCGACGATTTTCGCTAAAACGGTCTGCATCATTTACCCTCTTGCCGCAAGTGCGGTAACGCGGTCGTAAGCTGCGCCGGAGCGCAATACGGCCATGACTTTTTGTGCGTTAGCCTGTAAGTCTTCTTCGCCGTGCAAACGCATCAACATTGCGACGTTGGCGGCGACAGCGGCCTCATGGGCGGCTTCACCTTTACCTTGTAGCAAGCGTGTCAGAATGTCACGGTTTTCTTCCGGGGTGCCGCCTGCCAGCTGTTCCTGATGATAGGGCGTCAGGCCAAAGTCGGCAGCGTCCAGCTGATAGCTCTGAATTTCGCCGTCGCGCAGCTCGGCAACCAGCGTTGGCGCATGGAGCGACACTTCATCCATTCCGCCGCTGTGGACCACGGCCGCACGCTGATAGCCCAGCACGCGCAGGGTTTCCGCAATCGGCAGTACCAGTTCCGGGCTGTAGACGCCAATCAAAGCCAGCGGCGGATGCGCCGGGTTGATCAACGGCCCCAGCACGTTAAACAGGGTGCGGGTTTTCAGCTGCTGACGGACCGGCATCGCGTGGCGGAAACCGGTGTGATATTTCGGCGCGAACAGGAAGCAGACACCCAGATCGTCCAGCGCTTCACGGGAACGTTCAGCATTCATGTCGAGGTTAATCCCGAACGCGGCCAGCAGATCGGAAGAGCCTGAGCGGCTGGAGACGCTGCGGTTACCGTGTTTCGCCACTTTCATGCCGCAGGCCGCCGCCACGAAGGCGCTGGCGGTAGAGATATTAATGCTGTTGCTGCCGTCACCGCCGGTGCCGACGATATCCGCGAACGCATAATCCGGACGCGGGAACGGGGCGGCGTTTTCCAGCAGGGCGGTCGCCGCACCGGCAATTTCCTGTGGCTGCTCACCGCGCACTTTCATGCTGACCAGCGCGGCGGCCAGCTGTTCTGGCTTCAGTTCACCGCGAACCACCGCAGAGAAAAGCTGGTGGCTCTCCTGCTGGGTCATCGTCTGGGCCTGATAGAGTTTTTCCAGAATCGGCTGCAGCGTGTTGGTTTGCTCCAGCTTCTGCAGCGCCCAGTTGAGCGTCTGCTCCAGCAGGCGTGCGCCGTTTGAGGTCAGAATCGATTCCGGATGGAACTGCAGGCCGCAGACGCGATCGGCGTCGTGACGCACGGCCATGACCATTCCTTCAAAAGAGGCGTTGATCGTCAACCCCGCCGGAATATTGCTGCCGACCAGCGAGTGATAACGCGCGACCGGCAGCGGGTTTGGCAGCCCGGCAAACATCGCCTGGCCGTCGTGTTCAATGCTGGAGGCTTTACCGTGCAGAATTTCACCCGCCTGGCCGACGTATCCGCCGTACGCTTCAACAATCGCCTGGTGCCCAAGGCAGATGCCGATAATTGGCAGTTTGCCGCGCATACGGGTCAGCAGCTCAGGCATACAGCCCGCTTCGCTCGGTGCACCCGGGCCAGGAGAGAGCATCAGCACCGGGTTTTGCATGGTTTCCAGGCGCTCAATCAGGGTTTGCGCCGGAACATGATTGCGGTAAATCACCACGTTGTGCCCGTTTGCACGCAGCTGGTCTGCCAGGTTGTAAGTAAAGGAGTCGATATTATCGAGCAGCAGAATGTCAGCCATCAGAAAATCTCCTGTGCGTGGTGTGCGGTGGCAATGGCGCGCAATACCGCGCGAGCTTTACTGCGAGTTTCGTCAGCTTCAGACTGCGGAACAGAATCGAGAACAATGCCTGCGCCAGCCTGGACGGTGGCAATGCCATCTTCCACGTAGGCGGAGCGGATGACGATACAGGTGTCCAGATCGCCGTGCGCGGTGAAGTATCCCACGGCACCGCCGTAGCTGCCGCGACGACGGCCTTCGGCTCCGGCAATCAGCTGCATTGCACGGACTTTCGGCGCGCCGCTCAGGGTGCCCATATTCATGCAGGCACGATAGGCGTGCAGCGCGTCGAGGTCATGGCGCAGCTCGCCAACCACACGAGACACCAGGTGCATCACGAAGGAGTAACGGTCGACTTTAGTCAGATCCGCGACATAACGAGTGCCTGGCGTACAAATGCGCGCCAGATCGTTACGGGCCAGGTCGACCAGCATCAGGTGTTCGGATAACTCTTTATGATCCGTACGCATCTCAAGCTCAATGCGGCTGTCGAGATCGCGATCTAAGGAGCCATCAGCACGGCGACCGCGTGGACGTGTACCGGCAATCGGATAAATTTCAATCTGGCGGCTAGGCGCGTCATATTTCAGCGAGCTTTCTGGCGACGCCCCGAACAGGGTGAAATCGTTGTCCTGCATAAAGAACATGTAAGGGCTTGGGTTGCTCTTCTTCAGCACGTCATACGCGGCCAGCGGAGACGGGCACGGCAGCGAGAAGCGGCGCGATGGCACCACCTGGAAAATCTCACCGGCGCGAATTGCTTTCTGCATCTGACGTACAACGGCACCGTACTGGTCATCTGTCTGGTTCGTTTCACACTGCATATGATCGATACGCTGGACCGGCAGCGCCGTCGGCTCTTCGGTCATCTGCTGCTGAAGCTGTTCGATACGCTGCGCCAGACGCTGTTTTTCCGAAACCGAAGGGGTGAACAGGCTCGCCTGAATGCGGGTGTACTTTTTCTGATGGTCAATCACCATCAGCGTTTCCGCCAGATAGAAGCAGTAATCCGGGCAGCGATTGCCTTGTTCGGTTTCAGGCAGATCTTCAAAACCGGCCACCAGGTCATAGGCAAACAGCCCGCCGAAGAACATCGCTTCGCGCTCATTCTCAGGCACTTCGACCAGGTTTTGCAGCAGGCGGAAGGCGTCAAATACGGAGAGGGAGCAGAGACGCGCGTCTTCGTCCAGCAGCTGGCTGACCGGCGGGAAATGCAAAATGCGTGTTTCCGGGCGCTGTTCGTTTTCGATACCCGCAGGCAGCGCCGCATCAAGCAGCGGGAGCAGGGCGGCACCGTTCTCAGACAGTGCTTTAATAGTGACAGTGTCACCTAATGCGGTAATGCGCAGTGCGCTATCAACCAGCAGCAGGCTTTTCAGATCGTCTTTGCTGTCGATGTCAGCAGACTCGAGCAGCAGGGTGGCCGGGCGTGCACCGCACACCTGGTGGAATAAGGCGGTAGGGTTGTGGCGATACACGGCTTCGCAGGTCAGCAACTCAAGGTGTGTTTTAGCGGTTTGCATATTGTTGTTCTCATTAATTCTGTTCATAAAAAAGCCCGCATCGTGGCGGGCCTGGTATCTGTTTGCAATTTGCAGACGAGTGACACTGCCCGAGGATCAGGAAGTGCGCCACCAACCGTGCAGAGAGAAATGTGCTTTCATTTTCAGATACCTTCTTGAGTGAACTTGCGTACTAGTTAACTAGTTCGATGGCGTATTGTCAACCCCTGATTTCAGAATTTGCGCTTAAGCCGTTATCATAGCCCTCTGTTATACGACAAACCTGTGATGGAAACCGCTTTGAGCGAGACAAAATACGCCGTGATTTATGATTTACACAGCCACACCCAGGCCTCTGATGGCCTGCTGACGCCCGAAGCGCTGGTTCACCGCGCGGTAGAAATGCGTGTAGGTACGCTGGCAATAACCGATCACGACACCACGGATGCTATTCCGGCGGCACGCGCGGAGATTGCCCGCAGCGCGCTGCCTTTGACGCTGGTATCCGGCGTAGAAATCTCCACGGTCTGGGAAAATCACGAAATTCATATTGTCGGCCTGAATATTGATATCGAACATCCGGCCCTGTGTGCGTTCCTCGAAGAGCAGAAAGCGCGCCGCAATCAACGCGCGGAACTGATTGGCGAGCGACTGGAGAAAGCGCAGATTCCCGGCGCGCTGGAAGGGGCACGACGCCTGGCTAACGGCGGTGCCGTGACGCGCGGCCACTTCGCCCGTTTTCTGGTCGAAGCGGGTAAAGCGAATAATTTTGCCGATGTCTTCAAAAAATATCTGGCACGCGGTAAAACCGGTTACGTTCCGCCACAGTGGTGTACAATAAAACAAGCTATTGATGTCATTCATCATTCTGGCGGCAAGGCGGTGCTGGCCCATCCAGGGCGGTATAACCTTTCGGCTAAGTGGCTGAAAAGACTGCTGGCGCACTTCGCCGAACAGGGTGGAGAAGCGATGGAAGTTTCCCAGTGCCAGCAGGCACCCAATGAGCGCAGTCAGCTGGCGACCTATGCGCGTCAGTATGGTCTGCTTGCGTCGCAAGGCTCGGATTTCCATCAGCCTTGTGCATGGATTGAGCTGGGGCGTAAGCTCTGGTTACCCGCAGGCGTGGAACCCGTCTGGGCACTTTGGGAGCAGCCGCAGCAACATATTGAAGAGAGGGAAGCATGAGTCAATTTTTCTATATTCACCCGGATAACCCGCAGGCGCGCCTGATCAATCAGGCGGTTGAGATCGTTCGCAAGGGCGGTGTGATTGTCTACCCGACCGATTCCGGCTATGCGCTGGGCTGCAAAATCGAAGACAAAGGGGCGATGGAGCGTATTTGCCGCATCCGTCATCTGCCGGACGGGCATAACTTTACCCTGATGTGCCGCGATCTTTCGGAAATTTCGACCTACGCCTACGTAGACAACGTCGCCTTCCGTTTAATCAAAAATAACACGCCGGGCAACTATACTTTCATTCTGAAAGGGACCAAGGAAGTACCGCGCCGTCTGTTGCAGGAAAAACGCAAAACGATCGGGATGCGCGTGCCGTCGAACCCGATTGCGCAAATGCTGCTTGAGACCCTCGGCGAACCGATGCTGTCGACCTCTCTGATGCTGCCGGGCAGCGATTTCACCGAGTCCGACCCGGAGGAGATCAAAGACCGTCTGGAGAAACAGGTAGACCTGATTATTCACGGTGGCTACCTCGGCCAGCAGCCGACGACGGTCGTTGATTTGACGGAAGATGCACCAGAAGTGATTCGTGAAGGCGTGGGTGACGTAAAGCCTTTCTTGTAAAGGTATAAGCGGCTATACTACGCGGCCATCAAAACAGCGGTAGACCGCTATTTTGACCCTAATTCGACGCCTGTGAAGGCGACACCTGAAGGATGCTCAATGAGCGAAAAATTACAGAAAGTGCTGGCGCGTGCTGGCCACGGTTCACGCCGTGAAATCGAAACGATTATCGAAGCGGGTCGCGTCAGCGTTGACGGCAAAATTGCCAAGCTGGGTGACCGCGTTGAAGTCGTTCCGGGGATGAAGATCCGTCTCGACGGTCATGTGATCTCCGTGAAAGAGTCTGCTGAACAGATTTGCCGCGTGCTGGCTTACTACAAGCCGGAAGGCGAGCTGTGTACACGTAACGACCCGGAAGGCCGCCCAACCGTCTTTGACCGTCTGCCAAAACTGCGCGGTGCGCGCTGGATTGCGGTAGGCCGTCTGGATGTGAACACCTGCGGTCTGCTGCTGTTCACCACCGACGGTGAACTGGCTAACCGCCTGATGCACCCAAGCCGTGAAGTGGAACGTGAATACGCTGTGCGTGTATTCGGCCAGGTTGATGAAAATAAACTGCGTGACCTGTCGCGCGGCGTTCAGCTTGAAGATGGTCCTGCGGCGTTCAAAACCATTAAATTCACCGGTGGTGAAGGGATCAACCAGTGGTATAACGTCACGCTGACGGAAGGTCGTAACCGTGAGGTTCGTCGTCTGTGGGAAGCGGTTGGCGTGCAGGTGAGTCGTCTGATTCGCGTGCGCTACGGTGACATTCTGCTGCCGAAGGGGATTCCGCGCGGTGGTTACACCGAACTGGATTTGACCCAGACTAACTACCTGCGTGAACTGGTGGAATTGCAGCCAGAAACCACGACCAAAGTGGCGGTTGAAAAAGACCGTCGTCGCGTGAAAGCGAATCAGATTCGCCGCGCGGTGAAACGCCACAGCCAGGTGAGCACCTCTCGCCGCTCTGGCAGCCGTAACAACAACGGCTAAACATAAACCCGGCGGCTGCCGGGTTTTTCTTTTCTAGTAGTCGATACCGATTTGCGCCTTTATTCCGGCGTCAAACGCATGTTTGACCGGGCGCAGTTCGCTGACCGTATCGGCCAGCTCTAGAATATCCCGATGGCAGCCGCGTCCGGTCACAATGACCGTCTGATGGACAGGGCGATTTTTCAACGCGTCCAGCACCTCTTCCAGCGGCAGATAGTCATACGCCACCATGTAGGTAATCTCATCGAGCAGGACCATATTCAGCGTCGGATCGGCCAGCATCCGTTTTGCGTGTTCCCACACGGCGAGGCAGGCGGCGGTGTCGCTTTCGCGGTTTTGCGTATCCCAGGTAAAACCGGTCGCCATGACCTGAAATTCCACGCCGTGCGGCTCCAGCAGATTACGCTCACCGTTTGGCCATTCGCCTTTGATGAACTGAATCACACCCACTTTCTGACCGTGGCCGACAGCGCGGGTGGCGGTGCCAAAGGCTGCCGTGGTTTTGCCTTTTCCGTTGCCGGTAAAGACAATAACAATGCCGCGTTCTTCCTGCGCGGCGGCGACTCGGGCATCGACCTGTTCTTTCAGACGCTGCTGGCGCTGCTGATGGCGTTCTTCACTCATTGCGAAATTCCTGGCTTACGGCCCGGCTGGGCATCAAATGTCATACCGGTTTTACGGCGGCTGTCGTCGCCCATCAGCCACAGATAGAGCGGCATAATCTCGGCGGGGGTTTTGAGCTTTTGCGGATCTTCCGTCGGGAACGCGCTGGCGCGCATGCCCGTGCGCGTGCCGCCTGGATTAATGCAGTTGACGCGCAGATGGCGGGTCTGATACTCCTCGGCCAGCACCTGCATCATCCCTTCGGTGGCAAACTTCGACGCGGCGTAAGCGCCCCAGTTAGCTCGCCCCTGACGCCCGACGCTGGACGAGGTAAAGACCAGCGATCCGGATTCAGATTTGAGTAATAAAGGAAGCAGCGCCTGGGTGAGGAAAAAGGTGCCGTTAACGTTAACCTGCATCACCTGCTGCCAGATCTGCGGGTCCTGCTCATCCATCGGACGCACTTCTCCGAGCAGACCGGCATTGTGCAGCACACCGTCCAGGCGCGGGTAGTGCGCGGCGATACGCTGTGCAAGCTCCGCGCAGGAGTCCGGCGTACAGGTCAGTAAATCGAGGATATACCAGCGCGGCGTCTCTCCGCTGGCGTCACTCATCTCTTGCGCCACGCGGCGCAGCTTTTCTTCATTCCGACCGAGTAGCATCACCTGCGCGCCGTGGCGGGAGTAGGTGAGTGCCGCTTCACGGCCAATGCCGTCGCTGGCACCGGTCACCAGGATGATGCGGTTTTGCAGTAGATCTTTTTGTGGTTGATAGTGCACGAATACTCCTGTGGCGCATGACGGGCCTGCGGCGCCTGCTTTTCTTTCACTTTTTGGCTTTATGCCCGAAACGGCGGGTGATTTCAATCAGTCTACAGGAGAGAAGGCTTCTGAATTAACAATTTGCAACGATTTCAGCCACAAGAAGACATTCTGGAAAGCGCCTCGCAGCGTTATTGTCGTATGCGAGACGCCTGGCAAAGGCTGTTGTACACTGGTCGTGAAAGATTCGTGGTTAAATCAAGGTGGAACACGTGGAATTACTTTCTGAGTACGGTCTGTTTTTGGCCAAAATCGCGACAGTGGTGATCGCTATAGCGGTGATTGCAGTGCTGATCGTGAACCTGACGCAGCGTAAGCGTCAGCGTGGTGAACTGCGCATTACCCGCTTAAGCGAGCAGTATAAGGAGATGCAGGAAGACATGTCGGTGGCGCTGCTGGATGGGCATCAGCAGAAACAGTGGCATAAGGCGCAAAAGAAAAAGCTAAAGCTTGAAGCCAAAGCGGCAAAAGCGAAGGCGAAACAGCATCATCAGGAATCAACGAAACCACGGGTCTATGTGCTGGATTTTAAAGGCAGTATGGATGCCCATGAAGTTACTTCACTTCGCGAAGAGGTCACGGCGGTACTGGCGGTCGCAAAACCTCAGGACCAGGTCGTTCTGCGCCTCGAAAGCCCGGGTGGAGTGGTGCATGGCTACGGTCTGGCCGCCTCTCAGCTGCAGCGCCTGCGTGAAAAACAGATTCCGCTGACGGTTGCGGTGGATAAAGTCGCAGCCAGCGGTGGCTATATGATGGCCTGTGTTGCCGATAAGATCGTAGCCGCGCCCTTTGCCATTCTCGGCTCGATCGGGGTGGTGGCGCAGATCCCTAACTTCAATCGTTTTCTAAAAAATAAAGAGATCGATATCGAGCTGCACACCGCCGGGCAGTATAAGCGTACCCTGACCCTGCTGGGCGAGAACACGGAAGAGGGACGACAGAAATTCCGTGAAGATCTCAACGAAACGCATCATCTGTTTAAGGACTTCGTTAAACGGATGCGTCCGTCGCTGGACATCGAGCAGGTAGCGACCGGTGAACACTGGTATGGCCTTCAGGCACAGGAAAAAGGGCTGGTAGATGAAGTGGGTACCAGCGATGACCTGCTGTTGAGCCTGATGGAGGGCCGTGAGCTAGTGGGCGTACGCTATACTCAACGTAAGAGAATGCTCGACCGCTTCACAAACAGCGCCGCCGAGAGCGCGGACCGCTTGCTGTTGCGTTGGCTACAACGCGGACAAAAACCGCTGCTGTAAACAAAAACGCGAGGCATCTGCCTCGCGTTTCGCGTTAATCGACCAGGTGATATTTCTCTGAGAGCGCATGGGCCAGGTATTTAAACATGTTAAATACCGCCGTGCTCTTAGGGGTGGGTAACCCTTGCTCATCGAGATAGTATTCGCCGCTGAACACCAGCACGCCGTTACGTTGCTCAACGCCGGTGGCTTCGATACCGGCCAGGGTATCTTCGTGTTCACGAATCAGTTTGTTGGCTTCGACAAGCAAAGTCTCACGATCGATAGGTTGGGTATTTTGCTGCATATTCCACTCCTTAAACAGTGGCAATAGTCTACGCCGGACGCGCACCCTGGGCAAATTTTCCCTGTTTTTCGCGGGGCTACGCGCCTGGTGCAAAGCTGGCACGATTTGCTTTTGCATGCTAATAAAGTTGCGTAACAGATTTTATCAGGTAGAGTGTGCGCTTTCGTCATTCTGGCAACAGAATTGCTTGACATTCGACCGAAAGCTCGTCGCATAGTCATTTTGATAAGAGTGAAATGCCCGATAACTCAATCACCTGGACAGGTTCTGCTGTTGTCCGGTAGGAAGAAAGGGGTTGATATCCCCTGGCGTCGTCGCAATATCAACAACGCGTCGCCAGCGGAAGGGAAATCAACATGCGGCGTATTCCTGGAAGAATTAAATTAGGTAAAGGTGAATATGGGTAAAGCTCTCGTCATCGTTGAGTCCCCGGCAAAAGCCAAAACGATCAATAAGTATCTGGGTAATGACTATGTGGTTAAATCCAGTGTTGGTCACATCCGCGATTTGCCGACCAGTGGCTCAGCCAGTAAAAAGAGCGCAGACTCTACCTCCACCAAAGGGGCTAAGAAGCCTAAAAAGGATGAACGTAGCGCGCTCGTCAACCGTATGGGTGTCGATCCCTGGCACGAGTGGGAAGCACAGTACGAAGTGCTGCCCGGCAAAGAGAAAGTCGTTAATGAGCTGAAGCAGCTCGCCGAAAAAGCTGACCACATCTATCTCGCAACCGACCTTGACCGCGAAGGGGAAGCCATTGCATGGCACCTGCGGGAAATCATTGGTGGTGATGAATCACGATACAGCCGTGTCGTGTTTAACGAGATTACAAAGAATGCGATTCGTCAGGCGTTTGAAAAGCCGGGCGAACTGAATATCGATCGTGTAAACGCTCAACAGGCGCGTCGTTTTATGGACCGCGTGGTGGGCTACATGGTTTCGCCACTGCTGTGGAAGAAAATCGCGCGTGGCCTTTCCGCTGGACGTGTTCAGTCCGTAGCGGTGCGTCTGGTCGTCGAGCGTGAGCGCGAAATCAAAGCGTTTGTGCCAGAAGAGTTCTGGGAAATCGACGCGAATGTCGCAACGCCAGGCGGCGATGCACTGCCGCTGCAGGTGACCCACGAAAAAGACAAACCGTTCCGTCCTGTTAATCGCGATCAAACCATGGCGGCGGTTGCGCTGCTGGAAAAAGCCCGTTATCAGGTGCTGGATCGTGAAGACAAACCGACGAGCAGCAAACCGGGCGCGCCTTTCATTACCTCCACGCTCCAGCAGGCGGCCAGTACGCGTCTGGGCTTTGGCGTGAAGAAAACCATGATGATGGCGCAGCGCTTGTATGAAGCGGGTTACATCACTTATATGCGTACCGACTCAACGAACCTGAGCCAGGACGCCGTAAGCATGGTGCGCGACTACATTAGCGATAATTTCGGCAAGAAATACCTGCCGGAAAGCGCTATCCAGTATGCGAGCAAAGAAAACTCTCAGGAAGCGCACGAAGCGATCCGTCCGTCCGATGTGGCTGTCGAATCCGAAGCCCTGAAAGACATGGAAACCGATGCCCAGAAGCTGTATCAGCTGATCTGGCGTCAGTTCGTGGCCTGCCAGATGAACCCGGCGAAATACGACTCTACAACACTGACCGTAGGCGCAGGCGATTTCCGTCTGAAAGCGCGCGGCCGTATCCTGCGCTTTGACGGCTGGACGAAAGTCATGCCAGCACTGCGTAAAGGTGATGAAGATCGTACGCTGCCAGCGGTGAACAAGGGCGATGAGCTTTCGCTGACGGAACTGATCCCGGCCCAGCACTTCACCAAGCCGCCTGCGCGTTTCAGCGAAGCGTCACTGGTGAAAGAGCTGGAAAAACGCGGTATCGGCCGCCCGTCCACCTATGCGTCGATCATCTCGACCATTCAGGATCGTGGCTACGTTCGCGCTGAGAACCGTCGTTTCTACGCTGAAAAAATGGGTGAGATCGTGACAGATCGTCTGGAAGATAACTTCCGCGAGCTGATGAACTACGATTTCACCGCGCAGATGGAAGACCGCCTCGACCAGGTGGCTAACCATCAAGCTGAATGGAAGAAGGTGCTCGACAGCTTCTTCGGCGATTTCACCCAACAACTGGAGAAAGCTGAAAAAGCGCCAGAAGAGGGCGGAATGCAGCCGAACCAGATGGTCCTGACCAGCATCGAATGCCCGACCTGTAGCCGCCAAATGGGTATCCGTACCGCGACTACCGGCGTGTTCCTCGGCTGTTCTGGCTATGCCTTAACGCCGAAAGAGCGCTGCAAAACCACCATCAACCTGGTGCCTGAGAACGAAGTTCTCAACGTGCTGGAAGGTGACGATGCAGAAACCAACGCGCTGCGTGCGAAACGCCGTTGCCAGAAGTGCGGTACGGCGATGGACAGCTACCTGATCGATCCGAAGCGTAAATTGCATGTCTGCGGTAACAACCCGACCTGCGATGGTTACGAAATCGAAGAGGGCGAGTTCCGCATCAAAGGCTATGACGGCCCGATTGTGGAGTGCGAGAAGTGTGGTTCTGAAATGCACCTGAAAATGGGGCGTTTCGGTAAGTACATGGCGTGTACCAACGACGAATGTAAGAACACGCGTAAGATCCTGCGTAACGGCGAAGTGGCTCCTCCTAAGGAAGATCCGGTTCCGTTGCCAGAACTGCCGTGTGAAAAGTCTGACGCATACTTCGTGCTGCGTGACGGTGCTGCGGGCGTGTTCCTCGCCGCCAACACCTTCCCGAAATCGCGTGAAACCCGTGCGCCGCTGGTGGAAGAGCTGTACCGCTTCCGCGACCGTCTGCCAGAGAAACTGCGTTATCTGGCCGATGCGCCGCAGCAGGATCCGGAAGGCAATAAGACCGTAGTCCGCTTTAGCCGTAAAACGAAGCAGCAGTACGTCGCTGCCGAGAAAGAGGGTAAAGCGACCGGCTGGTCTGCATTCTTCGTGGATGGTAAATGGGTTGAAGGTAAGAAATAATCTTTTCTTCCTGTGACTTACCTGAAAGGGCCGGACTTCCGGCCCTTTTTTATTGGTCGTTATTATTTTTTGTTCCGTACTATACACTCGGGCTATAAATGATATAGTGGTTATAGTTAACCCCTTTCTTATTATTAAATCGTCTTAAGCGATTATCCCTGTGCGCTAAATCGGATGGTCAGGCATGAAACTACAACAGCTTCGTTATATCGTTGAGGTGGTCAACCACAACCTTAACGTCTCTTCGACCGCAGAAGGTCTCTATACGTCTCAGCCCGGCATCAGTAAGCAGGTGCGTATGCTGGAAGATGAACTGGGTATTCAGATTTTTGCCCGCAGCGGTAAGCATCTGACGCAGGTCACTCCGGCCGGTCAGGAGATTATTCGTATCGCCCGCGAAGTGTTGTCGAAGGTTGATGCAATTAAATCCGTTGCCGGTGAACACACCTGGCCCGATAAAGGCTCGCTTTATATCGCCACCACCCATACGCAGGCACGTTACGCGCTGCCAGGGGTGATTAAGGGCTTTATCGAGCGTTACCCGCGCGTCTCGCTGCATATGCATCAGGGTTCGCCGACGCAAATCGCGGAAGCGGTCTCAAAAGGTAATGCCGACTTTGCGATTGCAACCGAAGCGCTGCACCTCTATGACGATCTGGTGATGTTGCCGTGCTACCACTGGAATCGTTCGATTGTAGTGACGCCGGAACATCCGCTGGCAGGAAAGGGATCGGTCACTATTGAAGAGTTGGCACAGTACCCGCTGGTGACTTACACCTTTGGCTTTACCGGACGTTCTGAGCTCGACACCGCGTTTAATCGTGCAGGGCTGACCCCGCGCATCGTCTTCACCGCCACCGACGCCGACGTTATCAAGACTTATGTGCGTCTGGGATTAGGCGTGGGGGTGATTGCGAGTATGGCCGTAGACCCGGTCTCTGACCCGGATCTGGTACGCCTTGACGCCCATGATGTCTTTAGCCACAGCACCACCAAAATCGGTTTCCGCCGCAGCACCTTCCTGCGCAGCTATATGTATGATTTCATTCAACGCTTCGCGCCACACTTAACCCGTGATGTGGTGGATACCGCGGTAGCGTTACGCTCGAATGAAGATATTGAAGCGATGTTCCAGGACATTAAACTTCCGGAAAAATAATCACACCCGGTATCTTTCCTTCCGGAAAGATACCGAAATAATGTCTTAAAGCTAAATTAGAATTATCATCATCCCCATTCTCTGCCGCATATAACCGCATAAACGTTATAAGTTTAGGGTTAAACTGTCGCAAATTTGCGACAAAAGTAGAAAGTAAATTCCCGCTACGCAAATTCCTCGTTTCAATTATTTATTTCTGGTCAAAAGATTAATTAATTCCCTGGAAACGATCGTAAATTCACTGGCTTTTCGACTAAAGTTTCTTTAGGATTTATCTCAACTCATGATTACTTGTACCGATTGTTTGGTATCGAAATGATAAGCGAAGTCGATTGTATGAGGTTAGCAATGCCGTCAGGAAGTGAAGATCCGCAAAGGGACCCAGCGCTTAAGCGTAAAGCCTGGCTGGCGGTATTTCTTGGCTCCGCCCTGTTCTGGGTGGTGGTAGCGTTACTGGTCTGGAAATATTGGGGATAGCGATGGCAGTTCACATGCGTACTGAACCGGTTAAAAAGATGTGTCAGCCAGGTGACAACGGCCATAAAGCACGTAAAGAGCCTGTAACGACCGTTCCGGCATCCTGGAAGCTCTCCGCACAGCAGCAAGCCTTTATTGATACGTTCGCAGAAGACGAACCCAAAAAACAATAATTGATAATACGGTTAGCCTGCGAATATCAGGTGAGAACCGTGTACTTTTGTACTCTTTAATAAATACACATCAGCAATAAAGAACGGGGAGCACCCCAAGTTACCACAGAAATATAAAGCCTGGTGTCAGATGATGAATACCCTACAAAACATGAAATACTGGTCCTGGATGGGGGCTTTTACCGTATCCGTCCTGTTCTGGGCGCAGCTAATCTGGCTGGCCTTAAACTAAATAGCAAAACCTCGCTCCGGCGAGGTTTTTTGTTTTCGTACCCCCTTCATCGATAATCCCGATTTATCAATTCGGGTTGTTATCAAAACGTTACGACATCTTTGTGTTATCTTTAATTACAGCCCCGATGATTGTCGGGGTATCCCTGTCATTAAGGAGGAGCTTATGTCGTTAACCCTACGCGAAGCCAGTAAGGACACGTTGCAAGCCGAGAATAAGACCTATCACTACTACAGCTTGCCGCTGGCCGCCAGGACACTTGGGGACATCGCGCGCTTACCCAAGTCACTGAAAGTTTTACTGGAAAATCTCTTACGCTGGCAGGATGACGAGTCTGTCACTGCCGATGATATCCACGCACTGGCGGGGTGGTTGAAAAACGCCCACGCCGACCGTGAAATCGCCTATCGTCCGGCGAGGGTGTTGATGCAGGACTTCACCGGCGTACCGGCGGTAGTGGATCTGGCGGCGATGCGCGAAGCCGTTAAACGTCTCGGCGGCGATACCGCCAAAGTGAACCCGCTTTCTCCCGTCGATCTGGTGATTGACCACTCTGTCACCGTAGACCATTTTGGCGATGACGACGCTTTCGAAGAGAACGTGCGTCTGGAGATGGAGCGCAACCACGAACGCTATGTATTTTTGAAATGGGGCCAGCAGGCCTTTAGCCGTTTCAGCGTCGTACCGCCCGGCACCGGGATTTGCCATCAGGTGAACCTGGAGTATCTGGGCAAAGCGGTGTGGAGCGAGCTGCAGGACAAAGAGTGGATCGCTTATCCCGACACGCTGGTCGGGACCGACTCGCACACCACGATGATTAACGGACTCGGGGTTCTGGGGTGGGGCGTCGGCGGGATTGAAGCCGAAGCCGCAATGCTTGGACAGCCCGTCTCGATGCTGATCCCAGATGTGGTGGGCTTTAAGCTGCTGGGCAAGTTGCGCGAGGGTATTACCGCTACAGACCTGGTGCTGACCGTCACCCAGATGCTGCGTAAACATGGCGTGGTCGGCAAGTTTGTTGAATTCTACGGCGACGGTCTGGACTCTCTACCGCTGGCCGATCGTGCGACCATCGCCAACATGGCACCTGAATATGGTGCGACGTGCGGCTTCTTCCCAATCGATGGCGTGACGCTGGAATATATGCGCCTGAGCGGGCGTAGCGACGAGCAAGTGGCGCTGGTCGAGGCCTATGCCAAAGCACAGGGGATGTGGCGCAATACGGGCGATGAGCCGGTCTTCACCAGCACGCTTGAACTGGACATGAATGAAGTCGAGGCGAGCCTCGCCGGGCCAAAACGCCCGCAGGATCGCGTCGCGCTGCAAAACGTGCCGAAAGCCTTTGCCGCCAGTAACGAGCTGGAACTTAATAACGCGCAAAAAGACCGCCACCCGGTCGATTATGTTATGAACGGGCATCAGTATCAGCTGCCTGACGGTGCCGTGGTGATTGCGGCCATTACCTCCTGTACCAACACCTCCAACCCGAGCGTGCTGATGGCGGCGGGTCTGCTGGCGAAAAAAGCAGTAATGATCGGGTTGAAACGTCAGCCGTGGGTTAAAGCGTCGTTAGCGCCGGGGTCGAAAGTTGTTTCGGACTATCTGGCGAAAGCCAAACTGACGCCTTATCTCGACGAGCTGGGCTTTAACCTGGTGGGATATGGATGCACGACCTGCATCGGTAACTCAGGACCACTGCCGGACCCCATCGAGCAGGCGATCAAGCAGGGCGATCTCACGGTGGGTGCCGTACTTTCGGGTAACCGTAACTTTGAAGGCCGTATTCATCCACTGGTGAAAACCAACTGGCTGGCCTCTCCGCCGCTGGTGGTCGCCTACGCCCTGGCGGGCAACATGAACATTAATCTGGCCAGCGATCCTCTCGGCCACGATCGGAAAGGCGATCCTGTGTATCTGAAAGATATCTGGCCATCGGCGCAAGAAATTGCCCGCGCCGTGGAGCAGGTTTCCACCGAGATGTTCCGCAAGGAGTATGCCGAGGTGTTTGAAGGTACGCCGGAGTGGAAAACCATCAAAGTGGAACGGTCTGACACCTACGGCTGGCAGAGTGACTCCACCTATATCCGACTGTCGCCATTCTTCGATGACATGGAAGCCCAGCCGAAACCGCTGGTCGACATCCAGGGCGCGCGCATTCTGGCGATGCTGGGGGACTCCGTCACCACCGACCACATCTCCCCGGCGGGCAGTATTAAACCCGACAGCCCGGCAGGGCGTTACCTGCAGGGACGTGGCGTTGAGCGTCGCGACTTTAACTCCTACGGCTCCCGTCGCGGCAACCACGAAGTGATGATGCGCGGTACGTTCGCCAATATTCGTATCCGAAACGAAATGGTGCCGGGTGTTGAGGGCGGAATGACGCGCCATCTTCCTGGTAGCGAAGTTGTGTCGATCTACGATGCAGCGATGAAATATCAGCAAGAAGGCACGCCGCTGGCGGTCATTGCCGGTAAAGAGTATGGCTCTGGCTCAAGCCGTGACTGGGCAGCGAAAGGGCCGCGTCTGCTGGGCGTGCGGGTGGTGATTTCGGAATCCTTTGAACGTATTCACCGCTCGAATCTGATTGGGATGGGGATCCTGCCGCTGGAGTTCCCGCAGGGCGTGACGCGTAAAACGCTGGGATTAACGGGGGAAGAGCGGATTGATGTTCGCGATCTGCAGAACCTGAAACCGGGGGCGACCGTTCCGGTACAGCTCACACGCGCGGACGGTAAAACCGAAGTGCTCGATTGCCGCTGTCGTATCGACACGGCGACGGAACTGACCTACTACCAGAATGACGGCATTCTGCACTATGTGATTCGTAATATGCTGAACTAACGGCGTTGGCCCGGCGTAAGCCGGGCCATATTTTTACTCGCTAAGAAGGTGACCCATCTTCGCGGCTTTAGTATCGAGGTAATGCGCATTTTTCGGGTTACGGCCCACAATCAGCGGCACACGTTCCACGATATTGATCCCGGCTTCGGTGAGGATCTCCACTTTGCGCGGGTTGTTCGTTAGCAGACGCACTTCGTCCACGCCCAGCAGTTTGAACATATCCGCACACAGGGTGAAATCGCGTTCATCAGCGGCAAAGCCAAGCTGATGGTTGGCTTCGACGGTATCGTAGCCCAGATCCTGTAGCGCATAGGCGCGGATTTTATTCAGCAGACCAATGTTACGACCTTCCTGGCGATGGTAGAGCAGCACGCCACGGCCTTCTTCGGCGATATGAGAAAGCGCCGCTTCGAGCTGGAAACCGCAATCACAGCGCAGGCTGAACAAGGCATCACCCGTCAGACACTCGGAATGGACACGAGCCAGTACCGGTGTTTGCCCTGAAATGTCGCCAAACACCAGTGCGACATGGTCCTGTCCGGTTGCCAGTTCTTCAAAACCCACCATCAGGAAATCGCCCCATGGGGTTGGCAGATTGGCTTCTGCCACGCGTTTAAGCTGCATGTGATTCTCCAGAGTATGCTGACACGTTTCGTGTCAGTCGCCCTTCGGCTTTAGTATCTCGCTATTTTGCCACAAGCCGACGGCGTTCACCTAGCTGAGGGCATACTATACGGACGTTAAACGCACAATCCGACATTTTCACGAATTGCGATAAATTCAGTTATGATTGTTGAGCTTAGCGAAAAAGGAGAGAACATGCTTTCAATTGCCCGCCGCACGGCTGCCGGTGCCGCCATTTTACTCATTATGCCCGTTGCGGTATGGATTTCGGGCTGGGCCTGGCAACCGGGACATAACAGCGCGTGGCTGAAAGCGCTGTACTGGCTGACGGAAACCGTTACCCAGCCGTGGGGGATCATTACCCACGGGATCCTCTGTGCGTGGTTTTTATGGTGCCTGCGTTTTCGGCTGCGTCCGGCGATCATGCTGTTTGTCATTCTGGGTGGGGCAATCGTCGTTGGCCAGGGAATAAAGTCATGGGTCAAAGATCACGTCCAGGAGCCGCGCCCCTTTGTGGTCTGGCTTGAAAAAACGCATCATATTCCGGTAGATACCTTCTACAATTTAAAGCGTAAAGAGCGCGGGCATCTGGTGAAAGATCAGCTGGCTGAAGCGCAGGAAATTCCGAAATTTTTACGCAAACACTGGCAAAAAGAGACCGGTTTCGCGTTCCCATCCGGGCATACCATGTTTGCGGCCAGTTGGGCGCTGTTAGCCGTCGGTTTACTCTGGCCGCGTCGTCGTACCGTGACCATTGCGATTTTACTGGTCTGGGCGACGGGCGTAATGGGCAGCCGTCTGCTGCTGGGGATGCACTGGCCGCGGGATCTGGTGGTGGCAACGCTTATCTCATGGCTGCTGGTGACGTTCGCGACCTGGCTTGCGCAACGGCTCTGTGGACCACTGACGCCACCGCCGGAAGAGAACAAAGAGATCGCGCAAAGAGAGCATGAAGAGGGCTGATGGTTGAAATTCGCCGTTTAGCCCACAAATCATCATGGACCCTATCACTTTTTCCGTTTCGCGCTTGCGGCTAAAATGGTAGTTTATAAGGCTGATTGCGGCGAGTTGAACAGACTTTATTCGCTTAAACCACATAACGGGACGTCATGTGAAATATCTACTCATATTCTTACTGGTGTTAGCGATTTTTGTTATTTCGGTCACGCTGGGTGCGCAAAACGATCAACTGGTGACATTCAACTACCTGCTGGCGCAGGGCGAGTATCGCGTATCGAGCTTGCTTGCTGTTTTATTCGCCGCGGGGTTTATCATCGGCTGGCTGGTTTGTGGCCTGTTCTGGCTGAAAGTTCGTGTTTCTCTGGCGCGCGCCGAACGTAAAATCAAACGTCTTGAAAATCAAATTGCGCCTGTGAGCGACGTGCCGGTAAATACTGGTGTGCCGGTCGTGAAGGAATAAACGAATATGCTGGAGTTGTTGTTTCTGCTTTTGCCTGTAGCCGCAGCCTATGGCTGGTATATGGGCCGCAGAAGTGCGCAACAAAATAAGCAGGACGAGGCAAACCGGCTTTCCCGTGACTATGTGGCGGGGGTTAACTTCCTTCTGAGCAACCAACAGGATAAAGCGGTAGACCTGTTCCTCGACATGTTAAAAGAGGACACCGGTACCGTTGAGGCGCATCTCACCCTCGGAAACCTGTTCCGCTCGCGTGGCGAGGTCGATCGCGCCATTCGCATCCACCAGACATTGATGGAAAGCGCCTCTCTCACCTACGATCAACGTCTGCTGGCAGTCCAACAGCTGGGCCGTGATTACATGGCCGCCGGCCTTTACGATCGCGCTGAAGACATGTTCAGTCAGCTGGTCGATGAAACCGATTTTCGCATCAGCGCTTTACAGCAACTCCTGCAAATTTATCAGGCAACCAGCGACTGGCAAAAAGCCATCGATACCGCAGAACGCCTGGTGAAGCTCGGGAAAGACAACCAACGCGTTGAAATCGCCCATTTCTACTGTGAGCTGGCCTTACAGCAGATGGGTAGCGATGATATGGACAAAGCCATGTCGCTGCTGAAAAAGGGCGCGTCTGCCGATCGTAACAGCGCACGTATCTCCATTATGATGGGGCGGGTGTTCATGGCGAAAGGCGAGTTTGGCAAAGCGGTCGAATGCCTTTTGCGGGTGATTGACCAGGATAAAGAGCTGGTCAGTGAAACTCTGGAAATGCTGCAAACCTGTTATCAGCAGCTTGGGCGTCCGGATGAGTGGGTGAGTTTCTTACGTCGCTGCGTCGAAGAGAACACCGGTGCGACGGCGGAGCTGATGCTGGCGGATGTCGTGGAGCAGCACGAAGGCAACGATACCGCCCAGGTCTATATCACCCGTCAGCTGCAGCGTCACCCGACCATGCGCGTCTTCCACAAGCTGATGGACTACCATCTGAACGATGCGGAAGAAGGGCGCGCGAAAGAGAGCCTGATGGTGCTGCGTGACATGGTTGGCGAACAGGTGCGCAGCAAGCCGCGCTATCGCTGCTCAAAATGCGGATTTACCGCCTACACGCTCTACTGGCATTGCCCTTCTTGCCGCGCCTGGTCAACCATTAAGCCGATACGCGGTCTGGACGGGCAGTAATTTTTTAAAACACTGCATGTTAGTTACAACATACTCTTTACGTTTTATGACCTGTTTAACTCCGTGCGGTCTGCCGTCATGCAGGACGGTAAATCGATTCTGTCAATTTCTGGCGCCGACAGGTAGAATGCTCGCCGTTTATCTATCCCGCGCCGCTGCGGCGCCCATAGACGAAAAGGGCTGGTCATGACGTCTGTTGCATCCTCTTCTTCCCGCGTAGTAACCGAATCTCCTGTTGTTGTTGCACTCGACTATAACAATCGCGACAGCGCACTCGCGTTTGTCGATCGCATCGACCCACGCGACTGCCGTCTGAAAGTCGGCAAAGAGATGTTCACCCTGTTTGGACCGCAAATCGTGCGTGATCTGCAACAGCGTGGCTTCGAGGTATTTCTCGACCTGAAATTCCATGACATCCCAAACACCACTGCCCACGCGGTAGCAGCTGCGGCTGAACTGGGCGTCTGGATGGTGAACGTGCATGCATCAGGCGGGGCGCGAATGATGACCGCCGCTCGCGAAGCGCTGGTGCCGTTTGGCAAAGACGCACCGCTGCTGATTGCCGTTACCGTACTCACCAGTATGGAAGCGAGTGATTTACGGGATCTTGGCGTGACGTTGTCACCGGCTGAGCACGCTGAACGCCTGGCGCGCCTGGCGCAAAATTGCGGGCTGGATGGCGTGGTCTGTTCCGCTCAGGAAGCCGTGCGTTTCAAGTCTGAGCTGGGGCAGGCATTCAAACTGGTTACTCCGGGCATTCGTCCTCAGGGCAGTGATGCGGGCGATCAGCGTCGTATCATGACGCCAGAGCAGGCGCTGGCGGCAGGCGTTGACTATATGGTGATTGGTCGTCCGGTCACGCAATCTGCCGATCCGGCGCTAACCTTAAAAGCAATTAATGCATCTCTGGGTAAGGGGGCGTAATGAGCGATTCTAACAGCCGTCTGGTCTATTCGACGGACAGTGGCCGTATCGATGAGCCAAAAGTGGCCGTGCAGCGTCCGAAGGGCGATGGCATTGTGCGTATCCAGCGTCAGACCAGTGGTCGCAAGGGCAAAGGTGTCTGCCTGATCACCGGCATTGACGAGGATGACGCAGCGCTGGCAAAACTGGCCGCAGAGCTGAAAAAGCGATGCGGATGCGGTGGCGCGGTCAAAGACGGCGTAATCGAAATTCAGGGCGACAACCGCGAGTTAATTAAAACCCTGCTCGAAGCCAAAGGGATGAAAGTCAAACTGGCAGGCGGCTAAAATAATAAGCCACGGTATTTACCGTGGCTTTTTTCTTGGTGCGTAAGTCAGAAAATTGCGTTCTGAATTAATCAAATCAAACAGTGGCTATTTAATATATCTTATTTACCGACCTGATGGCCGATAACACCACCTACGGCGGCACCACCTAATGTACCCAGCGTGCTACCATCGGTTAAGACTGCACCACCGAGAGCACCGGCACCTGCCCCGATCGCGGTGTTACGGTCACGTTTAGACCAGTTAGAACATGCGCTCAGAGACATTGCGAGGGTTACTGCCAAAACAGCTGCGGCTAATTTTTTGCTGGTTAAATTCATCATACTTTCTCCTGAATTATTGATTCACGGAAATAAGCTATCTGTAAGTATAGTCAAAAGAATACTTCAGCGTCATATTCCGTGAAACCTGGTCGCGCAGGTGTTACACAATCACGCAGGTGATAGTCACTTCCTGTTATATCGCTAATAGTAATTTTAAGTTTTTGGTATCGAAACGACAGGTAAATAATCTTAAAGGGATGTTCAGAATTATCTCAGATGCCAGAATAGGCTATGCGCCCGCAAAGACGGGCGCAGGAGAGGGTCAGCCAGAGTGTTTGACGATATCGACGGTCAAGCCGTCGCGCTGCAGTTGCTCGCGGTGCGCATTGCTCAGACGTTCATCGGTAATGACACGGCTAAAGCGGGAGATCGGCCCCATCATATAGGGATGCACCGCGCCAAATTTCGAGCTGTCTGTCAGCACAATGGCTTCACAGCCTTTTTCCAGAACCGCGTTTACCACATCGGAACGCATCATATCGCGGCCGGTAAAGCCGGTTTCCGGCTGCCAGCCGTCAATCCCGATAAAGGCCTTGCTGAAGTGAACCTGCTGAACATACTGACGCGTCAGCGGCCCGACCATGCTTTCGCTTTTTTTCTGGTAGATACCGCCCAGCAGAATCACCTCGCATCGCGTCTCTTTCAGCAGATGGGCGATATAGCTGCTCACGGTAATGATCGTGATGTCTTTCTGCTCCGCGAGCGTGCGGGCCAGCAGGGCGTTGCTGCTGCCGTTCTCGATAAACACGGTTTCACCGTTGTTGACCAGCGAGGCGGCAAACTCCGCCAGTTCACGTTTTAACGCGAAATTGGTCATCATGCGCGTTTCAACGTCTTCACTGTCCAGCGGTACGGCGTAACCGTGAGCACGACGCAGATAACTCTGTTTTTCAAGCAGATTCAGATCCTGACGAATAGTGACCTCTGAAACGCCGGTCGTTTTGGCCAGCTCGACGACACTCACGCGTCCTTTGTCGATCACCATCTGCAGAATGATTTGTTGTCGGGAATTCATAGCATCCATATAAACGCGGCGAACGCCGCGGGTTGAAAGTACGACAAAACGAAAAGGGGTAAAGGTTACACTTCCCAGGGGGCTTTAGA
Organism: Lelliottia sp. SL45; assembly: GCF_026672535.1. Taxonomy (NCBI): domain Bacteria; kingdom Pseudomonadati; phylum Pseudomonadota; class Gammaproteobacteria; order Enterobacterales; family Enterobacteriaceae; genus Lelliottia; species Lelliottia sp. SL45. Next base: position 1,384,238 of record NZ_JAPPRH010000003.1, read on the forward strand.
CGGGTCGGGATCGGGCGAATGGCCCGTACCGTTCTGCGCCAGTAATTCAGATTTCAGGATCTCAAGATTACGGATCGCGGAGTGGTAATCGCCAGCGACCAGAATATCCAGCACCGTATCAATACGTTGTGCCACTCTCTGCGCGTCAACTTCAGACATCATCTCACCCTCAGAACGAAAAGTTAATAATTTCAATGATGCAGAAATTGCTTCCAAAAGAGAAGGGAAAAAATGCACTAACCAAATTACATAAATGAAAGTGATAAATTTATCCCTCCGCATACAGACGAGTTGGGTGGTGGATTAGTCTAAAACTGCGCGCAAGGCGCTTTTTTTATATGAGGAATTAGACTATGACAGTCATCAACCAAGCAACCTGCAAACTGTTCACCGATCCTGAACGTTTTACCCAACTCGCAGGCTATTACGAGGAGGAACGGCGCACTGTGTGGATGCTGCTACGCGCCCAGCCGCGTCCTTGCTTTAATCACGCATTAATTGAGGAGATCATGAATATGTCGTGGCTAGTGCGGCAATCCGGTTTTGCCGTCGACTTCTGGGTTACCGGCTCACTGGTTCCGGATATGTACAACACGGGAGGGGATTTACGCTTCTTTGTGAAGTGCATTCAAAACGGACGCCGCGAAGCGTTGCGCGCCTACGCTCGCGCCTGCGTCGATTGCGTTCACGCGGCGTCGCGCGGGTTTGATACAGGCGCTATCACGCTGGCGATGGTGGAGGGCAGCGCCCTTGGTGGGGGCTTTGAGGCCGCGCTGGCACACCATTTTGTGCTGGCGCAGCGCGATGCGCGTCTGGGCTTTCCGGAAATTGCTTTTAACCTGTTCCCCGGCATGGGCGGATATTCGCTGGTCGCTCGCCGCGCAGGTATGAAGCTGGCCGAGGAGTTGATCTACCGAGGTGAGTCGCACACGGCGGAGTGGCACGAGCAATTTGGTCTGGTGGATGTGTTGTTTGAGCCGGGGCAGGGATACGTATCGACACGCACGTTCATCGATACCTTACAGCCGAAGCTGAACGGCGTTCGGGCAATGCTTCGCGCCCGTCAGCGTGTGCTGCGGCTACCACGCAGTGAATTAATGGATATCACAGAGGACTGGGTGGATGCGGCGTTCTGCCTGGAGTCGAAAGACATTGCTTATATGGAACGTCTGGTGATGCTGCAAAACCGTCATAATGCGGCGGGCATGCGCAAAGCCAGTTAACGCATTTTCTTCGCCTGATAACGCTTGAGCCAGCGCTCGAATGCGGCAGCGGGCATCGGCTTAGCAAACAGAAAACCCTGCCGTTCGTTGACGCCGTTCTTGGTCAGAAAGGCGTCTTCTTTCGCGCTCTCCACACCTTCCGCGATGACCTGCAAATTCAGCGCCTGAGCCACGGCCACAATAGCGCGCACCAGCGACTGTGAAATCGACTGCTTATGGATATCGCGCACAAACACCTGGTCGAGCTTAATGGCGTCAATCGGGAAGCGGGCCAGCTGTGACAGGGAGGAATACCCGGTGCCGAAGTCATCGAGGTGAATTTGTGCCCCCAACTGACTGAACTGTTGGATCACCGACAGGGCCAGCTCCTCGTTTTCAATCAGGCAGCTTTCCGTCAGTTCCACATCAATCGGGCAGTATTCGAAATGAAGATCTTTCAGCGCCTGCTTGAGATCGCTGAATATCGTCTGGTCGGCGAGCTGTCGCGCAGAGACGTTCACCGCCACCCGCAGGTTGATACCTTTATCACGCCATTTCGCGACCTGACGCACCACGTCGAGCATGACCCAGCGCCCGAGGGGGACAATCAGCCCCGACTCTTCGGCGTAGGAGATAAACTCCAGCGGCGGGATCAGCCCGCGCTCTGGCGACTGCCAGCGCACCAGCGCCTCAAGGCTGCGCACTTCGCCGCGCCAGGTTATTTTCGGCTGGTAGTGAATCAGCAGCTGATCGTTATCCAGCGCTTTGCGCAGGTTCGTATCCAGCCACAGGTATTCGAATACCCGCTGGTTCATTTCTGGCGAGAAGACGCAGAACTTGCCGCGTCCGCTCTCTTTGGCCGTGTACATCGCCGTATCGGCGTTGCGAATAATGCTTTCGCGATCGGTGCCGTGCTGCGGCGCCAGGGAGATCCCCAGCGAACAGCCGGTGTAGATTTCGATAAGACCGATGCGGAAGGGCTGGCGCAGACGCGTCAGGATGCGCGAAGCCATCGCCTCAAGGGTGCTTTGTGAGGTGTTGGTCGCCAGCACGATAAACTCATCGCCGCCGAGACGCGCCAGCACCTGGCCCTCTTCCAGGCAGCTTAAAATCGCAAGGGCGACCGCCTGCAGCAGCTGATCGCCAAACATATGCCCGTAGGCATCGTTCACTTTTTTAAAGTTATCGAGATCGAGATACACCACGCCGACCTGAGCCTCGCCGCGCGTATCGATCGCGTCGCTGATCAGCTCATGAATGGCGTTGCGGTTGGGGAGGCCGGTAATGGTGTCGGTATTGGCCAGCACGCGCAGACGCTCCTGCGCGCGGCGTTCTTCAGTAATATCCGTGCCGGAACAGATAAGAAAAATTTCATTTTTCCCGCTGCCGCTGTGGACGAATTTGTTTCTGAACAGAAACAATCGTTGGCCTTTTCGGGTCTTGATCCAGCGCTCGACTTCGTAAGAACTGCCGTTACGGAAAAAACCGGAAATATTTCGTTTAGATGCTGCCGCTTCGCTGCGGCTCATGAACAGCTTAAAGACGTTTTGCCCGATCACTTCCTGCTCTTTCATGCCGGTATATTCTTCGCTCAGACGATTAAAGCGCTGAATATTGCCCTGCTGATCGAGGATCACAATTACCGAGTTAGCTTCAGAAACCACCTGTTCGGCAAAGGATAACCCCTGTACCAGGTCGCGAGCGACGGAAGGGGTGTCGTTCCAGGCAGAGGCCGTACCTGCCCACTCTTTTTTGTTGATTTTGCGCCCCACCAGATGGACGGGAACATCGGAGCCGTACAGGGAAAGGGTCAGGGTGATGCTGGAGGTAATAACGGTGAGCTGGCGAATCAGTTCTGCTTGATCGTCGCTTAAGGCGATGACCTGGGTCGTGTCCGAGTTTTCACTGGCGGCGAGATGGAGAGCATTACTGTCCGCTGTAAGACGCCACCAGGGGCTGTGTGTGCCCATGTAACGAAACAGCAAATTATGCTCCAGATCGTCAATCATGTTTTCTCCCGGACCTGCTCAATGGCGCAAAATTATGCATTTGCATTCGACTTTTCCGTAGTGACACAGCGGCATAACCGAGCTGAACTTATTGTTTTTCCCTACATTCTTATATTAAAACGAGAAGTGATAAAAAGGATACACGTGGATAAAAATTCCCGTAACCAAAGATGACGGTCTTCTTTTACTGTAGATAATTGTGATTGTTTTTGTGGGCTTCGAGAGGAATATATTAAGAAAAAGTGATGAATACACGATTTAGCAAGGGAAGAAAAATGTCGGCGTTCCCAAAAAGAAACCGCCGACATATTTAAGGCTTATCAGGCAACAGGGCGCGCGATAATACTGCGGGTTTCCATGCGCACTTCAGCAATATTGACATCAATCACATCGGTGACTTTGTAAACTGTCTCACCTTTGATCTGCACCGCGCCATTTTCCTGGCTGCAGGTCAGTTCATCGCGAACCGCATGCAGGAACGGGGCAGGGATAAAGGCAACGGCGCCATTGTCCACCAGACGCACGCGCATACCGCCGCGGCTAACGTCAATGATCTCTGCCGCAAAACGGGTCTCCGTTCCGGCTTTATCATTCAGGAAGCGTGCGTACAGCCAGTCACCGACATCGCGTTCAGCCATGCGGTTCAGGCGGCGTCGCTCTGCCATCTGGATGGTTGTCTCTTCCTGTGGACGGGCGATGGTTTCACCCTTGATGATCGCTTTCAGCAGACGGTGGTTCACCATGTCGCCGTATTTACGAATCGGTGAGGTCCAGGTCGCGTAAGCCTCGAGACCGAGGCCAAAGTGCGGGCCAGGCTCGGTGCTGATTTCGGCGAAGGACTGGAAGCGACGGATGCGGCTGTCAAGGAAACCAGACGGCTGCGCGTCCAGTTCACGGCGCAGTTTGCAGAAGCCATTCAGCGTCAGCACTTCCTGCGGATCGACGTGTACGTCATGCGTTTTCAGCAGGGCAGCCAGCGCTTCGGTGTTCGCCGGATCAAAACCGGTATGAACGTTGTAAATGCCAAAGCCTAATTTGTCGCGCAGCACACGGGCGGCACAAATGTTGGCGGCAATCATCGACTCTTCAACGATGCGGTTAGCGATACGACGCGGTTCAGCAACGATATCCAGCACTTCGCCTTTTTCGCCCAGTACAAAGCGGTAATCCGGACGATCTTTAAACACCAGCGCATGGGTTTTACGCCATTCGCCACGGCTCAGGCAGAGGCGCTGCAGCAGGGTAATTTGCTGAGCAATCGCTTCGCTTTCCGGCTTCCAGCTGCCGGTGTTCTCCAGCCAGTCGGAGACATCGTCATACGCCAGCTTCGCTTTGGATTCGATGGTCGCGGCGAAGAATTCGATATCGTCTTCAATCGTGCCGTCTGCGGCAACGGTCATGCGACAGGCGAGTACCGGACGGACTTCATTCGGACGTAGAGAGCAGAGATCGTCGGAGAGTTCACGCGGCAGCATCGGGATATTGAAGCCCGGCAGATAGTTCGTGAACGCGCGAATTTTCGCTGAGTCGTCCAGCTTGCTGCCTTCAGCAATCCAGGCGGTCGGATCGGCAATCGCGACGGTCAGGTGCAGTTTGTCGTCACTGCCTTCTTCGATATACAGCGCATCATCCATATCCTGGGTGCTGGCGCTGTCGATAGTGACAAAGTTCAGGGCGGTCAGATCGCGACGCGCCAGGCCTTCATCCATCATCTCGGTCGCAACGCCGTTTGGCGCCTCTTTTTCCAGATTATGACGGGCAAGCGTTACCCACCACGGCACGAAATGATCGTCGCTGTAGGTAATAAAATGAGTCAGTTCTGCGTAGAAACCGCGATCGCCTTTCAGCGGATGGCGACGCATCTGGGCAACGGCCCAGTCACCTTCTTTAAAATCGTGTTCAACGCCGCGTTCTGCGCGGCAAGGGATAGCATCTTTGAGCAGCGGATGGTCCGGCACAATAGACAGACGATCGTCTTTGCGATGCACTTTACCGACAAAACGGGTCAGGAAAGGTTCGATCAATTCTTCTGGCTCGGCGGATTCACGATCTTTTTCGGTGTGAATCACTGCCGTCACACGATCGCCGTGCATCACTTTTTTCATCTGCGGAGGCGGGATGAAATAGCTTTTCTGTGCATCGACTTCCAGGAAGCCAAAGCCCTTTTCCGTGGCTTTTACCACCCCTTCAGCGCGTGGCGTCTGGGAATGCAGTTGCTGTTTAAGCTGCGCTAGCAGCGGGTTGTCCTGAAGCATAGTGTTCTATTTTCGTGGCCATTGAGCGGCTGACAGTTTTACGCGAATCTCACTGCTACAGCAAGCGCATTTAGGGATTGTGCAGGGTTATTGGCCCTTGCTTAAGGCGATTTTCAGACGGTTGATCCAGCCCAAAAAAGCACTCCAGGTCAGTAAATGGATGGCGTCGGCGGCGGGAATACCCTCTTCAATAAGAGGGGAAAATTGCGCGGCGCTAAAGCGATCGGGAGAGCGGCTCAACAGTTCGGTCGCGGCAAGCACAGACGCCAGCGCGCCATAGCGCGAATTTGCCGTGTGCATATCGCTTTGCAGAAATTCCCCTACGCTTTCGAGCAGCGCCGGTTCGTGGCACAGAACTGGCGTTAATTCACGTAACAGCGGCTCTGCCTGCCAGCGGGAGAGCGATTCCAGCTGCTGAGCGGTGGCGTAGCGTAACTCCACGCCCGGGAAAATCGGCTCCCACGCATTCATATCCACATCAGGAATCAGCGCATGCGGCGGAATATGGTGCCCAGGCAGCCAGCGCACAGGGTGCCCCAGCAGTGCCTGAAATGCCGCTACCACGCGGGCCTGAAAACCGATAAAGCCAATAATCTGGTTGATGACAATAACGTCGTAGGTCGTCAGGCCGACCTCATCAAGCTGCAGCTGCGCTTTGCCATCGATAATATCCGGCGAACTGGCCAGCTGGCGGGCGTACTGGGTGATTTGGGCGAGGCGTTGATTACTTTCACGCGAGGAGTCAGGGCCGGGAAGTGGGGCGAGCAGGGCGGCATAGTGGTTACACAGTCGCTGAACACCACAGGCCTGCGCCACGGTCAACGCGGTGCTCAGGCGGTCATAGGCGCTGAGCGTGTGCAGGCGATTCACCGCGATATGCAACGGGAACAGTAAATCGCACAGCGCACGCGCCGGTTTCAGCCAGCTTTCGCACGGGGTCACAATCTCTGTGGGCAAGGCTAAATCGAGCAGAAAACGATCGTCGACATGAGCGGCCTCGGGAACCAACGGCAAAACATCATCCCGACAGTGATTTGTCTGGGTCTCGTGATACCAGTGGCCTTTGCCGGTAAAGCGGCGTTGTTCCATGTGCGTTCCTTGATCTCAAATGGCGATCAATATCCTGGCGCATGGCTTTCAGTGCGAAAAATATTGTTAGGTGATAACAAATAGCGGAACGGAATAACGACGGGAAAAAGGGCGGTTCTGGCGGGAGAAAAACTCTCTTCCCGTGCGGGAAGAGAGTGAAACACTTATTTGATTTCCAGCTCGTTCATTGCCGCGATGTTGAAACCGCCGTCAACGTGAACCACTTCGCCGGAAATACCCGCAGAGAGGTCAGAGCACAGGAAGGCTGCGGAGTTACCCACGTCTTCGATGGTGACGGTACGACGAATCGGCGTAACCGCTTCGCAATGCGCCAGCATTTTACGGAAATCTTTGATACCGGATGCCGCCAGCGTACGGATTGGGCCAGCAGAGATACCGTTAACACGCACGCCTTCAGGACCCATCGCGTTCGCCATGTAGCGCACGTTAGCTTCCAGAGAGGCTTTCGCCAGGCCCATCACGTTGTAGTTAGGGATAGCGCGCTCAGCACCCAGGTAGGACAGGGTCAGCAGAGCGGAGCCTGGGTTCAGCATGGTGCGGCAGGATTTAGCCATCGCCACAAAGCTGTAAGAGCTGATGTCGTGCGCGATTTTGAAGCCTTCACGGGTTACCGCATTCACGTAGTCGCCGTCCAGCTGATCGCCCGGTGCAAAACCGATTGAGTGAACGAAGCCGTCGAATTTCGGCCAGACTTTTGAAAGCTCAGCAAACATGCCATCGATGCTTTCGTCTTGTGCAACGTCGCATTCCAGAATGATGCTGGAACCCAGCTGCGCGGCGAACTCTTCAACGCGGCCTTTCAGCTTGTCGTTCTGGTAGGTGAACGCCAGCTCAGCGCCTTCGCGGTGCATAGCCTGTGCAATGCCGTAGGCGATGGACAGTTTGCTGGCAACGCCAGTCACCAGAATGCGCTTACCGGAAAGAAAACCCATAGCTTAGATCCTTATATTCATTGTTATGGCGAACGCCCTCTCATCGTGGCGATCGTCGTTAAAACGCGGCGATAATAGCACGTGTCGCGTTCAGAGTTAATCCGACCACTTTATATGGCCGGTGTCATTTATCCTTGCGCCAGGCATCAGCCGTCAGCGCCTCACCGAAATGCCCGGCGATCAGGCGCTTGGTCAGGTCGTGCAGCGGGGAGGCCAGCACATCGGCGGTGCTTCCGCGCTCCACCACTTCACCCTGATGCATCACCAGCACCTGGTCGCTAATGTGTTTCATCATTCCTAAATGCTGGGTCACATAGATATACGAAATACCCTGTTTCTCCTGCAATTCAAGCATCAGGTTGATGAGCTGTGAACGCATCGACATATCGAGTGATGCCAGCGCTTCGTCGGCGATAATCACCTTCGGGCGCAGGATCAACGCGCGCGCAAGCCCGAGACGCTGTTTCTGCCCCGGTGCCAGCATGTGCGGATAATAGCTGACGTGGTCGGGCAGAAGGCCGACCATGCGCAGCGTTTCGATAATACGTTTACGCCGCTCTTCTGGCTCCAGGTCGGTATTCAGTCGCAGCGGGAAATCCAGAATCTGCGAGATACGCTGACGCGGATTGAGCGACGTCGACGGGTCCTGGAAAATCATACGAATACGCTGACTGCGGAACGAATAGTCGCCAAACGACAGAAAATGGTCGTCGATCAACACATCACCCGCCGTCGGCTCGACCATCCCCGCCAGCATCTTCGCGAGCGTAGATTTCCCCGATCCGTTTTCGCCGATAATCGCCAGCGTCTGCTTCTCGCGCAGGGTAAAGCTGAGAGGCTTCACCGCTTCGACAGTTTGACGATGAAACAGCCCCGTGCGATAGCGAAAGGTCTTACTCAGGTTGCGAACTTCCAGCAACGTTTCGACCATTTACTCTCTCTCCATGTTCAGCGGGAAGTGACAGGCGTACAGATGGTTTTTCGCGCCGGTCAGACGAGGCGTTTCGATGCATTCGCGCTGGGCGTACGGGCAGCGAGGGCCAAGTCGGCAGCCAATGGGCAGCGACTCCAGCAGCGGGATGGCGCCCGGCAGGGTATTCAGTCGGCTTTTATGCGGCATCGCGCTGCCAAAATCCGGGATCGCGCGAATCAGCGCCTGGGTGTACGGATGGTGCGGCGTCGTCACTAAATCTTCGCTGATGGCCGTTTCTACCGTCTGACCGCAGTACATCACGTCGATCTTGTCCGCCCATTTGCTCAGCATCTGCAGGTCATGGCTGATGAGCAGAATGGTGGTGTTGTTGTTCTGATTCAGACGCGACAGCAGGCGGAAAATCTGCGCCTGGGTGGTCGGCTCCATGGCGTTGGTCGGCTCATCGGCGATCAGCAGGCGCGGCTGGTTGGCAAGCGCAATGGCGATCATCACCTTCTGGCACTCACCGTCCGTCAGCTCGTAAGGGAAACTGCGCATCGCATCTTTATGGTCTTTAATCCCCACGCGGTGCAGCAGCTCAATCGCGCGGCGTTTACGCCAGCCGACACGCTGCCACCAGCGGCCTTTATAGGTCCAGCCTGGGATATTTTGCATCAGCTGTTTCCCGACGCGTTCCGACGGATCGAGACACGACTGCGGCTCCTGGAAGATCATCGACACGTTATGACCCACCAGCTTGCGCCGTTCGCGAGGCGACAGGCGCAGGAGATCGATATCGTCGAAACGCATACGGTCTGCGGTCACGCGCCAGTTATCTTTGGCGACGCCACAGATCGCTTTCGCGATCAGGCTTTTACCTGAACCGGATTCGCCCACCAGCCCACGGATTTCACCCTCGGCCAGGGTAATACTGATGCGGTCGACCGCTTTCACCCAGCCTTCGCCGGTCTTAAATTCAATGGTCAGATTGCGGATATCAAGTAACGGCATTATTGCACCCCCGCATTAATGGCGCGGCGAATACCGTCGCCCAGCAGGTTGATCAGCAGCACGCTCACCATAATGGCGGCACCGGGCAGCATCACCGTCCACGGCGCGACATAGATCAGTTCGAGCGCATCACCGAGCATTGCCCCCCATTCAGGCGAGGGCAGCTGCGCGCCGAGATCGAGAAAACCGAGCGCGGCAATATCCAGAATCGCCATCGACAGGGCGCGGGTGATTTCGGTCACCAGCCCCGAGGCGATATTCGGCATCACCGCGAACCACAAAATATTCAGCGTAGTGGCGCCGTCAAGACGCGCCGCCACCACGTACTCTTTTTCCAGCTCATCATGCACCATGCTGTAAACCGAGCGCACCATGCGCGGCAGCAGCGCCAGCCAGACGGCAAACATCGCATGGGACAGGTGCGGCCCGGCGAACGCCACCACGATAATCGCCAGCAGCAGAGACGGGATCGACAGCAGGGTATCGAGAATATGGTTCAGCACCGCCGAACGCAGGCCGTGCGTGGCGCCCGCAAACACCCCGAGCGCCAGGCCAAAGAAGGTCGCGGCGAACGTGACGACGAACGCGCCGCCGACGGTCGGGGCCGCGCCACTTAACAGGCGACTCAGCACATCGCGACCTAAATCGTCCGTGCCCAGGAAGAACGACACTTCGCCGTAGCGCGACCACGACGGTGGTAACAACTGATAGCCGAGGAACTGCTGATCAAGCCCGTAAGGGGCAAACCAGCCGCCAAAAATACAGAGCAGCGCCAGGCCGCCACAGCCGTACAAACCGATCATCGCTGTGGTGTCGCCGTAGAATTTGCGCCATACGGTACGGACTACGCCGGGCGTGCGCTTCTCCCGGTATACGCTATCGTAAGGCATACGATTCCTTATGTTTCAGCGGGTTGGCCATGGCACCCAAAATGTCAGAAATCACGTTCACGATAATCACCAACGAACCGATCACCATCACACCGGCAGATATCGCCGCATAGTCTTGCTGACGAATGGCGTTGATCATCCAGCGGCCCAGACCCGGCCAGCTAAACACCATTTCGGTAATCATCGCCAGGGTCAGCATGGTGGAAAATTGCAGCCCCAGGCGCGGAATGACCGGCGGAAGGGCGTTATGCAGGACGTGACGACGTAAAACCGTCAGGCGAGAGAGGCCGCGAGTGGCAGCCGCTTTCACGTAGTTTTGCTCAAACACATCGATAGTGCTGGTGCGCATCAGGCGAATCACTTCCGTGGTTGGCGCGACCGCCAGCGTCAGCACCGGCAGCACCATGTGGCGCAGGGTACTGATGATCATTTCGTGACGCCAGACGGAGTCAGAAAGCCAGGCGTCGATAATCGCAAATCCGGTGACGGTTTTGACGGTATAAAGCAGATCAAAGCGACCTGAGACCGGCAGCCAGCCCAGGGTCAGAGAGAAGAACAGCGTCAGCAATAGCGCCAGCCAGAACACCGGAATCGAGAAGCCGAGCAGGGCGAGGGCGCTGATCAGCTTATCCTGCCATTTATTGCGAGTGATCCCCGCCAGCATCCCCACAGGAATGCCCACCAACAGGGCAAAACCAAAGGCCAGAATGCACAGCTCCATGGTCGCCGGGAACACCTCTTTTAACTGCTCAGAGATCAGCTGGCCGTTAATGCTGGAGACACCAAAGTCCCAGTGCAATACGCCGTTAAACCAGAACAGCCAGGCATCCCAGAAGGACGATCCCTGCAGCGGGGCATGGGGCGTGAAATAGCTCAGGCTAAAGCCGATAAAGGTCAGAAAAAACAGCGTCACTGCCAGCAGTAACAGACGGCGTAAGGTAAAAATAATCATGGTTTTTTCACCTCATCTTGTTTCTCACGCGACACGCCTGCGAACGAAGCGTTGCCGAATGGGCTGAGCACCAGACCTTTAATATCATAGCGATAGGCCTGCAATCGCAGAGAAGAGGCCAGCGGTAACACCGGCAGTTCGCGGGCCAGAATGTTTTGCGCTTCGTCGTAAGCCTCAATACGCGAGGCCAGTTGCTGGGACGACAACGCTTTTTGCAGCACCGTATCAAATTCACGGTTACACCAGTGAGCGTAGTTGGTCTGGGAACGAATAGCGGCACAGCTCAGCAGCGGGCGGAAGAAACTGTCGGGATCGTTACTGTCCGTCGACCAGCCAGAGAGCGTCAGATCGTGATTCATATCCATCAGGCGCGCCTCCTGGAAGCGGCCTTCGACGGGAACTATCACCACTTTCACACCGATCTGAGCCATATCCGCCTGGATCAGCTCCGCCGTTTTTAACGGACTCGGGTTCCACGCCTGCGAACTGGTCGGGACCCAAAGCTGCAACGTGAGGTTGGTCGCACCCAGCGCTTTAAGCTGCTCGCGCGCTTTAGCCGGATCGTATTCGGTAATTTTCGCTTCGTTGTCATAGGCCCAGGACGCACGCGGCAGAATCGACGCCGCCGTTTCAGCGGTACCGTAATAAATAGACTGCATCAGGCGCTGGTTATTGATCGCCAGTGCGAGGGCATGACGCACGGCGGGGTTATTCAGCGGCGGCTTGTCCGTATTAAAGGCCAAATAAGCGATATTCATGCCAGGGCGCAGGGTCAGACGTAAGCGCGGATCGTCGCGCAGTATCGTCAGCTGGCTGGCGGCAGGCCACGCGAGCACATCGCATTCGCCGGTCAGCAGCTTGGACAATCTGCCCGTCCCGCCGGAGCCGAGATCGACCACCACCTGCGGCATCAGCGGCGTACCGCGCCAGAAGTGTTCGTGACGTTGTAACCGAATATACTGACCAGCCCGGTATTCCGCCATCTGGAACGGGCCGGTGCCGACCGGCTGGCGGTCGAGCAGCTCCTGATGATCCACTTTTGTCAGCTTATCGGCATACTCGGCCGACATGACCGACGCATAGTGGGTAGCCAGGTGCCATAAGAAAGAGGCGTCAGGGCGCACCAGACGAAACTCCACCGTCCGGCTGTCCAGCTTACGCACGTCTTTAACCGTATCGGCAAACTGCAGGCTGTCGAAATAGGGGAAACTGCCGCCGTTGACGTTATGCCACGGGTGATTGCGGTTAAAAATACGCTGGAAGGTAAACACCACATCATCGGCGTTCAGCTTACGGGTCGGTTTAAACCACGGCGTCGACTGAAACGCCACATCGTCGCGCAGATGGAAACGGTAGGTTGCGCCGTTATCAAGCACTTCCCAGCTCTCGGCAAGCTCCGGCACCAGGCGGTAGGTGTAAGGGTCAACATCGAGCAGGCGATCGTAAAGCTGTGCGGCGAGGGTGTCGACAATCAGGCCGCTGCCTGCTTTTTGTGGGTTCAGGGTGTCGACTTGCCCGTTCACGCAATAGACAAAACCACTGTCGCGAATATCAGGAAGCGCAGTCTGTTCGGGCGCAGCAAAGACCAGGCGGCTAAACAGACCGAGTGCAATCAGGGACGATAAAACCAGACGCATAATTTTCAGGGTTTTAAGATTCGATCTGCAAAGTGTATCGCACTTACCCCTGATTCGTAAAAATGTCTGCAGGTAAGTGCCGATAATGTCAGCGCATTTGATGCTTTTTGAGCAATGCCCTTAATTGATGGTAGGTCAGACCCAGCAGTTCGGCTGCCTGCTTCTGGTTATATTTTGCCTCTTTCAGGCTCAGTTCGAGCAACTGGTGTTCCTGTTTGTGCTGAAACTGGCGCAAATCGAGCGGCAGAGAAGGGGTATCGGCATGCGGCGTCGGTTCTGGTTTCGTCGGCGCGGCGCGGTAAAAGGGATCGATAATAATGTTATCCAGCTCAGTCTCACTGCTGGCGTGGCGATACACGGAGCGCTCCACCACGTTTTTCAGCTCACGAATATTGCCCGGCCAGCGGTAGTCCAGCAGCGTTTCCCGCGCATAATCGCTAAAGCCGGGGAACAGCGGCATTCCCAGCTCGCGGCACATCTGAATGGCGAACTGCTCGGCCAGCAGCATGATATCGCTGCGGCGCTCGCGCAGGGGCGGGAGCTGCACCACGTCAAAGGCCAGACGATCGAGAAGATCCGCGCGGAATTTTTCCTCCGCCACCATTTCCGGCAAATTGGCATTGGTGGCGCACACCAGGCGCACATTCACCTGCAACGGCTGACTGCCGCCCACGCGCTCCAGCTCGCCGTACTCAATCACGCGCAGCAGTTTTTCCTGCACCAGCATCGGGGCGGTGGCCAGTTCATCAAGAAACAACGTCCCGCCGTCTGCACGCTCAAAACGTCCGGGGTGGCGTTTTTGCGCGCCGGTAAAGGCCCCCGCCTCATGGCCGAACAGCTCCGTATCAAGCAAATTCTCGTTCAGCGCCGCGCAGTTTAAGGAGATAAACGGCCCGTCCCATCGCCCGGACAGATAATGCAGACGGTTGGCGATAAGCTCCTTTCCGGTGCCGCGCTCACCGATTATCAGTACCGGCTTATTGAGCGGGGCCAGGCGCGAAACCTGCTCCAGCACCTCAAGAAAACTGTTCGCTTCGCCCAGTAAATTGTCTTTGTAATCAGCCATGATGAAATTAACCACTCGTTAGCGATATTCACCAGGTGAGAGTAGGATGTCCGTGGTGTAAAATCAACCACAATCATATAAATCAATAAGATAAAAACTTGGCACGGGAATTGTATTAGCTCATCAGCAGGGCATCGCCCGATAACAGAAATGTGAGGATTGAATTATGGGTATTTTTTCTCGTTTTGCCGACATCGTGAACGCCAACATCAACTCGCTGCTGGAGAAAGCGGAAGACCCGCAAAAGCTGGTGCGTCTGATGATTCAGGAAATGGAAGACACGCTGGTTGAAGTCCGTTCCACCTCTGCGCGTGCGCTGGCTGAAAAGAAACAGCTGTCACGTCGTATCGAGCAGGCTACCGCTCAACAGAGCGAGTGGCAGGAAAAAGCGGAATTGGCGCTGCGTAAAGATAAAGACGATCTGGCCCGTTCGGCGCTGATCGAAAAACAAAAGCTGACCGACATCGTTGCGACGCTGGAGCATGAAATCACGCTGGTGGATGAAACGCTCACCCGCATGAAAAAAGAGATCGCCGAGCTGGAAAACAAACTCAGCGAAACGCGTGCTCGCCAGCAAGCTCTGACGCTGCGCCACCAGGCGGCCAGCTCATCCCGCGACGTTCGCCGTCAACTGGATAGCGGTAAACTGGATGAGGCGATGGCGCGTTTCGAATCTTTTGAACGCCGCATCGACCATATGGAAGCCGAGGCCGAGAGCCACAGCTTTGGCAAACAGAAAACGCTGGATCAGCAGTTTGCCGATTTGAAAGCGGATGACGAAATCAGCGAGCAACTTGCGGTGCTGAAAGCCAAAATGAAGCAAGACAACCAATAATAATGAATGCGGCACTTCAACGTGCCGCAACGCATCGTAAGACAAGGAGACCCTATGAGTGCGCTGTTTCTGGCTATTCCCCTGACCATTTTCGTGCTTTTCGTTCTGCCGATCTGGTTATGGCTGCACTACAGCAACCGCTCTTCCCGGGGCGAGCTCTCGCAAAGCGAGCAGCAACGGCTGTTGCAGCTCACCGATGACGCGAAAAAAATGCGTGAACGCATCCAGGCGCTCGAATCCATTCTGGACGCTGAACATCCAAACTGGAGGGAGAATTAATGGGCGGACTGAATTTAAATAAAAAACTGTGGCGCATCCCCCAGCAGGGGATGGTGCGCGGCGTGTGCGCCGGGCTGGCGCGCTATCTGGATGTGCCAGTGAAACTGGTGCGTGTGGTCACCGTGCTGTCGATCTTCTTTGGTCTGGCATTCTTTACCCTGGTGGCTTACATCATTTTGTCCTTCGTGCTCGATCCGATGCCGGACAGCGCCATGTCATCGGAAGATGCGCCGACCAGCAGCGATTTGCTCGACTCGGTGGATGCCGAACTGGCCTCAGGCGAGAAGCGTCTGCGCGAAATGGAACGTTATGTCACGTCCGACACGTTCACGCTGAGAAGTCGTTTTCGTCAGCTTTAACAGAGAGATAAAAATATGAATCGCAACTGGCAGCAGGCCGGTCAGAAAATGAAACCGGGCCTTAAAATTGCAGGCAAATTCGTTTTATTGACCGCGCTACGTTATGGCCCGGCAGGTGTGGCGGGTTGGGCGGTGAAATCTGTTGCCCGGAAACCGATCAGAATGTTACTGGCCGTGGCACTGGAGCCGCTGCTCAAGAAGGTCGCAGGCCGTTTTTCCCGCCGTTATTTTTCCTGACACTTCCCTCATTTAATGCCTTCTCTCATCGCGAGAGAGGGCATCAGCCCCGTTTTGAATACCATTATCATTGTTTCATCCTTTCTTTGCGTTAGCTCACATTAATGAGCAGAGCCGCTTTTTATTTGCACTTTTGATCCCTGAGGTTCGTTGACAGAAATTTTTATGGGGAGTAGATTGCTTTCCGTGGGACCGCTACCATGGAAAACAACATGAACAATAAAATAACGCATTTAATTAATCTTATTTATGGCGATTCTTTTTCTTATAAGGATTTTAGTATTTTTCAGGAAAAGATAGGAAACGCACGTAAGGTTATTAGTCATCAGCGTAAGGCGAACTGGGATGAAAAGGATGTGGTATTAATTACCTATGCCGATCAGTTTCAAAATCGCAACGAAAAAGCGCTGCCTGTTTTTACGCGATTTTATAATCGCTGGCTTTCTGATTCATTTTCTCACGTCCATCTTTTGCCTTTTTATCCGTGGTCTTCGGACGACGGATTCTCGGTCGTCGATTATCACCGCGTTGCGCCAGA
Organism: Lelliottia sp. SL45; assembly: GCF_026672535.1. Lineage (NCBI taxonomy): Bacteria > Pseudomonadati > Pseudomonadota > Gammaproteobacteria > Enterobacterales > Enterobacteriaceae > Lelliottia > Lelliottia sp. SL45. Next base: position 1,400,463 of record NZ_JAPPRH010000003.1, read on the forward strand.
AACAGGTGAGTGGGGTGATGTGGCAGAGTTAAAAAAATCAACGAATCTGATGTTTGATTTTGTCTGCAACCATATGTCAGCCAAAAGTGAGTGGTTCAACAATTATTTAAACCAGGTTCCTGGCTTTGAAGAATTTTTTATCGCCGTAGACCCGGCAACGGATTTATCAGCCGTAACCCGTCCGCGCGCACTGCCGCTGTTAACACCGTTCTCAATGGCTGAGGGCACGGTGCGCCACCTGTGGACCACCTTCAGCGAAGACCAGGTTGACCTCAACTTTGCCAGCCCGCAGGTCCTTATCGCCATGGTCGATGTGCTTCTGAAATATCTGGCTGAAGGTGCCGATTACATCCGTCTGGATGCGGTCGGGTTTATGTGGAAAATTCCAGGAACGACCTGCATCCATCTGGAGCAAACTCACCGTCTGATTCAGCTGTTCCGCGCGATCACCGAAGAGGTTGCGCCCGGTACGGTCATCATCACTGAAACCAATGTCCCCCATAAAGACAACATTTCGTACTTCGGCGACGGTACCAACGAAGCGCAGATGGTCTATCAGTTTTCACTGCCGCCGCTGGTGCTTCACAGCGTGCATAGCCAAAACATTGAGGCCCTTTGCCAGTGGGCGCAGCAGCTGACGCTGCCTTCATCGAAGACCACCTGGTTTAACTTCCTCGCCTCCCACGACGGTATTGGCTTGAACCCGGTGCGTGGGATTATTCCTGAGAGCGATATTCTGGCACTGGTCGAAAAACTCCAGCATGAAGGCGCGCTGGTAAACTGGAAAAATAATCCGGACGGCAGCCGCAGCCCCTATGAAATTAATGTGACTTATCTGGATGCATTAAGTCGGCAAGACAGTACAGATGACGAACGTATTGCCCGATGCCTTCTGGCTCATGCCGTGTTATTAAGTTTTCCAGGCGTGCCCGCAATTTATATTCAAAGCATTATTGGCTCTCGTAACGATCATGATAACGTTGAGCGGCTGGGGTATAACCGGGCGATAAATCGGCGGAAATATCACGAGGGTGAAATTGATAACGAGCTGGAATGTCATAGTAGTCTCAGATACAAAATTTATACAGAATTAAAAAATATGCTTTCACTGCGCCGCCAGCAAAAAGCGTTTCATCCTGACAGCACAGCATTTTATGACGCACCGAATCAGCATGTTCTTAGAATCATTCGTGTCGCAGATAATGGTGAGCGGATCGCGGCGTTGTTTAACTTTAATGAACATGCGCAAATTATTTCCTCGGGAATTCACTCTGGGGTGGAATTACTTACGGGAACGCCTGTTAACGGAGATTCTGTAACCCTTAATCCGTGGCAGGTTATGTGGATTAAAGAAATCTAAAAGGACGATAAAAATGAAGATGCCTAAAATTGTGCTGTTATCAGCACTGGTTTCGTGCGCCCTGTTGTCAGGCTGTCGGGATGACAACAATAAAGTAGTCGCCATTGAATTCATGCACTCGTCGGTGGAGCAGGAGCGCCAGGCGGTAATCACTCAACTTATTGAACGCTTCGAGAAAGACAACCCGTCCATCAAGGTAAAACAGGTTCCGGTGGAAGAGGATGCCTATAACACCAAGGTGATTACGTTGGCCCGTACAGGCGCTTTGCCTGAGGTGATTGAAGTCAGTCACGACTACGCCAAAGTGATGGACAAAGAACAGCTGCTCGACCGCGATGCCATCAGCGCCGCGATTGGCGCTGTCGGTGAAAACACGTTCTACGACGGCATTCTGCGCGTGGTGCGCACGGAAGACGGTAAGGCGTGGACAGGTGTTCCGGTTAGCGCGTGGCTTTCCGGCGTCTGGTACCACAAATCGGTGCTGGCCGCTGCGGGGATTCAGGAGCCTGCAACCTGGGAGCAACTGCTGAAAGCCAGTCATTCCCTGAATCACCCCGAGAAAAAACAGTACGGTATCGCCTTACCGACGGCGGAAAGTGTCATGACCGAACAGGCATTCTCTCAGTTTGCGCTGTCGGGTGGTGCGAACGTCTTCGATGCGAAAGGGGATGTGGTCATCAATACGCCAGAGATGGCGAAAGCGCTGGCGTTCTATCGCGATCTGGCGGCTACCACCATGCCGGGCTCCAACGATGTGATGGAAATTAAAGACGCCTTTATGAACGGCTCCGCGCCAATGGCGATCTACTCCACCTATATCCTTCCTGCGGTATTTAAAGATGGCAATCCGGCCGATCTCGGGTTTGTTGTGCCGACGGAAAAATCCTCGGCGGTTTACGGCATGGTGACATCACTAACCATCACCAACGGGCAAACCGAGGAAGAAACCAAAGCGGCAGAAACCTTTGTCACCTGGATGGAGCAGGCTCAAAACGCAGCCGACTGGGTGATGATGTCGCCGGGTGCGGCGCTGCCGGTCAACAAACGGGTGGTGGATACCGCGTCGTGGAAAAACAACAACGTCATACAGGCGTTTGGTCAGCTTCCGTATGAGTTGATAGCCCAGTTTCCCAACGTTCAGGTCTTTGGTGCTGTCGGCGACAAAAACTTTACGCGTATGGGCGACGTCACCGGTTCGGGTGTGATCAGTTCGATGGTGCATGACGTGACGGTCGGGAAGAAAGATCTCTCCACCACGTTAAACGATAGCCAGAAGCGTCTGGCCGATCTGATTTCACAACGATAGGGGCGCACCGCGAAGGGAATTATGAAGAGGTTGTTTACTGGCCGTTCCGATCTGCCTTTCGCCATGCTGCTGTTGGCCCCCAGCCTGATATTGCTGGGGGGCCTGGTAGCCTGGCCGATGATTTCAAATGTCGAAATCAGTTTTTTACGCCTGCCGCTGAATCCGCGTATCAGCGCCACCTTTGTCGGTCTGGATAATTATATCCGGATTCTGGGGGATTCCGCGTTCTGGCACTCATTGTGGATGACCTTCTGGTATACGGCGCTGGTGGTGCTTGGCAGCACTGGCCTGGGTCTGGCCGTGGCGATTTTCTTCAATCGCGAGTTTCGCCTGCGTAAAACGGCGCGTTCACTGGTGATCCTCTCGTACGTCACACCGTCCATCTCGCTGGTGTTTGCATGGAAATACATGTTCAACAACGGCTATGGCATCGTGAACTATCTGGGCGTTGATGTGCTGCACCTTTACGACCAGGCACCGCTGTGGTTTGACAACCCCGGCAGCAGCTTTGTGCTGGTGGTGCTGTTCGCCATCTGGCGTTATTTCCCGTACGCATTTATCTCGTTTTTAGCGATTTTACAGACCATCGATAAATCGCTGTACGAGGCGGCAGAGATGGATGGTGCGAACGGCTGGCAGCGTTTTCGGATCGTGACGCTTCCCGCGATCATGCCGGTGCTGGCAACCGTACTGACGCTGCGGACCATCTGGATGTTCTACATGTTCGCGGACGTTTATCTGCTCACCACTAAGGTCGATATTCTCGGCGTCTATCTCTACAAAACGGCGTTTGCTTTTAACGATCTGGGAAAAGCGGCCGCCATCTCAGTGGTGCTGTTTGTGATTATTTTCGCCGTCATCCTGCTGACCAGAAAAAGGGTAAACCTCAATGGCAACAAGTAAACGCACCCTCAGTCGCGTCGGATTTTACGTCGGACTGGCGCTGTTTCTGCTCATCACGCTGTTTCCGTTCTTCGTGATGCTCATGACCTCGTTCAAAAGTGCCAAAGAGGCGATTTCACTGCATCCGACGATCCTGCCGCAGGCATGGACGTTGCAGCACTACATCGACATCTTTAACCCGCTGATTTTCCCGTTTGTGAACTATTTCAGGAACAGTTTGCTGGTCTCCCTGAGTTCGTCGGTTATTGCGGTATTCCTCGGGACGCTCGGGGCCTACGCGCTGTCGAAGCTTCGCTTTAAAGGGCGGGCCACTATCAATGCCAGCTTCTATAGCGTCTATATGTTCTCCGGGATTTTACTGGTGGTGCCGCTGTTCAAAATTATTACCGCGCTCGGCATTTACGACACCGAACTGGCGCTGATCATCACGATGGTGACTCAGACGCTACCGACGGCTGTTTTCATGCTCAGAAGCTATTTCGACACCATACCGGACGAAATTGAAGAAGCGGCGATGATGGATGGGCTAAACCGTCTGCAAATTATCTTCCGTATCACCGTCCCGCTTGCCATCTCCGGCCTGGTCTCGGTGTTTGTCTATTGCTTCATGGTGGCCTGGAACGACTACCTGTTTGCATCGATTTTCCTCTCAAGCGCCAGCAACTTCACATTGCCGGTCGGCCTGAACACGCTCTTCAGTACGCCGGACTATATCTGGGGCCGCATGATGGCCGCGTCGCTGGTGACGGCATTGCCGGTGGTTGTGATGTATGCGCTTTCTGAACGTTTCATTAAAAGTGGTTTGACCGCCGGTGGCGTAAAGGGCTGAGGCGGCCTGTTTTTAACAAGGAGTAGTCATGAAAAAATTAGTTGCGACAGCGCCGCGCGTAGCCGCGCTGGTCCAGTACGAAGATCGCCCTGTGGCGGCAAATGAAGTCAAGATCCGTGCCCGTTACGGCGCGCCAAAGCACGGAACAGAAGTGGTCGATTTCCGGGCGGCAAGCCCCTTTATTGACGAAGAGTTCAATGCTGAGTGGCAACTCTTCACACCGCGTGCTGAAGGCGCTGCGCGTGGTATCGAGTTCGGCAAATTCCAGCTGGGCAATATGATCGTCGGGGACATCATTGAATGCGGCTCAGAGGTCACGGATTACCAGATCGGGGATTCCGTTTGCTGCTACGGGCCGCTTCAGGAGACGGTAATCGTCAATGCCGTTAACAACTACAAGCTACGTAAAATGCCGCAGGGCGCATCCTGGAAAAACGCCGTCTGCTATGACCCGGCACAGTTCGCCATGAGCGGGGTACGTGATGCTAACGTTCGCGTCGGAGATTTTGTGGTGGTGGTAGGGTTAGGTGCCATCGGGCAGATCGCCATCCAGCTGGCAAAAAAAGCGGGTGCGTCCATAGTCATTGGCGTTGACCCTATCGAACACCGCTGCGACATCGCCCGTCGTCACGGCGCGGATTTCTGCATCAACCCGATCGGCAATGACGTTGGGCTGGAGATTAAACAGCTCACCGGAAAGCAGGGTGCCGACATCATTATCGAAACCAGCGGCTTCGCCGATGCGTTGCAATCCGCACTGCGCGGATTGGCTTACGGCGGAACCCTCTCTTATGTCGCATTCGCGAAACCCTTTGCCGAAGGATTCAACCTGGGCCGCGAAGCGCATTTCAATAACGCGAAGATCGTCTTTTCACGCGCCTGCAGCGAGCCGAACCCGGACTACCCGCGCTGGAGCCGTAAACGCATCGAAGAAACCTGCTGGGAGCTGCTGATGAATGGCTACCTCAACTGCGACGATCTGATCGATCCGATCGTGAGCTTCGAAACCAGTGCGGAAAGCTATATGACGTATGTCGATAAGCATCCGGAACTGAGCATCAAAATGGGCGTGACTTTTTAAGCAAGCGAGAACAAAAGATGAAAATTGCAACACAAAATCAGGCCTTTTTCCCGACCGATATTCTTGAAAAATTCCAGTACATCAAGGCAATGGGTTTTGATGGCTATGAAATCGACGGCAAGCTTTTGGTTGATAATCTGGCGGAGGTGAAAGCCGCCATAAAAGCCACCGGGTTGCCAGTGACCACCGCCTGTGGCGGCTACGACGGCTGGATCGGTGATTTTATCGAAGAGCGCCGTCTGAACGGTTTGCAGCAAATCGAACGTATTCTTGAAGCGCTGAGTGACGTGGGTGGAAAGGGCATTATCGTGCCTGCGGCCTGGGGGATGTTTACCTTCCGACTGCCGCCGATGACCTCGCCGCGCAGTCTGGATGGCGATCGCAAAGCGGTCAGTGCCTCCCTGCGCTGGTTAGATGACGTAGCGGCGCGTACCGGAACCCTCGTTTACCTTGAGCCGCTGAACCGCTATCAGGATCACATGATCAACACGCTGGCGGATGCGCGTCGCTATATCGAAGAAAATGCGCTCAAGCACGTGCAGATTATCGGCGATTTCTACCATATGAATATCGAAGAGGATTCTCTGACCGGCGCACTCCACGATAATCGTGACAGGCTCGGGCATGTTCATATCGCCGACAATCACCGTTATCAGCCTGGCAGCGGCACGCTCGATTTTGCTGCGCTGTTTGACCAGCTCCGCGCCGATGATTATCAAGGCTACGTTGTATATGAGTGCCGCGTGCGCGCGGAGGATCCGGCCAAAGCCTATCAGGCTTCGCTCAACTATTTACGTGACTGCTGAGGATGACGAGCGTGATGAGTGCTTCTACACCTTTGCCTCTGCGCGTCGCCATCCTTGGCGCCGGGCAGGTTGCAGACAAAGTGCATGCCTCGTATTACGCCACGCGCAGCGATCTGCAGATGGTGGCTGTCATGGACAGCCGCCTGGATCAGGCGCAGGCATTTGCTGAGCGCCACGCTATCGCAGGTGTGTATCAGGACGCGAGGTTGATGTTGCAGGAGGCAAAGCCTGACATCGTGAGCGTTTGCTCGCCGAATCGTTTTCACTATGAACATGTGATGGCGGCGCTGGAGGCGGGTTGCCACGTGATGTGCGAAAAGCCACCCGCTATGACCCCTGCGCAGGCAGACGAGATGCGTCTGGCGGCCCGGCATGCTGGAAAAGTGCTGGCCTACGATTTTCACCATCGTTTCGCGCTGGATGCGCAACTGCTGCGTGAAGCGGTCCAAAACGGCACCTTTGGCGAGATTTATGTCACCAGCGCGCAGGCGTTACGTCGTTGCGGTGTTCCCGGCTGGGGTGCCTTTACCAATAAGTCGCTACAAGGCGGTGGGCCATTGATTGATATCGGCATCCATATGCTCGATGTGGCGATGTACGTGTTGGGGTTCCCGGCGGTGAAACGCGTGACAGCACACAGTTTTCAAAAGCTGGGCACCACTAAGCATTGTGGACAGTTTGGTGAATGGGACCCCAAAGGCTATACCGTTGAAGATGCGCTGTTTGGCACTATTGAGTTTTGCAACGGGGGGATCTTACGTCTCGATACGTCGTTTGCCCTTAACATCCGCGAGAGATCGATCATGAACGTCTCATTTTGCGGTGAAAAAGCGGGCGCAACATTATTCCCGGCGCATATTTATGATGACGTGGGGGGCGAGTTACAGACGATTTTAAGCCGCGACGACGCGGACGATCAACGCCATTTACGCAGCATGGAAGCATTTGTGCGCCATGTGCTGGGCGAGCCGGTCATGATTGCCGATGCCGAGCAGGGGCTGGTGATCCAGCAGCTCGTGGCGGCGCTCTATGAATCGGCAGAAACACGGGAGAGCGTAGAATTATGCTGAACCTCTCTCGTCTTTCAGAACCCACGTTCAGCCCGCACAGTCTGAACAAGTACGCGTCGATCATGGCCTGTGGCAATGGCTATATGGGCATTCGCGCCAGTCATGAAGAGGACTATACGCAGCAAACGCGCGGCATGTATCTGGCGGGGGTTTACCACCGCGCAGGGCGCAACGAAACGAAGGAACTGGTGAACCTCCCGGATGTGCTGGGAATTGAACTGCAGCTGGACGGCGAGCATTTTTCGCTACTGGCAGGTGAGCTTCTCTGCTGGGAGCGTGAGTTAGCGTTCTCTAACGGCGAGCTACGCCGCAGCCTGGTCTGGCGTTCAACCAGGGGAAAACGCTTTCGCATCGACAGCCGCCGCTTTGTCTCACTGGATCAGCTGCCATTGGTGGCGCTGCAATTTTCCGTCACTCCCCTGGACGGCGCTGCGCGCATCAGCTTCTCGACGGGAATCGACGCGACGCAAACCAACAGCGGTCGACAGCATCTGGATGAAACCTCTGTTCAGGTATTTGATCAGCATTTCATGCAAGGCGTATATGAAACTCAGGATCGCTCGACTGACGTCGTGATCTCCGCGAGCTGTCAGCTGGATACCCCGAGTGAAAACTGTTTTACCGCCAAAAACCGGCGTCTGAACTGCCACCATACGCTGGAGGCAGAAGAGGGGCAGAAAGTTACGCTGGAGAAAATCGTCTGGATAACCCATCGCCACGATAAAGCACTTGAGCAGTCTGCCTTTGCACAAAAAGGCCTGGCCGAGCTAAAACGCTGCGCGGAGCAGGGCTACGACGCATTGCTGGAACAGTCTGCACTTGCCTGGGACATGCACTGGCAAACCAGCCGCGTTAGCGTGCAGTCCGACGATCCTCAGGATCAGCTCGCCCTCGACTACGCGGTCTGGCATTTGACGGCCATGACGCCTGCGCACAATGAGCGATGCAGTATCGCGGCGAAAGGGCTGACCGGCGAAGGCTATAAAGGCCACGTTTTCTGGGACACTGAGATCTTCCTGTTACCGTTCCACCTCTTTACGCGGCCGCAAACGGCCCGCAGCTTGCTGCGTTATCGCTGGCTGAACCTTGCCGGAGCCCGTGAGAAAGCACAGCGCAACGGCTGGGCGGGAGCGCTGTTTCCGTGGGAGAGCGCAGACAGCGGACAGGAGGAGACGCCTGAATACGCGGCCATCAATATTCGCACCGGCCTGCGGCAAAAAGTGGCGTCGGCGCTGGCGGAGCACCATATCGTCGCCGATATCGCCTGGGCCGTCGTGACCTACTGGCAAGCGACGCGCGACAGCGACTTCATGCGCAGTGAGGGGCTGGCGCTGCTCATGGAAACCGCGTCGTTCTGGATATCGCGGGCCACAGACGTGAATGGCCGGCTTGAGATCCATGACGTTATCGGCCCGGACGAGTATACCGAGCATGTGAACAACAATGCCTTTACCAACTATATGGCCTGGCAAAACGTCCATGATGCCCTGACGCTGATGGAACACTTTAATCGGCAGGACGATGCGTTTACAGAAGCGGCGCAGAAATTCCTGGCACGGCTGTGGCTGCCTTCCGCTGATGAGCAGGGGGTTATCCCGCAGGATGACACCTTTATGGCGAAACCTGCGATAGATCTTCGCCGTTATAAAGCGCAGGCCGGCAAGCAAACCATTCTGCTGGACTACTCCCGCGCGGAGGTCAATGAAATGCAGATCCTCAAGCAGGCGGACGTGGTGATGCTCAACTATCTGTTGCCAGATAAGTTCGACCGCAAACAATGTGCGGCGAATCTGGCCTTCTACGAGCCGCGCACGATCCACGACTCCTCATTGAGTCAGTCGATTCACGGCATTGTGGCTGCTCGCTGCGGTGATAATGCCCGCGCCTATGCGTTCTGGCGAGCGGGTGCGGCGATTGATCTGGGTGACGATCCTCACAGTTGCGACGATGGGATCCACGCCGCCGCAACGGGTGCAATCTGGTCGGGCGTCGTTCAGGGCTTTGCAGGGATGCAGATTATTGATGGCGAACTGCATCTGACGCCGCAACTGCCGACACACTGGCAGCGACTGCAATTCTCTCTTCAGTGGCGCGGTGCACGTCTTGATATTCTGGTTGAGGGCGCATCAGTGACGCTGCGTTCCAGTGCGCCGATAGCAGTGACGCTTTGGGGGAAAACACACCACCTTTTAGCCCATGAAACGCGCACTGTTGATTTACCTGAATTTGGGACCGCTACCACGGAGGGCGACAACAATGTTTAAGGCGGTGATTTTCGATCTAGACGGGGTGATTACCGACACGGCGCATCTGCACTTTCTGGCCTGGCAGAGCGTGGCGTCAGAGATAGGCATCCCGATTGATGAGGCGTTCAATGCCGGGCTGAAGGGTATTAGTCGGATGGACTCACTCGCCCGTATTTTGCGCCACGGTGGAATGGAAGAGGCGTTCAGCCAGAAAGAGTGCGAGCAACTGGCGCAGGCCAAAAATGCGCTGTACGTCGAATCACTTAAGGGGTTAACCCACGATTCACTTCTGCCGGGTATTGCGCAGCTACTGGCGGAAATCCGCGCGAACAAGGTGCGCATCGGGCTGGCGTCGGTCTCCCTTAACGCGCCCACGATCCTCCAGGCTCTGGGGATCGCCAGCGCTTTCGATTTTTGCGCCGACGCGTCGCGCATTCAGCTCTCGAAACCGCATCCTGACATTTTCCTGGCGGCCTGCGCAGGATTAGGCATCACACCGGAGCAGGCGATTGGGATTGAAGATGCGCAGGCGGGTATTGAGGCGATCAATGCCGCAGGCATGCTGTCGGTTGGGATCGGCGGCGAGTTATCTGGCGCAGATTTAACACTTTCTTCCACGGATGAACTGTCCTGGCCGCGTTTATCCGATTTCTGGCAGGCCATGCGCGGCCATAACGGGCATCACTTAAGGGGGCATAATGGCTCAGCTATCGCTTAAACATATTCAAAAAATCTACGCCAACCAGGTTCATGTGGTGAAGGATTTCAGCCTCGAAATCGCAGATAAAGAGTTTATCGTCTTTGTCGGTCCGTCGGGCTGTGGCAAATCGACAACTTTGCGCATGATTGCCGGGCTGGAGGAGATTAGCGCGGGTGAGCTGTTTATCGACGGGGTGCGGATGAACGATGTTCCGGCCAAATCGCGCGATATCGCAATGGTGTTCCAGAACTACGCCCTGTATCCGCATATGACCGTCTACGACAACATGGCGTTTGGTCTGAAGATGCAAAAAATAGCGCCAGCGGTCATTGAGGAAAGGGTCAGCTGGGCGGCGCAAATTTTGGGGCTGCGTGATTATCTGAAGCGAAAACCGGGGGCGTTGTCCGGTGGCCAGCGCCAGCGTGTGGCACTCGGAAGGGCGATTGTGCGCGAGGCGGGAGTCTTCCTGATGGATGAACCCCTGTCCAACCTCGATGCCAAGCTGCGTGTGCAGATGCGTGCAGAGATCAGCAAGCTGCACCAGAAACTGAACACCACCATGATTTACGTGACTCACGATCAAACGGAAGCCATGACCATGGCGACGAGAATTGTGATTCTCAAGGACGGTTATATTCAGCAGGTGGGCGCACCGAAGCAAGTCTATAACGAACCGGCCAATATGTTTGTTGCTGGTTTTATCGGATCACCGGCCATGAATTTTATTCGCGGGGCAATTGATGGCCGTTATTTCGTCACTGAAACGCTGCGTCTGGCGATCCCCGAAACGAAACTCGCTGTGCTGAATGCGATGGGGTATCAGCGCAAGGCAGTGGTCTTTGGCATCCGGCCCGAAGACATTCTCACGTCATCAGGCATCCCCATGGATATCACAGCCAAAGTCAGCGTGGCAGAACTCACCGGAGCAGAGTTTATGCTCTACGCCACAGTGGGGGGGCATGAGCTGGTTCTGCGCGCCGGCGCGGTCAACGATTACCGTGCCGGGAATAACCTGGCCATTCAGTTTGAAATGGATAAATGTCACTTCTTCGACGCTGATAGCGAAATAGCGCTGAGATAAAAGATTTCGTTGCCGGGAATTTTCTTTCCGGCTTTTTTAGTCGTTATTTTATAAAGGAATATACAAATGAGTACTCTACACAGAAGTGCTGCGCTTTTATTATGCGCAGGGGTAACGTGCGCCCAGGCGGCTGACAATCAAGAAAAATGGCACTTTAATATAGGTGCTATGTATGAGATTGAAAACGTCGAAGGGCAGGGCGAAGATAAAGATGGATTATATGAACCTTCCGTCTGGTTAAATGCCACCTGGGACGCATGGACTATTTCACTGGCCATGTATCAGGAAGGTCCGGTGGATTACAGCAGCATGACACGCGGGACCTATTTTGATCGCCCGGAATTTGAGCTGCGCTATCGTATTATCGGCAGCGACGATTTCACCCTCGGTTTGACCGGTGGCTTCCGCAATTATGGCTACCATTTTAAAGATGAACACGGCGCGAAAGACGGCACCGCCAATATGCAGCGCTATAAAATTCAGCCCGACTGGGATCTGAAACTGAGCGATGACTGGCGCTTTAGCGGCTGGTTTGCGATGTATCAGTTTGCCAACGATCTGGAAAAAACCGGTTATTCCGACAGCCGCGTAGAAACCGAAACCGGATTTACCTGGACCATTAACGAAACCTTTTCGGCGAAAGCCAATTACTATTTAGAGCGCGGCTTTAATATGGACGGCAGCCGAAATAACGGTGAGTTTTCCACGCAGGAAATTCGCGCCTATTTGCCGATCTCTCTGGGTAATACCACCTTAACGCCGTATACCCGCATTGGTCTGGATCGTTGGTCGAACTGGGACTGGCAGGACGATCCAGACCGCGAAGGGCATGATTTTAACCGCCTGGGTATGCTCTACGCGTACGATTTTATGAATGGATTATCCATGACGCTGGAATACGCGTACGAATGGGAAAATCACGACGAAGGCAAAAACGACCGCTTCCACTATGCGGGCGTCGGCGTGAACTACGCATTCTGACGGGGTGACTGCCAGGGGCTTTGACGCCCCTGGATTCAGCGAAGCGAGGGCGTTTCAGAGAGTGCCGTGTCAACAATGACCTGGCGTGGTGCCTCTTTTCCGGCGATACGTTTGAACAGGACATCGCAACTCTGTTCGCCCAACTGGCGGGTAGGGATTTCGAAGCCAGCCGGCGCAGGGGTCAATATCAACGACAGCAACGGATCCGTATAACCGGCGATCGCCAGCTGTTCCGGGATCATCAGGTTTAATTCATCCGCTGCGCGATACAGAGCGAGAAGTTTCATACTGTCCGTGGCGAAAACGGCACGCGGTGGGTGTGCTGAGGAGAGTAATTGACAGGCCGCGTCCAGCGCACTTTCGTGGGTATATCCGCCGTCGACAACCCAGTCAGCATTAAAGACAATGTTGTGTTTTTCGAGGCTGGCTTTATAACCCGCGAGACGGTCGATTGAGACGTGGTAATCAACGGGCGCATGCAGACAGGCGATTTTGCGATGGCCATTGCGAATAAACGTATCGGTTAACGTCATACTGCCGTGGAAATTATCCGTATCGACTGAATAGATATTCTGGAAATCGCCTTCGACTTTACCAATTACTACGACGGGAATGCCATAGGTATCAAGCCGTGGGAAAAAAGATTCATTGGCCGGGGAACTGAGCATAATAATTCCCTTAACCATTTTTTGCTTAATTTTATTTTCGCATTTCTGCAAATCATCTTCGCTACTTTTCGACGTTTGAAGAATAACGTCAAAACCTTCCTCTTCGGCTTTTTCCGTAATGGTATGTAACACGTCAGAGAAAAAAGGATTACCGGCTGTGGTCTTGGCTGAACGCGTGGAAATAACCATGATCGCGTCAAAACCTGAAGAGGTCAGGGCACGGGCCAGCTTGTTGGGTTGATAATTTAATTCATCAATCGCTTTTTGCACTTTTTCAAGTGCTTCCGGGGAGATATTTGTTTGCTTGTTTAGAACCCTGGACACGGTTGATTTTGATACGCCAGCAACACGTGCAATATCATAAATGGTGGGTGACATACACCTTACAACTCCATGATAGCGGTAGTGGGATTATATTACGGGAGAAAAAACGGGAATGACAGTGACAATGAATTGAAAATCAACGATCTGCCCCAATTTATTGTATTCTGAAGCTGATATCAGCGGTCTTCGGGGCAAAACAGGATGGCGATGAAGCGACTTAAAAACGAATTCAACTCACTGGTTAACCGTGGCGTAGACCGCCATTTGCGTCTGGCGGTGACGGGACTTAGCCGCAGCGGCAAAACTGCATTTATCACCGCGATGGTCAACCAGCTTCTCAATTTACACGCCGGAGCGCGCCTGCCGCTGCTGAGTGCCGCGCGCGAAGAGCGCCTGCTTGGCGTGAAGCGTGTACCGCAGCGCGACTTTGGCATCCCGCGTTTTACCTATGACGAAGGGCTGGCACAGCTGTACGGCACGCCACCCGCCTGGCCGACGCCGACGCGCGGTGTGAGCGAAATCCGTCTCGCGCTGCGCTTTCGTTCTAACGAATCCGTATTACGCCATTTTAAAGACACGTCCACGCTCTATCTGGAAATTGTCGATTATCCCGGCGAATGGTTGCTCGATTTGCCGATGCTGGCCCAGGACTACCTGAGCTGGTCGCGGCAAATGACCGGGCTTCTGCAGGGGCAGCGCGCGGAGTGGTCGGCAAAATGGCGCGAACTCTGCGCGGGGCTGGACCCGCTGGCACCGGCGGACGAAAACCGTCTGGCGGCGATTGCCCAGGCCTGGACTGATTATCTTCATCAATGCAAACAGCAGGGGCTGCACTTTATTCAGCCGGGCCGGTTTGTGCTGCCGGGCGAAATGGCGGGCGCGCCCGCGCTGCAATTCTTCCCGTGGCCGGACGTCGATGGCTGGGGCGAATCCAAACTGGCGATGGCGGATAAACACAGTAACGTCGGGATGCTGCGCGATCGCTTTAACTACTACTGCGAGAAAGTGGTGAAGGGGTTCTACAAAAATCACTTCCTGCGCTTTGACCGCCAGATTGTGCTGGTGGACTGCCTGCAGCCGCTCAACAGCGGGCCGCAGGCCTTCAACGATATGCGCCTGGCGCTCACCCAACTGATGCAAAGTTTCCACTACGGGCAGCGAACCCTGTTCCGCCGCCTGTTTTCGCCGGTGATCGATAAGCTGCTGTTTGCGGCGACCAAAGCCGATCATGTGACGGTCGATCAGCATGCGAACATGGTCTCGCTGCTGCAACAGCTGGTGCAGGACGCCTGGCAAAATGCGGCGTTTGAAGGGATTAGCACGGACTGTCTGGGGCTGGCCGCGGTGCAGGCGACGCAGAGCGGGCTGATTGATGTCAACGGTGAGAAAATTCCGGCCCTGCGCGGCAACCGTCTGAGCGACGGCGAGCCGCTGACCGTCTATCCTGGCGAAGTGCCCGCTCGTCTGCCGGGGCAGGCGTTCTGGCAAAATCAGGGTTTTCAGTTTGAGGCGTTTCGCCCTCAGGCAATGAATGTCGACCAGCCGTTGCCGCACATTCGCCTGGACGCGGCGCTGGAGTTTTTAATAGGAGATAAGCTGCGATGACCGAACCTTTAAAGCCACGCATCGATTTTACCGGCACGCTTGAGCAGGCGCGCGACGAAGCCTTTAAATCTGCCCAGGCTTTCAGTGGTCCGGAGGCCGAGAAATTCGCGCCTGTCGTCGCTGACGAACTGCTGTCGGACGAAGGGCCGGCAGAAGCGGTGGTCGAGGCGGCGCTGCGGCCCAAACGCAGCCTGTGGCGCAAAATGGTGATGGCCGGGCTGACGCTGTTTGGCGTGAGCGTGGTCGGACAGGGCGTTCAGTGGACGGTGAATGCCTGGCAAACTCAGGACTGGGTCGCCCTCGGCGGCTGCGCGGCAGGGGCGCTGATCGTCGGGGCGGGCGTTGGGTCGATTGCGACCGAATGGCGTCGTCTGTGGCGACTGCGCCAGCGCGCCCATGAGCGCGACGAAGCGCGCGATCTGTTACACAGTCATGCCACCGGAAAAGGGCGCGCATTCTGTGAAAAACTGGCGAGCCAGGCCGGGATTGACCAGTCCCATCCGGCTCTGCAGCGCTGGTATGCGGCGATCCATGAAACGCAAAACGACCGTGAAATCGTGAGTCTCTACGCGAGTATCGTTCAGCCCGTGCTCGATTCCCAGGCGCGGCGTGAGATTAGCCGCTCGGCGGCGGAGTCGACGCTGATGATTGCTGTCAGCCCGCTGGCGCTGGTGGATATGGCCTTTATCGCGTGGCGAAATCTGCGGCTTATCAATCGCATTGCCACGCTGTATGGCATCGAACTGGGCTATTACAGCCGTCTGCGCCTTTTCCGCCTGGTTCTGCTGAATATGGCCTTTGCCGGTGCCAGTGAACTGGTCCGTGAAGTGGGGATGGACTGGATGTCTCAGGATCTTGCCGCACGACTGTCCACCCGCGCGGCACAGGGGATCGGGGCGGGTCTGTTAACCGCGCGTCTGGGGATCAAAGCCATGGAATTATGCCGCCCCCTGCCATGGATGAATGACGATAAACCGCGTCTCGGGGATTTCCGTCGCGAACTGATTGGCCAGTTGAAAGAGACATTGAGCAAAAAACCGCAGTAAACGCTGAAGAATTCACCTCGCTGTCAATATTTGTTGACAGCGAGCTTCCAGCCAGACGATATCTGACATATCATTTTAAGGTTACTGGCTAAAGAGTGAATTTCCCATGCGTCTGGAAGTGTTCTGTCAGGACCGTATCGGCCTGACCCGCGAATTACTCGATCTCCTTGTTTTGCGTGACATTGATTTGCGCGGCATCGATATCGACCCTATCGGGCGAATTTATCTCAATTTTGCCGAAATCGAATTTAATACCTTTAGCAGCCTGATGGCGGAAATCCGCCGTATCGCTGGCGTTACGGATGTGCGTACCGTGCCGTGGATGCCGTCAGAGCGCGAGCATCTGGCGTTAAGTGCGCTGCTCGAAGCGATGCCTGAACCGTTTTTATCCCTCGATCTGAAAGGCAAAGTGGAGCGCACCAACCAGGCAAGCTGCCAGCTGTTCGGCCAGAGTCAGGAAAAACTGAGCAACCATCATGCGTCGCAGCTGATTGCCGGTTTCAATTTCCAGCGCTGGCTCGACAGCAATCCGCAGGGCACGCATAGCGAACATGTGGTGATCGGCGGCCAGAACTTCCTGATGGAGATCACCCCGGTGCATCTGCGCGGTGAGAATGACGTCAGCGTGCTGACCGGCGCGGTGATCATGCTGCGTTCGACCATCCGTATGGGGCGCCAGCTGCAGAATCTCTCCAACCAGGATGTCGGCGCGTTCAGTCAGATTATTGCCGTTAGCCCGAAAATGAAGCATGTGGTGGACCAGGCGCGTAAACTTGCGAATCTCACTGCGCCGCTGCTGATCACCGGCGAAACGGGAACTGGCAAGGATTTACTGGCACATGCGGTTCATACAGCCAGCCCACGCGCGGCAAAACCCTATCTGGCCCTGAACTGCGCGTCTATTCCGGAAGATGCCGTTGAGAGCGAGCTGTTCGGCCACGCGCCGGAAGGCAAAAAAGGCTTCTTCGAGCAGGCCAACGGCGGCTCGGTCTTGCTGGATGAGATTGGCGAGATGTCGCCGCGCATGCAGGCTAAACTGCTGCGCTTCCTCAACGACGGCACTTTCCGCCGCGTCGGGGAAGATCACGAGGTTCACGTTGATGTGCGCGTCATTTGCGCGACGCAGAAAAACCTCGTCGAACTGGTGCAAAAGGGCGTATTTCGGGAAGATCTCTATTATCGACTGAATGTACTGACCCTGAATATTCCGCCGCTGCGCGACTGTCCGCAGGACATTATGCCGCTGACCGAACTGTTCGTGGCGCGCTTTGCCGACGAGCAGGGCGTGCCGCGTCCGAAACTCTCGGCGGATTTGGGGTCGATGCTGACGCGCTACGGCTGGCCGGGCAACATCCGCCAGCTGAAAAACGCCGTCTACCGTGCGCTCACGCAGCTGGAAGGCTACGAGCTGCGCTCGCAGGACATTCTGTTGCCGGATTACGATGCGGGAACCGTGTCGGTTGGCGAAGAGGCGATGGAAGGCTCGCTGGATGACATCACCAGCCGTTTCGAGCGTTCTGTGCTGACCCAACTTTATCGCAACTATCCGAGCACCCGTAAACTGGCGAAACGCCTGGGCGTATCGCACACGGCCATCGCCAATAAGTTGCGTGAGTACGGTCTAAATCAGAAGAAAGCGGACGATCAGAACTGAGAAAATCCCGCGCGGGCGGGTTTTTTGCTATCCAAACATTAAGGCTTAACGTATGAGCAATGAAATACCTTTAAAGTTTTATGACATCGCGGATGAATATTCAAAGGAATCCGCAAAACCCGTCAGCGAAGCAGAGCGCGACGCGGTGGCCTATTATTTCCAGTCGCTGATCACGCGTTTAATGAATAACGAGGAGATCAGCGAAGAGGCGCAGAGTGAGATGGCCCGGGAAGCCGGAATCGATGAAACGCGGATCGATGAGATCGCAGAGTTTTTGAATACGTGGTGATGATCGCGTTCTGATATCGCCGTATTGAGTGCGATGTCCGCATGCTGCGCGACGCTGGCGTCGGACATCCGCATCTCGCTCAGGGGAGTTATCTCAATGAGCGAGATGCGGCTCAGAAAGATTTACATCCTCCTCAGATTTTATAACTCACGCCTTGCAAAACCGCATCCTGTTACCAAACGGATCATACCCTTCCAGAATTTTCCCCCACGCCTGCTCCATCGTTAAGTTCATCTCGCAACCGTTCGATAGTGTGCACAGGGACAAAGAGTATCGTTTCTGGGCAGACGTCAGACAAAAGAAAGCCCCGCATCAGCGAGGCTTTGAATATCTGAGCGCTGAGCGATGTCGTTACGCTTTCAGCACATCCAGCGCAGCGGTGTAGTCTGGCTCGTTGGTGATTTCGTTGACCAGCTCGCTGAAGATCACGGTGTCGTTTTCGTCGATCACCAGGACTGCACGGGCAGCCAGGCCTTTCAGTGGGCCTTCCGCGATACCTACGCCGTAGTTTTCGAGGAAATCAGGGCTACGCAGGGTAGAAAGCGTGATAACGTTGCTCAGACCTTCTGCGCCGCAGAAACGGGACTGGGCGAACGGCAGATCCGCGGAAATGCACAGCACCACGGTGTTGTCGACTTCGGTCGCCAGCTGGTTGAATTTACGCACGGACGCAGCGCAAACGCCGGTGTCGATGCTTGGGAAAATGTTCAGGACTTTGCGTTTACCGGCGAACTGACCCAGTGTTACGTCAGACAAATCTTTTGCCACGAGGGTAAAAGCCTGTGCTTTGCTGCCTGCCTGCGGAATGGAACCTGCAACAGAAACCGGGTTGCCCTGGAAATGAACGAGTTGTGACATAGATATCTTCCTGTTTACATATAGTTAACGTCGCGGCTAGTGTATGACAACAGCGGATAACACGGCAAACCTATTTTTCCCTACAGGAGTGAGTGATGAGAACCGTCAAGGTCTATGAAGAAGCGTGGCCACTGCATACCCCGTTTGTGATCTCTCGCGGTAGCCGTAGCGAAGCCAGCGTAGTCGTCGTCGAGATTGAAGAAGACGGTGTGAAGGGCGCGGGCGAATGCACACCTTATCCTCGCTACGGCGAGAGTCTCGCGTCGGTGATGGCGCAGATCATGACTATCGTTCCTGAACTGGAAAAGGGGCTGACACGCGAAGCGCTGCAACAGGCGCTCCCGGCGGGTGCGGCGCGTAATGCGGTCGACTGTGCGCTGTGGTCGCTGGAGGCGCATCGGCAGAATCATACGATCAGCGACTCGCTGGGCGTGGTACTGCCGCAGACCATTGTAACGGCGCAAACGGTGGTGATCGGCGAGCCTGCGCAGATGGCGTCAAGTGCTAAAGCGCTGTATGAGGCCGGGGCGCGGTTGCTGAAAGTGAAGCTTGACGATCATTTGATTAGCGAGCGGATGGTGGCGATCCGCAGCGCGGTTCCGGAAGCGACCCTCATTGTCGACGCCAACGAATCCTGGAAGAGTGAAGGGCTGGCCGCGCGCTGTCAGCTGCTGGCTGATTTGGGCGTGGCGATGCTGGAGCAGCCGCTGCCGTCGGCACAAGACGCCGCGCTGGAAAACTTTATCCACCCGTTGCCTATCTGCGCCGATGAGAGCTGCCACACGCGTGACAGCCTGGCCGGGCTGAAAGGGCGCTACGAGATGGTGAACATTAAACTTGATAAGACGGGTGGATTAACCGAAGCACTGGCGCTGGCTAAACAGGCGCGGGCTGACGGATTCGCGCTGATGCTTGGCTGTATGCTCTGCACCTCAAGAGCCATCAGCGCCGCACTGCCGCTGACAGAGCAGGTGAGCTACGCCGATCTTGATGGACCCACCTGGCTCGCCGTGGATGTCTCACCAGCGCTGAATTTTACCACCGGGACGCTTCACCTCTGAGATTGCCAGCGCAGCAGGCCGGTCATCGCTTTCAGGTATTTCTCGCTCGCTTCATCAGAGGAGACGGGCGGGAACTCGGCGGTAATGCAGTGCAGGCCGAGGTCTGCGCACCAGCTGCCAAACGAGCCTGGCGTTTCGTATCCGACGCTGGTGACCAGCGGCAGCGCGAAGGCGTCAGCCAGCCACTCGCCTAACTCCGTGTGGCGTGGATCTTCGATGCAGGCCAGCGGATCGTGAAACGACACCACCCACGCCGGTTGAAGATGATGAATGAGCTGGCACAGCCCCTGGGTTTCAGGCTCTGAGCCGGGTTTTTCACCGGTGAGGAGCACCACGTCACGCTCGTCCGCCGCGCTGTTCCAGCGATATACCGTCTCTCCCGCTCGCCAGTTGGCCGCAGGGAAATTGCGGTTCAGATCGACGCCGCGCGCGTTGGCCCGCAGCCCTAACTGGCAGCCGTCCGGATTAACCGTTAACACCACGTGATGACGACGCAGATCGGGCGCCAGCGTGCGCAGCGCGCAGGAGAGGGTGACGATGGAGGAGTTCTCATCCCCGTGCGTCCCGGCGATGATAAGCCCGCTGTGGCGGTCGGCCTGCGGGGCAGGAAACCAGATCAGCGGGGCACCCAGAAATGAGCGGCCATAATGTTCCGTTCCGGGCGGGAAAGCGCCACGTTCCGTTCTTGGGCGGGTAAGTGACATATGAAATCCTGATAGCGAGTTCTTTATAGCCAGTGTTGTGTAAAACACGCGCTTAATCAAATAGTTTCACGGGCCGGAGAAACTGATCCGATCTCAACTTTCCGCGCGAAGGTGTTTGCATTTCGCTGTTCTGAAACAAATAATTACGCATCTGCTTGTCACCCATCATTCCAAAGGGGATCTCATGAAGCATCCTGTTTCGCTGCTCTGTACTGCGCTGTGGCTGTGTGGACTCACTTCTGTTTCTTATGCAGCTGATATTCCTCAGGGAACGAAGCTGGCGGAAAAACAGGAACTGGTCCGCCATATCAAGGACGAACCCGCCTCGCTCGATCCGGCGAAAGCCGTCGGCTTACCGGAAATTCAGGTGATCCGCGATCTGTTCGAAGGGCTGGTGAATCAGAATGAAAAGGGCGAACTCGTCCCCGGTGTCGCGACGAAGTGGCAGAGCAATGACAACCGTATCTGGACATTTACCTTACGCGACAACGCGAAGTGGTCAGACGGTACGCCGGTAACGGCGCAAGATTTTGTCTACAGCTGGCAGCGCCTGGTAGACCCGAAAACGACGTCGCCATTTGCCTGGTTTGCGGCGCTGGCGGGGATCACTAATGCCCAGAGCATTATCGACGGCAAAGCCCAGCCCAATACGCTTGGAATCACGGCCGTGGATGCCAAAACCCTTCGCGTGCAGCTCGATAAACCGCTGCCCTGGTTCGCTAATCTGACCGCCAGCTTTGCTTTTTATCCTGTGCAGAAAGCCAACGTTGAGAGCGGAAAAGAGTGGACTCGCCCAGGCGCACTGGTGGGCAACGGTGCCTATGTTCTGAAAGATCGCGTGGTGAATGAGAAGCTGGTGGTTGAGCCGAATACGTCCTACTGGGACAACGCCCAGACGGTACTGAAAAAAGTGACTTTTATTCCAATCAACCAGGAGTCATCGGCCACTAAACGCTATCTGGCGGGGGATATTGATATCACCGAATCCTTCCCAAAAAATCTCTATCAGAAGCTGCTCAAAGATATTCCGGGGCAGGTTTATACGCCGCCGCAACTGGGCACCTATTACTACGCGTTTAACACTCAGAAAGGGCCCACGGCCGATCAGCGTGTGCGACTGGCCCTGAGCATGACCATCGATCGTCGGATTATGGCGGAGAAGGTGCTCGGAACGGGCGAGAAACCGGCGTGGCACTTTACGCCGGATGTGACTGCAGGCTTTACGCCAGAAAAGTCACCGTTCGAGCAGATGTCGCAGGCCGAGCTGAATGCGCAGGCCAAAATGCTGTTACAGGCTGCCGGATACGGCCCGCAGCGACCGCTGAAACTGACGCTGCTCTATAACACTTCAGAAAACCATCAGAAAATTGCGATTGCGGTGGCGTCGATGTGGAAGAAAAACCTCGGCGTGGATGTGAAGCTGCAGAATCAGGAGTGGAAAACCTATATTGATAGCCGCAATACCGGCAACTTCGACGTGATCCGCGCCTCCTGGGTGGGGGATTACAATGAGCCATCCACTTTCCTGTCACTGTTAACATCCACACACAGCGGCAACATTTCGCGCTTCAGCGATCCGGCGTACGACAAGATTATCAACCAGGCGACGCTGGAAACGACGGCGAAAGCGCGCAATGCGGATTACAACGCGGCTGAGAAAATCCTTGCCGAAAAGGCCCCGATCGCGCCGATTTATCAATATACCAACGGTCGCCTGATTAAGCCGTGGGTGAAAGGGTATCCGATAAATAACGCGGAAGATGTGGCGTATAGCCGGACGATGTATATCGAGAAGCATTAATATGAATAACAAGGCCCGTCTGAGAACGGGCCTTTTTTTGATTCGCCAGTCAGGGCGCGTCAATCGCCGGGTAGAGGCTGCTTTCCAGATACCCCACCAGGTGCCACATCTCACCGCTAAAAATAAACCATAAGCCAAATATAATAACGCTGAGAATAATTAGGATGAGTATGACTTCTGTTTTCCCCATAGCAAAAGTGACCCACCTGACCGCTGTTAATTCGAGGGGGCATTGTAGCGGGGCTTTAATCAATACTCCAGTTTTCAGGCGGCGAGCACTTTATTGCGGCCATTGTTTTTGGCGCGGTATAAGGCGTCGTCTACGCGTTTTAACAGATCGTCGATGCTCTCGTCCGGATTATGTCGCGCGACGCCAATACTCACGGTAAAGCGGGGCAGGCCGGGGATGACAATGCGCGCCACTTCGGCACGAATGGTTTCGGCCACCTGCATCGCAGCCTCAAGCGTGGTACGCGGCAGCAGGATCACAAACTCTTCGCCGCCCCAGCGGAACACAAAATCATCTTTACGGCTGCAGGCTTCGAGCATGCGCGACAGAGAAATCAGCACCTCGTCGCCCCTGGAATGGCCGAATACGTCATTAATATTCTTGAAATGATCCATGTCGACCAGTAACAGGCTGAACTGCTGCTGGGCGGGCAAATGGGACGGATGAGTCTGTTCAGTGATGAGATAAAACTGTCGACGATTTAGCAGGCCGGTCATGGAGTCCCGCAGGGCGGCGTGCTCCAGCTCGTGCTCAAGCCTTTTTTGCTCGGTGATATCGTGAACAATGCACAGCATTAATTTGTCGCCGTAAATCTCAATCGGACCCGCGTACGTTTGCACGTGGCGGGTGGAGCCATCGGCCAGCCGGTGGACAAAATTAAGGGGCTTATGCCCGCCGGGAAGACGGGCGATCTCCGTCATAATCGGCAAGATATCGCGCCCCAGGGTGTTAATTTCCCATGTGTGTTTTGTGCACATGTCATCGTGGCTGTAACCGTAAAAATTGAGGGCCGCCAGATTCGCGTCGACAATTTGCCCGTCACGCGCGGTATCTATGAGCAGCATGGGCGCGCTGTTAGTCTGGAAAAAGCGGGCGTAGAAACCCTGTTTTTTACGCTGGTAGTTGGCAGAGCGGCTCGCTTTCAGGCCGGAAGGGGCCTGGGAAATCAGCCCTTCAAACACAATGATTTCACCCGCACTTTCATGCTCGGTGAGGGACAGGCGACAGCTCAGGGTGGTTTCCTGATCGTTGCGCCAGACGGTCCAGATTTCGACAATTTCCAGCTCGGATTTGAGATCAGGAACGTACATTGCCAGCTGCTGCTGTGCACTGGCGGAATAAGCGCCCTGACGCATGTCATTCAGCGTTTTATTACGCATCATGTCGCTCGCCGCACTATTGGCGAAAATAACCTGCTCAGAGACGGGTGAGACTAACCAAACCGGTGTTTTGACGAAATTCAGCGCATCAAAGCTGTGTGGCAACATAGAGTCTTCCCAGTCATCGGCAGCCAACGCTCATGAAATTTGCGGTATCACGGTTATACACACGTGGGCATATTTCAAAACATACTCCACTTCATCACATCAGGCATGATTTTTTTGTGAATGAAGTGGGGGTTCTATTTGATTTTTACCAATTGGAATAATTTGTTTGTCAGATTTATTCTGTAATACCAGCCACGGCACCTGTTCTGCAGGAAGCGGGCGGGAAAAATAATAGCCCTGCAGATAATCACATCCCAGATTTGCCAGCATTTGCTGCTGTTGTTGGGTTTCAATACCTTCGGCGACCACCACCATATCCATGGTCCGGGCAACGTGGATAATGGTTTCGACAATCTTTTTGCTTTTATCGTTTTCCCGCATGCTATCAATAAAACTTTTATCTATTTTAAGCTCTTTAGCCGGAAGCACATTCAGCATCAGCAGGTTAGAGTATCCGGTGCCAAAGTCGTCGATGGAAACGGTAAAACCGGCGTGGTTAAACATATCTAATAATTCAATGCTGCGTTCCAGGTTTTTCAGGGCCGTGCTTTCGGTGACTTCGAGGATCAGTCGTGAAGGTTCGAGATTGTATTTCTGCATGGTGCCGGAAATCACCTCGAATATATCCTGTTGCTCAAACTGAATAGGGGACAAATTAAACGACAGCGTCCACTGGCTGAATCCCTGTTCCGTCCAGAAGCGCAGTTGTCTGCAGGCCTGATCAATGGCCCACACCCCCACCGGAATGATTAATCCTGTTTTTTCCAGCGATGGCAGGAATACGTTCGGCAGCAGCACACCCTGTTCAGGATGGTGCCAGCGCAACAAGGCTTCAAAGCCGTGAATCTCATTCACTGCGGCGTGGTAGGTGGGCTGATACCAAAGCTCAAACTGCTCGCGCTCCAGCGCCTGGGTGAGATCCTGCAGGAAAGACGGCTCTGCTGAGATGCTTTTCGACATCTCCGGGCGATAAATCGCCCAGCCGTTGCGCCCCTCCTGCTTAATGTGATGCATCGCGGCATCGGCTTTAAATTTCAGTTCGTGGAGGGTTTCACCGTGCTGAGGATAAAGGCTCACGCCAAGGCTTAAGGTGATATTCAGCGCGTGGCCGCCAATGGCGAAAGGGCGGCGAATATCGTCGAGCAGGGTCGTGGAGAGTTCGGTAATTTTCTCGTCATCGCAGTCGGGCAGCAGCAGGATAAACTCATCGCCGCCGAGCCTGGCGAGACTCATTCCCGGCGTCAGCCGGGCGGTAATGCGCTGCGCGACGCTTACCAGCAGTTCATCGCCAACCTGATGCCCCCAGGCGTCGTTCACTAGTTTGAAATGGTCGATATCCAGAAACATTACCGCAAACTGTTTTTTATTCAGCAGTGAGCCGTGCAGGCAATCCTGCAGGCTGAGATCCATCTGCGTGCGGTTGGCTAGCCCGGTAAGAGCGTCAAAGCGTGCTTTACGCTCCAGCTGGGTGTTGAGCTGGCGCAGGTTTTCCGTCAGGCGATGAGTGCGAAAATGGGAGTCCACCAGCGAGATAATCAGCATGATACCCAATAGCACGAGCGTGGTGGTGGAGACCCAAATTGACAGCCCTAACTCGCTCACTCCGCCCGGCATCATGTGCGCGGCGTGCTGAAAATTGGCTGCGCTCATTCCCGTGTAATGCATCGCGCAAATGGCAACGCCCATCACCACGGCCGCGGCGACGCGGTTGATAAACACGCCTTTGTGCCGCCGGCGCAGGTGAAAGGCAAGCCAGAGAGCGGCACCCGAGGCGACAATGGCGATTGCGACAGAGATCGTCACGAGGGTCATGTTCCAGCGAATGTCATCACTTAGCATCAGCGCCGCCATCCCGGTGTAGTGCATGGCCACGACGCCTGCGCTAAGGATCAGCGTGGAAAACAACCAGCGAAAAAAGGAGAGAGAATCACCCGGAACGGCAATATTAATGGCGCTGGTGGCCGCGACAATGGCGATGCCCAGTGAGCCGACGGTAAGCCAGACGTGATAACTCATGTCGATCGGCATTTTCATCGATAGCATACCGATGAAATGCATTGACCAGATACCTATCCCCAGCGTGACGCCCCCGGCCATGCGCCACCAGAGAGCGGCTTTGCGGCTGGCACCCGATATTTTGCCGGCGCTGTCGAGCGCCACAAATGAAGCGATAAACGCCACCAGGAATGAGATGGCAATGAGAACGGGGTCCCAGGACACATCGAGCATTATGCAATCCCACGCTAAAAAGTCGTTATTGAGTTCATCCGGTGCGTGACTCATCACCGCCGAGGCTTACTCTAACTAATTCCAAGATTAGTTGCTTATCAAAAATCAACAACAAACGCGTTATTTCTACGTGCAGGAACGCATCGAAGATATATTCTCTCATTAATGACTTAAGTAGCGCTACATGATTTTAATCAGCAGTAGCATTCGCTCTTAATAAACTTTGCGTTAATATTTAATCATCTGTTTGCTAACTATTGTTGTCACAAAGAAAATAGGGGTGAAAAGAATAAAGCGCTCATGGTTGAGGTTAAGCTGATTCTGTGTACTGACTTAAGGTAAATTTACGGCATCCGGAGGTGAATAATAAATGCCACTTAAAATGTGGTGGAAAAAGAAAATGCGAATGCTATAACCAATATACCTCCTCCGACTTGTTGTATGGGATCAATTATGCTTAGAAATATTAGCGTAAGAACCTTTATTATATATTTTCTGCTAGTCGTGCTTTTAATCATTGATGGTCTAGTTTGGACTTTATCGGAAAGTACAACGCTTTTTATCGCAGTAAATATTATTAATGTGCTTGCGGTCATGTTGCTGTGGTCCTACATGACAAAATATCTTGTGACGCCGATCAACACCGTGAAAAAAAGTATCGAAGAGGTCACCTCAGGCAATCTTGCCGTTTCTATCCCCGAGTTTGGCAACAACTGTGCGGGGCGTTTAATTCCGGGGATCAATAGCTTATCCAGTAACATCGCCACGCTGGTGCGGGAAATACGCGCCTCGTCGCAATCCGCGATGACCCTCTCAGAACAACTCTCCTCACGCAGCGCGGAATTGTCGGTGAAGACAGAGCAGCAATCCGCTTCGCTTATTCAGACCGCTGCCAGCATGGAGCAGATGGCGGCCAGCACCCGTAACAACGCCGATAACACCCGTCTTGCCAGCGAGCGTGCGAACCACGCGACGGTGCAGGCGCGCAAAGGGGGCGAGCTGATGGGGCAGGTGGCAAATAATATGCAGTCGATTACGGAATGCGCGCAGCAAATGACCGAGATCATCTCTCTGATCGACGGCATCGCGTTCCAGACCAATATTCTGGCGCTGAACGCGGCGGTCGAGGCGGCAAGGGCTGGCGATCACGGCAAAGGTTTCTCCGTGGTCGCCGGTGAAGTGCGTAATCTTGCCCATCGCAGTGCAGAGGCGGCGAAAAGCATTAAGTCGCTGATCGACGTGACGAGCAATAACGTGACGCAGGGCGTGACGGTGGTCGCGGAAGCCGAGAAAAATATGCACGAAATCGTCAACGGTTCCGGGCATGTCAGCAAACTGATGGATGAGATTTCGGCGAGTACCTCTGAACAGGAAAAAGGGATTTCGCAAATCACGCAGGCGCTGTCTGAGCTGGAGCGTGTGACGCAAAGTAACGTGGCGATGGTGGATGAACTGTCAGGCTCCTCCGATGTGCTGAAAAACCAGGTGATTGAGCTTCAGACGCGCACCCGGAATTTCAGGCTGGAGGGCGGCTCGCAACCTGACTGGCAGGAGAGTGTGCGCCAGGAGCACAGCGCCTTTCCCCGCCACGCAGAACACTCATACTGACTGATTGACTGGAAAAGCCTGGTTCGCCAGGCTTTATACTTTGTAGCGGTTACGTCCTGCCTGTTTCGCCTGATACAGCGCTTTGTCCGCCCTCGCTATCAGTTCCCGTGCGGTCACGCCGGGTTTCCATAACGCCAGCCCCTGGCTCACCGTCACGCGGTCGCTCACGGGAGAACCCGCGTGAGGAATATTCTGCGCCTGAAGCACCGCCGCAATATTCTGTGCAGCCGACTGTAACGCCTGCGAGTCCGCATCGGGCAGCAGCAAAACAAACTCCTCACCACCAAAACGCCCGACAATGCCGCTTGAGGTCAGCGCGGCGGATTCCAGCGCCCTGGCGATGGCCATCAGGCACAGGTCGCCTTTTTGATGCCCGTAATAATCGTTGTAAAGTTTAAAGTGATCGACATCGAGCATGATCAGCCCAAAGCTGTTTCCATCCTGCTGATGGCGCAGGATGGCCTGATCCATCTGCGTTTCAAATGACCGACGGTTCGCAATCCCGGTCAGCGGGTCGTTGTTGGCCAGCAGGCCCAGGCGTTGAATCAAATCCGAATTTTCCTGCTCGCGGCGCAGGGCGAGCAGAAACCAGCTGTTGAGAATACGTCGGCCTGATTCAATCAGTCCCGCCAGCAAAATCCACTGCAATCCATTCATGACCGTGAGGCCGTTGCGGTAAAAAAGTGAGGTAATCAGTATCGTCAGCCAGACCGGCAGAATAAAGCTCAGCAGGACTTTGGGATCAAAGTAGAGTGAGATCAGCGCGGTAAACAGCAGTAATGCGGCAGAAGGGAAGATGATGCGCAGATCGTTGCTGACGATCAGGACAAAGAAACAGCCCGCCCAGCACAGACTGAGGGCCACCACGGTCCACTTTGCTAACGTACCGAGCCACTGTGCGCTTTGCAGGGGGGCCATCCGCATGATGAATAACACGGCGGCGGAGAGGGTCAGGTCGGCCACCATCATGGTTTCCAGCACTGCCGCGGGGTGGTGGAAAAGGACCTCTGACTCGAAGGCGGAGAAATAGTTACGCCCCAGGATGAAAGAGGAGAACAACATATTTACCCACAGGAACCATGTCACACTGGTTTTAATGGCAATGGTCCGCATTTCTGCAAGACGAACATCGAAGGCCGCACAGGGCTTTTTCATCGTCACACTCGTAAAAGATACATTTAAAAACAAAATGGCAGCATTTCTGTAACTCTACTGTTTTGCATCTTTCTGTCCAGTGGTTAGAGTAGGATAAGGGTTAATTCATGAGCAAATTCAGCGCTATGCTGTCGGTAGATGTTGAATAACCTTTCGGGAAGGCTAGACTGACGATGTTCATGACAAAAAGGGGGAGTCACTGTGGAAGGCATTAAGGGATCGGACGTTAATGTTCCGGATGCGGTATTTGCGTGGCTGCTGGACGGTAAAGGCGGGGCGCGACCCCTTGAAGATGACGATATTATAGACAGCGAGCACCCCTGCTGGTTGCATCTGAACTACACCCATCCGGACAGTGCGCAGTGGCTGTCATCGACGCCGCTGCTACCAAACAGCGTGCGCGACGCGCTGGCCGGGGAGAGCCTGCGACCGCGCGTCAGCCGTCTCGGGGAGGGCACGCTGATTACGCTGCGCTGCATCAATGGCAGCACCGACGAGCGCCCGGATCAGCTGGTCGCCATGCGTCTTTATATGGATGAACGTCTGATTGTCTCCACCCGGCAGCGCAAAGTGCTGGCGCTGGATGATGTGGTCAACGATCTGAAAGAGGGGACCGGGCCGGTCGACTGCGGTGCGTGGCTGGTCGATGCCTGCGATGCGCTGACGGATCACGCCAGTGAATTTATCGAAGAGCTGCACGATAAAATTATCGATCTCGAAGATAACCTGCTCGATCAGCAAATTCCGCCGCGCGGTTATCTTGCTCTGCTGCGTAAACAGCTCATTGTGATGCGTCGCTACATGACCCCGCAGCGTGATGTCTACGCGCGGCTCGCCAGCGAACGTCTGCCGTGGATGAACGACGATCAGCGACGTCGCATGCAGGATATCGCCGATCGGCTCGGGCGCGGGCTGGATGAGATCGACTCCTGTATTGCGCGAACGGCGGTAATGACCGATGAAATCGCAACGGTGATGCAGGAGTCACTTTCGCGCCGGACGTACACCATGTCGTTAATGGCGATGGTCTTTTTACCCAGCACGTTTTTGACCGGGCTATTTGGTGTGAATCTCGGGGGCATACCAGGCGGGGCGTACCGGTTCGGCTTTTCCGCTTTTTGCATCATGTTAGTTGTTTTGATTGGTGGTGTTGCGTGGTGGTTGCATCGCAGTAAATGGCTGTAAATTTACACATTTTCAGGCGTTTTCTGGCTTCAAAACGCGTTTTTGTTTGAGCGAAGTCAATAAACGGCTACCCCGTTCGGTGCAGTATTACTCCCGCAGGTGAATGCAACGTCAAGCGATGGGCGTTGCGCTCCATATTGTCTTACTTCCTTTTTTGAATTACTGCATAGCACATATTGATTCGTACGACGCCGACTAAATTAGTCGGCTTTTTTTTGCCTCCAGAATCTCAGCGTCTACCCTAAAAGGGTCACCCCGATAAACTGGAGGGAAACATGAGCTATCTGCTTTCACTGCTTTACACGCAACTGTCGGTACCTGACTCGATACCCATCGATCCGGTGCCTGTCCCCGATCCGATCCCCCGACCGCAGCCAATGCCCGACCCGCCGCCGGATGAAGAACCGATTAAATTGTCGCATCGGTAGCGCAGATCTGCGAGGATACGCGCCAACTGACTGTGATTTTTTTACCTTGAGAGTACATTGTGACCGCTTTTTCTACGCTGAACGTTCTGCCTGCCGCCCAACTCGACAATCTTACCGAGTTGGGATATCTCTCGATGACCCCTGTACAAGCTGCCGCGCTTCCGGCGATTCTGGAAGGACGAGACGTTCGCGTGCAGGCTAAAACCGGCAGTGGAAAAACGGCCGCCTTTGGCCTGGGATTGCTCCAGCAGATTGATGCGGGCCTGTTCCAGACGCAGTCCCTGGTGCTCTGTCCGACGCGCGAGCTGGCGGATCAGGTGGCAGGGGAGTTACGTCGTCTGGCGCGCTTCCTGCCTAACACCAAAATTCTGACCCTCTGCGGCGGCCAGCCGTTTGGTGCGCAGCGCGACTCGCTGCAGCATCCGCCGCACATTATTGTCGCCACGCCTGGCCGTCTGCTCGATCACCTGCAAAAAGGCA
Source organism: Lelliottia sp. SL45 (assembly GCF_026672535.1). Classification (NCBI taxonomy): domain Bacteria; kingdom Pseudomonadati; phylum Pseudomonadota; class Gammaproteobacteria; order Enterobacterales; family Enterobacteriaceae; genus Lelliottia; species Lelliottia sp. SL45. The sequence continues at coordinate 1,431,418 of NZ_JAPPRH010000003.1, forward strand.
CCGTTTCGCTGGATGCCCTGCAAACGCTGGTGATGGATGAAGCGGATCGCATGCTGGATATGGGCTTTACCGATGCCATCAATGAAGTGATTCGTTTCGCGCCTGCGACGCGCCAGACACTGCTGTTTTCCGCAACCTGGCCAGAAGCGATTGCGGCAATCAGCGGACGGGTGCAGAACAACCCGGCTACCATTGAAATCGACGCGGTGGATGCGCTGCCGTCCATCGAACAGCAGTTCTACGAAACCTCGCAAAACGGCAAAATTCCGCTGCTGCAAAAGCTGCTGAGCAAACATCAGCCGGCCTCCTGCGTGGTGTTCTGTAATACGAAGAAAGATTGCCAGGCCGTCTGTGACGCGCTTGACGAGGCGGGGCAGAGTGCGCTCGCCCTGCATGGCGATCTGGAACAGCGCGACCGCGATCAGACGCTGGTGCGTTTCGCCAACGGCAGCGCACGCGTGCTGGTGGCAACGGACGTGGCAGCGCGCGGCCTGGACATCAAATCCCTGGAGCTGGTGGTTAACTACGAGCTGGCGTGGGACCCGGAAGTCCACGTTCACCGTATTGGTCGTACAGCGCGAGCGGGCAACAGCGGTCTGGCGATCAGCCTGTGCGCCCCGGAAGAGGCACAGCGCGCCAACATTCTGTCTGAAATGCTGCAGCTGAAACTCAACTGGATGCCCGCTTTGGGCAGTGTCAGTATCACGCCACTGGCCGCTGAAATGGCGACTCTGTGCATCGACGGCGGCAAAAAAGCCAAAATGCGTCCTGGGGATGTATTAGGCGCACTGACCGGGGATATCGGACTTGAGGGTGCGGATATCGGCAAAATTGTGGTGCATCCGGCACACGTCTATGTAGCGGTGCGTCAGAAAGTGGCGAACAAAGCGTGGAAACAGCTGCAGGGCGGGAAGATTAAAGGCAAAACCTGTAAGGTGCGTTTGCTCAAATAAGCCACAAAGAAAAGCGTCTCAGAGAGTCTCTGAGACGCCAGAGTATTACTTCACTTCCAGAACGTTCAGTCGCATTTCATCCAACTGAGACTCATCTTCTTCCGGCTGCCAGCCCGCAGGCTGCATCGGGATCTCTTCGCGGTCGAACGCCAGATCGCCACCGTTCACCACTTCCGCACCGTGCTTAATGCCTTTGAAATCGAACAGTTCAGTATCACACAGGTGAGAAGGCACAACGTTTTGCATCGCGCTGAACATGGTCTCAATGCGGCCCGGATAACGTTTATCCCAGTCGCGCAGCATATCGCCAATTACCTGACGCTGCAGGTTCGGCTGCGAGCCGCACAGGTTACAAGGGATGATTGGGTATTCGCGCGCCTGCGCAAAACGTTCGATATCTTTTTCACGACAGTAGGCCAGCGGGCGAATAACGATGTGTTTTCCGTCGTCGCTCATCAGCTTCGGCGGCATCCCTTTCATTTTGCCGCCGTAGAACATGTTCAGGAACAGGGTCTGCAGGATATCGTCGCGGTGATGGCCGAGAGCGATTTTCGTCGCGCCCAGCTCGGTGGCGGTGCGATACAGAATACCGCGGCGCAGACGCGAACACAGGGAGCAGGTGGTTTTCCCTTCCGGGATCTTTTCTTTGACGATGCCGTAGGTATTCTCTTCGACAATCTTATATTCGACGCCCTGTTGCTCAAGGTATTCCGGCAGGATGTGCTCCGGGAAGCCAGGCTGTTTCTGATCAAGATTGACCGCCACCAGGGAAAAGTTCACCGGTGCGCTTTGCTGCAGATTGCGAAGGATCTCCAGCATCGTGTAGCTGTCTTTACCGCCTGACAGGCAGACCATAATGCGGTCGCCTTCTTCAATCATGTTGAAGTCTGCAATGGCTTCACCGACGTTGCGGCGCAGGCGCTTTTGCAGTTTATTCAGGTTGTATTGTTCTTTCTTATTAACTGATTGATTATCTTGCATTTATACTTTACTCAAATATCAAATGGGGCACCAGTGGGACAAAACCATTTTAACGCGCCAGCGTCATGAGGCGCATTTCGACCTGCTCGCTGTTCACTACTTCTATCCATGAAGCATAGATTTCATACACCCTCTGCGCATTTTCGTGCCCCATCTGATTGGCAATAGAAGACGGGTTAGCGCCTGCTGATAGCAACCAGCATGCGAAAGTGTGCCGTGTATGGTACGGATTGCGGCGACGAATGCCAGCACGTTTTGCAGCAGAAGCGCATCGCGCTCCGATACGGCCCGTGAGGAGTGGGGTTTCTGAGTACCAGACCATACCAAACCTCAGGCCAAAAAAAGGCCTGCAGGCGTGCTTAACGCACAGCGGCAGGCCGATTATTTACCAACAAACGAATTTAGGGCTGCTGATCAGCAATCACCGTCAATTTTTCGTCAGTGGCTTTCTCTTCCTTGAGGGTTTCTTCCAGCAGCCTTGCCGCATCTTTGTATCCCAGCTTTTTAGCAAGAGCATGCAGTGTGCCGTAAGTGGCGATTTCATAGTGTTCCACTTTTTGGGCGGCGCCAATCAGACCCGCATCGCGGACCGGCCCCGCTTCGACGGAGTCGATGATTTCCTGCGCTTCTTCTGCCAGCCCTTCAAGGGCATGGCATTTCATGCGCTTGATTCGAACACCTTCTGTGCTTTCTACCAACTGATCTAGCCGTTCAATCTGGCCGCGGGTTTCTTCAAGGTGCTGATTAAATGCAGCAATCAGTTTGGGATCTGTCGCCGCCCGCGCCATTTTAGGTAACGCGCGGGTGATTTGTTTTTCTGCGCTGTAAATATCAGAAAGGTCATGAATGAATAAATCTTCGAGAGTCTTGATTGTCATTAAATACTCCTCTCACAATTCGACTTGTGAAAAAGTGATGCGCATCATTCACGCAGTCTTTAAGGGTAGCTGATATTTAGGGTAGGGGGCGCATAGAAAGGAATTAGCAATAAAATGAGAAACTTCCTGGCGGAGGCGTAAATTCAAAAACAGGAGAATGTTAAATATATTATATGCTAACGTTTGAGGGGGAAATACCTTGGATGAAATGACAATCTCTACCGGGATAATAAAGGCTGAATTAACAATCACTCAGAGGCTATCGACAGTGATAAATAAAACGTAAGCGCTGAACTCACATCAAATTGCTGGATCACGGGCATGTGTTTTAAGGCCATCACCATGAGCAGAAGCATAATGACGGCGTTATCCCCGCAAGTCTCATCAAGCCGGGCAGCGTTGCTTACCCCACCTGGCCTGATTTTGCCAGCAGTGCTAAAACTCTCTCCGTCACCTTATCTTCATATCCTTCCTGCTCGGGATGGTTGAACTTGACCAGTGGTGCCGAGCTTTTTTCCTCCTCGTATGAACTTGAAAGAAGGCCAGGATTGCCACTCATGTTATTAATTACCGAGGATAAAACAGTGATGGCAATCTTTGATGCGTGAAGGTCTATTTGTAGCTCATTAATTGTCTGCTCAAGGGTTTCAACGCGTTCGTTTAAGTCAGTCATTTGATCTCCTGATTATCGAGAAGGCCAGTGTTCAATTGAATTTGCGCATACACATTCAATTTTAGCCTAAGCGGAGAAAGAGACAGCCAATGTCTGATATCTATTAAAACTAACAATAAAAGGCGTGTTAATCCGCATCCAGTGCATGCAGTAATTCACTGAGATGACGCACGATATCGCCGAAATCAAAAATTAATGCCATCCACAGACAGGTTAGCAAAATCAGAGCAGCCAATGATAAGCGGGTAAGCACGGAAGAAATCCTTTCACGTGGATAGGGATAAGGCTCAGTATACGGTGATTTCCTTAAACTTCCCCTTTACGACGCCATCATAAAAGCGACCTTTTGACACGACCTGCAAAAAATCGTTATAGACGCGTACCGGAACCTGCTGATACCGCAGCGTCCGACGATCGAGAAAGCGGATTTCCAGCGTGGCGCTGCGTTCATCATAGCCAATGGAGGCGATACGTGAAGACCTTACAGGATGATGGACCATGATGATTTGTCCCATACAGCATAAAACAGGAGATTTATCATCTAACAGCAGGGGCGAGCGTGCAAGTGGGTGACGCGTAACACGGGGTGGAAAAATAATTACAGTGAATGTAATTCATTGAACTATATAAATTAAAAATTATTCTTTCCTGTTAGTTGACGGTAAACTTTAAACCGTTATATGCCTTTATGATTCTTCATCCGTTAATGCACTGAGAGTGTTTTACTGAGCTATCATCCAGAATTGACAGGATATGCCCGGAGCTGATGCTCCGGGCTTTTTTTTATCACTCGCTGGTCGATTTCTCGCCTTTTCCTGCCATCTGCGCCAGGAAGTCATAGCGTTTTTGCAGATCCGCCGCCGCGTCCTTCCACAATTGCTCGGCCACTTCTGGCTGCTGGGCATTGAGACGACGGAAGCGTTGCTCCTGCATCAACGTTTCTGCCAACGCATCAGACGGAGGACGTGAGTCCAGCGCCAGCGGCAGTTTCCCTTCATCGGCACGACGTGGGTCGAAGCGATAGAGTGGCCAGAACCCGGTCGCCGTCAGCTGGCGCATCTGATCGTGGCTGAGTGCCAGATCGTAACCGTGCTCTTCGCAAGGGCTGTAAGCGATGATCAGCGACGGCCCTGGATAGGCTTCCGCTTCCTGTATCGCTTTCACCGTCTGGTTGAGCTGCGCGCCAAGCGAAATCTGTGCGACATACACATGACCGTACATCATCATGCTGACGCCCAGGTCTTTACGCGCTTTGCGTTTACCGTGCTCACCAAACTTGGTGACGGCCCCCAGCGGGGTGGCTTTAGACGCCTGACCGCCGGTATTGGAATAACACTGAGTATCGAGCACCAGAATGTTCACGTTTTCCGTCAGGCTAAGAACATGATCCAGCCCGCCGAAACCAATGTCGTACGCCCAGCCATCACCACCAATCAGCCAGATCGATTTCTCGACCAGCGCGTCGGCGTCGGTTAACAGCTGCTGTGCGCCTTCCACGCCCTGAAGATGCTGACGCAGTTCTGCCACCTGCTCGCGACGCACCTCTGGTGTGGCGTCGCTGTGCAGCGCTGCATTTAATTCAGCAGGAAGCTTATCGGCAAACTGTTCCAGCAGACGCATCACGCGGGCGCGGTGCTGATCGACCGTTAGACGGAAGCCCAGTCCGAACTCGGCGTTATCTTCAAACAGAGAGTTTGCCCATGCCGGGCCTCGGCCATTGGCATCGGTAGTATACGGCGTAGAAGGCAGGTTACCGCCGTAGATAGACGAACAACCGGTGGCGTTCGCGATCAGCATGCGGTCGCCGTACAGCTGGGTGAGCAGCTTGATGTAGGGCGTTTCACCGCAGCCGGAGCAGGCGCCCGAGTATTCAAACAGCGGCGTAATCAGCTGGGAGGTACGGATATCGATACGTTCGAGCTTGCTGCGATCGATTTCCGGCAGGCCGAGGAAGAAGTCGTAATTCACTTTCTCTTCTTCGACGTGCTCCAGGCGCGACATCATATTGATGGCTTTGATTTCCGGATTTTGGCGATCTTTCGCCGGGCATACTTCCACGCACAGATTACAGCCTGTGCAGTCTTCCGGCGCGACCTGCAGCACGTACTTCTGCCCACGCATATCGCGGGATTTCACATCCAGCGAGTGCAGGCTGGCAGGGGCATTTTCCATCTCTTCTGGAGAAACCACTTTCGCGCGGATGGCCGAGTGTGGACAGGCCGCAACGCAATGGTTGCACTGCGTACAGAGATCTTCCTTCCAGATCGGGATCTCTTCGGCGATGTTGCGTTTTTCCCAGCGGGTGGTGCCCACCGGCCAGGTGCCGTCCGGCGGCAGGGCGGAGACGGGCAGGGCATCGCCTAGACCCGCCAGCATCGCGGCGGTTACGGTTTTAACAAAATCAGGCGCGGCGTCAGACACCACTGGTGGCCGGTTTGCACTGGCGGTATTCACCGGCTGAAGCGGGATCTCAGAAATAGATTCACGGGCCAGAGCCAGCGCTTGCCAGTTTCGCTCCACCAGATCCTGCCCTTTGCTGCTGTAGCTTTTGGCAATGGCACCCTGCAACGCGGTCAGCGCGCTGTCGCCCGGCAGAATATCCGTCAGGTGGAAGAAGGCCATCTGCATGACGGTGTTAATGCGTGCCGCCAGGCCGCATTCACGGGCAATTTTCGCCGCGTTGACGGTAAACAGACGGGCTTGTTTCTGATTCAGCACCGCCTGCACTTCCTGCGGCAGTCGCGACCACACTTCGTCAGCATTGTACGGCGTGTTAATCAGGAAAATTCCGCCCGGTTTCAGGCGTTCGGCCATCTGATATTTGTCGATAAACTGCAGCTGGTGACAGCCAACAAAATCGGCCTGCTCAACCAGATAGGCGGAACGAATCGGTTTTTCGCTGACGCGCAGGTGCGAGACGGTCAGGCCGCCCGCCTTTTTGGAGTCATAAACAAAATAACCCTGGGCATACCACGGCGTGGAGTTACCGATGATTTTGATATTGTTTTTGGTGGCAGAGACGCTACCGTCACTGCCCAGACCGTAAAACAGCGCTTCCAGCTTCGACGTCGACGGCAGGGTGTTTTCTGGCAGCAGCAGCGACAGGTTAGTCACATCGTCATAAATACCGACCGTAAAGCGCGGTTTCGGTTTTGCGGCGCTCAGCTCATTAAAGACTGCCAGCACGCAGTCAGGCCCGAACTCTTTCGACGACAAACCATAGCGTCCGCCGATGACGCGCGGCAGCGTTTCGCGCTCACCGCTGTTGAAGGCTTCGGCCAGGGCCGTCATCACATCCAGATAGAGGGGTTCTGCGTGCGCGCCCGGCTCTTTGGTGCGATCGAGTACCGCAACGGAACGGACGCTTTCCGGCAACACGGACAACAGATGCTTCGCAGAGAAGGGACGGTACAGACGCACTTTCAGCACGCCAACCTTTTCGCCGCGAGAAAGCAGCTCGTCGACGACCTCTTCACAGGTGCCAATCGCAGAGCCCATCAGCACGATAACGCGCTCGGCCTGCGGGTGGCCATAGTATTCAAACGGCTTATATTCACGCCCGGTGGCCGCCGAGAAATCACTCATCGCCTGCTCAACGTGATCATAAACCGCGTTGTACCAGGGGTTGGTGGCTTCACGGGACTGGAAATAGGTGTCGGGGTTTGCGGAAGTGCCGCGAATAACCGGATGCTCCGGATTCAGCGCGCGTGCGCGGTGGGCATCGATCTCGTCCTGCGGCATCAGCTCCAGAATCGTGTTGTCCGACAACGGGACGATTTTATTGATTTCGTGAGAAGTGCGGAAACCATCGAAGAAATGAATAAACGGCACCCGGCTTTTTAGCGTCACGATGTGGGAAATCAGCGCGAAGTCCTGGGCTTCCTGCACATTACTGGCACACAGCATTGCGCAGCCCGTCTGACGGACCGCCATCACATCCGAGTGGTCACCGAAAATCGACAGAGCATGGGTGGCAACGGTACGCGCTGCCACATGCAACACGAACGGCGTTAACTGCCCGGCGAGCTTATACAGCGTGGGGATCATCAGCAGCAGACCCTGCGATGAGGTGAACGACGTCGAGAGGGCACCTGTTTGCAGTGCGCCGTGAACCGCGCCGATAGCACCGGCTTCCGACTGCATCTCGACGACCCGGGGAACATCGCCCCAGACGTTTTTTAGCCCGTTGCCCGCCCAGGCATCAGCCTGTTCCGCCATGGTCGAACTTGGTGTAATGGGGTAGATGGCGATAACTTCGCTGGTGCGGAACGCGACGGACGCGGCCGCGCCATTACCGTCAATAGTGATCATGTGACACCCTTACATTGCGCAAAAAAGAGGGACCCGTGAAACGTCGACGAGTCCTGATAGTTATATCCCTATTTTAGCAAAGGTCAGGCTTTCCGATTTTCGCTTTTGTGTCCTGGCTATTCTTCGCATCAATGTGTAGATCAAGTTTCTGGCAAAAAAATCGCAAGAATTTGTTTCTCAGGTGCATAAATACGCAGTTCCGCTCTCGACGGGGCGGCGCAGGGTGCCTATTATGCTTAGATTTCGCAATTTGTATGGGGAAAAGAGAATGCGTTCAGCGTTTTGGGTAGGGTGTGCGGCGTTACTGTTGTCTGCGTGCAGCAATGAACCGGTTCAGCAGGCGACGGCGGCACATGTTTCACCGGGAATGAAAGCGGCAATGTCCAGCTCCGGGCAGGCCAGTTGCGCAATGGTGGGCGGATCGTTGTCTGTCGCTCGCCAGCTTGATGGCTCAGCTGTCGGGATGTGTGCGTTGCCTAATGGCAAACGCTGCAGTGAGCAGTCGCTTGCCGTAGGGTCATGCGGTAACTACTGATTAGTCTGCGCGTTTAAACATCAGCGTTTTATCTGCTGTCGCCAGCGTCAACTGATTTTCCGTCAGATCGACCTGCGCGCCTTTGCGCAGCATATTGCCTATCGTCGCATCCAGCTCGTTAAGCTGCTGATCGGTGCAGAGTTTGCGCGTCATCGCCATGGCTTTGACCTTCAGCTCGCCTTCCGATAATTTGCCTTCGCCGCTAAAGCGGTTACACATCACGCCGGAAACAGCCATTTTCTCGCCAAAGCGCATTTCCGGTGGCACCGCGGTGGGTTTGACCGCCGCGCCGTTTACGCTCTCCAGCACAAAACGGTGCCCTTCGAGTTGGTCTGCCTGAACAGACGCCTTTCCGGGATTAACACAACCTGCCAGCGCCAGGGTCACCAGGCTTAACGCCACGAGCTTTTTCATATTGCTTCTCAAACTATAAATCCGATAAATATATGTGAATATCTTTAACGATACCCTCCCGTTTGTCATGGGTGTTTATCTGAAAGTGCCGAAAGCCGGGCAGGGATATCCACCCGGCTATCAAAACGTTAGTGCGATTTAAAGCCTGCGGCAGTCATCAGGATGCGGAAGAACATCCCCACAGCAGCCAGTGCCAGCACGCTGCCTCCCCAAATAATGACTAACCACATCAGGCGTTTCCAGACCGGCTGTTGCATCAGTGATACCCCTCCCCATGTTGCACTTTTCCGCGAAACACGTAGTAGCTCCAGAACGTATAGACCAGAATAATCGGGATGATCAGCAGGGCGCCGACCAGCATAAAGCCCTGGCTTTGTGGCGGGGCCGCGGCCTGCCAGAGTGTGATGGACGGCGGAATAATGTACGGCCAGATGCTGATCCCAAGCCCGCTAAATCCGAGGAAAATCAGCCCCAGCGTCAGAACGAACGGTGCATTGTGGCTGTCGCTATCGTTCAGTTTTTTCCATGCCCAACCGCTCAGTGCGAGGACCAGCAAAGGCACCGGCAGCAGGAACCACAGATTGGGCAGGGTAAACCAGCGCTCGGCGATTGCCGGGTGCGCCAGCGGCGTCCACAGGCTGATGACCGCGATGACCGCTAACAGCGTCAGCAGCAGCTTTTTAGATACCCCGCGCATTTTCCCCTGAAGCGGATTTTCACTTTTCATCACCAGCCAGGTCGCGCCGAGCAGGGCGTACGCCACTGTCAGACCCACGCCACAGAACAGATTAAAGAGCGTAAACCAGTCAAATGGCCCGCCGCTGTAGGCGCGCTCGGTCACCGAAAAACCGTTAATCACCGCGCCAACCACCACGCCCTGGCTGAAGGTGGCAAGAATGGAGCCGCCAATAAAAGCTTTGTCCCAGAAAGGCCGGTGTGCGGGCGTCGCTTTAAAACGAAATTCAAAGGCCACGCCGCGGAAAATCAAGCCGATCAGCATCAACGTGAGTGGGATGGTCAGGGCATCAATAATCACTGCGTAAGCCAGCGGAAACGCACCGAAAAGCGCCGCCCCCCCGAGCACCAGCCAGGTTTCATTCCCGTCCCAGACCGGGGCGACGCTGTTAACCATCACGTCGCGATCGTCTGCGTCGCGGGTGGTAGGAAACAGAATGCCGATGCCTAAATCGAAGCCGTCCATGACGATATACATCAGCGTGGCGAATACGATAATCACAAACCAGATAATGGAAAGATCGATGCCCATTATGGTTTCTCCTTAATCACGAATTCAGTGCTGGCGGCAGAGAGCGGGCGAGCCGGACGGCCATCGTTTTCGGTCGGGAAGGATTCGTGTTCCTGCGGACCTTTTTTGATAAGCCGCACCATGTAGCTGTAGCCAACGCCGAACACCGAGGTATAGACGACAATAAAGGCCAGCAGGCTTACGCTCATATGCAGATCGCCATGGGCAGATACCGCATCTGACGTGCGTTGCAGACCATAAACGACCCATGGCTGACGACCCACTTCGGTGGTGACCCAACCGGCAAGGATGGCGATCAGACCGGACGGTCCCATCAGCAGAGCGAACCACAGGAAAGGACGCGAGGTATAAACGCGCTGCCTGTAGCGCAGCCAGACGGCGACAACGCCTAGCAGCAGCATCAGCATTCCCAGCCCCGCCATGATGCGGAATGACCAGAAGACGATGGTCGAGTTCGGGCGATCCTCTTTCGGGAAATCTTTCAGCGCTGGCACCTGTTTATCCAGGCTGTGCGTCAGAATCAGGCTGCCGAGCGCCGGGATTTCCAGCCCATAGCGGGTGCGCTCTTGCTCCATATCTGGCCAGCCAAACAACAACAACGGTGTCGGTTCACCGGGTGGGTTTTCCCAGTGACCTTCAATCGCCGCAATTTTGGCGGGCTGATGTTTTAACGTATTCAGGCCGTGCATATCACCGACCATCGCCTGAATTGGCGCGACAATCAGCGTCATCCACAGCGCCATGGAAAACATGTGACGAATAGCGGGCGTATTGTTACCGCGCAGAAGATGCCAGGCCGCAGATGCACCCACGAACAGGGCGCTGCTCAGGAATGCCGCAATGGACATATGGAACAGGCGATAGGGGAAGGAGGGGTTAAACACCACCGCGAACCAGTCGACCGGGACCACCACGCCGTTGACGATCTCATACCCCTGAGGGGTCTGCATCCAGCTGTTGGACGCCAGGATCCAGAAGGTCGAAATAATGGTGCCCAGCGCCACCATGCAGGTGGAAAAGAAGTGCAGCCCCGGCCCGACTTTGTTCCAGCCAAACAGCATCACCCCGAGGAAACCGGCTTCGAGGAAGAAGGCGGTCAGCACTTCGTAGGTCAGCAGCGGGCCGGTAATACTCCCCGCGAACTGCGAAAATCCGCTCCAGTTGGTCCCGAACTGGTAGGCCATCACCAGCCCGGACACCACGCCCATGCCAAAGTTGACGGCGAAAATTTTGGACCAGAAATGGTACAGCGAGCGCCAGACGGGGTTTTTGGTCTTGAGCCAAAGCCCTTCCAGCACCGCCAGATAGCTGGCGAGACCAATGGTGATCGCCGGGAAAATAATGTGGAAGGATACGGTAAAGGCAAACTGTATCCGCGCCAGATGAAAAGCATCTAAACCAAACATGCACAGCCTCAATGTCAATCGGTGTGGTGTTATGGTATAGGGGGCGGAATCGAACTATCAGAGGCAGAAATTTGAAATTTATGTATAACAGTTTGCGAAAACCATGGGCTTTAGTCATCTGATATAGTGAACAGTTAAGCACGACTAACGGATAAGGCCGTTAAACGTTCAGAGCATAAGAATTTTATTTTTATGAGTTTTCTTCATTAAAGGGGTTGTTTTGTTCTCTCACTCATGCGTTAATGGCTCCTCGGTTTGATACCCAAAAAAATATCTGACGTCGTTTCAAAGCATTTCTCATCACGTTGTGCCTCTCCGCAGCCTCTTGGGTCTTCTCTTTACACTCTGACACTCCGATTAGTTTTGTCTCAGACCATCATTGCCTTGAAAGGCCCAATTTGTCATTCACGTATTTACGTGTTCTGGAGATTCATATGGTTTCTTATATCCATTTTCGCTGCCCATGCTGTCATGGCTCGCAATACCGCACATCCGTTTTTGATGTGTCTGAAAAAAACCCACACGGTGCGAAATGCATTTTCTGCAAATCGTCCATGATGACCTTTGACCATCTGGCAACGTCCGCGCCATCTGAGCGTGCACACCTCAGTCATCGTCCGTCATAACACCGCATAAGCTATAACAGTTCATTAAAACTGCCAATTTTCTCCTGCTGATATACTATGGTGTGAAGCAAGGAGAGAACGATGAAAAAATACCAGCGCCTGGCGCAGCAAATCATTTCGCAAATCGAACTTGGCGTGTGGTTGCCGGGAGATAAACTACCGTCGTTGCGTGAGCAAGTTGCCAGCAGCGGCATGAGTTTCATGACTGTCGGTCATGCCTATCAAACGCTGGAAAGTCAGGGGCGAATCGTTGCTCGCCCACAGTCGGGATACTACGTTGCTCCACGCCCGATAAAGCAGCAGCCTGCGCCACCGGCGCAGGTGATGCGCGACGAAGTGGTCGATATCAATACCTATATTTTTGATGTCCTGCAGGCCAGCCGCGACCCCTCTGTTTTACCCTTTGCCTCCGCATTCCCCGATCCTCGGCTTTTCCCGCTTCAGCAGTTGAACCGCTCCCTTGCCAACGTCAGCAAAACCGCAACCGCCATGAGCGTGATTGAAAACCTGCCGCCGGGTAACGTCGATCTCCGCCACGCCATCGCCCGCCGCTACGCGCAGCAGGGGATGAATATTTCGCCGGAAGAGATTGTGATCACCGCCGGTGCGCTGGAAGCCCTCAATCTGAGTCTCCAGGCCGTGACCGAACCCGGTGACTGGGTGATTGTCGAAAACCCCTGTTTCTACGGTGCACTTCAGGCGCTGGAAAGGTTAAAACTCAAGGCGCTGTCGATCGCCACCGACGTGCGCGAAGGGATCGACCTCAACGCCCTCGAGCAGGCGCTGAACGACTATCCGGTGAAAGCCTGCTGGCTAATGACTAACAGCCAAAATCCCTTGGGCTTTACCCTCAGCGCCGAGAAAAAAGCCCATCTGGTGGCGCTACTGACGAAACATAACGTCACCTTGATCGAAGATGACGTCTACAGCGAGCTCTATTTTGGGCGCGAAAAACCGCTGCCCGCAAAAGCCTGGGACCGCCAGGATATGACTTTGCACTGCTCATCTTTCTCGAAATGTCTGGTCGCTGGTTTTCGTATCGGCTGGGTCGCAGCGGGCAAACATGCGCGCCGCATCCAGCAATTACAATTGATGAGCACGCTTTCGACCAGCTCCCCGATGCAGCTTGCTCTGGTGGATTATCTTGCCACCAAACGCTATGACGCCCATCTTCGCCGCCTGCGCCGCACGCTGGCCGAGCGTAAGCAGCAGGCGTGGCAATCGTTAATGCGCCATCTGCCGGCGGAAGTGAAAATTCACCACAACGACAGCGGCTATTTTTTGTGGCTGGAACTGCCTGCACAGCTGGACGCCGGGCTGCTCAGCGAGCAGGCGCTGGCGCACCATATCAGCATCGCGCCGGGCAAAATGTTTTCTACTTCCGACGTCTGGACACCGTTCTTTCGCTTTAATACCTCCTGGGCGTGGGGGGAGCGGGAAGAACAGGCTGTAATCCAGCTGGCGAAATTAATAAGCGTCATGCTGAAATAAGCGAAAAGGCTTATTTACCGCACGCGTAATATCCTCGTATAAATAAACAATGCTTATCCTGTGACCGGTGCCGGGTTTATTCCCGACTGCCGGTCATAGGAAATCTGCATACCGCCGCTCGCCGCTAACTCCTTGTCTATAATCCACTTAACAGGGAATGCGCCCTCTGTCACAACCTGATGAAATTTCCAAAGCCCGCAGGGTGCGGCGCATTTGCGCAGTCTACGTTTATTAAGGGAGATATTTTTACGGCACGGCTGCCGCCAAATTTCATTGCGACAGGAGTAAATCAAATGAGCAAAAAATTTGCCCGCAGCAGCCTGTGCGCGCTCGGCATGACCATCATGACCGCGCAAGCCGCAGAGCCGCCGAAAGAGATCGGCAAAGGCGAGGGAAGGCTGGATATCATCGCCTGGCCGGGATACATCGAACGCGGCCAGACGGATAAAAATTATGACTGGGTAACACAGTTTGAAAAAGAGACCGGCTGTGCGGTGAACGTCAAAACGGCAGCCACCTCCGATGAGATGGTCAGCCTGATGGCAAAAGGGGGCTATGACCTGGTCACCGCTTCCGGCGATGCCTCGTTACGTTTGATTATGGGGAAACGCGTCCAGCCCATTAATCCGGATCTGATCCCCAACTGGAAAACCCTTGATTCGCGCATCGTGAAAGGCGAATGGTTCAACGTTGGCGGCAAAGTCTACGGCACGCCGTATCAGTGGGGACCGAACCTGCTGATGTACAACACGAAAACCTTCCCGACACCGCCGGACAGCTGGGCGGTGGTCTTTAAAGAGCAAAATCTCCCGGACGGCAAAACCAACAAAGGCCGTGTACAGGCCTACGATGGCCCGATCTACATTGCGGATGCCGCGCTGTTCGTCAAAGCCACGCAGCCGCAGCTCGGCATTACTGACCCGTACCAGCTCACCGAGGCGCAATACGCAGCCGTACTGAAAGTGCTGCGTGACCAGCACGCGCTGATTCACCGTTACTGGCACGACACCACCGTTCAGATGAGCGACTTCAAAAACGAAGGCGTAGTGGCATCGAGCGCATGGCCTTATCAGGCTAACGCCCTGAAAGGGGAAAACCAGCCCATCGCCACTGTCTTCCCGAAAGAGGGGGTAACCGGCTGGGCAGACACCACCATGCTGCACGCCGAAGCCAAACATCCGATGTGCGCCTACAAGTGGATGAACTGGTCGCTGACACCAAAACTGCAGGGCGATCTGGCGGCGTGGTTTGGCTCTCTGCCGGTGGTGGCTGAGGGCTGTAAAGCCAGCACGCTGCTCGGCGAAAAAGGTTGCGAAACCAACGGCTATAACGAATTCGACAAAATCATGTTCTGGAAAACCCCAATTGCAGAAGGCGGAAAATATGTCCCGTACAGCCGCTGGACGCAGGATTACATCGCCATCATGGGTGGCCGTTAATCGCCCGGGAGCAGACCATGACGTACGCAGTTGAGTTTAACGACGTCTCCCGTCTGTACGGCGACGTACGGGCGGTGGACGGTGTCACCATACGCATTCGCGACGGCGAATTTTTCTCCATGCTGGGGCCTTCTGGCTCCGGCAAAACTACTTGTCTGCGCCTGATTGCCGGGTTCGAGCAGTTGAGCGGCGGGGCGATCAAAATCTTCGGCAAAGAGGCGAGCGAGCTACCGCCGTGGGAGCGCGATGTGAACACCGTGTTCCAGGATTACGCCCTGTTCCCGCATATGTCGATCATTGAAAACGTTGCCTACGGGCTGATGGTGAAAGGCGTCGATAAAAAGAAACGCCAGGCGCAGGCGCGTGACGCGCTGGAAAAAGTGGGATTAGGGTTTGCGGAAAAGCGTAAGCCCTCTCAGCTTTCCGGCGGGCAGCGCCAGCGTGTGGCTATCGCCCGCGCGCTGGTCAATGAGCCGCGTGTGCTCTTGCTCGACGAACCGCTCGGTGCGCTGGATCTGAAACTGCGCGAGCAGATGCAGTTCGAGCTGAAAAAACTGCAGCAGGAGCTGGGGATCACCTTTATTTTCGTTACCCACGATCAGGGCGAAGCGCTGTCGATGTCCGATCGCGTCGCCGTGTTTAACAACGGGCGAATTGAACAGGTCGATACGCCGCGCGAGCTCTATATGCGCCCGCGCACGCCGTTCGTCGCCAGCTTTGTCGGCACATCCAACGTGTTTGATGCCGCCGTGGCAAAACAGGTTTGCGGCATGGAGGGAATTTATTCGCTGCGACCGGAACATATTCGCCTCAATCAGAGCGGCGATGTTCAGGTACAGGGCGTGGTACAGGCGGTGCAATATCAGGGCGCGGCAACGCGGTTTGAGCTGCGTCTCGCCGATGGCGCAAAACTGCTGGTGAGCCAGGCCAATCTGAGCGGCGCGAATATCCCTGTGGATGTTGCCCCAGGCCAGCAGGTGCTGGCCTCCTGGTCGCGCGAGGCAATGGTGCCGCTGCATGAGGAAAGGTGAGATGGACATGAGCGTTTCTCCTGCACCATCCTCCCGTGGCCCGGTCAGCCGGATCACGACGCTGCTCTGGCGCAAACCGTCGCTAGGGCTGTTCCTGCTCCTGCTTGGGCCGCTGATGTGGTTCGGGATTGTCTATCTCGGCTCGCTGCTGACCCTGCTGTGGCAAGGTTTCTACACCTTCGACGATTTCACCATGTCGGTGACGCCGGATCTGACCTTTGCGAACATACTGGCACTTTTCAACCCTGCCAATTATGACATCATCCTGCGCACCTTGCTGATGGCCATTGCCGTCACGATTGCCAGCGCGATTCTGGCCTTTCCGATGGCGTGGTACATGGCGCGCTACACGCGCGGAAAATGGAAAGCTTTTCTCTATATCGCGGTGATGCTGCCGATGTGGGCGAGCTACATCGTTAAGGCCTACGCGTGGACGCTATTGCTGGCAAAAGATGGCGTCGCGCAGTGGTTTCTCGGTTATATGGGGCTGGAGCCGCTGCTGATGTCAGTGCTGACGCTGCCAGCGATTGGCGGTAACACGCTGTCGACGTCCGGCCTGGGGCGCTTCCTCGTCTTTGTCTATATCTGGTTGCCGTTTATGATCCTGCCCGTCCAGGCGGCGCTGGAACGCCTGCCGCCCTCGCTGTTACAGGCGTCAGCCGATCTGGGCGCGCGCCCGCGCCAGACTTTCCGCTACGTGGTGCTGCCGCTGGCCATTCCTGGCATTGCGGCCGGTTCGATTTTTACCTTCTCGCTAACGCTGGGGGATTTTATCGTGCCGCAGCTGGTCGGCCCGCCGGGTTATTTCATTGGCAACATGGTTTATGCGCAGCAGGGGGCGATCGGCAACATGCCTATGGCGGCGGCGTTTACCTTAGTGCCGATTGTGCTTATCTCACTCTATCTGGCGTTCGTGAAACGTCTGGGAGCGTTCGATGCACTCTGAACGCGCGAACGTGTTCCTGAAACTGGCGGCCTGGGGTGGTGTGATCTTCCTTCACTTCCCACTTCTGATTATCGCCATCTATGCTTTTAATACGGAAGATGGGGCGTTCAGCTTCCCCCCGAAAGGGCTGACCCTGAAGTGGTTTAGCGTGGCGGCATCAAGAAGCGATATTATCGATTCAGTGACGTTGTCACTTCAAATCGCGTCGCTCTCGACGGCCATTGCGCTGGTGCTGGGGACGTTGGCGGCGGCGGCACTCTGGCGCAGCGAGTTTTTCGGCAAAAACGCCATCTCGCTGCTGCTTCTGTTGCCGATTGCGCTTCCGGGGATCATCACCGGTCTGGCGCTACTGACGGCGTTTAAAACCATCAATCTCGAGCCGGGCTTTTTCACCATCGTTACCGGCCACGCGACCTTCTGCGTGGTGGTGGTGTTCAACAACGTCATCGCTCGCTTCCGGCGCACCTCGTGGAGCCTGGTCGAAGCGTCGATGGATTTAGGTGCCGACGGCTGGCAAACCTTCCGCTACGTCGTGCTGCCGAATTTAAGCTCTGCACTGCTGGCGGGAGGAATGCTGGCGTTTGCACTGTCGTTCGACGAAATCATCGTCACGACATTTACGGCGGGACATGAGCGTACGTTACCGCTGTGGTTACTCAATCAGCTTGGACGCCCGCGTGATGTGCCCGTCACTAACGTGGTTGCGCTGCTGGTGATGCTGGTAACGACCATTCCGATTCTGGGGGCCTGGTGGCTAACCCGCGACAACGAAAACGTGGTCGAAAGCGGGAAATAACGTTGATTTCAACAGGACAATGCTATGCAAACTCAACTGCTGATTAATGGTGAACTGGTCACCGGCGAAGGCGAAAACCAGCCGGTTTACAATCCTGCCACGGGCGAGGTACTGCTGGAGATCGCCGAAGCGTCTGCCGCACAGGTCGACGCTGCCGTGCGAGCCGCCGACCGCGCCTTTTCAGAATGGGGCCGAACCACGCCGAAAGCGCGTTCCGAATGCCTGCTGAAACTGGCCGATATGATTGAGGAACATGCCGACACATTCGCGCGCCTCGAATCGCAAAACTGCGGCAAGCCGCTGCACTGTGTCATCAACGACGAAATTCCCGCAGTCGTGGATGTGTTCCGTTTCTTTGCCGGTGCCGCTCGTACGCTGAATGGACTGGCGGCGGGAGAGTACCTCGACGGCCATACCTCCATGATTCGCCGCGATCCGGTGGGCGTAGTGGCGTCCATCGCGCCGTGGAACTATCCCCTGATGATGGCAGCGTGGAAGCTGGCTCCGGCGCTGGCCGCCGGTAACTGCGTGGTGATCAAACCTTCAGAAATCACGCCGCTGACCGCACTCAAATTGGGGGAACTGGCGAAAGGGATCTTCCCGGCAGGGGTATTAAATGTATTGTTCGGTCGCGGCAAAACCGTTGGCGACCCGCTGACGGGGCATGAAAAAGTACGCATGGTCTCCCTGACCGGATCGATTGCCACCGGCGAGCACATAATCGGCCACACGGCGTCGTCGATTAAACGCACCCACATGGAGCTCGGGGGTAAAGCGCCTGTCATCGTCTTTGACGACGCAGATCTCGACGCGGTTGTCGAGGGCGTGCGGACCTTCGGTTTCTATAACGCGGGCCAGGACTGTACCGCCGCATGCCGAATATACGCGCAAAAAGGGATTTACAACGCTCTTGTCGAAAAGCTTGGTGCGGCAGTGGCCACGCTGAAAACCGGCGCGCCGGATGATGAATCTACCGAACTGGGGCCGCTCAGTTCTGCGGCGCATCTGGCGCGGGTCTGCCAGGCAGTGGATGCAGCCAAAGCGCTCGGACACGTCAACGTGGTGACCGGGGGCAATAAAGTGGACGGCGCAGGGTATTACTTCCAGCCCACGCTGCTGGCGGGAGCAAAACAGGAAGACGCCATCGTCCAGCGCGAAGTGTTTGGCCCGGTGGTCAGCATGACGGAATTCAGCGATGAAGAGGAAGTTCTGGCCTGGGCCAATGACTCGCAGTATGGTCTGGCGTCATCGGTGTGGACGAAAGACGTGGGCCGCGCGCATCGACTCAGCGCTCAGCTGCAATACGGCTGCACCTGGGTGAATACCCATTTCATGCTGGTCAGCGAAATGCCGCACGGCGGCATGAAACTATCTGGTTACGGCAAAGATATGTCGGTGTATGGCCTGGAGGATTACACCGTGGTCAGGCACGTCATGATTAAACACTAGCGCTGTTTAACGCCCGGTAGCGCTGCGCTTACCGGGATTAAATCGTTGCCGGGTCAGGCGTCATCGCCACCCGGCAGTGTCTACCAGCCACAGACATCATGCTCATTTTCCGTGTCATACGCGCGCACGGTATTGACCAAATCTTTCACAACATCGGCTGCGACATCGGGAATTAACAGCTCCATTGGGGCCTGTGTCTCGTAATCGACCGACACGCCGTTGCTGTTATTCGTGACGGTGACGGTATACGTTGCCTTGCCCATTTTCTTACCCCTTATGTGTATTAACGACTTTTCCCAGGCCCGCGCCTTCAAGATTTGCCTGCGGATCGGCGAAGAAATCAATACTGAAGTAGGTATCGTCGGTCAGAAGCTCAATGCGGTGCCATTTTTGCGGTGGCGAAATGCCAAAAGAACCCGCTTCGATAATCAGTTCAAGATCGGGTTCAGTGGCTTGCGCATCCGGGAATCCATAATATTTCACCGCGCCCTGCATAACAGACAGGCGGCCATACACGCCCGCTTTGGTGTTGTGATGGGTGAACAGGGCCTTCGGTGCGGAGTCTTTGTTCCAGAATGGAGTGGCGCGGGTGTGAACAAAATTTTCAGGAATACGTAGCATAATAAGTTCCTTACGGGCGTTTAAATGCTCAAAGAGATTTCAAAACTTCCGGTTCAACAAAGAAATCGACGTTAAAAATCGTATCGTCAGTCATCGTTTCAATGTGATGCCATTTTTCAGGCGGAAACACGCCGAAATGGCCAGCCTTGATGATGAGTTCGCTGTCAGGGACCGGCGTGAACTCATCGGCATAACCTAAGTAACGTATCGCTCCCTGACTTACCGACAAACGGGGATAAACGCCCGGTCGCGTGCCTTTATCAAGATGGCGCTGGAAAATGCCAGCAGGGGCGGTGTCCTTGTTCCAGAAAGGGGTGGAACGGGTATGAATACAACTCTGCGGAATGCGTAACATAGTTTCTCCCTCTAAAGCCTGCTGTTATTACACCACTTTTCGGGCACAATCATTGTGCAAAATGTGCATATAGGATGCAACTTTAAAGGGGTAGGAAAAGGGGTAACTCAGGCGGGGAATTAACGTCTACGAAATACTTCATTGTTATTAACCATGTGATTTTAGTGGTTAATCTGTAACATTAAAACTTGATCTGTATCAATATATGACGCATATTGCGCGCGGTTATTTATCGATCGAGTGCACAGAATGACGCTTTATCAAAAGATGTTGGTGTTTTACGCAGTCATGGCAGCAATATGCGCCCTGATTACCTGGTTCCTGTCGAAAGACCGTAAACGCATTCGGTTTTTGAGCGCGTTTCTGGTGGGCTCGACCTGGCCGATGAGCTTTCCTGTGGCACTGTTAATCTCACTTTTCTGAAGCACGCTTCCAAAATTTAAAGACAAAATAGCATTCCGCTACGAGTGACTGTATAAATACACAGTGTGTCGACAAAGGAGTGCTTATGAACAGTTTTTACTCGCAGCAAGCCTGCTGCAATGTGCGCTGGCAGGACCTCCCTGGTTCTGGCGATCCCGTGGTCTTTATTCACGGCCTCGGCTGCGCCTCTTCGTATGAATATCCCCGCGTCGTCTGCGATCCGCAGTTTGGTGCGCGTCGGGCCATTCTTATCGACCTTCCCGGCAGTGGCTATAGCGACAAACCTGAACACTTTCTCTATCGCACCAGCGATCAGGCGAAGGTCGTTGTCGAACTACTGAACCATCTCAATATTGACGCATTCTGGCTCTATGGCCACAGCATGGGCGGCAGCATCGCTATCGAAACCGCCTGTCTTACCGAAAACCGAATTCGCGGGCTGATTGTCTCTGAACCCAATTTTCATGCGGGAGGAGGCATGTTCAGCCGCGCGATTGCCGCGCAGAGTGAGGCCTCATTTATTGAAACTGGCTATCACACTATGCTTGCCGCCGAAGCGTCTGCGTGGGCGGGGTGTCTGCGCAGTAATGCACCTTATGCCGTCTGGCGCGGTGCCGCGTCTCTGGTTGCGGGCGTTACCCCTGACTGGAGCGCACGCTTTTTGGCGCTGAAATGTCCGGTCACGCTGCTGTTTGGCGAACTCTCGCTGCCAGACGCCGAGGCCGAAGAGATGCGTCAGCAGGGTGTCCAGATTCTGGTGATCCCTGCCGCCGGGCATTCCATGTCGTGGGAAAATCCTTCCGCGCTGGCGCGCGCGCTTTCGGATTGTGTCTCAGAAGAGTGACAGCCCGCGCCTTTGCAGGCTGTCCTTAGGGTTAACGCAATATTGTTTGTAACGCCTGACGTGCGGCGGGCTGGATATCATGCGGGTGCTGATAGCCAATATTTTCAATCGCGCGGGTATAAAGCGCGACCAGCCAATCGTACACGTACACCGTGGCGGCGTGAACCGGCTGCTCACCCAGTTGCGTCAGTCTTGGCGTTGCGCTGCTGACGACAGGCGTCACGAAGATGGCCTGGCCTTTACGCACGCGGCTTGCGGGGCGAGTCGCCGCAGGTGTTTCAGCGTAGCCCAGCCAGCCGATGAAGTTACCGATGGCCGCATGCAGCTGTGCGGCACTGCTTTTATCGGCTTCTACGATGCGCTGTAACTGTTGCGGCAGATTCAGGCGATAGCTACTGATTACCAGCGTATCGGCAATCTGGGGGAGTGCAGCAACGTCCAGCCCCAGTCTGTTCGCGGCGGCTTCGTTACGGCTCCACTGGCGCAGATGGTTGATCCAGACTCGATGTGCCAGACGCGCTTTATCTTTGGTCTGGAAGACCTCATGGCCTTCGCTAGCGTTGTCGGCAAAGAGATCAATCGCGTCGGTGAACAAACCGTTAACCTGCTCTTCGCGGGGCTGCTGCACGGTAAGCAGCGTTTCGAAGGCTTTCAGCGGTGGCAGCAGCCCTTCAAGCAATTCGCCATGGCGGGCTGCGCTGGATTGTAGTGTGCGCACCATCGCTTCGGCCTGAGTGCGTTGTGCATCAGGCTCAACGGCCATCGGCGCGAGATAGCTTTGCATCAACGCACGAAGCTCGCGTTGCTGAGCGTTTTTCAGCGCTTGCAGGCGAGACTGGCGTTGCGTGGCAAGCGTCGCCTGCGACAGCCACTCCACCACGCGCTGCATGCTGTGCGTGTCGAGAGCCTGTAACGTTCCCCAGCGCTGGCCCGGTTTGCCGAGCAGGTGCTGCACCGCCTCATCCAGATTCTGTTTGGTGAGGAATCGCGCGTCGTGCGGCGTAATGGCCCATACCAGACCAGGCAGGGCGGACTCTTCCGTCGTCTGGGTATCTTTCACCCAGTTCAGCAAGGTTTTCGCCGTTTTTGCCGTTTGCTCGTGGCGGGCGGTAGCATTGCAAATCACCAGCACGTCGGGCTGCATCTGCTGGCGATAATGTTCCAGCAGCCATGTGCATTTGGCCTCTGCAAGCGGCGAGAGATCGGTCTCCGATGGCGCGGGAATATCAATAATATCGACGTTATCCAGCACACCGTTTTCAGCGGGCAGGACCAGTTCGCGTGTCAGGAATGCCAGCACGTCGACGGGAATGCTAATGGCATTCAACATCTCGCCATTATTCAGCGGGTGCAGCACGGCTTCCTGTGCGTCCGGCGCGGTGAACTCTGCGCGAGTGAGGAACCCTTCGCTGGGCAGGCCGAAATTATCGACCAGCAAACTCAGCGGTGCCGCCAGCTGGCGGGAGTGGCTGGTCTGATGCAGCACGTGGGCCAGTTTCAGCCACTGTTGGGTCAGTTCCTGCTGCTCACCCCACAGCAGCGACCAGACGCTGGCGCGAGTGCTTAAATCGAGGGAGGGGATCAGCTGCGCAAACTGATGCCACAGGCTATCGTCCATCTGCTGTTCAGAGGCGGGAACGGTGCTGCGCCAGTAGCGGGCAATGGTCGCCACTTCCTGGGCGGTGATCCCCGGAACGCCTTGCGGCTGGCGCAGGGCACGCCATTTTTCGACACGCGCTTCAATCACCGATTTTTCTACCGGGCGAATCAGCGTGTGCAGCGTGGTACGCGCAATAAACAGCTGGACCAGCTCGGCTTCCGTGACCAGGCTCAGGCGCAGCGGGAAGGCATCGTCGCTGACATCACTGGAGCGCGGCGTGAAACGTACGGCCATGTTCGTCAGGCCATGGCCGGGGTTGATATGGGAAAAATAGTCAAAGGTGCGCTGGCCGGGAGAAACATCCAGCCGACCGTTTCCGCTGCCGCACAGTGACGCCAGGAGATGCGCTTTGGCAGCCTGCGAATGGCCGTAAAGGCCAATGCTGCTGTGTCCGGTCAGGGCGCGGTCAAGCACCTGTCCGCGTGCCTGCGCGCAGGTGAGGCGGGCCAGCAGGGCGTCAGCATCGTTATCCAGCATCGGGGCATGCAGGCGCGTGTCGTTGATCCACTCGATTAACGCCTGAGAGGTGGCAGTCATCGCTGTCATTTGAGATATACGCTCCCGCTGTCGATCCAGTAGTGGCTTCCGCTATGACGGCGGTCGGCCAGGGTATTCAGTTTAAACGTTAAGGCGTCAGGCGGCACCGGTGTCCCGTCCTGGAGCCAGGCGTCGCTCAGCTCAAACGACTCCGGGCCTTCGTGTTTCGTTCCGCCGCGTAGCTGCAGGCGCACGTTCAGCACGCCGTCTCCGGCGATGGCTTTTGCCAGCTCTGCTGAGTTAATGCTCAGCGTATAGAGCGGTGTGGCGGGCCAGCGTGCGTTAGCCAACTGACGGAAGCCGAGCGTCACGTTACCGCGTAGCGGAAAGTGCAGTCGCGCATCCAGCTTCGCGCCCGGCTTATCGAGGTCGATGTCCTGATACCAGACGTTCTCTTCGCGCAGCGTGTTGACCGTATTATCCAGCACGCCGAGATAACGCACGGTGGAATAGGCACCGATGTCGGCAGCTTTGAAATTAAAGCGCGGCAAACGCAGGTCCAGGGCGAGGCTGCACAGCATCGCGCCGACGGCAGCCGTAGATTTTGGATTACCGATACGGCCCTGCTGGCTAAACGGATACCACTCATGTACGCGGTATTTATCCAGCCAGACGATGCGGTTGACCGGCACCGGCTGCAGGTGGCGAATCAGCGCTTGCACCCCAGGCAGACAGCCAGGGCGCCCGGTGATCAGCAAAATATCGCAGGCATAATGGGAAATCGCTTCGCACACGGCATGCAGCGGAGCGGCCAGCGTAAACTGGCCCGCCAGCATCGCGTCCTGCATTTCCTGGAAGTTCACATGCAGCGGAACCGCAAACAGATCGAACGCTGCCGAACCGGCGGGCAGCGCGTGGTCGATCGCCTGTTGCAGATAGTTCATCACGTTGCGGGTCGGCTGCTGTTTTAGCAGATCGCCGAAGGTGGCGTGTAAACCCGCCAGCGGATCGTCGATATCGCTGCTCTCCCAGGCGGCGAGGATCCCGTGCCCAATCGGCATAAACAGCTGCAGCGCCGTCTGCTGGCGTAGCACTGCCTGAGTATCAATGCGCCCGGAGTCGCCAAACAGCGAAGCCATCAGCAGAGAAGCATCGGCGATACCGGATTTTTGCAGCTGCGTTTGCAGGGCGGGCAGGACGTAGCGCTGGATCACGTCCAGCAGCGTGTCGTCGCCCGCCACTTTAAATCCTTCGCGGAACAGCAGCTGCGGGGTGATTTTGACATTGTTGCCAGAGCCGTCATCCAGCTGATAGTGGGTAATCGCCATATCAGTAGTGCCACCGCCAATATCGATGGAGGCCACGCGCAGCGAGCGCCCAGGCTGTGCGCCCGGCTCTACTTCGCGGTCCGGACAGGCGAGAGAGGCGAAGAACGCTTCTGTCTGGCCGCCGAAATGGGAAATGGCTTCGTTGTACAGCCACACGAGCTGTCCGCAGCTGGCTTCGTCCCACTCCATCTGGATAGCGGGAACCGGAACCACGCTCTTATCCTGCTGCTTGCGGCTGGCAAAATCGTCATCCTGCGGGTGCCAGCCCATCGCTTTCCAGACGATGGCGATGGCTTCAAACATGCGGCGGCGGAAAATCTCGCGCTCCTGTTTCGGCATCGCCGAGGGCAGGGTCAGGATCAGGGTACGCAACTGGCGTGGCGAGGCCGGGAAACCCAAACGCAGACGCGTGGCGACGCTGTTGATCTGGCCGAGAGCCTGAGCGAGGAGTTCGCACAGCATGTGCGTCATCAGCGTGCTGCGGCTGTACTGCGGTGAGAAGACCGGCAGACGTTCATCCGGCGGCAGGGTGAACAGCGGCTGCCCGTCATCGTTCATCAGGTTCATCAGCGGGAAGGCGGTTGCCAGCGGTTCCCGCTGGGTTTTGGCATTCATGCTGCTAAAGCGCCAGTCCTGAACTGTCGGGGTTTCATCCCACAGATAGCGACGCGGGCTGGAGATCCCGCTGTTGCCCTCAGTGCCCAGACGCTGCATCGCCAGTTTGCGCGCTTCATCGCCCACGCGCACGATTGAAGGCCAGACAAACGCATCTTCGCGGCCACTTTCAACGGAGAAGTGCTGCTTGCCAAAGCGGGCTTCAGAAAACTCAAGGCGGCTAGTAAATAGCGGCTCATTCAGGAACTGCGGTTCGCTTAAGGAGCGCACCTGCAGTTCGGCGGTCTGGCGTAAGCCGTCATTGGCATCGCCGTGATCTTCAATGATCACGCCGCAGGTGTGGGTGTTGCCGACATCGAGGATAAGATCGACCGGAATGGCGGGCGTACTCAGGGTGTGAGTAACAAATTTCACTTCCGGAACGGCGATCTGCTCGCCCAGCATAGTCATCAGGTTGAGCCAGTGGGCCTGATATTCAAAGCCGCGCATCGCCTGGTGCAGGTCGCGCTCGGAGCGGTTTTCGACGCTGGTGGCGTAGCCGCTGAATGCCTCCCGCAGCCAGCCGTCAATCCAGGTCTGATCGAGAAAACTCAGCACCTCGTCGTCGCGCCAGGCCAGCGCAAAACGGGTGCCGTTCAGAATATCGTTTTCGACCGGTGACAGGCCCGGCGTGGCGTGATCGGCTATCTGGCTGTCCAGCGCGAACGTGACACGGTGGGTGTTACCCGCGCTGTCCGGCGTCTCAAGCTTACGCACCTGCGCGCGCGCCCAGTTATCCGGGCCGTCAACAAAGGTACGCGGCGGATTAAAGCGTAAAAAAGGCACCGGAAGCCAGACGCCATCCAACACCGCCAGGGACTGATGCAGGGTAAACGTGCTTTCCGGTTTCACCACTTCAGGCTGACCGCCGCGTGCAGCGGGCAGGGTGTAGCGGCCATTGACCAGATCGTAATTGAGGCGCAGCAAAGGGCCATTGGCGGTTTTTCGCACGAACCGGCCCAGACTTGCCGTGTCCTGTGGCGTCAGGCCAAAATCAAGAAACTGTACGCCGCTGTTCGCAATCAGCGTGACGCTTTGTTTGTAGTCGCAAAGATTTACCAGCATAGGATCAGGCACCTGCTTTCTTGAACGTCAGCGGAACGACGGTTTTGGCATCATAACGGGCAGTACACTCCGCCACGTCGTTAGTCCCGGCTTTACAGGCGATTTCCGGCATCGGGTAGCGCGAACCGTCCGTACAGCGGGCATTGCCGCGGCTCTTAATCATCAGTTCGCCGTTGCTGTGAAGGCCCGAGAAAATGTCGCTTCGACAAATAACGTTATCGCCCTGAACCACACGAGCGGTCCCCTTGTTGTTCTGAATTTGATAACGCAGTGACGGTGCTTTCCCGGTGATCGGATCTTTCACGTCCAGCATGGCGCGCCAGGTGCCGTTGAGGAATTTCGTTGAGCCGGTTTTTACCTGAACGGCGTCCATCACCATGGCATCTTTTGGGATCGCGGAAATTATCACCGGTTCTGCGACCGGGGCCGGTGCAGGTTCTGCGGCTTTAACCGGCAGAATTTCGGCCTGATGCAGCGGCAGATTCATCGCCATCTCGACCGTTGGTTTTACCGGTTTCGGGGCAATAGCAATCGGTGCCGGAGCAGGCGTTGCGACAGGCTCGGCCGAAGGCGCCTGTTTTGGCCACAGCAGCGGAGTCGCGATGGCCGCGACAATCACGGCCGCCACAGGCAGAGACCAGAGCGGAACGCGGCGTTTTTTGCCTACAACCACAGGCGCAGGTTCTGCGGGCGCGGACACTTCAGGCATCACCACGGGCGCAGGCTCAGCGGAATAGAGGTCGTCCTCTGTCACACGAACCACAGGCGGTGGTGCGATGAGCGGCGCGTCGGCTTGCTCAAACACAATCGCCGGGGCGGGTTCTTCAGGCTCAGGCTCTTCAACTGGCGCAGGCATCGGCTCAGGCTTGAGGGATTCACGCAGGCAATCCAGAACATCCTCGCGCGCGTTTTCATTGAGATTCACAAAACCCCAGAACGCGATAACCGGCTTGCCGTCGACGAGGAACAGGAAATTTTCGCCGGGGAACTGGAATGCTTTTGAAAGCAGGGAACCAAACAGCTGTTGTGCGGTTTTAGGCGACTGGAGGCTCTTTTTGCTCAGCGATTCAACGCTTGAGAGGGTGTTCTCCAGATAGCGCAGGGCGCGAAAACGTGCGTCTTCATCGGCGGCATTCCAGCCCAGAACGTCACCGTCCACCGGTGAATACCAGTCGACACGGTCGCCGCCGTCGTTCACCTGCGGGATCGCCAGACAATCGACGATCGTCTGCTGTTTGCGCAGACGCAGCGCTTCACGGATTTGTAGTGCTGATTCAAATACGGCCTGTCCGCCGCCGCCAACGGCCTGAAAATCATCGAGATTGCCGCTGCGTAAAAGTGTTTTTGCCACGATTTGGTCCTGTAGACTTCTTCACCCCATTACTTTAACGAAATCGTTTTGCAAGCAAACGGACGAGGAGACGCTAAAAGCGGCGATTTCTTAGCGGATAGAAAGGTGCATTAGTGGTTGACGAAACAGCACACTTAAGGCAAATCACCGGGCGATGGCTGGCTGTTAAACCAGCGAAATTAATGGCTTTAGAATATCCTGATAGTGTTTCGTTATTTGCCACCCGCTCAGGGCTGTGCTGTTATTGACGTTCTATATATAAAAATCAAAAAGGCTTATAACCATGACCACAGGGAAAAAGCTGCTCGCGCTTGCGCTGAGTACACTCTTACCGGCAAGCGCTGCCTGGGCGGCAAACACAGATACGATCATTTACTGCTCTGAGGCGTCACCGGAGTCGTTCAACCCGCAAATCGCCAGCTCCGGCCCGTCATTCGTTGCCAGCTCTCAGGTGCTTTATAACCGTCTGATTAATTTTGATCCGGTCAAAAATACCCCGGTTCCGTCGCTGGCAGAATCCTGGACTATCTCTCCGGATGGCAAAACCTATACGTTTACGCTGCGTAAAGGCGTGAAATTTAACAGCAACAAATACTTCAAACCGACCCGTGATTTTAACGCCGACGACGTTATTTTCTCGGTGCTGCGTCAGAAAGACCCTAAGCATCCGTATCACAACGTCTCCCAGGGTAATTACGAATATTTCAATGACGTCGGACTGGATAAGCTGATCCAGGAAGTCAAAAAAGTCGATGATTACCATGTGCAGTTTGTGTTGAGTGAGCCGAACGCGGCGTTCCTCGCCGACTGGGGAATGGATTTCGCCTCGATCCTGTCAGCCGAATACGCAGACGCTATGCTCAAAAAAGGGACGCCGGAAAACGTCGACACCTGGCCAATTGGTACCGGCCCGTACGTGCTGCAGCAATATAAAGTTGATTCTCTGATCCGCTACGTTGCTAACCCGAATTACTGGGACGGCGAGGTGCCAACAAAGCATCTGATTTTCTCGATTACGCCGAACGTTGAAACGCGCCTCGCGAAGCTGCAAACCAACGAATGCCAGATTATCCCTGCGCCATCCCCGGTTCAGTTTGACGTGATTAAGAAGAATAAAGATCTGACGCTGCATTCCGTTGATGCGCTGAACGTCGGCTATCTGGCGTTTAACACCGAGAAAAAACCGTTTGATAACGTGCTGGTGCGTCAGGCGCTGAACTACGCGACGGATAAAACGGCCATTGTTAACGCCGTGTTTATGGGTTCCGGTACGGTCGCTAAATCACCGATTCCGCCGAACATGCTCGGTTTTAACAAAGATTTGAAAGACTACAGTTACGATCCGGAAAAAGCGAAAGCGCTGCTGAAGCAGGCGGGGCTGGAGAAGGGCGCAGAAGTGACCCTGTGGTCGATGCCGGTTCAGCGCCCTTACAACCCTAACTCCAAACGCATCGCGGAGATGATCCAGAGCGACTGGGCGAAGGTAGGCGTGAAGGCGAAAATTGTCTCTTACGAGTGGGGCGAGTACCTGTCCGGAATGCGTAAAGGCGAGCACGACAGCGCGCTGTTTGGCTGGATGTCTGATAACGGCGACCCGGACAACTTCGCCGATGTGCTGCTCGGCTGCAACAGCATCAAGACCGGCTCGAATGCCGCACGCTGGTGTGACAAAGGGTATAATGACCTGGTACAAAAAGCGAAGCTGACCAGCGAACCGGCGAAGCGTGCGGCGCTGTACAGCCAGGCGCAGGAGATTTTCTACCAACAGGCGCCGTGGATTGCGCTGGCAAACGGCAAAACGTTCTACGCCACGCGCAGTAATGTGACCGGGTATAGCGTTAGCCTGATGGGCAGTGATTTCTCCAAAGCGAAGCTGAACTAGCCAGATGCCCGGTGGCGTTGCGCTTATCGGGTCAACTGGACAGTGTATGTGTTAGCCGGGTAAGGCAATGCCGCCGCCCGGCGATATGACTCGATGACAAGGAGTGACAATGTCACATTTAGACGACGTGATTGCGCGCGTGGATGCCGCGGTGGAAGAGAGTGTCATCACTCACATGAATGAACTGCTCATCGAACTGAGCGAAGACAGCGAACTGAGCCGCGAAGATCGCTACGCTCAGCAGCAACGTCTGCGTAACACCATTGCGCACCACGGCAAGCAGCATAAAGAAGAGGCCGACGCCCGCCACGACCAGCTGACCAAAGGCGGCTCGATTCTGTAAACGTCAGAACTGGCGCCTGGCAACCAGCCAGGCGCCAATCACCAGCAGCACCGCACCGCAGACCGGGCCAATCAGCGCCCGCAGCGGGATCCCCTGGCTTTTCAGCACGTCCATCACCAGCCCGCCAATCAGCTGACTGGCGACCAGCACCGCAATCGTGGTGGCTGCACCGACATACTGATAACCGCTGATGCTGGCAAAGACAAAAAATGACCCCAGCAACCCAGGAATGAGCGTCCACCAGCGTATTGTGGACGCCAGCTCGCTGAAGCCCGCCACGCCGTTTTTAATCAGTAATATGCTGACAAACAAGACAATACCGACCAGTGAGTTCAGCAGCATGGCGATCAAAATCGTCGATGACGACTGGGTGATGCGCACCATCAGTGTGTTTTGCACCACCAGACCGATGCCGGCAGCCACCAGAAAGACCAGCGTCAGGGATTGGTTCATCCGATCGCGTCCGGTTCGTGGCGATCGTCGAGCTGGAGCTGCATAAAGGTCAGATCCAGCCAGCGGCCAAATTTGGTGCCCACCTGCGGCATCTGCCCGGTAATGACAAAACCGAGGGTATCATGCAGATGAATGGAGGCCTGATTTTGCGCTTCGATGCCCGCCACCATCACGTGTTTGCCGATGGCGCGCGCTTCAACGATCAGCGTTTTCATCAGTTCGCGGCCAATGCCTTTACCCTGATGGTCGGGATGAACGTAGACCGAATGCTCCACCGTATGGCGGAAACCGTCAAATGCGCGCCAGTCGCCGAAGGAAGCATAGCCTGTGACCACGCCGTTCTCTTCGCTGACCAGCACCGGATAGCCCATCAGCGTGCGCGCTTCAAACCAGGCAATACGGTTTTCCGTATCAACGGTGGTGTCGTTCCAGATTGCTGCAGTATGCAGCACCGCGTGGTTGTAAATCTCGCCGATGGCGGCGCAATCTTCTTTGCTGGCGTGACGGATAATCATCGGAACCTCGGGATCGGTTGTTCACTATAGTGGTACGTATTACTCACAATATTACACAAATGCCGCGCCAGACCGCTACGGCATAAGACATATTTTTTTGTTATGACAACGGCATTGAAATCGGGTCCATACACTATAGTATGACGTCATGAACACTATGCCAGACGATATGAATCAACGGATTAGCGCGCGAATTCGGGTGGAACGCGAATCGCGCGGTTGGTCGCTTAGCGAGCTTGCTGAGCGGGCAGGCGTGTCACGCGCCATGATCCACAAAATTGAACGCAGCGAAAGCAGCCCGACCGCAACACTTCTGGCGCGGCTGTCGGGGGCGTTCGGTATCAGCATGTCGACGCTCATCGCCCGCGCTGAGATGCAGGAAGGCAAGCTGCTGCGCTTTGCCAACCAGCCGGTGTGGCGCGATCCGCAAACGCATTATCTGCGCCGCCACGTTTCACCGCGTACCGATTTGCCAATCGATCTGGTTCAGGTCGAACTCCCCGGCGGCAGCGATGTGCCGATGCCTGCGTCATCCTACGCGCTGGCGCGTCAGCTTATCTGGTTGCAGTCCGGTGAACTGGTTTTTCAGGAGGGCGATACCCGCCATGAAATGCAGGCCGGAGATTGTCTGGAGCTGGGGCCACCTAACGACTGCCGCTTTATCAATGAGACGCAAAACCCCTGCGTGTATCTGGTGGTGCGCCTGAATCAGTCTGGCTCGTAATGATAAGGCAGTTGTCGGCAACAGGCGCTAGTCTCTAAGGACATTTGCGTAATAAGGAGCGATCCATGAGTCAATCTGCAAACACAAACCGCAGCCTTGTGCTGGCGTCTCGCCCACAGGGTGCGCCGGTCGCGGAAAATTTTCGTTTAGAAGAGCAACCGATCCCAACGCCTGCGGACGGGCAGGTTTTGCTGCGTACCGTCTGGCTGTCACTCGACCCGTACATGCGTGGCCGCATGAGCGATGCGCCGTCCTATTCGCCGCCGGTTGAAATTGGCGCGGTGATGGTGGGCGGCACGGTCAGCCGCGTTGAGCAGTCGAACCATCCGAAATTTAAAGCGGGCGAGTGGGTGCTGGGCTACAGCGGCTGGCAGGAGTATGAACTCTCTGACGGCACGGGCCTGGTCAAACTCGGCGATGAGGTGAAACAGCCATCCTGGGCACTCGGCGTGCTGGGAATGCCCGGTTTCACAGCCTACATGGGGCTGCTGGATATCGGCCAGCCGAAAGAGGGTGAGACGTTAGTGGTTGCAGCGGCAACCGGCCCGGTTGGGGCGACCGTCGGGCAGATCGGCAAAATCAAAGGCTGCTATGTGGTCGGCATTGCGGGTGGCGCGGAGAAATGCCGTCACGCGGTTGAGGTCCTCGGATTTGACAAGTGCCTGGATCATCGTGCAGACGATTTTGCCGAACAGCTGGCACAGGCCTGTCCGAAAGGCATCGATGTGTACTACGAAAATGTCGGCGGTAAAGTGTTCGACGCGGTACTGCCGCTGCTGAATACCTCGGCGCGCGTGCCGGTGTGTGGGCTGGTGAGCGGGTACAACGCCACCGGGCTGCCGGACGGGCCAGACCGTCTGCCTCTGCTGATGGCGACGCTGCTCAAGAAACGCATTCGCATGCAGGGCTTTATTATTGGCCAGGATTACGGCCATCGCATTCAGGAGTTTCAGGATGAGATGGGGCGCTGGATCAAAGAGGGCAAAATTCAGTATCGCGAGCAGGTGATCGACGGGCTGGAGAATGCACCTCAGGCGCTGATTGGCCTGCTGGAAGGCAAAAACTTTGGCAAAGTGGTGATACGCGTCGCGAAGGATAACTAATGGTACTCATTATGGCGGGAATCCCCGCCATAATATATTCTTAAAGTTTGACTATAATGTCTTTAATAATACCAGCATAGCTATCGGCCATACCGGATTCGGTGAGCCGAGGGCAAAAAAATGCATAAATTTTGGTTCTTGAATTTTTTAGCGTCATTCCAATACCAGTGTGAAGATACAGGATATATCGACAGGCACTCGTTCAGGTCAAAACGAGTGGATGAATAGCGCTTATTTTTTAAGCTGAAGGAAATGCACATGCTTGAATTGGAACATTTAGAAAAAGCACAACGCCTGAGCCTTACGATGCAAGTTGAGGTGAGCCTGAAAGGGGCGTTGATTGCCGGAGCGCTCAAACCTGGCGCCAGGCTTATTACCAAAGAGATTGCGGATAAATTAGGCACCAGTATTACTCCAGTTCGCGAAGCGCTTTTACGGCTGGTTTCCGCCGGAGCCCTGCATGCCACACCGGCACAGGCTTTTCTGGTACCGGAGATCACCCTCGATCGCTATACAGAAATAAACGCCATTCGTAAGCAATTAGAGTCAATGGCGGTTGCGGCAGCCTGTGAAAAAATGACAGACAGCAAGCTGCAGGAATTACGCGATCTGGCAGAGAAATTCCACGCTGCAATGCGTAACGGCGAGGCGCAGCGCGCCCTGCATGCCAATCGTGCGTTTCGCTTCAGGCTGTATGAATGCGCCCAGATGCCCACATTAACGGCGATGATTGAGCAACTTTGGGTGCGTATTGGCCCCTGCTTCAATTATCTCTACGAAGATGTACACGACATTTCAAAATACTCGTATCGCTACGATGAACTGCTGGATGCGCTTGAGCGCGGCGATGCAGTGGCCTGTGATAAAGCGATTGATAAACTCATTGACGGGTCGACGGCGCTTTTATTGCAGCAGTATTTTAGTTAAGTAATAGTTTAATCACTTTACACTTTTCTAATATAACTATTCCCTGCTTTAACTATTTCCCGGAAGAATTGCTCCTCCGGGAATGTTATTTTCCGTTCATTCTGGCTGTCCCGACAGAAAAAGAGACTGACTGGTTACGCTCTCTGATAAAAGGGGAGTGAATTGTACAACGGCGTCGAAAATACGCGTGCAAAAAAATCCCGCCCTGGTCAGGCGGGATTGGTTGCTATGCTCATTCATCGACGGATTGCGATTTTACTCAAAGCGATATGACACGGACATCCCCACGCCGTAATTACGCCCCGGAGCCGGTTCGTAGTAGCGGCCGTTGGATTCGTTAACGATGACCGATCCGACATACTCTTTGTCGAACAGGTTATCGACGCGCCCGAAGACGTCCATTCCCCAGTTGCCGTAGTTAAATTTGTAGCCCGTATTCAGGCCGACCACGGTGTAGGAAGGGGCTTTGGCGGTGTTTTCATCGTCCGCCATGATATCGCTCATATAGCGCACATCGGAGCCTGCGTACCAGCCTTCTTCCGGCTGCCAGCCCAACGACGCGTAGCCCATATTGCGGGCGATGCCCGGCATACGGTTACCGTTACAGTCGGCGTCGGAACAGACGTTGGTGCGGTACGTTGCATCCAGATACGTCCACGCCATTTTCAGCTTCCAGTTCTCGGCAAACTGCTGATCGAGGGAAAGCTCCACGCCCTGACGACGCGTTTTCCCGGCGTTTTTATAGCTGGTACGGCCGCCGGAACTGGCGTCTACCACAATCTCATCATCCGTATCGGTGCGGAAAAGCGCCGCCGTCAACAGACCATTGCCGACGCGGGTTTTGCTGCCCACTTCGTAAGTATTGTTGGTGGAGGGTTTCAGGCCGAAGTTCAGCCCGCTTTGATTCCCGGAACGGTAGGAGAGCTCGTTGATGGTCGGCGTTTCAAACCCACGGCCTGCCGCAGCGTAGACATTCCACCCATCGGTGATAGCGTATTTTAAAGAACTGGCAGGCAGCCATTTGTGGTAGCTTGCGTCGCCGCTGTCATCCCCGTTGGCGCCTTGCACGTAGTGATCGTTGGAGTCGAACCACACGGAACTGTAACGCACGCCTGCATCCAGGGAGAGTTTTTGCGTCAGTTGCCAGCTGGTCTGCAGATACGGGTCGACGTTCCACATCAGGTTACGTTCGTTGCGGCGTTTATCGCCTTTCACGCCGTACTCCGGCACGCCGTTGTTCATGACGAAGTTCTCGTAACCGCGACGATCTTCGCTCATGTTTTCGTAGTTCAGCCCGGTGGTGAAGGTCACGGGCACCAGCAGTTCGCCGCGATGCGTCCAGCGGGTGTCCACGCCCTGATAGTGGCGCTGCATATCGATCACACCGCCGGAGTGGGTCTCTTTCAGCTGCGGCTGATAGGGAATCGACTGATACTGAGTCATTTCACGCTCACCGGCGTACATCATCACGCTGAGATCGTCCTGCTCCGTCAGCTGGCGCTCGTAGCGCAGGCCAGCCTGGGTCTGCTTGATGGTTTTGCGCGTGTTGTACTGATCGGCACGCGGAGACTGACGCGGGTTATCGCGCCACTCCTGATAATCCAGTCCGCCCGGATCGTTAGCTTTCATGTCGACGCTGTTGAAAATCAGCGTCAGTTTGCTGGCGTCATCAATGCGCACGCCCAGTTTGGCGTTCGCCAGATTTTTACGCGCGCCGCTGTGGTCGCGATAGCCCTTCGTCGTGAAACGGGTCGTCGACACCGTGTAATCCACATCGCCCGCATGGGTGCCGTCACCCATTGCGCCGGTGGCTTTCAGGCCGTAGCGCCAGGTGCCGTAGCTGCCGTAATAGCTGCTCGCTTCAATGGTCGGCGGCTGCTGGCCGGTCTGGCTGGCGATATTGATCACGCCGCCGGAGGCATTGCCGTACAGGGCAGAGAACGGGCCGCGCAGCACTTCGACGCTGTCGATGCTGGAGAGATCGATATTTGAAGTCTGCCCCTGGCCGTCCGGCATGGTCGCCGGAATGCCGTCGACGTACATGCGAATACCGCGCACGCCGAAGGTGGAGCGGGCACCGAAGCCGCGCATGGAGAGCTGCAGGTCCTGAGCGTAGTTCTGCCGGTTCTGAATTTGTAAACCTGGCACGCTGCCGAGCGATTCAGAAAGGTTGATGCGCGGCGCAGCCTGACGCATGTCATCCCCGTTCACGACGCTAACCGCGGCAGGGGTATCGAGTTCAGAAACGGTCTGCGGCGTGGCGCTGACGATCATCGTTTGTTCTTGTGCAGCCAGTGCCGCTGCGGGGGCAAAGATCGTCGGCATCCACAACAGGGTGAGCGTGGCCTGACGGGCAGAAATGATTTTCATGAATAAAGAGCCGGTTGATGAAGAAAACGAACCAAATGGAACACATGTGCGTATGGTAAATCTTTTGTAAAGGTTTTGAAAACTTTAACAGCACGTTGCGTTAACAGAAGTGTAGATAAAAACGAAGCGGGGCGCGAAAGGGGAAACAAAGGCTCCACATTCAGGTGAATAATGATTACTATTCTCAACAATAAAACAGGATGAAGCGATGACTTCGTCTCAGGGAAGCAATGTCGGCATTACACATTTTTTTATCAAAGGGAGTCGTCATGTCATTACGTCATCTGTGCTCACCGCGTCTGCGTGGTTCTCTGCTGTTGGGTTCACTGCTGGTAGCGGGGTCGTTTAATGTTCATGCTGCAGAAGAGATGCTGCGAAAAGCGGTGGGTAAAGGGGCTTACGAAATGGCGGTCAGCCAGCAGGAAAATGCCCTGTGGGTTGCGACCACGCAAAGCCGCAAAACGGATAAAGGTGGCGTGGTTTACCGTCTTGATCCCGTCACACTTGAAGTGACGCAGGCCATTCATAACGATTTAAAACCGTTCGGCGCCACCATCAACAATGCCACTCAGACCCTGTGGTTTGGTAACACCACCAACAGCGCGATAACGGCTATCGACGCCAAAACCGGCGAAGTGAAAGGGCGCCTGGTGCTTGACGATCGCAAGCGCAGCGAAACCGTGAAGCCGCTGCAGCCGCGCGAGCTGGTGGCCGATGACACCACCAATACCGTCTATATCACCGGTATCGGCAAAGAGAGTGTGATTTGGGTAGTGGATGGCGAAACCCTGAAACTGAAAGAGACCATTGCTAACACCGGCGCATTCAGCACGGGTCTGGCGCTGGATGCGCAGGCAAAACGTCTTTACAGCACCAACGCCGACGGCGAGCTGATCACCATCGATACGACCACGCACAAAGTGCTGAGCCGCAAAAAAGTGCAGGACGACGGGAAAGAGCATTTCTACCTGAACCTGAGCCTGGATACCAAAGGGCAACGCGCGTTCCTGACCGACTCCAAACAACCGGAAGTGCTGGTGGTGAACCTGAAGGACGCAAGTGTGATCGAGAAAATCGCTGCGCCGGAATCGCTGGCGGTGCTGTTTAACCCGACGCGCAACGAAGCTTACGTGACGCACCGCGAAGCGGGCAAAGTCAGCGTGATCGACGCGAAAACCTACAAAGTAACGAAAACCATCGATACGCCAACCTTCCCGAACAGCCTGGCGCTGTCCGCTGACGGCAAAACGCTGTATGTGACGGTGAAACAGAAATCTACCCGTCAGCAGGAAGCCACCCAGCCTGACGACGTGATCCGTATCGCGCTGTAAAGCGAGTGTGGTAGCGCCGCGTAAATCTGGCGCTGTGGGGTAAAAAAAAAAGGAAGGCCCAGGCCTTCCTTGTTTATTGTTGCCGGGGAGCGTTGTCGCCTGGCCCGGCCTGTAAAATCTTAACGCGACGTCTCTTCGATCAACGGCGCGTCGTGCTGCACATCATCCGCCAGTACCGGCGCGGTGCTGTGGATTTCGTTTACACGCTTACGCACGCCAAACCAGCCAGCAACCAGCAGCACCGCCAGCAGCGGAATGGTGGCGATGGTGTAGGTGCCGTTTGGATAGTCAAACGCCATCAGCACCAGCACGCTCAACAGGAACAACAGGGTCAACCACGAGGTCACCGGTGCGCCCGGCATCTTGAAGCTCACATCCGCCGCTTTACCTTCCTTGATCGCTTTGCGCAGGCGCATCTGGCAGACCACGATAAACGCCCAGGAGGCGATAATGCCGATTGCCGCCACGTTCAGTACGATCTCAAACACCTGAGACGGGACCAGATAGTTCAGGAACACGCCAAAGACATACACCACCAGCGTTGCCAGAATCCCCGCGTACGGCACCTGCTGTTTGCTCATTTTCGACATGAACTTAGGCGCAGAACCGCCCATCGACATGGAGCGCAGGATACGGCCCGTGGAGTACAAACCGGAGTTCAGGCTCGAAAGCGCGGCGGTCAGTACCACGATATTCATGATGCTGCCCACGTAAGGCACGCCGAGCTTGGAGAAGAAGGTCACGAACGGGCTTTGACCCGCCTGATAGGCATTCCACGGCAGTAACAGCACCAGCAGTACCACCGAGCCAACATAGAACAGACCGATACGCCAGATGACGCTGTTGATCGCTTTTGGCACCATAGTCTGCGGATCTTTACATTCACCCGCGGCGGTCCCGACCAGTTCGATAGAGGCGAAGGCAAACACGACGCCCTGAACCAGCACCAGCGCAGGCAGCAGACCGTGCGGGAAGAAGCCGCCGTTATCGGTTATCAGATGGAAGCCGGTTGCGCCGCCGTCGAGCGGTTTACCGCTGCCGAGGAACACCGTACCGACCACCAGGAAGATCACAATCGCCAGAACTTTCACCAGCGCGAACCAGAACTCCATCTCGGCGAACCACTTCACGCCAATCATGTTCATGGTGCCGACAATCGCCAGCGCGCCAAGGGCAAACACCCACTGTGGTACATCGCCAAACGCGCCCCAGTAGTGCATATACAGCGCGACCGCGGTGATATCCACGATCCCGGTCATCGCCCAGTTGACGAAGTACATCCAGCCCGCCACATAGGCTGCTTTTTCGCCGAGAAACTCACGGGCATAGGAGACAAAGCTGCCGCTGGAAGGGCGGTGCAATACCAGCTCGCCGAGCGCACGCAGAATAAAGAAGGAGAAAATACCGCACACCAGATAGACCAGTGCGAGAGCCGGGCCAGCCATTTGCAGACGCGCGCCTGCACCTAAAAATAGCCCCGTACCGATAGCGCCGCCGATGGCGATCATCTGTACCTGACGGTTGCCCATCGCCTTGTGATAGCCCTCTTCGTGAGAGTTCAACCAGCGACGTTTCGCAGCGTGATGATCGGCTGCGTTTTTATTGCTTGTTTTCATTGAGATACCTGTTTACCTGTCTGAATCATCTTAGGGATGCCCGTACATGGCTGTCAGCAGACCAAACGATTGCTTCTGCGCAGCCAGATGTCGCCTTTCCAGTCATTCTGCGTATGGATAAGGCAAAACATGGCGAAGCATCCTACCCGCAATCCATAAGCGACGCAAAATATAACCGGTCTGAAAGTGATACGGATCGAATGAAATGGTGTGGTCAGAGCAGACGAGGATCACAACATGCTGAATAGTGACCAGTTTGCAGAGAAAATGACCCGTTAACTGCTGCTTTAATCATCAGGCGTGCTTAATAGTTGCGCAATGGCATTGATGAACTGAATTCATAAGCACAAGCTTTTCTGCGCTGTAGTGCTCATGAACCACTCCCTCTACAGTAAAAGCGTTAATCACGAAAACCCATGAGGAAAAGAGATGCAACAGCGACAACTCGGACAAAACGGTTTAACGGTTTCCGCACTGGGGCTGGGGTGTATGGGCTTAAGCTTCGGTTACGGCCCGGCGACGGACAAGGCGCAGGCCATTGCCCTCATCCGCGCAGCGGTAGATCGCGGCGTCACCTTTTTCGATACCGCCGAAGTTTATGGCCCGTATATTAACGAAGAGGTGGTCGGCGAAGCGCTGGCACCGGTGCGCGACAAAGTGGTGATTGCGACCAAATTTGGTTTTGACTGCGATCAGCCGGGCCAGGTACTTAACAGCCGCCCTGAACATATTCGCGCGGCGATTGAAGGATCGTTAAAACGCCTGAAAACAGAGGTGATTGACCTCTATTATCAGCACCGCGTCGATCCGGACGTGCCGGTGGAAGAGGTCGCGGGAACGATTGCCGATCTGATTGCCGAAGGTAAAGTAAAACACTTTGGCCTGTCAGAAGCGGGCGTCGACACCATTCGCCGCGCGCATGCGGTCTGCCCGGTCACCGCGCTGCAAAGCGAATATTCCCTGTGGTGGCGCGAGCCCGAGCAGGCAATTCTGCCGCTGCTGGAGGAGTTAAACATCGGTTTTGTTCCGTTCAGCCCGCTGGGTAAAGGGTTCCTGACAGGGGCGATCAACGCCCAAACCACCTTCGACAGCAGCGATTTCCGCAACGTGGTGCCGCGCTTTAGCGAAGCCTCACGGCAGGCTAACCAGCAGCTGGTGGATCTGGTGCAGCGCCTGGCTGCCGAGCAGGGCGTGACAGCGGCGCAAATCGCGCTGGCGTGGTTACTGGCGAAAGCGCCGTGGATTGTGCCGATTCCGGGTACCACCAAACTGCATCGTCTGGAGGAGAATCTGGGAAGCGTTAACGTGACACTGTCACCGGAAGCGCTCGCCCGTATTAATGAGGCGCTGGCGAGCATTGATGTGGTCGGCGATCGCTACCCGCAGCATTTGCAGGCGCGCGTCGGCAAGTAATTTAGGTCTTACGCAGGGCGTCGACCAGCAGCGAAAACGCGGTGGTGTGCTGGCGGCGGCTCGGGTAGTAAAGATGGTACCCG
This sequence comes from Lelliottia sp. SL45, assembly GCF_026672535.1. Lineage (NCBI taxonomy): Bacteria > Pseudomonadati > Pseudomonadota > Gammaproteobacteria > Enterobacterales > Enterobacteriaceae > Lelliottia > Lelliottia sp. SL45. The sequence continues at coordinate 1,472,152 of NZ_JAPPRH010000003.1, forward strand.
TCGAAATACGGGCACCATGCCTGCAGGGCCGGGATCAGTCGGCCCTTCGCAATGGCATCCTGCACCGTATCTTCCGGCACATACGCCAGCCCCAGACCTGCCTCGGCGGCATCAATCCGCTGCGGCAGGTTATTTAACGTCAACTGCCCCTCCACCCGCACGCGTATTTCTCGCCCGTCTTTTTCAAATTCCCAGGCATACAGCCCGCCGAGGGTAGGCAGGCGCATATTGATGCATGAATGGTTTGCCAGCTGCTCCGGCGTTTCTGGCATGCCGTGGCGCGCAAAATAGTCTGCCGAGCCCACCACCGTCATCCGCATATCCGGCGCGATGCGCACCGCAATCATGTCTTTGGCGATCTGTTCGCCGAGGCGCACGCCCGCATCAAAACGACCATCAACGATATCCGTCAGGCCGTTGTCGACGGTGACCTCAACGTGAATATCCGGGTATTGCAGCATAAAGGGTTTCAGCACCGGCCACAGCACTGCCGACATGGCGTGCTCACCGGCGGTAATGCGAATGTTCCCGGCGGGTTTGTCACGCATCTCGCGCAGGGCCGTCAGTTCCTGTTCGATCTCCAGCAGGTGTGGGCTTAAGCGCATAAAAAGCTGCTCGCCGGCTTCGGTCGGGGCCACGCTGCGGGTGGTGCGCGTGAGCAGGCGCATATCCAGACGCGCTTCAAGATTGCGCATTGCGTGGCTCAGTGCCGACTGCGACACGCCAAGCTGGGCAGCGGCGCGGGTAAAGCTCCGCTCGCGAGCGACTACCATAAACGACAACAAATCGTTGAAATTGTCTTTCAGCACGGCGAGGCTCCCGATATATGAATTTGGCTCATGGTTCCTTTCTGATTATGCAGTCTAATGCTGCTCACTGGTTTGCGCTACTGTTAACGCATCAGCAAAACAGGAGACAACATGAAAATTATCCGTAGTGGTTCGTTACCCTCAGCCCGTGGCCCGGAAGCGTGGTTTAGCGGAACCGTGCGCATTGATGCGCCGTTTCAGGCAACGGAACCTGCGTCCGTCGGCGGCGCGACGGTAACTTTCGAGCCGGGTGCGCGCACCGCCTGGCACACCCATCCGCTGGGACAGACTCTGATTGTGACGCAGGGACGCGGCTGGTTACAGGAGTGGGGCAAAGACGCCGAGGTGCTGAACCAGGGCGATATCGCCTGGATACCGCCTGGTGTAAAACACTGGCACGGGGCCAGTTCACAGACCGCGATGACCCATATTGCCATCGCCGAATCCGTGAACGGCAGCCCGGTGGAGTGGCTGGAAAAAGTGAGCGACGAGGAGTATCAGGGGCGTTAACCGCCAAATACCGCAATCGCCTGTTGCAGCCGTGTGGTGCGCTCCGTCAGGTGATTAGCGGCGCGGGTAACGTTATCGACCATCCCCGTATTGTTGTGGGTCATCACGCCGATACGGGAAATGGACTCGTTGATGAGCGTCAGGGCCAGCGTCTGTTCCTGCGTCGCATGGCCGATCTCTTTGATCAGCGACGTCACCTGTAACACATTGCAAATCATCGCCGTCAGATGGGTTTCGGTCTGTTCGACCATTGCCACACCGGCGTTGACGCTGGCGACGTTCTTCTCGATCAGCGTTTTGATCTCTTTCGCCGCCGAGGCCGAGTGCTGCGCCAGGTTGCGCACTTCGGCGGCCACGACCGCAAAACCACGGCCCGCTTCACCCGCGCGCGCCGCTTCTACGGCGGCGTTGAGCGCCAGAATATTGGTCTGGAAGGCGATTCGGTCGATCACACCAATAATATCGACAATCTGGCTGTTATCCTTCGACACTGACTGCATCATGCCGATGGTCTGCTTCATGGCGGTTTCGCCGCTGTGGGCGCTGCTGCTGGTGCGGTCGGCCATATGGATTGCTTCCCCGGCGGTTTGCGCGGTTTGCTCTACGGCGCTGGCGATCTCCTCCACGGCGGCAGCGGTTTGCTGCAAATCATCAGCCGTCTCTTCAGAGCGCGCCTGTAACGCAGCACCTTCTTTTGCCACCTGCTGGCTGATGGTGCTGATCCCGGCAATTTGCGTTCCGACGTCATCAACCAGAGAATTTAAATTCAGCCCCGACTGATTGACCAGGCGCATCATCATGCCCACGTCATCGACACGATCAAAATGAAAATAAGCGGGTTTTCGCCCGGAAACGACCTGTTGCATCTGGCGGACAATCTTTTTAAGAGGGCGGCAAACCTGCGCATTCAGATATAAGCCCAGCACAATAAAGAGCGCCATCAGCCCGGCGATTTGCATCACTCCTTTCGGTAATAAAAGGGATACCAGTAACGAAAGCATAGCGGTAACGGCAATACCGTAATTGACTCTTTTCGCCGTGCTTATTTTTTTAAAGAGAGAAAGAAAAGAGAATAACCCGCGACGAACCAGTAAGCCTTTATAAAAACGATGCCGGGTAAGCTGGTTATTTCTGACCCGCTGATAGAGATGTTCAGCGGCGTCTATCTCATCGCGCGGGGGGATATTTCGCACGGAAATATAACCGGTCAGCGTTTCGTTTTGATACACCGGCGTGACGTTGGCGCGCACCCAGTAGTGATCGCCGTTATGGCGGCGGTTCTTGACCAGCCCGGTCCAGCTCTGGCCCTGATGGAGCGTAAACCACATATCCCCAAAGGCGTCAGGCGGCATATCCGGATGGCGAATGACATTGTGCGGCTCGCCAATAAGATGTTCTTCTTTATAGCCGCTGGCTTCAATAAACGCAGAGTTGGCATAGGTAATATGGCTCTGCGTATTGGTGGTCGACATCAGCGTCGACCCTTCGTTAAGTAAATACTCGCTTTGTGTAACAGGAGTGTTATTTCTCATGAAAAACTCCATGGTGATGTCAAAAAAACAGAAAAGCCGCCCGAAAAATATTCAGGCAAGACAAAAGTTATTGTTGTGTTTATTACGGCCTGCGCATTCTTCCACAAAACAGGGTGAACAAGAAAGCACCTGAATTAACTATTTTTTATCTATTAAACATTGCTTATGTAATGAATTTGCAAAAAAAAGAGTGCCGCCATTTTTAATGGCGAATGAAATTCTCTCCTTAAGTTAAATATTAAGTGAAATATGAATAAACCACGGAAATTGAACTCCCGAAATACACTTTCGTTAACATGGACAGATCGCGGCGGCTAATCTGTTCTGCACGATAGGCTTATGAAGAGAAGGGGGATGCATTTCTGATTTCCGGCAAACTAAATGTAAATTAATTGTTTCTCAGAGGTGAAATCCCCCTTTAATAATGGCGACATGTTAAGTCAAACGAGAACACAACATGTCCTGGCGAATCAGCATTCTGGATAAAAGCCCTGTGGCGGTGAACGAAACGGCCGCCGACGCGCTGGCGCGTACCCTGAGTCTGGCAAAACAGGCCGAAGCGCTGGGTTTTCACCGCTTCTGGATTGCCGAACATCACAATACCGCGCAGCTGGCCAGCCCCTCGCCTGAGCTGCTCATTGCCTGGATTCTGGGACAAACCAAACACATCCGCGTCGGCTCTGGCGGCGTGATGCTGCAACATTACAGTCCGTACAAAGTGGCGGAAAACTTCAACGTGCTGGCGTCGATTGCCCCTGGCCGCGTCGATTTGGGCGTCGGGAAAGCGCCCGGCGGTTTGCCGCTCTCCACGCGCGCGCTGCAACAGGGGCTGCATCAGGACGAAAAGGGGAGTTTTGCCGATCAGCTGACCCAGCTCGATCGCTGGCTTACCCCATCAACTGACGTGCAGGACGACAGCGTCAAAGCCACGCCATTGCCCTCTGCGCCCGCGGAAAAATTCCTGCTCGGCGCAAGCGTTGAAAGCGCGCAGCTGGCGGCGAAACTCGGCTGGAATTTTGTCTTTGCCGCCCATCTCAACGGGGATGTGAATCTCCTGCGCGACGTGCTGGAAACCTGGCGCACTCACAGCGCGCTTAACGCCATCGTGGCGGTTCAGGCCATCGTCGCCCCGACTCAGGCGCAGGCCGATGCGCTGGCGGAAAAAGTGGAAGTGTGGGGCGTTGAGCTGGCGAACGGCCAGCGGGTAACGGTCGCCAGCGAAGAGCAGGCCTATGCCTTTGCGCGACAGGCCGAAAGCGAACCGCTGCGCATTGCCCGCCGCGCCCAGTCGCTGATCAAAGGCACGCCGGAATCGGTGCTCAATGAACTGGAAAACCTGCACCAGACATGGGGCATCGACGAATTTATTATTGATACGCCCGTGGCGGATGGAGTCGCCCGCACACAATCCCTGCGCTTACTGGCGCAGGCCAAATTTGCCGGGGAGGTGCTGGTATGAGCCTCGGACAACAGCTGATCGACTGGCGCCGTGAACTGCACCGCCATCCTGAACTGTCAGGGCAGGAAGTCGAAACCACCGCCCGTCTGCGCCAGTGGCTGTCGGGGGCCGGGATCACCGTGCTGCCGTACGATCTCCAGACCGGGATCGTCGCCGAAATTGGTCAGGGCCAGAAACAGATTGCCCTGCGCGCAGACATCGACGCGCTGCCGATTGAGGAGCGCAGCGGTGTGGAATTTAGCTCGCAAAATCCGGGCGTAATGCACGCCTGCGGTCACGATATTCACACCAGCGTGATTCTGGGCGCAGCGTTGCAACTCAAAGCCCGCGAAGCCACGCTGCCGGGGCGGGTGCGCATTCTGTTCCAGCCCGCCGAAGAGAATTTTGGCGGAGCGAAAAGCCTGGTCCGCGCCGGTGCGCTTCAGGATGTCAGCGCGATTTTCGGTATGCACAACGAACCCGGTTTACCGGTGGGGGCCTTCGCCACGCGCGGCGGGCCGTTTTACGCCAACGTCGACCGCTTTGTGATCCGCGTGACCGGTAAAGGGGCGCACGCCGCCCGTCCGCACGAAGGCTCCGACGCCATTCTGCTTGCCAGCCAGCTCGTCACCGCCCTGCAAAGTGTCGCCAGCCGTAACGTCAATACGCTGGATTCCGTGGTGCTGAGCGTGACGCGCATCGAAGGCGGCAACACCTGGAACGTACTGCCTGAGAGCGTGGAGCTGGAAGGGACGCTTCGCACCCATCGCATTGAAGTGCAGCAGAACGTCAAAGCCCGTGTCGGCGAAATCGCTGCCGGTTTTGCCAGCGCCTTTAACGCGCAGATTGATATCACCTGGTACGCCGGACCGACCGCGCTGGTGAACGATGAACGCTGGGCCGATTTCGCCACCTCCGTGGCGCGCGAAACGGGTTACGAAACGCAGCACGCAGAGCTGCACATGGGCGGTGAAGATTTTGCCGTCTATTTACAGCACATTCCCGGCGCGTTCGTCAGCATTGGCAGCAACAGTCCTTTCGGTTTGCACCATCCGGGTTTTAATCCGGACGAAGCCTTAATCGAACCCGCCGCGCACTATTTCTCGCAGCTTGCAGAAAAAGCATTACATCAAATTTAACCAGTAAGGGGTGACTATGTCTGCAACACGACAATTGCGTCTTGGGACCATATTGCATGGCGCATCGGGAAATATGTCCGCCTGGCGTCATCCGGCAGCCGTGGCTGATGCCAGCATTAATTTCAATTTCGTCAAAGAGACGGCGTTAAAAGCGGAAGAGGGGAAACTCGATTTTTTATTCGTCGCCGATGGACTTTATATTAATGAAAAGTCGATCCCGCATTTTCTGAATCGCTTTGAGCCGTTAACTGTTTTATCCGCTCTGGCGAGCATAACTTCGCGACTGGGGCTGGTCGGAACGCTGTCGACCTCTTACAGCGAGCCGTTTTCCGTCGCGCGGCAGTTTGCCAGCCTCGACCATCTGAGCAACGGGCGCGCGGGCTGGAACGTGGTGACCTCGCCGCTGGAAGGCTCAGCGAAAAACTTCTCCCGCGAAAAACACCCCGAGCACGCACTGCGCTATCGCATCGCCGATGAGTATCTCGACGTCGTGAAAGGGCTGTGGGACTCCTGGGAAGAGGACGCCTTTGTGCGCAATAAAGCGAGCGGGCAATTCTTTAATCCGCAGAAATTACACACGCTGGATCACCACGGTGATTTCTTCCAGGTCGCCGGGCCGCTGAATATTGGCCGCACACCGCAGGGCCGCCCGATTGTGTTTCAGGCGGGGGCCTCGGAAGACGGCAAAAAACTGGCGGCAAAACATGCCGACGCCATATTTACGCATCACGAGACCCTGGACGAAGCCAAAGCCTTTTATCGTGACGTGAAATCTCAGCTGGAATTAAACGGCCGCCGCGCTGATGAACTGCATATTTTCCAGGGCGTGAGTGTGATTGTCGGAAAAGATGCCGCAGACGTGGAAGAACAGTATCAAACCACCGCCGCGCTGGTATCGATAAACGACGCGCTGAATTATCTCGGACGCTATTTCGAGCATCACGATTTTAGCCAGTATCCTCTCGACGAACCTTTCCCGGATATCGGCGAATTAGGGCAAAACAGTTTCCGCAGTACCACCGATGAGATCAAACGTAACGCCCGCGAGCGGAACCTGACGCTGCGTCAGATGGCGCTGGAAGCAGCCTCCCCGCGCCCACGTTTTTCCGGCACCGCGGAAGAGGTGGCCGATGGCCTGCAGCAGTGGTTCGACGCCTACGCCGCAGACGGTTTCATTATTCAGGGCGGTACGCCAGACACCTTCCCGCGCTTTGTCGATCAGGTGGTGCCGCTCCTGCAGGCCCGCGGACTGTTCCGCACCGACTATCCGGGCACCACGCTTCGCGAAAGCCTGGGGTTAGACCAGCCAAAAAATCAGTTCACACAACAATAAGAGAAGACACGCTATGCAGAAAACCTCGCTCGTTCTGGCGCTCGCGCTGGCCTTTACCCCTGCCGTCTGGGCAGAAAATGTGAACATTAACGGCACCGGTGTGAGCATCGAGGCCAATAAAACGCCGGTGAATACCGTCAAAAACGGCGATGCCGTGGCGCAACTGCCGAAGGATTATCGCTTTGCGGTGCCGGGAAAATTCACCGTCGCCGTGGCGGGGCTGAACCAGCCGCCGCTTACCGTGTTCTCCGATGACAACAAAACCCTGCTGGGCAGCGAAGTGGACGTTGCGCGTCTGGTGGCTGACAGCCTCGGGCTGGAGCTGAACGTGGTGCCGACCTCCTGGGAGGACTGGCCACTCGGCGTGGCATCCGGAAAATATGACGCGGCGATCAGCAACATCACGGTGACCAAAGAGCGCAAAGAGAAGTTCGATTTTGCTACCTATCGAAAAGACTCCCTCGGTTTCTACGTCAAATCGACCAGCCCGATTAAATCCCTTGAGAAGGCTGAAGACATTGCCGGGCTGCGCATTATTGTCGGCTCCGGTACCAATCAGGAAGCGATCCTGCTGGCGTGGAACGCGGAAAACCTCAAAAAAGGGCTGAAGCCGTTCACCCCGGTCTACACCAAAGACGACGCGGCGCAAACGCTGGCGTTGCAGTCCGGGCGGGCTGATGCGTTCTTCGGGCCGAATGTGATTGGCGCGTGGAAAGCGGCCCTGACTGGCAAAACCAAACTGGTGGGCAGCGTGGATGGCGGCTGGCCGAAAGCGGCGCACATCGCCGTAACGCTGAAAAAAGGCTCCGGGCTGGTAGAACCGGTGCAAACGGCGCTCAACGGTGTGATTAAAAACGGGGATTACGACAAGGTGCTCAACCGCTGGGGCGAAGGTGTCGAGCGTATTCCGAGCTCAGAAGTGAACCCGGCCGGGCTGGGCGACTAAGGAGGTCACATGAGCGATCTGTTTCGCGACGTTTCGCCGGAAGATGCCGATCTTCAGCCCATCATTGACGGGCTGTTCGGAGAGTACGCCGCCCGTTACGGCGACTACTTTTCCAAAGACGCAGAAATCGAACTGACCGAGTGGTATCTGCCACCGCAGGGGCTTTTTATCGTGCTGGAGCGCGACGGCGAGATCATCGCCACCGGCGCGTACAAACCCTTTGACGCGCACACCGCCGAGATCAAACGCATCTGGACAAACAAAACGCTGCGCCAGCAGGGGCTGGCCGCGCGCGTGGTGCAGGAGCTGGAGCGCAGGGCGGTGCTGGCGGGGTACAGCGGTATCTATCTCACTACCGGTTTTCGTCAACCGGAAGCGGTGAGGCTCTATCTAAGCCAGGGCTACGCGCCGCAATTCGATCTCGAACGCGATCCGGAAGAGTACAGCCAGCCCCCCTTTGACGGGCGTCTGCGCTTCACCAAAACGCTGGTTCGCGAAGCGTTCAGTAAATCCGCATGAGGAACGACGATGAACAACAACGTTGAAACCATCAAAGTGGTCCCGGCGCGCTATCCCTGGCGCACCGTCGGAGCGATTGCCGCGCTGTTTGTGCTGGCGGTCGTCGTTCAGTCGGTGGCCTTTAATCCGCGCTGGGAGTGGGGCGTGTTTGCACGCTGGTTCTTCGATCCGGTGATTCTGGAAGGGGTCGGCCAAACCCTGCTGCTGACCTTAATCGGCACGGCGTTAAGCGTGGTGCTGGGCGGCATGTTAGCGCTGGCGCGACTCTCTTCGTCGTGGCTGTTAAGCACCCTGGCGTTTGGCTACATCTGGCTGTTCCGCTCGCTGCCGCTGATTGTGGTGCTGATCATCCTCTACAACTTCTCATATCTGTACGACACGCTCTCCCTCGGCGTGCCTTTTACTCAGATAACCTGGGGCACATTTGAGACCATCAACGTGCTGGGGCAGTTTTCTACCGCCGTGGTTGGCCTGACGCTGGTGCAGAGCGCTTACACCGCTGAAATCATTCGCGGCGGCTTTTTAGGCGTCGATCACGGCCAGTACGAAGCGGCTGCCGCGCTGGGCCTACCGGCCTGGCGCCGCACGGTGCGCATTATTCTGCCGCAGGCGCTTCGCACCATTTTGCCGTCCGGGTTTAATGAGATTATCAGCCTCGCCAAAGGCACCGCCATGGTGTACGTCCTGGCCATGCCGGAGCTGTTCTACACCATTCAGATGATCTACAACCGCACGCAGGAAGTGATCCCGCTACTGATGGTTGGCGCGGCCTGGTATCTGGTGATCACCACCGTGCTGTCGGTCATTCAGCATGTGGTGGAGCGCGGTCTTGCCCGCAGCGAGCGCCGCTCGGCGGTGAATCAGTCTCGCGCCAGTCAGCGCACTCGTTCCGTTACCCCATCACAGGAGCCTATCCATGCCAGCCTCTCCTGAAGGACATATTTCGATTACCGGCGTCAGTAAATTCTTTGGTCGCCATAAGGCGCTGGATAACGTCTCGCTGGAGATCCCGCCCGGTTCGGTGACGGTGATCCTCGGCCCGTCCGGCTCCGGTAAATCGACGCTGCTGCGCACCATTAACCACCTGGAGCGCGTCGATGAAGGCTTTATCCAGATCGACGGGGATTACATCGGCTATCGCCGTCAGGGCGACAAACTCTATGAGCTGAAAGAGAAAGAGATCCTCAAGCAGCGCGTCAACGTCGGCTACGTGTTCCAGAACTTTAACCTGTTCCCGCATCTCACGGTGCTGGAAAACCTGATTGAAGCGCCGATTGCGCATAAGCAGCTGAGTCGCAAAGCGGCGGTAGAGCGGGCATACGGCCTGCTGGATGTGGTCGGGCTTCGTGAAAAAGCCGACGCCTGGTCGCGTCATCTTTCCGGTGGCCAGCAGCAGCGCATCGCCATTGCCCGTGCGCTGGCCCTGCGCCCGCGGGTGATGCTGTTTGATGAGCCGACGTCGGCTCTCGACCCGGAACTGGTGGGCGAAGTGCTGGACGTGATCAAAAAACTGGCCCGGTCCGGCACCACGCTGGTGGTGGTGACGCATGAGATCGGTTTTGCCCGCGAAGTGGCGGATCAGGTGGTGTTCATGGTCGATGGCAAAATTGTCGAGCAGGGCAGTAGCGACGAGGTATTAAACCGTCCGTCCCACGCCCGAACGCGTCAGTTCCTGTCGAAAGTGCTGTAAGGAGAGGGTATGAAATACGGATTGCTGGCGCTGCTGGGCGTCGTTTCAGTGAGCCAGGCCAGCATTGATTTAAAGGCTAATGAACAGCCGCTGCCGGTGACGGTGGATCAGGCGGCGATCGCGAAGATCCCGCAGGGCTATAAATTTGTCGAGCCGGGTACGCTGACGGTCGCCATTTCTGCCCTTAATTCGCCGCCGCTGGCGCTGCTTGCCAGCGATAATCGCACCCGCATTGGCAGCGATCCGGATATCGCCCGGCTGCTGGCGGGGAGTCTGGGGTTAAAACTGAAACTGGTACCGACCGCCTGGGAAGACTGGCCGCTCGGGATCAGCTCCGGGCGTTACGACGTGGCGCTGGTGAACATTGCGGTGACAGAGCAGCGTAAAGAGAAGTTTGATTTTGCCACCTATCGCGTCGATTCACTGGCGTTTTCGGTGAAATCCACCAGCGACGTGCAGACAATTAAAAATGCAGAAGATCTGGCGGGTAAAAAGGTGATTGTCGGCTCCGGCACTAATCAGGAGCGCATTCTTCTCGGCTGGAACGAGGAGAACAAAAAGGCTGGGCGCGAGGCGGCGCTGCCGGTCTATCTGACGGATGACGCTTCCGGCAATTTGTATATTCAGTCCGGGCGCGCGGATGTGTTTTTCGGCCCGCAGTCAGTTTCCGCCTATAAAGCGGCGCTGACGGGCAAAACCCGGGTAGTGGGGCTTGGGCCGAAAAAAGCCTATGTTGCGACCACCACCAAAAAGGGGAATGAGCTGGTGTATGCCCTGCAGGCCGCGCTCGATGGGGCGATTCAGCGTGGGGAGTATCAGCAGGTGCTGGCGCGCTGGGGTGAGCAGGGCGAAGGCGTCGCGCGCTCCGAAGTCAATCCGCCGGGCATCACCTACTGATGTTCTACACTTAGAATTTGTTCTGAGTGGGGGCAGTATGATTAACGTGTATGGCGTACCCGGCTGGGGTTCGGCAATCAGCGAAGTGATGCTGACCCTGGCCGATATTCCCTATCGTTTTATCAACGTCGAAGGGTTTGATTCGCCAGGCCCGCAGCGCGCTCTGCTGGAGAAACTCAATCCGCTGTGCCAGGTGCCGACGCTTGAGCTGGAAAATGGCGCAGTGATGAGTGAAACGGCCGCCATCGGCCTGATGATTCTGGACCGTTGCCCGGAACTCGCCCCACCCGTGTGCCATCCCGACCGGGCGCAGTTTCAGCGCCTGCTGATCTGGCTGGTTGCCAATGTCTATCCTACGTTTACCTACGCCGATTACCCTGAACGCTGGGCGCCGGACGCACCGGAACAGCTGCGCGAAAATTGTATCGCCTGGCGAAAGTCGCTCTACCTGTGGCTGGATAATCATCTTAAAGCCGCGCCCTATGCGCTTGGCGAGCAGCTCACGCTCATTGACGTCTATGTTGCGGTGATGCGCACCTGGGGCCCGCGCCACGCGTGGTTTGCCGCCAATACGCCGCGTATCACCGCCATCGCCGATGCTGTCTGTCAGCGGCCAGAACTGCACAAGGTGTTAAAGGCGAATGAAATTATCTGATAAGTTGAAACGCTCACAACAACAGGAGCCTGCAATGCCACACGTTGATATCAAATGTTTTCCCCGCGATCTGAACGATGAACAAAAAACCGCCCTGGCGGCGGATATCGCGGAGGTGATTATTCGTCATTTTAACAGTAAAGACAGTTCAGTCTCTGTGGCCCTGAATCAGGTGCAGCAGGAAGACTGGAAAGCGCAGGTCTGGGATACGGAAATCGGACCGAAGCTGGATGAACTCATTAAAAAGCCTGGTTATTCGATGTAAGATTTAGGCCGGGTGGCGTCTCGCTTACCCGGCATGAAACGCTAGCCCATCACCCGCAACAACGTATCCAGCAGCCCCGGAAAGCGGGCATCCAGATCTTCTCTTCGAAGCGAAATCATATTCTCGCGCCCCTGCGGGCGCTGCCAGATCACGCCGCTATCGCGCAGCACGCGCCAGTGGTGGGTCATGGTTGATTTGGCAATGTCTTCCGGGCGCAGGGCGTTGCAGCTCAGTTCACTGCCATCGGCGAGCAGGCGGAGGACCTCCAGTCGCAGCGGGTTACCGAGGGCTAACAGCACATTTTCCAGCGTGATTTGTTCAGGTTCGGGGTGGTTGGCGATCATAGACTTCCTGGGTTAGCGGGAAGGTGAGCTATCTTAATGATAGGCCCATCCTTAAAAAAAATAGTTCGTATATACTCGTACAATAGGACTATTATAGCAGACGAACACACAGACGACCATTCCGGTCGTTCTACTCAAGTCAAACTGACTAAGGATTTATCATGCCCCGACCCATCCCTCTTGAGCGTTATCGCAACATCGGTATCTCCGCGCATATCGATGCCGGTAAAACGACCACCACCGAGCGCATTCTGTTTTACACCGGAATGAGCCACAAACTGGGTGAAGTTCACGATGGCGCGGCAACAACTGACTGGATGGCGCAGGAGCAAGAGCGCGGGATCACCATTACGTCCGCGGCGGTGAGCTGCTTCTGGCCCGGTATGGATCGTAATTTTGAACCGCACCGGATCAACATTATCGACACCCCAGGGCACGTGGATTTCACCATTGAAGTGGAACGATCCATGCGCGTGCTCGACGGTGCGGTGATGGTTTATGACTCCGTCGGTGGCGTCCAGCCGCAGTCGGAAACCGTCTGGCGCCAGGCGAACAAATACCACGTCCCGCGCCTGGCGTTCGTCAACAAAATGGACCGTCCGGGAGCCGATTTCTTCCGCGTGGTGCAGATGATGATTGATCGCCTGAAGGCCAATCCGGTGCCGATTGTCATCCCTGTTGGCGCGGAAGAGCACTTCAGCGGGGTGGTCGATCTCATCAAAATGCGCGCCATTTTGTGGGACGATGCCACCCAGGGCATGACCTTCAGCTATGCGCCGGTCCCGGACGATTTGCTGAGCACCGCCAAAATCTGGCGGGAAAAAATGGTCTCGGCCGCCGCGGAAGCCAGCGATGCGCTGATGGATAAATACCTGGAAACGGGCGATCTGGATGAAGCGGAAATCATCGACGGGCTGCGCATACGCACGGTCAAAGGTGAAATCCAGCCGATGCTGTGCGGCAGTGCCTTTAAAAATAAAGGGGTACAGCGCATGCTCGACGCGGTGATCGAACTGATGCCATCGCCCCTCGACGTGCCGGCTATTGATGGCGTGGATGATAAAGGGCAACCGGCGGAGCGTCACCCGAGCGACGACGAACCCTTCTCAGCGCTGGCGTTCAAGCTGATGACCGACCCGTACGTCGGCCAGCTGACCTTTATCCGTGTCTATTCCGGCGTGCTGAGAAAAGGCGATGCGGTGTACAACCCGGTGAAAGGGAAGAAAGAGCGTATCGGGCGTATTGTGCAGATGCATGCCAACGACCGTCATGAGGTCGATGAACTGCGTGCGGGTGATATCGCCGCCTGCGTGGGGCTGAAAGATGTCACGACGGGCGATACCCTGAGCGATCCGGATCACCTGATCACCCTGGAGCGTATGGAGTTCCCGGACCCGGTGATTTCTCTGGCGATTGAGCCGAAAACCAAGGCCGATCAGGAGAAAATGGGGATCGCGCTGCAGCGCCTGGCGGCAGAAGATCCGTCGTTCCGCCTGCACACGGACGAAGAATCCGGCCAGACGATTATCTCCGGGATGGGCGAGTTGCACCTGGAAATTATCGTCGACCGCATGAAACGCGAGTTTGGCGTTGAAGCGAACATTGGCCGTCCACAGGTCACCTACCGCGAAACCTTGCGTAAAGCGGTGAAAGAGATCGAGGGCAAATTTGTCCGTCAGTCCGGCGGTAAAGGGCAGTACGGCCACGTCGTGCTAAGCCTTGAACCGCTTGAGCCAGGCAGCGGCTTTAAATTTGAAGACGCCACCAAAGGCGGCGTTGTGCCGCGCGAGTACATTCCGTCCGTGGAAAAAGGCTTGCGTGAAGCCATGAACAGCGGCGTGCTGGCGGGTTATCCGGTGGTAGACGTGAAAGCGACCCTGACTTTTGGTTCGTATCATGACGTCGACTCCTCGGAAATGGCCTTCCGCATGGCGGCGATCTTCGGCTTTAAAGAGGGCGCGCGCAAAGCGGACCCGGCGATTCTGGAGCCGGTGATGCACGTGGAGGTGGAAACGCCGGAAGAGTACGCCGGGAACATTATGGGCGATCTCTCTTCCCGTCGCGGGATGGTGCAGGGCATGGAAGAGCGGTTCGGCAGCCAGATTATTCGCGCTGACGTTCCGCTGGCCGAGATGTTTGGTTACGCGACCACCCTGCGATCGATGTCGCAAGGGCGTGCAACCTACAGCATGGAGTTCCACCATTACGCCGAAGCGCCGCGCAACGTGGCCGATGACATTATTGCCAGTCGCGCGAAAGGCTAGCGCAGCCCGTTAAGCAGGAAAAATGCCCGGTGAACCGGGCCGACAAAATCAGCGCCGGAATTTATTCCGGCGCTTTTACGATCTTCCCACTCGTCACAAAAGTTCCCGCCCCCAGGTGATGCAGCGTATTGAGCTTATCCTCATCAAACTGCCAGCGTCCGGCGACAAACGCGCGTGAATCCGCTGCCGCAGCCACCACTTCGCCAAACAGCGTATCGTATTTTTCCGCCGCTGAGGTCGCAGGGAGTAAGCGACACTCCATCCACGCCAGACACCGCTCCTCTATCACCGGCAGGCCCAGCACCGGGCCGCTGACTGCCGGAATGCCATAGGCGTTAAATTTATCCTCATCGCGACCGCTGACGCTGCCCACGGCGTAGGTCCAGTTCGCGGCGGCGACGCCCGGAATAACGATACCAAACATGCCGCTGCGCTCGATCAGTTCGCGCGACCACGCGCTTTTATCCACCACAATCGCAATGCGCGGTGGCTCGAATTCGACGGGCATCGACCAGGCCGCGGCCATCACGTTGCGTCTGTCGATTTGCTCATCGCGGCTGGTGATAAGCACCGTCGGGCCGTGATTGAGAAGGCGGCTCGCATGTTTTAATTCAACGGGACGGACATGGTTCACAGGAACTCCTCATACAGGGGCAATACGGCATTAAACGGCTGAAACGCAGGTGAAATCAAGCTGCAACATGCGTGTCATGCGTTCGTCATACAGGCTCCCTACAGTGGCGAACACGAAATCCCAAAGAGGATAACAAGATGTACAGCACTATCACGCTCAACGGCGTGTCGTACGCGTTTGGTGCGAACACCGTGTTAAATCAACTCGATCTGCATATTGATGCGGGTAGCGTCGTCGCGCTGCTCGGCCCGTCTGGCTGTGGGAAAAGCACACTGCTGCGACTGCTCGCCGGGCTTGCACAGCCCGCACAGGGCGAAATCTTCTTTGGTGACAGACGGGTGGCGAAAGCAGGCTGGTCGCTGCCGCCGGAGGCCCGTGACATCGGCATGGTCTTCCAGGATTACGCCCTCTGGCCACACATGACGGTGGCCCAAAACGTGGCCTTCCCCCTGAAAATGCGCCACATCCCGCGCCGTGACATCGGCACGCGCGTGGCGCAGGCGCTGTCACGGGTTGGCTTAAGCGATTTTGCCGACCGCAAACCGGCGGGGTTATCCGGCGGCCAGCAGCAGCGGGTAGCACTCGCCCGGGCGATCGTCGCCGAGCCGCGCGTGCTGCTGTTCGACGAACCGCTCTCCAATCTCGATAGCGAACTGCGCGAATCACTGTGTCATGAGATGGCAACGCTTCTGCGCCAGCTCGGGACGACGGCCATCTATGTTACCCACGACCGCCGGGAGGCTGAACTTCTGGCCGATCGCATCGTGCATTTGTCTGCAGGCAGCGTCGCTGCCGATCGTTTGATTTCATCCTCAGGGGAGTTCGCATGAAAAGGTCATTTGCCGTTACTAAAGGAGTTTTTCTCGCCATGGCGCTATCTTCCGTCATGATGTCCAGCGCCCACGCGCTGACCGTCTACACCGCAGGGCCAGGATCGCTGGCCAAGAATCTGGCAACCGGGTTTGAAAAGAAAACCGGGGTGAAAGTGGATATTTTCCAGGCGACCACCGGCAAAGTCATGGCGCGTCTGGAGGCCGAACAGGCCAATCCGCAGGCGGATATTTTGATCTCCGCGTCCTGGGATACGGCAGAAGATCTGCACCAGCGCGGCTGGCTGTTACCGTACCAGAGCGCGAACGCGCAGCACGTGCCGGCTACGCTGAAATCCACGGATTATGTCGCCCAGGGCGTGTCGGCGCTTGGCATCGTCTGGAACACCAAAAGCGGCACCCCGGAGCCAAAAGAGTGGCAGGATCTGACCACCGATGCGTTCAAAGATAAAGTCACCACGCCCGATCCGGCGCTGTCAGGCGCGTCGCTGGACCTGCTGATCGGGCTGCAAAATGGCATGGGCGACAACGCCTGGACGCTGTTTGATAAGCTGAAAAAGAACGGCATGGTGGTCAGCGGCCCGAACGCGCAGGCGGTGACGCCGGTGATGCAGGGGGCGAAAGCGGCGGTATTTGGCGCGGTTGACTATGTCTCTTACGGCAATATCAATAAGGGCGAATCGCTTAAAGTCATTTTCCCGTCCAGCGGCACGGTGATCGCGCCGCGTCCGATGATGATCCTTAAATCCACCGCCCATGCCGACGACGCCAAAGCGTTCGTCGATTACGTGTTGTCGCCGGAAGGCCAGACGATGGTCGCCGATGCCTGGCTGATGCCCGCGCGCGACGATGTTCAGGCTAAACGTCCGCTGCTCAATGAGCTGAAAATCCTGCCGACCAAAAGCGAGGGTAGCAGCGAGCGCAGCGATATTCTCAAGCGCTTCAACACGCTTTTCTCCCTGTAATTCATTCGACGGGGGCAACCCCGTCTTCAGGATTGTCTCGTGAATCAACGATTTTTATCCGTGATGACGCTGGCGCTGCTGGTGATTCTGGTGGCGTTTCCGCTCGCGTTTATTCTCCTTCAGGCGGTATTTCCGCAGTTCAGTGCCGGATCGTTTTCCGGTGCGTTTGGCGGGGTCAAGGCGCTGTTAGCTGAGCCGCAGCTCCCCGGCATGCTCGGTGGCACGCTGCAGATTGCGCTCGGCGTGGCGCTGGTGAGCGCGCTGATCGGCTTTCCCCTCGGCGTGGCACGCGGGCTGTTTAATCTGCCGCTGCCGCGCCTGTGGGATTTGCTGTTTCTGATCCCGTTTTTAACGCCGCCCTATATCGCGGCGCTGTCGTGGATGCTGGTGCTTCAGACTAACGGCTATTTGCAGCAACTCACCGGGATTTCCCTGAACGATCTGCTGTTCAGTAAAACCGGGATTGTGCTGGTGATGGCGCTGAATATTTTCCCGGTGGTTTACTTCGCCGTTTCGCGCAGTCTGCTCGCCAGCGGGCAGCGTCTGGCGCGGGTCGCCCGCGTTCATGGCGCCAGCGCGGGCAGGGCGTTCTGGCACATCACTCTGCCGATGCTTTCCCCGTCCCTGGCAGCCGGGATGCTGCTGGCTTTTACCCTGGCGATTGAGGAGTTTGGCGTTCCGGCGGCGCTGGGAACGCGCGCGGGCGTAGTGATGCTGACCACCGACATCGAGAAAAAACTGGCCGACTGGCCAATCGATCTTTCGGGGGCGTCGATGCTGTCGGTGGTATTAGTCGCCATCGCCCTGTGCGCCTGGGGAGTGCAGAAAAAGCTGACCGGTCAGCATGATGTCACCAGTATCACCGGTAAACCGACGGAAAACATGGGCGCGGAGGCAGGGCGCTGGACGCTGCCGATGGTGGCATTCATGGCGCTGGTAGGAATAATTGCGGTGGTGTTGCCCGGCGCATCGATGGTGTTGTCGGGGATGTTGGGCACGTTATCGGGCGGCGTGACGCTCTCTAACGTGACGTTGTCACACTATGCCGCGCTGTTTAGCCAGCAGGGTGACGCCCTGGCGGCGCTGGGAACCAGCCTCTCCCTGGCATTCGGCGCGGCCTGCATCACCGGGCTGCTTGGCTTGCTGGCGTCGTGGCTGGTGGTGGTGCAGAAGATCACCGGGCGCGGCCTGATCGATGCGCTCTCTCTGATGCCTGCGGCGCTGCCCGGTGTGGTGGTCGGTGTCGGGTTGATCCTGCTGTGGAACCAGCCGTTCTGGGTAATTTCACCCTACAACAGCTGGGCGATCCTGTTGCTCTCCTACTGCTGTTTACTTCTGCCGTGGCCGGTGCGCTATGTCGGGAGCGCGCTGCGCCAGCTGGGCGGCAATCTTGAATCCGCTGCGCGCGTGCATGGTGCATCGGCGTTTCAGGCGCTGCGCTTTATCGTGCTGCCGCTGGTCTCCCCGGCGCTGCTGGCGGCGATGCTGATGGTCTTCGCCATTGCCTCGCGGGAGCTGGTAACGTCGCTGCTGCTTGCACCAGCTGGCACCCAAACCGTCTCGGTGTTTATCTGGCGTCAGTTTGAACAGGGCTCCGTGGGGCAAGGGATGGCGATGGCGACACTGACGCTAGTGACCGGGCTGGTGCTGATGCTCACGGCGCTTCGCATCATGCAGCGCGGCGCGGCCCGATAAAAAGCACTTTTACACCAGTGGGCAGGCAAAAATAGTTTATAAACAGGGAATATCTCTACAAGGAACTTCACTATGTCCCCATTTCTGAGCGCCTATTTTGCCCGCATCGGCTGGCAGCAGCCGGTTTCCGTGGATATCGACACCCTGCGGGCGCTGCATTTGAGTCACAACTGCGCGATCCCGTTTGAAAATATTGACGTGGTGATGCCGCGCGAAATCCAGCTCGACGATCAGAGCGTGGCAGACAAACTGGTTTCGGCGCGGCGCGGCGGGTACTGCTTTGAGCAGAACGGGCTGTTCGAGCGCGTGCTGCGCGAGGTCGGTTTTGAGGTGCGCAGCGTGCTGGGCCGCGTGGTGCTGGCGAATCCGCCGCAGATGCCGCCGCGCACCCACCGTTTGCTGCTGGTTGAACTCAACGGCGAGCGCTGGATTGCGGACGTCGGATTCGGTGGACAGACGCTGACGGCGCCGATTCGCCTGATCGCCGCAGAAGAGCAGGCCACGCCACACGGCGTCTATCGCCTGATGAACGAGAACAACGACTGGGTGTTGCAGTTCCGTCATCACGAGCACTGGCAGTCGATGTACCATTTTGACCTTGCGACGCAGTATTTCACCGATTACGTGATGGGCAATTTCTGGTCTGCTCACTGGCCTCAGTCGCACTTCCGCCACCACCTGCTGATGTGCCGACACCTGCCGGACGGCGGTAAATTGACACTGACCAATTACCACTTTACCCACTGGCAGGGCACGCGCGTGGCGGAGCAGATTAACCTGCCGGACGCCAAAGCGCTGTATACGCTGATGCAGGAGCGATTTGGGCTGGGCGTGGATGATCCGAAACACGGTTTTTCACTGACCGAACTGACGGCGGTGATGGCCGGGTTTGATACCCATCCCGATGCGGGGAAATAGAGTTGAAAGGGGCGAAAGCCCCTTTTTTTAATTGACGGCGAACGTTATTTCATTATCCAGGTAATATTTTCGTGCAGTCTATAATCCATATTTATTTTTAAATGACTTTAATGTGTTGGATTAAAAATAAAATTAAGGTATGTCTTTTATGTCATTGCGATGCAAATAAAGCATCACCGGTGCAATTTACACTGCCGCAGAATTAAAATAATATCCCCACTCAATGCAAGGGCGTGAATTTAAAGGCGACGTATCAGCCTATAGCACCATACATCCGCTGCTATAATTTAACGCTTATCCGTTGCTGTGCTGAGGATTCAGATGCGTCATCTGCCGAAAATTAATCAGCTAAAAAATCTTCGTGCGATTATTCAGCACGGGAGCATACGTTCGGCAGCGGAGGCGAATCATCAGACACAATCTGCGATGACCCGTAGCATACAGGAGCTGGAAAAAACCCTGGGTGTGGTACTGCTGGACAGAACCGCGCGCGGCGCTTTGCTTACCGAGGCTGGCCGCATTTTTGAACCGCGAATGAACCTCGTGCTCAACGAGCTGGAACGCGCCGTTGATGAGCTTCGCCAGCAGGAGAGTGCGGCCCAGGGCGTGGTGATGTTTGGTTGCTCACATCTGCCAGCCTTCGGGATCATGCCGGGTATCATTGAGCGATTTCAAACCCGTTACCCGCAGGCGACATTAACGGTGATCGAAGGGCAGCTGTCGGAGCTGTTGGCATCGCTGCGTCTGGGGCGGATGGACTTTTTTCTCGGTATCGTCACCCCCGATATTGCCCTGCAGGAGTTCAGCGAAGAGCTGCTGGGTAGGGCGAAATTTTGTGTTTTTGCCCACAGGGATCATCCCTTGTCACAGGCGCGGTCGCTTGCAGAACTGCGCAATGCGAAATGGTATCTCCCCATTGCCAGTGCCGGTTTTTTTAGCGCCATTGAGAGCGTGGTGTTTCCTGATGGCAAAGGCCCTGAAGCCTCTGTTCTGTATGGCGATTCCACCACTATTGCCGAACAGCTTATTTTGGGCGAGGGCTATCTTTCCGTGGGCCCGCAGGCCATGCTGGCGCTTCCGTGGTTGAAAGATAAGTTATGTCAGATAAATGTCGAGGAGATCCTGCCCGACGGAAAATACAGTTTGATCTACCGCCAACAGCAAACGCTCACACCCGTTGCAAAATTACTGATGAATGATATCCGTCACACATTTATAAAATATTTACCTGGTTAGCTATAATTACTTCTCCTGCTGGTGTTTTACACCAGCACACTAAAGGTCAGATTATGTTTATCTATTTTTCCCGTCCGCGGTGGGTTAATGCTGCTTCGCGCATGCCGACTATTATCTCTTTTTCGATAAACCTGCTTCTCCTGCTTATTATTATTCCGATATCGGTTTCTGTTCAGGCGATTGATAATATTACTGAAGGGCAAGTTATTACTGTTCCTGGCGATGCAGGCTCACCGGCGACGGCGCTTAATTTTCATATTAACGGAACGTTAAATATAGGCGTGAGCGGGGGCGAGACGGGCATTGTACAAAGTTATAGCGGCTTTGTGGCGTCAACTGCGGATTCAGAAGGTCACGTGGTGGTGACGGGCGACGGTTCTCACTGGGATAACACCAGTTTCCTCTATGTCGGGCATATGGGTCACGGAACCTTGCTCATTCGTGATGGCGGTTTGGTGACGAATCTCTCCACCGGTTTTATCGGTTTTAATGCTTTGTCATCGGGCACGGTCGAAGTCACCGGGCCGGGCTCCACCTGGAATACCGCCAATAGCCTGGGGATTGGCCGCGACGGAGCGGGTACCTTGATCGTCGCTGATGGGGGCGTCGTCAATGCCCGCACGGTCACGCTTGGGCAAAATGCGGGGTCAAGCGGGGTGCTGATTATCGGAGGAGAGGCCTCGCGCGCGCCGGGCAGCGTTGTCGGGGATCGGATTACTGCCGGAGAGGGTTCCGGCCACATTATTCTTAATCATAACGCCACGAACTACGTATTCGACAGCACCCTGAATGATGGGCTGGATAATGCTGAAGGCGCGGGCACCGGGTTGGTCGGGAATATCTCGATCGACGCTGTTAACGGCAGAACGCTGTTTAATCGCGATCACGGTGATTTTACCGGGCTGCTACAGGCTCAGGAAAATGGCGTGATAAGCGTCAACGGCGATATGTCTGGTGCGACGGTGTCCCTGCTGTCGGGCGGCACGTTGGAGGGCATCGGGCGTGTCGGGAGTACCACCAATGCAGGAACGATTTCGCCGGGCAACTCCATCGGCACCCTGACCATTGACGGGGACTATCACGGCGACGGTGGCAGAGTGCTGATGGAAAGTGTCCTCGGCGGCGATGATTCCCCCTCAGACCGGCTGCTTATTACCGGCAGCGCGTCGGGCAATACCACGGTTGAGATCGTGAATCTCGGTGGCGAAGGGGGATTCACGGAAAACGGTATACCCCTGATTTTTGCCGCGCAGCAATCGGACGGCGAGGCGTTTACGCTTCACGGTGATTTCACCACGACCGACGGTGAACAGGCGGTGGTGCATGGCGCGTATGCCTACACGTTTCGCACGCTGGAGTATGGGCAGGGGCGCTGGTGGTATTTGACCTCGGATCTCGCCGATCCACAGTCACCGGTCGCGCCGGTGCCTGAAGTGCCCAATCCCGAAACCCCTGTGCCCAACCCGGTCACGCCGGGATTACCGGTGTTCCCTGTCATCCCTGAAACGCCGGATGAAAATGTGCCGCAGCGTTACCATCCCGGGGCGGCCCTCTATGAACAGTATCCGCAGATCCTCGCGGAACTGAATCGCGTTCCTACCCTACAACAGCGCGTGGGGGATCGCTACTGGGTGGACGGCGTTGCGCCGCAAACAGAAAGTGCGCCTGGCGCCTGGGCGCGTATTGAAGGTACGCGTACGCACAGTGAGCCGGTCACATCCACGACCGACGCTCAGCGTACAACCACGCTCTGGAAACTACAGACCGGGCTGGATGTGCCAGTGCATGAAAACGCGCACGGATTGCTGACGGGCGGCGTGAACTTTAGCTATGGCAAGGCGGATGCGGATATTCGTGCTTACTCTGGCAAAGGCAGTATCAACACCACCGGTTACGGCCCTGGGATGACGCTGACCTGGTACGGCAATAACGGTTTTTATGTCGACGGGCAGCTGCAAATGATGTTTTTCGACAGCGATCTGGATTCCGACACGATCGGCAAACCGCTGACATCGTCCAATAAAGGGAACGGCTACGCAGGCTCCGTCGAAACGGGCTGGCGTCTCGATTCCGGCACCGGTTTTGCGGTTACGCCGCAGGCGCAGCTGATCTGGTCGCGCGTGGATTTCGACAGTTTTGAAGACAGGTTCGACAGCAAGGTGTCACTCAGCGAGGGGAACAGTCTGCTTGCGCGTCTGGGTGTCAGCGGCGATCGTCGCGACGAATGGCAGGCGCAGGACAAAACCCGGACACGCTCGTTGCTGCAAGTTACGCTTGATGTGTATCAGGAGCTGGGCGATGGCCGCTCTGTGGATGTCGCCGAGGTCAACTTCGCATCGCGCGATGCGCGGACGCAAATTGCGACGGGCGTTGGCGGCACGCTGGCGTGGAATGACGGGCGCTATGAGGTGTACGGCAACCTGGGCGTTCAGGCGAGTCCGCATAATCCATCCGATAACTACGGGGCCGGCGGGAATATTGGGGTGCGCGTCAAATGGTAACGTCCCCGCCTGGAGTGACGGGGAGGGTTTAGTTTACTCAGCGGCGCGATCTCACCACCTGATAGCGCCGCGTAAGGTACTCCACCGGCGCGCTCCAGACGTGAACCAGCCGGGTGAACGGGAACAGCAGGAAGATGGTCATTCCAAGCACCAGATGGACGCGGAAGATGTAGGCCACGCCGTCGAGATGCGCGGAAGCACCGCCGTGGAAGGTGACGACCGCCTGCGCCCAGTCGACCAGTTTCAGCATTTCGCTGCCGTCGGGGTGTTGTGCGGAGAACGGAATCGTCGCCAGACCGAGAATACACTGCACCAGCAGCACGCAGAGGATCAGGATATCCGCCGTGGACGAGGTCGCGCGGATACGCGGATTAGTGAGGCGGCGCACCAGCAGTCCCGCGCCGCCGACCAGCGTCAGCACGCCGCAGACGCCGCCGAGGATCATCGCCATCAGCTGTTTTTGCGACATCGGCAGGAACCACGAATAGACCCAGTGCGGCGTCAGCATCCCGAAGGCGTGGCCGAAAAAGATCCCCAGAATGCCGATATGGAACAGATTCGACCACAGCACCATGCCGCGCTTATCGAGCATCTGGCTGGATGACGCGCGCCAGGTGTACTGCCCGTAGTCGTAGCGCAGCCAGCTTCCCAGCAGGAACACCGTCCCGCACAGATACGGGTAGATATCGTAAAAGAAGACGTTCAGAAAGTGCATCATTTCGGGCCTCCGGCGCTGACGTCCACGTACTGAGGCGCGACGTCCTGGCTAAAGCGTCGCTGATATTGCTGCATCGGCGAGCTGTCGCACGCCGTGGCGTTGTCCTCAATAAACTTCACCTGTTCCTCTTCCCACACGGCATCCAGCGCCTGACGGGTGTCATCGCGCTGTTCTGTTGCCACCTGCTTGGTGACACTGTCACTTGTTAGTTTGCTGGCGGCGAGCTGAAGCAGGGCGTCGAACAGCTGATACTGCGGGACATCGCGCTGTTTTAGCCGCCCGCCGATCAGGGCCAGAATCGGCGCGACGTTTTGCAGCCCCTCGCGCGCTTCATCGTCAGGAATAAGACTCAGATACTCCAGATAGAGCGGCAGATAATCCGGCAGTTCGCGGCAGTCGAGCTGTAAACCGGCTTTCTCGTACTGGCTCATCAGATCGACCATCGCCTGACCGCGATCGCGGGATTCGGCGTGAACATGCTCGAACAGCAGCAGCGAGGTGGCCCGTCCGCGCTCAAACACTTCACACCACTGGGCCTGTTTATCCAGCAGCGCCGCGCCAAGATGCTGCTGCGCAAACGGCAGCAGCAGCGGGGCATCTTGTGCGATCAGAGAAAGGGCTTCATCGCGGCTCTCCCATAGCGCCTCGTCAGGGTATTCAATGAGCAGGGCGATAATTTTAAGAATTCGCATTACTCTCCCTCCCCGTGTTCACGCACCTCGGAGATATTAATGGCGTCGATGCGCTGGCTGTTGAACAGGTTGAATTTGGTGTCGGAGCCGTGACAGCCGTCGCCGAAGGTAAAGCCGCAGCCGTTTTTCTCCGGGAAGGCGTCACGCGCCATTTCACGGTGGCTGGTCGGGATCACGAAGCGGTCTTCGTAGTTGGCAATCGCCAGGTAGCGGTACATCTCCTCCACCTGTTCCACGCTCAGGCCCACTTCGTCGATGGCGCGCGTATCGGTCACCCCTTCGACGGTTTGCGAGCGTTTGTAGTGGCGCATCGCCATCATGCGTTTCAGGGCGCGCAGCACCGGGCCGGTATCGCCCGCGCTCAGCATATTCGCCAGATACTGCACCGGAATACGCAGGCTTTCGACGGCAGGCAGAATGCTGTCGGTCTGTGGCAGCCCCCCCGCATCGGCGTAGGACTGAATCGGTGACAGCGGCGGCACATACCAGACCATTGGCAGGGTACGGTATTCCGGGTGCAGCGGCAGGGCCAGTTTCCAGTCCATCGCCATTTTGTAGACCGGCGAGCGCTGCGCCGCGTCGATCACGTTCTGCGGAATGCCCTGTTTCAGCGCTTCCTCAATCACTGCCGGGTCGTTCGGGTTCAGGAACACGTCGCACTGACGCTCGTAAAGATCCGTTTCGTGCTCGGTGCTCGCCGCTTCTTCGATGCGGTCCGCGTCGTACAGCAGCACGCCAAGATAACGAATGCGGCCGACGCAGGTTTCCGAGCACACGGTCGGCTGGCCGGATTCGATACGCGGGTAGCAGAAGATGCATTTTTCAGACTTGCCGCTCTTCCAGTTGAAATAGATTTTTTTGTACGGACAGCCGCTGATGCACATGCGCCAGCCGCGGCATTTGTCCTGGTCGATCAGGACGATGCCGTCCTCTTCGCGTTTGTAGATGGCGCCGCTCGGACAGGTGGCGACACAGCTCGGGTTGAGGCAGTGTTCGCACAGGCGCGGGAGGTACATCATGAAGGTGTTTTCGAACTGGCCGTACATCTCCTTTTGCATCTTGTCGAAGTTACGGTCGCGGGCGCGTTTCTCGAATTCGCCGCCGAGCAGCTCCTCCCAGTTTGGGCCGCCGACGATTTTGTCCATCCGTTTGCCGCTGATCAGTGAGCGCGGGCGAGCGGTAGGGAGATGATCGCCCTCCGGCGCGCGGTGCAGATCCTGATAGTCAAAGGTGAAGGGTTCGTAATAGTCGTCAATGCCCGGCAGCGACGGGTTGGCGAAGATTTTCGACAGCACGCCCACGCGTCCACCGAGGCGCGGCGTGAGTTTTCCGGTGATGCCACGCACCCAGCCGCCTTGCCACTCCTCCTGATCTTCCCAGTTTTTCGGATAGCCAATGCCCGGTTTGGTTTTCGACGTTGTTAAACCACGCGTACTCCATCCCTTCGCGCCCGGTCCAGACGTTTTTGCACGTCACCGAGCAGGTATGACAGCCAATGCACTTGTCGAGATTCAGTACCATGCCGACCTGTGAGCGTATTTTCATTTTTTCGCCTCCTGTACCTGATCCCGACCTTCGCCATCCAGCCAGTTAATGTTTTTCATCTTGCGGATCATGATGAACTCGTCGCGGTTCGAGCCGACGGTGCCGTAGTAGTTAAAGCCGTAGGCCAGCTGTGCGTAGCCGCCAATCATGTGCGTGGGTTTTGGGCAGACGCGGGTGACGGAGTTGTGAATGCCGCCGCGACGCCCAGTCACTTCCGATCCCGGTATGTTCAGAATGCGCTCCTGGGCGTGATACATCATGGTCATCCCTGGCGGCACGCGCTGGCTCACCACCGCGCGGGCGGTGAGGGCGCCGTTGGCGTTGAAGGCTTCGATCCAGTCGTTGTCTTCAATGCCTAACTCTCTGGCGTCCGCTTCGCTGATCCAGACGATCGGCCCGCCGCGAGACAGGGTTTGCATCAGCAGGTTTTCGCTGTAGGTGGAGTGGATGCCCCATTTCTGGTGCGGCGTCAGGAAGTTCAGCGCTTTTTCCGGGAAGCCGTTTGGCGGAATTTCTCGCATGTGCGTCACGCTGCGGGTATCAATCGGCGGACGGTAGGCCACCAGGCTTTCACCAAAGGCGCGCATCCACTGATGATCCTGATACAGCTGCTGGCGACCAGAGAGGGTGCGCCACGGGATCAGCTCGTGAACGTTGGTGTACCCGGCATTGTAGGAGACGTGTTCGCTCTCAATGCCAGACCAGGTGGGGCTGGAGATGATTTTGCGCGGCTGGGCCTGGATATCGCGGAAACGAATTTTCTCGTCTTCTTTGTTGATCGCCAGATGTGTGTGAGTGCGCCCGGTAAATTCGCCGAGGGCTTTCCAGGCTTTTACCGCCACGTGGCCGTTGGTTTCCGGGGCCAGCGCGAGGATCACCTCCGAGGCATCAATGGCCGTATCAATCAGCGGTCGCCCTTTGGCCGGGCCGTCGAGCTTGACGTAGTTCAGCTTGCCGAGGAAATCGACTTCATCCTGGGTGTTCCACGAAATGCCTTTTCCGCCGTTGCCGAGTTTGTCCATTAATGGCCCCAGCGACGTAAAGCGCTCGTAGGTTTCCGGATAGTTGCGCTCAATGACGGCGATATTCGGCGCCGTTTTGCCAGGAATCAGATCGCATTCGCCTTTGCGCCAGTCCTGAATATCAAAGGGCTGGGACAGCTCCGCCGGGGAGTCGTGTTGCAGAGGCTGCAACACCACGTCGGTTTCGGTGCCCAGATGCCCGACGCAGACGTCGGAAAAGACTTTGGCGATCCCTTTGTAGATTTCCCAGTCGCTGCGGGACTCCCACGCCGGATCGACGGCGGCAGAAAGTGGATGAATAAACGGGTGCATATCCGACGTATTCATGTCGTCTTTTTCATACCAGGTGGCAGTCGGCAGGACGATATCCGAGAAAAGACAGGTGCTGGACATCCGGAAATCGAGGGTCACCAGCAGGTCGAGCTTGCCTTCGATGGCGGCCGTTTGCCACTCCACCTCCTCCGGTTTAACGTCGTCTGTGGAGCCAAGATCGTCGCCCTGAATCCCGCTTTCGGTGCCGAGCAGGTACTTGAGCATGTACTCGTGGCCTTTCCCGGAGGAGCCGAGCAGGTTCGAGCGCCAGACAAACAAATTGCGTGGATGGTTTTTACCGTTGTCCGGCTGTTCGCAGGCAAAGCGCAGATCGCCCGATTTTAGCGCCTGAACGGTGTAATCCTGCGCCGACATCCCGGCAGCATCGGCGCGCGCTTTGATGTGCAACGGGTTAAGCGAAAGCTGCGGTGCAGAGGGCAGCCAGCCCATCCGCTCGGCGCGCACGTTAAAGTCGATCAGGTGGCCGGTGAATTTGGCGCTATCCGCCAGCGGCGAGAGCAACTCCTGAGCGGTGAGTTTTTCATAACGCCACTGGCTGGCGTGGTTGTAGAAGAACGAAGTGCTGTTCATCTGACGCGGCGGGCGGTTCCAGTCGAGGGCAAACGCCAGCGGCAGCCAGCCGGTTTGCGGACGCAGCTTCTCCTGGCCGACATAGTGCGACCAGCCGCCGCCGCTTTTGCCGACACAGCCGCAGAAGACAAGCATATTGATCATCCCACGGTAGTTCATGTCCATGTGATACCAGTGGTTCACGCCCGCACCGAGAATGATCATCGACCGTCCATGGGTTTTATGAGCGGTATCGGCGAATTCACGGGCGATCTGTTCAATATGGCGACGCGGTACGCCGGTGATCTGCTCGCCCCAGGCTGGGGAGTAGGCTTTGATTTCGGCGTAATCTTTTACCGCGTTGTCATCTTCCAGCCCGCGATCCAGTCCGTAGTTCGCCAGGATCAGATCGTAAACGCTGGCGACCTGTTGCTGACGGCCATCGGCGAGGGTGAGGGTTTTCGACGGCACTTTGCGGATCAGCACCGGGTCCTGCTTCACGCTGCGAAAGTGCGGGTTTTCATTGCCGCCGAAGTAGGGGAACGCCACATTCGCGACCTGATCGTGGGTGATGAGCAGCGAGAGCGTCAGCTCCGTCTCCTGACCGGCAGCCAGCGGCTCCAGGTTCCATTTGCCTTTTTCACCCCAGCGGAAACCAATTGAGCCGTTAGGCGCTACCAGGCCACCGGCGATATCAAAGGCGACGGTTTTCCATTCCGGGTTATTTTCCTCACCCAGCCCGTCGGCCAGATCCGAGGCGCGCAGCATCCGGCCAGGGACCAGGCTGCCGTCGTCCCGCGCATCCAGCATCACCAGCATCGGCATGTCGGTGTAGCGGCGGCAGTAGTTGAGGAAATATTCGCTCGGGTTATCGAGGTGGAACTCTTTGAGGATCACATGGCCCATCGCCATTGCCAGAGCGCTGTCGGTGCCTTGCTTCGGTGCCAGCCATTGATCGCTCAGCTTGGCGACTTCCGAGAAGTCAGGGGTTATGGCGATGGTTTTGGTGCCTTTGTAACGCACTTCGGTGAAGAAGTGAGCGTCCGGTGTACGCGTCTGCGGCACGTTCGATCCCCAGGCGATGATGTAGCTGGAGTTGTACCAGTCGGCCGACTCCGGCACATCGGTCTGCTCGCCCCAGGTCATTGGCGAGGCGGGCGGCAAATCGCAGTACCAGTCGTAAAAACTCAGGCAGGTGCCGCCGAGGAGCGAAAGATACCGCGTACCGGCGGCGTAAGAGACCATCGACATCGCCGGGATCGGCGAGAATCCGGCGACGCGATCCGGGCCGTAATGTTTGATTGTCCAGACGTTCGCGGCGGCGATCAGCTGGTTGAGTTCTTTCCAGTTAGAGCGGATAAAACCGCCGTGGCCGCGCGCTTTTTTGTAGCTGCTGGTCTTTTGCGGATCGCTCATGATGGCATTCCACGCCAGCACCGGGTCGCTATGCTGGCCCAGCGCTTCGCGCCACAGTTCGATCAATTTCCGGCGCACCAGCGGGTATTTCAGGCGGTTGGCGCTGTAGAGATACCAGGAGTAACTCGCGCCGCGCGGGCAGCCGCGGGGTTCATGATTGGGCAGGTCAGGGCGGGTGCGGGGGTAGTCGGTCTGCTGCGTTTCCCAGGTCACCAGGCCGTTTTTGACATAGATTTTCCAGCTGCAGGAGCCGGTACAGTTAACGCCGTGGGTGGATCGCACGATTTTGTCGAACTGCCAGCGCTGGCGATAGCTGTCCTCCCAGTCGCGGTTGGTGTGCATCACCTGCCCATGGCCGTCGGCGAAGGTGTCGCCTTTTTGTTTGAAATAACGAAAGCGATCCAACAATTTACTCATGACGTTTCTCCTGACGGGGCGACGCCCACCCCGTGGTTACACTGCTCACAAAAGTGTTGAACGGAATAGTTATGATTTGACGTGTTTCTGCCGACGGCCATACACCAGCCAGGTGACAAACACGCAGACGATATAGAACACCAAAAAGACCTTCATTGCGCCGACGGGGGAACCGGTCATCGCCAGCGAAGTACCGAAGGCTTTAGGAATGAAAAAGCCGCCGACCGCACCGATGGCGGAGATAAACCCGAGCGCCGCCGCGGTATCTGACACCGCTTCCTGCTGGGCTTGCTCTTCCGTGCCGCCGCGCAGTTTGACGTTATAAATTGTGATCTGGCGGAAGATCACCGCGATCATCTGGAAGGTGGAGCCGCTGCCTAAACCGGCGGTCAGGAACAGGCCCATAAACACCAGATAGAAGGCGGTGAAATTGCCGGAACCGGAGCCGGGGAGCGTCAGGAACAGCAGGGCGCTGAAGGCGGCCATCAGGATAAAGTTCACCAGCGTTACGCGCACACCGCCGAGTTTGTCCGACACCACGCCACCCGCCGATCGCGCCAGCGCTCCGATCAACGGGCCAAAGAAGGCGAGGTGGAGAATGTTCACATCAGGGAACTGGGTTTTGGCGAGCATCGCAAAGCCTGCGGAGAAACCAATAAAAGAGCCAAACGTCGCCAGATAGAGCAGGCTTAGCAACCACAGGTGCGGCTGTTTCAGCACCGGCAACTGGCTGGCAATCGAGGCTTTCGAGCTGGCAATATCGTTCATGCCGAAAAAGGCGGCGAGAGTGGCAATAATCAGTAGCGGCACCCAGATCCACGCGGCGTTAGCCAGCGACAGCACAGAACCGTCATCCTGCGGTACGCCATGGACGCCGAGAAACGCAAACATCGGCAGGAAGATCACCGCCGGAGCCACCATTTGCATCACGCTGACGCCGAGATTACCCAGCCCCCCGTTAATGCCCAGCGCGCTGCCTTGTTTTGCTTTCGGGAAGAAAAAGCTGATGTTGCCCATGCTGGAGGCAAAGTTCGCGCCGGCAAATCCGCACAGCAGGGCGATGATGATAAACACCCAGTAGGGCGTGGCGCTATTCTGCACGGCGATCCCCAGCCACACGCAGGGAATAATCAGAATGACGGTGCTTAATATTGTCCAGTAACGTCCGCCAAATATCGGCACCATAAAGGAATAGGGCACGCGTAATATTGCACCAGAAAGAGAAGGTAAAGCGGTTAACATGAAAAGCTGATCGGTGGTGAAATTAAAGCCGACTTTATTGAGATTGACCGCAACCGCGCTGAATAACATCCACACGCAGAAGGCCAGTAGCAGACAAGCGACGGATATACAAAGATTTCGTCGCGCGATGTGTTTACCTTTATTCTCCCAAAATGCCGCGTTTTCCGGTTTCCAGTTATTTAAAAGATAATGATTATTCTTCTCACTTTGTTGTGACATATCGCCCTCGTACTTACCCGTAAAAACAGAAAAGAGAAGTGAAAACAGTCAGATGGATGACGTTATACGATTAAGGTTTTTGGAATTATTCAGATGCTTCTGAAAGGATAGATAAGAAAGCGAATCCCTGAGTTTACGAGAGGAGAGATGATTCGCTTTATGTGTTACTAATTGTAAAAAATCGCGGTTTTAAATACTCAATTAGGAGTATTAAAACAATTCCAAAGAAATTAATTTATCAAGATGTTTATTAAATGCGTCGTCATCCATTTCGGGCATATTTAACACGTAGATACCGTCCAGTCCGCAGACTAAACCTATCAATCGCCAGGCGATATTTTCGGGGCGGTCTGAGAGTGTAAATACCTTTTCTTCGGCGCCCTGACGGATAATGGCGACGGTATCCTGATGCCACATTTCCATGGTCATCACATAGGCGCTTTTAATGTCCGGATCGCGGCTCGCGAGGATCTGCGCTTCCCGCCACAGACGAATATAAGGCTCGAACAGACCCTCATCGCTGCCGAGCATGGCGCGCAGACGATGGCGACAGTCGCCCACCACCTCGGCATCGAGCAGTTCACGGATCAGACGCACGAAGGCCAATGCTTTCAGCTCTCCGGCGCTGGCGAAATGGTGATGGACCTGGCCGGAGGCAATTCCCGCTTCGCCTGCAATGCGCCGCACCGTCATGGCGCTGAACCCTTCGTTTAACGCGACGCGCATCGCGGCCTGCAAGATATCTTCCCGCCGTTCATCCTTGCTCAAATAGCTCATGTTCTCTCACTCTCAATGGCGACGAAACGAGTGTAACAAAAAGCTGGACACGCGTTCAACTTTCCGTAGGATCGCATCCTGGACACGTGTCCAGATTAGTGTGAAAGGGAAATTTATGTTTCAAAGGTGGTTAGCGTTAGTGATTATCGTGCTGGTGTATATTCCGGTCGCGATTGACGCAACGGTACTGCATGTGGCCGCGCCAACGCTGAGTATGACGCTCGGGGCCAGCGGTAACGAATTGCTGTGGATTATTGATATTTACTCGCTGGTGATGGCGGGCATGGTGCTGCCGATGGGCGCGCTCGGAGATCGTATCGGCTTTAAAAAGTTGCTGATGCTCGGCAGTATCCTGTTCGGACTGTCGTCACTGGCGGCCGCGTTTGCCCCGTCTGCGGCTTGGCTGATTGCGGCCCGCGCGACGCTGGCGATTGGTGCGGCGATGATTATCCCGGCAACGCTTGCAGGGATCCGCACGCTGTTTGTCGAGGCGCGTCATCGTAATATCGCGTTAGGTGTCTGGGCTGCGGTCGGTTCCGGCGGAGCGGCTTTTGGCCCGCTGGTGGGCGGCCTGCTGCTGGAGCACTTCTACTGGGGATCGGTATTTTTGATCAACGTGCCGATCGTGGTGATCGT
The DNA here is from genome assembly GCF_026672535.1 of Lelliottia sp. SL45. Lineage (NCBI taxonomy): Bacteria > Pseudomonadati > Pseudomonadota > Gammaproteobacteria > Enterobacterales > Enterobacteriaceae > Lelliottia > Lelliottia sp. SL45. Next base: position 1,504,838 of record NZ_JAPPRH010000003.1, read on the forward strand.
GGTGGCACTGGCGGCGCGTTTTGTGCCGAAACAGCAGGGACGCCCGGAGCAGACGCTGAACATTTCGCACGCGTTAATGCTGATTGTGGCAATTCTGCTGCTGGTCTACAGCGCGAAAACAGCGCTGAAAGGCACACTTTCACCGGCTATCGTGGCGACAACGTTGCTCACCGGTGCGGTGATGCTGTTCATCTTCGTGCGTATTCAGCTGCGAGCCAGCAAACCGATGATCGACATGCGCCTGTTCTGCCATCGCATTATTTTGAGCGGCGTGGTGATGGCGATGACTGCGATGATCGCGCTGGTGGGCTTTGAACTGCTGATGGCGCAGGAGCTGCAGTTTGTGCACGGTTTTACGCCGTTTGAAGCGGGCATGTTTATGCTGCCGCTGATGGTCGCCAGCGGTTTCAGCGGGCCGATTGCGGGCGTGCTGGTCGGAAAACTCGGGTTGCGGCTGGTCGCGGCAGGCGGCATGGGGCTAAGCGCGGTGAGCTTTATCGGGCTGTCGATGCTCGATTTCAGCACTCAGCAGTGGCAGGCATGGAGCCTGATGGTGCTGCTCGGTTTTAGCGCCGCGAGTGCGCTGCTGGCATCGACTTCCGCGATCATGGCCGCCGCGCCGAAGGAAAAAGCGGCCGCGGCAGGGGCTATCGAAACAATGTCCTACGAGTTAGGCGCGGGTCTTGGGATCGCGATTTTTGGCCTGATGCTTACCCGCAGCTTCTCGGCCTCTATCGAGCTGCCGCAAGGGCTGAGCGCCACGCTTGCCGACAAAGCCTCTTCGTCGATTGGTGAAGCGGTCAAAGTTGCGCAAGAACTTACGCCGACGCTGGCAGACGCGACGATTGAAGCCGCTAAAGCCGCGTTTATCACCTCGCACAGCGTCGCCCTTGGCAGCGCCGGTGCCATGCTGATGATACTGGCGTGCGGGATATGGTTTAGTCTGGCGAGGGTGGAGCAGAAGTAAAAAACGCCCGGTAGCGTTGCGCTTACCGGGCATTTTTTTCGCGAATCATTTCTCCTGTGCCGCACTCAGTACACTGTGCAACAGGACATTCGCCCCTTTCTTAGACCACTCCGGCAGAATGTTTTCCGCTTCGTTGTGGCTGATGCCTTTTTCGCAGGGAATAAAGATCATGCTGGCCGGGGCGATTTTGCTGATGTAGCAGGTGTCGTGCCCGGCGCCGGAGACCATCGGTTTTGATGAATAGCCGAGGGCTTCGACCGCTTTTTCACTGCGCATAAGACACTGCTCGTCGAAGGCGATAGGCGCGTAGTCGAAGATTCGTTCGACCTTTGCCGTAACCCCTCGTGTGGCGAGACCTTGCGCCGCCTCACGCATCGCGGCTTCCATCGCTTCCAGCACGTCGCTTTGCGGATGGCGGAACTCCACGCTGCACACCACACGCGACGGGACGACGTTGCGCGAATTTGGGGTTATCTGCGCCATGCCGATGGTCGCGCGGCCGTCCGGTTTGTGCTGATAACCAATCTCTTCAACCATCAGCGCCAGTTCAGCGAAGGCGGTTAACGCATCGCGACGGCTGTGCATCGGCGTCGTCCCTGCGTGCGCGGCAAAACCGTCCAGCGTCAGGGTAAACCAGCGCTGGCCCATCGCGGCGCGCACCAGTCCGATATCGATAACCTCATCTTCCAGAATCGGTCCCTGTTCGATATGCAGTTCATAGCAGGCGTGAACCGGAAACGCGCGCGCAGGCAGGGTGCCGCGATAGCCGATAGCCTCCAGCGCTTCGCCTACGGTTATGCCTGCGTTATCCGTACGAGCGAGGGCGTATTCTTCGCTAAATTGCCCGGACCAGACGCCGGATGCCAGCATCGCCGGGGCGAAACGCGCGCCTTCTTCGTTCGTCCAGTTCACCAGCACGATGTCGCGCTCGGTTTCCACGTGATGATCGTTGAGGGTGCGCAGAACTTCCAGCCCGGCCAGCACGCCGTAGATCCCGTCGTAATTTCCGCCCAGCGGCTGGGAATCCACATGCGAGCCGGTCATCACCGGTGGCAGGGCGCGGTTTTTCCCGGCGCGGCGAATAAACATGTTGCCCATGCTGTCGACGTCGCAGGTAAAACCCGCTTCCCGCGCCCAGTCGCGCAGCAGGTTGCGGGCAATACGATCTTCATCGCTCAGCGCCAGACGCGTTACGCCACCGGCGGGCGTGCCGCCGATCTGCGCCATCATCCCGAGCGTGGACCAAAGCCGCTGCGCATCGATGTGGATCATGCTTTGTCCTTTTTCGTGTGGTAGCGGAAATCACAGCATTTTCCGCCCTGCATGATGGTGGTGGTGCGCGTCAGTTCGACGTCAGGCGCGTAGCCGACGATGAATTTCTCATCGCGGGCGCACGACAGCAGGTGACCGATCTCGCCCAGCCCCATTTCGTGATACATCTCGGCATACCGACAGCGGGTGACGTTATAGTTGTACTGCTGGTCGTCGGCGTCGATCACTTTCACGTCCAGCGCGTTGTCTTTCTCCCAGAGATATTGCAGGGCGATAAAACTCTTCACATCCGCGCCGTTCGGCTCCTGACGGGCAAAATGTGCCCCCGCGTCAATCGCCGCCTGTTCGATGGCTTCCCCAATTACCGCCTGGGCGCGGGCTTTCCCTATCTCGCGCACCAGGATTTCGTAAATAGGTTTAATAATTTCTGCTTCTATTTTGCGGCGGGCGAGAATGCCCAGCTCATTGTTATCACTCATCACATTGCCTCACTGCGTTACTTCGTTTTTGCGCCGCCCAGAACGGTTTGCGGCTGCCATTTGCCATCGACCACTTTGTAGACGGTAAAGGACGGGGATTTCAGATTGCCCTGTGCGTCAAAGGCGATCTGTCCGGTGACACCGGAATAGCTGATGGCGCGCAGGGCGGGCAGATATTCAGCCGGATCGACAGAGTTGGCTTTTTCCATGGCGGCAACCAGCACGCGGGTGGCGTCATAGGCGAACGGCGCATGCAGTTCGATATGGGTGTGGTAGCGCGACTGATATGCCTGCTCAAAGGCTTTACCGCCCGGCATCTGATCGACCGGCAGACCTGGCTCCAGCGCGACAACACCTTCGCCTTCTTTCTGTGCCAGCTGCAGGAACGTCTGGCTGACAAAACCGCCTGCGCCCATCAGCGTGGCGTTCATGCCCAGCTGTTTGATACGACGCGCCAGCGGAGCGGCCTGGCTATCGACACCGCCGAAGAACACCAGATCGGCGTTTTTGCTGCGAATGGCGGTTAAAACGGCGCTAAAGTCCACGGTTTTATCGTCAACGTACTGGCGGTCGACGATCTTCACACCCTGCGCGTCCAGCGATTTGATAAATTCATCCGCCAGCCCCTGGCCGAACGCGGTACGGTCGTCGATCACCGCAATGCGTTTGGCTTTCAGTGTTTTCACCGCGTATTCGCCGGCGAACTGACCACCGTCATCGTCGTGGCCCATCACGCGGAAACTGGTGTCAAAACCCTGTTTGGTATAGGCGTGGCCGGTGGCGACGGGCGCTACCTGGGCGATACCGGCGTCGTGATACACCCGCGCTGCGGGAATGCTGGTGCCGGTATTCCAGTGGCCGACTACGCCCGCGACGCCGCTATCGACCAGACGCTGAGCAACAGCCACCGCGGTGCGCGGATCGGACTGGTCATCTTCGGACTGCAGTTTAAAGGTCACGGCTTTGCCGCCGATGGTTGGATGCTGTTTGTTGATATCGTCAATCGCCAGCTGCGCGCCGTTCTCCAGATCTTTGCCGATACGTGCCGACGGGCCGGTGAGCGGGCCTGCAAGGCCGATGACCACGGTTTCGCTTTCCGCCGCCCATGACGCGGAAGAGGCAAAACCACTGAGCAGAAGAGCGGCGCTGAGCGCACTGATTTTTACGGTTTTCATTATATTTCCCTGGTGTTGGTTGGTGTGTTAAACGGGCATTTCGCCCAAATAAATTTGTGCAATCTGATCGTCATTGAGCATCGCTTTCGAGTCGCCGTGATGCACAATGCTGCCGCTGTCCATCACCCAGGCGCTATCCGTCACTTCCAGCGCCAGCCGGGCGTTTTGTTCGATCAGCAGCAGGGCCACGCCGCGCTCACGCAGCCCTTTGATTACCTGAAAAATATTTTCGACCATCTTCGGTGCCAGCCCCATGGACGGCTCATCGAGAATCAGCAGGCGCGGCTGGCTGAGCAGGGCGCGGTTCAGCGCCAGCAGCTGCTGTTCACCGCCCGAAAGCAGCCCGGCGAGCTGATGTTGACGCTCACCGAGGCGCGGGAAACGGTCGAAAATCTCGTCCATTTCGGCTTTCACATTGGCCGTGTCGCGCCGCAGCCAGGCTCCCATCTGTAAATTCTCCAGCACCGTCATGCGCGCAAAGATGCCGCGACCTTCCGGAACCATCACCAGCCCGTCGCGAAGCAGTGCTTCGGCTTTGCGTTTACGCACCGGCTGGCCGTTAAACGCAATAGTGCCGCCGAAGTTCTCCAGCCCGGTGATGGCGCGTACGGTTGAGCTTTTTCCCGCGCCGTTAGCGCCAATCAGCGTCGCTTGTTCGCCTTTTTGCAGGCTGAACGACACATCGCGTACCGCCTGAATCCCGCCGTAATGCACGTCCAGACGTTCGACTTTCAGTAACTCAGACATGGGCGTTGCCTCCAAGCCAGGCGGCGATCACCGCCGGGTCACGCCGAACGGTGTCGGGTGTGCCGACGGCCAGCGTTTTGCCGTAATCAAGCACCGTCAGGCGATCGCAGATACCCATCACCAGCTTCACGTCGTGCTCAATCATCAGCAGGGTTTTGCCATCGTCACGAATGCGGATGAGCAGTTCGCCAAGGGCGTTTTTCTCAGCCGCATTCATGCCAGCGGCCGGTTCGTCGAGGGCCAGCAGCAGCGGGTCGGTCGCCAGCGCGCGGGCGATTTCCAGCCGACGCTGATGCCCGTAGGCCAGATCGCAGGCGCGATAATGGGCGAATCTGGCGATACCGGTGTACTCCAGCCAGTGCCAGGCCAGCTCGCGGGTTTGCGCTTCTTCGGCGCGCGCCCGTTTGTGACGCGTAAGCGCGGCCCACAGGCCGTTGCGGGTGCGCACATGGCGCCCGACCATCACGTTTTCCAGTACCGACATCTCATTAAACAGACGCACGTTCTGGAACGTGCGGGCGATCCCGGCAGCCGTTACTTTGTCGATCTGCTTCGGAAAATAGGGCTTATCGGCAATCGAAAACTCGCCGCTGTCCGCCGGATACAGACCGGTAATGAGGTTAAAACAGGTGGTTTTCCCTGCGCCGTTAGGGCCAATCAAACCGTAGATTTCGCCCTGATTGATGGAGAGCGAAACATCGTCCACGGCGGTCAGGCCGCCAAAGCGTTTAGACATATTGCGAACGGTGAGCAGGCTCATGCCTTGACCTCCTTGTGGCGAACCGGCCAGATCCCAGACGGGCGCAGCAGCATCACCAGCACCAGCGCCAGGCCGTAGAACAGCTGACGCAGAATTTCCGGGTCGATCAGTACGGTGCCGAACAGCGCCTGCTGTACGGGCGCGGCCTGGCTGCGCAGGATCTCCGGCAGGGCGGTGAGCAGCACTGCGCCAAGGATCACGCCGGGGATGTGGCCCATCCCGCCGAGCACCACCATCGCCAGCACGGCAATGGATTCCTGAAGGGTGAAGGATTCCGGCGACACGAAGCCCTGGAATGCGCCAAACAGCGCTCCCGCCACGCCGCCAAAAGAGGCACCCATCGCAAAGGCCAGCAGTTTGTAGTTACGCACGTTGATGCCCATCGCGCGGGCCACGTCTTCGTCTTCACGAATGGCGTGCCATGCGCGGCCAATGCGCGAATGTTGCAGGCGCAGGCAGACAAAAATAATCAGCACGATCACCAGCATCAGTAGGTAATACCACAGCCACAGGGCCGGGACTTTCATGCCGAACCAGTGGTATACGCCGCTGAACTTCAGGCCAAACAGATTGAGCGTATCGACGCCGGTAATGCCTTTTGCACCGTTGGTGATGTTCACCGGGCGGTCGAGGTTACGCATCAGAATACGGATGATCTCCCCAAAACCGAGGGTGACAATCGCCAGATAATCGCCGCGCAATTTGAGCGTGGGCGCGCCCAAAATAATCCCGCACACCGCCGCGACCAGCGCCGCCAGCGGAATAATCAGCAGATAAGAGGTGTGCAGCCCGTCCGGGAACCAGACGGCGAGAAGAGGGAACGTCTCCAGCAGATGCGGGGACGCCAGCAGTGCTGCAAGATAGGCGCCGACGGCATAAAACGCGATGAAGCCCATATCCAGCAGGCCGGTGTAGCCCACGACGATGTTCAGCCCGAGCGCCAGCATGATGTACAGCAGAGCGAAGTCGATCACGCGCACCCAGTAGTTGCCGCCGAGCTGGCTTGCCACCACGGGAGCAATCAGCAGGGCGAGGACGAACAGGGTCATGCCGGACCAGAAGCGGCGCTCCGAGACGGGTGCCTGTAATGATGTTGTTGTCATAGTTTTCCCTACGCCCTGTGCGCCACGCGTTCGCCCAGCAGACCGGCCGGGCGGAACACCAGCACCAGAATCAGCACGATGAACGCAAAGACGTCCTGGTAGTTGCTGCCAAACACGCCGTGGGTGAGTTCACCCAGATAGCCCGCGCCCAGCGATTCAATGATCCCAAGCAGGATCCCGCCGATCATCGCACCGCGAATATTGCCGATGCCGCCCAGAACAGCGGCGGTGAACGCTTTAATGCCGGGCAAAAAGCCCATCGAGAAACTGGCGTTGCCGTAGTTACTCGCCATCATTACGCCTGCGAGCGCGGCGAAGATGCCGCCGATGGCGAAAGTCAGCGTGATAATGGCGTTGGGATTGACCCCCATCAGCGTGGCCACGCGCGGGTTTTCCGCCACCGCGCGCATCCCGCGCCCGAGACGGGTGTATTCCACAAGCAGCCACAGGCCGATCATCACCGCCAGTGCCAGCGATACCGTGACAATGCCGGTGACGGTAATGATCGCCGGGGGATGGTTCGCACTGCCGGAGGTGACGGCAATCGCGTCCATCGGCAGAATTTGCGGGAACATCAGCGGGTTGCGGCTCCAGATAATCATCGCCACGGTTTGCAGCAACACCGAAACGCCGATCCCGGAGATCAGCGGTGCCAGACGCGGCGCGTTGCGCAGGCGTCGATAGGCGAAGCGCTCCACGGCCATCGCCAGCAGGGCGCAGACCGCCATGGCGACAACCAGCGCGAAGCCGAGCTGTAGCAGCTGTGGCATATGCGGGAAGGTGCTGTTCAGCGCGTTCAGGGCCGACAGCGTGGTAAGCGCGCCGACCATCAAAATGTCGCCGTGGGCAAAGTTAATGATGCGCAAAATGCCATACACCATGGTATAGCCCAGCGCGATCAGCGCGTAGATGCTGCCCAGCATCACGCCATTAATCAGTTGTTGTATCAGTGTGTCCAACGTTATTACCCGACAGATTGCTCTTTCAGCGGGTAACATCCAATAATTGAATTAAATTGTAAAATACGCATATATTATTTCTTATGATAATTCGAGATTGATTTATCGCGATGATTTTAAAGAGAATAGTGAAACGTCATCTGAGCGAAATTACGGCCCTAAAATCAACATATGAATAAAACAGAACAATCACTGCAGCTGCCTGCTTATGCCGAAAGCCGTCTGGCGAACGATCCGCCCCTGCGTGCCGTGCGGGCCTTTGAGGCGATTGCCCGGCTGGGGAGCGTGACGCTGGCCGCGCAGGAGATGGCGATCTCGCCGTCTGCCGTTAGCCATCAGCTCAAGGTGCTGGAAGGGTATCTGCAAATGCCGCTCACAGAGCGCCAGGGGCGCAGGCTGGTCCTGAGCCAGCAGGGACGCGACTATTACCGCTCTATTCGTGCGGCGTTCAACGTGCTGCGTCAGGCGACGGAGCACCTGGTGGAGCAGGCCCAGACCCGTCAGGTGACCATCAGCCTGATTCCGCTGTTCGGCATGGGCTGGTTTATTCCGCGCCTGCCTGCGTTTATGCGCGCCAATCCGCAGACGGAAATTAACGTGGTGTATGCCAACCATCGCAACTATCTGAGCGATGCGTCGGATATGTCGATTCGCTTTGGTAACGGCCAGTGGGCGGGGTATCAGAGTGAAAAACTGATTTCAGGCCAGATGGTGCCGGTGTGCAGCCGGGCGTTTTTACGCGTGCACGGCCATATGGATACGCCGGAACAGCTGCTCCAGATGCCCCTGCTGCACGATGAAGAGCGCAGCACCTGGCAGCAGTGGTTTATCCAGCAGGGCGTTAAACGGCCTGCGCGCAAGAGCGGCCCGCTGTTTGAGGATGGCTTACTGACGCTGGCGGGTGTGCAGGCCGGACTGGGCTGCGCGTTGATGCGCGAGCCGCTGATCGCGCCCTATCTGGAGAGTGGCGAGCTGGTGAAAATCTTTGATGCGCCAATCGATGACGGGCGCGATTATTACCTGTGCGTCCGTCAGGATTCGGATATGACCGAAGATGGCAAGTTGCTGCAAGCCTGGCTCAGGCGCGCGGCGGTCAGCGCTACGGTGTAAACGAGCAGTTTTTATCCAGCGCTTCGATCTCGGTGCCGCTGAATCGGGCGTATTGTCCGGTGAGTCGCCAGAACGCGGGCTGCGTTTCGGTGTAGATCTCGGCGGCCAGAACCAGGCGACGACGCTCATCTTCACTCAGCTCGAGCAGCGTCCATGGGACAAAATAGCGGCCAGTGGGAGTAAGCTCAAACCACAGCGGGCAGCCGCAGCCGGGGCAGAACCAGCGTTCGCCGCGCACAGACGACGAGAAGTGCGAAGGGGAGATCGAACCGTCTTCCACGATGGGTTCGCCCTGAGTTTCCAGATACATCGCGATGCCCCCCGACCATTTCTGACACATCGTACAGTGACAGGCATAGACGTCGAGGGCCTCGATGTTGACGCTAAAGTGGCTCATTCCACACAGGCAGCGTCCGGTATAGAGGTGCATGGCGTACTCCTTTATCACGCCAGTGGACTGCGATAAAAAAAGCCAGCCACGAGGGCTGGCTTTTTTAACAGACAAACACTTAGAACTGGTAAGTCAGACCCAGTGCAACGATGTTGTCAGTGCTCACACCAGCAGCTTTGGTGAAGGCATTGTCGTCAACCAGGTTGATTTTGTAGTCAACGTAGGTGGACATGTTTTTGTTGAAGTAGTAAACGGTACCGACTTCAATGTATTTCACCAGATCCTGGTCACCGTAAGAACCGATGTCCTTACCTTTGGACTGCAGGTATGCCAGGGAAGGACGCAGACCGAAGTCGAACTGGTACTGAGCAACCGCTTCGAAGTTCTGAGTTTTGTTCGCAATGTAACCGTCACCGAAGTTGGTCATGTTGCGGGTTTCAGAGTAGGTGGTTGCCAGGTAGATGTTGTTCGCATCGTATTTCAGGCCAGCAGCCCAAACTTCTGCGTTTTCGCCGCCTGCGTTCAGGTTGCTTGCAGCGCGAACCTGGTTGTCAGTACGGTCAGATTTCGCATAGGTCGCACCCACGCCGAAACCGTCGATTTCATAGGTAGAAGACAGACCCCAGCCATCGCCGTTCGCGGTGGTGATATCACGGTCGTCGTTTTTACCCTGGTACTGTGCAGCAAAGTTCAGACCATCAACCAGACCGAAGAAGTCTGCGTTACGGTAGGTTGCAACACCGGTAGTACGGCCAGTCATGAAGCCGTCAGTCTGAGTCCAGGTGTCTCCGCCGTATTCTGGCAGAACGTCGGTCCATGCGCCGATGTCGTAGGCTACGCCGTAGTTACGACCGTAGTCGAAAGAACCAAATTCGTTGAATTTCAGGCCCGCGAACGCCAGACGAGTTTTGTTGCCTTTGTCGCCGTTGGATTCGTCGTTGTTGCCTTTGAACTCATATTCCCACTGACCGTAACCGGTCATCTGGTCGTTGATCTGAGTTTCGCCTTTGAAGCCCAGACGCACGTAAGTTTTGTCGCCGTCGTTGCCAGCGTCGTCAGAGAAGTAGTGCAGACCTGTTACTTTACCGTACAGATCCAGTTTGTTACCGTCTTTGTTAAAGACTTCAGCCGCGTTTACCGCGCCTGCTGCCAACAGAGTAGTCACTGCCACTGCAACTAATTTAAGTTTCATTTTAATAATCCTTATAATTTTCTTTTGGGCATTTCCTGAGCCATTAATAAACGATTTCTAAACGAGGTCGTTCGTCAATGGCATGCTATTTTTAGAAATGTTGTAGCCGCATTTCAATAATAAGTTTCAATTTATTGCTGATAATTTCAATTAGTGTGACCGGTGTCTGATAAAACGGCCAATATTCCGCAGATTTGATTATTTATTATTCGGTAATTGAGTATTTTCTAATATTTATAGTTATTGCCAATATAATTATCGATGGTTTTAATTTCATTGCGGAATTATAGATGAATTACCGCAATTTAATGAAGGGTGATAACGAAGAATCAAACAGTTATGAGACATTTGCTGTGAGAATAGGCGAGCATTACTGAAATATTCAGTCATAAACTATTGCGTGTTCGTCTATATCCAGGGCGATTAATAGCCATTTATTAATCCCAGAGGGGTGTCAGTTTATGTCAATAAGAATGTAAGAAGACGTTACGAGCGCGGGGAATATAAACAGAGATTAAATGTAAACACTATGTGAAAAATAGATAATCTGACGCAAGATCACATTTTATTTGTGCAGATAAAACAGAAGGGGGAGATTTCCCCCTAAATAGAATTATTTTCGGGTGGCGTACCAGCACAGCAGCGAGCCTGCGCAGACCATTAACGCCCCTTGCCAGAAGGAAAAAGAGAGCGGGGCGTTAAGCAGAACAGCCGCCAGCGCCGCGGACAGCACCGGGGTGAAATAAGAGACGGTGGCGAGCACAGAAACATTGCCATGCAGAATGCCGATATTCCACGCCGCATAGCCAAATCCGAGGGCAATTCCGCACATGAGCAGTTTGATCACCACCGGCACGCTGAATATCATTTCCGGCTGATCGCTGAACAGATATTTCAGCCACAGCGCCAGCGCGGTGAGTAACACGAACAGCGTAATGCCGTTCTGTCCTTTAGCGTATTTGCTGGTAACAGTGCAGTATGCCGCCCAGATAAACGCGCCAGCAAACGCCAGCCCATAGCTCAGCGGGTTGGAGATCACATTGGCGGTTATTTCGTCGATATGCAGACCCTTCTCACCGCCTAATACCCAGCAGACACCGAACAAGGCCAGCAATAATCCCGGCACAATCCACAGAGTCGATTTCTGCCCATTGAACAAAATGGCAAACACAATCGTCAGGCTCGGCCAGAGATAATTCACCATCCCCACTTCGATAGCCTGATGACGGTTACTGGCGTAGCCCAGCGAAAGGGCGAGACATATTTCATAGCTCACAAACAGCACGCTGCCGGCAATAAGATAGCGCGGTGAGAAGCGTCTGATAGTCGGGAATCCCACGGTGACTAAACAGAGTAAACCGCTGAGGGTGTAGATCATTGCCGCACCACCGACAGGCCCCAGTCCTTCGCTCACGCCGCGAATTAATCCCACCATGGTGCTCCACAGCACAATCGCGGCCAGCCCAATCAATGTTGCTCTTTTTCTGTCCATTGCTTTCCCAAACGCCAACGAAATTCAGGGGCAAATTTATAGCACTGTTTCCCGCGTTTTCGCGAATCAATCTACGAACCGCTAATCCCAAAGGGTTAAGCAAAGCCGCCAGAGCGGACTATTTAGGGGGCGAAGATCGAGGAGATTGATTTGACGCAAAAAAATCAGGGGCTTTGCTGCTAGTTTGCGGCGCGAAGTCTCCTACAGATAACGAGGACAGCAATGGACGTCAGCCGCAGAAAGTTTTTTAAAATCTGCGCGGGCGGTATGGCCGGAACAACAGCTGCTGCGTTGGGCTTTATGCCTAAACTCGCGCTGGCTCAGTCGCGTAACTATAAACTGCTGCGCGCTAAAGAGATCCGTAACACCTGCACATACTGCTCCGTGGGATGCGGGCTATTGATGTATAGCCTGGGCGATGGCGCGAAAAACGCCAAAGAAGCGATTTACCATATTGAAGGGGATCCGGATCATCCGGTGAGCCGTGGGGCACTTTGCCCGAAAGGCGCAGGCCTGCTGGATTATGTCCACAGCGACAACCGCCTGCGTTACCCGGAATACCGCGCGCCTGGCTCTGATAAATGGCAGCGCATATCCTGGGACGATGCCTTTACCCGCATCGCCAAATTAATGAAAGACGACCGTGACGCCAATTTCGTTGAAAAGAACGAGCAGGGCGTGACCGTGAACCGCTGGCTTTCCACCGGGATGCTCTGCGCATCTGCGGCAAGTAATGAAACCGGCATGCTGACGCAAAAATTTGTGCGCTCACTTGGCATGCTGGCCGTCGATAACCAGGCGCGCGTCTGACACGGACCAACGGTAGCAAGTCTTGCTCCAACATTTGGTCGCGGTGCGATGACCAACCACTGGGTTGATATCAAAAACGCCAACGTCGTGGTGGTGATGGGCGGTAATGCCGCTGAAGCCCATCCAGTGGGATTCCGCTGGGCGATGGAAGCGAAAAATAACAACGATGCGACGCTGATCGTCGTCGACCCGCGCTTTACGCGTACGGCATCGGTGGCGGATATCTATGCGCCGATTCGTTCCGGTACGGACATCACGTTCCTGTCTGGCGTGCTGCTGTATCTGATTGAAAACAACAAGATCAACGCCGAATACGTTAAACACTACACCAACGCGAATCTGCTGGTGCGGGACGACTTTGCCTTTGATGACGGGCTTTTCAGCGGCTATGACGCAGAAAAACGTCAGTACGACAAATCCTCCTGGAACTATCAGTTCGATGAAAACGGTTTTGCGAAACGCGATGAAACCCTCACCGATCCGCGCTGCGTGTGGAACTTGCTGAAACAGCACGTTTCTCGCTACACGCCGGACGTGGTGGAAAACATCTGCGGAACGCCGAAAGCGGACTTCCTGAAAGTGTGTGAAGTGCTGGCCTCAACCAGTGCGGCCGATCGCACCACCACGTTCCTGTATGCGCTGGGCTGGACGCAGCACACCGTTGGTGCGCAGAACATCCGTACCATGGCGATGATCCAGCTGTTGCTCGGCAACATGGGGATGGCGGGCGGCGGCGTGAATGCCTTGCGCGGACACTCCAATATTCAGGGGTTAACGGATCTGGGGCTGCTCTCCACCAGCCTGAGCGGCTATCTGACGCTGCCGTCGGAAAAACAGACCGATCTGCAGACCTATCTCGCGGCCAACACGCCAAAAGCGACACTGCCGGAGCAGGTGAACTACTGGAGTAATTATCCGAAGTTCTTCGTCAGCCTGATGAAGTCTTTCTACGGCGATGCGGCGCAGAAAGAGAACGACTGGGGCTTTGAGTGGTTGCCGAAATGGGACCAGGCCTACGACGTCATCAAGTATTTCAACATGATGGATAAGGGCAACGTCACAGGCTACATCTGCCAGGGCTTTAACCCGGTGGCCTCTTTCCCGGATAAAAACAAGGTTGTGCGCAGCCTCAGTAAGCTGAAGTACATGGTGGTGATCGATCCGCTGGTGACGGAAACCTCCAACTTCTGGCAGAACCATGGCGAGATGAACGACGTTGATACCGCGTCGATTCAGACCGAAGTCTTCCGTCTGCCGTCGACCTGTTTCGCGGAAGAAGATGGCTCCATCGCCAACTCTGGCCGCTGGCTGCAGTGGCACTGGAAAGGCCAGGATGCACCGGGCGAAGCGCGTAACGACGGCGAAATTCTGGCCGGTATTTACCATCGTCTGCGCGAGATGTACGCCCAACTGGGTGGTAAAGGGGCGATACCGCTGCTGAAAATGCGCTGGGATTACAAGCAGCCGGACCATCCGGAATCGGAAGAGGTGGCGAAAGAGAACAACGGCTATGCGCTGGAAGATCTGTATGACGCCAACGGCAATCTGCTGGCGAAAAAAGGTCAGCTGCTGAACAGCTTTGCGCTGCTGCGCGATGACGGTTCAACGGCCTCCTCCTGCTGGATCTACACAGGAAGCTGGACCGAGCAGGGCAACCAGATGGCCAACCGCGATAACGCCGATCCGTCAGGACTGGGCAATACGCTTGGCTGGGCCTGGGCGTGGCCGCTCAACCGTCGCGTGCTCTACAACCGTGCATCGGCGGATATTAACGGCAAGCCGTGGGATCCGAAACGCAAACTGATCGCGTGGAACGGTACGAAGTGGGCGGGGAACGATATCCCGGACTTCAACACCTCGCCGCCGGGCAGTGCGACCGGGCCGTTTATCATGCAGCCAGAAGGGCTGGGGCGTCTGTTTGCGCTCGATAAGCTGGCAGAAGGGCCATTCCCGGAGCACTACGAACCGATGGAAACGCCGCTCGGCACCAATCCGCTGCATCCGAACGTGGTTTCCAGCCCGGTGGTTCGCCTGTATGAAGACGACGCGCTGCGCCTGGGTAAGAAAGATAAGTTCCCGTACGTCGGGACCACCTATCGTCTGACCGAGCATTTCCACACCTGGACCAAACACGCGCGGCTCAACGCCATCGCGCAGCCGGAACAGTTTGTCGAAATCAGTGAAACCCTGGCGCGCTCGAAAGGCATCACCAACGGCGATCGCGTGAAGGTGAGCAGCAAACGCGGCTTTATTCGCGCGGTGGCGGTGGTTACGCGTCGTCTGCAGACGTTGCACGTCAACGGCCAGCAGGTCGAGACCGTGGGCATTCCGCTGCACTGGGGCTTTGAAGGGGTGGCGCAAAAAGGCTATCTCGCCAACACCCTGACGCCAAACGTCGGCGATTCCAACTCGCAAACGCCGGAATATAAAGCGTTTCTGGTCAACATCGAGAAAGCGTAAGGAGCGATTCAATGGCTATGGAAACACAAGACATTATCAAACGCTCCGCGACCAACGGCATGACTCCCGCGCCTCGTGCGCGGGACTATAAAGCAGAAGTCGCCAAGCTGATTGATGTCTCTTCCTGCGTGGGCTGCAAAGCCTGCCAGGTGGCCTGTTCGGAGTGGAACGACATCCGCGATGACGTCGGGCACTGCGTGGGCGTTTACGATAATCCGGCGGATCTCAGCGCCAAATCCTGGACGGTAATGCGTTTTAGCGAAACCGATCAGAACGGCAAGCTGGAGTGGTTGATTCGTAAAGACGGCTGTATGCACTGCGAGGATCCGGGCTGCCTGAAGGCATGCCCGTCCGCCGGGGCGATTATTCAGTACGCCAACGGGATCGTCGATTTTCAGCAGGATAACTGCATCGGCTGCGGCTACTGTATCGCCGGCTGTCCGTTCAACGTGCCGCGTCTGAACAAAGAGGATAACCGGGTATACAAATGCACCCTTTGCGTGGATCGGGTCAGCGTCGGGCAGGAGCCTGCCTGCGTGAAAACCTGTCCAACCGGGGCAATTCATTTCGGTACCAAGAAAGAGATGCTTGAGGTGGCGCAGGAACGCGTCGATAAGCTCAAAGCACGCGGATATGACCACGCGGGGATTTACAACCCGCAGGGCGTCGGCGGGACGCATGTGATGTACGTTCTGCATCACAACGACCAGCCAGAGCTGTATCACAATCTGCCTAAAGATCCGGCGATTGATACCTCCATCAACCTGTGGAAAGGAGCGCTCAAACCGCTCGCGGCGGCCGGATTTATCGCCACCTTTGCCGGTTTGATTTACCACTTACATCGGTATCGGGCCAAACAAAGAGGTGGATGACGACGAGGATGAACATCATGAGTAAGTCGAAGATGATTGTGCGCACCAAGTTTGTCGACCGCGCCTGTCACTGGACGGTGGTCATTTGCTTCTTTCTGGTGGCCGTGTCCGGGATCTCTTTCTTCTTCCCGACGCTGCAGTGGCTGACCGAAACCTTCGGGACGCCGCAGATGGGCCGAATTCTGCACCCGTTCTTTGGCGTGCTGATTTTCGTGGTGCTGATGTTTATGTTCGTGCGCTTTGTGCATCACAACATCCCGGATAAGCAGGATATTCCGTGGGTGAAGGGGATTGTTGAAGTGCTGAAAGGCAACGAGCACAAAGTCGCGAAAGTGGGCAAGTACAACGCCGGACAGAAAATGATGTTCTGGACCATCATGAGCATGATTTTTGTGCTGCTGGTGACCGGGGTGATTATCTGGCGTCCCTATTTTGCCCATTATTTCCCGATTCAGGTGATTCGCTACAGCCTGCTGATCCATGCAACCGTCGCCATCATTCTGATCCATGCCATCCTGATTCATATGTATATGGCTTTCTGGGTGAAAGGATCGATTAAAGGGATGATCGAAGGGAAGGTAAGCCGCCGCTGGGCGCAAAAACACCATCCGCGCTGGTATCGTGATGTCGAAAGACTGGAAGCGAAAAAAGAGAGCACGGAAGGGATGAAGTAACAGCATGCGCCGTCGGTATTTGCCGGCGGCGCTGCGTTTGTGCAGTCCTGGGGCAGGTGTTTTATCGGCTGCCCCAGGCGCTTTTCAGAACCGCTCCGCAATATAGCGGAACGGATAATCCGTCGGTTTTACTTTACCCACTTTACGCTTCGGCAGTTTTACCGGCTCAACGGGCAGGGTTTTGTAGGGGATTTGCGACAGCAAATGCGAGATGACATTCAGTCGCACCCGTTTTTTATCCTCAGAACGAGCGACAAACCACGGCGCCCAGGCGGTATCGGTGGCGGCAAACATCGCATCGCGCGCTTCGGTGTATTTATCCCACAGTCTGAACGATTTGATGTCCATCGGTGACAGCTTCCAGGTTTTGCGCCCGTCATCAATACGATCCCGCAGGCGGCGCTCCTGCTCTTTGGGCGTCACTTCGAGCCAGTATTTGATCAGAATGATCCCTGCATCCACCATCGCCCGTTCCATGGTCGGCGTGCCATCCAGAAACTTTTGCACCTGTTCAGGCGTACAAAAGCCCATGACGCGTTCAACGCCCGCACGGTTGTACCAGCTGCGATCGAAAATCACGATTTCTCCCGCCGAGGGCAGATGCGGCACGTAGCGCTGGAAATAGAGCTGACTTTTCTCTTTCTCTGTCGGCGCGGGCAGCGCAACGACGCGAAACACACGGGGGCTGACGCGCTCGGTGATGGCTTTAATCGTTCCGCCTTTACCTGCACCGTCGCGGCCTTCAAACACCACGCAGACTTTTAGCCCTTTACTGACAACCCACTGCTGAAGCTTGACCAGCTCAACGTGCAGACGCCGCAGCTCCTTTTCGTATGCCTTCTCTTTCAGCGGTTCGCGTTTCACATTTTCCGCCGGGCTTTTCGCTTTCTTGATGTTTCCCATGGCAATCCTCTTCGACAGAAGGGAGGGTAAGAACACTTTGAAGTGTAATCGTGCTCGCAAATCCTCGCGGGAATTATTTACACAACACCATGGGATCGGGTTAGAATACGGCATTACTGTATATAAACACAGGTGGTCGTAAAATGTTGACGCTGGACGGGGTAAGAATTGGCAAAAACCAGTTTACGGGCGAGAAAATTGAGAACGGGACATTTCGCCACTGCGACTTTTCCGGCGTCGATCTGACCGGCACGGAGTTTATCGGCTGTCAGTTTTACGATCGCGAAAGCCAGCAGGGCGGGAATTTTTCTCGCGCCACGCTGAAAGACGCCATTTTCAAAAATTGCGATTTAACGATGGCCGATTTCAGGAACGCCAGCGCGCTGGGGATTGAAATCCGCGAGTGTCGGGCGCAGGGCGCAGACTTTCGCGGCACCAGCTTTATGAACATGATCACCTCCCGCAGCTGGTTTTGCAGCGCGTACATCACCAAAAGCAATCTCAGCTACGCCAACTTTTCCAAAGTGGTGCTCGAAAAATGCGAGCTGTGGGAAAACCGCTGGAACGGCGCGCAGATCCTCGGCGCAACGTTTAGCGGCTCCGATCTGTCGGGCGGGGAGTTTTCGTCATTCGACTGGCGGGCGGTTAACGTCACCCATTGCGATCTGACCAATTCTGAACTCGGCGATCTGGACGTGCGCAGCGTCGATTTGCAGGGGGTGAAGCTCGATAGCTATCAGGTTGCGCAAATTATGGAACGCCTGGGCGTCGCGATTATCGGTTAAGGATATTCACAAGCCAGACCGAATGAATGGATTAACGTGTCAGAGCGCCAATTGGAACTGGCTCACCATACCCGTTTGTTCAATAATGGCTGTTGCAAATTTTTAACAAATGGCTGTGGTATGAATAAAACCGTTTTTTCACTGGCGCTGGGTACTTTTGGACTGGGCATGGCCGAGTTTGGCATCATGGGCGTGCTGACCGAGCTGGCGCACGATACCGGCATTTCGATCCCCTCTGCCGGGAGCATGATTTCGTACTACGCCTTTGGCGTGGTCATTGGCGCGCCGATCATCGCGCTGTTTTCAAATAAGTTCTCGCTAAAGACGGTTCTGCTTTTTCTGGTCGCCCTGTGCGTGGTCGGAAACGCCATTTTTACCTTCTCAACGTCCTATTTCTGGCTGGCCATCGGGCGGCTGGTGTCCGGCTTTCCGCACGGGGCCTTCTTCGGCGTCGGCGCGATCATTCTTTCAAAGATAGCACCGCCGGGAAAAGTCACCCTCGCCGTATCGGGGATGATTGCCGGAATGACGGTCGCCAATCTGGTGGGGGTTCCGCTCGGCACCTGGCTTGGGCATGAATATAACTGGCGCTACACCTTCTTTCTGATTGCGGCGTTTGACGCGCTGGTGATCCTGTCGGTCATTTTCTGGGTGCCGACTCTGTACGATAAAACCGAAACCCGACTCACGGAACAATTTCACTTTTTGAAGAAACCGGAACCCTGGCTGATTTTTGCCGCGACGATGTTCGGTAATGCCGGAGTCTTCGCATGGTTCAGTTTTGTGAAGCCGTTTATGGTCAACGTCTCCGGATTCTCCGCCGGGTTTATGACCGTTATCATGATGCTGATGGGGCTGGGCATGGTGCTGGGTAATCTGCTCAGCGGCAAACTTTCCGGTCGTTACAGCCCGCTGCGCATTGCGGCGACCACCGATCTGGTGATCGTGGTGTCGCTGTTGATGCTGTTTGCCTTCGGTGAAAATCAGGCTGCGTCTCTGGTGATGGGCTTTATCTGCTGCGCGGGGCTGTTCGCGCTGTCGGCACCGCTGCAAATTATGCTGCTGCAAAATGCGCAGGGTGGCGAGCTGCTGGGTGCGGCGGGCGGGCAGGTGGCCTTTAATCTTGGCAGTGCGATTGGGGCGTATTTCGGCGGGATGATGATCGTTCTCGGCTACAGCTGGAGCTACGTGACGTTACCGGCGGCGCTCCTCTCATTCGCCGCCATGTCATCGCTGCTGCTGTATGGCCGTCAGAAAGCCAAACGGGCGGAGGCTAACGCCAGCGCGTTAGCCTGATTTACGTTACGGAAGGTAAGGTTCGCCGAGGGTCAGCATTAAACGGTTGGCCCAGGCGAAGAACGCCGCAGATTGCACCAGATCGAGCTGTTCAAGCGTGTCCAGAGACTGCTTCTCCAGTGCCGCGAGATGCGCGGGTGTCACAGCGGGTGGCGTCACGGACAGCGCCGCCGCAAAATCAATTTCCGCCTGCCAGCGCGCCGATTGCCCCTCGCTCAGGGACTGCCCCGGCCGCACGGCCAGCAGCGCGTCTATGGCACTATCGTCCTTCGACAGTTGGCTCGCCTTACGCGCATGGACAGATGCGCAGTAAATGCAGCCGTTGATCTTGCTGGTCACCGTTGCCGCCAGTTCACGCTCCGCGCGCGGCAGGCCGCCTGGCGTGTAAAAAATCCCTTTATCGGTCAGCGTGCGCTGTTCCAGAACCGGCAAATTGCGCCCCAGCAGGCGGAAATAGTCTGAGTCCGTATGGCCAAATTTCGCAAGAATAGCCTGCTCGTCGGCGTTGAACTCTGCCAGCGGTTTTGACGCCAGCCACGGCTCCCAGCCCAGCTCCTGCTGCGTGAACTGTACCGGCGCCGGTTTGCCGCTTTTTGTCGCAGGCGTGCTGTGCCAGATCCCCGCCACCACCGGCGTGTCGCTTGCAGCCACGGTTTTGTCATTCAGCAGGCGCAACCCGGCGACGAGACGGCTCTGAAAACTCACGAACGCGATCAGCTGAGCCAGCGTCACAATGGCTTCTTTGCTCCATCCCGCTTGCGTCAGTGCGCTTAATGCGCCGGGCGTGGCCTCGACCGGGGAAAACGTCAGCAGACGCGCAAAGGTCAGCGCGGGCGTCAGCCGTGCGGAAGTCGGATCAGCCAGCCCAAAACCGGCGTAGTGGGCGGCCAGCGCATCGACGCGGTGCCATTTTGCCACTTTAGCGGCCACCGCCGCGCGTTCATCAAGGGGGAACGCCGCATCCTGCTGGCTAAAAAGTGTTTCATAGCTTCCCTGGGCATGACGGGTGGCGGCATCGCGCGTGGCGCGAGCCGTTGCCAGCGGCGAACCGGGGGCGATCTCCGCTAATTCGGCAACAATATCCTGACTTAAAGACATAGGGACTCCTTAAAGAATATGAGGGGCGATATGTTCAGCAATAAGCTCAATCGAACGTAAGGTGTCCCGATGGGACGGCTCAACGGAATGGACCTGGAATGAAATATCCGTCGCCCGTTTGAGGACGGAATCCTGAGCAAGGGAGTCCAGCACGGTGTGCGGCGCGCCGATATGGGCGTCGAACTGGCGAATATAATCTGTGACACTGTCACCGGTTACGGTATGACCCGCCGCTCGGTGCGCCTGTGCCTGCCGGGTTAACCCGGGCGTCGCGACGTTCAGAGCATACGCATCGCTGTCGGCCACAAACGCCGTGCGCGAGGCCAGAATTCGCGGCGCCACTCCCGAGGGCAGCGCGGCGAGATAGGCATCCACAATCGGGTTCTGAATCTGGTCGAGAGTAAGCTCTGGCTGGTCAGCCGGGCGAGGCTGAGTGCGGGAGAGCATCAGCCCGTGCCCCGCCCGGGCGGCGCGCACGGCGCCTTCAACGGAAAAGGTCGCAATCCACACGCGCTCTGCCAGCTGCGGCGCAGGTGGATAGAGATGGTTATCCGGATGCGTCAGGGAATCACCGCGCCAGGCGCTCTGAATCAGGTGCAGATGGTCGGCAAAGGTCGCGCCGCGCTCGTCGAACGTCAGGCCGAAAGGCAGAAACGAGGTCGGCGTACCGCCGGAGCCAAAACCAACTTCAAGGCGACCGTCCGCCAGCAGATCGAGGACCGCCGCGTCTTCCGCCACGCGCAGCGGGTTTTCCATCGGCAGGGTAATAATCGCCGTGCCCAGACGGATGCTTTGGGTCTGGGCCGCAACGTGAGCGAGGAACACCAGCGGCGACGGCAGGCCGCCTTCGCGCTCATGGAAATGGTGCTGAGCAATCCAGGCCGTATGAAAACCGTGGCGCTCGGCATGGCGGATCTGTTCTGTTGCCAGACGATAGCGCGCTTTCGCAGGCGCGTCGTCGAGCAGGCGGGTAAAGAATCCCAGGCGTTTACGCGTCATGCGTACTCCTTCGTAACGGGTGAAAAATGGGGGATGGCGTCGATCAGCTCGCGGGTATAGCTGCTCTGTGGCGAGGAGAAGAGCGCCTCCACCGTGCCATGTTCAACAACCTGACCGCTACGCAGCACTGTGACGCTGTGCGCAATGCGGCGAACGGTCGCCAGATCGTGGGTGATAAACAGATAGGTCAGCCCCAGCTGCTGCTGGAGTTGTTGAAGCAGGGCGAGGATTTGCGCCTGCACCGTGACATCCAGCGCCGAGGTCGCTTCGTCCAGTACCAGAATGGTTGGTTCCAGAATCAGCGCACGTGCGATGGCCACGCGTTGACGCTGACCGCCGGACAGCTCGCGAGCGGTACGACTCAGCAGCTCAAGCGGCAGGGCTACGCGGGTGGTCACCGCCTCGACGCGGGATTTGCGCTCCGCTCGGGCGAGCTTATTGAAGTTTTTCAGCGGCTCTTCGATGATCTCAAACAGCGTTTGCCGTGGGTCGAGGGAGGCAAACGGATTCTGGTAGACGAACTGAATTTTCTGCCGCAGCTGGCGGCGTGCCTCCACGCTGAGCCGGGTCGCATCGATATCATCGAGGGTGACGCGCCCGCTGTCCGCCTGCTCAAACCCCAGTAAAATGCGGGCCAGAGTGGTTTTCCCCGATCCCGACTCCCCGACCAGCGCGTGCGTGCTGCCGCGCTGCACATCAAAGCTGACGTTATCCAGCGCCTGTAAAGTGTGGCCTTTACTGAGAGTGAACTGCTTGCTGATGGCCTGAGCGCGAATGGCAGGAGAGGCCAGCCGAAGGCCTGAGACCGGCGCAATGGTCAAGCGCGAACCCTGCAAATCGCTCAGCAACTGGCGGGTATAGGCGTGCTGCGGGGCGCGCACCACGTCGGCGGTTGCCCCCTGTTCCTGAACTTCACCGTGCCGAAAGACCAGTAAGCGATCGGCACGCTGAGCGGCCAGGGCCAGATCGTGGGTGACGAACAGCACCGCCGTTCCCGATTCGCGGCGCAGGATATCCAGCAGGTCAAGAATGCGTTTTTGTACCGTCACATCCAGGGCACTGGTCGGTTCATCGGCGATGATCACATCCGGGCGCAACGCGATGGCGATGGCGATCAGTACCCGCTGCTTCATCCCGCCGGAAAGCTGATGCGGATATTGCTTCATCCGCTGTGCCGGGTGGCTTAGCCCGACTTTAGTCAGCAGCGCCAGCACCTGATTTTCTAGCTCGGTCTTTGTGATTTTGTGGTGAATATGCAGCACTTCGCCCACCTGGGCACCGATGGTTTTGACCGGATTCAGGGAGTTGCCAGGGTCCTGCGGCACCAGGCTGATACGCGCTCCGCGCAGGCTGTTGAGCCGTTTTGCTGACCACTGGCTGATCTCTTCGCCGTTCAGCACAATTTTGCCGCTGTCGCGACGGGCGTTGTCCGCCAGCAAGCCGATAATCGCCTGCGCAGTGGTGGTTTTCCCGGAGCCAGACTCGCCTACAAAGGCCAGCATTTCCCCGCGTTTCAGGGTGAAACTGACGTTGTGGACCACTTCACGCCACTGGCGACCGATGCGGTAGCTTAAAGTCAGATTTTCCACGGACAGAACGGTCATGAGCGGCCTCCGCTTAACTGTTGGCTGATACGGTTGGTGGCAAGCACCACGGCGATCACCACGATGCCGGGGAAGGTGGTCAGCCACCAGGCGGTGGAGAGATAGTTACGCCCTTCGGCAATCAGCAGCCCCCATTCCGGGACGGGCGGCGGGGTGCCGTAGCCGAGGAAACTTAACGTCGAAAGGGCGAGGATCGCCTGACCAAACTGCAGGGTCGCGAAGGCCAGCACCGCCGTCAGGGAGTTCGGCAAAATGTGACGCCACAGCACTGCCCAGAAGGTGCCGCCGCTGCCGTAGGCCGCTTCGACGTAATCTGCGTGACGAATACGCACCACTTCGCCGCGCGCCAGGCGGGCAAAACTGGCAATCGACGCCACACCGACGGCAATAGCCGCGTTCACCGTGCCGAAACCGAGCAAAATAATCACCGTCAGGGAGAGCAGCAGCGAGGGAATCGACAGCAGCACATCGACAAAACGCATCAGCACCGACTCCACGCGCCCGGCGAAGGCACCGGCGATAACCCCCATTGCCGTGCCAGCCACTAATCCCATCGCCACGGCCGCCAGGGCGGCGCTGAGTGAGTGGGATGCGCCATAGACAATGCGCGCGTAGACGTCGCGGCCAAGTTGATCGGTTCCCAGCCAGTGTCCCGCCTGGGGAGCTAAACGCTGTGCGCCTGCGATCCCTTCAATCGGGCTGTAGTGGGTGAGCAAACCCGGCGCCAGTGCGGCCAGAGCGGCAACGATAATCACGCCCCACGCCAGCCATAATCCGGGCTGAATGTCGACGGTGCGAAGGGCCGGGACGCGTTTTCGCGCCGCGGCGGCATAGTCCACCAGACTCATGATGCACCTCCGGTGACGGTTTGCAGACGAGGATCAAACAGCGGCATCAGCAGATCCACCAGCAGGTTAATCAGCACAAACCCCAGAGCCGAGATCATCACCACCGCCTGTAATACGGCGATATCCTGGTTGTTGACGGCCTGCTGCGTCAGCTGGCCCAGACCGCTACGGCCAAATACGGTTTCGGTAATCAGCGCCCCGGCAATCAGTTCGCCGAGCAAAATCCCGGCGATATTCAGCACCGGCAGCAGCGCATTGCCTGTGACGTGACGCCACAGCACGCCGGTTTCGCTCAGCCCTTTGGCGCGCGCGACGGCGACGAACGGCTGAGCGGACACCTGATCGAGACTGCGCATCAGAATTTGCGCCAGCGGGGCGGAGATCGGAATGGCGACAGTAACGATCGGCAGGATCAACCCCTGCAATGGCGACGGGTTAATCACCGGAATCAGCCGTAGCTGGAAGGAGAACAGCTGGATGAGCGCGATGCCGAGCCAGAAGGTCGGCAGCGAGATAAACAGTACCGGCACGGACTGAATGGCGTTACTCACCCAGCGCAGCCCCGGCAGACGTGCGGCAAACGCCAGCACGAAGGCCAGTATTACGGCCAGCGCGAATGCGGGCAGGGCAAGACTCAGGGTGTCCGGCAGATTGCTCGCGATCAGTTCGCTCACCGGCACGCCCGCCTGCAATGAAAAACCAAAATCGCCGCGCAGCATGGCAAACAGCGTGTGGAAATACTGCTGCCAGAGCGGGCTGTCTGCACCGTAGGCGACGCGCATCTCTTCGATTTGCGCCGGGCTTAAGCCCAGATCCGGGTTCTGAAATTTAATCAGCACCGCATCCCCCGGCAGCACCTGAAGCAGCACGAAGGAGAGGGTAAAGGCGGCCCACAGGACCAGCAGCCCCATTCCGGCCCGTCGCAGCAGATAATGGCTCATCATCGCCCCCTTAGAACCTATCCCAGAAGGGATTGTCAGAATGTCGTAACTGATAATTTCTGAAGGTGAAAAGATGACAGGCAGCAAATGGCGGATCAGCGATGAACTTTGGGAAAAAATGGCACCGCTTGCCCCCTGAGCACAAAACCTGCCATCCACTCGGTACGCACCGGAAACGCGTTGATAACCGCGCTGCCATGGACGCCATATTCTTCGTCCTCAGGACCGGTTGCCAGTGGAACGCCCTGAACGCCACCGGGATATGTTCATCGAGTTCTGCACACCGGCGCTTTCAGGAATGGCGCGATGCCGGAGTCTTCGAGCGCTTCTGGCAGAACGGTTTGCTTGCCTGCGGGCATCTGGACAGCATTGACTGGTCCTGGCTGTCAATGGACGGCTGTATGACCAAATCGCCGCTGTCAGGAACAAAAAAACAGGCCGTAACCCCACTGACAGAGGGAAACAAGGCGTAAAGCGCAGCCTTTTGACGGACGCCTGCGGGCTTCCTCTGTCGCTGGTTGTCTCAGCAGCGAACACGCACGACATCAAACTGGTTGCGGATACGCTCGATGCCCTTCAGACGGGTCGTCCGGGGCAAAAACTCAGACTCTGCCTGGACAAAGGTTACGATGCAGGCTGGCTGAAAACATATCTGCAGAGCCGCCGCTACGAGCCGCATATCCAGTCCCGTAAAGAAGAGTCAGATGCCAGTAAAAACACGGACTTCAAAGCCCATCGCTGGGTTGTCGAAAGAACTCATAGCTGGATGAATCGCTTTCGCCGGGTTCTGACACGATGGGAAAAGAAGACTGAAAATTACGAGGCCATGTTGCATTTTGCCTGTGGTCTTATTGTCTGGAATAAAGTCCTATTGAGATAGGCTCTTATTGTCTGGAATAAAGTCCTATTGAGATAGGCTCTTAGTGTTTATCGATCCATGCGCCATAGAACGATGGACGTCCTACCGCTTCGAAGTTCACCCCTTTCAGCCATGGCGCACCGGCGAAGACCTGCGGCTCTTCAAAAATCGGAATTACGTAGGCGTTATCCAGCAGATAGCGCTGGGCATCGCCCGTCAGCTGCAGGCGTTTTTGCGGATCGACTTCGGCGGAGATGTTCACCAGCAGTTCGTTGAGTTTGTCGTCGCGGAAGCTTTTCACCTTGTCGCTGGAGCCGCCTTTTTGCAGCAGCGCGTCGCGGTTGGCCGGATAGAACATGCTTTTCACCACATCCGGATCGGCGCGGCCGACTTCCGACACCGTCAGCGGCGTTTTCAGCGGGTCGAGGTTATCCAGCGTGCGACTGCCCGCATCACCCGCCTTGACGTTCAGCGCTACGCCGACCTGACGCCACTGTTGGGCCACCAGTTGCAGCACCTCTTTGTTTTGCGGCTGCGGCAGGGATTCATAGACCGTCAGCGCCAGTCGCAGTCCGTCTTTGGCACGGATACCGTCGCCGCCGGTTTTCCAGCCTGCATCATCGAGCAATGTGTTGGCTTTCGTCGCGTCAAAGGTCAGCTTGTCGCTGAGATCGACAAAGCCAGCGGCAGAATCGGCAATCACCGATTTCGCCTGCGGGTAATTCGGTGAGAAGAGGGTTTCGACGACCTGTTTCGCATTGGTGGCATGGAGCAGCGCCTGACGCACGCGAAGGTCAGACACCAGCGGGTTATCCGGGCGGAAGCTGATACTGTCGTTCACGCCGCGCGTTGGGGCAGCGTAGATTTTATAGCCCTGTTCGGTGGCCTGTTTTTCGTCGTAGGCCTGCACCTGACGGATAAAGTCAGCCTGGCCTGCCAGCAGCGCGCCGACGCGCACGCTGTCTTCCGGCGTGACGATAAATTTAATGCCATCCAGATTTGCCGGGCCTTGCTGGGCGAGATTTTTCGGGCCCCACTGGTACGCTTTGCGCGCCTCAAGGGTCACTTCCCGGCCCAGTTTTTCATCTTTCACCACGAACGGGCCGGAGCCGATGATGTGGCGCGCGTCGCCCAGCTCTTCAAAGCTGCGCTTCAGGGTGCTGAGTGACACCAGCCCAGAACCAATAGTGGCGGTGCCCTGTAAGAATCCTGGCGACGGTTTTTTGAAGTAGAACTTCACCGTCTGCGGATCGATCACTTCGCTGCGGTCGTAGTTGTTGATCACTTCGGAAACCGGCAGGCGCTGGGCTTTGTTGCCCAATCCATAGGTGTCGAAGTTTTTGGCCACCGCGTTGGCGTCGAGCGGCGTGCCGTCGGAGAACGTCACACCAGGGCGGATTTTAAAGGTGTATTCGGTTTTGTCGGCGTTGGTGGACCAGCTTTCGGCGATCCACGGCTCCACCTCCAGCGTTTTCGGGTTCTGCCAGGTGAGCTTGTCGGTGATCTGATTCAGAATGCCGCCGTTCGGATAGAAGCCGCCCGCCGGGGGATAAAGATTGGTGTGCGCCTGTTGTTCCAGATAGACAAGCGTGCCGCCTTTAACCGGTGTGTCGGCGGCGTGTGCAGCCGTCGCCGCGAGGATCAGCGCCGTCAGCAGCGGCAGGCGAAAAGGGGTTTGCATGGTGAATTCCTTTGTTATCTTCGTTTTAGCGTCGGATTCATCATCGGGCGCAGCTGAAAACAAAGGAACAAAGGAATTGAGATAAGGATTGCCGGAAATCGGAAATATACAAGCCGCCCTCGGTCAGGAGCGGATGAACTCTTTACACAAATTTCGCCAGCGGATCCGCTGCTGCAAAGGCAACTGCGCGATTGGCCGCGGGTGGATAGATCAGTTCGTTGGTGATGGCAATTTTGAGTTTTTTCGCCTCTTCACGGACCAGTTTCACCTCTTGCTCCCAGCCCTCGGTGTACACCGCGCCCCAGGCACCGAGATCGAGGCAAGTGACATAATTCACCTGGCGATACGGGTAGGGCTCGACGTTCAGCAGGCTGGCAGCGGCGTTGTGTCCGGCAAATTTTCCGAGCTGGATCGCATGCTGACAGGTCATCAGCGCCGTATTCCCCACATCATCCGTTTTCGCATGGGCGGTATCGCCGGTGGCGAAGACGTCCGGGTGCGCAGGGATTTGCAGCAGTTCATTCACCCGCAGACGCGCCTGAGCGTCGCGCTCGCCGTCAATCTGAGTCGTCAACGGATGAGCTTCCACGCCAGCGGTCCAGACCACGGTGGCAGCGTCAATGCGTTCGCCACTCTTCAGAATGACGCCTTGCGCATCGACCGCTTCGATTTCGCTGTTCAGACGCCACTCCACGCCCAGCTCTTCGCTGGCATTCGCAATCACATCGCGCAACGCTTCACTGTAACGACCGCCGATAACCGCACCGCGCTCAACTACGATGACTTTAGTCTGCGTATCTTCACCAAAGCGGGCACGCAAACGCGCCGGTAATTCGGTTGCCAGCTCAATGCCGGTAAACCCGCCCCCACAGACCACCACCGTGTTACGCGCCGGGGTAGAGGGCTGATGAACCAGGGCATCGAGGTGTTTTTCGAACACCTGAGCAGATTCAAGCTGATCGATATCAAAAGCAAATTCAGTCAGACCGGCCACCGCCGGGCGTTTGGCCTGGCTGCCGGTGGCCAGTACCAGGCGGTCATACGTTATGAGGGAAGTGTTGCCCTGGCTGTCGCGATACCACACGGCTTTCTCTTTGGTATCAATGCGTTCTGCGCTTCCCTGAATGTACTCAATGCTAAGCTCGGCAAACAGATCCGTCAGGGGAGCCACCAGTCCGGCGACGTTCTCTTCATAGAAACGCGGGCGAACGCGCAGCTCAGGTTGCGGAGCCAGCACGCTAATACGCAGATCGGTGCTCCCGTTCAGCGCCGCCAGGCGCGCTGCGCTCACCGCTGCCCACATACCGGAAAAACCACTGCCCACAATTAAAATATGCTTTTTCATTTTCGATCCTTTTGCTCATCAGGCTTTGTGTCTGACCTGACTGCAACTATACTTGTCGGAGTTAACTCCGACAACTTTTTTCTGAGTTAGCGAGCAAGCGCATGTGAGACGAGCTAAAAATCAGTGAGTTAACTGGGGAGGGAGTCATGGGCTATTTTTCCGCTCACGAACGCGGCTATAATAACCACGAATAATGAGAGCGGAGTTAATCATGGCCTTTTACAGTTCCGGTGTGGAGTACGCCATTCATAGTCTGATGTGCATGGTAGATGCCAAAGGCAACGAGCGAGAGTTGAGCGTCCGGGAGATGGCGGAACTGCAGGGTGTGCCTTACGACTATCTGGGCAAAATCTTTACTCGTCTTTCGCGGGCGGGGCTGGTCAACAGCACGGAAGGCAAGGGCGGCGGGTTTAAACTCGCGCGTCCGGCAGAACTCATTTCAGTGCTGGATGTGGTGCATGCCATTGATGGCGAGAAGAATATGTTTGAATGTCGGGAAGTGCGCCAGCGGTTGGCGGTGTTTGATGAAGCTCCACCGGCCTGGGTTTGCGACGGGCCATGCGGCGTGCGTTCGGTGATGGACAGCGCCCAACAGCGGATGGAAGAAGAACTGGCGCGCCACACCATTCTCGATCTGGCGCGCAAAATGTACCGTAAAGCACCCGATACATTCCTGATTGACGTACAGGACTGGATTACGGATCGCCGCAGCCCGTCCTGAATCCATTAAGAACGGAAATCAATCACCATACGGCCACGGATCTGGCCTTGTTCCATCTCTTTGAAAATCGCGTTGATGTCGCCGAGCGGTCGCATCGTGACTTTCGGTACCACTTTGCCTTCGGCGGCAAACTGGAAGGCTTCGACCAGATCCTGACGGGTCCCCACCAGCGAACCGACCACCTGAATTCCATCCAGTACCAGACGTGGAATATCCAGGCTCATGGCTTCTGGCGGCAGACCGACAGCCACCACACGGCCACCGGCACGCACCGCATCGACCGCAGAGTTAAACGCGGCTTTCGCCACCGCGGTGACGACCGCAGAATGCGCTCCGCCGGTTTTTTCCTGAATCACTTTCGCCGCATCTTCATTGCGGGAGTTGATCGTCAGATCGGCACCCATGTCGGCGGCCAGTTTCAGCTGCGCATCATTCACGTCGATGGCAATGACTTTGGCATTAAAGACGTTTTTCGCGTATTGCAGCGCCAGGTTGCCCAGCCCACCCAGACCGTAGATCGCAATCCACTGGCCCGGTTTGATGTGGGAAATTTTCACCGCTTTATAGGTGGTGACGCCAGCGCAGGTGATGCTGCTGGCCGCCGCGGATTCCAGGCCGTCCGGCACTTTTACCGCATAATCGGCGGTCACGATGCACTCTTCAGCCATCCCACCATCAACGGAATACCCGGCGTTTTTCACGTCGCGACACAGGGTTTCGTTGCCAGAGTTACAGTATTCACAATGACCGCAGCCCTGGAAGAACCAGGCCACGCTTGCGCGATCGCCCACTTTCAGAGAGGTGACGCCAGGACCGATTTGTTTGACGATGCCAATCCCTTCATGGCCGAGGATCACCCCGGTTTTATCGCCAAAATCGCCGTTCTTCACGTGAAGATCCGTGTGGCAGACGCCACAGCATTCCATCTTCAGCAGCGCTTCGCCGTGTTGCAGCGCGCGCAGGGTTTTATCGGTGACATTAACCTGATGATCTTGAGTAACGACAGCAGCCTTCATATGTATCTCCATGTTCATGTTCGGTATCTGCATAGCCAGTAAAAAAGATGAGAATCGTTCTTACTCCTTAAGGATTAATGCTTTGGCGGTTTTATACAAGGGCGGGGCAACATAATGTAATAATTTCGTTGTCATTCAGGCGATTAAAGCATCAATAAACCCTTCAAGCCCTGAATACAGGTGGGGATGAGGAACTGACAAAAAAACGTCATGGTTCTGTCATCTGGAAAACGTAACGTGTTGGCTTCCCAATAACCGAAGAGTTAAAAGACATGAAGCTGTTCAAAACCTTACTGGCCGTTAGCATTCTCCTTTCCGCCTCTGTGCAGGCGCAAAATATCCTGGAATTCCCACAGCCGGAAAATAATCCGGAAGAGTTTTATGCCGTCACCGAAATCCCGGCGGGCGGTATCATCAAATATGAAACCGATGCCAAAACCGGTTTTATTATTGCCGATCGTTTCCAGTCGATGCCGGTGGCTTATCCGGCTAACTATGGTTCCCTCACGCAGTCCCTTGCAGGGGATGGCGATCCGCTGGACGTGATTTTCTACACCCGCGCGCCAATGGCACCGGGTACGCTTATCAAACTGCGTGCGATTGGCGTGCTGAAAATGGTGGATGGCGGGGATAAAGACGACAAAATTGTGGCTGTCCCGGCGAGCAAAATCGACCCAACCTACGACGACATTAAAGAGCTGAGCGATCTGCCGAAAATCGAAGTGCAGCGCCTCGAATCCTTTTTCCGCGTCTATAAAGAGCTGCCGGAAGGGCGTAAAAAAGTGGATCTGAATGGCTTTAACGATGCCGCGACCGCGAAGCAGGAAATCAAACAGGCGTGGGACGCCTGGAAAGCAAAAAAACCGCAATAATAAACTGGCCCGGCTGAACGTGCAGCCGGGCGCAGGGTTACAGCTGTGCTTCTAGCCGGGCAATCTCCTCGCGCCACTGTTGCTGAAGCTGAGGTTTTTGATGCTTCGACTTACGCGCCATATCCTCAGCCAGCAGCGTCTCCAGCGCCACCAGTCTTTCGAGCAGATCGTCAAACTCTGTCGGCGCTGATTGCGCTGTATTGGCGGACACGTCAGGTGGGGTTAATCCGCTGCTTTCCCGCAGACGGGCAAACACCGCTTCGGCGTCATGCCATTCGCTGAGCCTGCCGTCCTCAATCAGCCAGAAGCGGTTACAGCTCTGGCTGATGAGCTGCCTGTCGTGACTCACCAGCAGCACGCCGCCTTCAAACTGTTGCAGCGTTTCGGCCAGCGCCTCTTTCCCTTCCATATCCAGGTGGTTGGTCGGCTCATCAAGCATCAGCAGGCTGTAACGGGCGAGCGTCAGGCCGACAAACAGCAGGCGAGAACGTTCGCCGCCGCTGAGGGTACTGACTTTCTGCCCGTGGCGCATCCACGGAAAACCGGCGCTGATGAGTGCCATTTTGCGCACCTGCGGGTCTGGCGCGAACGGCTCCAGCGCCTCCAGCAGCGGGGCATCGTCCGGCAGTTGGTGCAGCGTCTGGTCGTAGTAGCCCAGGGTCAAGCGGGGATGGATTTTCAGTTCATCCGTCGACTGTTCTGTGACAAATTGCCGCCAGATAAGCTTCATCAGCGAGGATTTCCCGCAGCCGTTACGGCCCATAATCGCCACGCGGTCGCCGCTCTTAAGCCTCGCGATATCCACGTCAAACAGCGCGGGCAAGCCGGGCACCGGAGGGACGGGAAGATGCGTCATCTCCAGCAACCGGTCGGCACGCAGCGCATCGCCACGCAGTGTTAACGTCCACGGACTGCCCGCCGTGAGATCGGTCTGGCTCTCTTTCAGGCGTTCGACCTGTTTTTCCATCTGTTTCGCTTTGCGGGCGAGATCTTCGTTGTCGTAGACCTTGCCCCAGGTCGCCAGCCGTTTGGCGCTGGCCGCAACGCGGTCGATCTCTTTTTGCTCGGCCTTATGCCGCTGGGCATCGCTTTCGTCTTTTGCGGCCAGCGCCTGACGGGCGGCGGAGCAAGGGAGGGCGAAGCTGTGCAGCGTTTTATCGCGCAGAATCCAGCTGCCGTTGGTGACGGCATCGAGCAGCTGTCGGTCATGGGACACCAGCACAAAGCTGCCGGACCAGTTCTGTAAAAACTGCTCCAGCCAGAGCATGGTTGGCAGATCGAGGTGGTTGCTGGGTTCATCCAGCAGGAGCAGGTCGGGATCGCTGATTAACGCCCGCGCCAGCAGCAGCCGTGTGTGCTGCCCGCCGCTCAGGGTCGACGACTGTAAGGCCATATCCTGCGCGGTAAAACCCATACCGCCAAGCAACGTTTCGGCGCGCCAGCGCAGGCTGTCGCGTTCCGCTGCGGGCAGTTGCGCCAGCACGGCGTCGAGCATTGACAGAGGATAAATCGATTCCGGCAGATGCTGCTCCACGCGTGCCATCAGGCAGTGGCCGGCGAGCGCTACCGTGCCGACAGAAGGGGACTCCGTGCCATCGAGGATCTTCAGCAGGGTACTTTTACCGCAGCCGTTATCGCCCAGCAGACCAATGCGGTCGCCTTTTTTCAGGGTAAAGGAGAGCGAGTCGAAAAGGGTGTTAAACGCTGTTTCAACGCGGAGAGATTGTGCAGTTAGTAATGTGCTCATTGTTGCTTACTCAAGTGTTACAGGCATGGAAATGCCTCGTCAAACATCGCTGACGATAACTCAGTAAGCCCGAGGGAAGGGATTCAGGTGTGGGTGTCTTCGCTCAAGCAGAAGTTATCGCAGCACGATACCGATAACGCTTGAGCTGGTGCGATCACCAAATGTATGTGAAACATTGAAAATTTCACTATACAGCATAATTAGCCTCCTTATTTATTCAGTGGGTTTATGGATGAAGGGAGTGTAGCGGGGTTTTACAGACCCGGCAAGCAGAGTGCCACCGGGCCTGGCGTTTGCCGGGTGGCGTTGTGCTACCCGGCGACTTACAGAGGGAAGGTTTAAATCGAGGTACGACGATAGTTCCGGTATTCCGGCATCCAGAAGTTGTCGTCGATGGCCTGCTGCAATGCATCGGCGGAGGTTTTCACCGCCACACCCTGTTGCTGCGCCATTTTGCCGACCGCAAAGGCAATCGCCCGCGATACGGTATGGATATCCTTCAGTTCTGGCAGCACCAGACCTTCGCCGTTGGTCACCAGCGGAGAGTGCTTGGCCAGGGTTTCGCTGGCAGACATCAGCATTTCGTCCGTAATGCGCGACGCACCGGATGCGATCACACCCAGACCAATTCCCGGGAAGATATAGGAGTTGTTGCACTGCGCGATGGGGTAGATTTTGTCCTTCCACACTACCGGATCAAACGGGCTGCCGGTCGCGACCAGCGCATTGCCTTCCGTCCATGCGATGATGTCCTGCGGCGTAGCTTCGACGCGAGAGGTCGGGTTAGAGAGCGGCATCACGATAGGGCGCGGGCAGTGTTTGTGCATTTCGCGGATGATCTCTTCCGTGAACAGCCCGGTTTGCCCCGAAACGCCGATCAGAATATCCGGCTTCACGTTGCGCACCACGTCCAGCAGGGAGAGCACTTCGTTATCCGTATCCCAGTTTTTCAGGTTTTCGCGTTTCTGCACCAGTTTGGTCTGGAACGGCAGCAGGTTAGGCATTCCGTCGGTCAGCAGACCGAAGCGATCGACCATAAACACCCGCGACCGGGCCAGCTCTTCGCTTAAGCCTTCGCGCTGGGTTTGCGCGATGATCTGTTCTGCGATCCCACAGCCGGCAGAGCCTGCACCGAGGAAAACAATTTTCTGGTAGCTCAGCTGGCTGCCAGCCGCGCGGCTGGCGGCGATCAGCGTGCCGACGGTCACCGCTGCGGTGCCCTGAATGTCATCGTTGAAAGAGCAGATCTCATCGCGATAGCGGTTGAGCAGCGGCATGGCGTTTTTCTGCGCGAAGTCTTCGAACTGCAGCAGCACGTCTGGCCAGCGGTGTTTTACGGCCTGGATGAAGTCGTCGACGAACTGATAATACTCATCGTCCGTTACGCGCGGATGGCGCCAGCCCATATACAGCGGATCGTTCAGCAGCTGTTGGTTATTGGTGCCGACATCCAGCACCACCGGCAGCGTATACGCCGGGCTGATGCCTCCGCAGGCGGTATAGAGCGAAAGTTTGCCGATAGGAATACCCATGCCGCCGATACCCTGGTCGCCGAGGCCCAGAATACGCTCGCCGTCCGTCACCACGATCACTTTGATGTTGTGGTTCGGCACGTTTTGCAGGATGTCATCCATGTTGTGGCGGTTCTGGTAGGAGATAAACACGCCGCGCGAACGACGGTAGATCTCGGAGAAGCGCTCACAGGCCGCCCCGACGGTCGGGGTGTAAATCACCGGCATCATCTCTTCGAGGTGATTTTGCACGAGACGGTAAAAGAGGGTTTCGTTGGTGTCCTGGATGTTACGCAGATAGATGTGTTTGTCGATTTCGGTTTTGAAGCCCTGGTACTGGATCCAGGCGCGTTCGGCTTGCTCTTCGATGGTTTCGACCACTTCCGGCAGCAGGCCAAGCAGGTTAAAACTGCTGCGCTCTTCCGCGCTGAAGGCGCTGCCTTTATTCAGCAGCGGGAACTCCAGCAGTACCGGCCCCGCGTAGGGGATATAAAGGGAACGATGATGTTTTGCTTTGTTGTCCATGTCACTCACTCGATTTTTTGAATATCCGTCCCTGGCACTGCGTATTGTCATCTTTCTGGCTTGCTGGCAGGGCGACGTCGACTGGCATTATAAAGGAGCTAAATGTTAATTACCGCAACACACAAACAAAAACACCATCGGTTTTGCCGATGGTGTCGTGATTCAGTGACGTGAATTATTTGTCTGCGTGGCGTTTTCTGCCGTGCGTGTGGGTGACTACCGTTTCGTTGCTGCCCTCGATCACCACTTTACGTTGGTTAGACAGCTTATAGTTCAGTCCCAGAATGTGACGTGCCTGACGGTTCGATTTCATGTTAACTCCTCAATCCTGTTGATAGTTTTAAGGACCAGTTTGCTTTCGCAAACGAAATGTAACCCCTTAGGTTGCAGATCCAGCATAGCAGGTATTTTACAGGGGGCGATGTTGACCACTCACAACGTAGTTAATGGTCTGCTGGTAGATATCACTGAGGATGTCATTATCTGAGGCCTCAACCCAGCGGGTGAGTTCCATTAAAATGTCATCTTCAGTGACCGCGCCATGCTCGGCGCGCAGGCCCTGTTCAATCGCATTCACCAGGGCCGGTTGTGCGGAATGAGTATTTGCTGAGTAATGTGTAAACATGCTGCCTCCGTGTCGTTATCTGTTTAATAATCCGGTACGCAATTCATAATTCACATTCAGAATGGCAAATATTCTTCCCGCTGTGGTTCAGATTCATCCTGGAAATAAAAATATCATATTTAACGTTTTTTTCGTTAACTCAGGGTTTCCAGCGACGCAGATTCGTATATTTTTCGTAGGGCATCGGGGACGGCCATGAAATCAATTCAACCACGCTTCCCCAGGGGGTTTTACCGTAGCAAAAGGCATTGCCTTCGCCACGTTCAGCGGGGAATGAAAGGGGTTTTGGCTCGGTAAACATCTCGCCGCCAGCAGCGGTAAAGCACGCTATGGCACGTGCAAAATCATCAACATAGACAGCGAAGTGTTGCAGGCCAAAATCACTGGGACGGGCAGCGGATTGCTGTTCTGGGCCGTGCATTTCAAACAGTTCAATACCTGGGCCATGAGGCATTGCCAGCATCCTGATAGCGCGGACTTTGGTCCCTGGAAATAGCCTCAAGGTATTTTCCTGGGCTTCGTCATCAATATTTTCACTGCCAGGATCTGCTGAACGATATATCACTTTTGATGCGAACGCTTTCTCAAAAAATAACGTGGCTTGTTCAATGTCAGGAACCGTAATACCAATGTGGTCAATTCCTCTTACTGAGGGTTGCATAATCATCTCCTGCTATAAAAAGAATAAATATAGCAGGAGACCGTTAGCCTGTTACCACTTCATTTCGCCGGTATTGACCTTCGCGCTCAATTCCAGGGAGCTGACTTCGGCAAGATCCGACCACTGTTTTTTCATGGTGTCGATCACGCCAGTTGACGCTTTATGCGCCGCCAGCGCCTGCTCAAATTGCTGCAGGTAGGTGCGGGTAAAATCGATGGCGGCGGTACCGGCAGGCGGGGTACCGAGGTAATGGCCTGGGATAACGCGCTCGGGTTTGTGCGCGGCCATTTCATCCAGGGTGTACAACCACTGCTGGCGGCTGGCTTTGGTTTGCGTGTCTGCCGTCCAGAGGTGAATGCCCGATGAGATGCCCGTACCGCCGAGAATGGCTTTGGCCGACGGGATCCATACGTAGGCGGCGTAGCTGTCTGCCTGCTCGATATCGATTTTCTCGCCGTCCACCATAAAGGTGGTTGATGCAATCACTTGCGGGACAATCAGTTCTGACGGCGCGCCGTCCTTCATCTGTGGCCCCCAGAAGGCCAGTTTGGCATCTTTGGTAGCCTTGATGTGATCCACCACCGCCTGGGTCGCCACCACTTTGGCATTCGGGAAGGCTTTCACCAGCGGCTGAAGGCCGAAGTAGAAATCCGGATCGCCGGAGGTAATCACAATCTTGCTGAGGGTTTTACCGCTGCGACGCACTTTCTCGACCAGCTGCTCGCCATCTTTGACGCTGAACTGCGCATCGAACAGCACGGCCTCTTTCGGCCCGGAAACCAGCGTCGAAGAGACGGCGAAGATACCTTTCTCCTGTGGGTTATAGGTATCCAGCGTTAAGGGCGCGGCAAAAACAGCGGGTGTGAAGAGGGCGCACAGTAGGGCAAGGCGATTGAGCTTCATCATTTTGTCTCGGTAGTGTCGGAAAGTCTCTATTGTACGGATCTCTCGATTTGCCAGAATTCCTGAAACAAGACATGCTTAGTTTCATAAATCGAGCAGATGGAGTCATAACAATGGATCGCGTGATTGCCGCCCAGGTCTATAACCGTATTTGCGAGCTGGGGAGTCTGAGCGCTGCGGCCCGCGCGCTGGGCATTTCTCGCCCGATGGTAAGCCGTTATCTGGAGCAAATGGAGAAATGGGCCGGAACGCGGCTGGTGCATCGCTCCACGCGTAAGCTCACCCTGACGCCTGCCGGGGAAAAGGTCTTGCAGAAAACCCGCAATCTCACACGGCTGTCGCAGGAGATTGAGGATCAGTCCTCCCGTGAAACGCCGTCCGGCACGCTGCGCGTAGCCTGCGCCCACTTCACGGCGATGCAGATTGTCGCCCCGATGCTGCCGGATTTTCTGACGCGTCATGCCAAAGTGCGCGTCGAAATGGACGTTAATAATCATCCCGTCAGCCTGGTGGGTGAGCGCATCGACGTGGCGATCCGCATTACCGACAACCCGGAACCTGGAATGATCGCCCGCCGTCTGGGTGAGTGCCGCTCGGTGCTTTGCGCCTCGCCAGAGTATCTGGCTGACCACGGCACGCCGCAAAGCCTTGAGGATCTCGCGCAACACAACTGCCTGCATTACAGCTTCTTTGCCGGACAGTCATGGAATTTTCTCACCGACGCGGGAGAGGTCGTTTCCGTTGCGGTGAGCGGCAATCTGAGCGCCAGTATTTCGTCGCTGCTGATGGAGGCCGCCATCCAGCACTGCGGGATCGCAATGCTGCCGGCGTGGGAAGCGCAGCCCGCGCTGGAGTGCGGCAAGCTGGTTCCCGTCCTCAGCGCATTCACGCCGAAACCGATCGGCATTTTTGGGATCTATCAGTCCAGGGATTATCAGCCTGCGGCCCAGCGCTTATTCCTGGATGCATTGAGCGAGTCGTTGATGACGAAGTGAGCAAACGCCTAAGAGTGTTCCGTGTTCCTCTCACATTGGTGTTGACGTTCTATACTTAATCCTTTGTAAGCCAAAAGGAGAGCAATAATGACGATTCATAAGCACGGTTCGGCACACTGGTCTGGCGATATTAAACGCGGCAAAGGAACGGTTTCTACGGAAAGCGGCGTCCTGAATCAACAACCTTACGGCTTTAATACCCGTTTCGAAGGCGAGAAAGGGACCAACCCGGAAGAGCTGATTGGCGCAGCGCATGCCGCCTGTTTCTCAATGGCGCTGTCACTGATGCTGGGAGAGGCGGGTTACACCGCGGATTCCATCGATACCACGGCGGATGTATCGCTGGATAAAACTGACGGCGGCTTTGCGATCACCAAAATCGCGCTGCAAAGCAAGGTAACCGTACCAGGCATTGAGCCACAGCAGTTCGACGGCATTATTCAGAAGGCGAAAGCCGGATGTCCGGTCTCTCAGGTTCTTAAAGCGGAAATCACGCTGGATTATAAACTGAACTAATCTCTGCAAAGCCGGGCGCTGCCCGGCTATTGTGCGTAGATGAGCGTTAACTGACCGCCGAGACGGCGGTTTTTTATTGGGCGCAGTCTGTCTCTTCGCGCAAGCGTGACGCTGTCACATTTCGTCAGGTCACAATATGGCTCTAACCACTCATCATGGGTGTCGTGCGTCAGGACATATCCCGCGAGCCTTTTGAGCGCACTACGGTTTTGCTGGGTGATATCCACCTGATTAGCTTTCGCAAAGCTTGCGATCATCACCAGCGGCTGAAGGGCATAGTGATGATAGGCCACGGCGCGTGGGCCGCGCTTTTGTTCGTTGGGTAATATGCCGTTCGCGGTAATCTGGCTTGCCGCGATGCGGTACTCTTTCAACGACCAGTCGAAGAGATCCCGGCGATCGAGCGCGACCGACGCCGCCATCACTGACCATGCGGCCCAGTAGCTGTGATTATTGGTTTTAGAAAGGGGTAGACCGTCCCAGTCCTCTTTCACCTGATCGGCAAGCAACGACAACCAGCGCGTCGTCGCACCATCGTCTTTTGCCGGTGCGTTCAGTTCAATCCAGCTGGTGGCGAGTGTCGCCAGCGCCCATTTACGCATCGACCGCCCGGTGTGGTTGGTTTGCGTCGAGGTTAACGCCCCGGCGTTTGCCCAGCTCGTAAAGCCATTCAGA
This sequence comes from Lelliottia sp. SL45, assembly GCF_026672535.1. NCBI lineage: Bacteria > Pseudomonadati > Pseudomonadota > Gammaproteobacteria > Enterobacterales > Enterobacteriaceae > Lelliottia > Lelliottia sp. SL45. The sequence goes on from NZ_JAPPRH010000003.1 coordinate 1,544,427, forward strand.
ACACACTCCCGCGTTTTCTCATCGCCGCTCTGTTTATAGCGCCAGACCATGTCGGCAATCCCGCGTTCAAAATCGGTTATGGCCTTTGTCTGGGCGCGAAAATCGCTTTCCGCCTGAGGGTTTAGCGTCGCGCGAGCGCTGTCCGACCCGTCGTATTTACTGCGAAACACAAGATTGCCGGTGTACGGCGCGGGGAGAGGAACACATTTGCCTTGCAGTCTGTGCGGCTGGGCTTTGACAAAACCGGGGGGCGGCACGAGCGGCGCCGAAAAAACAGACATGGGCAGAAGCAGCAGAACGAGTGTCAGACGCATCAAATGACTGTACGCCAGGATTGCACTTTTGGCATCGTGCGTTATCTCTTTTAAGATAGGTCCTTATTTTTTACAGAAAGAGAGACGGGAATGGCTAATCTGCCGTGGCGGATACGGGTGCGTATGTGGGCATTGATGAAACGTGCCGCTATGGTGCTGGGAATTGTGCTGATCGTGCTGCTGGCGGTGCGGGTCTATAAGACCGAAACCGGCCCGGCGCTGCATCCCTGGCATACTTGGACGGCGCACGAGATGTCTGTGCAGGAGGTTGATCGCGCCAGTTTCAATGATTATCTGACGCGCGAAACGGCGATTTTCCACGATCTGCAAACGGACGTGACGGACAAACTGGATAAAGCGGATCAGACGCCGCTGAACCGCTATTATCGTCACAGCCCTATGTGGCCGGGGCAGTTTCCCGATGACGGCAATCGTTCGTTTGTGCTGATGCCGGAAGGTAAACCGCAAGGCGCCGTTGTGCTGTTGCACGGGCTGACGGATTCGCCCTATAGCGTACGCAGTATCGCCGTTGATTATCAACAGCGCGGGTTTGTGGCCGTTGCGCCACGACTACCAGGACACGGTACGGCACCGGGTGCGCTAACCCATATCGACTGGGAAGCGTGGCTGGCCGTGGCGCGTATGGCGGTTCGCGAAGCCACGCGTCTTGCGGGCAGCGATGTGCCTCTGCATCTGGTGGGCTATTCCAACGGCGGGGCGCTGGCGATGAAATATGCTCTCGACGCCAATGACGATCCCCGTCTTCGCAAACCGCAACAGCTGATCCTGCTGTCTCCGATGATCCGCGTCCACGCGTTTGCGCGTTTTGCCGGTCTGGCGGGTTTACCCGCGCTGTTACCGTCGTTTGCCAAAGCGGCGTGGCTCAGCGTTCTGCCCGAATATAATCCGTTTAAATACAACTCCTTTCCGGTGAATGCCGCACGCCAGTCCTGGCAGTTAACCCAGGCTTTGCAAAAGCAGCTCAACAATCAGGTGCGCCAGAATAAACTGGCCTCGTTCCCGCCGGTGCTGGCATTCCAGTCGGTGATGGACTCCACTGTCAGCACGCGCGGGGTGGTCGATTCGCTGTTTAATCTGCTGCCGGAGAACGGGAGCGAGCTGGTCATATTCGATATCAACCAGGCGAGCACGCTGCGCCCGCTGTTCAGGCCGGGTTCGTATGTGGCGGTGAATGGACTGCTGCCGACTGCGCCGCGCCGCTTCGCGATCACGGTGGTGACCAATGCCTCTGCGCAGACGTTAAACACTGAAGCCCGCACCACGGCGCCCGGAGCGGTGAATGATACGGTTCAAACGCTCACGACGCCGTATCCACGCGATCTCTACTCCTTATCGCATGTGGCGATTCCGTTCCCGCCAACGGACGATCTGTACGGCAGCGAGCCTGTGAATCCGCACCATTACGGTATCAACCTGGGAAATTTCGCCCTGCGCGGCGAAACCTCGGTGCTGGTGGTAGGGATGGATTCGCTGATGCGCGTGACCTCAAATCCGTTTTATAGCTACATGCTGGAGAGGATTAATCAGCGAATTATCCCCGCAAAGGGATAAACGGGAAATATCCCCTGGCGGGGATAAAGAGGGCAAAGTGACAATTACTACATTTGGGCTGGTTATGTTTGTACTAAAAAATCTGAAAATGATTTGTTGAGGCAATATTATTAGTCGGCGGCTATAAATTATGATAAACAATCGCTTAAAGGCGAAATTATCATGGCGAGACTGACTTACCGTGCTGACTACACTCATTTATCGAAGCCAGTTAAATTCATCCTGTGAACCATTCGAACTCATTTCACTGGTCGAAAAAGCAAAACAGCGTAATGCCGGGCTAAACATTACCGGCATTCTGCTGTTTAACGGCGCGGAGTTTCTGCAAATCCTTGAGGGGAAAGAAGAGAACGTCGTTACGCTTTTCCAGAAAATCCGGGCTGACAAACGGCATAACGGCGTCGTGGAACTGATGCGCGATTACGGGCCACGCCGTCGCTTCGAAAACGTTGGCATGCTGCTGTTCGACCTGCAGGTAGATACGCCAAAATCCGTGCTGCAATCGGTGCTGCGCTACAGCAAACTCGAAAGCTACCTCACTTCTGAAGATCGAGTATTTAAATTCATTCAGCGCTTTATCACGCATAAAAAGCAGTCTGGTGCGAACGATGCATTTCGCCCCGAAAGCTGGAAACTGGAATCAGAACTGGCGCCTTTTGGACGAGGCGTCGAGGGGTTAATGACAAACCAGATATGCCAGTTTGCTTTCCAGCCGATTGTTGAGCCATCAGAGGGGAAAATCACCTCCCTGGAGGCGTTGATTCGCGGCAATGACGGGGGAAGCCCGGAGCGTTTCTTTAATGCCATTCATCCTGACAAACTCTATGAAATCGATCTTCAGACCAAAGCCTATGTCTTTGCGCTGGCAGAAAAAATCGGTATTGGCAGTCATAAGATCGCCATCAATCTGCTGCCAGGCTCACTAATCAATGTGCCCGATGCGGTAAGTTTCCTGCTGGAAAATATCGCGAAACACCATCTTTTGCCTGAGCAAGTGGTGGTGGAAGTGACGGAAAACGAGATGATTTCCGGCTTTAAACAGTTTAATAGCGCCATCAAACAACTGCGGGCAGCGGGGATCGGTCTGGCTATCGACGATTTCGGTTCGGGATATGCCGGGCTGTCGCTGCTCACCAAATTCCAGCCGGATAAGATCAAAATTGATCGGGAAATTGTCAGCGATATTCACCTCAGTGGCCCGAAGCAGGCGATCGTGAAATCGATTGTCAGCTGCTGTACCGATCTGGAAATTACGCTGGTGGCAGAAGGTATCGAGAAGATGGAAGAGTGGTGCTGGCTGGAATCGGCCGGGATCAGACGTTTCCAGGGCTTCCTGTTTTCCCGCCCGCAGCTCAACGGTGTCGGGGATATTCACTGGCCACTGATGACGCATTAACGCGCGATGAAATTTTTCTCTCCGCATATATAAACGCCTTGTTGTGAGAAGGGGACTGGCGATTATTGGTTCAGGAAAAAAGTGACAAAGACAAAACCTTACACACCAGGTAAGGGGATATCCATCGTTATGGTCTATTATCGGTGCGTCTTCTTTTTACAGGTGTGTTATGCGCAATCTTCTTCTTATGACCACATGGTTTATTCCCGCGCTGGCCATGGCAGCCAGCGATATTCCGCCGATTGTAAAGCAGTTTGGTGAGCAGCAGGGCATTCATAATATCAAAGAAATTGATGCTCCCGGCGGAGTAAAAAGCTGGATCGGGCAGTATCAGGACATGGGCGTCACGCTGTTTATGACGCCTGACGGGAAGCATATTATCTCTGGTTATCTTTATGATGATAAAGGTAAAAACATCAGCGAAGCCTATTTCCAGAAAGAGATTTACATCCCGTTAGGCCGTCAGATGTGGGATACGCTCAACAAAACGCAGTCGTTGAAAGAGGGCGCACAGACGGCTCCCCGGAAGGTGTATGTTTTTGCCGATCCGTTCTGCCCGTACTGCAAAAAATTCTGGGCCGAAGCCCAGCCGTGGGTAAAAGCCGGGAAAGTGCAGTTAAATACGCTGCTGGTGGCGTTTTTAAATCCGAAAAGTGGCCCAAATGCGACAGCCATTCTGAATGCAGCCGATCCGGTCGCGGCGTGGAAAGAGTATGAACTCTCCGGCGGTAAAATTCTGCCGGAGCTGAAGGGCACCTCATCGCGAGAGACCTTCAATTTGCTCCAGCAGCACCAGAAATTGATGGATGAGCTGGGCGCAAACGCTACGCCCGCAATCTATTACATGAATGACCGAAACGAGTTGCAGCAGGTGGTCGGAATGCCCGATCAGAAGCAATTACTGGAAATGTTCGGTCCAAAACCCGACTAGCCGGGGTTCACGAACCCCAGCGAGTTTTGATGTAGCTGACCGCTTCCTGCGCCTGCGGCTGGTTGAGATAGTCCTCTCTGAACAGAATCGTACCGTCGATGTGCGGTACCGATTCGTTCAAATCGAGCTGTTTTTTCAGCTCCGGCACACCGCCATTAACGGTCCAGTCTGGCTCATTTTTAGATCGTTCACCCACTTTATACAGCGCGACACCAATATAAAGGCGCGTGTTGGTCGGCTTAACGACGTCTGCCCACCATTTTGCCAGCACATCATAACGCGCGGCTTTGCGTGAGAAGGGCCAATATACCTGAGGCGCAATATAATCCAGGAGACCTTGCTTCACCCAAAGACGGGTATCGGCAAAGGCTTCGTCATAGGCTGCGGCACCGGACGTTTCGGATCCTAACGGATCGTGGGAGCGATTACGCCAGACGCCCGCAGGGCTGACGCCAAATTCGACGCCGGGATTCAGCTGCTTAATCGAGCGCGAAACTTGTTCAATGAGCTGTTGGGTGTTGTGTCGGCGCCAGTCGGCTTTTGACGCAAACCCGGCGCCATATTTCTGGAACGTCTGATAGTCATTGAGCGTCGAGCCGGGCGTTTCGGTGTAGAAATAGTCATCGAACTGCACACCATCGACCGGATAACGTGAAACGACTTCGGCCACAATACTGGTGATCCAGTCGCGGGCTTCAGGAATACCCGGGTCGAGCACGTAGCGATCGCTGGCGGTGCGGATCCAGTCGCGATGCAGAACAAACACGCTGGCCGGATTGAGTGAAATCGTGCGATTCAGTTCCGCGACTGTGCTCGGTTTAGTATTGGTCGTGACCCGGTAAGGGTTAAACCAGGCGTGGACTTTCATACCGCGTTTGTGCGCTTCGTCGAGCATAAACATCAGCGGGTCGTAGCCTGGATCTTGTCCGACGTGTCCGGTGAGCGTGTCAGACCAGGGTAAAATCTTTGACGGCCACAGCGCCGTGCCATCCGGTTTGACCTGGAAAAATACCGTGTTAATACCGAGGCTTTTCAGTTTATCGAGCTTATCGGTCAGCGCTTTTTGCTGCACGCTGTTGCGGGTAGCCGGGTTGCTGATATTCACGGAGGAGACCGGCGGCCAGTCGAGACGAGACACGGTCGCAAGCCAAATGCCGCGCATCGGGCCATGGTCACGTGATTTATCAGGCAGTGGATGTTTGGTCACCGGCGGAAGCGGGGTGACTAAGGAAACCGGCGGTTTGGATGAGCAGCTGGCGAGCAGCAGCGCGAGAAGAATAAGTGCGCCAGAACGTTTAACGTGTAAGGGCATCTGATATCAACTCTTTTTCAGTCGGCTGTTAGCCCAAGGGTCATTATGAAGCGGGTCAGATTCTTCAGGTGCCGCATCGTCCAGCGAGTCCAGATACAGGGCTTCAACTTCAGCACGCGCCCAGGGAGTGCGACGCAAAAACTTCAGACTCGATTTAACGCTAGGATCGCTTTTAAAACAGTTAATGTTGATCAGTTTGCCCAACTGAACCCAACCGTAACGGGCAACCAGTGCGTTGACTTGCATTTCAAGCGTTACGCCATGCAAAGGATCTTTGGAAATATGAGCTGCCATAGTGAAGTCCGGTTTCTGCTGTGAGTCGTCAAGGAGTGCAAGGGAAGGGTACAAGAAAGTCCGGTTATCGGCAAACAATCCAGGGGCTTTTCGCATTGGCGAAGCCGACGATTATGTTCGTTATCGCGTCTCGCGTTAAGACGCAATGACCTGTTTTTGTATCACACTGTATCAACGTCTCTGATACATACACAGGCTTGCAATAAAGGCCCATTCGTACATATCCGTTATACAAACCGATGTTGTTATATCCCCGTGAATCGTACTCAATCGGAGATAAGAACATGTTCAGCAAACTTGCATACTCAACTATTAAATCTCTCATTTAACATAATATACATTATGCGTACTATGCCGCTCCTGTGCGTAGATCCAAACATTGGTCGTCGTGTTCGTGACCGTCGGCAAATCTCCGCGCTCCAATCAACTTGGCCTTACGGTTTTAATGCACCTATTGCAGTTCGCTATTCGGGTGATGCTTTCTCTCGAATTGGCTGGTTATGGCCTGTCGATAAACTTGGCAAGCCTCTCAATGCACTCCCTTACTCCGCTGTTGGCTTCTATGTAGCTAAATACGTGAATAAGAAAGTGAATCTCGACATTATCAAAAAACATACTGGAGGTAATGAATGGAACAAATCCCTAAAGGAACGCCTCGACCTGATACCGGGCAAAGTCTTCCGCGTTCGGATGTCTCGCAATTTCGGGATGCAAACCCCATCGATGGACAATCTCAGCCTGGAATCTCTCGTCCAGATGACGCGACTATCATCGAGAACCACGCCGCTGCAGCTCGTCTTGAAGCAGAACGCCAGAAGGCAATTACGCAAGAGGCTGGCCGCTCTGTCTGTAAGCGATATTTTAACGGCGCGTCCACCGACGATAAATTTACTGAAGTTTTTGCGCAATTCGATGGTCAAGACACTCGACCCCAAGCTGCTGAATTTTACATCTATCGCGACCCCACGATTGGAAAGTTCGGATATTTCTGAAGAGGTTCGCCAGTGGCTCTATGACTCCGGTCTGACGTTTGCCCAGATTGGTGTTACTCCTTCTTTTGTTGCTGGAGGCAAGTAATGAATTTTGACTTATCAAAGCCTGAATCTTTGCGGTCTTACATTATGACTATGCAAACCATGTTTATACGTTTGGCTTCAATGCGTGAATGCTTTGATGATGATAAATGGCTGATGATGGCTTCTAATATGCTTCGTTGTTGGTTTACTTATGAAACTGAACACGTTGAATATAATCAATCGCTTATTAAGTTATTAACTGAGCGTAATTTACTCCCTGCTGATTTTAAGGATTACTTTAAATGAGTGATATTGAAATGAATACCGCTGATGTACGTTATGCAACTGCATTAGCTTCTATTCGTATGGTTTCTTCTGGTGCTGTACTTGATTTGTCTGAGGATGATTATACATTCCTTACCGCTAATAAATTATGGCTTGCTACTGACCGTAATCGTGCTCGCCGTTGTATTGAGGCCGCTGTATATGGTGCACTTGATTTTGTTGGTTTCCCTCGTTTCCCAGCTCCCGCTGAATTTATTGCCGCTACAATTGCATTTTACGTTCATAATGTAAATGTACAGTCTGCTTGCGCAATTATGGATGGCTGTGAGTTTTCTGAATATATTACTCAGGATATTGAGCAGCCCGTTTCTGCTCGCCAGTTATTTTCCTTTGTTCTTCGCATTCGTGGTGGCCTTCTTCGTGAGATTGAAGGTGTTGAGCGTAATGTTAAAACTCGTCTTCAGGTTGGTGCGTAATGGCTAAAGGTCGCGGTCGTTCTAAAGGTAAAGGTCGTCGCTCACCAAACCCGCGAGCTCTTCGCGGTGAAAAAACCAAAGGCGCTCGTCTCTGGTACGTTGGTGGCTTCCAGGCTTAATAATGAAGGGGGTCTCCCCCCTTCTCAACTTGATATAAGGTTTATTATATGACTCTTGAAATGAATCAGCCATCTCGTGAATTGCTTGATTTATCGCACTTTGTATTCTCGGCCAATGATATTGGTCGTTTAAAGGTTCTTTCCACTACAGTTGTTGCGGCTGGTGATTCTTTTGAATTAGATGCCCTTGGTGCGCTTCGCCTTTCCCCGTTACGTCGTGGTATGGCTATTGATAGTAATGTCGATTTCTTTACGTTCTATGTTCCTATGCGTCATGTTTATCGTGATACCTGGACTAATTTTATGCGTGCTGGTATGGCTGCCCAGCCTTTACAGCCTGAGTCTTGCTATCCTGAAATCTGGGGTAGTTCTTTCCTTGGCGTCCACCCTTCCAAGGATTACACGCTACCTAAATATTATTATCAGTCCTATCTTCAAATCTGGAATAATTTCTTCAAGGCCCCTTGGATGCCTGATGAGGTTCGTTCTTTAGCTGACCTGGATGAGGCTACTTGTCGCGGCGGTTTGCGTTGCTGTCATTTAAAAAATATTTGGTCTGCCCCGCTTCCTCCTAATACTCAGACTCACCGTAATTATAATGTTGAGGTTAATTCTGATTTTACTGGCGCTGTGGATATTATGGGATTGCAGGCTGTTTATGCTCAATTACATACTGAGCAGGAGCGTTCCTACTTTGCAACTCGCTATCGTGATGTTGTCGAGTCCTTTGGCGGCTCTACCACTATTGATGCTGATAATCGCCCAAAATTATTAATGCGTACTAATACCTGGGCCTCTGGTTATGATGTTGATGGCACAGACCAATCTTCTCTTGGCCAGTTCTCTGGTCGTGTGCAGCAGTCGTTTCATCATACTGTCCCCCGCTTTTTCGTTCCTGAGCATGGGGTTGTTATGACGCTCTGTTTAACTCGCTTCCCTCCGACATGTACATACGAGAACCCGCTCCTCGTTAATTTGCCGTCTATTGGCTATGACATGATTGCAGCCGACCCCGCTATTGTTGGTAACTCTGTCCCTGTTGAAACTTCATATAGTTCATTATTTCATCAGGGTAATTCTTCCATTAAGTGTAAAATTGCTCATTCTCAGTGGCTTCGCTATCAAAATTCTCATGTTGATTATAATTATCATGAGCTTCAGGGATTTCCTTTCATTTCTAAGTTTCCTAATCATTCGGATTTGCAGGGTAATATACTTGTTGAGCCTCAACAATATGATAAATGTTTTCAGTCAACTCAATTAGGCCACTATTCCATTCAGTCTAAATTTAATGCTCGTGTTTATCGTAATATGCCGACTGTACGCGATTCCATTATGACTTCTTGAATTGTGATGGTCGAATATTTTAATATTCGACCTGAGCAATTGGCCCGCGGCAGCGTTTAACTAACTTTAAGGATATTTAACATGCATCAATCATTCGTTTCCAAGCATAATTACGCACAGGTTTCCAACACTACAGGTCCAACTATTGTGCCTGCTAACCCGCCTTCTATTATGAATCTGAACTTCCCTTTATCACATTTTAATACATTCGTTAATGCCCAGGTTCTCGCTGATGTTAATGGTATGGTTGGTGTTGCCGTTGCTATGCAGCTCGATACCACTACTTCAGCTATGAAGATGCAGGTCGTTTCCTACTGCTTTAACATGGCTGCTTCCTCTAACGTATATCCACTTGTTGCACTCGGTATATACGACGCACCTGTTGACCATACTGGCGTTGCTGCTAACGTTCGTTATTATCCTATCAAGTTGTCTACATATAGCGCTGGCGCTTGCTCTGCTGAGGGCGCTATCACCGTTGATACTACTCCTGTTGAAACGTCCGGCAATCAGACGTATGCTGCGCTTGTATTCTTTTTCCGTGGTGTTCAGAAGGGCAATATTGACGGATTCTTTTCAATGAATCAGGTTCTTCGTGATGTCACATTCCTTCAACCTCTTAAATAAGGTTCTTAATTATGGCTATGATGGCTGGTATTGGTTCTGCTATCGGTTCTGTTCTTGGTTCCGTTGGTAGTTCTCTTTTCGGTGGCGGTGGTTCCGCCCCCGACCCATCTGGTATTATTAGCGACGCTTCGCTTAAAAATTCCATGTCTCAACCCGTTCCTCCCGTTCCATCTCCGTCTTCTATGGCTACTGGTGTTTCCAGTACCATGCAGGGTTCTAATCCCCCTCCTCCTGGCGCAACTCCCCAGCCCACACTATCGGGCTCTCAGGCCCCCAAGGATGACTTGCTTTCTTCTACGGCTAAAAATATGGCTAATGGTCTTCTTACGTCCGGCTCTCAGGAGGCTACTAATAAAATTATGCATTCGTTATTTCATAAAAATGATGCCGCTAAAGCTGGTTCCGATGCCCGTAAATATCTTTCTAATGCGTTTCCTGAATTAAATCCATGGGAGCGCTCTGGGGCTGGCGGTACTATGTCCGGCATTCAGGAGCAGCAGTTTTCCCAGCAAAAGCAGTTAACTAAAATGCAGCTGGATAATCAAAAGGATATTGCTCAAATGGAGATGGATAATCAGCTCAAAATAGCTGGTATCGGTTCTGTGACTTCTCGTCAAAATACTGCTGACCAGGTGTATGCCCAAAATTCTATGCTAATGAATAATCAGCGTGAATCTAACGCCCGTATCATGTCTATCATTGCAAATACTGAGTTGTCACAATCTCAAAAGGAAAATGCTATTGCTAATACTTTAAAGTCCTATGCTGAAACGCATAATATAAATTTATCTGCTGACCAGATTAAGGCGCAGACTAATAATATTCTCGCTGATACTGAAAATCTTAAAGGTGCTAAATCTTGGGCTGGTAAAGTTTGGTCCGATTTTAAAAACGAGGGTCCTTCTGCACCTAAATCTGCTTTTGATATTGCCTTTCCTTACTTTGATACTTCTCCAATCGGTACTATTTACAATAAATCGGCTGACATGTTTCGTAAGGCAACTGGCGTTCATGGCCCCATGTCTCGCAAATAGTTGTTACATTTTTCTTATTGTTTTATCTTGAATTTATGATTTAAATTGCCCTCCTCTTGTGGAGGGCTTTTTTATGGCTGAGATTGCATTTACTAAATTTTTTACTGTTGTTTTTGCTGTCATTTTTTGGTATTTCGCATTGTATCTTCCATTTCGTTTGCTTAAGGCGCTTATTGGTTGGCTTGAAAGGAATTAACTATGTTTACTCAGCCCATTTCTAGTTTTGACCCTATCTTTCAACCCGCCTTTCGTGAGTTGTTGGAGCCGTTCGTTTCTGCTGTGGGCTTTTCTACCCTTGTTCAGTCTCGTTCTCTCCAGATGCATCAGCAAGTCGAGAGCCGTTTAAAGCTCCTCTACGATATCCAGGTTGAATCCTTACGCCATTTTGAAGTTATCGACGACGATTTTTATTGCGATGGCCTCAAGCTCTCTAAGCAAGCCTCTATCGATTTTTTGACCTTATCCCTCGCCTTAGCCGAAGAAATCCAAGATGTTGAAGATGTCCGCGCTCAACTTGATATAAATAACACTATAGACCACATCCCCCACGGGGACGGTGAATGGTGGCTGTTTCATGATGAATCTGTCTCTACCTACTGGCGCAAGCTGGTCACTTCCAGACCATTGAAAGAGATACGTGAGTGTTATACTTCTCTGGGCATTTCCCCGCTTCTTCCAGCCCGAAAGGATGAGGCGTCGATATACTTGGAGAAGACTACAATGATGAGTAGACGTGCTTTGACTGTTCAACGCATACTTAACGCTATGCGTATTGGTCACACTAAGGGACATTTTTTTGTATTTGACACGCTTACCCTGTCTGATGATAGGCTACAGGCGTTTTATGATAATCCTAATGCGCTTCGCGACCATTTTCGTTCGGTAGGTCGTTCAGTTTTAGAGGCTGAGGGCCGCAAGATGACTGAGAGTTTTGAGGACTGTTTTCAATACTTTTGTGTGCCAGAATACGGCAGCACTACAGGTAGACTACACTTTCACATAGTATACATTATGCGCACCAATCATATAACCACTCAAATCTACCATCCACATCAGGCTGATTATGTACAACCGGAGTTCGCTCAATCCGGTCTTTTCCGCATCCCTCTGAAATCGATTCTCAGATTTTTGCCTGATTCACTCGCGCCGACAGCGCCTGGTGATTCTCTTTTCTTTCGCTGTACCTGTCGGACAGATAACCTGCGTGTCTTTTAAGAATCAGCGTGATTTTATAAAGCTCTTCTGTGACATCCACAATTCGATCGTACCAGGCTGACGGTTTCATCCGTCCTTCTTCATCAAACTCCTGCCACGCCTTGGGCACTGACGACTGATTTGGAATGGTGAACATTCGCATCCAGCGACCAAGGATTCGCATCTGGTTGACGGTATTGAATGATTGCGAGCCTCCGCAAACCTGCATCACGGCCAGCGTTTTTCCCTGGGACGGCCGAACCGCGCCTTCACTCAGCGGTATCCAGTCAATTTGCGCTTTCATCACCGAACTCATTGCGCCATGCCTTTCGGGAGAACTCCAGACCATCCCGTCACACCATCTGACCAGCGCCCGCAGTTCGAGCACTTTCGGATGGGTTTCCGGTGCGTCGTCCGGCAATGGCAGACCCGATGGATTAAATATCTTCACGTCGGCGCCCATTTCGGTCAATAACCGCCCCGCTTCTTCTGCGGCAAACCGGCTGTAGGAACGCTCCCGAATGGATCCGTAGAGAATCAGAATGCGTGGCGGCGTTGTTGGGTCACTGCCTGAAATTTTGCTGGTGACCGTATCATCAAAGAATTGTGGTTCGATGGCGGGTAAATGTTTCATGAAATGGCTCCGTTCTTAAACGCTGTACTTTTAAAGTTAACATATATGGATTACCATATGTGTTGTCAAATCTTATCGAGGTGCAACATGCTACAGCCTGTTCAGCTTTTTAAATTACTTTCTGATGAAACCCGTTCAACGATCGTGATGTTGCTCAGGGAGTCCGGAGAGCTTTGCGTATGCGATATCTGTGCAGCAACGACAGAGTCTCAGCCCAAAATTTCACGCCATATGGCGTTATTACGTGAGGCCGGGCTGGTTTCCGATCGTCGTGAAGGGAAATGGGTGCACTATCGCCTTTCGCCACATATGCCCGCGTGGGCGGCGGCGATTATTGACTCAGCCTGGAACTGTGAGCGTGAAAACATTCGCAACACCTTCAACAACGCTTCACCGGCTGCATGCTGAAATGCGTTTACATATTCGTCTGAATAGATATGAATGGAGTGACTGATGTTATTGGCCGGTGCAATTTTTCTGCTTACCCTCGTTCTGGTTATCTGGCAACCACGGGGTCTGGGCATTGGCTGGAGCGCCATGCTGGGTGCAGGTCTGGCTTTACTGACGGGGGTCGTTCATCCCGAAGATATCCCGGTGGTCTGGCAAATCGTCTGGAACGCCACCGCCACGTTTATCGCCGTGATCATCATCAGTCTTCTTCTTGATGAGTCCGGGTTCTTTGAATGGGCCGCGCTGCATGTTGCCCGCTGGGGCAATGGCCGTGGCCGCCTGCTGTTCACCTGGATTATCCTGCTGGGTGCGATGGTGGCCGCGCTGTTCGCCAACGACGGTGCCGCGCTAATTTTGACCCCGATTGTAATCGCGATGCTCCTCGCGCTGGGTTTCAGCAAAGGCGCCACACTGGCCTTTGTCATGGCGGCCGGATTTATCGCCGATACGGCCAGCCTGCCGCTGATCGTGTCAAACCTGGTGAATATCGTGTCGGCGGATTTCTTTAAACTGGGCTTTGCGCAATATGCCGCAGTGATGGTCCCAGTCAACCTCGCAGCGATTGCTACAACATTGGTTATGCTGCATGTGTTCTTTCGCAAAGAGATTCCCGCCGTTTATGACGTCTCTCTGTTGAAGCAACCGAAAATGGCCATTCGCGATGGCGCGACCTTTAAAATGGGCTGGCTGGTTCTGGTGCTGCTGTTAGTCGGATTCTTTGGTCTCGAGCCGCTCGGCGTGCCGGTGAGCCTGGTTGCTGCCGTCGGTGCGCTGCTTCTGTTTGCCGTCGCGAAAAAAGGGCATGCCATTAATACCGGCAACGTGCTGCGTGGCGCGCCCTGGCAGATCGTGATCTTTTCGTTGGGCATGTACCTCGTGGTCTACGGTTTGCGCAATGCGGGCCTGACGCACGCCCTCTCTGCTCTGCTCAACCAACTGGCCGATCACGGTTTGTGGGCTGCGACACTCGGGACCGGATTCCTGACGGCGTTTCTCTCCTCCGTAATGAACAATATGCCAAACGTTCTGGTGGGTGCCCTGTCGATCGATGGCAGTACCGCGACCGGCGTCATCAAAGAGGCGATGATCTATGCCAACGTTATCGGTAGCGATCTGGGCCCTAAAATCACCCCGATTGGTAGCCTGGCGACGCTGCTGTGGCTACATGTTCTGGCGCAGAAAAATATGACCATCACCTGGGGATATTACTTCCGGGTCGGGATCGTCATGACCATCCCGGTGCTATTTGTGACGCTGGTCGCGCTGGCGCTTCGCCTGTCTTTCACTGTGTAATGAGGTACTGATATGAGCAACATCACTATTTACCACAACCCAGCCTGCGGCACGTCGCGAAATACCCTTGAAATGATCCGCAACAGCGGGACGGAACCCAAGATTATCCTCTATCTGGATACCCCGCCCACGCGGAAAGAGCTGGTGAAACTGATTGCAGATATGGGGATCAGGGTTCGGGCGCTGTTACGCAAAAATGTCGAACCCTATGAGCAATTAGGGTTGGCAGACGACTCTTTCAGCGATGACCAGTTGATTGATTTCATGTTACAGCACCCTATTCTCATCAACCGGCCCATTGTCGTTACCCCTATGGGGACGCGTTTATGCAGGCCATCAGAGGTGGTGCTGGATATTTTGACGGAAGAGCAGCGCGGTGCGTTCACGAAAGAAGATGGTGAACCTGTTGTGGATGAACACGGAAAACAGATCAAGAAATAATGACTGTTCAAGGAAGCGCTCAGTTTTTCAGGCCCGTAGAGAATAACCTGAGCAACCTTCGCTTTTCACCGTCAGCCGTCTTATCAGGAAATACTCAATTTTTTGTGATAATCATTCTGACCTGTTGTTTACACTACACTTAACTCCCGGTTACTAAAAAGAAAGGAGTTCACATGAAACTATGGCCTGTGATGACGGGTATCGCTGTGGCGCTCACGCTGGTTGCATGTAAATCACCGACCCCACCAAAGGGCGTGAAACCTGTCAGCGACTTTAACGCCAGCCGTTACCTCGGTAAATGGTATGAAATCGCGCGCCTGGAAAACCGCTTTGAAAAAGGGATGGAACAGGTTACAGCGACGTACGGTCTGCGTAGCGACGGGGGGATTACCGTACTCAACCGTGGATATGATCCGATTAAGAACAGGTGGAAAGAAAGTGAAGGGAAAGCGTACTTCACCGGAGCGCCCACCACTGCAGCGCTGAAAGTCTCGTTCTTTGGCCCGTTTTACGGCGGCTATAACGTGATTAAACTGGATAAGGATTACCAGCACGCACTGGTCAGCGGCCCAAATCGCGACTATTTATGGATCCTCTCTCGCTCAACAACCCTTCCAGAGACGGTCAAGCAGGACTTCCTCGCGACGGCGCGTGAGCTGGGCTTCCCGGTGGAACAACTGGTCTGGGTCAAGCATTAAGGATTAGCAGATAGCGGGCGACAGAGAAAACCGCGCATAAAAAAAAGCCCCTGCAATGATGCAGGGGAAACACATGTCAGAGCTTATCGTTATTTTTTAGTTAAACACCATTCCGCCGTCAATCAGCAAAGACTGACCGGTCATGTAGTTAGAATCAGGCCCTGCGAGGTAAGAGACGCAGGCGGCGACATCTTCCGGTTCGGACAAGCGGCCAAGCGTGATGCGTTTGGCGAAGGTTTCAGTGCCGTAGCCCGCCGGTTTGCCTGCGGCATCGGAAATCTGACGGTCAATCTCTTCCCACATCGGCGTTTTCACAATACCCGGGCAGTAGGCGTTAACGGTGATGCCGAGCGGAGCCAGGTCTCGCGCGGCGGTCTGCGTTAAGCCGCGTACGGCAAATTTGCTGGAACTGTAGACCGCCAGTTCAGGATTTCCCGTATGGCCCGCCTGGGAGCAGGCGTTGATGATCTTACCGCCGTGCCCCTCTTTGCGAAAAGCGTCAATCGCGGCCTGAATCCCCCAGATCACCCCTTTCACGTTGATGTTATAAACCCTGTCGACAATCTCAGGCGTGATCGACTCGATAGGCGTAGACGGCGCGATCCCGGCGTTATTGACGATCACATCGAAGCCACCCAGCGCCGTTCGGGCTTTCTCTACTGCCGCAAACACCTGCTCACGGTTCGATACATCCACCTTCACGGCAATGGCTTTGCCACCGTTACGGATGATTTCATCGGCGACGGCTTTTGCTGTTTCGCCGTTGTAATCGGCAATAGCAACCGCAAAACCGTCCTTCACCAGGCGAAGCGCAATCGCTTTACCAATTCCCTGACCGGAGCCTGTTACGAGAGCAACTTTATGCATGTTTTTGTCCTTAAGTAGTTCACAAAATCTGACTGAGATGGAGCTGGCCCATCAGCAGCGGGTTGTCGCTATAGTCGACGGGAATGGCCACCACGGCAGGGCCGTCGACCTCCATCGCCGCACGTAGCGTGGGTTCCAGCGCGTCGGCACTCTCCACGGCAAAGCCTTTCGCGCCAAACGCATCGGCATAGGCTTTGAAATCCACCGGGCCGAAGTTCACGCCGGAAAGGCGCTGGTATTTTTTCTCTTCCTGGATAGCCACCATGTTGTAGCCGTTATCAACCCAGATAATGTGCAGAATGTTGGCTTTGAGGCGCACGGCGGTTTCCAGCTCCATGCTCGACTGCAGGAATCCCCCGTCACCGGACACCGAGACGACTTTGCGGCCAGGGTTGACCAGCCAGGCGCCAATCGCCCACGGCAGCGCAACGCCCATGGTCTGCTGACCGTTTGAAATCATCACCTGACGCGCGCGGAAGCTGTAGAGATAGCGGGCAATCCAGATGTGGAAACTGCCCATGTCGACGGTGAGCGTCACGTCGTTGTTAACGATGTCCTGCATGGCACGCACGATGCGCAGCGGATGCAGGGCAAACTGGTTAAGCGATGCGCCACGTCTGTCGAGCAAGTCACGCTGATGTCGGCGATCGAGGAGAACTTCAGTGGCGCGCGGGCTCAGCTCCAGCGTATGGCTGATCCGGCTGGCGAGCCGGTTTAGCGTGCCGGCAATATCCCCGACCAGTTCGAGGTCCGGAACGTAGTTACGCTCTTCATAGGCCGGAAGTACATCAATATGCACCAGAGTGGCGTCGCCGCTATTCCACATAGACGGCTCGTATTCCACCGGGCTGTATCCCACGCAAATAATCAGATCCGCCAGATGTAACAGCCTGTCGCCCGCCTGATTATTAAACAGGCCGACGCGTCCGGCGAAGCGGGTGAAGTGCTGTTGATTCACGGCTCCGGCCGCCTGATAGGTGCTGGTGACAGGAATACCGCTTTTCTCCAGTAGCGTATGCAGCGCCGCGCTGTTCGCGGGCTGGCTGGCCATCAGGCCCAGCAAAATGACCGGATTTTTGGCGTTTTCGATGAGCTTCGCGACGTCATTAATCGCCGCGTCAGGGGCCGGGCCCATGAGTGCCGATGTGCTGGCAGGCAAAATCGCGCCGGTGGCCGGCAGATCGACAATATCCTGCGGCAGGCTTACAAACGCCCCGCCCGGTCTGCCCTGCTCAGCGGCGCGAAAGGCATTGGATACCACCTCGGCAATGGCATCCGAAGAACTCACCTCCACGGCGTATTTGGTGACCGGGCTGAACATGCTGACGGTGTCCATGCTCTGATGGACCAGCTTGGCTTTATCTGCCCGTTTCACAGCCCCGCCCAGGGCAACAACGGGGTCACCTTCGCTGTTGGCCGTGGCGATACCGGTGATCAGGTTCGAACAGCCCGGACCGGAGGTGACAAGCGCCACACCGGCTTTACCGGTCAATCGCCCTACCGCTGCCGCCATAAACGCCGCATTCGCCTCGTGACGCACGGGAATGATGTTGATGGAAGAATCCAGCAGTGAATCAAAGACTTTATCGATTTTTGCGCCGGGAATACCAAAAACCTGTTTCACGCCCTGCGCTTCCAGCTGGCCGACGATCATATCGGCACCATGCGCCCACTGACGAGCCTGTTTATCACTGTTCACGATGATTCTCCTGTTAGTTTTCGACGGAACGGATCGCTGCATCGAGGTCGCCCGGGTGGAGATTAGCCTGCAAAAATGCGCTGTCGGCAGGCAGGTCAATCATCAGCTTGTGAATTTCACCGAACGTGAGTACGCCCTGCTCGAGCTGGTAATCGAGCAGATGCCCGCCGCCGCCCTGACGATCGTCAGTGATGAAGTGTTCGTGATAACCCGCCACGTTAATCCCCTGCATATGCTGCGGGGTACGGAATCCGACCAGAACCCCCTTGCGCTGGTTAAAACGGAACACCGGCTGGTCGTCGAGCACGTCGGTCATCGCGCGATAAGGCGGCGTCTGGCGAGGAACGGTACGGGTGTGTACGTGGCGGAAGTTGCCGTCGATACGCAGCGCGCAAAACAGATTATCCGATGGAATTTGCTGGTCTATCACGTCATGGATCTGCTGGCGGCTGACCGGTTCATCAAATGTTTTCTTATATTGCGGCTGGAACCAGGTCATCACGGCAAACGGTGTTTTTTGCTCCGGCTTTGCCGCGCGGGCGCTACCATCGGCACGCAGCTGGTAGACCTGGCTGCTAAAGGCAATCATTTCGCCATCCAGCTCGTTGAACGTGCCGAGGCCAAAATCGCCGTGCGAGAGCAGGCTGGCGATGGTGGTCTCCCCTTCATATACGCCGCTCAACAGGGCGCTCATTAGCGATGTCTGATAGATCACGTTGTCAGGGTGTTGCGCCGAGAATCCTCTAAGGGTTTCGCACAAACTCGCCTCACAATCGCATGCAGATGAATGCGTCATCATGCGTTTCCTCTTCAACTTTATTTATAAAGGTTAAATAAATGTTGACCCGATTCAGCAGAGAGTTCCAATATAGAAAGCATGCGGGTTTGAGACGTTTTTGATATGGAACTTCGTTATCTACGGTATTTTGTTGCGGTTGCGCGCGAACGACACTTCACCAAAGCGGCTAAAGCACTGGGGATGTCGCAGCCTCCCCTGAGCCAGCAGATCAAGCGGCTCGAGGAGGAAGTGGGCACCCCGCTGTTCAGGCGCCTGACGCGGGGCGTGGAACTCACCGAGGCGGGAGAAGCCTTCTATGAGGACGCCTGCAAAATCCTCGCGATGAGCGATGCCGCGCTGGAGAAAGCCAGGGGCATTGCGCGCGGGCTTAGCGGGAATTTGTCGATTGGGATCACCAGTTCAGATGCGTTTCATCCGCAGATCTTTGCGCTGATTCATCAGTATCAGCTTCAGAACCCGGCGGTGACGGTTCACCAGGTCGAAGCCAATATGTCCTCGCTGATGACGATGCTGGCAGAGGGGGAACTGGATATCGCCTTTGTGCGTTTACCGTGCGAGAGCAGCAAGCAATTTGAGCTGAAGTTACTCGACCGGGAACCGATGGTGGTGGCGTTACACCGTACGCATCCCCTTTCGGCGTGCGACGCGCTGGCGCTAGACCAGCTTCGGGATACGCCGATGATTTTATTCCCGCAGGAGGTTGCGCCAGCCCTGTTCGAGCGCGTTTACGGCTGCTGCGAGCGGGCCGGAATTGATATGCACCATACGCTGCAATCCTCGCAGCTTTCGTCCTCCCTGAGCATGGTCGCCGCAGGGGGCGGGTTCGCCCTGGTGCCACAGTCGATGGCCGCCATTTCGCCGACCGATGTGACCTATCATGCCCTGACCACACCGGAACTCTTTACGGATATCGCCCTCTGCTGGCGTCGTTTCGAACGCTCGCGGACGGTGAAACGTTTGTTAGGGATGCTGAAAGTGGATTGAGTTCCGGTATTCTGTTCAGCGGCTTTGCTCTAACGCTATCGCTTCACGCACTTTGACCAGTGCGGTGCGCAGATGCTCAATCGACACCGACCCCAGCGCGATGCGGATGGCCTGAGGGATGGTCTGCGCCGTACAGAACGGCTCAGCCGTTGAAACGGAGATATGGTTGTCCATCAGATCTTTTACCACCCGGTCGGCGCGCGCCTCTTCAGCCAGGGGAAGCCAGGCGAAATAGGAATTTGGATGAGTAATGCACGCCAGCTCGCCTAAGGAGTCCCTGAGTACCGCCTGCCGTTCGCGCGCATCGCGTCTTTTCAGCGTTTCAAAACGCGACACCGTACCGTCCTGAATCCAGTTACACACCAGGGTTGTCATGATGGATGGCGTATTCCAGCTGGTCGCCCGGACCGCGCGTTCCAGGGCCGGACGGTACGATTCAGGGCAAATCACCGCGCCCACCCGTAGCCCGGTTGCCACGTTCTTTGAAAATCCGGTGACGTAAACCGTGCGTTCCGGTGCATAAACCGCGACCGGCGGCGGTGGCCTGCCAATCAAATAGGCATACGCTGTGTCTTCAATAATGATGAGATCGTGGGCGCGGGCAATCCCGGCCAGCACTTGTCGCTGCTCGCGATTCATCACCCAGCCCAAAGGGTTGTGCAACGTGGGCATGGTGTACACCGCCCTAACAGGGCGTTTTTGGCAAATCTGCTGTAACGCGTTCAGGTCCGGGCCGTCAGCCAGCGACGGGACGGGGATCAGCTCCAGATGATATAACGTGGCCAGCGCTTTAAAACCGGAATAGGTCAACGCGTCCACGGCCACTACATCGCCGGGGCGCAGCAGCCCCATCACCGTGACGGTCAATCCGTGCTGGGCGCCATTGACGATGACGACATTGTCCGGCGCAGGGCGAAATCCCTGACAGGAGAAATGCCCGGCAATAATCTCGCGATCGGTCAGCCTCCCGGCATGGGGCTGATAGCGCAAGTGCGATTCGATATCACCGGCGTTCGATACTTGGCGTAACGCCTCGCGCAGCAGCTCTCCCTGCCCCGCTAACGCGGGATAGTTAAAGTTCAAATCCAGCACATCAGATGCCACGGCCTGTTGATCGACCCCGTGGCCGTGAGGAAGAGAAATCTCGCGGACAAACGTCCCTCGCCCGGTTTCGCCACTCACCAGCCCCATCGCTTCCAGCTCCGTATAGACGCGGGTCGCCGTCGCCAGGGAGATTTTTTCCCGCTGTGACAGATGGCGGTGGGTCGGCAGCCGGGTGCCAGGCGTGAGCGTCCCCGCCCGAATCAACGCTGCGAAGGTATCCACTATCGCTTTATACCGGGCTTTCATCGAATGTATCCATGACAATTTTTTGATTGTATCGGATTCATGAGACTACCATCGGCTTCACAGATGCTCAAGCCTGCGGGCGTGATGAAAATAAAGAGGTATATGTGGTCAATTCCGTAGTGCATAAAACGGATTCCAACGCGATGTCCGGCTGGCTGAACGGGCTGCTGGGCGTCATCATTTTCAGCGGTTCGCTACCCGCCACTCGTGTGGCGGTGCTGGATATGAATCCATTTTTCCTGACGTTCCTGCGGGCATCCATTGCCGGTCTTTTTGCCATGATGCTGATCGTCGGGTTTAAGGAAAAACGCCCGCAGTTGTCGCACATTTTGCCTCTCGTCGTGGTCGCGCTTGGGGTGGTGATCGGCTTTCCTCTACTGACGGCGCTGGCGCTTCAGCATGTCACCTCGGCGCACTCGATTGTTTTTCTCGGCCTGATGCCGCTCAGCACCGCGATTTTTGGCGTGCTGCGCGGCGGTGAACGGCCCAAAAAAGCCTTCTGGATGTTCTCTGTGCTGGGCAGCGTTCTGGTGATGGGCTTTGCCCTCTCACAAAGCGCGGCAGTTTCTCTTGTTGGCGATCTGCTGATGCTCGCTGCGGTGATCGTCTGCGGTCTGGGTTATGCCGAAGGCGCCAGGCTGACCCGTGTGCTCGGAGGCTGGCAGGTTATCAGCTGGGCGCTGTTGATTTCTCTGCCCTTTATGCTGACGGCCACAGTAATGACCCAGCCGGCCTCCTTCAGCCACATCGGATATTCCGCCTGGCTGGCGCTGGGATACGTCTCTCTTTTCAGCATGCTGATTGGCTTTATTTTCTGGTACAAAGGGCTTGCGCAGGGCGGGATCGCTGCCGTCGGTCAGCTGCAGTTGTTACAGCCGTTCTTCGGCCTGGGGCTGTCGGCGACGCTCCTGCACGAAAGCGTCAGTCCGTTGATGATCGTTATCACCGCAGGCGTCATTCTGTGCGTCATCGGTTCGCGGAAATGGGGCAAATGACGCGCTCCAGAATGTCCATGATGGAGGCATGGGACAGATCAACGAGCCGCGCCCTGTGCCGCTAACGACAGAAATGCGTTCACCGCGCCGCTTGTCTCCGTGTCACGGCTAATCAGCAGCAAATTGGCCGTTAACGCCGGGGCATTCAGACGGCGATAAACCAGGCCGGGAATATTCACCTGCTGCAGCGGTGCGGGAACCAGCGCAAGCCCCATTCCGGCGGCAGCGTGGGCCAGGACGCTCAGGGTGCTGTCAGAAAGGTGTGCGATCTGCAGCCTGCTTTGCAGCTGCTGGCTCAGCATGAGATACAGATTTTCATGCGTATCATGGGCGTCGTAGAGGATCAGCGGCTGCCCGGCAAGCATCTCGACGGTGAAGAGCGGACGCTCAGCCAGCGGATGTTCGTCCGACAATGCCACCAGAATGTCCCAGTCCCCTATCCTCTGCACTCTGATTCCGGCGGTCAGGGTTTTGCTGTGATCCGGCGTGTAGCCGATATCCTGCCGCCCGGCGAGAATGGCTTCCACCTGCTGCTGCGCCGGGACCTCCTGCAAAATCATCTCCACATCCGGATAGCGTTGGCGAAAATGACGCAAATCACGCATCAGTTTCCCGCTAAATACGGCATTCCCGGCAAACCCGATTCGCACCGTGCCGGTCTCTCCGCGCAGGGATCGCGCAACGGCGTGTCGGGCAAACTCGGCCTGCTCCAGCGTGCGTCGTGCCTCGGTCTGGAACAGTTTTCCCGCTTCGGTCAGCTCGACGCTTCGGCTGGTCCGAACCAACAACGCGCCGCCGAGTTCCTCCTCCAGCGCACGGATCTGCATACTCAACGCCGGCTGGACGATGTTCAGGCTCTGAGCGGCGCGGCCAAAATGCTTCTCTTCCGCCACGGCCAGAAAATAGCGTAACTGGCGTAAATCCATGTCGCACCTCCAGCAATCATTAAATCTGATTAATCTGTCATTTTATAGTATTGGATGTTATCGAACGCAGGGTGAATACTCCATGCATCTTTCATTAGCGGAGCACGAAAAATGGAAAACAGAACTGAAGATCGCCTGCAGATTACCGACCTGATCAACGGCTGGATCCACCGGGATTTGAACGAATGGGAACAGCTGCGTTCACTCTTTCACCCTGACGGCACTATCGAAGTCACCTGGTTTGAAGGGCTTTTCGGTGATTTTGTGACGGGTTCAGAGCGTATGGGGGCATCGGATATCCGCACCAAACATCTGATGGGCAGCCCGATTATTACCTTCAAGGGTGACAAAGCGATCGTGGAAACGAACGCCATTATTATCGCCGAAAACGTCAAACTGAACGTGGGCTGCAACGGACATAACCGTTTCTACGACCTGATGGAGAAACGCGACGGCGTCTGGAAATTGTTCCATCGTCAGAGCATTTACGACATGGGCACCTTTACGTTCCCGATGGGAATGGTGGAGATAGACGCGACGACTGCCGAGAAATACCCGCGTGAATACGCCGCTCTCGCCTACGTGCTGGAGAAGAGTGGGTTCCCGGTTAAACGTGTTTTTGCCACGCGCGGCAGTGAATTAGAGCGAAAAATGAAAGCTGACGGCCAGGCCTGGTTAAACGCCTGAACATAACCATCGCCAATCATCTACACTTGCTGAAACCCGCAAACTGGAGATGCGATGATGGCCGACTGGAACCCTTCTTTATATCTGCAATACGGCGCGGAACGCACCCGTCCCGCCGCCGAACTGCTGGCAAGAGTGGCGCTGAACGAGGTGACGGATGTGCTGGATTTGGGCTGTGGCCCGGCAAACAGCACCGCACTTTTGCATCAGCGCTGGCCATCGGCACACATTGTTGGCGTGGATAATTCACCGGCCATGCTGGAACAGGCGCGGGTGGCGTTGCCCGAATGCCAGTTTATTGAAGCCAATATTCAAACCTATCGTCCCGCGCATTCGGTTGATCTTATCTATGCCAACGCGTCCCTGCAGTGGATTTCCGATCACTACGAGCTGCTCCCGCACCTGGTTTCTCTGCTCAAAATGAACGGCGTGCTGGCGATTCAGATGCCTGATAATCGCGATGAGCCATCGCACGTTTTGATGCGTGAAGTGGCTTATGAGCAAGGTTTCCCGGACCGCAGCCGCGATCCGCTGCCCGGCGTTCATGCCTATTTTGATATTTTGACGGACGCGGGTTGCGACGTGGATATCTGGCGCACCACCTACTATCACAAGATGAGTTCGCATCAGGCGATCGTTGACTGGGTGAGTGCCACCGGATTGCGCCCCTGGTTGCAGGAGCTGAGCGAACATGAGCAGCGGAACTATCTGGATCGCTATCTTGAACTTCTGGAGCAGCAGTATCCGCTGCAGGAAAACGGGCAGATTTTGCTGGCTTTCCCGCGCCTGTTTATCGTTGCGCGTCGTGAACCTTAAAAGAACTTAAAGCGACAGGCGATAACGTACAAAATCGTCCGCTTCACTAAACTTGTCATACAGTTTTCGCGCAGGGTTGTTTTGACGCGTCACCCAGTACAGCGTTGACCACCCTTCGCGCTTTCCTTCCGCCTGGAGGGCCTCTATCAGCGCCTTTCCGGCACCGCTCCCACGCACATTTGCATCGACAAACAGATCTTCCAGATAGCATACGGGCGCGGTTGAAAATGTCCCTTCATGCAGCACACACAGGGCGAAACCCACGACTTTCCCGTCCATTTCCGCGACCCGACAGAGCAGTGCAGAATGCGGGCTCAGCGCCCTTTCCCATGTCGACGCGGTCACGGACTCATCGAGTTTGCATTCGTAAAACGCCGTGTAGCCATCCCACAGCGGCCGCCAGTCGGCATAATCCTCTGCACGCAACGCCCTTACGGTTATCGTCATAGGGTCTCCTCGCCGGTTAAATCGATCGTCATGTGAATACAACGCAGCTGCGCATCGGCCATTCTTGAATAATGAAATCCCTCGCTAACGGTTACAAAGCCTTGTTTCTGATAGAAAGTCTGCGCGTTGGGCGTTGAGGAGAGCGTTAATTGCGAAATACCGCGTGCGCGTGCCTCTGCTTTAATCGCCGCGATGATCCGCCCCGCCAGCCCTTTTCCGGCTGCGTCGGGGACGGTAAAGATCGCTTCCACGCTGCTGGCGGCCAGATCGAGATAGCCGCTTGCCACGATTTCTCCCTTCTCATCGTCGACCACGTAAAAGGGATTATCGATTATCACCTGACGGTAACTTTCCGGCATTGCCTCCGGCGTCCAGCGGGCGATCACGTCACTATCATAGCTACTCTGGCAGCCTGCACGGATAGCCAGATTGCGAACGAGCCAGAGTCTCTCGGCCTCTTCCGGTGCGGCCAGTCTTAACGTCATATTTTCCTCGGCTATTCAGTCACAGCAGAATGTGGTAATCATGAAAATAGCAGAAGGCAAACAAAAACATAACGACAAATAATGGAGATCCGAATCGTGAAAACGCCCACGTTAACCACTGAACGTCTGTTACTCAAACCGCTGGAAGCGGAAGATGCGCTGCAAATCCAGACATTATATCCGCGCTGGGAGATCGTGCGTTATATGGTGGCGAGCGTACCCTGGCCCTATCCGTCCGATGGCGCAGAAACATACGTGAACAACGTCGCCCTGCCGGATGTGGAAAATGGCGTGGCGTGGTTCTGGACGATTCGTTGCAAAGACAACCCCGATCAGCTGATTGGCCTGATCTGCCTGTACGACGTCGAGGATAACAATCGGGGATTCTGGCTGGCACCCGAATGGCAGGGTCAGGGCTATATGCGCGAAGCGAGCATTGCCGCGACGGACTTCTGGTTTAATACGCTGAACAAACCGCTTCTGCGTGCGCCAAAAGCCGCCGTCAATCAGCGCTCTCAGCGGATCTCTACCAGCAGTGGAATGCGCCTGGTAAGAACGGAAAAGAAAGCCTATGTCAGCGGCGAGCTGGATTCGGAGTTATGGGAAATCACCCGAGAGGAGTGGAACGCCTTGCAGCGTTCCTGAATGTTCATTACGTGAGCTGGTAATGCTTGTCCGGTAAGACGCGGGCGGGGATTTCCGGCTCATCGTTCATTTGCAGCAGATCGATCTCCATCGCATTGCAGATGGCATCCAGCGGCAGGTCGTTATTTTCCACGCCGAAGGGTTCTTCCAGCTCTTCAGCCAGCGCATCGAGGGAGATAAAGGTGTAAGAGATCAGCACCGAGACAAACGGCGTCATGTAGTGCAGATCGACCACCAGGGCGAACGGCAGCATAATGCAGAACAGATAGACCGTGCGGTGCAGAATCAGGGTGTAGGCAAACGGCACCGGCGTATTGGCAATCCGCTCGCATCCGGCTAACACCACGGACATGTCGTTCAGACGATTGTTGAGGCTGTGGAACAGAATATCTGACAGCTGCCCTTCCCGACGGCGCACCGCCAGCCACTCGCCCATGATCAGCAAAATACGGTTCGACGGCGAGTTTGAATCCATCACCGCGCGTAAATGTGACGCAGAAAGATAGCGTGAAAGCTGCTCCGCCTGCGGCTGGCGTCTGAGCGTCATGCGCAGGCAATGGGCGAAGGCGATCTGCAGACGCACGAACTCGCTGAGATGCGGATCGTCCGGGAGCGTGTTTTTCACCTCGCGAAATAGCGAGCGTGACGCTATCATCAGTTGCCCCCAAAGCTGGCGAGCCTCAACGTAGCGCGAATAACAGGCGTTATTGCGAAACCCGAGGAAGATAGCGATCGCCACGCCGAGAATGCTAAACGGCGCAACGGTCAGTTTGATCCCAAGGGAAGAGTACCAGGGTAACATCACGATAACAGCGATGGATAACAGGAAGTTAAGGAACAACCGGGTAAAGATTTTAGACAGGACGGAGCCGTGCCAGACAAAAATCAGGCGCAGCCAGTGCTGTTGAGGACGAACAATCATAGTCAGCTTCAGGTCAATAAAGAGCGCGACTATTAAACGTGATCGCCGTCACGGTTGCAAGCTTGTTACAGGATTGCTGCCCCTTTTTAACTGCGAGACAAAAAGCGCACGATGCCGAAGTGTGTTATAAAAAAACGGTGCATATAGTATGTTGTAACTAACGATGCTTTAAATAAAACCCGGCCGGAGCCGGGCGAGAGGATTAGCAGAGCGGTTTCACTGCCGCGCGCATCCCCTTCAGAAGAATCGCATCCAGATCGAGCGTAACCTGTTCTACCAATCCGCTCACTTTCGTCAGATCCTGCTCCCAGTGCTCGCTCACGCTGAGAACCGCTTTCACCAGTTCGCTGGTGCTGATCTGCTTGTCATGATGCTGCGCCCACAGCTGCTGATAGCGCTCCAGCCAGTGCAGATCGTCCTGCACCGGATAGTGTTCACCCTCACGCTCTGCACGATAAAACGCGATCAACGCGGCCAGCGCAAAGGTGAGACGCGCAGGTAATTTCCCGGTCGCCTTCTGCCCTGCCAGCAGCTGCGGCAGGATACGGGTACGGTATTTTGTCATCCCGTTCAGGGCAATCGACAGCAGCTGGTGTTTAATGTACGGGTTACGGAAACGCCCTGTCACCGCGCTGGCGAAGGATTCCAGCTCATCTTTTGGTAAATCCAGCACCGGGATGATCTCCTGGTAGATGGCCTTTTCCACAAATGCGCAGATTTCTGCGTCATTCATCGCGTCGCCGACGGTGTCCAGCCCCGCCTGGAAGGCCACCGGAACCAGTGCCGTGTGCGCGCCGTTAAGGATTGCGACTTTGCGCTCTTTATACGGTTTGATGTCGTCCACAATCAGGACGTTAAGCGGGAATTTATCGAGGCGCAGTTCGGCGGCCAGAGATTTAGGCCCCTGAATCACAAACAGATAGAAGTGTTCAGCGGTATCGAGGAAGCCATCGTGGTAGCCCAGTTCCGTTTCAAGCGCGGCCACTTCGTCACGCGGGTAGCCGGTGACAATGCGGTCCACGAGGGTGGAGCAGAAACTGTTGGCATCAACCAGCCACTGGGTGAATGCCGCTGGCAGCGCCCACTCCTGGGCATATTTCAGCACCAGTTCACGCAGCGCATCGCCGTTATAATCAATCAGTTCGCACGGAATAATCACCCAGCCTTTGTCGGCCGCGCCGTTGAAATGGCTGAAACGTTCGAACAGTAAACGGGTGAGTTTTGCCGGATAACTCACGGCAGGCGCATCGTCGAATTTGTCGTCGGCGTGATAGCTGATGCCCGCTTCGGTAGTGTTGGAGAACACAAAGCGCATATCCGGATTGTGTGCGAGTTTAAGGAATTCGTCGTACTGGCTGTAGACACTGATTTCGCGATTTACGGAACGGATCAGACGCGCGTCGCTCACAGCCTCGCCCTTCTCATTCAGGCCGCGAATGATCGTGGTGTACAGACCATCCTGAGTGCTCAGTGAAGGTGGGAAATCGCTCTGGATAGGACGAACAATCACCACCCCGGAATTCAGATCGGTGTGCTCATTCAGCAGGTCGATCTGCCAGTCGATGAACGCACGTAAAAAGTTACCTTCACCAAACTGGATGATACGTTCAGGATAGAGAGCACCGGGAAAATCACGACGATTGAGTGTGTTCACAAGGGGTTCCTTTTTAAATTAGTCATACAGCCCGATAAGATTGGTCCAATAACTTATCAAACTTTTCGACCATGAAACCCTGTTTTGATCAATTCATAAAGCAATTGTGAAAAATATTATAAAAACTTATAGAACACCGATGTCGCCGTCATTTCGCCGTCCGGCATCAGGGCGTAGCGCGGGATCTCACCGACCTTTTGCCAGCCCGCACGCTGATAGAACGTCTCAGCACCGCTGCCCGAAGCCGTATCCAGTACCAACACGGTTTTACCCTCTTCCACAGCCACCGCTTCCAGGGCTTCCATTAAGCGCATCGCCACACCGCGACGGCGGGCTTTTTCGTGGACCAGCAGCTTGGCTACATCCGCGCGGTGCGGCTGGTTCTCCGGTTGATCGGTGATGAGCTGCACGGTACCCAAAAATTCGCCACCTTCGTCTCGACAGGCCAGCACGGTGCGCTCCCGGCGGGCCACGCTTTCCGCCACGCCAAGCCAGAACTGACGCGCTTTTTCAGCCGAAAAAGGTAGCATAAAGCTCACCGACGCCCCGCCGTTAACGCAGTTTTCGAGGATGTCAGCCAGTGAGTCGAGATGCGAGAGAATATCGTCACGTGAAAGGGTGTGAATGTGCAGAGAGGCGGTCATGGGATTTCCTTGTGAAGAGACCGCCTCAGATTGCCTTTAACAATTATTTAACGCAAGCACGCCATTCATAGGCTTTTATTATGTCCGCTGTCTGCACTGTATCGCTGTTTCATGGCGAGGATTTTGTCGTGAGCGGTCTGTAGCCAGCGCTGCAAATCATCCTGCTGATGGTCGAATTCACAGATTCCCCAGGAGAATGTCAGGCTCCAGGGATGCAGCCCCCGCTGGTTGTATTCCGCGACCTGCTCATTGAGATACTGCATCGCAATCCAGGCCCCCTGCTCATCCGTATCGGCAAACAGAACCGCGAATTCATCGCTACCGTAACGCACCAGCAGATCCGCCTCACGGAACGAGGTGCGCATCAGCTCGGTCATGGCTTTCAGCGCCGCATCGCCTTCTGCTTGCCCGTAGCGTTCGTTGATTTGTCTGAAGCGGTCCAGATCCATCCAGGCGAGCGTCAATGGCTCTGCACGACGCCGGGCGCCGGATAAGGCAAACGCCGCTAACTGATTAAATCCACGCCGGTTAAACAGCCCCGTCAGCTCATCCGTCGTCGCCGCACAGGCGGCAGCGAACTCGTCTTCCGCCAGCGCTGCCAGGTCGCTCAGGGCGTTAAGATCGGCCGCAACAAAATCGCGGGGGACATAGTCCATCAAACACAGCGTGCCGACGATAGCGCCGTCGGGCAAGCGCAGCGGATACCCTGCGTAAAAACGTACGCCAGGCTGGCCTTTTACCAGCGGATTATCGGCAAAACGGGGATCATGTCGCGGGTCAGACACCACCAGCGGTGCGTTATTAAACAGCGTATGCCCACAGAAAGAGAGATTGCGCGGCAGAACGGCGGCCATGGCATTGTCTAAAGAGAGCGCCACCAGCGAACGTTCGTCGATCAGGTTCACCCTCGCCACCGGCACGGCAAACAGGCGTTTTGCCAGCCGGGTGATGCGATCGTAGGGTTGATGGTTGTTCGACTCCAAAAGCCTGGAATCACGCAGGGACAGCAGACGGTCTGATTCATTGGCAGGGATCGCGGGCGCTTTCATGATGTCTCCTGACACGCAGCTTTTTAATAGCTTAGCCTAAAGAAACGACTTGTCAGTGCGCAAAAATTCGATTTTTACCGCCGCGCTTAGCCTGGTAAAGGGCGGTGTCCGCCGCCTGCAGCCAGTCCGTTACGTTGGACATCTCGCGGGTTGCCCCCGCTATGCCAATACTGAGGGTGCAATTGACGGTTTCATGCGCCACATCTTGCATAATGGCGGCGGCCTCCATGATCCGCGACGCCACCACGTGCGCCTCATCGATGCTGGTATCCGGAAGCAGGATCACAAACTCATCGCCGCCCAGCCGCGCCGGGGTGTCTGTCTGACGTGTGGCAATGTGTAAAATCTCCGAGACCGAGGCGAGCAACGCATCCCCGACTTTATGCCCGAAACGATCGTTCACTTCTTTAAAATTATCGATATCAATGAACATCAGCGCCGATTCCCGGCAGGCCTGCTGAAGTTTATTCAGCTCGTGTTCGATGCGCTTTTCCAGCAGGCGCCGGTTCGCGATATCCAGCAGCGGATCCATCATCGCGATCCGCTCCAGCTCGCGGGATTTGATCCGCAGACGAATGGCAATACTGTCCGTCAGCACGCTAAGCGCAATGATGTAGATCGCAATCAGGGGCAAGGTGGCAAACATGGTCTGTTGCGAAACGGTGATAATAATCGCCATGCCCTGCAACAGCCAGGCAGCGAGAAACACCGCCAGCATGGCTATCGCCGCGCGCTTCATCAGGGCAAAACCGCCTGCGGACAGACGATCGGCCAGCAGGATCGTGGCAATCACCACCGAGGGCAGCGGATTCACGGCCATCATCGCGATCCAGAAGCCTCCTGCCCCTGCATCGATCACCAGATTTTGATGCTCTGCGGCCAGCGGCGTAGAAGACCGACTGGCGCGCAGCCAGGCGACGGTCGGCCAGACAAACGCGTTTAGCGCCAGCAAAAGCATTAGCCACACTGAACGTTGATGTTCAGTCAGGACAGAAAGAATAGGAATAAAGCAGAGAAAAGTGCCCAGGATACGCATCAGATACATACGTTTAACAAAACGACTCCCTGGTAAGCGATGGTTTTTACTCAGTTTATCAGTTCCGTTCATTACGCGATTTTTCCGATGTGTTATCACCGGTATCTTATTGAGCTTAAAAATACGTAGCAAGCAATTTATCAGCAAAGTGATAACATCAGGGCCGCATTCTGCCTGGGATGGATACGTTTACATCTGTTCCGTACTTTTTTGCGGTTCGACGACGCGCAGATCGTCTGGATGACGCGCACTGGTACGATTTCGCCCAGCTTTTTTCGAACGATAGAGATACTCGTCGGCTTCGGCTAACAGCTTATTAAAGACCTCCGTGAGTTGCCAGGATTCTGCTTTCGCACTCCCAAGCCCAATACTCACCGTCAAAAACAGCGTGTGCTGACCCCAGCTGAAGGGATGCGAAGCAACAGATTCTCTGATACGTTCTGCCAGCTCAACGCCCTGACGGGCATCAACGGTATTGGCCACGACCGCAAACTCTTCCCCGCCCATGCGCGCCACCAGCCCGTCCTCGCCCACCACCTGCTGCACCTGCCCGGCGAAAGAGGCCAGCACCCGGTCGCCACACTCATGACCATAGTTGTCATTAATACTTTTGAAGTAGTCGATATCGAGCAGCATCACGGTCAGAAAACGGGGATGACGATGGGACTCTTCGTGTTTCAGCGCTTCATACAAACCTGAGCGCGAATAGACGCGCGTCAGGAAGTCATAATCGGCGCGCAATGACACCTGATGAATCAGAGAGTTAATCGCCGCCACGCTCACGGAGACCATCACCGGGCAAATTGCCATGGTCGCGATGCCCAGACGCGCAGAGAACATCATCGGCGTCGAAAGCGGCGTCGCCACGGCAATATTAATAATCGAGTTCGCCACCAGGATGATCTCCACCCCGCCGGTGACAAAGGTCAGCAGACAGGTCGCGGGAAGCGAATAACGCACCGCACACCAGATCAGCGCCGGCAGCGGAAAGGCCAGGCTGCCCGCCCCGCCGATCACCACCGAGGCCAGGACAGAGACGATCAGTGCCACCACGGGCATAAAGTGTTCTACCCGCACCGGGTTCTTGATCTCAGGGATTTTAACGGTCAACAGGCACGGCAGAATCAGCACGCCAGTCGAGAACTGCTCGCTAAACCAGTCGGCAAACAGCGGCCAGAAAGTTTGACTGTCGATTCCGACGGAACCCATCGCCCCCACCAGTGCGCATAGCAGCGCGGCGATAAGGCAAAAGTTAAACAGGCGTAAGGCATTGATCGGGTCCGGAACCGTGCGGCCCCGACGTCTGTCCCGCGTCACCAGCAGCGCCACGGTCACGATAAACACCATATTGGAGAAGTTGATCACCACCGAGGCCATCCCCCAGTGGGTGGTCACCGCGTCGTACATCAGCATCGCGACATAGGACACCGCGTAATAGTGCAGGCGGTTAAGATACGCGTAACGGGCAAATACCCCGGCCATTACGCCATTCAGCGGCCAGAACAGTGAGAGCGCTTCCACCAGACGCAGTTCCGCACCAATAAAATAGAACAGCGTGGTCAGAATAAAAATACCGACCGCATTGCGAAGCGGATTATCGGGCAGAAAAGGCTTAAAGGATGTCAAAGAAGAAGGCATCAAATATCAATCCATATAATTGCTTAGCGCAATTATTTCGCGGTCATCAGCAGAATAATAAAAGATTAGCACGTATCTATAACATACATAGCCGGCATGCATAACCCATCAAGGTTGGGCGTTCATTTGCAGCACCAGCCAGTGGTGGATGACCGTCACAATGTAACGCTGCTGATCGGCATTTAACGCCTCGCCCCGGGGAATATGGTGCCATTTAGCGAGACAACCGCGACAGCAGGTTGCCGTAGCATGCTGGGCGATAAAGACCGGATGCCCGCGCATTGGGGTCTGCTTGCCGTCGTTGACGGGCATGGCCGCCGCCAGACGACGGGCAACAAAATCCGCGGCGTGTTGATCGATAGTTTCCGCCCCTTTGTCCCAGCAGTACTGCCGCTCTTTCGTGCCCAGTTTGAAGCGAGAACGAAAGGTTGAACGTGCCAGCCGGGCAAACAGATCGTCAAGGGTGTTCATCAGTAGACGGACCGCCCCAGCCGCTGGGTGAGTTTCTCCAGCACCGCCACGCCTGCCAGCGAGTTCCCGGCGTCATCCAGCTCCGGGCTCCAGACCGCAATCGCCATTTCGTGCGGCACAATCGCCACCACCCCGCCGCCGACGCCTGATTTAGCGGGCAGCCCGACGCGCCAGGCAAATTCCCCGGCGTTCTGATACATCCCGCTTGTCGCCATCAGCGCATTGACCTGACGCGCCTGCATCGGCGTCACAACTGCCTGATTATGTAGCGAGGAGAAGCCCTGATCGGCCAGAAACAGGAAAGTACGCGCGAGTTCCACACAGCTCATTTTCAGCGCGCAGTAGTGGAAATAGTTTTGCAGTACGGTAGCCACATCGTTATGGAAATTACCGAAAGACTTCATCAACCAGGCGATGGCGGCGTTTCGCGCCGAATGTTCAAACTCAGAGCGAGCAACGTTAGCGTCGTAACTCAGATCCGAAACGCCGCTCAGCTGGCGCACAATCTCCAGCATCCGCTGACGCGGCGCGCTAAGACGGCTTTGCAGCATGTCGCAGACCACCAGCGCACCGGCGTTGATAAAAGGATTGCGCGGTTTGCCCTGTTCGATTTCCAGCTGGAGCAGCGAGTTAAATGGCTGACCGGAAGGATCTTTCCCCACCCGCTGCCAGATCTCGTCTTCGTCATACTGACGCATCGCCGCAACCAGACTTAACACTTTGGAGATCGACTGAATCGAAAAGCGCTCGGCGGCATCGCCGGCCTGATAAAGCTCACCTTTCACGGTGCAAATGGCGATACCCAGCTTATTGCCACTGACGCACGCCAGCGCCGGAATGTAATCGGCAACCTTTCCCTGCCCGATTAACGGACGAACCTGCGCCAGAATCTCTTCCAGCATCTGATTATCGATGACCGCAGCCACATGTTGCTCCTTGCCTGGAGGCCAAAAACGGGCTGCGAGTATAACAGAGGCGAATGTGTCGCGTCAGGCGGGAAGACGAAAACGCGAAACCGCCTGCATCAGCAAATACGACTCATCGTGTAAGCGACGCGACGCCTGGGAGGCGGTGGTCACCAGTACATCCGTCTGTTGCGACACCTGATTCAGCGCCTGCAGCTGGCGCGTCATCTGATGAATACTCTCCCCCTGACTCATCGTGGCAGCAGAAATATCGTCAAGCAGACCGCTCAGATTTGCCACCAGCCCGGTCACCTGCTGCAGGTTGTTCTCAAGCTTCACCACCGCTTTCGATCCGTCTTCAATTCCCTGTAACGAGTGATTAATCAGCTCCTGAATGGTTTGCGTCGAGTGACTGCTTTTTCTCGCCAGCAATCCCACTTCACGCGCAACAACTGCAAACCCTCGCCCCTGATTGCCCGCATGGGCGGCTTCAATAGCGGCGTTCAGCGCCAGAATGTTGGTCTGAAATGCCACGCTGTCGATCATCGAGACGATCCCGCGCATCTCTGACGATCGTTCTACGATCGCCTGCATGGAAGCATTAACGGTCGACATCATGATATCGCCCCCCGCCGCCGTCTTGCGCGCCTCATCCGCACGCGAGCTGGCGAGCTTCGCGTACCCGGTATTGCCCTCCACGTGGGTTTCCAGCGTGGCGATGTGCGCCGTCACGTCGCTCAGTTCCTGTGCCTGACGCGCAGACTGCTGATACAGCTTCTGATTGCCTTCCGCCAGTTCGCCGATGTTTTCCACCATTGCGGTTGTGGCTTCACTCACCTGCGTCACCAGCTGCTGTAATCCGCGCTGCATGGTGCTAATACTGGCGCTCAACTGCCCGATTTCGCGGTTAAAATTGTTTACAGCCGGCGCGGTACCTGAGAGATCTCCGGCGGCGAGCTGGTTGATATGAGCGATAAGCCTGCGCAGCGGGGCAATCACCCAGCGCGACATCCCAAACCATACCGCCACCGCAATCAGCAGCAGGACCACTGGCGCCAGCAGGAACAGCGACTGCAAATCAGCGAGGCGATCCATCAGCGACTGGCGCCCTTCTCCTGCCCGTTGTTCGCTCAGTTGCTGATAGCGCGCGTAGTTATCATTAAAGTCGGTCTGAAACGCCTGGGCGGGGACGGCAAAAAAGGCGTCAATGGAGTGGGTCTTTACCAGCCCTTCCGCCTGCTCATTGATGGCGCCGTAGAATAACTGATAGCTATTAATCAGCGCCTCGTCTTTGAGCGGATTCAGCGCCAGCCAGCCCTTCCAGGCCTCCTGGGAAGCATTAAGCGCCTTTTGCGCTTCATCCATCAGACTGTTCCAGCTCCCTTCAGAGCCGGTCTCTTTATCCTGCATAAAATAGACGCCCGAGCGATTGAGCAGATCGCTTGCCGCCAGCAGGGAGACACGCGCCAGATCCAGTTTGCTTTGCTGCTGTTGCGTCAGCTGATTTTGTTGTTCATTGCGCTGGGCATCACGAAGCGAGGCGGTCAGGAGAATTGACGAGGAGAGCTGCAGGGCGGAGAAAAGCCCGATAATACAAAAGATGCCCGCCAGCAGACCAAACTGACGCTTCGCAATACGGCTGAAAATTTGCGTTAGGTTCATAATATTCTTCTGTAACAGTACGTTAGACGCGTGGGAGTCTACGAAACGCAAATGACAGAACCATGACACAAAAATGACAAAGGCCTTCGCGGTGAAGGCCTTTTAAGCAAGTTTAACAAGACCTACACGCGGTCTTTCCATACGGTCTGGATATTGCAGAACTCATGCAAACCGAAGTGAGACAACTCACGGCCAAAGCCGCTCTTCTTCACGCCGCCAAAGGCCACGCGCGCATCGCTGGCACTGTAGCCATTGATGAACACCCCGCCGCACTCCAGCTGGCGAGCAAACGCCTCGGCACGTTGCGCATCGGCGGTAAACACGGTCGCCGACAGACCAAAATCACTGTCGTTTGCAAGCATCAGGGCATGTTCCGCGTCTTTCGCCACGGTGATCGCGGCGACCGGCCCGAACAGCTCCTGACGAAACGCGGTCATCTCTGGGGTAACGTTGCCTAATACGGTCGCCGGATAGTAATTCCCCGCACCGGCCACTTTCTCTCCGCCGAGTAAAAGCGTTGCGCCCTCGTTAAGCGTCGCCTGTACCTGCTGATGCAGTTCATCACGCAGATCGAACCGCGCCATCGGCCCCAGATAGTTCTCTTCGTTATCGGGCGCGCCCATCTTCAGGGCCGCAGCAGCCGCGACAAAGCGTTCGGTAAACTGCTCTGCGATCCCCTCTTCGACAATAAAGCGTTTAGCGGCCGCACACACCTGTCCGGTATTCTGATAGCGTCCGGCGACGGCCGCTTTCACGGCCAGATCCAGATCCGCATCGTTCAGCACAATAAAGGGATCGGACCCACCCAGCTCCAGCACGCATTTTTTGAGAGCCGCAGCCGCCTGGGCGCCAATCGCCGCCCCGGCACGTACGCTCCCGGTGACGGTAATCGCAGCGATGCGACGATCGTTAATCGCCTGGCTGACGCCGTCGTTCGTGGCGTTGACCCAGCCAAACACCCCTGGCGCAAAACCGGCATCCGCGAACATCTCGCCGATAAGCGTCGCCGACCCCAGAACGTTCGGCGCGTGTTTAAGCAGATAGCTGTTACCGGCGAGCAGAATCGGTACCGCCCCGCGCAGCACCTGCCACAGCGGGAAGTTCCACGGCATCACTGCCAGCACCGGTCCCAGCGGGCGATACTCGATCACCGCTTTTTGATTTTCAACCTGCGTCGGATCCGCAGCCAGCATCGCCGGGCCGTGCTGGGCGTACCAGTCGCACAGACCGGCAGATTTCGTCACTTCGGCGCGTGCCTGCAAAATAGGTTTACCCATCTCACGGGACATCATTTGCGCCATCTCTTCTGCGCGCGCCCGCAGTGCGCTAGCAAGATCGCGCAGTTTCTGCGCCCGGTGAGTAACGCTTTCATTGCGCCACTGACGGAAACCGCGATCCGCCAGCGCGATTGCCTGCTCTAACTCGGCGGCGGTGGCCCACGGATAGGCCGCGAGGGTTTCGCCGTTAGCCGGATTAATTGACAGCGCATGGGTAGCCGGTGAATGAGTCATAGTCTTCTCCACGTAATAAGGGTTGATTGATTGTGGCTCACTCTGCTATTTCTTAAAAATGAATAATACTGACTCACTTATTCACGAATAGAGAATGCTATGGATTTAACTCAGCTCGAAATGTTTAACGCCGTCGCGCAGACCGGGAGCATCACCCAGGCGGCGCAAAAGGTGCATCGTGTTCCGTCCAACCTGACCACCCGAATCCGACAGCTGGAGGCGGATCTTGGCGTTGAGCTGTTTATCCGTGAAAACCAGCGTTTGCGCCTCTCTCCCGCCGGGCATAACTTTCTGCGCTACAGCAAGCAGATCCTCGCCTTGGTCGATGAGGCACGGATGGTGGTCGCCGGGGATGAACCGCAGGGGCTGTTCGCTCTGGGCGCGCTGGAGAGCACCGCCGCGGTGCGGATTCCTGAATCCCTTGCGCAGTTTAACCAGCGCTATCCGCGCATTCAGTTCGCCCTGTCCACCGGACCTTCCGGCACGATGATCGATGGCGTGCTGGAGGGCACGTTGAGCGCAGCGTTTGTCGACGGGCCGCTCTCGCATCCGGAGCTGGACGGGATGCCGGTCTATCAGGAAGAGATGATGCTGGTCGCCGCCGCCGGGCATGAAAAGGTGTCGCGCGCCACGCAGGTAAGCGGTCGGGACGTGTATGCGTTTCGCGCCAACTGCTCCTATAGACGGCATCTGGAGAGCTGGTTTCACGCAGACCGCGCCACGCCGGGGCGGATCCATGAGATGGAGTCGTACCACGGTATGCTGGCCTGTGTGATTGCGGGCGCAGGTATTGCGCTGATGCCCCGCTCGATGCTGGAGAGCATGCCGGGGCATCTTCAGGTGGAGGCGTGGCCGCTGGCAGAAAACTGGCGCTGGCTCACGACCTGGCTGGTGTGGCGACGCGGCGCAATGACGCGTCAGTTGGAAGCGTTTATAGCACTGCTAAACGAACGTCAGCCACCAGCACCT
This sequence comes from Lelliottia sp. SL45, assembly GCF_026672535.1. Taxonomy (NCBI): domain Bacteria; kingdom Pseudomonadati; phylum Pseudomonadota; class Gammaproteobacteria; order Enterobacterales; family Enterobacteriaceae; genus Lelliottia; species Lelliottia sp. SL45. Next base: position 1,583,021 of record NZ_JAPPRH010000003.1, read on the forward strand.
TCTCCATAAACAGGCTCAGCGGATCTTCGTCGTAGGGCGGAAACGCCGGGCGCGCCTGATAACCGCAGCGCTCATACAGCTGGATAGCCGCGTGCTGCTTGATACCGGTTTCGAGGCGCAACGTGTGGCAGTGGCGGCTCAGGGCTTCGTCTTCCAGCGCCGCCAGCAGTTTTTCCCCAAGCCTTTGTCCGCGATGGGTGGGATCGATATACACCCGTTTCATCTCCCCGCTGCCGTCGCCGTTGAGCACGATCGCCCCGCAGCCCACGGCATTCAGCTGGTTATCACGGATCACCATCATTAAAAGCGACCCCGCCGCCAGCTGGGTGAGATCGACCAGATGGTTGCTTTCCGCCGGGTAAAGCTCAGTTTGATAGCTGTCCAGGGCGGCGATCAGCGCCACAATATCCGGATGAGAGGCAGATTCAGAGGTAATGGAATACATGGCAGGCTCCTTTTGTTGTTTGTTATCAACATAGCTGCCACCTCGGTTCAGGTGTTCATACTTTTAACTTATCTCTGCACCTCGTTTGAGGATTGCCTGATAAAGGGTGCCAAAAATGCGGGGCACTGTAATTATATACAGTCATTATATTTAAACCGCGATAACCTCTCCCCCTACTGGCAGCATGCCCGCAGACTGCGGGCATGTAGACGGATAGGCGAACCCTATTGGCGCAGGAAGATTTTTCCTTTGAGATACAGCGTGGCTTGCCCGCCAATCAGCACCCGGTCGCCCAGCAGCTCACAGCGCAGATCCCCGCCTCTGGCCGACACCTGGCGCGCCTGCATCTGCGTTTTGCCGAGCTTTTCGCTCCAGTAGGGAATCAGCATACTGTGGGTGGAGCCTGTCACCGGATCTTCTGGCACGCCTTCGCCTGGGCAGAAGAAGCGGCTGACGAAATCCGCTTCGTCACCGGGGGCCGTAATACAGACCATTTTGTCGAGCGGGATCATGGATGAGATATCCGGGCTGATGGACTCAACCTGCTGCTGGTTTTCCAGCACCACCATATAGTCTCGCGCCACGCGAACCTCTTTCGCGCTGGTGATCCCAAGGGAGTAAAACAGCAGCGCCGGAGGATTATCGACGGACTCACTCGCCCACGCCGGGAAGTTGAGCGTCAGCCAGTCGCCGTTGCGCTTCACGGTCAGTTTGCCGACAAAACGGGTAGTGAAGGTAATTTCCGTATGCGGATAGTCGAGATATTCGAAGATCACATGCGACGCCGCCAGCGTGGCATGCCCGCACAGGTCAATCTCATCAAGTGTCGTAAACCAGCGCAGCTCAAAACCCTCGTCCGTACGCACGAAGAACGCCGTCTCCGACTGATTATGTTGCTTCGCCATGCTGAGCAACGTCTCGTCCGGAAGCCACTCCTCCAGCGGACACACTGCGGCGGCGTTGCCACCAAAGGCTTTATCGCTGAAGGCATCCACCAGATAAAAATCAATTTCTTGCATCGTCGTACCGCCTGTTTTTATTGTGCTGTTCTTTATATTCAAGGAAAACAACGTCCTTCGCTACAGGACGTATAAGCAAAATATTGAGATCTGCATCACATAATGATTGTCTTTTAGCCAGTTAAGGCTTTAAGATCGCCCTCTCATCTTTTCAGCAACGAACCCCAAATCTTATGCCTTCGAACACAGTTTCACGCAAGGTCGCGTGGCTACGTGTGGTCACGCTTGCCATTGCCGCGTTTATATTCAATACCACGGAATTTGTTCCCGTGGGTCTGCTTTCCGATATCGCTCAAAGTTTCCAGATGGAAACTGCGCAGGTCGGGATCATGCTGACCATCTACGCGTGGGTGGTAGCGCTGATGTCCCTGCCGTTTATGCTGCTGACCAGCCAGATGGAGCGACGCAAGCTGTTGATTGGCCTGTTTGTGCTGTTTATCGCCAGCCATGTGCTGTCGTTCCTCGCCTGGAACTTTACCGTGCTGGTGATAAGCCGCATCGGTATTGCGTTCGCTCACGCCATTTTCTGGTCGATTACCGCCTCGCTGGCCATTCGTCTGGCACCTGCAGGTAAACGCGCGCAGGCGCTGAGCCTGCTGGCGACCGGCACCGCGCTGGCGATGGTGCTCGGCCTGCCTATCGGGCGCATCGTCGGGCAGTATTTCGGCTGGAGAACCACCTTCTTTGCCATCGGTATGGGCGCGTTGATCACCCTGCTGTGCCTGATCAAACTCCTGCCGAAATTACCGAGTGAACACTCTGGCTCGCTTAAAAGCCTGCCGGTGCTGTTCCGCCGCCCGGCGCTGATGAGTATTTATCTGCTGACGGTCATTGTCGTTACCGCCCACTACACGGCCTACAGCTATATTGAACCTTTTGTGCAGGTTGTCGCGGGCTTTAGCGCTAATTTTGCAACGGTCTTGCTGCTGCTTCTCGGTGGGGCTGGCATTATCGGCAGTATCCTGTTTGGTAAACTGGGCAATCAGCACGCGTCGCTACTGGTGAGCGGCGCTATCGGTGCCCTGATGCTGTGTCTGGTGTTGCTGATGCCGGCGGCAGGCAGCGAAACAAATCTGGCGATACTGAGTATTTGCTGGGGCGTGGCGATGATGATTATCGGCCTCGGTATGCAGGTTAAAGTCCTGGCGCTGGCACCGGATGCCACCGATGTAGCGATGTCGCTCTTCTCCGGGATCTTCAATTTAGGCATCGGCGCGGGTGCGCTGGTGGGAAATCAGATCAGCCTGCATTTTTCTATGTCAGCAATTGGCTATCTGGGGGCGATTCCGGCGCTGGCGGCGTTGATCTGGTCGATTCTGATCTTCCGCAAGTGGCCGGTAGCGCTGGAAGAGCAGACACATCATGGGTGATGTCTGCCGAAGAAAGTAGCAATTGCCCGGGCCTACAGATTGTGTAGGCCCGGCTGTGTTAGTGGTAGGTCTTAATAATTTCCAGTACGCCGTTAATAATAAACTGCACACCCATACAGACCAGCAGGAAGCCCATCAGACGAGAAATCGCCTCGATACCGCCTTTACCCACCCAACGCATGATCGCGCCGGAACTGCGCAAACATCCCCACAAAATGACGCCGATTATGGCAAAGATCAGCGGTGGCGCCACCATGACGACCCACGCGGAGAAGGTTGTGCCATCACGTACCGTTGACGCGGAGCTGATAATCATCGCTATCGTCCCTGGCCCTGCCGTGCTTGGCATGGCGAGCGGTACAAATGCGATATTAGCGGAAGGCTCAGACTCCATCTCTTCCGATTTGCTTTTCGCTTCCGGCGATTCATGGGCTTTGTGCGCCGGGAACAGCATGCGGAAACCGATAAAGGCGACGATTAAGCCCCCTGCAATTCGTAACCCGGGAATCGAAATTCCGAAGGTATTCATCACCACCTGTCCGGCGTAATACGCCACCATCATGATGATGAAAACATACACCGATGCCATCAACGACTGGTGGTTACGTTCGGCGCTATTCATGTTGCCCGCCAGCCCTAAAAACAACGCCACGGTTGTTAACGGGTTCGCCAGCGGCAGCAGCACCACCAGCCCAAGTCCTATTGCCTGAATTAATTCCACCATAGTGCGTCGTCGTCCTTATCCATAATCAACACTGACAGTATACGGTGAAATGGCCTGACACAGCCATGCAGACAACGTAAGCAGTGTTTTCCGCTGAATTACGATAACCCAGCGTTATGTTTATGATTTAAAAGGACTCAAAAAAAGTTCATGAAACGTTTTAGCAAATCGTGGCATCGGCGGATACATTCGGTTGACTTATACTTGCCTGAGCAATAATATCTGCCGTGATTAAACTACTTGCCAGGGCAACCATTGTGAAAAGCACCAGTGATCTCTTTAACGAAATTATTCCACTGGGCCGTCTTATTCATATGGTGAACCAGAAAAAAGATCGCCTGCTCAACGACTATCTGTCTCCGATGGACATCACTGCGACCCAGTTCAAAGTGCTGTGCTCCATTCGCTGCGAAGTGTGCATCACCCCGGTTGAGCTGAAAAAGGTGCTCTCTGTCGACCTTGGCGCGCTCACGCGCATGCTCGATCGTCTTGTCTGCAAAGGATGGATTGAAAGGCGACCTAACCCCAATGACAAGCGCGGCGTACTGGTGCAGCTCACCAGCGATGGTGCGGCCATGTGCGAACGCTGTCATGAGTTAGTAGGACAAACACTGCACCAGGAACTAACAAAAAACTTAACGGCGGATGAAGTGGTCACTCTTGAGCATTTGCTGAAGAAAATCCTGCCGTAAACAGAAGAGGTATGACGATGTCCAGACGCAATAATGACGCCATCACTATTCATAGCATTTTGGACTGGATCGAAGATAACCTGGAATCGCCGCTCTCACTTGAGAAGGTGTCTGAGCGTTCAGGTTACTCAAAATGGCACCTGCAACGGATGTTCAAAAAAGAGACCGGTCATTCTTTAGGGCAATACATCCGCAGCCGTAAGCTGACGGAAATTGCGCAGAAACTGAAAGAGAGCAACGAGCCGATTCTGTATCTGGCTGAGCGTTATGGGTTTGAATCGCAACAAACCCTGACCCGCACGTTCAAGAACTATTTCGACGTGCCGCCGCACAAGTACCGAATCACCAGTATGCCCGGCGAATCCCGCTATCTGCATCCGCTAACACATTGTAATTGCTAATCGCCTGTAATAAGACGTAACCGAGGAAATCATGAAACGTATCGCCTCCGCCGCCCTCACCTTACTGGTGCTGGTCTCCGGCCAGACTTTTGCGGAGCAAACCACTCACGCTAATCAGCAGAACAGCCGCACCACGATGGTTCTGCCTACCGCACACGATCAATCACCGTTTGATTTCAATCATATGGGTGCGGGTAGCGACAAATCCGACGAATTAGGCGTGCCGTATTACAATCAGCACGACCTCTGATTCGTTTTTGCCCCGCGTTTGCGGGGCTTTTTTCATCCCCTGATGCGCGTCGCCCGACGCAGCCGCAATCCAAAGACATTGATGTACAGCCCCGCCATGATCAGCACCGCGCCGATCAGTTGCAGCATCGTCAGTTTTTCGCCCAGCAGAACTGCCGCACTCGCCAGCCCGACCACCGGCACCAGCAGTGACAACGGCGCCACGCGCCAGGTTTCATAACGCCCGAGCAGCGTTCCCCAGATGCCATACCCGACGATCGTCGCGACGAAGGCCAGATACACCAGCGACAAAATGGTGGTGAGATCGATCTCAATCAGGCTTTTCAGCATCAGCGCCGGGCCGTCAAACATCAGCGACGCCACCATAAACGGAATGACCGGGATCAGCGCGCTCCAGACCACCAGCGACATCACCGCCGGGCGCGCCTCGTGCTGCATAATGAGCTTGTTGAAGATATTTCCGCACGCCCAGCTCAGCCCTGCGGCCAGTGTGAGCATAAAGCCCAGCATCGCCACGTGCTGACCGTTCAGACTCGCTTCGGCGAGCACCAGCACGCCAAATACCGCAAGCGTAATCCCCGCCAGCTGTTTGCCCTGTAAACGCTCACCAAAGACAAACGCGCCAAGAATGATGGTGAAGAAAGCCTGCGCCTGTAACACCAGCGATGCCAGCCCGGCTGGCATCCCAAACTTGATGGCGCAGAACAGAAAGGCAAACTGACCAAAGCTGATGGTCAGGCCGTAGCCGAGCAGCAGACGAAACGGGATCTTTGGACGGGCGACAAAAAACAGCGCCGGGAAGGCCACCAGTAAAAAGCGCAAACCGGCGAGCATCAGCGGAGGCATATTGTGCAGCCCCACTTTAATCACCACAAAATTCAGTCCCCATACCACGACCACCAGCAACGCCAGCAGTCCGTCTTTGCGCGTCATACCCTGCCCCTGATTTATTAAATTTTTGTAAACAGATTCAAGGTAACGAAAAAAGCGAGTGAGGAAAAGATCATTAATTCTGGCAGTCAGACAAAGCGCTTACGGAAAAATTGGGTGGTATACAACTCCCCTTATGGCGTGATAATCATTGAGACATAAAAAAAGCATAAGCATATGTCGGGCAGGAAAATGAAATCATCACTCAGGCGCTCAACCGCAGCGTTGTTGGCATCGTCATTACTGTTAACCATCGGTCGGGGGGCCACGCTGCCCTTTATGACCATCTACCTCACGCGCGTTTACCAGATGAGCGTGGCGAATATCGGCTATGCCCTGACCATCGCCCTGACCATTGGCGTGGTGTTCAGCATGGGGTTTGGCATCCTGGCGGATAAGTTCGATAAAAAGCGCTACATGCTGCTGTCGATTCTGGCGTTTATCGCCGGTTTCGTGGCCATTCCGCTGGTGAATAATGTCACCCTGGTGGTGCTGTTCTTCGCGGTGATTAACTGCGCGTACTCTGTGTTCTCAACCGTACTCAAAGCCTGGTTTGCAGATGTACTGACGCCTGGCGAGAAAGCGCGCGTCTTCTCTCTCAACTACAGTTTTCTGAATATCGGCTGGACGGTCGGGCCGCCGATTGGCACTTTGCTGGTGATGTACAGCCTGCAACTGCCTTTCTGGCTGGCGGCCTTCTGCGCCGCACTGCCGCTGGTGTTTATTCAGGTGTATGTGCAAAAGAGTATTGCGGCAGACAGTGACAACGTCACCGTTCCGTGGCAACCCTCGGTGCTGCTTCGTGACCGGGCGCTGTTCTGGTATACGCTCTCTGGTCTGCTGGCCTCTTACGTCGGCGGCTCGTTCGCCAGCTGTATCTCCCAGTATGTGCTGGCGGCGGATTACACCAGTGAATTCGCAGAAAAAGTGGTCGCCGTGGTGCTGCCTGCCAACGCCGCGATGGTGGTCTCTCTGCAATATTTTATCGGTCGCAGGCTGAAGGCCAGCAATATTCGTCCGCTGATGGCGCTCGGGACACTCTTCTTCCTGCTCGGGCTGGGCGGGTTTATGCTCTCGGGCACCAATTTGATCTACTGGGGAATTGCCTCGGCGGTGTTTACCATCGGCGAGATTATCTATGCACCGGGTGAATATCTGCTGATCGATAACATCGCGCCGCCGGGGATGAAAGCGAGCTACTTCTCGGCGCAGGCGCTGGGCTGGCTGGGCGCGGCGGCGAACCCGATGATTACCGGACTCATTCTGACCCACCTGCCGCACTGGTCGCTGTTTGTGATTATGATGGTTGCGATTGTGGTGGCCTGGCTGATGATCCTGCGCGGGATGAGCGTGAAGCCCTGGGCTGAGCGAGTGGAAACGGCGTAGCGTGTTGCCGGGCTGCGTTGCGCGTGCCCGGCGTTTAACAACATAACTTGCGGTAACCTTAGTGGTGCAGCATCTCCTCCACCACCTGCTTTTTAAACATCTCATTCGGATAATAGGTCGGCCAGTTATCCATCTCTTTCAGCAGCGCCTCATGGGAGGTATTGCCCATAAAGAGATGGAAATGCGCCGAGGCACGCGGGCCGATAGTGTGGTCGCTGAACTGCACAAATTTTGGTGCTTTAGAGCTGGCGTCTTTACACTCAAACAGGTAACGCACGCCCTTCTTGCCTGACGCGTAGGTCAGGATCTTGAACCCGCTGTAGTCATAATGACAACTCGCCACCGTTTTGCCGGTGTGAAACTCCATCACGTTATTTTCAATGCCGATGGTGTCTACGTCCGTGGCGTATCCTTTGCGGTAGTAGGCTTTCACCTCGTCAAAGGATTTGCTTCCCTCTTTTTCCGCTTTCTTTTTGAAAACCGGATCCAGTGAACCGTCAACCAGGAAAGGATAAACGGACTGCCAGGTACCGTCCCAGTCGGAGAGCGTGCGGTCTTTAACGTCTTTATCCTCGAATACCCCGTTCGCCGCTTGTTGTTCCGCTTCGGTCATCTGGTGACCGTGCGAGTGGGCAAACAGATGGCCGCTGACCAGCAGCGCCCCCAGAGTCATTGCAAATTTTCCAATATGTGCTGCCAAAACGCGATCCTCACTCCATGTTATGAGAATGCGAATGTTATAATATAACATTTCAAAAAACAATAACCCTCAGATCGCCACTAAGCCGCGAACGCCCTCCTGCTCCATGTTCTCACCGCGCCCGCGCTGAATGATGCTTCCGCGCGACATCAGCAGGTAGTTATCCGCCAGTTCCGCGGCAAAATCATAGAACTGCTCCACCAGTAAAATCGCCATATCGCCCCGGCTGGCGAGCTGGCGGATCACCACGCCAATCTCTTTAATCACTGACGGCTGAATGCCTTCTGTTGGCTCATCGAGGATCAGCAGCTGCGGACGGCTTGCCAGCGCGCGGCCAATTGCCAGCTGCTGCTGTTGCCCGCCAGAGAGATCGCCCCCGCGACGGTGCTTCATCTCTTTGAGCACCGGAAACAGCTGCCAGATATCCTCCGGGACGCTTTTTGCCTCTCGTGCGGAAAAACGCGACATCCCCAGCAACAGGTTTTCCTCCACCGTCAGACGCGGAAAAATCTCACGCCCCTGCGGCACGTACGCCACGCCAGACTGAACGCGATGGTGCGGCCTGGCGTGAGTGATGGTTTTGCCCTGCCAGACAATCTCCCCGCTGCGCGCCGGAATCAGCCCCATCAGGCATTTGAGTAAGGTCGTTTTTCCCACGCCGTTGCGCCCGAGCAAACAGGTGACCTCCCCGCCAGGTGCATCAAAACTCACGCCGCGTAAAATGTGGCTGCCGCCGTAATATTGATTCAGTTCGTTTACCTGTAGCATGACGGCTCCTTTAGCGTCCCAGATAGACTTCAATCACCTGCTCGTTGGCCTGCACCTCGCGCAGCGAGCCTTCCGCCAGCACTCGCCCCTGATGCAGAACGGTGACGTGATCGGCGATGGTTTCAACAAAGCCCATGTCGTGCTCGACCACCATCAGGGAGTGCTTTCCGGCAAGCGTGCGAAACAGCTCTGCCGAATATTCGGTTTCTGCATCCGTCATCCCGGCGGCAGGCTCATCGAGCAGCAGCAAATGCGGCTCCTGCACCAGCAGCATGCCGATTTCCAGAAACTGCTTTTGCCCGTGAGAGAGCATCCCGGCGCGCCGGTCGCGCTCCGCGCTCAGGCGCAGCAGCGTTAACATCTCGTGGATACGGTCGCTCTGTTCTGACGTCAAACGCGCACGCAGACTGGCCCACACGGATTTATCGCCCTTCATCGCCAGCTCCAGGTTTTCCCACACCGTCAGGGCTTCGAACACGGTCGGTTTCTGGAATTTGCGCCCGATCCCCTGGCGTGCAATCGCCGCCGGATCGAGACCCGTTAAATCTATCGACTGATCGTAAATCGCCCGCCCGCTTTGTGGCCGCGTTTTGCCTGTAATCACGTCCATCAGCGTGGTTTTCCCCGCGCCGTTCGGCCCAATGACGCAACGCAATTCACCCACGCCAATGTTAAGCGACAGATCCGTCAGCGCCTGAAAACCGTCGAAATTGACGTTAATCGACTCCAGCTGGAGCACCGGGTCGGTCTGATCGCGAAAGCGGTCGCCGGGCAACTGCCGGGTAAAGAGTCCTTCGGCTGGTTGCATTATTTCTCTCCCTTACGAAAAAGCCCGTAGACGCCGCGCGGTAAAAAGAGCGTGACGGCGATAAAAATTCCGCCGAGAAACAGCTGCCAGTATTCCGGCATCGCCACGGTGAAATAGCTTTTCGCACCGTTGACCAGCGCCGCGCCAATCACCGGGCCGACCAGCGTTCCTCGCCCACCAAGAGCCACCCAAATCGCGGCTTCAATGGAGTTAGTTGGCGACATTTCGCCGGGATTGATAATACCCACCTGTGGGACGTACAGCGCCCCGGCAAGCCCACACAGCACCGCCGAAAGCGTCCAGACCAGCAGTTTAAAACCACGCGGATCGTAGCCGCAAAACGTCAGGCGGTTTTCCGCATCGCGCACCGCCGTCAGGATGCGGCCAAATTTGCTCTTCGCCAGCGCAAAACCGATGGCAAGCGAGGCCACCAGCAGGACAACGGTCGCCAGAAACAGGGCGATACGCGTGGTGGTTGCCGTCACCGAAAAGCCCAGCAGCGTGGTAAACCCGGTAAAGCCGTTGTTGCCACCAAAGCCGGTTTCATTGCGAAAGAACAGCAGCATGCCCGCGTAGGTCAGCGCCTGGGTCATGATCGAAAAATAGACCCCTTTGATTTTTGAGCGAAAGGCAAACCAGCCGAAGATCAGCGCCAGCAGGCCGGGGATCATCACCACCAGCAGCATCGCCCAGGCAAAATGCTGTGTGCCCCACCAGAACCACGGCAGTTCGCTCCAGGAGAGAAACGACATAAACGCCGGGAGGCTTTCGCCCGAGGCCTGACGCATCAGGTACATCCCCATCGCATACCCGCCGAGAGCAAAGAAAATACCGTGCCCCAGAGACAGCATTCCGGCATAACCCCAGACCAGGTCGAGGGCGACGGCAACGATCGCATAGCAGAGGATCTTCCCGACGAGCGTCAGCATCCAGGTGGAAACTGACAGCGGATGGCTGGCCGGCAGCAGCGCCAGAAACGGCAGGACCAGCAAAATGGCAAGTATCAGGCTGCCAAAAAGCGGGATAAAGCGTGGCGCTTTTCGCGCCAGGGTTAACGTCAGCGGCTGGCTCATCAGTCTGTCACCCTCCCTTTAAGTGCAAACAACCCCTGAGGACGTTTCTGAATAAACAGAATGATCGCCACCAGAATCAGGATTTTGCCGAGCACGGCACCCATTTGCGGTTCAAGAATTTTGTTGAAGATCCCGAGGCCAAATGCTGCCGCCACGCTGCCTGCCAGCTGGCCGACACCGCCCAGCACCACCACGAGGAACGAATCGATGATGTAACCCTGCCCGAGTTCCGGCCCGACGTTACCGAGCTGCGACAGCGCCACGCCTCCCAATCCCGCGATCCCCGATCCCAGACCAAACGCCAGCATATCGACGCGCCCGGTCGGCACGCCGCAGCAGGCGGCCATACTGCGGTTTTGCGTCACCGCCCTCACGTTTAGCCCCAGGCGGGTTTTGTTGAGGATAAGCCAAGTGAAGAACAGGACCAGCAGCACAAATCCCAGCACCACCAGACGGTTCCACGGCAGGATCAGATTGGCAAAAACCTGCACGCCCCCCGACAGCCACGCCGGGTTAGCCACTTCCAGGTTCTGCGCGCCAAAGGTCATGCGCACAATCTGGATAATCATCAGGCTGATACCCCAGGTCGCGAGCAGCGTTTCCAGCGGTCGACCGTAGAGATGGCGAATAATCGTGCGCTCCAGCGCCATACCGATCCCGGCAGTCACCAGGAAGGCCACCGGCAGCGCCACCACCGGGTAAAAAGCCAGCCACTGGGGCATAAACTGCGCCATCATTTGCTGAACCATCCACGTGCAGTAGGCGCCCAGCATCAGCATTTCGCCGTGCGCCATATTGATCACCCCCAGCAAGCCGTAGGTGATCGCAAGTCCCAGCGCCGCCAGCAGCAGTACGGACCCCAGCGACAGCCCCATAAAGGCCTGCCCCAGCAGATCGCTTATCAGCAGACGATGCTGGATTTTGCTCAGGCTGTTTTCCGCCGCCTCGCGCACGCGGGCGTCGGGTTCCGTTTGGGGCTGGGTATAAGGCAACAGACGGGTCTGGGTTTCCGGATCGGCTGAATGCCCCAGCAGCTCAACCGCCTGCAAACGCACCTCCGCCTGTGGGCTGACCAGCTGGAGATTTGCCAGCGCCACTTCCAGCGCCTGATGCACGCTGTCATCCTTCTCGACGAGCAGACGTTGCTGCAACATGTTCAGCATGTCCGGCGTGGCATCGCGCTGCAACTGAAGCGCGGCACGCGCTCTTTGCGTGACGTTGTCACTGGCGAGCAGGTGCGTGGACAGCGCCGTCGAGGCCAACACCCGCAGGCGGTTGGTCAGACGGACCGCTTTCGGCTCACCCGCCACCGTCGACGCTTCCCCCAGCGCGACCATCTCGCCATTGACACGGGCAAAAGCGTGCTTCTGCCCGTCAGCAAACAGGTTCTCTTTCTGCAGGGCCTGCAACAGTGGCAGGCGTTTGACATCCGGCGCGACGGCCCAGTGTTCCAGCAGTGCGGTTTGCTGGCTGCGGCTTGCGGCGACAAAGTTGTCCGCATCCGACGCCTGCGCCATCCCTGGCAGCAGACCGGCAAGCCAGACTATTGCGACGAACATTCGCATTACGCTCATGGCTTTTCTCCGTGCGATTAGGCTTAGTTACTGGCGGTTTTCATCGGCTGATCGGGCTTTTTATCATTGCCCTGAATGAACGGACTCCACGGCTGAGCGCGGACGGTTTTATCGGTCTGCCAGACGACGTTGAACTGGCCATCACCTTCGATTTCGCCAATCATTACCGGCTTATGCAGATGGTGGTTGGTTTCATCCATGGTCAGCGTAAAGCCTGACGGCGCTTTGAAGGATTGTCCGGCCATGGCGGCACGCACTTTGTCCACGTCGGTGGTTCCGGCTTTTTCCACCGCCTGCGCCCACATATGAATGCCCACGTAGGTGGCTTCCATCGGATCGTTAGTGACTACCGTATCGGCGTTCGGCAGTTTGTGCGCTTTGGCGTAGGCTTTATACGCGGCGACGAACGTCTGGTTGGTCGGGTTATCGACAGACTCGAAGTAGTTCCAGGCGGCGAGGTTACCCACCAGCGGTTTAGCGTCGATGCCGCGCAGCTCCTCTTCACCCACGGAGAACGCCACCACCGGCACATCCGTCGCTTTCACGCCCTGGTTTGCCAGTTCTTTATAGAATGGAACGTTGGAGTCGCCGTTGATGGTGGAGACCACCGCCGTTTTGCCGCCAGCGGAGAATTTCTTGATATTGGCGACGATAGTCTGGTAATCGCTGTGACCAAACGGGGTGTAGACCTCTTCAATGTCTTTATCCTGAACCCCTTTGGAATGCAGGAAAGCGCGCAGGATTTTATTGGTGGTGCGTGGGTAAACGTAGTCGGTCCCCAGCAGGAAGAAGCGTTTGGCACTCCCGCCATCCTCACCCATCAGATACTCGACAGCAGGAATGGCCTGCTGGTTGGGTGCCGCACCGGTATAAAACACGTTTGGCGACATCTCTTCGCCCTCATACTGCACCGGATAGAACAGCAGCCCGTTCAGCTCCTCGAAGACCGGTAATACCGATTTGCGCGACACAGAAGTCCAGCAGCCAAAGACCGCAGCGACTTTATCCTGGCTTAACAGCTGACGCGCTTTTTCCGCAAACAGCGGCCAGTTCGAGGCCGGGTCTACCACCACCGGTTCGAGCTTTTTACCCAGCACGCCGCCTTTGGCGTTGATTTCATCAATGGTCATCAGCGCCACGTCTTTCAACGGCGTCTCTGAGATCGCCATCGTGCCGGAGAGCGAGTGCATGATCCCGATTTTAATCGTATCGGCAGCCTGCACGCCGAAACTCATCCCCATTGCGACCACGGAAGCAGACAGTGCGAAAGCTTTGATTAAGGTACGACGGTGCATATTTTCACTCCTGAAAAACAAGCTGTGCGAAAACGTCCGGTACTATCTGGACGCAGAATCAAACGTGTCATTTTCAGGAGAGCAAAAAGGATGCCAGGATGGAAAATCGCGGAATTTCAGGGGGGTAAAAGTAGTAAACGGCGGGAAACGACTCAGAATGGCACAGCGCTGCATTAATAAAGTGCAACGCTGTGCCCGAAGCATTACCAGACTTCGTCAGCGATCTGCGTCACCAGACGCACTTTGTCCCACTGCTGGGTTTCCGTCAGGGTGTTGCCCTCTTCCGTGGAGGCAAAACCGCACTGCGGGCTGAGGCAAATCTGCTCTTTTGCCACGTATTGCGCCGCCTCTTCCAGGCGCGCTTTTACCCCTTCCGGGTTTTCCAGTTCGCCATTTTTGGTGGTGATCAGGCCCAGCACCACCTGCTGCTTGCCGGGACGAACAAAGCGTAACGGCGCGAAATCACCGCTGCGGTCGTTGTCATATTCGAGGAAGAACGCGTCCACGTTGACCGAACCAAACAGCACTTCGGCCACCGGCTCATAACCGCCTTCGGAGATCCAGGTGGAGCGGAAATTGCCGCGACAGACATGCAGACCGATGGTCAGATCGTCTGGTTTGCCTTCCAGCGCTTTGTTCAGCACGCGGGCATAGGTACGGGCCAGCTGATCCGCATCGTCCCCGCGCGCTTTGATCTGGCGGCGCTGATCGTCAGAACAGAGATAGGCCCAGACCGTGTCGTCCAGCTGCAGATACCGGCAGCCCGCTTCATAAAATGCATGGATCGCATCACGCCAGGTGGTCGCCAGATCGTCGAAATAGGCGTCCAGTTCCGGGTAAACCGTCGCGTCGATATCTTTACGCCCGCCACGGAAATGCAGCACGCTCGGGCTTGGAATGGTCATTTTCGGCTGGGCGTTGCCGCTGATGCTTTTCAGATAGCGGAAATCTTCCAGCATCGGATGGTCGCCAAAGCCCAGTTTGCCGGTAACGCGCACGCCGTGGGCCTTGGTCTGCACGCCGTTAAACTGGATACCCTGGTTTGAATCGTAGCGTTCCACGCCCTGTAAACCGTCGAAGAAATCAAAGTGCCACCAGGCGCGACGAAACTCACCGTCCGTCACCACGTGCAGGCCGCAGGCGCACTGCTGCTCTACCACCTGACGGATGGCGTCGTTTTCAACGGCACGCAGCTGACCGGCGTCAATCTCACCGCTGGCGAATTTCACTCGCGCCTCTTTAATCGCATCGGGACGTAAAAAACTGCCTACCACATCGGCACGGTACGGGGCGTGTTGTCGTTGCATGATTCTCTCCTTTGCTGCCAGCATTTGATTGCCAACAGTGATAATTCAGTAATTGAACTTTTAGACTTCTGGATGGCTATATGTCCAAAAAGATGTCATAACCCCTGCGTTGCAGCAAACGAGAAAATTTCATGGCAGATGAATTTTTTTCATCTTCAGGTCAATCATCCGTGGCAAAGGCGAAGTTTTCATCTTCCCAGCCAGTGATGCCGCCGATCATGATTTTGACCGGCAAGCTGAGGCGGGAAAGCTTCAGCGCCGCCCGATCTGCGCCGTTGCAGTGCGGTCCGGCGCAGTACACCACAAACAGGGTATCCTGCGGCCACTGCGCCATGGTTTCGGCGTTCATCGCCGACCAGGGCAAATGGATCGCCCCCGGCAGATGACGGCGGGCAAATTGCTCCGGGCGGCCCACGACGTGCAGCAATACAAAATCCTGCTGATGATGGGCTATGGCGTGGTGCACGTCGGCGCAGTCCGTTTCCACGCTCAGACGGCGCAGAAAATGGGCGACAGACTCTTGTGGGTCGGCGGCGGGAAACTCAGTGACATAACTCATGGTACTTTCTCCTGTATGGCGTTTGTGTTAACAGTACGTTATCCAAAAATTGAGTCAGTGAATGCCTGCGGTTATGCCAGAAAACAGCAAAATGATGACAAACTTACGACAGGTCCCGCGCCCGCGGGTGGTTGCCCTGGCGTACGACGGTCTGTGTACTTTCGAGTTTGGCGTGGCGGTCGAGATTTTCGGCCTCCCGCGCCCGGAAATGGGCGATGACTGGTATCGGTTTAGCGTGGCTTCCGTGGAGCAAGGCGAGCTGCGGGCAACGGGCGGGATCAGAATGGTGGCAGACGGTGATTTAACACTTCTGGAACAGGCCGACCTGATTATCGTTCCCGGTTGGCGCGGTGTGGAGGAAAACGTTCCGCCCGCACTGTGCGAGGCGCTTCGCCGTGCCCTCGCGCGCGGCTGCCATCTGCTCTCAATCTGTTCCGGCGTGTTCGTGCTGGCCGCTGCAGGCGTGCTTGACGGGCGAAAAGCCACCACGCACTGGCGCTATACAGAGACACTGAAAACGCGCTTTCCGGCAATTGAGGTGATTGAAGATGTGCTTTATCAGGACGAAGGGACAATTCTCACCTCGGCGGGCAGCGCCGCCGGAATCGATTTGTGCCTGCACGTCGTCCGGCGTGATTATGGCATGGACGCCGCGAACCGCGTGGCGCACCGTCTGGTGATTCAGCCACATCGCGATGGCGCACAAACGCAGCAGGTGAGCCGTCCGGTCGCGGTATTGCGGGAGAGCCAGCGATTCGGGCAGCTGTTTGATTTTCTGCATCAGCAGCTGACGGTGAACCACAGCGTGAGTTCCCTGGCGCGTCGTGTGGGAATGAGTGAGCGGACCTTTCTGCGCCGGTTTGCGAATGCCACGGGAACCACGCCCGCGCGCTGGCTACTGAACGAACGGCTGCTGCGGGCAAAGGAGTTTCTGGAAAATAGCCGCTTAAGTATCGACAGCATCGCAGAACAAACCGGGTTCGGCCATTCCGCTACCCTGCGCCACCATTTTCGCCAGCAGTATGATCTTTCGCCTGCGCAATACCGAAAACAGTATTTAGCCCGCCAGTGTCATGCCGATATTCGCTGAATTTAACGCAAAAAAAACCGCCATAATCTGGCGGTAAATGCTTGCATGGATAGATTTGTATTTTGGTATCTACGTCCGGTATTCCATAACCGGTAGCGGATCGCATAATAAACTACCATTCATTTCATAAACGAATATTAAACAAACGCCATCCGGCATTATCACGACTGGACATTATTCGCTGCTGTACTAATTTGCAGATATTTCATCAGCCCCTGACTGGCGCTTTGAATGGCGTTATCGTTAACCGCTTCAAGGTAAAATGCGCGTGATACGGCATAGGGCGCCTCTTCAGCAGGATAGACGTCATATTCGAAGTTTTTGCTTTTCGCCACGTTGTGGCACTCAAGATGCCACTGCTGGCCCTTCACCTGCGTGCTGTTGCAGGATACGCGGCCATAGTCACTGGTGAGATAAGAGCTGACTCGGGTTTCAGCGGCTTGCAGATAATCGGGTTTATCGTGGAAGTGCGCGTAACCCATATAGGCAGCGCCAACAATTGCGACAGCAATACCGATGGCGGAAAGAGAGGATGCTTTTGTCATTTGATCGACCTGGTCCATAGTCAAAAGCTTATTATATCGGAATCCTCCTAATCTTCTAGCACCTATTATTTGCAGGTTCTTCAACACGCTGAAATTCCCTTAAAAATGCTGGGTCCATTATTGGACTTGATACAAATTTGACGCTAAAAAACTGACAAATTCTTTTCGTTAGTTTGAATATCCGAATAATAACCCGACGCAACTATTGGCATAGTAGCCGCAAATATTACGCGGTGGTGATGAAATGGTTAAAACGTGTTTATCAATCGTACTGCTGACCTGCGCGTTGTTTTCGGGTCAGTTAATGGCGGGGCATAAAGGGCATGAATACCTGTTGGTACAGAATGCCGACCATCAGTTGCGTCATAGCGCGGACAGCGACGAACTGCGGTATGTGGCGGAGGAGTCTGCGGAGGGTTTGCGCGAGCACCATCACTGGCTAAAATCGCGCAAACCGGAGACCCATTTTCGCTGATTAAACCCCTTTACGCTTTGGCAGGGTTTTCATCAGATCTTCCGGGCTGACAGATGCCACCACGCTACCCGGCTGTGGCATCTTGAAGATGTGATTTTTCATCTTACCAATGACGTGCATTTCACACGGACGGCAGTCAAATTTCAGCGTTAACACTTCGTCACCGTTCACCAGCTGCATCGGCGTTGCTTTCCAGCTTTTGATGCTGCCTTTAGCCTGTTTCGGACACAGGTTAAAGGCGAAGCGCAGGCAGTGTTTAGTGATCATCACCGGCACATCGCCCTTCTCTTCATGCGCTTCATAGGCCGCGTCGATCAGCTGCACGCCATAGCGATGGTAGAACGCCCGCGCTTTGTGGTTGTAGACGTTAGCAAGGAAAGACAGGTGGGTGTCCGGATAGACCGGCGCAGGCACGGAAACTGCTTTACGGCTGCCGCGCGGATAGTTTGCCAGACGCGCGTCATCCAGCATCTCTGCCGTTTCGCGACGGAACGCGTTCAACAGGCTGTTCGGGACAAACAGCGCGGAGGGCAGGTTCACCTGAATATCCCGCGCGTAGTAGATTGTCTGCCCGAGCTTCGCCACGCCCTCTTTCAGGCTGTTCAGCGCTTTTTCGGCGTTATTCGCCTCTTCAAACTGACCGTCCAGTGTATGGGTCACGCTCACGCCATCTTCGCTGGTCATGGTCAGGATCAGCTGCTCTTCCCAGCCGCCCAGTTCGATATCCACGGCGATGCGACGTTCGCTGGAGGTTTTCAGCAACGCCTGCTGCCAGTTGTGGTCCAGGTTGCGATTGAGCGCCGCATTCGGACGCGCTTTATAGAGATCGGCAGGCATTTCATTTGGCCAGACGCGATACTGATTTTCGCCGGTTTTCTCTACCGTATTAGCGCGGAAACCGACAATTTCACGTTTGATCATCACATTCAGACCGTCGCCGTTGGCGAGCGTCTCGGTCACTTTCACGTCGAGATGGTCTTTCGCGACTTTTAGCACTTCTCCCACCGGCAGACCGATAAATTTCGGTGAATCGAACGCGCCGATATCGCCTTTTCGCGCATTCACGAAGTAGTCCGTGCTGCCACGGTGGAAGGTTTTATCCGTCGACGGAATAAAGAAATGCTCGGTACGCCCGGCAGACGCGCGCGCCAGATCGCCGCGATCGTCAATGATGGCATCCAGCATCTGGCGGTAGTGCGCGGTGATGTTTTTCACGTAGCTCATGTCTTTGTAGCGCCCTTCAATCTTGAAGGAGCGCACGCCTGCGTCGATCAGCGCCGCCAGGTTGGCGGTCTGGTCGTTGTCTTTCATCGACAGGAGATGTTTTTCGAACGCCACCACGCGCCCCTGATCGTCTTTCAGGGTGTACGGCAGACGGCACGCCTGAGAGCAGTCGCCGCGGTTCGCGCTGCGCCCGGTCTGCGCGTGGGAAATGTTGCACTGGCCGGAATAGGCCACGCACAGCGCGCCGTGGATAAAGAATTCAATGGTGGCGTCGGTGGCCTGGTGGATATCGCGGATCTGGTTCAGATTCAGCTCGCGCGCCAGCACGATCTGGGTAAAACCGACGTCAGAGAGAAACTTCGCTTTTTCGACAGTGCGGATATCGCATTGGGTGCTGGCATGCAATTCAATCGGCGGTATGTCCAGCTCGAGCACACCCATGTCCTGCACGATCAGGGCATCAACGCCGGTCTGGTACAGATCGGTAATCAGACGCTGGGCAGGCTCAAGTTCATCATCATGAAGAATGGTGTTCAGGGTCACGAACACTTTGGCACCGAAACGGTGGGCAAACGGCACCAGCTCGGCGATATCGCGCAGGCTGTTGCTGGCATTATGGCGAGCGCCAAAGCCCGGGCCGCCAATATAGACCGCGTCCGCACCGTGCAGGATCGCCTCACGCGCGATGGAGGCGTCACGGGCCGGGCTTAAGAGTTCAAGATGATGGGATTGCAGGCGCATACTTCGTCGTTATCCGTTATGGTCAAAATGGCGGCTATTGTAGTCAGAAGTCTACGACAGCGAAACCGTTTTGCGTACCTTTAACGGGGATAATGTATCAACGAATGAAAGTGCACGGTCTGCCCGCTGCTGTTGCGGTAGGCATGGGGTTTATCGCCCGCAAAACGCACGCCGGAATCAGGCAAAATCGTGCACCAGACGCCGTCGAGACACATCTCCAGTTCCCCACTGATCACCACCACATGTTCAATCACACCCGCTTCGTGCGGCGTCGATTCACTGATTGCGCCCGGCGCCAGAGTAATCGAAAAGTGGTCAAACTTTAGTGTCTCGTCCCACGGGAAAAGCGGCTTGACCACCATCGCCTGCTGCTGCGGGTCAAAGACGGGCTGCGGGTGCGTTTCCAGTGTAATAAAGGCGGAGAAAGGGACGTTCAGGCCGGTGGCGATTTTCCACAGGGTCGAGACCGTCGGGCTGGACTCGTTACGCTCGATTTGCCCGAGCATCGCTTTCGACACGCCTGTCTCGTCCGCCAGCTTCGACAGACTCCAGCCACGCGCCTGACGCTCGTTTTTCAGCGTTGACGCCAGATGTTGAGTGATATTCATAGATCCTCCCGTTGCCGGGAGTGTACCACTTGTACGCTATAGCGCACAGTGCTACATTCCCACGGACGCTATAACGCACAACGGAGTCTTTATGCGCCCTTCCTCCTCACTTTTTCCTGCGGTGCTGGCCGGTTTCGTCGCCGTGCTGGTGGGCTACGCCAGCTCTGCCGCCATCATCTGGCAGGCTGCGGCCGCAGCGGGCGCCACGCCCCAACAGATTGCAGGCTGGATGACCGCGCTCGGTATTGGGATGGGGGTAAGCACGCTCGCTCTCTCCCTGTGGTACAAATCGCCGGTGCTTACCGCCTGGTCCACGCCTGGCGCGGCGCTGCTGGCGACCAGCCTGCAGGGCGTCACCCTTGCCGAAACCATCGGCATTTTTATCTTCGCTAACGCGCTAATTCTGCTGTGCGGCGTGACGGGTCTGTTCGCCCGGCTGATGAAAATTATCCCACATACTCTTGCGGCGGCGATGCTCGCCGGTGTGCTGCTGCGCTTTGGCCTGCAGGCGTTCAGTCATCTTGAGGGCCATTTTCTGCTGTGTGGAAGCATGCTGCTGGCATGGCTTGTCGCAAAAGCCTTCGCGCCGCGCTATGCCATTGTCGCTACACTGCTGGTCGGAAGTGTGGCAGCCTGGGTGGGAGGTGACGTTGTCACGGATAATCATGCTTTTCGCGTGGTGCTTCCGGAATTTATCGCGCCGAAGTTTACCTTCACCACGCTCGTCAGCATCGGCCTGCCTTTCTTTCTCGTGACCATGGCGTCGCAAAACGCGCCGGGTTTCGCCACTATGAAAGCCTCCGGATATCCGGTCGCGGTTTCGCCGCTGATCATTTTCACCGGCGCACTGGCCCTGCTGTTCTCGCCGTTTGGCGTCTTTTCCATCTGCATCGCGGCAATCACCGCCGCCATTTGTCAAAGCCCGGACGCGCACCCGGACGCCAGCAAGCGCTGGCTGGCCGCGGCGGCTGCAGGCGTGTTTTATCTGCTGGCAGGCATTTTCGGCGGATCGATTACCGCGCTGATGGCGGCGCTGCCGCTCAGCTGGATCCAGACGCTGGCCGGGCTGGCGTTGCTGGGCACCATCAGTGGCAGTCTGTATCAGGCGTTACAGCATGAGGCGGAGCGCGATGCGGCCATCGTCACTTTTCTGGTGACTGCCAGCGGTGTAACACTGCTCGGGATTGGGTCGGCGTTCTGGGGGCTTATCGCGGGTGGGATCTGTTTTGTCGTGTTATCACGCTGTCGCCGCGCGTAGCTGCGAGGGGGTTAATCCGAGGGTCGCTTTAAAGCGATTGCTGAAATGGCTGGCCGAGCTAAACCCGCAGGCCAGCGCGATGTCGGTCAAAGGTTGCTGAGTGAACTGCACCAGATTCTTCGCCTTTTCCATACGCTGCTGCATGACGTACTGATGCGGCGCCATATTCATCGACTGGCGGAACATGCGGGCAAAGTGGTATTCGCTCAACGCCGCTACCGCAGCCAGCTCAGCCAGCGTTAACGCCTGGGAAAGATGGTTATTCACATACTCCAGTACGTTGCGCAGCACGTAGGGCGAGAGGCCGCCAGTGACGACGGGCAGTTTCCACTGCACGCTGGAATAGTTCTGGATCAGGTGGGTCAGCAACAAGGTGCTGGCAGTGCTGAGCGTCAGCTGGTTGGCCTGCTGCTGCCAGTCGCAGCCGAGCAAAAACTGGCGATAAAGCATCGCGATTTTAGGGTCGCTGGCGAAGGTTTTTTCATCCAGCGCGATCGCCGCCGGGCTTTTATCCCAGATCTTCTCACCCAGTTCGCGCAGGTGCTCGTCAGTGCAGTAGAGGTGCACAAAGGATAAATCGTCGCGGATGTCCCAGCTCGACTCGCTCTCTTTTGGCATCAGGCAAAAACGGTCCGGCCCGCCGCCGTTTTTCCAGCCGCTGGCCGTTTTGTGGTAACTCTCGTAGCCGTCCGCCACATACAGGCTCAGGGTATGGTGGTTACTTTTTACCGTCACCGTATCGTGCTTGTTGTACCACGCCGCCAGCTGGATGCCCGAATTGAGGGCGACCGTCTCCCGCAGCACGGCGTTCTGTTGGCGAAGGGTTTCAAAGGTGTCGTAAGCGTGAGACATAACCGTAACTGGCAAGTAAACAGATCGACAGTCTAAGAAGTGTTGCCCCGCGATACCAGTCATGGGGAAACAAAAAAGCGCAAGAATTTGCAAGTGAGCCGCAAGTGGCTGAAAGCGCGCCGGTTCAGTTCCGGTCACACTTCACTTTTACCCTTTGATAAGAGAGAACGATGAACGCACTTCTGTATGGGCTGGTGGTGGTGATCTGGGGGACGACCTGGATTGCGATTTTCCTGCAACAAGGACCGGTTGCCGCGCCGGTGTCCATTTTCTGGCGCTTTGCCGTGGCGAGCGCCGCGATGATGCTGGTCCTGCTGGCGCTGGGGCGTCTGCGTAAACTGGCGGTGCGCGATCATCTGTTCTGTATGGTTCAGGGCTGCTGCGTGTTTTGCTTCAACTTCTGGTGCTTTTACACGGCGGCGAAGTTTATCAATACCGGGCTGGAGTCAGTCATTTTCTCGATGGCGGTGCTGTATAACGCCATTAACAGCTTTATTTTCTTCGGCCAGCGTCCACCGGCGCGCTTCTGGGCCGCCGCGATCCTGGGGCTGCTCGGCATCATCACCCTCTTCTGGGACGATTTGCTGGCCAGCGGCTGGAGTCACGAACTGCTGCTGGGTATCGGCCTGTCAGCGCTTGGAACCTACGGTTTCTCGCTGGGCAATATGATCAGCCTTCGCCATCAGCGTAACGGCCTGGAAACCATGACCACCAACGCCTGGGCGATGACCTACGGTACGCTGGTGATGGGTGCGATTGCGCTGGTTCGCGGCGACAGTTTTGTCCCCGAGTGGACCATGAGCTACATCGGTGCGCTGCTGTATCTGGCGATCTTTGGATCTGTGATTGCCTTTGGCGCGTACTTCACCCTCGTCGGTCGCATCGGTGCAGGCAAAGCGGCCTACAGCACCCTGCTGTTCCCGCTGGTCGCGCTGTCGATTTCTACGGTGTATGAGGGCTACGTCTGGCACATGAACGCGGTGGCGGGATTATTGCTGATACTGACGGGGAACCTGGTGATGTTCACCCGACCGGAAACCTGGTTCAGGCGTCTGCGGATGGCATAAAAAAACCGGCGGTGTGAGGCCGCCGGTTTCAGATTATTTTTTGGTATTGTTCACATCAAACATGGTGGCATCCGTCGCCATGTCATCCACGACCTGTTTCAGCGTCGCCACGGTCATTGGTGAATTTTCGTTACTTAGCTCTTTCCCTTCGCCTTTACGAACCACTTTGATCACCGGTTTACCCGTTGACGCATCGATCAACTCACCTTCAAAGAAGAGATGGGTGTCCATCGTGCGGTGTCCTGTCGCCATTTGCGTACCTGCTACTACCAGCGCAACCGGCACCACTTCATAGAACTGCAGCCCTTCGCTCTTCGAACTCACACCCGTTACCGCACCGCGGAAGATCAGACTACGTGGCCCTGGTGTTGTCACCAGCGGTTTCGTCTGACCAATGGCCGCTTTCATTTTGGTATTGGTGTAGGCCAGCAGATCGTCCAGTAACTTTTGCCCTACCTGCGTGGTGGGTTTAGGCACCGGATAATAGGTGATTGGATTCCACACAATATTATCGTAATTAGACGGTTTGTAGGATGGATCTACCCAGCGCAGCGTCGGTTTTCCCGTTGCTGACGTTGTCTGCTGCAAGCCTGAATAATCTTTCAAAAAGCCCGAATATTGATCGGGTTGCGCCACTTTGGACGCGCAGCCCGCTAAAACCAGAAGGCCAGAGAGCGCTGCAACTTTAAAAAAAGTGTGAGTACGCATGGTTGTGAATCCCTGTTATGTGCAGATATGCATATGAAGTTATAGCAAAAGAATCAGGGGTTTGTTGTGACAAAAAGGGTGCTGGCGGCACAATTCAAAAAACAAACTGCCCGGAATAGTCACGGGCAGTGATTTATGGTTATTTAATATCCACTTGCCAGAAGAGATGTTTACCAAACGGATCGATTTCGTAACCCTTCACCTCTTTTCTCACCGGTTCGAAAATGGTGGAGTGCGCAATCATCACCGCAGGCATTTGATCGTGCATCATCTGCTGCGCCTCTTTGTACAGCGCCACGCGTTTCTCGTGATCGGTTATCGATTTCGCCTCGTTGATGATCTTATCAAACGGCTGATAGCACCATTTCGCCGAGTTCGAGCCGCCGTTGGCGGACGTACAGGTAAACAGCGGGCCGAAGAAGTTATCCGGGTCGCCCGTCGCCGTGGTCCAGCCCATCAGCGCCGCCTGGTGCTCACCGCCCTTCACACGCTTAAGGTATTCGCCCCACTCATAGGTGACGATTTTGGCCTGCACGCCGATTTTCGCCCAGTCAGCCTGAATCATTTCGGCCATCCGCCTGGCGTTCGGGTTATACGGGCGCTGCACCGGCATCGCCCACAGCTCGATACTCACGCCGTTGGCAAATCCCGCCTCTTTCAGCAGCGCTTTGGCCTTATCGGGGCTGTAATCGTAATCCTTCAGCTCGCTGTCGGCGCTCCAGATGCCCGGCGGCAGCAGGTTTTTCGCTGCGGTTCCCGTGCCATGGAACACCGCGTCAATGATCGCCGGTTTGTTGATCGCCATCGCCAGCGCCTGACGCACTTTCACGTTATCCAGCGGCGGCTTTTGGGTGTTAAACGCCAGGAATCCGGTGTTCAGCCCCGCTTTGCTCATCAGGTTGATATCGCTGTTGGCCTTCATGCGCGGCAGATCGGCAGGATTTGGGAACGGCATCACCTGGCATTCGTTTTTCTCGATTTTAGCAAAACGCACGGAGGCGTCCGGTGTGATGCTGAACACCAGTCGGTCGAGTTTTGATTTGCCCTGCCAGTAGTCCGGGAACGCGGTGAAGAGGATGCGCGAATCTTTCTGGTACTGCGTCAGTTTAAACGGCCCGGTGCCTATCGGGTCCATATCCACTTTTTCCGGCGTACCCGCTTTGAGCATCGCGTCGGCGTATTCCGCGGAGAGAATCGAGGCAAAATACCAGGCCAGATCGGCGACAAACGGCGCTTCCGGATGCGCCAGGGTAAAGCGCACGGTGTGGTCGTCCACCTTGTCGATGGCGGTTATCAGGCTGCCGAACTCCAGACTTTCAAAGTTGGAATAGCTGCCGTTGGAGACGTTGTGGTACGGGTGGTTAACGTCTTTCTGCCGCATGAAGGAGAAAATCACATCATCGGCGTTAAAATCGCGCGTCGGTTTATAGAATTTATTGCTCTGGAATTTAACGCCCTTGCGCAGATGGAAGGTGTAGACCTTGCCGTCCTCGCTGACACCCCAGCTTTCGGCCAGGCTTGGCACCAGCTCCGTCGTGCCGGGTTTAAAATCGACCAGTCGGTTATAGACCGGTACGGCACTGGCATCCACGCTGGTGCCAGAGGTGTATAACTGGGGATTAAAATTCTCCGGCGATCCTTCGGAGCAATACACCAGTGTCTTTGCCGCCACGGCGGAACTTACCGTTAATGCAGCAATTGCCAGGGTTAAGGTTGTCAGTTTGCTATTCATCGCATTTTCCTGTCTTTTTAATTCGACGGCTAATTAATTCTTTTGCCATTGCATAAATACCATTAAAGTGACAATGCAAACACCTGATAATACAAATAAAGAGAGAATCACTATGACGAATTCGCTTTCCAGTCAATTAACCCAACGCTTTTATCGCTACCTGGCCATCACCAGCCAGAGCGATCCGAAAAGCGCAACCCTCCCTTCCACACCAGGCCAGCACGAGATGGCGCGGGTGCTGGCAGAAGAGCTGGAATCACTGGGGTTGAGCGACATCGTGATCGACGAATTTGCCACGGTGACCGCCGTCAAAAAAGGCAATGTCAGCGGCGCTCCGCGCATTGGTTTTATTACCCATATTGATACGGTAGACGTGGGATTATCACCGGATATTCATCCGCAAATATTAACTTTTGCAGGAGAAGACCTCTGTCTAAATAAAGAGAAACAGATCTGGTTACGGGTGAATGAGCATCCGGAAATACTGGCTTATCCTGGCGAAGAGATTATTTTCAGCGACGGAACCAGCGTATTAGGCGCAGATAATAAAGCCGCGGTGACGGTGGTAATGACGGTTCTGGAAAACCTGACGGCAGAAGATCAGCACGGCGATATCGTGGTGGCGTTTGTGCCCGATGAAGAGATTGGCTTATGCGGGGCGAAAGCGCTTGATCTAAAACGTTTTGACGTTGATTTTGCCTGGACCATCGACTGCTGCGAAATTGGCGAGATTGTTTACGAGAACTTTAACGCGGCAGCGGCAGAAATCCGCTTTACCGGCGTAACCGCCCACCCCATGTCGGCGAAAGGCGTGCTGGTGAACCCGCTACTGATGGCGATGGACTACATCAGCCACTTCGACCGTCAGCAGACGCCGGAATGCACCGAGGGCCGCGAGGGGTATATCTGGTTTAACGGCATTCAGGCCGGGCAAAACGAGGCGGTACTGAAAGCCAATATCCGTGATTTCGACACAGCGAGTTTTGCCGCGCGCAAACAACAGATCGCTGACGTTGCCGGTAAAATCGCCGCGCAACACCCTACTGCCCGCGTCGAGCATCACATTGAAGACACTTACAGCAATATCAGCAATGCGATTGGGGAAGATCGTCGTGCTATCGACCTGATGTTTGAGGCGATGACGTCGCTCGGCATCACGCCAAAACCGACGCCGATGCGCGGAGGCACCGACGGTGCGGCCCTGTCGGCGAAAGGACTGTTGACCCCGAACTTCTTTACCGGCGCGCATAACTTCCACTCGAAGTTTGAGTTTTTGCCGCTGTCGTCGTTCGAGGCCTCTTACAAAACGGCCCTGCAACTCTGCCTGCTGGCGGCGCGTTAGGCCGGTTTGCGGGCAAGCAGTGTGGCGAAACGCAGTTTGATGCGGTTGCCATTGG
Organism: Lelliottia sp. SL45; assembly: GCF_026672535.1. NCBI lineage: Bacteria > Pseudomonadati > Pseudomonadota > Gammaproteobacteria > Enterobacterales > Enterobacteriaceae > Lelliottia > Lelliottia sp. SL45. The sequence continues at coordinate 1,610,018 of NZ_JAPPRH010000003.1, forward strand.
CGTCGGTGCGGTGTAATTCACCGACGTCTTCATTATATTTCAGCAGTTCCCAGCCTTCGTAGTAGCGGCTCAGCTCGCCGCTTTTAAAGGCGAACGGGAAACCGACGGTGCACGGATAATCTTCCGTATCCATCGCCGCCACAATCAGGTTGTAACCGCCAGGCACGGTGCAGCGCTGCATGTTCGCAATCAGTCCTGGAATGGTTTTGGCTTCCAGGAACATCATCACCACGGTCGAGAGAATAAAATCGTACTCACCGTCAAAGCTCAGGCTGTTCAGATCCTGCACGGAAGCCTGCAGATTGACGATCCCTTCTTCCGCCTGGATGCGCGCGATGTTATCGATGCTCATCGGGTTTTTATCCCAGGCGGTTACGTCATAACCCTTCGCGGCCAGATACAGACTGTTGCGACCATTGCCGCAGCCCAGATCCAGGGTTTTGCCGGGTTTGACGATCCCGGCGCTGTAAACCACATCCGAGTGAGTACGGGTCAGGCCATATTTTTCCGTAAAATAGTTTTCATCAAAGTGAGTCATCTCTTTTCCTCAGCGTGCATAAGCGTGGCGTTATCTGAACGAACTAAAAGCTTTCCCTGCACCAGTAAAATGAAGGTGCGCACCAGTAAGAGCGCAATGATGCAGTTGGTAAAAATAAACAGCGGTACCGCAATGGCGTGGAAAAAGCCCGATGGACTGCTCTGCCCCAGATGCAGCCCGGTGGTAGCGAGCGCAGAAACGCCGAACGAGAAGCTCCAGAAGGAGGCGTTGAACGGCTGGGAGAGATACCAGGGCATCAGGCGCAGCATAAAGAGCAGCTGCAACAGCCCGTAGCCAAACAGCATTTTGGCGAAGGTATCTGCCTCGCCGCCGTTGACGCTAAACCAGGCGCTGCAGGCCACCAGCGCAGGCGCCAGCTGGATACCCAGAGAGGTGCGCAGCGCCGCCGGTAGCTCGCCAGAACTGCGCAGACGCTGCAATATCACTGGCTCAAGGCTCAACCAGGAGAAAACGCCGGCACCCAAAAATACCAGCCCGGCATCGTGGAAACCGAGCGCGCCGCAGGCCATCGCACTGATGAAATTATTGGCGACCGTCGGGAGATACAGGCCCGGCGTGGTGGCCTCTTCGGGGTGTTTCCCCCGCCACAGACCGGCACTTTGCCAGGCAGCATAGCTCAGCTGCACCACAACGCCGATACCAAACAGCACCAGCGAAACGGGTCGACACCAGGGGACAAACCCTATCGCCACCAGCAGTGTGGTGGCCGGAAACAGACTCACAAAACTGCTCATCAGTGGATGGCGCATCTCCGCAAGAACACTGTGCGGGAAGCGTACGGCGCGGGTAAGCATTGCCAGGGTCAGCAAAAACCAGATGAGGATCGCCACCAGCACCAGAATCTCACCCGGCCAACGGGAAACCGGCCAGATCGTGCTGGCATAGCGCCACGCGAAACCCATACCAATAGTCCCCAATACCATGCCAAAGTAACCGAATGGTAAGTTAAGAACCTGTTGGGATTTGTGCCTATTATGCATTCATTTTAAAGTATAAATTATATTTGAAATGCTAGTTTAAGGGGTTTCAGACGCGGTTGCCAGCACTTCAGAAGGCGTAAAGTTTGCTACGGTTAGTAAAGACCCTTAGCCGAGATCACGAGATGCAAAAATACCGACTCAGCGACGAAACCCGCCTCCACCACTGGCAGAACGGCGAAGCAAAAGCAGACGTAAAGCTCCGGCAAATCATCGCCACACGAGATTTCAGCGATGTGACCGCCGGGACAAAAGGCGGCTGGCTTGAGGATGAAAGCGCCTTGTCCCATGACGGTAACTGCTGGGTTTATGATGAAAACAGCGTAGTTTTCGCACAGGCGCAAATTCGCGATAACGCGCGAATCACCCAGCATTGTATGATCAGCCACGGCGCGAAAATCGCTGATAACAGCTGGGTCGACGGTTCACACATCAGCCATGGCGCACAGTTAAGTGACAACGTCACCGTTCAGTCTTCCGAAGTGCGCGGTATCTGCCATCTTTACGGCAATGCACGGATTCTGCATCAAAGCACGATCATTGCAGCCCTTGGCCTGACGCCGGATCGTGAACAGGTTCTGAAAATTTACGATAACGCCACCGTCAGCCAGTCCAGAATTGTCCATCAGGCGCAGATTTACGGGGAGGCGATGGTCAATTTCGCCTTTATCGAGCATCGGGCCGAAGTGTTCGAGAATGCGCTCATCGAAGGCAACGATCTGAATAACGTTTGGGTCTGCGATTGCGCAAAAGTGTATGGCAATGCCCGGCTGGTTGCCGGACGTGAAGACGATGCGATTCCGACGCTACGCTACAGTTCGCAGGTGGCTGAAAACGCCGTGGTCGAGGGGAACGTGATCATCAAACATCATGTGCTGATCGGCGGCCAGGCCTGGCTGCGCGGTGGCCCGATCCTGATTGATGACAAAGTGGTGATTCAGGGACGGGCGAGAATCAGCGGCGATGTGCTGATCGAGCATCGTATTGAAATCACCGACGATGCGGTGATTGAGGCATTCGGTGGCGATAACATCCATTTACGCGGTGAGAAGGTGATCAACGGAAAACAGCGCATCACCCGCACCCCGCTGCTCGGCGCGCTATAGACGAATGATTTTGGCGTAGCTGTTTACATCCTGGAACTCGCCGTTTAAAAATTCGGCTTCTTTCAGGCAGCCTTCCAGCTCAAAACCATTGCGCACGGCTACGCTGTTGCTTTGCGCATTCGCCACGCGGCATTTGATGACGAAACGGCGGACTTCCCCGCGCTCAGCGTAATAGCGCATAAATGCCTGCAACGCGTTTGACAAAATACCCTGCCCCTGGCTGCCTTTATCCAGCCAATAGCCGATGTAACCCGTCTTATTCGTCGGCTCAATCGAGTTGAATGACAGCACACCTTTCAGGGTCTGATCCTGAAAAATCAGGAACATTTTCGCGTAACCGCGCTGATGCAGCATGTGATTGCTGAGCACATTTTTGCGCGTGTCGTCTTCCGTTCCCACATACTGCGCCCAGTCAAAGGCGGTTTGTAGCCAGCTTTTGTTTTTGACCACCAGATTGTGCAGCTCAGCGGTATAGCGCTCGTCGATGGCCCGCAGTTCGATGCGGTCGGTAACAGGAATGATTTCAGGGGTGTTAGCCGTCATGGGTCCTCACTTTCCCTCTCCCGGTTTGGGAGAGGGAGTTCAGCGTTAGCGCATCACGCGATCGTCAACGTAGTTGCGTTTATCAGGCGCAGGCGGGAAATACTGATACAACCAGGTTTCACTGATCGCATCCCCCTGACAGCGCAGGAACATGCGCATTTCGACCGGATCGGTGGAATCGTCCGTTGGGTACCAGTCAAACAAAATACGGTAGCCGTCGAACGGTTCGACGTAGAGGATTTCGACCTGTTTCGCTTCGCCGTTAGAGAGCGTAATCACCGGCTCGATGCCTTTCGGCGCAGCGGCTTTCAGATCGCCCCCCACGAAGTCGATAGCAAAGCGACGTGCCCAGACTTTCGGGTAGTTTTCGCCTGGTGCCCAGCCTTCCGGGAAGCCGCCCATACCGGTGCGGGTGGCATAGACGTTCGCCAGCGGCGAGCGAACCGGCGGCTGTGCGCTCCAGTAGAGACGGTATTTGAAGTCCAGCTCATCGCCAGCTTTAACCGGTTTTTCCGGCTGCCAGAAGCAGACGACGTTATCCAGCGTTTCGCCGGTGGTAGGGATCTCCATCAGTCCGACGCTGCCTTTGCCCCACTGATTGCGCGGCTCAACCCACAGGCTCGGACGCTTGTTGTACCAGCCCATGATGTCCTGGTAGTGGGAGAAATCGCGATCAAGCTGCAGCAGGCCAAAGCCTTTCGGGTTTTTATCCTGGAAGGCGTTGAACTGCAGTTTTTGCGGGTTGTTCAGCGGACGACAGATCCACTCGCCGTTGCCCCGCCACATCGCCAGACGATCGGAGTCGTGGATTTGCGGATGGATAGTGTCACACATGCGGCGCTCGTTATTCCCGCAGCTGAACATGCTGGTCATTGGGGAAATGCCGAGCTGCTTGATGTCTTTACGGGCATACAGGTGGTTATCCACCTCCATGATCACCTGGCTCTTCTCGCAGTGGATCACGAACTTATAGGCACCGGTGATACTTGGGCTGTCGAGCAGCGCATAGACGGTAAACGTGGTGTCGTTCGGCTTGACGGTTTCAAACCAGAATGAGGTGAAGTCCGGGAACTCTTCCGGCGTATCGGTAAAGGTGTCTATCGCCAGACCGCGTGCAGACAGGCCGTACTGATAGGTATCATCCACGGCACGGAAATAACTCGCGCCCAGGAAGGAGACGATATCGCGACGCGCCAGTTCCGGCGCTTTAAAGGCGCGGAAACCGGCAAAGCCTAAATCGCTCTGCCCCTGCAGCTGTTGGGTGTCGACATCCGTATCGTTGTAGCTAAACAGCTCCGGGCGGAAGTGAATTTCACGCGCCTGGGATGTCGCAGAATCAAGCGAGAACATACGCACACGCCGGCGGAATCCCATTCCCATATGGAAGAACTGCACGTCGAGCTGGCGGTCTTCAATATTGTTCCACAGGGACTGTTTCTCGTCGTATTTGATGGCGTTGTACGCCTGCGGCGTCATGGTCGCCAGCGTATTGGGCAGCGGACGCGGCGCACCGCCCCACGCAGTTTGCGCCAGATCGTGCGCCATGGATTGCAGTACAGAGAAGTCAAAACGACGACTCTGACCGTCGGCAATATCCGATTCCGCGGCAAATGCCGCACGGGAAAACAGCGATGAGAGTCCAGCGGTACCGCTCAGCGCAGCCATTGCCAGCGAGCCTTGTAAAAAACGTCTGCGATTCATGCCTGAGAAAACGTCCTTATGGTCGTGTGAATGAGTTTCGCGGGCAGCGAAACGACGGCAAGAAAGAACGCACAGCCTAAACAAAAACGGTTAGAAATCCAATTGTTGAGCGGCGATATTCTGAGCAAAGCGAGAAATATTTTCTGTCGAGGGGAAAGGACTGAATTGACGGTAAAGTTATGTATAAATCGAAAATAAAAAGCCTCTGATGGACATCTGCATCAGAGGCGAAGAGGCGCAATATTATTATTTTACGCTGACATCAATGCCCGGGAAGTATTTCTTCGCAAGCTGGTCGATGGTGCCGTCAGCGCGGACTTTATCGATAGCCGCATCGAGCTGTTTTTTGGTGGCCTCGTCACCTTTGCGTAGCCCGAAACCGATCCCGCTGCCGAGGATAGTGTCATCCGACACCGGTTTGCCAATAAAGCCAAACCCTTTCCCCTGCGGCTTACTCAGGAAACCTGCCTGCCCGGCCGCGGACATCACCAGCGAGGCATCAATACGGCCATTCAGCAAATCACCCCAGGCCATATTCTGATCTTTATAAGACACCACGGTGACACCGTGCTTCTCCCAGTGCTCTTTCGCATAGGTTTCCTGAATGGAACCCTGCAACACACCGATGGTTTTACCTTTCAAACCTTCCGGCGTCGCGTCGACGCCACTCCCTTCTTTCCCGACCAGTTGGGAAGGAATACGGTAGATCGGCTGGGTGAAATCAATGCTCTGACGACGCTGCTCCGTAATGTTCATGGCCGAGTTGATGGCATCGAATTTCTTCGCCATTAACCCTGGGATCAACGCATCAAATGAAGTCTCGACCCAACTGCACTTTAGCTCAGCGGCTTTGCAAATCGCTTTGCCCAGATCGATATCAAAACCTTCCAGTTCACCCGACGCATTACGGCTTTCAAACGGCGGATATTCCGCTTCCAGGCCATAGCGCAGCTCGGTTGCAGCGAAGGAAGAAAAAGAACACAGCAATCCCATGCCGACAACTAACGCGTTAAATTTCATCTCAACACTCCTTAGCGTGGTTTAACCCGACACAGGGCCTGCGCACCTGCCCGTAATGTTGCCTCGTCTTTCGCAAAAGAGAGGCGGATCAATTTGTTATCTGTACCGTCTGTGTAAAACGCCGACAGCGGAATGGTCGCGACACCGGATTCAACGATTAGCCGTTTGACCATCTCACTGTCGCTTTCGTCGCTGAAGTGGCTGTAATCGGCCAGCAGGAAGAACGAACCTGCGCTCGGCAGCAAACGGAACGGCGACTCCGCCAGTAGATTTTGCAGTAAATCGCGTTTGCGCTGATAGAACGCCGACAGCGACAGCCAGGTCTGAGGATCGGCCATATGCTCTGCAAAGGCGTACTGCATAGGGGTATCGGCAGAAAACATCAGGAATTGATGCACTTTGCAGATTTCGTCCATCAGTTCAGCGGGAGCCACACAATACCCTACTCGCCAGCCGGTGACATGATAGGTTTTTCCAAATGATGAAATGATCACGCTACGCTCCGCCAGCTGCGGGTGCGTTGCCATGCCGTGATGCGGCTGGCCGTCAAACACGACGTGTTCGTACACTTCATCAGACAAAATAATGATATCCGTCTGGCGGGTAATCGCCGCCAGCTGTTCGAGGTCGTTCGCCGAGAAGACCTGACCGCTCGGGTTGTGCGGGGTATTAATGATGATCATGCGTGTGCGCGACGTCACCGCGGCGCGGACTTCATCCCAGTCGACGGCAAAATCAGGCACCGTCAGCTTAATCGCCACCGGTGTGGCGCCTTGTAAGCGCACAATCGGCGCGTAGCTGTCGAACGACGGCTCAAAATAGATCACCTCGTCGCCAGGATGCACCAGGCCGCTGATGGCCGAGTACAGCCCTTCGCTGGCACTGGCGGTAATCAGCACTTCGCTGCTGGCGTCATAACGGGTGCCATAGAGTGTGGCAATTTTATCGACGATGCGTTCTTTCAGCGGCTGCAGGCCGGTCATAGCCGCATACTGGTTATGCCCCGCCTCCATGGCGCGGGTTACGCCTGCAATGAGCTTAGGATCGCAGGAGAAGTTAGGTGCCCCCTGAGAAAGATTGATGGCGTTATGTTGAGCAGAAAGCTGCCCAATCACCGTAAAAATAGTCGTGCCAACGTCAGGCAGTTTCGAGCGGGTGTGCACGGGAGTACGCAGAGTCATCATCAATCCTTTCTCGTGGATATTGCATAACTATTCAACGCGAAGGCAGCTTTGGCGACAACCGAATTGTTGTCATAGTAGCCATGATGAAAACGCATGGCTGACCCATTTCGCCGGGCGCAATTCTGACAAAAACAGAGTTTTTATTTTTCCATTAAAAACTCATGCAGCGGTCACAATTATTAAATCACACTGGTGAAAACATAATAAACAAGACGAAATTTTCAGCACTGTTAATTAACAATTAATAACTCCCATCAATAAATAATAGTAATCCATCACTCATTATAATTGAGATTTCATTCCGTTACGGCGGAATTAATTCTTAACATTTTATAAGCGCATACTGTTTGCCGCCCTATTAAAAACAATATTAGGATTCGGGTGATTCTTGTAATGGGCAAAAGTTCATTTCAAATCATAATAAAAACCTTTCTAAGGAATGAAAAAAATGAATAGAAAAGTATTGGCACTTGTTATCCCGGCGCTTCTGGCAGCCGGTGCTGCTCACGCAGCAGAGATTTATAACAAAGACGGTAACAAACTGGATCTGTACGGTAAAGTTGATGGCCTGCACTATTTCTCTGATGATTCTGGTGTGGATGGCGATCAGAGCTACGTGCGTATTGGCTTCAAAGGCGAAACGCAGATCAACGACCAGTTGACCGGTTTTGGCCAGTGGGAATACAACGTTCAGGCGAACAACACTGAAGGTTCGTCTAACCAGTCCTGGACCCGTCTGGGCTTCGCAGGCCTGAAATTTGGTGACTACGGTTCATTCGACTACGGTCGTAACTACGGCGTACTGTACGACGTAGAAGGCTGGACCGACATGCTGCCAGAGTTTGGTGGCGATACCTGGGCACAGTCTGATGTCTACATGACCAGCCGCGCAAACGGCGTTGCAACCTACCGAAACAGCAACTTCTTCGGTGCAGTTGATGGCCTGAACTTCGCCCTGCAGTATCAGGGTAACAACGAAGGTGATGGCAACGGTAACGAAGGCACCAACAACGGCCGCGATATTCGTCATGAAAATGGCGACGGCTATGGTATGTCCACCACCTATGATTTCGGTATGGGCTTCAGCGCAGGTGCGGCGTATGCCTCTTCCGACCGTACTACCGACCAGGTTAACTCTGGTGGTGGCCGTTATGCTGGTGGCGATAGAGCCGAAGCATGGACTGCGGGTCTGAAATATGACGATCGCGATATTTACCTGGCGACCATGTATTCTGAAACCCGTAATATGACCATTTACGGTAACAGCGATGATGGCGGTATTGCGAACAAAACGCAGAACTTCGAAATTACTGCTCAGTACCAGTTCGATTTCGGTCTGCGCCCCTCTATTTCCTACCTGCAGTCTAAAGGTAAGGACCTGAGCTATAACGGCAACACCGATAAAGATCTGGTTAAATACGCTGATATTGGTGCGACCTATTACTTTAACAAAAATATGTCCACCTACGTTGACTATAAAATCAACCTGCTGGATGAAGATGATCAGTTCTATAAAGATTCTGGCATCTCTACTGATGATATCGTAGCCCTGGGTCTGGTTTACCAGTTCTAATTCTGCGCATAATCCAAAAACCCGCCACCCGGCGGGTTTTTTTTCGCTGATTGACAGGCACCTTAAGGTCAGGTGTTATGAACGACATGATAAAAACGCATACCTGGAGTGTTTATGTCGCGCCGTTCATTTCCGCACAATGCTGTGGACGCCTTTCTGGTCACCGCTCGTCATCTGAATCTCACCCACGCCGCGATAGAGCTGTGTCTCACTCAGGGTGCCGTCAGTCGTAAAATTGCCACACTGGAGTCCTGGTTCGGCTTTTCTCTTTTTGAACGTCATGCGCGCGGGCTGCGGCTTTCATCTCAGGGCAGCGCCCTGCTTCCGGATTTACAGGCCGCCTTCGAACACCTGCTGACCGTCGCGGAACAGGCGCGCGCGCAGCAAACGGTGGTGCGTCTGAAAGTCCCGACCTGCGCCATGCGCTGGCTGGTTCCACGCCTGCTTGAAGTGGAGCGCGATCAGCCTGAGCTGCAAATTGCCCTTACGACCACCACCGATCACACGGTGAATTTCAAAACCGAGTCTTACGATGCGGCTATCGTCTTCGGAACGCATCTCAGCGCGGGCGATCTGCTGTTCGAAGAGGCGCTCACGCCGGTGATGAGTCCATTACGAATGAGCGCCCCTCTGGAGTCGCTGACATTCCTGCACCCCACGCGGGATAAAACCGACTGGTCGTTGTGGCTGTCCAGGCAGGAAGAGCTCGCGCTGACAATGCAGCGAAATCAACACTTCGACACCATGGATTTGGCGATAACCGCCGCGATGCAGGGGCTGGGCGTGGCGATTGCGGACGAAACGCTGGTGAGAGAAGATATTCGCGCCGGGCGCCTGGCACGCCCCTTCAATACCAGCGTGAAAACCGGCGCCAGCTATCGGCTGGTGTTACGGGAATCACGCGCAAAAGCCGCCGGGCTGGCCGCGTTTCGCGCGTGTCTGCTCAATCCAGGCTCACGTGATGCTTCATCACCCGTTTAAACAGGCTCATTCTGGCGCGCATAAAGCGGTTTTCCAGGCGAAATCCTGCATGTTTATTCAAACCAATGCGTAACAGCACATCACGCCCTTTCCGGCAGGCTGGCCAGCGCGTCGGGCCATGTAGCGCATCACAGGTTCGGCTCGCGAAACGCGCAAAATTGACCCAATAATCTGCCACCTGCGCGGCAAAGGCCAAATCGCGCTCGTTCACATACTGGCTGGCAGGTTCCACCTTTCCGAGCGTGTCAAAGACATACGGCACTTCGTTGCCGTGCCACGCGCCGTTCTGATAGGTTTCGTGTTCCGCTTCCGCAACGTAATCAAACCAGTAGCGCCAGCAGGGTTCGCCGACCCGCTGCTGAGCCTGCATCACCACAAATCCCATGGTCGTAAAAGCCATATCACGACACACCTGCCGCCCCAGCTCTTCATCCCCCTTCACACCGGGATAAAGCAGCTTGATCAGCCCCAGGCCAAACCGACGTTCCCGACGCAGCTTCTGAATTTGCCCGGCAAGATCGATGCCAAATACCGCCATCACGCTGGCTTCGTCACTGTTGGAACCAATCATCACCGGAACCGGATGCTGGCGGGCCGAGAAAAACACATCCAGCATTGCTTCTGGCAGCACGCAGTCGCCGACAATCGGCGTCGGGGCAATATTAAGTGGCGCCGTCAGTGACCAGAACGCATCGGCGGGGATCGCCCGCAGCTGTTCAGCGGTCGCATTCTCAATGCCGAAATGCGCCGCCAGCGCCTCACCTTTTTGCAGTGCCTGCTCGCGCGGGGTATCAGGAAGGGTGTAACCGCTCTGCACGATCGCCTTGTGAAACAACCCTTTTGCCAGCGGCGAAGCCAGCAGTGACAGCACGCTTCGCGCCCCGGCGGATTCGCCAAACACGGTCACGTTATCCGCATCGCCGCCAAATGCAGCAATATTGTCCTGTACCCAGCGAAGCGCCGCGATTTGATCGTACAGCGCAAAATTATGCACCACATCTGCTTCCTCGCCGGCGAGCGCCGGGTGAGCGAAAAAGCCGAGATGGCCCAGACGGTAGTTAATGGTGACAACAATGACGTCGCGATGTGCCAGCGCTTTCCCCTGGTAAGGCGGTAATCCGCCCGCGCCAATGGTATACCCGCCGCCATGCAGCCAGACCATCACGGGAAGTGGCCCGGTCCGGTTTGCGGGAGCCCAGACGTTGAGATAGAGACAATCTTCCGAGAATCGCCCTGGGTCGCCCCCGCCCAGTTCCCGACAGTAGTCGATGTTTTGCCAGCTGGATGCCGAGAACGTACTGGCCGGGCGGATACCTTCCCAGGAGTCGGGTGGTTGCGGCGAGCGCCAGCGCAGCGCGCCAACGGGCGGCGCGGCATACGGAATACCGCACCAGACGTGCACATCATCATCAATAAAACCGCTTACTGCGCCCTGGCGGGTAGTCACTACTGGGGTCGTGGAATTTTCCATACTTGCCTTCTTTTTCCATCACACCCCAGCAGAGTAGCGATTTCAGAGCAAACCGCAACGCCGTTTACTGCGGTCTTCGGCCTGCTGATACAGCGCAAACTCGTCGTTTACCGGGCATCCCAGTGCGACTTCGAACGCTTCACGACTCGAATTTCCACGGCTGCGGGCCTGGGTTTCATTCCCCAAATTGGACTGGAAAATCCCCGCCGCACTCACCGGCAGAAAATCCTCATAAATAATCGGCTGCGCCACAACCCAGCCACGCTCAATGAGCGGCTGAGGATCGTCGCCCGGGCGGAACGCCTGTCGGTGCGCTTCGCCCGCAGGCGTCAGACGATAGCGGAAATAGGCCAACTCCTGACGGCGCAGGAACATTTCGCTGTCCGGGAAAGTCTGGAACACCTCTCGCAGATGCAGCTGATGCGTCAAATTATCCTTGCCGGTTCCGGCTTGATTCAGCAGACGGTCATACAGTTCGCGGCCTTTTGGCGTGAGCGCAACTCCGCGCTGTTCGATTTCGCCAAAGCGCGCCGTATGGGTGCCTTTATGCTCTCCGGCAAACAGCACCGGCTCCTCCAGCGCTTTAAAACTGGTCTGGCGCAGTAAAATCGGCACTTCACGACGCGGCGGCCCCTCAATCAGAATCTTCGGCTCAATGCCATATTTCGGCATCAGCTCCTGCACCCGGTCGATATCCAGGGTGCGCGGCGTAAGATGGTTGATATGACATCCCGGGAAACAGACCACATCGGCAATCAGACGGTGCTCATCGTGCAGCGCCTGATAGGTCTCCTGATCGACGGTGGCGTGGCGATGCCAGCGGAACGTCTCCAGTGCTTCTTGAACAAATTCGCGCGCCTGCGTATCAGTAAACTGCCCTTCTGACTCATGCAGCGCAATCAGTTCCAGGCAGCGCGGAGTAAAAATAGTACGTTGGGCGAGGATCTCAGCCGCGCGTTCGCGCAGGGCGACATTTTCGATAAGCTCCATGCGCAGCAACGACGTAAACACGCGGAACGGGTTGCGCGACAGCGCAGCGTCATCAATGGGACGAAACGCCGTAGAATGCACCGGGACGCCCGCCTGGGAAAGATCGTAATAGCTGACAGGATACATGCCCATAATGGCAAACATCCTGCGCAAGGTGGACAGCTCCTGAGCGCTCCCGACACGAATAGCCCCGTGGCGTTCGACGTTTAACCGCGCCAGCTCATCGGCGTTGGCCAGCTGTTCATGTAAGTGCGGATTGTTTTCCAGTACCGCCAGATTCACGTCCGCTACCAGTTCCAGCAGCGTGCCGTACTGCGGAACTTCCTGCTGGTACATCGCTGACATAGCCTGCGAAAAGTGTTCCCGAATATCATCAGCCGTGATGGTGTTCGCCATGATGTCATGCCTCCAGTGAATATTACCTGGAGTGTAGAGAAGGCCGCTGTCGTTGGGGGGAAGAATTTGCGATTTGTGATCCTGACAGACAAGTGGTTATTCCCTGCGCTTTTTCTCTTTCTGCGCGAAGAAAAAACCTCAGGAGAATCACCTCATCCCCGGGTGAAAAAATTCTTGTAACTCAAATAGATCAAATGTTAATAATATTTTGCTATCAAGTTATCAAAATTAAACATCTTCCCTTGTCACTCGCACGGCTCTGTTCTTAACATCGCATCATGGAAAAAAATGGTTTGTTTAGTCAGCGCATACGCTTGCGCCATCTGCACACTTTTGTGGCCGTCGCTCAACAGGGAACGCTGGGGCGTGCGGCTGAAACTCTTAATCTTAGCCAGCCAGCCCTCTCGAAAACCCTGAACGAACTGGAACAACTCACCGGCGCACGCCTGTTCGATCGCGGGCGTCTTGGCGCGCAGCTCACCTTAGTCGGCGAACAGTTTCTCACCCACGCCGTCAAAGTGCTGGATGCGCTCAATACCGCCGGTCAGGCGCTGAATCGTAAGGACGATCAGATCTCAGATGTGGTCCGCGTTGGCGCGTTGCCTACGGCGGCGCTCGGCATTCTGCCTTCGGCGATTGGTCAGTTTCACAAGCAGCAAAAAAACACCACGCTGCAGGTCGCCACGATGAATAACACCATGCTGCTGGCCGGGTTAAAGTCTGGCGAGCTGGATCTGGGCATTGGGCGAATGTCCGATCCAGAGTTGATGGGCGGTCTGAATTACGAGCTGCTGTTCCTGGAATCGCTGAAGCTGGTGGTTCGCCCGAATCACCCGCTGCTGCATGATACGGTCACCCTGAGCCGGGTCATGGAATGGCCGGTGGTGGTGTCTCCAAAAGGGACTGTTCCGCGCCATAACGCCGAAGTGATGCTGCAAATGCAGGGCTGCAAGCTGCCATCGGGGTGTATCGAAACCCTCTCGGCCTCCCTGTCGCGCCAGCTGACGGTAGATTATGACTATGTCTGGTTCGTGCCGTCCGGGGCGGTAAAAGAAGATCTCCGCCAGGGCACCCTGACCGCGCTGCCTGTTGCGTCGCCGGGCGCCGGTGAGCCGATTGGTATCCTGACCCGCGTAGACACCCCGCTCTCCTCGGGGGCGCAAGCGTTGCTGAGCGCCATCCGCAAGTCGATGCCGATTTAACCGTCTCCCTTCGCTTTCCAGCTGACCCGTCGTGATGACGGGTTTTTTATCGCTTTTAATCAAATAATGCGAAATTTTTTATTAACAATTGCAACAAACAATTTAACAGACTTATCATAGCCACGAATTCACCAAATGGTTCACACCCTATTTCATTCGGTGGATTTCAAAGCCGTATAAACGGTATTCATCGTATAAATCATCATTAAACCCGTATTCGGTTACCCATTTGGTACAGGCTCTGCGCCCGTGCCACCGGAGAAATACGAGGTCTTTAAGGAGATAGACATGGCATTTGGCAGCGCGCCACGCGGGGTTCCGAGACTCCTGCAGTGGCTCCTGGTCGTCCTGATGGCAATCATCGGACTGGCGGTCGGCGGGCTGGGCTTTAAGCTCGCCACCGTAGGCGGAAGCTGGTACTTCCTGATCATTGGCGTGATGATGGTTATCGCCGCCGTTTTAATCCTCATGAATCGCACCAGCGGCATCATTCTGTATGCCATCGCGTTTATCGCGTCGTTATTCTGGGCCGTCAGTGATGCAGGCTGGGATTTCTGGCCGCTCTTCTCGCGCCTGTTTACCCTCGCCGTGCTGGCCTTTTTATGTGCCATTGTCTGGCCGTTCCTGCGCGCAGCAAACGGCAACCAGGCCGTAAACAAAACCCCGGCGTTTACCCTTGCCGCCGTGCTAGCCGTGGCGATGCTGGTGAGCTTCGGCTGGATGTTTAAGCCGCAAACGCTGGTCACGGCTAACGAAGCGGTGCCGGTGAAACCCGTCGCCCCTGGCGAGCAGCAGAAAAACTGGGAACACTGGGGTAACACCACCCACGGGGACCGTTTTGCCGCGCTGGATCAGATTAACAAGCAAAACATCGGCGAGCTGAAAGTGGCCTGGACCGCGCACACGGGTGATATCCCGGTAAGCAACGGTTCTGGCGCAGAAGATCAGAACACGCCACTGCAGGTGGGCGACACCCTGTTTGTCTGCACGCCATACAGCAAAGTGCTGGCGCTGGACGTGGATTCCGGTAAAGAAAAATGGCGCTACGATTTCAAAGCCACCGCGCCAAACTGGCAGCGCTGCCGTGGCCTGGGCTTCTTTGAAGATCACAGCGTCGTGACAACGTCACAAACAGACACGCAACCGGCCGCCTGTGCCCGTCGTCTGTTCCTGCCAACCACCGATGCGCGCCTGATTGCCATCAACGCCGATACAGGCAAAGTCTGCGAAGACTTTGGCGATCACGGTATTGTTGACCTCAGCGTCGGCATGGGTGAAATCAAACCGGGCTACTATCAGCAAACCTCCACCCCGCTGGTGGCCGGTAATGTGGTGGTTGTCGGTGGTCGCGTGGCGGATAACTTCTCGACTGGCGAACCGCCGGGTGTGGTTCGTGCCTATGACGTGCACACCGGTAAACTGGCATGGGCCTGGGACCCCGGCAATCCGGAGCTGACCGGCCTGCCGCCAGAAGGCCAGACCTATACGCGCGGTACGCCGAACGTCTGGTCTGCCATGTCTTACGACGCAAAACTGAACCTGATCTATCTGCCAACCGGCAACGCAACGCCCGATTTCTATGCTGGCGAACGTACCGCGCTGGACGATAAATACAGTTCGTCAATTGTGGCGGTAGACGCGACTTCCGGTCAGGTGCGCTGGCATTTCCAGACCACACACCACGACCTGTGGGACTTCGACCTGCCTTCGCAGCCGCTGCTGTACGATCTTCCTGACGGTAAAGGTGGCACCACGCCGGTGCTGGTGCAGACCAGCAAACAGGGCATGATCTTTATGCTCAACCGCGAAACCGGCAAGCCGGTAGCCAAAGTGGAAGAGCGTCCGGTTCCGGCAGGTAATATTGAAGGCGAACGTTACTCCCCAACGCAGCCGTATTCCGTTGGCATGCCGATGATCGGCAACCAGACGCTGACCGAATCCGACATGTGGGGCGCAACGCCGGTCGATCTGCTGCTGTGCCGCATTCAGTTTAAAGAGATGCGTCACCAGGGCGTCTTTACCCCACCGGGTCTTGACCGCTCCCTGCAGTTCCCTGGCTCCCTCGGCGGGATGAACTGGGGCAGCGTCTCCGTTGATCCGAATAACGGTCTGATGTTCGTCAACGATATGCGTCTGGGTCTCGCGAACTATATGGTGCCGCGCGCGAACGTTGCCAAAAACGCCAGCGGGATCGAGATGGGTATTGTGCCGATGGACGGTACGCCGTTTGGCGCAATGCGCGAGCGCTTCCTCTCTCCGCTGGGCATTCCGTGCCAGAAACCACCGTTCGGCACCATGTCCGCTGTGGATCTGAAAAGCGGCAAGCTGGTGTGGCAGGTTCCGGTCGGTACCGTTGAAGATACCGGTCCGCTGGGCATTCGTATGCACATGCCGATCCCAATCGGGATGCCGACGCTGGGCGCATCGCTTTCCACCCAGTCTGGTCTGCTATTCTTCGCGGGCACTCAGGATTTCTACCTGCGCGCGTTTGATACCGCAACCGGGAAAGAGATCTGGAAAGACCGTCTGCCAGTGGGCAGCCAGTCAGGCCCGATGACCTACGTGTCGCCGAAAACCGGCAAACAGTACATCATCATTAACGCAGGTGGCGCGCGTCAGTCACCGGACCGTGGTGATTACATTATTGCCTACGCCCTGCCAGATAAAGCGTAAAAGCAGTAATGAAAAAGGGGCCGATTGGCCCCTTTTTTTATCGCCCGGCGACGTTTCACGTTTACGGACGTATGATGTTATCGATGGGGAAAGACATAGCAGCCCATCGATATGTCACCCACTCAGAATGTTTCCCAGTTATCCCCACCGTCAACCACCGCCTGACGCAATGGCGCAGGCTGGGTGGCCGGCGCCGCTTTATTCCCGCGACTGGCGGTTGTGCCGTTAAGACGGAACGCGCCCACGGCTTCGGTCAGACGAGCACCCTGTTCTTCCAGCGATGCCGCCGCCGCAGAGGCTTCCTCCACCAGCGAGGCGTTCTGCTGGGTTACTTTATCCATCTCAGAGATCGCCTGGCTCACCTGCACGATACCCCGGCTCTGTTCGTCGGAGGCTGCGGCGATCTCCAGCATGATATCGGTGACGCGTTTCACGGCTTCAACGATTTCATTCATGGTATTCCCCGCGGCAACCACTTCGCCGGAACCCTGGTCGATCAGGGTGACGGATTCATTAATCAGGCCTTCAATCTCTTTTGCCGCATTGGCGCTGCGGCTTGCCAGCGTACGCACTTCGCTGGCGACCACGGCAAATCCGCGCCCCTGCTCACCCGCACGGGCTGCTTCCACGGCGGCGTTAAGGGCCAGGATGTTGGTCTGGAAAGCGATGCTGTTGATCACCGCCGTGATTTCCGAGATTTTCTTCGAGCTGGTAGAGATATTGCTCATGGTTTTCACCACGCCAGAGACCATCTGGCCGCCACGGCTGGCTTTCCCGGAAGCGTCTTCCGCCAGTTTGCTCGCATGATGGGCGTTATCGGCGTTCTGTTTCACGGTCGCCGTCAGCTCTTCCATGCTGGCAGCGGTCTGTTCGATGGCCGCCGCCTGCTGTTCGGTGCGGGAAGAGAGATCGGTGTTACCGGCAGAAATCTCGCTGGTGCCACGGTAAATCTGCTCCGCGCCCTGGCGAACTGTCCCGACGGTATTCACCAGCGAGTGCTGCATGGTTTGCAGATCGCGGGTTAAACGCCCGATCTCGCTGCGACCGGTCAGGTCGTCCGCCATGGTCAAATCCCCCTTCGCAATCTGTTCGATGCGGCGGGCAGCGCGTTGCAGCGGATGAATCACCGTGCGGCGCAGTACCACGAAGGTCATCGCGGTCAGCACCAGCGCCAGCGCAAAGGCGCCGACCATAAACATCAGGCCAAGCTGAGTACGCTTGTGAGCGTCCGTCGTGAGGGCATTCGCGCGATCGGTACGGATCTTAATCGCCTTCAGCAGGATTTCGTTGTAGCCATCGTCCAGCGGGCGCGCAGATTCATTTTCGTGATTAATGATGGCTTCAAACATGCCGTTTTTGGCGTATTTCAACATCGGCTGCAGGCCGGTGATATAGGCATCAAAGCGGGTTTTCAGCTCGCCATCCAGCGCTTCGTCCGCAGGCGTGCGCACGGCACGATTCATATAGGCGGCGAAGCTCTCCTGCGACTGCTTAATACGCGTCTCGGCTTCAGCGATGTTTTGCTTCATCGCGTCCATCTCAGCGATACGGCTGGCCGCACCGGCATGGATCATATTGATGCGCGCCGTGCGTAAATGGTTCGAGCTATTCGACAGCCCCGTACGTACCTGGATTTCTGACGTGACATCCTGCAGATCCGTGTCAGCCTGCAGCAGGAAATACCCCGCCAGAGCCGAACTCAATGCGAATAACAAAATGATGCCACCGAGAATTGAGGAAAACAGCGGAACCAGCCGGATATGATGCAGGAAGCTCAGCGTTTGCGGGCTGCGCATCGTTTTTGTGTTGTCCATGACCGTCGACTCTCTTTATAGGTAAATGCGTGAAAAACACGCCTGTAAAATAGTCATCGGCACGGCAGGAAATTTGCTTATGGCTAAAAGCGCCAGACAGGTCACACTTTAGAGAAGAATATGCAGGAAGGGCCAGCGGCAAAAAACCGCTGGCAGAATAATTAGTTGCTGCCGAAATGTATGACGGTGCGGATCGACTTTCCTTCGTGCATCAGATCGAAGGCTTCGTTGATCTGCTCAAGCGGCAGACGGTGGGTAATGAACGGGTCGAGATTGATTTTCCCGGCCATTGCATCCTCGACCATCCCAGGCAGCTGGGTGCGCCCTTTTACGCCGCCAAATGCGGAGCCGCGCCAGACGCGCCCGGTCACCAGCTGGAATGGACGGGTTTTGATCTCCTGACCCGCCCCTGCCACGCCGATAATGATGCTCTCGCCCCAGCCTTTGTGGCAGCATTCCAGCGCAGAGCGCATGACATTCACGTTGCCGATACATTCAAAGCTGAAATCCACGCCGCCGTCAGTCAGTTCAACAATCACATCCTGAACCGGTTTGTCGTAGTCTTTCGGGTTGATGAAATCTGTTGCGCCCATTTCACCGGCCAGTTTGAATTTCTCCGGGTTGGTATCGACTGCGAGGATGCGCCCGGCTTTCGCCTGTACCGCGCCCTGAATCACCGCCAGACCGATCCCGCCGAGACCAAACACCGCCACGGTGTCGCCCTCTTTCACTTTCGCCGTGTTGTGTACCGCGCCGATACCGGTGGTCACGCCGCAGCCCAGCAGGCAGACTTTATCCAGCGGTGCCTGTGGATTCACTTTCGCCAGGGAAATCTCCGCACAAACGGTGTATTCGCTGAAGGTACTGGTGCCCATATAGTGATAAATCGGCTCACCGTTGTAAGAGAAACGCGTGGTGCCATCAGGCATCAGGCCTTTGCCCTGCGTGGCGCGAACGGCCTGACAGAGGTTGGTTTTACCGGATTTACAGAACTTACACTCGCCACATTCGGCGGTGTACAGAGGAATAACATGATCGCCCGGCTTCAGGCTGCTGACGCCTTCACCGACTTCCACTACCACGCCACCGCCTTCATGGCCTAATACCGCCGGGAAGACGCCTTCCGGATCGTCACCCGACAGGGTAAAGGCATCGGTGTGGCACACGCCCGTATGGGTGATTTTGATCAGCACTTCGCCCTTCTTCGGCGGCGCAACGTCAATTTCGACGATTTTCAACGGCTGGCCGGGGCCAAATGCGACAGCTGCACGTGATTTCATATTGCTTTCCTTTATGTGATGCCAGTGTTTTATTTTAGATAGGAGCGTAGCAAATGACCGACTTCCGCCATGCGAACCGCACGCTGGTCGGCGGTGGTTTCGCCCGTCACCAGCTCATCTTTAAGGTGAATTTCGACCATCTCGCCCATCAAACCGTTCGCCGCACCGCGAACCGCCGCGATTTGCTGCAGGATGGCAAGGCAGGGTTCGCCGGACTCCAGCGCACGTTCAAGGGCATCAACCTGCCCCCGAATGCGCCGCACGCGAGTCAGTACGCGTTTTTTGTCTTCGGGTGAATGAGGCATACGCCCTCCTCATGGATACTGTAGGGGGGTATAGTAACTACTTTCAGGTATCCATGTAAACAAGGGATTTGAGGCACTAAGCGATAGTAATACCAGGTGACTCATTAACGCGGTCCTTCATATTTCACTTAATCCTGAATGAAGCCTAAAATTTAAAACCGTAGAACGCCAACTAACATTATATCTGCAAATAGTTGATTTATTTTTATAACGTACACAAGTAATGGTTAACATCACTTAACCATGTATTACAAAATAATATTCGAAACAGGCGTAAAACATGACTCATTTCTTCTTCAATAATAAGGATATTGAAAATGATATGGTCTAAACACGTCGCAGTGACCTATGCTCGTCAGCAATAACACCTCCATAGTACGGGTTATTGCGCACGTGCAGTAGCCGCTGCAATTCGGGCAGGAGGAGTTAAGATTAATGGTGCCGATGCCATGTATTTCGGGCACTCACTTGAAATGGCTGGATTCAGTCAGGTGTACGGCACACCTATTGAGGGAGATGTTGCTGTCATTGACGCCCTCCCCGGGGAAAACCAGCACGGTCACGCATGTATTTATGATGGCTCTGGCACCTGGTACTCTGACTTTATCCAACATGGAATGTACCCCGGCCCACGCTATAGAGAATTAAAGCCAGCTTTCAAGCTTTACAGGCACTATTAACATGAAAAGTTTATTATCGCTGTTAATGATCACGACGTCAGTTCTCGCAAATACTCACGATGCGGCTACCCAGGCCGCTGCATTTAATAAATGGTATGTTACTCAGATTAGCGAAAATCACTTTCCTATCACTGACAATCATGAAATTGATCGTTATGTTACTGCATCCACAATGCAGAAACTACGTCATACGCAAGATCAAGATTATGATGATGAACCATTTTATGATGCAGACTTTTTTCTTAAAGCGCAGGATATTGGTGAAGATTGGCCCGATAATATTAACGTCGTTTCAGTAGACACCGATCCGATTTGCGTCAACATCTATATCGCGTTCGGCAAAAACAAGGCTCATACTATTATTGACTGCATGGTCAGAGAAAATGGGCGCTGGAAGGTGCAATCTGTTGCGGCTCGAGACATCAAATAATTCGACTTAAGTAAATTTTGTACTTTAGGAAGGCGTTGAAGAGCGCTCATTTGAAGTACCAGGGAAAATCCGGGAACCTGCCGACATCGGTCAGGTCCCGTAAACACACAGCACTGCAGATTTGGATACACCCTGTCCGTGGTGGATAGTGCATTTATAATCGTTCACCCTGCGTTTGTCATGGATATATTCATGACTGAAATACAACAGACTTAAAGCAAATCATTGGGTTAAAGCTCACCTTAAGAACGAATGTTTATTCGCTTAACTGGAATGGCTCTTTTTATGGATTGATGTCGGAAATAAACACAAAAAACCCGCTGACGAGAGCGGGTTTGGGACAGGCAGGAAAGATTATCAGGAACGCTTTTTCGGCATCATGCGCAGCAGCGTGTTGTCCTTCCAGTAATAGTGATGCAGCAACGCCGCAAAAGCGTGAATGCCGATGACGAAATAGCCGATATTCGCAAGCGTCACGTGCCACGCCTTCAGGCTGTCCACCAGATCGAAATTCGCTTCTGCCGCATGGGGCATCACCAGGCCAAAGGCCAGCCACGGGTTGCCGCGGTTGTACATCATCACCAGGCCAATTAATGGCAAAGCAATAAACAGTAGATACACCACCAGATGCCCCAGATGTGACATCCCGGTGATCATCGGTTTTGGCTTAGGCTGAATCGGCGGTGCCGGGAATTTCAGGCGTACCAGCAGACGCGCCACCATCAATACCAGGATCGAAATCCCGCAGGAAACATGAATCATATTAATTACCGGACGCGCGCTGCGTGGGAAGAATCCTCGCAGCTCCATCGCCGCGTAAGCCACGATAACCAGAAGAAACACCAGCCAGTGAATGCCAATTTGCAGGCCAGTATATTTATTACGCATATGATTTCCTGGAAAAGGTCGAACAAAGGGTCAACATAACGGGCTTTCCTTAAAAATTCATTAACTTTTCTTTATGGGTTTTCAAAAACTTCGCCTGCTCATGAATCATCTTCAATTGCCTCACCCGCCGACATGGTCTAAGCCTGGAGGAGTTTTCAAACTGTCGCATCGTTCAGTTCATACAGGAGTCAACCATGAGTAAAATTGGCATTAATGGTTTTGGTCGCATCGGACGCCTCGTCCTGCGCCGTCTGCTTGAAACTCAGGACAGCAACACCGTCGTCGCCATTAACGACCTCACCTCCCCCAAGGTGCTGGCGTATCTGCTAAAGCATGACTCGAATTACGGTCCCTTCCCCTGGAGCGTCGATTTCACCGAAGATTCCCTGATTGTGGATGGCAAATCCATCTCCGTGTACGCTGAAAAAGAGGCCAAACACATTCCATGGACCACGGCGGGCGTCGATCTTGTGGTTGAATGTACCGGTTTTTACACCTCGGAAGAAAAGTCCAAAGCCCACCTGGACGCCGGGGCGAAAAAAGTGCTCATCTCCGCGCCTGCAGGCGAGATGAAAACCATCGTCTTTAACGTCAACGACGACACGATTGACGCCAGCGACACCATTATCTCGGTGGCCTCCTGCACCACTAACTGCCTGGCGCCGATGGCGAAAGCACTGCACGACGCCTTTGGGATTAAAGTCGGGACTATGACCACCATCCACGCCTATACCGGCACTCAGGCCCTGGTCGACGGGCCGCGCGGGAAAGATCTGCGCGCCTCACGCGCGGCGGCGGAGAACATTATTCCGCACACCACCGGGGCGGCAAAAGCGATTGGGCTGGTGATCCCGGCGCTCAGCGGCAAGCTCAAAGGTCACGCCCAGCGCGTACCGGTGAAAACCGGATCGGTGACAGAACTGGTCTCGATTCTGGAGAAAAAAGTGACGGTAGATGAGATTCACGCCGCGCTAAAAAAAGCGACCGAAGGCAACGACTCTTTTGGGTATACGGACGAGGAGATCGTCTCTTCCGATGTGATCGGCTCGCACTTTGGCTCGATCTTTGATGCCACTCAGACAGAAGTGTCCGAGGCGGGCGACCTGCAGCTGGTAAAAACCGTCGCCTGGTATGACAACGAATACGGCTTCGTCACCCAGCTGGTGCGCACGCTGGATAAGTTCGCCGCACTCTGATTTACAGCGGGCAGCCAGGCTGCCCGCGTATCGCAAAATTACGACTGCAGATACACCACCTGGGTTTGCAGATATTCATGCAGGCCGTGTTTCCCGTCTGCCCCGCCGATACCCGATTTCCGCCAGCCCGCATGGAAGCCCTGCATCGCTTCAAAGTTCTCGCGGTTGATGTAGGTCTCGCCGAACTTCAGCCCTTTGATCGCTTGCATCGCTACATTCAGATTTTGCGTGTAAATGGACGAGGTCAGGCCATACTCACTGTCGTTAGCCATCGCCAGCGCCTCATCCAGAGAATCAAACGCCACCACCGGCAGTACCGGCCCGAAGGTCTCTTCATGCATGATGGTCATCTCCTGGCGCACATCCAGCAGCAGCGTCGGCGGATAAAAATAGCCTTTACCTTCCACCGCTTTGCCACCCAGCGCCACTCTGGCCCCTTCCTGCACCGCGCGCGCCACTTTTTGTTCCACACGCTCAAGGGCAGCGGCGTTAATCAGCGGGCCCATCGCAATATCATTCCGCTCGGCCGGATTGCCAAACTGCACCGCTTTCATCGCTTCACCCAGACGGTTCACGAAGCGGTCGTAAATGCCTTTTTGCACATACACGCGCTCAGCGCAATTACAGACCTGCCCGGTGTTAATGACGCGCGAATCGACAATCGCTTTCACCGCCAGCTCAAGATCAGCGTCATCCATCACGATAGCAGGCGCTTTGCCGCCCAGCTCCAGGCACACTTTGGTGATGTTTTTCGCCGCTGCGGTCATGATTTTCTCCCCGGCGGTGACGCTGCCGGTCATGCTCACCATCGCCACTTTCGGGTTGCCCGCCAGCTCCTGCCCGACGGTTTCGCCGCGCCCAAGCACCAGGTTAAAGACCCCTTTTGGCAGTCCGATGTCATCGACGATTTTGGCAAACGCAATCGCATTATTTGGCGTGAATTCGCTCGGTTTGATGACGATGGTGTTGCCCGTCAGCAGCGCAGGTGCCAGCTTGCGGGCAATCAGGAAGAACGGGAAATTCCACGGCAGGATGCCGGTCGTTACGCCCAGCGCACGTTTAAACACCAGAATGTTCTCGCCCGGACGGTCGCTCTGCAGAATCTCCCCTTCGTAGCGGCGCGCCCATTCGGCCATATAGTCGATGTAATCGGCGGTGAAACTGACCTCCACGTCGGCCAGCTGCTGAATTTTGCCACCTTCGGCCACGATCAGGGCGCTGATCTCACTGGCGCGCTCGCGAATACCGGCGGAAATTTTGCGCAGCCAGTTGGCGCGTTCAATCGCCGGGAGCGCTTCCCAGCCGGCCTGCGCGCGATCAGCTGCCTCTATCGCTTTGCGGGCGTCTTCGGCGCGCCCATCGGGAATACGGGAAATGACCTCTTCGGTGGCGGGATTAGTCACATCAATCCAGGTTTCACCTTGCCAGGCAACAAACTGTCCATCGATATACATAGGATGTTGTACGGGTACTGTCATGACCTGCTCCTGTAATTGCACTGTTTTTAACAAGTAAAATTAATGTTAAAAATTACAATCAGGCGTCAGGTTGCCTATCGTATCGCGCTGTTTTTGTGAGATATCTCAAAAAAGAAACGGGTCAGCAAAACAATGACATTACAGACCGGCAACATAAAATGCCCGTTTGCGACAGAGGGTTCGCAAACGGGCATCACTTACAGCAGAGAGCGACTGACCAGCGCGTCGGTGAGAGTGGTGTCGTGGCGCAAAATCTGCCACGCGGCTTCCACATCAGGCGGGATCTCGACGTGAGCGATAAAGTCCCGCCCCGCCGGGCCGTAGCCGTTCGCGTCGTCCCGCAGGCGCGGGAGTTCACCCAGCACCAACGACAGATAACGCTCAACCGGCCAAAGCCCCTCCCCGCCGCCACTAAACACCAGGCCGTTTTCGCTGTTTTGCAGATGCGGAGTGATCCCCGGATGGCTGATGAAGTGCGGCGACTCGCGCTCGTCACGGCACACTCTGGCAAAGGTCGCCATCGTGCGCCGCTGCATGGTCGGGTCCTGTACCACGAGAATGCGTTGCGGGATGGGTGCGTGCTGCTTCAGCAGGTTCCAGCTAAAGCGCGCATTTTCACCGCAGTTGGTGGACTGGTCGTCAATCAGAATACGGTCGTCAGGAATGTGCCAGAACTGACGTGCGATATCCGCCAGAATCGCCGCCTCGGCGCGTCCGGTGGTCGGCACCGTGTTATAGCGCGGGTGGCGCGCCGTCGCCGCGTACAGAAACGTCGTCGAGTGGCCGATACCGCCGCTAATTAGCAATGGGATCGCCTGTTCAGACGCGACCCGACAGGCGGCGTCAATGGTCGGGATCACCGCATTCCCGGCAAGGATCACTGCGTCAAAGGGCTGGTCGCGCGGGTTATCGTCCTGCGCCAGCCAGTTGCCCACCGTGTTAACCGCCGCCAGCGTGGTCTCGGGCAGGCAGGGAAAAAGTGTCAGCGTCATCGTTACCTCCTTACATCAGGTTACTTTCAGGGTAGCGCGTATGAGGTTGTGAAACAGAGGATCTCTCCGAAAGCCGCCCGCACGATACCGCAGTTGAGGGCAATCATATTTGATTTAATGAACTATTTCATATTCACTTGAATTATGATTTCTGCCACAGGTAGAATCCTTAGCCCACTAACTATTCAACTTTTCCAAAGGTAACCGACGTTATGCGCCTGCCTCAACGCGATCCTTATGCTCCTCGCGAGTGGCAGCCACATGAAAAACCCGCCCTGCTGGGGTCCCCTTCCACACCGCTGCACAGCACACCGAAAAGAGTGGCCTACGGCGTGGTCGGTTTACTGGTTTGCCTGACGGGAGCGCTTGGCAACGCGATGGTTGCCGCCAACCTGCAAAATCTGCAGGGGACATTCGCCGTCTGGTCGACGGAGATCGCCTGGCTCCCTGCCGTTTACGTGATGACCAACGTCTCGATCAATCTGCTATTGGTGAAGTTTCGCCAGCAGTTCGGGCTGCGCGCGTTTACGGAAGGGTTTCTGGTGCTGTATGTGCTGGTGACGTTTTTCCACCTGTTCGTTAACGATCTCAGCTCGGCGCTGATGGTGCGCGCCGCCCACGGCATGGTGGCCGCCGCCTTGAGTTCACTGGGGATTTACTATCAGATTCAGGCCTGGCCGGCGAAACATCGCCTGAAAGCGCTGACCATCGGTATCACCGGGTCGTCGCTGGCGATCCCCATTGCGCGACTGTTTTCGACGGAGCTGCTCCAGCTCGATGAATGGCGCGGGCTGTACTTTTTTGAACTCGGTCTGGCGCTGATTTCGCTCGGCTGCGTGATTGCGCTGAAACTCCCGCCGGGCGACCGCCGTAAAGTGTTCGAAAAGAAAGATTTCATCACCTTCTTCCTGCTGGCACCCGGTATGGCGCTGCTGTGCGCGGTGCTCTCGCTGGGGCGGCTCGACTGGTGGTTTGAAGCGCCGTGGATTGGCTGGTCGCTGGCTCTGTCGCTGGTGCTGATCCTCTCGGCCATCGTTTTCGAGCATAACCGCAGCAACCCCCTGCTCAATACCCGCTGGCTCTCCAGCGGCAGTATTCTGCGCCTGGGGTTGATTATGCTGCTCATCCGCATCGTGCTGGCGGAGCAAAACACCGGGGTGATCGGCTGGCTACAGTACGTCGGCCTGCAGAATGAACAGATGACGCATCTGGCCTGGTCGATCCTCGCCGGGATTGTCTGCGGCATAGTCGCCAGCTGCCTGACCATCAAACCCACCAGACTGGCCTGGCCGATAGTCACCTCGCTGGTACTGATGATTGTCGCGTCGCTGCTGGACAGCCAGTCGAACAATCTGACGCGCCCGAACCAGCTGATGCTGAGCCAGTTTTTGCTCGGCTTTGGCAGCGCATTTTTCCTCGCCCCGGCGATGCTGGCGGGTATTGGCGGTGTGATTGCCGATCCGCGCAATCTGGTCAGCTTCTCGGTGCTGTTTGGCATGAGCCAGAACGTCGGCGGCCTGCTGGGTTCCGCCATCCTCGGCACCTTTCAGACCTGGCGCGAGAAATACCATTCGAACTTACTGGCCGATCAACTCACCACGCTCAATCCGCTGGTCAACGAGCGGCTACAGATTTACACCCAGATGTATCAGAACCTGATTGGCGACAGCGCCCTGCTTAACACCCAGGCCGTCACGCAGCTGCAAACTGTCACGACGCTGGAAGCCAATATTCTGGCCTATAACGATACTTATCTGCTGACCGCAGGCATTGCCACCGCCACGCTGGTGTGGATTTTGTGGCGCTTGCTGCGCCTGAGAATCACCGCCCGTCTGGCGCTAAAACACGCCACGGGCACCAAATAATGGAAGAAAACCGAGAATGAACAGCGCATTACCTCCGGAGAGATTATGAGTCAGCAGGATGCCGCCAAAGAGCAGGCCACTACCCGCAATAATTTGCGCATTGTTTCCATTTTTACCGCAGCGGCGATAGGGATTGTCGGGGTGCTGGTGATCCTCTACGCCTGGCAACTGCCGCCCTTTACCCGCCACAGTCAGTTCACGGATAACGCCTATGTGCGCGGGCAGACCACCTTTATCAGCCCGCAGGTTAACGGCTATATCACCGAGGTAAAGGTGCAGGATTTCGTGCAGGTCAAAAAAGGCGATCTGCTGCTGCAAATTGATGACCGCATCTATCGCCAGCGCGTGCATCAGGCGCAGGCGCAGCTGGCAATGAAAATGGCGGCGCTGAACAATAATCTGCAACAGCGCAAAAGCGCCGAAGCGGTGATTGCCCGTAACGATGCGGCGCTAAAAAACGCGCGCGCCCAGAGTGTGAAAACGCAGGCGGATTTAAAGCGCGTTAACGATCTGACCGCCGACGGCTCCCTGTCGATTCGCGAACGCGATGCGGCGCTCGCCAGCGCTGCTCAGGGCAGCGCCGATATTGAGCAGGCCAAAGCGACGCTTGAGATGTCGCGTCAGGACCTGCAGACGGTCATCGTCAATCGCGGCTCGCTGGAGGCCGACGTCGAGAGCGCAAAAGCCGCGCTGGAGCTGGCGCAAATTGATTTGCAGAACACGCGGATTGTCGCCCCGCGCGACGGTCAGCTCGGGCAAATTGCCGTGCGACTCGGCGCCTACGTCACCGCCGGAACCCATCTCACTACCCTGGTGCCACCGCAGCACTGGGTGATCGCCAATATTAAAGAGACACAGCTCGCGGACCTGCGCGTTGGACAGCCCGTCACCTTTACCGTCGACGCCCTGAACGGCAAACGCTATCAGGGCCGCGTGCAGAGTATCTCTCCGGCGACCGGCGTCGAGTTCAGCGCCATCACGCCGGATAACGCCACGGGTAACTTTGTGAAAATTGCCCAGCGTATCCCGGTGCGCATCGAAGTGCTCGGCAAGCCCGAAGAGTCCGCCCTGCTGCGCCCTGGCATGTCCGTTCAGGTGAACATCGACACGCGGGAGGCGAAACAATGACGCTTCGCCCCGTCGTCTGCATGCTGGGTGCGCTGTGGCTGGCAGGTTGTCAGTCGGTGGATGTCGCGCCAGCCAAAAGCACGCTGCACATCCCCGCCGAGTGGCGCGAAACCCGTGGCCCGACCAGCCCAGCAGAGCAGCTGTGGTGGCGCAATTTTCACGATAATCATCTCAATCGCTACGTGGATCAGGCGCTGCAAAATAACAGCGACGTGCTGATCGCCCGCGAGCGGATCAACGAATATCAGGCGCAGGTCTATGCTGCCGACAGCAGTCTGTTCCCCTCCCTGGATGCGGGGGTAAGCGGCACCCGCGCCCGTGCCCAGTCAGCTGCGACCGGCCTGCCTGTCTACAGCACTTTGTATAAGGGAAGTCTCACTGCCAGCTACGATGTGGATATCTGGGGCGTCAATCGCAGCACCGCGAATGCCGCCGAGGCAACGCTGGAGGCGCAAAAAGCGGCGGCTGCCGCGGCGGATCTGACCGTCGCCTCGTCGGTGGCCTCGGGCTATGTCACCCTGCTTTCTCTTGATGAGCAGTTGCGCGTCACCCAGTCCACGGTGAAATCACGGGAAGATGCGCTGGCTCTGGCCAAACGCCAGTTCGAAACAGGCTACAGCTCGCGCCTGGAGCTCATGCAGTCGGATTCCGAGCTGCGTTCGACGCGCGCGCAGATCCCGCTGCTCCAGCATCAGATCGCCATGCAGGAAAACGCGCTCAGCCAGCTTCTGGGTGCGAATCCCGGTGCAGTGGCGCGCAGCGACAGTTTCAGCACGCTCACGCCGCTGCCGTTGCCGTCGCAGCTGCCGTCGACGTTACTCAATCGCCGCCCGGACATTGTGCAGGCGGAACGCCAGTTGATCGCCGCCGATGCCACGCTCGCCGCCTCCCGCGCCAGCCTGCTGCCGTCGATCAACCTCACCGCCACAGGATCGATACAGGATCGCACGCTGCCCGGTTTGCTCGACAACCCGCTGCAGCTCTGGAGTCTCGGCGGCAGCATCCTGGCACCGCTGCTGAACCGCCAGGCGCTGAACGCGCAGGTGGATATCTCTCAGTCCCAGCGTAATCAGGCGCTGTACAGCTATGAAAAAACCGTGCGCAATGCGTTCCGTGAAGTAAACGACAGTCTGGATGCGATCACGCGCTATCAGGAGCAGCTGACGGAGTTAATGGCGCAGCAGGATGTGGCCCAGGAGACGCTGCGCATCGCGCAAAACCGTTATCGCAACGGCTACTCCTCCTATCTGGACGTGCTGGACGCCCAGCGCACGCTGTTCTCGGTGCAAACGAATGTGGTACAGGTGAAAAATAATCTGCTGCTGGCGCAGATTGATTTGTATAAGGCGCTGGGCGGCGGGTGGTCTGAGAAAAACTAAGGGGTCAGTCTATGCAAAAAACGTGGTCTGCAGTAGATAACTATATGATTTCTTCTCTTATTCCCCAGGATAGCATGCTGGAAAGCGTTCTGGAAAATAACAAACGAGCCGGGCTGCCGGAGCATGACGTCGCGGCAAATCAGGGGCAGTTACTGGCTTTATTTGTCCAGATGACGCAGGCAAAGCGCATCCTGGAGATCGGCACTCTGGGTGCTTACAGTACGATCTGGATGGCGCGCGCGTTACAGCCTGACGGCAAAATTATCACCCTTGAGGCCGACCCTGTTCATGCCGAAACCGCCAGGCAGAATATCCGCCTTGCCGGGTTGCAGGCGCAGATTGAGCTTATCGAGGGGCCTGGATTGCAATCGCTTGAAGGTTTCGGCGATATCCCCCCTTTTGACCTGATCTTCATCGATGCCGATAAGCCGAATAATCCGGGCTATCTGGAGTGGGCGCTGCGCTACTCCCGCCCTGGCACCGTGATCATCGGGGATAACGTGGTGCGTGACGGCGAGGTAATCAATGAGCAAAGCAATGATGAGCGCGTACAGGGCGTACGGCGTTTTATCGATATGATCGGGGAAAACCCTCGCCTCACGGCCACCGCGCTGCAAACCGTGGGGGTAAAGGGTTGGGATGGATTTACCCTGGCAATGGTGAATAGCTGAACCGTGTTTAGCGCCCGGTAAGCATTGCGCCAACGGGAGATAAACACACACGTCTTACGACCCGCCGGGTGGCGGCGACGCCTAACCCGGCCTGCAAACTACCCCGTAATCTGCTCCATCGCCTGCAAAATACGCTTATCGGAGATCGGATACGGCGTGCCGAGCTGCTGCGCGAAGAAACTTACGCGCAGCTCCTCGATCATCCAGCGGATCTCCCGCACATCCTCGTCCTCACGGCGCGCCGGCGGCAGTTTGTTTAACCACTGCTGCCACGCCTGCTGAACACTCTCCACTTTCAGCATTTGCGCACGATCGCGATGCGGATCGACGGCCAGCTTCTCAAGACGTTTTTCAATCGCATTCAGATAACGCAGGGTATCGCCGAGGCGCTTGAAACCGTTGCCGGTGACAAACCCGCGATACACCAGCCCGCCCATCTGCGCTTTCACGTCAGACAGTGCCAACGCCATGGTCATATCCACGCGCCCTTTCAGGCGTTTGTTGATATTAAAGACCGCCGTCAGGATCTGCTCGACCTGTTTAGCGATGGTCACCACGGTGTCGTTCAGCCCGGCGCGCACTTTGTCGTGCAGGGCCGCAAAGCCCTCTTCCGTCCAGACCGGACCGCCCGCCTCGTCTATCAGCTTATCGACCCCACAGGAGATGCAGTCGTCAATCAGATCCAGCACCTTGCCGTACGGGTTGAAGTACAGTCCGAGCTTGGCTTTGTTCGGCAGTTTTTCATGCAGATATTTGATCGGCGACGGAATGTTCAGCAGCAGAAGGCGGCGCAGACCACGCCACATGGCCTGCTGTTGTTCCAGCGGATTATCAAACAGCTTGATCGCCACGCTGTCACGCTCATCCACCAGCGCCGGCCAGGCCTTCACTCTGTAGTTGCCGCGCTTCTGCTCGTAGTGATTCGGCAGATTGCCAAAACTCCAGATATGCAGCCCGCTCTGCTCGATACCGTCATCGGCAACCGCCGAGAGCGTCTCCTGCACTTTGCCTTTCAGCGCCTCTTTCAGCTCCGTCAGCGAACGGCCTTCGTTGAGCTTTTTGTTTTTATCATCCACCACCCGGAAGGTGATTTTCAGGTGATCGGGTACCTGATCCCAGTGCCAGGATTCGCGGTCAATGGTCACACCTGTCATGCGTCTAAGCTCTTTCTCAAGCGCATCCAGCAGCGGCAATTCCAGCGGCGTGACGCGGCCTAAAAAAGCTTCCGCGTAGTTCGGGGCCGGAACAAAATTACGGCGCACCGGTTTCGGCAGGGATTTGATCAGGGCAATCACCAGTTCGCGGCGCAGGCCGGGGATCTGCCACTCAAAGCCGCTCTCATCCACCTGATTCAGCAGCGGCAGCGGAATGTGCACCGTCACGCCGTCGGCGTCTGCCCCCGGTTCAAACTGGTAAGTCAGACGCAGCTTAAGGTTGCCCTGATGCCAGAAGTTCGGATAGTCGAGCTTGCTGACCTGCTCCGCGCCCTCTTTAATCAGCATGCTCTTTTCAAAGTTGAGCAGGTCCGGTGACTCTTTGCTGGCCTTTTTCCACCAGCTGTCGAAGTGACGCGCAGACACCACGTCATGGCTGATGCGCTGATCGTAGAATTCAAACAGCGCTTCGTCGTCCACGAGGATGTCGCGACGACGGGATTTGTGCTCCAGCTCTTCCACTTCGGCGCGCAGCTTAAGGTTTTCGCGGAAGAAGGCGTGGCGAGTCTGCCAGTCGCCTTCCACCAGCGCATGGCGGATAAACAGCTCGCGGGAGAGCGCCGGATCGATCAGGCTGTAGTTCACCTTACGCGCCGCCACGACCGGCAGGCCGTAAACGGTCACTTTTTCCGTCGCCATTACCGCGCCCTGCGCGCGCTCCCAGTGCGGTTCACTGTACGAGCGTTTCAGCAGGTGCTGCGCGACAGGTTCGACCCACTCAGGATCGATACGTGCCGCAATGCGTCCCCACAGACGGCTGGTTTCGACCAATTCGGCCACGATAGTCCATTTCGGCGGTTTCTTGAATAAACCGGAACCTGGGAAAATCGAGAAGCGGGCGTTGCGCGCGCCGGTATATTCCTGCTTATCGGCATCTTTCATACCGATGTGCGACAGCAGCCCGGTCAGCAGCGCCATGTGGATCTCGCGATACTCCGCCGGCTCACTGTTCACCGGAATGCCCAGCTCTTTCACCACCTGCCGCAGCTGGGTGTAGATATCCTGCCATTCGCGTACACGCAGATAGTTCAGATACTCGACCTTACACTGGCGGCGGAACTGGTTCGACGACAGCGCTTTTTGCTGCTCACCGAGATAATTCCACAGATTCACAAAAGCGAGGAAATCGGACTCTTTATCGTGGAAACGCTGATGCTTTTCATCGGACGCCTGCTTTTTGTCCATTGGCCGCTCGCGCGGGTCCTGAATCGACAGCGCCGAGGTAATGATCATCGCCTCGCGTACGCAGCCATGTTTCTGCGCTTCGAGCACCATGCGCGCCAGACGCGGGTCCACCGGTAGCTGGCTGAGCTGGCGGCCCAGCGGCGTCAGCTTATAGGCGTTCGCCTGTTCGTCGGTGGTGATCGCCCCCAGCTCTTCGAGCAGGCGCACGCCGTCCTGAATATTGCGTTTATCCGGCGCTTCGACAAACGGGAACGCTGCGATATCGCCAAGCCCGAGGGCGGTCATTTGCAGGATAACGGACGCCAGGTTGGTTCGCAGAATTTCGGGATCGGTAAATTCCGGGCGCGACAGGAAATCGTCTTCGGAATAGAGGCGAATACAGATCCCTTCCGACACACGTCCACAGCGGCCTTTACGCTGATTCGCCGACGCCTGTGAAACCGGCTCAATCGGCAGGCGCTGCACCTTGGTGCGATAGCTGTAGCGGCTGATGCGCGCCGTACCCGGATCGATCACATACTTAATGCCTGGCACGGTGAGTGAGGTTTCGGCAACGTTGGTCGCCAGCACAATCCGGCGGCCGCTGTGGGCCTGAAACACGCGGTTCTGCTCGCTGTTAGACAAGCGGGCATACAGCGGAAGGATCTCCGTGTGGCGCAGATCGCGCTTGCTCAACGCATCGGCGGTGTCGCGGATTTCGCGTTCACCGCTCATAAAGATCAGAATATCGCCGGGGCTTTCGCGGCCCAGCTCGTCAACGGCATCAAAAATGGCCTGCAGCTGGTCGCGATCCGTGTCGTCCGCCTCTTCCACAATCGGGCGATAGCGCACTTCCACCGGATAGGTGCGGCCAGAGACTTCAATGATTGGCGCGTTGTTGAAGTGGCGCGAGAAGCGCTCCGGATCGATCGTCGCGGAGGTAATGATGATTTTCAGATCCGGGCGGCGCGGCAGCAGCTCGCGCAGATACCCGAGCAGGAAATCAATATTCAGACTGCGCTCGTGGGCTTCATCGATAATGATGGTGTCGTACTGCATCAGCAGCCGGTCCTGCTGGATTTCAGCCAGCAGAATACCGTCGGTCATCAGTTTGACCATGGTGTTGTCACTGACGTGATCGCTGAAGCGCACCTTGTACCCGATGCAGCCACCCGGCTCGGTTTGCAGCTCTTCGGCGATACGGTTCGCCACCGTACGCGCCGCCAGACGACGCGGCTGGGTATGACCGATCAGGCCCTTGATCCCGCGGCCCAGCTCCATACAGATTTTTGGCAGCTGAGTGGTTTTACCGGAGCCAGTCTCCCCGGCGACAATCACCACCTGGTGATCGCGCACGGCTTCGAGAATTTCCTGTTTTTTCTGACTGACAGGCAAGTTTTCCGGGTATTCAATCGATGGTCGCGCCGCTTCGCGCAGCACGACTTTCCCTGCTGCCTGTTCAATCTCTTTCGCCATCTCCTGGTAAATGGCCTGTTGTGCATCAGGATTTTTAACCTTTTTAACGCCGTGCAGGCGACGCGCAAAGCGCTGCTTATCTCGCAGCATCAGCGTATCAAGCTGTTGCATCAGCATCGGGAAGGTTAATTTTAGTTGTTCTGTCATAGTGTTAGGGGGCAGTGCTCTGCCAGGCTAAATCTCACTTGAATGATTGCTATAGAGTACCACACCGCCGCTTTGACTGCCTTATTCAAAAAAAATCGAACATAGAATTCGATATATTGCGCTATCTCTGCGACAGGATTGTGAATAAAGTGTCAGCAAGCAACGGGGAAACCCCCAATCCAATACAATTTAAGGAATCACCCATGAGCAAAGTATTAGTTCTCAAATCCAGTATTCTGGCAGGGTACTCTCAGTCTGGTCAGCTGTCTGATTATTTCGTTGAACAGTGGCGTGAACAGCACAGCGCTGACGAAATCACCGTTCGCGATCTGGCTGCAAACCCGATTCCGGTACTGGATGGTGAGCTGGTTGGCGCGCTGCGTCCGAGCGATGCCCCACTGACCCCACGTCAGCAGGAAGCGCTGGCGCTGTCTGATGAGCTGATTGCTGAGCTGCAGGCGCACGACGTGATCGTGATCAACGCCCCGATGTACAACTTCAACATCCCGACGCAGCTGAAAAACTACTTCGACCTGGTCGCACGTGCTGGCGTAACCTTCCGTTACACCGAAAACGGTCCGGAAGGTCTGGTGAAAGGCAAACGCGCAATCGTGCTCTCCAGCCGTGGCGGTATCCACAAAGATACCCCAACTGACCTGGTTGCACCGTACCTGACCCTGTTCCTGGGCTTCATCGGTATCACCGACGTAAACTTTGTCTTTGCTGAAGGCATCGCTTACGGTCCGGAAGTGGCAACCAAAGCACAGACCGACGCGAAATCCGCTATCGACAGCCTGGTCGCTGCATAAGATTTTCCCCCTCTCACCGCCCGGTGGGAGGGTTTTTCCTCTCTCTTTATCCGCACCCTATTTCCACCACGCCATGACGCGCCCGCAAATAATTATACGGAATTATTCTGAAATATTTTTGGCAGGATTTTGATGCGAAGAGAAGTTAATTTTTTACAGCAGAAATGAATGCGAGCTATTTGAGGATGATACGTGTATGGTAGCAGGCCAATTACACAGGAAATGCCTATGTCCGATCGCAAAGATGGAAAAGCCCGCCGTAACTTTCTGATTAAATGCCCTTGCCCAAACTGCACTAAAGACTCTGAACACAGTTATACGCGCGTTCAAAAAGGGTCACTGCTCGTTTGCCCTTACTGCAGCACAATGTTCAAATCCAACCAAAAAGTCTGATTTGTTGATCCTCTGCGATTCTGACTACTGAGGCTTTCGCCGTCATCGTGGTTGCAGACTCGCAGAGATCAAAACAGGTTAGTCGCGCAGAACCACGTTAGCGGCAGCCGGGCCTTTCGCGCCAGCGCCCATCACGAACTCCACTTTCTGACCTTCAAACAGTGTGTTGAAATTATCGCCCTGCAACGCAGATAAATTGACAGAAACATCTTTGCTGCCGTCTACCGGAGAAATAAAGCCAAAGCCTTTATCTTCGTTAAACCACTTTACTAAACCAATAATTTTTGCAGACATATAAGGCTCCTTTATTCTGGCCTTTCGGCTGGCAAATTTGTTTAAATCGTAAACGCTGGGCATTAATGCACGGCAGGGCATAATAAGCAATGTTTATTTTAACCGTTCATCATCGATGCCCCTGAAAAGGCCGACGAAAATAATTTTGCCCTGACATAAACAGACAAATTTTATTTCTTTTGCGAGGATTTGGGGCGCAGGTTTTCATCAAAAACCAGACGCGTTCTGCCCGGCTCCACTTCCCGCAGCGGTTCTACCTGATGCAGGGTCATTTTGCAGCGCTCAACTAGCACCTGATATTCGCGCGTCCCCTGCTTTTTCCATTCGAGCTCCTGATCGCTCAGCTGACGAATGGCTTTTGCCGGGCTGCCGATAATCAAATAGTTGGCGGGCATTTCGGCTTTGGCTTTCACAAATGCCGCCGCGCCGACGATGCTGTTTTCGCCGATCACCGCGCCGTCCATCACCACCGCGTTCATGCCGACCAGCGCATTTTTACGGATCACGCAGCCGTGCAAAATGGCGCTGTGACCGATATGTCCGTGCTCTTCCACCACCGTATCTTGCTCAGGGAAGCCGTGCATCACACAGTTATCCTGAATGTTTGCACCGTCTTTTACCACAATCCGGCCAAAGTCGCCGCGCAGGCTGGCGTTCGGCCCGACGTAGACGCCTTTGCCCAAAATGACATCGCCAATCAGCACGGCGGTAGGATGAACGTAGCTCTCATCAGGCACGACAGGTGTAAGACCATCTATTTGATATACAGGCATTCTTCCTCCGTTATGGAATATTCAGGCCGCCAAAGCGCTGGAAATAGAGCGCCCCCGGTACCGGCAGCTCCCCGACCGAGGTTTCCCCTTTTTCACTGACAAACGCCAGGGCACCCGGTGCCACGCGCTGGTAGATGTTAATGCACAGCTGGCGGGCAGTTTGCCCGGCCCAGTGCGCGGGGAGTAGCTCCTCCGGCAGCAGCGGATCTTTCAGCACCACGCGGCGATAAAAATGGATCAGCAACAGCTGGATCTGGAAACAGCGCTCCGGCGTCAGCTCATCGGCTCTCGCCTCTTTCAGCAGAGGGAGTAAAGGCCGGAACGAGTCGATAAAGGTTTCGTACATCACGTTTTGTTCCGTGAGCTGCCAGCACTCTTCCACGCGGGAGCGCAGCGCCGCACGCGACAACGCCAGCGGAGAGTGCGCTTCAAAGCAGATCACGTTTTCGGCCACACCCGCTTCATGCAGCAGGGATTGCACATCGGCCATTTTCTGCGACGGTGAGGCCATCAGGCTGGAGGCCAGCGTGCCGAACCCCTGCCAGATGAGCTGTTTTTTCACATCGGCGAGGGTATTTTTATCCAGCCCTTCCGAGAGCAATAACAGCCATTTTCCGTCCCACGCCGGTAGTTCAGCGCGGTAAATTTTGTTCTCTGCGCGACGGGTTAACCGCAGCCCCTTATCGCTCAGACGATAAAAACTGCGCCTGCCAATTCGGGAGACATCCAGCCAGCCCTCTTTATTCAGGCGAAACAGCGCGGTACGCACAAAGCGCTCGCCAAATCCCATCCCTTCCAGCAGCGCAGCCAGGCTCCCGAGCCAGATTTCACCGCCACGGTGCGAGAGCGAATCGCCATATAAGGATGAAATCAGCGACGTTCCGCTGATGGGCACAGAGCTGACGGCGTGCTGAATAAAAGTATCGAGTTTACTCATCTGATTCATTCTGTTGTGATTTTTGTCCTGGATGAATCATAGCACACAGATACCGCGCAGCGCTGCGCTTGCCCGGCCTACGATAGTTTATAGGCCGGGCGGAGGGTTAACCGTTAGCCGCCACCTTGCGCAGATCAAACACCCGGCAGGCTTTGCCTTCGGAGCGTGGGATACTGCCGCAATTCACAATCGTCACGTCCGTCGAGATCCCGACCATCGATTTAATGCGATGACGCAGCTGATGACACACCTGGCAGCGCTGCTCGTGGCTCAGCACCAGGCTGCTCTCTTTCAGCTCGACTTTTACCGAAAGTGAATCAAGATGCCCGCGACGGTTCACTTCCAGCTGGTAGTGCGGCGACAGATGCTCAAACTTGACGATCTCCTCCTCCAGCTGTGACGGGAAGACGTTCACCCCGCGAATAATCAGCATGTCATCGCTGCGCCCGCTGATACGATCCATACGGCGCATGGTGCGCGCCGTCCCCGGCAGCAGTCGCGTCAGGTCGCGGGTGCGATAGCGGATCACCGGCAGCGCCTCTTTGGTCAGAGTGGTGAACAGCAGTTCGCCCTGCTCGCCGTCGGCCAGAGGTGTACCGTCGTTCGGGTTGACGATCTCCGGATAGAAGTGATCTTCCCAGATGGTCGGGCCGTCGGCGGTGTCGATGCACTCCATCGCCACGCCCGGTCCCATCACCTCTGACAGGCCGTAAATATCCAGCGCGGTAATCCCCAGTCGTCGCTCAATTTCATGGCGCATCGCCATCGTCCATGGCTCTGCGCCAAACACGCCGACGCGCAGAGAGCATTGGCTGGCGTCGCCACCCATCTGGCGCTCCAGCTCTTCAATCAGATTCAGGCAGTAGGACGGCGTTACCATGATCATATCCGGCTGGAAATCGCGGATCAGCTGCGCCTGTTTCTCCGTCTGCCCGCCGGACATCGGGATCACCGTCGCGCCTAACCGTTCAGCGCCATAGTGCGCACCCAGCCCGCCGGTAAATAAACCGTAGCCATAGGCCACGTGAATTTTGTCTTTCGCGGTGCCACCGGCCGCGCGCAGGGAACGGGCCACGATATTGGCCCAGTTGTCGATATCATTTTGGGTGTAGCCGACCACCGTCGGTTTACCGGTGGTGCCGGACGAGGCGTGAATGCGCACCACCTGCTCCATCGGCACCGCGAAGGTATCGAACGGGTAGTTATCCCGCAGATCCTGCTTGGTCGTGCAGGGGAATTTATTGAGATCGGACAGCTCTTTGAAATCGTCAGGATGCACGCACGCAGCGTCGAATTTGCGTTTGTACATAGGTACATTGTTATAAGCATGCTTCAGCGTCCACTTCAGGCGTTCAGTTTGCAGCGCCTGTAATTCGTCCACCGAGGCTGTTTCAATGGCATCAAGTTGTGTTGTTGTCGTTGTCATTTTGTAGGGTACTCGCAGGTAGTTTTGCTCAAACACGCTCCAGGATCAGGGCAATGCCCTGGCCCACACCGATGCACATCGTACAAAGCGCGTAGCGCCCGTTGCGTCGATGTAATTCATTGCTGGCCGCCAGCACCAGTCGTGCGCCGCTCATCCCCAGCGGATGGCCCAGGGCAATCGCGCCGCCGTTCGGGTTTACGTGCGCGGCATCATCCGCTAACCCCAGCTGACGCAACACGCCCAGAGCCTGCGATGCAAACGCTTCGTTCAGCTCAATCACGTCCATATCGTTAATGCTCAGACCCGCGCGCTCCAGCACTTTGCGTGTGGCCGGAACCGGGCCAAGCCCCATCAGTCGCGGTTCGACGCCGGCACTGGCCATCGCCACGATGCGCGCACGCGGGGTTAACCCCTGCTGCTGCGCCATCTCACGGCTGGCAATAATCAGCGCTGCCGCACCGTCGTTCACCCCCGATGCGTTCCCGGCCGTCACGACGCCGTTTTTACGAAACGGGGTTTTGAGGGCGGAAAGCTGCGCTAAGGTGGTGTCGGCGCGGGGATGTTCATCCACCCGCACTTCGGTGACAACGCCCTTTTTGCCCGCCACGCTCACCGGCACGATCTCCTGCGCCAGAATGCCGTTCTGCTGCGCCTGCGCGGTACGCTGTTGGCTGCGCAGTGCAAACGCGTCCTGATCAGCGCGGCTAATATTTAACAATTCAGCTACATTCTCTGCCGTTTCGGGCATGCTGTCAGTTCCGAATTGCTGATGCATGAGCGGATTCACAAATCGCCAGCCAATGGTGGTGTCGTACATTTCCGCCTGACGCTGGAAAGGCGTGGTGGCTTTGCCCATCACAAACGGTGCACGGGACATGGATTCAACGCCACCGGCGATCAGCAGATCCGCATCGCCCGCTTTAATTGCGCGCGCCGCAAACCCCACGGCGTCCAGTCCGGAACCGCACAGACGGTTGATGGTCGTGCCCGACACCGTCTGCGGTAAGCCCGCCAGCAGCGCGGCCATGCGCGCCACGTTGCGGTTATCTTCCCCGGCCTGGTTTGCGCAGCCGAAAATCACATCGTCAATACGTTCTGCATCCAGGTGCGGATAACGCGCCAGCAGCGCGCGCAGCGGGACGGCCGCCAGATCGTCTGCGCGCACGCCAGACAACGCACCGCCATAACGCCCCACCGGGGTACGAACACCATCACAGATAAATGCATCACGCATCAGGCTTCTCCTGTCACACTGCCGCCAATGCGGTGCGATTTACCGCGGAACAAGGCGACTGTTTTTTGTTGTTGGTTAGTAATTTCGATGTCGTACACGCCGGTCAGTTTGCCCTGATGTTTCACGCGGGCGCTGGCGGTCAGCTTGTCTCCGGCAAACCCAGGGCGCAGAAAATCAATGGAGCACGCCGAGGCCACCGCCGCCAGCCCCTGGCTGTTGCAGGCGTAGGCGAACGCCGTATCCGCCAGCGAGAACAGCTGGCCACCGTGGCAGGTTTTGTGGCCGTTGAGCATCTGCGGCGTGATGGTCATGGTCAGCACCGCGTAGCCCTCGTCCATCTCGATAATGTCGATCCCAAGCGCCTGGGCGCAGGCATCGTTTTCATACATGGCGCGGGCGTTGTGCCAGGCGTTATGACTCATAGCTACTCTCCAGAAGCGCACGCTGGCGCAGCAGTGAACAGGGGCGATAACGTTCTTCGCCGTAGTGGCGTTGCAGGTTTTCCAGCAGAATCAGCAGGCGCTGCCAGCCCAGACGTTCCCCCCAGGCAATAGGCCCGACGGGATAGTTCACGCCGAGGCGCATCGCGGTGTCGATATCCTGCTCGCTGGCCACCCCTTTCTGCAGGGCATCCAGCGCTTCGTTGATGATCATCGCCACGGTGCGCCAGATCAGCAGACCGGGATAATCCGCACTCTGCAAAACGCGTTTTCCCTGCTGCTGCAGGTGATAGATCGCTTTTTGCGTGGCGGAGTGCGGATTACTGGCCGCTGCGGCAATCACCACGGCGTCGCCGTCCATTCGATCGACCACCACCACCGGTGAATTAAGGCGCAGGGCGAGGCTTTGCGCGGTTTCGCCGGTGGTCTCCACCAGCAGCACTTCGTCGATTTCAGTGACACCGTCACTTCTTTTTGCGATGGTCGTCGGGCTAAAGGTCGCGCCGACCGGTTCCAGCCACTGGGCGGCTGGCCGCTCGCTGTGCCAGTCGTAAACCCCCTGCCCGGTTTTCTTGCCGAAACGTCCACCAAGCACCAGCTCCTGCTGAACCAACGACGGCAGAAAACGGCGCTCCTGCCAGAAAGCGTTAAACACTGAGCAGGTCACGGCAAAGTTCACGTCCTGCCCGATGAGATCCGTCAGCTCCAGCGGCCCCATCGGGAAACCGCCGCCTTCGCGCAGCGCAGCGTCGATGTCCTGCGCCGGGGCGACGTTCTCTTCCAGCGCGCGCCAGGCTTCGGAGTAGAACGGACGCGCCACGCGGTTGACGATAAATCCAGGCGTGGACTGGCAGCGCACCGGCTGTTTGCCCCAGTTCAGCGCCAGTTCGCACAGCAGATCCGCCACTTCGGTTGACGTCCCCAGCCCGCTCACCACTTCCACCAGCTTCATCACCGGCGCCGGGTTAAAGAAATGCAGCCCGGCGACGCGTTCCGGATGGCGCACCTCGGCAGCCACCGCAGTGATTGAAATCGACGAGGTGTTACTGGTGAGCAGCGTCTGCGGCGGGCAGATATCGCCCAGCTGTTTGAACAGCGCTTTTTTCACCTCAAGGCGCTCGGAGGCCGCTTCAATCACCAGATCGGCGGCGGCAAGCGCCTGGATATCGTTAACGGGGAGCAGACGCGCGACAATTTTTTCGCTGGCCTCGGAGGAGAGCTTTCCGCGCGCGACGCGGGATTCCAGCCGCGTGCGGATGCCTTCGACGGCGCGAACCACAGCGTCTGAGGCGATGTCGTACACCAGTACCTGATGTCCGTTGCTGGCGGCCACTTCCGCGATCCCGGCCCCCATGGTGCCGCTGCCGATCACGGCGACGGTGTGAATTCTCATCGTCATCTTATTTCCCCGTGAAATTCGGCGGGCGCTTGGCGAGAAACGCGCTCACGCCTTCGCGATAGTCGTCGCTGCGCCCGGCCAGTCGCTGATAATCACGCTCCAGATCGAGCTGTTCGTCCAGGGTGTTGGTTTCGGCGGCGTTCATCGCCTGTTTGATCAGCCCCAGACCCAAGGTCGGCTGAGAGGCAAAATGAATCGCCAGTTTCTGCGCGGTGGAAGAGAGTTCTTCATCGTCAACCACCTGCCAGATCATCCCCCAGGCGTGCGCCTGCTCTGCGCTCAGCTTATCGCCCAGCAGCGCCAGACCCATGGCCCGCGCACGTCCGGCGACGCGCGGCAGCAGCCAGGTGCCGCCGCAATCCGGCACCAGCCCGAGCTTGCTAAACGCCATCATGAAATTCACGGAACGCGCGGCGATCACCATGTCGCAGCCCAGCGCCAGCGTTGCACCTGCTCCCGCTGCCACACCGTTCACCGCCGCGATCACCGGTTTCGGCAGTTTTGCCAGGCGGCGTACCAGCGGGTTGTAGAAGGTTTCCACGGAGTAGCCGAGATCCGGCGCGGGGCCGTTCGGGTCGACGTTGCGGTCATTCAGATCCTGCCCGGCGCAAAAACCGCGTCCGGCACCGGTAATCAACAGGCAGCGGATAGTGTCATCCCGTTCGGCCTGCTTCAGGCACTCGGAAAGCTGCTGATGCATGACATCGTTAAAGCTGTTCAGACGCTCCGGGCGGTTCAGCGTAATGGTCATCACGCCCTGCTCAACATGACTCAGAATAAATTCCACAATTAGCGTCCTTTAAAGTCGGGGGTGCGTTTTTGTAAGAAAGCGGCGATGCCTTCCCGGCGGTCTTCCGTGGCAGACAGCAGCGTAAACAGCTGACGCTCCTGAGCCAGACCGGCCTGTAGCGGCACTTCCTGCGACTGGCGCAGCGCCTGTTTCGCGGCCTGCAACGCCAGCGGAGAATGACGCGCCATCAGTACGGCCTGCTTCAGGGCATATTCCAGCACCAGCGCCGACGGGAATACGTCGCTCACCAGCCCTGCCGACTGCGCCTGCTGCGCGCTAATGCTTTCGCCCGTCAGCACCATTTTGCTGGCGAGGGACTTGCCGACGCTGCGGATCAGACGCTGGGTACCGCCCGCGCCCGGCATAATGCCAAGCGTGAT
The DNA here is from genome assembly GCF_026672535.1 of Lelliottia sp. SL45. Classification (NCBI taxonomy): domain Bacteria; kingdom Pseudomonadati; phylum Pseudomonadota; class Gammaproteobacteria; order Enterobacterales; family Enterobacteriaceae; genus Lelliottia; species Lelliottia sp. SL45. The sequence goes on from NZ_JAPPRH010000003.1 coordinate 1,653,376, forward strand.
TTCCGGCAAACCAAAACGGGCGTTGTCTCCGGCGATCACCACGTCACACAGCAGTGCTAATTCGCAGCCTGCGCCGAGCGCAAAGCCGTTTACGGCGGCAATCAGCGGTTTGTTAAAAGCGTTAATGCGCGCCCAGAGCTGCGGGCGAACGTCGTTCAGCGTGGCGGGCAGATCTTTCTCCGCCATCTCGTTGAGGTCGGCCCCGGCGGCAAAGCAGCGCTCGTTGCCATAAATGACACAGGCGGAGATCTCGCCATCAACCGCAGCGGCTTCCAGCTCGTCCGCCAGTTGCGAAAGCAGCGCGTTGTTAAGTGCGTTGCGCGCCGCCGGACGGTTCAGCGTCAGCTGCAGCACGCGGCCATGACGGGTGACAATCAGCTCGCTCATGCCATCCCCTTCGCGTCAAAATCGACCACCACGTCGGCGGTCAGCGGCAGCGCCTGGCAGCTCAAGACATATCCCGCCGCCAGTTCGTCCGGCTCCAGGCTGTAGTTGGTCGCCATATCGACTTTTCCGCGCAGCACTTTGCATTTGCAGGTGGCGCAGACGCCGCCCTTGCAGGCATACGGAAGATCTGCGCCCTGACGCAGGGCCGCGTCGAGAATGCTTTCGTCATCAGCGGTGAGCGTGATTTCGCGGTCGCGGCCATCCTGACGGACAGTCACTTTCTGCCCCTGCGCCTGAATCGTCGTCGCGCGTTTCACGGCGCTCCCCGGCGTATTAAAGCGCTCAAGGTGTATAGTTTTCTCCGGCATCCCCAGCGCTTTCAGCGCCAGCTCGGCGTCGTCCATCATCGCCGAAGGGCCGCAGATAAAGGCTTCATCGAACAGGCTGAAATCGATCAGCGTTTTTCCCAGTTGCTGCAATTTTTCGCCGTCGATACGCCCGTGGAGCAGTTCACTGTCGAGGGTCTCCTGACTGAAAATATTCACCAGCTGCAGGCGCTGCGGCCAGGTGTCTTTCAGGTCCGCCAACGCCTGGCGGAACATCATGCTCTGGCTGCTGCGGTTGCCGTAAATCAGAGTGAAATGGCTCTGCGGCTCGACCCGCAGGGTGCTGGAGATAATCGCCAGCATCGGCGTGATCCCTGAACCGGCGGCAATCGCCAGATAGCGCCCGGTGCGTTCCGCCTGCGGCTGATAGCCAAAGTGGCCCTGAGGCACCATCACCTCCAGCGCCATGCCCTGTTTGATCTCATCGCGGGCATAGCGAGAAAAACGCCCGCCGTCGATGGCTTTCACCGCCACGCTGATTTCGCCCGGCGTCACGCTGCGACAAATGGAGTAGCAGCGGCGTAGCTCTTCGCCTGCCAGCTGCGCCTTGAGCGTCAAATGCTGACCGGGGCGGAAACGGTAGGCGTCCTGCAAAGTCTGTGGGATCGCGAAAGTAATGGTCACCGCATCGCGGGTTTCGGGTTCCACTTTTGCCACCGTTAAAGAATGAAACGTTGTCATGGCAACCTCAGATACATTTGAAATAGTCGAAAGGTTCACGGCAGGCGTTACAGCGATAGAGCGCTTTACAGGCCGTTGAACCAAATTCACTGATAACCGACGTGTCGGTGCTCGCGCAGCGCGGGCAGGCCACCTCGGCAGGGGCATGCGCATGGCAGCTGTGACCTACCGGTGGGCTGATGCCGTATTCACGCAGTCGCGCGCGGGCGTCGTCGGTCATCCAGTCGGTTGTCCAGGCCGGGTCAAGCTGCAGGACGATATGCACCGGCGTAAAACCGTGGGCGGTCATCGTCTCGCGAATGGCGCCGAGCAGATGCTCCGTCGCCGGACAGCCCGAATAGGTTGGCGTAAAGCCAATCACCCAGCCGCCCGCCTGTGCACAGACGCTGCGCACCATGCCTAAGTCGGTGATGGTAAGCACCGGCACTTCCGGGTCGGGGATCTGGCTTAACAGCGACCAGATTTGCGGGATTTCCGCCGGGGCGATCTCAGCGAGACGTTGCATAGCCACCTCCTCCTACCACTGCTGACCGGGATACATGCGCTGGAGATACTGCATCTCCGCCAGCATCGGTCCCAGATGTTCGGTGTGCAGCCCTTTTTTGCCGCCGGTGCGATACGCCGCCTCTTCCGGAATGTTCAGGCTGGCCTGCTTGAAACCGGCAAACACTTCCGCTTCCCACTCGGCGCGGAGTTCGCGCGGGTCGACGGCGATCCCCTCGGCAACAAGCTGCTCTTCCAGCGCATCGGCTTCGAACAGTTCGGCGGTAAAGCGCCACAGGGAATCGATCGCCTGCTGCATTTTTTGCGCCGACACCTCCGTGCCGTTGCCCAGACGCTCCAGCCAGCCGCGGCTAAAGCGCAGGTGGTAGCGCCCCTCTTTGATCGCTTTCGCGGCAATCGCGGCCAGCTGCGCGTCGCGGCTTTGGGTCAGACGGGTAAAGAGCGCCACGTGCCAGGCGTCGATGAAATACTGACGCACCAGGGTGTCGGCGAAGTTGCCGTTCGGCTGCTCCACCAGCAGCAGATTGCTGAACTGGCGCTCATCGCGGCCAAAGGCCAGCGTGTCTTCGTCGCCCTGTCCTTCCAGTTCGGCGGCGTAGGTTAAGAAATTGCGCGCCTGTCCGAGTAAATCCAGGCCGATATTGGCCAGCGCCAGATCGATCTCCAGCTCTGGCGCATGGCCGCACCACGCGCCGAGACGCTGCGACAGAACCAGACAGTTATCACCCAGACGCAGGGCATATTGCGTTGTTGCTTTCATATCCATCCTCACATGTGCTCGATGCCATCAGGGAGGGTGTAAAAGGTCGGATGACGGTAGACCTTGCTCTCTGCGGGGTCGAAAAATTCTCCGCGCTCTTCCGGCTGCGAGGCGACGATTTCGCTCGCTTTCACCACCCAGATCGAACAGCCTTCGCTGCGACGGGTGTAGGCATCGCGCGCATTTTCCAGCGCCATGCGGTCATCGGCGGCGTGCAGGCTGCCCACGTGACGGTGGGATAACCCCTGTTTGCTGCGAACAAACACTTCATATAACGGCCAGTAGACATTGCTCATGGTTAATTCCTCTTACGCGGCGGTGCGGGCGTGTTGTTTTTCTGCGTGCGCCAGTGCGGCTTCGCGCACCCACGCCCCCTCTTCCCAGGCTTTACGTTTCGCGGCGAGGCGCTCGTGGTTGCAGATGCCGCGTCCGTTAATCACTTCTTCAAATTCATGCCAGTCGATTTCACCAAAGCGGTAGTGGCCGCTCGCTTCATCGAAGTGCAGATTCGCATCCGGCACGGTCATGCCCAGCATCTCGACCTGCGCGACGGTGTTGTCGACAAAGCGCTGGCGCAGTTCGTCATTGCCGAAGCGTTTGATTTTCCACGCCAGGCTGCGGGCGCTGTTGGGGGAGTTGTCGTCGTTCGGTCCGAACATCATCAGCGCGGGCCACCAGAAACGGTTGATGGCGTCCTGCAGCATCTGGCGCTGAGATTCGCTGCCCTGCGCGAGTGCCATACAGGCTTCAAACCCCTGGCGCTGGTGGAAGCTCTCTTCTTTACAGATTTTCACCATTGCGCGGGCATACGGCCCGTAAGAGGTGCGGCACAGGGCCACCTGGTTAACGATGGCCGCGCCATCGACCAGCCAGCCAATCACGCCGATGTCGGCCCAGCTCAGGGTTGGGTAGTTGAAGATCGAGGAGTATTTCATCTTGCCGTCGAGCATCTTCTGGTAGATGTCTTCCCGCGCACAGCCCAGGGTCTCCGCCGCGCTGTAGAGATACAGCCCGTGCCCCGCCTCATCCTGTACTTTCGCCAGCAGAATCGCTTTGCGGCGCAGTGTTGGCGCGCGGGTGATCCAGTTTCCTTCCGGCAGCATGCCGACAATTTCGGAGTGCGCATGCTGACCAATCTGGCGGATCAGGGTTTTGCGGTAGGCGTCCGGCATCCAGTCTTGCGGCTCGATGGCTGTCTCCTGTGCGATGCGCTGTTCAAAGCGTTGTTCTTCCGTCACGTCGTCACCTTTATGATTCGTTAAATCGTCAATCATCGTTTAATGATGAATCACTTCGTTTCTTAAAAGTTACACAAAGGTTAAATATAACCCCAAGGAGTGTTTGTCTATTTTGTGATGTCGCTCGCAAGGCTTTTACTGCAAGCCGCTTATGGCGGGCGCTGTTCGCCTGAAGATTCATCCGACAAGATCACATTGTTAACAAATCATTAAAACATCACTTGCTTTTTATGATTCATAATCAAACTATCTATAGTGAAATTACGTAACATTTGGAGAAGAGAGATGCAGCAGTTAGCCAGCTTCTTGTCCGGCACCTGGCAGTCTGGCCGGGGCCGTGAGCGCAACATTCATCACGCCATCAGCGGCGAAGCCCTGTGGAGTGTGACCAGCGAAGGTCTGGATATGGCGGCAGCGCGTCGCTTTGCCATCGAACGCGGCGGTGAATCACTTCGCGCGATGACCTTTATCGAACGCGCGGCGATGCTGAAAGCGGTCGCCAAACATTTGCTGAGCCAGAAAGATCATTTTTATGCCCTGTCGGCTAAGACCGGCGCGACCCGCGCGGACAGCTGGGTGGATATCGAAGGCGGCATCGGCACGATGTTCACCTACGCCAGCCTCGGCAGTCGCGAACTGCCCGATGACACCCTGTGGCCAGAAGACGAGCTGATCCCCCTGTCGAAGGAAGGCGGTTTTGCCGCGCGCCACGTGCTGACATCCAAATCCGGTGTGGCGGTGCATATCAACGCCTTCAACTTCCCCTGCTGGGGGATGCTGGAAAAACTGGCGCCGACCTGGCTTGCCGGGATGCCCGCGATCATTAAACCGGCTACCGCTACCGCGCAGGTCACCCAGGCGATGGTCAAATCCATCATCGACAGCGGCCTGGTCCCGGTGGGGGCGATTAGCCTGATCTGCGGCGGTGCGGGCGACTTGCTGGATCATCTCGATTTCCAGGACGTAGTGACGTTTACCGGCTCCGCCTCCACCGGCCAGATGCTGCGTGTGCACCCGAATATCGTCGCCAAATCCATTCCGTTCACCATGGAAGCGGACTCGCTGAACTGCTGCGTGCTGGGGGAAGACGTGACGCCGGAGCAGCCGGAATTTGCGCTGTTTATCCGCGAAGTGGTGCGTGAGATGACCGCCAAAGCCGGGCAAAAATGTACCGCCATTCGCCGCATTATTGTTCCGCAACGGCAGACTGAAGCGGTCAGCCAGGCGCTGATCGCCCGTCTCGAAAAAGTGGTGGTCGGCGATCCGGCGCAGGAAGGGGTCAAAATGGGGGCGCTGGTCAACGCCGAACAGCGTGCCGATGTGCAGGAAAAAGTCGATCTGTTGGTGTCTGCGGGCTGCCAGATCCGTCTCGGCGGCAAAGCCGATCTACACGCTGCGGGCGCATTCTTCCCGCCGACGCTGCTCTTCTGTCCGCAGCCTGACGAGACCCCTGCCGTTCACGCGACGGAAGCCTTTGGTCCGGTCGCTACGCTGATGCCGTATCGTGACGCGGACCACGCCATGACTCTGGCCCGCGCCGGTGAAGGCAGCCTGGCCGGAACGCTGGTAACGGCAAATGCGAATATCGCCCGCCAGTTTATTTCCGGCGCGGCGCGGGCGCACGGGCGTATCCAGATCCTTAACAACGAGTCGGCGAAAGAGTCTACCGGCCACGGCTCCCCGCTGCCGCAGCTGGTTCACGGTGGGCCTGGGCGCGCGGGCGGCGGTGAAGAGCTGGGCGGGCTGCGTGCGGTGAAGCACTATCTGCAACGTACCGCCATTCAGGGCAGCCCGTCGATGCTCGCCGCCGTCAGCCAACAGTGGGTGCGCGGTGCGCAGGTGCAGGAAGATCGCGTACACCCGTTCCGCAAATACTTCGAAGAGCTGCAGCCTGGCGACAGCCTGCTGACTCCGCGCCGCACCCTGACCGAAACGGACATCGTCAATTTTGCCTGTCTGAGCGGCGATCATTTCTACGCCCACATGGACAAAATTGGCGCTGCGGAGTCTATCTTCGGCGAGCGCGTGGTACACGGTTACTTTGTGATTTCTGCGGCGGCGGGTCTGTTCGTTGATGCGGGCGTCGGGCCGGTTATCGCCAACTACGGCATGGAAAATCTGCGCTTTATCGAGCCGGTCAAACCGGGCGATACCATTCAGGTGCGTCTGATCTGTAAGCGCAAAACCCTGAAGAAACAGCGCACCGCAGACGAAAAACCAACCGGCGTGGTGGAATGGGCCGTCGAGGTCTTTAACCAGCACCAGCAGCCTGTCGCGCTTTACTCCATTCTGACCCTCGTGGCTCGCCAGCAGGGCGATTTCACCGACTGATGTGTCTTTTTACCGGGAAGGCCCCTTCCCGGTTTTTAATTTGGCAAGAGTGACAAATAACCTGGCAGGTGCAGGCAAACACTTTGCGCCCGCGCCTGTCAGGATAACGCTGCACAACACCAATAACACAATAATGATGAGGTCAACGATGGGAAGCCCTTCTTCTTTTTCTGCCCGTAAGACGGCACTGGCCGTGGCTGTCGCGTTGTTATGCGCCTGGCAATCTCCCGCGTTCGCCCATGGCGGCGAAGCGCATATGGTTCCGATGGATAAAACCCTCGCCGATTTTGGCGCCGATGTGCAATGGGACGATTACGCCCAGATGTTTACCATTGCCAAAGACGGTGCCTTTGTGAAGGTCAAACCGGGCGCGAATACCGCCATCGTCAACGGCAAGCCGCTTAAACTGCAGGTGCCGGTGGTGATGAAAGACAACAAGGCGTTCATCTCCGACACCTTCATCAACGATGTTTTCCAGTCGGGACTTGATCAGACCTTCCAGGTGGAAAAACGCCCGCATCCGCTCAACGCACTGACCGCAGACGAAATCAAACAGGCCGTCGAGATCGTGAAAACCGCGGCGGAGTTCAAACCCAATACCCGTTTCACCCAGATTGCGCTGGCCGAACCCGACAAAGCCAAAGTGTGGGATTTTGTCCTGAACGGCACGGCTGTCGATGCTCCGCGTCAGGCGAATGTCACCATGCTGGATGGTAAACACGTCATTGAGAGCGTCGTTGATCTGAAGGACAAAAAAGTCCTGAGCTGGACGCCGGTCAACGACGCCCACGGCATGGTGCTGCTGGATGATTTCACCGCCGTACAGCAGATCATCATGAGCAGCCCGGAATATGCGCAAGCGCTGAAAAAACACGGCGTGGACGACCCGCAGAAAGTGATCGGTACCCCGCTGACCGTCGGCTATTTTGACGGGAAAGACGGTCTGAAACAGGAAGAGCGCCTGCTGAAAGTGGTCAGCTATCTCGACACCGGCGACGGTAACTACTGGGCGCACCCGATTGAAAACCTGGTGGCGGTGGTCGATCTCGAGCAGAAAAAAATCCTCAAAATTGAAGAAGGTCCGGTGGTGCCGGTGCCAATGAATCCGCGTCCGTATGATGGCCGTGATCGTATCGCCACCGTCAAAAAACCGCTGGAGATTGTCGAGCCAGAGGGCAAGAACTACACCATTACGGGCGATATGATCCACTGGCAGAACTGGGACTTTCACCTGAGTCTCGACTCCCGCGTCGGGCCTGTCATCTCGACTGTGACCTATAACGACAACGGCAAAAAACGCCAGGTGATGTATCAGGGCTCGCTCGGCGGGATGATTGTTCCTTATGGCGACCCGGACGTGGGCTGGTACTTTAAAGCCTATCTCGATTCCGGTGATTACGGCATGGGCACCCTGACCTCGCCGCTGGTGCGTGGCAAAGATGCGCCGTCGAACGCGGTGATGCTCAACGAAACCATTCCGGATTACACCGGCACGCCGATGGAGATCCCCCGCGCGATTGCCGTGTTTGAACGCTACGCCGGGCCGGAATATAAGCACCAGGAGATGGGCAAACCGAACGTCAGCACCGAGCGCCGTGAACTGGTGGTGCGTTGGATCAGTACCGTCGGCAACTACGACTATATCTTTGACTGGATCTTCCACGAAAACGGCACCATTGGCATCGATGCAGGCGCAACGGGTATCGAAGCGGTAAAAGGTGTGCAGGCTAAAACCATGCATGACCCGAGCGCCAAAGACGATACCAAATATGGCACCCTGATCGACCACAACATCGTCGGTACCACCCACCAGCACATCTACAACTTCCGTCTGGATATGGACGTGGATGGCACCAACAACCGTCTGGTGGCGATGGACCCGGAGGTGAAACCGAACACCGCCGGTGGCCCGCGCACCAGCACCATGCAGGTGAATCAGTACAATATTGATACGGAGCAGCAGGCGGCGCAGAAGTTCGACCCCGGCACCATTCGACTCCTGAGCAACACCAGCAAAGAGAACCGCATGGGCAACCCGGTCTCGTACCAGATTATCCCTTACGCGGGCGGCACTCACCCGGTCGCGAGCGGCGCGAAATTCGCGCCAGACGAGTGGATCTACCATCGCCTGAGCTTTATGGATAAGCAGCTGTGGGTCACGCGTTATCATGCGAATGAGCGCTATCCGGAAGGCAAATTCCCGAACCGTTCGATTCACGACAGCGGTCTGGGGCAGTACAGCAAAGATAACGAATCCATCGATAATCAGGACGATGTGGTGTGGATGACCACCGGCACCACACACGTGGCGCGCGCCGAGGAGTGGCCGATCATGCCGACCGAGTGGGTTCATACCCTGCTCAAACCGTGGAACTTCTTCGACGAGACCCCCACGCTCGGCAAGAAGAAAGATGAGAAGTAGCAAATCTGGCCGGGCAAATGCCCGGCCTGTTTTTAACGGGATACCATTGAATTCTCGCCGGAAAGTGCCACGCTTTGTCTATTCCCGCCCTTTCTCAACGATGACGCGTAAATGACAGATAAGAGGCACACCCCGCAGCCCGAGTTAACCTCGTGGCCAACCCGCCAGGCGATGGTGTCTCGCGGTCTGACAATCAATATGCCGTGGCTGGCGTTTGCGCACGTCAGCTTTGCGCTGATGATTCTGCTGCGCAACACGCTAGTGCCCAGTTTCGATCCTGCACATATTTCAGGGCAGCAAATCGGGTTACTGGTGGATGCCGCAATGCTCGGGGTCATTGCCCTGTCGGCGGCGCTGGTGGTGATGAGCTGGCGACATATCGCCGGGATTAGCCTGGTGCTCTTTACCTCCGGCCTGCTGTGGGCGCTCTGCTGTTACTGGTTTATCGTTGACTGGCAGCTTCCTCACGCCTGGCCCCTGTGTACCATTCTGCTACTGACCGCCGTTACTGCGCTCTATTTCTATCCAGTGGGATTGCTCGCCTGCGTGCTGCCGCTGTGGTTGACCCTGCCGCTCGCAAGTGTCGTGCTTAATCATGGCCTGCCTGTCCGCTTTGCCGCGATGTGGACGGTGTTTACGCTGATCCTGATCTGCGGGCGTTTTATCCTGCTGCGCTGGTTCGACGAAGCCTGGCAGCGCAATCAACAAAACCAGCTGCTGATTGCCCGTCTCGACGCGCTGGCGCATCAGGACCCGCTAACGGAAACGGCCAACCGACGGGAGATGGAAAACGTGCTGGAGCGCGCGGTCAGTCAGGGAAAATCTTTCACGCTTATTATGCTGGATGTCGACTATTTCAAACTTTACAACGATGCGTATGGTCATCAGGCGGGCGATGAGTGTCTGGTGCGGGTGGCGCAGGCGCTGAAAGCGTCGGTTCGCTCGCCGGACGATCTGGTGTCACGCTATGGTGGCGAGGAGTTTTTGCTGATCCTCTTCGATTGCCCACCGGAAATGGCCGGTAAGGTTGCGAAACGTATTCAGGATAATTTGCGCGAGGCCGCGATTGCGCATAAGGCGTCGAAGGTGAGCGAGTATGTGACGGCAAGCATGGGGATCGCCGAAATGTCGGCGGGGCTGACCGCAGACGGCGTTGTCGCGCAGGCGGATGCGGCGCTCTATCGGGCGAAAGAAGGCGGGCGAAATCGTTGGTCGCAGTGATGATTTGTCGGGCAGCGTTGCCGCCACCCGACAAGGGCAATTAATACCGCACACACACCGACTTCGTTTCACACCAGCCATCCAGCCAGTCAGGACCAAAATCGCGGCCTGTGCCGGACTGCTTCATGCCGCCAAACGGCAGGTTGGCGTCGATCAGCGTATGGCTGTTCACCCACACGGTTCCCGCCTGTAAACGGTCCGTGTACTCCAGCGCTTTGCTGATATTTTGCGTCCAGACGCTGGCCGTCAGGCCATACTCCGTGTCGTTCGCCAGCTGGAGTGCCTCTTCCCCATCGGCCACTCGCACCAGATTTACCACCGGGCCAAACACCTCTTCGCGGGTCAGGCGCAGGCTGGCATCGGGGTTTACCACCAGCGTTGGCGCAACGTAATAGCCCTGTTTATCCGGGCCGCTGTTGCCGGTAATCAGCTCGGCACGGCTGAGCTGCGCCTCGTTGAGGAAGGTTTGTACTTTGTCGCAATGGGCGCGGGAGACCAGCGGGTTGATGTGTGCCGTGGGCGACATGCCTGGCCCGACGCTCAGGGATTTCACCGCCTGCTCAAAGTGGCTCACCAGGGTATCAAACAGCGGTGCTTCAATGTAAATGCGCGAACTGGCGGCACACACCTGCCCCTGGTTGAGGAAGCTGCCGGTCATTAGCCCTTCCACCACCCACGCTGGGTCGGCATCTTTCAGCACTATCGCCGGGTTTTTGCCGCCCAGCTCCAGGGTCACACCCGTTAAGGTATCGGCGGCGGTGCGTGCGATCTGTTTGCCGGTGGCCGTTGAGCCGGTAAAACTCACTTTGGCGATATGGGGATGCGAGGTTAATGCCGCGCCGCACACGGCACCGCTACCGGTGACGACGTTAAATACGCCATCGGGAACGCCCGCCTCGCTTGCCAGTTCGGCCACGCGCAGCAGGGTCAGTGGCGTGGTTTCCGACGGTTTGATCACGATAGAGCAGCCCGCAGCCAGCGCAGGCATCACCTTCCACATGCCAATCATCAGCGGGAAGTTCCAGGGGACAATTCCGGCCACCACGCCGACCGGCTCTTTACGGGTCCACGCCTGATAGCGCGCCCCTTGCGGCAGCGGAATGGAGAGATCGAGCGTTTTGCCCGCAATTTTGGTGGTCAGCCCGGCGGTGTAGCGCATCCAGTTCAGGGTGCAGCCCACTTCAAACGCGCGGGAGATGTTAATCGATTTGCCCTGCTCCAGGGTTTCGAGCTGCGCCAGCTCTTCCGTATGCTGCTCCACCAGATCGGCAAAACGCAGCAAAATGCGCTCGCGCTCGGCAGGCAGTTTCCCGGTCCAGCTGCGGGAGACAAAGGCGCGCCAGCCGGACATCACCGCGCGATCCACATCGTCCACACTCGCATCTGCCGTCGAGGCAATCACTTCACCCGTCGCCGGATTGAATATGTTCAGGCGCTTTTCACTTTCAGAGGCCGACGGGCGGCCCTCGATCCACAGGCCATGATGACGGTCTAAAAACTGTTGCACGCTTTGCAGGACGGCGGTCTGTGACTCAGACATAGGGTGCTCCTTCATTATTATTCGCAGGGTGTCATCGCAGTCTAAGATGGGTTTGCAAAACGCGCTTTTATCTCTGTGACATTCGTTTTGCCACCTGTGACAGCCCCCGCAAATCATGATAATTCCGGCTTATAACACTGTTATCAGCGAGTGTTCTTTCCTATAGTCAGCCCTGACCTCTGACAAAATGCAACACAAATGCAACAATGCAAAAACATTGACAGTGCAGCGAGATGAAAGATGGCGTGTGCAAGTGAGCAGGAAAAATATCAGCAGTGGCTGGCGCAAATTAACCAGGTGTGTGGCAGCTTTGCCGCGCGCCCGTTGCCGGGCCAGTTCATCGGTGAACTGGAAACCAGCTACGCCAGAAGCCTGAAGCTCAGCACCGTCACCGCCGCAGGCGTTAACCTGTTTCGCACCCGTCAGGAGATCAAAACCAGCAACGACGCCTGGTTTTACACTGTGTTTCAGCTCGAAGGTCAGGCTACGCTGGAGCAGGATGATAAGCAGATTGTGATCGACGCGGGTGACATTACGCTGATTGACGCCTCACGCCCCTGCTCGATCTACTGGCACGACAAATCGCGCCAGATTTCCCTGTTACTGCCGCGCCAGATTCTGGAACAGCAGTGCCGTTTCCAGGAGGTGAGCTGCGCCCATAAGCTGTCGCGCACGCTGCCCACCGTGCAGCTGAGCTATCGGCTGTTACAGGAGAGTATGGATAATGCGCAGCTGAGCGATATGGAGAGCGAAGCGGCGCTGGAAGCGATGGTGTGTCTGCTGCGCCCGGCGTTTCAGCAGCGCGAATCGGCGCCGCCGCGTAAAGAGCGTCAGTTCCAGAATGTGCTGTCGCTGATCGATTCCCATATTCAGTCGGAAGCGCTGCGACCGGAGTGGATTGCCACCGAGAGCGGGATGTCGGTGCGCAGCCTGTATCGCATGTTTGCCGATAAAGGGCTGGTGGTGGCGCAGTACATCAAAAACCGGCGGCTGGACCTGTGCGCGCAAGTGCTACGCGCCACAGGCGATGATGAAAAACTGGCGGGCATTGGCTATAGCTGGGGCTTTGCCGACCATAGCCATTTCTCTACGGCCTTCAAACAGCGCTTTGGCGTGTCGCCTGGCGAGTATCGCAAGCGCTACCGCTGATCACTTCTTCAGCCACTTTCCGTTGATACCCTTCACGTATTCGCCCGGCTGCGCGCGGGCCACCAGCTTTTGCCCGGCCATTTTCGCCACTTCATCCACCGGAATATTGTTGCTGTCCGCCAGTTTCTGGTAGCTTTCGGTACGCGCCGCGTTGATCTCGTTCACCAGCGCCAGCGTTTGTTTATCCTGGCGCAGCGGCGCGATATAGCCACTGAGCGTCTCGCCCACCAGCCCCTGCGCGCGCGCTTCGTTTAAGGTAATCGCCTGCGCCTGAGCGCTCATGCCCAGCGCCAGCAGACCGATTGCAAGAAGTCGTTTCATGGCATCCTCAGAACAGATCGCTGCGCGATTTCAGCAGGGTTTCGACGTCTTTATCCACTTTGATGTGGATTTCATGTTCGATTTTGACGTTCATATTGATGGTGATCGGCTCTTTCGGTGCCGCCACTTCGATGCGGGGCGTACAGCCTGATAGCATTGCGACCATGACCACGCCGAGCGCGCCTGTCAGCTTTTTCATTGTTGTTCCTCACATTCCTTGCCTGCCTGACAGCGGGCATCCGGTAACGCCGCGTGTTGCTCAAGCCATGCCTGTAAATTATCCCCATAGCGCAGGCTGCGCCACAGGGTAAAAAGATTCTCTTCGTGAGTGTAATTGAGGTTCACGGTGTTGCTTTTACCGTCGACGCGGCTGGTGCCGCTGATCGCCGCCTGCATGGTCAACACACCCAGATTATCTACATTGATTTTCGTCCACGAGCGAGAAATTTCCATATAGCGAAGCCAGTTAATCGCCACGCCCGCCGCCATGTTGTCTTTGACGATGGCATCTGCCGTGTCTTTATCCAGACGCAGCGTCATCGGGCCGGGGTTAGTCAGCCAGCCGTCTTTGATGATCCATTTTTCGTTCTCAAGCCAGAACGGCAGCGCCCCGCTCACCGGGCCGGACAGGGTAAACTGTTTCGGATTGACTGCACTGATAAGCTCGCTGGAGGAGATATTCTGCACCCGCAGCAGCGCCGGATCGTGCTGCGGCATCCGCAGCTGCTGCAGGGTGATTTTTCCGCCCAGCACGTCGGTGCTGACGTTGGTCAGCAGCAGCGGGTGGGATTCACTCCACGGGTAATCGCCCTGCAAATCGGCGGTAATATTGCGTGCGGTGACCTGGTTTATCACTTCGGCGATGCGCAGCGTGACCGGGCCGCGCGTGCCCAGAGACCAGGTGCCTTCGCTGAAGCGGAACGGCAGTACAAAATCGACGCCGTTGATCTGGTTGTCGGGCATCCAGACGCTGCCGCTTTTCACCACGCCATGACCACCCGCTTCGAATCCTTGCCCGGCGGCCGCTGAAAACGCCACCTGAGCGTACAGCTCGCCGTCGCGCAGATTCATTTTCCAGTCGGGCGGCACCAGCGGCTGGAAGACCGTCAGGGACTGTTTTGGCCACCAGGCCTGACCGCGCAGACGCTCCCCATCCCAGCGACCGTTCAACTGGACCGGGCCAATCGCCCCGGCGTGCAGATCGCCTTTAAACTGGAAGAACGTCGGATCGGTGCCATCGACGCTGAACTTGAGGGTCGACGGCGGTAACACGCTGCCGCCGGAGAACGACGTTTGCTCCGCATCCAGGGAGAGCGCGCCGCTAAAGTGCGGATTGTTTTCGCCACGCAGCCAGCGCACCGGCTGATCCAGCACCAGACGCGGCTTGCTCACCAGCATGGTGCCGTACTGCAGTTTATCGAAACCGGTCGAGAGCGCCGTCAGTTCGATGGCACTGTCGCGCCACTCTCCCTTCCCGGCCACATCCCAGCGGGCATTCATCGGCGTGAAGTGTCCCTCACCCCAGTAGCGCCACTGCCACAGGCCGCTGTCCGGCAGGAAGTCATTGGCTTGTCCGTCGAGGTGCAGCACGAAATCGCCCATGTCGTTTTCATGGGCTTTCAGAATCGCCTGCAGCCGACCATCCACCCCTTTTTGCGAGAGTTTAACGCCCGCCAGCGGCCAGCGGATTTCATCGATATTGAGCGAGTCGATAAGCCGACCGCGTGAACGCAACAGCGCGCCCGGCTCAAAGACGAGCTGCGGATCGGCGAGGCTGCCCGTCAGTTGGGCTGGCAGAATCGCGTACAGAATCAGGTCGCCCTGCTTGGCTTCGCCCGTCACCTGCAGCGGCATGGCGCTGTTTTCCATGCTCAGTTTGCCCGGTCCGAGGCTCAGCACGGCGTTACCTTTCCCGGCATCGCCCTGAGTCAGCACGTTCATACGACCGCTAAAGGTGGCGTTTTCCAGCCCCTGCTGCCAGTTGTCGACTTTCACGCCCACGCGGCCGCTCAGGGGCAGCCCTTCAAGATCCCAGTGCCAGCGTCCGTCGCTGACTATCAGCTGTTCAGCAGTGAGCTGCCACGGCAAATCCAGCAGCGGATCGGGGTTATCGCGGGCGGTCAGCACCAGCTGACCACGGTTTTCTTCCCAGTCGAGATCAGCGTCCACCGGTGATGAAAGCGGCGGCACCGTCAGAGTGGCCTCCGCATGGCCTTTCACCGGCACGCCGTCCGGCACCAGCGGCAGGGTAAATTCCCCTGCCAGCCTGATCGGCTGCGGGTAATCCGGCAGATGGACTTCAAACTCGCTGATGGTCAGGTTTTGCCCGCGAAGCTTGCCGCGCACCTTGACCTGTTCGCCCTGGTAGGTCACGTCCTGAACGGAGGGGGTTAAAGAGATGTTGAGTTTGCCCTGCCACTGCTGCCACGGAGAGAGCGTTAAGCGATCTATCGTCAGCCAGGTGTTCGGCAGCATCGACTGCCATTCGGCAAGGGTTTTGGGCGCGGTGTTAGCCTGTTCCGCCTGCGGCAGTTTGCTCAGGCAGGCGGTATTGAGATCGAGTGCACCGATATCCAGTTTCCAGCGGCTGGGGTGCGACAGCGTGGCGTTTTCCACGCGAGCGATTTCGCAGTCCTCCACCAGATAGCGAAGATCGGGGATAATAATTTGATTGCGGGTCAGACGCGGGCTTTTCTCGAAAGCAATGCGCGTCCCGACGGGGAGCCAGATTCCGGCAAGGGTTGGCACCCACTGGGCGAGCGTCATCAGCAGCGTCAGCGGCAGAAGAATGAACAACAGCAATAGCGCAATTGCGGCTTTGTATTTACCCCTCATGGGCAGTTAATATCCTGATTTAGCGAAAAAATAAGCCGACAGTGCCCGTCATTGTGGCATGTTTAGCCAGTCAGTTGAAGTCAACGCCATTTTTAAGGATAGTTGCTCTAGAATTATTCATAGAACTTATTGAATTCAATAATATTTTATAAATTGTAAGATTATTTTAATCATGCTAACGTGATGGTAAAATCACTGGAGAAAGTCTTATGAAACTCGCGGTATATAGCACAAAACAGTACGATAAAAAGTATCTGCAACATGTTAACGAGACTTACGGATTCGAACTCGAATTTTTTGACTTTCTGCTGACTGAAAAAACCGCCAAAACGGCGAACGGATGCGAAGCGGTGTGTATTTTCGTCAACGACGATGGCAGCCGTCCGGTGCTGGAAGAGCTGAAAAAGCACGGCGTGAAGTTCATCGCGCTGCGCTGCGCGGGCTTTAACAACGTCGATCTGGATGCGGCGAAAGAGCTGGGGTTAAAAGTGGTGCGCGTACCGGCCTACTCCCCGGAAGCCGTGGCTGAACATGCCATCGGTATGATGATGTCTCTGAACCGACGTATTCACCGTGCTTATCAGCGCACCCGTGATGCCAACTTCTCTCTCGAAGGTCTGACGGGCTTTACCATGTACGGTAAAACCGCAGGCGTCATCGGCACCGGTAAAATCGGCGTAGCGACGCTGCGTATTCTTAAAGGTTTCGGGATGCGTCTGCTGGCGTTCGATCCGTATCCAAGTGCTGCCGCGCTGGAGCTGGGCGTGGAGTATGTCGATCTGCCGACGCTGCTCTCTCAGTCGGACGTGATCTCCCTGCACTGTCCGCTGACCCCCGAGAACTATCACCTGCTCAATCAGAGCGCGTTTGACCAGATGAAAGACGGGGTGATGATTATCAACACCAGCCGTGGCGGTCTGATTGACTCTCAGGCGGCGATCGAAGCCCTCAAAACGCAGAAAATTGGCGCGCTGGGGATGGACGTGTATGAGAACGAACGCGATCTGTTCTTCGAAGACAAGTCTAACGATGTCATCCAGGACGACGTGTTCCGTCGCCTCTCCGCCTGCCACAACGTGCTGTTTACCGGCCACCAGGCGTTCCTGACCGCCGAAGCGCTGATCAGCATTTCAGAAACCACGCTGGGTAACCTGAAACAGCTGGAAAACGGCGAAGACTGTCCGAACGAAGTGGCCTGATGTTCCAGGCCGGGTGGCGTTGACGCGTACCCGGCCTCTATAAATCCCGCAGCATAAACACCGCCAAAAAGATGTGCGAATCAGGTTCTTCTTAGTCCCTCAGTCCGTAATAGATTTACTCATATTGATACCCGTCACCCCAAATCCGCTGGCTTCATAAATATGCTGAGCGCGAGCATTGTCCCCTGCCACACGCAATTTGATCTCTTTAATATCCTTCGCTCCTAAATACGCTTCGAAAGCAGCCAGCGACTGTTTACCCAATCCCATTCCCTGGCAGGCAGTGAGAATATGGAAATCGTAGATAAAAGCCGTACGCATAACCGGGTCGGGTTTGTACCAGAGATAACCGACATGGGCCGACTGCGCGATAATACACAACAGCACCTGGCCTGCGGTATTTACACCCTCGGGAAGCAATGCCGTTAATTCCTGTTTCGCTCTTGCCAGAGAATCCGGTTGCGATACGCGATAGTTTGATTCGATTTCATTGGCATAATCCTGAACAAAATATTCAAGATAAGCGGGATATTCATCTTCCGTCATTGCGCGGAATGTAATCACTTTTAACCTCTCAGGCCTAACCTTCTGATAGATAGCATAATAGTGATAAGCCCGTCGGCTTCACTCGTTAATGGAATTCACTGTTAACTACTGATTTGGGTGAGTTGGTTACGTAAAATGCGTTTTGATGACCTGCACCGGGTGCGGTGGGAATAATGTGTAAGGTTCTGGAGATGCTTTGAGCAAAAAACAGACGATGCTATCTTTGTCATTCTCTGAGCGTTGATAAGGTATCGACTGATATGGATTTGAAACTGTCAGGCGGATGTTTGTGCGGGTTTATCAGATTCACAGCGATTAACCCAGTTTCCACTCATTCCTGCTCCTGTGATATTTGCCAGAAGCATTCAGGTTGTCAGACCGCAGTATGGCTTGAATTCCACTCGGCGAATGTTGAATGGACGGGTGAAGGAGGCACACCTTCTTTATATCGCTCATCTAAAACCTCATCCAGAGCATTCTGCACCAGGTGTGGCAGTTCTTTAGGTGCGATTGATGACGCGCCGGGGACGGCTTTACTCAGCGGTGTTTTTGACCACAACGAAGCCGTCATTTTTTCGCCCCACTCCCACTCTTTTCAGGATATGAAACCTGACTGGTGGAGAAAAATCATGCCCGATACCGCTGGATAAAAAAGGACGTTTTGGGCAGTTTCTCAATATTACTCTTTGTTATTCGAAGCATTCGTTCTGCCTGAAGAAGCGGACCGCCGAAGCAGCGCGAGGTCCGCTGTGAGCGAAAAGCAGACGTTTCATAGCGCATATAGGCAGAGTTGGCGGGCAAGTTACTCCCTAAAATAGGGCAGTTGCATTATGTTAAACAAAACATCACAGTGGCAAACTCAATATCTATCGTTCCAGATCAATCAGAGCACGTTGCAGATGATGCTCTATAAAGTTCGTTTTTAATGCGCTATAACGATGTGCATCATTCTTACATAGCAATGCTGCTGTACGCTTTATCTCAGCGTAGTCACTTGCAATATCACTGTTTTTCCTCAGATAATCGCGGAAAGAAAGATGTTTTTGTATCTGAATGTCCCCTACTGAAAACGCATGCACTTGATGGCTACGCTGATCCCCTCCCTTAATGAAGTACCGGCGTCCTGCAATGCCGTTTTCACCGCGAGAAACATATCCGGCGTCGACCATTGCAGAGTTGCATTTATCCAGTTGGTTGATATCGGCAACTTCCAGAAGTATATCAATCACTGGCTTTGCTGAAAGGCCAGGCACTGACGTACTGCCAATATGATGAATCTTCCTAACCACGTCACCAAGCAATGCTTGTAGCAGAAAATTTTCAGCGTTAAACATAGCAGGCCATTTTTCATCGTATGGCGCCACAACGATTTCCCGCATGAATGCCCCTTCTTTTCCGTCAAATTATTAGCATAAGAGTAGCTAAAGTACATTGAGGCAACAACGTCCGCTCAGGCACGGAGCGGACGTGTCGTTCAGAAGGTCAGCTGTGAGCGAAAAGCAGACATTCGGCTCTCTGCTATATGCCATAATTAAGCGCACGCCTGAAATAAATGGATTGTGCTAGTGCGCCTTACTGTTTTGAAGAGATGTGACGTAAGTCATCGCTGCCGCCCCCAGCAGTAATAACCCACTCAAGCCGAAAGCACTTTGCCATCCCAGACTGTCGAATACCAATCCTCCTGCCGTTGAACCAAGTGCAATCGAAAGCTGGATCACCGCAACCATGAGACCACCACCCGCCTCTGCATCTTCAGGCAGCGCCCGTGCAATCCATGTCCACCATCCCGTTGGCGCCGCCGTGGCCAGTAACCCCCACAGGCTTAGCAAAACTGTAACCGCCCAGATGCTGTGTCCGAACAGCAATAATGTACCGGCTACCGTTGCCATAAGCAGGGGAATCATTATTAAAATTTGATACAACCTGGCATTCAGGAATATCGATACGGCTAATGTGCCGACAAAACCTGCTGCGCCTATTGCGAGCAAAATCAGTGAGAACCCAGCAGGACCTACGTTGGTCACGTTCTCAAGAAAGGGGCGCACATAGGTAAATAAGGCAAACTGCCCAATAAAGAAGAGCCCGCAGGCTAGCAGTCCTGTTAGTACAATGGCGTCGCTGAACAGACGAAGCAGAGTTCCCTCTAGCTTTTGTTTTTTATCGCTTTTCATAGTGGGCAGGCTGACCCATAGCCAGATGAACGCGGCTATCGCCAGGGGGACGATGCATAAAAAGGCCCCACGCCAGCCGACAGTTGTCCCCAGATAGCTACCAAGTGGCGCAGCCACAACGGTAGCCAGCGCGTTCCCACCATTAAAAATCGCCAGCGCACGGGGAACCTGATGCTGCGGTACGAGCCGAATGGCGGTTGCAGCTGAGAGTGACCAGAATCCACCGATGACGACGCCAATCAGGGCCCTACCCAGCATATAAACCGGATAGCTGGGTGCCACGGCGATAACCAATCCAGATATGGCCATCAGGACAGCTAGCCCCAGCAGAAGATATTTACGATTCAGATCTCCGGCGATATGGGAGATAGTCAGGCTGGTCAGTACCGCCAGCGCGCCAGATATTGCAATTCCCTGGCCTGCCAGGCCTTCCGTGATGTGCAGCTCGCGGGCAATAGGCGTCAATAGGCTGACCGGCATAAATTCGGAAGCGATTAGTACAAAAACGCAGAGCGTCATGGCAAACACGCCACCCCAGTGCGCATCTGTTTTTTTAGGTGATCTTTTAAGACTTACTATGGACATTATCAGCATCTCTTTATATGGACGCGGCGAGATTCAGAACAGCCGGGACAGACGCTATTCAGAGAATAACGAGAACATGTGGATGAGAATGGGGAGCGAACGATTAAAACCGCCTGCAATTAGCAGGCGGTTTCAGGTCGTTATCTTAAATTAGCTTTGAAAAACTGCTCAAATTTATCGAAAGGGATCTTGCCCGCAACGTTATCGTACAAATCAACGTGGTTTGCCCCCGGAACAATCACCAGTTCTTTCTCTTTACTGCCAATGGCCTTAAAGGCATCTTCGGCAAAATAGCGTGAGTGGGCTTTTTCGCCGGTCACAATAAGTGTAGGGATAGTGACTTCATTGGCGTAACTCAGAAGCGGCATATTCATAAATGACAGCGGCATCGTCGCATTCCAGGCCCCGGTTGAATTGACCGAACGCGCATGGAAACCACGCGGCATGCGATAATAATCAAAGAACTCTTTCAAAACAGGATGAGGATTAGCAGGTAACGTTTCCGGCAAAACACGATCCGATGCACTGACGTTACCCTTCTCATCAACATTAATGTCATGGCCGCCGGGCGCGTAAGTGCCATTTTCCGCATCTTTCCAACGCTGTGCGTTCAGATACTGTAGTACTGCGCGACGATCTTTAGTTGAATAGCGGTCTTTACCATCACCCACACCATGCCCCATCGCACGGCTCATGTCATACATCACGCTGGTCGCCACCGCTTTCACGCGGGTATCCATTGCGGCGTCGTTTAAGGCCATGCCGCCCCAGCCGCAAATACCGAGCAGCCCGATACGGTCGCGATCAACCTCTTTTTGCAGACCTAAGAAGTCAACTGCCGCGCTGAAATCCTCGGTATTAATATCCGGAGAGGCGACATTACGTGGAGAGCCACCGCTTTCTCCCGTATACGAAGGGTCAAACGCCAGGGTAACAAACCCCTGTTCTGCCAGCGTTTGTGCATACAGTCCGCTAGATTGCTCTTTCACTGCGCCGAAAGGCCCACTGACGGCAATGGCCGCCAGCTTACGCTCACCACGATCCTTCGGGATGTAGAGATCCCCCACTAGAGTGATCCCATAACGGTTCTGGAAGGTCACTTTACGGTGATCCACTTTCTTGCTTTCAGGGAATGTTTTGTCCCATTTTTCGACCAGCGAAACAGGCGCGTTCGGATTAGTTGTATCAGCATAACTCATGTTTGTGACTCCACTTAATGATGCACATAGCAGCATGGCGGGTATCGCAGTTGCCAGTTTTTGGGTGAAAACAGTCATCAAAACTCCCCTTATAAAACGTGATTGAAACAGGTTTCATACGGACAACACTGCTGTGCTTTGTAGCAATGCGCTCATTATAGTTAGCAGAAATAGTGCTGATTAGAGGGTGTTAAGTGCTAGGATTAATACCAAATTGTTCTAAATTAAGATGTGATTTTGGGAGCGGAATGATGGCGAAACGGGAAAACTATAACGATTTGTACCTGTTTATGCAGGTGGTACGGGAAGGGAGCTTTACAGCAGCAGCACATCGCCTTGGCCTGGCACAATCAGGAATAAGCCGTTCAGTTCGGGAACTTGAAGAACGACTGGGAGTTCAGCTCCTGGTGCGCACTACACGCAGATTATCGCTCACCCATGCCGGTGAAAAGCTCTACCGGACCATTGAAGCAGGATTCGACGCTTTAGATATGGGACTGGACACGCTGGCTCATTATCGCCAGTCCCCATCGGGGACGGTACGCATCAATGCCAGTCAGCATGCTATTGATAAATTGCTTCTGCCAAAGCTTGCGGTGTTTAAGAAGAGCTACCCGGATATCCGACTGGAACTCATTAGCGAAAGCCGATTTGTCGATATTATTGCCGAGAGGTTTGATGCGGGTGTTCGCCTGGGGCCTGAAGTAAGTAGTGGCATGGTTGCTGTGCGTATTTCCCCAGACATGGAGATGGCTGTTGTCGGCACGCCTGACCACTTTCGTCGCTATGGCTTTCCGCAAGCCCCCGCAGATTTAGCGGTTCATCCCTGCATAGCTTATCAGTTTGGCGACGGGAAACTGTACTCATGGGAACTTCACCATAACGGTAAAAAAATCACCCATCGGCCGCAGGGGCAGTGGGTTTTCGCGGACAGCTATATGGAGGCCAAAGCGGCCAGGCTGGGCCTGGGACTGGCTTATGTTCCGGAAGAGTTGGTATCTGAGGATTTAGAACAGGGTTCGCTCATCAGAGTTTTACAACGTTACAGCCAACGCCTGGAAGGCTCATTTCTATATTATCCGCACCGCAATGTGTCGCCTGCTCTACGAGCGGTTATCGATACATTGAGAATTTAGGACTGAGGACGAGCTTATACACATGTAAGGGTAAAAGGTCCGCTGTTGGCACACAGCAGCCGTTTTGACCGAACCTCGTCAAAAGAAGGGAGTTATGCAAATTTTGCCGACGATAGTGATGTGATTTGCAAACAGTCGCTATGTTTTGCGAGATGACAAAACCCAGCAGGAATGGCTGGAACCGCATTGTGCGTTGTCACACTGAGGCGTTAAAACTGCGTGACACCAGCCGTCCATTGAAAAACCGTCGCCTCGTAGGATTTGACGGTGTGATATCAGAATTAAATCTGCGCCATACCGCCGTCAACAAACAGCTCCATAGCATTGATAAAACTGGCGGCATCAGACGCCAGAAACGCAACGGCTTTGCCGACTTCCGCTGGCTCACCAATCCGGCCCAACGGAACCTGCGCCGCCAGCGCATCAAACAGGCCCTGACGCTGTTCCTCGGCAACCAGCCCCTCTAATCCAGGCGTTTTGACCGGACCCGGACTCACGACATTCACCCGAATACCCCGCCCCTGCAAGTCCAGCGCCCATGAGCGAGCAAAGTTTCTCACTGCGGCTTTACTGGCGCTATACACGCTAAAGTTAGCCGTCCCTTTTACCGAAACGGTGGAACCGGTGAGGATAATGGATGAACCGGCACCAAGCAGTGGCAGTGCTTTCTGGACGGTGAATAATACTCCGCGAACATTGGTCCCGAAAATTCGGTCATAATGTTCTTCCGTTATTTCACCCAGCGCCAGCATATCTCCGCCACCGGCGTTAGCAAACAGAATGTCCAGACGCCCCGACTCTTCTGCAATTTGTGCGTAAACATTATCCAGATCGCTAAGACGGGAGATATCGGCCCTAATCCCCTTAGCCGACGGGCCGATTAACGCTATAGCCGCATCCAGTTCCTGCTGACGACGTCCGGTGATGTAGACTTTTGCCCCCTGCGCCGCCAGTTCCTGAGCACTGGCAAGACCGATTCCTGTGCTGCCGCCCGTGACCAGGGCAATTTTGTCTGAAAGTGGTTTACTCATTATTCATATCCTCGGTTGTGGGTTCGAATGGGCCGTCATTCAGCCTGTGAACTCACACTAGCCGCAGAGAAATTATTGATAAATTAGCAAAAGTAGAAAACACTCTTTCTACAGGTGAATAATCAACTCCCTCACGGAGAGACAGAACTTGGATCAGTTAATGGCTATGCGTGCGTTTACGCGGGTGGTGGAAACTGGCAGTTTTACGCGGGCAGCGGATTCACTTAATCTGCCGAATGCCACATTAAGTAAGCTGGTTAAATCACTGGAGGCCCATCTCGGCGTGCGTCTTTTACATCGTACGACCCGGCGCGTCGTCGCAACGCCAGAGGGTCAGGACTATTATGAAAAAGCCTCGCGGGTACTCATTGATATTGAGGAGATAGACACGTCGTTTAGCGCCTTGCAGAGCAGACCTAAAGGGTATCTGCGTATTGATGTCGGCGGCTCTACCGCACGTGAAGTCCTGATCCCGGCGTTACCGGATTTTTTGCAGCGCTATCCGGAAATCAAAATCGATTTAGGCGTTTCCGATAGGCCGGTGGATCTTATTAGCGGAAATGTGGATTGTGTCATCCGTGGTGGCGCGCTCAATGACTCCTCGTTGATCGCCCGCCACATTGGTGATGCCCCAATGGTGACCTGCGCTACGCCGGGATACCTGAAAGCCGCTGGCGTACCTGCGTATCCGGATGAATTAAGAAATGGACATAAGCTGGTGAGCTATTTGTCTCCGCTGACGGGCAGAGCCTTTCCTTTTCGCTTTATCGTAGAAGGTGAAGAGCGGGAAATGAAGACACAGCATCACATCGGGGTTAACGAAAGTAATGCGCATTTGGCTGCGGCCTTGGCGGGAATGGGAATCATCCAGACCTTTTGCTATGCGACGAAAGATGAACTGAACAACGGCACACTGGTTGAGATCCTACAAGAATGGCGCCCCGCGAGTTATCCTTTTTATGTCGTCTATCCCCAGAACAGGCACATGACGCACCGGTTACGCGTGTTTATTGACTGGCTAACCGAGGTATTCCCAGCGGCACTACGCAGTTACCGGTAATCACACCTCTTACGATCCAGAAGGGCGCAAAAGATTCACCGATTCATCTTCTCTTGAGCCCTTCTCTAATGCCTGCCCTTGGGGTGATCTGCGCTGAGCGGAAGGTAAATTTTTGTCGGAATATGCCAACCGGAAACATCATCAATCAGGAAACATATCCTTTGAAATCTTCAATTCCCGGTGCTAAAACATGAAGAGCCGTTTTTAAGATTTGTTGTGTTTACTGATTCTCAACTCATAAGAGAATGCCGGAAAATGATTAAGCCAGCTCAGCCAGCGACAACCGTTACCACCACCGAAACCTTCGGCGGCGTGTGCGCATCTGTGACTGGCTCCTGACAAAACAGATTCTGACTCCCCGCCAAACCGGACGGGGAAGAAAATCTCTCCGTTCATGATTTACTGAATGGAGATACACCATGATTTCATCTGAAAATGCACTTTTAATTATCGATATGCAGCGGGGGCTTTTCCGTGGCCCCTCGTCACCCCATCTCGCAGACTCGGTTTTGTCAAACATTTGCCTGCTTTTACAAAAAGCCAGGCAAGCGCAAGTGCCAGTCTTTTTTGCCCGTCACACCGGTCCTGACGATTCCCCCTTCTCTGAGCAAAGTCCCTTCACACAGCTGATACCCGAAATGAGTGTGAATGCTGAGCAAGATGTCGTTTTTATTAAAAAGTACCCCAGCTGTTTCCGGGATACGAGCCTGCAGCTTCAGCTCGGCAAGCGGGGAATAAAACAACTTGTCATCGCTGGGATGAAAACAGAATTCTGTGTGGACACTACCTGCCGTGCAGCGCCGGAGTTGGGATTCAGGACTGTGCTGATTTCAGATGCGCACACGACAATGGATAACAGCTACCTGTCAGCTAATGAAATCATCAGCCATCACAACGCCACCCTTGCTGGCCCGTTTGTGACGCTCGCGACAGCAGCGGACTGGAACTTTTAATCTGAGAAATGAGATAAGACTGAGAGCCGCCCGCCAGGCTGCTGAAGTGCAAAAAGTCCGCTCCTGGCACAAAGTGGACTCCTATTTGGCTCAAACGAGAGTGCTAACGCAGAGTAGTTCTTGTGTCATTCACCCTGCCGCGCCGGGTAAATTTACGGCTCACTATAAAATCCGTCATCTACATTGCTAACGGATTTATAACGTTAAAAATCCGGAAGGGGCAAAATTATCTACTATCCTTAGTTCGTGGAATGCATTCCCAGTCTGATTTTTAAGTTTTGGTTTTTTAAGGTTTTACAGCTTTCCCTTTTATCTATGGCATTACCAGGCTCCTCAAGAGCCTTAATGTTGAAGGTGATAATGTTTCCTGTTTTTTCAATCAGTTCCTGGTTCCGAACGCAAAGATTAATCAAAGGACAACAGCTATGACTCACATTCACGAACACGCCTCCGTTAACACGACGTATCCTGATACGCGCCTGCCCGTGCCTGCCGCGAGCAGTAGCGCCGTCTCATGGGGCGCCATCTTTGCCGGTGCCGCAGCCGCAGCATCCCTCTCTTTGATATTGCTGATTCTGGGCGCAGGCCTGGGGCTTACGTCCGTGTCGCCATGGGAAAGCCGTGGGCTTGACGCGGGTACGGTGGGGATCGCTGCCATCGCCTGGCTGACGTTCACGCAAATTGTTGCGTCGGGTATGGGCGGCTATTTAGCCGGACGACTGCGCTCGAAGTGGGTCGATACCCACACCGATGAAGTTTACTTTCGCGACACTGCACACGGGTTTTTAGCCTGGGCTGTGGCAGCGCTGGTCTCCGCAGCACTGTTAACGAGCACGATGAGTGCCATCGTTGGCGGGGGCGCTAAAGTGGTGGGTACCGTTGCCGGAGGTGCTGCGGTGGCCACGGCGACGGGTGCAGCAAGTATGGCGAACGGATCGTCGGCTGTAGAGGGTTCGTCAATGAACTATTTCGTTAACTCACTGTTCAGGGCGAATAATCTTGGCACACCAGCAAACGGTGCAGCCGATCCCGCCTCTCCTGCCGCAGCGCCTGCTCCTGCAGCGCCCTCTCAGCAACACGTTTCACCAGCACAGTTAGGTGAAGTGACCGGCATATTTGCCAATAGCATAACCACCGGCGCTTTACCTCAGGAAGATCGTCAGTATGTCGCCCAGCTGATTGCTCAAAACACGGGTATCACTCAGCAAGAGGCTGAGCAGCGGGTACAGAGCACCTATGACAAAGCCCAGGCTAAATTAAAAGAAGCGAAGGAGAAAGCGCAGCAAGCTGCTGATACCGCACGCAAAACCACGAGCTATCTCATGCTGTGGACATTTATTTCTCTGCTGGCCGGTGCCTTTGTCGCCAGCCTGTGTGCGACCTTCGGTGGCCGTCAACGTGATTTATAATCTTTAATTAAGCGAGAGGTCTACAATGCGCTCATTATTACTGTTCTTCTTAGGTGTTCCTATTCCCATCATTATTCTGATTGCGCTGTTTTTCCATTAATGCGCTGGAATAACAGACTGGCTGTTTAATCAGTCATATCAGAATTATTGCCTGTAAAACATAAATGCCCGTAAGGGCATTTATGTTTTCGACTTTCCCTGATACTTAGATTTTAAGTGCCGCAACGATGGCGGCCTCCATTTTCTCCGGGGTGGAGATAGGGGCAAAACGCTTAAGGGGCTTGCCGTCGCGCCCAATCAGGAACTTTGTGAAGTTCCACTTGATTCGCCCACCCAGCACGCCGGGCAAGGCTTCTTTAAGGTAACGAAAAACCGGGTGCGCCGCGTCGCCGTTGACCTCCACTTTCTCGAACATCGGGAAACTCACCCCGTAGTTGATGCGGCAGGTCTGGGTAATGTCTTCAGCGCCGCCAGGCTCCTGCTTACCAAACTGGTTGCAGGGAAAACCCAGCACCACCAGCCCCTGGTCCGCGTACTTTTTGTAGAGCATTTCCAGGCCGGCGTACTGTGGTGTGAAGCCACAATGGCTGGCAGTATTTACCACCAGAACCAGCTTACCCGCATAGTCGGCCATAGAGATGAGCTGGCCTTGCAGGCTG
The DNA here is from genome assembly GCF_026672535.1 of Lelliottia sp. SL45. Classification (NCBI taxonomy): domain Bacteria; kingdom Pseudomonadati; phylum Pseudomonadota; class Gammaproteobacteria; order Enterobacterales; family Enterobacteriaceae; genus Lelliottia; species Lelliottia sp. SL45. The sequence continues at coordinate 1,681,099 of NZ_JAPPRH010000003.1, forward strand.
GTGGCATTAAGTTGATGAAAAGTCGTCATGCGAAAACCTTATTCACTCAATCCACGGTTCAGGAGCATCGCTTCAATCTTCGGATCGTGCCCGCGCCACTGTCGATAAAGTTCAGCTAAATCACTGCTGTTCCCGCGCGACAAAATCGCTTCACGGAATTTCTGCCCGTTTTCACGCGTTAATCCGCCCTCCTCGACAAACCACTGATAGCCGTCGTCTGCCAGCATTTGTGTCCAAAGATAGGCGTAATAGCCTGCCGCATAACCGCCGCCAAAAATATGGGCAAAATAGCTGCTACGATAGCGCGGTGGCACGGCGGGCAGATCCAGCCCCTCTTTTTTCAGCGCGGCGGATTCAAACGCCTCAACATCGCTGACCGTTTCCTTCGCTCCAATTCCATGCCAATTCATGTCCAGCAACGCCGCACTCAGCAGCTCGGTCATGTCGTAGCCTTTATTGAATTGCGTCGCGCTGAGCATTTTCTCGCGCAAGGCGTCCGGCATCGGCTCGCCGGTCTGATAGTGACGGGCATAGTTCGCAAACACCTGCGGATGGCTGGCCCAGTGTTCATTAATTTGCGAAGGGAACTCCACAAAATCGCGCGGCGTGTTGGTGCCGGATAGCGTGGCAAAGCGCTGATCGGCAAACAGACCGTGCAGCGTGTGACCGAACTCGTGGAACAAGGTGATCACATCATCCCAGGAGAGCAGCGCCGCCTGGCCAGCGGCCGGTTTCTGGTAATTACAGACGTTGTAAATCACCGGGCGGGCGGAGAATTCATGGGATTGCTCAACGAAATTGCCCATCCACGCCCCGCCGCCTTTGGAATCACGTGCGAAGAAATCGCCGTAGAACAGCGCCATCCCTTCGCCGGTATGGTCGAAGATCTCCCACACGCGCACGTCCGGGTGATAGACAGGAATATCGAAACGTTCGACAAAACGGATGCCAAACAGCTGGCTGGCCGCCCAGAACACGCCATCGCGCAGGGCGTTATCAAGAGCGAAATAGGGTTTAATCTGCGATTCATCGAGAGCGTATTTATCAAGGCGTACGCGCTCCGCGTAATAGGCCCAGTCCCAGGCCTGCACGCTGAAATGCCCCTGCTCGCCATCGATCACTTTCTGAATGTCCGCCTGCTCGCGTTCGGCGCGCGCTCTCGCGGCTGGGACGATCCCGCGCATAAATTTCAGCGCTGCGTCAGGCGTTTTCGCCATCTGATCGGCAATGCTCCAGCTGGCATAACTCTCGAACCCCAGCAGTTGCGCGCGGCGTGCGCGCAGTTGTGCCAGGCGCAGCACAATCTCACGGGTGTCGTTTTCATCGCCTTTTTGCGTGCGCGTCCAGCCCGCCCTGAACAGTTTTTCCCGCGTCTGACGGTCGTGCAGCGCCGCAAGCGCCGGTTGTTGGGTGGTGTTGAGCAACGGAATCAGCCAGCGGTCGGCCAGCCCTTTCTCCGCAGCGGCACGCGCGGCCGTCGCGATCTCCTCGGCGCTCAGCCCCTCAAGCAGATGAACATCATCCACCACCAGCCCACCGGCTTTATCCGCCGCCAGAAGATGCTGATTAAACTGGCTGGTCAGGGACGCAGCCTCGGTATTCAGCGCTTTTAACTCGGCTTTTTGCTCGTCGGTTAGCTGCGCACCGGCCAAAATAAAGTGCTGATACGTCTCTTCCACCAGGCGACGGGACTCGGCATCCATCGACGCGGCCCCTTCCCGCACCGCCGCGACGCGTGAAAATAGCGTGTTATTCAGCCAGATATCGTTAGACAGTCCGGCCAGTTCGGTGGAAAAGGCTTCGTCCAGTTCCTGTAAAAAATCATTGGTATGCGCCGAGGTCATCGCGAAAAAGACACTGCTGACGCGGGAAAGCATCGCGCCGCTTTTTTCCAGCGCCAGAATGGTGTTGGTGAAATCGGGTGCGGCGGTGTTAGCAATGATGGCATCAATATCTGCGCGCTTCTGGCGCATCGCCTCGTCAAATGCCGGGCGGTAGTGGCTGTCTTCGATTACGTCGAATCGAGGCGCCTGGTAAGGCAATACGCTGACTTCAAAAAATGGATTGGAAACCGACATCGTTGACTCCTGGGCACATAGTTATCCTCCCAGAGTAGGACAGGCAGCAGTGAGCTGCAATCCCCATTAACGGCAGACTGCTTGCTGCCAGATATTCTGTTTCCGGGATGCTTAAGAAGCACGATAAGACCCGGTTTTGAATTCCAGGCGATATAAATGTATCGCTGTTATTTACTGATGACGTCACCTTTGTTGACGGAAAAGTCGATCATTTAGCGATACAAAAGTTGCCTTAACGGTGTGCCGGATGCCGTGCTATGGTTGTACAACACAAAAAGCGTTGAGGAACAGTGAGATGATCGTATTAGTTACCGGGGCAACGGCGGGTTTTGGTGAAAGCATCACGCGTCGCTTCGTCGCCAATGGGCATAAAGTGATTGCAACAGGCCGTCGTCAGGAGCGTTTACAGGAGCTGAAAGACGAGCTTGGCGATAGCATTCTGACGGCGCAGCTGGACGTGCGTAATCGCGCCGCCATTGAAGAGATGCTTGCGAATCTGCCTGCCGAATGGCGTGCCATTGATATTCTGGTGAACAACGCCGGTCTGGCGCTGGGTCTGGAGCCTGCGCACAAGGCCAGCGTAGAAGACTGGGAAAACATGATCGACACCAACAATAAAGGTCTGGTGTATATGACCCGCGCGGTGCTGCCTGGCATGGTCGAGCGCAACCGTGGGCATGTGATCAACATCGGCTCTACCGCCGGGAGCTGGCCTTACGCGGGCGGCAACGTTTACGGCGCAACCAAAGCCTTTGTGCGTCAGTTCAGCCTGAACCTGCGCACCGACCTGCACGGCACGGCAATCCGCGTGACGGATATCGAGCCAGGCCTGGTGGGCGGCACGGAATTTTCCAACGTGCGTTTCAAAGGTGATGATGCGAAAGCAGGCAAAACCTATGAGAACACCGAAGCCCTGACGCCGGAAGATGTGACCGAAACCGTCTGGTGGGTCGCGACGTTGCCAAAACACGTCAACATCAACACCGTCGAAATGATGCCTGTTAGTCAGAGTTTTGCGGGTTTAAGCGTACATCGCGGCTGATACTTCCCTGCCCGGCCTGCGGGTCGGGTATGGGATGCGCGGCAAAAGAATGGTAGTATTGAAGCGTTAACTCTCTGAGAAACCACATCCAATGGCCGCCGAATCGCAACTTAATCCTACCCAACCTGTTAATCAGCAAATCTACCGCATTTTGCGACGTGATATCGTCCATTGCCTGATTCCGCCTGGCACTCCGCTCTCTGAAAAAGAGGTATCGGTGCGTTTTGACGTGTCCCGCCAGCCGGTTCGCGAAGCTTTTATTAAGCTTGCGGAAAACGGGTTGATTCAGATTCGCCCGCAGCGCGGCAGCTACGTCAATAAGATTTCCCTCTCGCAGGTGCGCAACGGATGTTTCGTCCGTCAGGCGATTGAGTGCGCGGTTGTGCGTCGGGCGGCGTCGCTGGTCGACGAGCATCAATGTTATCTTCTGGAACAAAACCTCCACCAGCAGCGCATTGCGATTGAACGCACGCAGATCAACGATTTTTTCCAGCTCGATGATGAATTTCACCAGAAGCTGGCGCAAATTGCCGACTGTCAGCTGGCGTGGGATACCATTGAGAATATTAAAGCGACGATGGATCGCGTGCGCTATATGAGTCTCGATCACGTCTCCCCGCCGGAAATGCTGCTGCGTCAGCATCACGATATTTTTGCCGCGCTGGAAAAACGCGACGGAGACGCCATCGTCAAAGCGATGACCGTGCATTTGCAGGAAATTGGCGAGTCGGTTCAGCTTATTCGCCAGGAAAACAGCGACTGGTTTACGGAAGATTAATGAAAACCGCATCCCACGTAAATTCCTGGATGCGGCATACGATTTAACGTACCACTAATACCGGTATTTTGGCGTAGCGAATAACAGATTCCGCGTTCGAGCCAAGCAGATGGCTGGATAAACCGGGCGTCTTAGAGCCGATAACAATCACCTCATAATCGTCTTTATTGCTCATACTGATGATCTCATCGCGAACATTGCCAAAACGTACTTCGGTGTGAATATTCTCCGGCGCGATATCAAACAAACGTTTTAATTCATTCATCTTTTTCTCTGACTCGCTCACTATATAAGCCTCGAATTTTTTGATATCAGAGTTAAAGCCGCGCAGCAACGAGCGGCTGCTGATTGGCAGGATGTTCAGTAGCGTGATGGTGGCGTTATCCGCCTTCGCCAGGAACTCCGCGTGGCGTACCGCTTTATCGCTCAGATTCATTTCAAATACGTCCACAGGCATCAATATTTTCTTGTACATAAGCCCTTCCTTATCCAAATAAAAATAATTACTTATCTGTCTTCAGAGTGACATGCCTATTTGAAACAAAGGCTAAACCGTTCACTGAGGGAACTATCAATAAACGAAAACAATTGTCCGTTTTGTCAATTTACGTCTGAGCGGGGCTATGCGGATAAAATGCAGACAAAAAAGTGTGACCTTGATCAAAAACAAAAAAATGTTGCGGCAAGAGGCGTATTTATATTCTCCCGTCAGCGGCTGGAACTGTATATCGCCGTGATGTGTTGAGAAGAGGAGAAATAACCATGATGACTTACGACCGCAACCGCAACGCTATTACCACTGGCAGCCGTGTAATGATTAACGGTACTGGCCATATTGGGGTTATCCGCGCAATTCACGCCGAAGGGCTGGATGCGACCCAGGTACGCCGCAACAAAACGGTAGAAGTGGAAGGTTGTGAAGGCAAGTTCGAACCGATTGAACTGATTCGTCTGGGAATGCACTAACAGGTGCAATGACATGCCGCCGCACGCGGCGGCATGAGTCGTGATTATTTCTGAGAGACAGTCTGCGCCACGGTTGCTTTAGCGCCCTGCTCCAGCAACATTTTATATGCGTGCATTACCGCATCCACAAAACGCGCTTCCAGCGGCAGTTCATTGCCGAAAATCGCCTCAATTCCCAGCAGCGCTTTCACGCGGCTTTCGCCTTCGGCACTGCCCTTCACCGCAGCCTGAATCGTTGTCAGCAAGGGATCGCAGACTTCAATCGCGTTTCCACTTTCATCCACACCGCCGACATAACGCATCCAGCCTGCCACGCCCAGCGCCAGCAGCGGGAAGCTCTGCTGATGCACCAGATGCCAGCGCACGGAATCGAGCATACGCTGCGGTAACTTCTGACTGCCGTCCATCGCGATTTGCCAGGTGCGGTGACGCAGCGCCGGGTTACTGTAGCGCGCAATCAGCAGGTCAGCGTAGCGCCCCAGGTCGACCCCTTTTACCTTCAGAGTCGGTGCCTGTTCGTTGAGCATCAACGCATGGGCTGCACGGCGATAGTTTTCGTCTTCCATACAGTCGTTGATGTGCTGGTAGCCCGCCAGATAGCCGAGATAGGCAAGGAAAGAGTGGCTGCCGTTGAGCATACGCAGTTTCATCTCCTCGAACGGAATCACATCAGCCACCAGCTCTGCGCCTGCTTTTTCCCACTCAGGGCGCCCGGCGACAAAGTTGTCTTCAACTACCCACTGACGGAAAGGTTCACAGGCCACGCCTGCCGGATCGCGAACGCCGGTAATCTGTTCGATTTTATCCAGCGTCTCTGCCGTTACGGCCGGAACAATGCGATCGACCATCGTCGACGGGAACGTCACGTTCGCTTCAATCCAGTCTGCCAGCTCAGCGTTGACGGCACGGGCATACGCACAGGTGACGTTACGCATCACATGGCCGTTTTCCGGCATATTGTCGCAGGACATCACGCTGAACGCCGGTAAGCCCGCAGCTTTGCGGCGTGCCAGCGCTTCGACCACCACGCCCGGCGCGGATTTTGGCTGCTGCGGGTTTTGCAGATCGGCGGCAATCAGCGGGTGATCGAGCATCAGTTGCCCGGTCGCAGGTGCGTGGCAGTAGCCTTTTTCAGTGATAGTGAGTGAAACAATCGCCACCTGCGGCTCGCACATGGCAGCCAGCACGGTTTCCAGACTATCTACCTGCGCGTGAAGCGCGTTTTTCACCACGCCGACGACGCGAGCGGTCCAGGCATCGGCGGACATTTCCGCCACGGTGTAGAGATTATCCTGGGCTTTGAGATCGGCAATCTGCTGTTCGCCGCCAATCAGGTTGACTTCGGTGTAGCCCCAGTCGCTATGGTGCTCAGCCGCCAGGATATCGGTGTAAACGGCCTGATGGGCGCGGTGAAACGCACCGAAACCCAGGTGCACGATACGTGGTACCAGTGTGTTACGGTCATAAGCAGGAAGTGTCGCTTTGGCATTCAACAATTTATTATTCATGAGAAGGCTCATTTAGGTGAGAGGTCGTCGAATCTGAGGAGGTAGACCATCTCACGCAATTGGTATGACATCTTTGATTTTCATCAACTACCATACAAGAAGAGAAGAAAAGGCGGGATCACGCTCCCGCCCCATCAGATTACTGATTCACCGTATGCCCGAGAGGCACTGCCGAACCCGATTTTTCAGCGGCATCTTCCGCGAGGCTCAGATCGCGGTCGCGCACTTCCGGCATCAGGAAAGCAGACACCAGGCCAATCAGGGAGTAGACCACCATCATCGCCACAATCGGCCACCATGAGCCGGTCATGTTGCAGAAAATCCCCGCCAGCACCGGGCCAAAACCGACCGCCACCAGACCACCGGCCTCTTTTGAAATCGCCATCCGCGTGAAACGGTTACGCGAGCCAAACATCTCCGCCATGGTGATGTTTTCCAGCGCAAACAGCCCCAGCACCGCAAAGTTATGGATGATGATGATCGACAGCATGATCACCCCTGGGCTGTAGCTTTTATCGACGATAATCGACAGCATTGGGTACGCCAGAATAATGGCGGAAATATTGAGCAGAATGTACGGCAGACGACGCCCAACCTTATCGGAGAGCCAGCCCAGCAGCGGGATCGTGATAAACCCGAGAATGGAGCTGATCATCAGCGCGTCGGTCGGAATGCTTTTATTGAACAGCAGCGTCTGCACCAGATAGCCCGCGAGGAACGTCTGAATCAGACCGGAGTTCCCCGCCTGACCAAAGCGCAGGCCGGTTGCCAGCCAAAAGGATTTGCTTTTGAACATCGCACCCAGAGAGGTCTCTTCTGCCGTCACCACTGGGCTGCTCTCATCGTTGACCTTCTCAAACACCGGGCTTTCTTTGAGGTTCATTCGCAGCCAAATGGCGAAGATCATCACCACGACACTTGCAAGGAAAGGTACACGCCAGCCCCAGGCGACCAGCTCTTCACGGTCAAGGGCAAAGAACATTACCGCCCATATCGCCGTGGCGCTTAAGGTCCCGCAGTTGGTCCCCATTGCGACCAGCGATGAGATAATCCCGCGTTTCCCTTTCGGCGCGTATTCCGCAAGCATTGTCCCCGCACCCGAAATTTCCGCCCCGGCACCCAGCCCCTGGATAATACGCAGCGTCACCAGCAGAACCGGTGCAAAAATCCCGATCTGCGCGTAGGTTGGCAGTACGCCAATCAGCGTGGTACAGATCCCCATCATGGTGATGGTGATAAACAGCACCTTTTTACGCCCGATCCGGTCGCCCATTTTGCCGAAGATAAACGCCCCGACGATGCGCGCAATATAGCCCGCGCCGTAGGTCCCCATCGCCAGAATCAACGCCATCGCAGCGGACTGCTCCGGGAAGAATATTTCATGAAAGACCAGCGCCGCACCCAGCGAATAGAGCTGGAAGTCCATGAATTCCAGCGCGGTGCCAAGCCAGCCGGACACCGCCGCTTTCACCAGATCCGACGTCGTTCTTTGAGGTTGTGTCTGAGTCATAATGGCTATCTCTGAATGTAGGTAAGATGCGTACCACTTAACCGCGTGTGTTGTTATTGGCCGAACGTCAGCAAGACTTTGCAGCACTGCCGCTGGTCTTTCTCAAACAGTTCGATGGCGTCTGTCACATGGTGAAAGTCAAAAGTGTGGGTAATCAGTTTTTCTGGGTCGATCAGCCCCTTTTCCAGCCAGTCGATGACCACCGGGAATTTGTTGGCATTCAGGCGAGATGAGAATATCGACAGCTCTTTGCCGGTAATACCCTGCTGTGTTACCTGGCTCGGGTCGCTGGAGAAGCCCATCAATACGATGCGACCGCCCGGTGACGCGAGGGTGACCGCCTCCTGCAATATCGTCGGATGGCAGGCGGCATCGATGATTAACGTCGGTTTTATCCCCTTCTCATCCAGCGCCGCCTGCAGAGACTGTTCCGCGTTGTTGAACACCCAGTCTGCGCCGCTACGTTTAGCCATTTCAAGCCGTTCATCGATGCGATCGACGACGATAACCTGTTTCACGTTATAGACGCCTTTGAGCGCCTGAACGGTCACCAGCCCCATCGGACCGGCACCGTAAATCAGCGCGATGTCTTTGTCCGTCGGCTGAGCGTGCCCGGTGACGTTGGCCGCAATGGTGAAAGGCTCCACCATTACCGCGTGGCGATCGGAAATGGCATCCGGGATGGTCCACGCATTTTTCGCCGGAACCACGGCATATTCGCTGAACCCGCCGTCACGATGCACACCCAAAACCACCAGCGACGTGCAGACATTCGGTTTGCCGACTGAGCAAGGCCAACACTCTCCGCAGCTGATCACCGGGTCCACGGATACGCGTTGCCCGAGACGCGCTTTTTCCACGCCCTCTCCGACTGCGTCAATCACGCCAAAGAATTCGTGGCCAATGACACGTGGGTATTTCGCAAACGGGTTGTGACCGCGATAAATATGGCTGTCGGAGCCGCAAATCCCGGCTAAGGTGATTTTGACGCGGACTTCGCCCGGTGCCGGAACGGGCAACGGACGCTCTTCGATCAACAGCTCATTCGGTTTTTGAATAACGATGCTTTTCATGGTTGCTCCTGACCGATCCTTTTCTTACATAACGCGTTGTTATTAAGAAATTAATCAATCCTGTGTTTGACAATAAAGAGATAACACATCGCCCCAACAAAGGTGACGCAGGCCGCGACAACCAGGGCGAGATTAAAGGAATGCGTTTTATCGACGATCCAGCCGGTCACGACTGGCGCGAACGAGGCAAAAACAAAGCTGCCGAAGTTCTGGATGGCGGCAACGGAGGCGACTTTGCTTTCAGCGACCATCACCTGTACCAGGCCCCACGCGGAGGTTCCGGCAAAGTGGACGCAAAACAGGGCTAACGAAATAAAGGTGACGGCTTCCGCCGGGGACGACGATTGCACGACCAGCAAAGTGCCTAAAGCCGACAGGATCAACCCCACCACAATCGCCGTTTTGCGCGTTTTGGCGAGGTCATAGCCTCTTTTGGCAAGTGCATCGACCACCAGTCCGTTGACCCACATCCCGACGGCTGCCGCCAGGAACGGGATCGCCGAAACCCAGCCGGTCTTTGCCAGGCTAAAGCCCTGCTGGGCCTGCAGATAGCCGGGCAGCCAGGCGATATACAACCAGCCGGTGTAGTTCACGCCAGAGAACCCTAAAATCATTCCCCAGGTGGTGCGGCGTTTGAACAACGCACTCCATTCGCTAAAACGTAACGTTGGGCGCGGTTTTACCGGCGCGGAAAGGTATTCGCGTTCTTCCGGCTGGAAAGCGAACTGCGCGCGGTTGCGATACCAGGCGTACCAGCAAACGCCGACTATCACCCCCAGCAGACCAATGATCACGAACATGGCCCGCCAGCCCCACAGGATTTGCATTGTCACCAGTATCGGTGGCGCGATTGCCTGCCCAAGAACCGTGGAGGAGTTAAAAATCCCCAGCGCGGTCCCCCGCTCTTTTTGCACGTACCAGTCGGTGATGGATTTCACCCCGGCAGGCATAAAGGGCGCTTCGCCAATCCCTAAGCCAATACGCAGCAGGATAAAATGGCTAAAGGAGTTCACCATGCCCGTCAGGGCCTGCATCAATGACCAGAAGATCACGCCTGCGCCTAACACCAGTCGTGGCCCGTAGCGATCGAGCAATATGCCGGAAGGCAGTTGCGCCAGTCCGTACGAAAGTGAAAATGCGGAAAGCAAAAAGCCAAATTCTGTTGCCGACAGCCCCATGTCACCGCGAATGGCTTCACCGGCCACGCTCAGTGAGGAGCGGTCCAGAAAATTGACAATCCCTGCCAGGAATAACAGCACCAGAGTGAGGGTCTGGATTTTTTTAATCCGCGCAGGCTTGGTTAAACTTTCTGTATTGATAGTTTCAGTTGTCATACGGACTCCCGATCTCAACTTACCAGTTCCACAAGGTGCCATCTTCCAGGCGGGCGACCGGCAGATACGCCGGGTCGTACGGATATTTCGCGGCCAGTTTTTCATCAAACTCAATGCCGAGACCCGGCTTATCGCCCGGATGCATATAGCCGTTATCGAAGCTCCAGCTGTGCGGGAAGACCTCCAGCATTTGCTCGGAATAGCCCATGTACTCCTGAACGCCAAAGTTCGGCACCCACAGGTCGAAATGCAGCGCGGCGGCGTGGCAAATCGGCGACAGATCCGACGGGCCGTGCGAGCCGGTGCGCACCTGATAAAGCGAGGCGAAATCCGCAATCCGGCGCATCCCGGTGATCCCGCCCGCGTGGGTGATGGTGGTGCGGATGTAATCGATCAGCTGCTCTTCGATCAGCTGTTTGCAGTCCCAGATACTGTTGAACACCTCCCCGACGGCAATCGGTGTGACCGTGTGCTGGCGGATAAGGCGGAAGCACTCCTGGTTTTCGGCGGGCGTCGGATCTTCCATCCAGAACATGCGGTACTGTTCGATGCTCTTGCCAAAACGGGCCGCCTCAATGGGGGTCAGGCGGTGATGCATGTCATGCAGAAGATGCTCGTTAAAGCCGAACTGGTTACGCACGGCGTCGAACAGTTTAGGGGTGAAATCGAGGTATTTTTCCGTGGACCACAGCTGCTCTTCAGGCCAGTCGCCTTTGGTCGCCGGTTCGTAGGCCAGCCCTTTCCCTTTCGCCATGCCGTAGGTGGTTTTCATGCCCGGAACGCCGCACTGCACGCGGATCGCCTTGAAACCCATCTCTTTGTGACGCGCGTAATCTTCCAGCACATCATCGATGGTGTGCCCGGTAGTGTGGCAATAAACCATGACACCTTCGCGCGATGCACCGCCCAGCAGCTGATACAGCGGCATACCGGCGGCTTTGGCTTTGATATCCCACAGGGCCATATCGACAGCGGAAATCGCCGACATGGTGACTGGCCCGCGCCGCCAGTAGGCGCCTTTATAGAAGAACTGCCAGATATCTTCGATGCGGTGCGCATCGCGGCCAATCAGCTGTGGGCAAAGGTGATCTTTCAGATAGGAGGCAACAGAAAGCTCGCGTCCATTTAAGGTGGCATCACCCAGGCCGACGATCCCGTCGTCCGTGGTGATTTTAAGGGTGACAAAATTACGACCCGGGCAGGTGACAAAGACTTCGGCCCCGACAATTTTCATGATCCAGTTCCTTACATCGCTCAGTGTGATGCAAGGAATTTACTTAATTACGCAACTACCATACAAGTATAGCGATCAAAAAATCTTCCACAGATCACAAAACAAAGGCGCTTATGCGCGCCCCCAGCCTGCCACGATGATCAACATCCCACACAGTGCAATCAGCGCGCCAGCCCAGTCGTAGGCGCTGAGCTTCACACTATCGACCACCCGCAGCCAGACAAGCGCCGTGCAGACATAAACACCGCCGTAAGCGGCATATACGCGCCCGCTGGCCGCCGGGTGTAACGTCAATAGCCAGACAAACAGCGCCAGCGCGATCCCGGCCGGAAGTAATAGCAATACCGATGCCCCCCGTTTCAGCCACAGGTACGGCAGGAAGCAGCCGAGGATTTCGCACAGCGCGGTCGCAAAGAAAAGTAAGGTTGTTTTAATCATTTTGACGAGTGAGTGAGAATAGGTTTAACCATGATACGCGATAATGGCGCGACCATTACCCTGCCTGCCGCGTGGGTATGCCACCTTTTCAGATTGGTGTAGAATTGACCCTGGGTAAACCCACTACAAGGAATACGCAATGAGTACATTACGCAAACGCTTCTGTCTGGCGGCCATGCTCTCCCTGACGGCGTTCGCCTTTATGGCCCCCGCCTCCGCCAACACCAGCAAACTGATCATTGAGTCGGGTGACAGCGCGCAGAGCCGTCAGAATGCCGCAATGGATAAAGAACAATGGAATGACACCCGCAGCCTTCGCCAGAAAGTTAACAAACGCGTTGAAAAAGAGTGGGACAAAGATGATGTCGCTTTTGATATGCGTGATAAATGCCAGCAAAGCGCGAACGTGAATGCTTACTGGGAACCGAATACCCTGCGCTGCCTGGATCGTCGTACCGGTCGTTCGGTCGCGCCTTAATTTCGACAGCCAGAAAGGATGATTATGGCCAGCCCGTTAACGGTAAAACTCAGACCGCTGGAGCGCGAGGATTTGCGCTTCGTTCACCAGCTCGATAATAACGCCAGCGTCATGCGTTACTGGTTCGAAGAGCCTTACGAGGCGTTTGTTGAGCTGTCGGATCTGTACGATAAACATATTCACGACCAGAGCGAGCGCCGTTTCGTTGTCGAGTGCGACGGAGAAAAAGCCGGTCTGGTCGAACTGGTTGAGATTAACCACGTCCACCGCCGGGCGGAGTTTCAGATCATTATTTCGCCGGAATACCAGGGGAAAGGCCTTGCCACCCGGGCGGCGAAACTGGCGATGGATTACGGCTTTACGGTGCTCAACCTGTATAAGCTGTATCTGATCGTCGATAAAGAGAATGAAAAAGCCATCCATATTTACCGTAAACTCGGGTTTATGGTTGAAGGCGAACTGATTCATGAGTTCTTTATCAACGGCGAGTACCGCAACACCATTCGCATGTGTATTTTCCAGGATCGCTACCTGGCAGAACACAGAGCGACCGGAAGCCAGCTTCTGAAACCCACCGCACAGTGACGCGTTTTTACGCCGGGTAGCGGCTTCGCCCCACCCGGCTTACAAAACCTGCCTGTCAGTAATATTCAATACTGTTTTTAATGGTGTACTTGTGCGCCACCGCCGGTTTCACGCTGTCATCCACAATATGTAACTCGCAACTTACCGGGTTATTGTGGCGATCGTAATCACAGCTCTGTTTCACCGACCCTAGCGGTTTGTCGTTAAGCAGGCTGACCGCAGAGTAATCGAGTTTTTTGCGCTTATCGTTCGACGGGGTGGCTGACACCGACAGATGCTGATCGCCAGACACCGTGGTTTTACCCAGCGGATAGCCGTCAGCGTCGTAGCGGTACTTCACTTCCATCGCCTTGCCGTGTGCGGTGACAATAAATCCGTTATCGTCCGTATCCCATGTCACGCCCGCCGAGGGCAGCTCAGCCAGCTGGCATTTCCCCTGCAGCTTAATTTTTTGCTGCTGGGTTTCTACATCCAGATAAAAATTGGCGTCCAGCACCAGCGCCACGCCGGTGTTCGCGTCCAGATCGTGCAACTCCAGGGTATCGAAACACCCCTCCTGCGAGAGCGATCCTGTGACGCGTTTACTCACTTCCCCTTTCTCATTGAACAGCGTCTGGGTGAAGTCTTTTACCGGCCCGCGCAGGGGATCAAAATCAAATTCGTTCGAAAAGCTGGCCATCTCCGGCGTAAACGACAGCGGCGCGGAGGCGTTATCGCACCCCGCCAGCACGCCTGTCAGCGCAATCATTACTGCTAGTTTCTTCACATTCTCACCGATGCGTGAACATTATTACCTCACATAGTAGCAAATACAGAGGGTTACTTTTTAGCGAAACACAGCAGCAATGATGACATTTGTGAACCCGGCGACGCGTCAGGCCGGTACCGCCTCCACGATGGATAAATAGGACGGTGTGTGGATCACCCGGTTTATCTTCAGCCCGGCGTGACCTAACAAGTCTGCATACTCTCTTTCTCCGTACGAGCACGTCCACCGTCGAAACCCGACAGCAAGAGAAGATCAATTTCATACCTTCCCTGCTCGTTATCTTGCTCTTTGATCAGCGGCTCCAGAATTAATAAGCGGGAACTGGCTTTCATCGCTTTTCGACAGGTTTGTAATATCTGGCTGGCTTTTTCATCTGGCCAGTCCATCAAAATATATTTCAACATATAAATATCCGCCACCGGGCAGGCTTCGAAAAAACTCCCTGCAATGGTTTCCCAGCGGGATTTATTGCCTAGTAGATGCAAACTGTTTTCGCTAACCACGTTGTGGCGATCAAATAAAATACCGTGAAGAGTGGGATTGCGTCGCAAAACCGTCAATAAAAGATTCCCCAGCCCACCGGCTATATCAACGACCGTGGCATTTTCCGGGAAATGATAATTATCGGCCAGCATGTCGTTTTCGACGCTCGACATCGAGGCCATCCCGGCATGAAAACCGTCGTCGCCTGACGGTGTTTTTTTCGTTCCCCAGTACTCATAAAACGGCATACCAAATAATTCGTTAAAGACCGGCCTGCCTTTCACGATATCCGTCATCTCCCCGGCGGGCTGCCAGAGGGTTTTATCCGTTAACATCAGCACGGCTTCGCGCAAGGAGTACGGGGTGTCAGACCGCAAAAACTGTGCGGCGGGGGTCAGGGTAAACAGACCATCGTCAGTCATGCTAAATACCTCGCGAGAGGCCAGGGTTCGCATAACCCGATACAGATACCCGGCATCGACATTTAGCTCGTGCGCGAGCTGCTCTGCGGTTTTATCTTCGTCTTTAAGATGATCCGCAACGCGTAATAACGCAGCGGTACGCAGGGCAGCCTGCCAGACAAATCCCATGCACTGCTCTAGCACATACATTCCATCCTGACGCTCTTTTTCCGTCAAACTTTTTTGGCTTAACATTTTATTTCTCCTGTTCCGTAAAATTTAAAAGTACAGAATTAAAATGAAACGTCAGCCAATAAGCCTAACGGGCATGATTAAATAAGCCACTCGCTCAATTTTATTTTCATTGCCGACGCTGGAAATTAAAATCCACATTCAAAATAAATAATGTACAGGAAAATGGCCAACGAATGGATTTATTAGAAGGCTACTCATCGCTCGCTTAAATAATCACATCGCGCATTTAACCAGAATTAAATTCGCTCTCGGATTTTTCAGAAAATTTCGCGGCAATACAACTATTTACATTATGCCTGCTAAAATAAGACTCACACACAGAGAGAAGGAGCCACACATGAAACGGTTACCCTGGATTACCGCGCTGCTGTTAGCAGGCATTTCCCCTGCTGTTCTGGCCGCCCCCGACTCGTGCGAGCGCGTCAAAAGTGACATTCAGCAACGCATTATCAATAACGGCGTGCCTGAATCCGGTTTTAGCCTGAACATTGTGCCAAACGATCAGGCCGACCAGGCGGATGCGCAGGTGGTGGGACATTGCGCGAACGATACCTTTAAAATTCTCTACACCCGTACCGGCAGCAGCAGCGCACCTGCGGGTGGTGCGGGGACGCAAGACAATGCGCCGAACGAACCGCAGTAATTTATCTGCGGGAATTCCCTTAGCTTGATAAGGATTAATGTTTATTACCCCTGAATAGGTAAAACTCACTCCATCATTACCCGGTGCTTATCGCGGGTAAAACCCTACGCAATGACAAAGATGGAGTGAGTCATGTCCGATATCGAACATCACGGCGGGATCAGCCGTCGAACTCTCGTTAAATCCACTGCAATTGGCTCTCTGGCGCTCGCTGCCGGAGGGATTTCACTACCCTTCGGCCTGAAAAGTGCCGCCGCTGCCGTACAACAGGCGGTACAGCCTGCCGCGGATAAAGTGGTCTGGGGCGCCTGCTCAGTGAACTGTGGCAGCCGCTGCGCCCTGCGATTACACGTCCGCGACGACGAAGTTTACTGGGTTGAAACCGACAACACCGGCGAGGATGTCTACGGCAATCACCAGGTGCGCGCCTGTTTACGTGGCCGCTCGATTCGCCGCAGAATCAACCATCCCGACCGTCTTAACTACCCAATGAAGCGCGTCGGCAAGCGCGGTGAAGGCAAGTTTGAGCGTATCAGCTGGGATGAAGCCCTTGATACGATCACCCGCAGTCTGAAAGGCGTGGTGGAGAAATACGGCAACGAAGCCGTGTATATCAACTACTCCTCCGGCATCGTCGGCGGCAACATTACCCGCTCCTCGCCGTATGCCTCGCTGGTGGCGCGACTGATGAACTGCTACGGCGGATTTCTCAGCCACTACGGCACCTACAGCACCGCGCAAATCGCCTGCGCCATGCCTTACACCTACGGCTCCAATGACGGCAACAGCACCTCGGATATCGAAAACACCAAACTGGTGGTGATGTTTGGCAACAATCCGGCGGAAACACGTATGAGCGGCGGCGGGATCACCTATTTTCTGGAACAGGCGCGTGAACGCTCAAATGCGCGCATGATCGTCATCGATCCGCGCTACACCGATACCGCCGCAGGACGCGAAGATGAGTGGATTCCAATCCGCCCAGGCACCGACGCCGCGCTGGTCGCGGGTATCGCCTGGGTGTTAATCGACGAAAACCTGGTCGATCAGCCCTTCCTCGACACCTATTGCGTCGGCTACGACGAAAAAACGCTGCCCGCCGATGCGCCCGCAAACGGCCACTACAAAGCCTATATTCTCGGCCAGGGCGAAGACGGTACGGCCAAAACGCCGCAATGGGCGTCACGCATCACTGGTATTCCCGCTGACAGAATCATCAAACTCGCCCGGGAAATCGGTAGCACAAAACCGGCGTATATTTGCCAGGGATGGGGACCACAGCGTCAGGCCAACGGCGAACTGACATCCCGCGCCATCGCCATGCTGCCCATTCTAACCGGCAACGTCGGGATCAACGGCGGCAACAGCGGTGCCCGTGAATCCACCTACACCATCACCATTGAGCGGATGCCGCTCCCGGATAACCCGGTCAAAACCCAGATCTCCTGCTTCAGCTGGACCGATGCCATTGTGCGTGGCCCGGAGATGACCGCCACCCGCGACGGTGTGCGCGGCAAAGATAAGCTGGATGTGCCGATTAAATTCATCTGGAACTATGCCGGTAACACCATCACCAACCAGCATTCCGATATCAACAAAACCCACGATATTTTGCAGGACGAAAGCCTGTGCGAAACCATTGTGGTGATCGATAACTTTATGACCTCGTCGGCGAAATACGCCGATATTCTGCTGCCCGATCTGATGACCGTCGAACAGGAAGATATTATTCCTAACGACTACGCGGGTAACATGGGCTATCTGATTTTCCTCCAGCCCGTCACCGCGCCGAAATTTGAACGTAAACCGATCTACTGGATCATGAGCGAAGTGGCGAAGCGCCTGGGGCCGGATGTCTATCAGCAGTTCACCGAAGGGCGTACGCAGGAGGAGTGGTTAAAACTGCTGTACGCGAAAATGCTTGAGAAAGATCCACAGCTGCCGTCTTACGATGCCCTCAAAGAGATGGGCATTTACAAGCGCAAAGATCCGAACGGCCACTTTGTGGCGTACAAGCAATTCCGCGACGACCCGCAGGCCAATCCACTAAAAACACCGTCGGGCAAAATTGAGATCTACTCCAGCCAGCTGGCGAAAATTGCCAGCAGTTGGGAGCTGGAAAAAGACGAAACCATCAGTCCGTTGCCGGTGTACGCCTCAACCTTTGACGGCTGGGACGCTCCGGAGCGCAGCAAGTTCCCGCTGCAGTTGTTTGGTTTCCACTTTAAGGCTCGCACCCACTCCAGCTACGGCAATATTGATATCTTACAGGCCGCCTGCCGTCAGGAAGTGTGGCTTAACCCGGTCGATGCCGATCAGCGCGGCATTAAAAATGGCGATCTGGTGCGGGTGTTTAACGCCCGTGGCGAGGTGCGTATTCCGGTAAAAGTGACGCCGCGCATCATGCCTGGCGTCAGTGCGATGGGCCAGGGTGCATGGCACGATGCGAATATGAGCGGGGATCGTGTCGATCACGGTTCGTGCATCAACACCCTGACCACACACCGCCCGTCGCCACTGGCGAAAGGCAACCCGCAGCACACTAACCTGGTGCAGATCGAGAAGGTTTAAAGGAACGTTGTTATGAATGAAGTGTTACCGCGCGAATCTTTCGCACTGAGTGCCCGGGTGTTGGGAGCTTTATTTTATTTCTCACCCGACAGCGAGCAGGCCGCTCCGCTGGTGTCAGCGCTGACCACCAGCGACTGGCACCTGGACTGGCCGCTGGCGCAGGACGATTTACGGCCCATCGCTGAGACCTTGCGCGCCACCACCGACGAGCCGCTGACGGATGCCTGGCAGCGTCTGTTCATCGGCCCGTGGGCGTTGCCTGCGCCGCCGTGGGGTTCCGTGTGGCTCGATCGTGAATCGGTGCTGTTTGGCGATTCGACGCTGGCCCTGCGCCAGTGGATGCGGGAAAACGCCATCGCTTTCGAGGTACAGCAAAACGAGCCGGAAGACCATTTCGGCACGCTGCTGATGCTGGCCGCCTGGCTTGCCGAAAATGGACGCGACGCCGAGCGAGATCAACTCCTGGCATGGCATTTGCTGCCGTGGAGCCAGCGCTTTTTAACGGTATTCATTGAAGAAGCCGGTCATCCGTTTTATGTCGGCCTTGCTCAGCTTGCCCGCCAGACGCTGGCAAGCTGGCAATCCTCCCTGTTGATCCCGGTCGCCGACAAACCGTTGTATCGCTAATTGTCTCTTTGCACGGCACTTACCTGCCGTGCGAAACCCCTCATTTGTGACGGTGTCACTTCTTAAGTTTTACCTTTAGGACTATTCTGCCCGCATCCCCTGAGGCCTTACTCCATAAGGCGTAACACCCTGTTTACATTGCCATCTTCCCCGAACTGATTTTCTCTGCCGCTGGAACCCTTCCCAATCGCTTGCTATAGGTCATGTACCCCTGCCGAAACATGGCATAACAACAGGCAATCAATGGGTTGCTATAACGCATGCGCACAGGGAGACACACCGCAATGCACTCATCATTACTGACACGTACGCTGCTTTTCATCGGCGCGATTATTGCAGTTCTCGCTCTCCTCGCCTGGGGAATTGGGCTGGATACTATCAAAGCGCGCCAGGTTGACCTGCTGTATCTCGGTCAGCAGCACCTGATTTTAGTTTTCTCTTCCATGTTCTTTGCCCTGTTAGTCGGGATCCCGAGCGGAATATTACTGAGCCGCCCGGCAGCGCGTGGCACCGCCGAATACGTGATGCAAATCTTTAACGTCGGCAACACCCTGCCACCGCTGGCGGTTCTGGCCCTGGCGATGGTGGTACTCGGCATCGGTGACAAACCGGCGATTATCGCCCTGTTCCTGGCGTCGCTGCTGCCGATTGTGCGTAACACCTATGCCGGATTGTGCTCGGTTCCCGCCTCACTGCTCGAAGCCGCTAACGGTATCGGGATGACCAAATGGCAACGTCTGCGTCAGGTGGAGATCCCTAACGCCTGGCCGGTAATGCTCTCCGGCATCCGCATCGCCACGGCGATTAACGTCGGTACCGCACCGCTGGCCTTCCTGATCGGTGCCAGCAGCTACGGCGAGCTGATTTTCCCCGGCATCTATCTGAACGATTTCCCGACCCTGATTCTGGGTGCGGCGGCCACGGCGCTCTTCGCGCTGATTCTGGATACGCTTTTGGCTGCACTGGGCCGTCTGATGAGCCCACATATCGCACGATAACAATAACAAGGAGCAAGTATGAGACTGTCTTCACGCCTGGCGGCCCTGTTTACCGCCGCGCTGTTGGTCAGCCAGGCCCAGGCCGCACCGCTGATTCTGGCGACCAAGAGCTTTACCGAGCAGCATATTTTATCTGCCATGACCGTACAGTATCTGCAAAAGAAAGGGTTCCAGGTTCAGCCGCAAACCAATATCGCGACGGTCATTTCCCGTAATGCGATGATCAACAAGCAGATTGATATGACGTGGGAGTACACCGGGACGTCGCTGATTATCTTTAACCACATCAACAAACGCATGTCGCCGCAGGAGTCCTACGACACGGTGAAACGCCTGGACGCGAAACACGGCCTGGTGTGGCTCAAACCGGCGGACATGAACAACACCTACGCGTTCGCCATGCAACGTAAACGCGCCGAAGCCGAGCACATCAACACGATGTCCGAGATGGTGGCCAAAATTGAGCAGATCCGCAAAACCGATCCGGACAACAACTGGCTGCTGGGCTTAGACCTGGAATTCGCCGGGCGCAGCGATGGCATGAAGCCGCTGCAGGAAGCCTATCAGATGGAACTGGATCGTCCGCAAATTCGCCAGATGGACCCCGGCCTGGTGTATAACGCCGTGCGCGACGGTTTTGTCGATGCGGGCCTGATCTACACCACTGACGGGCGCGTAAAAGGTTTCGATCTGAAAGTGCTGGAAGATGATAAAGGCTTCTTCCCGAGCTATGCGGTCACGCCGGTGGTGCGCAAAGACACCCTCGCGGCCAACCCTGGTCTGGAAGAGGCGCTCAACACCCTTTCCGGCCAGCTTAATAACGACGTTATCACCGAGCTGAATAAAAAGGTTGATATCGACCATCAGTCACCGCAGCAGGTCGCCCGTGATTTCCTGCGTAGCAAGCAGCTGCTGTAAGGAGGCGCTATGGAGACAATTCACTACATTATTGATAACTGGGATTATTTATTAACCCTCACCTTTCAGCACCTGTGGCTGGTGGCATTAGCCGTCGGACTGGCGATTGTGACCGGCGTGCCGCTGGGCATTTTGATCGTGCGCCATAAATGGCTGGCGACGCCGGTGCTGGGCATCGCGACCATTGTTCTGACCATTCCGTCGATTGCCCTTTTCGGCCTGATGATTCCGCTCTTTTCGCTGATCGGTCAGGGTATTGGCGCCCTGCCCGCCGTTACCGCCGTATTCCTCTACT
Source organism: Lelliottia sp. SL45 (assembly GCF_026672535.1). Classification (NCBI taxonomy): domain Bacteria; kingdom Pseudomonadati; phylum Pseudomonadota; class Gammaproteobacteria; order Enterobacterales; family Enterobacteriaceae; genus Lelliottia; species Lelliottia sp. SL45. The sequence continues at coordinate 1,702,083 of NZ_JAPPRH010000003.1, forward strand.
CGCTGCTGCCGATTGTGCGTAACACCCACACCGCGCTCGACAGCCTGCCGCCCGGTCTGCGTGAAGCCGGACGCGGAATCGGCATGACCTTCTGGCAGCGCCTGCGCTGGGTGGAGATCCCAATGGCCCTGCCGGTGATTTTCGGCGGCATTCGTACTGCCGTGGTGATGAATATCGGCGTCATGGCTATCGCCGCCGTGATTGGCGCGGGCGGCCTGGGGCTGCTGTTGCTGAACGGTATCGGCGGAAGCGACATTCGCATGTTGATTGCCGGTGCCTTAATGATTTGTCTTTTAGCTATTGTGCTCGACTGGCTGCTCCATCGCCTGCAGGTCGTGCTGACTCCGAAGGGGATTCGATAATGATAAAACTGGAAAACCTCACCAAACAATTTTCACAGAAAAATGGCCAGACCTTTAAGGCCGTCGACAACGTTAACCTGAACGTTCCTGAAGGGGAAATGTGTGTCCTGCTGGGGCCGTCAGGATGTGGTAAAACTACCACGCTGAAGATGATTAACCGCCTGATTACCCCGAGTAGCGGCACTATTCTGATTAACGGCGAAAATACCAACGAGATGGATACCGTCACCCTGCGCCGCAATATCGGTTACGTGATCCAGCAGATTGGTCTGTTCCCGAACATGACCATCGAAGAGAACATCACCGTGGTACCGCGCATGCTGGGCTGGAATAAGGCGCGCAGCAAAGCGCGTGCTGAAGAGCTGATGGATATGGTGGCGATGGACCCGCATAAATTCCTCAACCGCTATCCGCGCGAAATGTCCGGCGGCCAGCAGCAGCGTATCGGCGTGATTCGCGCCCTGGCGGCGGATCCTCCGGTACTGCTGATGGATGAACCTTTCGGTGCGGTAGACCCGATCAACCGTGAGGTGATCCAGAACCAGTTCCTGGAGATGCAGCGCAAACTGAAAAAGACGGTGATGCTGGTCAGCCATGACATTGACGAAGCGCTGAAGCTCGGCGACCGTATCGCCGTGTTCCGTCAGGGTCGTATCGTGCAGTGCGCCAGCCCCGATGAACTGCTGGCGAAACCGGCTAATGAATTTGTTGGCTCTTTCGTCGGCCAGGACCGCACCCTGAAACGCCTGCTGCTGGTGTCGGCGGGTGACGTTACGGATCAACAGCCGACGATCACCGTGCGCGAATCCACCTCCCTGCCGGAGGCGTTTGCCACCATGGATGACAACGACATCCGCGCCATCACCGTGGTGGATGGCAACGGCAAACCGCTGGGCTTTGTGAAGCGCCGCGAAGCGCGTCACGCCACTGGCTCCTGCGCAGACATGCTGCATCCGTTCCGAATGACGGGCAAAGCGGAAGACAATCTGCGCGTTGTTCTGTCGCGTCTGTATGAGAGCAACACCAGCTGGATGCCGATCGTAGATGAAGAGGGTCGTTATAACGGTGAGATTTCGCAGGATTATATTGCGGAGTATCTGAGTTCAGGACGAACCCGTCGTGCACTGAATATTCACAGCGACACGTAAATACTGCGGATAATAGCCGGGCAGTCAGGACTGCTGCCCGGTTTCGACGTTACGCGACGACCTTCTCAACGGAGAAGGTGCTGTCCAGCATCGACAGATCGATGTAACGCGCCAGATCGCGCTGCTCAGCGCGGGGCAGATACGGCAGTTCACCCACCAGCGGCCCCTGCAGTTTTTTGCTCAACACGTCGATGATTTCGGCGTAATGGGCAAGACCGGGGTTGATGCGGTTAGCGACCCAACCAATCAGCGGCAAACCATCGTTAGCAATGGCCTGTGCGGTCAGCAATGCGTGGTTAATGCACCCTTCCTGAATGCCGACAACCATCAGCACCGGCAATTGTTCCTGCACCACCCACTCCGATAACGGACGCAGATCGTTCATCAGGCTGCGCCAGCCGCCGGTGCCTTCGATCACCACGTGATCGACGCTATCGCTGAGGTTCGCCAGCCCGTTGGACAACAGGGAATAATTGATAAGACCGCTGTGTGCGACGCTACTTTCGTCTTCACTCAGCGCGATCGGGTTGATGGCCTGATAAGGCAGCTCAAGGCTTGAGACACTTTGCAGCACCAGCGCATCTTTATTGCGTAGTCCTTCTGGCGTCTCTTTACTTCCTTTCGCGACCGGTTTATACCCTGCCACACTTTTACCGCCTGCCGCCAGGGCCTGCAGCAAAGCGCGGGACACCACCGTCTTACCGACAGAAGTATCAGTACCCGTTACAAAGAAACGCTTAAGCATCACTCACTCCACCTTTTGGGCATATGCTTTGAAAATATAAACTAAGTAAATAATTCAGTGGAGTGAGTCTAAGGTATGCGCCGTCGGTCCAGATTGAGATAGCGCAATTTTTATGAGATCAGCGAAAAAGAGTTATCCCTGCAGCAGGCGGATCAATAGCGAACCGTTATACATGGCATCTTTCACCAGCGCGGCCCCGGCCATGGTGCCTTGATTGGAAAACTGCGTGCTCTCGACCACCATATTTTTACTGTAGGCCGGAAGGGATTGCTGACGAATGCAGTCAGAAATCGCCGGGAACAGGATCTCGGCGGCCTGATTCAGGGGCGAGCCAATCAGGATTTTTTGCGGATTAAAGAGATTCACCATAATCGCCAGAATACGCCCGACGTTATTGCCCACACCGGTAATGATGTCTTTCGCCAGCAGATCGCCCTGCCGCGCCGCGCCGCACAAAGACTCGACGGTCAGCGGCTGGCCGTGCAGCGACGAGCTCATCGACTGGCTAAGACGCAGCTGCGCCAGCTCCATCACGCTTTCGACGCTGGCGATGGTTTCGAGGCAGCCGTGATTGCCGCAGTAGCAACGCTTGCCGTAGGGATCGACCTGCGTGTGACCAATTTCCACCAGGCTGCTGCTCCCGGCATGTAACAAGCGGCCATCGGTAATCACGCCCGCCCCGACGTTATGATCAATCACCACCTGAATCACATCACGCGCGCCGCGAGAGGCGCCAAACAGCGCCTCAGCCATCGTCCAGGCGCTGATGTCATGCTGAATGTAGACCGGTACGCCGGTGTGATTCTCCAGAACTTCACCCAGCGGCATATCTTTGACGTCGTCATAAAACGGCATGCGGTGGACGATTCCATTTTCCGTATCAATAATTCCCGGCAGGGTGATCGCAATGGACGTCAACCGCTCCAGCTTTTGCTGGTGGCGAATAAAAAATTGATCGATATGAGCAATGATGCGTTCAAGCAGGGTTTGCTCTGACTGAAGCGGCAGTTCGAGACGGTCCTCGACCACCAGCTTGCTGCTCAGATCGCGCAGGGCAAGAATCACTTCCGCGCGGCTGATGCGAATCGACAGATAGTGCCAGGCTTCGGTTTCCACCACCAGCCCCACCGCCGGACGGCCACGGCTACCCGGTTCCTGGATTTCCGTCTCCTGAACCAGATGCGCTTCCAGCATTTCACGCACTATTTTGGTAATACTGGCTGGCGCCAACTGCGCCAGTCGGGAAAGATCGATACGCGAGACCGGGCCAAGCTGATCAATCAGGCGATACACCGCACCCGCATTGGTCTGCTTAATTTGATCAATATGTCCTGGCTGACTATCAGCAACCACCTCTTACATCCTTATTTTCGCGCTTCGAAATAAACTTTGGGCTATGGTGAAGCACTTCGCAGGCAATCGTCAAATTTAAACTTAGCCATGTGATTTGCCGCACATTTTTCGCCCTTTTTCAGGCCATTATTGGCCGCTTTGAGGCTGCAATCAGCTGGTTTTTGAAACGCTGTGCCGCATGGCTCTGTTCATGGTGTTTTGGCCACACCAGCCACATCTCAGAGACGGCATCCTCTTCAGCGATCGCCACCCAGCGCATTTCGCTGAGCTGCACACGTTTAAATGACGCCGGAAGAATCGATACCCCCAGCCCTGCCGCGACTAAACCGATTATCGTCATCGCCTCGCCCACCTCCTGGGTGATCACCGGCGCCTGCCCGTAGCGGCGCATCAGGCCCAGAATGTCGTCGTACAACCCGGTCCCGACATGAGGGTCGAAGAAGACAAAGGGTTCCTGCGCCAGCTGGGCAAGCGTTACCGAGTCCAGTTCGGCCAGCGGGTGATCGCGAGGAATCATCGCCAGCAGCGGCTCGCGCAGAATCACTTCCCAGGCCAGGGTATCGGGCAGATGGGTGTTGCGCATCAGCCCCAGATCCAGCGAACCTTCATTCAACGGGACAATTTGCTCCCGCGTATTGATCTCGCGCGTCTGAATGTGCACATCGGGATAATGGCGGCGAAACGACGACAGGGTATCCGACACCGCGCTGATAAACGGCGCCGACGAGGTGAATCCGATGCGCAGTTCGCCCGTTTCGCCCAGATGCAGACGTTCGGCGCGCGCGGCGGCGTCATCGACCAGACTCAGTATTTGTCGGCTGTCGGCCAGAAACTGCCTTCCCGCCTCCGTCAGGCTGACGCTGCGGTTGGTGCGGGCCAGCAAACGTGCGCCAACCTGCTGCTCAAGGATTTGGATCTGCTGGCTCAGGGGCGGCTGGGAGATGTTCAGCCGCGCGGCCGCCCGGCCAAAATGGAGTTCTTCAGCAACAGCGATAAAGTAGCGTAAATGGCGCAGCTCGATATTCATATGTTTAACGTATCATTTGAGATTATTAATATATTAGACAGAATATTTACAATTTCCTACTCTGAACTTGTGGTCATACCCGTCACCAGAAATCACGGGGATGTTTAAGCAAGGAATGAGTGTGAGTCGTACATCTACCGTTGATATCGCCCCGGCAAGCGACATTAATGATTTACCCGCAGCACCCGCGCCGAACCAGTTTATCAAACGTGGTACTTCCCAATTTATGCGCGTCACGCTGGCGCTATTTTCCGCCGGTCTCGCGACCTTCGCCCTGCTGTACTGCGTGCAGCCGATCCTGCCGGTTCTCTCTCATGAGTTTGGCGTCTCGCCCGCCAGCAGCAGTATTTCCCTGTCGATCTCAACCGGGATGCTGGCGGTCGGGTTGCTGTTTACCGGCCCGCTCTCCGACGCCATCGGACGCAAACCGGTAATGGTGACCGCGCTGCTGCTCGCGTCGGTGTGTACTTTGCTTTCGACAATGATGACCAGCTGGCACGGGATCCTGGTGATGCGCGCTCTGATTGGGCTGTCCCTGAGCGGCGTGGCGGCGGTCGGAATGACCTATCTCAGCGAAGAGATCCACCCGAGCTTTGTGGCCTTCTCGATGGGGTTGTACATCAGCGGGAACTCGATTGGCGGCATGAGCGGACGTCTGCTGAGCGGGGTGTTCACGGATCTGTTTAACTGGCGCATCGCGCTTGCGGTGATTGGCTGCTTTGCCCTGGCATCAGCGCTGATGTTCTGGCGTATCCTGCCGGCGTCACGCCATTTCCGCCCTACTTCCCTGCGGCCAAAAACGCTGTTTATCAACTTCCGCCTGCACTGGCGCGACCAGGGTCTGCCGCGTCTGTTTCTGATGGGCTTCCTGCTGATGGGGTCGTTCGTCACCCTGTTTAACTATATCGGTTATCGCCTGATGCTCTCGCCATGGCATCTGAGCCAGGCCTTTGTCGGCCTGCTCTCCGTGGCCTATCTCACCGGGACCTGGAGCTCGCCGAAAGCAGGCGCGATGACCGCACGCTTCGGTCGAGGGCCGGTGATGCTGGTCTCGACAGGGGTAATGCTCGCGGGCCTGCTGCTGACCCTGCTCTCTCCCCTGTGGGTCATTTTCGCCGGAATGCTGCTCTTCTCCGCTGGTTTCTTCGCCGCGCACTCCGTCGCCAGCAGCTGGATCGGCCCGCGCGCCCGTCGCGCCAAAGGCCAGGCGTCATCACTCTATCTGTTTAGCTACTACCTGGGCTCCAGCATCGCCGGGACTCTCGGCGGCGTGTTCTGGCACAACTATGGCTGGAATGGTGTTGGGGGATTTATTGCGTTGATGCTGTGCGCCGCGCTGCTGGTCGGGGCGAGCCTGCATAAACGTCTGCACTGACGGTTATGCTTCAAACGAGCGCGAAATGGGAAAGCTGAAACACCGCCACCAGCGCTGAGACATTCACAATCACACTGACGATGAACCTGGTTTTGAATGGCTGCTTTTGCGTTTTATGGCGGAAGAGTTGTTGGCCCGCCATCGCGCCGGGCCATCCTCCCACAAGGCCAAACACCAGCAATGTAGATTCCGGCACTCTGCGCCAGCCCTTGCGCGCCGCCGTTTTATCCACGCCATAGATCACCAGCGTAAGCACATTGGCGAGCAGGAGCCAGCTGGCAATGGTATGGGCGGTAAACATGCTTCCGATCGCTGAAACGATGAGGAGCAAGTAGCAGAAGCGATTGAGATTCATAGGCGCGGTCACGGTCGTTATTACGGTAAGTTGTGCGGCATTATACGGGGTCGCGCTGTCAGGGCGAAACGGATGTCATAAACCTGGAGCTGGCTGTTTAGCATCTTCTATAAAAGCCACGTCAATCATTACACCCGGCATCATTTCTTCAAGGCCGTCTGTCAGCATCTTCCCGGCTTCATGAAGCTTTTCCAGGGGCATCTGCGGCAGACTCTCCAGAATGAACCACATTTGCTGCGCGTCCACACTCAGGCGAGTTCTGATCCCCTGTCGCCAGTTCCAGCGGCGGCAGGTCACTCCGGCATCATCGCACCAGATAACTTCTCCCTGCGAAGGGTATTCAACTGCGGGTTCACCCTCTTTGACAGTATCAAAAGGTTCTGTGCCTTTTGCCACAACCAGCCGTGGCACCCCCTGATAGGCAGCGATATTTTCTCCCCCAACCGGAACGGCATACTTCAGACTGACGGCGTTATAGAGATCCACGACCGGATCAAGAGCGGGCATTGCGCCGTCGCGAAGAACGCGCTTACGCAGCGCATCAGCTGAGCACGGCGTGCGTTTTGGCCTGGCACCAAATCCCTGAAACACTTCTGCCCACGCGGCCAAATGTGCTTCGGCCCAGGCAGGGCTTCCAGCCAGAACGGCTTCGCAGGCTTCTTGCAGAGCGATTTCACCAACGCGCGGGTTACGTACCGGGGCGGCCTGTACACAGAGACTCAGAGCCCGGAAACCGGGGGCGATACCATAAACCTCTGGGGCAATTGACGGAGAGACAATGAACACGTGATAATCCTGTAATGACCAATTTATTCCATGATAATGACCAATGACCAAAAAAGTCAATTTAATGACCGACCCAAATGCGATTATGAATACCGTTAACGAAGCCGTATCGCAGCGGATTAAGCTGTACCGTAAGCAAAAGAAAATATCACTCGATGAGCTGTCCCGCCGGGCGGGCGTCAGTAAGGGCGCTCTGGTTGAGATTGAGGGGTGCAGGGCAAATCCCAGCATCGCCCTGCTATGCCGCCTGGCTGCTGCGATGGGCGTTTCAGTAGCGGATTTTGTTGATGTCAGTTCCAAACCGACCGTGCATCTCATCGCTGAAGATGAGATCCCTGAGCTTTGGAATGGCGAAAACGGGGGAAGAGCACGACTGCTCGCAGGATCCGGCGGCCCCGATATGACCGAGCTATGGATGTGGGAAATGCAGCCAGGGGAAAAATTTGCTTCACCCGGTCATCCGCAGGGAACGCTTGAACTGTTTTATGTACAAGAGGGGACGCTTACGCTTGGCGTACAGGAGCACCTGTATTCGGTGAATACCGGCTGTTCAGCAACGGCCAGAACCGACGTCCCGCATTTCTATGAGAACCGGGGTGAAAGTTCACTCACATTCATCATGACAGTACATGAAAAAGCATCCTAAGTGCTGCTCTGAGCACATAGCAGACTTTACTGTTCCGCGTCTAAACGTTCTTCGGCTCCGGGGTTCCCTGATGAAAAACTAACTTCCATTGCCCATTATCAGAACGCGCCCAGCACGATGAACGAAGGGAAACGCGACTACCCTCCGGATGAAACGTCCTGTAATGCAAGATGGCAAAATCCTCGCGAATGCTGATGAGGCGAAAGTCGTTGCTGAGAATGGCCGGGACACATTCTTCACCCATCAGAGACGCTATCGTCTCCTCACGAGTCACCAGGACGCCCGAACGTGTAATTTCCCTGAACTCAGGATGAAGTATGTGCTCAAGCCATTCAAGGTCGTTCCGTTTGATCCCATGAAGAGTGCATTCAAGTGCTTTTAGCTTTTCCAGCAGCATGGCGTTCATCCTCGTTGAAATTCCTGTCACCTGGTATTAAAGCTGCCAGAGTTAACGAATGCGATAACCTGATATCAACAATCTGATTAGTGCCCGTTGCTAAACATTTTTCAACCACTGACATCATTCGAACTTATTTATTAAGCACTTAGTCCAGTTATAGTTAACTCTCGCTAACGCCAACGCTCCCGAAACGTCGCCGAAATCGACCGTCTGATGCCGGACAAAAAACTCGCGCAGTTGCGTGGGTAAAAACGCTGCGCTATATCGCAACAGCGTGCTGTGCCAGAACGGTGCGGGCAAAGGGCTGCCCGTATGGCGCAGCAGCAGCTCATCTTTCCATTGGGAATCTAAAACGCTCTCGCAGAATGACTGGCGCAGGGCAATGGCGGGATCATCGGGGATACCAGCCAGCAGCAATTGACTGGGCAGTGCCACCAGCCTTAGATGCCGGATCACAATGTGCTTTCCCTGATATTTACGCCAGATATCGGTCAACTGCCCTGTTTTTTCAGGCAGCGGCTCCTTTTCTTCATACAGCGGCAGAGTCAGAGGCAGAAAGGTAAAATGGACGCTACTGACAGGAAGAACGTCGGCCAGTCGATCGCCCTCCGTGCGTTGCTCCAGTTCGCGAATGAGGCATACCACAGGCTCGGGCAATACCGGCTGTATGCCCGTTGCAAGCGCCAGTTTGTCAGGATCGTAGTAACGCTCTTTCCTGATTTCCCCGATAGCGGGGTTTTCCCGCCAGAGCGCGAGGGTTTTCTCATTCGTCACGCTGTACGCATTTTGCAGACGGGTGGCGTTCATAGCAGACCTGCCAGGGCGAGAGGGCTGAGTTCCCTTCACTGTACCCTCCTCTCTTCAGGCCGTCTCAGGATCTAACAGAGAGGTGCCATAGGAATTATCGATTGTACACAGCCAACGCTCATCCGTTTCCCGCCTGAAAACATAGGTCGCACGACGTGTGGTTTCGACCGTTCCCCCCTTGCCATCAGGAAAGCGAAGTACAGTTTCCATAATAACGAGCGCATTGCCGCCCCCTTCGATAACCTGCATCTCTCCCTGCTCAACAATAAGTTGATCCTGAAAATAATCAGAGATGGCAATAAACGCTTTGCGGATATTCTCTTTACCGGTGACGGTTAATCCCGGCTTCACCACCAGAGCAGCATCTTCAGCGTAATTCTGCATCAGAGAATCAAAGTCTTTAGCGGAAATTGCTCTGTCACAAGATTCAATAACCTGACGTAACGGATGTGAGTGCATAATGATTATCCTGTAAAGTATCCCACCTGTATTACCTGGTAACTCAGTGTATATGTATAGCTACTATATTTTATGAGTTGTTGAGATTAACACGTTATTTCAGGAGGCTTTGTGCGCACTCGCCCGTCATCCCGGTTGATCGTTATTTCGCCTGAGAATCGCGTTTTGCTCTTTTGCTTCTGCCATAACGATGACGCTCTGCGTGGAAAGACCTACTGGGCAACGCCCGGTGGAGGGCTTGAGCACAATGAATCTTTCGAGCAGGCTGCGTTGCGCGAATTACGTGAAGAGACAGGCCTGACAAGAGACTCAGCAGGTCCGCAGACAGCTTCCCGAACCTTCGAAATGATGCTGCCGAGTGGGGAGACTGTTCTCGCCGAAGAGCGTTTCTTTATTATTCATGCAGATCAATCAGATATCGACCGCTCAGGGTGGAGCAGCAATGAAAAGAACATCATTCGCGAGCACCACTGGTGGACAATCGAAGAGCTGAGACAGACCACTGAAATCATCCTTCCAGCCGATTTGATCATTGAAATACTTGAAGGTTCAGCTGTGTTTACTGCTGGAAAATGACGCTGATATCCGCGCCTGGCACCCGCAGCCAGGTCTGCGAAAAGTAAAATGCATGAAGTTATAAATGAAAAGCAGAGACAGATGACCACCTGGGATTATCCGTTTCGGCGTACTACATTCTCCCGCGTAGGTCCCTGAAAATAGAGGGTACTCACATGACAGCTTCGGGGCTGTAACAATACAAAACGTACCGCTTCCCAGATTGAACGCCCGTTCAACAACGCCTCACCCATTTTAACCGTGCCATTCGGCAGTTCATTTAAATCGGTCATTTCAAAATCGGGTGGATACAGACCGGTGACGCGAATATTCTCCTTCGCAAGCTGGTGTGACAGCGTCTGCGTAAAACCGCTCAGACCATGCTTACTCGCAAAAAATGCCGGATGTGCAATTGAATCTGTAAAGCCAGGAATACCACATGCTGAGATGATGGAAATAATATCAGCCGAGCTGGAACGTCTTAAGCAGGTAAGTAAAGCCTGAGTGAGTAAAATCGAGCCTGTAAGACCAGAGTTAATGGTAGTAACACATTCTGATGCGGGTTGATCCTCTAATTCCCCGGACAACCATTGTGCGGCGTTGAGAATAAGGATATCGACCGGTGCATCTGAATTTGTTATTAGCCCTGCGAACTCTTCTATGGATGCCACATGGGTTAAATCACAGACATAGCCCCTTGCCTTCCCGCCTTCTGCTGAGACGATACCGCAGGTTGTCTGAATATCTTCTGGCCGTCGCGCGCAAAATTCCACGTCAACCCCTTCGCGAGCCAGCCAGACCACCAATGCCTGACCAAACCCACTGCCACCTCCGGTGACAACCGCTCTTTTACCTCGCAACATTCAACCTGCTCCTGTATTGGCAATCCATGAAACGTTGACGGAGATAGTGCAGGTTAGTACAGCGAGACGTCTTCCCGTTTGTGCGATCTTATACAAAACAACATGTTAATTAACACATCCCCCTTTGAGGCCCTGTTCTACTGACGAGAAATAAAAACATGTCGCTTTTTCATGTTTCAATACAGATATAAAATATTAATTAACCGAAGATAAGGTTTATTTTAAATAATTTATAACGACAGCCCTGCCCCCGCCAGACAATATACTCCACAATTCAGCGCTGAAATTCATGAATACGCCATGAGATGAATATTCACTGTTGATTAACTCACCGTCGTGTCAGAAACGCGCATATCTGTTACATTGCCAGAACCATCGCCCGATTCCGACACGAGGACCTCATGAATAACTACAACTACCAACAACTCACCCGCACGTTCCAGCGTCTCTCCCGTTTCTCCCATCTCTCCTCCATCGCCAGTTGGGACATGTTCGCCATGATGCCGCCGGGCGGGAGCCAGGCGCGTGGGGAAGCACTGGCGGAAATGAGCGTGTTACAGCATCAAATCCTGACGGATAAAAAAGTGGGCGACTGGCTGGCCGCTGCCGAAAGTGAAGATCTTAATGACGTTGAACGCACCAACCTGCGCGAGATGACGCGCCATTTCCAGCAGGCCTCCCTGCTGCCGGAATCGCTGGTGGAAGCCAAGTCGCTGGCCGGGAGCAAATGTGAACACGCCTGGCGCACCCAGCGTCCGGCTAATGACTGGCAGGGTTTTTCAGCCAACCTGAAAGAGGTGGTGAAGTTCAGCCGTGAAGAGGCGCGTCTGCGTGCCGAAGCCAAGGGCTGCACCCCATACGATGCTCTGCTTGATATCTTCGAGCCAGACATGACCAGCGCCCGCCTCGACGTGCTGTTTGGCGATCTAAAATCCTGGCTGCCCGATCTGCTGTCACAAGTGGTAGAGAAGCAGTCACAAAAATCATTCGTTCCACCACAAGGTCCTTTCCCGACCGCCGTTCAGCGTGATCTGGGGCTGGAAGCGATGAAAATGCTGGGCTTCGATTTTAACGCCGGGCGTCTCGACGTCAGCGCCCATCCGTTCTGCGGCGGCGTGCCGGAAGATGTGCGCATCACCACGCGTTACGATGAAGACGAGCTGCTGAGCGCCCTGTTTGGTGTGGTGCACGAAACCGGCCATGCGCGCTATGAGCAAAATCTGCCGCGCAACTGGCTCGGCCAGCCCGTCGCACTGGCGCGCTCCACCGCCATCCATGAATCCCAAAGCCTGTTCTTCGAGATGCAGCTGGGCCGCAGCAATGCGTTCCTGAAACATCTGCTCCCGGCGGTACATGCCCGCTTTGGCAGTCAAGCGGCGTTTAGTGAAGAGAACTTCATCGCCTGGAACCAGCGCGTGAAACCGGGCTATATCCGTGTTGATGCGGATGAAGTGAGCTATCCGGCGCACGTGGTATTGCGTTACGAAATTGAACGCGCGCTGATCAACGGTGAAATCGAAGTGGACGACATCCCGGCCCTGTGGGACGAGAAAATGCAGGCGTGGCTTGGGTTGTCGACAAAAGATAACTACCGCAACGGCTGTATGCAGGATATCCACTGGACCGACGGCGGCTTTGGCTACTTCCCGTCATATACGCTGGGGGCGATGTATGCCGCACAGCTGTTCAGTGCGGCGAAAACGGCACTGCCGGGGCTGGAGTCCTCTGTTGCGGAGGGTGATTTCTCGGCGCTGTTTGACTGGCTGAACCAGAACATCTGGCAGCACGGCAGCCGCTTCACCACTTCGCAGCTGATTACCCAGGCCACGGGTGAAGATCTTAACAGCCGCTACTTCCGCGACCACCTCACCTCCCGCTATCTGTAATCCCCGGCGCCGGGGCGAGTACCCGGCGCTGTACATTCCGTTACACGCCGATACCAATGACTCACGGAAGCCTCGAATTCATAAGGATATAGTTATTTCAACGGCCCCGCAGTGGGGTTAAATGAGAAACCAAATTCGAGGGTATGAGAATGAAAAAAGTATTAGCTCTGGTTGTTGCCGCTGCTATGGGTCTGTCTTCTGCTGCGTTTGCTGCTGATGCTGCAACGTCTGCTACCCCAGCTCCGGCTGCTGCTGCGACCACGAAAGCGGCGCCAGCAAAAACTGTACACCACAAAAAACACAAGAAAGCCGCTGTAGAGCAGAAAGCTCAGGCCGCTAAAAAGCACCACAAAAAAGCAGCAACCAAACCAGCCGCCACTACCACTACGGCTGCGCCAACTGAGCAGAAAGCCCAGGCGGCAAAAAAACACCACAAGAAAGCCGCTGCTAAACCTGCTGTAGAGCAGAAAGCTCAGGCTGCTAAAAAGCATCACAAAAAAGCAGTAAAACACGAAGCGGCTAAACCAGCTGCACAGCCTGCTGCGTAATCGCACTCGCTAAACCGTGCCCCTCGTGGGCACGTTGCTAAACCGGCGCTGAGCTGTATTTATCGGCGCCGTTTTTTTATCCGGAGGGCGTATGCTGCGGCGCTATCGGTTTGAGTTCATTCTTATCACGCTTATTTTATGCGCGATTATCGCCAGCATGTTTTATCTTTCCTGATTGTAGCACGCTGATTTTACTCCCACTTTAACGCCGTCCCGTCTATAGTATTTTCATAGGGTTCAACTTTTTATAATCATAATTACCCCACCAGAGTGTGATATGCGGAAAACTGTTGTGTTGTTACTGGGAACGTTCTGTCTCTTTTCAGGCCTGGCACATGCAGACGATGGCGATGATAGCGCCATGGCTGCCAAAGAGATCAAAACGCTGTTCTTTGGTCATGATGACCGCACGCGTGTCACCGATCCGACCGGGGCGCCCTGGGATGCCATCGGGCAGCTGGAAACCGCCAGCGGCAACCTGTGTACCGCAACCCTGATCTCACCTCATCTGGCCCTGACCGCCGGGCACTGTTTACTGATCCCACCGAAAGGCAAGCCGGACAAAGCCGTTGCGCTGCGTTTTATCTCCCAAAAAGGTCTCTGGCGCTATGAGATCCACGGCATCGAAGGTCGTGTCGATCCGTCGTTAGGCAAACGCTTAAAGCCGGACGGCGACGGCTGGATTGTGCCGCCGGCGGCAGCCGAGTGGGATTTTGGTCTGATTGTTCTGCGCTATCCGCCCTCGGGGATCACTCCTCTGCCGCTGTTTGATGGCGACAAAGCGGCGCTGACGGCAGCCTTAAAAGCCGCCGACCGTAAAGTCACGCAGTCGGGTTATCCCGTCGATCACCTGGATTCGCTCTACACCCACACGGACTGCATCGTCACCGGCTGGGCGCAAAACAGCGTCTTATCCCACCAGTGCGATACGCTGCCGGGCGATAGCGGCTCTCCGCTGATGCTGAAAACCGACGGCGGCTGGCAGTTGATTGGCGTACAAAGTTCAGCGCCTGCCGCCAAAGACCGCTGGCGCGCCGATAACCGGGCGTTATCCGTGACCGGTTTTCGGGAAAAACTGGAAGCGCTGGCGCAGGAATAGCTCAGCCATATTTGATTTCACGTAATTCCATAATTGCCTCGATGGGCATCGGCTGGCTGAACCAGAACCCCTGCAACTGGTCGCAGCCCGCGAGGCGCAGCAGTTTCATCTGCTTTTCGTTTTCCACGCCTTCGGCCACCACCGCCATCCCCAGTGCACTGGCAATCCGCACGGTTCCGCTCACCAGCGCCGCCGCCTGTTCGTCGTTATCCACCAGCCCAGCCAGCGATTTGTCGATCTTGATGGTGTCGAAATTAAAACGGCGCAAATAACCGATGCTGGAGTAGCCCGTGCCAAAATCGTCCAGCGCGACGGCGATGCCCAGCGCTTTAAGATTCGAGATCGCCGCCCTGGCGCGCTCCGGGTTTTCCAGCACGTAGGTTTCCGTCACTTCCAGCTGCAGACGCGTGGCCGGGAAACGCGTCATTTCAATGACCTGCGCCACTTTGTCCTCAAATTCGGGATCGCGAAACTGCGCCGGAGAGATATTTACCGACAGCTTCAAATCACCAAAAGGCTCCAGATCCTGACAGGCGCGGCGCAGGACAAACTGCCCTAAACCATAAATCAGGCCGCTGGTTTCGGCGATACTGATAAACACATCCGGTCCCAGTTCCCCCGCCGGACGCCGTGGCCAGCGCAGCAGCGCCTCAACGCTGGTCATTTTCTGGCTACGCGCATCGATAATCGGCTGATACCAGATGTCGAACTCGTCGCGTTCCATGCCGCTGCGGATCTCATTTTCAATCGCCAGCTGCTGCTCGCGCACGCTGTTCAGTTCAGCGTCATACTGGGTGACGCGGCCCTTGCCGGTAATTTTCGAGTGATACATGGCGATATCGGCCCGGCGGAACAGCTCCGAGCTGGTGCATTCGATCAGCGTGCCGCTGGCAATTCCGATGCTGGCGCTGATGTGAATGGTGCGCTCTCCGAGGCGCAGGGGCGCACTCAGGAATTCAAGCACGTTACTGGCAAACGCCGCCGCCTGCGCCTGTGAATGGTCGCCGCCAATCAACATCGCAAATTCATCGCCCCCCATGCGGGCCAGCATGCCCCCTTCCGGCACCCGTTCACGCAGGGCGCCGGCCATCATGATGATCAGATCGTCGCCCACATCGTGACCGTAAATATCATTCACATCTTTAAAACCATCGAGATCGATAAAGACCACGCTTTTGACATCAATATCGCCGCGCAAACTCACCCGCTCCAGCTCCTCAATCAGGGCGCGGCGATTGGGCAGATGGCTCAGCCAGTCCGTCCGCGCCACTCGCCGGGCCTGATTTTCTCCGCGCGCCAGTTTGTACAGCCCGACGCTGCTCAGCAGAATAAACAGCAGGATCAGCCCCGCCGCCAGGGTCACAATTTGCGTGATGTCGTTCGACGCGGCGCTGGCCGCCTGCGCACCGGGCAGTCGCGGCTGCCAGTTGAGATAGCCCAGCAGCTCGCCCGCCGAGCTTTTCAGCGGAACGCTGGCTATGCTGGTGTGATTGACGGTGAAATTGAGATCTTCAATCTGAAAGGTATTGCCCAAATCGCTCAGAATTTGCGGATTCAGGTGGCGGGTGATCACCAGGTAACGGCGCACATCGTTGTGCACCTGCAGGCGGCCAATCATCGGGCGGATTAGCCCAATGCCGACAAACGCTACCCCCTGGCGCGTGCGGGTGATCCCAGCGTAGATATTTTTCTCAGCGCGCAGCGCGTCGGCGTTATCGCGAATCAGCGCCTTCAGGCCATTGCCAAAAAAATCGAGGTTTTTCTCGTGGAAGGCTTTGCTCTGAAACGACCCCCACAGCACGTTGAAATGCTCGTCCAGCACGAAGGTGCCGTCGTACAAATTATTGATTTTAAAGCCTGCCCCCCAGGTATTGTACAGCCACTCGGTGTTCAGCACCGGGGGATAAACCTCACGAACGGCATCATCCCAGACGGCATTATCAATCACCAGCGACCAGACGCGGTTGGCCGACGTCTGGATCGCCCCTTGTACGGAGAGCGCCGAACGGTGTTCATCTATTTCGTTGGTTTTACTGCTGATGAGGTGCAGGGAAAGGTAAAGCAGCGCGATGATGGAAACGATCAGGCCGATCCCGGCCATAAAAATCATGACAAACAGGGTTTTCGCGGTGGGAATATTGCGCCAGCTTAATGGGTTATACATTCGCCGCCCTCTCAAAAGCACTTCTTTCTAAGAGTAATACAGGTAGCGAATTTCGCTGCCCGTAAATACAGGCAGCGATCACATCAGGCCAGTTTTATCATGATCATGCCGGCGAGCAACAGGACCAGGCCAATCCAGCCTTTACGGTTCAGACGTTGGCCGAACAAAATCCAGCCCGCCGCCAGCGTTGCGGCGATACCGAAACCGCCCCACAGGGCGTAGGCCACGGAAAGATCGATCCCTTTCACCGCCTGGGACAGCGCGCTGAACGCCCCCAGCACTGCGGCGATTGACATCAGGCCGTAGACTTTACGGCGGAAGCCATCAGAAAATTTCAGGAATACGTTGGCGGCAATTTCCAGCACAATCGCCAGTGCCAGCCACGCCCCATGTACCCACTCAAACTGTTGCATGAGTTGGCTCCTGTGGCTGTTTTTTGCCTTTGCGGGTGCCCGATTTGATCAGCACAATGCCCGCGACCAGGGTGGTCAGACCGGCAATTTTCATCGTTGACAGGGTTTCATCAAATAACATCACGCTGAACAGCGTGATTAACAGAATACCGATCCCCTCCCACAACGCATACGCCACGCCGAGGGCGATTTTTTTAACCGCGAACGACAGGAAAATATACGAAAGGGAAATCATCACCAGCATTAAAATAAATCCGGTGTTGCCATCGCTGACGCTTGCCCATTTCATCGACAAGGTTCCGGTAATTTCAGCGACAATGGCCAGGGCTAACAATATCCAGTAAAACATGGTACTTCTCCTGCATGAGAATATAAATCACTGCAGCTTGTCGAAAACGACAAACCCAAAAATATGAAATAAATCAGATAGCCAGACGCATGGCGTCAGCTCAGGCAGAAGACGGGACTATAGCGCGTTGCGCCAGTGTTGCTCACCGGACAGCAGGCAGAGGGAGGTGGAAAATACAGCGGTGTTATTTGAAAAGTACGTCCTGAACAGATTGTCCATAATATTACAATTATCCGCGGTATTGCTTCTCGTCATTGCGGATGAAAATTGTCCTCGGTAGTTAAACACGCCTGATTTGTACCATAAGCTAAGGATTTACTCAAAACATTTTCAATTCTTTACCCTGCCCGTTTTATTTTCGTTCGCATATAAAATGCGCGTTGCCGTTATTATCATTATTATAAATAAAAAGCGTCACGCGGGAACTCACATGGCTAAGCCCATCATTACACTGAACGGACTGAAAATTGTCATCATGCTCGGCATGCTGGTGATCATTCTTGCGGGGGTACGTTTTGCCGCCGACATCATTGTGCCCTTTATTCTGGCGCTGTTTATCGCCGTGATCCTCAACCCGCTGGTGCAGCGCATGGTGCGCCTGCGCGTCCCGCGGGTGCTGGCGATTACGCTGCTTATCACGGTGATTATTCTGGCCATGGTGCTGCTGGTGGCGTATCTGGGCACCTCTCTGAACGAGCTGGCGCGCACTTTGCCGCAGTACCGTTCCTCGCTGGTCGTGCCGTTACAGCATCTCGAACCCTGGCTGCAGCGCGCCGGGATTGAAGTCTCCGTAGAAGAGTTGCTGAAGTACATCGACCCTAATGCCGCCATGACGCTGGTGACGGCGCTGCTGTCACAGCTTTCGAGCGCGATGACCTCGATTTTCCTGCTGCTGCTGACGGTGGTGTTTATGCTGATTGAAGTGCCGCAGCTGCCCGTGAAGTTGCAGCAGATGATGTCCCGCCCGGTTGAGGGGATGGAGGCGATTCAGAGGGCGTTGGACAGTGTTTCGCGCTACCTGGTGCTGAAAACGGCCATCAGTATTGTGACGGGTCTGGTGGCGTGGGCCATGCTTGCCGCGCTGGACGTGCGCTTCGCGTTTGTCTGGGGGCTGCTGGCCTTTGCGCTCAATTATATTCCCAACATTGGCTCGGTGCTGGCCGCCATACCCCCTATCGCTCAGGTGCTGGTATTTAGCGGACTGTACGATGCCCTGATCGTGCTGGCGGGTTACCTGGTGATAAATCTGGTGTTCGGCAATATTCTCGAACCGCGCATGATGGGGCGTGGGCTGGGGCTGTCCACGCTGGTGGTCTTTTTATCGTTAATCTTCTGGGGCTGGCTGCTCGGCCCGGTCGGGATGCTGCTCTCCGTGCCGCTGACCATTATCGTGAAGATTGCCCTCGAGCAGACGGTGGGCGGCCAGAGTATTGCCGTTTTGCTGAGCGACGTCAGCCATCGCTGATCGCAAACACCGGCTTCGCGATCCTGCCCGCCTCGCGGTAATACGCCAGCGCCGGACGCCACTCTGTAAGGGAAAACAGCGTGGCGTCGCCGCCGTGGCTGGCCTGCAGTTTCGGCCAGATTTCACGAAACTCCCCCTGCCACTCGGCCACGCTCATTCCGGCCAGGTAATTACGGATATGAAACCAGCGCACCTGCGGCTGTTGCCGGAACAACTTCCCGGACAGCAGACCGTAGCTGACAAACACGCCTGCCGCAGGCAGCGTATTCAGGATCTGCTCGGCCACCTCGCCACCCGTGGCGTCGAAGACAATATCCGTCTCTTTGGCGATGGCGTGGATCGCCGCCGTGTCATGGTGCGATATTGGCGTGATCCCCCGCGCTGCCAGCCGGTCGGCGTGAACCATTGAACGATGAATGCCGTACACGGATTCGGCCCCCGCCTGAAGCGCCCACAGCCCCAGCAGGAGCGCACAGTCCGATCCGGCGGCCGTCAGCAGCACGCGTTTTCCTCGTGGCGGAGAGTGTTTCAACATCAGCTGCGCGGCCAGCGGGTTGATGTACGCGCGCGCGGCAAGCACGGAATCGATAAAGTCGGGCACAGGAACCGCCAGATCCGCCGGGCAATCCACCACCTGCTGCCAGGTTCCTTGTCCGCGCAGCGGCAGCACACGTTTACCGGTCCAGTCGGGCGGCCCGTCAATCACCACCCCAACCCCCTCGTAACCTGCAATGGCAGGCAGCGGCGTGCGATGGCGATAAGCCCCGGTGATGGGAATCAGATCCGAGGCGTTGACCGGCGCGAACAGCATCTGCACCCGTAGCTGGCCGGGAGTCAGCGGCCCGCAGACGGAGGATTCCAGGTGCAGCACCGATTCCGGCTCACCAAAACGGCGATACATTAGCGCAACGTTGTTCATCAGCGGCCCCGAGCAGAGTTAAACCGCACGAGTTTACTGTCTCGCGCGACGAGGGAAACGACTATTTTGCCACAGGCAAATCGGCGTAGCGTGTCGTATACCCCGGCGACAGCATTTCGCGTTTCATCGCCCAGCTTTTCTGGCTGCCCTGACCGGCAAACCAGACCGTTCCGCGCCCGGAGAGATTGAGCCGATCGATAGTCTGCATCAGCGCCTGGCTGTTGTTTCGCGGCTGGTATTCATCAAACAAATTCAGCTGCGCGACCCCCTGGCTGAAAAAATCGCTCAGCATCACCCCCGCTTTCATATAGCGAAAACCGTCCTGCCAGATCCGCTCCAGCGCATGGCTGGCGACGCGGATGATATCGCGCGTGTCATTCGACGGGATCGCCAGACGACCGCTGGCCTGAGGGCCATAAAACACTTCATTTTCCGCGTGCGGGCTGGTGCGCATAAACACGCTGATCACGCAGCAGAACTGCTTTTCTGCCCGCAGCTTCTCGGCGGCACGTTCCGCGTAAGCGCACACCGCCTGCTGCATCTCGCGGTACTCCGTAATGCGGTGCCCAAAGGAGCGGCTACAGATGATCTGCTGTTTCGCTGGCGCGAATTCATCGATCTCCAGACAAGGCTCGCCGCGCAACTCACGCACCGTGCGCTCCAGTACCACATTGAAATGTTTACGGATCACCCAGGTTGAGCACTCCGCCAGCTGCAGCGCGTTTTCAATGCCCATCTGATTGAGTTTTTTGCCGATGCGCCGCCCCACGCCCCACACTTCGCCCACCGGCACCAGCGCGAGCAGCTTTTGCTGACGATCCGGATCGGACAGATCCACCACGCCATCGGTCTTGCGCCAGGTTTTGGCCGCAAAGTTGGCCAGCTTGGCGAGGGTTTTGGTCGGCGCGATACCGACGCCAACGGTCAGCCCGGTATTTTTCAGGATCTGCTCGCGGATCTGACGGCCAAACGTCTCAAGCGCGATGCAGTTGGCCACGCCGGAGACATTAATAAAGGCCTCATCGATGGAGTAGACTTCAATCGCAGGCGCCATCTCCGCCAGGATCGTCATCACGCGATGACTCAGGTCTGCATACAGGGCGTAGTTGGAGCTAAACACCGCCACTTTTTGCCGCCGCAGTTCGTCTTTAATCTTGAAGTAAGGCGCGCCCATCTTGATGCCGAGCTTTTTGGCTTCTGCCGAGCGGGAAATTATGCATCCGTCGTTGTTGGACACCACCACCACCGGTTTGCCCTGCAGATCGGGGCGAAACACCGTCTCACAGGAGGTGTAGAAGCTGTTGACGTCAACGAGCGCGAACATGTTTGTGCGATTTCACGGTGTGCGTTACCACGCCAAAGAGCTGCAGCTCGTCCTCTGACTGGAAAACGATGGGAGAATAGTGCTTGTTGTGCGGCAGCAGATGGAGGTACGGGCGGGTGCGCAGCTCTTTCACGGTGAACTCCCCCGCAATCGCCGCCACCACAATATCGCCATGTTCCGCCGTTAACGATCGGTCGATCACCAGCAGATCCCCGTCGCCAATCCCTGCGCCGATCATGGAATCTCCGCTCACTTTCACAAAATAGGTCGCACTGGGGTGTGCGATGAGCAGTTTGTTCAGATCGAGACGATCTTCGACATAATCCTGCGCGGGACTGGGAAACCCGCACGGGACGCGCTCCAGGAAAAGCGGTAATTCGATGATTTCTTTATGTTCACATGAAAAAACAGGATTCATGATAGCCAACCCGATAATAACTGTATATAAATACAGTATTATGCATTTAGCGATCAGATCAAGTCGATTCTGGCCCGCGAAAATGAAGCCGTTGAAGTCACACGGAATTTAAAAAGGAGAGATCATGCTGAAAGTCATCGCGGAAGATTTTATTAAACCGGAAGCCATTGAGACCGTACTCCCGCTCTACCGCGCGCTGGTGGAGGCCACCAAACGGGAGCCGCTGTGCATTGCCTACGATTTATATGTGGACGAGAAAGATGCCGGGCATTTTGTTTTTATCGAAGAGTGGCCGGATCGCGCCGCGCTGGATGCGCATTGCGCGAGCGAACACTTCAGACGGCTGGTGCCGATGATTAACCAGCACCAGCGAAAAGCGCCAACCTTTATTCTGATGGGCAGTTTCAGCCCTACAGTTTAAACGTGAAATCAGCGATATACCGCTCGCCGCCTTCGGCAATCGCCTTCGACAGCTTCTTGTAATAACGCTCAACGCCGTAGGCTTCGATGTGCTGGATTTGAGCGCGAACCGGCGCGCAAAACAGCTCGGGATTACCGGCCCCCACTCTTTTGCTGTTGGGCGGCAGCTCGGACGAAATCGCTTTAAACCAGGTGCGCACGGCGCTCTTCAGCGTGGCGGGCACTTTGGCGACGTCATCGATGCCCGTCAGCACCTGCACCGTGGGAAACTGGTTGGCCTCGACCGCTTTTTTGAGACGGTTAAAGAACTGGCTGAATAATTCAAATGAGCTTAAATCAGAAATCTTCTGTTTCGTGGAGCCACGGGTTTTGCTGGCCGCTTTCGCACCGCTTCTCCCGCGTTGAGGGCTTTCTTCGAGCTGCAAATCAAACAGCAGATTGCAGTGCTCCCGACGTTTTTTCACATCGGAGAACATCTCCAGAAACGTAGAGATAAACTGCGGCGTCATCAGATCGTGAAGCTCATGGTTCACCAGCCACTGGGAGCGCGCAAACGCGCCAGGTGTAATGAACCAGTCCGGTGTGTCGGTGAAGCGCCTTGACCGACCTTTGCTGTCAAATTCGACGAACTCTGCCCCGTTCGCAAAGGCGAAACGGCAGTTCTTCAGACTGATGATAGTGTGGTTCATGATCAACGCATCTTTGATAAATTTGGCTACCACCGCACTCATCACAAAAGCGGTGTGCTTATCATCACGGATGACATACTTCAGATCTTCGACAGACTTCACGCCGGGTTCAAGATTATCGAATTCCAAGAAAAGGTGATACATGCCGATGACTTCCTGATAGCGCCAATCCGCAAAGGATAACACAGATTAATAATGGGGTTGTTAATTGCCAGTATCCCTTTGCAGACACAACATACACTTCATGCACACTACAACAAAAAACATAGCACACTAACAAAAATAAAAATCATCACTTCACATAAAAAATAGACACTACAAACTCACTAAAATAAAACTTTTTCAGAATTTTATGCTGTTTTTACGCCCGCTCTTGCAACCGTTCTTTGCAGAAATGTTACATCTTTCACGCCCTCTCTCAGGCGCACTATCGGCGAAAAATGGGACTTTCCGATTTTTAAGTGCATAAAAAAGCATTTTATTGCATAGGTAAAGATCCCACGTTGAGGTGATGTTTAATTGTTTACATCCCTGTAATTCATTGAGCAGATTTATGATTAAGCCAGAAGCTCTCACGCAGGACCCCACCCCGAGAATGGAAGCGTTTACACACTATGCAAAACCGGATGATTATTTTCCGCTGTTTTGCACACTTTCCATACTCAAGCCTTTCCCCTTTCAAATGAAAATCAGCACAAAAACCAGGCGCGTTTTTAACGGATTTAATACAAATTAAACCGCAGTTTCAGAAAGTTGACTTGTAATCACTCTCCACGCATATTTCACAGCACGAATTAACAAGACAACGTTTGGAGGACTTGAGCAATGCCAAGCCGAGATTACCCGGACAAGCGTGTAGCACGCGGTACAGCAAAGGATGCTAACTTAAAAATGTTGAGCGCGAGGATTGAATCCACGCTGGTCGAATATGTCAGAGCCACAGCGTATGAAACGCGGCTGAGTAAGCAGGAAATTATCGCTGAGGCGCTAGAGCTGCACAGAAGAAGCCGAATGACGGAAGCGGCCACGGAATAAAGGCGTGGCCGCCGGTTTACCTGGACAGAAGGGGTTATTCCGCCAGCGCGTTCAAGGCAGCCAGGGCGTCATCCGGCAGCACCAGATCGCCAGCTGCCAGGTTTTCGCGCAGATGCGCCACCGACGACGTGCCAGGAATCAGCAGGATATTCGGCGAGCGTTTCAGCAGCCATGCCAGTGCAACCTGCATTGGCGTGGCACCCAGTGAATCAGCAACCACCTGAAGGCCGGACGATTGCAGCGGCGTGAATCCCCCCAGCGGGAAGAACGGCACATAGGCAATCCCCTGCTCCGCCAGCTCATCGATCAGCGCATCGTCGCTACGATTCACGATGTTGTAGAGATTCTGCACGCAGACAATCGGCGTGATGCGCTGCGCCTGCGCAATTTGCGTGGCAGTAACATTGCTCAGCCCAATGTGTCGTACCAGCCCCTGACGCTGTAATTCCACCAGCGTAGTTAAAGGTTCTTCGATCGATCCCTCTGCAGGGCCGTGAGCGCTAAACATAATGCGTAAATTCACCACATCCAGCACGTCCAGCTGCAGGTTTCGCAGGTTATCGTGCACCGCCTGCGTCAGCTCCTGCGCCGAAAAGGCCGGCAGCCAGGAGGCGTCAGTTCCGCGACGGGCGCCAATTTTCGTTACCAGCGTCAGATCGTCACGGTACGGGTGCAGTGCTTCCCGAATCAGCTGATTGGTCACATGCGGGCCGTAGAAATCACTGGTATCAATATGATTCACCCCAGCCGCCACCGCTTCGCGCAGCACTGCCAGCGCAGCCGCTTTGTCTTTTGGCGGACCAAATACACCGGGACCAGCAAGCTGCATCGCGCCATAGCCGAGTCGGTTAACCGTGCGAGTCCCTAACGTATAACTGCCACTTTTCTCAATACGGGTCATATGCGTCTACCTGTCTGACTGCCAATTAAGCAGTAGTAAAATTAAAGTTTAGCCCCACTACGTCGATAACAATGATGCAACTTCTGCACATCAAATGGGCTTCCGTCATGCTGAAAAATCTGCACGTTATTACCGGGATTGTCTTTGCTCTCACTATATTCTGCCTGTTGCAAGTCGTCACGGGGGGATTGTTTTATTCCGCTGTCAGCAATGACCGTCATAACTTCCAGAACTCAGGCAACCTGAATGCACAGCAGGAGAGCCTGAGCGACAGCGTCAACACGTTGGTCAAAACCCGCGTCACGGTGACGCGCGTCGCCATTCGTTATCTCAAAAATCAGCGCGACCCGGCCTCTCTGGCGGCGATCAATAAGCTGCTCGGTAACGCCAGCGATTCCCTGACCAAAGCGGAAAACTACTACAGCGCCTGGCAGGCCATGCCTCCGGTGAAGGGCCAGCGCCCGGAACTCACGGCTGAAATGCAAAAAGCCTACACCCAAATGCATGAGGTGATGCGCCTGTCGATTGAGTATCTGCGCGCGGATAACTATCAGGCGTATGGCGATCTCGACGCGCAGCTGGCGCAGGATGGAATGGAAGCCGTCTACACCCAATGGCGGGCGGAAAACAACACCCTGCTGAAAGCGGCGGCTAAAGAGAACCAGAACAGCTTTACCCATATGCAGTGGACGCTGGGCACCATTTTCCTGGTGGTAGTGGCGGTACTGATTGTGTTCTGGCAAGGATTACAGCACCTGTTGCTGAAACCTCTGCGCAGCGTGATGAATCATATCCGTACCATCGCCAGCGGCGATTTAACACAAGCTATTTCCATCGACAGCCGCAACGAGATGGGCCAGCTGGCGGCCGGGCTGCATGAGATGCAGACGTCGCTGGTTACGACCGTCAGCGCGGTGCGCGGCAGTACCGATTCTATCTACACCGGCGCGGGCGAAATCGCCGCGGGCAGCAATGACCTCTCGGCCCGTACCGAACAGCAGGCCTCTTCGCTGGAAGAGACGGCGGCGAGTATGGAAGAGCTGACGGCGACGGT
This sequence comes from Lelliottia sp. SL45, assembly GCF_026672535.1. Taxonomy (NCBI): domain Bacteria; kingdom Pseudomonadati; phylum Pseudomonadota; class Gammaproteobacteria; order Enterobacterales; family Enterobacteriaceae; genus Lelliottia; species Lelliottia sp. SL45. Next base: position 1,727,648 of record NZ_JAPPRH010000003.1, read on the forward strand.
TAAACAGAACTCAGACAACGCGCGCCAGGCGACGCTGCTCGCGAAGAACGCGTCGGAAACGGCGGATCGCGGCGGGCGTGTAGTGGATAACGTAATTCGCACGATGACCGAAATTGCCGACAGCTCCCAGCAAATTGCGCACATTACCAGCGTGATCGACAGCATCGCCTTCCAGACGAATATTCTGGCGCTGAACGCTGCGGTGGAAGCGGCGCGAGCCGGTGAACAAGGGCGCGGATTTGCCGTGGTCGCCGGGGAAGTTCGCACCCTGGCGAGCCGCAGCGCACAGGCGGCGAAGGAGATCAAAGCGCTAATCGAAAATTCCGTCAGCCGGGTGAATACCGGCTCCGGTCAGGTGAGTGAAGCCGGGGAAACCATGAAAGAGATCGTCGCAGCCGTCACCCGCGTAACCGATATTATGGGTGAAATCGCGTCGGCGTCCGATGAGCAGAGTCGCGGTATTGAGCAGGTGAGTCTGGCGGTTTCGCAGATGGATAGCGTAACGCAGCAAAACGCCGCGCTGGTGCAGGAGTCCGCTACGGCGGCAGCGGCGCTGGAGGATCAGGCGGAACAGCTGCGCCAGGCCGTCGCCGCATTTCGTCTGAACGTGCAAACGAAGACGATCTCCCCGCGCGCGGCAAACCTGAAAACACCGCAGGTATTACGCCCGGCGGCAGCCTCCGCCGGAGATGGCAACTGGGAAACTTTTTGATGCACTTAGCGGCTGCGCTTCGCGTGCCGCTCCCGGTTCTCCAGCTTAGCGTCGTCCGATTTTTGTAAGGCTACATAGCACGCACCGCTGCCGCCATGATGGGGCAGCGCAACGCAAACGGCCTGCACGGCGTCGAATTCCGCCAGCCAGCGCGCCAGGTAGCTGCGCACGATATTGGCATGCGAGCCCTCTTCACGGCCCTTGCCGTGGATGATAATCAGATTGCGTAAACTGTCCTGCTGCGCCTGCTGAATAAATGCAAACAGCATCTGACGGCACTGCTCCACCGGCTGGCGTAATAAGTTCAGGCTGGCCTGACGCGGGTATTTACCGGTGCGTAGCTTATCAATGACTCCCCGCTGAACGCCTTCGCGCTGAAACATCAGCGGTTCGGAAAGCGGCAGCACATCGAGGAAGCCGAGGGTGAGGAAGTTATCAAGTTGGGTAGTGTCGATACGCTGACGGGCACGCGGATTGCGGCTCGGTTGCCAGTTAATATCGGTGCTGCGCTTCAGCGGCTGGACATCATCCATGGCGTCAAGAAAAAGCGATTTGTCGTCAGGTTTCATGGTGCTCCTCCCGCTACATCTGAAGGCGTACTATACCTGCGCCCGGCGAGCGTCTCAATATCAGCCGAGCGCCCTGAAAAAATAATAACGCGCAGATATGTATTAAAAAAGCTAATAGATAATCATGAAGCCGCCTTAAAATAAATTTAACAGGTGATTAAGTGTACAGTTTAAGTTAAAAATAAGTTAAATCATGCACTCCGATCACTTTATTTTTAGAGGAAAGCTGTTATAACTAAATAAACCTGCAACACGGATAATAAGCGGGACTTGCACAAGGATGCACTGCTGTGTGTACTGTAGGGTCTGTCCGATGTCGGCAGGCTCTATTTTTTTATTTCTTTTCGTTGAACATTATTCCACGTGCGTGTCTTCTGAACTGCGTTATTAATGACGCCGTCAACGGTGTTTGTCGGGAATCACGTCTTTGGATTAAATAATAAGCGGCTTTGGGTAATATTTCTTCAACCGGCAACATCACCAGACGGTGCGCCAGCAGAGGGTCGCAGCCCAGCTCCTGCGGCAAAATGCTCAAAAAATCGCTTTGCGCCACCAGGCTAATACAGGACGAAAATGTTTCACACACTACGCCAATTTGCGGTATTTGTGAGCGATGGCGGAATATGTCTTCAAGTTGTTTGTAATAACTTCCGCGCGGCGTGGGCATCGTCCAGTTATAATTCATAAGCTCACTAATGGATTTTGCGCCAATCGCCGGATGACCTTGCCGACAAAATATGGCGAAGGGTTTTTCGAACAGTTTTTCAAAGGTAAATTCGTGATCGTAAGGTCCCTGATAATAGGTATTGATGGTGAAATCCAGCTCTCCCTGGCGTAATTCGTTGATCATCGACACCAGCTGCCCTTCCATAATTCGCACTTTCACCTGCGGATGCTGCTCGTGAAAACGGGTGATCACCGCAGGCATTAACGTCCGGGCCACGCTGGCTCCCATCCCGATATTGATCTGCCCGCCCTGCAACCCCTGACGCTGGCGAATATCATCCTGCGCGGCGCGCAGCTCTTCGAGGATCAGGTTGGCGTGCTGATAGAAACTCTCGCCGCATTCCGTCAGCGCCACGCCTTTACTGCGCCGCACAAACAGCTGCGCCGCCATCCCCTCTTCCAGCTCTTTGATGGATTTGGTTAACGCCGGTTGCGACAGATTCATCGCCCGGCTGGCACCACGAATACTGCCCTGACGCGCCACTTCGACGAACGCGCGGATCTGATGAAATTTGACCTGAAATGACATAGCCCGACCGATAACCGTTGTTTATCAGAGTAAAGAAATTGTCATCTACTTTAATGGAAATGGATGTGCGAGGGTAATTCCGGAACGGTTAAAACTGTGAAAAATTGGTTAGTGATAAGTAAAAACTATCACAGCGTGAAGCAGTTCACATATTTTCATGATGACAGGAAGAGAGATGGATTCATTGACACAATCCCTTCAAAAATTAATGCCTCAGCTGACAACATGGCGTCGTGATTTTCACCAGTATGCCGAATCCGGCTGGGTGGAGTTTCGCACCGCCGCAAAAGTCGCGGAGATCCTCGATAACCTGGGCTATACGCTGGCGATGGGCCGTGATGTGGTCGATGCCGACAGCCGAATGGGACTGCCCGACGCGGACACGCTGGCCGCGGAATTTGCCCGCGCCCGCCAGCAGGGCGCGCCAGAGAAATGGCTCAGCGCCTTTGAAGGCGGCTTCACCGGCATTGTCGCCACGCTGAACACCGGTCGTCCCGGGCCGACTCTCGCGTTTCGGGTGGACATGGATGCGCTGGATCTCAGCGAAGCCCTCGACGACAGCCATCGCCCGTTCCGCGACGGTTTTGCCTCCTGCAACCCTGGGATGATGCACGCCTGCGGCCACGATGGTCATACCACCATCGGCCTTGGGCTGGCGCATCTGCTGAAGCAGAACGAATCCCGGCTGAACGGCACCCTTAAACTTATCTTCCAGCCCGCTGAGGAAGGCACGCGCGGTGCACGCGCCATGGTGGCTGCCGGAGCGCTGGATGGCGTCGACTATTTTACCGCGATCCACATCGGCACCGGTGTCCCGACCGGAACCGTTATCTGTGGGAGCGATAATTTTATGGCGACCACCAAATTTGACGTCCGTTTCACGGGTGTGGCTGCCCACGCGGGCGGTAAACCGGAAGATGGCCGCAACGCCCTGCTCGCCGCCGCTCAGGCCGCACTGGCCCTGCACAGCATTGCTCCCCATAGCGAAGGGGCGTCACGCGTTAACGTCGGCGTTATGCAGGCGGGCAGCGGGCGTAACGTCGTTCCCGCCAGCGCGCTGTTAAAAGTGGAAACGCGCGGTGAAAGCGAGGCCATTAATCAGTACGTATTTGAACGTGCTCAGGCGGTGATCGACGGTGCCGCTGCGCTCTACGGCGTAAAAGCCGAAATGCGCCTGATGGGCGCCGCGACCTCTAGCGCCCCGTCACCGGCGTGGGTTGACTATCTGCGTGAACAGGCAAGCCAGGTGCCGGGCGTGCGCCAGGCCATCGACAAAGTGAAGGCCCCGGCGGGATCAGAGGACGCCACGCTGATGATGGCGCGGGTGCAGCAGAATGGCGGGATGGCCTCTTATATGGTGTTTGGCACCGATCTGAGCGCCGGTCATCACAATGAAAAGTTTGATTTTGACGAGCAGGTCATGGCGGTGGCGATTGAAACGCTGGCCCGTACTGCGCTCAATTTTCCGTGGACGCGAGGTGTGTGATGCAGGAGATCTACCGTTTTATTGACGATGCGATTGAAACCCGATGTCAGACCTTCACCGATATCGCGGATGAAATCTGGGATCACCCGGAAACGCGCTTTGAAGAGTTCTGGTCCGCCGAACGTCTGGCGAGCGCGCTGGAAGCCGAAGGTTTTGCCCTGACGCGCGATGCAGGCGGTATTCCGAATGCCTTTATCGCCAGCTTTGGCAGCGGCAAACCTGTAGTGGCCCTATTAGGCGAATTTGACGCACTGGCGGGTTTAAGCCAAACCGCGCACTGCGCCACGCCGCAATCAGATACACCCGGCGAGAACGGCCACGGCTGTGGACATAACCTGCTGGGAACGGCGGCGCTGGCAGGCGCAGTAGCCGTGAAAAGCTGGCTGGAAAAACACGGTGGCAGCGGCACGGTGCGTTTTTACGGCTGCCCGGGTGAGGAAGGCGGCTCCGGCAAAACCTTTATGGTGCGCGAGGGGCTGTTTGACGATGTGGATGCCGCCGTGACCTGGCATCCCGAAGCCTTTGCCGGGATGTTTAACGTCAGCACGCTGGCGAATATCCAGGCCTCGTGGCGCTTTCAGGGGATCGCCGCGCATGCCGCGAATTCGCCTCATCTCGGGCGCAGCGCGCTGGATGCCGTTACCCTAATGACCACCGGCACGAACTTCCTCAATGAGCACATCATCGAAAAAGCCCGCGTGCATTACGCCATCACCAACACCGGCGGGATTTCGCCGAACGTGGTGCAGGCTCAGGCCGAGGTGCTGTATCTGATCCGCGCCCCGGAGATGGCCGACGCCCAGCAGATCTACGAGCGTATTGAAAAGATCGCACAGGGCGCAGCGCTGATGACAGAAACCACCGTCGAACGCCGCTTTGATAAAGCCTGCTCCAGTTATCTACCGAACCGCACCCTTGAAGGAGCGATGTACAGCGCGTTGCAGCATTACGGTACGCCTGCGTGGACGGAAGAAGAGCGCGAATTTGCCGCTGAAATTCGTAAAACCCTCACGCCAAACGATCTGCAAAACAGCCTGAAAAATATCGCCGCTACGGGCGCAGACGAAGGTAAAGCCTTTGCCCGTCGACATCATGAGACGCTGCTGGTGGATGAGGTCGCGCCCTACGCCATCACCGATAATGTGCTGGCGGGTTCCACTGACGTGGGCGACGTAAGCTGGAAAATGCCGGTGGCGCAGTGCTTCAGCCCCTGCTTTACCGTCGGCACGCCGCTTCACACCTGGCAGCTGGTGGCGCAGGGTCGCACCTCTATTGCCCATAAAGGTATGCTGCTGGCGGGAAAAGTGATGGGCGCTACGGCGCTGAATCTGCTGCAGGACGCGTCGCTGCTGCAATCCTGCCGGAATGAGTTTGAACAACAGATAAAAGAACGACCGTACGAGTGTCCGATCCCACATAACGTGACACCGTCACCTTTAAAATAATAAAACACGCAAACAACAACACAACAGTCCCGAGGAACGCCCATGAGTATGTCTTCCATACCTTCGCATTCCCCATCCGGTAAGGTCTATGGCTGGGTTGAAAGGATCGGCAATAAAGTGCCGCACCCTTTCCTGCTTTTTATCTATTTGATTGTGATTCTGATGATCGCCACCGCCGTGCTGTCGGCTTTTGACGTTAACGTGCGCAGCCCGGCGGATGGCAGCATGGTGGCGGTGAAAAACCTGCTCAGCGTCGAAGGGCTGCACTGGTTTTTGCCGAATGTGATTAAAAACTTCAGCGGTTTTGCGCCGCTGGGGGCGATTCTGGCGCTGGTGCTGGGCGCGGGTCTGGCTGAACGTGTGGGGTTGTTACCGGCGCTGATGGTCAAAATGGCGTCGGTGGTGAACGCACGTTACGCCAGCTATATGGTGCTGTTTATCGCCTTTTTCAGCCACATTTCCTCTGACGCGGCGCTGGTGATTATGCCGCCGATGGGTGCACTGATTTTCCTCGCCGTGGGCCGTCATCCGGTGGCGGGTTTGCTCGCGGCCATCGCGGGCGTCGGGTGCGGCTTTACCGCCAATCTGCTGATCGTCACCACCGATGTGCTGCTCTCGGGGATCAGCACCGAAGCGGCGAAAACCATTGATACCGCCATGCACGTCAGCGTGATCGACAACTGGTACTTTATGGCAAGCTCAGTGATTGTGCTGACGATTGTGGGCGGCCTGATCACCGATAAGATCGTCGAGCCGCGTCTGGGTACATGGGAAGGCAGCCGTGATGAAAAGCTGGAGGCACTGAGTAAGGAACAGCGCCACGGCCTGCGCATCGCCGGCGTCGTCTCGCTGCTGTTTATCGCGGCAATAGCGCTGATGGTGGTGCCTGAAAACGGTGTCCTGCGCGATCCGGTAAAACACACGGTCCTGCCGTCGCCGTTTATTCAGGGCATTGTGCCGCTGATTATTCTGTTCTTCTTTATCGTTTCTCTCGCTTACGGCATTGCCACCGGCAAAATTCGCCGCCAGGGCGATCTGCCCCATCTGATGATCGAGCCGATGAAAGAGATGGCGGGTTTTATCGTGATGGTTTTCCCGCTGGCGCAGTTTGTGGCGATGTTCAACTGGAGCAACATGGGCAAGTTTATGGCCGTTGGCCTGACCGATGCCCTGGAGTCCGCCGGACTGAGCGGCGTACCGGCGTTTGTTGGGCTGGCGCTGCTGTCATCCCTGCTGTGTATGTTTATCGCCAGCGGGTCTGCCATCTGGTCGATTCTGGCGCCGATCTTTGTGCCGATGTTTATGCTGCTCGGCTTTCATCCGGCGTTCGCCCAGATCCTGTTCCGCGTGGCCGATTCGTCGGTAATCCCTCTCGCACCGGTGTCGCCGTTTGTGCCACTGTTCTTAGGCTTCCTGCAACGCTATAAGCCCGAGGCGAAACTGGGTACCTACTATTCGCTGGTGTTACCGTATCCGCTTATCTTTTTAGGGGTATGGCTGGTGATGTTAATCGCATGGTATCTTGTGGGGCTGCCAATTGGACCGGGGATTTACCCACGGCTTAATTAAGGGACAAAGGATGCTGAGATTACTCGAAGATAAGATTGCCACGCCGCTTGGCCCGCTGTGGATCATTGCCGATGAGCAGTTCAACCTGCGCGCGGTGGAGTGGGAAGAGCACAGCGACCGGATGGTGGAACTGCTGAATATCCACTATCGTGGCGGCTATGAGCGCATCAGCGCGACGAACCCCGGCGGGTTGAGCGCGAAAATGGCGGACTACTTCGAGGGCGATCTCGGCATCATTGATACCTTACCGACCGCCACGGCAGGCACGCCTTTCCAGCGCGAAGTGTGGCAGGTGTTGCGCTCCATTCCCTGCGGACAGATTATGCATTACGGTCAGCTCGCCGAGCAGTTAGGCCGCGCGGGTGCCGCGCGTGCCGTCGGTGCCGCCAACGGCTCAAACCCGGTCAGCATTGTGGTGCCCTGCCATCGCGTGATTGGCCGTAACGGCACCATGACCGGCTATGCCGGTGGTGTGCAGCGTAAAGAGTGGTTATTGCGCCACGAAGGCTATTTGCTGTTGTAGAAATCCAGGCTTTTAGTGCTTAATTTTCTATGATTTAGGTCATTATTCCACAATCAAGCTGTGGAATTTCAAGAAGATGGCGACACAATGTCGCCACTTGCCGCTATTGATGGTTTCCCAGGCTTACGCACACTCCAAAAAGATGTTAAAATTGACCAATATCAATTAAGGCTTGAGCAGACCTATGATCCCGGAAAAGCGAATTATACGACGCATTCAGTCTGGCGGTTGTGCTATCCATTGCCAGGATTGCAGCATTAGCCAGCTCTGTATCCCGTTTACCCTGAATGAGCATGAACTCGATCAGCTTGATAATATCATCGAGCGCAAAAAGCCTATTCAGAAAGGGCAAACGCTGTTTAAAGCGGGAGACGAACTGAAATCGCTCTATGCGATCCGCTCTGGCACCATTAAGAGCTACACCATCACCGAGCAAGGGGATGAGCAGATTACTGGCTTCCATCTGGCGGGCGATTTAGTGGGCTTTGACGCTATCGGCACCGGCCATCACCCGAGCTTCGCTCAGGCGCTGGAAACCTCCATGGTTTGCGAAATCCCGTTTGAAACGCTGGACGATCTGTCAGGCAAAATGCCTAACCTGCGTCAGCAGATGATGCGTCTGATGAGCGGTGAGATCAAAGGCGATCAGGACATGATCCTGCTGCTTTCCAAAAAGAATGCGGAAGAGCGTCTGGCAGCCTTTATCTATAACCTGTCGCGTCGCTTTGCTGAACGTGGTTTCTCCCCGCGTGAATTCCGCCTCACCATGACCCGTGGCGACATCGGTAACTACCTGGGCCTGACCGTTGAAACCATCAGCCGCCTGCTGGGTCGTTTTCAGAAAAGTGGCATGCTGGCGGTGAAAGGCAAATATATCACCATCGAAAACGGTGAAGCACTGGCGGTTCTCGCCGGTCACTCCCGCAACGTCGCTTAAGCCTCGCTTCTCTTCTGCCGGATCGATAAATTTTCGTGATTTATTGATCTGGCAAAACCTTATCCCCTGTTTCATTCAACATATATAGGTTACTCTTTTAATTACAGACTGTGGTGACAGTAGTAAGGAGACCTGTATGGCAAAGTATCAAAACATGCTGGTGGCCATCGATCCTAATCAGGACGATCAACCGGCGTTACGGCGAGCTGTCTATTTACATCAACGGATTGGCGGCAAAATCAAAGCGTTTTTGCCGATCTATGACTTCTCATATGAGATGACCACCCTTCTGTCGCCTGACGAGCGCACTGCTATGCGTCAGGGAGTGATCAGCCAGCGGACCGCGTGGATCCGCGAGCAGGCTAAATATTACATTGATGCGGGGATCCCCATCGACATCAAAGTCGTGTGGCATAACCGTCCTTTCGAAGCCATTATCCAGGAAGTGATCAGCGAAAAACACGACCTGCTGCTGAAAATGGCGCACCAGCACGACAAGCTGGAAGCAGTGATTTTTACCCCAACCGACTGGCACTTGCTGCGTAAATGCCCTTGCCCGGTGTGGATGGTGAAAGACCAGCCGTGGCCAGAAGGCGGTAAAGCGCTGGTGGCCGTAAACCTCGCCAGCGAAGAGAATTATCACAACGCGCTGAACGAAAAACTGGTTAAAGAGACAATCCAGCTTGCCGAACAGGTTAACCATACGGAAGTCCATCTGGTCGGTGCGTATCCGGTTACCCCTATCAATATCGCCATCGAACTGCCTGAATTTGACCCGAGCGTCTATAACGATGCTATTCGCGGTCAGCACCTGCTGGCCATGAAATCCCTGCGCCAGAAATTCAGTATCGACGAGAAAATGACGCACGTAGAAAAAGGGCTGCCTGAAGAGGTGATCCCGGATCTGTCGGAGCATTTGCAGGCGGGGATTGTGGTGCTTGGCACCGTTGGGCGCACCGGTATTTCCGCAGCCTTCCTCGGTAATACGGCGGAACAGGTGATCGACCATCTGCGCTGCGATCTGTTGGTCATCAAACCGGATCAGTATCAAACCCCGGTGGAGCTGGATGACGAAGAAGACGATTGAGAATTATTAAATAGAAAAAGCCGCCAACGATGGCGGCTTTTTTATGCCGGTTTGTCCGGCACTGAGGTTCGTCAAAGGCCCGGCAAGCATGTGCCGCCGGGCGATCGCGCGACTACAGCGCTTTCAGAATCGCGTCCACGCTGGCTTTCGCATCGCCAAACAGCATGTGGGTGTTCTCTTTGAAGAACAGCGGGTTTTGTACGCCAGCGTAACCGGTGTTCATCGAGCGTTTGAAGACGATTACGTTCTGCGCCTTCCACACTTCCAGAACCGGCATACCGGCAATCGGGCTGCCTGGATCATCCTGCGCCGCCGGGTTCACCGTATCGTTGGCGCCAATCACCAGTACCGTGTCGGTGTCGGCGAAATCATCGTTGATCTCGTCCATTTCCAGCACCACGTCATAAGGCACCTTGGCTTCCGCCAATAGCACGTTCATGTGACCAGGCAAGCGCCCTGCCACCGGGTGAATACCGAAACGCACTTTGATCCCACGCGCACGCAGCTTCTCGGTGATTTCCGCCACCGGATACTGCGCCTGCGCCACCGCCATGCCGTAGCCTGGGGTGATGATCACTGAATGGGAGTTTTTCAGCATATCCGCGGTGTCTTCCGCCGTGATTTCACGGTGCTCACCCACTTCTTCGTCACCGCTGGATGACGCGCCGTCCGTACCAAAACCACCGGCAATAACGCTGAAGAACGAACGGTTCATCGCCTTACACATAATGTAAGACAGAATCGCACCCGACGAGCCTACCAGTGCGCCGGTAACGATCAGCAGGTCGTTGCTGAGCATAAAGCCCGCCGCCGCCGCTGCCCAACCGGAGTAGGAGTTCAGCATCGATACCACGACAGGCATATCCGCCCCGCCGATAGAGGCCACCAGATGCCAGCCAAACGCAAGCGCGATAACAGTCATCACCAGCAGCGCGAGCACCTGCATGCCGGTGCTTTCGGTACGCACGAACACCACCAGCAGCAGGAAAGAGACCACCAGCGCCGCGAGGTTCATTTTGTGACGGTTTGGCAGCATCAGCGGCTTAGACGAGATTTTGCCGCGCAGTTTGCCAAAGGCCACGATTGAGCCAGTAAAGGTCACCGCACCGATGAAGATCCCGAGGAACACTTCGGTCAGATGGATATTGACCAGAATCGGTTCCATGCCCGGTTCGTGGTACAGATAGCTGTTAAAGCCGACCAGCACCGCCGCCAGACCGACAAAGCTGTGCAGAATCGCCACCAGCTCTGGCATTTCGGTCATTTCGACGCGTTTTGCCAGGCGAATACCAATCGCCCCACCGATAATCATCGCCACCAGGATCCACGCGACGTTGCCGGTATCCGGCCCGAAGATGGTGGCAATCAGCGCAATCGCCATCCCCGCGATACCGAAGTGGTTCCCGCGCTGCGACGTTTCGTGCTTGGAAAGCCCCGCCAGACTGCAAATAAACAGGATTGCGGCAACAATGTATGCAGCTGTTACTAATCCTCCAGACATATGCTACCCCTTAGCCTTTACGAAACATTTTCAGCATGCGCTGAGTCACGGTGAAACCACCGAAAATATTGATACTGGCGATAAGCACCGCGATGAAGCTCAGGAAGCTGATCCAGCCGCCGTGACCAATCTGCAGTAACGCCCCCACCACGATGATCCCTGAAATGGCGTTCGTTACCGACATTAAAGGCGTGTGCAGTGCGTGAGAGACGTTCCACACCACGTAGTAACCGACAACGCAGGAGAGCGCGAACACGGTGAAGTGGCCGAGGAACTCTTTCGGTGCCACGTCAGCGAGCCAGCCGAACAGAATAATCACCAGCGCCATCAGCGCGTATTTACGCCATGGAGAGATCGGTTTCGGCGGTTCTTTGGGTGCCGGTGCGGCTTTCTGCGCCGCCTGAGGCTGCGCGGAAACCTGAATTGGCGGAGCCGGCCAGGTGATTTCGCCGTCACGAATCACCGTCACGCCGCGCACTACCACATCGTCAAAATCAACGACCACGTTGCCATCTTTCTCTTTACACAGCAGCTTTAGCAGGTTCACAAGGTTCGTGCCGTACAGCTGGGAAGACTGCGTTGGCAGGCGGCCTGGCAGATCGGTGTAACCGATGATTTTCACGCCGTTGGCGGTGGTCATCACTTCGTTCGGTACGGTGTATTCACAGTTGCCGCCGTTCTGCGAGGCCAGGTCGACAATCACGCTCCCGGCTTTCATGGAATCGACCATTTCACGAGTGATCAGCTTCGGCGCGGGTTTGCCAGGGATCAGCGCCGTGGTGACGATGATATCGACCTCTTTCGCCTGCGCCGCGAAGAGTTCCATTTCCGCTTTGATGAACGCTTCGGACATCACCTTAGCGTAGCCATCTCCGCTGCCCGCCTCTTCCTTGAAGTCCAGCTCAAGGAACTCGGCGCCCATACTCTGCACCTGCTCTTTCACTTCAGGGCGCGTATCAAACGCACGCACGATCGCACCGAGGCTGTTCGCCGCACCGATTGCCGCAAGACCCGCGACACCCGCACCAATCACCATCACTTTTGCCGGTGGGACTTTCCCTGCCGCCGTGATTTGACCGGTAAAGAAGCGACCAAATTCATGGGCAGCCTCAACGATGGCACGATAGCCGGCGATGTTCGCCATGGAACTCAACGCATCCAGCGACTGCGCGCGGGAGATACGCGGCACGGAATCCATCGCCATAACGGTGACGCCACGCGCGGCCAGTTTCTCCATCAGCTCCGGATTTTGCGCAGGCCAGACGAAGCTCACAAGCGTGGTGCCCGGATTTAACAGGGCGATTTCGCTCTCGGTTGGCGCATTCACCTTCAGGATTACCGGTGCCTGCCAGATCTCAGACCCGCTCACCACCTCAGCGCCCGCCTGAATAAATGCCTCGTCATCGAAGCTCGCCAGTTTGCCCGCGCCGCTTTCAACCGCGACGGTAAAACCCAGTTTAAGCAGCTGCTCGACCGTTTTCGGCGTCGCAGCAACGCGGGTTTCATTGGCTAACCGTTCTTTTGGTACCCCAATACGCATAGTTTTCCCTTCCATCGGTTCTTGATGATGGTTTGTCGATAAATGACCGCGATTTGCATAAGCGTCGCCAGGGAGAGCCCTGACGGGTAAATAACCACGGAAAATAAAACAGTAACAAACTTTCTATAACCTACTGAAAATACCGCTTGTGATCTACAGCAAGAAAACACTATTTCTGACTTTATCTGTGAAAAATAAGTGATCGCGGTCTCTGACAGCGATATTTACCTTATTTTCCTCGCCAGGGCCGATAAATAGCTCAAGCGAAGCGGTAAAACATGATATAGCGCCGTATTAGAACAACCCATTAACATTAAATTAACTTGTAAAAGTCATATGCTTAATCAGTTTTACTGCTCAAACGCTTGTTTACTCGACATATCAGTAAATGTTATCGAATTTGATCCTGTCGTGAGCACAGGGAGTGAAAAATCGCGCAGACAGCGACGGGTTTTAAATGCCATAATCGGCGACGAATTCAAATTAACAACAACACCAGTACCTGGTTTGCGCAAGGCGAAGGATTATTTTTATGAAGCTTAAGAACACTCTCCTGGCGTCCGCACTCCTTTCTGCGATCGCCCTGTCCGCTAACGCCGCGACAGAGTTAACGCCGGAGCAAGCGGCAGCGTTGAAACCTTACGATCGTGTGACGGTTACCGGTCGTTTTAACGCCATTAGCGATGCAGTGCGAGCAGCGTCACTTCGCGCTGATAAAGAGGGTGCCGCCTCTTTTTATGTCGTTGATACATCTGATTACGGTAGCGGCGGCAACCTGCGCGTCGTGGTCGATCTCTACAAGCAAGATGCGAAAAAAGCGGATGCGCCGAAAAACCGCGTCATTAATGGCGTGATGGAGTTGCCAAAGGATCAGGCGATTGCGCTTGAGCCGTATGACACCGTGACCGTCCAGGGCTTCTACCGCAGCCAGCCTGAAGTGAACGATGCCATCACCAAAGCCGCGAAGGCGAAAGGGGCTGCCTCTTTCTATATCGTGCGCCAGATTGACGCTAACCAGGGCGGCAACCAGCGTATTACCGCTTTCCTGTACAAAGCCGATGCCAAAAAACGCGTTCTGCAAAGCCCGGATGTGATCCCGGCGGATTCTGAAGCCGGTCGCGCAGCGCTGGCGAAAGGCGGCGAAGAAGCGAAGAAAGTGGAAATCCCGGGCGTGGCAACCACCGCGACTCCAAGTGCTGACGTCGGTCGTTTCTTTGAAACTCAGACCACTAAGGGCGGCCGTTACACCGTCACCCTGCCGGACGGCACTAAAATTGAAGAGCTGAACAAGGCCACTGCCGCGCAGATGGTGCCTTTCGACAGCGTCAAATTCACCGGTAACTACGGCAACATGACCGAAGTATCCTACCAGGTGGCGAAGCGTGCAGCGAAGAAAGGTGCGAAGTATTACCACATCACCCGCCAGTGGCAGGAACGTGGTAACAACGTGACCATCAGCGCAGACCTGTACAAGTAAATCAGCAGGTGTGAAAAGGCGGCGCAATGCCGCCTTTTTTGTAACTTTTCTCTAATTTCTGCCTCACATCATTGCATGCCTGCAAGACACTCCGTAAAATCCCGCGCCTTAGTGTGATCCACCATTTTTATGCGCTTGTGCGAAATAATTATTCTGGATTTGGACCTTTCATAACAGGAAGCCAATGGAAAAGAAACTTGGCCTGAGCGCTTTAACTGCGCTCGTTTTAAGCTCCATGCTGGGTGCAGGCGTATTCAGTTTGCCGCAGAATATGGCGGAAGTCGCCAGCCCCGCGGCGTTGCTCATCGGCTGGGGGATCACCGGCGTCGGGATCCTGCTGCTGGCCTTTGCCATGTTATTGCTCACGCGCATCCGCCCGGATCTGGACGGCGGAATATTCACCTACGCCCGCGAAGGGTTCGGCGAGCTGATCGGCTTCTGCTCGGCCTGGGGCTACTGGCTCTGCGCGGTGATCGCCAACGTCTCCTATCTGGTGATCGTCTTCTCTGCCCTCAGTTTCTTTACCGATACGCCTGAACTGCGCTTCTTTGGCGACGGCAATACCTGGCAATCGATCGTCGGGGCGTCGGTGCTGCTGTGGTTAGTTCACTGGCTGGTACTGCGCGGCGTGCAGACGGCGGCGAGCATTAACCTGGTGGCGACGCTGGCTAAGCTGGTTCCGCTGGGCCTGTTTATCGTGCTGGCGTTTATCGCGTTTCGTCTTGATGTTTTCAGCCTCGATTTCAGCGGTGTCGCGCTTGGCGTACCGGTCTGGGAGCAGGTGAAAAACACCATGCTTATCACCCTGTGGGTGTTTATCGGCGTCGAAGGCGCGGTGGTGGTTTCAGCGCGCGCCCGTAATAAGCGCGACGTAGGCCGTGCCACGCTGCTGGCGGTACTGGCTGCGCTGAGCGTTTATCTGCTGGTGACGCTGCTCTCCATCGGCGTGGTGGCGCGCCCTGAGCTGGCTGAGATGCGTAACCCGTCGATGGCGGGCCTGATGGTCAGAATGATGGGGTCCTGGGGCGATGTAGTGATTGCGGCTGGGCTGATTGTTTCGGTCTGCGGCGCTTACCTGAGCTGGACCATTATGGCGGCAGAAGTGCCCTTCCTGGCCGCGACGCATAAGGCTTTCCCGCGCCTGTTTGCGCGTCAGAACAAAAACAGCGCACCGTCGGCGTCCCTGTGGCTGACCAACATCAGCGTGCAGGTCTGTCTGGTGCTGATCTGGCTCACAGGTTCTGACTATAACACCCTGCTGACCATTGCCTCCGAGATGATTCTGGTACCCTATTTCTTAGTCGGGGCTTATCTGTTAAAAATAGCCAGCCGCCCGGCACATTACATGGTCGGTGTTGGCGCTTGTCTCTACGGATTATGGTTACTTTATGCCTCAGGCCCCATGCATCTGCTGCTCTCTGTGGTGCTGTATGCGCCGGGCCTGCTGGTGTTTATCTACGCTCGCCGCACGCATCAGTTAGGTCACGCGCTCAAGCGTCGTGAAATGGCGTTGATTGGCATGTTACTGGTTGCTGCCGTACCGGCAACGTGGATGTTGATGGGATAAGCGCGATTTTTCCCATCGTTGAACTCTCAAGGAAAATACGATGGGAAATGCACCGCAACGCCCGATTCTGATTACTGGCGCTGGCCGACGCATCGGCCTCGCCCTTGCTCACCATTTTCTTAGCCAGCATCAGCCGGTGATCGTCAGTTACCGAACAGAATACGACGCTATTGAAGGACTGAGAAAAGCCGGTGCCGTCTGCATCCAGGCAGATTTCGCCACCGACGACGGCATTTTGGCGTTTGCCGACAAGGTAAAATCAACCACCGACAGTCTGCGCGCCATCGTGCATAACGCCAGTGCCTGGCTGGCGGAAACCCCGGAAACCTCGCTGAGCGAAACCCTCGCGGCGATGATGCAGATCCACGTCCACGCCCCCTATTTGCTCAACCACGCCCTGCAGGATTTGCTGTGCGGTCACGGTCACGCCGCGAGCGATATTATTCATTTCACCGACTATGTGGTGGAGCGCGGCAGCGACAAACATATTGCCTATGCGGCGAGTAAAGCGGCGCTGGACAACATGACGCGCTCGTTCGCCCGCAAGCTCGCGCCAGAGGTCAAGGTGAATGCTATCGCCCCGTCGCTGATTATGTTTAACGACCATGATGATGCGGAATACCGCCAAAAAGCGCTCAATAAATCACTGATGAAAATCGCGCCGGGCGAGAAAGAGGTGATCGATCTTATCGACTATCTGCTGACCAGCCGCTACGTCACAGGCCGTTCTTTTGGCGTAGATGGCGGCCGCCCGCTGAATTAGTGAAAGCGGCTCCAGAAGAAGATCAACACCCAGGCGCTGAGGCTCCAGCATACTACCGCCCCGCCCAGCGCCAGGGGTAAGCGCATCATGGTCGTGAAATACCACAGCGACAGAAGATAGATAAAATAGGGAATGATGGACCACATGCCAAACACGATGGTGGTGCGCAGCGCGTCAATGCCACGCTCTGACACCACGATATAGTGGGCAATGAGCGCAAAGGTCGGGAATAACGGAATCAGCCCGGCGATATAGTAATTTTTCGTCTTCGCTAAAATGCCAATCAGCACCACGACCAGCGCACCCAGCGCGGCTTTGATTAAGAGCGCCATTCTTTTCCCATAACAATCAACTAACAATACCGGTCAGAATAACGGAACTCAGGTTAATTTAGAAAGATTAATGGAAGGTTAAGGTTACGCGGTGTATGTTGGCTTTTTTCACGAAAACAGACGTTGTATGAATAAGATCGTTTTTGTTGAGGACGAACCCGAAGTCGGCCAGCTGATTGCCGCTTATCTGGGAAAACACGATATGGACGTTATCGTCGAGCCACGTGGTGACCGCGCTGAAGAGGTGGTGCTGCGCGAGAAACCGGACCTGGTCCTGCTCGACATCATGCTGCCCGGCAAAGACGGGATGACCGTGTGCCGCGATCTGCGCGCGCAATGGGACGGCCCGATAGTGCTGCTCACCTCCCTCGACAGCGACATGAACCATATTCTGTCGCTTGAGATGGGCGCGAACGATTATATTCTCAAAACCACGCCGCCTGCGGTGCTGCTGGCCCGTCTGCGCCTGCATCTGCGCCAGCGCGTTGCGACGGAAAACCAGACAGCCTCTGCCGCACTCACGCCCCACAAAGCCATGCGCTTTGGCACCCTGTCGATCGATCCCGTTAACCGCCAGGTGCTGCTTTCCGGGGTAGATATCGCGCTGTCGACCGCCGATTTTGACCTGCTATGGGAACTGGCCACTCATGCCGGGCAAATCATGGACCGTGATGCGCTGCTGAAAAACCTGCGCGGCGTCAGTTACGACGGTATGGACCGCAGCGTCGACGTCGCCATCTCGCGGCTGCGTAAAAAGCTGCTGGATAACGCCACCGAGCCGTACCGCATCAAAACTGTGCGTAACAAAGGCTATTTGTTTGCGCCACATGCCTGGGAAACCTGATAACCCGACACGCCCCGTTCGAGCGCTGAAATATCCCCGGACGACAACAGCGGCTGCAGTTCCATCAGCGTCTCTTCCGGCAGCTGATACAGATTCAGCGCCAGCAGCCGCGCAATATCCTCTTCCGGCAGTCGATATTTCAGTATTTTTGCCGGATTGCCACCGACCACGGCGTACGGCGGCACATCCTTGGTCACAACCGCTCCCGCCGCGACCACAGCCCCTTCGCCGATGGTGACGCCAGGCATGATCATGGCCCGCATTCCCAGCCAGCATCCATCCTGCAGCACCGTATCCCCACGCGGCTGATAGGCCTCTTTGATGGACTCCATAAACGGATAAAGGCTGAGCCAGTCCAGACGATGAGTGCTGTTCCCGCCCATCAGAATCACACACTCCGCACCGATACAGACAAAGTTGCCGATGAAGAGCTGGTCCAGTTCGCCGAGCGGTTCCCAGTTTCTGCTTACCTCATCGCCGAGCAGATACCGCACCACCGAGCGCTCAAAACCCTTGTCCCAGCAGTCGCTGTAATAACTGTGCGTGCCTTTGATGTGAATATTGGGGTTCGTCACCGTCTGGTGAAGATATTCCGTCCTCGACCAATGTTTATCTGACATATTTGACATCCTTTTCTGATGATATGAATGGCCTGATTATGCGCGATGGTGCTGTAACCGACTATCAACCACCCGCTACACAACGGAAATAAAAAACCGCCCGTAGGCGGTTAGTAGCAAGCTACCTGAGCGGTGGATCAACATCATCAGGTATGATGGGGTCAACGGGGTCAGTATCACCCGGCAGAGGGTCATCTACCGGTACAGGATCAACCCAATCTCGACGTTCAGTCACATTAACCTCCGACGAACGGTGTGTCAGGCACAGCCTGAGTCACTACTTTTTGCTTTTCTGCGGGCTCTTATCGTTGTCTTTCGGCGTATTATCCGGTTTTTTCGGCGTGTCTTTGTTGACTTGCGTAGAATAGTTTTTCACGGCTTACTCCAGTAGGATATGCAGCCATTCACTGCAGACTAAGTATAGGTCGGTGACCTCAATAAGCCATGCGAAGCGGCACTTCAGGCGGGTTCTGGCCCCTTCAAAAATCCCCCGCGCGGAGGGCGTTGATAAAAAAAAGCCACCCGCCGAAAGCAAGCAGCTTAACTGTTATCTGTGATGTGATGATGCTAAAAAGCGAGGAATAGCAAAGTCATGTCGCGTGGTCATCAAAGAAGATTGATCTTTACCTCGTAACCTTCCAGACCGATCATTGTTTCACGCTCAGTAAAATCTATGCCAGACACCTCTTTCCCGGTTTTTTTCCGAAGCTCTATGATTTTCTTTGAGATAAGTGCAGAAATCTCTTCCTCGGCTTTTCTTTTAAGATCATCAGCAGTCATAATTTCACCTCTTCTGTCCATCTACAGTGTCATACGCTAAATATGTGGGCAAATCCTGTCAGTTTCAAGTAACCCTCTAAAAATCATAGACTATTCTGCTCGAATTTTGCACGGCATCGCAGGAAAGAAGATGAACTCCGGCCTGCGAGCCGATAGGTTTCCTCAGAAACTAACATAGCTACGGCTGTTGATACGCCCTTTGTGCATTGAGAAAGAGAGAAATCCTAGTAATAGGTGATCGTGACATTCACCTTCGCGGTGAAGGCACCGGTAAACTCGTGATCGCTCGCATCGGTAACCTGTGGCGCAGTTTGTATGACCGCCGCCTGAAAATACGCCGTATTTTTCCCTTTTTGGGCAATCCCAACGCTTTGCTTCACGCCCATCCTGACCGCTTTACCCTCGCTGTTAAACATACCCACTTCTAACCCATTTAGCTTTTCGCCATTTTGATCGCTCACTGCCGAAATGGTCTCTCGTCCGGGCACAATGGTGTAGGGCTCATCAAAGGTAAACTCGACATTGTTGGTGTAGCTGCTGCAGGTAAAATCCATGCCAAAACGGGTCAGCTTCCCTTCACGCGGGAATGAACCGCTGCTGCTTTTGCGAAATTCCCCCAGGTCCACGGTCTGATGTTTGTTATCCAGCGAGCACGACGGCGCTGCCATATAGACGCCCGATCCGAGCGGTACGTCGACGCTTGAGGCGCCGCCAAGGCCGTCAATAGAGAACGTGAGGTGTGCCCCCGGCGGAATGACCGCTTCTGAGCGGTAATCCACCCACCCCAGTTTAATCAGCTCCACGCGCATCGATTCGATGGCGAAATTGTATTTGTTATCAAACCGGTACAGGGTTTTTCTGGCGTTGTACTGGGCACCAAACTGCACCAGCGTCGAGTCCTCTTTCCCGTTAATAATCGGGTATTCCACCCCGAGGCGTTTCCCCAGGACCATACGGGCAGACGGATAGCTGTCCGGCGGGGTCTCTTCGCTCAGCGACACCGCCTTGATGTACATCTTCATTTTGATGCCGTTGTTGGTGGTCTGCGCCTCCCCGGTCCAGTCCAGCGCCTTATCATTCACCGTGCTGAAGCTGAGGGTGATGTTGCCGTCAAAATTCGCCGGGGCGTCCAGGTCCTGACCGTCCGAGGTACAGGACAGGCGCATGTTGGGCAGAAACTGCGCGTAGTCCAGCGACAGCACGACGGTGTAGTCGGGGGTGTTTTCATCCACCGCAATCGGGTTTTCCCGGGTAAAGGGGGCGAACGGCAGCGCCCCCCCGGTGTCAATATCACAGTGCAACGCCCCTGCCCAACTGAAGGCAGGCAGCAGACACAACAGCAGGCCACACCAGAGTTTCATAATCAGTGTCCGTCAGAATGTCAGGGACTGATGCTGAACCGGGGATTCCCCCCCGAAATCATTCATCAGCGAATAATTCAGCGTGCCCGCTTTACCGCTCACCCCCGCCGGGAGTGCGTAACGCATTTCGCCTTTGGCCGGCACCATGCTCCTTTTATCCGCCACCGGCTGCGCGCTGCCTCCAGTCGTGACCGACAGCTCAGAGAAGCTGGCGTAATACTGCGTCGGGTTTTTCACTACCAGCCAGGCTTTGCCGCCGTCGTGGCTCACCTGCCACTGCAGTTTACTGACCGTCTCAGCCGGTTTTTCGGACAGCGTCGTCGGGCGCAGGAAGATTTTCAGACGCGTGCGCACCGCCACCTGCAGCTGGTTGCCTTTCACTTTGCTGACCGGCGGCACTTCCTGGATCCACAGCCAGTACACGGACTCCCGGTCCTGCGGAATGCGGCCCGGCAGGATAACCATACGCAGCTTCCCTTCACGCCCGGCACCGATTTTAAACAGCGGCGGCGTGAGGATGAGCGGCAGGTTTTTATCGCTGCCTTTCAGGTCTTCCACCCACGACTGAACCAGGTAGTCCTGGGTGGTGTCGTCGTTGAGTAGTTTGATGGAGGTTTCTTTATCACTTTCCAGGGCCACGACGCGGGTCAGCGCCGGGCGCACCGCCGCGGAGGCGGCATTCGTCAGTAACAGGAGGCTCATCAGAGCGGGAACGGCAAGTTTAGTGAGTTTCATGATGTTCTCTGCTTAGCGGCAAACCGCATTAATTTGCTGGTACCAGGGCTCAGAAGGGCCGCCGGCATCCGGTAATGTGAACTGGCACTGAGCGTGATTGCCCAGATCCACATGCAGCGTTGCGCTCCCGTCGGCCAGAATGCCGTTGAGGTACAACAGTCCGTTATCGGCCACCATGCCGACCTGCTCCTTCTCCTGCCACGCGCTGGCGCCAAACGGGGCGGGTTTGCCGTCCGGGAGTGATAACATCACGATCGCGCGGCGTCCTACTTTGGTCTGAAAACGGCGCACAACCACGGCGCCGTGGGTCGGAATGACGTTCTGCCCGGCATCAACCAGCTCGACGTTGTCGGCGGCGTGACGCGTGTCGAGCGACAGCGGGTTATCACGATAGGCCGACACCGACGGCACCACGGCACGGCCCCAGCGGTTGGTCGAGACCCCCGGCTGGCCTTCCACGCTGATGTCCCTGGCGCCCGGCGTTTCGATAATCGCGATGGTGTCCCCCAGCTGCTGCGAGAGCACGAGGCCGTCACCGTAGGCGACCACGCCGCCCGAGGCGCCTGCCGAGTACTGGCTGCTGCCCCGGCTGGTGCTGGCGCTGACGTTCATGTTGACCATGCTGTTGCGATACGCCATCGACGCGGCGGGCGAATACCCGCTGCTGTCGTGCTGGGCGGATAATGAATAGCTCAGGGCATTGTCCAGCTCCGTTCCGGACACCGTCGCCATCTGCGAGCCGCTGTCATGATTGCTGCTGTTGGTGCTCACGGACAGGGTGCGGCTGTTGCGGTCGCCCGCATCGAGCGGTATCGATAAGTTCAGCGAGAACTGGCGGTCATTATCACTATCGTCACCCGCGCCGGAATTTTTCTGATAGCTGTAGTTCAGACTGACGTTCACGAATTTAATCATGAAGCTGTAGCCCAGCGTCAGGGAGGTGTCGCGCGCATCCGAGTCGTAATAGCTGTCCTGTTGCAGGGTCAGATAGCCGTTACCGAAATCGCCCATCCCCTGGTTAAGGGTGGCCTGCACCTCGTTTTTGCGGTGACTGCGGGTGTTGCTGTCGCCCCAGCGCCAGCTGGCATAGTCCGGGAAATCCATAAAATCTTTGCTCTGGTAGCGAAAACCCATCACCTGCAACGAGGTATCGGTGCTGTCAAAACGCCGGGCGTACAACAGGCGCAGCGCGCGGCCGTTGTCGCTGATGTCTTCGTCACCAGTGTTGTCGCTGTCAGTTGCCGTCTGGTGACGCTCCAGCGCCCAGTCGAGCGACACGCTGCCCAGCACGCCGAGGTTGACC
This sequence comes from Lelliottia sp. SL45, assembly GCF_026672535.1. NCBI lineage: Bacteria > Pseudomonadati > Pseudomonadota > Gammaproteobacteria > Enterobacterales > Enterobacteriaceae > Lelliottia > Lelliottia sp. SL45. The sequence goes on from NZ_JAPPRH010000003.1 coordinate 1,750,054, forward strand.
GCACTGCTCAGGGCCATGGACTGATACCCTTCCCCCGCCACAATCAAATCGCTCAGCGTGAACCGGTCCCAGCCGTACTGCAGGCTGCCCTGCGCCACGAGGGGCTGACAGGAAAGCCCGTCATCGCGGTAGCGCCCCGCGCTCAGGCTGTAGCGCCAGGTGCCGGGGCGCAGCATGTTCGGCAGCGCGGTGTACGGCACCGTGAACTGCTCCCAGCCCAGGTCAGATTTGTTAAACGTATCAAAGCTGTAGAAACGCCAGCTCCCGAGATTCACGCCGGAGTTCAGGCTCAGGTAGGCATTGTCGCTGCTGCCCGAACCTGAATCCTCACTGTGGTTGTCGGTGTGATACACGTAGCCGGAGTAGCCCAGACGCAGGGCATTGACCCCGTTATCCCACAGCGACGGGTCGATCATCTCAGTCTGCCCGGCCACGCTGGTCGCCGCCTGCGGGGCGCTGATGACCAACTGCTGCATCGACTCGTCGTAAGTGATCCGGGCGTCCGGCCATTTTTTGAGGAAGTCGTAACAGGTTTCATTCCGCGCTTTCGCCAGTTCGTCGAGATGCGTATCCAGCCCCGCCTGATGCAGCAGCGCCTGGGTCAGACAGGGCGTGGCGCTCTCCCCGGCCCGGGTGGCAATAAATTCGACTTTGGTTTTAAACAGAATATGGCCGTTGAGCACGATATCGGCGGTTTTGACCCCCGCGTCCACCTGATCCGGGTGATAAAATTGCTCAGGTATTTCCTGAGAATCTTTGCGCAGGAAGTCAGCGTCAAAGGCGCTGTCGTTTGCTGCTGCCTGAGAATAAGACGAAACTAAAGCAGACGCTAAAATGAAAACTTCCACTAATAAAGGATAATGATGACTTTTCAAAAGAGGCCTGCTTTTTTATGACACGTAATCAGCCAGTAATTAAAATTAAAAATTAATTATACGTAATATCGACAAAGGCTTTGGCTTTGACATTCCCGGCAGTGACGGCCGGTGTCGCCGTATTGGCTTTATAAGCCACTTTGAATTTAAGCTCGGTATTGCCCGCGCTTAACGCCTGAGATTTAGACGGAATACCGCCGTTAATATCAACCAGCGTGGCACCATCATTTTCTAAAATAGCGATACCCACGCCGGTCGCTGGCGCGTTGCTATCGATATTTAACAGAATAGCGTTATCGACGGTATCGGGTGTGCCGCTGAAAGATACGCGGGCATTTGTCATGGTGGTAATATCACAATCCTGCAGATCGATGGTGAAATCCTGCATGCCCGCGTAGCCGGCTGCAACGTCAAAAGAAGCCGGTGTCACATTCGCCAGTTCAATCAAGGATGACGTGGCGGCAACACCGTTAAACCCCTTCAGAGAACAGGTTGAAGCGGTGACTTTACCCGTAAATGTGATGTCGCCATCTGCAGCAAACAACGCAACAGGGCTAAGGCCCAGAAGAATAAAGGTGAGTACTTTAAGTTTCATAAAGTTAAATCCTACAAAATGAGTAAATGTTTGTCATAAGGCCAATTCAGTGGCTTTAGGGTGACGACGGGACAATTATAAGAAAATAACTTTATTTCTAAATGCGACATTTTTTATTTCGGAGTTAATAAAACATTAATAATTCACCTTGAATATCTTAAGAGATCTTTCTTGTTAACTAAGAAAAAGCAAGAACAACATTCGAATTAATTCATTAATAAATCAGCCATTGCTTTGACGCTAATACCTTTTACGATGATGATTACCTTATATAAAACAATTTTGGAGCATAACTCGCTATGGTGATCGCTTTACTTGACAACCGGGAGGAATATGAGCAGTGGTATATGCAAATTATTTGTTCCGAGGAAAATACCGAATATCCCAGTCTTCTCAATGCGCATGAAATTGAAACAGCACTGGGAGAAAACCTGCCTTTATCCTTTCCTTGCCTGGCATACCGACAGAAAAATGAGCTTAACTGTCTGGATGAAGAAATCGTGTACATCTATGAAGAAGAGTTTTCCAAATGGATAGATCGAATGGGAAAAGTCAAACGCCCTTCGTGACGCATAAGATGGCGTTACCTTCAACAAATGCTACTATGATTATTAACAAGGAATATCATTGAGCAGGTAATAAGGACTGGAAGTCAGCAAAATGAAACAGGAACGCATGGAGTCTCTTAAAATAAGGAAGTTTGATTTTAACCTGTTGGTGGTTTGAGATGCAGTGTCTACCACGGGTAGTGTGAAAAATGCGGCAACGCTGCTACATACCTCTTCTCCCAGCATTAGTCAGTCGCTACAAAAACTGAAGGATTATTTTGGTGACCCACTCTTTCTTCGCGACGGACAGAAATTACGTGCCACCACCATCGCTACGAAATTACATCTAAAAGTTAAAGACAGTCTGGAATCGTTGATCAGTAATGTTGAACATTTTGCAGACGATGAATACCATAACCAATTGGTTATTCAATGCCCAATTTATTTATCCATTAAAATTATTCCGATGATCAGCGCGTTTTTCGAGAAAGAAAAAATCACCTGCGAAATTATCCATCGGGTGAGCGACAACATGGTTGATAGTTTTAGCGATTCGTTATGGTTGCGCCAGGTTGACATGGTGTTTGGTGTCAATAAAAACCTGGGACTCTCAACGCAATCCTTCCTGATTGGTGAGGAAGACTTAGTCTTTATTTGCCGGAAAAACCATCCCAGACTGAAGACGACCTTTAGCGAAAAAGATGTGGAAAATGAGATGTTTTGCTATGTCCATACCGATGAACTGCCTGCCGTAATGACGCGTCAACGTGTTGAGAACAATCTGCGGTCCGACCGCAACTTTACGCTCAGAAGCCCGTCTTTTATCTCTATTCTCAGCTACATCGAATCATCAAACTCTGTCGCTATTGTCCCCCGCTGGCTGATGCAACGCTTCAAAGATGCCTTTAATATTAAAACGCTGGATACAAAAATTCCGCTGCCGGTAATAGAAATCGCCATGATTTATAATAAAACAAATCTTAATAAAAAAATGAACAGGCGTTTGTTCGCTTACCTGAATAAACGATTCTGAATAAAAATTCAAGACTGAATTCTAAAGTTAAAAGCGTAATTAGCAGATACCCTCGTAGCAGCTAACCAGGTTATACACAATGTCATTTACGCTCAGCCACCGAGAGTTATGAGCGCCTTTGATACTTTTACGACTCACAACGGAACGAGCAGATGAAACATCTTCCCAATGAAAATGCATTCAGAATGTGGTTCATAACTGAATATTTAGGCATTGACGGTAAATACCCTTCCATTTTCTCGCCTGCAGAGATTGAAATAGCCGTGCAGGATAAAATGCCTCAAGGATTTCCCTGTGTGGTTATTCTCATTCCTGATGGCGGTGTTTATCGATATGGTCAGGAGGAGATTCGTTATTTATATCGCCAGGACATTATCAAATTCGGGCACTATTTTGGTCTCGAATTCAAATAACACACCGTGTGAAAAGAGCGCCGTGAATCTTTAAGCCCGATGCGTTTGCATGTTGTCAGCCGGGGCAAACCCTGCTTTCATAGCCACTTACCTGGGGCATTGATGAACACAACGCAGACGCCCTGGTGCCCCAAAGGTAAAATCAGTTCGCTAACTCATTGTGTTAATGGTGTGATTTCATGAAAAAGCTGTTTGTGCAGTTTTATCTTTTGCTGTTTGTCTGTTTTCTGGTGATGACCATGCTGGTCGGGCTGGTTTACAAATTCACCGCCGAGCGCGCGGGCAGGCAGTCGCTTGATGACCTGATGAAAAGCTCGCTCTATCTGATGCGCAGCGAATTACGTGAAATTCCCCCGCACGACTGGGCGCGAACGCTGAAAGAGCTGGATCTGAATCTGTCGTTTAATATGCGCATCGAGCCGCTCAAGAACTACAATTTAGACCCCCAGACCACACAGCGCCTGCGCGATGGCGATATCGTGGCATTAGACGATCAGTACACCTTTATTCAGCGTATTCCGCGCAGCCATTACGTGCTGGCGGTCGGCCCGGTTCCTTATCTCTATTTTTTACATCAGATGCGCCTGCTGGATATCGCGCTGCTGGCGTTCATCGCCATCTCGCTGGCCTTTCCGGTATTAATCTGGATGCGGCCCCACTGGCAGGATATGTTGCGTCTGGAAGCAGCGGCCCAGCGTTTTGGCGACGGTCACTTTACCGAGCGCATCCACTTTGACAGCACCTCCAGCTTCGAGCGCCTGGGCGTGGCCTTTAACCAGATGGCCGATAACATCAATGCGCTGATCGCCAGTAAAAAAGCGCTGATTGACGGCATCGCCCACGAACTGCGCACGCCGCTGGTGCGTCTGCGTTATCGCCTGGAGATGAGCGAAAACCTGACGGAAACAGAATCCCTTGCGCTCAATCGCGATATTGGCCAGCTGGAAGCGTTGATCGAAGAGCTGCTCACCTATGCCCGTCTCGATCGCCCGCAGAATGAACTCAAGCTCAGCTCACCCGATCTGTCGGCGTGGATACGTAGCCATATTGACGATGTGCAGAGCGTGAATCCGCAGCGCACATTACTGCTCGATAACAGCCCCGGTGATTACGGCGCGCTGGATATGCGTCTGATGGAGCGCGTGCTGGATAACCTGGTGAATAACGCCCTGCGCTACAGCGAAAGCAGGCTTCGCATCAGCCTGCATCTGAACGGCAGCGAGGCCTGTTTAGCGGTGGAAGACGATGGCCCTGGTATCGCCGCCGCCGAGCGTGAACGGGTGTTTGAACCCTTTGTGCGTCTGGACCCCAGCCGCGACCGCGCCACCGGCGGCTGCGGGCTGGGGCTGGCGATTGTTCACTCTATCGCTCAGGCGATGGGCGGGCGCGTCAGCTGCGACGAAAGCGATCTCGGCGGTGCAAAGTTCAGCTTTAGCTGGCCGATCTATCACCACATCACCCTGCCTGTCACGGCCTGATGACGTTACTTCTCATCAGGTAACGCCTGTAAATGCCCATGCCGCACGCCGCGCTGGGCAATCACATCATCGGCGAAATGCTGAATGTCTCCCATATCGCCTTTTAACACCGCGATCTCCAGACAATCTTCGTGGCTGACATGGACATGCAGCGTAGCGACCGAAAGATCGTGGTGATGGTGCTGCGTCGAGACCAGACGCCGCGCCAGATCGCGTTTCTCGTGCTCATAGACGTAAGAAAGTACCGCGAATCCCTGCCTGCCATGCTCCTGGGTGGTCTCCTGCGCCAGCGTGCCGCGCAAAATATCACGGATGGCCTCTGAGCGGTTATTGTAACTACGGCGCTGACTAAGACTGTCCAGCATCTCCAGCAAATCATCATCAAGCGTAATTGTGACACGTTGCATCTGATATAACCTCAAAGTCTGGCGCGACGGCGCACGGGAAATGCGGGAAGAACCGCGTTTTGCAGTGTTTGTCCGGCGGCAGACGAAAAGGTTAATCGCTCACCGACGGTTTGCGTCTCCACGATGTTCCCCGCGTCCATCACCATGACCCGGTCGCAAAAGCGCTCGACCAGGCGTAGATCGTGAGTGATAAACAGGCAGGCAGTACCGAACTGCTGCTGGAGTTTTTTGAGCAGGCGAATCACGTTCGCCTGCAGCACCAGATCGAGATTCGACACGGCTTCATCAAGGATCAATAACCTTGGTTCAACGGCCATTGCCCGCGCCAGGCACACGCGCTGAAGCTGGCCGCCGCTTAGCTGCGGCGGGCGCTGAGTGAGTAGCGTGTCATCCAGCTCAACCGCGCGCAGCAGATCACGGGCGCGGGCCATCTGCTCTGCTTTAGACAGGGACAAAAGATGGCGCATCGGTTCACGCAGAATTTCACTCACCGTTTTACGCGGATTCACCGCGCTGATGGCATCCTGAAACACCATCTGAATTTCACGGCGAAACGTTTTTTGCCGGGATCGGTTGAGCTGTGAAAGCGGTGCGCCCTGCCAGAATACGTCGCCCTGGCTCGGGGATTCCAGCCCTACCAGCAGGCGCGCAAGCGTACTTTTCCCGCAGCCGCTGCGGCCCAGTAGCGCCACGGTTTCACCGGTTTTCAGACTCATGGCGACGTTGTTCAGCACCCACTCTGAGCGGGCGTATTGATGTGAAAGCGCAGAAACAGAAAGCAGTGTCATTGGGTCAACTCCATGCCATACAGGGCCAGATGTGCCGACACCAGCCCGCGCGTCACCGGATGCTGTGGCGCCCGAAACAGCGTCTCAACGTCGCCCTGCTCAACGATGACGCCGTTATCCATCACCGCCACGTCATCCGCGAGGCGCGCCACGACGCCCATATCGTGCGTCACCAGCAGCATACCGGGCGCGCGGGTGTGCATGATGTCATCCAGCAGATCCAGAATGCGCGACTGGGCCACGGCATCGAGATCGGTGGTCGGCTCGTCGGCGATGATAAACGGCGCATCGCACAGCACGGCCATGGCGATCATCATCCGTTGCAACATGCCGCCGCTCATCTCGAAGGGATAGAGCTTCAGCACGCGTTCCGCCTCGTCCAGCCCGACGGCGTTTAATGCGGTGATAAGCGCAGCGTCATCGGAATTTTTACCCAGCGCCTGACAGGTCTCCCTGGCGTGGGTAGCCATGGTATGCAGCGGATTAAAGGCGCTGCGCGGGTTTTGCATAATGGTCGCGATCTTAATCCCCCGCAGGGAGGCTGGCGCCACCATCTCGCCGTCGGCCAGAATCCGTCCTGCCGTCTGACGCACACCGGCAGGCAATACGCCGAGCGCAGCGGCACAGGTCAGGGATTTCCCGCTGCCGCTACTCCCCACCAGCGCCAGCACCCGCGCGCGTTTGAGCGTCAGCGAGACGCCGTTGACTAACGTGCGATCCGCCTCGAGCACGATATTCTGCAAATCAATCTGCTTTGGCATCAGTGGGCATGCTCCGTGACCAGATGAGGATCGAGGTGATCGCGCAGGGCGTCACCCACCAGATTAAACGCCATCACGCTGATAAACAGCGCCAGCCCCGGCCAGAACATCTGCAACGGCTGCGTCCAGATATACTGACGTGCATCGTTAATCATCACGCCCCACTCTGGCGTCGGGGCCGTCACGCCCAGTCCGAGAAATGACATCCCCGCGACGTGCAGCATCATATGACCGATATCAAGCGTCGCCAGCACCAGCAGTGACGGCAGCGCCGCCCCCGTCAGATGGTCGACAAAAATACGCACATGCCCGGCCCCCGACAGCCGCGACGCAAGGACAAACTCCCGCTGACGCAGCGCGATCACCAGGCTGCGCACCATCCGCGCGTACCAGGCCCAGTGGGAAAGCGCGATGGCGATGATGACGTTAGTCAGCCCCGTCCCCAGCACGCCCACGAGAAAGAACGACAGAATCGAGGTCGGAAAGGTCATGAACATATCTGCGATGCGCATGGTGAACTGATCCACGCGCCCGCCAAGCAACCCGGCCGCCCCGCCGATGGTCATTCCCAGAATCAGCACCAGCAGCAGACAGGCCATCACCGACCCCAGAGAGACGCGCGTTGCCGCCAGCAGACGCGAAAAGATATCGCGCCCCAGATGGTCGGTGCCGAGCCAGTGCTGGCTGTGGGGTGACAGAAGCCGCGACGGCAGATCAATCGCCTGCGGATCGTACGGCAGCCACCACTGGCTGGTGAGGGCAATCGCCGCCAGCAGGGCAATCATCATCATCGCCAGCCGGACAGGCCAGCGTGCAGAACGGTAAAAATTCACGCGTGCGCTCCTTCATGACGACGAATGCGCGGGTCAAGCGCCGCATTCAGAACATCCACTGCCAGATTGCAGAGGACAAAAACCACCACCATGATTAGCGTAAAACACTGAATGACCGGATAGTCGCGGTTAAAAATCGCCGAGACGGCGTAACGCCCAACGCCCGGCCAGGCGAAGATGTTCTCGATGATCATCGTCCCGCCGATCAGCTCGCCGATGTGCATTCCCACCGCCGTGATCATCGGCAGCGAGGCGTTGCGCAAAATATGGCGGCGCTCGGTCTGTTTATGGCTCAGGCCGCGCAGTCGCGCCCAGGTGACGTGCCGCTGCCCGGCAACATCCAGCATGCTGGCGCGCAGCAGCCGGGCGTTAATCGCCAGCGACATAAAGGCGATCGACACGGCGGGCAGAATCAGATGCTGCCAGTCGCCGTAGCCCATCGCCGGGAGCCATTTGAGATAAACCGAAAAGAACATCACCAGCAAAAACGCCAGCCAGAAGTTGGGCATAGAGACGCCCAAGAAAGAGATCACCCGGACGATGAAATCCGGCAGCCGATCGCGATGGCGCGCGGCCCAAATACCCAGAGGCACGGAGGTAAACAGGATCAGCACCAGCGCCGCACCGGCCAGCAGCAGCGTTGCGGGCAGAAAGTGCATCACGTCGTCCAGCACCGGGCGCTGGGTGGCGAAGGAGATGCCAAAATCCAGGTGCAACGCCCGCCACAGCCAGGTGCCGTACTGCACGATTAACGGCTGATCCAGGCCGAGCATCACGCGGGTAGAGGCCACCATCTCCGGCGTAGGCGGCAGATTAGAGAGACGCAGATAATCCAGCGCCGGATCGCCGGTGCCGAGTCTCAACATCAGAAAGATAATCACCGAAGCGGCGAACACCATCGGGATCAGCAGCAATATGCGCCGCAGTATATAGCGCCACATCAGGGTTTCACCGGCTGGATAAGTTCAAACGGAATGTCGGACGCAATGGGCGCAAACGGGATCACCCCAAGTTCAGGCTTCGCCACCACCATCATCGACACATAGCTAATCGGCAGATAGACCGCGTCGTTATGCAGGCGGGTCAAAATATCGCGGTACAACGCCTGACGCTGGGATTCATCGCGGGTGGAAAGCACTTCACCAATCTCTTTATCAATGACGGGCTTATCCGCGAGCCCCAGTTGCGCCTGATAATCGGCGTGGGACGGCACGCGCATCGAGCTCATAAAGGCATGCGGATCGTAAGGCGCGCCCCAGGTGCGGTTGAAAATCATGCCGAATCGACCGTCGCGCTGCCGGGCGTAGATACTGCTCTCCTCTTCCCCCACCAGCGCCACATCGACGCCCACCTGACGCATGTCGGCCTGAATGATTTCCGCCATCGATTTGCTCAGGGCGTCGGTGCCGATATAGGCGAGTTCTACCCGCAACGGTTGACCATTTTTCTCGCGGATGGCTTTACCGCTCACGGCCTTCCAGCCCGCCTGTTCCAGCAGCGTTGTGGCCTGCTTTGGATCGTACTCACGCGGCTTGAGACCGATGTTTGCATAAGGCACTGACGGTGCGAACAGCGTGTCCGCCACTTTTTGCGTGCCGTACAGGGCGTTATCGATCAGGGATTTTTTGTTCACCGCAGAGTTCAGCGCTTCGCGCACCACCAGATCGTCCGTCGGCGCTTTGGAGGAGTTCAGCGCCAGCATGACCGTTTCAACGGGCTGGGAAAGCTGGGTGCGGTAGTGTGCGCTTTGGCTGAAGCGGGCGAAGGTATCAAGAGGCAGCAGCCCTTCGTTACCATACAGCAGGTCAATATCACCTGTTTCAAACGCCACGGCGCGGGTCGTCGGGTCCGGGATCACCTTCACGGTGATCTGTCGGATGGCGGGCTTTTTACCCCAGTAGCGATCGTTGCGCACCAGCACGTCAACCTGATTAAGCCTGGACTCTTTCAACACCCACGGCCCGGTTCCGATTGGCGCGTTAATGCCGTTCATCGTTTCGTTATTTTTAAACTGCGACGGGGCGATAAAGCGGAACGGACGCGGCAGCGCGAGTTCCTGTAAGAACGGGTAATAGGCGCTTTTCAGGGTGATTTGCAGCTCAGAGTCGCTCAGGGCTTTAACATCCGTGATCTGCCGGGCCAGCTCCAGCCAGGCGTGGCGCTGGCGGTTATCGAGCACAGCGCGGAAGTTCTCGGCGGCGGCCTGCGCGTTAAAAGGTTCGCCGTTGGAAAACGTGACACCGTCACGAAGCGTAAATACCCAAGTTTTGCCATCCGCCGTGTGGGTCCAGCCTTTTGCAAGCCAGGGTATGACCGAACCATCGGCCTGAAACTTCACCAGCGGTTCGTAGACCATGCTCTGGGCAAACATTTGATTGGGTGTATAAAGATGGGGATTGAGCGGTCCTACATTGACGGGCCACGCGGTTGTCAGTTCGTCGGGGGCTGCTGCCTGTGCGAAGAACGACGCGCACGCCAGCAGCGCGCAGACAATACGGCCAGGTCTGGACAAGGATTGCCTCTTACCATTTAGGGGTAGATAAAACGTGTGACGATTTTAGGTTTTCATCATACTTTTTACCTGTTCTGGATCAACCGAGGGGCCGCAAGAGACGGGAAGTATACAAATTTCGTATATTTAACCCCCAATGGATAAGCATCCTGTGTCCCTGCCAGACCTATTCCGCACCGTAGCCTGACCCGGCGCACTGTGCTATATAATAAGTATGTTGTAACTACTGCGAGCGTTTTATGGCGACCTACGATCTTCTCGAGCGGCTGAACTCCACCTTTCACCAGATAGAACACGAACTGATGAGCCTGAGCGAACGGCTGAAAACCTGTCGGCTGCTGGCCGCGCGGGTTTTCAGCCTGCCGGACGTGGTGAAAGGCGCAGAGCACGATCCGCTGGATGTGATTGAGGTGAAACAGCACATCGGCAAGGAGGCGTTGGATCTGACGCTGGCGCATTATCGCCATCTGTTTATTCAGCAGCAGTCAGAAAACCGCAGCAGTAAAGCCGCCGTGCGCCTGCCGGGGGTGATTTGTCTCCAGTGCGACACGCCCCTGCGCGAACAGCTTGAAAGCCAGATTGCGCACATTAATACCCTCAAAGCCGCGTTTGAGAAGATCGTAACCGAAGAGTCGGGTCTGGCCCCTGCCGCGCGCTTTGAGTGGGTGCATCGCCAGTTGCCGGGCCTGATTACCCTCAACGCCTACCGCACGCTGACGCTGCTGCGTCATCCGGCGACCCTGCGCTTTGGCTGGGCGAACAAACATATCATCAAAAATTTCACCCGCAATGAGGTGCTGTCGCTGCTGGAGAAGAGCCTGAAATCGCCGCGCACCATGGCGCCCTGGTCGCGCGAACAGTGGATTGAGCGGTTAGAGCAGGAGTACGAGAATATTGCCGCGCTGCCTGCCGATGCGCGCCTTAAAATCAAACGTCCGGTGAAGGTGCAGCCGATTGCGCGCGTGTGGTATGCGGGAGAACAAAAGCAGGTGCAGTACGCCTGCCCGACGCCGCTGATTGCCTTGTACGACGCAGACCAGGGGGCGATGGTGCCAGACATTGGCGAACTACTGAATTACGATGCGGACAATATTCAGCATCGTTATAAACCTCAGGCGCAGCCGCTGCGCTTGATCATTCCACGGCTGCACCTGTATGTGGCGGAGTGATTACTTCAGGCTACCTACCATCTCTTCCGGGCGCACCCAGGTGTCAAACTCGGCCTCCGTCAGATAGCCCAGCGCCAGCGCTGAGGCTTTCAGCGTCAGCCCCTCTTTGTGCGCTTTTTTAGCGATTTCAGCCGCTTTGTCGTAGCCGATATGCGTGTTAAGCGCAGTCACCAGCATCAGCGACTCATTCAGTAGCTGGCTGATACGGTCGCGGTTTGGCTCGATGCCCGTCGCACAGTGCTCGTTGAAACTCTCCATGCCGTCCGCCAGCAGGCGCACCGATTGCAGGAAGTTATGGATCACCATCGGGCGATAGACGTTCAGCTCAAAGTTGCCTGACGCCCCGCCGAGATTCACCGCGACGTCGTTGCCGATCACCTGACAGCAGAGCATGGTCATGGCTTCGCACTGAGTCGGGTTCACTTTGCCCGGCATAATGGAGCTGCCCGGCTCGTTTTCCGGAATGCTGATTTCACCGATCCCGCAGCGCGGCCCGGAGGCCAGCCAGCGCACGTCGTTGGCGATTTTCATCAGCGAGGCCGCCAGCCCTTTCAGCGCACCGTGGGCGTGGACCAGCGCATCGCAGGTGCCGAGCGCTTCGAATTTATTCGGCGCGGTCACAAACGGCTGCCCGGTGATCGCGGCCAACTCTTTCGCCACGCGCACGGCATATTCCGGATGGGTGTTCAGCCCCGTCCCCACCGCCGTACCGCCCAGCGCCAGCTCCGAGAGGTGCGGCAGGCTATGGTCGATATGCTTGAGGTTGTGCTCCAGCATCGCCACCCAGCCGGAGATCTCCTGCCCGAGGGTCAGCGGCGTGGCGTCCTGCAGATGGGTACGACCAATTTTGACGATGTCAGCGAACGCCTGCGATTTTGCCGTCAGGGTCTGGGTCAGCACTTTCAGCTGCGGAATGAGATGCTCGCGCAGGCCGATGATTGCCGCCACGTGCATCGCGGTCGGGAATACATCGTTAGAACTTTGGCTTTTATTGACGTCATCGTTCGGGTGTACTTTGCGCTCCATCCCGCGTACGCCGCCCAGCAGTTCGCTCGCGCGGTTCGCCAGCACCTCGTTCATGTTCATGTTGCTTTGGGTGCCGGAGCCGGTCTGCCAGATGGCAAGGGGGAATTCGTCAGGGTGTTTATCGGCCAGCACTTCGTCGGCGGCGCTGATGATAGCGGTGGCTTTTTCGGCGGACAGCAGACCCAGATCCTGGTTGACCTTCGCGGCTGCGCGTTTGGTGAGCGCCAGGGCGTGGATCAGCGAGACGGGCATTTTCTCCGTCGAGATGCGGAAATGTTCCAGAGAGCGCTGAGTTTGCGCGCCCCATAGCTTGTCAGCCGGGACGTCGATTGCGCCCATGGAATCTTTCTCGCGGCGTTGCGTTGTCATTACTTTCTCCTTGATAACAATGAAATGGGGGACATTGCTCACATGCTGGATTAAGTATTGTTTGCTTCAGGAAAACGGTATGGCGCTTTGTGCGCTCTTGTGGTGAGTCGTGCCGGGTGAAGCGAAACCGCCACCCGGCACAAAAACTACTTAACGCACGCTGAACACTGGGACGACTGGATCTGTTTGAAGAAGTCGTTGCCTTTGTCATCCACGAGGATAAACGCCGGGAAATCTTCCACTTCAATTTTCCAGATGGCTTCCATCCCCAGTTCAGGATATTCCACGCACTCCAGGCTCTTAATACTGCCCTGTGCCAGCACCGCTGCCGGGCCGCCGATGCTGCCGAGATAGAATCCGCCGTGTTTGTGGCAGGCATCCGTCACCTGCTGGCTGCGGTTGCCTTTGGCCAGCATGATCATGCTCCCACCGTTGGCCTGCAGCTGATCCACGTAAGAGTCCATGCGCCCTGCCGTTGTCGGGCCGAGTGAACCAGAGGCATAACCTTCCGGGGTTTTCGCCGGGCCTGCGTAGTAGATCGGGTGGTCTTTCACGTACTGCGGCAGACCTTCGCCCTTATCCAGACGCTCCTGCAGTTTCGCGTGAGCGATGTCGCGGCCAACGATAATGGTGCCGTTCAGCGACAGACGCGTGGAGACCGGGTATTGCGACAGCTGGGCCAGGATTTCGCTCATCGGACGGTTGAGATCGACATGCACTGCTTCGCCTTCACCGGCCTGACGCAACTCCTGCGGAATGTATTTCCCCGGATTGTTTTCCAGTTTTTCGATCCAGATACCGTCGCGGTTGATCTTCGCTTTGATATTGCGATCCGCGGAGCAGGAGACGCCCATCCCGACCGGACAAGACGCACCATGGCGCGGCAGACGGATGACGCGGATATCGTGAGCAAAATATTTGCCGCCGAACTGAGCGCCTAAGCCTAAATTCTGCGCTTCTGTCAGCAACTCCTGTTCGAGCTGAACGTCGCGGAACGCCTGACCGTGTTCGTTCCCTTCCGTTGGCAGGCCGTCATAGTATTTGGTCGACGCCAGTTTGACGGTTTTCAGGGTGCTTTCCGCCGACGTCCCGCCGATAACAAACGCGATGTGGTACGGCGGACAGGCTGCCGTGCCAAGCGTGCGCATCTTCTCGACCAGGTAATTTTTCAGCTTGCCCGGCGAAAGCAGCGCTTTGGTTTCCTGGTACAGATAGGTTTTGTTCGCGGAGCCGCCGCCTTTGGCGATGCACAGGAATTTGTACTCGTCGCCGTCGACGCTGTAGAGGTCGATCTGCGCCGGCAGGTTAGTGCCGGTGTTCACCTCTTTATACATATCCAGCGCCGCGTTTTGCGAATAGCGCAGGTTATCTTCGATGTAGGTGTTATAGACACCGTGCGCCAGCGCCGCTTCGTCACCGCCGCCGGTCCAGACGCGCTGGCCTTTTTTGCCGGTGATGATCGCCGTGCCCGTGTCCTGACAGGTCGGCAGAATGCCTTTCGCAGCAATATCGGAGTTACGCAGGAACTGCAGCGCGACGTATTTGTCGTTTTCGCTGGCCTGCGGATCGCTCAGAATATCGGCAACCTGCTGCTGATGCGCGGGGCGCAGCATAAAGGAGGCATCGTGGAAGGCGTGCTGCGCCAGTAAAGTCAGCGCCTGCGGGTCAACTTTGAGGATCTCTTGCCCTTCGAATTCAGAGACAGAGACGTGATCGGATGTTAACAGATAGTATTCGGTTTGATCCTTTGCCAGCGGGAAAGGATCTTGATAATGAAAGGGTTTGTTCGACATTGTTCTCTCACTTACTGCTTCGGTCTGGTTATTTAAGAGCAGATGTTCCGCTGCCCTGCTTAAAAGCGAGTTTGCTTATCCTACACAATTTTTTAACAAAAACTGAGACTAGTACGACTTTTTACATGCGCAGGTTACTTCCGGGCGGTTTATTGCTTTAATACGCGAAGATAATTCCACATTTGAAACAGGGCTTGATAATGCAAAAACTCATCAACTCAGTGCAGAACTATGCCTGGGGAAGTCAAACTGCGTTAACGGATCTCTACGGTATCGCCAATCCTGACAACCTGCCGATGGCAGAGCTGTGGATGGGCGCGCATCCGAAGAGCAGCTCAAAAATTGAAGATGCCAGCGGCCAGGTACGCGCTCTGCGCGAGGTGATCGACGCGGACAAAGCGACGCTCCTGGGCGATGCCGTGGCCCAGCGTTTCGGCGAACTGCCGTTCCTGTTCAAGGTGCTTTGCGCCGCCCAGCCGCTCTCCATTCAGGTGCACCCGAACAAGAAAGCCTCTGAAATAGGTTTTGAGAAAGAGAATAAAGCCGGTATCCCACTGGATGCCGCCGAACGTAACTACAAAGATCCGAACCATAAGCCAGAGCTGGTGTTCGCGTTAACGCCGTTCCTGGCGATGAACGCCTTCCGCGAGTTCTCGGAGATTGTTTCGCTGCTGCAGCCGGTCGCGGGCGCCCATCATGCTATTGCCCATTTCCTCGAAAACCCGGACGCCGCAGGCTTAAGCCAGCTGTTTGCCAGCCTGCTGAATATGCAGGATGACGAGAAATCCCACGCGCTGGCGGTGCTGAAAGCCGCCCTCAATAATCAGCAGGGGGAACCCTGGCAGACCATTCGCCTGATTTCTGAGTTCTACCCGAACGACAGCGGCCTCTTCTCTCCGCTGCTGCTGAACGTGGTGAAACTGAATCCGGGCGAAGCGATGTTCCTGTTTGCGGAAACCCCGCATGCGTATCTGCAGGGGGTGGCGCTGGAAGTGATGGCGAACTCCGATAACGTACTTCGCGCCGGGCTGACGCCAAAATATATCGATATCCCGGAGCTGGTAGCGAACGTCAAATTCGTCGCCAAACCTGCCGCAGAGCTGCTGACTCAGCCGGTGAAAAACGGCGCAGAGCTGGACTTCCCGATTCCTGTCGACGACTTCGCTTTTGCGCTGCACGACCTGAGCGCGACGGAAACCGCGGTCTCACAGCAGAGCGCGGCAATCCTGTTCTGTGTTGAAGGCGAAGCGGTGCTGAGCAAAGGCGAACAGCGCCTGGTGCTCAAACCAGGTGAGTCGGCGTTTGTCGCGGCGAATGAGTCCCCGATCGCTATCAGCGGAAATGGCCGCCTGGCAAGGGTCTTCAATAAGCTATAAGTTTATCGACTCTCTTGCTAAGCTAGTGGAAGACTTAATCACCAGGCGGTTTTTACCGCCTGGTTTCATTTTATGGACAATCATGATGAAAAAATCGGTTATAGCGGTTGGTGTTGTTGTCGCATTAGGGGTGGTCTGGACGGGCGCCTCCTGGTTTACGGGCAAACAGCTGGAGAGTCGTCTGGCAGAGATGGTGGCGCAGGCTAACAGCGAAATCAAACGCACGGCGCCGGAAGCCGGGCTGGAATTAAGCTATCAGAACTATCAGCGCGGCGTCTTCAAAAGCCATATGCAACTGGTGGTTAAACCCGTTGCGGGCACCGAAAACGGCTGGCTGAAAGACGGTCACAGCGTGGTGCTGGACGAAGTTGTCGATCACGGTCCGTTCCCGCTGGCACAGCTGAAGCATTTCAATCTGATTCCGTCCATGGCGTCGGTAAAAACCACGTTGGTCAACAACGAAGCGTCTAAACCGCTGTTTGAACTGGCGAAAAATGAGTCGCCGTTTGTGGTGGAAACACGCATCAGCTACGCCGGCGATACAAGCTCCGATATCGCCCTGAAAGCGCTGAATTATGAAAAAGGCGACGAGAAAGTGGCCTTCAGCGGCGGCGATTTCAAACTCGACGCGGATCGCGACGGTAACGTGTTTACCCTGAGCGGCTCGGCGGAAAGTGGCCTGGTCAACGCGGTTAACGAATACAATCAGAAGGTTCAGCTGACCTTCAATAATCTCAAAGCCGACGGCAACAGCCGTATGACCACCTTTGGCGAGCGCATGGGCGACCAGCAAATCAGCCTGGGTAAAATGGCGATTGCCGTGGAAGGCAAAGAGATGGCCGTTCTGGAAGGGATGGAATTGGTCGGTAAATCCGATCTCTCCAAAGACGGTAAGAGCGTCAACAGCCAGCTGGATTACAGCCTGAATAGCCTCAAAGTGCAGAGCCAGGATCTGGGTTCCAGCAAACTGACCCTGAAACTCGGCAATATCGACGGCCAGGCGTGGCATCAGTTCAGTCAGCAGTATCGTGCGCAAAGCCAGGCGCTGCTGGCCGATAAAGAGCTGATGACCAAAAATCCTGAGCTGTATCAGCAAAAAGCGATGGATGCCCTGTTAAGCAACCTGCCGCTGCTGCTGAAAGGCGAGCCGGTGATCACGATCGCCCCACTGAGCTGGAAAAACAGCAAAGGCGAAACCAACTTCAACCTGTCCCTGTTCCTGAAAGATCCGGCCACCGCGACCGGTGAAGCGCAGACGCTGGCACAGGAAGTGGATCGCAGCGTGAAATCCATCGACAGCAAACTGACGATCCCGATGGATATGGCGACCGAGTTTATGACCCAGATTGCGAAGCTCGAAGGCTACAACGACGCCGATGCGGCTAAGCTCGCCAGCCAGCAGGTGAAAGGCATGGCGGCCATGGGCCAGATGTTCCGCATCACCACGCTTGAAGACAACGTGATTAGCACCAGCCTGCAGTATGCGAATGGTCAGGTGACGTTAAACGGTCAGAAAATGCCGCTGGAAGACTTTGTCGGTATGTTTGGTATGCCAACGCTTGGGATGCCGGAACCGGCTGAACCTGCGGCTCCAGCAGTACCGCAGCAGTAATACAGGTATCGCCCGGTCGTTGTTCGCCGGGCATTTACCTACCCGCCGGGTGCGCTGTGCCACCCGGCAGTTCTACGCAGAGAAATCCACCCCTTGCTGCCAGCGGTTTTCCCAGTGCGCAAGATACTCCGCCACCAGATCCGGCGCGTTGTGAATCACAATCACGTTTTCCGAATTCTTAAACTCCGCCGTTTTGGCAAAATTAAATGACCCGGTTTCGACCGTACTCCCGTCTACAATAATCACTTTATCGTGTTGAATACGGTAGTGATTATCCGTTCTGAGCTTAACACCGTTGTATGCCACATAGCGCATCGCCTGCAGGCTTTTCCCACTAACGTTGCCGTTCTGATCAATCACGATTTGCACATCGACGCCGCGCTTCTGCGCCGCCACCAGCGCGTTCATGATATCCGGGGCGCTAAACGAAAAGGCCATCATGCGGATCGATTTTGTCGCGTCATTGATGGTTTTGAGCACCAGCTCCTGGGCGCCCCCCTCCGGTGAAAAACCGACTTCTATATTGCTGGCGGCAAAGGAGATGGCGGGAACAAAGGCTAAAGCGAGCAGGGTTTTACAGAGTTGCATGGCGGTAATCGTTTTACAGAACTTAACAGGAGCGCAGAATATGCCTCGTAAGGCGGGCAAGGCTCTTGATCTGGATCACCGCCTCCTGATGCCCTCTGCCTAAAAGCGTGAAAAACAGGCGCCTGCCGGGCCGCATTTTTGTATACTGCGCGCTCTATTTTTCCTGGACAGCGGCACAGTCAGCTTTTAAGAATGAACATTAAAACACCATTACTGTTTTTGTCCCTGTTGGTGTTAGCTGGCTGTGGAAACAGTACGTTATCGCAAATGGATATGCCGGAACAAAAGAGTACCCGCGTTGTGATCGGATACTACGGTCGCGGGATCGACCCGATGATCCAGCAGTACATGCAAGAAAAAGAGGTGACCGGGATGAGTGTCGCCATTATTCAGCATAACGGCCCCACCGAATTTCACAGCTACGGCGTAACCGACGCAAAAAACCAGTACCCCGTCAGCCCGGATACCCTCTTTGCACTCGGCTCACTGAGCAAAGGTGTTACCGCCGAAGTCACGACCCTGCTGGTCAATGAGGGCAAACTCCGCTGGACGGATACGCTCGCGACCTTACTGCCCGAAGGCACACCCTTAAGTGCTGACGCGCAAAACATCACCCTGTTGCAGCTGGTCACTCACACCTCTGGCTTACCGCGCCAGCCGATGGATCTGTTGACTCTCGAAAATCTTGTGCGCTATTTCAGTACCGGCGAGAACTTCTATTCAGAACTCGACAGCGATAACGTGCTCAATTACCTGCGCGATTTCTCTGCGCCTGACTCACACGAACCGCAGTATTCAAACATCGGCTACGCCCTCCTCGGCTATATTCTGCACAGAAAGACGGGGGAATCGATCGAAGCCCTGGCCCAGCGGCTGATATTTCAGCCACTCGATATGCAAAACTCCAGCTATACGCCGGAAATACTGGCGTCATACCCGAGGCGTGCGCTCGGCCACGCAGGGGATCAACCCAAATTGATACGCCGTGGCGAACTGACGCCGGACTGGCATTTTCAGCACAACATGACCGCAGCGGCAAGCCTGTACAGTAGCGCCCGCGATCTGGCGGCCTACGCCCGGGCGCACGTCAGCGCGACGCAGGATAAGGCGATCAACCAGGCTTTCAAGGACGTCACCCGTACTTACTATTATCGGCACAAAGAGGCCGCCAATATCGCGTGGGTGAGTGATGAGACGGACGGCCAGAAAATGACCTATCAGGTGGGGTATATTGGCGGGTATTCCAGTTACATTGGCTTTGATAAACAGAATCAAAATGCGGTGATTGTGCTGCAAAACAGTTTCAACTGGAGTAATTACATCGGCCAGACGATTTTGACTCATCTGGCGAAAAAGCCGCAAAACCGTGCGGCACATTGATTCACATCGTTATTTCGTCGTTACCAGTCGCGCCGACACGATCTGATGCCCGGCCTGGACGTCTGATTTCTCAATTCGCTGCATCATGCGGTCTGCCAGGGTGTAACCCATCTCGCGCGCGGGCGTTGTCGCCCAGACAATAGGCAGATCGTCTAAAGCGTTTTCCCCGACATCCGCAAAAGCTCCCAGCGCCACCTGCTGGTCGAAGAAGGTCTCTACGCCACCCTCACCGCTCTGACGTCCGGCGCGGAGCAGGCCAAACCAGGCCCCCATGGCGATAATATCGTTGTAACAGATCACCGCGCTGATGGTGGGATTACTGCGCAGCAGCGCGCCCATCGCTTCGGCGGCTTTTTTCTGGCTCGATTCGCACTCAACCACCCACTCGCTGTGGAACGGCAGACCGTATTTGATCAGCGTCGAGCAGTAACCGCCCACGCGTTCGGCACGCGTAAGGGACGAACTCTTGCCGCCCAGCCAGGCGATGCGCTGATGCCCGCGACGAATCAGATGCTCGGTCAACATTTGTGCGGCCTGCATGTTATCGGGGCGCAGGGTATCGGCTTCATCGAGATAGCTGGCGCGTGAGGCAAATACCAGCGGAACGCCCTTCTGCGCCGCGCGCTCGCACAGCTCGCTCCCCACGCCAGACGCCCCCGCGATAATCACGCCGTCCACGCCCTGCGTCAGCAGCATATCCAGCCGGGAGAGCAGTTGATCCGCTTCGCGCCCGCCGTGGAGTAAAAAGACCATCCGCCCCTGCGCTTCCAGCGCTTCCGTTAGCCCGGCTGTGAGTTCTGCATAAAACGGCGACGTCAGATCGCGCACGATCAAGCCAATCACGCCGCTCTGCCCGCCGCGCAGAGACGCTGCCTGGCGATTACGCACAAACCCCAGTTGCTCAACCGCCTCGTTCACGCGCTGGCCCGTCGCGGGAGAAATGCGCCCTTTTCCGCTTAAGACCAGCGAAACGGTGCTGACTGATACCCCGGCCGCCAGCGCAACATCATTGATGGTGATCTTCTTCGCAACAGACATGTGAACGCGCAACTCCCTGATGTGCAGTCAGATAAAACGTTTTATCAATAGGTTCTATTTATACTGCTAATTAAAGCATGAGAATGTGATTCAGAGCGCACTAAAGTTTGGTAAAACGTTTTATCTTCTCGCCACAATGAAACAGATAAAACCCTTTTAACCATCAAGGAGTCGTTTTATGACGGCGAAAGCAGCACAAAAAATATCGCTGTGGGAGTTTTTCCAGCAACTGGGTAAAACCTTTATGTTGCCGGTGGCTCTGCTCTCTTTTTGCGGGATCATGCTCGGGATCGGCAGCTCACTCAGCAGCCATGATGTCATTACCCTGATCCCCTTCCTCGGCAACCCGGTGCTGCAGGCGATCTTCATCTGGATGAGTAAAGTCGGCTCCTTTGCCTTTAGCTTCCTGCCCGTCATGTTCTGTATCGCTATCCCGCTGGGGTTGGCGCGCGAGAACAAAGGCGTGGCGGCGTTTGCCGGTTTTGTCGGCTACGCGGTGATGAATCTGGCGGTGAATTTCTGGCTGACCGCTAAAGGTATTCTGCCCACCACCGACGCGGCAGTGCTGAAAGCGAACAACATTCAGAGCGTGCTGGGTATTCAGTCGATCGACACCGGGATCCTCGGTGCGGTTATTGCCGGTGTGATCATCTGGATGCTGCACGAGCGCTTCCACAATATCCGTCTGCCGGACGCCCTGGCCTTCTTCGGCGGTACCCGCTTTGTGCC
This sequence comes from Lelliottia sp. SL45, assembly GCF_026672535.1. Lineage (NCBI taxonomy): Bacteria > Pseudomonadati > Pseudomonadota > Gammaproteobacteria > Enterobacterales > Enterobacteriaceae > Lelliottia > Lelliottia sp. SL45. Next base: position 1,771,377 of record NZ_JAPPRH010000003.1, read on the forward strand.
GATTGTCACCCTGGTGGTCATGGGTCTGTTTGGTCTGGTGATCCCATTGATCTGGCCGGTCTTCGCGATGGGGATTACGGCGATTGGCCGCATCATCAACAGCGCAGGCGATTTCGGCCCGATGATTTTCGGTACCGGTGAACGTCTGTTGCTGCCGTTCGGTTTACAGCACATTCTGGTCGCGCTGATTCGCTTTACCGAAGCGGGCGGCACGATGGACGTGTGCGGCCACGACGTGAGTGGCGCGCTGACTATCTTCCAGGCGCAGCTGAGCTGCCCGACCACCCACGGCTTCTCTGAAAGTGCGACCCGCTTCCTGTCCCAGGGTAAAATGCCGGCCTTCTTAGGCGGCCTGCCGGGTGCGGCGCTGGCGATGTACCACTGCGCGCGCCCTGAAAACCGTCATAAAATTAAAGGCCTGCTGATCTCCGGCGTCATCGCCTGCGTGGTAGGCGGAACGACTGAGCCAATCGAGTTCCTGTTCCTGTTCGTTGCACCTGTGCTGTATCTCATTCACGCGGTACTGACCGGTCTGGGCTTCACCGTGATGGCGGTGCTGGGTGTGACCATCGGTAACACCGACGGCAACGTGATTGACTTCGTGGTGTTTGGCATCCTGCACGGTCTGTCGACCAAGTGGTATCTGGTGCCGGTTGTGGCGGCTATCTGGTTTGCGGTTTACTACGGTATCTTCCGCTTCGCCATCACCCGCTTTAATCTGAAAACACCGGGCCGCGATACCGATACCGCCAGCAGCGTGGAACAAGCCGTTGTGGGTACCGTTGGTAAATCCGGCTACAACACGCCAGCGATTCTGGCGGCACTGGGCGGCGCGGATAACATCACGTCTCTCGATAACTGCATCACCCGCCTGCGTCTGTCGGTGAACGATATGTCCAAGGTGGACACCAACGCCCTGAAGGCCAACCGGGCCATCGGCGTGGTACAGTTAAATCAGCATAATTTGCAGGTGGTGATTGGGCCGCAGGTCCAGTCGGTTAAAGATGAGCTATCGACGCTGATGCGTACGGTAGAAGCCTGACACCTCACCCCCTTCTGGCGAAGGGGGTTTTGACTTTAAGGACGAGCGCTATGTTTGATTTTTCAACCGTCGTCGATCGCCACGGGACCTGGTGTACCCAATGGGATTACGTTGCCGACCGCTTCGGTGCCGACGATCTGCTGCCCTTTACCATTTCCGATATGGATTTTGCCACCGCGCCGTGCATCATCGACGCGCTCAATCAGCGCATCAGTCACGGCGTGTTTGGCTACAGCCGCTGGAAAAACGACGAATTTCTCGCCGCCGTTGCGCACTGGTTCCAGCAGCGTTTTCACAGCCAGATTGATACGAACACCCTGGTGTACGGTCCGTCGGTCATTTATATGGTTTCCGAGCTGATCCGCGTGTGGTCGAAACCCGGCGACGGCATCGTGGTGCATACCCCCGCCTACGATGCGTTTTACAACGCCATCCAGGGCAACGATCGCAACGTCGTTCCGGTCGCAATGCAAAAAAACACAGCCGGCTGGGAGTGCGATATGGCCAGCCTGGAAGCCGCGCTGGCGAAACCGGAAAACACGATTTTATTGCTGTGCAGCCCGCAAAATCCGACCGGTAAAGTCTGGACGCGCGACGAGCTGAACACCATGGCCGAGCTGTGCGCGCGCTACGATGTGGCGGTGATCAGCGACGAAATCCACATGGATATGGTGTGGGGCGACCATCAGCATACGCCGTGGAACGAGGTGGCACGCAGAAAATGGGCGCTACTGACGTCGGGCTCCAAAAGCTTTAATATTCCGGCGCTTACCGGGGCGTATGGGCTGATTGGCGACGATGAAAGTCGCGCAAGCTATCTTAACGCCCTGAAGGGCCGCGACGGGCTTTCATCTCCGTCCGTGCTGGCACTGACGGCGCATATCGCCGCCTATCAGCAGGGCGAGCCGTGGCTGGATGCCCTGCGTGCCTATCTGGAGGCGAATTTGCGCTATGTGGCTGAGCAACTCAACGCTGCATTCCCGCAGCTGAACTGGCAGCCGCCGGAAGCGACCTATCTGGCATGGATTGATTTGAGTGCGCTCGGTATCGACGACAAAGCGCTACAGAACGTACTCATTGAGCAGCAAAAAGTCGCGATCATGCCAGGTTACACTTACGGCGTGGAGGGTAACGGGTATGTACGCCTGAATGCCGGATGTCCACGCAGTAAACTGGAACAGGGCGTTGAGCGGCTGATTGCGGGGATTCATTCTCTGCTCTGACAGGTTGCGCAATGGAATATTCCATTGCGCAAATAGCTTTTTACCCGCAAATGTTTTTATAATGTGGCGCACTTTAACCAGAAAATGAGTGCGACCATGATTGATACCCGCCTTCCCCTTACCGATATTCACCGTCACCTTGATGGCAACATTCGTGCCCAAACCATTCTCGATCTTGGCCGCCAGTTTAATTTGTCCCTGCCCGCTCAAACTATTGAGACACTCATTCCCCACGTCCAGGTGACGGCGAACGAACCGGATCTGGTGAGCTTCCTCAGCAAACTGGACTGGGGCGTGAAAGTGCTGGCGTCGCTAGATGCCTGCCGTCGCGTGGCGTTCGAAAATATCGAAGATGCGGCGCGCAATGGCCTGCATTATGTCGAACTGCGTTTTTCCCCAGGCTATATGGCGATGACCCACAATCTGCCCGTCGACGGCGTGGTGGAAGCGGTTATCGCAGGCGTGCGCGAAGGCTGTAAGGCGTTTAACGTACAGGCGAATCTGATTGGCATTATGAGCCGTACCTTCGGCGAAGCGGCCTGTCTGCAGGAGCTGGAAGCGCTGCTGGCCCATCGCGATCAGATCACCGCCGTCGATCTGGCGGGTGATGAACTTGGCTTCCCCGGCAGCCTGTTCCTCTCTCATTTCAACCGTGCGCGCGACGCGGGCTGGCATGTTACCGTTCATGCGGGCGAAGCGGCCGGTCCGGAAAGTATCTGGCAGGCAATTCGTGAGCTGGGTGCCGAGCGTATCGGCCACGGTGTGAAAGCCGTTGAAGACCGCGCGCTGATGGATTTCCTGGTCGAGCAGCGCATCGGCATCGAATCCTGTCTGACGTCTAACATTCAGACCAGCACCGTTGCGTCACTGGCGCAGCATCCGCTGAAGACGTTCCTCGCGCACGGCGTGCTGGCGACGCTGAACACCGACGATCCGGCAGTTCAGGGTGTCGATATTATTCATGAGTATAATGTTGCCGCGCCGCAGGCGGGACTGAGCCGCGAAGATATTCGACAGGCGCAGATCAACGGCCTGGAAATTGCGTTCTTGAGCGCAGCTGAAAAACAGGCCCTGCGCGATAAAGTCGCAGGCTAAGAAGTAAAAGGCCGGCAAATTTGCCGGCCTTTTTATTACGCCAGACAGAGCGTCGAGCGGTGTTTCGCTGATTCGATGCCCAGCTCAATCAGTTCCATAATCTGAATCGCCTGGCTTGCCGGAACCGGGTTTTCACCCGTGCCGTTCAGGGCATCGCGGATCGCCGCATAATAGGCCGGATAGTTCCCCGGCAGGGTCAGCCAGGTTTCCTGCACCTGCTCCTCCCCTTCGACACGCGTTAACACGCCGTCACGCATATCGTAGCCCCAGTCTTCCTGCGGCAGGCGTTCGCCGTTTTTCAGACGGTCTTCCTGCGGGTCCAGACCAAACTTCACGTAGCTCCCGCGCGTACCGTGCACGATATAGCGCGCAGATTCGGCCGCCGCCAGCATGGTGCCGTGCAGCACCACACGACGCTGCGGATAGGTCAAAATCGCGTGGAAATAGTCCGTGGCCTGTGCGCCCGGGCGCAGTTGCGCTAGATCGACCGTCACGCTGACCGGCAGACCAAACAGATTCACCGCTTGATCCAGCAAATGCGGGGCCAGATCGTACCAGATACCGCTGCCTGGACCGGCCTGCTCGCGCCAGCGGTTACGTACCTGTGGGCGGAAACGATCGAAATGGGATTCGAAGTACGCCACTTCACCCAGCGTCCCTTCGTTCATCAGCGCCTTAAGTGTGAGGAAATCACTGTCCCAGCGACGGTTGTGGAATACCGACAGCAGACGTCCCAGACTTTTTGCCAACGCGTCCAGCTCGCGTGCCTGAGACAGCGTCACGGTAAAGGGCTTATCCACCACCACATGCTTACCCGCTTCCAGCGCCGTTTTCGCCAGCGGGAAGTGGGTGTCGTTTGGCGTGGGGATGACGATTAAATCGATATTCGGATCGTTAAACAGGTGCTTAGGTTCAGACACTACCGGAACCGCAGGCCAGTCAGCATGCACTTTCGACGCATCGCTGCTTGAAACTGCCGCCAGCTCCATTCCAGGCGTACCGGCAATCAGCGGTGCGTGAAACGTCTTGCTCGCATAACCATAACCAATTAATCCGACGCGGATTTTGTCACTCATGTCGTTGCCTCTCGTCTTGTCTTTCACTCATTTCACACTATCAACAAGCCTGTCACAACCGTTTTGTAATGGATTACAAAAAGTAAAACAGCACGACTGACCAGCGGTCTTTGTTACAATTATATAACCTGCTGAATTCATACAGAGAAACCGTTCCCAAAGGACTTGCGATAGCGGAAATCGCGCTGTAACATTCTCAATCTGTATTTATGGATAAATCACAAACAAGAATCATGACGTCAATTATCAATCGAATCGTTGAATTAGCAGGATGGGTTGTCCTGGGTGTTTCCGTCATTTTACTCGGCGTTGCCAGCCATATTGATAACTACCAGCCACCAGAACCGGTTGCGGCGTCTCAGACCAAATAAGTTCTGCTGGCAAAAGAGTGACATATCCTGTCAGTTGCCGGTTGCCAGCCACGGTCATCAGAGTTAACCTTCTTCTGCAGGCGTCGTCCGACGCCTGAAACTTTCAAAGAAAACTCCTAATTTAGTCTTAACCCTTAAGTGGGTTGTTTACGTCTTTATTTATCCGTTTATTATTCGAGCGAATTACCCTACTGATAAAATTTACTTTTAAAAATGGAAGCTTATTAAATGACAGTTCAGGATTATTTATTAAAATTTCGCAAGATCAGTTCTCTCGAGAGCCTGGAAAAACTGTTTGATCATTTGAACTACACGCTGACCGATAATCAGGACATCATCAATATGTACCGCGCTGCCGATCATCGTCGCGCAGAGCTGGTTTCCGGCGGTCGTTTGTTCAATATCGGCGAAGTCCCTAAATCAGTTTGGCGCTACGTGCTGTAAGACGGTAGCCATCGGCGCGAAATGTTATATACTCACGCCCCGGTAAATTTGCCGGGTATCATTTCGTGCAGACTGAGGGAGATAACATGACCGCATCGCCTGGAGAAAAAATCGGAGGCTGGTTACTCGCCCCGCTCGCCTGGTTACTGGTGGCTTTGTTAAGCGCATCGCTTGCGCTGCTGCTGTATACAACGGCTCTCGTGACGCCGTATGCGCTTAAGAATCTGACCTCCCAGAGCACAATGAATATTGCGCTGTGGTTTATCTCCTTCGGTTTTGCCATTGCCATGTGGTATTACACCCTTTGGCTGACCATTGCGTTCTTTAAACGCCGTCAGAAAGTGCCTAAGCACTATATTATCTGGCTGCTGATCTCCGTGCTGTTGGCGATCAAGGCCTTTGCCTTTTCACCGGTTTCAGACTTACTGGCTGTGCGCCAGCTGCTGTTCCCGCTGCTGGCCGCTGCGCTCTTCGCGCCCTACTTCAGGCGTTCCGCACGGGTCAAAAAGACCTTCGTGAACCCGTAATAACCCTACAGTTATCCTGTTGTCGCCCGTTGTGGTTTATCCGATAATAGGCGGCTTTTTTATTTCAGGCTAAATAATGACCGATTACTTACTGCTCTTTGTCGGAACTGTGCTGGTGAATAACTTCGTGCTGGTGAAGTTCCTTGGCCTGTGCCCGTTCATGGGGGTTTCCAAAAAGCTGGAAACCGCAATGGGCATGGGACTGGCAACCACCTTCGTAATGACACTGGCCTCTATTTGCGCATGGTGGATTGATACCTGGATATTGATCCCCCTCGGCCTGATCTATCTGCGCACGCTGGCGTTTATTCTCGTGATTGCCTTTGTGGTGCAGTTTACGGAAATGGTGGTGCGCAAAACCAGCCCGGCGCTCTATCGCCTGCTCGGCATTTTCCTGCCGCTGATTACCACCAACTGCGCCGTGCTCGGCGTGGCGCTGCTCAACATCAACCTTGGCCATAATTTCCTGCAATCGGCCCTGTACGGTTTCTCCGCGGCGGTCGGTTTCTCGCTGGTCATGGTGCTGTTTGCCTCTATTCGTGAACGCATGGCCGCTGCCGATATTCCGGCGCCTTTTCGCGGTAACGCCATTGCACTGGTCACCGCGGGTTTGATGTCTCTGGCCTTTATGGGCTTCAGTGGTCTGGTGAAGTTGTAATGAATGCTATCTGGATTGCCATCGCCGCCATCAGCGTGTTGGGGCTGTTTTTTGGCATTATTCTGGGTTACGCCTCGCGCCGTTTTGCGGTTGAAGGCGATCCTGTCGTCGAAAAAATCGATGACCTCCTGCCGCAAAGCCAGTGTGGGCAATGCGGCTATCCTGGCTGCCGTCCCTATGCTGAGGCGGTAGGCAACGGTGAAAAAATTAACCGCTGTGCGCCGGGTGGCGAAGCCGTGATGTTAAAAATCGCGGCGCTGCTTAACGTCGATCCGCAGCCTGTTGATGGCGACGAGAGCGCGCAAGAGCCTGCGCGCGTGCTGGCGGTCATCGACGAAGAAAACTGCATCGGCTGTACCAAGTGTATTCAGGCCTGCCCGGTGGACGCCATTGTTGGCGCAACTCGCGCGATGCACACCGTGATGGCGGATCTCTGTACGGGCTGCAATCTTTGTGTGGCCCCCTGCCCGACGCAATGCATCGAGCTGCGTCCGGTCGAAACGACTCCCGACAGCTGGAAGTGGGATCTTCAAACCATTCCGGTTCGTATAATTCCTGTGGAACACCATGTTTAAGTTATTTTCTGCGTTCAGAAAAGAGAAGATTTGGGATTTCGACGGCGGGATTCATCCGCCAGAGATGAAAACCCAGTCCAGCGGCACGCCGCTGCGCCAGATCCCATTAGCAAACCGGTTCGTCATGCCGCTGAAACAGCACATCGGTGCGGAAGGCGAGCTGTGCGTGAAAGTCGGTGACAACGTGCTGCGCGGTCAGCAACTGACCTTTGGACGCGGACGTATGCTCCCGGTCCACGCACCGACCTCCGGGAAAGTGGTGGCGATTGCCCCTCACACGGTTCCCCACCCTTCGGCACTGGCCGAATTAAGCGTCATGATCGAGCCGGACGGTGAAGACCGCTGGATCGACCGTGACGGCTGGAGCGATTACCGCGCCCAGAGCCGCGAAGCCCTGATCGAGCGCATCCACCAGTTCGGCGTGGCCGGTCTTGGCGGCGCAGGCTTCCCGACCGGCACCAAACTGCGCGGTGGTGGCGATAAAATTCAGACCCTGATTATCAACGCCGCAGAGTGCGAGCCTTACATCACCGCTGATGACCGCCTGATGCAGGACTGCGCCGCGCAGGTCGTCGAAGGGATTCGCATCCTTGCCCATATTTTGCAGCCGCGCGAAGTGCTGATCGGCATTGAAGATAACAAGCCGCAGGCGATCTCCATGCTGCGTGCGGTGCTGGCGGGCAGCCACGACATTGGCCTGCGCGTTATTCCCACTAAATACCCGTCCGGCGGTGCAAAACAGCTGACGCAAATTCTGACCGGGAAACAGGTTCCGCACGGCGGCCGCTCTTCTGACATTGGCGTACTGATGCAAAACGTCGGTACGGCTTACGCGGTGAAACGCGCGGTGATCGACGGGGAACCGTTGACCGAACGCGTAGTGACGCTGACAGGCGAGTCCGTTTCGCAGCCGGGTAACGTCTGGGCGCGGCTGGGTACGCCGGTGCGTCATTTGCTGGAGCAGGCCGGCTTCTGTCCGGGCAGCGATCAAATGGTCATTATGGGCGGGCCGCTGATGGGCTTTACCCTGCCCTGGCTGGACGTTCCGGTCGTCAAAATCACCAACTGTCTGCTGGCCCCTTCTGCAAGTGAGATGGGCGAAGAGCAGGAAGAAAAAGGCTGTATCCGCTGTAGCGCCTGCGCCGACGCTTGTCCGGCCGATCTGCTGCCGCAGCAGTTGTACTGGTTCAGCAAAGGCCAGCTGCACGATAAAGCCACAGCCCACAATCTGGCCGACTGCATTGAGTGCGGGGCCTGCGCCTGGGTCTGCCCAAGCAGCATTCCGCTGGTGCAGTATTTCCGCCAGGAAAAAGCCGAGATCTACGCCATTTCGCTGGAAGACAAACGTGCCGCCGAAGCCAAAGCCCGCTTTGAAGCGCGTCAGGCGCGTCTTGAGCGTGAGAAACTGGCGCGTCAGGAACGTCACAAAAAGGCTGCCGTTCAGCCAGCCGAAAAAGATCAGGATGCCATTAACGCCGCGCTGGCGCGGGTTCGTGAGAAGAAAGCCTCTGCCGCACAGCCGGTGATCATACCGGCCGGTGAAAAACCAGACAACAGCGAAGCCATCGCCGCACGTGAAGCGCGCAAAGCGCAGGCCCGCGCCCGTCAGGCAGAAAAAGCCCAGGACGCACAGCCGAACGCTGAGAGCGATCCGCGTAAAGCAGCGGTTGAAGCGGCGATAGCTCGTGCCAAAGCGCGCAAAGCGGAGCAACAGGACAAGAGCGTCGAACAGGAACCGCCTGTCGATCCGCGCAAAGCCGCCGTTGAGGCCGCCATTGCCCGCGCCAAAGCGCGTAAAGCGGAGCAACAGGAAAAGAGCGTCGAGCAGGAACCGCCTGTCGATCCGCGCAAAGCCGCCGTTGAGGCCGCCATTGCTCGCGCCAAAGCGCGTAAAGCGGAGCAACAGGAAAAGAGCGTCGAGCAGGAAACCCCTGTCGATCCGCGCAAAGCGGCCGTTGAAGCCGCCATTGCTCGCGCCAAAGCGCGTAAAGCGGCCCAGCAGGGCCCCGAACCCGCCGCCAATGACGACCCACGCAAAGCCGCAGTCGCCGCCGCGATTGCACGCGTTCAGGCTAAGAAAGCCGCACAGCAGGCAGTAAACGAGGATTAAATGGTTTTCAGAATCGCAAGTTCCCCTTACACCCATAACCAGCGCCAGACGTCGCGCATTATGATGCTGGTTTGCCTGGCGGCCTTACCGGGCATTGCCGTGCAGCTCTGGTTTTTTGGCTGGGGGACGCTGTTTCAGATTGTCCTCGGCTGCGTCAGTGCGCTGGCCGCCGAAGCGCTGGTGCTTAAGCTTCGAAAAATGCCTGTTCCCCGCATTCTCGCCGATAACTCAGCCCTGCTCACCGGTCTGTTACTGGCGATCAGTATTCCGCCGTTTTCACCCTGGTGGATGGTGGTGCTGGGCACCGTTTTCGCGGTTATTATTGCCAAACAGCTGTACGGCGGCCTGGGGCATAACCCGTTTAACCCGGCGATGATCGGCTATGTGGTCTTGCTGATCTCCTTCCCGGTGCAGATGACCAGCTGGCTGCCGCCGCACGAGATTGCCGCGACGGTACCGGGATTTATGGATGCGCTTCAGGTGATCTTCACCGGCCACACGGCAACGGGTGGCGACATGACCACCCTGCGCATGGGCGTGGATGGTATCAGCCAGGCGACGCCGCTCGATACCTTTAAAACGTCGTTGCATGCCGGTCACAGCGTTGAGCAGATCATGGCGTACCCAATCTACAGCGGCGTGCTGGCGGGCGCTGGCTGGCAATGGGTTAATATCGCCTATCTGTTGGGCGGCGTGTTCCTGCTGTGGAAGAAGACGATTCGCTGGCACATTCCGGTGAGCTTCCTGGTGACGCTGACGATCTGTGCCACGCTCGGCTGGATGTTCTCGTCCGAGCCGCTGCCAAGCCCGCAGATGCATCTGCTCTCCGGCGCAACCATGCTGGGCGCCTTCTTTATTCTGACCGACCCGGTGACCGCATCGACCACCAACCGTGGACGCCTCATTTTTGGCGCGCTGGCGGGGCTGCTGGTCTGGCTGATCCGCAGTTTTGGCGGCTATCCGGATGGCGTAGCGTTCGCCGTACTGCTGGCCAATATCACGGTGCCGCTCATCGACTACTACACGCGTCCTCGCGTGTATGGCCACCGCTAAGGGATTCGCCATGCTGAAAACTATGCAAAAACACGGCGTGACGCTGGCGATCTTCGCCGCTGCCCTGACGGGGCTGACCGCGCTGGTGAATGAAATGACCAAAACGACGATTGATGAACAGGCATCGAAACAGCAAAAGGCGCTGTTCGATCAGGTGATCCCGTCAGATTTCTACGATAATGACCTGCAGAAAAGCTGCTTTATCGTGCAGGCGCCGCAGTTAGGCAAAGGTGAACACCGCGTTTTCATCGCCCGTAAAGGGGATACCGCCGTGGGTGCCGTGATGGAAGCGACCGCACCGGACGGCTACTCTGGCGCGATTCAACTGCTGGTCGGCACCGACTTCTCTGGTACGGTTCTCGGCACCCGTGTGACGCAGCACCACGAAACGCCAGGGCTGGGGGATAAAATCGAGCTTCGCCTCAGCGACTGGATTTTACATTTTGCCGGAAAAGTGATTCATGGTGAGAATGACACCGCCTTTGCAGTCAAAAAAGACGGCGGTGAGTTCGACCAGTTTACCGGCGCGACCATTACCCCACGCGCCGTGGTGAATGCGGTGAAACGCGCGGGGCTGTACGCCGAAACGCTGCCTGCGCAAATCAACAATCTTCCCGCCTGTGAGGAGTAATCATGAGCCAGGTTAAAGAGGTTATTGTCCAGGGTCTCTGGAAGAACAACTCCGCGCTGGTCCAGCTGCTGGGGATGTGCCCGCTGCTGGCGGTGACATCCACTGCCACGAACGCCCTCGGCCTTGGACTGGCGACCACGCTGGTGCTGACCCTGACCAACCTGTCGATCTCCGCCCTGCGTCGCTGGACGCCCTCAGAGATTCGTATTCCGATTTACGTGATGATCATCGCCTCGGTGGTGAGTATCGTGCAGATGCTGATCAACGCCTACGCGTTCGGCCTTTATCAGTCGCTGGGGATTTTTATTCCGCTGATTGTGACCAACTGTATCGTTGTGGGCCGCGCGGAAGCTTTCGCTGTGAAGAACGATCCGCTGATCTCGGCGCTGGATGGCTTTGCCATCGGTATGGGTGCCACCTGCGCGATGTTTGTGCTGGGCTCAATGCGTGAGATCCTCGGTAACGGTACCCTGTTTGACGGCGCTGACGCACTGCTGGGCGGCTGGGCGAAGGCCCTGCGTATTGAGGTCTTCCACACGGATACGCCGTTCCTGCTGGCGATGCTGCCACCGGGCGCATTTATTGGCCTTGGTATGATGCTGGCGTTAAAATACCTCATTGATGAGAAACGTAAACGCCGCGCCGCCGAGCGTAGCGTGCAGGAAGGACTCCCTGAGAAGGCTGTATGAATAAAGAGAAACGCATCACGATCCTGACTCGTCTGCGTGATAACGACCCGCATCCGACAACGGAGCTGAATTTCAACTCCCCTTTTGAGCTGCTGATCGCGGTGCTGCTCTCCGCCCAGGCCACCGACGTGAGCGTCAACAAAGCGACGGCGAAGCTCTACCCTGTCGCCAATACGCCGCAGGCGATGCTGGAGCTGGGCGTGGACGGCGTGAAGTCGTACATCAAAACCATTGGTCTGTTTAACAGCAAGGCCGAGAACGTGATTAAAACCTGCCGTATCCTGCTGGAACAGCATGGCGGCGAAGTGCCGGAAGACAGAGCCGCGCTGGAAGCGCTGCCTGGCGTGGGGCGTAAAACCGCCAACGTGGTGCTCAATACCGCTTTCGGCTGGCCGACCATTGCCGTGGATACGCATATTTTCCGCGTCTGTAACCGCACAAATTTCGCACCGGGTAAGAACGTCGAACAGGTCGAAGAAAAGCTGCTGAAGGTGGTGCCGGCGGAGTTTAAGGTGGATTGCCACCACTGGCTGATCCTGCACGGACGTTATACCTGTATCGCCCGTAAACCCCGCTGCGGTTCGTGTCTTATCGAAGATTTATGCGAATATAAAGAGAAAGTGTACGCCTGACTTTCCGTCACCTGCCTCCTCTGCTCAGTATATCAATCCCTTACTAAAGGAAGGTCTAACCGTAAACCTTCCTTTTGCCCATTTATTATCCGCTTCGTTCACTTTCAGACCTCTTGATTGTTCGGTTCATTAACACCCTGGCAGGTTAATTGTTTTTTCGTCAGCGAAATTTTCTATACATCTGTGATCGCGATCACTCTGATAACGTCATGTTGGATTTTTGTATATAAAAACCCACTAAGCCCTTGCGCGAACAAGCTATGACCGATCGTTCACAACAGATTAAACCAGTTGATTTTCAGAATATGGACCATATCACTACCACAATGACCATATAGCAGAACATATCGCCATACAGCCCTTTTTTACCGGTCTCAGTAGTGAAAAAAACCACCAATTCTCATGCTGAAAGATTTAACGCTAAATAACATTTGTCTGACCCGCGTATTATACCACTCTGGTTATATGTAACAGAGTATTACAAACACCTTGCCAGATGGGTCAGGATAGTGAACATTACCCGCCGTTTCCCCTCCCAATATAACTATAAGGCGAATGGACTCCGGTCAATTACGCTATGAACACCCCCGTTAATATGGGATGTAAAAAAAGAGGTATATGTGTCTACTGCAAACAATAAACCAACAGAAGAGAGCGTAAGTTTAAACGCTTTCAAACAGCCTAAGGCGTTCTATCTCATCTTCTCTATCGAGTTATGGGAGCGTTTTGGCTTTTACGGCCTGCAAGGGATTATGGCTGTTTACCTGGTTAAACAACTGGGTATGTCCGAAGCGGATTCCATCACGCTGTTCTCCTCTTTCAGTGCACTGGTTTACGGCCTGGTCGCCGTCGGCGGCTGGTTAGGCGATAAAGTTCTTGGCACCAAACGCGTGATCATGCTCGGCGCCATCGTTCTGGCTGTCGGCTATGCGCTGGTTGCGTGGTCCGGTCACGATGCTGCGGTTGTCTACATGGGTATGGCGACGATTGCCGTCGGTAACGGGCTTTTCAAAGCGAACCCGTCCTCCCTGCTTTCTACCTGCTACAGCAAAGATGACCCGCGTCTCGACGGTGCATTCACCATGTACTACATGTCGGTGAACATCGGTTCCTTCTTCTCTATGCTGGCAACACCGTGGCTGGCAGCGAAGTTCGGCTGGAGCGTAGCGTTCTCACTCTCCGTTGTCGGTATGCTGATCACCGTGGTTAACTTTGCCTTCTGCAAACGCTGGGTCAAAGACTACGGCTCTAAACCTGACTTCGAACCGGTTCACATGGGCAAACTGCTGGCGACTATCGTGGGCGTCGTGATCCTCGCCACCATCGCCACCTGGCTGCTGCACAACCAGGGCGTTGCTCGCGCGGTACTGGGCGTGGTTGCTCTGGGTATCATCTGCATCTTCGCGAAAGAAGCGTTCGCTATGCAGGGCGCTGCGCGTCGTAAGATGATTGTGGCCTTCATTCTGATGCTGCAGGCGATTGTCTTCTTCGTGCTGTACAGCCAGATGCCAACCTCCCTGAACTTCTTCGCCATTCGTAACGTTGAGCACGCCATTCTGGGTATCGCGTTCGAACCTGAGCAGTTCCAGGCTCTGAACCCGTTCTGGATCATGATTGGTAGCCCGATTCTGGCCGCTATCTACAACAAGATGGGCGACCGTCTGCCGATGCCGCACAAATTCGCCATCGGTATGGTGCTGTGCTCTGGCGCATTCCTGGTACTGCCGCTGGGTACCAAGTTCGCGACCGACGCGGGTATCGTGTCTGTTAACTGGCTGATTCTGAGCTACGCGCTGCAGTCTATCGGCGAGCTGATGATCTCAGGTCTGGGCCTGGCAATGGTTGCACAGCTGGTTCCACAGCGTCTGATGGGCTTCATCATGGGTAGCTGGTTCCTGACTACTGCGGGTGCCGCTATCATCGCAGGTAAAATTGCAAACCTGATGGCCGTTCCGGAAAACGTCACCGACCCTCTGGTCTCCCTGGAAGTGTACGGACGCGTATTCATGCAGATCGGTATCGCCACCGCAATTATCGCCGTGCTGATGCTGCTGACTGCACCTAAACTGAACCGTATGACCCAGGACGACGACAAAACCGCTAAAGCGACGGATACCGCTACCGCGTAATTGTCATCGGGAAACGACTGAAGAGAAGCCGCTAACTGTGCGTTAGCGGCTTTTTTTTTATTCTGCCGCGCATTACCATGACCCCAATCTCAGCAAAAAGGAGTTACCGATGAAACTGTTCTACAAACCAGGCGCATGCTCTCTTGCTTCACACATCACCCTGCGCGAGAGCGGCAAGGATTTCACGCTCGATAGCGTCGACCTGATGAAAAAGCGTCTGGAGAATGGCGAGGATTATTTCGCGATTAACCCGAAAGGACAGGTTCCGGCTCTGGCGCTGGACGACGGCACGTTGCTCACTGAAGGCGTCGCCATTATGCAGTTCCTGGCCGATTCAGTACCCGATCGCCATCTGCTGGCACCGACGGGCAGCATTTCCCGCTATAAAACCCTCGAGTGGCTGAACTACATCGCGACTGAGCTGCACAAAGGCTTCACGCCGCTGTTCCGTCCGGACACCCCTGAAGAGTACAAACCCACCGTTCGTGCCCTGCTGGAGAAAAAACTGCAGTACGTTAATGACGCCCTGAAAGACGATCAGTGGATTTGCGGCCAGCGCTTTACCATTGCTGACGCTTATCTGTTTACGGTACTGCGCTGGGCGCGGGCAGTGAAGCTGAATATGGAAGGATTAAGCCATATTGCGTCGTATATGGAACGCATGGCGGCACGTCCGGGCGTGGCGGCGGCGCTGAAAGCGGAAGGGTTGAACTAAGATATCTCTGCAGTGCCCGGCGGCGCTGCGCGCTTGCCGGGCACTGTTTTTAAAGCTGCGTCGCGCTAAAGTAGTGCTCCGGCTTCGCAATACGCTCCTGCGCCGCCACAACCTGCAACTCATACTCATCCATCTGTTTCGTCGCGATCATGATTTCATAGACCGCTGCGGTCACATGCTCCAGCGCGTCGCGCAGAGATGCGCCCTGCAACAGTTTCACCAGCAGTAAACCACTCGTCACATCACCCACGCCCACCGGCTGGCGAGCACCAAAGTCCACCAGCGGACGGCTGATATGCCAGGCGTCGTCTTTCGTCACCAGCAGCATTTCAAAGCGGTCCGGGCTAAACCCCGCGCGCGCCAGATGTTTTACCAGCACAATCTCCGGTCCCTGAGCTATCAGCTCACGTGACGCTGTCACGGCTTCTTCAATGCTGTTCACCGGATGCTCGCAGAGAATTTCCAGTTCGATGAGATTTGGCGCGATGATATCACTTGCCGGCATCGCATGGCGCACATGAAACTCCGCCACACCCGGCGCCACGATGCACCCTTTTTCCGGATGGCCCATCACCGGATCGCAGAAAAATTTGGCCGACGGGTTTGCCGCTTTAACCTGACGTACGATACCCAGGATATGCTCGCCCTGCTCCGCCGATCCCAGATAACCGCTTAAAACGGCGTCACAGCGCTTTAGCTGATCGATATCCGCGATACCCTGCACAATCTCCGTCAAATGCGATGCAGGCAGCACGCAGCCTGTCCATTTACCGTATTGTGTGTGATTGGAGAACTGAACGGTGTTGAGCGGCCAGACGTTGGCCCCAAGGCGACGCATCGGGAACTCTGCGGCGCTATTGCCGGCATGGCCAAATACAACGTGGGACTGAATGGCGAGGATGTTATTCATTTTTCTTACCACAACCCTGAAAAAATAAAGGGGCGTGGTTTCCCACGCCCCTCAAACACTTGTGATTACTTCCAGCAAACCAGACAGTAATTCTTCTTACCGCGACGCAGCAGGGTGTAGCGCCCGTACAGACGATCGCTTTCTGCGAAGGTGTATTCCGGATCGGCCTGCTTCTCACCGTTGATGGTGATGGCATTGGAGGCGATGGTCTTACGCGCCTGACCACGGGACGGCTGCAGCTCGGAATCGACCAGCGCCTGCATCAGATCGGCGCCCTTTTCCATCTCAACCATTGGCACGCCATCCTGCGCCAGCTGCTCGAAATCTTCCACGCTCAGATCGCTCAGGGTGCCGTTAAACAGACTGGCAGTAATGCGTTTCGCCGCCGCCAGACCGTCTTCACCGTGAACCAGGCTGGTGACCTGATCGGCCAGCACATACTGTGCGCGAGGCGCTTTACCGCTGTTCTTGTCTTCTTCTTCCAGAGCATTGATCTCTTCGATGTCCATGAAAGTGAAGAACTTCAGGAAGCGATAAACGTCCGCATCGGCGGTGTTGATCCAGAACTGGTAGAATTTGTACGGGCTGGTTTTCTTCGGATCCAGCCAGACTGCGCCGCCTTCGGTTTTACCAAACTTGGTGCCATCAGCTTTGGTGATAAGCGGTACGGTCAGACCGAATACCTGGTTCTGATGCAGACGACGCGTCAGGTCGATACCGGACGTGATGTTGCCCCACTGGTCAGAGCCACCAATCTGCAGCGCCACGCCGTGCAGTTTGTTCAGACAGGCGAAGTCATAACCCTGCAGCAGGTTGTAGGAGAACTCGGTAAAGGAGATGCCCTGATCGTCACGGTTCAGACGCTGCTTCACCGCTTCTTTGTTGATCATCTGATTAACGGAGAAGTGCTTGCCGATATCACGCAGGAAGGTCAGCACGTTCATGTTGCCAAACCAGTCGTAGTTGTTGGCAGCAATCGCAGAGTTTTCACCGCAATCGAAGTCGAGGAATGGCGCAACCTGCTTGCGAATTTTGTCCACCCACTCCTGCACGGTGTCTTCCGTATTCAGTTTACGCTCGGCGGCTTTAAAGCTTGGGTCACCAATCAGACCGGTTGCACCACCCACCAGCGCCACAGGCTTGTGGCCCATTTGCTGGAAGCGTTTCAGGCATAACAATGGAACAAGATGCCCCAAGTGCAAGCTGTCAGCGGTGGGATCGAAGCCGCAATAGAGCGCGATCGGGCCTTGCGCCAGTCGCTCTGCTAACGCTACTTCGTCCGTCACCTGGGCCACCAGGCCCCGCTCTTGCAATTGTTTAATCAAGTTACTGCTTGCCATCAAATTCTCCATGTATAAACGACTGCACCTCTGTCGGTACACGACTTTTCGCCTAGCGCGAAAGAGACATAGAATAAAGCGCCAGCCCATCCAGCGCTAGCGCTTAAAACAACAAATTTCGAGGATTACGGGGCCAGTCGGTCGATTTTCCACGCGTCGTTGTCGCGCTGGTATAAAAAGCGGTCATGCAGACGGTGTTCGCCGCCCTGCCAGAACTCCATCTGCTCAATGGGAACGCGGAAACCGCCCCAGAAGCTTGGCAAAGGCACTTCGCCCTGCTGGAATTTTTGTTTTAGCTCGAGGAATTTGCTCTCCAGCACGCCGCGTGCCGAAATGCGGCTCGATTGTTTCGAGACCCAGGCGCCAATCTGGCTGTCGCGAGGACGGCTGTGGAAATATTTCAGCACTTCGAGCGTTGAGAGGCGTTCGACTTTCCCTGTCACCATCACCTGACGCTCCAGCATATGCCACGGGAACAGCAGGCTGATGCGCGGATTGTTTTCCAGATGGTGAGCTTTACGGCTGCCGAGGTTGGTATAAAACACCAGCCCTTTTTCGTCGTAATGTTTCAGCAGGACGATACGCTGATAGGGCTGGCCGTTCTCATCGACGGTGGCGACGACCATCGCGGTCGGATCGGCCAGTTTGGCCTCACAGGCCTGTTTCAGCCAGCGCTCAAAAAGTACGAGGGGTTCAGCGGGAAGATCCTGGCGACGCAGGCCGCCTTTGGTGTACTCACGGCGCAGATGCGCAATTTGCTGCAATTCATCGTTATCTGACATGGCGTTAGCTGAAATTAGAATTGGGTGGCGCTATTGTGCGCCGCCCCTGTAAAAATCTCAACGCTTCGGATTTTGCAGCACACAGTTGTTGAGCACTACGCGGTCGCGTTTGTAGACGGTGGCATCGTCACCTTTGGACCAGAATACGTAGATCCCGTCCGTGTAGCGCGCGCCGGACGCGGACATACCCTGTTTCAGGTTCAGCATTTTATTGTCGTAGATGAAACTGGCTTCCTGACGCGGATTATTGAGCTTCACGGTCAGTGGTTTTTCATCACAGCGATACTCGAGGGTGTCGGTATTGAGGCGATCGACAACCTGGTTGTAGTAGCTACAGCCCGCGAGTAAGAGAGGGGCAAACGTAAGAAGAAGTTTTTTCATGAGCCTGTTCCGAAGACTATCCTGATCATGGAGGGTGAAGTCACCCTCCTGTATTCCTTTCGATTTTAACGGCAACGGGCAGGGCTGGAATTCAGTTAACTCTGATTATGCCGCGGATTGGCCGGAAAAATCGCGCCCAGCACGCTGGCTTCGCGCGCACCGGTAACGGAAGGCAGATTCCCCGGCAGACCGGCGACCGTGCGCCAGGCAAGCCAGGCGAAGGCCAGGGCTTCCATATCGTCGCCGCTGATGCCTGCCGCATCGGTAGTGGTCACCTCGGTGCCCGGTAACAGCCCGGCGAGGCGCGCCATTACCAGCGGATTTCGGCTGCCTCCGCCGCACACCAGCAGTCGCTCGCAGCCGCCGCTCAGCAGGACTTGCTCCGAAATCGAGATTGCCGTCAGCTCCACCAGCGTCGCCTGCACATCCTGCGGGGCCAGCGCCGGGAACTGCGCCAGCTGGCGCTCAAGCCAGCCGTAATTGAAATATTCGCGCCCCGTACTTTTTGGCGCAGGCGCGGCGAAATAAGGATCGCTCAGCATCGTTTGCAGCAGTGGAATAATGACTTTTCCCTCGCACGCCCACTGCGCGTCTTTGTCGTACGCTTTGCCACGCTGACGCCAGATCCAGGCGTCCATCAGCATATTGCCTGGCCCGGTATCGTAACCGCGCACCGGTCGCCCAGGAATGAGCATCGACAAATTGGCGATGCCACCAATGTTCAGTACCATGCGACGTTCATCCGGGTGCGCCAGCAATGCCTGGTGAAACGCCGGAACCAGCGGCGCGCCCTGCCCGCCAAGGGCGATGTCGCGACGGCGGAAATCCCCCACGACCGTTACACCTGTTTTGGCGACGATCTGGTTATTATCGCCAATTTGCATCGAATGCGGCGCGTCGCCAAGCGGTTCATGCCACACGGTTTGCCCATGACAGCCAATCGCCACGATGTCCTTTGGCTGAAGATTTTCCTGTTGCATGAGCGCCAGCACCGCATCGGCAAACAGCGATCCCAGCTGCACATCGAGCCGCCCCAGTTGCGAGAGAGTCAGTTGCTGTCCCTGGCAAATGCTCAGAATCGCTTCTTTCAGTTCTACAGGAATCGGCCAGCTCAGGCTTGCCTGCTGCGCCACCATGTTTTCATCAATTGCAGCAAGGACAACATCGACTCCGTCAAGACTGGTGCCTGACATGACACCGATATAACGACCCGATTTCATGCGCTTTCCTTAGGTTATCTGGGCTTGGGGTCACCACTCCACCATAAATGAAGGGGTATTTCTATGACCGGCTAATATTTTTTAACAATGTCCGATCTCAAGCACCCCGCCTCTTCCGTTTATGTCTCGTTAAGTCAAATTCAAGTACAATTTTCCTATTGTTAGTGCAAAGATATGATCTATGGCTCTCAATGCCATATAATTTAGCCATAACGGATGCTCAGTTTGGGCGTTGTTGGTGAACAGGAGATTCAAATGATTTTACGTGTACTGGGCGTTTCACTGATTGGTTTAACACTGGCTGGCTGCGTGAATAACGATTCCCTTTCGGGTGACGTTTACACCGCCTCCGAAGCCAAACAAGTTCAGAACGTCACTTACGGTACTGTTGTTAACGTTCGCCCGGTTCAGATCCAGGGTGGCGATGACAACAACGTGATTGGCGCGATTGGTGGTGCTGTGCTGGGTGGCTTCCTGGGTAACACCGTCGGTGGTGGCACCGGTCGTTCTCTGGCGACTGCCGCAGGTGCTGTTGCGGGTGGCGTAGCGGGTCAGGGTGTTCAGGGTTCAATGAACAAAACCCAGG
The DNA here is from genome assembly GCF_026672535.1 of Lelliottia sp. SL45. NCBI lineage: Bacteria > Pseudomonadati > Pseudomonadota > Gammaproteobacteria > Enterobacterales > Enterobacteriaceae > Lelliottia > Lelliottia sp. SL45. The sequence goes on from NZ_JAPPRH010000003.1 coordinate 1,791,566, forward strand.
GCGTTGAGCTGGAAATCCGTAAAGACGACGGCAACACCATCATGGTTGTGCAGAAACAGGGTAAAACCCAGTTTGCTAGCGGCCAACGTGTGGTCCTGGCAAGCAACGGTAGCCAGGTGACTGTATCCCCACGCTAATTCCATAATGGATGTGGCCTCAGGGTCACATCCATTACTCTTGAAAACATTCCGATTAATTAATCCCCTAAAACACATTCACCGCGTGAATTAATCACTTCCCCTTCTCTTGTTCCCGCGCAAAGTATTTTTTCTTTTATTACATTATCCTCCGCGTTCAGTTTCTTTTCTTAATAACGCATTATCTGTCAGTTAACAACCGTATGATCGTGATAAACCGATATCTGGGAAACCGCTACGTTTCCTTCTTGCTTGCCTGTCTGGTCTTTTATGGAATATTACATACTCTTTATTTAAAAACAGAGAGTATTATTCCGACCCTTTCGACATTAATTTTTCCTACGCTGACGATATTTCTTTTAGTCTTTCATCTGTTTATTGCCTTTTTTATGCTGATGAAATACTGGTGCGATAAAAACCGGATTTTCCTGCTCGCCATCGCCTTTGCCTTCGCGGGCTCCGCGGTGCTGATGCTGGGGACGCTGAGCAGCTTCCCGGCGTGGCTCACCTCGTTCGGCCTGCATCGCATTAATTATAACGACGCGATGATTTTCTTCATGTTCCGCAACGTGATGATGGCCTTCCTGATCACATGCGCGGCGGTACTTTATACCCTGCGCCATCATGGATTACCGCGCCGTGTACATGTAATAATTATTATCTGTTTATTTCTGTTTACCGTTTCAATGATTACTCTTGCGTGGATTTATTCGAGCCACAGTACATTACTTTCGATAGATCTTGTCAGTGATGACACCCGGCAGGTGACAATATTATGGAATCAAGTGATTAATCTCATTCTGATTATTTTCTGGATTGTCACTTTAATCACCATGCTGGTCATCACGCGTCTGCGCAATGAATTTTGGGTCAGCGGCAGCTTTTTGTGTGTCTGCTATATGATTACGCTGGTCACCCTGTTTGCTAGTGATTATGTGGGGGGATTTGCCTGGTACAGCTCGCGTCTGTTTGAAACGACCGCCACGTTGCTGATTATTTTTACCCTGCTGCACGATGTCTTCAGTCTCTACCGCGATTCCCATCTGAAATATCAGCAGTCTTATCAGAACTCGATTCGCGATGCCCTGACGCGTCTCTACAACCGCAGCTACTTCTACGAATCCTTGAACCATTTGCTCAGAACCACCAGCGCCAGTAAACCCGTGTCGGTGATTGTCAGCGATCTCGATCGCTTTAAGCGTATCAACGACACCTACGGTCACCTGCAAGGCGACAAAGTGCTGCAGTTTGTTGCCAATCTGCTGATGGATTCGGTCCGTCCTCAGGATATTGCCGCGCGCATCGGCGGTGAAGAGTTTGTCTTGCTGCTGGCGAATACCCCGTCAGAGGCGGCACGCCAGGTGGCCGAGCGGATCCGTATCCTGCTGAGCAGTTTCGATCGTGAAACCACCCACGGACAGCTTCCGGAGCCAATCACCATCAGCATGGGCGTGTACACCGCGACGTCATCTGCGGTTACAGCTGAAGAGTGCGTCGAGCGTGCGGATAAGGCGATGTATGAGGCTAAAGAGACGGGGCGCAACCGGGTGGTGGTGTACCGTTAAAAAGAAAGCCTTGCGATGCAAGGCTTTGTCATGACGTCAGTCGCGGGTTTGCAGTTCATTGATGTTTTGCTCAAGGCGAGCAATCATATCAATCAGCTGTTCCAGCTCGGCCGGTGAAATCCCGGAAAGGATCTCCCCCCGCGTTTTGCTGATCACCGCTTCCATCTCAGTGATGATAGGCGCTGCCTTTTCCGTCAGTTTAATGCGTTTAGCACGGCGATCGCTGGCGCAGGTTTGCCGGGAAATCAGCCCCTTCTCCTCCAGCTGATCGAGCGTACGCACCAGAGATGGCTGCTCAATGCCAATCGCTTTGGCCAGTTGAATTTGTGACTGATCGGGCGGCAACTGATGAATGTTATGCAGCGTGACCCAATGCGTCTGTGTCAATTCCAGAGGTTTCAGGCGATGGTCAATCAGAGCACGCCAGATGCGTACCAACCTTGCCAGATCAGAACCTAATGGCGATTCCAATTTCATCTCCTTATAATTAGCTTGCTAAGTTATTATACTGATTTTAGAATAGTGTGCAGCATTTATATTGGCAAAACAAATGCAATACTGCATTCATCAATTCCGAACGGATCATTTACACTTAATGAAGACACTTCATTGTGTTAACACTGGCCCCTCACCACTGCAAAGGATCTCTGCTCGTGAAGTTCTCTACTAGCTCCGCGGGGTTACCCCTTCAGGACCTGATTGTCGGTGCGTCTGTCTATTTTCCCCCAATTTTCAAAGCCGTTATGCTCGGCTTTCTGATCTGGCTTGTGGCTCACCGGCTGCTTCGCGACTGGATGTACTCCGGCGAAATCTGGCACCCCATGCTGATGGATCTTTCGCTGTTTACCCTTTCCGTCTGTCTCGCTCTGGCTCTGTTGATTGCGTGGTGAATATGTCGCTGAAAACCCTTAAATATTTCTCCAGCCTGTTGGTTCTGGCTCTGGCACTGGTCGCGGGCTGGTGGCTCTGGAATTTTTACATGCAGTCGCCGTGGACGCGCGATGGCAAAGTCCGCGCCGAGCAGGTCAGCATTACGCCGCAAGTCTCCGGGAGCATTACGTCTTTGCTGGTTAAGGATAACCAGCGGGTGAAGGCGGGAGACGTGCTCTTTCGCATCGATGAGACACCGTTTCATATCGCGGTACTGAACGCCCAGGCGCAGCTGGCAAAGGCGCAGTCCGATCTGGCGAAAGCCAACAATGAAGCCAATCGCCGCCGCCACCTGCCGCAAAATTTTATCTCTGCTGAAGATCTTGATACCGCGAATATCAACGTCAAAGCTATGCAGGCCAGCCTTGAGGTGGCAGAAGCCACGCTGAAACAAGCCCAGTGGCAGTTCACGCAAACGGTCGTTAAAGCACCCGTTGACGGATGGGTAACCAATCTTTCCACCCGCGAGGGGAACTACGCCACTCAGGGGCAGCCGGTCTTTGCGCTGGTAGACAGCCACTCGTTCTACGTTGTCGGCTATTTCGAAGAGACAAAGCTTCGTCATATCCAGGAAGGCGCACCGGCGCAGATCACGCTTTACAGCGGTTCCACCCGGTTACAGGGTCACGTCTCCAGCATTGGCCGCGCCATTTACGATCAGAGTGTCGAGACCGACTCCGGCCTTGTGCCCGACATCAAACCTAACGTGCCGTGGGTGCGCCTCGCCCAGCGCGTTCCGGTCCGCGTGGAGTTCGACAAACTCCCGGCAGACATCACGCTGGTCTCCGGCACAACCTGCACCGTCTCGATCGGAACGCGCTGATGGACCTCTCTGCTTTCTCCTGGCGCAAAATGCCGTGGTTCAAAGCAACCCCTGCGCAGTGGCGATATGCCCTGCGCAACGGCATCGCCATGTGTCTGGCCCTTTCGGTGGCTTATTATCTGAATCTGGATGAGCCTTACTGGGCGATGACCTCAGCGGCGGTGGTCAGTTTTCCTACCGTCGGAGGGGTGATCAGTAAAAGCCTCGGGCGCGTCGCGGGCAGCCTGCTGGGGGCCACGGCGGCACTGATTATCGCCGGGCACACGCTCAACGATCCCTGGCTCTTTTTGCTGAGCATGGCCGGCTGGCTGGGCTTGTGTACCTGGGCCTGCGCCCATTTTACCAACAACGTGGCCTACGCGTTCCAGCTCGCCGGTTATACGGCGGCGATCATCGCCTTTCCGGTAGTCAATATTCTGGATACCACCGAGCTGTGGGATATCGCTCAGGCACGCGTGTGCGAAGTGATTATCGGTATCCTCTGCGGCGGCGTGATGATGATGATTCTGCCCAGCACCTCGGACGGAACGACGCTTATCACCGCCCTGAAAACCATGCATGCTCGCCTGCTTGAGCACGCAAGTTTGCTCTGGCAGCCTGACTCCAGCGACGCGATCCGCCTTGCCCACGAGAAAGTCATCGGGCAGATCCTGACGATGAACCTGCTGCGTATTCAGGCGTTCTGGAGCCATTACCGTTTTCGTCGCCAGAACACGTTGCTGAACTATCTTCTTCACCAGCAGCTAAGGATGACCAGCGCCCTCTCCGGCCTGCGCAGGATGTTACTCAACTGGCCAAATCCGCCGGAAAACACGCGGGAAGTGATCGACCGTCTGCTGGCGGCGCTCGCTAACCCGCAAACCGATATCCTTACGGTGGCGCGGATTGTTGCCCCTCTCGCCCCGACGGATGAGTTTGACTACCGCCATCGCGCCTTCTGGCAGCGACTGCTCTATTTCTGTCGTTTATATCTGCGCAGCAGCCGCTGGATCAGAGCCGTTGAGGAAGCAACGCCAATAACCGAATTCGCGGTGCCGGGCAGCCCGGCGCTGACCCGTCATACGGATAATATCGAAGCGCTCTGGAGCGGATTTCGCACCTTTTGCGCCCTGATGCTGGTGGGCGCCTGGAGCATTACGACGCAGTGGGAATCCGGCTCGGCGGCGTTGACTCTGGCGGCAATCAGCTGCGTGCTTTACTCGGTGGCAGCTTCCCCCTTCAACTCCCTCACGCTGCTATTGCGCACGCTGGTGCTGCTCTCGCTGTTCAGTTTCGCGGTGAAATTCGGGCTGATGGTGCAGGTCACCGATCTGTGGCAGTTCCTGCTGTTCCTGTTTCCGCTGCTCACGACCATGCAGTTGCTGAAATTGCAGATGCCAAAACTCGCCGGATTGTGGGGGCAGCTGATCGTCTTTATGGGTTCGTTTATCTCTGTCACCAATCCACCGGTGTACGATTTCGCCGATTTTCTGAATGATAATCTGGCGAAAATCCTCGGCGTTGGTCTGGCCTGGCTGGCGTTTGCGGTCCTGCGTCCTGGCTCAGATGCGCGCAAAAGCCGACGCCACATTCGCGAGTTGCGCGCGGGATTTGTCGATCAGCTCAGCCGCAAACCCCATCTGAGTGAAAATGAGTACGAGTCGCTGGTTTATCATCACGTCAGCCAGCTGAACAACAGTCAGGACGAATTATCCCGCCGCTGGCTGCTGCGCTGGGGCGTGGTGCTGCTGAACTGCTCGCATGTGGTATGGCAATTGCGAGCGTGGGAAACGCGCTCAGATCCGCTGTCGCAGGTGCGCGACATCTGTATCTCTCTACTGAGAGATGTCATGAGCAAACGGGGCGTGCAGCAACGTCCGCTGGCGGTCACGCTTGCCGAGCTGCAGCGCATCAGTGAGACGCTCGCACGCCACCCCCTTCCGGCCGCGCGCGATTTAGCGTCTCTTGTCTGGCGTTTACACTGCTCCCTGTCGCAGCTGGAGCAGGCCCCGCCGCCAGGGACAATCAGCGATCAGATCACGCCGCAGGCGTAGCGTGCACCGCCACCGCCCAGCGGTTTAGGCTGATCGGACATGTTATCGCCGCCTACGTGGATCATCAGCGCCTTGCCTTTGATGTCATGAAGTTTTTTCAGACGCGGGGCCACAACGGGGTCGGTGGCTATTCCGTCGTTGTTCACCACCAGCACAGGCAGATCGCCCTCGTGGCCTAACCCTTCCGGACCTTCGTGTTTGCCCGTCTGATGGGGGTCAAAATGGCCGCCAGCGGCTTCTGCCGCAGAGGCTTTACCCTCTTTCAGTGCAGGCTGACAGCTGCCTTTAGCGTGAACGTGAAAACCATGTTCACCAGGAGGAAGTGCTTTGAGATCGGGCGCAAATTTCAGCCCTTTGTCGGTTTCGGAAATCGTCACCGTCCCGATGGACTGGCCGATCCCTTGTGAGGTAACGAGATTCATGTCGACGGTTTCGCTGGCTGCCTGCGCACCTGCGCACACAACCAGCGTCACGACTGCCAGAGCAAAACGCTTCATATGACCTCCTCGGGTTTAATTTGCCCCTAAAGTTTAGACCAGGGGCAACATTTTTACCGGAAAGTCAGGCTGATGCGCAGTTAAGGTACGTCGTAGCCCAGCGCGGCCTTGCGGATGCGGAACCACTGCTGGCGCGTCAACTGCAGCTCTTCTGCCGCAATCGCCGAGCGCACTCGCTCGATTTTGCCGGAGCCAATAATCGGCAGCGGCTGCGACGGCAGGCGCAGGATCCACGCATAAACGACTTGCTCAATGCTTTCGGCGTTTAGCTCGCGGGCCACGGTTTCCAGTTCATCTCGCAGCGGCTGGAAGGCCTCGTCGTTGAACAGACGACCACCGCCAAGGCAGGACCAGGCCATCGGACGAATGCGCAGCTGTTGCAGCTGATCGAGTGTTCCGTCGAGCAGCAGCGGCTGGTGAACCGGGGAGATTTCCACCTGGTTGGTCGCGAGCGTAAACGGCAGACGGGACTGGAGCAGCGCGAACTGCGCCGGTGTGAAGTTCGACACGCCGAAGTGGCGCACTTTCCCGCTCTGATGCAGCGACAGGAACGCCTGCGCCACGTCGTCCGCATCCATCAGGGGATCGGGACGGTGAATCAACAGCAAATCCAGATGGTCGGTGGCCAGATTGACCAGCGACTGCTCGGCGCTTTTGATGATGTGATCGCTGTCGGTGATGTAATGCCCCAGGGCATTTTCGGCGCGGGCGGTGGTGGCAATACCGCATTTGGTGACAATCTCCATGCGCTCACGCAGGTGTGGCGCAAGTTTCATGGCCTCGCCAAATGCCGCTTCGCACAGATAGCCGCCGTAGATATCGGCGTGGTCGACAGTGGTAATCCCGAGGTCGAGATGTTCCTCAATGAAACTGACCAGCTGGCGCGGGGACATATTCCAGTCCATCAGACGCCAGTAACCCATGACAAAACGCGAAAACTCTGGGCCCTGCGGGGCAAGGGCAATACGCTGAACCATAACAATTTCCTCAAGGAAGTGATGTCATGAGTATACGCATATCCGCCGCTAAAAAAGTGAAGGCTGCTGAGGTTCTTCCGTATCGGTCGGTTTGTTTGCGCGTAATTTGCGCAATAGACGCTGTCGGCACAGGCGTATGACGTCCTGTTTTTCCGCGTCGCTCATCTTTTGCCAGTTAAAACGCTCGTCGCGGCTGCGCATACAGCCGCGGCAAAAACCGCGTTCATCCGACTGACAAATTCCCCGGCACGGGCTCTGGATGGGGAAAAACTCCAGTTGCTCTGCCACACACACCTCCCGAAATCACTTAACACCTTCAGTGAAGACGCTAAACGCCGTGCCTGCAAGGGCTTTAGCACAGAAATGTGTCATTAAGGTTTCTCTAATCTTCGCTCCCTATACTCGCCTCATCAATATAACAAATGGTTTCTTAATGATGTGGTTCGCAAAAAAGTTACAGTGTAACGATATTAAATTTACCCTCGGTTGCGCCCTGTTCTTTACTCTCCTTAATGCCCTGTTTATTCAGCGCAGCTGGCAGATTATTGCCCCGTCGCATCTGCACGATTTTCTGTTTGCGGCGTCCGTGCCGCTGGTTCTGTTTTGTGGCTGGGTAATTATTTTCAGCCTGCTTAATATCCCCTTTATCCGTAAACCGCTGATGATTCTGTTGACCCTGGGCTGCGCCGGGGCCACGTACTTTATGTTCACCTATGGCGCTGTCATCGATCAGAACATGATGGTGAATATTTTCGAGACCAACTCGCAGGAAGCCACCGCGCTGGTCACGCCGCAAATGCTGCTGTGGATCGCGGCGATCGGGTTGATTCCCTCCATTGCACTGCTGTTTATTCGTATTCGTTCCGGGAAATGGTGGTACACGCTGCTTACGCGCGTCGCGGCCATTCTGGGTGCCCTGATGGTGATTATTCTGGTGGCCTCGGTCTTCTATAAGGATTACGCCTCGCTGTTTCGCAATAACAAAAGCATCGTCAAAATGGTGACGCCTGCTAACTACGTCAGCGCTATCGCCAAATACAGCAAAAACCGCTGGTTTGCAGGCGATCAAACGCTGGTACGCATCGGCCAGGACGCCCAGAAAGGGCCAGTCATTCTGGCGCAGAAGAAAAAGACGGTGCTGGTGCTGGTGATTGGCGAAGCCTCTCGCGCGGAAAATTACTCTCTCAACGGTTACGGGCGCGACACAAACCCGCAGCTCAAAAAAGAGAACATGATTAACTTCCCGCAGGCGTCTTCGTGCGGAACAGAAACGGCGGTTTCAGTGCCGTGCATGTTCTCCGGAATGCCGCGCAAAAAATATGATGCCGATCTGGCCCGTCATCAGGAAGGTTTACTGGATGTGCTGGCGCATGCAGGCATTAATCTGCTGTGGCGTGAAAACGACGGCGGCTGTAAGGGCGCCTGCGATCGCATTCCGCACACGGATATGACCCAGTGGAAACTGGATCAGTTCTGTAAAGACAAATCCTGTATCGATGACGTCAACCTGCACCGTCTGGACAACGTGCTCGATGGGCTGCAGCAGGACTCGGTTCTGGTGATCCACCTGATGGGTAGCCACGGCCCGGCCTATTACCAGCGCTATCCGAAAGCGTATCGCCAGTTTACCCCGACCTGCGACACCAACCAGATCCAGGACTGCGATCATCAGGCGCTGATGAATACCTACGACAACACGATCCTCTATACGGATAGCGTGGTCAGTAAAACCATTGATGCACTGAAAGCGCGTCAGACGACGATGAACACCGCGCTGATTTATCTCTCCGATCACGGCGAATCGCTCGGCGAAAACGGGCTGTATCTGCACGGCACGCCGTACATGCTGGCGCCGACACAGCAGACGCACATTCCGTTTATGTTCTGGCTCTCGCCGGATTACGTGAACAATTACAGTATCAACGAGCCGTGCTTACGCGATCGGGCGGCGAAAACAGAGGTGTCTCAGGATAATTTGTTCTCGACCGTGCTCGGGATGATGAACGTAAAATCAGCGGTTTATCATCCGCAGATGGATCTCATCAGTACCTGTCGAAAATCGTGATACTTGCATTAGACCGATTGGTCTATTACAGTGAGCGCCATGAGCAAAAATACTGAACACGATACACGCGAACATCTTCTGGCCACCGGCGAGCGTCTCTGTATGCACCGCGGGTTTACCGGAATGGGGCTGAGCGAGTTGTTAAAAACCGCTGAGGTGCCAAAGGGTTCGTTTTATCACTACTTCCGCTCCAAAGAAGCGTTTGGCGTGGCGATGCTGGAGCGGCACTATGCCAGTTACCACCAGCGTCTCGCCGCCCATTTTGCCAGCGGCGAAGGGTGCTACCGTGATCGTGTGCTCAACTACTATCAGGAAACGCTGAACCAGTTCTGTCAGCAGGGCATTATCAGCGGTTGCCTGACCGTTAAATTGTCCGCCGAAGTGTGCGATCTGTCAGAAGATATGCGCACCGCGATGGACAAAGGGGCCAGCGGCGTTATCGCCCTGCTGGCTCAGGCGCTGGAAAAAGGTCGCGCTGAAAAAACGCTAAACTTTAGCGGCGATCCTTTAACTCAGGCCCAGGTGTTGTACGCGCTGTGGTTAGGCGCAAATTTGCAGGCCAAAATTTCCCGCAGCGCCGTGCCGCTTGAAAGCGCGCTGGCGCATGTGAAGAACAGTATTACGACGCCTGGCGTTTAACAGGCGTTTTTATTTATTTATCTACTAGTCGACCGGTCTACTCAGGAGTCATGATGTCAACTGAAAAATTATTTACCCCACTGAAAATCGGTGCGGTTACCGCACCTAATCGCGTATTAATGGCCCCTCTCACCCGTCTGCGCAGCATTGAGCCGGGCGATATCCCAACGCCGCTGATGGGTGAATACTATCGCCAGCGCGCCAGCTCCGGCCTGATCATTTCCGAAGCGACCCAAATCTCCGCTCAGGCGAAAGGTTATGCGGGCGCACCGGGCCTGCACAGCCCAGAGCAGATCGCAGCATGGAAAAAAATCACCGCCGGTGTTCATGCCGATGATGGTCGCATCGCGGTCCAGCTGTGGCATACGGGCCGTATCTCCCACAACAGCATCCAGCCTGGCGGCCAGGCACCGGTTTCCGCGTCTGCCCTGAACGCCGGAACCCGCACCTCACTGCGTGATGAAAACGGCCATGCCATTCGCGTGGATACCTCTACCCCACGCGCGCTGGAACTCGATGAGATCCCAGGCATCGTCAATGATTTCCGTCAGGCCGTCGCGAATGCACGTGAAGCCGGTTTCGACCTGGTCGAGCTGCACTCTGCGCATGGTTACCTGCTGCACCAGTTCCTCTCCCCGTCGTCTAACCAGCGTACCGATCTGTACGGCGGCAGCGTGGAAAACCGCGCCCGTCTGGTGCTGGAAGTGGTGGATGCGGTGTGTCAGGAGTGGAGCCCGGACCGTATCGGTATCCGCGTTTCGCCAATTGGATCGTTCCAGAACGTGGACAACGGCCCGAACGAAGAAGCCGACGCGCTGTATCTGATCAAAGAGCTGGCGAAACGCGGCATCGCGTATCTGCACATGTCCGAGCCGGACTGGGCGGGCGGTCAGCCGTACTCTGAGGCATTCCGTGAGAAAGTGCGTGCGCGCTTCCAGGGCGTCATCATCGGTGCGGGTGCGTATACCCCAGAAAAAGCGGAAGATCTGATCGGCAAAGGTTTGATTGACGCCGTGGCCTTTGGTCGCGATTACATCGCCAACCCGGACCTGGTGGCACGTCTGCAGCGTAAAGCCGAGCTGAACCCACAGCGTCCAGAAAGCTTCTATGGCGGCGGCGCTGAAGGCTATACCGACTACCCTTCCCTGTAATTCCTCGGTTGTCCATTGATAGCGGCGATGATTCGCCGCTATACTAAAACATCGTTTCTGTTCAAAAAGATAAGCCATTGAGTTGGTCAAGAGGAAAATATGCGCCTACTTCATACCATGCTGCGCGTTGGCAACCTGCAACGTTCTATCGATTTCTACACTAACGTACTGGGCATGCAGCTGCTGCGCACCAGCGAAAACCCGGAATATAAATATTCCCTGGCGTTCGTCGGTTACGGCCCGGAAAGCGAGGAAGCAGTTATCGAGCTGACCTACAACTGGGATGTCGATAGCTACGAGCTGGGCACCGCTTACGGCCACATCGCGCTTGAAGTGGATAACGCGGCAGAAGCGTGCGAGCGCATTCGCAGCAACGGCGGCAACGTGACGCGCGAAGCGGGTCCGGTCAAAGGCGGCACCACCGTGATTGCCTTCGTGGAAGATCCTGACGGTTACAAAATCGAACTGATTGAAGCCAAAGACGCCGGTCGCGGTCTGGGCAATTGATCCCTCCGGGCGCGTTCTGCGCCCGTTGTTTTACTGCATCGCCTCGCAAAATTTGTCATAATACGCACTGCTTTTTTCCCTTGTAAGAGACCCTGATGTCCGATAACGCTCAACTTACCGGTCTGTGCGACCGTTTTCGTGGTTTTTATCCTGTTGTGATTGATGTAGAAACAGCCGGATTTAACGCTAAAACCGATGCGCTGCTTGAGATTGCAGCCATTACGCTGAAAATGGATGAACAGGGCTGGCTTACACCGGACACCACGCTGCATTTCCATGTTGAACCCTTTGAAGGCGCGAACCTGCAGCCAGAAGCGCTGGCCTTTAACGGCATCGATCCTACGAACCCACTGCGTGGCGCGGTGAGTGAATATGACGCCTTGCACGCCATTTTTAAAATGGTGCGCAAAGGCATGAAGGACAGCAACTGCAATCGCGCGATCATGGTGGCGCACAACGCCACGTTCGATCACAGCTTTATGATGGCTGCCGCCGAGCGCGCGTCGCTCAAGCGTAACCCGTTCCATCCGTTCGTGACCTTCGATACCGCCGCGCTGAGCGGGCTGGCACTGGGCCAGACCGTGCTCTCCAAAGCCTGTATTACTGCGGGCATCGATTTCGATGGTACTCAGGCGCACTCGGCGCTGTACGACACTGAGCGCACATCAGAACTGTTCTGTGAGATTGTGAACCGCTGGAAGCGTCTGGGTGGCTGGCCGCTGCCGATGGGCGACAGCGAAGAATAAAAAAAGCGACCGAAAGGTCGCTTTTTTTTTGCCTGATGCAAAAGAACTTATTCTGCGTCTGGCTCTTCGGTTTTGTACTTGGCAGCGGTTTCTTTGATCAGCTGCTGCAGTTCACCACGCTGATACATTTCGATCAGAATGTCGCAACCGCCGACCAGCTCACCATCAACCCACAGCTGCGGGAAGGTTGGCCAGTTAGCGTATTTCGGCAGCTCAGCGCGAATGTCCGGATTCTGCAGAATATCAACGTAAGCAAAACGCTCGCCACAGGCAGACAGCGCCTGCACGGCTTGTGCAGAGAAACCGCAGTTCGGCAGCTTCGGTGAACCTTTCATGTACAGCAGAATCGGGTTTTCAGCGATCTGGCGCTGGATTTTTTCAATAGTCGTGCTCATGTCTTGCTTCCTTTAACTTCTGTTACGGCGATCGTCTGACATTGTAGCGGGTCAGAGAGACATCGGAAAATAACATTTTCGTCACCTGCTTATATCTTAACGGTTGTCGGCTAAAGTTGCATTCCAAAGATAGCTTACCCCCTCACCCGGTGTGGTTTTGTTCAGGGAGTGAACAACGCGGCAACAATCTGACTTTTTTTTTTGCACTCGCTAACGAAACAGACTTTTAGACCGATAAATGCTATTAACTTCTCGCAGATTTTTAGATTAGAATCGACGGGCTTTGTAAATCATACGTGGGTACTATTGATGACCCACATCTAATTCAGGGGAATGCTCAGTGGCGCGGATAACAAAAATCTCGATCACGCTCTGTGCTTTACTGTTTACATCACTCGTTTTCACGCCAGCGGCTAACGCCTCGGAGCAGGCGCGGCACTCTGCCGTGCAGAAGTCACATCTGGCGAAAACCACAGAACGTAAGAAAAAAACACCTACCAGCACCCGTAAAAGCGAAAAGAAAAAAACCACTACCGCACGAAAGCAGTCCACCTCCAGTAAGGCCCTCACCAGTAAAACCCGCAGCAAACCCACCCGCACTGCCGCAAAAGTTGCAAAAGTGGCTCCGGAAAAATGCACCGTCCGGAAAGGCCACAAAACGAACTGCGTGAAAGTGGGTAAAACTGCGAAGCTCTCTGAGGTGCATAAAGTGCGCGTGCAGAAAGCGCAGAAAACCGCGATGAACAAGCTAATGGGGCAGATTGGCAAACCCTATCATTGGGGCGGTACCTCCCCGCGCACCGGTTTCGACTGCAGTGGTCTGGTCTATTACGCCTATAAAGATCTGGTGAAGTTCCGCATCCCGCGTACGGCGAATGAGATGTATCACCTGCGCGATGCAGCAGCCGTGAATCGCGGTGAGCTGGAGAGCGGAGATCTGGTCTTCTTCCGCACGCAAGGCCGCGGCACCGCCGATCACGTTGGCGTTTACGTTGGCAACGGCAAGTTTATCCAGTCGCCTCGCAGCGGCCAGGATATCCAAATCACCTCCCTGAGCGAAGATTACTGGGTTCGCCATTACGTTGGCGCCCGCCGCGTAATGACCCCGAAAACCATTCGCTAATCCCTGCCCTGCCGCACCGTCGGCAGGGTAAGTTCCTCTTTTGCATACCCTTTCAATTTGCTACTCTATCCTTGCACTCAATAGGGTTATTGCAGTGCAACACTATAATAAGGAGAGAAGCAATGTCGTTCGAATTACCTGCATTACCGTATGCAAAAGACGCCCTGGCTCCGCACATTTCGGCGGAAACCCTGGAATACCACTACGGCAAACACCATCAGACCTATGTCACTAACCTGAACAATCTGGTTAAGGGCACTGCGTTTGAAGGTAAAACGCTGGAAGAGATTGTGCGCAGTTCTGACGGTGGTGTGTTCAACAACGCCGCTCAGGTCTGGAACCACACGTTCTACTGGCACTGCCTGGCACCGAACGCCGGTGGCGAACCAACCGGTGAACTGGCGGCTGCCATTAACGCCGCATTCGGCAGCTTTGCAGATTTCAAAGCGAAGTTTACTGACGCTGCAATTAAGAACTTCGGCTCTGGCTGGACGTGGCTGGTCAAAGAGGCCGACGGCAAACTGGCTATCGTCTCAACGTCAAACGCGGGAACCCCACTGACCACCAGCGCGAAACCGCTGATGACCGTTGATGTGTGGGAACACGCGTATTATATCGACTACCGTAACGCTCGCCCGAACTACCTTGAGCACTTCTGGGCGCTGGTTAACTGGGAATTTGTGGCGAAGAACTTCGCGGCATAAATGAGACGCAGAAGGGGCAGCCCTTCTGCGTTTTTTGATTACTCTGTGACGCGAACAGGTTCCGGCTGTTTACGGCCCGATGTCAGGACCAGCAGCAGACCGAGCGCCGCAATAATCGCCCCCATCACCGGTACAAAAGCGTATCCCAGCCCGCCTGAAATCACCGCCCCACCCGCTGCCGCACCCAGCGCATTCCCGAGATTAAACGCACCGATATTCACGGAAGAAGACAGGCCCGGCGCATCGTGCGCCACACGCATGACGCGCATCTGCAATGGCGGAACCACGGCAAAGGTTGCAGCGCCCCACACCACCATCGCAATGGCCGCCCCAAACTCGTTGCGCGCAAGCCAGGGAATCGCGAGCATAATCACAATCAGCAGCGTTAAGAAGCCTTTCAGCGTCCCGGTGACCGAGCGATCCGCCAGTTTACCGCCGAGATAGTTGCCCAGTGAGAAACCGACGCCAATCAGCACAAGCATCGCCGTCACGAACAGCGGTGTGGCGTGGGTAATATCGTGCAGAACAGGTGAAATGTAGGTGTAGAGCGTAAACATCGCGCCCGCCCCGAGCACCGTGGTTAACAGCGCGGAGAGCACCTGTGGACGAACCAGCACCGACAGCTCTTTACGCACGTCCGGGCGCTCACCCGCCTCGCCTTTCGGAAGCGAGAAGAACAGGGCAATCATCGCCACTACGCCCAGCCCTGCGGTTGCCATAAACGACATCCGCCAGCCAATGACTTCACCAAGCCAGGTCGCCGCCGGTACACCGCCAATATTGGCGATGGTTAGCCCCATAAACATGGTTGCCACCGCGCTGGCCTGCTTGTGTTTTGGCACCACGCTCGCCGCCACCACTGAGCCTAAGCCAAAGAACGCGCCGTGGTTCAGGCTGGTCAGAATGCGTGACAGCAGCAGCGTGGTGTAATCCGGTGACAGCGCAGAGAGCACGTTACCGAGGGTAAAAATCGCCATCAGGAAGATCAGCGCATTGCGACGAGCACGATGCGACAACAGCAGCGTCATGAGCGGCGCACCAATCATCACGCCAATGGCGTAGGCGCTGATCAGCATACCTGCTGCCGGAATAGAGACATCTACCCCTTTTGCGATAACCGGCAACAGCCCCATCGGGGAAAACTCGGTGGTGCCGATGCCGAACGCGCCAATCGCCAGGGCCAGCAGGGGAAAATTGATTTTCATTGATTAACTCCGGATGCCGTGTCGTCGCGCGACACGGGACTAAGATGTCAAAAGCATGACATTAATCACAAAAAATGAGAAGTTAACAAATTAGCAAAAGATTTTTGCCGTGCGGGTAACAATCAGGGAACAGGCAGGAGACGAGGGAGAGAACTCTCCCCCGCTTGAATCAGTGCAGCGCAGCGGTCAGACCCGCAGCGACAATCAGAGCCAGAACAATAATGGTTGTCGTCAGCGAAAACTTCAGATCGGTACTCATCAATTTTTCTCCTTTTAATCACCCCACGAAAAGTGAGCTTGCTCATTTTTACACAGTTTACCCCAAAAATCTTCCTGGATTTAGGCTGATAACCGTTTTTGCTCTTCCCCTTTTCATCAAGATAAGACAAAATTCCACGCTAAATTTATAAGCGTACCGGCCACTGACCCCCTCCTGACGTTCTGAGTCGTTTTCCCGGCGTATCGCAATTCACATTGCGAGATAAGGGTGAGAGAAGGCAAACGTTTACCTTTAAGTATTTCAGGAGTTTAAGATATGGTCTGGAGTGACATGTAATGGCAACAATCAAAGATGTGGCGAAACGCGCAAACGTTTCCACTACAACCGTATCACATGTAATTAACAAAACGCGTTTCGTTGCGGAAGAGACGCGCAACGCCGTATGGGCCGCCATCAAAGAGCTGCACTACTCCCCGAGTGCCGTGGCGCGTAGCCTGAAGGTGAACCACACCAAATCGATCGGCCTGCTGGCGACCAGCAGCGAAGCCGCCTATTTTGCCGAGATCATCGAAGCGGTTGAGAAAAACTGCTTCCAGAAGGGCTACACCCTGATTCTCGGCAACGCATGGAACAGCCAGGAGAAACAGCGCGCTTACCTGTCGATGATGGCGCAAAAGCGCGTTGATGGCCTGCTGGTGATGTGTTCTGAATACCCGGAGTCCGTACTCTCCATGCTCGAAGAGTACCGCCACATTCCGATGGTGGTAATGGACTGGGGTGATACCCGCGCTGATTTTACCGATTCCGTCAACGATAACGCCGTTGAAGGCGGCTACATGGCAGGTCGCTACCTGATTGAGCGCGGTCACCGCGAAATCGGCGTCATTCCGGGTCCGCTGGAGCGCAACACCGGCGCAGGCCGTCTGGCAGGGTTCATGAAAGCGATGGAAGAAGCGCTGATTACGGTGCCAGAAAACTGGATCGTGCAGGGCGACTTCGAGCCGGAGTCCGGCTACCGCGCGATGCAGCAGATCGTCTCCCAGTCGCACCGCCCTACCGCGGTCTTTATCGGGGGTGACATTATGGCGATGGGCGCCCTTTGCGCAGCCGATGAGCTGGGGTTGCGCGTGCCGCAGGACATTTCAGTGATCGGATACGATAACGTGCGCAACGCACGCTACTTCACCCCGGCGCTGACGACCATTCACCAGCCGAAAGACTCGCTGGGCGAAACGGCGTTCAATATGCTGTTGGACCGCATCGTCAGCAAGCGTGAAGAGTCGCAGTCGATTGAAGTCCACCCGCGCCTGATTGAACGCCGTTCCGTGGCCGACGGTCCGTTCCGCGACTACCGCCGTTGATCTCCCGAGGGGCCGGTTATTCCGGCTCCCTCAGCCACTCTCTGTTTAGCGTTTCGCTGTCTCCCAGATAATCCAGCAGCCACGCCAGCGCCGGTGACATATCGTTTTGCTGCCACGTCAGGCAACAGGCCGCATCCGGGAACGGGTTTTCCAGCGTCAGCGCCACCCACTCACCGCGATCAATGCGTGGACGTGCAAAATGCACCGGCACCATTCCCACGCACAGCCCCGCAGAAAGACAGGTCGCCGACGTCTCCCAGTCCGGGGCGACCACACGCCGCTGGTTATCCAGTAACCAGGTAATCCGTTTTGGCAGCGATCGTGAGGTATCTTCCAGCACCAGCGACGGCCAATTGCGCAACGTATCATCGCTCAACGGGCCTGCAATGGCGGCCAGAGGATGATCGCGGGCGACAACGCAGGTCCAGCTCAGGGCTCCCATATCGCGAAAGGCATAGCGCCCGCCCACCGGGATCGCCTGGGTCGCGCCGATCGCCATCTCCACCCTGCCATCAGAGAGCGCATCCCACACGCCGTTGAACACCTCCTGCGAGACGCGCAGTTCTACATCAGAGAAGTGGCGGTAGAAATCGACCACCATCTGTCGGGTGCGTTCGGGTTTGACGATGTTATCGACCGCAATGGCGAGATGCCCGCGCCAGCCGTTCGCAATCTGCTGGCACTGCTCGCGAGTGATCATCATTTTTTTGATAACAGATCGCCCTTCTTTCAAAAACCAGACGCCCGCTGGCGTCAGAACAACGTCGCGGTGACGGCGCTCGAACAGCGGAACCGCCAGCCACTCTTCAAGCTGACGCACCGTATAGCTCACCGCAGAGGGGACGCGGTGGAGTTCCTGGGCCGCACCACTAAAGCTGCCGTTACGCGCGACCGCATCCACCACTTCTAACGAATATTCTGACCACATTTTCTGCCTGCAAAATTTTTGAATGCAATCACCAAATATTAGCGTTTCACAAGGCAGTTTGCACTCCCTACACTTTGCGCCAGTGATTACCTGCCCTCTTTAGGAAATAAAAAATAATGCAACCCAATAAAGGATTCCTGGTCTGGCTCGGCGGTTTAAGCGTGCTGGGCTTTTTGGCGACCGACATGTACCTGCCCGCGTTTGCCGCGATGCAGGCCGATTTACAGACCCCTGCTGCCGCCATCAGCGCCAGCCTGAGCCTGTTCCTCGCCGGTTTTGCTTTCGCGCAGCTGTTATGGGGTCCGCTCTCTGACCGTTACGGTCGCAAACCGATTCTGCTCCTCGGTCTGGCGATTTTTGCCGTCGGCTGCCTGGGGATGCTGTGGGTGCGTGATGCCACCTGGCTGCTGGTGCTGCGATTTATCCAGGCGTTCGGTGTGTGTGCCGCAGCCGTCACCTGGCAGGCGCTGGTGACGGACTATTATCCCGCGTCTCGCGTGAACCGCATTTTTGCCACCATTATGCCGCTGGTCGGGCTTTCTCCGGCGCTGGCTCCCCTGCTCGGTAGCTGGATCCTGGTGCATTTTGACTGGCAGGCGATTTTCGCCACCCTGTTTATCATCACGCTGGTGCTGATGTTACCGGCCTTCACGCTAAAACCTGCCCAGCCGAAACCGGCTGAAAACCACGATAATCGCGTCACTTTCCTGTCGCTGCTGCGTTCACGCGCGTATCGCGGCAACGTGCTGGTCTACGCCGCCTGTTCCGCCAGCTTCTTTGCGTGGCTGACCGGTTCGCCGTTTATTCTGCATGATATGGGCTACAGCCCGGCGGTGATCGGCCTGAGCTATGTTCCACAGACCATCGCGTTCCTGGTGGGGGGCTACGGCTGCCGCGCCGCGCTGCAAAAATGGCAGGGACAGCAGATGTTGCCTTGGCTGCTGGTGCTTTTCGCCGTAAGCGTCATCGCTACCTGGGCGGTTGGCTTTATTCCACACGTCGGGCTGACTGAAATTCTGATCCCGTTCTGTGTGATGGCCGTGGCAAACGGGGCGATTTACCCGATTGTGGTGGCTCAGGCACTGCGCCCGTTCCCTCATGCAACGGGCCGTGCGGCGGCGCTGCAAAACACCCTGCAGCTCGGTCTGTGCTTCCTCGCAAGCCTGATTGTCTCTGCGTTAATCGCTACGCCGCTGATGACCACCACCAGCGTGATGCTGGCTACCGTGGTTCTCGCCGCGCTGGGTTATCGCATGCAGGCCTCAGTGAAGACGCTGGCAGAGGACACTGCCGAAGCGAAATCGTCGCAGGCGTAATCGCGTGAGCAATTATGTTACATTTCAGTCATTAGGCTGCTAACAACTTTCAGTTGAATCGCTCTTTTTTGCGGCCTATACTAAATTTGGTTCATATAAATACGATAAATATTATGTGTTAACGGGAGCCGGAGTGCTCCCGTTTTACCATGGAAGGCCTTTCGGTAAGGGTTATCTCCCTTCCTCTGTTCTACGTCGGATATTAGCCTCACGGAAAAACCGTGGGATTTCTCACAAACCATAAAAAGCGGCTACGCTGTTTGAAGGTTCTGATCACACAACGTGATGGAGAAGCTATGAGTTCATCGTGTATAGAAGAAGTCAATGTTCGGGACAATAACTGGTTCCGGATCGTCAATGAATTACTGAGTCGGGCGGGCATCGCGATTAACGGGTCTGCTCCTTCAGATATTCAGGTAAAGCATCCCGATTTTTTCAAACGCGTGTTGCAGGAAGGTTCGCTGGGTTTAGGCGAGAGCTACATGGACGGCTGGTGGGAATGCGAGCGGCTGGATATGTTTTTCCATAACGTTCTGCGCGCCGGGCTGGAAAACCAGCTCCCCCACCACCTGAAGGATACGCTGCGGATCGCCTCTGCACGGTTGCTGAATCTGCAAAGTAAAAAACGGGCATGGATTGTCGGGAAAGAGCATTACGATCTTGGCAACGATCTTTTCAGCCGCATGCTTGACCCGTTGATGCAATATTCCTGCGCCTACTGGAAAGAGGCCACCACGCTCGAAGATGCACAGCAGGCTAAACTGCGTTTAATCTGCGAAAAACTGCAGCTTCAGCCCGGTATGCGGGTGCTGGATATCGGCTGCGGCTGGGGTGGGCTTGCCTGGTACATGGCGAAACACTACGGCGTGAGCGTCGTGGGCGTGACCATTTCGGCTGAACAGCAGAAACTGGCGCAAGAACGCTGCGCGGGGCTGGATGTGACCATTCTGCTGCAGGATTATCGCGATCTGGACGATCAGTTCGATCGTATCGTCTCCGTGGGAATGTTCGAGCACGTCGGGCCCAAAAATTACAACACCTATTTCACGGTTGCCGATCGTAACCTGAAACCGGAAGGTCTTTTCCTGCTACACACCATTGGTTCCAAAAAGACCGATCATTCGGTCGATCCCTGGATCAATAAATATATCTTCCCGAATGGCTGTTTACCTTCGGTTCGCCAGATAGCCGATGCCAGTGAGTCGCACTTTATTGTCGAAGACTGGCACAATTTCGGTGCCGACTACGATACGACACTGATGGCCTGGCACGAACGTTTTCTGGCGTCATGGACGGAAATTGCGGATAACTATTCTGAACGCTTCAAGCGGATGTTCGTCTATTACCTGAATGCCTGTGCGGGCGCGTTTCGTGCCCGGGATATTCAGCTCTGGCAGGTCGTGTTCAGTCGTGGCGTGGAGCATGGTTTGCGGGTCGCGCGATAAAAAATAAACCCCGGATATCCGGGGTTTATTTTATTCGTCTTCCGACGTCAGTTTACTCGCTAATTCTTTCGCCGCCAGCACCCGCTCTACGGTATCCACTACCGCCTGGGTCTGGGGATCAATTTCGATATTAATGCGATGGCCGAGTTTTTTCGCCCCCAGCGTCGTGCGCTGAAACGTTTCCGGAATTAAATGCACGCAGAAACGGGTTGGCGTCACTTCACCCACCGTCAGACTAATCCCATCCACGCCAATAAATCCTTTGTACAGGATGTATTTCATTAATGACGCGTCTTGTACCTTAAACCAGATCTGACGGTTATTTTCTGAGGTCAGGATTTTCGAAATCTCGGCGGTCGTCATAATATGACCCGACATTAAATGCCCGCCAATCTCATCGCTGAACTTCGCCGCGCGCTCAACGTTCACCATGTCGCCCACCACCAGCTCGCCGAGGTTGGTAATACGCAGCGTCTCTTTCATCAGATCAAAGCTAATACGGTTGCCGTTAATCTCTGTCACTGTCAGACAGCAGCCGTTGTGTGCCACCGATGCCCCGGTCTCCAGACCGTCGAGCATATATTCCGGCAGCTCGACCACATGGGTACGGAAATTAGGTTTTTCATCTATGGACACCAGTTTTGCAGTGCCCTGCACGATACCAGTAAACATGCTTACCACTCCTGTATTATCCCAACGGTAGTGACACCGTTTAATCGCAACACAATAACAGTTGGAAAAACAGGTTGCCAGCGGAGCGCATTTTCTGGCGATTTTTTCACTAGATAAATAGAGAAACCCCGCTACAATAGCTGGCATTCCCCCTGTTTTTTCTTCTTGCTGCCAGTTTCGGCGGGTTTTTTAGTCTCTCAAATAACAACAAAACAAAAGGTGTTCACGTGCAGAAGTACATGAATGAAGCGCGTCAGTTATTAGCGCTGGCAATACCGGTGATCATCGCGCAGGTCGCTCAAACCGCAATGGGATTTGTGGATACGGTTATGGCGGGTGGTTACAGCGCCACCGATATGGCCGCCGTTGCTATCGGTACCTCTATCTGGCTTCCGGCTATTCTGTTCGGCCACGGACTGCTGCTGGCCCTAACGCCGGTTATCGCCCAGCTTAACGGCTCAGGCCGACGCGATCGTATTGCCCATCAGGTACGTCAGGGCTTCTGGCTCGCCGGATGTGTCTCCGTTCTGATCATGATTGTGCTGTGGAACGCGGGCCATATTATTCGCTCGATGCACAATATCGACCCGGCCCTGGCCGATAAAGCCGTCGGCTATCTGCGTGCGCTGCTGTGGGGCGCGCCCGGTTACCTGTTCTTCCAGGTGGCGCGTAACCAGTGTGAAGGACTGGCGAAAACCAAACCCGGCATGGTAATTGGCTTTATCGGGCTGCTGGTAAACATCCCGGTGAACTATGTCTTTATCTACGGTCATTTCGGCATGCCAGAACTGGGCGGCGTGGGCTGTGGCGTCGCGACGGCGGCGGTGTACTGGGTCATGTTTGCCAGCATGCTCTCTTACGTCAAACGCGCGCGCTCAATGCGCGATATACGCAATGAGCCGGGTTTCGGCAAGCCAGATATGAGCGTGGTAAAACGTCTGGTGCAGCTCGGTCTGCCTATTGCGCTGGCGCTGTTCTTCGAAGTGACGCTGTTTGCGGTCGTCGCCCTGCTGGTCTCCCCGCTGGGGATTGTCGACGTGGCAGGCCACCAGATTGCGCTGAACTTTAGCTCGCTGATGTTCGTACTGCCGATGTCCCTTGCGGCAGCGGTAACGATCCGCGTCGGCTATCGTCTGGGGCAGGGTTCGACGCTCGATGCACAGACGGCGGCGCGTACCGGCCTGATGGTGGGCGTGTGCATGGCGGCCTGTACCGCCATCTTTACCGTGTTGCTGCGCGAGCAGATCGCCCTGCTTTATAACGACAATCCGGAAGTGGTGATCCTTGCCTCACAGCTGATGCTGCTGGCGGCGGTATATCAGATTTCCGATTCGATTCAGGTGATCGGCAGCGGTATTCTGCGTGGGTACAAAGATACGCGTTCGATCTTCTTTATCACTTTCACCGCCTACTGGGTGCTCGGGCTGCCGAGCGGTTACGTGCTGGCGCTGACGGATCTGGTGGTCGACAGAATGGGTCCGGCCGGTTTCTGGATGGGCTTTATTATCGGATTAACCTCCGCCGCGATCCTGATGATGCTGCGTATGCGCTTCCTGCAACGCCAGCCATCGAATGTGATTTTGCAACGCGCTGCGCGTTAATTACCCGCTAGCCGTCTACGGGCGGCTACTTTATCTTCATTTTGCGCGGGAATGAAGCAATCGCGTGAAATACGGAAGAAAATTGCATTTTCCCTCTTGCCTCATCCCGTCACTGTCGCTAATATTCGACCCCGTTGTCACAGACAACATGATGCGTCCGTAGCTCAGTTGGTTAGAGCACCACCTTGACATGGTGGGGGTCGGTGGTTCGAGTCCACTCGGACGCACCATCAAAAAAATCTGTACAGTGCGTCCGTAGCTCAGTTGGTTAGAGCACCACCTTGACATGGTGGGGGTCGGTGGTTCGAGTCCACTCGGACGCACCATTTCAGGTTACACCTCTTCAGCTTTACCTCCCTTTTCAACTTTCCAGAATATCCCTGATTAGCCCGTTAATAACAGGCATTGCGGCTCTCTCTCGACGACGTTTCCCATTTTACATTTTCACCGCTCAACCTTCTGCTTCTCTGCGCGAATCCTGTTTCATCCCCTGACGTAATGTGTCCCACAGGCGAGAACCTGACGGATAACGGCTTTCTGATAACGCTCCCGCTTCTGCTATAGAAATAGTGACAGCGTATATACTGTTTGATGTACGGGAAATCCGGCACTAAAAGCGGTGATGACTCAGAAATGGACGAGGGCAGACGGGCGAAAGGCGTTAACGCCCAGCGAAGTCGGTGCCCGGTTGCCCTCCAGGAATCAAACAATAATAACGGGTGAGAATGGATGAAACAGATTGCGATTATCGGTGCCGGCCCCACTGGCATTTATACCCTTTTCTCTCTGCTGAAAAATCAGACGCCACTGGCCGTGGATATCTATGAGCAGGGTGACGAGGCCGGTGTTGGCATGCCTTACAGCGATGAAGATAACTCGCGGATGATGCTCGCTAACATCGCCAGCATCGAAATTCCCCCGCTCTTTTCGACCTATCTCGACTGGCTGCTTACCCAGAGCAGCGAACACCTGGCACGCTACGGTGTGCAGAAATCCTCCCTTCATGACCGTCAGTTCCTGCCACGCATTTTGTTGGGCGAGTATTATCGCGACCAGTTTTTACAGCTGATCGCACAGGCGAAACAGCGCGGATTTACCGTCAAGGTGCAGGAGTCTTGCCAGGTTAAGGACCTGGAGGTGACGCCTCAGGGCGTCAAGATCTGGGTGGAGAACCGGTCAGAACCCGCGACGTACGATCTGGCGGTGATCGCCACCGGTCACGTCTGGCCGGACGAAGAGGAATCCACGCGCTCTTTCTTCCCCAGCCCCTGGTCGGGATTGATGGAAGCCACTATTCGCGCCTGTCGCGTTGGCATTATGGGCACCTCCCTCAGCGGGTTAGATGCGGCGATGGCGGTCGCCATTCAGCACGGTGAATTTATCGAGCCGGAAAATCAGCCCGTAGAATTCAGGCTCGACAAAGGGAGCGATGCGCTCGACATCGTGCTGATGTCCCGCTCGGGCATTCTGCCAGAAGCCGATTTTTACTGCCCTCTCCCCTACGAGCCGCTCACCCTCGTCACGGAACAGGCCATCGAAAAAGCGATCGCCGCAGGATCTGAGGGACTGCTCGATCGCGTGTTCACTCTGATGACGCAGGAACTTGAGCTGGCCGATCCACAGTGGAGCCACGCCATTGGCCTTGAAGCGCTGAACGTCGATACCTTCCACGACGCCTATTTTGCCGAGCGCCACAAACACGATCCCTTCAGCTGGGCGCAATCCAATCTCGATGAGGTCGAGCGCAACAAACGTGATAAACGCACGGTGCCCTGGCGCTACACCATTTTGCGGATGCATGAAGTGGTGCAGGAGATCGTCCCGCATCTGACGGATAAGGACCGCAAGCGTTTTGACGCCGGGCTGTCGCGCATTTTTATCGACAACTATGCGGCCATTCCCTCCCAGTCGATTCGTCGGCTGCTGGCGCTGCGCGAGGCCGGCATTATCAGCGTGCTGGCGCTGGGGGCAGATTATAAAAGGGATGTGCAGGACGACAGGACGATCATTATGGCGAAGGGAGAGCGTTATGAATTCGATCTCTTTATTGATGCCCGCGGGCAAAAACCACTGAAGACCAAAGATCTGCCGTTCCCGACGCTGCGCCAGCAGTTACAGGAAAACGGCGATGAGATCCCGGACGTCGGTGAGGATTATACCCTGCTGGCACCCGACAGCGTGCGCGGGCGCATCGCCTTTGGTGCTCTGCCGTATCTGATGCACGATCAGCCCTTTGTGCAGGGGCTGACCGTGTGTGCGGAGATTGGCGAGTCGATGGCGAAAGCGATCACCCAACGCGCTTCGCGCGCGCGTCGTCGCCTGCCATTCAGTGAGGAGTAAGGCCTGGCGGAGGGCCAGGCCAGGCTGCTGATTTAATCGCGCGTGCCCGAGGTGATTGCGTCAATCGCCTCAGGCCGCAGACGAATCTCCGCCGCGCGCCAGTGCCCCTGCATCCCTTCCGTGCGGCTCTGGCGTATCGCCGGTTCCGCAATCGCTGCAATCCCTTTGTCATCAATCCACTGATGGGTACAGATTTTCACATAGGCGCCCACCCACAGCCCGCCGGTGTAGCGCGCCGCCGCCATCGTCGGCAAGGTGTGGTTGGTCCCACAGCATTTGTCCGAAAACACCACGCTGGCGTTCTGGCCGATAAACAGCGAACCGTAGTTGCGGATCTTCGCCGCCGTGCCGTGCGGATCGCGGGTGTGCACCTGCAGATGCTCCGTCGCCATAAAATCGGCAAACGCGATCAGTTGCTCCTCGGTGTCACACAGCACGATTTCGCCCTGACGACGCCAGGCTTCACCCGCCGTGGCCGCCGTCGGCAGCGTGGTCAGCTGACGTTCGATCTCCATCAGCGTACCTTCGGCAATGGCGCGACTGGTGGTCGCCAGCCCGACGCGGGTATGGACGTCATGCTCAGCCTGCGCCAGCAGATCCGCCGCCAGAATACGCGGATCGGCGCTGTCATCGGCGACGGTGAAGATTTCACTTGGCCCGGCCAGGGCGTCAATCCCCACTTTGCCAAACACCTGACGCTTGGCTTCGTTCACAAAGGCGTTGCCCGGCCCGACGATTTTATCCACCGCCGGAACGCTGTCGGTTCCCCAAGCCATCGCCGCAATCGCCTGCGCCCCGCCGATTTTGAATATCCGATGTGCGCCCGCCAGATGGCAGACAGCAATCATCGCCGGATGAGCGGCGGGCGGCAGACAGGCAATAATCTGCTCGCAGCCCGCGACCGTTGCCGGAACAATCGACATCACCGGTGCCGAAAGGATCGGATAGCGCCCCCCCGGTACGTAGCAGCCGACGGTCTGCACGGGAATAATGCGGTGTCCGAGATGCACGCCCGGCAGGGTTTCCACCTCCAGCGGCTGCATGGTCGCCAGCTGCGCCTGGGCAAAACGGCGCACCTGCGCAATGGCGAACTCGCTGTCGCGCCGCGTCTGCGGATCCAGATCGTTCAGCGCGGTTTCAATCTCCTGCGCCGTCACTTCAAACTGCTCAGGCACCACGTTGTCGAACTGCTGCGAAAATGCCCGCAGCGCCGCATCGCCTTCCGTTTTGACGCGCTCGATGATGGCGCTGACTTTATCCGTTAATGTACGGTCGGCCTGCGCATCCTGCCCCTGCGGCCGCTTGATCCAGCTCACCTGTTCCGTAATCGCTTGTGCAGACATTACGCCTCCTCCATCTGGCCGAGTTTGATTTGCGCCAGCAGCGCCAGGTGGTCGTACACCACCCATTCATCGACGATTTTGCCGTTGACGATGTGGTAGTGGGACATGCCCATCACGAACAGACGCTCGCCCGTCGGTTTGCCCAGCGCGCCGTAGCCCAGGTGGTGGCCTTCGATAATCCAGCGCACCGCCACTTTCACCCCGCCCTCATCGCATGGATTCGAACAGATATGCTGCGGCAGCCATGCGCCATCAGGGATCATGCCGATCAGCGCCAGCGTCTGGTGCGTCACCGCCGCCGTGCCGTACAGCTCTTTCATTAACGGGCCGTGCCACTGCACGGTCGGGGCGTACACCTCTTTGATTTTGCCCAGCATCCGACGGTTATAGATTTCATGCAGCCAGCGCAGAAGCTGCTCTTCGGTGTCCGTGTGGGCGATAGAGACGTCACAGGCCACATCCGGCGGATACTGGCCGAGCATCCGGCCGTTCTCGCCAATATCGGTGACGCGAAAACCTTTATCGAACTGCTCTTTCGCCATGTTAAAGGCGATTTCATCGGTGTTCAGCCCAAGCTGCTTCATCAGCGACATGTTGTCGCTCACCACCCACTCACGGTAAATTTTGTTTTCGTGGATCATACAGTCGGCGACGGTACGGTTCACAAAGGTGCGATTGGTCGGTTTGCCCAGATGGCTGTACTGGGTGTGACGCCCGCTGCCGGTCACCAGATGCGAGGTATAGAAACCGTCCACGTCATTGCCGTTCCAGATAACCTGGGTCGCCATGCCGCGACGCTCCGGGAAAGCAATTAAGCGCTGGAGCGTATCCTGTACGACCTGCTCGCGGTTATAGAGGGTTCCCAACGCGTTATATAACACGCAGTTGTGGGTGTAATGGGTGTAAATTAATCCGACATCACGCTCATCCCATATTTTATGGGTACAGCGGACAATATAATCGACAATATCCGTATAGCAATCATCGAAGCCTCGCAATGATTGGGCACGCGGACGTTTTTCCGGAACGAGATCAATAAAGTCACGACGCTCGACCTGTAATACCGGCTCGTCTCGCGCGGGTTTGCTATTATTTTTCTCGGGTACTGCTGGAGCTTTATTGGTTGCTTCAGTTGAAGACATATGACCTCCTGCATTTCTTTTCAGACAAAAGGATCCCGCACCCGGAATGGATGGAGAAATTAACCGCAGAACCTAATACGGCGATGATATACAGCGTTAATAAAATAAGAATAGCGGGAGGCGAACCTCCCTTTTTATTTCACAATCTGATTTATTTCACAATCTGCGACCAGATCGCTAATTCATCGATACCCAAATATTCGCGAATAATTAAACCGTCACGTAATTCGAGCTGGGTAATACCGGTAATTGAAATGGGTTTACGGGTCGGCGCGCCAAATTTGCCGTAACCATCGTGCCAGGTCAGCAGAGACCAGCGCAGGGAGATGCGCACCGGCTCGTTCGGATCTTTGCGCACAATCAGGTGGTGCAATTGGGTTTCACTGTCCGCAAACGACGCGCGATAGCCCGACAGCCAGGCGCCGATCTCCTGCTCGCCCGTGGCCATGCAGTGCCCTGGCCCGCAGAGCGTCGCGGCAGGATGGTACAACCCCGGCACCGTGCCGCCGTTGCCGCCCGCCCACATGGTCAGATAGCGTTCCACCACTCCCGCCAGCGACCCGTCGATATCATCACCTTCCGGGCCACCCGCCCAGCGTGCGTCGAGGGTTTCGGCCGATTCCGGCTCAATGCCAAGCTGCTGCTGCGTGGCGGAAAGGCTGCGGGCGAACTCACGAATATCCAGCCCCAGCTGAGAGACAATCGCCGCCCGATCCTGGAGCAGCCACTCCTGGCGCACCGCGCCGTCGGCGCAAATGCGGTCTGCCCAGGTGCGCACCCAGACATTTTTCCCGGTCGGCGCACCGAAAAATCCCTCCCCCTGATGGCGAATCGACGCCACCGTGCGCTGCGCCGCATAATACTCCTCGCCCGGCGTGTGGCTGCACAGGATATCTTCCGTCAGCACGGAGCGTTGCGGGAAGCTGTGCATCGCCTCCAGGGTCAGGCGCATAAATTGCGACAGTTCGTTAAGCTGTTTTTCCGGCGTAATAAACACCACCGGCGTGGCGTAGAAATCCGCCAACTGACCGATATCCTTCTGCTCCCAGACCACGTGGGTCAGCGTCAGAATAAATTGCTGAATAGAGTCGAACTGGGGGCTGAAGCCCGGCAATCTGCTCATTTGACCTCCTGAGGCTGGAACAGAGATAAACCGTCTTTTTCGATGACTCCCGTGCGCGGGCGACGCGCCGAATGGCGAACCACCAGCATACCGGGCAGCGTAATTTGTTCAGGCTCGATGTTGCCGCTGTCGATCTGCTTCATCAGTAATTCCACCGTCGCTGTCACCATCGCCTCCACCGGCTGCGAGGCCGAGGTTAAGGCGTAGGACGGCCAGCCGGACGGCCCGATGTCGTCGTAGCCAATAATCGACACATCCTCCGGCACCCGCAGGCCAAATTCGTAGCGCGCCACGTCCATCACCATCACCGCCATATGATCGTTGGCGACAAAAATGGCATCTGGCGCAGGCGTCTTAGTGAAAAGCGAATACGCCGCGCGGGTGGTTTGCTGCGCGTCATAGTTACCGTTCACCACCTCTACGTCTGTGACGCCGTGCTCTGCGAGCGTATCGAGATACCCCCGCTGGCGGGCGATATTCACCGACGAATCTGCGACGCCGCCCACGTAGGCGAAGCGCTTGTGCTCTCCGGCGAGCAAGAATTCAGCAATCTGCCGCGCGGCGGCTTCGTTGTTGCTGTTGACGCTCGACGCCATTCCACTCTCTTCGCTGCGATTGAACAACACCACCGGAATTCCGGCGGCCAGACACTCCTGAGAGAGATCCAGCGACAGCGTCACCGACGCCAGCACAATGCCGTCGACGCGATACTGCATAATCTGGTCGAAAATGCGATCGACGTTGCCGTCCCTGTCGCCGACAAACAGCAGCAGGTGGTAGTTAAGCGTATCCAGCTTCTGCGCCAGCGCTTCCAGCACCTGCGGATAAAACTGGTTATCAAAATAGGAGATCACCACGCCGATAATGCGCGACCGGGCCGTGTTGAGCGAACGGGCAATCGCATTCGGGCGATAGCCCAGCTCACGCGCCGCCTTGAGCACTTTTTCACGCGTGGCGGGCGAAATGCTCGCCCCCGGCGTAAAGGTGCGGGATACCGCTGACTGCGACACCCCTGCCAGCTGTGCCACCTGCTGGCTGGTCACCGCCGCAAACGTCTTACGCTTCATTACCCTGGGTTCCTTATCCTGTCACTTCCACATTCAGGCCATGTGTTTCAAAGAGATAACATACCATCTTCGATAACCACCCCGTTAAAAGCGCCTCAGGAAGTGAGTGCTTTTTAGTCTTACACCACTTTTGCATGCGTATGCAACAGCCTAAATTATTTTTTTCACAATGGTGATATTGAACCTTTACAAAATTGAAACCTTTTCGTAACTTCAATTTTTGAATACGTATGCATGCCGTCAATTGTACCGGGAAAATTGGGATGTCATCAGAGGGACTGAGCCGGTAAACGTTGTACTTGATTGGTTATAACCCATTAATTTTTAAGAGGTTCACAACCATGTTTCGAGCACTGTTGCGCCGACCGGAAGCCCGGCTGTTTTTTATCATTAGCGTGTTGTTTTATATCTGTATTCACAGCATCGATGCGTTTCTGGCGCCCATGATGATCAATCAGGGCATCGAACCGCAGGTAATGGGCATCATCATGGGTGCCAGCGGTCTGGCGACGCTGATGATTCGTTTCCCGCTGGGGATCATCTCTGACGTGGTGAAGAGCCGCAAAATCTTTATCCAGATAGCGCTGGTGCTGCCAATCATCGCCTGGCCGATTGCCTGGCTTGAGCCGAATGCCATTACCCTGTATCTGGCGAAAGCCGCCGATGGCGTAACCGCCGCCACCTGGGTGCTGTATAACATTCTGTTTATTCGCTACTTTGATCGCAAAGAAGCCCCGGCGGCTGTCGCCCTGCTGGCGCTGGCTGGCCCCATCGGCGTGTTTCTCGGCAACTGCATCGGCGGCGTACTGATTCACTATTTTGCGAACAACATCGCATTTTTCGTCTCCTGTGTGTCTGCTCTTCTCGCCCTGTTCCTGACCACCCGCATTCGCGACGTCCACGATCCGGTGCAGGCACCGTCACTGAAAGCCTGTATCGCCGGGGCAAAACTTCAGCTCGCTGACCGCTCCGTCTGGCTGATCGGTATTCTGGCAACCATCGTGATTCTGGTTCCTTTTGCCACCCGGGACACCCTTACCCCCATCTACGCTGAACAACTCGGCGCCCGCGCCGGAATCCTGACGCTGCTGAGTAACATCCATCTGATCTTCTACGCCCTGGCGATTGCCCTGTGCAGCTCGGTGTTTTATCAGCGACTGGGGCTGGTCAAAACGGCGGTGCTGGGGATTTTGCTCCAGGTGATTTCGTCGTTTGGCATTCCGTTTACCAGCAATCTGTACCTGATTTATCTTCTGCAGGCGCTGGCCGGTTTCTCGTTTGGTATGGCGTTCGCGGCGTTCATGTCCCTGAGCGTGGTCAACACGACTTCCGATGAGCAGTCCACCCGCATGGGGTTATTCCAGACTATTTACTCCTGCGGCATGTTTGCCGGGCCGGTAATCATGGGCGTCATGATGCAACACATTAATCTCTCGTCCGGGTATCTGTTTATTGCCGGGCTTTCGATTATAGCGGCCATCGCCACCCCGCTTTCGGTGCGCTGGGTCTATTCCCGTAAAACCCGTCAGCCGGTGGAATTATCCACCAACCGTTCCCTCGCCTCCGCGCGAGAATAATTCCCGCTCATTATGTAATAACTATCCCGGTTCGCCGGGAGGGCATCTGTCATTTCGAGTATTAAAGGAGAACATTGTGGCTTATCAACTTAAATCCAGTAAACCGGTGCAGGAACGTCAGGAAGCGCAGCGACAAATACGGGAAACCGTTGAGCTGATTCTGGCGGATATTGAAAAACGCGGGAATAAAGCGATCCGTGAATTATCGATAAAATTCGATAACTACGACCGTCGGGATTATCGCCTGACGGACGCCGAAATTAATAGCTGCATGAAAAGACTCAGCCGCCAGGATATTCACGATATCGAATTCGCCCAGCAGCAGGTGTTTAATTTTGCCCGCGCACAAAAAGAGTGTCTGCGCGATCTGGAGATCGAAACGCGCCCCGGCGTTATTCTCGGCCATAAAAATATTCCGATTAACGCCGTCGGCTGTTATGTCCCGGGCGGTAAATATCCGCTGCTGGCATCGGCGCATATGTCGATAATCACCGCCAACGTCGCGGGCTGCTCACGCATTATCAGCTGTGCCCCGCCGTTTGGCGGTGAACCGGCGCCAGCGATTGTCGCGGCGCAGAAAATGGCGGGAGCAACGGAGATCTTCGCCCTCGGCGGCATTCAGGCGATTGGCGCGATGGCGCTCGGCACCGACACCCTCGCACCGGTTGATATGCTGGTGGGGCCGGGCAACGCCTTCGTCGCCGAAGCCAAGCGCCAGCTGTTTGGCCGCGTAGGAATCGATCTGTTCGCCGGTCCGACGGAAACCCTGGTGATCGCCGACGACACCGTCGATGCGGAAATGTGCGCCACCGACCTGCTGGGCCAGGCGGAGCACGGCGTTACAACACCGGCAATTCTGCTGACCAACTCGCTGACGCTGGCTAAAGAGACGCTGACGGAGATCGAGCGCCTGCTGGCAAAACTCCCGACCGCCGACGTCGCCCGTCAGTCCTGGCAGGATTACGGTGAAATTATCGTCTGCGACAGCTACGACGAGATGCTCGCCGAAGCGGATCGTATCGCCTCCGAGCACGTGCAGGTGATGACGGATCGCGACGACTGGTTCCTCAATAATCTCACCAACTTCGGTGCTCTGTTCCTCGGCCCGCGCACCAACGTGGCCTATGGCGACAAGGTCATCGGCACCAACCACACCCTGCCGACGCAAAAGGCGGCGCGCTACACGGGCGGCTTGTGGGTCGGCAAGTTCATGAAAACCTGCACCTGGCAGAAAGTCCTCAGTGACGAAGCCACCGCCGAAATCGGCAGCTACTGCTCGCGTCTGTCGCTGCTGGAAGGTTTTGCCGGGCACGCGGAGCAGGCCAACATTCGCGTTCGCCGTTACGGGAATACGGACGTGCCTTACGCCACGCCTGCGCCGGTTCGGGAAAAGGTGTCATCATGACCCTTCCCCAGACTCCCTCTTTTCATCTTACGGGAAAACGGGCGCTGGTCACGGGCGGCTCCAGGGGGCTGGGCTTCGCCTGCGCCGTGGCGCTCGCCCAGGCGGGTGCAGAGGTGTGGATTGCCGCCCGCGATCGACACACGCTGGAGCACGCCGCCGCGCTTGCGACTGAAGGCGGACTGACGCTGCATTCGCTGGCGCTGGATATCACCGATATCTCCCGCGTCGATGCGGCGCTCGCAGAGCTGCCCGCCTTCGATATTCTGGTCAACAGCGCCGGGCTGGCCCATCACGAGCCTTTCCTCGCCGTCAGCGAAACCCATTTTGACGCGGTGATGACCCTGAACCTGCGCGCCACGTTTTTCCTCAGCCAGCGGGTGGCGCAGCGGATGCGCGAGCACAACATGACAGGTTCCATCATCCATATCTCCTCGCAGATGGGCCATGTCGGCGGCCCGAATCGCAGCGTCTACTGCGCGTCAAAATTTGCACTTGAGGGGTTAAGCAAAACCATGGCGCTGGAGCTGGGTGGCGCGGGTATCCGGGTCAATACCCTGTGCCCGACCTTTATCGAAACCGAGCTGTCGCGCCAGTCCCTCGACGACCCGGATTTTCGCCGCTATGTGCTGGAGAACATCAAGCTGCGGCGTCTTGGACGCGTCGAGGATGTGATGGGACCGGTGGTGTTTTTGGCCTCCGATGCGGCGGCGATGATCACCGGCACTGCGCTGCTGGTCGACGGCGGCTGGACTGCCACATGAGAGGCCAAATGGACAAAACAGTGTGTGATAACACCGCGCTCCCGCTGGTGTTGATCGGCGGAACGCTCTGCACGGCGCGTCTGTGGCAACCGCTGATAGAGCGCCTGGCGCTCTCTTCCGTGATGTGCGTGAGCCTTACCGGGGCGGATTCCGCACCGCAGGCCGCGCAGCGCCTGCTGCAAAACCTGCCGCCGCGCTTTCTGCTGGCCGGGTTTTCCCTTGGGGCTATCGTGGCGCTACAAATAGCGGCCGATGCCCCGGAGCGGCTGGCCGGTCTTGCGCTTATGTCGGTGAATCCCCTTGCCGATGCGCCGGAAAATGCCGCCGCCCGACGCGAGGCCGTTCGCGCTGCGCGTGAGCAAGGGCTGGCGAACTGGCTGTCGGCCACCCTGTGGCAAAAGTATGTCGCCCCCGGGCGGCGCGCTGACGCGCCACTCCACGCGCTTGTCTGCCAGATGGCGCAGGAGAGCGGCCACGACACCTTTGCCAGCCAGACGGAGATCGCCCTCTCCCGGCAGGATAACCGCCGGGCCCTGAGTGCGCTCTCCTGCCCCATTCTTATCATTAACGGCGCGCACGATCCCATATGCACGCCCCACCATCACCAACTGGCCTCGGTAAGTGCGCCCCACGCCCAGCACATAACGGTTCCAACAGCCGGACATTTCGTGGTGCTCGAAGCGCCCGATGAGGTCGCCCCGCCGCTGCGCCAGTGGATTCAGGAGTCCCTTGATGCGACGCAATAAACTCAAACAATTGATTCAGGAACAGTCCCCCATCATCAACGGCTGGCTGGCGATCCCTTCCAGCTACAGCGCGGAGATCGTCGGTCATCAGGGCTACGACGCGGTGACGGTCGATTTACAGCACGGAATGATCGATTTCGCCAGCGCCCTGACGATGCTTCAGGCCCTGTCAGCCACGCCCGCGGTGCCGCTGGTACGCGTCCAGCATAACGATCCGGCGCAAATCATGCGCATGCTCGACGCCGGGGCCTACGGCATTATCTGCCCGATGA
Source organism: Lelliottia sp. SL45 (assembly GCF_026672535.1). Lineage (NCBI taxonomy): Bacteria > Pseudomonadati > Pseudomonadota > Gammaproteobacteria > Enterobacterales > Enterobacteriaceae > Lelliottia > Lelliottia sp. SL45. The sequence continues at coordinate 1,826,382 of NZ_JAPPRH010000003.1, forward strand.
TTTCTACCGCCGAACAGGCCGCGCGCTTCGTCGCCGCCTGCCGCTATCCGCCGTTTGGCGTGCGTTCGTTTGGCCCGGCGCGCGGGCTGCTGTACGGCGGAGCGGATTATCCGCAGCACGCCTGCCAGGAGATCCTGACGCTGGCGATGATTGAAACCCGCGAAGGGCTGGCGAATCTCGACGCCATTCTGGCAACCGACGGGCTGGACGGCGTGTTTATCGGCCCGAACGATCTGTCGTTAACCCTCACCGGCAGCGCCAGCGCGGAATCCCAGCACCCTGAGATGCTCGCCGCCGTCGAACGGGTGGTCAGCCGCTGTCGCCAGCAGCAAAAACTGGCCGGGATTTTTTGCACCTCCGGCGACGCCGCACGCCTGCGTATCGACCAGGGTTTTCAGTTTGTCACCCCCGCCAACGACGTGATGCAGCTTGGCCGCGCCGCGCGGGAAGCTATCGCCCTGGCGCGCGGTGCATCCGCTCCCACCACGGGCGCATCCGGTTACTAACAGGAGAAAAATTATGAAAGCACAACATATCACCCCGGCGCAGGCCAAAAGCCGCGTCATCACGCCCGATGAGATGGTGTCCTGCAATCTGGCGTTTATCGATTGCAAACTGCCCGGCTCGCACCTCAAGCAGAACTATTCATTCATCGGGCCGGGAGTCACCCAGTCATCGGCGCAGGTGGTCAATATTCCCGAACCGCACGGCTTTAATATCGGCGCAGCAGCGATGCCGAAAGGGGTGACCAATAACCTGCATCTACACTTTACCGCTGAGGTGTTTTTGATTCATGAAGGCACCTGGCGTTTTCGCTGGGGGGCGAACGGCGAAAACGAGGCTGAGTTCAGCGCGCCGGCCATTCTGTCGATTCCGACGTGGATTTTCCGTGGCTTTACCAACGTTAGCCCGCAAGAGACCTGCGGCATGGTCTACACGGTGCTTGGCGGGAATAACACCGGGGGGATCATCTGGCATCCGTCCATTCTGGCGGCGGCCAGCGAATACGGGCTGTATCTGAGCAAAGACAATATGCTGATCGACGTGAACGCGGGCGATACGCTGCCGGATGCCTCACAGCTGTTAACGCCGCTGCCGCCAGATGAGATCGCCGCCCTGCGCCACTATTCTGTCGAAGAGATGCGTCAGCGTGCCGTCACTGGCGACGATCGCCGCTGGTCAGCGGACGGCCTGCTGGATTCAGTTCTGCCGGGCCACGGCGGAGAGATCGCGCCGGTGATTGGTTTTGGTATGTCGCAGGACCGCCACTCGGCACCGGCGATTGTGAATCCGCACGGGTTTTCCGTCGAATGGCTGCGCCTCGCCGCTGAGCATGTGGTCGGGCGTCATCTCTGCCCGGACGTGCAGGTGATTATGGTGTTCAAAGGGTCGCTGAAGGTGACGTGGAATCAGGCGGGCGAAGAGGTGAGCGTGATCGCGCCGGAGCGCTCGGTGATTTCCGTTCCGGCCAACAGCTGGCGTCAGTATTGTGCGGTCGGGGGTGACGTGGAGTGCATTCTGACCACTCAGGGCGATCAGCGTAAACGCATTTACTGGGATAACGAGATTCTGGCGCAAGCCAAAGGCTATAACCGCTGTCTCGATCCGGACGGGTATGTGGCGGCGGTCGATTTGCTGCCAGTGACGGCGCGTAAGGCGGGTGTAAAACTGGAAGTGTTGCCGGGCTAACCGGCGATATAGGGCGGGTCTGTCCCGCCCTGAAAGCGTTATTCGAAGTAGACCTGAGGATTGTCAGACAGGGAGATAAAGGTTTTGCTCTCTTTATCCAGCGCGAGGATCTCGCCGCTTTCGATGTCATACACCCAGCCGTGCAGGCGGATGGCGTTATTGCGCAGCCCCACTGCCACCGATGGATGGGTTTTGATGTTGCTCAACTGGGCAAAGACGTTCTCCTGCACCATGCCATTCACTTTATCAGTCGGCGTGGCCCAGGTTTTCTTTTCCACCACGGCTTTGGCCGCATCGGAATAGCGCAGCCAGTGGGACACCGCCGGCATCGGGTCCAGATTCGCATTGTCGGCAATCGCCTTCATCGCACCGCAGTTGGAGTGGCCGCAAATCACAATATCGGTCACGCCCAGCGCTACCACCGCATACTCAATCGTCGCAGAGACACCGCCTGGCTCAGGGCCAAACGGCGGCACAATGTTGCCAGCATTTCGAATGACAAAGAGCTGTCCAGGTTCCTGCTGCGTCACCAGTTCGGGGACCAGACGGCTGTCTGAGCAGGAGATAAAAAGCGCTTTGGGATTCTGGCTGGACGCTAAACTGCGGAAGAGTTCTTTACGTTGCGGGAAAATCTCTTTTTGAAAGCTGAGAAAACCTTCAATGATATGTTGCATAGCAATGTCTCTTTTATCTGTTTTAGTTTAGGCATGATCGCGATCACGCTTGTGAAGTTTACCCACCGCGCTTTACTTCATACAAGAAATATATTTCTGCCCTGATTGCATGACGATGTCGTGTGCGTTTTCGGTGATGTTTTGTCCTTCAAAGGCGCCGTAGAGCCGCTGGAACGGGGCCTCCCGCAGTCGGTCGGTTATCGCACTGACCGCCGCCCCCGGCAGAGGAAGCATATTCGGGTAACTCCACATAAACGACACCCGGTCCGCGCCGGGCGTCACCTGTAAAATATCCCCGGCGAGCAGGACGCCGCTACCGCAATCCCAGTGCAGCACCGTTCCGCCCGCAAAATGGCCGCCCAGACGCAGCAGCCGGATACCAGGTAGCAGATCCTGAGTTTCCCCCTCCCAGAAGCGCAGCGCCGGGCTGTCGCGCATCACCCATTTCCGGTCGCTGGCATGGAGATAAACCGGCGCGTCAAACGCCGCCGCCCAGTCCTGCATGGTGGTGTAGTAATGGGGATGGGAGATCGCAATGGCGTGCAGCCCGCCCAACGCGTTAATCAGCGCGCGGGTGGCAGGGTCCAGCGTGGCGATGCAATCCCACAGGATATTGCCGTGCGGTGTGGTCAGCAGGATCGCACGCTGGTTGATGGCAAATTTGGGTACGGTTTTAAGGCTTAGCAGGCCTGGCTCAAGCTGCTGCCATTTGTTGGTGTGGCTGGTGACAACGGTGTCAAAATCCACCCACTGTTGCCCGCCAACGGGAACATACTGGCGCTCATCTTCACAAATCGCGCAGCGCTCCACGGCGCCCGTGGTGGTGTCATAGGATGTCCCGCAGGTTTTGCACAGTGTGATCATTTCCCCTCCTCTCAGCCGTCAGAGAAAGAGTATGGCAGGGATTGGCGTTACGTGCGGTGAGGTACTTTCACCGACTTTTTTATCCTATACTCTGCCAACAGCAAAACTGAACTCAGCAGGTGCATAATGGAAATTGATCTCGATAATCTGGTGTTTAACGGTCTGGAAGAGGCGCAAGAGCGCAACGCGGAACGTCTGGAAGATGCAGACAATAGAGCGCAGGCGGTTGTTGCCGACGATGATTGCGGCGATGCCTGCAAGATCTGACCGTCAACGCCGGGTGGCGGCTTCGCCCTACCCGGCTTTTTTAACGTCTACACCGTAGAGCGTTTGTTACTTTTTCACACTGTCCAGCGCCTGCTGTGCACAGGCTTCATCTAACTGACCGCCCGGCGCACCGCCGATACCGATTGCACCAATTACCTCGTCGCCCTCTTTCACCGGCAAACCACCTGCCAGCAATAAGAAACCTGGAACGTCACGCATATTCTGTGCGCCCGCGTTGCTTTGTGCGGCTTCCATCACCTTGCCGGAGGCATTTTTGGTGCTGAGCGCGGTAAACGCCTTCATCTCACTGGCTTTTACCGTATGCGGACCGGCGTTATCGGTGCGCTGCACGGCTTTCACCACGCCCGCACGATCCACTACCGTCACGCTGACCTGGTAATTTTTGGCGCTACAGGCCTGAATCGCCGCGCTCGCCAGGGCATTCGCCTGGGTCAGGGAGATATTTTTCTGCGCCAGGGTTTCTGCCTGCGCGGATACCGACATCATTCCTGCCACCAGCGCGGCTACCGTCATTAACGTTTTCATCGCAATTCCTCGAATGTGGGAGACACAGCGATGCTATCGGGATGCGCGGTTAAGCGGTATTCGGTTGATTACGCAGCCCACCTGGTAGTTATACGGATTGCAATTTGTCGTACTCACGGATGGCCTGCACCAGACTGCTCACGCCGAGCTTGACAAACAGTGCCGCGCGGTGCGCTTCAACGGTTCTGGGTGATAAATTCAGGCGCGCCGCCACCTCTTTATTGCTGCGCCCCTCCATCAGTTCGCAAAGCACTTCGTGCTCCCGCGCCGTCAATTGTTCAAACAGCGCTTTCACTCGCTTTACCTCCTGCCAGTGGGTCGTGCGGCGCTGGCTCTCCTCAAACGCGCGAGCGAGGGTTTCGATAAGCTTATCGGCATCGAGCGGCTTGGTGAAAAACTCGAAAACCCCTTGATGAAACGCCCGACGGCAGGCATCAACGGTGCCGTGCCCGGTCATGACGATCACCGGCAGCAGCGGCCACGGCCACGCCGCCTCTTCGAGCCAGGTCAGCCCACCTTTGCCCGGCATGCGCATATCCAGCAGCAGACAGCCCGCGAGCGCCCGGTCGCTGCTATACCTTTCGGTGAACGCCTCGATGCTGGCAAAGGTTTTCACCTCCCAGTGCATGCCCGAGAGAAGAAAGGCCATTGACTCTCTGATGGCGGCGTCGTCATCAATCAAATAGACCACATTACCCATGTGCGGCTCCGTTACCCGGTTCCAGTTGCAACACGATCTGCGCCCCGCCCTCTGGTGTGTTAGCGAGCGCAATCGTGCCATTCATGCGCATCATTAGCGATTCCGTGAGCGTCATCCCGAGACCAATCCCCTTTTCTCTGCCGCTGTAGAACGGCATAAACGCCTTCTCCAGCGCCTCCAGGCTGAACCCTGGCCCGCCGTCGGTCATGATAATTTCGATGACCCTGTTTTTACGCTGGCTGGTGATGTGTACCCAGCCGCGCGCGTTCTCCTGCTGGGCCTGAATCGCATTGCTGAGCAGATTGTGTAACACCTGCTCCAGCCACAGCCTGTCGGCCAGCACGGTGGCGGCGTCGGACGGGAAAGCGTGGCTGACGGTGATGTGCTCCGATTTGCGCTCATGCTCCAGCAAATTCACCACATGCTGCCAGCACTGGGCTAAATCTATCTCGCTCGGCGTGACTTTTTCCTGCACCACGTGTTCACGAAAGCGCGCCAGCAGTTCGCCGATGCGCTGAGTCTGAATCAGCGCCGCGCCGAGCGCATGGGCCACCGCCTGCGGATTCTCCTGCGCCAGCTGTCGCTGCGCCCCCTGAATCCAGGTCTGCGCCGCCGTCAGCGGCTGGTTGATTTCATGCACAATGCCGGCGGTGATCTCGCCGAGCGTATTCAGCCGCGCGTGCTGATAATACCAGGCTCGCTGCTCGGCGTTTTGCCGCTGCAAGCGTTGCCAGAGCACACCGCTCCCCGCCGCAACGATGGCCGCCCAGCCGACAAACAGCAGCGGGAACAGCGCCCAGGAGATTTGCAGCCAGTGCGGTTCAGCATCCGCCGTCAGGGTAAAGGGCTGCGTATGCTGAGGGAATGCCCGTTGCCAGTGCCAGAACGCCGTCGATGAGGGATGCGCATCGGCTGCTGACAGGCTGATAGAGAGATGGGAAAAACGGTGCGTGGCGGCGAGCAGCGGACGCAGATCGATCCGCACCCGGATCTGCCGCCACGGATTGTACAGCCAGTACTGGTCGTCACGGAGCGGCTCAACGCGAGCAGCATCCAGCGCACGGCCCGCTGTTTTTTCCAGAGCCAGAATGTGGGGGAATTTTTTGCGCAGCGCCGTCAGATCTTCATCGCCATTGAGCAGGGGCAAAACAGATTCGTTTTGCGTCAGCACCGCGCTGATGGCGGAAAAGAGCGCGGTAAATTCACGATCGCGCTCCCAGAACTGGCGGCGGATCTGTTCGGCATACAGCAGGACGCTGCTCAGCAGGCAGACAATTATCCACACCACCAGGGCACGCCGGATCAATTTTTGGCTGTTCATTCAGTCTTCAGGCGAGGTGATTTTTGCCTTAGACCTTAGCAGGTTGACGGATTAAGAACAAAAAAAAGCCGATACGTTCAGGTATCGGCTGCACAGCTCGTTCCAGTAGGTCATGCGCGTGTGGCGCAGCTCAGCGTGGTGTTTTGTCATGGAACCACTCCGGGTCGATGTTGGCGACGTCGACGCCGTACAGACTGGCGATCGGCAGCACCGATTCAATAACACGTTGCGCGCTGTTCTCCGTCTCTGAGTTGGCGACAAAAAACCGCCGTAACGTATTCAGCCAGTTTTGCATGGTCCCACTCCTCTCGATGGCGTCTGAACTCAGTTAACCCCCAAACTGGACTTAACGGAAATACCAATATCAGCTGACTATTTTCAGAATTCGCAAATACATCGCCTCTCGTCACTTACCCGTAACACGCTGTTCACTAATACCTTTTTGCATATAGCAAAGAACATTTTCTTATTTGGCGATAGATAACGCTTATGGGAGCGTATCCGGACAAAACAAAAACAACGGGATACTTGAGGGAACTATGGCTACACATAAAAAGCACTATCACACACTCGCACTGGCGCTCGGTTTACTGACCACAGGCGGCCTTTTATCGACCCAGGCGCAGGCCGATCAGCTGGCGGATATCAAAGCCGCTGGCGTGGTGAAAGTCGCCACGTTTGATGCCAACCCGCCGTTCGGCTCCATCGATGCCAAAACACACGATATCGTTGGCTATGACGTCGATTTCGCCAAAGCGCTGGCCAAAAAACTTGGCGTGAAACTGGAGCTGGTCGCCACGAATCCGGCGAACCGCATTCCACTGCTGCAGTCGGGGAAAGCCGATCTGATCGTCGCCGACATCACCATCACTCCGGAACGTGCTCAGGTGATTGATTTCTCCACGCCCTATTTCGTGACCGGTCAGCAGTTCCTGGTTCCGGCAAAATCGGCGGATAAACTGGATGATTACAGCAAAGCGCGCATCGGCGCGGTGAAAGGCACCACCGGCGAGCAGGCGCTGCACCAGCGTTTCCCGCAATCCCGCGTGCTCTCTTACGACGATATTCCGCTGGCGTTAACCGCCCTGCGCAACGGTAACGTGCAGGCGATTACCCAGGACAGTACCATTCTGGCCGGTTTACTGGCTCAGGCACCGGATAAAGCCGATTTTAAAATCCTGCCGGATTTGCTCAGTAAAGAGGAGATCGGCGTGGGGGTGAAGAAAGGCGAAACCGCGCTGTTGAACGTGGTGAATGACGAGCTGGTAAATCTTGAGAAAACCGGCGACGCCGCCAAAATTTATGACGTCTGGTTTGGCCCACAAACCGCCTCACCTCAGCCTCGCGCCTTTAAAATAGAAGCCCAGTAATATGCTCTCAGCGCTTTTTTCACGCTCCGCGGCCCGTGCCGCGGATTTTTCACATCTGGAGCAGGCAAGCGTTGAGTTCCGCGATGTGGTCAAACGCTACGGCGATCATCAGGTGCTGAAAGGCATTTCACTTCGCATTGATCCGGGGGAAGTGGTGGCGATTCTGGGGCCGTCCGGTTCCGGTAAGTCAACGCTGATTCGCCTCATCAATCAGCTGGAGTCCCTCAACGGCGGCGAGATCCTGATTGACGACAAACCTACCCGCAAGCTGACCGGCCCCGCCCTGCGCCAGCTTCGCAGCCGGGTGGGATTTGTGTTCCAGCAATTTAACCTTTACGCCCATCTGACCGCCAGCCAGAACATCAGTCTGGCGCTCGAGCATGTTCACGGCTGGAAAGCGCCGCAGGCGCAGGAGCGTGCCCTGACGCTGCTGGAGAAAGTTGGGATGGTGGAGAAAGCCAGCCACTACCCGGCCGAGCTTTCCGGCGGGCAGCAGCAGCGCGTGGCCATTGCCAGAGCGCTGGCCTCATCGCCGCAAATTATCCTGTTCGATGAGCCAACATCGGCCCTTGACCCGGAGATGATTGGTGAGGTCCTGCAGGTGATGAAGGCTCTCGCCCACAGCGGGATTACGATGATTGTGGTGACGCACGAGATGCAGTTTGCCCGCGAAATCGCCGACCGGGTGGTGTTCATTGACGGCGGACAGATTCTGGAGACCGCCCCGCCGGAGCAGTTTTTCCGTCATCCAGACCATCCTCGCGCCCGACAGTTCCTGCAAAAGGTGCTGAACCCGCTGCATCAGGAGCCATCCTGATGCCCGCCCTCGACTGGCAAGGGGTACTGACCGGACAGCCCTTGCAGTGGATGTTATCCGGTTTTCTGACCACCCTGTGGGTGACGCTCGCGGGGATGATCATCGCCAGCGTCTTCGCCATTCTGCTTTTGCTTCTCCGTCTGGCAGGCGGGAAAACGGGAAACGCTCTCGTGGCGGCGTGGGTCTCTCTGTTTCGCAACACGCCGTTACTGGTGCAGCTATTGTTCTGGTATTTCGCGGCCTGGAACGGGCTGCCGCAGGCACTTCGCAGTTTCATCAACGCCGATCACAGCTGGTCGATTCTGCCCGGGGACGTCTGGTGGTTTACACCGGAATTTCTCTGTTCCGCGTGGGGGCTGGGCGTGTTTACCTCCGCGTTCTTAATCGAGGAGATCGCCTCGGGATTGCAGGCGGTACCATCGGGGCAGCGACAGGCGGCGCTGGCGCAGGGGTTCTCCTCCTGGCGACTGTTCCGCTACATCCTGCTGCCTCAGGGGCTGGCAAACGCCTGGCAGCCGGTGGTCGGGCAGTATTTGAACTTAATGAAACTCTCCTCTCTTGCCAGCGGCATCGGCTTTGCCGAGCTGACCTATCAGGTGCGCCAGATTGAGAGCTATAACGCCCACGCGCTGGAAGCTTTTACCGTCGGCACCGTGCTGTATCTGCTGACGGGCGTGTTGCTGGGGCTGCTGCTGGTGAGGCTTGGGCCGTCCACTAAACGCCGCCCGCGTGCGCGTCATGCGGCTATCAACGCCGGGAGGGAACACGCATGATCGCCGGGCTGAATGTCATTATCGATAACCTGGATTATCTGCTCTGGGGACGGATGTCCGCCGGTCAACCTGGCGGGGTGTTGCTGACGCTGCTGATGGCGCTGGGAGCCGCGGTGCTGGCGCTGCCGGGCGGCATTGCACTCGCGGCGCTCGCCTGGCGGTTTCCGGGCCTCGTGCGCAACACGCTGTTTTTGTGGGCCGAGCTGATTCGCGGTATCCCGCTGATCTTCGTGATTTTCTGGATGTGGTATTTACTGCCGCTTTTAACGGGAGGCGATCTCCCCGGCGCGTTGACCGTAACCCTGGCGCTGGCGTGGTTTACTGCGGCCGCCGTGATGCACTCCGTGCTGGCCGGGTTGAGGGCATTGCCGGACGGGCAATTTGGGGCGGCGTTGACGCAGGGATTTGGTACGCAGCAGACGCTGTGGCTGATCCTGCTGCCGCAGGTGTTGCGCAATATACTGCCGTCTCTGTTGGGGATATTTATCAGTCTGCTGAAAGACACGTCGCTGGCTTTTATTGTCAACGTGCCGGAACTGACCACCGTTGCCGGCCAGGTGAACAACCGGGTGCAGATTTACCCGGCGGCCATTTTTATCTTTACCGGCGTGGTCTATTACCTGCTCTGCTGCTCGCTTGAGCAGATCGCTAAACGCTGGCGTTTCACCCCGCCAGCGCTTTAACCACCGTTTCCATCGCTTGCGTTGTCAGTTCACTGCGTTTCACGCGCTGGTTCGCCAGCGCGGTACGCAGCACGCCCGCAATGACGATATGCTTAGGCTCCTGCCCTAAATCCCGCATCTCAAGAACGACCTTCCCCACTACCCGGCACATTTCCTGATAAAGCGCGTCGTCTTTGGTCACATTGCCCATTGCTACCACTCCATTGCTTTAAAGGAGCAGCTTAAATGATTAACAGAATGGATACAAAAAAAGCCCGGCGATCGCTCGCCGGGCCTGGGTCTTATATCCAGGGATTAGTTGTTTACCGGGATCACAGCGCCTTTGTATTTGGTGCGGATCCAGTCCTGAATCTCTTTGGAGTGCAGCACGTCCACCAGCGCCACGATATCTTTCTTCTTCTCGTCGCCGCGATGTACGGTGATGATATTCGCATACGGGTTGTTCTCACCGCTCTCGACCGCGATCGGGTCGTGAACCGGGTCCAGACCTGCATCAATGGCGTAGTTGGCGTTAATCACGACCGCCGCGCCTTCGTCGTTGTTATACATCTGCGGCAGCAGAGAGGCTTCGACGTTCGGCGTGAACTGCAGTTTTTTCGGGTTTTCGACGATGTCGCTGATGCGCGCGGTCACTTTATCGATGCCTGGCTTCAGTTTGATCACGCCCTCTTTCTCGAAGATTGAGAGAATACGCCCCTCTTCGGAGACCGCATCACGCATGATGATTTTGCCGCCTTCCGGCAGATCTTTCAGGGATTTGTATTTTTTGGAGTAGATACCAATCGGCTCGATGTGAATCGCACCGGCACTGACGAAATCATAATCTTTGTCGCCCGCATGATCTTTCAGCACGCTGTTCAGGTAAGGAATGTGCTGGAAGTAGTTTGCGTCGATATCACGGCCTGCCAGCGCGGTGTTGGGCAGGATGTAGTCCTGGAAAGGTTTGATCTCCAAATCGATACCCTGTTTCGCCAGAATCGGCTTCGCCTGCTCCAGAATTTCAGCATGCGGGGTGTTGGACGCCCCTACGGTCAGTGTATCCGCCCAGGAGGCAAAGCTCAGGGCGCTCAGGGTTGCGGCGGCAATCAGTGTCAGTGTCTTTTTCATGATGTGGTTTCCTGTGTGTTTTATCGTTTATCTAACAGTGAAGTAATGACGTCGCCGCAGAACTGGATAATGAAAACGATGATCAAAATAGTCACCGTTGCCACCAGCGTGACATCACCGTGGTTGCGCTGGAATCCTTCCAGATAAGCCAAATTTCCCAAACCACCGGCGCCAATCACCCCCGCCATTGCGCTGTAGCTCACCAGTGCAATCAGCGTCACCGTAATGCCTGAGACCAGTGCAGGTGATGATTCCGGCAGTAAAACCCGAAGAATTAAGGTGCTCAGACGTGCGCCCATCGAACGCGTCGCCTCAATGACCCCTTTGTCCACTTCGCGCAGGGCGATCTCCACCAGACGCGCATAAAACGGTGCCGCGCCGACAATCAGCGCCGGGAGCGCGGCATTGGCCCCGAGAATCGTCCCGACGATGGTCTTGGTGAACGGGATCAGCAGGACAATCAAAATGATGAACGGAATCGAGCGGAAAACGTTCACCACAATCGAGATGACGCTGTAGACGGTGCGGTTGTGGAACAATCCGCCGCGCGCCGTCAGGAACAGCGCCAGCCCCAGGACAATCCCCAACACAAAGGTCGCGACGCCGGAGATCGCCGTCATGTAGAGCGTTTCCAGGGTGGCGGCCCATAGCTGGTCCCATTTCAGGTGCGGAAAAAGCGTCTCAGCCATGTTTAATTACCTCGCCATCAATATCGCTGTGCTTCAGGTCGGCGAGGATATTGTTCAGTTGCTCTTCGGATGCGACGACGTGCACCCATAATTGGCCGAAAACGCCGTGTGCCGTTTGCGTCATTTTGCCGTGTAGAATGTTAAACGGCAGGCCGTAACGCAGGGTCAGCTCCCCGACAATTGGCTTGTGGGTGCTGTGCCCGGTGAAGGTCAGGCGGATCACCGTGCCTTCCAGCTCGTTCGCCAGCTCCGGATTAAAAGCCTCTTCTTCGGTGTACTGGCTCACCTGGCGCACAAACTGCTGTGTGATCGGTTTTTGCGGATAGGTGAAAACGCCGAGGACATCGCCCTCTTCCACGACTTTGCCGTTTTCCATCACCGCCACGCGGTCGCAGATTTTGCGCACCACATGCATTTCGTGGGTGATCAGCACGATGGTGAGATTAAAACGACGGTTAATATCGAGCAGCAGATCGAGGATCTGATCCGTCGTTTGCGGGTCGAGGGCAGAGGTCGCTTCATCGCACAGCAGTACGTCCGGGTTATTTGCCAGCGCACGGGCAATGCCCACGCGCTGTTTCTGCCCGCCGCTGAGCTGCGACGGATAAGCATTCTCGCGGCCTTTCAGCCCCACCAGATCCACCAGCTCTGCAACGCGGGCGTTAATTTTGGCTTTCGGCACGCCCGCGATTTGCATTGAGAAGGCGATATTCTCCCTGACCGTACGCGACCAGAGCAGGTTGAAGTGCTGGAACACCATGCTAATTTTCAGGCGCGCCTGGCGCAGTGCTTCGCCTTTGGCCGAAGAGATCTCCTGGCCGCTGATGGTCACGCTGCCCGAGGTCGGCTTTTCCAGTCCGTTCAGCAGGCGAATCAGCGTACTTTTTCCGGCGCCGCTGTAGCCGATAATCCCGTAAATCTGCCCCTGTTCAATCGTCAAATTGACGTTATCAACGGCGGTAAGTGCCACTTTTCCGTTGTCAAAAACCTTCGAAATATTCCTGAGAACAATCATTATTTTTCGTTATCCGTTACGCATATAGCGGTTTAGCAGTATGGATGTCCAAACGATAGTAATCAGACGTTATGATGTTTTAAATGAACAAAATCGAATGTCTTATAACGCTGAGTAATATGTGGCGTGGCGACTGGGCGCAGGATGATTAGCTTATTTTCGGCAATGATTATCTGCACAATGCATATGTGGCAGCGTCTGGGGCGCAAAAACGGTCATTTTTGCCGCATTTTCTCCTTATATAGCCATCCTCACATCCAGAGCACTTTACGGCTTGCTGTCTTAACTGCCAAATTAGCCATTTATATTACTTTCCGTTCTAACAGGCAGTGAAACGTTCTTTCTTGAGGAAATTTCATAGTCCTATCATCCAGCCATGTCTCTGTTAAGGAAAAGACCATGGCGATTTATCACTCCGTGACTGAACTGATTGGCCGCACGCCGCTCATCCAGTTGCACAAGCTGGATACCGGCCTGTGCTCGCTGTTTTTAAAACTCGAAAACCAGAATCCTGGCGGCTCGATTAAGGACCGCGTGGCCCTGTCGATGATCAACGAAGCCGAGCGCAAAGGGCTGCTCGCACCGGGCGGCACCATTATTGAGGCTACGGCGGGCAATACCGGGCTGGGGCTGGCACTGATTGCGGCGCAAAAAGGCTATGCGCTGGTGCTGGTGGTACCGGACAAAATGAGCCGCGAGAAAATTTTTCATCTGCGCGCGCTGGGCGCTCAGGTGGTGCTGACGCGCTCCGACGTCAACAAAGGCCACCCGGCCTACTATCAGGACTACGCGAAGCGGCTGGCGCAGGAGATCCCTGGCAGCTTCTATATTGACCAGTTCAATAACGAGGCCAACCCGCTGGCGCACAGCACCTCTACTGCGCCCGAGCTGTTTGAACAGCTGGACGGCAGGATCGACGCGATTGTGGTTGGCGTAGGATCCGGCGGTACGCTCGGCGGGCTGCAGGCGTGGTTTGCGCAGCACTCTCCGCACACGGAGTTTGTGCTGGCCGACCCGGCGGGTTCAGTGCTGGCAGATCAGGTGGAGTCGGGCCGCCACCATGACGCGGGTTCGTGGCTGGTCGAGGGGATCGGCGAAGACTTCATTCCGCCTCTGGCGCACATCGAAGGCGTACATCAGGCCTATCGCGTCACCGACCGCGAAGCCTTCACCACCGCCCGCGACCTGCTAAAAACCGAAGGCATTCTGGCCGGCTCCTCCAGCGGCACCCTGCTGGCGGCGGCGCTGCGCTATTGCCAGGCGCAAACCATCCCGAAACGGGTGGTGACCTTTGCCTGCGACAGCGGGAATAAGTATCTGTCGAAAATGTTCAACGACGACTGGATGCGCCAGCAGGGGCTGATCTCCCGCCCGCAAACCGGCGATCTCTCTGATTATATCGCCCTGCGTCACGACGAAGGCGCGACCGTTACTGCCGCTCCGGATGACACCCTGGCGACCGTGCTGGCGCGTATGCGGCTGTACGATATCTCTCAGCTGCCGGTTTTAGAGAACGGTCAGGTGGTGGGCATTGTCGACGAATGGGATCTGGTCAGCCATATCGCGGGGGACGGCGAGCGTTTCGCCCTGCCCGTCACCGAGGCAATGACCCGCAACGTCGAGGTGCTCGACAAACATGCCTCTGAGAGCGCGCTGAAACCGATCTTTGACCGCGGTCTCGTGGCCGTGATTAACGACCGCGATCGCTTTCTGGGCCTGATAACGCGCAGCGATGTCCTCACCGTGTGGCGCAACCGTCTCCAACACTAAGGAACAATAATGATGAAAAACCTGGCAACCTTGAGCGTCCACAGCGGCGAGTTTAACGATCAGCACGGCGCGGTGATGCCGCCCATTTACGCCACCTCGACATTTGCGCAACCGTCTCCCGGCGAACATACGGGCTACGAGTATTCCCGCAGCGGTAATCCGACGCGCCATGCGCTGGAAACGGCGATTGCCGAGCTGGAGAGCGGAACGCGCGGCTATGCCTTTGCCTCCGGTCTGGCGGCGATCTCTACCGTGCTGGAGCTGCTGGATAAAGACAGCCACATCGTTGCCATCGACGATGTCTACGGCGGCACATATCGCCTGATTGAAAACGTGCGCAAACGCAGCACGGGATTGCAGGTGAGCTGGGTGAAACCTGGCGATTTATCGGCGCTTGAAGCGGCAATCCGCCCCGATACCAAAATGATCTGGGTGGAAACCCCGACTAACCCTTTGCTGAAACTGGTGGATCTCGCGGCTATCGCAGAGATTGCGCGTCGCCATCGCATCATTAGCGTGGCGGATAATACCTTTGCCTCTCCGGTGATCCATCGTCCGCTGGAGTTGGGTTTTGATATCGTCGTCCATTCCGCGACGAAATATCTCAACGGCCACTCTGACGTGGTGGCGGGCCTGGCGGTGGTGGGCGACAATCGCGAACTCGCTGACCAGCTGGGCTATCTGCAAAACGCCGTCGGCGGCGTGCTCGACCCGTTTAGCAGCTTCCTGACCCTGCGTGGCATGCGTACCCTCGCCCTGCGGGTGGAAAAACACAGCGCCAACGCGCTGGCGATTGCGCAATGGCTGGAGCAGCACCCGGCGGTCGAAAAAGTGTGGTTCCCTTGGCTGGAATCTCATCCGCATTACCAGCTGGCGCGCACGCAGATGGCCCTGCCGGGCGGGATGATTTCCGTGGTCGTCAAAGGTGATGCGCAACAGGCCACCGCAATTATCCGCAAGCTGAAACTCTTTACCCTCGCCGAGAGCCTGGGCGGCGTGGAAAGCCTGGTCAGCCAGCCCTACAGCATGACCCATGCGTCGATTCCGCTGGAGCAGCGGTTAGCCAACGGCATCGTTCCGCAGCTGATTCGTTTGTCCGTCGGGATTGAAGATACCCACGATCTGATCGCAGACCTCGAACAAGCGCTGAAAAATTAAGCGAAATGCGGCAGACGTTCCCTCTGCCGCAACAAGATAGCGTTTAGCCTTAACGCGTTGATAACAATCTTTTGTGAAACTGCACAGAATCTTTTTGAAACACCGTTTCCATTTTCCTTTTATCTGAAAATCAGCGTATAATGCGCGCCTAATCCCTGGGTGAATGGTTTCAGCGCTTGGAATACAAAAAACAACGTACAACTTCTCCTCTCCTTCGTTGGGCCAAGACTCAGGCACACTTTCTTCTGCACGCTCATTTGATGTCACCTATCCTTAGTGCGTGTCATTTAAAATTTCGCTACACAGGTTTGACTCTGCGGCAGTGCGCCCCCGGAGCGAGATTTCCATATCCTTCCCAACTTAAAGACTAAGACTGTCATGAAAAAGACGAAAATTGTTTGCACCATCGGCCCGAAAACCGAATCTGAAGAGATGCTGAGCAAAATGCTGGACGCCGGCATGAACGTAATGCGTCTGAACTTCTCTCACGGCGACTATGCTGAACACGGCCAACGTATTCAGAACTTGCGCAACGTGATGAGCAAGACCGGTAAAAAAGCAGCGATCCTGCTGGATACCAAAGGCCCGGAAATCCGTACCATCAAACTGGAAGGCGGCAACGACGTCTCCCTGAAAGCGGGTCAGACCTTCACCTTCACAACCGACAAATCCGTTGTAGGTAACAACGAAATCGTGGCTGTGACGTACGAAGGTTTCACCACCGACCTGTCCGTTGGCAACACCGTGCTGGTGGATGACGGCCTGATCGGTATGGAAGTGACCGCTATCGAAGGCAAAAACGTTGTTTGTAAAGTGCTGAACAACGGCGACCTGGGCGAGAACAAGGGCGTTAACCTGCCAGGCGTTTCCATCGCACTGCCAGCCCTGGCTGAAAAAGACAAACAAGACCTGATCTTCGGTTGCGAGCAAGGCGTTGATTTCGTTGCAGCGTCCTTTATCCGTAAACGTTCCGACGTGACCGAAATCCGTGAGCACCTGAAAGCCCACGGCGGCGAGAAGATCCAGATCATCTCCAAAATCGAAAACCAGGAAGGCCTGAACAACTTCGACGAAATCCTCGAAGCGTCTGACGGCATCATGGTTGCTCGTGGCGATCTGGGCGTTGAAATCCCGGTTGAAGAAGTGATCTTCGCGCAGAAGATGATGATCGAGAAGTGTGTGCGTGCACGTAAAGTGGTTATCACTGCCACGCAGATGCTCGACTCTATGATCAAAAACCCACGCCCTACCCGCGCAGAAGCCGGTGACGTGGCGAACGCCATCCTCGACGGTACCGATGCCGTGATGCTGTCTGGCGAATCCGCAAAAGGTAAATACCCGCTGGAAGCCGTGACCATCATGGCTACCATCTGCGAGCGTACGGACCGCGTCATGACCAGCCGTCTGGATAACAGCAACGACAGCCGTAAACTGCGTATCACCGAAGCCGTTTGCCGTGGTGCCGTTGAAACCGCTGAGAAACTGGATGCACCGCTGATCGTGGTGGCGACCCAGGGCGGTAAATCCGCTAAAGCCGTGCGTAAATACTTCCCGAACGCCACCATCCTGGCGCTGACCACCAACGAAACCACTGCTCGTCAGCTGGTTCTGAGCAAAGGCGTGATCCCACACCTGGTGAAAGAGATCGCGTCTACCGACGATTTCTACCGTCTGGGTAAAGAAGTGGCTCTGCAGCTGGTTGATTGTGGTCTGGCACGTAAAGGTGACGTTGTGGTGATGGTTTCTGGTGCGCTGGTACCAAGCGGAACGACCAATACGGCATCTGTTCACGTCCTGTAATCATTATCAAACGAATTGATTTGCTAAAAAAGCGCCTCCGGGCGCTTTTTTTATTTATGGCTTTAGCCATGTTTATTCAAAATGCAAATCGAGTTTTTCTATTTAAGAGCGATTTATCTAAGATGAATCCGATGAAAAATGTCTTTTTTAACATAGCTTTTTCGGCAAAAGGGGCAGATTCGTTGTTTCTTTGAGCGAACGATCAAAAATAGGTGTATTCCCATCAAAAAAATATTCTCAACATAAAAAACTTTGTGTAATACTTGTAACGCTACATGGAGATTAACTCAATCTAGAGGGTATTAATAATGAATCGTACTAAACTGGTACTGGGCGCGGTAATCCTGGCTTCTACTATGCTGGCTGGTTGTTCTAGCAATGCTAAAATCGACCAACTGTCTTCTGACGTTCAGACTCTGAACGCTAAAGTTGACCAGCTGAGCAACGACGTGAACGCAATCCGTTCTGACGTTCAGGCTGCTAAAGACGACGCAGCACGCGCTAACCAGCGTCTGGACAACCAGGCTACTAAATACCGTAAGTAATAGTACCTGTTAATAAAATGGCGCACATTGTGCGCCATTTTTTTTGCCTGTTATTCGCCCTACTGCATGACCACCTCTTTCTCGCCTTCAGACACCGCGTCTGATGAGCGACTGTTCTGCACCGACAGCACCGGATTCGCCACCGAGGCGGATGGGCCGTTTCCCGCAGAGACCGCAACCGGAATACCCGCTCGGCGCGACAGTGCTTTATCAATCAGCACTTTGTCATTACCCTCCAGCGACGCAAAGGACGCAAAGCCCGCGTTGTGCACGATTGGCGTGGTTTGCGGGTTCTCCCCTTCGACCTGAGCCAGCGGGCGATGTACTTCCACATAGCGTCTGCCATCGGGTTCAACGGAAAACTTCACCGGCTCGTTGATAATCTGCACGCGGGTCCCCACGCGCGCCTGAGCGAACAACGCTTTAATGTCCGGCGCATTCATGCGCATACAGCCGGAGCTGACGCGCAGACCGACACTGTCCGGCGCGCTGGTGCCATGAATCAGATACTCCCCGTTCCCTATCCCCAGACGCAGCGCAAAGCGCCCCAGCGGGTTGTTAGGCCCTGCCGGGACCACAGGCGGCAATTTGATACCTTGCGCCAGAGAACGCGCTCTGATGCCCGGTGTAGGCGTCCAGGTTGGATTCGGGATTTTCTGGCTCACGCGCGTGGTGCTGACCGGCGTCTCCAGCCCCAACTGGCCAATGCCTAAAGGATAAACCTGAACGATATTCTCCCCCGGCGGGAAGTAGTAGAGCCGCAGCTCGGCCAGGTTCACCACGATGCCCTCGCGCGGCGTATCCGGCAGCAGCATTTGCGACGGAATGGTAATCACCGTCCCGGGCGCGGGATAGACCGGTGCAATCGTATTATTGGTTTCGAGGATCAGTTGCGCCGCGGTATTAAATCGACGGGCAATCGCCTGCAAATTTTTGTCCCCTTCCTGGATAGCGTAGGTTTGATTTTGACCAATAAGGCGGCTGCCCGCTGGCGGCAACGGATAATCCATCGCGCTGGCAGAATTAAGGCCACCGAAAGTGCTGAGCAGTAAAAGTGTAATTATCGACGCGCGCTTCATGCTGAGATTCCTTATTCACTGACAGAACGCCAGAAAGCCGAAAAACCAGCGAGGTGGGAGCCACCTCGCGTAACAGAATGAATGCAGTCTTTTTAGTTTAGCTAATGTTGGACGCTTTGGAGCGGATTGCGCGGATCATCGCTTCCAGCCCCTGGGATCGGGAGGGGGTTAAATGTTGCGCCAGCGACATTTTTTCAAACCACGGGCGCACGTCAAAGGCCACAATGTCCTGAGCGGACATCTGGTGATACAGGATAAATACGACGGCAACCAGCCCTTTCACAATGGCAGCATCGCTGTCGCCCTGCAATTCAATCACGCCGTCGTCGGTCTGGCGCATCACAATCCAGACCTGGCTCTGACAGCCCTGGATAATGTTCTCCGGGCTGTGTGCTGCTTCGCTGAGCGCAGGTAAACGCTGTCCCAGCTCGATGATGTACAGGTATTTCTCTTCCCAGTTGGCGCAACGGGTAAAGTTACGCAACAGTTTGTCTCTGTCCGGCAACGCGGCCATGTCTTGCCTCTCTTAGCCCAGCAGGTGATGGATACGTTTCAGTCCTGTCACCAGCCTGTCGATCTCTTCCGTTGTGTTATACATCACCAGCGACGCGCGGCACATGGCCGGGACCTGGTAAAACGCCATCAGCGGCATCGCGCAGTGGTGCCCGGTGCGCACGGCCACGCCGTAGTTATCCAGGAAACTCCCCACGTCGTAGGCGTGATGTTGACCCAGATTAAAGGCAATGACCCCTTTACGCGAATCCGGTCCGTAGAGCGTCAGATCCGGCACGCTGGCCAGCTCCGCCAGCGCATAGCGCATCAGCGTCTGTTCGTACTCGGCAATCGCATCCAGCCCAATCGCTGATACGTACTCCACTGCCGCACCCAGTCCGATAATTCCGCCCGTGTTCGGCGTCCCGGCCTCAAAGCGCCACGGCGCTTTAGCGTAGGTCGTGCCCTGCGTCAGGCTGACGGTGGCGATCATCGACCCGCCCCCTTCCCACGGCGGCATCGCCTGCAGGATATCCTCTTTCACGTACAGCACGCCAATCCCGGTCGGACCATACAGTTTGTGGCCGGAGAAGACGTAAAAATCGCAGTCCAGCGCCTGTACGTCGGTAGCGTGATGCATCACCGCCTGCGCGCCATCCACCAACACTTTCGCACCGGCCTGATGCGCTTTGGCGATGATCTCGGCCACCGGGTTTTCGGTGCCAAGCACGTTGGAAATCTGGGTAATCGCCACCAGCCGCGTACGGTCGTCGAGCAGGGTATCCAGCAGCTCCAGCTGCAACGTCCCGTCCTGATTGAGCGGGATCACGCGCAGTTGTGCCCCCACACGCTCGCAGAGCATCTGCCACGGCACGATATTGGCGTGATGCTCCATCTGGGTGATGATGATGTTGTCACCCGCATGCACCTGCGCACTGCCCCAGCTGTTGGCCACCAGGTTGATGCCTTCAGTGGTGCCGCGCACGAACACCAGCTCTTCCGGTGAACGGGCGTTGAGGAAGGTCGCAAGGTGCGTGCGCACGTTTTCCATCCGCTGCGTCGCTTCGGCGCTAAGGGTATGAATACCGCGATGCACCGCCGCATAGCCGTGGCGATAAAACTCCGCCTCGGCGTCAATCACCTGATTCGGCTTCTGCGCGCTGGCCGCGCTGTCGAGATAGGCAAGCGGCAGACCGTTCACTTCACGGGTCAGGACGGGAAAATCCGCCCGCACTTTCTCTACGGGAAAACTCATGCTTCGCCTCCTGGCAAACGCTGACCAATGCGTGCCAGCACCTGCTGTTTCAGGGTTTCATCGCGCAGCGCTTCCGTCAGCTCCGCGGCGAACGCGTAGATGATCATCTTCTGCGCCGCCTGCTTGTTGATACCACGCGAGCGCAGATAGAACATCTGTTCATCGTCGATACGTCCAACCGTCGCCCCGTGGCTGCACTTGACGTCATCGGCATAAATTTCGAGCTGCGGCTTGGTGTCGACTTCCGCCAGACGGCCCAGCAGCAGATTGTTGTTCGTCATCTGCCCGTCGGTTTTGATGGCGTGTTGCGCCACGTTAATCAGGCCGTTAAACACCGCCCGCCCTTTGTCATTGGCGATGACTTTATGCATCTGGCGACTGTTACAGTAGCCTTTGTTGTGCTCAAGCCAGGTACGGGTATCGCACACTTCCGACTTCACCGGCATCGCCAGGCTGTTCATGCGCAACGTGGTGTTCTCGCCGTTAAGCTGCGTGCTGGTGTTGTGGCGCAGCACCGCCCCGCCGAGCAGGAAGCTGTGGCTGTACGCCGCCGCATCCGGGCCAATCAGCATGTCGTTGTGGGCAAAGTGATGGCTCACCGGGTTTTCAAACGCCAGCTTGATGTGATGCAGCTGGGCATTGGCCGCCACGTTCATCGTCAGGCGCGCGCCGGTAAAGTGTCTGGTCTCATTCAGGCTGACGTAATGTTCGATAAGGGTCGCTTCCGCCCCCTCAGCCAGGTCAAGATGATGACGATAGTGGGCCGTATTGACCTCTTCGCCCTCCAGCCCCTGCGTGATGTGTAAAAGCAGCAGCGGTTTCGCCGGGCGCTGATTACGCTTCACGCGGATATGCGTCACGCCTGACGCCAGGCTTTCGGTCAGATGCAGGAACACTTCCGGCTGCACCGGCGCAGGCAGAGACTGGCGCTGGTCATTGATCTCAACGTCAAACCCGCTGCCCTCAGTGCTGTCGCTCAGTTCCGGGTTATAACGCCCATCAACAAACACCAGACGTACGGCGTCAATATTCAGCGCCAGCGCATCGCGCTGGGCTGGCGTGACATCCGCCAGACGCGTGACAAACTGACTGTTGAGCAAGCCGTCCAGCGGCGTGTACTTCCAGTTTTCATGTTTGCGCGTCGGCAGACCGAGACGCAGCATCTGCTGCAGGTGCTGTTGCGCCTGTTCAGATCGCGTTTCGCCCTGGGTTTCAAACAGGCGATGCCACTGCTGCAGTGCGTTACTGCTGTTCGGTAAGCCAGCCATAGCCCTGCTCCTCCAGTTGTTTGACCAGAGTAAAATCGCCGGATTTAACGATGCGGCCCTGATACAGCACGTGGACGTAATCCGGTTTGATATAGTCAAGAATGCGCTGATAGTGGGTGACGATAATGAACGAACGTTTGCCGTCGCGCAGGGAGTTCACGCCGTCAGCAACAATTTTCAGCGCATCAATGTCCAGACCGGAGTCCGTTTCATCCAGAATACACAGCTCCGGCTCCAGCACCGCCATCTGCAAGATATCGTTACGTTTTTTCTCGCCACCGGAGAAGCCGACGTTCACAGAACGGGTCAGCAAATCTTCCGGCATTTTCAGCAGTTTGATCTTCTCTTCCATCAGATCCTGGAAGTCAAAGCGGTCCAGCTCCTCTTCTCCACGGTATTTGCGCACCGCGTTGAGGGAGGTTTGCAGGAAGAACTGGTTGCTGACGCCCGGGATTTCGACCGGATACTGGAAGGCCATAAAGATGCCTTCACCGGCGCGATCTTCCGGGGAGAGTTCCAGCAGATCTTTGCCCTTAAACTCGACGGACCCGCCGACCACTTCATAATCTTCACGCCCGGCCAGCGTCGCGGAGAGCGTACTTTTCCCGGAGCCGTTTGGCCCCATAATGGCGTGCACTTCACCCGGACGGACGTCAATATTCAGCCCACGCAGGATCGCTTTATCTTCCACACTGACCTGTAAATCTTTAATGCTTAACATGTTTTTTCCTTAACCGACGCTGTGCTCAAGGCTAATCGCGAGTAATTTTTGTGCTTCTACGGCAAATTCCAGCGGCAGCTCAGAGAACACGTCCTTGCAGAAGCCGTTTACAATCATCGAAATCGCATCTTCTTCGCTGATCCCGCGCTGCAGGCAGTAGAACAGCTGGTCTTCGCCGATGCGCGAAGTGGTGGCCTCGTGCTCAAGCTGGGCGCTGTTGTTGCGACACTCCACGTACGGGAAGGTGTGCGCCCCGCAGTCGGTGCCGATCAGCATCGAATCACACTGGGTGAAGTTACGGGCGTTGGTTGCCGTCGGCATGATTTTCACCAGGCCGCGATAGCTGTTCTGGCTGTGCCCGGCAGAAATGCCTTTCGAAATGATCGTCGATTTGGTGTTTTTACCGATGTGGATCATCTTGGTCCCGGTATCGGCCTGCTGATGGCCGCTGGTGAGCGCCACGGAGTAGAACTCACCGATCGAGTTATCGCCGCGCAGAATACAGCTCGGGTATTTCCAGGTGATCGCCGAACCGGTCTCGGACTGGGTCCAGGACATTTTGCTGTTTTCACCTTCGCACAGGGCGCGCTTGGTCACGAAGTTCAGGATGCCGCCCGTATTACCGTCACCAGGGAACCAGTTTTGCACCGTGGAGTATTTCACTTCGGCGTCTTTGTGAATGATCACCTCAACCACCGCCGCGTGCAGCTGATAGCTGTCGCGCACGGGCGCAGAACACCCTTCGATATAGCTCACGTAGCTGCCTTCGTCGGCCACCAGAATGGTGCGCTCGAACTGGCCGGTTTTTTCCGCGTTGATGCGGAAATAGGTCGACAGCTCCATCGGACAACGCACGCCTTTCGGCACATAGATAAAGGTGCCGTCGGAGGCGACCGCCGCGTTCAGCGCCGCAAAGAAGTTATCGTTGCTCGGCACCACGGTACCGATGTATTTCTTCACCAGTTCCGGGTGATCGTGAATGGCTTCGCCAAAGGAGCAGAAGATAATGCCCTGCTCGGCCAGCTTGCCTCGGTAGGTGGTGGCAACGGAAACGGAGTCAAAAATGGCGTCGACGGCCACTTCACGTCCTTCGCGCACCGGCACACCGAGCTGCTCGAAGGCCTCTTCCACCTCTTTGCTCAGGAACGTGTTGGCACCCGTCTGCTGTACGGCACCCGGCTGAGACGCGCAGGTGTCATCACAGCTGCCGCAGGATGGCGCGGAGTAGTAGCTGTAGTCCTGATAGTTGAGCTTATCGTAATGCGCTTTCAGCCAGTGGGGTTCTTCCATTTCCAGCCAGGCGCGAAACGCGCTCAGGCGAAATTCGAGCATCCACTCCGGCTCATTACGTTTGGCCGAAATCGCGCGCACCACCTCTTCGTTGATGCCTTTCGCCAGTTCGTCCGTTTGCAGGTGGGTGAAAAAGCCCTCTTTATAGTTGAGGTGCCCGCCACTCCAGGTGTTCACATCGTCAGTTGCTTCAGTATTACGAGACATAGTACCGCCTATACCCCAAAGCTTTCGCCGCAGCCGCATTCATTCTGCGCTTTCGGGTTATTGAATTTGAATAACTGGTTTAAGCCTTCGCGCACGTAATCGACTTCGGTGCCATCGATAAACGGCATCGCCTGCAGTGCGACAAACAGCTTCGCCCCGTCGGTTTCGAACACCAGATCGTCTTTTTCGGGCACGCTCACCGTGTCCAGCACGTAGCCGAATCCGGCGCAGCCAGTCTGTTTAACGCCGAGACGCAAGCCCACAATATCCGGCTTCTTCGCTATCAGCTCGTGAATATGCGCCGCCGCCGTGGGCGTCAGCGTCAAACCACGCCAGGCAAAATCAGCGGGATTAAAGGTTTCTGAATGCAATTCCATAGGTCCACCTCATCTGTTAAGCCACCAGGGGCATTACACCATGTTAGTGATAACGATTATCACTTCAACCCCCTGACAGCAGGGGCTTTCGGCTAAACCGCCCTTTTTGGCTACTTTTATTAAGCATAGACCTTGCGACGCAGGTTATTAGCCTATGAAAAAATTGTTTAATGCTTTGATGTATAACGCATTTGATGGGCTAAAACCGTGAGAACAGCGCAAGGGGAAAATATGTATCGGGAATACCTATTTATTTAATCGGTTTTAGAAAATCTTCAGAATCAAACGACTACCCGAAAATCAGGGCGTTATGTGATTTACGCAAACAAGGCATTCCAGGAAAACACCGAATCATCAGCGCGTCAGGGATAAGGGACTAAACTTTATGTGACACCAAAAGGAGATAAGTATGTCATCACATGATTTTGAGAATGAAGCCGATCGCCTGGCGAAAAAAGCCCTGAACAAAGCCGATGAATTTGCAGGCGAAGCGCAGTCCCAGTTTGGCGATGCGGTTGATTCACCGAAACATCAGCTGAAAGGCGCCGCACGCAAATACGCAGCACAAGCATCAGACGTCGCTTCAGAGGTCTCTGACAAAGTTCGTGATAATCCATTGACCGGGCTGATGGCGGCAGGCGCAATCGGGCTGATCATCGGTTTATTGGTCGGCAGGAAATAAGCCGCGAATAAGCAGCAAATATGACAGGCCCGAAAGGGCCTTTTTAGTCTTGTCAGGCGATTAGCCGTTGATAAATGAGACGGAAAAACCTTGTTCGCGCCAGTGATCTAACTGCTCCTGCTGACGCATTGACGGCGCATGGCCCGTCCAGACAAATATTTTTTGCCCCGGGAACAGCTCGGGTTTCGGCGAGTCGATCGGCTCAGCCAGCACATCAATATGCCAGCTCTGCTGCGACAGGCGCCCGGCTTCCAGCCATAAACGTGTACGATCGTCCGTGTCCCACCCAATCAGCAACGCTTCGTTGCCCGGTTTTTTGCGCGCTTCAGCCAGAAGCATCGCAATGAAATCGATCAGCACCCCATCCAGCAGGCTGGACATGTGTCGGGCGGTGTTGTGATCCAGGCTTAAACGCTGACGAACCGGAATGAAAATGTGATCGATGAGAACTTCTATGGCGTGGTCGCGACGGAATTCAGAAATTTTAAGTCGCAGTTTCGCGGGACTGGCAAACCGCAGCACCGTCATCATCTCTTCCTGAAGAGAGATCCAGTTGCTGTCCACCAGAGGAACGCCGACTTCCAATAACGCCTTTACCTTGCCAACCGAAATGCCGGTTTTCATGAGGCGTTTAATCTCCTCGATGCGCTGGATATCCTCTTCGTCAAACTGACGATGGCCCCCTTCACTGCGCTGCGGCTTCAACAAACCGTAGCGTCGCTGCCAGGCGCGCAGTGTGACGGGGTTGATTCCGCATCGTTCGGCGACTTCGCCGATACTGTATAAGGCCATTAACTCCCTCATGCTTAAACGCAATACTTCCATACCAAACCTGATCAACTTTAGCAGATTGTATAACCTGATTGTATAACTAACAATTGACCAGGGTACAAGTCGATTTTGTACAAGATGACGTGTACCTGGTCTGATTTGTACAACCTTTACGACGCTATCCCTGTTTTTTCTCCGGCCACGCCACGGCTGGAATCCCGCCAAAACGCGGGCTGGCAAACAGATGTCCCTGGAACTGGGAGATCCCCGCTGACTCAAGCCACATCCACTCTTCCGCCTTTTCGACACCCACGGCACACACCAGGATTTCAAGGGATGTACAGCATTTGATGATGGCCTGAATAATCGCCTGTCTCGGGCCGCTGCGATGGACATCCGCCACCAGATCGCGATTAATCTTGATTCGGTCTGGCTGGAACTGTGCCAGCAGTAATAGCCCGGCGAAACCCGCGCCAAAGTGATCGATTGCCACGCTGATACCGGCACTTTTGAGCTGCCGGACGGCGTCTTTAAATTCATCAAAGCGCGAAATCACTTCGCTCTCGGTGAACTCGACCACAATCTGCTCCGGCACCAGACCGTTGGCTTCAATCTCATTTAACAGAAATCCCACCGCGCCCGGCACATTTACCAGCGTCATTGGCAGCAGGTTGACGGATAAGGCCTGCTCCTGCAGGCGTAACTTGCCGGCCATGGCAAACGCCACTTTCTTACTCTGCAGATCCGCCTCGTAAATCTCGTTGCCAGAGAATTTTTTGAAGTAGGCATCCGGAGAGCCGCCGTCAGCGGTGCGGATCAGGGCCTCATAGGAGACCAGTTCCCGGGCAAAGGGATCGACAATCGGCTGAAAGGCAAAGCCGCAATCAGCCGATGCGTCGAGCGTCAGGGGTTCTGCCGGTGCAACATCGTCGTCCTGGATAAAGTCCCAGCTATCGCCGTCAGGAATTTCGTAGTAGTTGGCTTTTTCCGTCGCTTCAACGAAGGTACGGAAGAACTGCAATGCGCGATCGTTGTAGGTCAGCTGGTACTTGGTCGTCCCTTTATCAAGCACCTTCTGGAGCACTTCCTGGCGATCATAAGTGCGTAAATCAAACAGCTCCATTCCTGCTTTGCCAAAGCGTCGCGACGGCGCGTAATCGCACAGCAGCTCTACCAGGTTGTAGTGGCGCGGATCTTTGCAAATGTCGGCGTAAATGCGGAAAACGCTCTCTTCCGGCCCTTCCAGCAGCTGGAAAAAGTGCGTTCCATTAAACAGTAAAATCCCGGTGACGTCGGATTCCCCGTTTTTAATGTTCGCTCCCGCGACCATCTCTTCCAGCGCTTTCACCGGAACGTTTTCGCAGAGATGGCTGCGGTAGATTATTGTCGTGAGCATAGTCGTCCTGGTGAGTAGAAGGGTTACCCCCGCGGCGTGTCGCGAGGGTCAGGTCATTGTTATACCACATTAATTGATTAACAAATAATTCACATTTCAAACAGTTCAGCCGGATTCCACCGCCTCCCCGCGCGTTTGTACAGAAATTTCAGAGTGAAACATCTTGTACAATATATTCTGTACTGATATCGAATCAAACACATTGTAACTTACTGATAAAAAACAAATAGCACTTTTTGCTTAAAATTAAGGTAAAAAGTTGTACATCAAAAATGTACAACTTTTTAAAAAACGTATAACTTAAATCGTAACTTAGCTGACTACTTAATTTTACAGGAGTGATACATGCGTCAGAACAGCTACATTCCCGATAGCGGTAATGCGATTGTCCAGTACTTCGAGAAAGCTGCGCTACCTACTCAGCAAGAAACCCTGGGACAGATCGTAGTAGAGATCCTGAGCGATGGCCGTCATTTGAATCGCAAAAACCTGTGCACCAAGTTACTCAGCCGTCTTGATAAGGCGTCCGGTCCAGAAGAAGAGAGCCACTACCATGCATTGATTGGTTTGCTATTTGATCGTTGAGATCCAATAGCAAACCCATTTAACAGATCACCTGGTTTTTAAGTCAATTCTGACGAAGGAACGTTTCAGGCACAAAAAGACCTGGCAATCTTCAGCAGACCCCCTTAAAAGGGGATCTGACTTAATGCCGCACGGCGTGACGTCACCCTGCGGCAATCAGAGATGCAGTTATGAACAGAAGTGAAATAGAGCAATTAACAGATGAATTAATTGGAGAGGCGGTTTTATCTCTTCTGAAAGAGCACGGCCCTGTCAGCAAGCAGTCTCTCGTACGGAGACTGCGGGACATGGAGGCGAGTGAGGCCGACCCTCGCCGTCGCGAAGCCCTCGCGGCGGTGATAGCCGAAATCAGCGCCAGCGGTACGCCGTTCGCACAACGTAAGAGAGCCCGCCCTCAGAGGGATCTGAACGGTCTAAAAAGCGAGCAAAGCGATAATGTTTTCCCGCTGTTTGGCGATGGCAAGCCCAGCGGTTCAAAAAACATACACTAACAGCAACCGATCAATAACCCTTACGGTGAGAATAAATGAGACAAAATATTCAAGTTCAACCCGCTGCGTATACTGGTTTTCATGATACCGCGCTGTCTGAATATTTCCGTAATGCAGGCGACAGACTGGCCGATGAATCCGCGCTTTTCGCCTCTGCGGTGAGCTGTATCATGGCGTCAGAAGGGCATCTGACCAACAAAGCCATTATCCTGTGGCTGATTAACGCCCTTGAAACCACTGACGATGTGGTGATGGCAGACGTGATCCGCAAAACCCTCGAAATCGTGGTTGGCTATACCATGGACGATATCTAAAAAAACGATTTCGCCCCCGAAGGCCAGAAGAGCGTCGCACCCTGCTGCGTTTTCTCACTGGCCTTTTCTTTTGTCGACACTTTTGTCGAATGTCATGTCGAGCCTGGCGCTCAAAACCAGACAACTCCTGTTAAATCAATGAAATGAAATCTGGCACAGAACCTGCTAAGCGGTAATGTCAGATGACGCACATTCAACATATTGAATCGCATGCTGGTATTGCGGACCTCCGCATTACTATCAGTTCATTTCTTAACAGGTCTGTTATTGATGAAAAAAATCGCAAGCGTCTGCCCCTACTGTGGCGCAGGCTGTAAATTAAATCTCGTTGTAGAAAACAACCGTATCCTCCGTGCCGAAGCCGCTGAAGGCGTCACCAACCAGGGCACCCTGTGCCTGAAAGGCTTTTACGGCTGGGACTTTCTCAACGATACCCGTCTGCTCACCCCTCGCCTCACCCAGCCGATGATCCGCTATAACAAAGGAGACAAATTCACCCCTGTCACCTGGGAAGAGGCGATCCGCTACACCGCCAGCAAACTGAAAGCCATCAAAGAGCAGCACGGCCCACGCGCGATCATGACGACCGGATCGTCACGCGGTACTGGCAACGAAACCAACTACGTGATGCAGAAGTTTGCGCGCGGTGTGCTTAACACCAATAACGTGGATTGCTGCGCCCGCGTCTGCCACGGCCCGTCAGTGGCCGGTTTGCAGGAGACGCTCGGCAACGGCGCAATGAGTAACTCCATAAACGATATCGAGAACTCAACATGTCTGCTGGTGTTCGGCTATAACTGCGCCGATTCGCACCCGATCGTCGCCCGTCGGGTGCTCAAAGCCCGACAAAACGGTGCCAAAATCATCGTCTGCGATCCGCGTCGCATAGAAACTGCGCGCATCGCCGATCAGCATTTGCAGCTCAACAACGGCAGCAATATGGCGCTGGTCAATGCCTTTGGCTACGTTCTGCTGGAAGAGGAGTTGTACGACAAAAACTACGTCGCGCGCTTCACCGATGGCCTCGACGCCTATCGTAAAATCGTTGCGGATTACGCGCCTGAGAAGGTCGAACATCTGACCGGTATCCCGGCGCGCGACGTGCGTCAGGCGATGCGCACCTTCGCCGCCGCGCCGTCTGCCACGGTGATGTGGGGCATGGGCGTGACCCAGTTCGGCCAGGCCGTGGATGTGGTGAAAGGCCTGTCGAGCCTGGCGCTGCTGACCGGCAATCTCGGCCGCCCTGCCGTCGGCGTCGGCCCGGTTCGCGGGCAAAATAACGTACAGGGCGCGTGCGATATGGGCGTGCTGCCGAACATGTTCCCTGGCTATCAGGACGTGACAGATGCCGCCGTGCGCGCGAAGTTTGCTGACGCCTGGGGGATAGACGTCAACACCATGGACGACCAGGTCGGTACACGCATCACCGAAGTGCCGCACCTGGCGCTGGAAGGCAAAATCAAAGCCTACTACATCATGGGGGAAGACCCGCTCCAGACCGAAGCCGATCTGGGCCTGGTGCGTCGCGGCTTTGAGGCGCTCGATTTCGTGGTGGTGCAGGACATCTTCATGACCAAAACCGCCGAAGTCGCCGATGTGCTGTTACCTGCGACCTCCTGGGGTGAGCACGGCGGCGTGTTTACCTGTGCAGACCGCGGCTTCCAGCGCTTCGGTAAAGCAATCGAGGCCAGCGGCAACGTGAAACGCGACTGGGAGATCATCAGCCTGCTTGCCAGCGCGATGGGCTATCCGATGCATTACGACTCCAACCAGCAGATTTGGGACGAAATGCGCGAACTCTGCCCGCTGTTCTTCGGCGTCACCTACGAAAAAATGGGTGAGATGGGCCACGTGCAATGGCCATGTCCGACGCTGGATCACCCCGGCACGCCCTACCTGTACAAAGACAATCAGTTCGATACGCCCAACGGTAAAGGCCAGCTGTTTGCCGCTCCGTGGCGCGCGCCTGCAGAAGTGCCGGACGCAGACTATCCGTTAGTGCTGTGTACAGTACGCGAAGTCGGCCACTACTCCTGCCGTTCGATGACCGGCAATTGCGCCGCGCTGCAAAGCCTGGCCGATGAACCGGGTCGGGTGCAGATGAATCCGGTGGATGCCGACGCGCTGGGGGTAAGAGACGGACAGCTGGTGTGGGTGCGTTCGCGTCGCGGGAAAGTGATCACCCGGGCGAACGTCAGCGAGCGCATTAATCCGGGCGCGGTGTACATGACTTACCAGTGGTGGATCGGAGCCTGTAACGAACTGACTCAGGATAATCTGGACCCGACGTCGAAAACGCCGGAAACCAAATACTGCGCGGTTAAACTGGAGGCCATCGACGATCAGCGCTGGGCGGAAGATTATGCCGCCTCTGCCTATCAGTCGATGAAAACCCGGCTGATTGACGCGGTGAACGTTTAGCACCCCATCGCTTAACGGATAAAAACAAAAAAGGCCGCATGAGCGGCCTTTTAAACAAGCGGGAGTATTAATGGACGTGAACGCCTAACCGCCAGGCAAAGTAGATCTCTTCTTTCAGTTCGTTTGAAGAGAGCGCGAGCAGGTCGGCAAACTCCAGTTCAAGCTGTTTCAGCTTTTTCAGGTACTGCGCCGGGGACAGGTTGCTCTTATCGCGACGTAAAAACTCTACTGCCAGTTGGGTGGGGCTCATTTCGGTATCCATAACATCCTCTCTATGTACAAACCCTGACCAGTATAGCACGTTTGACTGACCATTTTTTGACCAAAAACAATTCCTCAAGGATGTTTACCTTTATTTAAACCACCGCTGTCGTCAGACGCGACGAACAGCACAGCCTCTCCTGCTCGTCGAAAATATCGATATGCCACACCTGATGACGACCGCCCGCATGGAGCGCGCGACAGACGCCGCGCACGCGCCCGCTGCGCACGGAGCGAATGTGGTTGGCATTCACTTCCAGCCCCACCACCTTTTGCACCCCGTCGGTACAGAGGTAACCCGCCACCGATCCCAGCGTCTCCGCCAGCACCACGGACGCGCCGCCGTGCAGAAGGCCAAACGGCTGATGCGTGCGGCTGTCCACCGGCATGGTGGCTTCAAGGACGTCTTCGCCGATACGGGTAAACTGAATATCGAGCAACCCGACCATATTCCCTTCGCCCATGGCATTGAGCACCTCAAGCGTCACGGTACGTTTCCAGATCATCCCATAATCTCCAGTAAAGCCTGCAATGGATGGCGAACGCCGCTTCCTTCAACGCGTTTCACCTGGCTGCGACAGGAGTAACCCGTCGCCAGACAGCGGTTTCGCGGCAAACGCTGCATGGCCTGATGCCATGACAACTCGTAGATACCCAGCGAATTCGCGTGGTTTTTCACTTCATGGCCGTAGGTCCCAGCCATCCCGCAGCAGCCGACGCTGACGTTTTCCAGCTTCGCGCCAAAGCGGGCAAAAATAGAGGCCCATTGCGCAGGCGCACCCGGCAGCGCGGTCACTTCCGTGCAGTGTCCAAAGAGATACCAGGCTTCACCGCTGACCTCTTTTGTCTCGGCAGAGTGCAGCGCCGCAGGCAGCCATTCATGCACCAGCATAACGCTGAAATCCCCGCGCTTGTCGCCCAGAGTCTGTTTGTACTCATCGCGATAACAGAGCACCAGCGCGGGATCGACGCCCACCATCGGCATGCCCAGCTGCGCGATACGGTTCAAAAAGTCCGACGTTTTCTGCGCCGTTTTCGCAAAGCGCGTCAGGAACCCTTTAATGTGCTGCGCTTTACCGTTCGGCGAGAATGGCAGCACCACCGGCTGATAGCCGACGCGCTCCACCAGCCGCACGAAATCGGCCACCACCTGCGCCTCGTAGTAGCTGGTAAACGGGTCCTGCACCACCAGCACGGTTTTCGCTTTTTGCTCGTCGCTCAGGGCCTCCAGCTGTTCCAGCGTCATATTGGCCGAACGGTGGCCCACCAGCTGGCGTTGCAGAGAAGGCGTGGAGAGCAGCGGCAGATCGACCATGCCGATATGTTTTTCGGAAAGTTTGCGCACCAGCGGCTGATTGATAAAGAAGTTGAACGTCTTCGGCGCGCGCGCCATCAGCGGGGCGTAGCTTTCGACCGTCGCCACCAGGTGATCGCGCACCGGGCGCAGATAGCGGGAGTGATACAGCTGCAGGAAGCGCGAGCGGAACTCCGGCACGTCGATCTTGATCGGACATTGCGTCGAGCAGGCTTTACACGCCAGGCAGCCGGACATCGCCTCTTTCACTTCATGGGAAAAATCATACTCACCTTTACTGGCGTGCCAGCTGTTCCTGGAACGCTCAATCAGCGTGCGCAGGCTGGCGCGTTTTTCCGGTAGATCGCTTTCGAGTTTCAGCGGGTCCACGCCGCGATCGGCCAGCAATCGCAGCCACTCGCGCACCAGCGTCGCTCGCCCTTTCGGGGAATGAATGCGGTTGCTGGTGATTTTCATCGACGGGCACATCGGGCTTTTCACGTCGAAGTTAAAGCACAGACCGTTGCCGTTACACTCCATCGCCCCGCGCCAGGAGGAACGCACCGCGATCGGGATCTGGCGATCATACGTGCCGCGCTTCACCGCGTCGACCTGCATCATCGGATCGTCCACACCCGCAGGCGGACAGATTTTGCCTGGGTTCAGGCGGTTATTCGGGTCAAATGCCGCTTTGATTTTGCGCAGTTCGCCGTACAGCTGCTCGCCGAAGAACGCCGGGCTGTACTGGGCGCGGAAACCTTTTCCGTGCTCGCCCCACAGCAGGCCGCCGTATTTTGCCGTCAGCGCGACCACGTCGTCGGAGATCTGCTTCATCAGCATCTCCTGCTGCGGGTCGCACATATCCAGCGCCGGACGCACGTGGAGCACACCGGCATCCACGTGACCAAACATGCCGTAGCTCAGGCCGTGGCTGTCGAGTAACGCGCGGAACTCCACAATGTAATCCGCCAGATGTTCCGGCGGCACGCAGGTATCTTCCGCAAACGGAATCGGTTTGGCCGCACCTTTCGCATTCCCCAGCAGGCCGACCGCTTTTTTACGCATCGCGTAAATGCGCTCAATGCCCGAGAGATCGTTGCACAGCTGCCAGCCAATCACGCCGCCCTCGCCCTGCGCGATCAGTTCGTCGAGTCGGGTACAGAGCATCTGCACCTGTGAGTCGATAAGCTCCGCATCATCGCCAGCAAATTCAACAATGTTCAGGCCCAGCATCTCTTTATCAGGCACATCGGTGATCAGCTCGCTGACCGAATGCCAGACGATATCTTCCCGCGCCAGATTGAGCACTTTCGAGTCGACGGTTTCCACCGACAGGGCGCGCGCCTCGACCATAAAGGGCGCGTTGCGCAGCGCCGCATCGAAGGAGTTGTATTTGACGTTCACCAGGCGGCGCACTTTCGGCAGCCGGGTGATATCCAGACGGGCTTCGGTGATAAAGGCCAGGGTGCCTTCCGAGCCGGTCAGAATACGGGTGAGATCGAACTCGCTCAGATCGTCATTAAAGACGTGGCGCAGATCGTAGCCCGTCAGGAAGCGGTTCAGTTTCGGGAATTTATCGACAATCAGCTGGCGGTTATCGCGACAGCTTTCGAGCACGCTGCGATAAATGCGCCCGACCGCCGTGTTGTCCTGCCCGAGGGTTTCAGCCAGCTGTACTGGAATCGCCTGGGTGTCGAGAATGTCCCCGCCCAGCAGCACCGCGCGCACGCCCAGGACGTGATCGGACGTTTTACCGTAAACCAGTGACCCCTGGCCGGAGGCATCCGTATTGATCATCCCGCCCAGCGTGGCGCGATTGCTGGTGGATAATTCCGGAGCAAAGAAGTAGCCGTAGGGTTTCAGGAACTGATTGAGCTGATCTTTAATCACCCCCGCTTCGACGCGCACCCAGCCCTCTTCCGGGTTGACCTCAATGATACGGTTCATATAGCGCGACATATCAATGATGATGCCCTGATTCAGGGCCTGCCCATTGGTGCCTGTCCCGCCACCGCGCGGGGTGAAGACCAGCGACGCAAATCGCTCCTGCGCGGCCAGACGGGAAAGCAACGCCACATCGGCGGTGGAACGGGGGAAAACGACCGCATCGGGAAGTAACTGATAGATACTGTTGTCGGTCGCCATCGTCAGCCTGTCGGCATAATTGGTGGCGGTATCACCTGTAAAACCCTGTTGCTCCAGTGCTTGCAAATAAGTCAGCACCAGCTGAACGACGCCAGGTGCCTGAGAAATCAATGGGATCATTACGGAAGACCCTAAATAGTGTTGTTGCCCTCTCGATAATCCGCGATGCGACAAGGCCGCAAGTGCGCGAATTATGACGGGGATAATCGTTTGCGTTGTGTTTGAATTGTTGTATCACATTTTTTTCTTATACGCCCATCAGTTTTACGGGCAGAATTCGCCTGTCAAAAATCGCTGAAATCACTAATGATTAAGGGATGCGATTTTCTGTTTCGGCCAGCCGGTCTGGTCTTCATGTAAGGTAAATTTCATTTATGGTCACTTCTCGTCAGCCCAGGGACGTTGCGCAAATACTGCTGTCGGTGCTGTTTTTAGCCATCATAATTGTTGCGTGTCTATGGATAGTTCGCCCCTTCGTCCTCGGTTTTGCGTGGGCAGGTACGGTGGTCGTTGCCACCTGGCCACTGTTATTACGTCTGCAGAAACTGTTTTTTGGTCGTCGTACTCCCGCCGTTCTGGTGATGACGCTGCTGCTGTTTCTGGTCTTTATCATTCCGATTGCGCTCCTGATTAACAGCCTTGTCGATACCAGCGGGCCGGTGATTCGTGGGATCACCAGCGGTGAGATGACCGTGCCGGATCTGGCGTGGCTTAACAGCATTCCGCTGGTCGGCACGAAGCTTTACAGCGGCTGGCACAGTCTGCTGGAGATGGGCGGCAGCGCGATCATGGCGAAAGTTCGGCCATATGTCGGCACCACGACCACCTGGTTTATCGCCCAGGCGGCCAATATCGGCCACTTTATGATGCACTGTACCCTGATGCTGCTTTTCAGCGCCCTGCTCTACTGGCGCGGTGAACAGGTGGCACAGGGCGTACGTCATTTTGCGACCCGTCTCGCAGGGACACGCGGTGACGCGGCGGTGCTGCTGGCAGCCCAGGCGGTTCGTGCGGTGGCGTTGGGTGTGGTTGTCACAGCGCTGGTGCAGGCGCTTCTCGGCGGGATTGGTCTGGCGATAAGCGGCGTGCCGTATGCGACCATTTTAACCGTCATCATGATCCTCACCTGTCTGGTCCAGCTTGGTCCGTTGCTGGTGCTGGTCCCTTGCATTATCTGGCTCTACTGGAGCGGTGATACTACCTGGGGTACGGTGCTCCTGGTGTGGAGCTGCGTGGTGGGCACCATGGATAACGTCATCCGTCCAATGCTTATTCGTATGGGCGCGGATTTGCCGTTGATTCTGATCCTCTCTGGCGTCATCGGCGGGTTGATTGCCTTTGGGATGATTGGGCTGTTTATTGGCCCTGTGCTGCTGGCCGTGACCTGGCGTCTGTTCTCCGCATGGGTGCATGAAATTCCACCGCCAGGTACCGACCCTGAAGTGGCGCTGCATAATCTCGAAGAGCTTGACGGCAAGAACAACCCGTAATGTATCGTCAGGCGAGGCCACTCGCCTGACACTTAAGCACGCCTAATATTTATTAAGACTTTTCTCAGGTTCATCCCGCTTCGTCTGGTCTCGCCCCGCGCTAAATCTTCATTGTTCTTAAACTATTGAGACGAATCTGATCGACGCTAAAACGTCGCATGTCCTACTATTAAGTCACGGTTATGAATCAACGCATTGATTTATAAGCATGGAAATCCCCTGAGTGAAACAACGAATTGCTGTGTGTAGTCTTTGCCCATCTCCCACGATGGGCTTTTTTTTGTCCTGCTTACGCTTGTTTTTACGCTCGTTCGATTTCACACGAACTCAGCATCCGCCACTTCTTCGGCAGTACCCGCGTCTCGCCAGTGACATTCACCGTCACCGCAGCGCGAATATCCGCCGAGGACAGCCCGACCTGCAGCTCAAATTCGCCTGGCTCAACCACTCTTTTACCGTCGCGGCGGGTGAAATTAAACATATCCACCGGCAGGCTGAAGGTGAGCGTCGCCTTTTCACCCGGTGAGAGCGTGACGCGCTGGAAGGCTTTAAGCTCCTGTAACGGTCGCACCATCGAGGCCACGCGGTCGCGCACATAGACCTGCACCACTTCGCTACCGCTACGCTCGCCGCTATTTTGCACCGTCACGCTCAGCGTCACCTCGCCCTCGACCGGGACAGACGTTTTCGCTAAACGCAGTGCATCGCAGGAAAATGTCGTCCAGCCGAGACCAAAACCGAAGGGATAGCGCGAGCCAAAGTGGAAGGCGAACGGCGTACCGCCGCTTTTCAGCTTGTGATTGTAATAGTACGGCATCGCACCCGCACTTTTCGGCACACTCACCACCAGCCGTCCCTGCGGTTCCGCGCGCCCGGTCAGCACATCGGCAATCGCCCAGCCGCCCTCCTGTCCTGGTGCCCAGGCCAGCAGCAGCGCCGCGACCTTGTCTTCCAGCCCCTGCAGGTTGTACGGACGCCCGCCCGTCATCACCACCACGACCGGCTTACCGGTTTCCACCAGCGCTTCCAGCAGTTGTTGCTGCACGCCGGGCAGGTTCAGGCTGTCGGTGTCGGAGCCTTCACCCACGGTACCGCTCTGGAATAATCCCGCCAGATCGCCCACGCAGGCGATGACGATATCGCTGTCCTGCGCCGCCCGTACCGCCTGTGGAATCAGACGGGTATCGAATGACACCGGCGATTGCTGCATCGGTTTGCCGCCGCTGTCACCAGGAAATACCGGCGCGCCCGCCATGCGGTGCTCAATGATGTGGCAGCCTTTGGCGTAACGCACCTGGGCATCGCCCAGATAGTGTTTCAGCGCGGCAAGCGGTGTGGTTACCTGCGACGTCTCTTCCACCATATCGCTGATGATCAGATGCACCGGGAAGCTGTAGCCGCTCAGCAGCGCCAGCGGATCGTCTGCGGTTGGCCCTACCACAGCCACACGCGGTTTACCCGCAAGCGGCAGCACGCCGTTGTTTTCCAGCAGCGTCAGCGAGCGGGTTGCCACGTCGCGCGCCACCTGTCGGGTTTGCGCATTTTGCAGATCGATATTCTCTTCGCGCGCATACGGCTGCTCAAACAGACCGAGGCGGAATTTTTCGCTCAGCACACGCGCGACAATTTCATCGATCTTATCCATCGAAATCAGCCCACGCTTCACGGCATCCGCCAGATGACGAGCGCAGTCGTCTTTCGGCAGCTCGACGTCCAGCCCGGCGTTGAACGCCAGCGCCGCAGACTCCGCCGCATCGTGGGAAATGCCATGATGCTGATGCAACAGGCTGACACCGCCGTAGTCGGCCACCACAATCCCGTCGAATCCCCACTGCTCGCGCAGCACCGTGGTGAGCAAGAAGGCATCGCTGTGGCCGGGCTGATTGTCGATATCATGATAGGCCGGCATCACGGAACCGGCGTTGGCCAGTTTGACTGCCATTTCAAACGGCAGCAGGAACGTATCATTCAGCTCGCAAAAACCGAGATGCACCGGGGCATGGTTACGCGCTCCCTCGCTGAAAGAGTGGCCGACATAGTGTTTGAGGGTCGCCAGCAGATCGCGTTTTTCGCCCTGCAATCCGTCGACATACGCGGTCGCCATGACCCCGACCAGCCACGGATCTTCACCGAAGGTCTCCTCGGTACGCCCCCAGCGCACGTCGCGAGAGACATCCAGCACCGGGGCAAGCCCCTGCTGACAGCCCACCGAGCGTGCCTCTGCGCCGATCTGCTGTGCCGCACGCTTCACCAGCTCCGGGTCCCAGGTCGAACCGTAGTTGAGGGAGGAGGGAAACAGCGTCGCGTCTTTACACAGCAGGCCGACCAGGCACTCCTCATGGAACAGCGCGGGGATACCCAGCCGGGTCTCTTCCATCATCATCCGCTGCAGACGGTTTGCCGCACGCACGCCGGTGTGCGCATCCACAATGTGCGTTCCCAGCGGACGGGTAATTTGCCCGACGCCCAGTTTGAGCCGCTCGCTCAACGCCGCCTGTTCGCTCACGCCTGCAAATTCGTCGCTAAGATCGCTGCGCTCACGGTGATTGCCGTCCTCATCCAGAACCAGCCAGTAGGCATGCATCTGCGCGAATTTCTCTTCCGGGGTCATACGTGCCAGCAGATCGGCGACACGCTCTTGCACGGGATATCCCGCATCCTTGTAGATGGCAGTCATGTTTTACTCCTGTGTAGCAGAATGAAATGCCGGGCTGGTTTGCCCCGCATCAGTGCGCGCTTCGCGCTTGCGGGCAAGCTCTTGTGCGATGGAATCCACCAGGCGGCTGTTCAGTTTGTAAATGGCGAGCAGCACCACCATGGCGATAAACAGCACGCACGGGATCAGGGTGAACAGCGCGTTGATCGTGGTCAGTACCTGCGGGCTTTGAATTGCCTGCCCGGGGACATAACTCACGATTCCCAGTACCCAACCTACCACCGCACCGCCGAGGGCGAGGCCGAATTTAATGGCGAACAGCGCAGTGGAAAAGACCAGCCCGTCCAGACGGCGACCACTGCGGTGCTCTTCGT
Organism: Lelliottia sp. SL45; assembly: GCF_026672535.1. Taxonomy (NCBI): domain Bacteria; kingdom Pseudomonadati; phylum Pseudomonadota; class Gammaproteobacteria; order Enterobacterales; family Enterobacteriaceae; genus Lelliottia; species Lelliottia sp. SL45. The sequence goes on from NZ_JAPPRH010000003.1 coordinate 1,865,739, forward strand.
AATCCACCACATCCGAGAACATGGTCCACTGCAGCGGCGTGGTGAGGTTCTGGATAAAGCTAAAGATGATGTTCAGGCCGAAAATCAGCCAGATTTGCGTCGGCGGCAGGAAGAAAATCATCGCGCCAAATATCACAAAGGAAATAATCGTCCACTGATAGGCACGCACCCGGTCAAATTTACCCAATAACCGTTCAGATAATAAGGCTCCGCTTAAAGAGGCCACCATTCCGGAAACGATAAAGGCAAAGACTAAATCCGGGCGTAGCAGCACATAATTGACGTAATACATCGTGGCGGAGCCGCGTGTGACGACTGCCGTCAGCAGTAAAATATTAAACACAAAAACAATGCGCCATTGGCTGTTGGCGGCCAGTAATTTTAAATCCGTGAGCATCGAGCCGGAGGTATCATTACGCGGAGAATAACGCTCGCGGGTCATAAAGAAGCAGATGAAGAATAAGATAATGCCTAACAGGCCCATTAGACTCATGGCATAGAAATAGCCTTTCTGCACATTTCCCTGGCCTAAATGGGAGACCAGCGGCAGGGCGATGACCGTGACGATCAGGCCGCCAATAAAGGACAGCCCAAAACGCCAGGATTGCAGGGAATGGCGCTCGCGCGGGTCCATCGTCAGGGCACCCGGCATCGCGCAGTACGGCACATTAATCGCGGAATAGATCAGGCTCAGCAAGGTGTAAGTCACACAGGCATAGGCAATTTTCGCCGTTGGCCCGACATCGGGGACATAAAAAGTAATCAGACAGCTTACGCCAAACGGAATGGCGAACCACAGCAGCCACGGACGGAAACGCCCGTGCCGGGTCTGGGTGCGATCCACCAGCGCGCCAATGCACGGGTCGACAAAGGCATCCACCACGCGCACCACCAGAAACATGGTACCCATGATCGCGGCGGGCAGGCCAAATACATCCGTATAGAAATATGCCAGAAATAAGGTAGCCGTTTGCCAGACCAGCGCGCTGGCCATATCACCCAGGCCGTAACCTATTTTATCTTTGGTACGTAATACAGAGGAGATTGTCATTGTTAATTGCCTTTTATCGGTTAAAACGTATTTCAACCAGTTGCGCAAGATGTAGGGTAATGCGCAGTAAGGCTCAATTATTAGCAGCGCTTCGCTGGCTAACAATTGTAGAAATTAACAGATTGATTACGATATTTGGTTAATTGCGCTAAGTGTGACGGGGAGCATAGTGGGGGAAAATAATGTCGCCGTCCCTTTGTGAATAAAAGGGACGGCGCGATCAATACTACTTATTCAGTTCAGCCAGGCTCAGCCAGGTTTGCACCACGGTGTCCGGGTTCAGGGACAGGCTATCGATCCCCTCTTCCATCAGCCATGCGGCAAAGTCTTCGTGGTCCGATGGACCCTGGCCACAAATCCCGACGTATTTACCCTGTTTCTTCGCGGCGCGGATGGACATCGACAGCAGCGCTTTCACCGCTTCGTTACGTTCATCGAACAGCTCAGACACCACGCCGGAGTCACGGTCCAGACCCAGCGTCAGCTGCGTCATATCGTTAGAGCCGATAGAGAAGCCGTCGAAGTGTTCCAGGAACTGCTCTGCCAAAAGGGCGTTAGACGGGATTTCACACATCATAATGATCTTCAGCCCGTTCTCGCCGCGCTTCAGCCCCTGACGCGCCAGCTCTTCGACTACCGCTTTCGCCTGATCCACGGTACGTACGAACGGGATCATGATTTCGACGTTAGTCAGCCCCATTTCGTTGCGCACACGTTTCACCGCGTCACATTCAAGGGCGAAGCAGTCGCGGAAGCTGTCCGCCACGTAGCGACCCGCGCCACGGAAGCCGAGCATTGGGTTCTCTTCTTCCGGTTCGTAGCGCTCGCCGCCCACCAGGTTGGCGTATTCGTTGGACTTGAAGTCCGACAGACGCACGATCACCCGCTTCGGATAGAATGCCGCACCCAGGGTGGCAATCCCTTCCGTCAGACGTCCGACGTAGAACTCTTTCGGTGAGTCGTAGCCCTTCATCATCTCGCGGATTTCGTTCTGCAGCTGAGGCGTCTGGTCGTCAAACTCCAGCAGCGCACGCGGGTGCACGCCGATCATGCGGTTAATGATAAATTCCAGACGCGCCAGGCCGACGCCTTCGTTCGGCAGACAGGCGAAATCAAACGCACGATCCGGGTTGCCGACGTTCATCATGATTTTCAGCGGCAGATCCGGCATGGTATCGACGCTGGAGCTTTTCACGCTGAAGTCGAGAATATCAGCGTAAACGTAGCCGGTGTCGCCCTCGGCGCAGGAGACGGTGACTTTCTCATCGTCTTTCATGCGTTCGGTGGCATCACCGCAGCCGACCACCGCCGGAATGCCCAGCTCGCGGGCGATGATCGCCGCGTGGCAGGTACGGCCACCACGGTTGGTCACAATCGCCGCCGCTTTCTTCATGATCGGTTCCCAGTCCGGGTCGGTCATATCTGTTACCAGCACATCACCCGGCTGAATACGGTTCATCTCGCTGATATCGTGGATCACTTTAACCGGGCCGGCACCGATGCGGTGACCAATCGCACGCCCTTCGGCGACAATTTTGCCCTGAGCATGCAGCGTGTAACGTTCCATCACCTGGCCGCGAGAACGCACGGTTTCCGGACGCGCCTGCACGATAAACAGTTTGCCGGTGTGGCCGTCTTTCGCCCATTCGATATCCATCGGACGTGCGTAGTGTTTTTCAATCTGAACGGCCTGTTTCGCCAGCTCCTGAACTTCCGCATCGGTCAGGGAGAAGCGGTCGCGTTGCTCCTGCGGCACGTCCTCGATTTCCACCTGTTTGCCGTGTTCCTGGCTTGGGGCGTAAATCATGCGGATTTTTTTAGAACCCATGGTGCGGCGCACAATCGACGGACGGTTGGCCGCCAGCGTCGGTTTGTGGACGTAGAATTCGTCAGGGTTAACCGCGCCCTGCACCACCATCTCACCCAGACCCCAGGCGGAAGTGATAAACACCACCTGATCGAAGCCAGATTCCGTATCGATGGAGAACATCACGCCGGAGGAGCCGATGTCGGAGCGCACCATGCGCTGCACGCCCGCAGAGAGCGCGACGCCGCGATGGTCATAGCCCTGATGCACGCGATAGGAGATCGCGCGGTCGTTGAACAGGGAAGCAAAGACATGCTTCACCGCCACCAGCACCGCGTCGTAGCCCTGAACGTTCAGGAAGGTTTCCTGCTGACCGGCAAAAGAGGCGTCCGGCATATCTTCTGCGGTGGCAGAGGAACGCACGGCGAATGACGCCTGCGCGTCGTCAGCAGAGAGTTGGTTATAAGCATCGTGAATCGCTTTTTCCAGCTCCGGCTGGAAAGGTGTGTCGATAATCCACTGGCGGATCTGCGCACCGGCTTTGGCAAGCGCGGTCACGTCATCAATATCCGTTTGGTCCAGCAGGTCGTAAATGCGCTGGTTAACACCGCTCTGGTCTAAAAAATAGTTAAACGCGTCGGCAGTTGTGGCAAACCCGTTCGGTACGGAAACACCCATACCCGACAGATTTGTAATCATTTCACCCAGGGAGGCATTTTTGCCTCCAACTCTGTCTACATCATTCATGCCGAGTTGGTTATACCAAAGCACCAGCGGTGACGAGCCATTGTTGGACATCGAAACAATCCTTTTGTGATATTTAAACGGAGTAAGTAACGCCTGACTTCGTATTTATACTGGCATATTTATTCCCGGCAAAAAAACGGTGAATCGTGTAAGCACTTTTATTTTTCAGTTTTTCGGACACTTTCCCATCATTCGCTAACCCGATGATTCCTATAGATTCGTGCTAAAACCCTTAAAACAAAGTGACTAATTTAAAAATGAAATCCACTTTTCAGTAAAATCAAAAACACCGTTTCATTTATAAATCAGACAAGTTCTTTGCTGTGTATTTTACTTTTTTAATTTATGCTTTCAGACAATTACGTACGATATTCAGGGTGGATAAAATGGATAATGCTGTGGATCGCCACGTTTTTTATATTTCTGATGGTACGGCGATCACCGCCGAAGTGCTGGGGCATGCAGTGATGTCGCAATTCCCCGTTGCGATTAACAGTATCACGCTGCCGTTTGTCGAAAACGAGAGCCGCGCAAAAGCGGTGAAAGAGCAGATCGATGCGATTTATCAGCAGACCGGCATTCGTCCGTTAGTCTTTTATTCCATCGTTATCCCCGAAATTCGCACCATTATTTTGCAAAGCGAAGGTTTCTGTCAGGACATCGTGCAGGCGCTGGTCGCTCCGCTGCAAAGCGAGCTAAAACTCGATCCGACACCCGTTGCCCATCGCACCCACGGCCTGAACCCCGGGAATCTGGTGAAGTATGACGCGCGTATCGCCGCCATCGATTACACCCTCGCCCACGACGACGGGATTTCGATGCGCAATCTCGATCAGGCGCAGGTGATTTTGCTCGGCGTGTCGCGCTGCGGCAAAACCCCGACCAGCCTCTATCTGGCGCTCCAGTTTGGTATTCGCGCCGCGAACTACCCGTTTATCGCCGATGATATGGACAACCTCGTGCTGCCCGCCGCACTGAAACCGCTGCAACATAAGCTGTTCGGTTTGACGATAAACCCCGAACGTCTGGCCGCCATTCGCGAGGAGCGTCGTGAAAACAGTCGTTATGCCTCGATGCGTCAGTGCCGCATGGAGGTCTCCGAAGTGGAAGCGTTGTACCGTAAAAACCAGATCCCATGGCTGAACAGCACCAACTATTCAGTGGAAGAGATCGCCACGAAAATCCTCGACATCATGGGGTTAAACCGCCGCATGTACTAATATGCTAGTACGATGGTTTATTTTCAGTTATCATCGCGTTCACGCTTCGGGGCAGAGTGGCCTCGAACTTGAATTCAGCAGGGATTGGTTTAAGGTGATGCCCATCACTTCCCGGTAGTCTGCCGATGAAGCAAAAAATTCTGAGAACTTCCATGAACAAAACTGACGAACTTCGCACAGCGCGTATCGAAAGTCTGGTGACGCCCGCCGAACTGGCGCAGCGCCATCCTGTCTCCGCAAGCGTGGCGGAACACGTGACAGCGTCACGTCGACGCATTGAAAAAATCCTCAACGGTGAAGACCGCCGTTTACTGGTGATTATTGGTCCCTGCTCCATTCACGATCTCGATGCGGCGATGGAGTATGCTCAGCGCCTGAAAGTGCTGCGCGATAAGCACCAGGATCGCCTTGAAATCGTGATGCGCACCTATTTTGAAAAGCCGCGCACCGTCGTGGGCTGGAAAGGTCTGATCTCCGATCCTGATCTGAACGGCAGCTACCGTGTGAACCACGGTATCGAGCTGGCGCGTAAACTGCTTTTGCAGGTCAACGAGCTGGGCGTGCCGACCGCGACCGAGTTTCTGGATATGGTGACCGGGCAGTTTATCGCCGATCTCATCAGTTGGGGGGCCATCGGGGCTCGCACCACGGAGAGCCAGATCCACCGCGAGATGGCTTCGGCGCTCTCCTGCCCGGTGGGCTTTAAGAATGGCACCGATGGCAATACGCACATCGCGGTAGACGCGATTCGCGCCTCGCGCGCCAGCCATATGTTCCTCTCGCCGGATAAAAACGGCCAGATGACCATCTACCAGACCAGCGGCAACCCGTACGGTCATATCATCATGCGCGGCGGTAAAAAACCGAACTACCACGCGGAAGATATCGCGGCGGCGTGCGATACGCTGCACGAGTTTGATCTGCCTGAGCATCTGGTGGTGGATTTCAGCCACGGCAACTGTCAGAAACAGCATCGTCGCCAGCTGGACGTGTGCGATGAGATTTGCCAGCAGATCCGCAGCGGGTCGACCGCAGTGGCCGGGATTATGGCCGAGAGCTTCCTGAAAGAAGGCACGCAGAAGGTGGTGGCCGGTCAGCCGATCGTTTACGGCCAGTCGATTACCGATCCGTGTCTGAGCTGGGAAGACAGCGCGTTGCTGCTGGAAAAACTGGCGGCAGCGGTCGATACCCGATTCTGATCTCCTGCCCCATTGTGCCGGGTGGCGCTCTGCTTACCCGGCCTCATCTCGTTTCTGCATAACGTCCTCAATCCGCAAGAATTGATCTCGTCACAAAATTTTCACAAAAACGCTTGCCGTGAAATTTCACTTTGTTGATAATGATTATCATTGTTACATTGATTGTTATTTATAAACACTATGTCACGCATTACTAACAGCACGGCAACGCGCGTACAAGAAGACACACAGCCAAAACCTGCTCCCCTGGAACGTCGCATCGACAGCAAGACTCTGCTGGGCGACGAGGGACGGGTCATTATTGAGCATGACGGCCAGCACTACCTGCTGCGCCAGACACATGCCGGAAAACTGATTCTCACTAAATAAACAATACCCAAACTATTCGCCAGCCACCCAGGTGATCCCCAGGCAGCCAGCGCTTTCGATTTCCAAATGGAGAGTTGCTATGCCATACCTGCATTCCGCGTCTTTGCGCCCCTCGCTGCTGGCGTTGGCCGTTGTCAGTGCCCTGCCGGGCGCTGCGTTTGCCGCCTCAGAAGAGATGACCGTCACCGCCACGGGTAACGCCCGGAGCACCTTTGAAGCGCCAATGATGGTCAGCGTGATCGACGCGACCTCCCCTGATAAACAGACCGCCAGCTCTGCCGCCGACCTGCTGCGCAATGTACCAGGCATTACGCTCGACGGCACAGGGCGCACCAACGGTCAGGACGTGAACCTGCGCGGGTACGATCGCCGTGGCGTGCTGGTGCTGGTGGATGGCGTGCGTCAGGGGACTGATACCGGCCACCTGAACAGCACCTTCCTCGATCCTGCGCTGATCAAACGTATTGAAGTGGTACGCGGCCCGTCTGCCCTGCTCTACGGCAGCGGCGCGATGGGCGGCGTGATCTCCTATGACACCGTCGATGCCAAAGATCTGCTCGAAAACGGTAAAAACAGTGGTTTCCGCGTCTTCGGCACCGGCGCCACGGGCGATCACAGCATTGGCATGGGTGCCAGCGCGTTTGGTCGTACCGATACGCTGGATGGCCTGGTGGCCTGGTCCAGCCGCGATCGCGGGGATTTACGTCAGAGCGACGGGTCCACCGCGCCTAACGACGAATCTATCAACAACATGCTGGCGAAAGGCAGCTGGAAAATCGACAGCGCCCAGACCCTGGGCGGTGCCCTGCGCTACTACAACAACGCCGCGCAGGAGCCTAAAAACCCGCAGACCCTCGATGCGGATGACAGCAGCAACCCGATGACCGACCGTTCCACCATCCAGCGCGACGCTCAGCTCTCATACGCTCTCGCGCCGGAGGGGAACGACTGGCTGAATGCCAACGCGAAAGTCTACTGGTCCGAGGCACGCATTAACGCCCAGAACGTCGACCGCACCGCTGAATTCCGCAAGCAGACGACCAAAGGCGGGAAAGTCGAGAACCGCACGCGCCTGTTCACCGACTCCTTCGCCTCGCACCTGCTGACCTACGGCGGGGAGTATTACCGTCAGGAGCAGAACCCAGGCGGATCTACCACCGGCTTCCCGGACGCGAAAATCGACTTCAGCTCCGGCTGGCTGCAGGACGAAATCACCCTGCGCGACCTGCCGGTGACCCTGCTCGGCGGTACGCGCTATGACAACTACCGTGGCAGCAGCGACGGTTACGAAGATGTGGATGCAGATAAATGGTCATCCCGCGCGGGCTTAACCGTGACGCCAGCCGACTGGCTGATGCTGTTCGGCTCCTACGCGCAGGCGTTCCGCGCACCGACGATGGGCGAGATGTATAACGATTCCAAACACTTCTCCATCGGCAGCTTCTACACCAACTACTGGGTGCCGAACCCGAATCTGCGCCCGGAAACCAACGAAACGCAGGAGTACGGTTTTGGCCTGCGCTTTGACGACCTGATGCTTGCCAACGATGAACTGGAGTTCAAAGCCAGCTACTTCGACACCAAGGCAAAAGATTACATCTCCACCACCGTCGACTTTGCGGCCGCCACCACCATGTCCTATAACGTACCCAACGCCAAAATCTGGGGCTGGGACGTGATGGCGAAATACTCGGCTGATCTGTTCAGCCTGGATATGGCCTACAACCGCACGCGCGGGAAAGACACCGATACGGGCGAATACATCTCCAGCATTAACCCGGATACCGTCACCAGCAAACTGAACGTACCGGTGGCGCAAAGCGGCTTCTCCGTGGGCTGGATCGGTACCTTCGTCGATCGCTCCACGCACATCAGCAGCTCATACAGCAAGCAGCCTGGCTACGCGGTGAATGACTTCTACGTCAGCTATCAGGGTCAGGAGCAGTTGAAAGGCGTCACCACCACGCTGGTGCTCGGCAACGCCTTTGACAAAGAGTACTGGTCCCCGCAGGGCATCCCGCAGGATGGACGCAACGGCAAGATTTTCGTCAGTTATCAGTGGTAATCACCTTGCCCCGGCTCGCCGGGGCGCTTATCTGGAAGGAAGAGACAATGAATCACTACACACGCTGGATTGAGCTAAAAGAACAAAACCCTGGCAAATACGCCCGCGACATCGCCGCCATGATGGGCATCAGCGAAGCCGAACTGACCTCCGCGCGCGTGGGCCACGACGCCTGGCGCCTGCACGGTGAAGTGCGTGAGATCCTCAGCGCGTTCGAAGCGGTAGGCGAAATCAAGTGCATTTGCCGCAACGAATACGCGGTACATGAGCAGATCGGCAGCTTTACCAATCAGCATCTCAGCGGCCACGCCGGGCTGGTGCTGAACCCAGGTGCGCTCGATCTGCGCCTGTTCCTGAATCAGTGGGCCTACGTGTTCCACATCAGCGAAGCCACCGCGCGCGCGGCGAGCGCCAGAGCATTCAGTTCTTTGACCATCAGGGCGATGCGCTACTGAAGGTCTACACCACCGACAACACCGATGTCTCTGCGTGGGGTGATGTTTTGACCCGTTTTATTTTTGCCGATAACCCGCCGCTGGCGCTGAAAGCCGCCGACGCAGTGGCTCACGCCGCTGAAGTGGACGGAAATACGGTGGACAGCGAATGGCGGGCGATGACCGACGTACATCAGTTCTTCAGCCTGCTGAAGCGCCATAACCTGAGCCGTCAGCAGGCGTTCCGCCTGGTCGGAGACGATCTGGCCTGCAAAGTGGATAACAGCGCACTGGGGCAACTGCTGGAAACTGCGCGTCAGGACGGCAACGAAATCATGGTCTTTGTCGGTAACCGTGGCTGCGTGCAGATCTTCACCGGCGCCGTGCAAAAACTGGTCCCGATGAAAGGCTGGCTGAACATCTTTAACCCGACCTTCACCCTGCATCTGCTGGAAGAGACCATCGCCGAGACCTGGGTCACGCGTAAACCGACCGCCGACGGGCACGTCACCAGTCTGGAGCTGTTTGCCGCAGATGGCACGCAAATCGCCCAGCTTTACGGCCAGCGCACCGAAGGCCAGCCGGAACAAACTCAGTGGCGCGCACAGATCGACGCGCTGGCGCCAAAAGGGCTGGCCGCATGAGAAAACTGCTTGCCCTGATTGTCGCGCTACCGCTGACGGCTTTTGCCGCAGCGCAGGAGAAAATTGTCTCGCTGGGCGGTGACGTGACGGAGATTGTCTACGCCCTGGGCGCAGAGTCATCGCTCGTCGCCCGCGACAGCACCAGCCAGTGGCCGCAACCGGCCACTGCGCTGCCGGACGTGGGCTATCTGCGTCAGCTGAACGCCGAAGGGATTCTGGCGATGCGCCCGACGCTGGTGCTGGCAAGTGCGCAGGCTCAGCCGTCGCTGGCGCTCAAACAGGTCGAGCAGAGCAACGTCCGGGTCGTCACTGTGCCGGGCAGTAACGATCTCAGCGTCATCGACGAAAAGGTGCGGGTGATTGCTGAAGCGACCCATCGCACTGAGCAGGGTGATGCTCTGCGTAAAAACCTGCGTCAGGCACTGGCGGCGCTGCCGTCGTCACCGCTTAATAAACGGGTGCTGTTCATCCTCAACCACGGCGGGATGACCGCCATGGCGGCGGGCCAGCAGACCGGCGCGGATGCGGCGATCCGCGCCGCCGGGTTGCAGAATGCGATGCAGGGTTTTGCGCGCTATCAACCGCTTTCGCAGGAGGGTGTAATTGCCAGCCAGCCGGATCTGGTGGTGATTTCGCAGGACGGCGTGAGCGCGATGGGTGGCGAAGACAATCTGTGGAAGCTGCCAGGTCTGGCGCAAACCCCGGCGGGCAAAAATAAGCAAGTGTTGCAGATTGACGATATGGCGCTGCTCGGGTTTAGCGTGCGCACGCCGCAGGCGATTCAGCAGCTGCGCGACAAAGCGGAGCAACTCCCCTGATGCCTCGCCGGATCACCCTCTCCCTGTGGGGACTGGCGTTGACGCTGGCGCTGATGACGCTGCTGGCAACCGGTTTTGGCGCGTTGCGCCTGCCGATCACCCTGCTGTGGAACGGCACCGATGACGCGCTACGCCAGATCTGGTTCACCATTCGCCTCCCCCGCGTGCTGCTGGCGCTGGTGATTGGCGGGTCGCTGGCGCTGGCAGGCTGTGTGATGCAGGGGCTGTTTCGTAACCCGCTCGCCGACCCCGGTCTGCTGGGTATCAGCAGTGGTGCGGCCTGCGCTGTGGCGCTGTGGGTGGTATTGCCCGTGACGCTGCCGGCGCTGCTGATGCTGTACGCTCCGATGCTGGCGGCGTTTCTCGGCGCGCTGGCGGCGACACTGGTCATTTTTCTGCTCAGCCAGCAGCGTGACAGCTCCCTGTCGCGGCTGCTGCTGGTAGGCATTGCCATCAACGCCCTGTGCGGTGCGGCGGTTGGCGTGTTGTCGTGGGTCAGCAATGATGCGCAGCTCCGCCAGTTGTCCCTGTGGGGGATGGGCAGTCTGGGGTCGGCGCAATGGTCGACGCTGCTGGCCGTCACCTCGCTGATGATCCCGACGGTGCTGATTATCTGGCGGTTAGCGGGTGCGCTGAATTTGCTGCAGCTGGGCGACGAAGAGGCGCACTACCTGGGGGTGGATGTCCGCGTGGTACAGCGTATTTTGCTGCTGTGTAGCGCGTTGCTGGTCGCCTCTGCGGTCTCCGTCAGCGGCGTAATCGGCTTTATCGGTCTGGTGGTTCCGCATCTGATGCGCATGTGGCTGGGATCGGATCATCGCGCGGTGATCCCCGGTTCGGTGCTGGCGGGCGCATTTTTACTGCTGATCGCCGACACTCTCGCCCGGACGGCCGTCGCCCCTGCGGAGATGCCGGTCGGCCTGCTGACCAGTCTCCTTGGCGCCCCCTGGTTCCTGTGGCTCATATTTCGTCGCGGAGGACAGCATGGCTGAACAATTTAGCGCGCGGGCACTGACTTACCGCACAGCAGAAAAGACCGTGATTCGTGAGGTCTCGCTCTCGCTGGAGCCGGGTGAACTGGTGGCGCTGATCGGCCCTAATGGCGCAGGGAAATCGACGCTGCTGCGTCTGCTGACCGGCTTTCTGAAACCCGCGTCGGGAGAGTGCGTGCTGAACGGGAGACCGCTGGCGGCCTGGAGTACGCAGACGCTGTCCCGCCATCGCGCGGTGATGCGCCAGCAGACCCAGCTGGGCTTCGACTGGCCGGTTGAAGCGGTCATCGGCATGGGACGTGCGCCCTGGACGCCGCAGCCGGAAGGCGCAGTGATCCATCAGGTGATGCAGATAACCGGCTGTCTGCCGCTGGCGGGAAGGCGTTACGCCTCCCTGTCGGGCGGTGAGCAGCAGCGGGTGCAACTTGCCCGCGCCCTGGCGCAGTTATGGTGCGACGGCGCGCCGCGCGGCTGGCTGTTTCTCGATGAACCGACTTCGGCGCTGGACCTTTATCACCAGCAGCATTTGCTGCGCCTGATGAAATCCTTAACCGCGCAGGGCGATCTGCACGTCTGCGTGGTGCTGCACGATCTCAATCTGGCCGCTCTGTGGGCCGACCGGATTGTGTTATTGCACGAAGGAGAGATTGTGTCGCAGGGGTCGCCGGAAAGCGTGTTGCGCGCCGGGGATCTGGCGCGCTGGTACGGGGCGCAGGTGCACGTGGGCCAGCATCCGGTGAATGCGGCCCCGCAGGTGTTTCTCGCGCCTTAGCTTGAACAACTCACTTCCAGCCGCTTGCCCCAGTCCGGTGGGCGGCTGACATAATCATCGCTGCGATCCGCAAACGGCGTGCGTAGGGCATCGTGCAGACGGTGCAGCTCTGCGTAATCCCCCTGCTCTGCTTGCTCAATCGCCCGCTGCGCCAGCCAGTTGCGCAGAACCATCGCCGGATTAACGGCTTTCATCTGCGCCTGACGGTCGTCGTCCTGAATTTCCTCGCGCTGCAAGCGCTCACGGTATGTGACAAACCAGCTGTCAAAGGCCGCTCTGTCGATAAACTCATCGCGCAGCGGCGAGGCGGCACTTTGCTGTTCCGTCTGACTCAGCATACGGAAAGTACGGGTGTAGTCGCTCCCCTCTCGGGCCATCAGCGCAAACAGCGCATTCAGAATATCGTTATCGCCCTTCTCCTGCGTCGTCAGCCCAAGCTTGCGGCGCATCAGCTTGCCGTATTCCTGCATCAGAACCTCCTGATAGAGATCCAGCGCATCGTTCAGGGCTTCCACATCAATAAACGGCGACAGAGACTGGGCGAGGCGCTGCAGATTCCACAGGCCTACCGCAGGCTGATTTTCAAAGCTGTAGCGCCCCTGATGATCTGAGTGATTGCAGATAAAATCTGGCTGATAGTCATCAAGGAAACCGTACGGGCCGTAATCCATGGTCAGGCCCAGGATCGACATGTTATCAGTGTTCATCACGCCGTGGGCAAAGCCGACGGTTTGCCAGCAGGCCATCAGCGACGCGGTGCGCGCCACGACATCACGGAACCACAGGATGTATTTGTCCGCGTCATCCTGCCACTGCGGCCAGTGATGACGAATGACAAAATCTGCCAGCTGGCGGACTTTTTCCGGCTCGCGGCGATAGTAATAGTGCTCGAAATGGCCGAAACGGACGTGGCTTTGCGCGATACGCATCAGCATCGCGCCCGGCTCGTAGGTTTCGCGGGCAATCTGCGTATCGCTGGTCACGATGGATAAGGCGCGCGTGGTGGGGATACCAAGCGCGTGCATCGCTTCTGAGGCGAGACTTTCGCGGATCGTCGAGCGCAGCACCGCGCGTCCGTCGCCCATGCGGGAATACGGCGTCAGCCCGGCCCCTTTCAGGTGCCAGTCGACGGTCTGGCCGTTCGCAAGTTGCTGTTCACCCAGCAGAATGCCGCGACCGTCGCCGAGCTGACCGGCCCAGACGCCAAACTGATGACCGCTGTAGACCTGTGCCAAAGGCTGCATGCCCGGAAGCAGCGCCTCGCCGCCCCAGACGCCAGCGCCAGTCGCGGGCTGGAATAGCGACGGCGGAATGCCTAACTCGCTGGCAAGGCTGTCGTTGTGCCAGATGAGCCGGGCGTTGGTCAGCGGCGTTGGATTAAGTGCGGTGTAGTAATCTGGCAGTTCATCGTGCCAGTGATCAGTAAAAGACAGGGTCATAAGTCCTCCTGCCTCTAGTGTAGAGGGTTTACCCGTGCTTAAACACGGGCGAATGGCAGGGTTATCGTTGAACGAGCGTGGTGACCTGACTCGCGGGGACTGCAGACCACAAATTCCCCTGCATGGCACTAAAACGGAAAGGCATCACCCGTCGCAGGACCTCTTCATCATCCACTCCCGCGATCATCACCGACAGGCAGTACGGCGAGATTTGTGCAAGGATCGCGCGCATAAAGGGCTCAAAGGAAAACTCCGCGACACGCTGCTGGATAAACCCTTTATCCAGCGCAACACGGGTAAACAGCCCGTCAAAAATGGCTTTATTCGACGCGGCACCGGCGCCGTAGTCGGCCAGCACCATCGGGAAATGGATCGCCATTCTCGCCAGCATAAGATCATCTTTGCCGTTATTTAAACCGGGATAATTCTCATTAACCGTGAACTCAAGAAAAGGATAACGATCTAATATTGCCCCGGCATTTCTGTCCGTTAAAAGATACTCACTAATGACCGGCGTAATATTTATCCATGCAATAAGCTGATGCTGCACAAAAAAAAGTTTGCAGGAATCCAGCAGATCGAGTTTCTCTTTAAACAGCGTTAACTCGTCTTCTGCAGTGAGATGAGGCTTCACCAGCTCAGTGGGGATGCGGACGTCAGACCCCACGCTAACAAAGTTAGCCAGGATCTCTAAACCCTGTAACTCCCCTGCGATATTGCGCGCCGGGAGTAATAACAGTTCAGATTGATAAGGATTATTCAGGGTGACAATCATAGAGCCTGCCCCGCGTTAACGACGATATCTTGCATCCTGGAGCAACGGCTAAAACAATTCAACTTTATTGATTTTAATAGAGTTAATTTCATTCTTTCCTTTTATATTTTAAGATTTTTCCCTCAATCTAAAAATAATCTTATCCTGGATATCAAATAATATCCAGTATTCACGAATACAGGGACTTACAGAATTAATTAATGTTACGTAATGTATCAAAAGTGCAATGAGTCAGAAAACAGCGCGACTTAACCAAAATCGCGCTTAAGAAAGAAGAGAGTGCGGCTATATACGGCGCGCCTGCCAGAAGTTTTTCCGCCAGTAAACGTTATCTAAGGAAGACCTCATCACACCGCGACTGGTCGAGGCGTGAATAAACTGGTTGTCGGTATCATAAATGCCAACATGTAAGCCACTTTCTCCCGACCCCGTTTTAAAGAATACCAGGTCACCGGGAAGCAGATCGTCTTTGTCTATTTCAGTGCCAATTTTGGCCTGCGTGCGTGTATCGCGCGGGAGTTGCAGATCGAATTTATCGCGGAATGTCATCAGCACAAAGCCAGAGCAATCCACCCCGCCCCGGCTCATGCCGCCATAGCGATAGGGTGTCCCGCGCCAGTTTTGCAACTGATCGTTCAGGTTGGCTATCACGGTTATTGAATCCGATAACCGCGGATTAGGGGGGGGCGCACGATGGCTACTGCATCCTGCAAGTAATAACATGCCCACGATCAGAAACCAGAATCGCATTTCCAGACGAATCCTCTGCTTTTTTTGTCCTTTCCGTAATTTAGCCTGTGATTACACAACCTTGCAAGAAACGCTTATTCCTGGACGGTAGAAATCAACATTCTGTGCCCTTCGATGTCCAGCCGCCGGAAAGGCATCCCGTATGCCGTCGCCAGATTGGGCGGTGTGAGCACGGTGTCACGCGGGCCGCTGGCGAGCAGTTTTCCGCGCGCCAAAAGCCACACGCGATGGGCGTGACGCAGCGTATGGTTCAGGTCATGGCTGCTCATCACCACGGCAATGCCCTTGCCAGACAGCAGGCTGAGCTGCTTATCCAGCGCCGCCTGCTGGGCGACGTCCAGACTGCTCATCGGCTCATCCAGCAGCAGCAGACTACCGTGTGGGTTTGCCGCCGGATGGATTTGCAGGATCACCGCCGCAAGCCGCACGCGCTGCCACTCCCCGCCAGAAAGCTGGTTGACGTTGCGCGTAAGCTTATCAGTCAGCCCAAGCGCCCCGGTGAGGTCATCGAGAAGTGATGACGAGGATTTATCATGCTGATGCAGCGCCAGATAGTGCCAGACAGGCATGGCGAAGGGCGGCATTTGCTGTTGCACCAGATAACTGCGCCGGTGCGCCAGCGACACAGGCGACCATTCATGAAGAGAATGCCCGTGTAAAATGATATCGCCCTCGCCGGACGTCAGCCCGGCCATCCGCGCGAGCAATGTGCTTTTCCCGGCACCGTTTGGCCCCACGAGATGCACGATCTCACCCGCGTGGATTTCCGCGCTGACCGGTTCCAGTCTTCCCTTCTCCGCGACGCCCGCGAGCTGCATCAGCTGAGTCATTACTTCGCCAGCGCCAGTTTGATGGACTCCATCACGATCGGATCTTCCGGCGTCATATCCGGTGCGAAGCGCTGCACCACCTGACCATCGCGGCCAATCAGGAATTTTTCGAAGTTCCACAAGATATCGTCTGGATAGAGCGGCGCACGCCCTTTGCTCGCCATCCGCTCGTAGAAACCGCTGCCTTCCGGCGCGACGGCAGCAGGCGCTGCGGCGACCAGTTTTTCATACAGCGGATGGCGGTTTTCGCCGTTGACGTCGATTTTGCTGAACATCGGGAACGTCACGCCATAAGTGGTGCTGCAAAAGGTTTTGATCTCGTCTTCGCTGCCCGGCTCCTGGCCCAGGAACTGGTTGCAGGGGAATCCGAGGACCACAAATCCGTCTTTTTCCCAGGCTTTCTGGATGTTCTCCAGCTGTTCGTACTGCGGCGTCAGACCACATTTCGAGGCGACGTTGACCACCAGCAGAACCTTACCTTTGTAACTTTCAAGCGTGGTGTTCTCGCCATCAATGGTTGTGACTTCGGTATTCAAAATATCGTACTGCATAGCGTCCCCTTAGATTGTCTTACGGTTGGGCGGATCTAACGTCCGGCCTTTAATAGTAGCCAGATAAATATGGGCGCGCCCAGTGTTGCGGTCACGACCCCAATCGGCAGCTCGGCGGCACTCATGGCCAGACGGGCAATAATATCGGCAATCAGCAGCGTTGCCGCGCCTGCAATGGCGGCGGCGGGCAGTAAAGTACGATGATCGGTAATCCCACCGAGGCGCAGCATATGGGGAATCACCAGGCCAATAAAACCTATGGCCCCGGCCAGCGCGACGCTGACACCAACCATCCAGCCGATAGCGACCACCAGCACATTGCGCCACAGGCCGATCGACAGGCCCAGCTGGCGGGCAGAGATCTCACCCAGCGCCAGCATGTTTAGCGGTTTCGCCTGGAAAGCGGCCCACAGAATCGCCGGCATCAGTATCGCCATCAGCCAGCCCTGCCGCCAGTCCACGCCGCCAAAACCGCCCATCATCCAGTACATCAGCTGGCGCAGGTCGAATGAGGTGGAGAAATAGACCGCCCAGGTCATTAAGGCGCTGCAGATAATCCCCAGCGCGACGCCGGCCAGCAGCAGACGGCTGGTCGATAAATGCCGTCTGGCGAAGCGCAGTAAAATCACGGTGATAAGCAGCGCACCGGCGATGGCGCTAAGGCTCACGCCCCAGCCAGAAAGGCTTCCACTGCCCAGCATCGTCGCGGCGATAAGGCCGACGCCTGCGCCATTGGAGACGCCGAGCAGCCCCGGTTCCGCCAGTGGGTTTTCAAATAAGGCCTGCATGATGGTGCCACACAGCCCCAGCGCCGCACCGACCAGCACGACAGCTACTGTGCGCGGCAGGCGAATTTGCCAGACAAACAGTTTGCCCTGATCGCTCAACCAGTGTTCTGGCCCGATCCACTGCTCTCCGGCGCACAGACTCACGGCAAAAATGGCGAGCAGAATTGTCATCAGTGCCAGCAGCCAGCGCAGATCGGAACGGTGTTGTTGACGGGCAAAATCGAGCATGGGTTCGGTTTTCGTGTGAGTGATGATGTTGATTTTACGGTGGGTATGCCTTCGCGCAAAGAAAAAAGGCCGCGATTGCGGCCTTTTTGGGTTAGTTCATATTACTCTGCTTTGGGCGTTGCGTTTTCGACACGGCTTTTTAACTTCTGGCCGGGTCTGAAGGTCACCACGCGGCGGGCTGTAATGGGAATATCTTCCCCCGTCTTCGGGTTACGACCCGGACGTTGGTTTTTGTCTCGCAAATCAAAATTGCCAAAACCGGAGAGTTTTACCTGCTCACCATTTTCCAGAGCACGACGGATCTCTTCGAAAAATAGCTCTACCAGCTCTTTGGCATCCCGTTTGCTAAGCCCAAGCTTATCAAACAGATATTCTGACATTTCAGCTTTTGTAAGCGCCATAGGTTCAATCCCTCAATGATGCCTGGAATCGCTCTTTTAATGCCTCTACACATCTGGCAACGGTAGCGGCAATCTCCTCTTCTTCGAGTGTACGGCTGGTATCCTGAAGGATAAGGCTAATAGCAAGGCTCTTAGAACCTTCTGCTACGCCCTTGCCGCGGTACACGTCAAATAAGTTTACGCCAACTACCTGATTTACGCCAACTTTCTTACATTCGGCCAAAATATCTGCTGCGGGCACATTTTCAGCGACCACAACGGCGATATCGCGGCGATTCGCCGGGAAGCGCGAAACGTCCTGAGCCTGAGGAACCACGCGGTCTGCGACCTTATTCCACTCCAGCTCAAACACCATGGTGCGGCCATTCAAGTCGAGTTTGCGTTCCAGCTCAGGATGAACAACACCAACGAAACCAACGCGTTCACCGTGTAAATAAATGGCAGCGCTCTGGCCCGGATGCAGGGCTGGAATGGCTTCTGCGCGGAACTCAATTTCAGAAAGTTTACCGGTCAGTTCGAGAACTGACTCCAGATCGCCTTTCACATCGTAGTAATCAACGCTGTTTTTGGTCAGATCCCAGTGCTCTTCATAGCGGTTGCCGCAGATAGCGCCAGCCAGCATCAGATCCTGACGGATACCAAGATTTGCCTGGGTATCAGGCACAAAGCGCAGACCAGTTTCGAAGATGCGCACGCGGCTCTGCTGACGATTCTGGTTATACACGATGGTGCCAAGCAGACCGGTCCACAGGGAGAGGCGCATCGCGGACATTTCGCTGGAGATCGGGCTTGGCAGGATCAGGGCTTCCTGGCCTGGGTGGATCAGCTGCTGCAGTTTCGGATCCACGAAGCTGTAGGTGATCACTTCCTGATAGCCTTTGTCATTCAGCATGGTTTTCACACGCTTCAGGGACAGATTGGCTTCGCGATGGGTGCCCATCATCAGGCCGGCCTGTACAGGCTCGTCAGGGATGTTGTTGTAGCCGTAAATACGAGCCACTTCTTCCACCAGGTCTTCTTCGATTTCCATATCGAAACGCCAGCTTGGTGCAACGGCCTGCCACTGGTCCTGGCCTTCGGTAACCTCACAGCCCAGACGGCGCAGGATATCGCTCACCTGCGCATCCGCAATGTGATGGCCAATCAGACGATCCAGCTTGCTACGACGCAGCGTGATGGTCGCACGCTGAGGCAGCGCAGACTCATTGGTCACATCAATCACTGGACCTGCTTCACCGCCGCAGATATCGATCAGCAGGCGAGTGGCACGTTCCATCGCTTTGTACTGCAGTGCCGGATCAACACCGCGCTCGTAGCGGTGAGAGGCATCAGTATGCAGACCGTGGCGACGCGCGCGGCCGGTAATGGACAGCGGGCTGAAGAATGCACACTCCAGCAGAACATTTTGCGTGTCGTCGTTAACGCCTGAGTGCTCGCCACCGAAGATGCCGCCCATAGCCAGCGCTTTGGTGTGGTCAGCAATGACCAGCGTATCGGCATTCAGTTTGGCTTCGCTGCCGTCCAGCAGAACCAGCGTTTCACCCTCTTTCGCCATACGCACGACGATCCCGCCTTCGATACGATCTTTATCGAAGGCGTGCATCGGCTGGCCGAGTTCAAGCAGAACGTAGTTAGTCACGTCAACCACCGCATCGATAGAACGAATTCCGCAGCGACGCAGTTTTTCTTTCATCCACAGCGGGGTTGGCGCTTTGACGTTGATGCCTTTAACCACACGACCAAGGTAGCGCGGGCAGGCGTCAGCGGCTTCGACCTGAATCGGCAGCGTGTCGGTAATGGTTGCCGCAACGGGTGCGATCTCCGGCACGTTCAGTTCGGTCTGGTTCAGCACCGCAACGTCGCGCGCCACGCCGATAATCCCTAAGCAATCGGCACGGTTTGGCGTCACGCTGATTTCAATGGTGTTGTCATCCAGCTTCAGGTATTCGCGGATGTCAGTGCCAATCGGCGCATCAACGGGCAGTTCGATAATGCCGTTGTGATCGTCGGAAATACCCAGCTCGGAGAACGAGCACAGCATGCCTTCTGACGGCTCGCCGCGCAGTTTGGCTGCTTTAATTTTGAAATCGCCCGGCAGAACCGCGCCGACAGTGGCGACAGCCACTTTCAGACCTTGTCGGCAGTTTGGTGCGCCGCAGACGATATCGAGCAGACGCTCGCCGCCAACGTTCACTTTTGTCACGCGCAGTTTGTCGGCGTTCGGGTGCTGGCCGCACTCGACCACTTCACCGACAACCACGCCATTGAATGCGCCGGAAACCGGCTCAACGCCGTCCACTTCAAGGCCAGCCATGGTGATTTGGTTAGAGAGCGCTTCGCTGTCGAGCGTGGTGTTCACCCATTCGCGTAACCACAGTTCACTGAATTTCATTGTTCTGTCCTGCCCTTATTTAAACTGTTTGAGGAAACGCAGATCGTTTTCGAAGAATGCGCGCAAATCGGTCACGCCGTAACGCAGCATGGTCAGACGCTCCATGCCCATACCGAAGGCGAAGCCGGAATAGACTTCCGGATCGATACCGACATTACGCAGGACGTTTGGATGGACCATGCCGCAGCCAAGCACTTCGAGCCATTTGCCGTTTTTACCCATCACGTCCACTTCAGCAGAAGGTTCGGTGAACGGGAAGTAGGACGGACGGAAACGAATCTGCAGATCTTCTTCAAAGAAGTTACGCAGGAAGTCGTGCAGCGTGCCTTTCAGGTTGGTAAAGCTGATGTTCTTATCAACGATCAAGCCTTCCATCTGATGGAACATCGGGGTGTGCGTCTGGTCGTAATCGTTACGATAGACGCGGCCCGGCGCGATAATGCGGATCGGCGGCTCTTGCTCTTTCATCGTGCGGATCTGCACGCCAGAGGTCTGGGTGCGCAGCAGACGGGTGGCATCAAACCAGAAAGTGTCGTGGTCAGCACGTGCCGGATGATGGCCAGGAATATTCAGGGCATCGAAGTTATGGTAGTCATCTTCGATTTCCGGGCCAGTCGCCACGGTAAAGCCGAGCTCACCGAAGAAACTTTCAATGCGGTCGATGGTGCGCGTGACCGGGTGCAGACCGCCATTCTCAATGCGACGACCCGGCAGGGAGACGTCAATGGTCTCTTCGGCCAGACGGGCATTCAGCGCGGCGCTTTCTAAATCGTATTTGCGCGCATTCAGTGCCTGTTGAACCTGCTCTTTGGCTTCGTTAATCACCGCACCCGCTGCCGGGCGCTCTTCTGGCGGCAATTCACGCAGGGTGGTCATTTGCAGGGTCAGATGCCCTTTCTTGCCCAGATATTCGACGCGGACATTGTCTAATGCGGCAACATCTGAGGCCTGATTAATGGCTGCCGTTGCACTGGCAACCAGCTCTGCGAGATGTGACATGGTTTTCCTCGTTATGTGGCGATATTCATAAGCGGTAGAAACAAAAAAAGCCTCCATCAGGAGGCTTTCTGGCGCTGTTTTTCGTTTCATCTTTCACGCGCAAGCCCCCTGAATTCAGGTGCTAAAGTAAAAGAAGAAGCGGAAAATAGCAGCATTCATGCTTGCGTTACCTTATGTGTTCATTCATCCCGAAGGGGGGGGAAATGAAAGAGGGAGCAAAGCCCCCTCTCTCAACTGGCTTATGCCAGTGCTGCTTTCGCTTTTTCGACCAGAGCGGTGAACGCTAATTTGTCGAATACTGCGATGTCAGCCAGGATCTTACGGTCGATTTCAACAGAGGCTTTTTTCAGGCCGTTGATGAATTTGCTGTAAGAAATACCGTTCTGACGTGCTGCTGCGTTGATACGCGCAATCCACAGTTGACGGAACTGACGCTTACGTTGACGACGGTCACGGTAAGCATACTGACCAGCTTTGATAACAGCCTGGAAGGCAACGCGGTATACGCGAGAACGCGCACCGTAGTAGCCTTTAGCTTGTTTCAAAATTTTCTTGTGACGTGCACGGGCAACTACACCACGTTTTACGCGAGCCATATGTGCTCTCCTGTATCTATTCTAAGTTAAAAAAGGTTAATAAACGTTTACGACTTATGCGTACGGCAGGCACGCGATTACCAGGCCCAGATCGCCTTTGGAAACCATGGCTTTAGGACGCAGGTGACGTTTACGCTTGGTAGCTTTTTTAGTCAGAATGTGACGCAGGTTAGCGTGCTTGTGCTTAAAACCACCTTTACCGGTTTTTTTGAAGCGCTTAGCAGCACCGCGTACGGTCTTAATTTTTGGCATTTTAATAACTTCCACTTCGCATTGTTAATAAACGAAACATAGGCGAACAAAACCTGCGAAGCCCGTAGGCTCCACAGGAATTGCTACTTGAAGGCCTTACTGTTTCTTCTTAGGAGCGAGCACCATGATCATCTGGCGGCCTTCGATCTTCGATGGGAAGGATTCGACCACTGCCAGTTCACTCAGATCGTCACGGACGCGATTAAGCACTTCCATACCGATCTGCTGGTGAGCCATCTCACGACCGCGGAAACGCAGCGTGATCTTAGCTTTATCACCCTCTTCCAGAAAGCGTACCAGGCTGCGGAGTTTTACCTGGTAATCGCCATCGTCGGTGCCAGGTCGGAATTTAATTTCCTTAACCTGAATAACTTTTTGCTTTTTCTTCTGTTCCTTAGAAGACTTGCTCTTTTCATAGAGGAATTTGCCGTAATCCATGATACGACAAACTGGCGGCTCGGCGTTAGGGCTGATTTCGACCAAGTCTACTCCGGATTCTTCAGCTTTTTCCAGAGCTTCTCTCAGACTCACAATACCAAGCTGCTCGCCTTCCAGACCTGTTAAGCGAACTTCTTGCGCGCGAATTTCGCTGTTGATACGATTCGGGCGCGCCGTTTGAACTCGTTTTCCGCCTTTAATACCTTATTCCTCCAGTTGTTGAAGACTGCGGCTGCGAATCTCTTGTCGCAGCTTCTCAATCACTTCACTTACGTCCAGGCTACCCAGGTCTTTACCACGGCGGGTGCGAACGGCAACTTTGCCTGCTTCCACCTCTTTATCACCACAGACCAACATGTAAGGTACCCGACGTAAAGTGTGCTCGCGGATTTTAAAGCCAATCTTCTCATTTCTCAAGTCCGCTTTTACGCGAATGCCCGCATTTTGCAGTTTCTGCGTCAATTCTTTAACGTAATCGGCCTGAGAATCGGTGATATTCATGACCACGACCTGCACCGGCGCGAGCCAGGTTGGGAAGAAGCCTGCAAACTCTTCAGTCAGAATGCCGATAAAGCGTTCGATAGACCCAAGAATTGCACGGTGAATCATTACCGGCACCTGACGCTCGTTGTCTTCGCCCACATAGGAGGCGCTTAAACGCTGCGGCAAGGAGAAGTCCAGCTGGACTGTTCCGCACTGCCATGCGCGATCGAGGCAGTCATACAGTGTAAATTCAATTTTCGGACCGTAGAATGCGCCTTCACCCACCTGATACTCAAACGGGATATTGTTCTCTTCCAGCGCAACTGCCAGATCCGCCTCTGCACGATCCCAGGTCTCGTCGCTACCGATACGTTTTTCCGGACGAGTTGAGAGTTTGACGACGATTTTCTCGAAGCCAAAGGTGCTATACATATCGTAGACCATACGAATACAGGCGTTGACTTCATCACGCACCTGATCTTCGGTACAGAAAATGTGCGCATCATCCTGAGTAAAGCCACGAACACGCATCAGACCATGCAGTGCGCCTGATGGCTCATTACGATGGCAGCTACCGAACTCCGCCATACGCAGCGGCAGATCGCGGTAGGATTTCAGACCCTGGTTGAAGATCTGAACGTGGCCCGGGCAGTTCATTGGCTTGATGCAGTATTCACGGTTCTCAGAAGAGGTGGTGAACATCGCATCTTTGTAGTTGTCCCAGTGGCCTGTTTTTTCCCACAGTACACGGTCCATCATGAACGGGCCTTTCACTTCCTGATACTGGTACTCTTTCAGCTTGGAGCGCACGAAAGTTTCCAGCTCACGGAAGATAGTCCAGCCGTCGTTATGCCAGAAGACCATACCCGGCGCTTCTTCCTGCATATGATACAGGTCGAGCTGCTTACCGATTTTACGGTGGTCGCGTTTTGCGGCCTCTTCCAGACGCTGCAGGTAGGCGCTCAGGGCCTTCTTATCTGCCCACGCGGTACCATAAATACGCTGCAACATCTTGTTGTTGCTGTCGCCGCGCCAGTAAGCGCCAGCGGTTTTCATCAGTTTGAAGTGATGACAGAAACGCATGTTCGGCACGTGCGGTCCACGGCACATGTCGACGTATTCTTCGTGATGATACAAGCCAGGCTTGTCATCATGCGCGATGTTCTCATCAAGAATAGAAACTTTATAGTTCTCGCCACGCTTCACGAAGGTTTCACGCGCTTCGTGCCAGCTGACTTTTTTCTTGATGACATCGTAGTTGGTCTCGGCGAGCTCGTGCATACGTTTTTCGAGCGCGTCGATATCTTCCTGGGTCAGGGTGTGGTCAAGGTCAACGTCATAATAGAAGCCGTTGTCGATCACCGGGCCGATCGCCATTTTGGTGTTTGGCCAGAGCTGTTTGATGGCATGGCCTAACAGGTGTGCACAAGAGTGACGAATGATCTCAAGACCTTCATCGTTCTTCGCAGTAATGATGGAGAGCTGAGCGTCGTTTTCAATCAGATCGGAGGCATCAACCAGTTCACCATTAACACGGCCAGCGATGGTCGCTTTTGCGAGTCCAGGACCAATGTCCAGGGCAACATCCATCGGGCTAACGGCGTGGTCGTAATGGCGTTGGCTGCCATCAGGAAGAGTAATTACAGGCATTTTATATCCTTATTTGCAGTGATGCCCCACACATAAGAGCATATACAAAGAAAATAATCGTATTTTATCAATAGATTGCAACACCATCTGACCAACAATCGTCAAATTGGCTCGCAGTCTGGAACAGTGACGAATCAGACAAAGGCTGATTTACGTTCTGCACCCTGATGGTAACACTAAAAAAAGGGTGAATGCACCCTCTGCGACCAGATTGATGTCTCTCATACATTTGTATGAGTTTTAGGGGGTAGCGCTCGCAATCCCGTTTTGCTGAGCTAATCTTGAACTGGTCCTGACAACGTAAGGGGCGTTACATGAATGTTTCCAGTAGAACTGTAGTGGTACTGAATATTGTTTCAGCAGCGGCGCTGGTCATGATCCTGGCTGATAAGTTTCACTGGTTTTGACCCCCAAGGCTGACACTGCATAACAGCTTTTGATAGACTCACGTTATCAACTGACGAGGGAACGGGTTATGCCAACAAAACGCTTTGCACAAAAACACTGGAAAATGGTGGTGGTATTAATCGCCATCTGCGGTGCGATGCTTTTATTACGCTGGGCAGCAATGATCTGGGGCGTGTAGTGTGCTGGGGTATTAATTCACGTTAGTGACGTGTAGTGAGTAACATGCAGTGGTGCGGCATTTATTAATATGACAGCAATATTGTCCATTCGCCTGTAAGCGCTGTTTCCGACATAAAATAATTTTCAGGTTCGCATAATGCGAAAAACCGGTACATCATCATCCGGTTTTTTCACTGCTGGTGTGATCCAATAATATTAAGACCACTCACCCGCAACCAGTTTGTGCACATCAAAGGCGTCATTCATTGACTGACCGGTAGACTGAGAGCCCGGCGCGATGTTAGAACCCGCTTCAACATCAGAAGCGCGGGTGATACCGATTTGATTGGTGGTGTCACTGGCAGGTTGGGTTACTGAATCAGCAGCAAATACACCAAATGACAGTGCGGAAAGCACCATTGCTGCTGCAGCATTTTTGATTTTATTCATAATGATTCTTCTCTATATCTGAATTAATGCAGTACAACGTGAGGCAATTAATGCCTGTACTCACAGTGTAGATCTGGATCACACTTTTGCCTAGTCAATTTATTTATCAAATCGTGTCAAATAAATTGAATGTATATCGCCGAGGGGAATTATGAAGAAATTATGGAGAATAACGCGGAGGTATTAATTTAAAACGCTGTTCAATATTTAATAGCACGCTTTGTTAAAATAAAAATACGGGCCGATAATATATCGGCCCGCGAATATTACATTTTATAGCCTAAAGAAACGGTCGTTCTGCGATCGGTATGTTCTGGTGCGGAAGCCGGTGGCTCCGAGTTCCAGGTCACGTTGTACGCCACTTTTAAACCAAAGTGTTCGTTGATCGCCACGTTCAGCGCGGTTTCAGAGTTCAGTGTCGTATCATCAGCCCCAAACACGGAGACGCCCTGGGTAAATTTAGCGTTATCGGTGAACTGCCAGGCATAAGTGCCGGATGCATAACCCAGCGGCTGCGTTTTGGTATCGCCGTCAGTGTACTCGTCGTAACGTACACCCGGACCGAATTCAAAACGGAAGCTGTGGACCGGGCCATTCAGGAACTGACGACCATAACCCGCAGTGAAGACGTCACGCTGGCGATAGCCATTGTAGCGGTCAGTTAACCAGCTTGCCTGGCCGAAAAGATAGTCATAATCCGTCATGTTGTAACGGCTACGGCCACCCACTGCATATTTCTCAGAGGAGCGCTCGTCATTAGATGAGGTGTTACTGGCGTTACCCCACAGGGACCAGGCGGTGGTATTGCCGTACCAGGTCATCGTGGTGTCTGCGGTCAGGGAGGAGCTTTTGGTGTTACCTGATTGCGCCAGATAGCCCGCGTTAAGGTTACCTTCAAACGGTTTCTGCGCAGTGGATGGGTCATCCATGACAGTAAAAACGGTATCGTCAGCGGCTGCGTACATCGAGGCAAACACGCCACCCGCCAGCATCAATGCGGCAGGTACTGTCTTCAAGAGCTTCATTTATAAAGGAGTCCGTACAACAAAAAAAGAGACCATCACGGTCTCGGAAACTTTCTTGAGGATCAATGACAAGGCATCCATAGAAAGGTAACAAATTATAAAAAGGCTCATATAACATAGCAATGATTTCTTATTTCATTTTTTGAATAAGAACGATCTCAAATCGTTAATTAATTCATATTAAAAACGCACAGAACGTCTAAACATTTATATTTAAAATCATACTGTTATTTACTTTCCCTTCTCGCCTTTTGTGCCATGCTTACCTGAGCCAATGCTAAAAGGAGGTCACAATGGTCAAGATTTATACACTGACGCTCTCCCCTTCCCTCGACAGCGCCACCCTCACGCCGCAGATTTATCCTGAAGGTAAACTCCGCTGTAGCACGCCCGTCTTCGAGCCTGGCGGCGGGGGGATTAATGTGGCGCGCGCCATTACCCATCTTGGTGGTCAAGCCACGGCGATCTTCCCGGCGGGCGGTGCCACCGGTGAACATCTGGTGGCGCTGCTGGCGGATGAACAGGTGGCCGTCGATACCGTCGACGCAAAAGACTGGACGCGTCAGAACCTGCATGTCCACGTCGAATCCAGCGGCGAGCAGTACCGTTTCGTCATGCCCGGCGCCATGCTGGATGACGATGAATTCCGCCAGCTGGAACAGAAAGTGCTCGCCATTGAAAGCGGTGCCCTGCTGGTGATTAGCGGCAGCCTGCCCCCTGGCGTGCAATGTGAAAAACTGACCCAGCTGATACGCGCGGCGAAAGAAAAAGGCCTGCGCTGCATCGTCGACAGTTCGGGCGATGCACTGACTGCCGCTCTGGAGTCCGGCGGTCTGGAACTGATCAAACCGAACCAAAAAGAGTTGAGCGCGCTGGTCAAGCGCCCGTTAACGCAGCCCGATGATGTTCGCTCCGCCGCCCAGGAGCTGGTGCGCAGCGGGAAAGCGCATCGCGTGGTGGTCTCATTGGGGCCGCAGGGTGCCCTCGCCGTCGATGAAACCGGTTCGGTGCAGGTCGTTCCACCGCCGATGAAAAGCCAGAGCACCGTCGGTGCCGGTGACAGTATGGTCGGTGCGATGACCTTAAAACTGGCGCAAGGCGCATCGCTGCTGGAGATGACGCGCTACGGCGTCGCGGCGGGTAGCGCGGCCACCATTAATCACGGCACGCGCCTGTGCTCCCTCGAAGACACGCAAAAAATCGTGAATTACCTTTCCCAGAGCTAAAAATGGCTTCCCTCCATAACGGAGGGAAGCGCATTAAGTCGCCAAACTGGCGCGATCGGCTATGCTAAGAAAACTTTCAAGATAACAAAGAGGTGAAATATGAGCAGTGGTGACATCACCCGCTACGTCGTGACCATCAAATTTCATGAAGACTCGCTGACAGAACTCAACGAGATCACTAACCACCTGACGCGTGGCGGCTTCCTGCTGACGCTGACGGATGACGAAGGCAACGTCCACGATCTGGGCACGAATACATTCGGGCTGATCAGTCCCCTCAGCGTTGATGAAGTGAAAGCGCTGGCAAACGGTCTGATTGAGAGTGCGATCGGTAAACAAGCAGACATCGACGTGAAAACCTGGGAAGAGTGGCAAAAAAGAGAACAATAAATGCCCTAAAGTGATCCTGACGGCTCAGGTGTGCGTTAGCTCGTATTATTGAACAGCGTTTATGCGCTAACTTTATGATCTGGCGGACAACATGGGAGAATCATCATGTGGCAGGCTATCAGTCATCTTTTAAACGAGCAACTGGGCGACGGGGAGATCGAGCAGCGTAACGAGCTGCCAGGCGGTGAGATCCACGCTGCATGGCATCTGCGCTTCGCGGGACGCGATTTCTTCGTGAAATGTGATGAACGGGAATTGCTTCCCATCTTCACCGCCGAAGCCGATCAGCTGGAATTACTGTCGCGCAGCAAAACCGTCTCCGTGCCGCAGGTCTGGGCGCTGGGCAGCGATCGCGATTACAGCTTTCTGGTGATGGATTATCTCCCTGCCCGTCCGCTGGACGCGCACAACGCCTTTTTATTAGGTCAACAGATTGCCCGCCTGCATCAGTGGAGCGATCAGCCACAGTTTGGTCTCGATTTTGACAATGACCTGTCGACGACCCCTCAGCCCAACGCCTGGCAGCGTCGCTGGTCCACCTTCTTTGCCGAGCAGCGCATCGGCTGGCAGCTGGAGCTTGCGGCGGAGAAAGGGCTCGAGTTTGGCAATATTGATGCGATTGTGGAGCATGTCCAGCAGCGCCTGGCTTCTCACCAGCCGCAACCGTCGCTGTTACATGGCGATCTGTGGTCAGAAAACTGTGCGCTGGGGCCGAACGGGCCTTATATCTTTGATCCTGCCTGCTACTGGGGCGACCGTGAATGCGATCTGGCTATGCTGCCGCTGCATCCGGAACAGCCTCCGCAAATCTACGACGGCTATCAGTCCGTTTCGCCTCTGCCGTCAGGCTTCCTCGAAAGACAGCCTCTCTACCAGCTCTATACCCTGTTGAACCGTGCGATATTGTTTGGCGGTGAACATCTGGTGAATGCGCAACGTGCGCTGGAGCGTGTTTTAGCGGCGTAACAGCGTATACGGGTGGCCAGGGCCACCCGCAGCGCGTTACAGAAAACCGAGTAACGAGAAGAAGAAGTAACCGCAGACGATGATAATCACCGGCAGTACGTATAGCGGGAAAATCTGCAGCAAAATGGTGTGATGCGGAACCACGATTCGCGATTCAATCTGCTCGCGGGTCAGCCCTTCAGTGCCCTTCGCCTGTTCCAGTATCAGCTGATCTTCCACCCCTTCACGCAAAAAACGCGTCTGACGGCTCATTCGTGCGCCAGAGGCCTGCAGGGCGAGCGCGATAAAGATCAGCGCAAAGATTATCCAGAACGCGATGTTCAGGCTTTGGTGAAAATCGGGCGTCGGCGAGTTGTACCAGAAGAAGTTAAGAAATGGCGTGTTAAAGCGCATCATCTCAATCATAACATGAGCAAAATCAAGCATAACCGCATTGATACCTGCCTGCTTTTCGCTGTGCTCGTACATGAATTTCAGCACGGAGATTAGCGTGGAAATCACCGCCGGAATAAAAATTACCCATCCGGCAATACGTTTTAGCACCGCGATGCGTCCAGCTTGTTGATACGTCATCAGTTCCCCTTCAGTAAGACGCTCACTTAGAGCCTAAGTTTACCTTCTGCTTACGAATTTCGCCCGTTCTTTAAGGCCAATTATGCTAAATTGCTGCTTAACTTTAGAGTGACTTTATGCTGAAAACGTATGAATGGAGATAGCGTTATGACGACCCCTCGCCAGATTGTTGCTGCCATTTTCGATATGGATGGATTGTTAATCGATTCCGAACCGCTTTGGGATCGTGCCGAACTGGATGTTATGGCCAGCATTGGCGTGGATATTAGCCGCCGTAACGAGCTGCCGGATACGCTGGGGCTGCGCATTGATATGGTTGTTGAGCTGTGGTTTGCCCACCAGCCGTGGAATGGCCCAAGCCGTCAGGACGTCACCGACCGCATTATCACCCGCGCCATCACCCTCGTTGAAGAGAGCCGCCCCCTGCTGCCGGGCGCGCGCGAAGCCGTCGCATTGTGTAAAGCTCAGGGCCTGAAAGTGGGCCTGGCGTCCGCATCACCGCTGCACATGCTGGAAAAAGTGCTGGAGATGTTCGACCTGCGCGACAGCTTCGACGCGCTGGCCTCGGCGGAAAAACTGCCCTACAGCAAGCCCCATCCGCAGGTTTATATGGACTGCGCTGCAAAACTGGGCGTCGACACACTCGCGTGCGTGGCGCTGGAAGATTCTGTTAACGGCATGATTGCCTCGAAAGCAGCCCGTATGCGCTCCATTGTGGTCCCTGCCGAAGAAGGCCAGCACGATCCACGCTTTGCACTGGCGGACGTCAAACTGGCCACCCTTGCCGATTTGACCGCAGAGCATTTGCGCGGGTAATCCCTTAGGTTCGGGCAACGCCCTGTTGCCCGAAAACATGACCACCATAATATTTTTGAAACATCATTTCATTTTTATTTGTAATTCCTGCCAGCGGCTCCTATTCTTATCTTCAGAATGACAATAACCCTACACTCTGAGGTTGATATGATACTGGATGCCTTTAATCTGGCGGGAAAAGTAGCCATCGTCACCGGCTGCGATACCGGTTTAGGCCAGGGAATGACGCTGGGACTGGCGCAGGCGGGATGTGACATCGTGGGGGTGAACCGTAAAATCCCCGAAGAGACCGCAAAAAAAGTCAAAGCCCTGGGCCGCCGCTTTATGGCGATTCAGGCCGATCTTAGCCAGAAGGACGCGATTGAAACGATTGTGACAAAAGCGGTCGCCGAAATGGGCCGTGTCGATATTCTGGTCAACAACGCCGGAACCATCCGTCGGGAAGATGCCCTGTCATTCAGCGAAAAAAACTGGGATGACGTAATGAACCTGAACCTGAAATCGGTCTTTTTCCTCTCTCAGGCGGTTGCGCGTCAGTTTATTGCTCAGGGCGAAGGCGGCAAAATTGTGAATATCGCCTCGATGCTCTCCTTCCAGGGCGGGATCCGCGTCCCGTCTTATACCTCCTCGAAAAGCGGTGTAGTAGGGATTACGCGCCTGCTGGCAAACGAGTGGGCAGCGCACGGGATCAATGTCAATGCGATTGCACCGGGGTACATGGCGACCAACAATACCCAAGAGTTACGTGACGACGACCAGCGCAGTAAAGAGATTCTGGATCGTATCCCTGCTGCGCGCTGGGGAAATCCTGAAGACCTGCAAGGCCCGGTGGTTTTCCTTGCCTCAAACGCCTCTGACTATATCAATGGCTATACGCTCGCCGTCGATGGGGGTTGGCTGGCGCGCTAGCGCCAGTTTGTGACAAAGAGTTACACCGTAACCTCTTCCGCCTACTGTACAAAAACCCTATACTGTATGAATTGACAGTTTCGTGGGTTTTATCATGACGGCGGAAGGCCACCTCCTTTTTTCTATTGCCTGCGCAGTGTTTGCCAAAAACGCTGAGCTTACACCTGTTCTGGCACAGGGCGACTGGTGGCATATTGTTCCTTCTGCGGTCCTCACCTGTTTACTGCCAGATATTGATCATCCCAAGTCATTTCTCGGCCAGCGCCTGAAATGGATCGCCAAACCCATCGCCAGAGCCTTCGGTCATCGCGGGTTCACCCATAGCCTGCTGGCGGTCTTTATTCTGCTGACCTTTTTCTATCTTAAGATCCCCGAAAGCTGGATTGTTCCCGCCGACGCGATTCAGGGGATGGTGCTCGGCTACCTAAGCCATATTCTGGCCGATATGTTAACCCCCGCCGGCGTTCCGCTGCTCTGGCCCTGCCGCTGGCGTTTCCGTTTTCCGATTCTGGCCCCGCAAAAAGGCAACCAGCTGGAGCGCGTCTTGTGCATGGCGCTCTTCGCCTATTCCGTCTGGATGCCTCAGACCCTGCCCGAAAATGGTGCAGTTCGCTGGTCTTCACACATGATCAATTCCCTGCAATTTCAGTTCAATCGCTTTATTCATCACCAGATTGAACAATAAACAGACAAAATAGTTGCATTTGTCATAATCCATTCCATTTGGATATAAGCGCCACATCACACTTCTGATAATCTTGCGCCAACATGATCGGAATATACCGGTCGGATTATAAATCAGGAGAACGGGGATGAATTTTCCACTTATCGCGAACATTGTGGTGTTCGTTGTCTTGCTATTGCTGCTGGCGCAGACGCGTCACAAGCAGTGGAGTCTGGCAAAAAAAGTACTCGTCGGTCTGGGAATGGGTGTGGTATTTGGTCTGGCACTGCAGGCGATCTACGGCTCTGATAACCCGGTTCTGAAAGATTCTATTCAGTGGTTTAACGTGGTCGGTAACGGCTATGTACAGCTGCTGCAAATGATCGTCATGCCGCTGGTCTTCGCCTCTATTCTGAGCGCGGTTGCCCGTCTGCATAACGCCTCTCAGCTGGGTAAAATCAGCTTCCTGACTATCGGCACTCTGCTGTTCACCACGCTTATTTCCGCGCTGGTCGGTGTGCTGGTCACCAATCTGTTTGGCCTGACTGCAGAAGGTCTGGTACAGGGCACCGCGGAAACCGCGCGCCTGGCCGCTATTCAGACCAACTACGCCGGTAAAGTGGCCGATCTGAGCGTGCCTCAGCTGCTGCTCTCCTTCGTGCCGAAAAACCCGTTTGCCGACCTGACAGGCGCAAATCCGACGTCCATTATTAGCGTCGTGATTTTTGCTGCCTTCCTGGGTGTGGCCGCGCTGAAACTGCTGAAAGACGATGCGCCAAAAGGCCAGCGCGTACTGACCGCCATCGACACCCTGCAGAGCTGGGTGATGAAGCTGGTGCGTCTGGTTATGCAGCTGACGCCGTACGGTGTGCTGGCTCTGATGACCAAAGTGGTTGCCGGTTCTAACCTGCAGGACATCATCAAACTGGGCAGCTTCGTGGTCGCTTCTTACCTCGGCCTGATGATCATGTTTGTCGTCCACGGCATTCTGCTGGGTGTGAACGGTGTTAGCCCACTGAAATTCTTCCGCAAAGTGTGGCCGGTGCTGACGTTTGCCTTCACCAGCCGCTCCAGCGCCGCGTCTATTCCGCTGAACGTTGAAGCGCAGACCCGTCGTCTGGGTGTACCAGAGTCAATCGCCAGCTTCTCCGCCTCATTTGGCGCGACCATTGGTCAGAACGGCTGTGCGGGTCTGTACCCGGCAATGCTGGCCGTCATGGTTGCTCCTACCGTCGGGATTAACCCGCTCGACCCAATGTGGATTGCAACGCTGGTCGGTATTGTCACCGTAAGCTCCGCCGGTGTGGCCGGTGTTGGCGGTGGTGCCACCTTCGCCGCGCTGATCGTGCTGCCTGCGATGGGCCTGCCGGTGACGCTGGTCGCGCTGCTGATCTCCGTCGAACCGCTGATCGACATGGGCCGTACCGCGCTCAATGTCAACGGTTCTATGACTGCCGGGACGCTCACCAGCCAGTGGCTGAAGCAGACCGACAAAGCTGTCCTCGATAGCGATGAGAACGCCGAACTGGCGCATCGTTAATCGTTTACCGCACCCAATAAAAAAACCGCCTCTGGCGGTTTTTTTATTGGGTGCGTTTACTCAATATCCCCATCCTGGCGGATTTGCATGGCCCAGCGCTGGGCCGATTCCGGAACCGTAAACGTCGGGGAACGGCGAAAATGCTCCCCCATCAGGACAAAGGCCACGTATTTTCCCCGCAGCTGCCAGACGTCGCGAAAACCATCCACTTTCAGGGCATGGTCTGGCGGCGCTGGTTCGACGCGGGGTACGTAGCTGATGACACGACGGTTTTGTTGACGAAATGGTTTCATAAGCACTGGTTCACTAAAGCAAATTCTGGAAGCAGGAAATTCCTATCATAGCCGATTCCCCCCTGACGCGTCGCGCTTTGGATGCGGTATGCCCGCTCTCGCGGTGCCTTTAACCCGAAAAGTCTCAGTCTGGCAGGTTGTTTGTCACATTGTTCTATAGTTAATGGGGCTTTTCGCCACAACGACCGTATTTCAGCAATGAAACCCAGGAGACGAGTGCAATGTCGCATCAAAAAGACAAGACCGATAAACATCATCAGTCACCGATCCATGGCGACGAAGAATCAAAACCCGGTATGGACTCGCTGGCCCCGGAAGATGGCTCCCATCGCCCTTCGCCGTCGCCGTCAGCCCCAGGAGAGCAACCTACCGCGCCGGGTAGCCTCAAATCCCCGGATACGGGCAACGAAAAACTGCATTCACTGGAGCCGCATCGCAAAGGCGGCGAGAGTTTCCCGCTCACCACCAATCAGGGCGTGCGCATCGCCGATGACCAGAACTCCCTGCGTGCAGGAAGCCGTGGCCCGACCCTACTGGAAGATTTTATCCTGCGGGAGAAAATCACCCACTTTGACCACGAGCGAATCCCGGAACGTATCGTTCACGCCCGCGGTTCTGCCGCCCATGGCTATTTCCAGCCCTACAAAAACCTGAGCGATATTACCAAAGCGGATTTCCTCTCCGACCCGGATAAAGTGACCCCGGTCTTCGTGCGATTCTCCACGGTACAGGGCGGCGCCGGTTCAGCCGACACCGTGCGCGATATCCGTGGTTTCGCCACCAAATTCTATACTGAAGAAGGTATTTTTGACCTTGTCGGCAACAATACCCCGGTGTTCTTCATTCAGGACGCCCACAAGTTCCCGGACTTCGTCCATGCGGTCAAACCTGAGCCGCACTGGGCTATTCCGCAGGGGCAAAGTGCCCACGACACCTTCTGGGACTATGTTTCGCTCCAGCCGGAAACCCTGCACAACGTGATTTGGGCGATGTCCGATCGCGGTATCCCCCGCAGCTACCGCACCATGGAAGGCTTCGGCATTCACACCTTCCGCCTGATTAACGCCGAAGGCAAAGCAACGTTCGTACGTTTCCACTGGAAGCCGGTAGCGGGTAAAGCCTCTCTGGTGTGGGACGAAGCGCAAAAGCTGACCGGGCGCGATCCCGATTTCCATCGTCGTGAACTGTGGGAAGCCATCGAAGCGGGCGATTTCCCGGAATACGAACTGGGGCTACAGCTGATTCCGGAAGAGGATGAGTTCAAGTTTGATTTTGATCTGCTCGACCCTACCAAACTGATCCCCGAAGAATTGGTGCCCGTGCAGCTGGTGGGCAAAATGGTGCTCAACCGCAATCCGGATAACTTCTTTGCGGAAAACGAACAGGTGGCGTTCCATCCAGGGCATATCGTCCCAGGGCTGGATTTCACCAACGATCCTCTGCTGCAGGGGCGTTTGTTCTCCTATACCGACACGCAAATCAGCCGTCTCGGTGGGCCGAACTTCCACGAAATTCCGATTAACCGCCCGACCTGTCCTTACCATAACTTCCAGCGCGACGGGATGCACCGCCAGGATATCGACACCAACCCGGCGAACTATGAACCGAACTCGATCAACGACAACTGGCCGCGCGAAACCCCGCCAGGGCCAAAACGCGGTGGCTTCGAGTCCTATCAGGAGCGGGTGGAAGGGACCAAAATCCGCGAGCGCAGTCCATCGTTTGCCGAGTATTACGCCCATCCTCGCCTGTTCTGGAACAGTCAGACGCCCGTTGAGCAGGAACATATCATCGGCAGCTTTAGCTTTGAGTTAAGCAAAGTGGTGCGTGAATACATTCGTGAACGGGTGGTCGATCACCTGGCGCATATCGACATTAAGCTCGCCCAGGGCGTGGCGGATAATTTAGGGCTAACCCTCACCGATGAGCAGCGCAATACGGCGCCGCCGAAAGAGGTTAACGGCCTGAAAAAAGATGCCTCCCTGAGCCTGTATGCGGTGCCGGGCGGAACGATTAAGGGCCGCGTGGTGGCGGTACTGCTTAACGACAAACCCATCGCCAAAGATGTGCTGGCGATCCTGAAAGCGCTGAAGTCGAAAGGCGTGCACGCGAAACTGCTCTACTCCCGCATGGGCGAAGTGAAGGCTGACGATGGCTCTGTCCTGCCCGTCGCCGCGACGTTCGCCGGATCACCGTCCCTCACCGTGGATGCCGTGATTGTGCCGGGCGGCGATATTAAGAGCCTGCTCACCAATGGCGATGCGGCCTACTATCTGCTGGAGGCCTATAAACACCTGAAACCTGTCGCGCTGGCGGGCGATGCGCGTCAGTTTAAATCGCTGCTGAAAGTGGCAGAAAAAGGTGAGGAAGGGATTGTCGAGGGAGATAAAGTCGGCGCACCGTTTATGGATCAGCTGTTCGATCTGATGGCGGCGCACCGGGTGTGGTCACGAAGCGCTAAAATTTCAGCGATTCCGGCATAACAAACTACCGGGTAGGCTGATGCCTACCCGGCTATTTTTACAAATCGCTAAATGTCCCTAAACGATACCCACGTTCCGCAATCGCATACTTCAGCGAGGGCGACGTCAGCACATCCAGTTCCGCCAGACGCGGCCAGCAATAGGCGCTTTTGTGCACCGTATTATCGACAAACGCCGGGTGCGTCATGATCTCCAGCGAACGTTCACCGCGCGAAGCCGAGCCATCCAGTACCTGCAACAGCAGCGCTTCGCTGATCGCATCGCCATAGAACTCGCTGCTGAAACCCTCGGTAGTCGGCGCACGGCCGAGCGGCAAATCGTGCAGGGCCAGCACCTGACGGTCCACACGCATCGCCACACCTTTACGCGCCGCAAATTCGGCCACCAACGGGAAAATCGCCGGGATCATATGCACATGATGATGGCTGTCGAGGTGCGTCGGTTCGCGGCCAAAGAGATCGACGAAGCGATTGAACTGACAATCCAGTTCGCGGGCGATTTCGTCGAGCGGCAGCGCGCCCTGCTCCGCCATCTCCCAAATCCATTTCCCCAGCACCCCGTCGCGCGTTAGCCCCGGCATGGGTGAGAGCGGCATCCCGAGCGTCAGCACGAAATGCATCCCTACGCCCAGCTTCGGCAGATCGCGGCTTAACGCTGCGGCATGTTCAATCGCCTCGCCGTTGACCAGCGCGGTGGTCGATGTGACCACCCCGTGGCGACAGGCTTCGATGATGCCGTAGTTTTGCCCTTTGGAGAGTCCAAAATCATCGGCATTCACGATCAACAGATTTTCCATCTCTGTTCCTCTCAGCGTTGTTTAAGCTTCTCAGCCGTGGCCGCAAAGTTTGGCAGCCATTTTTCATGGGCGAGAATCATTTCGCGGGCCAGGGATTCTGCGTCGCGGTCGGAGTGGACCAGCGGACTCAGGTTCAGGGCCAGCAACACGTCGTTAAATTCCCCGCTCAGCGCCGCATGGCTGGCTGCGATTTCGAAACCTTTGATGGTGTGAATCAGGCCCATCACTTTGTCGTCGAAATGGGTGATGCGAGAGTGCGGTTTCGCCCCGTCGCGCCCAAGAATACAGGTCATTTCAACCGCCCAGTCTGCCGGGATGTTGTCGATATGCCCGTGGTGCGGCACGTTCACGTAATGCTCAGCCTGTTTGTCATTGTAAATGGCGTTAATGACTTCACAGGCCGCATCGGAGTAATACGCCCCGCCGCGCTGCTCAAGCTCTTTCGGTTTGACGTTAAGATGAGGATCTTTATACAAATCAAAGAGCTGTTTTTCGACTTTCTGCACGACCTGCGCGCGAGCCCCGCCTTTATAATACTCGCCCATTTCGATGGCCAGCATCTCTTTCTGCTTGAAGTAGTAGAGCAGATACGAGCATGGCAGCAAATTCAGGGAGCGAATCAGCCCTTCGCTGAACGGCAGATCGAAGATGTTTTTCACCGAGCCGGCGGTCAGTCGGCCCGAGGCCACGCCGTCCAGCAGTTCGGCAAAGCGTGACTCTCCGTTGACGATCACATCTTTGATAAAGACCATGTGGTTCAGGCCGAACAGATCGATGGAGAGATCGTCGCTGTCGGTCAATTTCAGCACATCGCGGATAAACATTTTCATGCCAATCGGAATGTTGCACACGCCGATGAACCGTTTGAATCCGGTGTGGCGATAAACCGCTTCCGTGACCATCCCGGCCGGGTTGGTGAAGTTGATCACCCACGCCTGCGGGCAGATCTCTTCCACATCTTTGATGATGTCAAAAATCACCGGAATGGTGCGCAGGCCTTTAAACAGACCGCCCGCACCGTTGGTTTCCTGCCCCAGATAACCGTGGCTCAGCGGAATACGCTCATCCAGTTCGCGGGCTTTCAGCTGGCCCACGCGCAGCTGGGTGGTCACGAAGTCGGCATCTTTCAGCGCCTGACGACGATCTAACGTTTTATGTACGGTTAACGGGACACCGGCTTTCTGCACCATGCGCTGGCACAGCTCGAAAATAATATCGAGTTTCTCCTGCCCTTCTTCCACATCCACCAGCCATAATTCGCTGACCGGCAGTTCATGATAACGTTTCAGAAAACCTTCGAGCAATTCCGGGGTATAACTGCTGCCGCCGCCGATGGTTACGACTTTCAATTTCTTTTGCATAATATCTCCCTTAGCGTATCAGGTTAACCGCCTGCAAAGTATAGCGTGGCATTCCCGCTATTTTGGGCAAGCGTTTAAGTCAATATTCCTGGCGAGCTACTTCGCCGTGAGTCAATTAATTATTCATTACCGTTAAATTTTTACGGTAGCTGTTAGGCGTGAATGAAGTGAATTTCTTAAAGGTTTTAATAAACAGGCTCGGGCTACTGTAACCCGATTCATAAGCAATATCGGTGACCGAATAATTGGTTATTTCCAGCTGCTTTTTGGCGAAATTAATACGAATACCGTTAATGATTTGCACCGGTGTTTTTTGGTAATAACGCTGGGTGGCGCGGGTGAGATATTCCTGCGATTTACCCGACAGGGCAATCATGTTCTCCAGCGCATTATCGCCAAACTGATGTTTGTCGTGCATTAACTCTACGGTAGTCCGCAGCCACTGCGGAATATCATCGATCACCTGCTGCTCATCGCGATGGTGGCGCAGGCGGTTCATCACATAAAACGTGACCGTTTCAATAAACTCATCGAATTCGCTGTCCCGGAAGTTCAGCGAGGCGATAACCGTTTCGATCCAGGTCATAAACTCGTTTTTAATGCGATACACCTGCGATGCCACGAAGCAGAATGGCACCAGGGGTAAGTAGTGTTTCTCGAAGAAACGTCTGCTCACACCGACGTTCAGAATGCGCGTCGCCCCGAATTCATAAAAGCTCTGGTGATACGACCCCATCGGCAGAAAGACAAAGTCGCCGCGCTCCAGCAGCACGCGCTTGCCGTTGATCTCCTGGTAGTAGCGCCCGGTCAGAACAATCGTGAACTCGTAGTAGTCATGCTGATGCAGACCGCTCACGCTTTCCGTTTTGTTGTAGATAACCACGTGAAAATTCTTGCCGTTAAACAGTTGCTGCTCAAGTGCGGTTTTAATTTCCATCGTGTTTACCTCCGGCGGCCTGACTTATTGCATTTTCTCGTGAAGCTCAATGAGCTCAGCAACCAGCTCGCGAGCCAGCATTGAGGTCATCAAATGATCCTGGGCGTGAACCAGCACCAGACTCACCTTCATTTTACCTTCTCCCTGGTCGCCTTCAATCAGCTTAGTTTGTACCAGGTGTGCTTCGTTCAGCGCCGTGCGCGACTGATCCATCATGCGTTTCGCTGCGGCGAAATCGCCCTGCTTGGCTTGTTTGAGTGCGCCGTACGCCAGGCTGCGTGCCTGTCCGGAGTTAATGATAAGCCCCATCACTACTTCTTCAAGATCGTTCTCAACGGCCTCGTCTGCCACGATAGTATCCAAATCAAACATCATTTATCTCCTTTTACAGGCGCGGGTTTCCCCGCGCCGGACCTCTTAGAATTTCAGTGCGTTAGCGATGTCTTCTTCGCTTTCTTGCTCATCAATGACCGCCTGAGCCTTGTTCGACACCGCCACGAATGGCAGGTAAACCAGCGTCGATACACCCAGGTTGAACAGTGCCACGCAGAGTGCGGCGATACTGCCGTTACTGTTGAAGAAGGCGCCAAGACCGGTTGGCATCGTCCACGGTGCCAGGTTCGTTACCGGCGGGATAATACCCATCGAGTAAGCGGCCAGGGTAATGGCGGCCAGAATCGGCTGAATCAGAACGAACGGGA
Organism: Lelliottia sp. SL45; assembly: GCF_026672535.1. Lineage (NCBI taxonomy): Bacteria > Pseudomonadati > Pseudomonadota > Gammaproteobacteria > Enterobacterales > Enterobacteriaceae > Lelliottia > Lelliottia sp. SL45. Next base: position 1,906,126 of record NZ_JAPPRH010000003.1, read on the forward strand.
TAAACATGACCGGGTTCATGATGATTGGCAAACCAAACAGAATCGGTTCGTTAATCTGGAAGATACCTGATGGCAGTGCCAGTTTCGCTACCTGACGATGATCCGCGCGACGTGAGCCGATGAAGATAGCGATAATCAGACCGAGCGTCGCCCCTGAACCACCCAGCAGGATGTAGGAATCCAGCATCGGTTTCGCCCAGAAGTGGAACTCTTTACCGGCAGCAATCGCCGCTTCTACGGAACCGTACTGGTTATACAGTGCGATGTTTTCCAGCGCCCATGGGGTCATGATGCCGTTATCCAGCGCGGTGAGCGCCAGTGAGCCGTGCACGCCGAAGAACCACAGCAGGGAGTTAAAGATAACGTAAGCCCAGCCCACTACGCTGCCCATTGATGCCAGCGGCGTGGAGATAGAGTCCATGATGATCTGGTGGAAGTTGCTGCCGTGGTTGGCCAGCAGCCAGGAGAGCACACCGAAAATGGACAGGATCAGGAAGCCTGGGATTAATGCCGAGAAAGAGCGCGATACGGAAGACGGCACGCTATCTGGCAGGGTAATGACCCAGTTGCGACGAATCACGAAGGTGAACATTTCCGCCACGATCAGGCCAATCACCATCCCGGAAATAATATTCTGACCGCCCAGCCAGTTTGCACCGACGGCATAGGCTTCACCAACGCTGTAAGGTGTTACAGTCATAAAGGCCGCCACCGCCAGCAGACCGGCTGCCATTGGGTCGACTTTACGCTCTTCCGCTAACGCAGAACCAATGAAAAAAGGCGCCATCAGCGACATAATGCCCAACGTACCGTTGTACACGTTGCCGCCGATGGCTTTAAAGCCATTCAGGGTTTCAATGGTGGAAGCGTCTAACCGAATGCCCATAGAATAGAAAAACGAGCCTTCGCCAAAACTTAAAAAGACGTTATTAATTAATACGAACATGGCGCCGGCCAGGGTCAATGGCATTAATTTAATAAAGCCATTTTTAATCGCATTAATGTGGGGCTGCTTTCCTATTTTAACAGCAAAAGGAAGGAGTACCTTTTCAAGAGAGCTAATAACTTGACTCATAGAAATTACCCTTAAATGCCGCAACAAATATTGCGGCGTAAGTGTGTGAAATAACTCTTTGACGGGAAAAATTTAAATTTTAATTAGCGGCAGCTTTTTTAATTGAGGCGACTGCAGCTTTAAGTACACCTAAACCATCAATTTTGCCGTACAGCACAGAATCGATCACTTCTACAGGTTTGTTCGGTAATAAACGCTGGATTTCTGGCAACATATACGCAATCTGTGGACCCAGTAAAATCACGTCCGCGGCCTGACCTTTTTCGCCTGCCAGCGTTTCGGGAAACGCTTCGATAACGACAGGAACTTCATACTTTTCTGCCTGCGCACGCATCTTGGAAACCAGTAGTGACGTTGACATGCCCGCAGAGCAGAACAGGTAGATATGTTTCTTTTCCATAGCAACTTCCCTCTTGTATGACCCTCACCATCGCCCTTCAGCCCGCTGGTGAGTGTTACTGTTGTTTGTCATTGAATGGAGTATACGGCAAGGCATAGGGAGCGGATAATTCAGCACGAGTCACAATTGTCTCTCCTTGACCTGTCGTTTTGACTGCCCTCACAGTTTAGGCAAATAATTCGCGCAAAGAAATAAGATTATTGCAGGCATAAAAAAACCGGCACATTGGCCGGTTTGTTACATCGCTCAGGCAAGCAGGTTATTGCGCCTTAGGTGCCTGTGGGTCGGTGTCGTACTCAGCACAGGTCTGATAACCTGAGTTGATCACGTGTCCTGTATCGTCCAGAGCCACAAAGTAGGTCTCTGCTTTACCATCACGTTGACCCAGAATATAGGTCTGGCAGGTCCCACGTGCGTGGATCATAGTGACTTCGGAAGAAGGTTTGCCAGCCACCTGCGCTACCTGCGCACGGCTCATCCCTTTCTTCACATCTTTAACTACCGGCTGTGTGAACTGATCGGTTGTACGATCGTAAGCTGTACAGCCCGCCAGCATAGTCAATACCGCCGCTGCACTTAAAATTCCCGCTACATTCTTGTTCATTTTCCGTCCTCTTGTTTATCAGCGTGTTATCTAAGCATGGGATAAAAAATTCGATTCTTCAACTTTGTCTGCGAAGCGGGATGTTTTTCGGAAAATTCTAATAAAACAACGATAACCTGCTAAATCGTCGCAATTTGCCTCACTCGAAACTGTGATCCTTGTCGTTTTACGCCCAAAGGGTTAGTTTTAACGGATACTCATTCTGCTTCGTTTTTGCTAATGGAGGGCGTAATGGCTCTGCAACAAGAGATTATTCATGCGCTTGGCGTAACGCCTGCGATAGATGCTCATCAAGAAATCCGCCGCAGCGTCGATTTTTTGAAATCCTATCTGAAAACGTATCCGTTCCTGAAGTCACTGGTACTTGGCATCAGCGGCGGTCAGGACTCTACCCTGACCGGTAAACTGTGCCAGCAGGCGATCTCAGAATTACGTCAGGAAACGGGTGACGACGCGCTGCAGTTTATCGCCGTGCGCCTGCCTTATGGCGTTCAGGCCGACGAGCAGGATTGCCAGGATGCAATCTCCTTTATCCAGCCCGATCGCGTGCTCACCGTGAACATCAAAGGCGCGGTATTAGCCAGCGAACAGGCGCTGCGCGAGGCCGGCATTGAGCTGAGCGATTTCATTCGCGGCAACGAAAAAGCCCGCGAGCGCATGAAAGCCCAGTACAGCATCGCCGGTATGACCAAAGGCGTGGTGGTCGGCACCGATCATGCGGCGGAAGCGGTCACCGGTTTCTTCACAAAATACGGCGATGGCGGTACCGATATCAACCCGATTTTCCGCCTCAATAAACGCCAGGGTAAGCAACTTCTTGCCGCGCTGGGCTGCCCGGAGCACCTCTATAAGAAAGCGCCGACCGCCGATCTGGAAGACGATCGCCCTTCCCTGCCGGATGAAGCGGCGCTGGGAGTGACGTACGACAATATCGACGATTATCTGGAAGGCAAAACGCTTGATGAGAGTATCGCCCGCACTATTGAAGGCTGGTATCTGAAAACCGAGCACAAGCGACGCACGCCGATTACCATCTTCGACGACTTCTGGAAACGCTGATTCCCCAAGCGCATTGCCGGGTGGCGCTACGCTTACCCGGCTGTTTTTATCCCTGCGATGGCCGTAAGCCCTACGCACACAGCCCGCCAGACGAAGCCGCCTCTTTTTTAACCACTCACTCTTTGCTACACTGTATGCCTGAACAGTATCAGGAGTCTTTTGTGAGCAGGCGTCAATCTGCCCCGCGTCTTGAATTTGAAGCGGGGGCTATCTACGAATATCCCGAACATCTTCGCCCCTGGCTTGAGGCACTGCCGAAACAGCCTGGCGTCTATTTCTTTCATGGCGAAAGCGAAGCGATGCCGCTCTATATCGGTAAAAGCGTCAATATCCGCAGCCGGGTGTTATCGCATTTACGCACGCCCGACGAGGCCGCGATGCTGCGCCAGTCGCGGCGCATCACCTGGACGCAAACCGCCGGGGAGCTGGGCGCGCTGCTGCTCGAAGCCCGGTTGATCAAAGAACAGCAGCCGCTGTTCAATAAACGCCTGCGCCGCAACCGCCAGCTGTGCTCGCTGCAAATCACCGACGGCAAACCGCAGGTGGTTTACGCCCGTGAGATTGATTTCTCCCACGCGCCGAATTTATACGGCCTGTTTGCCAACCGCCGTGCGGCGTTGCAGGCGCTGCAATCTCTCGCTGATGCAGAGAAACTTTGCTACGGGTTATTAGGTCTGGAGTCGCTTACGCGCGGGCGCGCCTGTTTTCGTTCCGCGCTGAAACGCTGCGCCGGGGCGTGCTGCGGCAAGGAGAGTGTGGAAGATCATCAGATGAGATTAAAGGCCGGGCTGGCGGCGATCAGCGTAACCTGCTGGCCGTGGCAAGGCGCCATTGCGCTGAAAGAGACCAGCAACGCCATCACCCACTACCACATTATTCACAACTGGCTGTGGCTGGGGGCCGTCGACACGTTAAACGACGCCGCGGCCCTGCTGCGCACGCCTGCCGGGTTTGATCAGGACGGCTACAAAATTCTCTGTAAGCCGCTGCTCTCCGGGCAGTATGAAATCATTGAACTGAGTGACCCGGCAGCCACGTAATCTCACTGAACAGCAGCGTTCCTTCTGATTCCAGTAAGCGCAGGGTGTGAATGCCATCCTGCCAGCTGGCGCCCTGATCGGCGGTGAGGAATTTGTCACCCAACTGCCAGGCACCGCTCAGAACGAACACCACACCGCCGCGCGAGGCGAAGGTGGTAAAGGTACGATCCGCCACCCGCACGTTGGCCTTGCAGCGATCGCGCTTCGTCATGATATTGAAATCCATCGACATCTGCCCTTCCGTGAGCTTCGCCTTCACCGGATGGTCGCCCGCAAAACTGAATGGCTGGTGACGCTTCAGGGTATGGCAAAAGGTCTGGCCCGCATCGAGGGTCACTTCGCCGCCCTCAATCAGGGTAATCACCCGATCGACGCCGGGAAAGAGAGAGAATTCGCCGTTGCTGGCGATAGAAGCAATACTGGCGCGCCAGTGAAAATCACGGGTCGCAGTGGGAAAGCAACAAATCTCACGGGTTTCACCCGCGCCATTACGCCAGAGATTCACCGGCATTTTGCGGATATCAAAAAACTCCATCACCACTCCTGAAAGGCGCAATCGCACCAGAGCGACAATATCAATAGCGTCGCTGTCTTGATTGTTATCGTTAGGTAATCACAGACGTATTATCGGCAGCAATGCAAAGGGGCCTTAGGCTCATGGTGAAAAAAACTCTAACGCCCTGACTCTGTTAAGCATTCTCTGAACCGACTACAGGAGCATACCGTGATGGCAGCGCGAGACAAGAGGGTGTGAAAGAAAAAACCGCCGGACCTGTCCACAGCGAATGCGCTTTTGTGAACAGGTTTCCGGCGGTCTTAATATGTTGTGCTGTTATTCAGCAGGCGGAGCCATTTTACCTTCTGGCGCCGGACGTTCTGTCAGACGCTTCTCAAAATTGGCATTAAATTGCTTTTTCTGTTCCGGGGTCAGAATGTTGTAGATCTTGTTCTGAGTTTCCATGCGGGCCAGCATACCGGCTTTGTGCTGCTCGGCCATTTTGTCGATCTGCGCTTCGGCTTTCGCTTTATCGAAGCTGTCGCTGGCAATGATGTCATGCATTGCGCGGCGTTCTTCCAGCGGCGGACGTTTCATCTGGTCGCGCTGACTTTTCATGATGTCACGCACTTGCTGTTTCTGTGCATCCGTCAGGTTCAGGTCTTTAAACATCATGTCGTGATGCATACCCGGCTTGCCTTTGTGATGCATCATCTTGCCTTCAGCAGGTGCTGCGGTCGTGGTCGCGGTATCCGCAGCGAACGCCATGCTGGTAGCGCCCAGAGCCAGGGTAGAAGCAACAAACAGTGCAGTTAATTTACGCATAATTGTTTTCCTTACTTTCAGTTATTCTTCGGCGCTATGCCGTGTTGACGAGATTAACTTTACGGGGTTTATCGTCAATTAGTCAGAGCAACGGTAAAACAATGAAAGTGTAAAAAACAATTTATAACCAAATGTGGAGGAATTAAGGATAAAGCGTGGAGAGTTGAAACAAAAATATTCAATTATCTGATTTTAAAGAGATTGTGAAAGAGTATAGCGAACTGGAGATTAATAATAAAGCAGGTATCCAGGAATAATCTGTAAACTTTACGCGATCGCCATAATAGATAATTTCCCGCCCCCCTGTCAGACGCGGGAAATTATGGCTCAGCCTATTTTTTCTAGCATCAATCCCGCCCGCAAACCAAAGGCCACAGACGGATTGGGGAACAGCACGTACTCCGTCGTTTTCTGCACCTCGTAGCGCTCATCGCCATCTTCTGCCAGCAAAATCCCCTGGCGGAACGGCGTGAAGTTTAGAGTATGCGCCGCCATGTGCAGCCGAAACGCGTCGCTGCGACGGGTGATTTGCTGCACCACCCGATAGCGCTCAACCGCTTCGGTATGCGGCTCAGGCTCAACGCCCGCGAGCAGCGCCCGCAGCGCCAGATGCGTCGGGGCAAATCGCGTCAGATCGTTATGGCCAAACGGCAGCGCTTTGCCCAGCTCCAGCGTGCAGGCCAGCGCGCCGAAATGCTCACAGGTGAAATGGGTAAAGGTGCCGCCCGGCGACTGATGGAACACCAGCGCTTCGAGTCCTGCATCGCCCAGCCATTGCAGGAACCGTTCATCCCAGGGCTGTTCGCGCTGGGGCAACACGCCAAAGCGCACGTGATACGACGCCCGAATAGCAGTGTGCAGATCCAGATGCCAGCGGTCCGGGCCGGCTGTCGCATAGAATTCCCTGACGGCGTTTTCCAGCACCGGCACGCGTGCCGTCTCCTCACAGGGTGCAAACTGCGCCGCGCGACCGCCAAACATCCGGTTGATATCACTCTCCAGATAGCGTTTGTTGTGCGCCAGCGCCGCAGGGTTCCCGAGCACCACGAGCACTCGGCAGCGCAGGGAAATATCCCCGTGATACAGCGCGCGGATCAGCAGATCGACAATCTCCACCGGTGCGGTTTCGTTGCCGTGAACACCTGCCGAGAGCACCAGCGCGCGGCCGCTCTCGTCAAACGGGGTCAGTTCCAGCAGCCCGCGCCCATGCCATTTCCAGTGAAACGACGCCCCTTCCCCCTCTTTTTCAGCGGGTGTTTCATCGGCCAGCGTCAGCGCCAGTAAATTCTCCATGCTCTCTCCTTAGCGCTGGAACGGATAAACCGAACCGAGCTGCAGGATCGTGGTCAGGGCGTCCAGCGCCTCGCGCCCTTCGCGCAGCAGCTGCGGATCAACCAGATCCGCCTGCGTCAGCTGGTCGCGGTAATAGCGGTCCACCCAGTTGTTCAGCGTGTTAAACAGCGCGTCATTCATCATTACTGCGGGGTTTACTGCCTGCATCTCTGCCTGTGTCAGGACGACGCGCAGACGCAAACAGGCTGGCCCTCCGCCGTTGGCCATACTTTCACGCAGATCGAAAACCTTCAGCTCGCTGATGGGATTATCAGCCTTCACCAGCTCGCTCAAATAGCGCCATACAACCTGATGGTTGTGCGACTCTTGCGGCAGCACCAGCATCATGCTGCCATCCTCACGGCTCAACAGCTGGCTGTTAAAGAGATAGGTTTCCACCGCATCCTGCACGCTCACGGCGTGCGTCGGAACCTGAATCGGCGTAAAGCCCGGAACGCGCTCCGCAAGATTTGCCAGCAATTTATCCTGCTGAGCAAACGCCTGTTCATGACAGAACAGCACCTGACGGTTCGACACGGCGATCACGTCATTGTGGAACACACCCTGATCGATCACCTGAGGATTCTGCTGGGCAAACACCACCTGGCCCGGATTCACCTGATTGAGCCGTGCCACCGCCTGGCTTGCCGCCAGCGTCTGCCGCGCCGGATAGCGCACGGGGGCATGGTGACCGCTCTCGTCGCGGCCATAGATAAACAGCTGCGTTGCCGGATCGCCATAATCGCCGCCCAGACGGTTATGGTTGGCCGCCCCTTCATCGCCAAACATGGCGACCTGCGGCAGTGCCTCGTGGACGCTAAAACGTTCCGCATCGCTGAAAATGGCGCGCAGCACGCGCTCGGTGGTCACCGCCTCCGTCGCGCGATGGAATTTGTTATTGAGGTTGGCGACGGTGAGATGCACTTTGCCATCCAGGGTATCCGCCGAGGGTGCGACGGTGGCCGCGTTAGCGACCCACATCGACGACGCCGAGCTGGCCGCCGAGAGCAGATGCGGCACCTGAGTACCGGCTTTTTCCACCACCTGTTCATCGCTGCCGCTAAACCCAAGCTGGCGCAGGACCTCGACGTTCGGGCGCTCCTGCGGCGGGATCACCGCCTGCGGGAAACCGGCATCGGCCAGGGCTTTCATCTTTTGCAGCCCCTGCTTCGCCGCAAGCTTTGGGTTCGACACCTGGAAGCGGTGTTTCGTCGAGGCTTCGTTACCAAACGACAGCCCGGCATAGTGGTGGGTCAGCCCCACCAGCCCATCAAAGTTGACCTCACGCGCTTTCATGGCCATCCCCTTTACTAAAATCAAGCCCCGGATTGAGGGTTTCTGGCAGAGTCAGCGCGGGAGTTTCGAGGCTCGCCATCGGCCACGCGCAGTAATCTGCCGCATACCAGGCGCTGGCGCGATGGTTGCCGGAGGCGCCCACGCCGCCAAACGGCGCAGTGCTCGCCGCACCGGTCAGGGGTTTATTCCAGTTCACAATTCCGGCGCGCGCTTCAATCAGCAGCGTGTCGAATTTCTCGCGATCCGGTGAAATCAGGCCGCTCGACAGGCCATAGCGCGTATTGTTCGCAAGCGCAATCGCGCTGTCGAAATCGTCATAGCGCCAGACGCACAGCAGCGGCCCAAAGGTCTCTTCATCCGGCACATCGCTCGCCGCGCTCATTTCCACAATCCCCGGCGTCAGTAGCGACGTGCCTGGCTGGATAAGCTTTGGCTCGAGCAGGCTTTTCCCGCCGCGCGCCACGTGATCGCGCCAGGCATTGACCACGTTCTGCGCCGCCTGTACGGAGATCAGGCCGCCGATAAACGGTTGCGGCTCGGCGTCCCACGCATCAGGTTTTAGCCGCGCGCTCACTTCCACTAAGCGCGCCAGAAACGCATCGCCCTGCGCGCCGCGTTTAACCAGCAGACGGCGCGCACAGGTGCAGCGCTGCCCGGCGGTGACAAACGCCGACTGGATAGCCAGATGCACGGCGGCGTCGATATCATCAGGATCTTCAACGATCAGCGGATTATTGCCGCCCATTTCCAGTGCCAGAATTTTTTCCGGCTGGCCCGCCAGCTGGCGATGCAGCTGATAGCCGGTCCCCGCGCTGCCGGTAAACAGCAGCCCGTCGATATCGCTCAGCGCGCTCAGCGCCTGACCGGTTTCACGCCCGCCCTGCACCAGGTTCAGCACGCCCGGCGGCAGACCCGCCTGTTCCCACAGTTTGACCACCGCTTCGCCACTCCAGGGCGTCAGCTCGCTCGGTTTGAAGATCACGGCGTTTCCCGCCAGCAGCGCAGGCACAATGTGGCCATTCGGCAGATGGCCGGGGAAATTATAGGGGCCGAAGACTGCCAGCACGCCGTGCGGGCGGTGGCGCAGAGTGGCCGCACCGTCGGCCATCTCCGTATGCTGCTCGCCGGTGCGGGTATGATACGCCTTCACCGAAATCGCGATTTTGTTGATCATCGCCGTGATTTCCGTCGCCGCTTCCCAGCGCGGTTTGCCGGTTTCACGGGCGATAATGCTGGTCAGTTCGACTTTATTGGTCTCCAGCAGTGACGCGAATTTCTCAACAACCGCCTGACGCAGGCTAAACGGCTGTTTGGCCCACGCCGGGAACGCAGCGCGTGCGGCTTTGCAGGCCTGTTCCACCTGCGCGGCGCTGGCATCTCCACCCGTCCACAGCGCCTCTTTACCCACCGGGTTGGTTTTCACGCGGCGTTCGCCTTCACCCGTCACCCAGTCGCCATTAATCCATAAACTCATGCTGTTTTCTCCTCGGGGCAGAGTCGCACCAGGCGCACTGTGTCGCCTGCGCTACATTTCAGGGCATCCAGCTGGGCTGCGGTCAGCACCAGTCGTTCACATTTTGGATTCGCGTGCACCAGCATGGCGCGAAAATGGTCGTATTGTTCATTCGCCACCAGGCAGGCTGGTAATTCACCTGGCGCTGGCTGCCCTTCGGCGACCGTCACCAGACGGCTTTTACGGATGGCGCGCACGCGATCGATATCGCACTCCAGCGTCGGGCCACCGTCAAAAATATCGACATAGTTCCGATAGCGGAAACCCTCTTTCTCCAGCACCGCGCGCGCGGGTGCCGTCTGCGGATGGACTTCGCCAATCACGGCCTGCGCTTCGGGGGGTGAGGAAATGGGTGTAGATCGGATGTTTCGGCATCAGCTCGGCGATAAACGCCTTCTGCCCGATGCCGCACAGATAGTCCGCGCGGCTGAACTCCATCGAGAAGAAGCGCTCGCCGAGGCTTTCCCAGAACGGGGAGTAGCCGGTTTCGTCGATCACGCCGCGCATCTCCGCCACCACTTTTTCATTAAAGCGGTCGCGGAAGGCAGCCATAAACATAAAGCGCGATTTAGAGAGCAGATAACCATTGCCCTCTTTGCGCCAGGCCGGATCGAGAAACAGGGTGCAGAGTTCGCTGCTGCCGGTGTGATCGTTGCTCAGTGAAAGCGTCGGCAGCGCGTTATAAATGTTCAGCTCTTTCGACGCGTGAACCAGCGTCCCCACGCGGTAGTTGTACCAGGGTTCATTCAGGCCGACCGCCACTTCAATGGCGCAAATCCCGGCCACGGTTCCTGTATCCGTCTCTTCCAGAACAAAGACGTATCCCTGTTCGCTTTTCGGCACCGTCCCTTGCCAGGTATGGATGGCGCGCTCGATGCGCGCCGACAGCGTTTTTTCGTCGGCAGGAAGCGAGGTCAGCCCGCCTCCCGTCTTACCGGCAAGCTGCATAAGTCCGGCGAGATCGCCGCGCTCAACGGGACGGATGACCATCATGATGACACCCCGGATTTCACCTGTTCACAGGCCAGCGCAAAGCGATCCAGACCGGTGGTGATCTCTTCTTCACTGACGATCAGCGCCGGGGCAAAACGCACCACGTTCGCGCCTGCAATCAGCACCATCACACCCGCTTTTGCTGCTTCCTGTGAAATAAGTTTAGCTTTTCCGGCAAATTCAGCGGTCAGTTCGCAGCCAATTAACAGCCCCAGCCCACGAATTTCTTTGAACATGCCGACCTTGCTGTTGATGGCATTCAGGCGCTCAACAAACCAGTCGTGACGCTGCTTCACGCCGTTTAACACCGCTGGCGTATTGATGATATCCAGCACCTGGCCCGCCACTGCGGATGCCAGCGGGTTACCGCCGTAAGTGGTGCCGTGGGTGCCGACGACCATCACGCTGGCACATTTATCGGTGGTGAGCAGCGCACCAATCGGGAAGCCGCCGCCCAGCGCTTTCGCCGTCGACAGCACATCCGGCGTGACGCCGTAGTGCATGTAGGCGTAAAGCTCGCCCGTACGGCCAACGCCCGTTTGCACTTCATCAAAAATCAGCAGCGCGTTGTGCTGGTCGCACAGCTCGCGAAGCCCCTGCAGGAATGCTTTATCTGCCGGAACCACACCGCCCTCGCCCTGCATCGGCTCGACGATCACCGCACAGGTGTCGTCATTAATCAGCGCTTTGGCAGACTGCAGATCGTTAAACACCGCATGGCGAATGTCCGGCGGTAACGGGGCAAAATCCTGGGAGTAAGCGGGCTGCCCACCGGCGCTGACGGTAAACAGCGTGCGCCCATGGAAGGCATTTTTGAACGCCACGATCCCGCTTTTCTGCGCGCCGAAATGGTCGTGGGCATATTTGCGCGCCAGCTTCAGGGCCGCTTCGTTGGCCTCAGCACCGGAGTTACAGAAGAAAATTTTCTCGGCAAAGGTCGCGTCGATCAGCTTTTTCGCCAGACGCAGCGCAGGCTCGTTGGTGTAGCCGTTACCGGTATGCCAGAACTTCGCCGCCTGATCGTTGAGGGTCTGGCGCAGCGCCGGGTGTGCGTGCCCTAGCGCGTTCACGGCAATACCGCCTGCAAAATCAATGTACTCTTTACCCTGCTGATCCCACAGGCGTGAGCCTTCCCCGCGTACCGGAATAAAAGCCGCCGGAGCGTAAACCGGCATCATCCATTCATCAAAATTTTCACGCGTAATTGACAGAGACATAGCGACCTCATCCGGTAAATAATAAGTTGTTTAAATGTTAAATATTTGAGTGTTTGCACTGTGAATGTAGATTGCAGAGTTCGTGCCAGCCAGCGATAAAAATGCATAAACGGATTGCCGGGACAGAATATCAATGAGTTAGGATATGGAGTTATTCACTGTTAATGCATATTAAGTGAATATTTTTACGATAAGCGGCGGTTCGCGGGACGAAAACGAGAAATATTATTCACAAGCAAAATATAATTCTGGAATTGTGATCGCTCGCGAAATTTATTGACCGTTTACGCCCCTTTTGAGGGCAAGGCGCGTCGAAATGGTGCAAAAATTGCACCGTCGGCAGGATCTGTTGCAGTTATTGGTCTAACCCGGTAACAGGCGGCGCAAATTCTGCTACCATCCATGCACTATCCACCTTGCACTGGCAGCGACTATGAAATTTGTCTCTTTTAATATCAACGGCCTGCGCGCCCGCCCTCACCAACTGGAAGCCATTGTTGAACAACATCAACCTGACGTGATCGGCCTGCAGGAGACAAAAGTTCACGACGATATGTTCCCGCTGGAAGACGTTGCGAAGCTGGGTTACAACGTCTTTTATCACGGTCAGAAAGGCCATTACGGCGTGGCGCTGTTAACCAAAGAGACGCCTGTCTCGGTCCGCCGCGGCTTCCCTGGCGATGACGGTGAAGCACAGCGCCGCATTATCATGGCCGAGATCCCATCTCCGCTGGGTAATATCACCGTTATCAATGGCTACTTCCCGCAGGGCGAAAGCCGCGACCACCCGACCAAATTCCCGGCAAAAGCGAAGTTCTATCAGGATCTGCAGGATTACCTGAACACCGAGCTGAACAAAGAGAATCCGGTATTGATTATGGGCGACGTGAATATCAGCCCGACGGACCTGGATATTGGCATTGGCGAAGATAACCGCAAGCGCTGGCTGCGCACCGGTAAATGCTCCTTCCTGCCGGAAGAGCGCGAGTGGATGGATCGCCTGATGAGTTGGGGCCTGGTCGATACCTTCCGCACCGCCAACCCGGAGACACAGGATCGCTTCTCATGGTTTGATTACCGCTCAAAAGGCTTCGACGATAACCGTGGCCTGCGCATCGACCTGCTGCTGGCAAGCCAGCCTCTGGCCGAGCGCTGCATCGAAACCGGGATCGACTACGATATTCGCAGCATGGAAAAACCGTCCGATCACGCGCCGGTCTGGGCGAAATTCAAGCTGTAAGTGCCGGTGAAAGCGTCAAAAATCCTCTTCCTGTGCGCCCTGTTGGGCGCATTTGCTTTGCTCATCACGCAACTGCCGCCGGGCTTTCTCTCCCTGGATGCGATCCGCGCCCATCGGCTGATGCTGCTGGATAACGTCGACCGCGCCCCGGTGCAAAGTGCCGCGCTCTATTTCGCCCTGTATGTGCTGATTTCCGCCTTTTCGATTCCTGGTGCGGCGCTGTTAACGCTGCTTGGTGGCGCATTATTCAGCTTCTGGGAGGGGATGATGCTGGTCTCTTTTGCCTCGACGCTGGGGGCGACACTGGCAATGCTCGCCAGCCGCTATGTGCTGCGCGACTGGGTGCAACGCCGCTTTGCGAAACCGATGCAGACGGTGAATGAAGGGGTGAAACGCGATGGCGCGTTTTATCTTTTTGCCCTGCGCCTGATGCCGGTGTTCCCTTTTTTTCTGGTCAATCTGCTCTGCGGGCTGACCTCTCTCGGCGTGGCGCGTTACTGGTGGGTTAGCCAGCTGGCGATGCTGCCCGCGACGGTGGTTTTCCTCAACGCCGGGCGCGAACTGGGGCAACTGACCTCTCTGCGCGATATTCTGTCGCCGGGAGTGCTGATCGCCTTTACACTGTTAGGGTTATTGCCGCTGATCGCTCGCTGGCTGTTTTCTCGCTTCACCCCTTCATCTCATTAACAGGGAGGCATTATGCGCCGTGTGCGTTATTGCGTGTTTCTGACCGGGCTGCTGCTGGCAACCCCGGCGCTCGCCGCCAGCGACTGGCAAACCGTTCAACAGGAAGCCAAAGGGCAGACCGTCTGGTTTAACGCCTGGGGTGGCGATCCGGCGGTGAATCGATATCTCGACTGGGTAAGCGATGAGATGAAAACTCACTACGCCATAACCCTCAACATTGTGCATCTGGCGGATGCCGCCGATGCGGTCAAACGTATCCAGACGGAATCCCGCGCCGGGCGGACCACCCAAGGTTCGGTCGATTTACTGTGGGTCAACGGCGAGAACTTCCGCACGCTGAAACAGGCGAATCTGCTGCAAAGCGGCTGGGCGCAAATGCTCCCCAACTGGCGGTATGTCGATACCACCAAACCGGTGACTGAGGATTTTGCCATCGCCACCGACGGCGCCGAATCCCCGTGGGGCGCGGCGCAACTGACGTTTATCTCGCGACAGACTTTGTTGCCTGAGCCACTGCGCGATCCTTCCGCCCTGCTCGGATACGCGAAACAGCATCCCGGTAAAGTGACCTATCCACGCCCGCCCGATTTTACTGGCACCGCGTTTCTGGAACAGCTGTTACTGAACCTGACGGCAACACCTGATGCGCTAAAAACCGCGCCCGATCCCCAAACATTTGACGCGGTAACCGCCCCTCTATGGCGCTATCTCGACCAGCTTCATCCCCTGCTTTGGCGCGAAGGCAAAGATTTCCCGCCGTCACCGGCACGAATGGATGCTCTACTCGCCAGCGGCAATCTGAATCTCTCCCTGACCTTTAACCCGGCGCATGCCCGGCAGAAGGTGGCCAGCGGCGAGTTACCTGCTGACAGCATAAGCTTCGGCTTTGCCAGCGGAATGATTGGCAATGTTCATTTCGTGGCGATTCCGGCCAACAGCAGCGCCAGCGCCGGAGCAAAAGTGGTGGCGAATTTCCTGCTGTCACCACCCGCGCAACGTCGCAAAGCCGACCCGAAAATCTGGGGCGATCCGAGCGTGCTGGACCCGCAAAAACTGCCCGCTGATCAGGCTCACGCCCTGCGCCAGTTTATCCCGGTCGGTTTACCCGCCATGCTGCCTGAGCCGCACGCGGCGTGGGTGAATGCTCTGGAGCAGGAATGGCTGCGTCGCTACGGCACCCGCTAGGCTGGCTGGTGTGGCTGGCAATGGCGGCCATTTACGCGCCGCTGTTTCCCGCCACCGCCATGCTCCTGTCCCCTGCATTTTCTGCCGCCGGGTGGCAATCCCTGTTTCGCGATCCGCAGCTGCCGCAGGCGCTGATCGCCACCCTGGTTTCAACGACCCTCGCCACCCTCGGTTCGCTTTTTATTGCGCTCTGTATCCTGTCTGCGCTCTGGCCCGGCAAGCGCTGGCAGCAGATGAATGGCCGCCTGCCATGGTTACTCGCCGTGCCGCATGTCGCCTTCGCCACCAGCGTGCTGCTGCTCTTTGCCGAAGGCGGTGCCGTTTATCAGCTTTGTAGCGCCTGTTCGCCAGTGTTTGATCCCTATGGAATAGGCCTTGGTGCGACAATGGCGGTGAAAGAGAGTGCCTTCGTGCTGTGGGCGATTTATGCAGTGCTGCCGGAAAAGATCCTGGCGCAGAAAATGGTGGTGCTGCAAAGCCTCGGTTATTCCCGCATTCAGGGGCTGTTCTGGCTGGTTCTGCCGACCATTGCTCCGGCGCTCGGCGCCGTGATGCTGGCGGTGGTAGCCTGGTCCCTGTCGGTGGTAGATATCGCCATCATTCTCGGGCCGGGCAATCCGCCGACACTGGCGGTGCTGGCCTGGCAGTGGCTGAGCCAGGGCGATGCGGAGCAGCAAATCAAAGGCACGCTGTTGTGTCTGGTTTTACTGCTCCTGCTGACGCTGTTTGCCGCGGTGGGGTCTGCGCTCTGGAAAGCCTGGCGACGCACGTTGCCCGCCACGTCCGGTCACCGCCACAACGCCGGTCCGCCCGTCACGGGAATGGCGCTTGGCTGGCTGCTGCCACTCAGCGGGCTGCTGTGTGCCGGAGCGCTGCTCCTGCTGGCGCAGTACCGTGAATTTGATCTCGCGCCGTTTCACGCCAGCCTCTCGTTTGCTCTGTTTTCCGCCCTGATTGCACTGGCGATTATTTTGCTCTGGCTGGAGTGGGGTCCGTCGCACGGAGCGGTCTGGCTGTGGCTGCCGCTGGCATTGCCCGCCCTGCCCCTCGTCGCCGGGCAATACCGTCTGGCGCTCGCGCTGGGCGTTGACGGCGGCTTTCTGGCGGTGCTGTGGGGGCATCTGCTGTGGGTAGTGCCCTGGACGCTGCTGGTGCTGCAGCCGGCCTGGCGCAGGCTCGATCCGCGCCTGATCCTGATCGCTAAAACCCTCGAGCTGTCGCGCAGTCAGCTGTTTTTTAAAATCAAATGCCCGCTGCTGGTGCGCCCGATCCTGATTGCTTTTGCCACCGGGTTTTCAGTGAGCATGGCGCAGTATTTGCCGACGCTGTGGCTCGGCGCTGGACGATTTGCCACGCTGACCACCGAAGCGGTGGCCCTTAGCAGCGGCGGCAGCAGCGCTATTCTGGCGAGCCAGGCCTTATGGCTTCTGGCGCTTACCGCCGCCGCGTTTGGGCTGGCGGCCGGTTTATCGCGGCTCGCTGGCTACTATCGACAGGGGTTACGGTAATGTTGACGGTCAAAAATCTCACCCTCGAACCGCTGCTGCGCAATGTCAGTTTCAGCGTTGAGCGCGGGGAAATTCTGACGCTGATGGGCCCCTCCGGCAGCGGAAAATCGACCCTTTTTGCCTGGCTGGTGGGCGCCCTCTCCACCGATTTTCACGCTCATGGCGAGCTGTGGCTTGACGATCAGCGGCTCGATATTCGCCCGGTTGAAAAACGCGGGATCGGCATTTTGTTCCAGGACGTGCTCTTGTTCGATCACTTTAGCGTCGGACAGAACCTGATGCTGGCGCTTCCCGCGCATATCCGCACGGCACGCCGTGAGCGGGTTGAACAGGCACTTGCCAGCGCCGGTCTGGCCGGGTTTTATGCCAGCGATCCGGCCACGCTGTCGGGCGGTGAACGCAGTCGCGTCAGTTTGCTGCGTGCCCTGCTGGCGCAGCCGCGCGCGCTATTGCTGGATGAGCCTTTTAGTCGTCTGGATAAATCCCTGCGCGTGACGTTTCGGGAGGGGGTATTCGCTGAGGTTCGTGCCCTGAATATTCCGGTAGTGCTGGTCACGCACGATGAAGAGGACATTCCGGCGGGCGGACGCGTGATTCAGCTGTCCGACTGGCAGTAAACCCTGTGCTAACGCAAAGAATTCTGGTTAAGGGGAGACGAAAATGACGCACCTTTTATATGATGTCAGGTTTTTCGATGAAACGTGTTTCTCAACTGACCGCGCTAGCGCTCTGTCTTGCCAGTGTTTCTCCTTTTGCCGCTAATATGGCCTCTTCTCTGACGCTGGCACAGCTGCAACAGCAGCACGGCGCGGTGATCGATACCCGCGCCAGCGCATTTTTTAACGGCTGGCCGCAAACCCTGTCTGGCACCTCCGGGCATGAGCCCGCCGCACTGAATCTGTCAGCCAGCTGGCTGAAGGTGATGAGCGATGAGCAGCTCAGCGACTGGGCAAAACAGCATAACCTCACCCCGACAACCGCTATCGCCCTGTACGGCAGCGATACCGACAACCAGGCCGTGAAAGCGCGCCTTGCCAAAGCCGGTTATTCACACATTTCAGTGCTTGGCGATGCGCTGCAAAGTGCCGATCGTCTGCAACGTCTTCCTCATTTCGAGCAACTGGTCTATCCCGAATGGCTGCACCAGCTGATGCAGGGCAAAAAGGTCGCAGCGGCGCCTGCGGGCAATTATAAAATTATCGAAGCCGCCTGGGGCGCACCGAAATTTTATCTGTTGAATCACATTCCGGGTGCGGGTTATATCGATACCAACGACGTCGAAAGCGAGCCGCTGTGGAATAAAGTCTCCGACGACAAACTGAAAGCGCTGCTGGCAAAACAGGGCATTCGCCACGACACCACCGTGATCCTCTACGGTCGCGACGTCTATGCGGCGGCGCGCGTCGCGCAGATCATGCTCTACGCAGGTGTGAAAGATGTGCGTCTGCTGGATGGCGGCTGGAAAACCTGGTCCGACGCCGGTCTGCCGGTCGAGCGCGGATTGCCTGTGAAAGAGACGCCAGCGAATGATTTCGGCGCACCGATCCCAGGGCAGCCGCAGCTGATGGTGGATATGGAACAGGCGCGCGGAATGTTGCATCGCCAGGATGCCTCGCTGGTGAGTATTCGTTCCTGGCCGGAGTTTATCGGCGAAACCAGCGGCTACAGCTACATCAAGCCAAAAGGTGAAATCGCAGGCGCGCGCTGGGGCCATGCGGGCAGCGATGCGACGCATATGGAAGATTTCCACAACCCGGACGGCACCATGCGCAGCGCCGATGATATCGCTGCGATGTGGAAAGCCTGGAACATCCTCCCGGATCAGCACGTCGCCTTCTACTGCGGTACCGGCTGGCGCGCGTCAGAAACCTTTATGTACGCCCGCGCCATGGGCTGGAAAAACGTCTCGGTTTACGACGGCGGCTGGTACGAGTGGAGCAGCCATCCACAAAATCCGATCACCACGGGTCCGCTGACACCGGAAAGCACGCTTTAAGATTTCAGGGTTTTCAGCGTCTGATACCCGCTCCAGATGCGCGTTGTGGTGGTGAGCCAGCACAACGCGCCAAAGATCCAGGCGAACAGCGCAAAGTGCGCCGGGAACAGGCAGCAGAGCACAAACAGCGCGATGGTCTCCGTCCCCTCCGTTAATCCCCCGATGTAATAAAACGACTTGTGCGCATAGCCTGGGTTGTCGATATTGTGTTTCGCCGCCAGCGCCGCAAACGCCAGAAAACTGCTCCCGGTACCGATAAACGCAAACAGCAGCCAGGCGGCGGCGAGCGCGTTTTCCATCGGTGCCGCCAGCGCAAAGCCAAAAGGGACCAGGGCATAGAACAGAAAATCGAGGGCGATATCGAGAAAACCGCCCGCGTCCGTCAGGCCGCGACGCCGCGCCAGTGCGCCGTCCAGCCCGTCAAACAGGCGGTTCAGCACAATCGCGACCAGCGCCGCCGGGTACCAGCCGAGCGCCAGAAACGGCAATGCCAGTACGCCGAGGGCAAAGCCCGCAAGCGTCACGCCATCCGGCGTGATGAATGGCTTATCGATGACCGCCACCAGGCGGTTGAGCGCAGGTTTAACGCGCGGATGCAGATGTCTGTCAAGCATGAGGCTGACCTTTGAAGGCGTCACAAAGCCCTTGTGACGGGATCTCCAGCGCAGCGTTAAAACGCGCCGAGAGATTCTGAAACGCAATCAGGGCCGTCATTTCGGTAATGGTTTCGTCGTTGTAAAAGCGCTTTAGTTCGGATTTGATCGCTTCCGTCACCTGCGGCGGCGTGGCCGTCGTCGCCTCGGCATAGTCCAGCGCGGCACGCTCTTCTGCCGTGAATAACGCGGATGTACGCCACTCGCTGACCGCCTGGACTTTATCCAGCGCGCCGCAGCGCTCGGCGAGGCGCAGGCTGTTAGCGTCGATACAAAATGCGCAGTGGCAAAGCTGCGAAATGCGGGTCATCAGCAGCGCGCGCAGGGCCGGGTTCAGGCGCGCTTTTTTTCTCTCCAGAAAACCGACAAACAGCGCCACCAGCCAGAAAAGACGCGGCATTCTTCCCCACCAGCGCGTGGGATTGAGCACCACGCCAAAGTGTTTTTTCTGCATGGCGGCGATGGGTTTCAGACTGGCGGGAAGGGATTCTACGGGCTGGACCCAGGCGGATGTTTCTTTCACCGGACTCTCCTGATGGCTGGACTCTTTGAAAGGCGACGATAATATGTCGTTTTTCAACTGTAATTATTGACGACCATGCTGAAAACTCTCGATGTTGTTGCCGCTATCCTTGAAAAGGATGGCAAAATTCTTCTCGCGCAACGCCCCACGCAGGCCGATCAAGCGGGAATGTGGGAGTTCGCCGGAGGTAAAGTCGAAGCCGGTGAGACGCAGCCCGAGGCGCTGATCCGCGAGCTGCGCGAAGAGCTGGGGATTGAGGCACTCCCTGTGCAGTATGTCGCCAGCCACCAACGCGAAGTGTCCGGGCGGCTGATTCATCTGCACGCGTGGTACGTTCCGTCCTTTAGCGGCGACGTGGTCGCGCACTATCACAGCCGGCTGGTGTGGTGTACGCCGCAGGAGGCGTTCGCCTATGAGTTAGCGCCCGCCGATATTCCCCTGCTGGAAGCCTTTATCCTTTTACGCGCCGCCACACCAGCGGGTTCGTGCTGATGGTTTTTTCATCGCGCTGACACTGCAGCAGCACGCCGTCGGCCTTCACCACCGCACCTTCCGAATAGTTTTGATCCTGATAGATGCAGCACTGATTGCAGGGCTGCGCGCGCTGACCGCCGGAGCTGAACACCTCTGGCGGCACATTGACCTCCACGTCCGGGCGAATACGATCAGCCTGGGCCCCTGTGGATAACAGAGCAAACAGAGCGGTTACTAGGTAGCGGTTCATAAAGATTCCTTTTATCTGCTGATCATGACTATACACAAAATCATTCAAGTTGCATCAGGCCAGCAAACCGGAGCATACCCAGGGCTGACTCGTGTAGGTGCCTGAAGGATGATCTGTATATAACGGTTGTTTGCCGCTGAATCTTTAGCGCATCATCGTTTTTAGTTATGACACAAGGCCGCTGATTAATTTCACTTTCCCGGTAAATTTTCCCTTGCCACGCAAAGCGGTACGGGTGGTATAGTCGAAAACGACCACAAATCACCCACACAACACACAAAATTAAAAAAATCGTCATAAGAGGCTCTTATCGCTATGGAACAGACACGCTCTCTGGAATCATTTCTTACCCATGTTCAACAACGCGACCCGCATCAGAGCGAGTTTGCACAGGCCGTTCGTGAAGTCATGACCACCCTGTGGCCATTCCTCGAAGAAAACCCGCGTTACCGTCAGATGTCTCTGCTTGAGCGTCTGGTTGAACCTGAACGTGTGATTCAGTTCCGCGTGGTGTGGGTGGATGACAAAAATCAGGTGCAGGTGAACCGCGCGTGGCGCGTACAGTTCAACTCCGCCATCGGCCCGTTCAAAGGCGGAATGCGTTTCCACCCTTCCGTGAACCTGTCGATCCTGAAGTTCCTTGGCTTTGAGCAGACCTTCAAAAACGCCCTTACCACCCTGCCGATGGGCGGGGGTAAAGGCGGCAGCGATTTTGATCCGAAAGGCAAAAGCGAAGGCGAAGTGATGCGTTTCTGCCAGGCGCTGATGACGGAACTGTATCGTCACCTTGGCCCTGATACGGATGTGCCTGCGGGCGATATCGGTGTGGGCGGGCGCGAAGTGGGCTTTATGGCCGGGATGATGAAAAAACTGTCCAACAACAGCGCCTGCGTGTTTACCGGCAAAGGGCTGTCCTTTGGCGGGAGTTTGATTCGCCCGGAAGCGACGGGTTACGGGCTGGTTTACTTCACTGAAGCGATGCTCAAACGCCACGGTCTGAGCTTTGAAGGGATGCGCGTGGCGGTGTCCGGCTCCGGTAACGTCGCGCAGTATGCCATTGAAAAAGCGATGCAGTTTGGCGCGCGCGTGGTGACAGCCTCGGACTCAAGCGGCACGGTGGTGGATGAGGCCGGTTTCACGGCGGAAAAACTGGCGCGTCTGTGCGAAATTAAAGCCAGCCGCGACGGTCGCGTCGCCGATTACGCCCGCGAGTTTGGCCTGACCTATCTGGAAGGCAAGCAGCCGTGGTCGGTGCCGGTGGACATTGCCCTGCCGTGCGCCACGCAGAACGAACTGGATGTGGACGCCGCCCGCACGCTTATCAAAAACGGCGTGAAAGCCGTGGCGGAAGGCGCGAATATGCCGACGACCATCGAAGCGACCGATCTGTTCCTGGAAGCCGGGGTGCTGTTTGCGCCAGGTAAAGCGGCCAACGCCGGTGGCGTGGCGACGTCTGGGTTAGAGATGGCGCAGAACGCCGCGCGTATGGGCTGGAAAGCTGAAAAAGTGGACGCCCGTCTGCACCACATCATGCTGGATATTCACCACGCCTGCGTGGAGTATGGCGGAGAAGCGGAGCAGACCAACTATGTACGCGGCGCGAATATCGCCGGGTTTGTGAAGGTCGCCGATGCAATGATCGGCCAAGGGGTGATTTAAGCCGTTGTTGGCCTGGTTGATAAAAGCAAAACGGCAACAATGTTGCCGTTTTTTTTATCTTCGCCCGCGCCTTGTGAGAGGGCGTCAGGCCGCACTCTTCTTCTTAAACTTTTTCTTCGCGTCCCCACCGCCTGGCGCCACCATTCCTCTGAAGGATTTCACCGGCGTATTGCGCGCCTGATTGATCAGCTCAAACAGCGTGCCGACCAGCGGCTGCATAAAGTCCTGATAGCGGCACTGCTTCTCGCTGATTTGGGTCAGGATAGATTCCCAGTGCGCCGTCATATCCGGTCGCGCAGCCAGCTCAGGCAGCGAGTGAATCAGCGCCCGGCCCGGATCCGTCGAGTGGATATAGCGCCCTTTTTTGACTAGGAAACCGCGCTTGAACAGCAGCTCAATAATCCCAGCGCGCGTCGCTTCCGTGCCTAATCCGTCGGTAGCACGCAGGATCTTTTTCAGATCTTTATCCTGCACAAAGCGGGCAATCCCGGTCATGGCAGAGAGCAGCGTGGCGTCCGTAAAGTGGCGCGGCGGCTGCGTTTGTCGCTCAATCACTTCGCCCTTTTCGCACAGCAGTTCGTCTTCTTTTGCGACCACGGGCAGCGGCGTGCCGTCGTTCTCTTCATCGCGCTCTTTATTGCCGAGCAGTGTGCGCCAGCCCGCTTCCGCCAGAAAACGCGCTTTGGCGACGAACTTACCTTTGGCGATCTCCAGCTCAATCACGCATTTGCGGAACACCGCGTCCGGGCAAAATTGCATCAGATACTGGCGCGCCACGAGGTTATACACCTTCGCTTCGTTCTCGCTCAGATTGACGTTGCTGGCGCGCGCCGTCGGGATAATCGCGTGGTGCGCGTCGACTTTTTTATCATCCCAGCAGCGGTTGCGCGTTTCCGGGTTCACGGCGGGCTGCGGGAGCAGGTCCGGGGCGTGAACGCCGATGGCATTCAGCACCGCATGTCGCCCGGCAAAATGCTCTTCCGGCAGGTAGCGGCTGTCTGAACGCGGATAGGTAATCAGCTTGTGGGTTTCGTATAGCTTCTGGCAGATATCGAGCACGTTCTGCGCGCTCATACCAAAGCGTTTAGCCGCTTCAATCTGTAACGACGACAGCGAAAACGGCAGCGGCGCGGGTTCTGATTCCCGTTTATCGTTATAGCTGGTGACCATCGCTGGCTGGCCGCTGATGCGGTTGACCACGTGATCCGCCAGCGGACGATGCAGCAACCGCCCCTCTTCGTCCTGGTAAGATTCACAGGCGTCGCTCGGCTGCCAGGTCGCGGTAAAACGTTCATCCTTCGGGGTGACGATATGCGCTTTAACCTCGAAGAAATCTTTGGCGACGAAGTTTTCGATCTCTTCGTCGCGACGCACCACCAGGCCCAGTACTGGCGTCTGAACGCGCCCGACTGAGAGCACGCCCTGATACCCGGCGTTACGCCCGAGAATGGTGTAGGCACGTGTCATGTTGATGCCATACAGCCAGTCGGCGCGGGCACGCGCCAGGGCAGACACGCACAGCGGGATGAACTCGCTGTTGGCGCGCAGACGCGTAATGGCGCGCTCCACCGCCTGCGGGTTAAGATCGTTAATCAGACAACGCTGCACCTGCTGACGCTTTTCCGGCGCCAGCTCAAGGTAGTCGAGCACTTCGTCCACCAGCAGTTGCCCTTCCCTGTCCGGGTCACCCGCGTGAACCACTTCTTGTGCGTCATGCAGAAAGCGTTTGATGACGTTGAGCTGTTTGGTGACCGAAGGACGTGGCTGCAGTTTCCACTTCTCCGGCACGATCGGCAGATCGTTGAGATTCCAGCGCGCATAGCGGCTGTCGTAGACATCCGGCTGCGCTTGTTCCAGCAGGTGACCGATACACCAGGTGACCACCTGCCCGTTACCGCATTCGATAAAGCCGTCGCCCTTGCGATGCGGCTTGGGCAGCACATCGGCAATGGCTCGGGCGAGACTCGGCTTTTCCGCAATAAACAAACGCATCGAATTAACGGATCTCAATCATCGGACGGCCGCCGCGCGCGCTGACCAGCTCGCCGATGGCGCTCAGGGTAATGCCAAACTCTGCGGCGGTGGCTTTGACCTCGGCTTCCGCCTCAGGCGTGACTGCCAGCAGCAGGCCGCCGGAGGTTTGTGGATCGCACAGCAGATCGCGCCACTCCGTCGGCATATCGCCCATCAGATGACCGTAGCTGGCAAAGTTACGCTGCGTACCGCCCGGAACCGCCCCCTGTGCGATGTACTCTTCCACGCCCGGCAGCTTTGGAATGTCCTGATACCAGAGCTGCGCCTGCACGCCCGCGCCCTGGCAAACTTCGCTCAGGTGGCCGAGCAGGCCAAAACCGGTGACGTCGGTCATCGCTTTTACGCCGTCGATATTCGCGAACGCCGCACCCGCCAGGTTCATCTGACACATCACGTCGGTGGCAAGACCGATATGCTCTGGCTTGAGCAGGGATTTTTTCTCAGCGGTGGTGAGCACGCCAATGCCCAACGGCTTAGTGAGGAACAGTTTGCACCCTTCCTGCGCGGTGCTGTTGCGCTTCACGCGTTCGGTCGGTACGACGCCGGTGACGGCGAGGCCGAAGATCGGTTCTGGCGCATCGATGGAGTGCCCACCCGCCAGAGCGATCCCCGCCTGCTGGCAGGCAAAGCGGCCGCCCTCGATGACGTCGCGGGCAATTTCCGGCGCCAGGGTGTTGATCGGCCAGCCGAGAATAGCAATCGCCATGATCGGTTTACCGCCCATCGCGAAGATGTCGCTGATGGCGTTGGTCGCCGCGATGCGCCCGAAATCAAACGGGTTATCGACAATCGGCATAAAGAAGTCGGTGGTGCTGATAATGCTGGTGCCGTTTCCTAAATCGTATACCGCTGCATCGTCACGCGTTTCGTTGCCGACAAGCAGGTTCGGGTCGACAAACTTCGCCTGTTCGCTGTGCAGAATGGTTTCCAGCACTTTAGGGGAAATTTTACAACCGCAACCCGCTCCGTGGCTGTATTGCGTTAAACGAATGGTTTGCTCGCTCATGGACATCTCCTGTCATTGCAATCGCGCTATGGTAGCGCTCATTCCGTGATGAGGTAAGTATGACTGTCTGAATTATGCGACGCTTGCTCATAATCCAGACAGTTTAGTGCGATTATCAGAAACGGGTGACGAACGGGGCGGTGTCAGGTGCTGTAATGGTGGTCGAGGCTTTCAGCTGCGGCGTGCCTAAGTAGAGGAAGCCAACGATTTTATCGTGCTCGGCGCAGGAAAGCCCTTCGCGCACCACCGGGCTGTCGGTCAGCGGGCCGGTGCGCCAGATGCCGTTAAAGCCCTGTGCCACAGCCGCCATTTGCATCGCCATCACCGCGCAGCCTGCAGACATCTCCTGCTCCCAGACCGGCACTTTATGTTCCGGCTGACATTTCGCCACCACCGCGATGATCATCGGCGCGCGAAACGGCGCATTGCGCGCTTTATCAATCGCTTTTTCATCCTGCTCGGCGGCCATCGCCCCATTCTCAAGCAAGGTGCTGAAACGGTCGCGCCCTTCGCCTTCAATAATAAAGAAGTGCCACGGCGAGAGCGTACCGTGATCCGGGGCGCGCATACCGGCGCGCAGAATGTTTTCCAGCTGTTCGCCCGCAGGCGCAGGTTCCGCCAGACGAGAAGCGCTACGACGGTTAACAAGCAGTTCAAGTGCGTCCATTGATTCACTCCTGTCTTCAAATTTGCTCACAAAATTAACACGACAGCAGAATTTGTTACAGCGCAGTGGGCGATTCCTGCTGACAAGTGACGGTTGGGTCATTACGATAACCCCACATTGCCGTCCAGTCGCGACGGAAACGGTCATTATCTGGTTTGGGAGAATACATGCGAACCCTTTGGCGAATTTTTGCCGGTTTCTTTAAATGGACGTGGCGGTTGCTCAATTTTGTCCGCGAACTGGTGATGAATATCTTCTTCATCTTCCTGATTCTGGTGTGTGTGGGCCTGTGGATGCACATCAGCAGCAGTAACCAGGCGCAGCATTCCGAGCGCGGCGCGCTGCTGCTCGACATCACCGGTGTGATTGTCGATAAGCCGTCCACCAGCAATCGTCTGGGCGTGATTGGCCGCCAGCTGCTTGGCTCCACCTCCGATCGTATGCAGGAAAACTCCCTGTTTGATATCGTCGACGCTATTCGTCAGGCGAAAGACGATCGCAATATTACCGGCATCGTGCTGGACCTGAAAAACTTCGCCGGGGGCGATCAGCCGTCGATGCAGTACATCGGTAAAGCGCTGCGTGAATTCCGCGACAGCGGTAAACCGGTGATTGCTGTGGGCGACAGCTACAGCCAGGGGCAATATTATCTGGCGAGCTTTGCCAACAAGATTTGGCTCTCCCCGCAGGGCACCGTCGATCTGCACGGTTTTGCCACCAACGGGCTGTACTACAAATCGCTGCTGGATAAGCTGAAAGTGACCACGCACGTGTTCCGCGTCGGGACCTATAAATCGGCGGTTGAGCCGTTTATTCGCGATGATATGTCCCCTGCCGCCCGTGAAGCGGACAGCCGCTGGATCGGCGAGCTGTGGCAGAACTATCTCGCCACCGTCGCCGCGAACCGTCAGATCACCCCTGAGCAGGTCTTCCCGGGTGCTCAGGCGATGCTGGATGGCCTGACTAAAGTCGGCGGCGATACGGCGAAATACGCGCTCGATAACAAGCTGGTCGACACCCTCGGCTCCAGCGCAGAGATCGAAAAAGCGCTGACCAAACAGTTTGGCTGGAGCAAAGAAGACAAGAACTACAGCGCCATCAGCCTCTACGATTACACGCCGAAAAAACCGAGCGAGACGGGTGACAGCGTGGCCGTGGTCTTTGCCAACGGTGCGATCATGGACGGTGAAGAGACGCCGGGGAACGTGGGCGGTGACACGACCGCGTCGCAGATCCGCGATGCGCGTCTGGACCCGAAAGTGAAAGCCATTGTCCTGCGCGTCAACAGCCCTGGCGGCAGCGTCAGCGCTTCGGAAGTGATCCGTGCGGAACTGGCCGCCGCGCGTGCTGCAGGCAAACCGGTGGTGGTGTCGATGGGCGGTATGGCGGCATCCGGTGGTTACTGGATCTCCACACCAGCGAACTACATCGTGGCGAACCCGAGTACGTTAACCGGCTCTATCGGTATCTTCGGCGTCATTAATACCGTTGAAAACAGCCTTGATTATCTGGGTGTGCATACGGATGGCGTTGCGACGTCACCACTCGCGGATGTGGCCGTGACCAAATCCCTGCCACCGGAAGTGTCGCAGATGATGCAGCTTAGCATTGAGAACGGTTATAAGCGCTTTATCACACTGGTGGCGGATTCCCGTAAATCCACGCCGGAGCAGGTGGATAAAATCGCGCAGGGCCATGTCTGGACCGGCCAGGATGCGAAGAACAATGGGCTGGTCGACAGCCTGGGCGACTTTGATGACGCCGTCGCGAAAGCCGCCGAACTGGCAAAACTGAAACAGTGGCACATTGCGTATTATCAGGATGAGCCGACGTTTGTGGATATGGTGATGAACAGCATGTCCGGCTCGGTGCGCGCGATGCTGCCTGCTGCGATTCAGGCCTATCTGCCTGCACCAGTGGCGAGCGCGGCAAGCGTTGTAAAAGCCGAGAGCGATAAGCTCGCCGCCTTTAACGATCCGCAAAACCGTTACGCGTTCTGCCTCACCTGCGCTAACGTTCGCTAAAAACCCTGTCCCCTCTTCTCGCGAAGGGGGGATTTTTCTTTGAAGCACAAGAACACACTATCATGCAGAAGAAATCGATTTATGTGGCGTATACCGGCGGGACCATCGGTATGCAGCGCTCTGAAAATGGCTATATTCCTGTCTCCGGTCATCTTCAGCGCCAGCTCGCGCTGATGCCTGAGTTCCACCGCCAGGAGATGCCAGACTTCACCATTCACGAGTACGATCCGCTGATGGACTCCTCAGATATGACGCCGGAAGACTGGCAGCATATCGCAGAAGATATCAAAGCCCATTACGACGAGTACGATGGCTTTGTGATCCTGCACGGCACCGACACCATGGCGTTTACCGCCTCTGCGCTCTCCTTCATGCTGGAGAACCTCGGCAAGCCGGTGATCGTGACCGGCTCGCAGATCCCGCTGGCGGAGCTGCGCTCCGACGGGCAGATCAATCTGCTCAACTCCCTGTATGTCGCCGCCAATTACCCGATCAATGAAGTGTCGCTGTTCTTCAACAACCGACTTTATCGCGGGAACCGTACCACCAAAGCACATGCCGACGGTTTTGATGCCTTTGCGTCGCCAAACCTGCAGCCGTTGCTGGAGGCGGGTATTCATATTCGTCGTCTGGGCACACCACCGGCACCGCACACCGCGGGCGAGCTGATTGTTCACCCGATCACCCCACAGCCGATTGGCGTGGTGACGATTTATCCGGGGATTTCTGCCGACGTGGTGCGCAACTTCCTGCGCCAGCCGGTGAAAGCGCTGATCCTGCGTTCCTACGGCGTGGGCAATGCGCCGCAGAACGGCGAGTTCCTGAAAGAGCTGCAGGAAGCGAGCGATCGCGGCATTCTGGTGGTTAACCTCACCCAGTGCATGTCCGGCAAAGTGAATATGGGGGGATATGCCACGGGCAACGCACTGGCGCATGCCGGGGTGATCAGCGGGTTCGATATGACGGTCGAGGCCACCCTGACTAAACTTCATTACTTACTCAGTCAGGATCTGGACGTGCAGTCGATGCGTACCGCGATGATGCAAAACCTGCGCGGCGAACTGACGCCGGACGAATAAGGAGAGTGTTATGAAGCAACGTGCCCTGCTGCTGGTCGATCTGCAAAATGATTTTTGCGCCGGTGGCGCGCTGGCGGTAGCCGGTGGTGATAGCACCGTGGATGTTGCCAATACGCTGATTGCGTGGTGTAAAGCGCGCGGTGAGGCGGTGGTGGCAAGCCAGGACTGGCATCCGGCGGATCACGGCAGCTTTGCCAGCCAGCACAATGTCGAGCCGTTTACCCAGGGCGAGCTGGACGGTCTGGCGCAAACCTTTTGGCCCGATCACTGCATTCAGCAGACCGAAGGGGCCGAACTGCATCCGCTGCTAAATCAAGCGGCCATCGACGCGGTGTTTCATAAAGGCGAAAATCCGAATATCGACAGTTATAGCGCCTTTTTCGACAACGACCATCGACAGAAAACCGCGCTCGATGAGTGGCTGCGCCATCATGAGATCGGCGAGCTGATCGTGATGGGGCTGGCGACGGATTACTGTGTGAAGTTCACCGTCCTCGATGCGCTAAAACTGGGGTATAACGTCAGCGTCATCACCGATGGCTGTCGCGGCGTGAATATTCAGGCGCAGGATAGCGCGCTGGCGTTTATGGAGATGTCGACGGCTGGTGCGACGCTGTACACCCTTTCCGACTGGCAAGAGACGCAGGCGTAAGCGCGGTTCCCATTTTTTATCTTATTCAGGAGGGCCACTCTTATGGCTTTTATCCCAAAAAACTATGCCCGGCTTGAAGTCGGTTACCGTGAAAAGGCACTGAAGCTTTTTCCGTGGGTATGCGGTCGCTGTAGCCGCGAATTTGTCTATTCCAACCTGCGTGAGCTGACGGTTCACCATATCGATCACGATCACTCCAATAACCCGGAAGACGGCAGCAACTGGGAGATGTTATGCCTGTTCTGCCACGATCATGAGCATTCCAAATACACGGAAGCCGACCTTTACGGTTCCACCGTCGTCGCGGGTGAAGATGCGCAGAAGAGCGTCGGGGAAGCGAAATACAACCCGTTTGCCAATCTGAAAGCGATGATTGATAAGAAGTAATCCTGCATTCCTGGCCGGGTATGACAATGCTGCCCGGCCAAATTTTTGACGCCTCACCGTTTTTCCCAAGCCTCACTCTAGCTTTGGGCTCGCCATTTCCGCTTCCGGACAGTTACGCGCTGCGGTGCCTGCCGTTAACAGCCTTTTGTTTCCGGTATAACAAAAATTCAACCTCTCTCGCAGTTTCAGCGAAGCGGCACTGCTATCCTCATTTGGCTATTTTTTGTCACATCCCTGATGTGACGTACTTTTTTTTAGTCAAAGAGGATACGTTATGAATCTATTGCCTGTGATGGCAGCCTTACCCCTGCTCTGCGCTCCTGCCCTTTTTGCGGCTGACCTGATGTCCGTAGGCTACTTCAACGGTGGCGGCGATGTGACTGCCGGGCCGGGAGGTGACATCGATAAGCTGGATGTTCGCCAGATTACCCACCTCAATTACTCGTTTGGTCTTATCTATAACAACGAAGCGGGTGAAACCAACGCCGCGCTGAAAGACGCCAGTAAGCTGCACCAAATCTGGCTCTCGCCGAAGGTAACCGCCGATCTGCATAAAATCCCTGAACTGCGTAAGCAAAACCCACAGCTTAAAGTCCTGCTCTCTGTTGGTGGCTGGGGGGCGCGCGGATTCTCCGGCGCCGCGGATAGCAAAGAGAGCCGCGCCGTGTTTATTCGCTCCGTGCAGGAGATCGTCACGACCTACGGGCTTGATGGCATCGATCTCGACTGGGAGTACCCGGTGAACGGTGCGTGGGGTCTGGTGGATAAGCAGCCCGCCGATAAAGACAACTTCACCGCCATGCTGAAGGAGATCCGCGAAGCGCTGCCGAAAGAAAAGCTGGTGACTGTCGCACTGGGGGCGAATGCCGAAAGCCCAAAAAGCTGGGTCGACG
Organism: Lelliottia sp. SL45; assembly: GCF_026672535.1. NCBI lineage: Bacteria > Pseudomonadati > Pseudomonadota > Gammaproteobacteria > Enterobacterales > Enterobacteriaceae > Lelliottia > Lelliottia sp. SL45. The sequence continues at coordinate 1,936,893 of NZ_JAPPRH010000003.1, forward strand.
TCAAAGCGATCGCGCCGTATCTGAACTACATCAATCTGATGACCTACGATATGGCCTACGGCACGCAGTATTTTAACTCGAATTTGTATGACTCCACTAAGTGGCCGACTGTGGCCGCAGCGGACAAATACAGCGCTGATTTTGTGGTCAACAACTACCTCGCTGCCGGGCTGAAACCTGAGCAGATGAATTTAGGGATTGGTTTTTACGGGCGCGTGCCAAAACGCAGCGTGGAGCCAGGCATCGACTGGACAAAAACAGATGCTGAGAAAAACCCGGTGACACAGCCGTACTTCGGTGCGCAGGAGATCGGATTGTTCAAGGCGTTGGGCTATGACCTCACCAAAGATACCTACGTAAAGTACAACGATATTGTCAGCAAGCTGATTAACGATCCGCAAAAACGCTTTACCGAGCACTGGGACGATCAGGCGAAAGTGCCGTGGCTGTCGGTGAAATCGGCGGAGGGCAAGGAACTGTTCGCTCTGTCGTACGAAAACCCGCGTTCGGTCGACCTGAAGGCGCAGTACATCAAAGAGAAAGGTCTGGGTGGCGCGATGTTCTGGGAGTATGGCGCGGACGACCACAACCAGCTGGCGAAGCAGTTAGCAACGTCGTTAGGGATTAAGCACTAACTCCATTGCCGGGCAGCGTTAGCGCTTGCCCGGCCTGTGGTCACTGCATTTTCATCGTCGCAATCGGTTTTGGCGTGATGCCAAAATCTTCCTTCAGCTCGCGCTTACTCTTCATCACCATCTGGCCTTTCGTGTCGATGGTCATGTGCTGTGCGTCGCTGTTATTGCGCGCCTGCCACAGCATCACCAATTGCAGGCTGTTCTCTTTTTGCTCTGCCGTCAGCGCCACGCCATCTGGCCATTTCCCCAGTTCTACGGCTGTCACCAGACGCTGATACACGTCCGGCGTCATACTGTTAATCATGTCATCAATATTCATGAGAAATCCGCTGTGATGGAATAATTTGCTGAATCGGTTTTTCAACCTTTGGTCTGGTCGCCATTTTCGTCATCAGAGAAGCTCATCGACGCCGAATTTACACAGAAACGCTCACCCGTAGGCTGTGGTCCATCCGGGAAAACGTGTCCGAGATGAGCATCGCAGTTTCCGCAGCGGATTTCTGTGCGCTGCATACCGTGTGAAGAGTCCGTTAAATAGCGGATGGCCTCGTCGCTGACAGGCTCGTAAAAGCTCGGCCAGCCGCAGCCAGAATCATATTTTGACTGGGAATTAAACAGCGGTGCATCGCACACCAGACAGTGATAGACGCCATCGCGCTTATTGTGCAGCAAACGCCCGGTGAATGGGGGTTCAGTTCCGTGGTTCTGCGTCACGTAGAACTGCATTTCTGTTAGATTTTTTTTGAGTTCGTCAGGGTTACGTTGATTCGACATATGCTCAGATCTCGCTGTAGAAACAGATACCTTTCATCGCGAATTCTAACAAAACATTAACACTGAAGTGTGAACTTTTGTTCTAAACTTATGCGTTGCGGTACGGCAGTCAGGCAATTGTGATCTTGCTCACATATTTATCCTGATAGCCCTTTAAAATCCCGGGCGCAGCCCCCATGTGGTTGCTAGCTCAAAGGGAAAGTGAGGCTGTCAGTCGCACAAAGGTTATGCGCAGGATTGATTTGTCGCAATGATTGACACGATTCCGCTTGACGCTGCGTAAGGTTTTTGTAATTTTACAGGCAACCTTTTATTCACTAACAAATAGCTGGTGGAATATATGACTATCAAAGTAGGTATCAACGGTTTTGGCCGTATCGGCCGTATTGTTTTCCGTGCTGCTCAGGAACGTTCTGACATCGAAATCGTTGGTATCAACGATCTGTTGGACGCTGAATACATGGCGTACATGCTGAAGTACGACTCAACTCACGGTCGTTTCAATGGCACCGTTGAAGTGAAAGACGGCCACCTGGTTGTTAACGGCAAAACCATCCGTGTTACTGCTGAAAAAGATCCAGCTAACCTGAAGTGGAACGAAATCGGTGTTGATGTTGTTGCTGAAGCAACGGGTATCTTCCTGACCGACGAAACTGCGCGTAAACACATCACCGCTGGTGCGAAGAAAGTTGTTCTGACTGGTCCTTCCAAAGACAACACGCCTATGTTCGTTAAAGGCGCTAACTTTGACAAATACGAAGGCCAGGACATCGTTTCTAACGCATCCTGCACCACCAACTGCCTGGCTCCGCTGGCAAAAGTTATCAACGACAACTTCGGCATCATCGAAGGTCTGATGACCACTGTTCACGCGACCACCGCAACTCAGAAAACCGTTGATGGCCCGTCTCACAAAGACTGGCGCGGCGGCCGCGGCGCAGCTCAGAACATCATCCCATCCTCTACCGGTGCTGCTAAAGCAGTAGGTAAAGTACTGCCAGAACTGAATGGCAAACTGACTGGTATGGCGTTCCGCGTTCCTACTCCAAACGTATCCGTTGTTGACCTGACCGTTCGTCTGGAAAAAGCAGCGTCTTACGAAGAAATCAAGAAAGCTATCAAAGCCGCTTCTGAAGGCGCAATGAAAGGCGTTCTGGGTTACACCGAAGACGACGTTGTTTCTACCGACTTCAACGGCGAAGTGTGCACTTCTGTGTTCGATGCTAAAGCAGGTATCGCACTGAACGACAACTTCGTGAAACTGGTTTCCTGGTACGACAACGAAACTGGCTACTCTAACAAAGTACTGGACCTGATCGCTCACATCTCCAAATAAGTTGAGATGAGATACTGATCCAAAAAGGCGACCTCGGTCGCCTTTTTTTATGCTTAAAGACAGAGGATTGCGTAATGATTCACAAAATTTTTGCACTTCCAGTAGTCGAACAACTTACCCCTGTACTCTCCCGCCGCCAGATTGATGGCGCGGATATTATTGTCGTCGACCACCCGCGCGTGAAAGCCTCTGTGGCCCTCAATGGCGCCCACCTGCTCTCCTGGAAACCAGAAGGCGAAGAAGAAGGCCTGTGGCTGAGCGCGGCGACCTCTTTCAAGAAAGGGGCGGCAATTCGCGGTGGCGTACCTATCTGCTGGCCGTGGTTTGGCCCTGCCGCTGAAGCAGGCCTGCCAGCGCACGGATTTGCCCGTAACCAACAGTGGACGCTGAAAGCGCACAACGAAGATGATAACGGCGCCGTGCTGACCTTCGAACTGCAAAGCAATGACGAAACCCGCGCGCTGTGGCCGCATGACTTCACGCTGTATGCCCGTTTCAAACTGGGTCAAACCTGTGAAATTGAGCTGGAAGCGCACGGTGAGTTTGAAACCACCTCTGCACTGCACACCTATTTCAACGTCGGCGACATTGCGGATGTGAAAGTGAGCGGCTTTGGCGATCGCTTTATTGATAAAGTGGATAACGCGAAAGAAGGTAAACTGAGCGACGGCGTGCAGACCTTCCCGGATCGTACCGACCGCGTCTATCTGAACCCGGAAGCCTGCAGCGTGATACACGATGCGGCGCTCAACCGTGGTATTGAAGTGGTTCACCACCATCACAGCAATGTGGTGGGCTGGAACCCAGGCCCGGCGCTCTCTGTGAGCATGGCTGACGTACCGGACGACGGGTATAAAACCTTTGTCTGCGTCGAAACCGCGTGCGTCACCGCACCGCAGAAAACCAGCGCGGATAAACCTTCCCGCCTGGGTCAGACCATCAAAATCGTTAAACGCTAATCCTGTTTCCCCTCTCTGCGCGGAGAGGGGAAATTTCGTTACACCACGTCCAGTGCTGTTTTACGCCCCGGTGCCGGGAACGCTGCATCCAGCCGCGCAAGTTCTTCAGCCGAAAGCGTTAACGCCAACGCGCCTGCATTCTCTTTCACATGTTCAATCGACGCCGCTTTTGGAATGGCGATAACACCCTGATGGCTAATCACCCACGCAAGAAGCACCTGTGCGGCGCTGGCATGATGATGTTGCGCGATGTCATTCACAGCGGGATGATTGAGCAAGCCAGAGCGTAACCGTCCGGCTTGCGCCAGCGGGCAATAGGCCATCACCGGCATCGACTGCTGCTGACACCAGGGAAGCAGATCGTATTCAATGCCACGCGAGGCCAGATGATAAAGCACCTGATTGGCGGCACACTCCGCACCGCCGTCGACGCCCCACAGCTCCTGCATATCGTCATGGTCGAAATTAGACACACCCCAGCGGCCAATTTTGCCCTGCTGTTGCAATGTCTGCATCAGCTCAACGGTCTCGTCCAGACCGTAGTTTCCGCGCCAGTGCAGTAGGTAAAGGTCGATGTAGTCGGTGCCGAGACGACGGAGGCTGGCCTCGCAGGCCGCTATCCCCTTTTTCCCGCCCGCATTCCACGGATAGATCTTGGAGACCAGGAAGACGCGATCGCGCTGGCCTTTGATTGCCTCGCCCACCACCTCCTCGGCTCGGCCATCTGCATACATTTCGGCGGTATCGATAAGCGTCAGCCCCATATCGATGCCCGCTCGCAGTGCAGCCACTTCGTTTTGCCGCTGACCGGCGTTTTCACCCATATACCAGGTTCCCTGCCCCATCGCCGGCAAGGTAAAACGGTCAGCAAAAATCACGGTTTTATCTGACATGTTTCTCTCCTGTTTTCCTCCGCACCACGATAAAGCAAACGGGGCGCAAGCGCCCCGTTGTCATGCACAGAATGCACCGTAAAAGTGCACAATCAGAAACTGTAGGTCACGCCCGCAGAGAACAGACCGGCCCAGGACTTATCAACCATCGGGCTGTCTTTCACTTCATCGCTAAGACGGGTGTAACGGGTAGAGGCGTACAGATTCCAGTCGCTGGCAAACTTATAGCTTGCGGTCAGTTCCAGGTACGGGTTCCAGCCGTCATCCGCGTCATAGCTGTTCAGGCCACTACGTTTAGACTCTTTATGGGACACCCCATAATAGTAGTCATTGTAGTTTTCGCTGCTGTACTCCACACCGATACCCGGCGTCAGCGTGATGCCGCCGTTGGTGTAGCGGTACAACCAGGCCAGATCCCAGATAAACCCGTTGCTGTTGTCCAGCGTATCGCCCGCAAGCGCAGTGCGCAGGAAGCCATACTGGGTGTTGTGAACATAGGAAAGCCCCGCCATTACGGTGCTTCTGCGTTTATCGAGCTGACGCAGCGCATGGCTGTCACTGTCACCCGGTTTGAAGTGCATCGGGTTGTAGTACGCCATGATGGAGAGCTTATCTGTGTTGTCATTCCACAGGTAGTAACCGCCACCCAGGCCGCGGAACCAGAAATTATCGCCTTCATAAGTGATCACTGGCACCGGATAAACGTCGCGATCGTACTGTTTATACGGGCTGTTGATAACGCCGACGCCTGCGCCAACGGACCACTGATCGGCCGCGTGAGCGGTGCTAACGGACGTGGCGACAAGTACGCCCAATGCCAGAAGTTTGAGTTTGGTCACAATCCATTCTTTCCTGTAGTCAAATAATCAGCGAGTGAAGTGTAACCGCCCTGCCCACACATCCCAAAATTTTTTGCCCGCTAATGAGTTTAATTAACCGATTATTTTCATCATTTAAGATGACCGGAGGCTTTCATTTATGTGACGAGGCAGTGAAAGTCGACGTTTTATCCTGAATCTCGCCGCAGATTTTTTGGATGAGTTATTGATATGTCATTGAAATTAGATTCTGGAGGCATGCAAGTTTTGCAAATGCCATCTACGCTTAATTTTAGGAAGATGAATTGCTGTACGCCCGGCGGTTGAGAGCACAAGACCTGGCACACGGGTTGCTGCTCTGGTACTGAGGTGCGGGGGTGAAGACGCTTCCAGGAGCCTCCACTATTCATACGAACGGCTCTTTTCCTGTGCTAAAAAACGAAAGGACGGCATGCCATGAATATATTCGATCACTATCGCCAGCGCTATGAAGCTGCCAAGGACGAAGAGTTCACACTGCAGGAGTTTCTTGCTGTCTGTAAGCAAGATCGCAGTGCCTATGCCAATGCGGCAGAACGGCTATTGATGGCTATCGGTGAGCCAAACATGGTCGACACTGCCCTCGAACCACGGCTCTCCCGTCTCTTTTCGAATCGTGTGGTTGCACGATACCCCGCTTTTGAAGAATTTTATGGCATGGAAGACGCCATCGAGCAGATTGTTTCGTACCTGAAACACGCGGCTCAGGGTCTGGAAGAGAAGAAACAGATCCTTTACTTATTAGGTCCGGTCGGTGGCGGTAAATCGTCCCTGGCAGAACGCCTGAAATCACTGATGCAGCGCGTGCCGATCTATGTTCTTAGCGCCAACGGAGAACGCAGCCCGGTTAACGATCATCCGCTGTGCCTGTTCAATCCGCAAGAAGATGCCCAAATTCTGGATAAAGAGTTTGGCATCCCGAACCGCTATCTCGGCACGATCATGTCGCCGTGGGCGGCGAAGCGCCTGCATGAGTTTGGCGGCGACATCACCAAATTCCGCGTGGTAAAAGTCTGGCCATCCATTTTGCAGCAGATTGCGATTGCCAAGACCGAGCCGGGCGATGAGAACAACCAGGATATCTCCGCGCTGGTCGGTAAGGTCGATATCCGTAAACTGGAACACCACGCGCAAAACGATCCGGATGCCTATGGCTATTCCGGCGCGCTGTGCCGTGCCAACCAGGGTGTGATGGAGTTCGTGGAGATGTTTAAAGCGCCAATTAAGGTGCTGCATCCGCTGCTGACCGCCACCCAGGAAGGGAACTACAACGGGACGGAAGGTATTTCCGCCCTGCCGTTCAACGGGATCATTCTGGCGCACTCGAACGAATCAGAGTGGGTCACCTTCCGTAATAACAAAAACAACGAGGCGTTCCTTGACCGTGTGTACATCGTCAAAGTGCCTTATTGCCTGCGGATCTCCGAAGAGATCAAAATTTACGAAAAACTGCTTAACAACAGTGAGCTGGTGCATGCCCCTTGCGCGCCGGGAACCCTGGAAACGCTGTCGCGCTTCTCGATTCTGTCGCGTCTGAAAGAGCCAGAAAACTCCAGCATCTATTCGAAGATGCGCGTCTACGATGGCGAAAGTCTGAAAGATACCGATCCGAAAGCGAAGTCCTATCAGGAGTATCGCGATTACGCCGGTGTCGACGAAGGGATGAACGGCTTGTCCACGCGGTTCGCGTTTAAAATCCTCTCCCGCGTGTTCAACTTCGATCACGCCGAAGTGGCGGCCAACCCGGTACATCTGTTCTACGTTCTGGAGCAGCAGATTGAGCGCGAGCAGTTCCCGCAGGATCTGGCGGAACGGTATCTTGAGTTCCTCAAAGGCTATCTGATTCCGAAATACGCCGAGTTTATCGGCAAAGAGATCCAGACCGCCTACCTGGAATCCTATTCCGAATACGGGCAGAACATTTTCGACCGTTATGTCACCTATGCGGACTTCTGGATCCAGGATCAGGAATACCGCGACCCGGATACCGGCCAGCTGTTTGACCGTGAATCCCTGAACGCGGAACTGGAAAAAATTGAGAAGCCGGCCGGGATCAGTAATCCGAAAGACTTCCGTAACGAGATCGTGAACTTCGTGCTGCGCGCCAGAGCGCATAACAGCGGACGTAACCCGAACTGGACCAGCTACGAAAAACTGCGCACGGTTATTGAGAAGAAAATGTTCTCGAATACCGAAGAGCTGTTGCCGGTCATTTCGTTTAATGCCAAAACCTCAACCGACGAGCAGAAAAAGCACGACGATTTTGTCGACCGCATGATGGAGAAAGGCTATACCCGCAAGCAGGTTCGTCTGCTGTGCGAATGGTATTTGCGCGTACGTAAATCGTCTTAACAAAAGTGCCCGGTGGCTTTTCGCCATCGGGCCGACAACGACAACCTTCCGTTAGCCGAATAAGCGCAGCGCATCCGGCAAACAGGGAGTGCAAAAGTTGGCAATGCAGTACGGGGGGCATATGACCTGGTTTATTGACCGGCGTCTTAACGGCAAAAACAAGAGCACGGTGAACCGCCAGCGCTTCTTGCGCCGTTATAAAGCGCAAATTAAACAGTCGATCTCCGAGGCCATCAACAAACGTTCGGTGACCGATGTGGATAGCGGCGAGTCCGTCTCTATCCCGACGGATGATATTAGCGAACCGATGTTCCATCAGGGACGGGGCGGCTTGCGCCATCGCGTACACCCAGGTAACGACCATTTTGTGCAGAACGATCGCATTGAACGCCCGCAGGGCGGCGGCGGTGGTTCAGGAAGCGGTCAGGGGCAAGCAAGTCAGGACGGTGAAGGCCAGGATGAGTTCGTCTTCCAGATTTCCAAAGATGAGTATCTCGATCTGCTGTTCGAGGATTTGGCGCTGCCAAACCTGAAAAAAAATCAGCACCGTCAGCTAAACGAGTACAAAACCCACCGCGCCGGTTATACCGCCAACGGCGTTCCGGCGAATATTAGCGTAGTGCGTTCCCTGCAAAACTCGCTGGCCCGACGCACCGCGATGACGGCGGGTAAACGTCGTGAACTGCGCGAGCTTGAGGTCAGCCTTAAGACCGTTGAAAACAGCGAGCCTGCGCAACTGCTGGAGGAAGAACGGCTGCGCAAAGAGATTGCCGAACTACGGGCGAAAATCGAGCGCGTGCCGTTTATTGACACCTTTGACTTGCGTTACAAGAACTACGAGAAACGTCCGGAACCTTCCAGCCAGGCGGTTATGTTCTGCCTGATGGACGTCTCCGGCTCGATGGATCAAGCCACCAAAGATATGGCGAAGCGCTTTTATATTCTGCTCTACCTGTTCCTGAGCAGAACCTATAAGAACGTGGATGTCGTCTATATCCGCCACCACACGCAGGCTAAAGAGGTGGATGAGCACGAGTTCTTCTACTCTCAGGAAACCGGCGGGACCATTGTCTCCAGCGCCCTGAAGCTGATGGATGAAGTGGTGAAAGAGCGCTACGACCCGGCGCAGTGGAATATTTATGCCGCGCAGGCGTCCGATGGCGATAACTGGGCGGATGACTCCCCGCTCTGTCACGAAATTCTGGCGAAGAAAATTTTGCCGGTGGTGCGGTATTACAGCTACATCGAAATTACCCGGCGCGCGCATCAAACGCTCTGGCGGGAATATGAACACCTGCAGGCGATGTTCGATAACTTTGCCATGCAGCATATCCGCGATCAGGATGATATTTATCCGGTCTTCCGCGAACTGTTCCACACGCAAAGTACCAGTAACGCATAAACTCACAGCCAGCGCCCAAACGCTGGCTGTTTTATTTACTGGCTCACATTAATACAGTCGAGATTTTTACCCCTCGGCATAATGCACACCATTATTCCCGAGATAAGCGTCCTATCCGCCCTCTCACTCTTGCATAGCCCGTTAAATGTCCGTATCTGTCATTTCCCTGGTAAATATCGCGCAGTCGTAAAAATAGCCCACGCGTGGGCATTATCGGTTTCTTGAAATTAATGCTCTTAAAATACACTGTGCTAATGTAGTCGCACGACTTAACAACCCGAGGGAAATAACGATCATGTCAGACGAGATAAAAGGCACCGCCACCCACCAGCAGCTGATCGCGCTGTTATCTGACCAGGGCGCGCAATATCGCGTGGTGGAACATGCGGCGGTAGGAAAATGCGAAGCGGTGAGCGAGATTCGCGGCACGGCGCTTGGCCAGGGTGCGAAAGCGCTGGTCTGTAAAGTTAAGGGTAACGGGGTGAAAAAACATGTGCTGGCGATTCTGGCGGCGGATCAGCAGGCCGATTTGAGTCAATTAGCCAGCCATTTTGGCGGGAGCAAAGCTTCGCTTGCAAGCCCGGCAGAAGTGGACGTTTTAACCGCCTGCGTCTTCGGGGCAATTCCCCCGTTCAGCTTTCATCCGGACCTGACGCTGGTTGCCGATCCCCTGCTGTTCGAGCGTTACGATGAGATTGCCTTTAACGCCGGTCTGCTGGAAAAATCGGTCATTATGAATACCCATGACTACCTGCGCATCGCCCAGCCTGAGCTGGTGGCGTTTCGCCGCGCCTGAGCTTCCCGGCTGGCAGTTCTGTCAGCCGCGTTTTTCCAGAAACATCACTGAGGCCACCAGTATTATCGCAATGGTAAAAAACGACGACGAGATAATCAGCGTTTCAACAAACATGTGATCGTTCATGTTGATTCCCCTTTTGCTGCGTTCATCTCTTTTTAATCCCCACAGATGACAATGATATGACAGATTCAGGTCAGCCCGATGAATACGAATAAGCTGAAACGATTCTGGTGAAAATAATCCCCTCGCGATAAATACAACCCATATCACAATAATTTGTTACCGGTATCACGAAAAAGGATTTCCATAAGTCCATTGCCAAATCTCGTAATTGTTAACCCCCCCGGCCTGCTTAACACTGCATACAAGAACACCCGCAAATAAACCTTACACTGGCAAGGTGAATAACATGAGCAATACAATTTCCCGTAAAGAGAAAATCAGTTATGGGTTAGGTGATATGGCGAGCCATATTGGGCTGGATAACGTTATTATCTTTCTGACCTTTTATTATACGGACGTCGTCGGTCTGCCCGCCGCCTTTGTGGGAACCATGTTTCTGCTGGCAAGAACGGCAGATGCGATTATCGATCCGGCGATGGGCTATATTGCCGATCGCACCCGTACCCGCTGGGGTAAATTCCGCCCGTGGATGCTGTGGCTGGCCCTGCCGTTTGGTGCCAGCTGTCTGCTCACCTACGCCGTGCCGGAGTCGCTGGATCTTCACGGCAAAATGATTTTTGCCACCATCAGCTACACGGTGATGATGCTGATGTATACCGCCATTAATATCCCCTATTGCTCGATGGGCGCAGTGATTACCCCGGACAACGAAGCGCGTATTTCCCTTCAATCGTATCGCTTTTTCCTCGCCACCCTCGGCGGTGCGTTATCCACCTTCTTTATGATGCCCCTGGCTGAATTTCTCGGCGGCGACGATAAATTACTCGGTTATCGCTGGGCGATGGCAATAATGGCGACGATTGCGGTCATTATGTTCTGGATCTGTTTTGCAAATACCCGCGAGCGTATTAACGCCCCCGCGACGCACAATAATTATCTGGCTGAATTACGCGATTTATTGCGCAACGATCAGTGGCGCGTGGTTGCCGTTCTGGTATTAACCAATATTGGTTTTGGGGTTATTCGTCTAGGGGCGATGATGTATTTCGTCACCTATTATCTCGGCAGCGCCAGCTATTTTATGTGGATGCTCGGTGCGCATATTCTCGGCAAAGCGGCGGGCAGCGCGCTGGCAAAACGCCTGACGCGAAACTACAGCAAAGTACAGATGTTTGGCTACTGCGCGGTGCTGGCGGGCGTGCTGAGTATTGCCCTGTTCTTCGCGCCGAAAATGGTCGTGGTACTGGTACCGCTCACCTTCATTATTTCCACCCTATATCAGGCCACCACCACCTTAATGTGGGTGATGATGGCTGACGTCGCCGATTACGGCGAATGGAAACAGGGCAAACGCATGGACGGCGTGATCTTCTCGACCTTCCTCGCTGTGCTCAAACTGGGAATGGCCATCAGCGGTGCCATCGTCGGCTGGACGCTGGGCTTCAGCGGCTATGTGGCTAACGCGCCGGAGCAAACCTCCACCGCCATGTACTGCATCATCGCCCTCTTTACCGTGGTGCCGGGCATTCTCTCCCTGTGCGCATTTGCCACCCTGCGCTGGTACAAGCTCGACGACCGCACCATGCAATCCATCAACCTTGCCAAACACAGTCTTTCGTAAAAGGACGCATTAACCATGAGTGAACTCATTCAACATACCAACAGTATCGAGTGGCGCTTTGAGCGGCAGATCCTGCGCATCGAGCCGTGGGGTAAAAACAGCCTGCGCGTGAGAGCCACCTGCTCCCCGGACTTCAGCGAAGCGTTACAGGCACTTCTGCCCGCGGCTCCTTGCACCGCGGAGATCACCGCGGAGAACGAAAGCCTGACGCTGCGCAACGGCAACATCACCGCCACCCTGAATCTGAAAGGCCAGCTGGCATTCTATAACCAGCGCGGTGAGCTGCTGCTGGAGGAGATGTGGCGTCAGCGCTCAACGGTGGGGATTGGAGCCAGCGAAAAGAGCCAGGATAAATATGTCAGCGCCCTGAAACTCGACGGTCGCGAATTCAAACCGCTGGCGGGCGGCAAGTATCAGCTCACCGTGCGCTTTGAATCGCGCCCTGAGGAGCGGATTTACGGTATGGGTCAGTATCAGCAGCCCTGGCTGGATCTGAAAGGCTGTACCCTCGAACTGGCCCAGCGCAACTCTCAGGCCAGCGTGCCTTTTATGCAGTCGAATCTGGGCTACGGCGTGCTGTGGAATAATCCGGCGATTGGGGAAGTCAGCTTTGCCAAAAACCAGACCGAATGGCGCGCCCGCGTCACGGGGGAGATGGACTACTGGATCACCGCAGGCGACAGCATCGCGGAGATCACCCGCCAGTATGTCACCGCCACCGGCACTCCGCCGCCTGCCCCGGCCTTTATCAGCGGCCTGTGGCAGTGCAAATTGCGCTACCGCACCCAGCAGGAGGTACTGGAAGTGGCGCGCGAATATCGCCGTCGCAACCTGCCGCTCGCTGTGATGGTGATTGATTTCTTCCACTGGCCGAATCAGGGCACCTGGTGTTTCGACCCGGTCGACTGGCCCGATCCCAAAGCGATGGTGGATGAACTCACTGAGATGGGCATCGAGCTGATGGTCTCCGTCTGGCCGACCGTCGAAGCGCGCAGCCCACTGTTCCCGCAGATGAAAGCCAAAGGCTGGCTGGTCAGCAGCGAGCGCGGCGTGCAGGTGAATCTCGACTTTATGGGCAACACCACCTTTTTCGACGCGACCCATCCGCAGGCACGTGAGTTTGTCTGGGAGACCGTCAAGAAAAACTACTACGATCTGGGCATCAAACTGTTCTGGCTGGATGAAGCCGAGCCGGAGTATCGCGCCTACGATTTTGATAATTATCGCTATCACGCCGGCCCGGTGCTGGAGGTGGGCAACCGCTATCCACGCGATTTTGCGCAGGGCTTCTACGACGGCTTAACCGCTAACGGCGAGCGCGATATCGTCAATCTGGTGCGGTGTTCCTGGGCGGGCAGCCAGCGCTACGGCGTGCTGGCGTGGTCCGGCGATGTACATTCATCCTTCCACGCGTTTCGCAACCAGCTGGCCGCCGGGCTGAATATGGGGCTGGCGGGCATCCCGTGGTGGACCACGGACATCGGTGGATTCCAGGGCGGAAACGTCAACGATCCGGCATTCCACGAGCTGCTGATTCGCTGGTTCCAGTGGGCGGTCTTCTGTCCGGTACTGCGCATGCACGGCTATCGTGAGCCGCAAATCCAGCCGCCAGAGCGCTATCGCGACGGCATTCCTCAGTGCAACAGCGGCTCGCCCAACGAGCTGTGGAGCTACGGCGAAGCGAACTTCGCTATCATGCAGCACTGGCTGTCAGTGCGTGAAAAACTGCGCCCGTACATTGATGCTCTGTATGAGAATGCCCATCAGCACGGCGACCCGCTGATGCGCCCCCTGTTCTGGCACTATCCGCAGGAAAAACAGAGCTGGGAGACGGAAGATCAGTATCTGTTCGGCGAAGATCTGCTGGTTGCACCTGTGATGCACGCCGGGCAGCGCCAGCGTGACGTCTGGCTTCCCGCAGGAGATCACTGGATCGCTTTAAACGGCGAGCGATATCGCGGCGGCGAACGCGTGACGGTCGACGCGGCGCTGGAGACGATTCCGGTGTTTATTCGCGACAGTAGTCCGCTGGTGAAGGTGTTAGTGAGCTAGCCTCGGGCAGCTGCCCAAAAATGGGGGATTTGTCGATAAAAGCCTGTTTACGCTCGCCTTTGCGGGTAAAGTAAGCAGGCTTACTTTTTTCTGGCAAGGATACCCCTCATGTTTGACCCTACCCTGCTGATCCTGCTGGCGCTGGCTGCGCTGGGCTTTGTCAGCCACAACACCACGGTGGCCATTTCGATCCTGGTGTTAATTATCGTGCGCGTAACGCCGCTCAACACTTTCTTCCCGTGGATAGAAAAACAGGGCCTGACCATCGGGATCATCATTCTGACCATCGGGGTGATGGCTCCCATCGCCAGCGGTACGCTCCCGGCCTCGACACTTTTACACTCCTTTGTGAACTGGAAATCGCTAGTGGCCATCGCCGTGGGGGTGTTCGTCTCCTGGCTCGGCGGGCGCGGGGGTAACGCTGATGAGTTCGCAACCCTCTCTCGTCGCCGGTCTGCTGGTCGGAACGGTGCTCGGCGTGGCGCTGTTCCGCGGCGTGCCGGTCGGCCCGCTGATCGCCGCCGGGCTGGTGTCCCTGTTTATTGGGAAGTCGTAGACAGGCTGGCGATATAGCGCGCGGGTGTCTGCCCCAACCCTTTTTTGAACATCGTAATAAACGCGGTGGTGGAGTCATATCCCAGTGACTGCGCCGCCTGCTGGACCGATTTACCGCCGATCAACAGCTGTAGCGCGACGATTAACTGCAGCTGATGACGCCAGCGGCGAAAACTCAGGCCCGTCTCCTTCACCACCAGCCGCGCCAGATTGCGCTCGCTCATGGCAAAGTGGCTTGCCCACTGGGCCAGCGTCTGCCACTCGGCGGGTTGCTCAGCCATGGTTTCGCTCATCATGCGGATTTTAGGGTGCGGCGAAACCGGCAGCTGAAGCTGCTCCTGCGGCTGCTGCGGGACTTCATCAAACAGCACATCAACCAGCCGGGAGGTGGACGGGAGCAACAGCTGCTCGCGGGTTTTGCTCGCCAGCGTCAGGATCAGTTCGCGCACCAGCGGGGAGATTTTTAGCGTACAGCAGCGTTCCGGAAGCGTCACCGCGCCCGGCTCAATAAACAGAAAACAGAGCTGCGCGCCGGGCGTAGCTTTGTTGCTGTGAGGGATTTGGCCTGGGATCCACACCGCGTACTGCGGGGGCACCATCCACATGGCGTTTTCCACTTCGCAGGTGATGGCCCCGCGCAGGGCAAGGATCAGCTGACCTTTACGGTGCTGGTGGCGCGGGATGCGCTGTTCGTCTTCCACCACGCGGATGCGAAACGCCACGGCCGCATCGTGCTGGCTGTCGGGATCGTAGCCGTCAAGTCCGAGACCTTGCATAAAGTTGTCCGATATTAGCGATAAAGTGTCATTTTAGCTTGATTTAAACAGGGTGGAAAACGGGTATTGTGTGCCCTCGTTACGTTGTCAGAGAAAACCATGACTACTGCTATTCCCTCTTCCGGCAAAGATCGCCTGCTGTTGATTGCCGGTATTTTGATGATTGCCACCACTTTGCGCGTCACCTTTACTGGTGCGGCCCCTTTACTGGACATGATTCGTCACGACTACGGCCTGACGACTGCCCAGACTGGCCTGCTGACCACTCTGCCGCTGCTGGCCTTTGCGCTGATTTCCCCTCTCGCCGCCGGTGTGGCGCGGAAGATCGGCATGGAGCGCAGCCTGTTTTTCGCCATGCTGCTCATCTGCGCGGGCATTGGCCTTCGTTCGCTGCCCTCCGCTGCGCTACTGTTTATCGGCACCGGGGTGATTGGCTGCGGAATTGCGCTGGGTAACGTCCTGCTGCCCGGTCTGATTAAGCGTGATTTTCCAGGCCAGGTGGCAAAGCTTACCGGTGCCTACTCCCTGACCATGGGCGCGGCGGCAGCGCTGGGCTCAGCGATGATCGTACCACTGGCCCTGAGCGGCGCGGGCTGGCACGGCGCGCTGCTGATGCTGATGGTGTTCCCGCTGTTAGCCACGCTTCTGTGGCTGCCCCAGTGGCGACAAAAACATACCGCCTCCTTAAGCAATGCGCGGGCGCTACACAACCGTGGCATCTGGCGCTCGGCCCTCGCCTGGCAGGTGACGCTGTTTCTCGGCATTAACTCGCTGATTTACTACGTGATTATCGGCTGGCTGCCGGCAATTCTGCTCAGCCACGGCTACAGCGAAACCGAGGCCGGATCGATGCACGGTTTGCTGCAGCTGGCGACCGCAGCGCCGGGGCTTGCCGTGCCGCTGCTGCTGCATAAACTGAAAGACCAGCGCGGTATCGCCGGGTTATCGGCACTGATGTGCGCGGTGAGTCTCGCCGGGTTCTGGTTTGTGCCGGATCAGGCCGTGCTCTGGACGATTGTCTATGGATTTGGTTCCGGCGCGACGATGATTCTTGGCCTGACCTTTATCGGACTGCGTGCCAGCTCGGCGCACCAGGCGGCGGCACTTTCCGGAATGGCGCAGTCGGTCGGGTATCTGCTGGCGGCCTGTGGTCCACCGCTGATGGGGAAAATTCACGACACCGCGGGTGACTGGCGGATCCCGCTCATCACCTGTGCGCTGGCTGGCGTGGTGATGGCGGTCTGCGGTGTGCTTGCCGGGCGCGACCGCGAGATCACGCCCCACTGAGTCTGACGGCAGGCCGAATGGCCTGCCCGTTTAGCTGCGAGCGGCGTGCAGCATGGCCTGTACCAGCGGTACAGGACGCCCCGCCAGCGCACCGCGCTCGTGCTGGAACAGCGTGGCGACGAAGAACGGATGCGTTACCAGTTCTACCGCGCGGATCTCGCCTTGTTCATCCCAGCCCGTTACGCGCATATCGCCGCTTTCCAGCTCTTTCGCGAACGCCGGAGAAACGCCGTAGTTGCAGTGATACCCTTCTTCGATCTCTTCCCGGCCATAGGCTTTAGCGATAATCGTGTTAGCACGAAGTTCGATGGTATCGGTTTTCTCCACCAGCGAGCAGGTCAGAGGGGCAATCACCATTCTGCCGTCGGTATCGGTTTCCGCATGCGCCGCATCGCTCCAGCCCAGCACGTTTCGCGCATATTCAATAAGCGCATGCTGGAACCCGCCGCAGGTTCCTAGAAACGGAATACTGTTTTCACGCGCAAAACGCGCAGCAATAAACGCCCCGTCGACATTTTTATACGGACTTGCCGGCACCAGCCAGATCGCATCGTAGCCCACTAAATCTTCCGGGCTGGTCAGCTCGGTGGTGGCGATCCAGTCGTAATCCGCCGTTAAATCCAGCACGGCCGCCGCATCATCGATGGATAACGGAATGGCCTGGTGAGCAATGACATCAGGGTTGTAGTCACCAACAAGTGCAATGCGAAGTGTGTCTTTTACCGGGGAGAGTTCCATGAGAGGTTCCATATGCCAAAGAATTATCAGATAACATAAGGAACCTCAGCCTACCGATCTTTTGCAGGGTTCACAATACCTTAAATTGGAGGGGCAAAAATTCAGGTGGTATAGTGATAGCGTATTATCCCCCCTTATTTCGGGTAGTCTGAAACCTCATGAAAACCAAAATTCTGGTCAGCGCGTGTCTGATGGGCCACAAGGTTCGCTATAACGGCAGCGAGAAAGCGGCTATTTCTGACACCCTCAGGCGCTGGCAGCAAGAACAACGACTGGTGACGCACTGCCCGGAGCTGGCAGCAGGTCTGTCGATCCCACGTTTACCCGCAGAGATTGTCTCAGGCGGCGGAAATGAGGTGATGGCGGGCCGCGCGCGCATTCTGGAAAGTGACGGTCGCGATGTGACTGCGCATTATCAGCTTGCCGCCTGGCTTGCGCTACGTGCAGCCCAGGAGGGGAACTGCCGCGCCGCCCTGCTGACCGACGGCAGCCCTACCTGCGGCAGCGAGCTGATTTACGACGGCAGCTTTCGCGGGCAAAAACGCGCAGGGATGGGCGTCGCCGCCGCACTGTTACGTGAACACGGTATTCAGGTATTTTCCGATAACCAGCTTGCTGAGCTGATCGCCTGGGTTGAGGAGAGAGACAATGATTCAGTGTAAACGGGTGTATGACGCACCAGCCGAAAACGACGGCTATCGCATTCTGGTCGACCGGCTCTGGCCGCGCGGCGTCAAGAAAGAGGCGCTGGCTTTTGATGAGTGGTGCAAAGCCCTGACGCCCTCCGGCGAGTTACGCAAAGCCTTTCACAGCGAAACCATTGATTTCCCCGCTTTTCGCGAGGCCTATCTGCAGGAGCTGGCGCAGCATCAGGACGAAGGGCAACGTGTGGCTGCCCTGGCGAAAAACCAGACCCTGACGCTGCTCTACGGCGCGAAGAACACGCGGCAGAACCACGCTCTGGTTCTGGCCGACTGGCTGCGCCAGTTAGCTGAAGGTTAGTTCGTCGAGGATGTGTGACGCATCATCAGGCGTCAGCGGCAGCAGATGTTCCGGGCGCACAAAGGCAAAACCATGCTGATTATCAACGGCGTAAACATCGCCGGTGACCAGCCACAGGGCGCGATCGGCGCTGGCAGGCAGCTCGGTCATCACGCCGTTAACGGGGTTCAGGAAACGCAGGCCTGGCTTGCAGAGCGCAAAAAGCTCCACGGATTTGCCGATATTGCGCCGCCCGGCGGCAGTGCGGGCGCCGATGACCATGCACAGGCTGCCCGGTTTTAACTGAAACATACTTCTCTCGCGGTCTCTGTTATCAGCCACACGGACTGAGATAATTCTTAAAGAGAAGTGTATCGCAGTCGCTCCTGCCCTGTCACGCAGCAGGCGTAGGGTGATCGCGGCGGAACAACTCCCACTCATCAATCACTTCGCCGCCCGGCAGTTTGCACTCGGTGCGCACGCCCTGCGGACTTTGTACCGGAACGCGCTCTCCGCCCTTCTTCACACAGTACACGGCAGCAGGATTAGCCATACCGATTTGCGGAGGTTTCGGCGCGTCAGGTGGGGTCGAACAGGCGGCCAATGGCAGAGCCATCGCCAGCAGCAGGTATCGCATGGGGTTGTCCTTTCTGTTTGCAAAGTCTAAAGCGTACCGGGACTTCGCCGTTTTCTCCATGATTTCTCCATTAAACCTGCACTTTTTCACCCTATAGTGGCTGCGTTCTCAATGACCAGAGAACATCATTCCGTAATCAAGATGTCTTTGCCCCGCACGCCTGTGCGGGGCTTTTTTTCGCCTGCCCTGCCACGCGTACCGCGACAATATATAAAATTTCCTGTATTCGTGTTTTACTATGCCCCAGCCGAAAAATTCAGCACAACATGCAGATACTGGCGTCTTCTGCATGGGAGTTTACCCACGTCATGTCGGATATTATTCTTGCCCGTGTTTCAGAAACCCTTGCAACAGAACAATCCCTTGAAAGCCTGGTTCGACAGCTCCTGGAAATGCTGGAGATTGTCACCGAGATGGAATCGACCTATCTGACGAAAGTCGATATCAATGCGCGTTTGCAGCATATTCTTTACGCCCGCAACAGTAAGCAGATGCAGATCCCAGAAGGGCTGAGCGTGCCGTGGGGCGATACGCTGTGTAAGCGCGCCATCGATAGCAACTCTTTTTTCAGTAATGAGGTCGCGGAACGCTGGGCCGACTGCGACGCCGCCAAAGCGCTGGGCATCACAACCTACGTGAGTATTCCTATTCATCTTGCAGATGGTTCGCTGTACGGCACCCTCTGTGCGACCAGCACGCAAAAACAGACCTTAAGCGACCGGGCCGAGCAGGTTCTGCAGCTTTTTGCCGGGCTGATTGCGCAGTACATTCAAAAAGAGTCGCTGGTTATTCAGCTGCGCGAGGCGAACGCGGCGCTGATCGCGCATTCCTATACGGATGCGTTAACCGGTTTACCCAACCGCCGGGCGATTTTTGATAATCTCAATACCCTGTTCTCGCTGGCGCGCCACCTCAAGCGCAATGCCATCATCGCCTACATCGATCTTGATGATTTTAAGCTCATCAACGATCGCTACGGCCATGAGACGGGCGATCAGTTTTTGGTTGAGGTCGGTAAGCGATTGATCGACGGCCAAACCGAAGACGACATCGTCGGGCGGCTCGGCGGCGATGAGTTTTTAGTGGCCTGCCTGAGTAAGGGTGAAAAAGCGGTCGATAACGCGCAAATCAATATTCTGCGCACGCAGCTTGGCGCGTCGATTGCAGGAGAGTACTGGCTTGGAAACGTACACCTGGTCTACCCTGGCGCGAGCCTGGGCGTGGTGGCGGTGGATCCTGCCAGTACCGATGCAGACAGCGCGTTGCGCGCGGCGGATACGGCCATGTACCTGGATAAAAAAGGCAAAAGCAAAACACGCTTTCTCCCGGATGAGTAACCCCGTACACTTTGCGGGCAAGGAAACCTTAGAGGTGATGTGATGAGGATCGGAATTGTTTTCCCGGTCGTTATTTTTATAACGGCAGTGGTATTTTTAACGTGGTTTTTTGTCGGCGGTTACGCCGCGCCGGGGGCATAAATGCGTAAGACAACCATCATTATGTTGATCGTCGCGGTCGTGGCGGTAGCGGGTACCCAGTTCGGCTGGTGGTGAACCCGGAAAACTAAAAAGGCTGCCCTTTGGCAGCCTTTTTTGATGGTGAACGCTGTTAGCTTTTGATTTTTCTGTAGATAAACAGAACCACCAGCGCACCCACTACCGCAACAGCAAAGCTGCCGATATTGAAGCCATCGACTTTACCAAAACCGAACAGGGTGCTGATCCAGCCGCCGACCACGGCGCCCACGACCCCCAGTATTACTGTCACGAAGAACCCACCGCCATCTTTGCCCGGCATGATCCACTTCGCCAGAATCCCCGCAATAAGCCCAAAGATAATCCAGGATAAAATTCCCATAGCTTTCCTCTCTGTATGGTTTTTTGTCATTAAATCAACGACACAGAAAAGGATAGCACAGGATCACCAAAATGATATTTGTGATAGGGATCACGCTGCCTGTTTGCACATTTTATCAGCACTTAAAAAAATCACGCACCACACAAAAGATGGGGTTGCAACTTCAGTTGAGAAAGATTATCTTTCTCAACACTGAATAGTTGAGCAAATCACTCGGGTATTCAGTACGACATTGCTCACATTGCTTCCAGTATTTCTTGCCCACTTTTTAGTGGGCTTTTTTTTGCGCCGTTGCCCCTCACCTGGGATACGCATCCGGATCATCAAGTTTAAATATCGCGTTTCCCCTCAGAAAAAACAGTAAACATCATATTTTGGTTTTGGACTGATTTTGATGTTTCTCTCAATCAAGCCCCTTTTACCCCTGCCGATAACCCTTCCAACATTGATGGTATTTCGTTACAGGTTATAAAGGGGTTTACTGTGAAAAATATTAAAATCAGAGTCGGGCTGTTGATCGTTCTGACGACTTTTACGCTTATGCTCATTCTTTCCAGCGGGCTGGGACTCTATTTCCTCCACCGCAGCAATAATGATATTCAGACATTAAGTTATAACGCCGGAGAACAAAAAGCGCTCAACAACGTGCGTAATGCCATATTGCGCGCGCGGGTGATTATTGATTCAGCCTCGCAAGCGAAAACCCACGGCGATGATATTGATGAGCCTGCTATTCAGGCCAGTATCCGCAAAGAGATGCAGACCGCCGCTGAGCAATTCCAGCTGTTTGTGCAAATCCCGGGGCTTTCCACCATTCATCCGGAAGTGGGTGCAAGAATGAAAGACCGTTACGACCAGCAAATAGCCGTCATTGCTCACAACTCCGGCCTGCTGATTAATATTAATGATCCGCAGGAACTGAAACTGGCGCTCGCCAAATATCTCGACACCACCCTGCAGGTGCGTCAGGCCTGGGATGATGAATATCACTCTTATATTGATACCACGCAGCGTAATCTGGATGGCGTCATTAGTTACAGCAACAGTTCTTATCAATTTGCCCTTTACGTGATGATCGCCTTGCTGATTCTTGCCGCCGTGTTGTTCTTTGTTATCAACGCCTGGATGCGGAAAATGTTAATCCTGCCGCTGCAGGAAGTGGCTGAGCATTTTGAATTTATCGGTAAAGGCGATCTGACCGGAGATATTCACGTCGCTAACAATAATGAAATTGGCTTGCTGTTTGCCTCCTTACAAACCATGCAGGCTGAACTGAACTCGACGGTGGTCTCTATCCGTCAGGGCGTTGAGTCCATCAATATTGGCACGCAGGAGATTTCATCCGGCAACAACGATCTTTCTCGTCGTACCGAAGAGCAGGCCGCAGCCGTTGTGGAAACCGCGGCGAGCATGGAACAGATCACCTCCACGGTGAAAATGAATACCGATAATGCCCTTGAGGCGGCACAGATGGTGCAAAACGCCGCCGGAATTGCCAACGAAGGCGAAGAGCAGATGCGCGGCATGATGAAAAAGATGGACGCCATCAGTCAGAGCGCTCAAAAGATGGTTGAGATCATCAGCGTTATCGACAGCATTGCCTTCCAGACCAACATTCTGGCCCTGAACGCCGCGGTAGAAGCGGCGCGTGCAGGCCAGTCCGGGCGCGGTTTTGCCGTGGTCGCAGGCGAAGTCAGAAACCTCGCCCGTCGCTGTACGGACTCTGCAAAAGAGATCACCACGCTCATCAACGAATCGCGCCTGTATATTGAAGAAGGGGCTGAACTGGCCAATAAAACCAGCCAGACCATGCTGGATATCAGCGGAGCCGTCAGTAAGGTCAATGTGATGATGGAAAACATCGCGCTGGCGTCGGAAGAGCAAAGCCGTGGGGTGGAGCAAATTCGTATCGCAATCACCCAGATGGATCACGTCACGCAACAAAACGCCGCGTTAGTGGAAGAAGTGGCCACCACCGCGTCGGGGGTCAACGAGCAGGCAAACTTGCTGTCACACTCTGTGTCGCTTTTCAAAGTGAAAGAGGTTTACTAAGACGGGCTGTCCGGGAGCGGAAGCTCCCGGATCCAGCAAGAGACATCATGATGGATGATACGATGAGCAGAATATTGAAGCTCAGTGATGGTGAATTTCGCCATTGCTGTGCTTAGGCCCTATTCGTCCTGCTTCAATTAAGATTTCCTCAATTAACTCCTCAAGACACTCTCGCCCGTGATGATCGCAGACCAGGTGTACCTGTCGGGAAATCTCGTCAGTATTCATACCATCGCATAATGCCGATTTCAGCATTATCGATGCCCACCGTTTGGCTTCAGAATGAGTCAGCATAACCCCTCCCGATATCGGTTACCTGTTTAAGCGTAGCTAGCCGGGAGTGATTCACCAGGGTTTTTGATCAGTAAAATGCAACACGTTTTTACAGAGGGGTGGATGCAAGTCATTAACAGAGATATCGCCTAAAAACGGGGAGAAAAGAGAGGAATATGGCGATCGTTTTGGGGCAGATTTTACGGTGAATAAAAAAACGGGAGCCCATCGGCTCCCGCTTTCTTTTAACCCAGAATCTGGATTACATGTTCGCGATAATCGCGTCGCCAAACTCTGAGCATTTCAACAGCTTAGCGCCTTCCATCAGACGTTCGAAGTCATAGGTGACGGTTTTCGCGTTGATCGCGCCTTCCATACCTTTAACGATCAGGTCTGCGGCTTCGAACCATTCCATATGACGCAGCAGTATTTATTGGAAGGTTACTTTATTATTTGATAGATAAGGAGATATAAAAAAATATTGAGATTTTAGACGCATTTTTGCCACTCCTATCAGCCCCTGAATTTACTAGATCGATTTTGAGTTTTGATAACCACTTTTTCTCTATTCAGGACGCGAGCCGTATCCATCATTCAAGCTCAATGCTCAGGGTGAAACCCTGTTCAGAAAGCCGAAAATCAAGCGATGCTATTTTCCACTCTCGGTCCTCTACGCTACCGAAACCGCTGGTGGTTATCTTGCCTTCTGCGGTCATCGGCATCATTTCTGGTGTGGCTGGAAGCACCAGGGTCATTCCTGCCAGCTTTTTCTTGCTTTGGGCGCTACAGCCACCAGCAATGATTCTGGCTCCCTCGATGTCCTTCTGTGGGATCGGGTAATGAGTAACCGGCTCACCACTGCCAACCGCCAGCGTTTTTATTCTGCCGCTGTCGGCCATATCACGGTAACTCACAACTACAGTCCCCTTTCCTGATTTGCTGCTATCGGGATGATCACTGTTGTCGTGATAACGCCAGTCGCTGCACATATCTGGCCTGATCGTTGTAATTGGCAGCGGCTTCCCACTAACAGTAGTATCGGACCCGCGAGGTGTGAACACCCAGTAGTCATGCGTGACTTTACTCACCGCGCCATACCGTGCCGCAATGCGGGTCAGCAAGTTCATGTCGCTTTCGCCAACCTGGTCAATGTGCGAGATTTGTTGATTGACCAGTGTAGAATCGACCCTCGCAGTCAGACCATATTCAGAGGCGATCGTAGTCACCAGATCACCAAGAGTAATGCCACTATTGAACGAGCGCGTTTTTTGTGACTGCAATGTGCCGTGGCCACGCTCGTTTGTCTTTGAAAAAGCTTTGGCTGTAATCTCAATGATGCGGGGCTGCGATGAAGAACCACCAGAAGAACGGGAGTCCACAACAAAAGTCCCTTTATTGACCAGAGTATTCCCGAAGCCTAACGCGACTGAAATTTTCACCCCCTTGGCGGGTAACTTCATGTCAGGTGAAACAACGGAGAAAGTGATCTGATCGCTTTGCTTTGAGCCAGCACCATAGTCTTTCAACGTCAGATTGATGAGGTTTTCCCGAACAGAATCCGTAATATCATCACCCTCAACGATGATCGAGATGTTTGGCTGCCAAGGCATGCTGCCAGTGTCTATGTACGTCATATATTAATCCCACAATGAGTTTTCAATTTTTTTCTCTGATGGCTTCACTACTGGAAGCGAGAATGTGACGCCCGCATCAAATACCTCTACTGAGGTCAAATCGTAGTTGTTGACATCGTAAAGCACGGTTTCGAAGGTGTTGTTAACGGCAGCGTAGTGCCGGGCGCATATAATGTCTAAACGCTCGCCATTTTTGGTTGTATATTGCATATTTACTCCAAAAAGGTATTTGTGACATGTTTAAAATATCTGTATTTTCCACGTCATTGCTAATCCTGTTCATGAACTTTGCAAAAGCAGAAGAGATATCTTCGCTACAAATAAGCAGAGATTATGACCGTAACGCAATCGCAGCCGCCGATAAATATGAGAACAACCGTATAGATATTTCTGGAAGCATATATTCTATAGGTACTGACATTCGAAAGACCCCTATTGTTAGTTTGTATGGCAGAGATGATTTTAATTCTGTCAATATGGTTGTATCTAAAGACGACCCATATTTATTACAGATTTCAAAGTACGACTTTGTACACGCTACCTGTATTGTATATGGGTATACATTAGGGGATGTTATTCTGCGCGATTGCAAAATATCTGGATTTGAAAAGCCGCAGAATACCAAGGAGTAAAATTAAAGCGATGGGAGATCGAAAGTCTCCCCTCCGCCACTCGCACCTGACGCTTTCGGGATGCCGCTATTGAAGGCATCGTAAATCCCCTGACCAAACTCTTTGGGATCCTGACCAGGAAGCGTGCTTACTTCAATAGCTACATGGTTCGTCTGCTGCGGCGCCAGAGCCTTCAGCGAAGGCACCTTCACACCGAATGTACTATCGTCGAAAGTCGCGCTATCCGGCACCCTAGCCTGGCTATGTGCATCTTTCCAGTCTTGTTCCGCTCTCTGCCCGATAGAAAGCGCCTCCTGATAACTGAGACCAGCTGTCGATATGCCCCGGCTTTCAGCTTCGTTTTCCAGTGCCCTCTGTCTTGCCTCCTGAATCGTATCCATCTGCGCTGGAGCTCTTTCATCGTTGTCAGGCAAGATCGCACTAATCCAACCAGCAACGGTAGAAACAGCATCCCCAAATTTGACCAGGCCATCGACAACACGTTTCGGGCCACCGCCATTCACCCAATCGGTTATTTCGTTGGTGATTAGCTGTTTGTTATTGTGGATCCACTCCGTCGCCTGCTGTTCCCATGCTTTCAGCTGAGGTTCAAAGGCTTTACCGAGCTCACCGGCAATTCCCTGCAAGGCGGTTTCCGCCGACGTCCAGATGTTGCTGATTGTCTGACTCGATTCGACCGCCGCCCGCGCTTCATCCTCAGAAATATTGTTGAGCTGAGCAGCGTTATCCATCACCTCCCTGTAGGATTTGCCAGTGTTCGCGATGTAGGTCATCAGTTTGTTGGCCTCACCGCCCATCAACTGATCGGCAAGCGATTCGCCCTGCTGCGCGGACATGGATTTGTTCTTGATTGCGACACTGATCGCCTGCATGACCTGATCAAACTGCTGCTGTTTGGTCCCTTTCAGCTGCGTTTTGTTCATGCCGATTTGCGCCAGCATTGGGTTCAGCGTTTTCTCGTTGCCCTGCTCGCCCAGTTTGTTACTCAGCTCTTCAGACAGATCGCCGTAGTTCTCACCGTTCAGGCCCGCCTGCTCCGCGAGGATGCTGCCGGTTTTATAGTTCCGGTAAGACATGCCGTACTGCTTTGCCAGCCGATATTCTTCGGCGGTCTTCCTGTTCATCGCGATAACGGTACCAACCAAACCAGCGCCAGCAGCAATCCCTGTTTTGGCAATTGCTACAGGAGCCCCGATAACCGCTTTCGCCGCAGCGAATGGCAACCCACC
This sequence comes from Lelliottia sp. SL45, assembly GCF_026672535.1. Lineage (NCBI taxonomy): Bacteria > Pseudomonadati > Pseudomonadota > Gammaproteobacteria > Enterobacterales > Enterobacteriaceae > Lelliottia > Lelliottia sp. SL45. The sequence continues at coordinate 1,963,347 of NZ_JAPPRH010000003.1, forward strand.
AGCCATCGACAGACCAGACTCCAGCATGTTACCCGGTGCCGCTTTGGCTTTGCCCCAGGCTGTTTGCGCGGGTGAGAGGAAGGCATTTTTATACCGCTCGTTCCTGGCCTGCTTGCGCTGCTGTTTATCAGCCAGTTTGGTTTCGCGTTCATGCTGCGCATTCAGGCGAGAAAGAGCGTGTTCCGCGCGCCCGATTCCGGCGGCCACACGCTGATACTCGCTCGCCAGCTCAGAAACATCCTTCCCTGCCCGCACGCCATCGCGGATCTGCTTCTCCAGTGCAGCCTGCTTTTTGACGAGCGTCTCGGTGGCACGCTCCATGTTCTTGATCTGCGATGTGGTGCTGGCTGAACCGGCTTTCATCTGCCGCATCCAGGCGGTCTGCGTTTTTGCAGCCTTTTCTGACTCATCGCTGATATCGTCAATGCCACGCGTCAGCTGCTTCAGCGTGCGAGCCATAGACGGGTCGAGCGACGCCCCGAAATTAATCGAGGCGTTAAACTTCTGGGATTTCGACATTAGGCTTTGCTCTGCTTAATGGCCTGTTTCAGATAGCGCCGCCAGATGCTCACTGGCAGCCCGAGCTGCTCAGTGAAGGAGATGCGACACCAGTATGTGATCCCCGGCTGGTTGTTCAGGAACTGAGGTTCGAGCGCTCCGCCGGTGGCAACAAAAAATCGTTAAACGCCGTGGTGAGCTGCTCATAGTCATACGCCGGAAGCTGGTACAGATCGCCGGGATTAAGACCGCACAGACCAGCAATCATCGTGACCTCCTTTTCCAGGGCTGCGCCCTTGTTCTTCTCAAAGGCCAGCTTGTCGAACACGGTCGGTTCGCGCATCTGAATGGTTTCGACCTCTTGGCCATCCAGTTTGAATGGGCGGGACAGCGTGATCAGGGTGGTATTTGTCGGATAAGTCATAAATGCTCCAGTAGAAAAGAAAATGGCGCCACGTGGGCGCCAGATAAATGGTTTGGGATTGAGTTACATCAGCAGCGCGTCTTTCTCGTCCTGCAGGACGTTCACACCGTTCACACTGCGGATCATATTCGCCGGGTCAATCTCGTAGATTTCTTTGCCGTCGACCGTCAGTTTGTAATAGCTGAGGTTCATGGTGACGGCGTTCCCGACGCCTTCTTTGCTGTCCGTGCCTGCTTCATCCGGCGTAATGGTGCCGATGATGCCTTCCATTTCGTCCACAAAGGTATGCAGCGCGCCGTCTGTGTCGCGGTAGGTGCGGCGAACCTGCACCAGCGTGGAATTGCCGGGAATAAAGCCAAACATCGCCAGCACGTCCGTATCCGCACCCACCTTAAATTCGGTCTGCATCGGCTCCATGCCGGTATCAACTGGCGTGGCCATGTCCATCCAGGTGGTTTTGTAGTTGCCGATCGTCGCAGTGATGGCAGGCGGCGTAAGCGACAGCACTCCAGCCACACGGATGTTGTTGCCGATCCAGAGGCCGGACTTGGAATAAATAAAACCTGTGTTCATGATGATTCCTTATCAGGCCGCCAGATTGAATTCCTGGACGGTGTAGGTGTTGTCGATGGAGTACGTCGCGGTGATTTCTTCTGCCGGAGATTTCGGCCCGATCGCCACGTTGATATACACCTTGCCCGCCGCCAGCGATTCGGCGGTGTTGAGGTCAGGATCCAGCCAGCAGCGCCCGCCATTCAGCACGCCCGCTTTGGTCTGCTGGCGCAGATAGCTGTTAATCGAACCGACAATAGACGTGGCAAAGGCTTTATCAATCGGGCGGTCAACGTAGCTTTTGGTCACCATCAACTGGATGGAATCCTCGATGGCGTCCATCGTGCGGCGCACCGACTCAAAGCGGTACTGCGGATCATCAGTACACAGGCGGTTACCCCAGTGCTTGTATGAGTCGATCATGACGATGGTGCTGACGTTCGCCTGGTTGAGCTGGTTGGCAACGCAGGTTTCATCCCCGATGAGGAAGCTGTCGGTCTGCTCCAGCCCGGAGAAGCCGTACACCTCCTGATTGGATTTCGACCACCAGTAGCCGTAATCGTGGTCAATACGTACACGGTGCCCGGCGGCGGCTGCGGAATACGGGCGGCTGGTCGTTTTTCCGGTCACATCGCTGGTCACCATAATGCGCGGACGCAGAATTTCGACACGAGCGCCGTACATCTGCCCGCGCCGGGCAACGTCTTCCGGGGTCGCCATCGACGGCGAGTCCAGATACGTCACCGCGCGGCAAAGGTTCGCGGTGCTTTCCAGCGCTTTACCCACGCCATCGTCGGTGCTCCACTCCGGGGCAATGAGGATGCGCGGGTTATAGTTGAGCGTGGATTGCCCGAGCTTCAGCTTTTCAATCCCCTGAATAATCGCCGCGCGCTGCAGGTCTTCTGACGGAATATCAGGAACGCGAACCACTACCACCAGCGCACCGATCTGATTGAGAATGTCATACATATCGGCATACAGCGTGCCTGCATAGCCCAGTTTTTTTGCCGCGCTGCGGCTGCCTGAAATCAATGACGGGGTATACAGCGGGAATGGCTCATTCTGTCCGCCGGTAAGCGAGGTTTTTCCAAACGGAAGCATCACGCCCTGGCCGGTTGTGCCGTCCGGCAACGCTGCGGTGATGCTGAGCTCTGACAACTCAGGATCCAGCGCACCAACAGCATCAACCACATCTTCCGCCGTCGCGCTGATTGCCCCGGATTCATCTGTACCCAGGATGATCGTTAACAGGTCATCTTCAAAGAAGGCCACCGTTTCCGCACCACCGGAGGAATCCGCCTCGCCGGACATTGCCATCACCTTCAGCTGATTGCCGTCGGCGCCGACCTGGGTGGCGCTGAAAGTGATCTGGTTATTCAGGAGTGAGCTGCCCGTCGTGAGTGATGCAACAACACCACGCTCCGCCAAGGGTGCCGTCCCTACAATGCCGATCACCGACATATTGACGGTAGCGATCTGCTTGGTTGCGTTGTCCGTCTCTTTCGTTCGAACGCCGTGTAAATCCATAATAGTCTCCGGATAAAAGAAAACCCGCCGAAGCGGGTCTGGGTGGATTACTGTTTGCCGGTGGTTGCCGTACAGGTGCTGTCGCGCTTCAGGGCTTTGTCATTGCTGCACTGGACGTTGCCCTTGCTTTCGTCGTGCCGGACGTACGTGATGATGTTGGAACATGCCGCCATCACGCCGCACATCGTCAGCACCAGGCCGGTTAATACTGCTTTCTTCATTTTTTACTCGCTTTGCAGTCACCACCATCGGTGACGGTTACACTGTTTCCGAGACTTTCCACACTCACCACCGGCGCGCAGACCGTTTCGCGACCGTCGACACGATAGCTGACCATCGTTGCCTGGCACGCGCTGAGCGCCAGCGCCATGGACACCACAATCAGGAGCTTCATAGGCCGTAAATCTCCCGATCCAGCGCCGCCCACGTATCCTTTCCGCAAACGCCATCAACCTGCAGCAGATTTGCCGCCTGGAACAACATGACCGCATTCACAGTATCAGGGCCGGAGATACCGTCAGGGCTCAGCGCCAGCATCAGCTGGAGCTCGCGCACATCGTCGCCGCTGCTGCCGTCTCTCACTACGCTGCGGGCAATGCCGTCACCATGTGCCAGGTGCAGCGCATCCTCCACCTCAATGGCATAGGCCGCGATGGTCTGCGCTTTGTCGGTACCGTTGATGATGCGGCGCGCGTTGACATAGTCGGTCATGGTGTCGGTCAGGTAGTCACTGAGCTTTTTGCCCGTGAACCAACCTTCCGCCATGCCAACAATCGCCACCTGTGCTGCCACCCACGGTGTCATGGCTAAATCAGGCTGAGCCACCAGCGGCACGTCATGCTTCATCGTTCGGAAGTCCACCACTTCGTCCTGCGCTTTCTGGTAGTTGTCCTTCCAGGTGAGCTGGACATAACCGCGCCCGTCGTAGATTTGCCCGGTTTCGGGGTCCGGTTCCCCATACGGACGGCCCACCCCTTTCCCGTATTCCTCGATCGGCTCCATAGTCGCTGCCGTTTCGTGATAGGTGGTAGCGAGGATGTAGGCCAGCCAGCTGACCGGAACGTGGCGGCCCAGCACATTGTTGTAAATGAGATACGCAGCGGTGAATCCGGACAGGCAGTCAGCCTGAACATCACTCATACCACCGTTGAACCACACCGCATTCATGCGGGTCTGAAACGCGCGCAGGGAAAATCCTCGCATACGCGATTTATTATTTCTAAACATGGGAACTCCTAACTTAAGAAAAGTGAAGATTTAGACGTTAGGTGGAATAGGCCAGGAGATATTTGGGGCAGCACTGGTATCAACCCTGTTTACTTCAACCCTGTAATTTTTCCAGGCATTGAGTTGAGCGATTTCATCTTCAGTCGCAATGCCAAGATCTACGGCGTCTTGCAGTGGAGCGATAGCAATCGTAGCGTCGTTCAGGCGCTGCGCCTTTTCCGCATCCGCCTGGCCCACGTAATCGATCGGTGGTGGCACATACTCCGCAATTTTGCCAAATACTCCAGAGTGCGCCGCATCGTAGATAGCTCGCCCGTATTCTTCAACATCGTCTGGAGTGGCGGTAAACGGGATTGTCCCGTACTCATCTGAATCGATCGTAACGTTAATCGCCATATGCCCTGCATCAGCCCAAACGGGGGCGTAAATTTGCTGAAAGCTCATTATGAAATCCTATAGTAAAGAGTGGCACCAACGTCACTTCCTGACTGTGCAGGTTGATTACCGCAACATTTCCATGTACCTGCCATAGTCGAGCCTTGCTGAATGATTGATTTATCGCCCCAGCCTGAAGAACTTTTCTGGGCACCTACACCAGACGCAAAAAGAGAGCTCCCCGCCACAGTACTTCCGTTCGATTCTGCCGCATTGCAGCTTAAAAATGCATAAGTACCCACGCCCCCCCAGCCTGCATCATTAGGGCTTCGTGCGTAGCGAACATCAGACTGTGCGTGCGTGTAATATCGGGCATCAAAGTTGGTCCAATCGACTAGCCCTAGTTTTCCGATAGTTACAGCCCCGGTAGCCAAGTTGACGGCAAAGGGGCGGAGGCTGTTGTAATCTCCATATTGTTCGCCTGAATCGGTGAGCATTAAGTAAAAATTCGTGCCGTCATTGCGCCAAAAAACACCATAATTTCCATACACCGACCGGAAACTGTTGGAACTTGAGCTCGCAACCTCTATGCCTGATGTAATTCTGGTTTTACCACTTACCAATATTGTCCCATCAGCATTTAAATTAATGCTATTCCCACCGAGATAATTAGTAAATGAAGCAGTATCGGAGCCGTTATTCCCGTTACCAATGTACCATTTGTTAGTGTTATCTTGATTACGGGCTAAAAGGTAAAGCGCATTATCCTGAGTGGCATTTCTAATAACCAACGGGCTGGAATTACCAGTTATTGTGCCACCTGATGTGGTGATGACTTTTCTTATAACCTGTCTGGCGATACTACCATCGGTGTTTGTAATTTCGAGCCATTCAACTGTAAGGTCACCTGAATAATCAATAAACAAATTACCCGAGAGGGTTTTAGCATTATCGCCGCTATTTCCGTAATTCAGATGGATGCCAGTTCCGTAGCCTCCGAAATGGGAGGTTCCGCTACCGCCGCCCTGCTTAAACAACATTGAAATAAGACCGTTAATCGTGGCGAGGTTCGCATCGGTTACGGAAAGGGTCTGCCCTAACAAGCCGCCGTCACCCACTTTTAAAAGATGCCCCGCCGTCGGATCGCTCGTTGAATTGGTTATGTCATGGGTAGCGGCTGATTTAAGCCCCAAATTATCGCGCGCAGCCTGCTGCGCTACTGAGCCGAGGTCTTTAATTTCGGAGAACTGTTTATCCTGGCGTAAATAAATGGTGTTGCCCTGCGTTTCAGTCAACCAGGTGCCATCCTGAACAGTCAGCGTAATATCAATGGTATCCGAAACGGCCAGGTCCGCGAAAATTTGAAGTGAGGCCGCATAACCGCTCTCTGGTGCAGGCTTTTCCTGCTCTGCAAAATTACCGACGGCGTAAAGAGAACCATCATCGGCAAAAATACCGATTTCCCGGATGGTGTAACCGCCGCTGCTGGCCGGGATAATACACTCGGCCTCAAGCACTGAAACATCAGCGGGACTGACGGTTAGCGAACTGAGCGCATCGCGGAACGTCTCGTTCACCAGCGCAGTCTGTGCCGTGTCAGGCGTTACCGCTGAACCACCGCCATCACCGACTGCAAAATCAGTCAATTTAACCGGCACACCGCTGGCATGTGCAGCCGCCTCCAGCGCCTTCCCTGCGTCCGTTATCAATAAGTAGTAATCACTCATCACGTCTCGCCTTAATTGTGATTGTTTGCTGCACGATACTCGCGCCACCAAAATAGATATTGCCCGCGACCGACTGCTGTCCGATCTGGATATCGCTCATGTAGCTGCGGGCGTTCTTTGCATCAGCGACTTGCCGCGCGATGAGCTGGAGCTCTTCGGGCGTAACGGAATAGCCATTAACCAGGACACGGAAGGTATAAGCCGCTGCAACAGGGTTATCGTTGAACCACTCGACCACATCGATAGGTCGGCCTACCGCCTCCAGTGCGTGCTTTACCGCACCCACAGTACCGCGAGTTTTATTGACCTTCGGGGCGCTTTTGATAACGCTGCGCTTTTGCGCTTCCGTCCAGTTTTCATCCCAGTAAGTGATCGCGTATTCCCAGGCAAGCCAGGGGAGCAACTCAAGCGGGCAAAGATCGGGATTTTTGACGATACGGATATCGATGGGCAGGTCACTCATGTGGCCCATCACCTGCTCAAGTGCCTGCTCGCCCTGGGTGGCATTAAGAGGCAGGAGTGTCCGGTACATCGCTCCCCCTTTGAATCGTCAGATTGATAGCGGTACAGAAGGAAACCTGCCCGATGCCGATCGGGATAGTTGCCAGCGGCGAATCCAGTTGCACATCATCCACGCCGGGCTGTTTGAGCGCCCGGTAGACGCCTGCCAGCGAAACATCACTCTCAATAACGTGCACCGAGTCCGCATAGCGCTGCATGGCGGTGGCTGCTGCCTGCTCCACCGTATCAGCATCCGGGCCGTCACCGATCAGCAGCGTGGCACTCACCTCATAGGTGATGATTTCAGGTGCCAGCACGCTGACATAATCCGTGAGCGGGCGTGTGTATTCTGCGCTGAGCGCGTCCATTACCATTTGCAGCAACGCATCCGAAGGGGTGCCGTCGCCATCCGTGCTGAGCACATAAACATGAACGTGGCCGGGCTCAATGTCTTCCGACTCCTGGGGGCCGTAGGCTTTCGCATCCAGCACGCTGCCATCGGCTGACAGCGTGAAATACTCATAAGCCTGAATGGACCCGGCGGTGTTGCGCGCATACCAGGACAACCGAATACGACGACGGAACGCATCATCGCTTTCCATAACCGCGTCGGTTGGTGGGATCGTCGTATCGTCCGCTGGCGTGATGACAAGGCGGAAAACATCATAGTTGGCCCCAAGCTGGTCGAGGTCGCTGCCTTTGGCATAGGCCAACAGTACCGCGAGGATCCCGCTGTTAAACCGGGCGATGTTGACCATTTCCCTGTATACCAGAATCTCTAGCAGCTTCATCGCCGGGTCACTTTCCACCAGCGCATTAAAAGTGGGGTCAAGGGACTGAAGTTCTGCGAGACGCTTCGCCTTTTGCTCCCTGAATTTAGGCATCTCAAGTATGCGTGGCGGTGGCAACTGGCTTAAATCAATCGTGTTCATAAGCGAATATTCTCCAGCACGACCGCTCGTTGGTTTTCGGTGTCCGTCGCCCTGATCGTGATAGCGATCTCCCCTTCACCGGCCTTCAACACATTGACGCTGTTGATACTGATACGCGGCTCCCAGCGTGCAATCGCCACCGCCGTCGCCATCACTACGCGGATCGCCGTTACACGATCTGCCGGGTGATCAATCAGCCTGATCAGGTTGCTGCCATACTCAGGCAGCATCACCCTGGTGCCGAGCGGCGTACTCAGAATGTCATCAACGGATTGCCTGATATGGTCTGTCGCCGAGAGCGGCTTCCCGGTTTCCCGGTTCATTCCCTGCATAATTCCCCCATTAAAAAACCCGACTTACTGGTCGGGTTCTTCTTCATCGGTCGGCATAGTTGCCTGCATTTTCTGGTTCGGTGGATCTGTTACCCCGCCGCCGTCGCCATTTTCGTTGTGGTCGTGGAGATTATGCGTATCCCGCATCTGTTGCATGGAGCCGGTCTTATCTTTCACGTCCGTCGCGGTAAGCACGCCGTCTATATCCACGTTACCCTTCACTTTCATGCCGCCCGGCGTCACGATAACAATTGAGCCACCAGCAGGAAGATTCACAGCCATCGCATGAGCCTGTGTGTCATACGCCACCGACGCGCCATCACTGTATGCGGTGACATGCTGACCAGGCTCCGTTGCCGGTGGTGCCCGGTCGCCGGAAAAACCCGCAGGGAACACCAGACCGTTATCCGTCTCACCACCAGGGCTGAACACCATTACCTGCGCACCGACGGCGGGCATGCTCCAGTCGTTCACCTCTGAATCAGAACGGGTCGACCAGTTCAGCCAGTCGCTGATGTGCTCCTGGCCTGAAATCGGATCGGTACCGAACGTCACCCGGCACGACGGCGGGTCAGCCTGCACACTGTGGATATTGCCGTATTTCACCAGCTTCATCAGTCGCTGGTAGATATTAGCGGTATCAAAGTCAGCCATCGTTGTACTCGCTCAGAAAGGCGTTCATGCTGCTGACGGCCTCATTCGCTTCGGCGGTCGTCGGCGGTTCCACACTTTCACCCTGCTCATCAACACCGCTCAGGGAACTGCCAAAAAATTGCAAGGTGACGGTGATCTCCTGATGCCGAAATTCACCTGCACCGCGGAACTCGTCCACCGCCTGCTCCAGTTGCGTCATGACCCAAAAGCCCATCACCCTCCCGTAGCCAGTTACCAGCATCAAAGGCGTTCGGGTGTTAGCCTGGCGCCGCAGCCATTCAACCGGATCATTGTTTGCATCCTGCCAGACACCAACAGAGGTGATCATCGAGGAGAGGCCGGTGGTATCAACAAAATCGTCGTAGAGCTCACAGTCAAAACGGATTGTCGGGGCTTTCTTACCCGTGTATTGCAGACGGTCCTGCCGACCGATACGCCCTTGTGATGCCCAGGTCCAGGCATCGGACAAGCTCAGCTTTTTGAAGGCAAGTGTGGAAAGCTGAAAGATAAAATCGCCCCACATCAGCAGTGGTGGCAACTGATTTTCCAGCGTTTCTGTCTGTTGCCGCAGCTGTGATTCCAGTATTGCCAGCGGGTCAATAATCACATCAACATCTCCGTAATGCTGGCAGGAATGCGCTGTGCATCCACACCGAGGATCTTGCGCGTGCCCATGACAGGGTTGATTTCCAGCAGAGGCTGCACGCCATCCACCGACAGACGGTAGTAGTTCACCGTCATCGACATTTCCTGTCCAACGTTGAACTTGCTATCACTACCGTGCTCATCAGTCCGTATGGTGTCGATAAACCCTTCGAGCTCATCGTGCAAAAACAGGGTGACATCACCCAGACGGTAAACCCGGCGCACAGTAAGGCGCGCACGAAAACCCGGTACCAGCCCCAGAAAAAGAAACGCCGTGGGATCCATGCCCGCTATCTTGTAATGGGCGGTCATGGGCTTAATGCCCCGGTCAACGCCCACTGGCGTCGTCATGGCCCCGGCTTTGTACCAGGCGCGTTCTACGCCGATTTCAGGCGGGGTATAGGCCACGCTGTCAGAGAGTTTGAAGCTATTCAGGAATAGCGAACAACCGCGGTATGTCGCCATTAATCGCCTCCTGATTTCGCCAGCAAGGTGTAATCCTCTTTATGTTCTGGCCCTATATCCGGGAAGACACCGAGCCAGAACTCTTTCAGCCTCGGTAAATCGGGTTCCTCAAAAGGATCCCGCCCGACGGCCAGCAACTGGGTAAACGAGACGCTCCAGATAGCGTGATCTGCACCGCCTTCCGTGTTCTCCCAGGTCATAGGCTCGGCTGATTCCATCACAGCCGGTGAAGTGCCTGTGCCAAACTGCCGCCCTTCGACCCAATCCGACATCTTGAGCGCCGCGTTTCGCACCCGCGTCTCAGTGCTGCCGCGCAGTTCTTCATCCTCACCCTGAGCGGCCACAAAATGCCGCAGGATATAAAAGTGACACGTCAGGGACAGTGTAACGTTGCCACCAAGCTCCCGATCGGCCCGCTCCCAGCGCGCAACATCAAAAAAGATGGCCGGTGTCGGAAAGTCACTACCAATATCCGGATAAACACCCGTTGTTACGGCCCACGGGATTTTCGCGAGTTCAGCAACAACAGCATCCTGATAATCATCAAGCCATTCAACGCCATTCATAGGCTTTCACCTTACACTTTGCCTGCCACTCGCCCGCGCAGATCCTTCGTGAAATAGTCCATCAGTGTTTCGCTGGCGTGACTGAAAAGGTCGCTCTGTACCGCAGATACCATCGGGTTATAAACGGCGATCCGCGCCTCAGTGACGTGCCCGTTATCCTGCCGGATCCAGATGGAACGCTTCCCGCGAACGGTGGCGCCAAAGGAATTAAGGAAGGTAACGGGCGTGAGCTGGGCAGATTTCGGTGTGAACGTGGCACCGCGCGAGCCTTTCGCGGTAATAAACCGCCCTTTCGCATCACGCTGGCGCCGCAACGGTCGTGGGTTTTTGATGCGCCCTTTCAGCGTACTGACAGGCATATCATTCAGACCGAACCACACCTTCCCGGTACCGGGCTGATTACCGGAAACTTTCTTCGTGCTCTGCCGGATACGACGCTGCACGACCTTCCGATTTTTAGCCCCGGTTTCACTGAACATCATCGCGACCGATTCTTTATAAAGTCGGTTGACGGTTTGCCTGAGCGCCTTATGAAACGCTGCAACCATCTGCGATTCATTGGCCCCGAGCGCCGCCTTCACTGAACGCAGCGCAACTGTGTCAATGTAAAATCCGCTCATAATCTGCCACTGGGGAAGTCCATATCGGACTTTTGGTACTTCGAGAGAAACACCCGGGTTACACCGGAGCCATCCGGCTGCAGCGATTTCACATACCAGGTCACATCCACGATAAGCACCGGATCCTTTTTCTCAAGGCCGATGATGTCGCGGTCGTGAGCAGTGAAGGACGGATCAGATCCCTGTATCTGTCCACCGTCAGGGATGCCCGTCAGCAGAAAGGGGTTATCAAACACCCCTTCAATCTTCTGCGAACGGGCATCACCCGGCCACAACTCAACGCAGCCGTCGACATTGAAGGTGGAGATCAGGACGTCATCCGCCGCTGCCATCAGCGCATTGAAGTCGCTCATCAGTAACCCAGGCGCACCGGCGCGTCAGCATCACCCGTTTCGGCATCCGCCCAGGCGGTTCCGGCCACAATGGTGGCTTCGGTCGCCGTCACATTGCCGCTGGCATCGTCAAAATAAAGCGCAGCGCCAGCAGACCAGGTTTCAGCTTCGTCTTTGGGGAGTTGCAGCACGCCGCTCATGTGCAGTACACCGTCTTCACCATTGGCAATATCACCGTGGGCCACGCCAATCAGCGCGCCGACCACAACCGGATCACCGGAAGCCACATCCGCCCCGGTGCCGTTGGTCCAGTCCATGGTATTGCCGTCTTCTACATAATTTTTAGCCATTGCGTTTACTCGCTATGAAAAAGGCACCTCGCTGAGGTGCCTGGGTTTACGTTCAAAAAGGGATCAGGAAGATGCACCCGCAGATTTCAGCATGCCGCGATAATCCATCGGTGCCACACCGGCATCGATGCGCACTTTCATGGTCACGCCGTCGACGGTGAAGCCAGAGGTACTTTCAACGGTTGGTGCCGCATTTCCATCCAGATACGCCACCTCAATGGTGTCCGAACCTTTACGGGCAGCTAAATACCAGTCCTCTTCGCTTGCCTCATCCAGACGCGGCTCGGCAATAATCTCGGCCATATTCAGCACCGGGTTTTTAATGCCGGAGTTGTATTCCATGCCCGGTACCGAAGTGGAGTGCAGGATCTGATCCGCATAGGCCTCCAGCATGGTCGGTACCAGCAGGAAGGCCGGGGAAATGTTCAGCGTGCGATCACCTGATTTCTGGCGCTTCATCTGCGAACGAGCCGCCGCCAGATTGTCGACGTTCAGTTCCCCGGAGATGAAGTTATTACGATCCTCACTGAACAGATCGTCACCGTTAAAGGAAGGGTTGCCGGTCAGGGTCGCGTAAACCAGATCGCCGATGGTCGCTTTCGCCGCTCGGCCCATTGAGGCCGGGATGCGGGTGATGAAGGACATGTCATCGTTGATTATGGCTTGACGGTCAATGCTGAACAGCTCGCCGTAGGTCGCCAGGCGGATCACTGCGCCGGTATCACTGAGCGTCGCGTACTTGTACTCAGCGCCCGGGCGCACCTGACGCAGGCTCGGGAATGCCTCCAGACCGACTCGGTTGCCCGGTTTGAAGTCTGGCAGCTCGCCCGTGCGGGTCCATTTATCGAAGGTTTCCTCCGCATCATCCCAGCCCGCCAGCGCCGCTTTTGTCGCCGTATCCATCAGGATGTGGGAGAAGTCGCTGCTGCTGTGGGTAAACGCCATGCCGACAATTCCCATGCGATCCAGACCGGACACACCGATACTGCGACCGGTCAGGGAGGCGCGGGCCAGCTCCATCAGGCTCATGCCGTTAAACTGGTTGTCGGCCTGACGCTCGCCGAACCCGGCACGCACCATCACCACGTTGCGAACCGAGTCGCCGATGATATTGCCGTTGCCCGCATGGATGTGAACATAGCCATTTGCCCCCGGCGTAGTACCTTCCGCCAGCTTCGCCAGCAGCTTCTGCTGTGCGTCAGCGGCGGTGCAGAACTGATCGGTAACGCAGGAGGCCTGCAGCTCCGTCACGCCAGGATGGTTTGCAAAGGCGGTGAATACTGCGTTCACCGCTGTGCGGCGCTCCGTTTCCTGCGCCTGCATCTGCTGGCGCATCTGGGCCGCCAGTGCGTTGATGTCGATAGGGTCAGCAACAGGCTGTTGTGGCACTGCCGGAGGCTGCTGCTGTGCCACTGGTGGCTGAGCAGGTGGTTGCTGCGGCTGATTGGCGTTAGCATGAGGGGCGAAAAGCTGCCGGGCTGCCTTTGGCATTTTGGTGAACTCCTTCGTTACATTATCGTTAATACATGCCGCCATCTGCATTTCAGGCAGCAGCACATCAGCAAAACCCTTTTCCACCGCTTCCGCGCCGGTCATCCAGGTTTCTTCCTTCATCAGGGATTCGACTTCCTCTCGGGTAAGCCCGGTCTTCTGCGTATAGGCGTCAATCATGACCGCAGAGTTTTTATCGAGGAGGTCGGCGTAATCACGCAGATCGTTCGCGTCGCCCACCAGCCCGCCATACGGGTTGTGGACCATCATGAACGCGTTCGACGGCATGTGAACCGTCGCGCCGGGGAGCATTGCAATCACTGATGCCATCGAGGCTGCCAGCCCGTCGATGAAGATATTGACGGTACCGGTGAGGCGCTTCAGGGTGTTATAGATAGCGAAGCCATCCAGCACGCTGCCGCCGGGCGAGTGAATACGAATCTCCACCTGCGAGGCATTAAAAAGGCCAGCTTCGCTGACCTCTCGTAGAAACCGACTGGCTGAGATGCCCCAGCCGCCAATCTGATCGTACAGATGAATTTCGCCAGGCGCGTTATTGGCTGCCGCCTGGATTTCGTACCAGCGATTATTCATCGCCCTGATTTGACTGCTTGCGGCTGGAACCAGCAGCACCTGCTGTTTGCTCATTGGTTGTCGTTCCTTTGTCGTTAGCCGGATCGGTGTCAAAGACCAGCCCGTGCTCTTGGTTGAATTTGACTTCGCGCTGACGCTGCAGCTTGGTATTACGTGGACTGCCGCCGCGCGCCCTTACCCATTCGGCTTCGGTCGCGGCACCGCCACGGATCTGCGTCTTCCAGGCTTCGCCTTCTTTCACCGGGTCGATCCACGGCATAACCGGGGCCATATACGTCGCGTTGTAAAGCGTGGCCACATCCAGATCGGCAGGAATATCAACGCCGCTCAGCAGATACATGCGCAGCCATTCACGGTACATCGGGCGGACGGTTCGGGAAACAAACCAGTCCTGCAGCACGGCGTAACCTTCAAAGCTCTCCACCAATTCCTGACGCTGCGAGGAATAGGTGCCGTTGTAATCACGGGAGATTGAAGAGTAACCAGTGCGCGTACCGGCGGCGGCGGCCCGCAGCTGCCCGTTGCGAAACTCCGCCATATTGGAGTTGGGGCGGTTGGATTCCAGCATTTCCAGCTCTTCGCCGGGTGCCAGATCGTCGTAAATCATGCCCGCCGACATATCGAAGCTGCGGTACTTGTCCGCCGGACTCTCCCAATCGCTGCCGTCTTCGTAAACCGACCCGTCACCGCGCTTGATCCAAAAGCCGAGCATCGCCGCAATACGCGCTGCAACGCGCTCTGAATCTTCGTAGTCTTTCAAATCGGCCAGGCGCTGAATGACGTTGGCGAAGATGGTGATGCCGCGCAGCTGGTGCAGACGCTTGCGCATCGCCAGATGCAGCATGCTTTCTTTGCCGATCACTTTGGTCCGGGTGGTACCCAGCCCGCTCTGAGGATGTGCCAGATAAACGTTGTAGGAAAGCGGGCGGCCCCAGGCGTTAATGTTGATACCCTGGATGGTCGTCAGGCCATCGGTCACACCGGACAGATTCAGCGGCACAAAGTCGGCCTCGAGCATTTCAAAGGCAAACTGCACAGGGGTGGTGTACTCGATGCCCTTCACCGGACCGCGCACCAGCTGCGTGAACACCTCACCATCGCGCAGCGCACTGCGCAGCATCAGACGCTGGGCTTCCGCCAGGCTGAACATGCCGGTGACTTCCGGTGACTGTGCCCACTGTTCCCAGGCAGCAGACAGCTGCGCAGCGAAAGCTTCGTGGACTTCCCCCTGTAAATTAAGCGGATGCGGTTCAATCTGGATCCCGCGCGCGCCCACCACCCGTTCCTCCAGTTTATCGAGCATGCCCGATGCCAGGTCGTGGTTTTCGTCCAGCCAGCGCGCCTGCTCGCGCAGGGAAGCACCTGCGGCAAACACCGCCGTATTGGCGCTGTGCCGCTCGCGTCGGGCGGCATGTGTTCGTGACGGGCGCGCCGCTTCATAGGCTTTAATCTGATCCTGAGCCGCCATTCGCCGGAGCGCCCGCTGCGGGGCAATGACGCCGAGAATTTTTGTATACAGTCCCATCAGCGCCCCGTGAAGTTAACCAGTGAATAGGGTTGGCCCTTACCTTTCGAACGGGCCTTCCGGTATCGCCTGTCCCAGTAATCAAACTGCTCTTTAAGCTGGGCAATATCCTGCCGGGTCAGATTGCGCCCGTTCATACTGAGGCTCTTACCGTCCAGCGCATCGAGATAGGCTTTTTCAGCCCGGTCTCGCATGCGTTTTATTTCCGTGATGCGCATAGCGTCCTCAGATTTTTTTGACCTTTCGCGCAGGCTTTGGTGGAGGCTTTGTCGGTGCCGTTGGCTTTGCCTCAGCAGCGCTGCGTGTCGGTTTATTGGTTTCCGGAATGGTGGCGGCCACCGCCTTACTCAGGGTCTGCGGTCTGGCCCAGACTGGCGGGTTACTCCAGTCTTTGATTCGCTCATAGCCGCGCAGGATCGCCAGCGCGTGGCAATAGCACATCAGGTCGAGCGCTTCGTTCGCACCCTTGCCGGGCTTTTTCCACTTGCCATCCGGCCCGCGCTCCTCGTAGGTGAGCTCGTCGTAGAACCACTCGCCCAGCCAGTCGGGGAAATGAATGAAGTTAGGCCCAGGCTCCTCTCGCCGAAGCGCATTGTGGATCCTGTCTTTCAGTTGGTCGGTCTGGAGGAAATACAGTGGAACATCACCGCGCGAACCCGCCTTGCGATCTGAGCGATTGGTGTTGTCGGGATAGGTACGTGTGACCAGCTTTTTGCGGGCGGTGCTGTCCCCCTTGAACAGATACACACGCTTGCCCAGCCCATCTTTGCGACACTGCCGCCAGAATTTATAGGCGTTATCCGTCACCCCATCTTCGCCGCCGCTATCGACCGCCATACACATCACTGGCATGGTGCGGGAAGGATCGCCCGTCAGCCGGTACTCTTTGTTGAGCACATCGGTGATCAGCAGCTCCCAGTCCTCGATGTAGCCGCCGGGGTCGACCGGCAACGCCTCTCCCTCAGCGTTACAGCGCAGGGAGAACCGGATATTGTAACGGTCAATCACCCAGCGCTCGCCGTGCTGGCCGTAACCAATGATCTGCACGACAAAGCGGCGTTTTTTGCCAGCCTGTACGTCCACAGAAGCCACGAGGAAGCGCACCTTAGGAGGAACGAAACGCTTCTCTAACACTTCAGCGCGAGCCATCAGCTCTTCACCACGACGCTGATCCATAGCAGAACGCGGCAGGTACGGCTGGCCCCAGTCGGTGTTGATCACTGTCTTGAGGGTTTCCTCACTGCCTGTGGTGTCGTAGTCCTGCTCCGCTGTCAGCAGCTTATAGACCATCTGCGAGAGCGTCTGGTATGCCGCAGCCGGACCTTCCATCCAGAAGGACGCTATGCGCGAACGGCGCGGCTCGCCCCCCCGGGTGCCGTCTTTGCTGATTGTCTCTCCATCCCGAAGCCATACGCCACGGCTGTTCAGCTCGCGCTTCTGCGCACTTACAATCCGCCCGGCGCAATGTGGACACTCAACATAGGCCGCTTCGCTCGCCAGCACAGGATCCTCAATATCGCGGTAGCCCGCGACAGCATCACCAATCGGCTGGAAATATTCACCACAATGCGGGCACGGCCAGTACCAGCGGCGGCGATCGCCACGGTTATAGAGCGACATACCACCTGTGCAGGGTGGCGCTTCATGCAAAGAACGGCGGCGCCATTTGACGTCCGTAATATCACGCCCGGGTGAAGTCTCCACCAGCGTCATACCGGCTGACATAAAGGTGGTGGTACGCTTTGACGCCAGTGAGAAGGCATCACCTTCCCCGTCAATATCTTCATCAAAGCGATCGTAGTCGGTCAGCGCCACACATTTGTAGTCTGACGACGACATGATGTTGACTGATGGCCAGCCGAGTTTCAGATAGTTACCGGCGAGGAATGTCCGATCGTAGACGTTGTTGTCGTTGCGGTTTGGACTCAGGCGTTTTGCCACTTCTTCGCTGACACGAAACGTCCTCGCCAGGCGCTTTTTGGAGTGCTCGCGCGCTTTCTCTTCTGACACCTGGATAACCAGCATATCCGACGGGTCGCAGACAATGTTGTAGACCACCCAGCCATCAATCAGGCCAATGGTTTTACCTGTTCGGGCCGGACCGATAAACACCACCGCATCGTACTCACGCGAAGCCAGGCAGTTCATCGGCTCAATCACATACGGGGCCACAAGAGGATCCCACGGCACCGAGTTACCAGCCCCCATAGGGACACGCATAAATCGCTTAACGGCATCAGCCACCAGCATCCGGCGCGGCGCGCGGATAATTTCCGAGATATTTTTTCTCGCCCCCTTCGCCGTTGCCTGATTAAGCATTATTCCTCCTGCGGCTCTTCCTCCCCTTCTTCATCTGAATCTGCATCAAAAACACGCTGGGCCATCTGATCCCGCAGGTCATCAATGACGGACTGCACGCGGGCAACTGCCGCAGGCTGAAGTCCGCAGTCTCGCTCCAGAATATCCGGGAGCGTCTCCAGCACCTGGACGACCGCTTTCGCAATAGAGGAAAACTCGCGTGACACGTCACTCGACGGGATCAGTTGCGAAGTTTCCTGCTCAAACTTGAGCCGCTCTCGCTCAGACTGGAACCAGGCCTTGCGGTCCTGCGGTTGCAGTTTGTCGATATCAATCTGTGACGGGTCGGCGGTGCAGGTAAGTAAAACGGTCAGAATATCGAGAACCGAATAGAGCTTTAATTTCGGGTTGCTGCCGGGTGCCAGCGGCACGTTGCTCAGCCGCGCCGCCACGGTCTGACGATGCAGATCCGTCATCGCGGCGATCTGATTTATGTTGAGGCGAAAATTCCGGAGTTCATTATCCATGATGGTGAACACAAAATAGACAAACCATCATCATTGAAAAAACTGACCTTATAAAAATCAATCAATTACATACATGATGATGATGTCGATAAAATGCGAAAAACTAGCCTTTCCCCGCGAGTTAGCGCCCCCGTGGAGCTGCCACCCCGCCGGGAGTACCTTTGAAAAATCACGCTGAGGCAGCGGGCTGGCCCCGATGCAGGCGCCATGCCTGCCGCCGCTCGCGCCGAAGCGCGTTGTTCCATGGTCGCTCGACCGAGAGGCCGTCCTGATGGTCGACCAGCGACCAGCAGGGGTAGACGACCACGCCGCCCCAGGCATCACCGACCGCGTAATCAGCGGGCTTATGGCTCTCCCAGCGCTTTAGCACGTTACCGACATGTGCCTGTGGCACGCTGTAACACACACCATGGATAAGGCGCGGGAGCGTGATGTAGTCACTGTGAGTTTTGTCCGACTCAATCAGCTTCTCAGCGATTTTCGGCTGGTACTGCGGTGGCCTTCCGGTACCGAGGTAGAAACTAACAAGCGCATCAGGAAAGCGCTCAAGCCACGATCCAACAAGCGTTTCGAAACCATCAACGGGAAGCGCATCATCCTCCAGCACCACCACGCGCCCGTCCTGCTCAACAGCCCATTCCATCGCCATACGGTGGCCCCAGTTAGCTCCGCGACTGGCATAATCCATTATCAGATGAGCATCCAGACGTGATGCCAGCCAGACAGCCTGATCACGACGACGTGGATGCCCGAGCACAACAAACTTTACTTGTGGCGCCACCATGCCAACTCCTTTCCGATACCGTTGGATTTAAACACCGTATGCACCTGTGGCCCGGTCTGGACACGCTCACCAAACATCTTCGCCACAATGCCAAATGCCATCATGTCGCCGACAGCGTGACCGCCCTTCTCCATCTTCCAGAATCGCCAGCTCTCGATGCGGTAATACAGCCGGACAATGCCATGAGCAAATGCCATCACATCAGCACGACTCCCACCGAGCAGCCCGGCGTTAAGCATCACTTCCTGGCTGTGCTGGTCAATGAAGCCATCGTAAAGTGCTTCCGGGTGGGATTTGCGCGCCCAGGGATCGGAATACAACGTCGGCTCTGAACCGACATAAATACACCCCTGCTCCATGCCCTGCCATGGCTGGCGGAGCATTTCAACATCGGTGCCGTCGGTACACCAGACGTGTGTGTATTCGGGATGATCGCGCAGAAAGTGATAGATATGCAGCCAGCGCCGGAAGTAAGGGTTCATGTCCACATCATCGACGGCCACCAGACGCGCGCCGGATGGTGCAGCTTTCAGATCGTCAGCCAGCACAACCGCATCAGCACCTTTTACCGAACTTGCCCAGGTGGACAACATCGACGCATCGGCTTTCATACGCACACCGCGCTGCGGGTCTGGTCGGCTGGTCAGCAGTGTTGTCAGGACAAGATTTTTACAGGGCCGGTAATCAACAAACCCGGTGTAGCCCGAATCACGGCGCCCACTGTAAATGCCTGCATTACGTCTCACCAGCTGCGCACGATCAGATTGTGGCACCGACCGTTCCACAGCTTCATGTTCATCGAGGGAATAAATAAGACGCTCTGAACCAACCACGTCGGCAAAAGCCCACGTCGTCAGCCCGGCATTGTGGATCCGTAACGCCAGATCACCATGCTCGTACATGCCGCGCCCATACACCGGGTCGAAGCCGCCGACTCTCTCAATCGCGCTGCGGTGGTAATACAGCATGACACCACGCTGCCCGGTGTAAGCAATATGCTGCTCATCCCGGTGCAGTACGGTCATGTCTTTAAGCTTTTTCGGGCCAGCAAGGTCGAGAAACTGATAAGCAAGATGCGGCTCAGGCGATTCAACGTAAGGCATGTGCCAGCCATCGGCAACAGGCCAGGCATCGTCGTCCCACAAGAACAGATGCTCGCAACCGGCATCCATCAGTGCCAGCAGGCTGGCGTTTTTGGCGGCCACAATACCCAGCGACTGGTCGTGACGAACCAGCTGCACACCATCAGGCACCACAGCAGCAGGCTTTGAACCATCATCGATAACAACCACCAGCGCACCGGCGGGCAAGTGTTTCAGATGCTGATCGAGCGTACTTTTTAACACTTTCGCCCTGTTATGGGTTGAGACAGCAATGCCGATCCTGCCTGATGAACCACGCGCTGGCGCATACTGAATACCATCAATAGTGACCTGCATTCGAGTCGCTCCGGGGATTAATTGCTGGTTTGAGAGCAGATGATTTGTTGTAAAGCGGCGTCAGCTTCCCTTTGAGCCTGCTTTTTCGCGGCCAGATTGGCTGTTTCAGCTGCGGTAATAGCCGCTGAAGCAGCCAGTGTTTTCTCAGCACGCTCTTCCTGCCGATCCGCCTGCTGTTTCACATTGAGAGCCTGTCGTTGTGTTTTGTGCTCAGCCTTTGTCTGGTCGCTGGTACATGCAGACAAAAGGAGGCACAGCACCAGACCCGCTGGCGCGATAATTTTCGTATTCATAGGTTTATTCTTCCAGATAGGTGAAGTCAGATTCACGTCAAACTTTATTAGAAATGCCTGTTTTGATTCAGAATATTATTCCGCTCGATGATAAATTCATTCGCTCTGAAGTTACCCATACGTGACCTCAGAGCTTAATCAATTTTTCTCAGGAGAGTTTATGACCGAAAAAGAACAGGCGCTCATCGCTCAGATTGAACTTCAGAACCAGATGGTCGCTGAATTGAGAGCGCAAAATAATGCTCAGGCGATGTTGTTAACTGCCATTTATCAGGTATTCCCGGACGATTACAAAAACGCCATTAATGATGTGCTGGTTACAGCATTTTCATCACCGGCACCGACTGCGACCTTATCGATTCGAGCAGATATCCAAGAACATCTTTTTCTGATGTGTACTGGTTTAAAAGAGAAACTTTTGAACTCTTAAGCCACTCAACTAAACCAGCCTCTTCATCGGGGGTTGGTTTAGTAACTTCTCGGTTATAATTCTTTCGCATAATAACCTCTCTTTAAAGCCATCTTATTCATGCGCCCCGCAGGACGCATGGTAAGCACGCTTACTGGACTACATCGCCTTTCGGCAACTCGGTGCTGCCGTAGATCGGCTGACCGGGTGCTTCTTCCGCTTCAACCATGACCAGATCACTTTCATCAAACCACTGCGTCACTGCACGGCCATCGCCTGCTTTGTAGTGAACGTAATACCCGTTCTCTGAACCGTTGGCGTACTCTGCGCGCGCCTTAACAGCACCAAACTCACCGCTGACGTGGATTTCCACCAGCTGGTTCAGACCAAATTTAAAAGACATATAAACTCCATATAAAAGAAAACCCCGGCGAGTGCCGAGGCATGAGGGTTTGAGCCGTTACCTGTCAGCAGTCGGCCCGATTTCGTTAATCGTCTGGATAAACCGTTCAGTTTCCAGCTCTACGCCAATGACCTTACGCCCCAGCCGCAGGGCCGCCTTTACCGTCGACCCCGATCCCATGAAGAAATCAGCCACCACATCACCAGGCTTGCTGCTGGCGCCGATGATCTGTTCCAGCATATCGGCGGGTTTCTCACATGGATGTTTGCCTGGATAGAACGGTACCGGCTTATGCGTCCAGACGTCGGTGTACGGCACATCGACCGACACGGCGAAATAGCGACGCAGCGCTTTAAACTCCTGCATCAGCTCGCCATACGTCCGGTTCAGAACGTGGTATTTCTCCACCAGCTGGTGGTGCGGCTCGGCAAGCAGCTGCGCGGCGTGCTTCTCTCTGGCAATACGGTCAAACAGCACCTGCAGCTTTAGATAGTCGCTCTCACTGGGCAACTGCCACTGGCTGCCGCTGAACCAGTGCGAAACCATGTTCTTCTTACCCGTAGCGTCAGCTATCTGCTTTGACGTAACGCCCAGGGCTTCACGCGCATTACGGAAATAGTCGATAAGCGGTGTCATGATGTGCTGCTTGAGGTCGCTGCACTTCTCCGAGTAGCCGTCAGTTTTGCCCCGGTATGGCCCCTGATAGTGACTGGCGAACAGGATCCGCTCGGTTGCCGGGAAGTAAGTGCGCAAATCAGCTTTACAGCAGCCATTCCAGCGGCCAGATGGCTTTGCCCAGACGATATGGTTGAGAACGTCGAAGCGCCTGCGCATCATGATCTCGATATCAGATGCCAGCCGGTGGCCACAGAACAGGTACAGGCTGCCAGCAGGCTTCAGTACCCGCCAAAACTCCGCAAGGAAGCAGTCCAGCCAGTTTAGATAATCAGCATCACCGCCCCACTGGTTATCCCAGCCGTGCGGCTTGACTTTGAAATATGGCGGATCGGTACAAATGAGGTCGATGCTGTTATCAGGCAGCGTTTTGATGAATTGCAAGGAATCAGCGTTGACCAGCACAGGACTGGATAAATTTACAGTATTTTTCATAGATCAGTAAGCGGGTCTCTGGTAGGCTCACTGTGCTTTAGCGCTAAAGCGGTGGGCCTTGGTTCGCTTGTGACCTTCTAGCATGAGCGAATGGCTGGGCGGGTGCGTCAACACTCACCAGCCGCCCATTTCACAGCAAATTATCTCCAGCCATCAGGCGTGGAGGCGTATGTAACATCCAAAACGAAAATCAGATAACCCCGCCATCACCAGCTGCGTCAGTATCAACTGGCAGCGCTCTCGCGTCAGGTGTGTGTTCTGCGCAACCTCACCAACCGTCGCAGGTTCGGTGCTCAGTTCATCGAATACCGCCTTTGCCACTTCCGTCATTTCCTGCTGCTTCAACATGGTCAATTTCCAATCAGTTACCGTTGGCATACAGATAACTCTGGTTCGGGGCCGCCGCAAGGTGAAACCGGATATTGGCGGCTGACTGCGCGACAAGTGCGCTGATGGTGAACTCAAGGCAATAAAAAACCCCGCCGAAGCGAGGTCTAAAATTTTTATGTTAACGGTAGACATACAACGCCCATCGTTAAGAAAAAACTAACACATTTTCGGGAAAAGTAAACCGCTATCTGGTGACGGCCTGCAATATCACGTTCGCCTCGCTCTCTTCGATGCTCAACATAACAGCGAGGCTGTCATAGAATTTTTTAACGCTCTTCTTCCAGGTATCAAGCGTAATAGCGCTGGTGACTGCACAAATGGCACGGAATGCCTCAGTAGATGGCACACGCTCGTAGCCTCGCCCGCCGCAACGCTGGCAATCATCGAGAACTGGCACACCCTGAGCATCTGATTTCTCTTTGTTGATTGCCTTACCGCGCCCTCTACAGTCGTTGCAGGCAGCAGATACAATCCCCTTTCCCTTACAGGGTTTGCAGAGTACATGGACTACCTCCTTCACTTGCCGCTTTACTTCGAAGTCACTTGGCGACTGACGGAGATCTTTAGCCCACTGCGGCAATCGCATTGTGTAGTGCGATTTCATGGAGAAAACATCGGCCTCGATAAATCCCCTCCCATGGCAACAATCGCAGGTTTTAACACTGGCAGCACTCCGGGAATAATCTTCAAAAGCGAAGGTGGCGAGGATCCGCATAATCTCCGGCTTCACAGCATCATCCAGTTTACGCAACGCAGCCACGCTATCGCAGCGGGTGAGCGCATATTCAGCCAGAAGGCATATCGCCTTTTCACGGTCGCTGACGCTGATCCCGACCTTCCCCAGAAAAGCAGAAAAACCAAGTTCGGCCCGGCTTTGTACCATCCCCTGAGCCGCCATAACATCGGTAATTGTCAGTGCGTCGCTGCCTGTCGCTGGTGTGCTGTCGTCCAGTTTTGGCGATTTTGGTGAGTAAAACTTCGGTAAGGATTCTAAATTCATTGCTCAACACTCCATACAATTACGCTTTAACTATTACGCCAACTGCCAGCGCCCGATCCAGAAAACGAAATAGCAGCGCCAGCTGCGTACCGTGTTTCCTCTCGAACGCCGCAACATCGGCATGCAATTCGTCGTGACACTCTCTGCACAGAGGGAACACGAACAGGTCATGGGCTTTGGTGGCAGTGCCGCCCATCCCGTGACCGATAACATGATGCGGGTCGTCTGCCGGACGGCGGCAACATTCGCACGGCTGGCTTTTGACCCAGCGTGTGTATGTGGTGTTTTCCCATCGCCGGCGCTTGGGCCGCAGCATGAATGATTCCGGTGATTCTGGATCCGCACGCAACGCCAGCACCTCGGGTTTTTGCTCGGTAGCTGGCTGGTACTGCCTTGCGGGCTGCACTCTCTTCTGCAGAATGCTGGTGGCCGGAACCGTCGGCACAATATCGGCCTCTTTGAACACCTTGGGGATCGGCTCAACGGGCAGCATCAGCGCCTGTGTCGCCATATCTTCCGGGATGGCCTCCGCCACACCGACGTAAACCGCCCACCAGCACAGCTCCGCGAGCGATAATTCCCGATCCCGATTGAACCGTAGGGCCGCCAGCACAGTGTCGATTATCCAGCTGATGACGTTCTGCCGCGCCAGCATCGCCAGCCGCTCGGTGAATTGCTCGCGCAGCTGGTTTTCGCAGTGCCAGCACAGCATCAGCGCACCGGGGGCGTGGCGCATAGTGACCAGTTCATGGTGGTGGTAGTCAGAGTGCGGATACTGGCATTCACGCACGTTGCGCTCCAGCCAATATTCCAGCCCCGGCAATCCACCAGCAGCACGGATCACACGTTCATCGGTGAAGAAGCTGTGCAGCGTGCTGTCTTCCGCTAGCGGCTGACGGGCATCAGGCACGCGCCCGGTTTCCTGCAGGGCCATGCTCTGAGGTGCTTGCTCAACCAGCACTCGTCCGTTAGCAAACAGGTGCATCAGTTCTTTGCCTGGCTTAAGCAGTACCACGCCGAGGCGCGGTACAATTTCAGGGGTCAGCAGCGCCCTCATGCCACCTCCTGCTGCTGCGGCTTACATAGTTCAGGCAGATTCACCTGCACCAGCGCCCGGGCAAAAGGTGGGGGAACGGCATTACCGCAGCGAGCAATCTGTTTGTCTTTGGCATAGCGGTTACCGCGATAATCGCGATCGATAACATAGCCATCAGGGAAGCCCTGCGCCTTGTACAGCTCATGCGGCTGCAGCATGCGCATACCAATATCAACGATCTGATATTCAGCGCCATCAACCACAACCAGACCAAATCGATCGTTGGTGGTCACCGTACCCAGCGGTTCATCCAGAGACACACCACCCTTTTCATTGCCGTAATATTTCGTCAGAAATGCGCGCACCTCACCAACATGCATCCCGCCCGCCGTAATGGTGCGCATAGGCTGATCAACCTGATGACCGTCTTTGCAGGTACCGCGCAGATGAACAAGGTGAGAAGTGACAACAGCGTGATGATCCGTGGTTGTCACTGTGTGCGCCGGTGCATCCATGGCGGCCCCCGGCCCGGTGTAGTTCCCGCCAAAATGTTTGGCAAGGAAGGTAGTCACCAGTTGAGATTTTCCGCCACCGCCAGCGGTGACAGTCCCGTTTGGTTCATCAGCACCATGCCCTGTACTGTTGCCAAACTGACGGGCTATCATTGGCGCTACCAGGCATGCCCTGGATTCTTTCAACACAGTGTGGGCTGGTTTGTTGATTGCCCGTGGTTTTGCCTGGTATTCGCTTCCTCCGTTACCAGCGATAAAGGGTGTCACAACCGCATAACCGTGGGTTTTGGTGATGGTCTGCAGCGGGCTATCAAGCCCTTGCCCGCGAAAACAGTCGTAGGTCGTGCGATTGCTGGTGTGATTGCACTTCACAATAAACGGTGTCGGGTTGTTCAGCACGAAGCGCTCAATACCGCGAGCGATGCGCTTGAGCGTGTTTTCCGCCAGCGGTTTAGAGCGTTCGAAGATGCTCTGGCACGGAATTGACCAGTCGATACACTCCGCCGCAGTCCGCCACGGCGCCAGCTTGCCGCCCTGAACCTCCAGCGATTTCGGGTCGCCGTGCGTCGGCTCCGGCCAGTTGATTGCCTGCCCGTCACAGCGCATGACCATAAAGAAACGCTTGCGGATCGTCGGCGCACCAAAATCACAGGCCCGCAGCTCGCGATACTCAATGCTGTACCCCAGCCCGTTAACAAGCCGCTGCGCCTGCTCGCTGCCATCTGGAATGGACAGAAACTCGCATACCTCCGCCAGAGCAGGATGATCCGCCGGGATGCCAGTGGACAGCATACCGACGAAGGCCGCGAAGGTTTCGCCCGTGCGGGATGGATCCGGGCGCATTTCGTCAGCCAGCAGCGGCCCCCACGTTTTGAACTCCTCCACGTTCTCCAGCATCATGACCCGTGGGCGTTTCGCCAGCGCCCAGCGCACCACAACCCATGCAAGACCGCGTATCTCTTTCTTTACTGGCTTCGCTCCCTTTGCCTTTGAGAAATGGCGGCAATCAGGGCTAAACCACGCGAGACCGACCGGATTACCGCCGGTGGCCGCCAGTGGGTCCACGTCAAACACGGACTCGCAATAATGGAGTGTGTCCGGATGATTGGTCTTATGCATGGCGATCGCGTTCTCGTCGTGGTTGATGGCAATATCCACGCTGCGCCCGATCGCCAGCTCAATCCCGGTAGAGGCACCACCGCCACCAGCGAAGTTATCGACAATAATCTCACGCACAGGCCACCCCCTGCATGCTGCTGACCAGTCCACCAGCCACGGTAATGATTTCACTGGTCGGCATACGTTCGAGCCATAGCTGATTGATGTTGGCTTTCAGCTTGTTCTGCTGCGAAGCGTCCAGACCTTCGATACCTTCCACCTGATTGAACACCAGCCCAACCTCCAGCGGCCAGATTCGGGATTCAGTTTCCGGCAGCACTGCTGGTGGCTTAACCACAACAGGAGCAGGTACGACAGCTGGCTGTAATTTGACTGCCGCAAACTGCGCCAGCGACATAAACGCCTGCCCCTTAGCCTCCAGATCCACGCGACTGATATAGCTGAAGCGCTCTCCGCGCCAGGACTTATCGAACACCGCAATAGCACCAGCAAAAAAGGCGCTGGTGGGCTTCTGCTTCTCGTCTGCTGGTACAAACCAGTCAGGGAGATCAAACCCGATGCGACCGCGAATAAAGACGATATGATCAGCCCCTTCCGGCCACCATGTTTCGCTCGGTGTAGCTTTGATCAGGAAGACGTAGCGCCCGCCCTTCTCACGCATTGCTGCGGCGTGATTCATGATGTGCCTCATGCCCGTTATCGCCTGCTTTTCGTGATACTGCGAGCGGCTATAAGGTGGATTGCCAAACGCGGAGCCGCCCAGCTCAGCCAGACGTTCTGACCAGTCCTGCGCCAGCGCGTTATCTTCGGCGGTGTACCATGCCGGGCATTTCGCATTGTGATCATCAGCAAACAGATCCAACACCAGTGGGCCAAACAGCGCATTGATACCCCAGAACAGCAGATCCGGAGTGCGCCACTGATCGCCAACCTCTTTCAACTCATGCGCTGACTGGCCTCGCAGTTCCGCCAGCGCCTGGCAATATTTGTTGGTAGTCATCAGTATTGATCCCCGATAAAACGCCCTGAAAGCTCAAGACATCCGTTATTAACACCGCGCGAAAAACCAGAAAGGCACTCCACACGTCTGCGCATGTAGGTTTCGCGGTCAGCAGATTGTTTCGACTGGTCATAACATGCCAGCCACACTGTCGCAGCGCGGCGCCACATTCCCTTCTTCTGCAATTCCAGCGCACGTTCTTCCAGCGCCTTCAGTCGGGAATCACCGGCTTCAGCTGCTGACGATGGCACGATATACAGGAAGCAGCTCGACCCCTTGAATCGGTCAATCTGCCCGAAAATATACAGTCGCTGAACCGCGCCCAGCACCGTACTTTTGTTCAGATGCGGAAGCCCTCTGGCAGCCTCGATCGGCGCTGTGCCTTCGCGGTTTTTGATAAACTCAAATACCTGTTCCATCGTTGTTATCCTCTGAACCCCGGCGGTATCGTGTTGTCGACCTGGCTAATTGCGTTGACATCCCTTTCGCGGTTCTTATTCCACTCTTCACGCGGTAGCCGCCCCTTCTTCTCCCAACGGATGCCAGTTTGCAGGTAGCCCTCGAACTTCTTCGGCCCGAACAGGGTTTCAGGGCGCATGTACTGGTACTGCTCGTCGTTGCCGTTCCAGTGCTCATGTTTCAGGTCGATAACCAGTTTCAGGTCGCAAACGCTGTAACCCTCCCGCAGCCTGGCGCGGATGTTCTCCAGCGAGGTTTTTGATTTCTGGTAACGCGATCCGCTGATCAGATTCAGATGCTGTAAAACCTCGATCGCATTATCGGTAATCACCACTTCAGGGTCGGGTTGCGACGCAACCGGACAAGGGGTTTTTGGTTTAGATGATGGATCTGTAGTTGAATTTACTGACGGATCCCCGCCAGATTCTGGAGGGTGAAAACCGTCTGCACACCCTGATTTTGACGCGTCGAATTTTGACGGGTCAGTTTTTGATGCATCAGATTTTGACCCGTCAGAATCTGACAGGTGAGAAAACGCGGCAGCCTGAAGTTTTTCCACATTCAGCCGGTACACGTTGGACGCGTTGCGGTTGCCCTGTCGGCGAGATTTACGGGATAGCCAGCCTTCGGCTTCCAGCTTCGCGATTGCGGTGCGCACAGTGCTGATACCCGCCCCTAGCTGACGCGCTATTGTTTCGATAGAAGGCCAGCAGACCCCCTCGTCGTTGCTGAAGTCAGCCAGGCGCGCCATGATGGCCACACTTGACAACTTCATTCCAGACGATGCACAGCCATCCCAGACATATGCGGATAATTTAACGCTCACTTATCGATCCTCTTAAATCTTGACCTGAACAGGATCAGGGGTGCCGCGCATTCCCACTCGTATCCCGGGCGACGGAAAATCACCTTCTGGCTGACTTCTTCGTACCTGATGACGTGTACAACAATACCGTGGTGGTCTCTGTACAGCCGATCGAGGGTTTTAAATTGCGCGTCCACGTCAGCCTCCCATTAATTCTGAGGCGTAGCGTTCGGCAATCCATTGAACGCCGCGCGGGGTTACGCGGGTTTGGGTGTAGGCATGGCCGAAGTCTGATGTTCCGGTTTTAACGGTGAACAGGCCTTCGCGCTGGCGCAGGGCGTGTGGCAGCAAATTACCAGACTGGCGGAACAGCACCTTGTCGCGCAGCAATACGTCAATCATCGCCTTTTCAGGCATGTTGAGGATCTTAGCCGTCTCGCGGAGGCTTTTGGCGCCACCCGCTTCAACGTAGTGATTGACGAATGCTACCTTCGGAGCATCCTGCTGAACCTTGTGCTCAAGCTGGGCGTTCTGCTCTGCCATATCGGCGGCCAGTCGAAGCGCTTCGGGCAAGGTCTGGGGGACGCCTGACTTGCTCTCCAGCTCCTGCCAACGATCCACAACGGCAGCGGTAAACTCAGGAGACAGACGTGCGACAAGTACCAATGAGTCACGTTTATTGAAGCGGTATTCCTGATACACGTTGCCGTTATGCTCAAAATCGAACTGCGCCAACGGCGCGGTTAAAATTCCAGCAGAATTCAGGCGCTCAGCAGAGCGCTTAACATCACCATGTTTGCTGTGAACCAGAGCAGCAATTTCACGACTACTCATCGTCACGGTATTACCAACGAAAGGGATAACCGCTGCCGAAGTGGTTTGATTATTTGTCTGCTGCATTCTGCTGCCCTCCACGCGAAATAAAATCACCCACAGCCCACTCGGTGAAACTGTGGTTCACCTCAGCCCAGCCACCGGGTACTCTTACGAAATAGCAATACGCCACATCGCCCTTACCACCACGAACCGGTAGTGCGCGAAGTTGCGTTCGCTGATAATTTGCGGTTAAATTGCTCATGCGGATTTCTCCATACACAATGATTTATCTGCCACGGCGCCCGGAGCTGCACACTCGCGGGCGTCACTCTTTTCTGGCGAGCAAAACACGCGGTACAGCAGCGTGATGTGCTCCTGCCACTTCGCCATAACCTGATAGCTGTTCTCGTTTATCTCCTGCTTCTCTCGATCGTCGATCACACCATCAGCGATAAAGCCCCGGATCATTTGCGAGTGTCGGCCTATCCACTCCATCGTCTCCAGCAGGCGATCGTTAATGTCGGCATTATCGACACCGTCCAATTCCACCAGCGGTACAAAGACGCCGCCAGAATGACGCGCTACAGCATCAGCGACGTGGTGAGCTCCACCAGCTTGCTGAAGCACCATTGCCCACCCGAGTGGGAAAATCTGATCACCGCCAGTGCGCAGACGGTTGAACAGCGCATCCTCCGTCACACCCAACCAACCAGCAGCCTCGGCATAACCACCGGGCAGATCAGTAATCGTCTTCTTGATTGCGGCCACCAGCCAGGCTGGCTGACGTTCTACTTTCCAATGATGTTCATTCATTGCTACCTACCTCTGTTGGTGCCAAACCTTCCTTCAGTGATACTCTTCGTTTTCCACAACTCAGAACCGAAAGAGGTTTGACATGACTCAACAAAATGAAAATTTAATGACTGTTGGCGAGCTTCTCGATCAACTACAGCACTACCCACGAGATACCCTACTTTCTTTCAGCGGATTGGATTTCTATCGA
The DNA here is from genome assembly GCF_026672535.1 of Lelliottia sp. SL45. Lineage (NCBI taxonomy): Bacteria > Pseudomonadati > Pseudomonadota > Gammaproteobacteria > Enterobacterales > Enterobacteriaceae > Lelliottia > Lelliottia sp. SL45. The sequence goes on from NZ_JAPPRH010000003.1 coordinate 1,994,087, forward strand.
CTAAAATGGCGTGCCGAAAATCTGGTACAAGTTGAATTCAATCAAGCGGTTTATCGAGATTCTGATGGCCTTGTGATAGTTGAAAATCTCTCTCAGCCGGAGTAAGTAATCGCGGCGGCTCCAATCCCTGAATGATCGCAGCGGCAAACACAGCAGCCTTATCTTTGTTCACGGGCGCATATGAATCCTCGATGCGCCCGTTAATCTCTCTTGCGAAGCTAAAGCGGTCATTTTTAACTTCTATGATCCATCGTTCTTGGGAAACCTTATTACCCACGGTTAATTCCTCTTTTCTGTGGTGCAGCCTTAGCGCCATCCTGTGTAGGATTTACATAACGCTGCGGGTACAAAATCTGGAGTTCGTCGATCTGGCCCGAATAAAACTTCACTAGTCGTTCAGCTACATCGAGAGAAGCGATTTGCTGCCCCCGCTCAATCCGGCTTAAGTTGGCAGGATCAATGTCCACTAAGTTAGCGACATATGAGAGAGTTAGACCTTGCGATTTTCGCAAACTCCTTAACGGTGATTGCATAATGCCCCCTTTAATTGCGCAATACGCATATTAATGTGTACTTACAACTTGCGCAAGTTGCTTTGCATATCACGCAAAAACAACCTGTAATGGGAAGCATGAACATAGGAAACCGTATTCGTGAATTGCGCCTCGCGAGAGGCATGAAAATTTCTGACCTTGCTGATGCTGTTGGTATTGACGGTGCTAACGTTTCTCGCGTGGAAACCGGAAAGCAAAAGTCATTTACTGAACAATCGCTTAGCAAATACGCAACTGCGCTCGGCGTTGATGTTGCTGAACTCTTTACACCTTCCATAAATGAAACTACTGTATGCAAATCCAGTATAATTAATCCAGTTTATGGAGAGGGTGGCCCGGTGTTTAGAGTCGAAATGCTTGATGTCAGTGCAAGCGCTGGCATGGGTTTTGTACAAGGTAGTGATGTCATCGATGTAATCAGATCCATCGAATATAACAACGAACGAGCTGCAGCTCTGTTTGGTGGCAGGACACCAGATGCCGTTAAAGTGATTAACGTTCGCGGCGATAGTATGGCTGATACGATCGAGCCTGGTGACCTGATCTTTGTTGATGTTTCAATCAACGAATTTGATGGTGATGGTATTTATGTGTTTGGTTTTGACGAGAAAATTTATGTCAAACGGTTACAAATGATCCCCGACAAAATTCTGGTGATATCTGATAATCCCAAATACAGAGAGTGGTCGGTTGACCAATCGAACGAAGAACGTTTTTATGTGTTTGGGAAAGTTATGCTTAGCCAATCACAAGCAATGAAAAGACACGGATAACCCACCCTCAGCAAAGAGCCGCCGCTACATGGCGGCTTTTTTACGCCTTTAATATTGCGAATTACGCATTTTATTACTTGCGTAATTCGCAATATTCTTTTATCTTCATTCCATCAACAGCGAACAGGGCTTAACAGGAGAGAGATATGGGTGAGCAAAAAATCAGTGCTGAAGTGGTGAAAAGACAGGCGCACTAATAGCTTAGACACAACATGAAAGAACTCTGAATTGACGAAAATACCACGTCCCGATGTCCGGTTCTGGGCCAGAGTTCTTCCAGTTGTGGTAATCCGCGAAACGGCGCGGCGGTAAGTATGGCCAGGTGCCTCTCCTTCATCTGGTATAGGACACCGGGTTGCCAGGTTGACCATACGCCTGAGTGGCAGCCCCACCACAACCTCGTTCCATTGCTGTGTGTAGTTTGGCGGTACCAGTTTTCTCTCCATTATTTCTGGTACCGCCCTTTTTACACAACAGACAAGAGCATCACCGGGCGACGGGCTCATAACCCAATCCACCCGGGCGCAAAGGTAAAGGGCAGAACGGCGCGCAGGTGCTCTTCTCTGTTGTGTATGGAGAAACTTACGGCGGCGGCAGCCGCTTAATCAAGAGGTAACGCTATGAGCAATGATCGCATGACCGTAGTGCCAGATTTTCTGGGCGAACTGGATGCCGGTGTGTTCATGAACAAAATCGCCGCCGCGCTTAATACCACCGCGCTGGGCGTTCTGAATAACGGCAACAAAGGCAAAGTCACCCTAACTTTTGACCTCGATCGCATGAGCAACTCGACCGAAGAGAAGCGCGTGATGATCAAGCACAAATTGCAGTATTCCTGCCCTACTCCGCGCGGGAAAGCGTCTGAATAAGACACCACCGAAACACCAATGTACGTCAACCGTGGCGGCAAGCTCACCATCCTTCAGGAAGATCAGGGCAACCTGTTCACTCTTGGCGGGGATCCGGACGCAAAGCTTCGAGCGGCGCAGTAAGCCGCGATTAATTAACACGCAGTTAAATATTCATTCAGTTTATTAATAAGGAATTTTTATGTCTCAGCAATTAGACAGTAGCGCCATTCAGCAAGTTAAAGACCTCGTTCTTTCAGGCTATCACCTTGCTGATGTTCAGGGGCTTTCCTGCCCTACTGTTACGCTGCCAGATGGCACCTCAATTGAAAGCCTCGAACGTTTCTCCATTGAGCGTTACCGCTTCCGTGGCGCAATGGATACCACCAGTATCGATGACTTCGTGCGCTACGCCATTAGTTATGCAACCACCGAACTGAATGCGCGCTGCTTTATTGACGCCGAAAACATGCGGGCGCGCTCGATCTTCAACATCGGCACCCTGGACAATCCGGGCCATGCCGATAACGTCTCAACTATCCAACTGAAGAAAACAGCACCAGTCCGTGCGCTGCTGGCTATCAACGGCGACCGCCTGAACCAAAAGCAGATTGCCGAATGGCTGGAAGACTGGAGCGACTTCCTGACGGCGTTCGATGCCAGCGGCAATACCATGACCATCGCGCAGGCAGCTCAGGCTGTACGCCGCGTCAATATCAAACAGGTGTCGGAATCCGCGCACGAAGCCGAAGATTTCAGCGGCAAAAAGTCCCTTATGGAAAGCGTGGAGGCCAGCAGCAAAGACGTTATGCCGGTTGCCTTCGAGTTCAAATGCGTGCCGTATGAAGGGCTGACTGAGCGCCGTTTTAGCTTGCGCAACAGCTTGCTGAAAAGTGGTGAACCGATGTTCGTGCTTCGCGTTGTGCAGCTGGAAGCACAGGAAGAGGCCATCGCCAACGAGTTCCGCGATCTGCTGATCGAGAAATTCGACGGTAAGTCGGTAGAAACCTTTATCGGTAACTTCAAAGCGTAATTGCTCTGCCTTAATTGCCCTGCACATCGGGGCAATTAGTGAAGCGTAATTCCGTTATTTATCGCCATCTGGCGAGGGATTCGCACACCCGAAAACAGCCGCAGGTGCAGCTGCGAATATATGGAGAATATATGCCCTTTTTAAAAACCTACTCAGGCCAGCACATTGATTATCGCAATGTAACTGCCAGTCAGATTGTCACCGATGATATTGCGGTGGCCCTGTCCAATATCTGCCGCTTTGCCGGGCATGTGCCGGAGTTCTACAGCGTCGCCCAGCACGCAGTATTGTGTAGCCAGATTGTGCCAGCAGAGTTTTCCCTTGAAGCCCTGATGCACGATGCCGCCGAGGCATATTGCCAGGATATTCCTGCACCGCTGAAACGCCTGCTGCCGGACTACCAGCGTATCGAAGAAGCAGTGGACATTGTGATTCGCCAGAAGTACGGCCTGCCTGAAACCATGAGCACGCCGGTTAAATATGCGGATCTGATCATGCTGGCGACCGAACGTCGCGACCTCGATCTGGATGATGGTTCGATCTGGCCTGTTCTCGAAGGCATACCGCCATCAGAAGAAATTGCCATCATCCCTCTCAAACCCGGCCAGGCTTACGGCCTGTTTTTGAACCGCTTCGCAGAACTGACAGGAGAGCGCCTGTGAACGCCTCTATTCCCGATCTGGTGGCGGCAGGCCACCAGCTTTCAAAAAGACTCGGCGAGCCAGACGCAACAATGGTTAAGCAGCTGGCTACTCAGCTCGATGTTCAGGCCGCGCTGGTTAAAGAACACACCATCCCGCCGATGGATGATCACCTGCTGGCTATACTCGGCAGGCCAAATTTTCTGTGTGCAGGTCTGGCTGAATGCTTACGTGTAGACGGTTACGACATTCCCAGAAAGTCGGAGTGTGAGCAAGCTACGGTCATTCACTGGATGCTCAAGCTGTACCTGAAGCACGGCGCAAACTGGAGCAATGAGGCTAGCAACGAACTGGCGCGCATCAAAGCCGCTGCAGCTGATCAGCAGTCTACAAATAAGGAATAACTGACATGGCAAAAGAACTTACTTTTTATGGCGCCAGCGATGATCTGTTGGAGTGCGAAGGTGCCATTCGCGAAGAGATTGGCTGCTTCAACAGCCCCGGCATCTATCACCTCAAATCTACCGAGGGTGAAATGCAGGTGGTCGGTTATTACCTTGACTCCGGGGTGTGGAGTCTCGGCATCAGCCAAGTTGCAGAAGATATGCCACTGCCTGAATGGCCCGTCACTTACGCCGTGCATGAGCGTGGTTACAGTGCGCAGCTCACCATCACGGTGCCGGACGACACAATTCTGGTCTTGCCAGAGGAAGAAGATTAATGGCTACCAAAAAACCACCTTATAGCGCGAAAGCTAAAATCTGGCTGCCGACAATGACCGGCGAAGTCGAAGGGAAGCTGCTTGGTTGCGTCATTGAAATGTTCAGGTATTTGCCAGCGCCTGACAGGATGATGGCACTTAACAAGATGCAGGCTGCACATACTGAGCTGACCGCTCGTGAAGAGGAGCGTGCCAAAAATGACCAATAACAACCTAACAGACGATCGCCTGGCTGAAATGATTGCCCATGTAGATGGTTTGGTTGACTGCAACGTTTCATACAGTGAGCTTTCTGTCGTGCTGGCAGAGCTTCAGCAATACCGGAAAGCGGCAGGCGAACCTAAATACTGGCTTTCGGTTCATCGATATCAGTCATATCTAAAATTCACCAAAGCGGATGCGGAACGGGACGTTGCAGAGAATGGAGGTGTCTACGTCGTCCCTCTCTATACAGCCCCACAGCTTGATTATGTATTACCCTCCGAGTTGCTGGCATCAATGGAGGAAGTCATTCGCATATCAGACCGCGACCATGCGGCGTGGGATCGCGTAAAAGCGGGGATTTCCGCTTATCACACGGCCATGCTCCCAGCTATACCGAAGCAGGAGGAGCAATGAAAACCATTGTCATCACACTGGAAATTGACGTTCCCGATCACGCTACCGACAAAGATATTCATGATTGGGTGGATGTTGAGTACGGTCAGTGTAACGGGATGAAGTTGGACAACCCATGCCGTGGCGATGCCACTGAAATTATCAACCATTCTTGGAAATTTGAGAGCTAATAATGAACCATTTAATGATCGACCTCGAAACCATGGGCAATAAGCCTGCTGCGCCAATTGTCGCGATCGGTGCTGTGTTCTTCGATCCACAAAACGGTGAGTTGGGCGCTGAATTCTACACTGCCGTGAGCCTACCCAGCGCCATGGAGCAGGGTGCTGTTCCCGACGGCGATACCATCCTGTGGTGGCTGAAGCAGTCAGCAGAAGCACGAGCGGCAGTATGTACTGACGATGCACGCCATATAGCAGAAGCACTATCTGAATTGAGTGCGTTTATCAGCCGTAACTCTGACAACCCGCGCTATCTGAACGTCTGGGGTAACGGCGCGAACTTCGATAACGTCATTCTGCGGTCGGCATATGAGCGCGCCGGACACGTCTGCCCTTGGAAATTCTGGAATGACAGCGACGTGCGCACCATGGTGCTTCTTGGTCGCCAGATGGGCTTCGATCCGAAGCGTGATATGCCGTTCGATGGTGTGGCTCACAATGCGCTGGCTGATGCTCGCCACCAGGTGAAGTACGTTTCAGCCATCTGGCAGCGCCTGCTGCCGGCCAGTACCGAAGAATAAACCTGTAGGCCCGGGTGCAGCCGGGCCGTATGGAGGAAACACTATGCTTCAGATGCTGACTTTAGAAGAATGGGCCGCAGAGAAGTACCGGAGCAATCCCCCAAGCATGGACACATTGCGCCGATATGCAAAGCAAAGCATGTTCACACCACCAGCGCGTAAAGAAGGCAAGTTCTGGCGGGTACGAGAAGATGCGGAAATAACCGGAAATATAACTCAACCAGTGATTAATAAATCAGATTCGCCACTGCTTCAGAGGATATTATCCGATGGCTGCCAGACCTCGTAAGAATAACGTTAAGGTGCCAAACCTTTACCCATTATATAGCCGAAAAGTGAACAAAGTTTACTGGCGATATAAACACCCGATAACCGGGAAATTTCATAGCCTCGGAACAAATGAGGAAGAGGCTATATCCATTGCAATCGAAGCTAATTCCCGTTTAGCCGAACAGAGAACCAGACAAATATTAGCACTCAGCGACCGGATCGCCACCAGTAAAGGAAAAGCGATCACCACCATAACGTGGCTTGATCGTTACTGGAAAATACAAGAGGAACGTCTTGAAGCTGGCGATATAAAGCTGAACACCTATAAACAAAAATCCAAACCAGTATCACTACTTAAGGAGCGTGTAGGTATGAAGCTGATATCGGCAGTTGACGTTCGCGACGTTGCGCAGATCCTCGATGACTATATTGCCGCCGGGCAGCCGAGAATGGCGCAGGTGATCCGCTCTGTGCTGATCGACATTTTTAAGGAAGCCCAGCATTTTGGGGAGGTTCCTCCGGGTTATAACCCTGCCCTTGCGACGAAGCAGCCGCGACGCCGGATCGCCAGACAACGCCTCTCGCTGGAAGAATGGCAGAAAATATTCGACATTGCCGACGCTAATCATAGTTATATGGGGAATGCCATGCTGCTGGCGCTGGTCACTGGCCAGAGGCTTGGCGATATCTCGAATATGAAATTCACCGATGTCTGGGACGATCACCTCCATATCGTCCAGGAGAAAACCGGGAGCAAAATTGCAATTCCCCTTTCCCTGCGCCTGAATGCGATCGGCTGGAACCTACGGGATGTAATTGCCAGATGCCGGGATTATGCAGTCAGCCCATATATGGTTCACTTCTTCCGGGCAACATCACAGGCAGAACGCGGCGCACGCGTGAGGTCCAATACTATAACGATGAATTTCAGCAAGGCGCGGGATAAAGCGAACATTGAATGGGGGGATGGTACACCGGCAACGTTTCATGAACAGCGGTCACTGGCAGAACGCCTTTATGAAGCCCAGGGGATCGATACGCAGAAACTGCTCGGTCATAAATCACCGAACCAGACGGCTCGATACCACGACGATCGGGGCAAGGGATGGACCACTATTGCGGTCTGAATTGCGGGGGGTTTTGATAAATTATTTTGATAAAATTTTGATAACCGTTAGCAGGCTATCCAAAAACAACGGGAGCGTTAAGCTCCCGTTAATAGATTTAACAATTATCGCTATTACATGTTCGCGATTATCGCGTCACCAAACTCTGAACATTTCAGTAGCTTAGCGCCTTCCATTAGACGTTCGAAATCGTAAGTGACGGTTTTCGCATTGATAGCGCCTTCCATCCCTTTAACAATTAAGTCAGCCGCTTCGAACCATTCCATATGACGCAGCATCATTTCTGCGGAAAGGATGATGGAACCTGGGTTCACTTTATCCTGGCCTGCATACTTAGGTGCTGTACCGTGGGTTGCTTCGAACAGTGCGCACTCGTCACCGATGTTTGCGCCTGGGGCGATACCGATACCGCCAACCTGGGCTGCCAGGGCGTCGGAGATGTAGTCACCGTTCAGGTTCATACAGGCGATCACGTCGTATTCAGCTGGACGCAGCAGGATCTGCTGCAGGAACGCATCGGCGATCACGTCTTTGACCACGATCTCTTTGCCGGTATTTGGGTTCTTGATTTTCACCCATGGGCCGCCGTCGATCAGCTCACCGCCAAACTCTTCACGCGCTAACTGGTAACCCCAGTCTTTGAAAGCGCCTTCGGTGAACTTCATGATGTTGCCTTTGTGAACCAGGGTCACGGAATCACGATCGTTGGTGATAGCGTATTCGATGGCTGCACGAACCAGGCGTTTAGTGCCTTCTTCGGAGCACGGCTTGATGCCGATGCCGCAATGTTCAGGGAAACGAATCTTCGTCACGCCCATCTCATCACGCAGGAATTTGATCACTTTTTCAGCTTCGGCGCTGTCGGCTTTCCACTCGATGCCCGCATAGATGTCTTCGGAGTTTTCACGGAAGATAACCATGTTGGTCAGTTCAGGGTGTTTCACCGGGCTTGGCGTGCCTGCGTAGTAGCGCACCGGGCGCAAACATACGTACAGGTCAAGTTGCTGGCGCAGTGCCACGTTCAGGGAACGAATACCGCCACCGACCGGGGTAGTCAGCGGGCCTTTGATGGCAACGCGGTAATCACGAATCAGGTCCAGCGTTTCTTCTGGCAGCCAGACATCCTGGCCATACAGTTGGGTAGATTTTTCGCCGGTATAGATTTCCATCCAGGAAATTTTCCGCTCGCCCTTATAGGCTTTCTGTACGGCGGCATCCACCACTTTAATCATGGCTGGCGTCACATCCACACCGATACCATCACCTTCAATGAAAGGAATGATTGGATTGTGAGGGATGTTCAGTTTGCCATCTTGTAGGGTGATCTTCTTACCTTCCGCCGGAACGACTACTTTGCTTTCCATTAACCTCTCCTTCGAGCGCTTCTGGTTTTTTGTTAATGAGTTGTAATATGCGACCTCATACTACTCGAATATCTGGCTCGCGCCAATCACTCATGAATTTCCGTTATAATGCGTGAATACATTCATTCTGAAAACACTATGAACAAAACTTCTTTTAGAAATCACCAAGTTGAACGATTCAGCACCCGACGCAACGCCAAAAAAAAGCCTGACACTGGACCGAAGCGGCTGGTTATCTTCAATAAACCCTACGATGTGCTGCCGCAGTTCACAGACGAGGCGGGACGCAGCACGCTAAAAGATTACATCCCGTTACAAGGAATTTACGCCGCAGGCCGTCTGGACCGCGACAGCGAAGGGCTGCTGGTGCTCACCAATGACGGTCAGCTCCAGGCGCAGCTGACTCAGCCAGGCAAACGTACCGGCAAAATTTACTACGTGCAGGTGGAAGGCGAGCCGACGCAGGACGCGGTCGAGGCTCTGCGCAATGGCGTTACGCTCAATGACGGTCCCACCCTGCCCGCAGGCGTCGAACGGGTCGAGGAACCGCAGTGGCTGTGGCCGCGCAATCCGCCCGTTCGCGAGCGCAAAACTATCCCCACCAGCTGGTTGAAAATCACCTTATACGAAGGACGGAATCGACAGGTGCGACGCATGACAGCGCATGTCGGTTTCCCAACCTTGCGTCTGATACGCTATGCGATGGGTTCCCTGACGCTGGACACGCTGGCGTCCGGTGAGTGGCGAGAGATTCCGATCGATTCAATCTAAGGAGAACAGATGTTTAAACCACACGTTACCGTCGCCTGCGTAGTTCACGCCGAAGGAAAATTTCTGGTCGTAGAAGAGACCATCAACGGGAAAGCGCTGTGGAACCAGCCTGCAGGCCATCTCGAAGCCGACGAAACGCTGGTGCAGGCCGCCCGCCGTGAGCTGTGGGAAGAGACCGGCATTCATGCCGAGCCGCAGCACTTTGTTCGTCTGCATCAGTGGATCGCCCCCGATCGCACGCCCTTCCTGCGCTTTTTGTTCGTCGTCGAACTTAACGAAATGTGCGCCACTGAACCGCACGATGACGACATCGATCGTTGCCTGTGGGTCACTGCTGATGAAATCCTGAATGCCCCAAACCTGCGCTCACCGCTGGTTGCCGAAAGTATTCGTTGTTACCAGTCCGGCAGCCGCTTGCCGCTTGAGGTGATCGCGGAATTTAACTGGCCGTTTACAGAGGGTGCCAACACCGGGGGCGCGTGATAGAATACGCCGCCTTTAAGTTCAATGTCGTGAGTATTCCATGTCAGATAACAGCCAGAAAAAAGTAATCGTCGGCATGTCCGGCGGTGTCGATTCCTCCGTTTCCGCCTACCTGTTGCAACAGCAGGGTTATAAGGTGGAAGGCCTGTTCATGAAGAACTGGGAGGAAGATGATGGCGAGGAATATTGCACGGCTGCGGCGGATCTTGCGGATGCGCAGGCCGTGTGCGACAAACTCGGCATTGAGCTGCATACCGTAAACTTTGCTGCAGAGTACTGGGACAACGTGTTCGAACTCTTCCTCGAAGAGTACAAAGCGGGCCGCACTCCGAACCCGGATATCCTCTGCAACAAAGAGATCAAATTCAAGGCGTTCCTCGAATTCGCCGCCGAAGATCTGGGCGCGGACTTTATCGCGACCGGCCACTACGTGCGTCGTGCCGATGTGGATGGCAAAAGCCAGCTGCTGCGCGGTCTCGACGGTAACAAAGATCAGAGCTATTTCCTCTACACCCTGGGCCACGAGCAGATTGCGCAAAGCCTGTTCCCGGTCGGTGAACTGGAAAAACCGGAAGTGCGTAAAATCGCTGAAGATCTGGATCTGATTACCGCGAAGAAAAAAGACTCTACCGGCATCTGCTTTATCGGCGAACGTAAATTCCGCGAATTCCTCGGCCGCTATCTGCCTGCGCAGCCGGGCAAAATTATCACCGTTGACGGCGATGACGTCGGCGAGCATCAGGGGCTGATGTATCACACCCTCGGCCAGCGTAAAGGGCTGGGCATCGGCGGCACCAAAGACGGCAGCGAAGAGCCGTGGTACGTGGTCGATAAAGACGTTGAAAACAATATTCTGGTTGTGGCTCAGGGGCACGAACATCCGCGTCTGATGTCCGTCGGCCTTATTGCCCAGCAACTGCACTGGGTCGATCGCGAACCGTTCACCGGCACCCTGCGCTGCACGGTGAAAACCCGCTATCGTCAGACTGATATCCCCTGCACCGTAACGGCTATTGATGACGAACGCATCGAAGTGCGTTTCGACGAGCCTGTCTCTGCCGTTACCCCTGGCCAGTCCGCCGTCTTCTACAGCGGCGAAATCTGCCTCGGCGGCGGGATCATTGAACAGCGTCTCCCGCTGGCCGCTGTTTAAACCGATTGCACACCAAAAGGAGCCTGTGTGGCGAAGAATTATTATGACATCACCCTGGCACTGGCAGGAATTTGCCAGTCAGCCCGTCTGGTGCAACAGCTGGCGCATCAGGGTCATTGCGATGCTGACGCGCTGCACGTTTCGCTCAACAGCGTTATTGACCTTAACCCCGGCTCTACGCTCGGTGTGTTCGGTGGCAGTGAAACGAATCTTCGCCTCGGTCTCGAAACCCTGCTCGGCGTGCTCAATGCCAGCAACCGCCAGGGGCTGAATGCAGAACTGACCCGCTACACGTTGAGCCTGATGGTGCTGGAGCGTAAGCTCAACAGCGCGAAAGGGGCGATGGATACGCTCGGCAACCGCATCGCCGGGCTGCAGCGTCAGCTCGACCATTTTGATTTGCAGTCTGAAACCCTCCTGAGTGCGATGGCCGCGATTTATGTCGATGTCATCAGCCCGCTTGGGCCACGCATCCAGGTCACCGGCTCCCCTGCCGTGCTGCAAAGCCCACAGGTACAGGCGAAAGTTCGCGCCTCGCTGCTGGCCGGGATTCGTGCCGCCGTACTGTGGCAACAGGTTGGCGGTGGCCGACTGCAGTTAATGTTCTCTCGTAATCGCCTGACGACTCAGGCAAAACAAATTCTTGCTCATTGTTAACCTCCCGGAGTTGCGAATTATGGAATTATCCTCACTGACCGCCGTTTCCCCTGTCGATGGACGTTACGGCGATAAAGTCAGCGCGCTGCGCGGGATCTTCAGCGAATATGGTCTGCTGAAGTTCCGTGTACAGGTTGAAGTGCGCTGGCTGCAAAAGTTAGCTACCCAGGCAGCAATCAAGGAAGTTCCTGCTTTTGACGCCCAGGCAAACGATTACCTTGATAAAATCGTCGCGGAGTTCAGCGAAGAAGACGCGGCGCGTATTAAAACCATCGAGCGCACCACCAACCACGACGTAAAAGCGGTTGAATACTTCCTGAAAGAGAAAGTAGAAAGCGTTCCGGCGCTGCACGCGGTGTCTGAGTTCATCCACTTCGCCTGCACCTCAGAAGATATCAACAACCTGTCTCACGCGCTGATGCTCTCTACCGCGCGCCAGGACGTGGTGCTGCCTTACTGGCGCAAAATCATCGACGCGGTGAAAGACCTGGCCGTGCAATACCGTGATATTCCACTGCTCTCCCGTACCCACGGTCAGCCCGCCACACCGTCGACGATGGGCAAAGAGATGGCAAACGTGGCCTACCGCATGGAGCGCCAGTATCGTCAGCTGGAGCAGGTTGAGATCCTCGGTAAAATCAACGGCGCGGTTGGCAACTACAACGCCCACATCGCCGCGTACCCGGAAGTGGACTGGCACCAGTTCAGCGAAGAGTTCGTGACCTCTCTGGGCATTCAGTGGAACCCGTACACCACCCAGATCGAGCCGCACGACTACATCGCCGAGCTGTTTGACTGCATCGCGCGCTTCAACACCATCCTGATCGACTTCGATCGCGATGTGTGGGGCTACGTGGCGCTGAACCACTTCAAACAGAAAACCATCGCGGGCGAAATCGGCTCTTCCACCATGCCGCATAAAGTGAACCCGATTGACTTCGAAAACTCCGAAGGCAACCTGGGTCTGGCGAACGCCCTGCTGCAACACATGGCGAGCAAACTGCCGGTCTCCCGCTGGCAGCGTGACCTGACGGACTCCACCGTGCTGCGTAACCTCGGTGTCGGCATCGGTTATGCGCTGATCGCTTACCAGTCCACCCTGAAAGGTGTGAGCAAACTGGAAGTGAACCGTGACCGTCTGCTGGACGAACTGGATCACAACTGGGAAGTGCTGGCAGAGCCGATTCAGACCGTGATGCGTCGTTACGGCATTGAAAAACCTTACGAAAAACTGAAAGAGCTGACCCGCGGCAAGCGCGTGGACGCCGAAGGCATGAAGCAGTTTATCGACGGTCTGGATGTGCCAGAAGAAGAGAAAACGCGTCTGAAAGCAATGACGCCGGCGAACTACATCGGTCGCGCCATTGCTATGGTTGATGAGCTGAAGTAATTCCCCTCACCCTCTTTCCGCCCGGAAAGAGGGTTCCTTCCTCTGCGGTTTACTCAATGTTTATCCCCAAAACAACATAATCAGCGTTAAACTATTCATACCATTAATTTTAGGGAGAAGAGATGATGCGCGTATTGGTTGTTGAGGATAATGCATTGCTACGTCATCACCTGAAAGTTCAGCTTCAGGAAATGGGGCATCAGGTCGACGACGCGGAAGACGCAAAAGAGGCGGATTATTATCTCAATGAACACCTGCCCGATATTGCCATCGTCGATCTGGGGCTGCCGGACGAAGATGGTCTGTCGCTGATCCGTCGCTGGCGCAGCCATGATGTCTCCCTCCCGGTGCTGGTCTTAACCGCCCGCGAAGGCTGGCAGGATAAAGTCGAAGTGCTCAGCGCGGGCGCCGACGATTACGTGACCAAACCGTTCCATATCGAAGAAGTGTCTGCCCGTATGCAGGCCCTGATGCGCCGTAACAGCGGTCTGGCGTCACAGGTGATCTCTCTTCCTCCGTTCCAGGTCGATCTCTCGCGTCGCGAATTCTCCATCAATGACGAAGTCATTAAGCTGACCGCGTTTGAATACACCATTATGGAAACGCTGATCCGCAACAGCGGTAAAGTGGTGAGCAAAGATTCTTTAATGCTCCAGCTCTATCCTGACGCCGAACTGCGCGAGAGCCACACCATTGATGTGCTGATGGGGCGTTTACGTAAAAAAATCCAGGCGCAATATCCGCAGGATGTCATCACCACGGTCAGGGGTCAGGGATACCTGTTTGAACTACGCTAAATGAAGAAAATCCTTCGCCATTTACTGCCGCTGTCGCTGCGGGTCCGCTTTTTACTGGCTACCGCCGCGGTGGTGCTGATCCTCTCCCTCGCCTACGGCATGGTGGCGCTGGTTGGCTACAGCGTCAGCTTTGATAAAACCACCTTCCGCCTGCTGCGCGGCGAGAGCAATCTCTTCTACACTCTGGCCAAATGGGAAAATAATCGCATCAGCGTGGAGATGCCGGAAAACCTGGACCGGCAAAGCCCGACGATGGCGCTGATCTACGACGAGAAAGGCAAACTGCTGTGGGCGCAACGACATGTCCCGTGGCTGGAAAAAAGTATTCGTCCAGAGTGGCTAAAAACCAACGGCTTCCACGAAATTGAGGCCGACCTGAATTCCACCAGCTCCCTGCTCGGCAACGATGCCTCCATGCAGCGTCAGCTCGACGAAATCCGCGCGGATGACGACGATACAGAGATGACGCACTCGGTGGCGATCAATCTCTATCCGGCGACCATGGATATGCCGCAGCTCACGATTGTGGTGATCGACACCATTCCCGTTGAGCTGAAACGATCCTATATGGTCTGGAGCTGGTTCGTGTATGTTCTGGCAGCTAACCTGCTGCTGGTGATCCCGCTGCTGTGGATCGCCGCCTGGTGGAGCCTGCGCCCTATCGAATCGCTGGCGAAAGAGGTTCGCGAACTCGAAGAGCACAACCGGGATAAACTCAATCCGCAGACCACCCGCGAGTTGACAAGCCTTGTGCGCAACCTTAACCGCCTGCTGAAAAGTGAGCGTGAGCGTTACGATAAATACCGCACCACGCTGACGGATCTCACTCACAGTCTGAAAACGCCCCTTGCGGTGATGCAGAGCACGCTGCGATCCATGCGCAGCTCAAAGCTCAGCGTGGACGACGCCGAGCCGGTGATGCTGGAACAGATCAGCCGCATCTCCCAGCAGATTGGTTACTACCTGCACCGCGCCAGTATGCGCTCGGGCAGCCCGTTGCTCAGCCGCGAACTGCACCCCGTCGCCCCCCTGCTGGACAGCCTGACGTCAGCGCTGAATAAGGTCTATCAACGTAAAGGGGTGAACATTAGCCTCGATATTTCGCCTGAGATCAGTTTTGTCGGCGAGAAGAATGACTTTATGGAAGTGATGGGCAACCTGCTGGATAACGCCTGCAAATACTGCCTGGAGTTTGTCGAAGTTTCCGCCCATCAGACCGACGACGAGCTGCACATTATCGTCGAAGATGACGGCCCCGGCATTCCGCAGAACAAACGCGACGTGGTTTTTGATCGTGGCCAACGTGCCGACACGCTGCGTCCTGGTCAGGGTGTAGGGCTATCCGTCGCGCAGGAGATTGTCGATCAGTATGCCGGGCGCATCGAAACCAGCGATAGCCTGCTGGGCGGCGCGCGGATGGTGGCGATTTTTGGGCGTCAGCACCCCTCCTCTGACGATAGTTAGTACTGAATGTGAAAAAAGCGAGATTCTCGCGCGCAGGCTCTTACGCTTCCGTTATAATCCGAGTCAGTAAGAGCCTGCGGAAATATAATTATGGATTATCACTTAACACTTAACTGGCCCGAGTTTATCGAACGCTACTGGCAAAAACGCCCTGTCGTTCTGAAACGCGGGATCAGCAATTTTGTCGACCCCATCTCCCCGGATGAACTGGCCGGACTGGCCATGGAAAACGAAGTCGACAGCCGCCTGGTGAGCCACCAGGATGGAAAATGGCAGGTCAGCCACGGTCCTTTTGAGAGCTACGATCACCTCGGCGAGACCAACTGGTCACTGCTGGTGCAGGCCGTGAACCACTGGCATGAGCCGACCGCAGCCCTGATGCATCCGTTCCGCGCCCTGCCCGACTGGCGCATGGACGATCTGATGATCTCCTTCTCTGTTCCGGGTGGTGGCGTTGGCCCGCACCTCGATCAGTACGATGTGTTTATCATTCAGGGAACCGGCCGCCGTCGCTGGCGCGTGGGCGAGAAAGTGCCGATGAAACAGCACTGCCCGCACCCGGACCTGCTCCAGGTCGACCCGTTTGAAGGTATCATCGACGAAGAGATGGAGCCGGGCGATATCCTCTATATCCCGCCAGGATTCCCGCACGAAGGGTATTCCCTGGAAAACTCCCTTAACTACTCAGTGGGTTTCCGTGCGCCGAGCGGGCGCGAGATGATCAGCGGTTTTGCTGATTATGTTCTGCAGCGCGAACTGGGCAGCCATCGCTACAGCGATCCGGACGTTCCTGCGCGCGAGCACCCTGCCGACATTCTGCCGCAGGAGCTGGATAAACTGCGCGAGATGATGCTGGGCCTGATTAACGAGCCGGAGCATTTCCGTCAGTGGTTTGGGGAGTTTGTCAGCCAGTCGCGTCACGAGCTGGATGTCGCTCCCGCCGAGCCGCCTTATCAGCCAGATGAGATTTATGATGCCCTGCAACAGGGTGATTCGCTGGTCCGTTTGGGTGGGTTGCGCGTACTGCGCATTGGCGACGATATCTTCGTCAATGGCGAGAAGCTCGATTCCCCGCACCGTCCTGCGCTGGAAGCGCTGGCGAGCCATATGGTTCTGAATGCTGAGACCTTCGGCGATGCGCTGGAAGATCCGTCATTCCTCGCCATGCTGGCGGCGCTGGTGAATAGCGGGTACTGGTTCTTCGAGGACTGAGTGAACGAGTGCCCGGTAGCACTTTGCTTACCGGGCACTGCTTTTCTCACTGCTTCGCTGTCAGCTCCGCAATTCGCACAATCACTTTTACCGCTTTCTCCATCCCTTCCAGCGTCACAAACTCGTGCTTGCCGTGGTAGTTATAGCCGCCGGTAAACAGGTTCGGGCACGGCAATCCCATGAAGGAGAGCTGCGAGCCGTCGGTGCCGCCACGAATGGGTTTGAGCTGCGGTTCGATGTCGCAATCACGCATCGCCTGCTGGGCGATATCCAGGATGTGCGGATGCTCCATCACCTTCTCGCGCATATTGTAGTAGCTGTCCTCGATGATCAGCTCAATGTAGCAATCCGGGTGCAGCCCTTTGCCGACCTTTTTGGCGATCTCCATCATCTTACGCTTACGCGCGCTTCGAACGCCTTGCGATCAAAATCGCGAACGATGTAGTGCATCTGCGCACTGTCCACCGTGCCTTTAATACTGGTGAGATGATAGAAGCCTTCATAGCCTTCGGTCTGCTCCGGGCTCTCCTCAGCGGGAACTTCCGCATGAATCCGCGAGGCCAGCGACAGCGCGTTGACCATCACCCCTTTCGCCGAGCCCGGATGCACGTTGTTGCCGACAATTTTGATGGTTACCGAAGCCGCGTTAAAGTTTTCAAACTCCAGCTCTCCGACGCCGCCGCCGTCAACGGTGTAGGCCCACTTCGCGTTGAAAGCCTCAACGTCGAAATGTTTCGCCCCTTTGCCCACCTCTTCGTCTGGCGTGAAGGCCACACGGATATCACCGTGCGGAATGTTTTTGCCTTTCAGCACCGCCAGCGCCGTCATGATCTCCGCGACACCGGCTTTATCGTCGGCGCCCAGTAGCGTTTTACCGTCGGTGGTGATCAGCGTCTGGCCCAGCAGCTGATGGAGCACCGGGAACATCACCGGCGAGAGCACCTCATCACCGATACCAAGTGCGATATCGCCGCCACGGTAGTTTTCGACAATCTGCGGATTAACGTTCTTTCCGCTAAAATCAGGTGACGTATCGACGTGAGAAATAAAGCCAATCGCCGGAACCGAACCTTTTACGTTCGACGGCAGCGTCCCCATCACAGTGCCCTTTTCGCTTAAGGTCACATTGACCAGACCAAGCTCTTCCAGCTGATCCTTCAGCAGGTTTAAAAGCTTCCACTGGCCCTCGGTGCTCGGCACCTGTCGGACACCCGCTTTAGATTGGGTATCCAGCGAAACGTACTGTAAAAAACGCTCAAGTAATTTTTCCATGCAGTCACCCTCACTTTTTGTGACAACATTATCAGTAAGCATCAAAACCCAAATATTGCGTCAGGTCACTTTTATCCCGTAAACGAGAATATTTTCGATTTTGTCGTGATTCGTTAATAAATGTAGCTTATCAATCAGTCACAAGGATTGGTGATTTCAGTGGTTTGCCGTAGAATGACCGCCCTCATTAAGAGTCACCAAGGTGGTTACACACAAACCCCGCAGTCGGTAAACCCACCGACGCGTTTATATGGGACAGCGCCAAAAATTGAATACACAACCGGGAACACTGTCACCGCTGGTTCTTCTGTCGGGGATCAGCAAAAGTTTCGATGGTAAAACCGTCATTGACGATCTTAACCTGACTATCAATAACGGTGAGTTTCTCACGCTGCTAGGCCCCTCGGGCTGCGGCAAGACAACCGTTCTGCGCCTGATTGCCGGACTGGAAAGTGTCGACAACGGCCATATTCATCTCGAAAATCAGAACATCACCGATGTTCCCGCTGAACATCGTCACGTTAATACCGTCTTCCAGAGCTACGCCCTTTTCCCGCACATGACCGTGTTCGAAAACGTGGCATTCGGCCTGCGCATGCAGAAAACCCCTGCCGATCAGATTACCCCACGGGTGAACGACGCCCTGCGGATGGTTCAGCTCGACGAGTTCGCCCAGCGCAAACCGCATCAGCTCTCCGGTGGGCAGCAACAGCGCGTCGCCATTGCGCGCGCCGTGGTCAACAAACCCCGCCTGCTACTGCTGGATGAGTCCCTCTCCGCACTCGATTACAAGCTACGCAAACAGATGCAGAACGAGCTGAAGGCGTTGCAGCGTAAGCTCGGCATTACCTTTGTATTCGTCACCCACGATCAGGAAGAGGCTCTGACCATGTCGGACCGTATCGTGGTGATGCGCGACGGCAAGATCGAGCAGGATGGCACGCCGCGTGAAATCTACGAGGAGCCAAAAAACCTGTTTGTGGCCAGCTTCATTGGCGAGATCAATATCTTCGACGCAACGGTCATTGAGCGTCTCGACGAGCAGCGCGTGCGCGCCAGCGTCGAAGGTCGCGAGTGCAATATTTACGTTAATTTTGCGGTCGAAAAGGGCCAGAAACTCAACGTGATGCTGCGCCCGGAAGATCTGCGCGTCGATGAAATCCACGACACCGCGGAGGCGGAAGGCCTTATCGGCTACATCCGCGAGCGTAACTACAAAGGGATGACGCTGGAGTCGGTGGTTGAGCTGGAAAATGGCAAAATGGTGATGGTCAGCGAGTTCTTTAACGAGGACGATCCGGACTTTGACCATCCGCTCGATCAGAAAATGGTCGTTAATTGGGTAGAGAGCTGGGAGGTTGTGCTGGCCGATGAAGAACACCAGTAAATTCCAGAATGTGGTGATCGCCACGATCGTGGGTTGGCTTGTGTTGTTTGTTTTCCTCCCCAACCTGATGATCATTGGCACCAGCTTTTTGACCCGCGACGACGCCAGTTTCGTTAAGCTGGTCTTTACGCTGGATAACTACGCACGCCTGCTGGACCCGCTCTACTTTGAGGTCCTGCTACATTCACTCAACATGGCGCTGATTGCGACCCTCGCCTGCCTGGTGCTGGGCTATCCCTTCGCCTGGTTTCTGGCGCGGCTGCCGCAAAAAATCCGCCCGCTGCTGCTGTTTCTGCTGATTGTTCCCTTCTGGACCAATTCACTGATTCGCATCTACGGCCTGAAGATTTTTCTCAGTACCAAAGGCTATCTGAACGAGTTTCTGCTGTGGTTGGGGGTGATTGATACGCCGATCCGCATCATGTTTACCCCGAGCGCGGTGATTATCGGTCTGGTCTATATTCTGCTGCCGTTTATGGTGATGCCGCTCTATTCCAGTATCGAAAAGCTCGACAAACCGCTGCTCGAAGCGGCACGCGATCTGGGTGCCAGCAAACTGCAAACCTTCCTCAGGATCATCATTCCGCTGACCATGCCGGGCATTATTGCCGGCTGTCTGCTGGTGATGCTCCCGGCGATGGGGCTGTTTTACGTCTCCGATCTGATGGGAGGTGCGAAAAATCTGCTGATCGGCAACGTGATAAAAAGTCAGTTCCTGAACATTCGCGACTGGCCGTTCGGCTCTGCCACCAGCATTACGCTGACGGTGGTGATGGGCCTGATGCTGCTCGTCTACTGGCGCGCCTCCCGCTGGCTGAATAAACAGGGAGATCTCGAATGATCGGTCGTCTGCTGCGTGGCGGTTTCATGACCGCCATTTACGCCTATCTTTATATTCCGATTATCATTTTGATCGTGAACTCGTTTAACAGTTCACGTTTCGGGATCAACTGGCAAGGCTTTACCACCAACTGGTATAGCCTGCTGATGAACAACGACAGCCTGTTGCAGGCGGCACAGCACTCTCTGACGATGGCGATCGCGTCGGCGACCTTCGCCACGCTGATTGGCTCACTGACCGCCGTGGCGCTCTACCGCTACCGTTTTCGTGGTAAACCCTTCGTCAGCGGGATGCTGTTTGTGGTGATGATGTCGCCGGATATCGTGATGGCGATTTCACTGTTGGTGCTGTTTATGCTCATCGGCCTGCAGCTTGGCTTCTGGTCGCTGCTCTTTTCGCACATCACCTTCTGCCTGCCCTTTGTGGTGGTGACGGTTTACTCGCGTCTGAAGGGCTTTGACGTGCGAATGCTCGAAGCGGCGAAGGATCTGGGGGCGAGTGAGATGACCATTCTGCGCAAAATCATTCTGCCGCTGGCAATGCCGGCGGTCGCTGCCGGATGGCTTTTGAGCTTCACGCTGTCGATGGACGACGTGGTGGTCTCTTCCTTCGTCACCGGGCCGAGCTATGAAATTCTGCCATTGAAAATCTACTCAATGGTGAAAGTCGGTGTGTCACCGGAGGTGAACGCGCTGGCGACGATTCTGTTGGTGTTATCGCTGGTGATGGTGATTGCCAGCCAGATTATTGCTCGTGATACAACGAAATCTCAGGGGACGTTAAAATGAAAAAATGGTCACGCCACCTGCTCGCGGCAGGTGCTCTCGCAATCGGCATGAGCGCCGCGCACGCGGACGACAGTAAGACGCTCTACTTCTACAACTGGACCGAGTATGTGCCGCCAGGCCTGCTTGAACAGTTCACCAAAGAGACGGGGATCAAGGTGATCTATTCGACCTACGAGTCGAATGAAACCATGTACGCCAAGCTCAAAACCTACAAAGACGGCGCCTATGATGTAGTGGTGCCGTCCACCTATTTCGTCGACAAAATGCGCAAAGAGGGCATGATCCAGAAGATCGACAAGACGAAATTAACCCACTTCGGCAACCTCGATCCGCAGATGCTGAACAAGCCGTTCGACCCAAATAATGACTACTCTATCCCCTACATCTGGGGTGCAACCGCCATCGGCGTGAACAGCGACGAGATCGACCCGAAAACCGTCACCAGCTGGGCTGACCTGTGGAAACCGGAGTACAAAGGCAGCCTGCTGCTGACGGACGATGCGCGCGAAGTGTTCCAGATGGCGCTGCGCAAACTGGGCTATTCCGGTAACAGCACCGACCCGAAAGAGATCGAAGCGGCCTATAACGAGCTGAAAAAGCTGATGCCAAACGTAGCAGCGTTTAACTCCGATAACCCGGCTAACCCGTATATGGAAGGCGAAGTGAATCTGGGGATGGTGTGGAACGGTTCTGCGTACGTTGCGCGTCAGGCCGGTACGCCGCTTCAGGTCGTCTGGCCGAAAGAAGGCGGGATCTTCTGGATGGACAGCCTTTCGATTCCGTCTAACGCCAAAAACGTCGACGGTGCGATGAAGCTGATTAACTTCCTGCTGCGCCCTGAGGTGGCAAAACAGGTGGCGGAAACCATTGGCTATCCGACGCCAAATCTGGCGGCACGCAAGCTGCTCAGCCCTGAGGTAGCGAACGATAAATCACTGTATCCGGATGCGGAAACCGTGAAGAAAGGCGAATGGCAAAACGATGTGGGCGACGCAAGCCGCATTTATGAAGAGTATTATCAGAAGTTAAAAGCAGGCCGATAGCGTTAACCGGCCCTCTTCCCTACGAAGAGGGCCGGGAAAATTACAATCCCTTCAAGAGCTTTTCGACAAAATCTGGCACCACAACGCTCGCCAGACCATACTGTTTCTCTTCAAACTCGCTGCCGACCTGGCTCGGTTCCAGATTCAGCTCAACCGTGTGCGCACCGTGCAGCCGTGCTTCATGCACAAAACCTGCCGCCGGATAGACATGCCCTGACGTGCCAATCGCAATAAACACATCTGCCATTGCCAGCGCGCTGTAGATCTCGTCCATACCCAGCGGCATTTCGCCGAACCACACCACGTGTGGACGCAGAGGTGACGGGAACTGGCAGCAATGGCACTTGTCATCGAGCGTGATATCACCGGTCCAGTCGAGGACCTGACCGCTCCACGCGCAGCGCACTTTCAGCAGCTCGCCGTGCATGTGGATGATATTGTGATTCCCGGCGCGTTCATGCAGGTTATCGATATTCTGCGTCACCAGCAGGAAGCGGTCGCCCAGCGCCTCTTCCAGCTTCGCCAGCGCCAGATGCGCCGCATTGGGCGCAATCTCCGGCGACTGTAGCTGACGGCGGCGGTCATTATAGAACGTCTGCACCAGCTCAGGATTACGGGCAAAGCCTTCCGGCGTTGCTACGTCTTCGACGCGATGTTCTTCCCACAATCCATCCGTGGCGCGAAACGTCCGGATCCCGGACTCGGCAGAAATCCCCGCCCCGGTCAGTACCACGACTCTTGGCTTTTCCATACCTTCTGGCATCACCCTGTCTCTGAAAAAAATCCGCTGGCGCAAGCGCTCACGCAGGCGGCGTTTATTTTTGCGAAAACGGCTCAGTCGACCTAACCGACGCGACAGCATAAAAACCTCGTATAACTAGCGGGTGAGATGAAGGAATGCCGCACCGCGCATGCCTCCGGCATCCCCATGACGCGCACGTTCGATACGCGGTACGCGGGCGACCGGCAGCAAATGTCGGGGCAGTCGCCCGGACAAATGCTCCGTGATCGCCGAAAAGTTGGATAACCCGCCACCGATCACCAGTAAATCGGGATCGACAATGGTCAGAATATTGCCCAGACACACCGCCAGCAGATCAAGATAGCGCTCAACGTGTTCGCGGGCCTGTTCATCGCCCTGCTCCCACAAGGTGATGATTTCCGGCGCTTCACGTTTCTGATGATAGAAGTGTTCGTAAAGCCATGCAAACCCGCGACCGGAAAGATAATTCTCAATGCAACCGTGCTGCCCACAGCCGCAGCGGGTCAGGGGAAAATCACGCCCGACCACCTCCAGCGCATCCACCGGCAGGCGGATATGGCCGAACTCACCGGTAATATAACTGCGACCGGTAATCGGCTTGCCGTTAATGATAATCCCGCCGCCGACGCCCGTCCCCAGAATCAGTCCCATGACTAAAGGGTACTGACGGAACTCATCGTCCCAGGCTTCGGAGAGGGCAAAGCAGTTGGCATCGTTGTCGAGACGCACATCGCGTTCAAGGAGAGCAGAGAGATCGGCGCGCAACGGTTTACCGCTGGCGGCTGGCACGTTGGCGGCGTAGAGCGTACCGTCGTCGGTTTCCGGCATCCCCGGAATACCAATCCCCACGGAGCCTTTCACACCAAAACGGGTGTCTGCGTCGGTCACCAGGGCGGCGATCGCGTTCAGAAAATCGTCGTAACTGTCGCGTGGCGTGGGTACACGGGTTTCCCACTGCAATTTGAGCTGTTCATCAAATACGCCGAGCGCAATTTTAGTGCCGCCAATATCAAATCCATAATACATAACGCATTCCTCTTTCTGATTTGGCGGCCCGAAAACCGCTAAATCATGACGTAATTACTGGCCACTTAGCACCCTCGCCGGATCAATTCGGCTTGCGCGACGCGCTGGATACCAGCTTGCCAGCAGACTCAGTAAAAGTGCTGTAACCAGCACATAAATAACGTCCAGCCAGTGCAACTCAGACGGCAGGAAGTCAATAAAATAGATGTCACCCGACAGGAATTGATGTCCAATCAGCTTTTCAATGCCGTTGATAATCGGCGTCAGCTGCAGGGAAATCACCACGCCGATCACCACGCCGCAGAGGCTGCCAAACAGACCCGCCAGCAGACCATACCAGACGAAAATGGCACGAATAAGACCGTCTTTCGCGCCCAGCGTGCGCAGAACGGCAATGTCGCTGCTCTTGTCTTTAACGGCCATCACCAGCGTCGAGACGATGTTAAAACAGGCCACGCCAATCACCAGCACCATCGCCAGATACATAATGGCGCGGATCATCTGGATATCGCGATACATATAGCCGTAGGTGCCAATCCAGCTTTTGATATAGACATAGTTGTTGGTCACGCCACCGGCGTCGCGCACCAGTTTATTCGCATTGAAGACGTCGTTGACCTTAATGGCGATACCGGTGACGCTGTCGGCCATATCCAGGTACTGACGCGCATCGTCCAGCGGGACCATCGCAAAGCTATGATCGAGCTGACCGCTCAGGGCTAAAATCCCGGTCACGTGCAGACGCACGCGCTTCGGCTGCTGGAGTTTGTGATCGGCGCTGGCGTTCGGGATCATGATCGACACCCAGTCGCCCTGCTTCACCTTCAGCGCATCCGCGACACCTTTGCCGATGATAATCTGCTGCTCACCCGCTTTAAAGTTCGCCCACGCGCCGTTCTGCACAAACTGTGGCAACGCGCTCAAACGCGCTTCCTGCTGCGGATTCACCCCTTTCACCTGAATGGCGCGCAGATTCGCTCCGCTCTCCACCAGGCCGGTAAAGTTGATGTAGGGTGCTGCAGCCACAATGCCCGGCACGTTTTCCACTTTCGTGAGCGCCTCGCTCCAGTGGGTCCACGGCTGATTCACCGGTTCAATTTCGCCGTGCGGAACGACCGCCAGAATGCGGTTATTCAGCTCACGTTCAAAGCCGTTCATCGCGCTTAAGCCGACGATCAGCACCGCCACGCCGAGCGCGATACCCACGGTAGAGATCACGGAAATCAGCGACACCATGCCGCCGCGACGGCGGCCACGGCTAAAGCGCATACCGATCAATAAGGATAACGATGACGCCATTACTCGGCTCCCATCAGGGTCAGTTCCGCCGTCAGACGACCGTCACGCATCTCCAGCTGACGGCTCATGCGTCGCGCCAGCTGCAGATCGTGGGTCACCACCAGGAACGCCGTTCCCTGGGAGGCGTTCAGTTCGCCGAGGAGCTGGAAAATGCTGTCTGCGTTGCGCGCATCAAGGTTACCGGTCGGTTCGTCCGCCAGCACCAGACGCGGGTTATTCACCAGCGCACGGGCAATCGCCACACGCTGGCGTTCGCCACCGGAAAGTTCAGACGGACGATGGTTCCCGCGATGACCGAGGCCAACGGCTTTCAGCATGTCGCTGGCGCGGGTATTGATCTCTGCCGGTTTCTTTTTGCCAATCAGCAGCGGCATCGCGACGTTTTCCAGCGCGGTGAAATCAGGCAGCAGGTGGTGGAACTGGTAGATAAAGCCAAGAGACTGATTACGCAGATCGGCTTTCGCCGTCGACGTCATTTTGCTCATCGGCTGGCCGGAGAAGATCACATCGCCGGAGGTCGGCGTATCCAGCCCGCCCAGCAGGTGCAGCAAGGTACTTTTGCCCGAGCCGGAGCTACCGACAATCGCCATCATTTCGCCTTCGCCTACGCTGAAACTGACCTCATGCAGGACATCGGTCTGCACGGTGCCTTCCTGATAGCGTTTGGACAGGTTGTCGCATTGCAACAGGATCTTATTCATAACGTAAAGCCTCAGCGGGTTGAGTGGCGGCGGCGCGCCAGGAAGGATAAAGCGTAGAGAGCAGTGCAATGGCCATCGCGACCAGCGCAATACCCACGACCTGCAGCGGCTCGATCGCCACCGGCAGCGCGGCACCGTCGAGCAGAATACCGATAATCGGCATCAAATTATTGAGCTGGCTGGCCAGCAGCGCGCCCAGTACGGCACCCAGCAGCGCCCCGATAATCCCGGCGCTCGCTCCCTGAACCATAAACACCGCCATAATCTGGCGCGGCGTCAGTCCCTGGGTTTGCAGGATCGCCACTTCGCCCTGCTTTTCCATCACCATCAGGCCAAGCGACGTGATGATGTTAAACGCGGCAACGGCAACGATCAGGCTCAGCAGCAGGCCCATCATGTTCTTTTCCATGCGCACGGCCTGGAACAGCTCGCCTTTACGCTCGCGCCAGTCCTGCCATTTGGTGCCTTCCGGAAGTTTTTGCTCGCTCAGAACATCCACTTTCAGCGGTTCGTTGAGCCACAAACGCCAGCCGCTAATGTTACCCAACGGATAACGCATTAGGCGGGAGGCGTCCTGAATATTCACCAGCATTTGATAGCCGTCGACTTCGCTGTTAGCGGCGAAGGTGCCGATCACGTTGAACAGGCGCTGGCTCGGCAAGCGCCCCATCGGGGTGAACTGGCTGGCCGACGGCACCATCACGCGCAGCTGATCGCCACGGTTGACGCCAAGCTGTCCGGCGAGCTGCTCGCCGAGAATAACGTTGTATTTGCCTGGCTCAAGATCGGTCTGTTTGACGTTAACCAGATACGGAGTGAGCGGATCTTTCTGCGCCGGATCGATGCCCAGCATCACCCCCACCGACACGCTGCGCGCGCTTTGCAGCACCACGTCACCCGTTGTCAGCGGCGCAATACGGCTGACACCCTGTAACTTTACGGCGCTTTCGGGCAGCTGTTGCGGATTAATGGAGCCCTGAGAGGAAGAGAGAACCGCCTGCGGCATCAGTCCCAGGATGTTGTTTTGCAGCTCGCGCTCGAAGCCATTCATCACGGACAGAACCGTCACTAAAGCCATCACGCCAAGCGTAATGCCAATAGTGGAAAGCCAGGAGACAAAGCGACCGAAGCGGTCCGCGGCGCGCCCACGCATGTAACGTAAGCCTATAAAGAGTGCGACAGGTTGGTACATGAAATCCGTCTGGTTGCTGATAGCAGACCCACGAGTATATAAGCGAATCCGTTAAGCGTAAATGACTGAAACCGTAAGCTTTGGTAATGATTTTGGCGAAAAAACAAGAAAAATCATCAGGCTACTTGTCGATCGGCCTCTCATTACACCCACGCCCTTCTCCACCTTTTCTGAAAATCGTCCTGATACAGACTCTTACTGATTACATCTAACGCCGGTTCGCCCAGGATTAACGCCTTCTTTATGGCAAAACAGGTATCAAAGACCGATGAAACAAAAAGCATTATGGATTAATCAGATAAAAGGGCTGTGCATCTGCCTGGTGGTGATTTACCACTCGGTGATCACCTTTTATCCTCATCTAAGCGGGCTACAGCATCCGCTTTCCGGTCTGCTCGCCAAATGCTGGGTCTATTTTAATCTCTACCTCGCACCGTTTCGCATGCCGGTGTTTTTCTTCATTTCGGGCTATTTGATTCGTCGCTACATTGATGACGTCGGCTGGCGGGTCAGCTTCGACAAACGGATCTGGAGCATCGTCTGGGTACTGGCGCTATGGGGCGTGTTGCAGTGGCAGGCGCTGAGCCATATCAACGCCTGGCTTGCGCCGGAGCGTGAACTAGCCACCTCTTCCAACGCCGCCTACGCCGGTTCGATAAGCGAATTTATTCGCGGCATGCTCACCGCCAGCACCAGCCTCTGGTATCTGTATGCGCTGATCGTCTATTTCACCCTCTGTAAATTGCTCAGCCGCTGGAAACTGCCGGTGCTCGCAGTCCTGGCAAGCGTGGTGATCAACTTCCTGCCGCTGCCCTGGTGGGGAATGAACAGCGTGGTGCGTAACATGATCTACTACAGTCTCGGTGCCTGGTACGGCGCGCAGCTGATGGAGTGGATGAAAGGGATGGTGATACGCCGCTACTGGCTGCCGATAGTGGCGTTCGGTGGGATCTCCGTGGTGCTGTGGTTTGCCAACGTTCCCCTGCTGCTGTCGCTTCTGTCCATTCTGCTGATTATGAAACTGTTTTACAGCATCGAGCAGCGTTACGCCGTCCACCCGAATAATCTGCTGAACGTCGTCGGCTCGAACACCATTGCGATCTACACCACGCATCGCATTTTGATCGAAGGTTTTAGCCTGTTCCTGATTGGCGAACTTAACGGCGGCAACTGGCCGGTCTGGGCGGAACTGACCCTGATTCTGGTCTATCCGTTCGTCAGCCTGCTGGTCTGTACGCTGTTCGGACTGGGCGCGCGAAAAGTCTCCAGCGCGCTGTTTGGCGACCTTTTCTTTGCCCCTCCCGCCCGTCTCGCGCCGATTGAGGCGACCCGATAATGCTTCCCCTCGCCCTCATTCGAGGGCGAATTCACCCTGTGTGCGGTTCCGGTTTGCTAATGTAAAACGATCAAGGATAATAAAGACATTGCGTATCAGTGATATGCCCCAATACTGTGTTTAGGGTATATATCCATAAGAGATTCTGACAAAGCCATGCCTGAACAATACCGTTATTCCCTGCCCGGCAAAGCGGGTGACCAGCGCCAGCTAGGCGAACTGACGGGCGCCGCCTGCGCCACGCTGGTCGCAGAGATCGCTGAGCGCCACGCGGGCCCGGTGGTGCTGGTTGCCCCCGATATGCAAAACGCGCTCCGTCTGCACGACGAGATCCGCCAGTTTACCGACAGCCTGGTGTTTAACCTGGCCGACTGGGAAACCCTGCCCTACGACAGTTTTTCCCCCCATCAGGAGATTATCTCCTCGCGCCTCTCCACCCTCTATCAGCTGCCGTCGATGCAGCGCGGGGTGTTGATCGTGCCGGTGAATACCCTGATGCAGCGCGTATGTCCGCACAGCTACCTACACGGCCACGCGCTGGTGATGAAAAAAGGCCAGCGCCTGTCGCGCGATGCCCTGCGTGCGCAGCTCGACAGCGCAGGCTATCGCCACGTCGATCAGGTGATGGAGCACGGCGAATACGCCACGCGCGGCGCACTGCTGGATCTCTACCCGATGGGCAGCGATCAGCCGTACCGTCTGGATTTCTTTGATGATGAAATCGACAGCCTGCGGGTATTCGACCCGGACACCCAACGCACGCTGGAAGAGGTCGAGGCGATCAATTTACTGCCTGCCCACGAATTCCCGACGGACAAAACCGCCATCGAACTGTTCCGCAGCCAGTGGCGCGATAAGTTCGATGTGAAGCGTGACGCCGAGCATATCTATCAGCAGGTGAGCAAAGGCACCCTGCCCGCAGGCATTGAATACTGGCAGCCGCTGTTCTTTAGCGAGCCGCTTCCGGCCCTGTTCAGCTATTTCCCGGCCAAAACCCTGATCGTCAATACCGGCGATCTCGACGCCAGCGCCACCCGCTTTGAGAGCGAAACCCGCGCCCGTTTTGAAAACCGTGGCGTCGACCCGATGCGCCCGCTGTTGCCGCCGGAGCAGCTGTGGTTACGCACCGACGAGCTGTTTTCAGAGCTGAAAAAATGGCCGCGCGTACAGCTCAAAACGGAGAGTCTGCCGGACAAAGCGGCGAACACTAACCTGGCGTTTAAGACGCTGCCGGACCTGTCCGTTCAGGCGCAGCAAAAATCGCCGCTGGATAATCTACGCAAGTTCCTCGAATCCTTTACCGGCCCGGTGATTTTCTCGGTCGAAAGTGAAGGCCGTCGCGAGGCGCTGGGTGAACTACTGGCGCGCATCAAAGTGTCGCCAAAACGGATCTTGCGTCTCGACGAAGCTGCCGATAACGGCCGCTATCTGATGATTGGCTCTGCCGAGCACGGTTTTATCGATACCCTGAATAATCGGGCGCTGATCTGCGAAAGCGATCTCCTTGGCGAGCGCGTGGCGCGTCGTCGACAGGACAACCGACGCACCATTAACCCGGACACACTGATTCGCAACCTGGCCGAGCTGCACGTCGGCCAGCCGATTGTGCATCTGGAGCACGGCGTGGGGCGCTACGCGGGAATGACCACCCTCGAAGCGGGCGGGATCACTGCCGAATATCTGATGATCACCTATCTCGGTGACGCAAAACTTTATGTTCCGGTCTCCTCCCTGCATCTGATCAGCCGCTACGCCGGTGGCGCGGAAGAGAGTGCTCCGCTGCATAAACTGGGCAGCGACGCCTGGACCCGCGCGCGGCAGAAAGCCGCCGAAAAAGTGCGTGATGTGGCGGCCGAGCTGCTGGATATTTACGCCCAGCGCGCAGCGAAATCCGGCTATGCCTTCAAACACGATAAAGATCAGTATCAGCTGTTCTGCGACAGCTTCCCGTTTGAAACCACGCCGGATCAGGCTCAGGCCATCAACGCTGTCTTAAGCGATATGTGTCAGCCGCTGGCGATGGACCGTCTGGTGTGCGGCGACGTCGGCTTCGGCAAAACCGAAGTGGCGATGCGCGCGACCTTCCTCGCCGTCGAAAACAACAAACAGGTTGCTGTGCTGGTGCCCACCACGCTGCTGGCGCAACAGCACTACGACAACTTCCGCGACCGCTTTGCCAACTGGCCGGTGCGCATTGAGATGCTGTCGCGTTTTCGCAGCGCCAAAGAGCAGACGCAGATTCTGGAGCAGGCCAGCGAAGGTAAAATCGACATTCTTATCGGCACCCACAAGCTGCTGCAAAGCGACGTGAAGTGGAAAGATTTGGGCCTGCTGATTGTGGATGAAGAGCACCGCTTCGGCGTGCGTCACAAAGAGCGCATCAAAGCGATGCGCGCGGATGTCGATATCCTGACCCTCACCGCGACCCCGATCCCGCGTACGCTGAATATGGCGATGAGCGGGATGCGCGATCTGTCGATCATTGCCACTCCACCGGCCCGTCGTCTGGCGGTGAAAACTTTTGTCCGCGAGTACGACAGCCTGGTGGTGCGCGAGGCGATCCTGCGTGAAGTCCTGCGCGGCGGCCAGGTGTACTACCTCTATAACGACGTGGAAAATATCCAGAAAGCGGCGGATAAGCTGGCGGAACTGGTGCCAGAGGCGCGCATTGCCATCGGCCACGGCCAGATGCGCGAGCGCGAGCTGGAACGGGTGATGAACGATTTCCATCACCAGCGTTTTAACGTGCTGGTCTGTACCACCATTATTGAAACCGGGATCGACATTCCGACGGCGAATACCATCATTATCGAACGGGCCGATCACTTTGGCCTGGCACAGCTTCACCAGCTGCGCGGACGTGTCGGGCGTTCTCACCATCAGGCCTACGCCTGGCTGCTGACGCCGCACCCGAAAGCGATGACCACCGACGCGCAAAAGCGTCTGGAAGCCATCGCTTCGCTGGAAGATCTGGGTGCAGGTTTTGCACTGGCGACCCACGATCTGGAGATCCGCGGCGCAGGCGAGCTGCTCGGCGAAGACCAGAGCGGATCGATGGAAACCATCGGCTTCTCGCTTTACATGGAGCTGCTGGAAAACGCCGTCGATGCGCTGAAAGAGGGACGCGAACCATCGCTGGAAGATCTCACCAGCCAGCAAACGGAAGTCGAACTGCGGATGCCATCCCTGCTGCCGGACGATTTTATCCCGGACGTCAACACGCGGCTGTCATTCTACAAACGCATCGCCAGTGCTAAAAATGATGCGGAGCTTGAGGAGATCAAAGTCGAGCTGATCGACCGCTTTGGCCTGCTGCCGGATGCAGCGCGCAACCTGCTGGATATCGCGCGTCTGCGCCAGCTGGCTCAGAAACTGGGCATTCGCAAGCTGGAAGGCAATGATAAAGGCGGTGTGATTGAGTTTGCCGAGAAGAACCACGTCGACCCGATGTGGCTCATCGGCCTGCTGCAGAAGCAACCGCAACACTTCCGCCTTGATGGCCCGACGCGTCTGAAGTTCATGCAAGAACTGAGCGACCGCAAAACGCGGATGGAATGGGTCCGTAACTTTATGCGCCAGCTCGAAGAGAACGCGGCGGCATAACCTCGTGGCCGGGCGGCGATATCACCGCCCGGCCATTAATTTACAAACTCTTTGCACTTCTCCTGATTTCCCGACACGCCCCCTGGTCATAATCATCAATTAACTTTTGAATAACAATAACCTTAGTATTTCCATGGAATTGAGTGATGATGACTCTGCGTTTTACTCGCTGGATAACCCTGATTGCCCTCGCGGCGACCGTCGCCCTCGCCCTGCCCGCGCGTGCGAATACCTGGCCGCTGCCCCTTGCCGGAAGTCGTCTGGTGGGCGAAAACCGTTTTCA
The DNA here is from genome assembly GCF_026672535.1 of Lelliottia sp. SL45. NCBI lineage: Bacteria > Pseudomonadati > Pseudomonadota > Gammaproteobacteria > Enterobacterales > Enterobacteriaceae > Lelliottia > Lelliottia sp. SL45. The sequence goes on from NZ_JAPPRH010000003.1 coordinate 2,026,239, forward strand.
CGTCGTAGAAAATGACGGCGGTTCGCTGGAGGCGATAGCCAAAAAATATAACGTCGGTTTTCTGGCGTTATTGCAGGCTAACCCGGGCGTTGATCCCTACGTGCCACGCCCTGGCAGCGTGCTGACTATCCCGTTGCAAACCCTGTTACCTGACGCGCCGCGCGAAGGTTTGGTGATTAACCTCGCCGAACTGCGCCTCTACTATTACCCGCCGGGTAAAAATGAGGTGACGGTCTACCCTATCGGAATTGGTCAGTTGGGCGGCGACACCTTAACGCCAACCATGGTGACCACCGTTTCGGATAAACGCGCCAACCCAACCTGGACGCCGACGGCCAATATCCGCGCGCGCTATAAAGCCCAGGGCATTGATCTGCCCGCTGTGGTTCCGGCAGGTCCGGATAACCCAATGGGCCATCACGCGATTCGCCTTGCGGCCTACGGCGGCGTCTATTTGCTGCATGGAACCAACGCGGACTTTGGCATCGGCATGCGCGTCAGCTCAGGCTGCATTCGCCTGCGCGACGGCGATATCGAGACGCTGTTCCGCGTGATTACTCCAGGCACGAAGGTCAATATCATCAATACGCCGATAAAAGTGTCGGAAGAGCCGGGCGGAAAACGTCTGGTGGAGGTCCATCAGCCGCTGTCGAAAAACATTGGCGACGATCCGCAAACGCTGCCGATTGTCCTGAACGCAGCGATGCAAAACTTCAAAGCGCGCGCGGACAGCGCGGTGATGGAAAAAGCGATGGACGTGCGCTCAGGTATGCCGGTGGATGTGACGCCGCATCACGACGTGGCTCAGCAAGCGCTTTAAAGCACAAGAGACAAAAAAGGCCCTGCGAAATCGCAGGGCCTTTTTTTTAGCAGTGGCTTTATGAGGGTTAAGCCAGGCTTATTTGTAGATAACCGCAGTACCGTGCAGGGTGTTCGGACCGGTCACAGAGGTGATGCGGAAAGATTTCGCGCCCATGGCGTCGGCTTTCTGCGCTAACTGGTCTTCCAGTGAGCTCAGGTTAGTCCCTGCGTTGGCAGAGATGGTGCCCACTTTCTGCTGGTCAGCAGGGGTGGATTGCACTTCGACAGCCGCGAAGCTGGCAAATGACAGAGAACTCAGTACAGCAGCAGCGATGAGGGTATTGATGGTTTTCATGATAATTAGCCTTTAACAGATGAATTTGGAAGGTCGTTAGTTATTTACTTAACGATCGATAGGTAAATGATAGATGTGATCCAGGTCACACGTCAACATAATTTTATAACGACCGTTAAATTAATTTTAAACCTCTTATTTTTCATAACCATATGATTAATTTATTTTTGTGAAATGAGTGCTGGTCGGCGCGGGCTATTATTTTTATAATGATCATTCAACAAACCAACACAGGTACAACGGCACATGACAACCGACGTCACGAGTTGCGCAAAAAAAAGCCGTGGCCGACCGAAAGTGTTCGACAGGGATGCGGCGCTCGATAAGGCCATGACACTCTTCTGGCAGCATGGGTATGAAGCCACCTCGCTCTCCGACCTGGTCGAAGCGACAGGTGCGAAAGCCCCCACGCTGTATGCAGAATTCACCAACAAAGAAGGCCTGTTCCGCGCAGTGCTGGATCGCTATATCGCGCGCTTTGCGGCCAAACATGAAGCTCAGCTGTTCTGCGAAGAGAAAACCGTTGAACAGGCTTTGCAGGATTATTTCGCGGCTATCTCCGCCTGCTTTACCAGCAAAGACACGCCTGCGGGCTGCTTTATGATTAACACCTCCGCCACGCTTGCCGCCGCATCGAAAGACATTGCGAATACCGTGAAATCGCGCCACGCCATGCAGGAAGAGACCCTAGGCGCGTTTTTAAGCCAACGCCAAAAGCGGGGTGAAATTCCGGCGCACTGCGATACCGTCGAACTGACGCAATTTTTAAGCTGCGTCCTGCAGGGGATGTCCATCAGCGCGCGTGAAGGCGCAAGCCTTGAAAAGCTGCAAAGCATTTCTCGCACCACGCTGCGCCTGTGGCCTGAACTGCTGAAACTCTGATTATCAGGGCGGGCAACCGCCCTTTTCTTTTTCCTTCCCCTTTTCCCCTCTCGTTTTCATGTTCTCACCTGTAAACCCTCTTATTTCAGCGGGTTGATAATGAGACTCTTTATCGGCAAAATTCGCGTTTACATTTGTTTCACAATGTTTCCATTGTGTGATTTGACCTGCCGATAACAAAGAGCAAAAGCTCAACAAGGAATGATGATGAAAAAGAGCCTCTGGGTGCTCAACCCTGTCCTGCTGGCCATCGCGATGCCGCTGTATGCAGAACAAAAGAACGAAGAAAATCTGGTTGTCAGCGCCAATCGCAGCCACCGCACCGTCGCCGAAATGGCGCAGACCACGTGGATCATTGAAGGTCAGGAGATTGAACAGCAGGTTCAGGGCGGGAAGGAGTTTAAAGATATTCTCGGCCAGCTGATCCCGGGGATGGACGTCAGCAGCCAGGGGCGCACCAACTATGGCATGAACATGCGCGGTCGTGCGATCGTCGTGCTGATTGACGGCGTACGGCTGAACTCCTCGCGTACCGACAGCCGCCAGCTCGATTCCATTGATCCGTTCAATATCGAACATATCGAAGTCATCTCCGGCTCGACGTCACTCTACGGCGGCGGGAGTACCGGCGGGCTGATCAATATCGTCACCAAAAAAGGTCAGCCGGAGACCCAGGTTGATCTGGAACTGGGCGGAAAAAGCGGCTTTAACAACAGTGACGATCGCGACGAGCGCGTGGCGGCGGCCGTCAGCGGCGGCAATGATAACGCCTCGGGCCGTCTGTCTGTGGCGTATCAGCGCTTCGGCGGCTGGTACGATGGCAATGGCGATGCGCTGACCTTCGACAACACCCAGACGGGTTTGCAGCACTCCGATCGTCTGGATGTGATGGGAACCGGCACCATTGAAATTGACGAGACCCGTCAGCTGCAGCTGGTGACCCAGTATTACAAAAGCCAGGGCGACGACGATTACGGGCTTTATCTGGACAAGAACATGAGCGCCGTGACCGGGAACGGCACGGCCCGCACGTCCAAAGGCTTTAGCTCAGATCGTATTCCTGGCACCGAGCGTCATCTCGTCAGCCTGCAATATTCCGATACGGATTTCTGGGGCCAGGAGCTGGTCGGGCAGATCTATTATCGCGACGAATCCCTGCGTTTTTACCCGTTCCCGACGGTGGCCAAAGGTGACATTACCAGTTTCTCCGCCTCCGAGCAGAACACGGATCAGTACGGCGCGAAGCTGACCTTAAACAGCACTCCGCTCGACGGCTGGCAGCTCACCTGGGGTATTGATGCCGACCATGAAACCTTCGATTCCAACCAGAAGTTCTTCGACCTCGCCGATTCCGTCCCTTCCGGCGGGATGAATAATCAGTCGGCCTACAGCACGGGGCGCTATCCGGGCTACAGCATCACCAATTTCGCTCCGTTCCTGCAAAACAGCTATGACATCAACGAGGTGTTTACCCTCAGCGGCGGCGTGCGCTATCAGTGGACGGAAAACCGCGTCGATGATTTCATCGGCTATACCCAGCAGCAGACCATTGCCAAAGGCGGCGCACGCTCTGCGGATGCTATTCCGGGCGGGAAAACGGATTACGATAATTTCCTGTTTAACGCCGGGATCCTGGCGCACCTGACCGAACGTCAGCAGGTCTGGTTTAACTTCTCTCAGGGCGTGGAACTGCCTGACCCGGGAAAATATTACGGTAACGGTAGCTATAGCAAACCTGATGCCCAGGGCCATCTGGCGCTGCTGAAAAGCGTTAACCCGAACGATGCGAAGCTTGAAGGGATTAAGGTCGATTCCTACGAGCTGGGCTGGCGTTTTACGGGCGATCAGCTGCGCACACAGATTGCGGCCTATTACTCCTTGTCGGATAAATCCATTGATATCAACCGCGCCGACATGACTATCGACGTGAATCCGCAGAAGCGGCGCATCTACGGTGTGGAAGGCGCAGTGGATTACTTCATTCCTGAGAGCGACTGGAGCCTCGGCGGGAATGTTAACGTCCTGAAGTCAGAGATTAAAACCCACGGTTCCTGGGAAAAATGGGATGTGACTCAGGCGTCGCCATCCAAAGCGACGGCCTACGTCGGCTGGGCACCGGAGCCGTGGGCGCTGCGCCTGCAAACGCAGCAAGCCTTTGATCTGAGCGATGCGGCGGGCAATAAGCTGAACGGTTATAACACCGTTGATTTCATCGGCAGCTACCAGCTTCCGCTCGGTAAACTGTCGTTTAGCGTCGAAAACCTGCTGGATAAAGAGTACACCACCGTCTGGGGACAGCGCGCTCCGCTGCTCTACAGCCCCACCTACGGGAATGCGGCGCTGTACGAGTATAAAGGCCGTGGACGCACCTTCGGTCTGAACTACGCCCTGACCTTCTGACGGGCAAAAAAAAGGCTCCTCAGCCTGAGCGTTTGAGGAGCCAAATTAATAATACCGCTTTTTTTACACCTTGTTATTCAGAACCAGCTGACCGTTACTGTCGAGTGGGATCTGCGTGCCAGGATCTTTATCCATGCGGATTTTCCCCTGCTGATCGCCAATCTTATAGGTCACATCGTAGCCGAGCATTTTTTCTGATTTGTCGTACACCGTTTTACAACGCTGCTGCGTCGTGGTGTAGGTGTCGTTGTCTTGCATCGCGCCCTGAACCTGGTGACCGGCATAGCCGCCACCCAGTGCGCCGACGACGGTCGCGACATCTTTCCCGCGTCCCCCACCGAACTGATGACCAATCACACCACCCGCAACCGCACCCAGCACTGAGCCTGCGATACGGTTTTCATCCTGTACCGGACGACGGTGAGTTACCGCCACGTTGCGGCACTCCTGACGAGGGGTTTTCACCGACTCGGTAATCGGGGTGGCAGAAACAACCTGAGCATACTGCGGGCCGCGTTCGAACACGTTCAGACTGGCCACTGCTGCCACGCCCAGCGCTGCAGCCACGCCAATCCCTATACCCGCCAACATAGATTTATTCACGGGGCTTCCTCCTTTGTTGCTATTGGTAACAATTTTGCAATCGAAGAGTGAGTTCGCCAATCGGAATAACGCTCAAAAAGAGAGAGGTAAAATGAAAAGGGACGCGTTTCAGAGAACTCTTAAGCACTCTGACGAAGATTGTCAGCAGGAAATGCTAAAAAGTCCCTCCGGGAGCCGGAGGGACTGAAAGATTAGTGCAGCTTGAGGCGAGGACGGATCACGCGGTTGATACTGCCTACCAGCATCATCAGCCCGGTCTTGAAGTAACCGTGCAGCGCCACCTGGTGCATACGGTACAGCGAGATGTAAACGAAGCGCGCGATACGCCCTTCAACCATCATCGAGCCGCGCATCAGGTTACCCATCAGACTGCCCACGGTGGAGAAGTTAGACAGGGAGACCAGCGAGCCATGGTCTTTATAGACGTAGGACTTCATCGCTTTGCCTTTGGTCTGCGCCAGAATGTTGTGCAGCGCCAGGCTTGCCATCTGGTGCGCGGCCTGCGCGCGAGGAGGCACGAATCCACCCTCAGGACGTGCGCAGGAGGCGCAGTCGCCGATGGCGAAAATGTCCGGATCGCGTGTGGTCTGAAGCGTCGGCTCTACCACCAACTGGTTGATACGGTTGGTTTCCAGCCCGCCAATCTCTTTCATGAAATCAGGTGCTTTAATACCCGCCGCCCAGACCATCAGATCGGCCTGAATATACTCGCCGTCTTTGGTGTGCAGGCCGCCGGTATCGGCGCTGGTGACCATGGTTTGCGTCAGAACGCGCACGCCCATTTTGGTCAGCTCGTTGTGCGCCGCGCCGGAAATACGCGGTGGCAGCGCAGGCAGAATGCGTTCACCCGCTTCGACCAGCGTCACGTTCAGCGCGTCGTTGGTCAGCCCTTTGTAACCGTAGCTGTGCAGCTGTTTCACCGCATTGTGCAGTTCCGCTGACAGCTCAACGCCCGTCGCCCCGCCGCCGACAATCGCGATGTTTACTTTGCCGCTCGCACCGAGGTTGTTGGAGTATTTCAGGAACAGGTTCAGCATTTCCTGATGGAAACGACGTGCCTGATGCGGGTTATCCAGGAAGATGCAGTTCTCTTTCACGTCTGGCGTGTTGAAGTCGTTCGAGGTGCTTCCCAGCGCCATCACCAGCGTGTCGTACGGCAGCTTGCGCTCAGGCACCAGCAGCTCGCCTTTCTCGTCACGCAGCTCGGCCAGGGTGATGGTTTTGCTTTCGCGGTTGATATCCATCACGGAGCCCAGCTGGAACTGGAAATCGTGATTACGCGCATGCGCCAGATAGCTCAGGGCATCAACACCTTCGTCCAGTGAACCGGTGGCCACTTCATGCAGCAACGGTTTCCACAGATGGCTGTGGTTACGATCGACCAGCGTAATTTTGGCTTTTTTGCCACGGCCCAGCTTTTTGCCGAGTTGCGTAGCCAGCTCCAGCCCACCTGCGCCGCCGCCTACAATTACTATCTTTTTCAATGGCGTAGTCAATGTGACCCCCTCAAATTATTAACCAATTGTTAATTAAAAGTTATGAGAATAACCCTTAATTAACAACAGGTTACAGCACTGAAACCATTCAGGTGCATTGAGAATAACACGCCAGGCGCATTGGTCATACCAAAATTGATATGAATCAAGTTTTGATGATTTAAATTTGTACAATTGTAGCAAAAGAGAAAGCCCGGCTCGCTTGCGCGGCCGGGCCTGGAGTCGATCAGAGGGGTTTAGCCCAGGGTCTTGAAAGCTTTGATGCGCTGAAGGTGCGGGGAGATATTTTTGAATTTGTGGGTCTGCTCTTCGTCCCAGACAATTTCATAATAGTGGTGCAGCAGCTCCGCCGCGCGGTGATTATCCAGCGCCTCGTCGTTGCGGGAGAGGATCGCCATGCAGCGGTCGCGGTTCTTCTCGCGGAAGTTACTGACGCATTTGGTGGCGATATCCACGTACTCTTCCGGGCGGTCGATCTTGCCTTCCATGTTCTCGTTAGGGAACAAATTCGGATTGAACACTACCTGGCGAATATCGCAGAGAAAGCCGATCCGCTCTGCCCAGTAGCCGCCGAGGCCCACACCGCAAATCAGCGGGCGATCGTCGACGTTGAGCTGCAGCATTTTGTCCACTTCTTTGAGCAGATGCGCCATATCGTGTTTCGGGTGGCGCGTGCTGTAGCTAATCAGCCGCACGTCCGGGTCGATGAACTGCAGTTGCAGCACTTTCTCATGATTACCAGGACTGTTCGAATCAAAACCGTGCAAATAAATGATCATTGTTTCCTCACCACACGACGCCTTCCAGGAGGGGTTTATTGACCTGCTTTGTGTGCCTGCCAGCGCTCATTGAGTGCTTCAAGCTCAGCGTTCACCGTCTTCCAGCGAGCCGAGTTCATCAGCTCCTGACGGCTAAATGAACCTTTATGATACAATTGTGTAACACGTTCAGCATTGATCGGCGACAGGTTATCTAACACGCTAACCGCCCCTTTACGATTATTGCAGACCAGGATCATATCGCAACCCGCATCCAGAGACGCCTGACCGCGCTCGGCATAGCTGCCCATAATCGCAGCGCCTTCCATCGACAGATCGTCGGAGAAAATTACGCCGTTAAAGCCCAGCTCCTGACGTAACACGGTTTTCAGCCAGTGCGCAGAGCCGCTGGCCGGACGCGGATCGACGTCGCTGTAAATCACATGCGCGGGCATGATGGCGTCGAGTTTGTTGTCAGTAATGAGCGAACGGAAAACGGACATATCGTTGGCGCGGATTTCCGCCTCAGGCCGCGGATCGCGCGGCGTCTCTTTGTGGGAATCCGCCGTCACAGCGCCGTGCCCCGGGAAGTGTTTCCCGGTGGTTTTCATACCGGCGTCGTGCATTCCGTCGATAAAACGTGTTGCCATCGCCAGGGCGATCTGCGGATCTTCATGGTAAGAACGCTCGCCAATCGCCGCGCTGATGTGCCCGACATCCAGCACCGGCGCAAAGCTGATATCAATATCCATGGCGATCATTTCGCTCGCCATCAGCCAGCCTGCATCCTGCGCCAGCTTGCCGCCCTGCTCCGTTCCCAGCAGTGCAGCAAAAGATTGCGCCGCCGGCAGACGGGTAAAGCCCTCGCGAAAACGCTGAACGCGTCCGCCTTCCTGATCGACCGCCACCACCAGATGGTTACGGGACGCCGCACGGATCTGACGCACCAGCTCGCGCAGCTGCGCGGGATCGTGATAGTTGCGGGTAAACAGAATGAGCCCACCCACCAGCGGATGCGCCAGAATATCGCGCTCTTCCGCATCCAGTTCATACCCTTCGACATCCAACATTACTGGACCCACACGAACCTCTCTTATCCTTTAGTTTGTAACTGACGCCAGACGTCATCTGCCAGCGCGATAAATTGTTTGTCAGCCGATTGCTGAAAGCGTAATTCGAACCACCCGGCCATCATCATCAGTACCCAGGGCCGCCAGCGCTGCACCTGCTTTTTCAGGTGATGCGCATCAATGTTCGCCGTTTTGGCGTAGACATCGATAAACTCCTGGCGGGCGTTTTCCGTCGGCATCCATATGGAAGCCAGCTCAAGCCCTACGTCGCCATCACCGACATATTCCCAGTCGATCAGCCGCTCGCCTGCTGGCGTATGTACAATGTTTCCGGCATGAACGTCCATATGCAGCGGCACCAGCCGCAGGGGCTGCGGTTCGCCGCGCTGACGCAGACGTTTTAGCGTAGCCAGCCAGAACGGCGTGCGTCTGGCGGGATCGGCCCCTTGCCAGTAAGCATCGAGCAACGGTAACAGGTTAATTCGCCAGCCCAGACGGGATTGCCGATGCAGATAATACAGCATGCCTGCGAGGGTTTGGGTATCCGGAAGCTCGCTTTTGATCTCGCCCACAAGATACTCCACTGCCATCCAGTCGCGATGAAAGCAGTGCGGCTTTGGCACCAGATCGGCAGGCAGACGGCGCAAGGCGTGGTACTGACGGCGAAAACAGAACGCGGGCCCGCTCGCATCGTGGCGCAGACGTAACACCAGACGGCGCTCGCCCTGTTCAATAATGCAACTCGCGCCGCTAAACCCGGCGTGGGTTTGCGGCGCGACAAGGCGATACTGAGGGAAGTAGCGCGAAACGATCGTTTCGCGCGTGACGTTATTGTTGTGTAACGGCACCTTTACCTGACCAGATAATCTCACCCGTTTGAACCAGCATCAGCTGCATTTGCAGGGCTGGCGTATTGACGTTGCCGGTGGCGTTGGAATAGAGCACATACTGCGCGCCAACGTTACGGGCGATACCAATCGCTTTGCTGCGCGAGCCCAGACTGTCCTGCGGTGAAAGGCCCAGTTGCTGCTTCGCAACCGACAGTTGCTGCACGGAGACCAGCGTAAACTTGCCGTTATTCGCCAGCGCATTGCGCAGGGTTTCGGTGGCTTCACCGGCATTCAGCGAACCGTTGGTGCGGTTGTTCACGCTGTCCACCAGCAGCACGCTGCCTGCGGTAACACCCTGTGCCTGCAGCATTTTGCCAACCATCGGCTGCATCGCGCCGTTCCAGTCATAGTGGCGAACGCGTGGCGCAGGCTGCGAGGTTTGATCCGGATGTTCAATCGGCCCTGGCTGTTCAGGAATGGTTGGCACGGACGGCACCGTTGGAACCGGCTCCGTCGGGGTCACTGGTTGTTCAGTGCCCGGTTTGGCCTCATCAACGGGCGCAGGTTGCTGTTCTGTACGGGTGATACATCCCGACAGGAAGAGCGCAAAAGCGGTAACGAGCGCGTAACGGCCCAAATTCTTAATCAAGGTTCACCCCTTACAAATAAAGATAAAGTCTGACCTTATGCGCACCCAGATAATTAGCGCTGCCATAAAGCGTGACCGACGAATTCGCCGGAATAACGACGCTGCGCGGCGCTTCAAGTGGATGCATCTCGAGGCCTCTTACGTCATACCAGTAAAACCGATAGTGGACGGTGACAGGCTCATGTCGTTCGTTATAGAGCGTAGAGGACGCCGACGGCTGAATTTCACTGACCGTCAGCGACGGTGCTTCTGCGGTGATGCCCGCAGCCAGTACCGACGACTCCATCACCAGCGTCTGTTCGTCGCTGACCGGGATCGCGGGACGCGAGCTACAGCCCGCCATTACCATCGCCAGGAGCAGAACAGCGATACGCCCTCTTTGCATGTTAAAGACCTTTATGCGCCAGCATCGGACCCAGCGGACGACCGCCCAGCAGATGCATGTGAATATGATAAACTTCCTGCCCACCATGACGATTGCAGTTCATGATCAGACGGTATCCGTCTTCGGCAATCCCTTCCTGCTCAGCAATTTTCGCTGCTACCGTCAGCATACGGCCTAATGCCACTTCATGCTCAGTTTTCACGTCATTAACGGTCGGAATCAGAATATTGGGGATAATAAGGATGTGTGTCGGAGCCTGAGGCGAAATGTCGCGGAAAGCAGTGACCAGTTCATCCTGATACACGATATCCGACGGGATTTCACGGCGGATAATTTTACTGAAAATGGTTTCTTCAGCCATGACGTTTTCCTTTTTGATTTAATCTGGCGTGGCGTGACCGGCAAAGGCAGACATACGGCAATTGCCCGTGACACAACACAAGAGTATGAGCGAGTTTCTCCTGTCCTTTCAACCTTATCCCGTTATTTCTTTCTTTAACGTCCAATGGATGGTCGCTGATTGACCATTCACCCCCCGGAATGAACTGAAACATAATTTCAGTGGCAATGGTTACATCTGTTTACACGGTTAAATCAAATGCGTATATTTCGCATTTGCATTTTCATGCGCATTTCCAACATAGAAATGACCTCCGACCGTTATCGGGACTGGGGCAAAAAATTACCATTCACTCAGAAAGGGTTTGATAATGTCTTTCATTAATCACACCAGGGATGGGCAACGTCAGTCTGTCGCAACACCTTCGTTGCTGGCAGCCTGTATTGCTATGGCATTGATGCCGACCGCAAGTTTCGCTGAAACGAATCCAGAAGATACCGTTGTCGTTGACGGGGCTGATAACGCGCAAGACCAGAATAGCGCGCAGGATAAGGATTACAGCGTCAAAACCACCACGACCGGCACCAAATTACTGCTGGTTCCGCGTGATATTCCCCAGTCGGTCAGCGTAATGAGCCAGCAGCGTATGCAGGATCAGGAGCTGAACACCATTGGCGCGGTGCTGGATAACACCGTCGGTGTGAGTGCGTCACGCATCGATACCAGCCGTACCAACTTCTATTCTCGCGGTTTCTTCATAAGCAACTTTGCCTATGAAGATATGCCCACTTTCCTCGATAACCGCTGGAATTTTGGTGATACCGCAGGCGACACGGCCATTTTCGACAAAATCGAAGTGGTGCGCGGCGCAGCCGGCCTGATGAGCGGAACGGGTAACCCCTCTGCCTACGTCAACATGGTGCGTAAACACGCCGACAGCAAAGAGTTCAAAGGCAACGTCTCCGCCACCTACGGCAGCTGGGACAAACAGCGTTACGTGATGGATCTGCAGGCGCCGCTGACGGAATCCGGCAATGTGCGCGGGCGCGTCATCGCCGGTTACGAAGACCGCGACTCCTGGGTTGAACGTAACCACTACCGTAAGAAATTTGTCTCCGGGATCCTCGACGCAGACATTACGGACTCCACCACCCTCTCCCTGGGCTATGACTACCAGGAGAGCGAAGAGGACAGCCCGACCTGGGGCGGTTTCCCGTCCATGTTCAGCGATGGCAGCAAAACCAATTTCCGTCGCGGCTTTAACACGGCGGCCGACTGGACCTACTCCAATAACGACTCTACCAAGGTCTTCGCTAACCTGACGCAGCGCTTTGATAACGGCTGGGAAGCCAAAGTTAACGCCATGCATGCGGAAACCAATTTTGACAGCAAACTGATGTACATCGACGGTTATCCGGATAAAACAACCGGCCTGTACGATGCCTCCAGCTGGTACGGCGCCTGGGGCGGCTGGAACCGGGGCGAACGTAAACAGGACTCTGTGGATGCGTTCGTGCGCGGCGGCTATGAGCTGCTGGGCCGTCAGCACGAAGTCATGTTTGGCGGCAGCTACAGCCGTCAGCGCAATAACTATGACAACTCCTATCCGGTTAACGATAACTATGGCCTGATGGATGTCGGCAGCATTTACGATTACAACGGCAAACTGGCTGATCCGAACTGGTCCGGCTTCTCGCTCTATCAGCGTGACGTCATCCGCCAGAAATCAGTCTATGGCGCCACCCGCCTGTCACTGGCCGATCCGCTGCACCTTATCCTCGGCGCGCGTTACACCGAGTGGAGCGCGAAGTACAACCTGGAGCGTCAACCGGACGAAATCCGCAACGCGAAGTTCGATGACGTCACGCCATACGCGGGCCTGATCTATGACATCGACGATACCTGGTCGGTCTACGGGAGCTATACCTCTATCTTCCAGCCAACGGGCCAGCGCGATATCAACAGCAAATTTATCGATCCGACCACCGGCAAGAGCTATGAAGCCGGTGTGAAAGGCGACTGGTTCAACACCCGTTTGACCGCGACGGTTGCTGTCTTCCGTATCGAGCAGGACAACGTGGCCGTTAACACCGGGACAACGATCCCAGGCTCCGGCGGCCAGTCGGCGTATAAATCTGTAGATGGTACTGTCAGTAAAGGTATCGAATTCGAACTGAACGGCGCGTTAACCGATAACTGGCAGCTGACCTTCGGTGGAAGCCGTTACATTGCAGATGATGAGAATGGCGCCGCAGTAAACCCAGGCCAGCCGCGTACATCACTGAAACTGTTTACGCGCTACCAGTTGCCAATGCTGCCTGAGCTGACCGTGGGCGGTGGCGCTCGCTGGCAGAACAAAACCTGGCAGGATATCGATAACGGCCCGAACGGCGTGAAGCAGATTACTCAGGATGGCTATACCGTGGTCGATCTCTTTACCCGCTATCAGGTCACCAAAAACTTCTCGGTTCAGGGCAACCTGAACAACGTGTTTGACGAAGAGTATTACGATTACCTGGGCACCTACGGTGTCTATGGCGCACCGCGTAACTTCTCTGTGAGCGGAAGCTACAGTTTCTAAGTTCGCCGTGATTTAGCCGTGAATACGAAGGGAGCCGAAAGGCTCCCTTTTTTTATTGGGATAAACGTTGGGTGGTGCTTACGCTTACCCGATCTACACATTCCTTCGACCGGTAAACGCAACGCCAGCTGGCCAATAAAAAAGGCAGCCATTCGGCTGCCTTAGTCTCCCCAGGTCACAACTTAGTTGCTGCGGATGTATTCATCCATTTCGGTTTTCAGGTTATCGGATTTAGTCCCGAAGATTGCCTGTACACCCGAACCTGCAACAACAACGCCCGCTGCGCCCAGTTTTTTCAGACCCTGCTGGTCAACTTTAGCCACGTCAGCAACGCTCACACGCAGACGAGTGATACACGCGTCCAGGTTAGTGATGTTTTCTTTGCCGCCGAATGCTGCAATCAGAGCAGGAGCCATTTCGCTGGTAGAGGTCGCTTTCGCATCGTCAGTAGAATCTTCACGACCTGGCGTTTTCAGGTCCAGTGCTTTGATCAGCACGCGGAAGATGGTGTAGTACGCCACTGCGTAGCACGCACCAACGATTGGGAACAGCCACAGTTTGCTGCTGTTACCGGACAGAACGATGAAGTCGATCAGACCGTGCGAGAAGGATGTACCGTCACGCATACCCAGCAGGATACAGATTGGGAATGCCAGGCCTGCCAGAATCGCGTGGATAACGTACAGGATCGGCGCAACGAACATGAAGGAGAACTCGATCGGCTCGGTGATACCGGTCAGGAACGAGGTCAGCGCTGCGGAGATCATGATACCGCCCACTTTTGCACGGTTCTCTGGTTTAGCAGAGTGCCAGATAGCAATCGCAGCAGCCGGCAGACCGTACATTTTGAACAGGAAGCCGCCAGACAGTTTGCCTGCAGTTGGGTCACCTGCCATGTAACGTGGGATATCACCGTGGAATACCTGACCTGCGGCGTTGGTGTATTCACCAATCTGCATCTGGAATGGAACGTTCCAGATGTGGTGCAGACCAAATGGTACCAGGCAGCGCTCAACGAAACCGTAGATACCGAACGCGACAACCGGGTTCTGGTAGGCAGCCCACTGAGAGAAGGTCTGGATAGCCGTACCAATCGGAGGCCAGATGAAGGACAGCACAACGCCCATGAAGATCGCAGCCAGACCAGAGATGATCGGTACGAAGCGCTTGCCCGCGAAGAAGCCCAGATACTCAGGCAGCTTGATGCGATAGAAGCGGTTAAACATGTAGGCTGCAATAGCACCGGAGATGATACCGCCGAGAACACCGGTATCCGCCAGGTGTTTCGCTGCGATCTCTTCAGCAGGTAAATGCAGAACCAGTGGCGCAACCACAGCCATGGTTTTCACCATGATGCCGTAAGCAACAACCGCAGCCAGAGCAGATACACCATCGTTATTGGTGAAGCCCAGAGCGACACCGATAGCGAAGATCAGCGGCATGTTAGCAAAAACAGAACCGCCTGCTTCGGCCATCACGTGTGAAACTACGGCTGGCAGCCAGCTGAAGTTTGCAGAACCGACGCCCAGCAGGATACCTGCGATAGGCAGTACGGATACTGGCAGCATCAGCGATTTACCGACCTTTTGCAGGTTAGCAAATGCATTCTTAAACATAATTGAGAGTGCTCCTGAGTATTTGTGCTTTTTTTACGCTTTCACGCATGGGCACGGGGGGAGAACCGCGCCGTGGACAGGACATCTAAGCGCCCTTTATTTATTACACAGAGTAAAATAAATCCCTGTGACTTTGTTTGACGGCTATCACGTTTCAGCCTCAGACGATCGAAAAACTTTCAGTAATTTACAAAAAGCATTTCCAGATATGTCTAAAAACACCGTCACCGCCCTAAATAAGGCGGTGAACTTTACTCGCTTTGTTTATTAATTACGAGCCTAAAAATAACAGGTGTTTCAAACAGATTGCAGGCGGGCGGGGGCGATGTGGAACAAATTAGCGAAGTTTTCCGTGGTGGCACGTGCCAACGCTTCGAGGCTGACGCCCTTCAGGACGGCCATGTACTCGGCCACATCTCTCGTCATGGCTGGCTGGTTCTCTTTACCGCGATGCGGCACCGGTGCCAGATAAGGAGAATCTGTTTCCACCAGAATGCGGTCGAGAGGCACATAACGCGCGGCATCACGCAGTTGTTCAGCATTACGGAACGTCACGATTCCGGAAAACGAGATATAAAACCCTAAATCAAGCAGCTTGCCCGCTGTTTCTCTGTCTTCTGTGAAACAGTGTAGTACGCCACCGCAATCCGTCACCTTTTCTTCCTGCAGGATCGCCAGCGTATCGGCGCGCGCATCGCGGGTATGGACGATAACCGGCTTGTTCAGCTCGCGTCCGATGCGGATGTGGTTGCGAAAGGACGCCTGCTGGCGGGATTTCGTTTCCGGCGTGTAAAAATAGTCCAGCCCGGTTTCGCCCATCGCGACCACGCCCTCTTCCGCTGCCATACGGCGCAGATCCTCAACGTTATACTCTTCATCCTGATTGAGCGGATGCACGCCGCAGGAAAAGGCCACGTTATCGCGCTCACCCACCAAATCGCGCATTGCGCGGTATCCCGGTAAAGTGGTGGCGACCGCCAGACAGAATTTCACATCGCGGGCGGCAGCTTTCGCCAGTACGTCGTCCACGTCTTTATGCAGTGATTGATAATCCAGGCCATCGAGATGGCAGTGTGAGTCGACTAAAAACATGATGTCTCTCTCAGAGATGGGAAGCAGGCAGCTGTGTGCCTGGTTGCAGGTAATGTTCCGTACGCAGTAACAAGTCCGTGAGTAACAGCTCGCGATTCACGCCGGTTACGGTTAAGAGTTGTTCGCGGCACACGCTGACGTCGTGGAAGATCGCACGCAGTATGGCCCCCGACAGCTGATTCGCCAGCGTATTGACCAGCGGCCAGACGTCGGTATTGCTCAGAAGCTGTGCGCCTTGCTGTAATTTGAGGGCGTCCAGTAGCAGGGATGCCAGCCAGTGCAGCCGCGCGGGCGCGTGTTCGTGGTTCAGCGCGCTTAACAGACTTAGCCAGTCCCGGCTCTCCAGCGTGCCGCTCAGGGCATCGCAAAGCTGTACTCGCTGTGCCCAGGTCTCTCTTTGCAGCAGTTCGAGGGCGGCGGCAGGTGCGCCACTGCTCAGACGCAGCGCGGTTAACGCTGCATCTTGTGACGCCGTCACTTCCCGTTCAAGCCAGCTTAACGCCCATGATTCCTGGGGTGCGGCGAGGTGATGAAGTCGGCAACGGCTGCGCAATGTGGCCAGTAATCGGCCCGGCTCACGGCAGGACATGAAGAACCAGGTGTTCACCGGTGGTTCTTCCAGCGTTTTGAGCAGCGCATTCGCGGCAGCTTCCGTCAGCAGCGCCGCATCCTTCAGCCAAACCACTTTCGCCCCGCCGAGACGGGCGTGCTCATACAGCTTTTCGCTGACTTCACGCACCGCATCGATCCCGAGTGAGCTTTTGCCCTTCTCCGGTTCCAGCGTGTAGTAGTCCGGGTGCGTCCCTGCCTGCATCAGCTGGCAGCCGCGGCATTTGCCACAGCTTTTACTGCCTTCCGGCTGCTGACACATCAGAAAACGCGTAATCGCATAAATCAGGGCGTCATCACCCATGCCGGGTAACGACTGAATCAGTAACGCATGATGCCCCCGACCGGACTGATAGCTGCTAATCAGCTGATCAAAGTGCGGACGCAGCCATGGGTACCATTTCATGCCTGCTGCTCCTGTACCCACGCAGTGACCGTTTCGCGAATCGAACGGGTGACATCCTCAAGGGATTGGGTCGCATCAATGGTACGAATCGAGCTGTCCTGCGCGGCCAGTTCGAGATAGCGTGCACGGGTGCGGTTAAAGAAATCCAGCGACTCTTGCTCAATACGATCCAGCTCACCGCGCGCGCGGGCGCGTTTCAGGCCCACGGCTGGGGTGACGTCCAGATACAACGTCAGATTGGGGCGGAAATCGCCCAGCACGGCATCGCGCAGCGTTGCAAGCATGGCCTGATCGATACCGCGTCCACCGCCCTGATAGGCCTGGGTCGAGAGATCGTGACGGTCACCAATTACCCAGCGCCCTTCTGCCAGCGCCGGTTTGATCACCGTTTCGACCAGCTGCACGCGGGCGGCGTAAAACATCAGCACTTCGGCTTTATCGCAAATCACTTCGTCCCCGACGGATTTGATGTCCAGCACCAGGCTTCTCAGCTTCTCGGCAAGCACAGTCCCGCCCGGCTCGCGGGTGAAAACCATCTCCCCTATGCCCAGCTCTTTCAGTGTGTCGACCACCACGTTACGTGCAGTGGTTTTCCCGGCGCCTTCCAGCCCCTCTATGACGATGTAATTACTGCGCATTTTTTTCCTTAAGTGCCTTCAGATAGTCCTGAACAGAGCGATTATGGCTGGCAAGGTTGGTGTTAAAGGTATGCCCCCCTTTTCCGTCAGCCACAAAATAGAGATACGGTGTGTGTGCCGGATGTGCGGCGGCATCAAGTGATGCCTGGCTCGGCGTCGCGATTGGGCCTGGCGGCAAACCGCTAATCACGTAGGTATTATACGCCGTTGGCGTTTCCAGATCCTTACGGCTTATCTTCCCGGCGTAGTTCTCACCCATTCCGTAAATCACCGTCGGGTCCGTTTGCAGCCGCATGCCGATACGCAGACGATTGATAAAGACCGACGCCACCTGATCGCGCTCGCTGGCGACGGCCGTCTCTTTTTCGACAATCGAGGCCATGGTGACAAACTGGTTTTGATCTTTATACGGCAGACCCTCCGCGCGCCCTTCCCACGCTTTCTCAACGGCGGTAACCATTTTTTTGTGTGCGCGCTTGAGAATGGCGACGTCGGTAGTGCCTGCGGTATACATCCAGGTATCAGGCCAGAACCAGCCTTCCACCCACTCGGGATGTTCGAGCTTCAGCACCTCGGCGACGGTCGCGTACTGGTCATCTTTTAGCGTATGACTGATGTAGGGCGCGTCGCGCAGCTGTTTGAGGTAGTCGCTCAGGCGCATGCCTTCGACGAATCGCAGCGGGAATTGCGCCTCTTTGCCGCTTTCCAGCAGTTCAAGCATTTCACGCACCGTCATGCCCGGCGTAAAGCGGTAGGTCCCGGCTTTAAAATGCGAAAGCTCCGGCTCAAGACGCAGCAGCCACTGGAATACCCGTGGGCGGTTAATGATTTTATCGCCGTAAAGCTGATCACCCAGCGCCAGGCGCCCGGTACCCGCTTTCAGCGTGAATATGGTCTCTTCTTTAATCAGAATGTGACTGTTCGCCATCTGACGAACTTTCCAGACTCCCACGCCGCCAGCGATAGCCATTACGACGATAAGGAGGAGGACAAAGCGCAACATTTTTTTCATGACTATCTTGTTTGCTCACACAGTGGGGCTAAAAACGAGTACAACTCACGCGACGACCATTGCTTTTGAGCATAAGCTCGAACCGGCACGACGGGCATTAACGCATTGCAGATGACCACCTCATCGGCATCCCGCAGTGCCTCTTCGCCTGCGTGAACTTCGACAACGCGAAAACCGGAGTGTGCCAGATGCTGCAAACAAAACTGTCGCATGATGCCATTCACACCGGCCTGATCCATCTTTGGCGTGAATACGTCATTACCCTGTCGCCACAGTAAATTGGCCGCACAGCATTCCGTAATGAGACCTTCGCTGTCAAGAACCAGCGCCTCATCGGCGTCTGACTGTTCAAGATGAGCGCGGATCAGCACCTGCTCAAGTCGGTTGAGATGTTTTATCCCTGCAAGCGAGGGGTTACGGCCCAGACGAACCGGGCTGAGCGCCAGGCTGATGCCGTCGCGGCGCCATACGTCATAGTGCGCGGGATAAGCTGAAACAGAGAGGATTCGAGTGGGGTTCAGGCAACTTGCCCCGCTATAGCCGCGTCCTCCCGCCCCCCGGCTGATAATCACTTTTAGCACGCCGCGAGGGTTGCCTTTAGCCAGGTCGATCATTTCACGCTGAAGCTCTGCCCAGTGAGTAAACGGGATCAGCAACTTTTCGCAGGCCATTTGCAGACGCTGAAGATGTGCGGCGAGCAGACAGACCTCGCCTTCAGCAATGCGTGCCGTAGTGAAGCAGCCGTCGCCAAACTGGGTCGCCCTGTCGCTGGCGGGAAGATAATCCTGCTGCTGGCCATTGATTAAGAACATGGAGGCTCCTTTTTCGTGACCCGATAGTTTGGCAGGATGAATAATGCAGGACAAGGGAAGAAAACCGAATAAAAAAGGCCCGACAAGCGGACCTTTTCATTTATCGCAACCGGGCAGCGGAACTTAGATCTTTTTAAAGATCAGAGAACCATTGGTACCACCGAAGCCGAAGGAGTTACACAGCGTGTACTCCAGACCGCTAACCTGGCGCGCTTCGTGTGGAACGAAGTCCAGATCGCAACCGTCATCCGGGTTATCCAGGTTGATGGTTGGCGGAACAGCCTGATCGCGCAGGGCCAGGATGGAGTAGATGGACTCTACTGCACCTGCAGCACCCAGCAGGTGACCGGTCATGGATTTGGTGGAACTGACCATAATACGGCTGGCAGCATCACCAAATACAGACTTAACGGCCTGAGCTTCTGCTTTATCGCCTGCAGGCGTCGAGGTGCCGTGGGCGTTAACATAGCCAATCTGGCCCGGCTCGAGACCCGCGTCGCGAATCGCGTTAACCATCGCCAGTGCCGCACCCGCGCCATCCTCCGGCGGAGAGGTCATGTGATAGGCATCGCTGCTCATGCCGAAACCAACGATTTCTGCATAGATTTTCGCGCCACGCTTTTTCGCGTGTTCGTACTCTTCAAGTACGATCATGCCAGCACCATCGCCCAGAACAAAACCATCACGGTCTTTGTCCCACGGACGGCTCGCAGCCTGAGGATTGTCGTTACGGGTAGACAGCGCGCGCGCCGCACCGAAACCACCAACGCCCAGCGGAGTACTGGCTTTTTCAGCACCACCGGCAACCATAGCGTCTGCATCACCATAAGCAATGATACGCGCGGCCTGACCGATGTTATGCACACCAGACGTACAGGCAGTTGCGATAGAAATGCTTGGGCCACGGAGGCCAAACATGATGGTCAAGTGACCAGCCACCATGTTAACAATCGTGGACGGAACGAAGAATGGGCTGATCTTACGCGGGCCACCATTCACCAGAGAGGTGTGGTTTTCCTCGATCAAGCCAAGGCCGCCAATCCCGGAGCCAATAGCGGCGCCAATGCGGGTTGCGTTCTCTTCCGTAATCTCAAGGCCAGAATCCTGCATGGCCTGAACGCCAGCGACAATTCCATATTGAATGAAGGCATCCATCTTGCGCTGTTCTTTGCGCGAGATGATCTCTTCACAGTTAAAATCCTTTACTAAGCCAGCAAATTTCGTTGCATAGGCGCTAGTATCGAAATGGTCGATTAGGCTGATGCCGCTCTGACCGGCAAGGAGAGCTTTCCAGGTGGACTCTACGGTATTGCCGACAGGAGACAACATGCCAAGTCCGGTCACAACTACACGACGCTTAGACACGTTTGTCCTCCAGGGAGGGATAAAAAAAAAGGATTCGTGGGACTAAAAAAGATAAAACTCAGGCGGTCGAATGACCGCCTGGAGATGTTCACTTACGCCTGGTGACCGTTGATGTAATCAATGGCAGCCTGAACGGTGGTGATTTTCTCAGCTTCTTCGTCCGGAATCTCAGTATCAAACTCTTCTTCCAGAGCCATTACCAGCTCAACGGTGTCAAGAGAATCTGCGCCCAGGTCTTCAACGAAGGATGCGGAGTTCACAACTTCTTCCTGCTTAACGCCCAGCTGCTCGCCGATAATTTTCTTAACGCGTTCTTCGATAGTGCTCATACTCTTAAATTTCCTATCAAAACTCGCTTTCGCGATGGTTTTCGTAGTGTATAAAATGTTGAAAAATTTGCAACTAAATCCCGGCAGGTCTTACCACGATTTTACGTTATTTTGAGGCCATTCGCCCTAATAACGCAAATATTTTCGATCGTGGTTAAACCATGTACATCCCGCCGTTGACGTGGAGAGTCTCACCAGTGATGTAACTCGCTTCGTCAGAGGCTAAAAATGCAACCGCGCTGGCGATTTCCTGAGCGCCACCGAGGCGACCCGCAGGAACCTGCGCCAGAATACCCGCACGCTGATCGTCAGATAGCGCACGCGTCATGTCCGTTTCAATAAAGCCCGGAGCAACAACGTTTACAGTAATCCCGCGTGACGCGATTTCGCGCGCCAGCGATTTACTGAACCCAATCAGACCTGCTTTCGCCGCAGCGTAGTTGGCCTGACCAGCATTTCCCATGGTACCAACCACAGAACCGATAGTGATAATACGGCCATGACGCTTTTTCATCATAGCTCGCATTACCGCTTTTGACAGACGGAATACAGATGACAGGTTGGTTTCGATGATATCGTCCCACTCGTCGTCTTTCATTCGCATCAGTAAGTTGTCGCGAGTGATACCGGCATTATTTACCAGAATATCCACTTCGCCAAACTCTGCGCGAATATTTTCCAGAACAGATTCGATAGATGCAGCATCGGTCACATTCAGCATCAGACCTTTACCGTTCGCACCTAAATAGTCGCTAATCGCCTGAGCGCCCTTCTCACTGGTCGCAGTACCAATGACTTTCGCGCCACGCGCGACCAGGGTCTCAGCAATTGCACGTCCGATACCGCGGCTTGCGCCCGTTACCAGCGCGATTTTTCCTTCAAAACTCATGGTAATCCTCTTTTATTGCGCGAGTGCCGCTGACAGGGCGTCTGGCTCATTAATGGCCGATGCCGTCAGGGTATCAACAATACGTTTGGTCAGACCGGTCAGGACTTTACCCGGGCCTGCTTCATACAGGTGCTCAACGCCCTGTGCGGCCATAAACTCAACGGTTTTGGTCCATTGCACTGGGCTGTAAAGCTGACGAACCAGCGCATCGCGAATCGCTTCCGGCGCCGTTTCGCATTTCACATCAACGTTGTTCACAACCGGAACCGTTGGTGCGTTAAAAGTGATATTTTGCAGCTCAGCCGCCAGTTTTTCAGCAGCGGGTTTCATCAATGCACAGTGAGACGGTACACTCACCGGCAGTGGCAGTGCGCGCTTCGCGCCCGCCGCTTTACAGGCTGCGCCTGCGCGCTCAACGGCCTCTTTGTTGCCCGCAATGACAACCTGGCCCGGTGAGTTGAAGTTCACCGGTGAAACGACCTGCCCTTCGGCTGATTCTTCGCACGCTTTGGCAATCGAAGCATCATCCAGACCAATAATGGCGGACATCGCACCAGTCCCTTCCGGAACCGCTTCCTGCATGAATTTGCCACGCATTTCGACCAGACGCACGGCATCGGCAAAACCAATGACGCCCGCACATACCAGTGCAGAATATTCACCCAGGCTATGGCCTGCCAGCATCGCAGGCGCTTTACCGCCCTGCTGCTGCCAGACACGCCACAACGCAACGGATGCGGTAAGCAATGCAGGCTGCGTCTGCCAGGTTTTATTCAGCTCTTCCGCCGGACCCTGCTGAGTCAGCGCCCAGAGATCGTAGCCCAGAGCGTCTGATGCTTCACGGAAAGTCGCTTCAATAATCGGGTACTGTGCCGCTAATTCAGACAACATCCCAACCGACTGAGAACCCTGACCCGGGAACACAAAAGCAAATTGCGTCATTTTTAATCCTTAATTAGAAACGAACCAGCGCGGAGCCCCAGGTGAAACCGCCACCAAAGGCTTCAAGCAAGACCAGTTGGCCTCGTTTAATTCGTCCATCGCGTACCGCTTCGTCAAACGCGCAGGGTACCGACGCCGCAGAGGTGTTGCCATGACGATCGAGGGTCACAACAACGTTATCCATGGACATGCCCAGCTTTTTAGCCGTGGCGCTGATAATGCGCAGGTTCGCCTGATGCGGCACCAGCCAGTCCAGCGCAGAGCGCTCCAGATTGTTTGCTTCCAGCGTCTCATCGACGATGTGCGCCAGTTCCGTGACCGCAACCTTGAATACTTCATTGCCTGCCATGGTCAGGTAAATGGAGCTGTCCGGGTTCACGCGATCGGCGTTAGGCAGCGTCAGCAGCTCGCCATAGCGACCATCGGCATGCAAATGCGTCGAGATAATGCCCGGCTCTTCTGACTGACCTAACAGTACAGCGCCTGCACCATCACCAAAAATAATGATCGTTCCGCGATCTTCCGGATTGCAGGTACGTGCCAGCACGTCTGCACCAATCACCAGCGCATATTTCACCGCGCCAGACTTCACGTACTGATCGGCAACGCTCAGCGCATAGGTAAAACCTGCGCAGGCAGCCGCAACGTCAAACGCCGGGCAGCCTTTAATGCCGAGCTTGGCCTGAATCTCACAGGCTGCGCTTGGGAAGGCGTTAGGTGCTGACGTAGTCGCGACCACAATCAGACCGATCTCGTCTTTATCAATACCTGCCATTTCCAGCGCGCGAAGGCCCGCTTCATAGCCCATCGTGGTTACTGTTTCATCTGGACCGGCGATACGGCGTTCACGAATACCTGTGCGGGTGACAATCCACTCGTCAGACGTATCGACCATTTTTTCCAGATCGGCGTTGGTTCGCACTTGTTCAGGCAGAAAACTGCCGGTACCTAAAATCTTCGTATACATGTACGCTCAGTCACTTTTAGCTAATACAGATTCCAGGCGAGCGGCAATCCGCTGAGGGACTTGTCGCTGCACCGCCTGCACTGCCTGTTCAATCGCGACGGTAAAGGCTCGCTGATTGGCCGCACCATGACTCTTAATCACCGTGCCGCGCAATCCTAACAGACAGGCGCCATTATACTGGTCGGGGTTGAGGTGACTGAATCGCCGCGCCAGGCTTTTTTGTAACCAACGCTTTAATAAAATCAGCCACCAGGACCTTTTTTTGCCTTCGCCCTGCGATTTGAGCAGGGAAAGGAACATTCGAACCACCCCTTCCATCGTCTTTAACGTTACGTTGCCGGTAAACCCGTCACACACCAGAACATCGGTCTTTCCGGTCAATAATTCATTAGCTTCAAGATAGCCAATATAGTTGATTGACGGCATGGATTTTAGCAATTCTGCGGCATCACGGATGCTATCAAGACCCTTGGTCTCTTCTTCACCGATATTCAGCAACGCAACGCGGGGATTCACGATCCCCACAACTTCTTCTGCCAGCACCGAGCCCATAATGGCAAACTGGGCCAGCATCGTACTATCGCAATCGACGTTAGCGCCCAGATCGAGCACCACCGTTTTGCCCTTCTGCTGATGCGGCAACACCGTCACCAGCGCAGGACGCTCAATCCCCTCAATGGGCTTGAGCATTAATTTCGCCAGTCCCATCAGCGCACCGGTATTTCCGGCGCTGACGCAGGCCTCAGCCCGCCCTTCTTTTACCAGTTCCAGCGCAATTCGCATTGAGCTTCCGCGACTGTTGCGGATCGCATGCGAGGGCCGGGCATCACTGGCAATAACTGACTGCGCAGGGATAATCTGCAGACGTGAACGTTGTTCAAAGTCAGCTTTTGCAAGTAATGGCGTGATGGTGTCGGGATTGCCGACTAAAAGAAGTGTGAGTTGCGAATTAGAATTCAGTGCCTGCAATGCTGCAGGCACTGTCACGGAAGGCCCGAAATCTCCTCCCATGACATCTAACGCCAGGGTTAGACGTGTCAAGGTATCTTCGCTGCCCGGTTCGGTGTATCCCCCGCTTTCGCGGGGAATGCCTCACTAAGCTTCATCACGTTTACTCTTCGTCTTTCACGATGCAGGCGTCCCGCACGGTAAAATTCGTTGAGTAGCGCGTGATTACTTAGTGATTACCTTGCGGCCACGGTAGAAACCGTCGGCAGTCATGTGGTGACGCAGGTGTTTCTCACCAGAAGTCTTGTCTACAGACAGGCTGGTAACTGCAGTCAGCGCGTCATGGGAACGACGCATGCCACGTTTGGAACGGGTTGGTTTATTCTGTTGTACGGCCATGGACCTTACTCCTTAATTACTTACGCTTTAAGCTGGCTAATACGGCAAATGGGTTTGGTTTTTGCGCTTCATCAGGCAGTTCCCCAAAGACCATGTCCGCGTCGGACACTTCACAGTGTTCAGAATCATGCACCGGAACTACCGGCAAGGCGAGGATGATTTCATCTTCAACCACTGCCAGCAGATCGATTTCACCGAATTCGTTAACCTCAATCGGCTCATACGCTTCCGGGAGTGCTTCAGCCTGTTCGTCAGAACGAACCGGACTGAAACAATACGTTGTGTGAACATGACGTGTGAACGGTTTCCCGCAACGCTGGCATTCGAGCGTTACCGTGACCTTTGCATCACCGTTCAGAACGGCCAGGCGCTGGTTATCGATAGCGAACGACATGGAGCATTCCACATCAGTGTCCACACTGACCACAAACTCGGCGATACGTTCAGCCTGATCGGCGGTATAAATACCTTCGTAATCGAGGCGTTTTTGAGCCGTACGAACCGGGTCAAGAGTCAGGGGTAATTTTACCTTTTGCATAGGGCGCGCATATTAACTTTGTAACGTCATAGAGTCAAAGAAAAAGGCAACCAGGGCTGCCTTTTGCCAATTATTCGCACACATTGCGGCCTGTAGTTTAAAATGGCTGGCATCGATACGCTATATCTGGTGAAAAAAATATGCCAAATCTCGTGCTTGCTTCCACTTCGTCATACCGCCGCGCGTTGCTTGAAAAGCTGGGGATCCCGTTTGAATGTGCCGCCCCCGTCGCTGACGAAACGCCGCATCACGCTGAATCTCCGCGTCATCTGGTGTTGCGTCTGGCACAGGAAAAAGCGCAAAGTCTGGCCGCTCGCTATCCCAACCATCTGATTATAGGCTCCGATCAGGTTTGCGTGCTCGACGGTGAAATTACGGGTAAACCTCACACCGAAGAGAACGCGCGCCTGCAGCTCATGAAAGCCCGAGGCACTATTGTTACCTTTTACACCGGCCTTGCGCTTTACAACTCCGCCACGGGCCATCTGCAAACGGAATGCGAACCCTTTGACGTCCACTTCCGCCACCTGAGCGATCAGGAGATTGAGGATTATGTGCGCAAAGAGCGCCCGCTTAATTGCGCAGGGAGCTTCAAAAGTGAAGGTCTGGGGATTGCGTTGTTTGAAAAACTGGACGGGCGCGACCCAAATACGCTGGTCGGTTTACCGTTGATTGCGTTATGCCAGATGCTCAGACGCGAGCACTTCAATCCGCTTTCTGCCTGACCGTAAACGGCCCTGTTTTGGTAAGCCGGGTAAGCACAGCGCCACCCGGCCTATATTTAACCGCGTAACACTTTCAGACAGCGTTTCAGCTGGTCATCCAGCGGCGCTTCGACGCGCATCACTTCACCTGTGCCAGGATGGGTGAATTTCAGCGCCGCAGCGTGCAGGAAGAGACGCGACAGCCCCGTTCCGGCCAGCTGTTTATCAAACTCACGATCGCCGTAGCGGTCATCAAACGCAATGGGATGTCCGGCATGTTGCGTATGCACGCGAATCTGGTGGGTACGGCCGGTCACCGGGCTACAACGCACCAGTGTCGCAAACGCGTAACGCTCTTCTACTTTAAAGCGAGTTTCAGACGGTTTACCTTCGCTGTTCACCCGCACAATGCGCTCACCGCTTTGCAGAATGTTTTTCAGCAACGGTGCCTGCACCACTTTCACATGAGACTGCCACTGACCGCGCACCAGCGCCAGATAGTCCTTCTGCATGCCCTTTTCGCGCAGCTGCTCGTGCAGCGAACGTAACGCCGAGCGCTTTTTGGCCACCAGCAGCACACCAGAGGTATCGCGATCCAGACGGTGAACCAGCTCGAGGAAACGTGCTTCCGGGCGCAGGGCGCGAAGGCCTTCGATCACGCCAAAGCTCAAACCGCTGCCGCCGTGCACCGCCGTGCCGGAGGGTTTATTCAGCACCAGGATATGATCGTCTTCATAAAGGATAGCGTCAGTCAGCGCGGCGACTTTTTGCAGATGCGGCGAAACCGCCTCTTCTTCACGTTCAGCGACGCGCACCGGCGGAATACGCACTTCATCGCCCGCTTCGAGCTTGTACTCAGGTTTTACGCGCTTTTTATTTACCCGCACCTCGCCTTTACGCAAGATGCGATAAATCATACTTTTTGGCACGCCTTTCAACTGGGTGCGTAAAAAGTTATCGATTCGTTGCCCCGCTTCATCATCGGCGATAGCAACCATTTTTACGGATGGAGTCTCTGTTTTCATGGTTGGCGATTCTAAATATCGATACGCATTAGCGCCACTCATTTTTCTATGCTTATATTTACTTTTGCCCGGGCAGGTTTGTTCACGCGCAATCGATTTGGTGGTTATTAAACCAATCCTCTCGTTGAAGTGGAGAAACTGTGAGTAACCGGGTGATAAATGGTAAAAGTCATCTTGCTATAACCGGGTTAGCAATGGAATAATGAATCCGTTTTCCGTGTTAAATCCTGGTTAAGTAAGGATGTCGACGGAATGACCCATTTTGTCTGACCGATCATCCACGCAGCAATGGCGTAAGACGTATTGATCTTTCAGACAGTTAGCGGGCTGCGGGTTGCAGTACTTACCGGTAAATGGAATCTTCTCTGGAGAGTGTTCCCAGGCTGTTCCCCTGATAATTGCGCTGTATTTCCGTATGAAATACAGGCAACCGACACTTTGCGCCTCTTAAGCGAGCGACAACCGTGAGGTTGGCGACGTCAATAGTCACGAGGCCATCGGTTCAAACCCCGGAAAGCGTCACCTTGCCCGCAGCTTAGTCGTCAATGTAAGAATAATGAGTAAGTTACGATGAAAAGAATGTTAATCAACGCAACTCAGCAAGAAGAGTTGCGTGTCGCCCTCGTGGATGGGCAGCGTCTGTACGATCTGGATATCGAAAGTCCTGGACACGAACAGAAAAAAGCGAACATTTACAAAGGCAAAATCACCCGCATTGAACCAAGCCTTGAGGCCGCATTCGTCGATTACGGCGCTGAGCGTCACGGTTTCCTTCCTCTTAAAGAAATTGCCCGCGAATACTTCCCTGCCAATTACAACTCCCACGGTCGTCCGAACATCAAAGATGTGCTGCGCGAAGGCCAGGAAGTTATCGTTCAGATTGATAAAGAAGAGCGCGGCAACAAAGGCGCTGCGCTGACCACCTTTATCAGCCTGGCAGGCAGCTATCTGGTTCTGATGCCGAACAACCCGCGTGCGGGCGGTATCTCTCGCCGCATCGAAGGCGACGACCGTACCGAGCTGAAAGAAGCGCTGGCAAGCCTCGAACTGCCTGATGGCATGGGCCTTATCGTTCGTACCGCAGGCGTAGGCAAATCTGCCGAAGCGCTGCAGTGGGACTTAGGCTTCCGTCTGAAGCACTGGGAAGCTATTCAGAAAGCCGCAGAAAGCCGCCCGGCTCCGTTCCTGATTCACCAGGAAAGTAACGTTATCGTCCGTGCTTTCCGCGATTATCTGCGTCAGGACATCGGCGAAATTCTGATTGATAACCCGAAAGTGCTTGAGCTGGCTCGCCAGCACATCGCAGCACTGGGTCGTCCAGATTTCACCAGCAAAATTAAACTGTACACCGGTGAAATTCCGCTGTTCAGCCACTATCAGATTGAATCCCAGATTGAGTCCGCCTTCCAGCGTGAAGTGCGTCTGCCGTCCGGTGGTTCTATCGTTATCGACTCCACCGAAGCGCTGACCGCCATCGACATCAACTCCGCACGCGCAACCCGCGGCGGCGATATCGAAGAGACCGCTTTCAACACCAACCTCGAAGCCGCAGATGAAATTGCCCGTCAGCTTCGTCTGCGTGACCTGGGCGGCCTGATCGTTATCGACTTCATCGACATGACTCCGGTTCGCCATCAGCGCGCCGTTGAGAACCGTCTGCGTGAAGCGGTGCGTCAGGATCGTGCACGTATTCAGATCAGCCATATTTCTCGCTTTGGCCTGCTGGAGATGTCTCGTCAGCGCCTGAGCCCGTCGCTGGGTGAATCAAGCCACCACGTCTGTCCGCGCTGTAGCGGTACGGGTACCGTGCGCGACAACGAATCTCTCTCCCTCTCTATTCTGCGCCTCATCGAAGAAGAAGCACTGAAAGAGAATACCAAAGAGGTTCACGCCATTGTTCCGGTGCCAATTGCCTCCTACCTGCTGAACGAAAAACGTGAAGCGGTGAGTGCCGTTGAAACCCGTCAGGGCGGCGTGCGCTGCATCATCGTACCAAACGATCAGATGCAGACCCCGCACTACTCCGTCCTGCGCGTGCGCAAAGGCGAAGAGACCAGCACCCTGAGCTACCTGCTGCCAAAACTGCATGAAGAAGAGATGGCGATGCCGTCTGATGCAGAACCGGCCGAGCGCAAGCTGCCAGAACAACCGGCGCTGGCGACCTTCATCATGCCAGAAGCCCCACCAGCTCCTGTTCAGGAAAAAGCGCCGGCAAAAACCGCTGTGCAGAAACCTGCTGAAACCAGTGATAAGCCTGCTGAACCAGGTCTGCTGGGCCGCTTCTTCAGTGCGCTGAAGAAAATGTTCGCCGGTGAAGAGCCTCAGCCGGAGCAGCCAAAAGTTGCGCCGAAAGAAGAGAAACAAGAGCGTCCGCAGGATCGTCGTAAACGTCAGAACAACCGCCGCGATCGTAACGATCGTGACCGTCGTGACAACCGCGATAATCGTGGCGACCGTGACAACCGTGGTGAACGCGATAACCGTTCCGACAACAACGAAGGTCGTGAAGCGCGCGAAGATAATCGTCGCAACCGTCGCGAGAAGCCACAGCAGCAGAATGTGGAAGATCGCGAAATTCGCCAGCAGGCGGGCGATGAGTCTGAAAAAACCAGACAGCGTGACGAGCAGCAGCCACGTCGCGAACGCAACCGCCGTCGCAATGACGATAAACGTCAGGCGCAGCAGGAAGCGAAAGTTGTCAACACCGAAGCACCTGTTGAACAGGATGCCGATCAGGAAGAACGCGTTCAGGTGATGCCGCGCCGTAAGCAGCGTCAACTGTCGCAGAAAGTTCGCTTTGCATCTGAACAGGCCGAAGTCGCTACCGTTGCCGCCGCTGAGCCGGTTGTTGAAACCGCTCAGAACACGCAGCTGGCAAAACTGGACCTGCCTGCGGTTGTCGATACGGTCGCTGAGCATGATGACAATGGCGAAGCGCGTGATAACAACGGTATGCCGCGCCGTTCCCGTCGCTCTCCGCGTCACCTGCGCGTAAGCGGTCAGCGTCGTCGTCGTTACCGTGACGAGCGTTACCCGACCCAGTCTCCGATGCCTCTGACTGTCGCCTGCGCGTCACCAGAAATGGCGTCCGGCAAAGTCTGGATCCGCTACCCGGTTGCCCGTCCTCAGGAGCAGCAGGTTGAAGAGCAAAACGTCACTGCAGAAACCGTTGAGCCAATCGTTGCACCTGTAGCCGCTACCGAAGCCGCCGCTGTGGTCGTTGAAGAAGCACCGCAGATCGTGGCCGAATCTCAGCCAGTTTTTGAAGCCG
This sequence comes from Lelliottia sp. SL45, assembly GCF_026672535.1. Lineage (NCBI taxonomy): Bacteria > Pseudomonadati > Pseudomonadota > Gammaproteobacteria > Enterobacterales > Enterobacteriaceae > Lelliottia > Lelliottia sp. SL45. The sequence continues at coordinate 2,056,951 of NZ_JAPPRH010000003.1, forward strand.
AGCCAGTCGCGGAACCTCAGCAGGTTGTTGAAACCGCTGAGATCGAGACAACTCATCCGGAAGTGATTGCCGCGCCTGTCGACGAGCAGCCTCAGTTCATCGCGCAAGAAGATGTTGTGGTGGCTGAACAGGTTGCAGAAGACGCAGAACCGGCAGCCGACGTGGTTGAAGAAGAGGTAGTGACTGAAGCGGTTGCTGAGCAACCTGTCGATGTTACTCCGGCTCCACAAGCACCGGTTCCCGCACCGGTTGTGAAACCAGAGCCTGCTGTCGTTGCTGAGCATCACCATGCAACCGCACCGATGACTCGCGCGCCAGCACCGGAATACGTGCCAGAAGCACCACGTCATAGCGACTGGGTACGCCCTGCGTTCGATTTCGACGGTCGTGGTTCTGCAGGTGGTCATAGCGCCACTCACCAGGCAACGGCTCCGGCGACTCGCCCGAATCCGGTTGAATAACCCGCCGTTCTGATGAAAAGCCGACCTTCGTGGTCGGCTTTTTTTTGACTTTTTTACGGGAGGGGTTTTCGCATTCCGACGATTTCTGGCATCACCTCACGCATCATTTCCAGAAAACGCCTCAATCGTGCCGGGTAATAGCGCGACCACGGATAAACCAGGTGCACCGGCAGCGCAGCAGGTTGCCAGCCCGGTAAAAGAGGCACCAGCCTTCCCTCGCGGATATCCTGTTCCACGGTCCAGCTCGAGACCACCGCCACGCCTAATCCATTCAACGCCATGGTGCGTGTCACATACAGGCTGTCGGTGCTCAGACGCGGCGAAATTGCCACTCGCGCAGGCTGCGGCGAAGCTCCGTCAAACAGCTCAATATGCTGATGATAAAAGGTGTTGAGTGCAATCCAGGGAAGCGCAGTGAGATCGTCGGGGACCTCAGGCATGGCATGACGAGCCAGTAGCTCGGGCGCCGCGACCACACAGCGCGGGACTTCGGCCAGCAGCACCGATACCGTATTAGGGTCGATCTCCGCCCCTACGCGGATCGCGCAGTCGATGTTATCACTCAGAAAATCCGCCGATCTGTCATATAGCATCCAGTCGACAGAAAGCTGCGGATAGCGCATCAAAAACTGGCTCAGTGGTGCCAGAAGTTGTTCCTGCCCGAACGCATGGGGCGCCCGCACACGCAAGGTGCCGACAGGTTCATCCTCCGACTGCCCCACCTCATCTTCGAGCGCGAGCCAGCTGTCGATCACTTTTCTGGCATGCTGATAGCAGCGCTCGCCGTCATCGGTGAGCTTGGTGGCGTGGGTGGTGCGTAACAGCAAACGCACGCCGAGGAGGGTTTCCAGCGACTGCAGGCGTCGGCTAACGGTCGCCTGCGTGGTCCCCAGCTGCCGCGCTGCGGCAGAGAGCGAACCCGATTCCACGATACGCGCAAAGGTGCGCATCAGTTCCACTCTGTCTATACGCTCTGTTCGCTTCATGATTATTCTGATCATACGTTTAACGTATAACCGTTTTACCATCCCGCTGGCTACCGCCTCAAGCCTGAATGCACAAAAATAGCCTCACTCCATGAATGAGGTACATCAAATGAACACTGCCCCCCTTACCCAGGCTACCAGCCGCTGGGTTATTTTTATCCTTGCCATTGGTGCCGGGTTTAGCGTTGCGTCCATCTATTATGCTCAACCGCTGTTGCCGTTAATGGGTGCCGATTTACACCTCAGTATCGAAGGGATGGGACTGGTGCCGACCCTGACGCAGACGGGCTATGCCCTTGGCATCCTTTTCCTGCTGCCGCTCGGCGACCGTCACGATCGCCGAACCTTAATTCTTGTTAAAAGCGCAGCACTGGCGCTCTTTTTGCTGGGCTGTAGCCTGACCGGGCAGCTTCACTCGTTACTGCTGGCCAGTCTGCTTATTGGTATGGCGGCAACCATGGCGCAGGACATCGTACCGGCAGCGGCTATTCTTGCTCCGGAAGGCAAACAGGGAAAAACCGTCGGGACGGTAATGACCGGCCTGCTGCTGGGTATTCTGCTGTCGCGTACTGTCAGCGGTGTGGTGGGTGAAGCGTTCGGCTGGCGGGTGATGTATCAACTTGCCGCCGTCAGCATCGCCATGATCGGTATGGTGATGTGGGCTGTGTTACCGCGTTTTGCGATTCACTCTACGCTCAGCTATCCGGCTCTGATGCGCTCGATGGAGCACCTGTGGCGACGCTACCCGGCCCTGCGTCGTGCGGCGCTGGCCCAGGGCTTTCTCTCTATTGCCTTTAGCGCGTTCTGGTCAACACTGGCGGTGATGCTGCTTGAACGCTATCACCTCGGTAGCGCGATTGCTGGTGGATTTGGGATTGCCGGTGCTGCAGGTGCGCTGGCCGCCCCGCTGGCCGGAGGCCTGGCGGATAAACTCGGTGCAGGCAGAGTGACCCAACTGGGTGCCGCGCTGGTGACAGTATCGTTTGCACTGATGTTTTTAATGCCCGCTTTGGGCACCCACGGGCAACTCGTTCTGATCGCGCTTTCCGCGATCGGTTTCGACCTGGGGCTGCAGTCCAGCCTGGTCGCCCATCAGAACCTGGTCTATAGCCTCGAACCCCAGGCGCGTGGGCGGCTCAATGCGCTGCTGTTTACGGTGGTATTTATTGGGATGGCGCTCGGCTCGGCGCTGGGGAGCAAAGTGTACGCCCTGGCGGGCTGGCAAGGCGTAGTGATGCTGGCAACGGTGTGTGGTGCGGCGGCAGTGCTGATCCGCTTAATAGAAAGCGCGCGGCTGGTCAGCGTGCAGGCGCAAAATCGCTAAAAAAAAAGCCCAATCCGGCACGCCGGGTTGGGCAGACAAAACATATCCAGTTTCAAGACATGTTCTAAAAGGTCAAAATGTTACTTGTTCAGCTGGAACAGAGACATCCCCTGCATATCACTGAACGCTTTATAAGAGGCCTGAAGTGCTGCTTGCTGCATGGTGTAAGACGAAATCGCCGCGTTCCAGTCCACGTCCACCAGATCACTCATCTGCTGAGTCTGACCCAGAGCGCGGTCATCACCCAGTGCATCCAGCTTATCGAGTTCGTTGAGTTTGGTACCCAGATCGGCACGCACGGTCAGTACGTTATCCAGGGAATTACTCAGTCCACGGTTGGCTTTATCGATATTTGCCACAAGTGCATCTGTCTTAGCCTGGTCGCCGCTTACCGGTGTGTTCAGCGCAGCGATGGCGTTATCCAGAATCTTAAACAGGTTAGTTTCCTGGGCACTGCCGTCAGGCTCTGGCTTGGCATTGCTGGTAAACTTTTCAAACACTTCCGAGCCAGTATGGCTAATCTGCATATCGCGTGCAGAGTCCACCTGCTGAGTGATCGCCGTACTGCCACCGTTATAGCTGCCGTCTGTCTGATCAAACGGTGCGGTGTCGGTCTTAAAGCCCGCAAAAATATAACGACCATTGCCGTCGGTGCTATTGGCCAGGTTGACCAGTTGATCGCGAATACCCTGCAGATCGGTTGCCACAGACGCCCGGTCGATATCACTCAGGGAGCCGTTGTTCGCATACACGATTTTATCCTGCGCAGACTGAATTGCCGTCGTCACCTGGCTTAACACGCTCTCTTCCAGCGACACGCGCTGAGTCGCAAACGTACGCGCGAGAGCAAACTGGCTATTCTGTGACTGGGCCTGAGACAGTACAACGGCCTGCGACGCGGCAATCGGATCGTCCGACGGACGGTTCACGCGTTTGCCGGTGGACATCTGCTCGCCATACCCCAGCCATTTGCTTTGGGACTCAGTGATCCCACGCATATTTTGCTGGTACATCATTTGGGTGCTAATACGCATCGTTCACCTCGGCCTTAGCGAATATTAATTAACGCATCAAAGAGCGTACTGGCAGTCTGCAGAACCTGCGCATTCGCAAGGTAATACTGCTGGAAACGCTGCAAGTTGCCATACTCTTCGTCGAGGTTAACCCCGGAGATAGACTGCTGCTGATTGCTCAGCTGTGTCACCACATTTGTTTTGGTCGCAGCGCTGGTTTTCAGTGAAGACGTGGTGCTGCCAACGGTACTGACCAGCGAGGCATAAGCATCGTTAAAGGTCTTATTGCCACCGACCACTTTGCTGCTTTGCAGATTCAGCAGCGCTTTCCCGTTAAGGTTATCACTCTCACCACCCGTCGCCGAACCCGCCATCGCCAGTTTGGATTCATCGCTGATCAGCAGATCCATGTTCACGATTGCGTCAACAACCGGTTTCACCGTAAAGCTGTCTTTCGTGGCTGCGCTACCGCTGACATTCACGGTAACACCGTCAAACGTCATGTTGCCGCTGGCATCTGGCGTAGCCGTAAATGAGGTTTTGTCAGCACTACGGGTGACGGTCCAGTCAGTGCCGTTAAATTCAAGCTTATAATCCGTCGCCTGAACTTTAGAGCTGTCCGCGATAGTGGCCGTGACGGCCGCACCTGGCACGCTGTTTTTGCTATTGCCGGTCACCGCTGGAGAGCCGATATCAAACAATTTACCGCCCGCGTCACCGTTGGCATCAAAGCCTTTCTCGTGCTGCTGGTTCATGGCGTCAGCAAACGAGAGCGCCAGCTGGTTCAGCGTATTACGCGCTTTATCCAGGTCTTCTGCGCGGAACGTTAACAGACCGCCCAGTGAGCCGGTGTTCAGCACCTTCTCGGGAATTTCGATATTACCGGCGAGGGAATCCACATACGCCACGGTGGTGCGCGCAGGATCGGCGCTCGACGGTACCGCCGCTAACTGGTTAGCCGTGCTGCCCTGAACCAGGGTGTAACCATTACCGAATGAGACGTTGTAGGTGCCGCCGTCCTGTACCGCGACTTCCACACCCACGATCTGATTCAGTTCGCTCACCAGCTGATCGCGCTGATCGAGCAGATTGTTTGGGGAAGCCCCTGCGCCCACGCCGGTCAGACGTGAAATCTGATCGTTCAGATTCGCAATCTGTTTGGCATAGGAGTTAATCTGATCCACGCTGGTCGCAACCGCAGTGTTTACCTGCTTATCCTGGTCGCGCAGGTACTGGTCGGTCGTTTTGAACTGATTGACCAGGCCATCCGCTTTGCCGAGAACAGTCTGGCGCGCAGCCGGATCTTCCGCGTTACTCACCAGCGTTTGCAGGCTGGTAAAGAAGCCCTGCAGCGTGGTGGACAGGGAGTTAGTGGTATCAGACAGCACATCGTCGATTTTCGACATCTGCTGATAACGCGTGGTCAGGCCGCTGCTCTGAGTCTGTGCTGCACGCAGCTGATTGGTGATGAACGCATCATATTCGCGCTGTACGCCCGAAACATAAACACCATTGCCAACCCAACCACCGCCGGTCAATGTACTGTTCGCTGCACCCAGCACCGTGGTCTGACGGGTATACCCGGCCACGTTGTAACTGGAAATATTGTTGCTGACGGTGTTCAGTGCCGACTGTGCCGCACTGAGGCCACTCATAGCGCTGTTAATCAAACTGGACATTGAGGTTCCTTTTTAAACTTTCAGACACGAGTCCTGATTAGGATTATCGACATCGCGCGCGCAAACTTGAGTCCTTAGAACAGATTTTCGATATCGGTACTGTAAGCCTTGCTGACTTTCTCACCCATCGCTTTAAGCTGTTGAATCATACCTGTCAGTTTGCGGGCATACTGCGGGTCGGTGGCGTAGCCTGCGTTCTGCAACGCCTGCGCCCCCTGCTCCGCCGTCGCGGCCTGCGTAACCGCAGCGTAGCGCGGATTGCGGCTCAACAACCCGACATAATCTGACAAGGCTTCAAGATAGGAGCTGTAAACGCGGAATTTTGCTTTGACCTTCACCGCCGCACCGTTTTCAAATTCGGTGGTGGTGATCTCCGTGGTCGGCCCTTTCCAGCCTGACGACGCTTTGACGCCAAAAATATTAAAGCTTGGTTCGCCGTTTTCACGGCGGATCTGACGCTGCCCCCAGCCGGATTCCAGCGCGGCCTGCGCCAGAATCAGGTGGTGAGGAACCCCACTCTGCTCACTGGCCAGACGCGCCGGGAGCGAAAGCTGAGCGAGGAAGTCTTTACTGTCGCCCGACAGCGGCTCATCGCTGCTGGCGGTCGGTTTCGGCATGGCTTTACGCACCATCTGCGTCAGCGCCTGGTTCTGATAACTGGTCACCGTTTCAAGATCAAACTTCATCGGCACCTGCTGGGTTTGCTCATCGGGCTGAACACCCTGCGCCGCCTGCATCTGTTTCACGATCATATCGGCGAGGCCAAGCCCCTTACCGGCGGTCATCTGCTGGGCAATCTGTTGGTCATACATGCTGGTGTAGAGTCGCGTCGAGTCGCTGCTGAACATGCCATCTTTCGGCAGCGCTTCACGCATGCTTTTCAGCATCATCTGCACAAACATCCCTTCCACCTGGCGGGCAACCGGGCGGAGGTTCGCCGCCGGATCGGTGCCTGCTTTGGCTTTCAGATCGTTGAGCGACTGGGCATCCCAGGCCGCACTTGCCATCAGTTTGCTATCGCCGAGCATTAGATGATTTCCAGTTTGGCGCGCAGGCATCCTGCACTTTGCATGGATTGCAGAATCGACATCAGATCCATCGGCGTCGCCCCCAGCGCGTTCAGCGCACGAACCACGTTGTTCAGGTTGGCGCTGGAGCGCACGCTTTGCAGCGAGCCGCCGCTCTGGCGCATGTCAATCTGCGTCTGTGGCGTCACTACCGTCTGGCCGCCACCAAACGGCGTATCCGGCTGGCTAACGTTAGCCGAGCGGTTGACGCTGATGGAGAGGTTGCCCTGCGCCACGGCACAGCTGTCCAGCGTCACTTCGCGGTTCATCACCACGGACCCGGTCCGGGAGTTGATGATCACTTTGGCATCCTGCAGCGGAACGTTGACTTCCATATTCTGGATATCCGCCAGCATGCGCACCTGGTTGCTGCTGCCCGTCGAGGTGCGGATCTGCACGGTACGTGCGTCGAGCGCCGTTGCGCTACCAAAACCACGGCTGCGGTTGATGGTATCGGCAATCTGCTGCGCCATAGTGAAGTCTTCATTATTCAGCTGCAGGTTGATGGTGTTCCCGGCGCCAAACTGCGTTGGCAGTTCACGCTCGATGATCGCCCCGTTAGTGATACGCCCGCCGTTCAGCTGGTTCACCTGCACGCTGCTGCCGCCCGCCGATGCACCCGCGCCACCGACCAGAATGTTACCCTGTGCAAGCGCGTAGACCTGGCTGTCCACCCCTTTTAACGGGGTCATCAGCAGCGTGCCGCCGCGCAGACTTTTGGCGTTACCCATTGACGAAACCACCACATCGATGGTTTGCCCCTGGCGCGCAAAGGCCGGGTAGGATGCGGTGATCATTACCGCCGCCACGTTTTTCAGCTGCATGTTGGTGCCCGTCGGGACGGTGATCCCGAGCTGGGACAGCATGTTGTTTAAACTCTGAGTGGTAAACGGCGTCTGGGTGGTCTGGTCGCCCGTTCCGTCCAGGCCAACCACCAGGCCATAGCCTATCAATGAGTTTTCACGTACGCCCTGTACACTGGTGAGATCGCGAATGCGGTCAGCCTGGGCGCATGTCGCCACCAGGACCAACACCATTGCGAAGAGGGATTTAAACATAGGTCACCTCGCTTACATCGGCGATAAATTAAGGAAGAAGCGTTGCAGCCAGCCCATATTCTGCGCTTCGTTGATGTAGCCGTTGCCGACGTACTCAATGCGCGCATCCGCCACCTGGGTGGACGGTACGGTGTTGGTGCCACTGATGGTGCGAGGGTTAACCACACCGGAGAAGCGAATGAATTCAGTGCCCTGATTGATGGCGATCTGTTTTTCACCCACTACGTGTAAATTGCCATTCACCAGAACCTGGTCAACGGTTACCGTCAGCGTACCGCTGAAGGTGTTGCTGGCATTGGCACCGCCTTTGCCGTTAAAGCTGTTACCGCCAGAGGCTTCCACATCGGCACGCGCATTGCCAAACAGGCCCTGCAGATAGCGCGGAACGGTATCGAAACCAAAGTTGGTTTTGCCGTCGCGGCTGGCATTCGCCGAGGAGCTTTTGCTCGCGCTGACGTTCTCCTGCAGCGCAATGGTCAGGGTATCGCCGACGTTACGCGGGCGACGGTCTTCGAACAGCGGTTGATAACCGTAGTTAATCGGCTGTGCGGACTGGAAAATGGAGCCGTTCACCACCGGCGTCGGGCCGGGAACGGGTTGGGCGGTAGTCGCACCCTCTACCAAAGGTTTTGACGGGATCAAGGCGCAACCGCTGAGGGTAACGGCCAGGACAGTCAGTATTGGATAACGAAACGCCGCGTTTTTTTGCATTGCCTTCATCTTCGAAAACAGGGAGCCGGTGCGGTTTACCGCACCGGGCTACACCTTAGAGTTGCGTCAGTTTTTGCAGCATCTGGTCGGTCGTCGACACTGCTTTACTGTTAATTTCATACGCGCGCTGAACCTGGATCATGTTCACCAGCTCTTCCGCCACGTTGACGTTAGAGGTTTCGACATAGCCCTGATACAGCAGCCCGGAACCGTTCAGGCCCGGCGTACTTTCATTCGGCGCACCGGAGGACTGGGTTTCGGTGTAGAGGTTCTCACCAATGCTTTCCAGACCGGTATCGTTCATGAACGTCGTCAGGTTCAGCTGTCCAACCTGAACAGGCGCGGCCTGCCCTTGCTGGGTCACGCTGACCACACCGTCACGTCCGATGGTAATGCTCAGGGCGTTAGCCGGAATGGTGATCGCAGGCTGAACCTGAAAACCACCGGCGGTCACCAGCTGACCATTCTGATCCACCTGGAACGAGCCATCGCGGGTATAGGCTGAGGTTCCGTCAGGCAGCTGCACCTGGAAGAAACCCTGGCCTTTGATTGCCACGTCTTTGCTGTTGTTGGTCTGGGACAGGTTGCCCTGGCTGTGCAGACGTTCGGTTGCAACCGGACGCACACCCGTACCGATCTGCAGCCCTGACGGCAGCGTGGTCTGCTCGGACGACTGCGCGCCCGGCTGACGAATGGTTTGATAAAGCAAATCTTCGAACACGGCACGCTGACGCTTAAAACCATTGGTGCTGACGTTCGCCAGGTTGTTGGCGATGACATCCATATTGGTTTGCTGCGCGTCGAGACCCGTTTTCGCGATCCATAAAGAGCTGATCATAAGAAATCCTGTTAACTCATAGACAGCAGTTGGTTAGCACGTCCGGCGTTTTCATCTACGCTTGTGATAACCTTCATTTGCATTTCGAAACGTCGGGCGCTGGCGATCATATCGGTCATGGCTGCAACCGGTTTGACGTTACTGCCTTCCAGCACACCGGACATCACGCGAATGCTTGGGTCAGCCTGCAAGGTCGGGCCACGCGTTGCCTGTGCTGCCTGGCTCAGACGGAACATCCCGTCATCGCCGCGTGTCACTTCATTGCCTTCCGCTTTGACCAGTTTCAGTCGACCGACCGGGGCAATGGTGTTCGCCGGATCACCGGGGTTCAGGGCCGAAATGGTCCCGTCCGCCGCGATGGTGATTTCCGAGCCTTCCGGCACCGTAATCGGACCCGCTTCGCCAATCACCGGATGCCCCTGAATGGTCATCTGACCGTTGGCATCCACCTGGATATTACCGTTGCGGGTATAGCCTTCTGAGCCATCAGCCGTTTGCACCGCCAGCCAACCGTCCTGCTGGAGTGCAACGTCCAGCGGACGCGAGGTGTAATCCATCTGACCAGGCGTCATATCGGCACCCGGCGTTGAGGCGATAACCAGCGTACGCGTTGGCAGCGACAGCCCTTCCACCGGCACGGCGCGCAGCGCATTCAGCTGCGCACGAAAGCCCGGTGTTGAGGCGTTCGCCAGGTTACTGGCGGTCACAGCCTGCTGATTCATCGTCTGGCTGGCTGCGCCCATCGCGGTATATATTGCGTGATCCATTACATCATCCCGTTAGACGATTAACGCAGGTTGACCAGCGTGTTGAGGATCTGGTCCTGAGTTTTGATGGTCTGCGCGTTCGACTGATAGTTACGCTGCGCGACAATCATGTTCACCAGTTCTTTACTCAGATCGACGTTGGATGCTTCCAGCGCGCCGTTGGTCAGCGTACCGAAGTTACCGGAACCGGCGGTGCCGAGCAGCGCCACGCCAGAGGACTGAGTGGAAGACCAGACGTTATCGCCTTCGGATTTCAGACCTTCGTTGTTAGCGAAGTTCGCCAGCACGATCTGGCCCAGAACCTGGGTCTGTTCGTTGGAGTAGTTACCCACGACAGTGCCGTCATCGTTGATCTGGTAGCTCACCAGGTCGCCCGGCTTGTAACCGTTCTGGTTAGTTGCCACGATGTTGTTCGCACCGGTGTTCTGCTGCATGGAGTTGGTGAAACTCATCGCGAAGGTTGCAGGGGTTGCGCCCGGCATGGTCGCGGTGGTGATGTTGACCTGGCCACCGCCTGTCAGCACGCCGCTGGCGTTAAAGGTCAGCGTAGTGGCCAGAGAGGGGGTGCTGCCCGCCACGCTGCCATCCTGCGCATAGACTTTCCAGCTGTTCGCAGCGGTGTCTTTGACGTAGAACAGGTTCATGTTGTGCGCATTACCCTGGCTGTCAAAGACCGTCACGGTCCCTTTTTTGTTATAAGAATCGACGTTTGTCGGGTCGAACGGTGTCACCGTCGGCGTCGCATCGGTGGAGTTCAGGTTGATCTGCTGAGACGCGGTGGTGGTGGACTTCGCCGCCATCAGCGTGTTCGGAATTGAGATCGCCTGCGGGTTCGCACCGGTCTGTACCGTAGGCGGTGTACCCGCAACCGGATAGCCCGTCAGCTGCAGACCCTGCATGTTGACCAGGTTACGGTTTTCGTCGAGTTTGAACTGACCGTTACGGCTGTAAAAAACAGAACCGTTTTCATCGACCATACGGAAGAAACCGTTCTGGCTGATGGCCACATCCAGCCCACGGCCGGTGTTAGTGGTGGTGCCATCGGTAAAGTCCTGGGTAATACCCGCAACTTTAACGCCCAGACCCACTTTGGAACCGGCGAACATATCTGCGAAAGATGCTGTGCCAGATTTAAAACCGTAGGTCGCGGAGTTGGCAATGTTGTTGCCAATGACGTCCAGGTTGGTGGCCGCAGCATTCAGGCCGCTGACCGCTTGAGAAAAGGCCATGACTTACTCCTGATAAGTGTTAAGGCTTAAATAATCTGCCGAACTTCGTCGAGCGTGGTGGTCCCAGAAGTACCCAAATCCAGTTTGTTACCATCAGAGCCGCGAATCACCCCCTGCACCAGAGCGAATTGCAGCGGCTGAGCCACCAGCTGAGTCGTCCCGTTGCTGGCAGAAATCGCCACTTTGTAAGAACCGTTCGGTGCCGTTGTGCCATCCGTCAGGCTGCCATCCCAGGTAAAGGTATGAACGCCCGCTTTCAGCTCACCAATGTCGATCGTGCGCACCACAACACCGTCTTTATTGGTGATGGTGGCGGTGACTTTATCGGCCGGTTGCTGCAACTCAACGCCAAATGGCGTGGTCGTGGTGGTACTGCTTCCGTCGGTGGTGCTGGTCCCTGCCAGGATAGTGGTCCCTGGGATCATCACACCGTGGCCGATAAGATTGGCGGCCTGCAAAGACTGGCTGTTGTCGATTTGACCGGAAACGGAACCCAGCGTGGTATTGAGCTTTTCGATGCCGCTCACGGTACTGATCTGCGCAAGCTGCGTGGTCAGTTCGTTGTTCTGCATCGGGTTCGTCGGGTCCTGGTTTTTCAGCTGCGCAACCAGTAACGTCAAAAAGCTGCCCTGTAGATCGGCAGCACTGTTACCGGTCAGCGAGCTGGAGCCAGTGGCCCCACTGGTGCTGGCGACGCCGGAGTTGGTCGGGTCATTCACATTGACGGCGATGGACATTCGTGTCTCCTTTACTGGCCGAGAGTGAGCGTTTTGAGCATCATGCTCTTCACGGTATTGAGCACTTCAACGTTCGCCTGATAGCTGCGCGACGCTGACATGGTGTTCACCATTTCGCCGACCACATCGACGTTTGGCATTTTCACGTAGCCGCTCGCATCCGCCAGCGGGTTGCCTGGCTCATACACCAGTTTGTCCGGGGCCTGGCTCTCAACCACATCGGCCACTTTCACACCGCCGGTTGCCGCGCCTGGCGCCGCATTGACCTGAAAGACCACCTGTTTGGCGCGATAGGGTTGACCGTCGGGTCCGGTCACGCTGTCGGCGTTCGCCATGTTACTGGCGGCGACGTTCAGACGCTGAGACTGCGCGGTCAGGGCTGAACCCGCGATATCAAAAATATTCAGTAAGGCCATGAATTAGTTGCCCCCCTGCAGGACGCTCTGCATGCTTTTAATCTGTCCACCGAGCACGGTTAGCCCCATCTGATACTGCAGGCTGTTATCGGCAAACTGGGTGCGCTCCCGGTCCATATCGACGGTGTTACCGTCCAGGGATGGCTGGTCAGGAATGCGATAAAGTAAATCGGTGGACGGCGCAGTCATCGCCTGAGCGGGAATGTGGCGTGAAGAGGTCAGCGCAAGGGCAACACCCGTCCCTTCGGCCCGACCACGCTCCATCACTTTTTTAAGCTCAGTAGAAAAATCAATATCGCGCGCCTGAAACCCTGGGGTGTCGGCATTCGCGATATTGGCGGCCAGGATCTCCTGCCGCTGGGCGCGCAGATTGAGCGCTTCCTGTTGAAAACGTAACGCGGCGTCGAGTTTATCGAGCATGTCTCCTCCGCTGATGGCGAAATTTCAGCATGTAGCTTAAATCTCAACCCGTCTTCCTTATCGAAGGAATAAACGCAAAATGCGTCGCTATTTGTTGCGTTGATGGGAAAGCCTTAGGGGTAAAATCCTGTTAAATCCAGGAACCGCGGGAAAGTGAGATGCTGACGTTCAAAAATGGCCTTGCCGTTACCTTACTGCTGTTCAGTACCCAGTCTTCAGCGCTGGGGCTGAATGTGTTGCTGACCGCTTTTTTTGCTGAGCGTCTGGCGGGGTTAAGCGATGAGGTCAAAGTCGATATTCGAACGCAGCCGAATCTCCTGCCCACTTGCGAACAACCCTCGTTCACCATCAGCGGCGGTACCCGGCTGTGGGGTAATGTGAACGTGCTGGCCCGCTGCAATAATGAGAAACGCTTTTTGCAGGTTATGGTTCAGGCGACAGGCAACTATGTTGTCGCCGCTCAGCCCATCGCACGCGGCAGCGTTTTACAGCCCGCTCATGTAGAATTAAAGCGCGGACGCCTGGATCAACTTCCGCCGCGCACCATGCTGGATATTAACCAGGCACAGGATTCGGTGAGCCTGCGCGATCTGGCGCCAGGTCAGGCCATCCAGCTATCTATGCTGCGCCAGGCGTGGCGCATTAAAGCCGGACAGCGCGTGATGGTGGTGGCGAACGGAGATGGCTTTAGCATTAATAGCGAAGGCCAGGCGCTGAACAACGCTGCCGTCGCCCAAAACGCACGCGTTAGGATGTCTTCAGGTCAGGTGGTTAGCGGAACCGTCGGTTCTGATGGGAATATTCTGATTAACCTATAATCTTTTTAAAGATATCGCGGCAGCTGCCGATAAATAATCATCAGATGATTATATCAGGCGCCAACGCCGCGAACCTCTATGAGGACAACACTATGAGCATTGATCGTACATCGCCCCTGAAGCCGGTTAGCACTGTACAACCTCGCGAAACGAACGACGCGCCAGCCCTTAAAGCGCGTCTGGAAAAATCGTCCACGGCCAACAGCACCAGCGTCACGTTAAGTGATGCACAGTCAAAACTGATGCAGCCAGGCACGAACGATATCAATATGGAACGCGTCGAAGCGCTGAAAACCGCGATTCGTAACGGCGAACTGAAAATGGACACCAGCAAAATTGCTGATGCGCTGATTAACGAAACGCAGAACTTCCTTCAGAGTAAATAACCGTATGAGTCGACTGTCAGAAATATTGGATCAAATGACGGTAGTCCTGAACGATCTGAAGACGGTGATGGATGCCGAGCAACAACAGTTATCCGCAGGCTATGTCAGCGGCAGCGCTCTGCAGCGCATTACTGAAGATAAAAGCTCGCTGCTGGCTACCCTGGACTATCTGGAGCAGCAGCGCCGCGCGGAGCAAGATCCACGTCGCAGCGCCAACGACGATATCGTTGAGCGCTGGCAGACCATCACAGAAAAAACGCAGCACCTTCGCGATCTCAACCAGCACAACGGCTGGCTGTTAGAGGGGCAAATTGAACGCAACCAGCAGGCGCTTGAGGTGTTAAAACCTCATCAGGAGCCGGGGCTGTATGGCGCCAATGGCCAGACATCCAGCTCACGCGGTGGCGGGAAGAAGATTTCGATTTAACGCTTCAGTGAAGAGATGAAGTGGGAAACGGGGAGCACCCTTTGGTGAACTCCCCTTTAGTCGTTTATGCCGTCCGGCGAGCGAACTCTTTCACCTTAAAGCCGAGCACCGCAAGTGTAGCGAAGTAGGCAATAATCCCCACGACCACAACAGCCATCAGGCGCAGCAGACGATACGGCATGGTGCCCAGGGACCATTCCGGCATCACATACATCATCCCGACCAGTGCCGCCGCCATCACCACCACCGCAATCACCAGACGGACCAGGAAACTCATCCAGCCCGGCTGCGGCGTGAAAATCTTCTGCTTACGCAGCTGCCAGTAGAGCAGCCCGGCGTTCAGGCAGGCCCCCAGACCGATCGACAGCGACAGACCCGCGTGCTTCAGTGGCCCGATAAACGCGAGGTTCATCAGCTGGGTCATCACCAGCGTCACAATCGCAATCTTGACCGGCGTTTTGATGTCCTGACGCGAATAAAAGCCCGGCGCCAGCACTTTCACCACAATCAGCCCCATCAGGCCGACGGAATACGCCACCAGTGCGCGCTGGGTCATTAATGCATCGAACGCGTTGAATTTGCCGTACTGGAACAATGAAACCGTTAAGGGTTTCGCCAGAATCCCCAGCGCCACGGCGCTTGGCAGCGCCAGCAGGAAGCACAGGCGTAAACCCCAGTCCATCAGGCGACAGTATTCATCATGATTGCCGCTGGCAAAGCTTCGCGACAACGACGGCAGCAGAATCGTCCCCAGCGCCACGCCCAGCACCCCGGACGGGAACTCCATCAAGCGGTCGGCGTAGTACATCCACGACACGGAACCTGACACCAGGAAGGAGGCGAAAATGGTGTTGATAATCAGGGAAATCTGGCTCACGGACACGCCGAGGATCGCCGGGCCCATCTGCTTGATCACGCGCATCGCACCCGCATCGCGGAAGTTGATGCGTGGAAGCACCAGCATGCCGATCTTTTTCAGATGCGGAAGCTGATAAGCCAGCTGCAACACACCGCCGACGGTGACTGCCCACGCCAGGGCCAGCACCGGCGGATGGAAGTGCGGTGCCGCAAACAGGGCAAAACCGATCATGCTGACGTTTAAAAACGTCGGTGCAAACGCCGGGACGGAGAAGCGGTTCCAGGTGTTGAGGATCGCCCCGACTAGCGACGCCAGCGAAATCAGCAGAATATAAGGAAAGGTAATGCGCAGAAGCTGCGTCGTCAGGGCGAATTTATCCGCCGTGTCGGCAAAGCCCGGCGCGGTCACCATAATCACCCACGGCGCGGCCAGCATCCCGACCACCGTGACAATCGCCAGAGCCAGTGTCAGCAGGCCCGAGACATAGGAGACAAACACGCGGGTCGCGTCTTCGCCCTGCTTGCTTTTGTATTCCGCCAGAATCGGCACGAACGCCTGGGAGAACGCCCCTTCGGCGAAAATTCGGCGCAGTAAGTTCGGCAGCTTGAACGCCACAAAGAAGGCGTCAGTCGCCATCCCCGCGCCAAACACTCTCGCCACAATCGCATCGCGCGCGAAACCCAGCACGCGAGAAAACATGGTCATCGAGCTGACTGCTGCCAGCGATTTTAATAAGTTCATTAACGTGAATTTCCACAACCACACGGCAAAACGCCTGCATAGCAGGCGTGAAAAGTGCGCTTAGTCTACCCGTATTTAAGCGAATTACTATCCGCAGATGTTACAGGGGTTAAACAGTTTCTACTCGCTCATCGCCTCGCGCCAGAGCTTTTCAATGACGCGTTGCGCCAGAATCGCCTGTTCGCCCGAAGTTTCAGGAACCGTCTGATTTTGCACGCACTCGATGAAGTGACGCGCACAACCGGCGAACCCGCGCTGCTCCAGCGTACTTTGCCAGCCAGGGATTGGCCGCGTCACCACCCCGCTCCCTTTTTCTTCACGCCATTCGCGCATATCGGTTACATCAATGAGTGCGCCGTCGGTGATCGCCTGCACGGATTCGCGCTGACTTCCCGCACGACGATGCATGCTGGTGGTCACCTGAATGGTGTCCACCGCGAAATGGTGTTCGGCATACACCATCTCCCCGTGATCGTTGGTTTGCAGGGTGCCGCTTTTCAGCTGTGCATTACCGTTGGTCAGCCACAGGGCCGTATCGACCACATGCAGATAATCATCCAGCAGCGTAAAGCGCAGATCGTTCGGGCCAATGCTGTCGGTGCGATGCTTATCCATACGCAGCGATGCCGCCGCGCCAAGCCGGGATTTGAGATCCTGATACAGCGGCGAGAACCGGCGATTGAACCCGACCATCAGCGTCAGATTTTTGCGCGCCGCCAGCTCAATCAGACGCTCGGCGTCATGCACATTCTCGGCCAGCGGTTTATCGACGCAAACGTGAACACCGGCATTGAGCAATTCGCTCACCACCTGATAGTGCGTCGCGGTCGAGGTATGAACGAATACCGCGTCACAGTCGCGCGCCAGATCCGCCATGGAGGCAGCATAAGGAATTCGCCAGGTGTCGCAGATTCGCTGCGCTTTTTCCCGCGTCGGGGACCATGCGGTTTGCAGCGTCCAGTCGGTCGCCGTGCCCAGAACCGGCAGCCAGGCTTTCTGCGCGATCCCGCCGAGGCCGACCACGCCAATGCGTAATGTTGTCACCGTTAGTCTCCTAAATGCGCCAGCAGGGAGTCGAGGCGCAGCTTGAGTTCCGCCACTTCGTTTTCCAGCGCGTCGACCCGCGCGGCAAGACTCTCGTCCTCGGCGGGCGAAACCGCTTCAACCACATTGATGAGGGTTTCAACGTCGCCACTGAAAAGATGCATGTAGCGGCTTTCGCGTTTGCCCGGCTCACGCGCCAGGCGTAGCACAAACGGGCCATCTTCGCGGGAAGCGAGATTTTCCAGCGTCTGCTCCACTTCCTGCATATCACTGAATTCATGCATTCGTGCGGCGCGGGAACGTAATTCACCCGGCGTTTGCGCCCCGCGCAGCAGCAAGGTGGTGATCACCGCCACTTCGGCGCTGTTCAGTTTCAGATCGCCAAATTCGGAATTGCAAAAACGTTGTTCATATTTAGTGACGCGATTGCCAAACCCACTGACGGTGCGCAGATAGTGGCGTTTAACCAGCGCATCCAGCTGCTCTTGTACCTCGTGCTCGCTCAGGTTGAGCACCGGCTCACGGTTGGTTTTCTGGTTACAGGCCAGCGTCACCGCATTGACCGACAGGGGATATTGCTCTGGCGTCGTGACCTGTTTTTCCAGCAGGCAGCCAATCACCCGCGCTTCTGTGGCAGTTAACTGATATTTCATGGGTGCTCCTTAGCGACCTGCGGTCCATTCTTTAGTGGTTAACGCCGTCAGCACGTGGTCGCGCCACTCGCCGTCGATCAACAGATAATCTTTTGCGTAGCCTTCTTTTTCAAACCCAAGCCGCGCCAGCAGATCGCCGCTACGCTGATTGTGCGGCATATAGTTGGCCATAATGCGGTGGATGTGCTGAGAGCGCTGCATATAGCGGATCGCGCTGGTCAGGGCTTCAAACATCAGCCCTTGTCCCTGCCATTTCTGGCCGATGGAGTAGCCGAGGTAACAGGCGTGAAACGATCCGCGTACCACGTTCGAGAAATTGGCGATCCCGATGATCTCTTTCTCTTCCGGGTCGAGCAACGCGAAATAATAGGCACTGCCCTGCTTGTGGAATTCGGCAATCATACTCAGGCGAGCCTGCCAGCCGGAGGGATAGCAGTGGCTTTCATCCCGAACGGGTTCCCAGGGCTTTAAAAACTGGCGATTCTCGGCGTAATAATCCGCCAGACGCCAGGCATCACGCTCATGCACCAGACGAACGACCAGTCTGTCTGTTGTCAGGCGCACTTTTGGCACGTTACTGCGATAGCCAAACATCGTTACCACTCCTTCCCGTTACTTCTGCTCTACCTGTTAGCTTTACTATACCTGCGCCGGTGCTTTCTGTGAAAACAGTGACATACCCTTTTTCACAGATTTCACAAAATTCGATTAAAAAGCTGAATCAAACCACCCTTTTGATAAAAAAATATTGTCGCTGGCGGTGTGGGAAAACGCCTCACAACCACGCAGAATATTAGCGTGCTCATCTTTCTCTACACTTAAGCCTTCAGACTGCCTTTTCGGGGCCGTCAGCAGGATGACGTGATTTTTCCCTGGAGGGAAAATGTCTCGCGTATCGCAAGCCCGGAGCCTGGGCAAATATTTTCTGCTCGTCGATAACATGCTGGTCGTGCTCGGCTTTTTTGTCGTCTTCCCCCTGATCTCCATTCGCTTTGTCGATCAAATGGGCTGGGCGGCATTAATGGTCGGTATCGCTTTGGGCTTGCGTCAGTTTGTCCAGCAGGGACTTGGCGTGTTTGGCGGCGCGATTGCCGACCGCTTCGGCGCAAAACCGATGATTGTCACCGGCATGCTGCTGCGGGCCGCCGGATTTGCCACCATGGGTATTGCGCACGATCCCTGGTTGCTGTGGTTCTCCTGTTTCCTCTCCGGGATTGGCGGCACGCTGTTTGATCCGCCGCGTACTGCGCTGGTCGTGAAACTGATTCGCCCACAGCATCGCGGGCGTTTTTTCTCACTGCTGATGATGCAGGACAGCGCCGGTGCGGTGGTTGGCGCCCTGCTCGGCAGCTGGCTGTTGCAGTATGATTTCCGTCTGGTGTGCGCAACCGGCGCGGTGCTGTTTATCCTCTGCGCGGCATTTAACGCCTGGCTGCTGCCCGCCTGGAAACTCTCGACGGTGAAAGCGCCCGTGCGTGAAGGGCTGGGCCGTGTGCTGGCCGATAAACGTTTCGTCACCTACGTACTGACGCTGACGGGCTATTACATGCTGGCGGTGCAGGTAATGCTGATGCTGCCCATTATGGTCAACGATATTGCCGGTTCGCCTGCGGCCGTCAAATGGATGTACGCCATCGAAGCCTGCCTGTCGCTGACCCTGCTCTACCCTATCGCGCGCTGGAGCGAAAAACGTTTTCGTCTTGAGCATCGCCTGATGGCGGGCCTGCTGCTGATGACGTTAAGCATGATGCCGATTGGTCTGGTCGGCACCTTGCAACAGCTCTTTATTCTGATCTGCACCTTCTACATTGGGTCGATCATTGCCGAACCGGCGCGTGAAACCCTCAGCGCCGGGCTTGCCGATCCGCGTGCGCGCGGCAGCTACATGGGCTTTAGCCGACTGGGGCTGGCCTTTGGCGGTGCGCTCGGATACGCCGGTGGCGGCTGGTTGTTCGATGCAGGGAAAGCGCTGAATCAACCGGAATTGCCGTGGGTAATGCTGGGCGTTGTAGGCTTTATCACCCTCATCGCCCTGTGGTGGCAGTTCAGCCCGAAACGCAGCGCGAATGGGATGCTCGAACCTGGGGCCTGATGGTCTGAGCACGTATTCCGACGGGCGGAAGGTCCACTTTCGCCCCCGAATATCAGGTTTTTCTGCTGGTAACTGGTATACCCCCCTGACATACTGAGGCGTCAGGACAAGAGCGCCGACATCATGTTGAGGAACCCCATGAAAAAGATTGTCATTGCTGCTGCGTTAGTTATCAGCGGCCTGCTGGTCGGTTGTAACCAGCTTACGCAATACAGCGTTAGTGAGCAGGAAATTAATCAGGCGCTGGAAAAACACAATAACTTCTCCAAAGATATCGGTGTGCCCGGCGTTGCCGATGCCCATATCGTACTCAATCAACTCGTCAGCCAGATTGGCCGCGAAGAGCCGAATAAAGTCACGCTCTCCGGCGACGCCAAACTGGATATGAACTCCCTGTTTGGCAGCCAGAAAGCGAACATTAAGCTGAAACTGAAAGCGCTGCCGGTCTTTAACAAAGAGAAAGGGGCCATCTATCTTCAGGAAATGGAGATCGTGGATGCCGAAGTGACGCCGGAGAAAATGAAACCGGTGCTGCAAACCCTGATGCCGTATCTGAACCAGTCGCTGCGGAACTATTTCAATCAGCAGCCTGCCTATGTGCTGAGCGAGGACAGAAGCAAAGGTGAAGCGCTGGCGAAGAAATACGCCAAGGGGATTGAAGTGAAACCGGGTGAAATTATCATCCCGTTTACGAATTAACCGAGAGGGCGCCGTGTGCGCCCTTTTTTTACACTGCTATTTAACGGAAATGTGTGCAAACGAAAACGTTTCCCCTTATGATTTGTGTCCGGCAAAAACAGCCATCCTTATGACTGATTCCTGATAAGCCGGAGCATATCAATGACTGCACATCCCCAGGTTCTGAAAATCCGCCGCCCTGACGACTGGCATATCCATCTGCGCGATGGCGACATGCTGAAAACCGTTGTCCCTTACACCAGCGAAATCTATGGCCGCGCGATTGTCATGCCTAACCTGGTTCCACCAGTCACCACCGTTGATGCCGCAATTGCCTACCGTCAGCGCATTCTCGATGCCGTTCCGGCAGGCCATGATTTTACCCCGCTGATGACCTGCTACCTCACCGATTCGCTCGACCCGAACGAAGTCGAACGCGGCTTTAATGAAGGCGTGTTTACTGCCGCCAAACTCTACCCGGCCAATGCCACCACCAACTCCAGCCACGGTGTGACCAGCACGGATGCCATTATGCCGGTCCTGGAACGCATGGAAAAACTGGGCATGCCGCTGCTTATCCACGGCGAAGTGACGCACCCCGATATCGATATTTTTGACCGCGAAGCGCGCTTTATCGAGACCGTGATGGAACCGCTGCGCCAGCGTCTGCAGGGGCTGAAAGTGGTCTTTGAGCACATCACCACCAAAGATGCTGCCGAGTATGTGCGCGACGGCAACGATCTGCTCGCCGCGACAATCACCCCTCAGCACCTGATGTTCAACCGTAACCACATGCTGGTCGGCGGTGTGCGCCCTCACCTGTACTGCCTGCCGATCCTCAAACGCAATATCCACCAGCAGGCGCTGCGTGAACTGGTCGCCAGCGGATTTACCCGCGCCTTCCTCGGAACGGACTCCGCCCCGCACGCGCGTCACCGTAAAGAGGCCAGCTGCGGCTGTGCGGGCTGTTTCAACGCCCCAACGGCGCTGGCCAGCTACGCCACGGTATTTGAAGAGATGGGCGCGCTGGAGCACTTCGAAGCCTTCTGTTCCCTGAACGGTCCGCGCTTCTACGGCCTACCGGTGAATGAAACCTTTATCGAGCTGGAACGCAAACAGAGCCAGGTCGTCGATACTATCGCCCTGACAGACGACACGCTGATCCCGTTCCTGGCCGGTGAAACCGTTAACTGGACGGTTAAACAGTAATTTTTTATCGCCCCCTGTTGTAAGTTCAATATAATGCCTGTATAAATACACAGTATATTACACAGGGGGCAATTATGCGTATCGAAGTGACTATCGCCAAAACAACCACTTTGCCTGCTGGCGCGCTGGATGCGCTGGCCGGAGAACTCTCCCGTCGCATCAACAGCACGTTCCCCGATCAGGAAGGGACTGTCACCGTCCGTTACGCCTCCGCGAACAATCTTTCCGTCCTCGGTGGGGCAAAAGAGGATAAAGATCGCATTAGCGAAATCCTGCAAGAAACCTGGGAAAGCGCCGACGACTGGTTCATCACCGATTAATTCAAACTCCCTCATTGTCATTTTTTGCCGGGTCGCCCCGGCTTTTTTTATGCCGGTTAAATAAGTTCAAATTAATTGCGTATCTTCTTAAAAAAACGTGAATAAGATGGCGTTTTATTGTTCAAACAATCCTAAAAAGCAGAAATTTAGGTTGCAGCCTGTTTATTTTTCCCTTCATATCCCTTATTTATTGATATACTGAAGTTGCTTCAGAAAAACACGCATTGAACCTCACAGTCGTTGTCTTCTCACACGTATTACGGGGGTTATGATGGAAAAGAATAATGAAGTCATCCAGACTCATCCACTTGTCGGATGGGACATCAGTACCGTAGACAGCTACGATGCGCTGATGC
The DNA here is from genome assembly GCF_026672535.1 of Lelliottia sp. SL45. Classification (NCBI taxonomy): domain Bacteria; kingdom Pseudomonadati; phylum Pseudomonadota; class Gammaproteobacteria; order Enterobacterales; family Enterobacteriaceae; genus Lelliottia; species Lelliottia sp. SL45. Next base: position 2,079,240 of record NZ_JAPPRH010000003.1, read on the forward strand.
TGCGTTTGCACTACCAGACCCCGAATCAGCCTAGCCGTGAAGAAGCGGAAGTTGGACAGACACTGTGGCTGACCACAGATGTCGCCCGTCAGTTTATTTCTATTTTAGAGGCAGGCATTGCCAAAATAGAGTCTGGCGACTACCAGGAAAATGAGTATCGTCGGCATTAATTTTATGCCCTACATTCACTCAACAGGCACCTAAGGGGTGCCTCATTTATTTCTCCCTTGAATAAGCCTTTCATCTTATTTACTCTGCAAACTTAAGTCCTGGTTTAAGAGATTCTCATGAAATACGACTTGATTATTTTAGGCAGCGGCTCCGTCGGCTCTGCTGCGGGTTATTACGCAACCCTTGCTGGCCTGAACGTCCTGATGATTGATTCCCACATTCCTCCGCATGCTGAGGGGAGCCATCATGGCGACACCCGCCTAATCCGCCATGCCTATGGCGAAGGCGAGCGCTACGTTCCGCTGGTACTGCGGGCGCAACAACTCTGGGATGAATTATCAGCCCTGACCGAAGATAAAATTTTCGAGCGCACAGGCGTGGTGAATCTCGGTCCTGCGCACTCGGAATTCCTGGCGAACGTGGAGCACAGTGCCCGCGAATTCAATCTCGACGTGGAACGCCTCGACGCCGCAGCCGTCATGAAACGCTGGCCAGAGATCACCGTTCCCGAGGATTACATCGGACTCTTTGAAGCCAACTCCGGCGTACTGCATTGCGAAACCGCCATCAAAACCTGGGTCTCCCTCGCGGAAAAAGCAGGTTGCGCCCAGCTCTTTAACTGCCCGGTCACGGCAATCCAGCACAATGACGACGGTGTTACCGTTGAGACGCCGGAAGGGCCTTATACCGCCTCCCGCCTGCTGGTCAGTGCCGGGACATGGGTCACGAAACTGATGCCTGAGCTGCCGGTTCAGCCGGTGCGTAAAGTCTTCTCCTGGTTCCAGGCCGACGGGCGTTTCAGCACCCAGAATAAATTCCCGGCCTTTACCGGCGAGCTGCCGAATGGCGATCAGTTTTACGGCTTCCCGTCTGAAAAAGACGCGCTCAAGATTGGTAAGCATAACGGCGGGCAGATCATCTCCTCCCCGGAGGAGCGTGAAGCGTTCGGTGCTGTGCCGGGCGATGGTTCCGAGGCGTTCAACTTCCTGCGCAATGTGCTGCCAGGCGTCGGCGGGCTGCTGTACGGTGCCGCCTGTACGTACGACAACACTCCGGATGAAGATTTCATTATCGATACGCTTCCGGGCCACGACAATACGCTGCTGATCACCGGGCTAAGCGGACACGGGTTTAAATTCGCCTCTGTGCTGGGTGAAATCGCCGCGCAGTTTGCGCAGGGCATCACTCCGCAGTTTGATCTGGCCCCCTTCTCTCTCGCGCGTTTTGGCGGATAATCCTCTTTTCAGGCTCCGACCCGTCGGGGCCTTTCTCTTTATATCGTCGGACAGAGATAATGCGTAGGATCTTTGATTATCTGGTAAACAATATTCGCGAGCATTTGATGCTCTATATTTTTCTATGGTCAATGCTTGCCATCATCGATGTTATTTATATTGTATTTTTCTGAAAAGACACGCTGACGATAATTGACAATACTTTATATTACCTTAATTTGGCCGCAAATATTTTGATTGCCACACAACCCCAGAAAACCCTTTCCCACCTAAGAACAGCCACTTAAACACGAATGAATTGAATCAGAATCGCGTAACATAATCAAAAATATTGAAATAGAAAAATGAATATTCCTAATGCTTAAATATCAGTTGCAATAAACCTTTTCACAGGCCATTTTTACCCTTCAAATTAATTAGGGATGGTCATCATTATGCAACTGCGTAATTCTTCTGCACGCTATGGAATAATATCCATATGCTTGCACTGGTTAATTGCTCTCGCGGTTTATGGCATGTTCGGCTTAGGGTTGTGGATGGTGACGCTAAGCTATTACGACGGCTGGTATCACCAGGCGCCTGAACTGCACAAAAGCATTGGTATCCTGTTGATGATGAGCCTGGTGGTCCGTATCGTCTGGCGTCACATTTCCCCTCCTCCACCGGCGCTAAAAAGCTACAGCAAACTGACGCGACTGAGCGCCATCGCCGCTCACATCGCCCTGTATGGCCTGCTGTTTGCCATTTTAATTAGCGGGTATCTGATTTCGACCGCCGACGGTAAACCGATCAGCGTCTTTGGTCTCTTTGAGGTTCCGGCCACGCTGGCGGATGCCGGTTCCCAGGCCGATCTGGCGGGCCAGGTGCATCTCTGGCTTGCCTGGGGCGTCGTGATTTTATCTGTCCTGCACGGCCTTGCGGCCCTTAAACATCATTTCATCGATAAAGACGCCACGCTCAAGCGCATGCTGGGCCGATCGTCTGTAGACTCTGGAGCATAAAATGAAAAAACACCTGCTGGGTATCGCGTTAGGTTCTTTGGTATTTGTCACCGGCTCCGCCGTGGCCGCTGATTACAAAATTGATAAAGAGGGCCAGCACGCCTTCGTGAATTTCCGTATTCAGCATCTGGGCTACAGCTGGCTGTACGGCACCTTTAAAGATTTCGACGGCACTTTTACCTTTGACGAGAAAAATCCCGCCGCAGATAAAGTGAATGTGACCATCAATACCAACAGCCTGGACACCAACCACGCAGAGCGTGATAAACATCTGCGCAGCGCGGATTTCCTCAACGTGGCGAAATTCCCGCAGGCGACATTTACCTCAACGGAAGTGAAAAAGGACGGCGATGATCTGGATATCACCGGCAATCTGACCCTGAACGGCGTGACGAAACCTGTCACCCTCGATGCGAAACTCATTGGTCAGGGGGATGATCCGTGGGGCGGCAAACGCGCTGGCTTTGAGGCTGAGGGTAAAATCCGTCTGAAAGATTTCAACATCACCACCGATTTAGGCCCGGCATCGCAGGAAGTGGATCTGATTATTTCTGTGGAAGGCGTGCAGCAGAAGTCCTGATAAAAAAATCCCGGCCGCATTTTGCGCCGGGATTTCTCATTTATTCCGGGTCAGGGATGCCCAGTTTGGTATTCAGACGACCACGCGATTTATTGAAAATCTTGTTGCCGTTTTCTCTCCCTGCGCGACGACGACGTTGCTCTTCTTCAGGCAGTACGCTCTCTTCGCTACACAGCTCGCTACAGCAGCCTCTGAACTTCTCGGCACAGCTCGGACACTGAATAAACAGCAGATGGCAGCCGTCATTTTTGCAGTTGGTGTGGGTGTCACACGGCGTACCGCACTGATGACAGTGCGCGATCACATCTTCGGAGATGCGCTCGCCCATACGCTCGTCAAAGACGAAGTTCTTACCGATAAAACGCACCGGCAGGCCCTGCTCACGCGCGCGGCGGGCGTACTCAATAATCCCGCCTTCGATATGCCAGACTTTATTGAAACCGCTGTGTTTCATAAAGGCGCTGGCTTTTTCACAGCGAATTCCGCCGGTGCAGTACATCACAATTTTTTTATCTTTGTGTTCCTGCATCATCTCCACGGCTTTCGGCAGCTGCTCGCGGAATGTGTCTGCCGGGATTTCCAGCGCGTTTTCGAAATGGCCTACTTCATATTCGTAGTGGTTGCGCATATCGATAAACACGGCATCAGGATCGTCCAGCATGGCGTTCACTTCTGCCGCTTTCAGATATTCGCCGACATCAGCGGCGTTGAATGTCGGATCGTCGATGCCGTCGGCCACGATGCGCTCACGCACTTTCATGCGCAGCACCCAGAAGGATTTCCCGTCATCATCGAGGGCAACGTTCAGGCGCACGTTGTTGAGAGCGGGATCAAAACCATAAAGAAAATCGCGGAAGGCGTTTACTTTACTTTCTGGCACGCTGATCTGCGCGTTGATCCCTTCATGGGCCAGATAAACGCGGCCAAACACCTTTAGCGCTTCGAAGGCTTTATAGAGTGCGTCGCGGGTGACCTGCGGCTCTTCAATGGTAAAATATTTGTAGAATGAGATGGTTACACGCGCTTCGGTTTCCGCCAGCATGCGTGCTTTCAAGGTCTCATTCGAAATGCGGTTGTGTAACACTGGCATGGTGTACGGTTCCTGCAATCGTTAAGAGAAAGAAAATCGGCGGCATCATATAGCATACAATGAGAATTTACATCCCCACATTTTGCGCTACATTTCCCTCATCCAGAAAATAAAGTAGCAACAATTGCTGCAAAAGCGTTCATTTGGCGCCCTTTCGTTTTGGTTATGTATTTAAAAAATGCGAGAATGCTGGCATAAGGACGAAAAAGACAGGAAAGACATGACCCGATTACCTCAGTTTTCAACGGCGTTGCTTCATCCACGTTACTGGCCAACCTGGGCCGGCATCGGCCTTTTATGGTTGCTGGTGCAACTTCCCTATCCGGTGATCTATCGCATCGGTTGCGGTCTTGGTCATCTCGCTCAGCGCTTTATGAAACGACGCGTCAAGATTGCGAACCGCAATCTGGAACTTTGTTTTCCAGACATGGGCGAACAGGAGCGCGAGCGGATGCTGCGCAAGAATTTCGAATCTGTCGGCATGGGTCTGATGGAAACCGGAATGGCCTGGTTCTGGCCCGACAAACGCATGGCGCGCTGGTTTGACGTGACCGGAACGGGCATGGAGCCAGTGCATACCCTGCAGGCGGAAAAAACCGGCGTGCTGCTGATTGGCATTCACTTCCTGACGCTCGAAATAGGCGCAAGGATGTTTGGCATGCAGGCTCCCGGCATCGGCGTCTATCGCCCGAACGATAATCCGGTGATCGATCTTCTGCAAACCTGGGGCCGTATGCGCTCCAATAAGAGCATGATCGACCGTAAAGACCTCAAAGGGATGATCCGCGCGCTGAAAAACGGCGAAGTGATCTGGTATGCCCCTGACCACGATTACGGTAAGCAATCCAGCGTGTTCGTCCCTTTCTTTGCCGTTCAGGAAACGGCGACCACCACTGGTACCTGGATGCTGGCCCGTATGTCTAAAGCCGCCGTTGTGCCTTTTGTTCCGCGTCGTAAACCAGACGGAAAAGGCTACGAGCTGATGATGCTTGAGCCAGAGCGCACACCGCCGCTGGATGATGCAGAAACCACGGCCCGCTGGATGAACGGCATCATTGAGCAATGCATCATGCACGCGCCGGAGCAGTATATGTGGCTGCATCGCCGCTTCAAGACGCGCCCACAAGGCATGCCTTCCCGCTACTAACTAACCTCCATGCGGTCGTTCAGGCCGCATCACTTTTAGCTTTAAAAGCCCTTCGCATTGCAGCAATCATCCCCCAGGCGCATAATTAGCAAGCTTACTATCGTCTTTTATCGCAATGCGGAATGCTATGTCGCCCTCAGATGCCCCCATAAACTGGAAACGTAACCTCGTCGTGGCCTGGCTAGGCTGTTTTTTAACCGGAGCCGGATTTAGCCTGGTGATGCCTTTCCTGCCGCTGTATGTCGAGCAACTCGGCGTGACGGGCCATAGCGCACTGAATATGTGGTCCGGTCTGGTTTTCAGTATCACTTTCCTGTTCTCAGCCATTGCCTCCCCTTTCTGGGGCGGGCTTGCCGACCGCAAGGGGCGCAAGATCATGCTGCTGCGTTCTGCACTCGGTATGGCGATTATCATGGTGCTGATGGGGATGGCGCAGAATATCTGGCAGTTCCTGATCTTGCGAGCGCTGCTGGGCCTGTTAGGTGGATTTGTCCCTAACGCTAACGCCCTTATCGCCACACAAATTCCTCGCCATAAAAGCGGTTGGGCGCTCGGCACCTTATCGACCGGCGGCGTCAGCGGCGCACTGTTAGGCCCGCTCGCCGGGGGGCTGATGGCCGATACCTACGGATTGCGTCCCGTGTTTTTCATCACCGCCAGCGTGCTCTTTGCCTGCTTCCTGCTGACGGCGTTCTTTATTCGCGAAAACTTCACGCCGGTGTCGAAAAAAGAGATGCTGCATGCGCGCGATGTCATCGGCTCGCTGAAAAACCCGAAGCTGGTGTTGAGCCTGTTCGTGACGACGATGATTATCCAGGTGGCGACCGGATCGATCGCCCCGATTTTGACGCTGTACGTGCGCGAACTGGCCGGGAATGTCAGCAATATCGCGTTTATCAGCGGCATGATTGCCTCTGTGCCGGGCGTTGCGGCGCTGCTGAGCGCACCGCGTCTCGGGAAGCTCGGCGATCGTATCGGCCCGGAGAAGATCCTGATTGCCGCGCTGGTGATCTCGGTTCTGCTGCTGATCCCGATGTCCTTCGTCCAAACGCCGTGGCAACTCGGCGTACTGCGCTTTTTACTGGGTGCTGCTGACGGCGCACTGCTTCCGGCAGTGCAAACCCTGCTGGTCTACAATTCGACAAACCAAATTGCCGGGGCGAATCTTTAGCTATAACCAGTCGTTTCGCGATATTGGTAACGTCACCGGCCCACTGGTCGGCGCCGGGATCTCCGCCAGCTTTGGCTTCCGCGCGGTCTTTATTGTGACGGCAAGCGTCGTACTGTTTAACGCCATATACTCCTGGTGGAGCCTGGCCCGCGCCTCGCGGCCTGCCCTTAATGCATCCTCCTGACAACTTATTGCCCCATTCATACTTGCAAAATCAGAGAATCAGCTATTCTTTCCCTGAACACCACTGCGAATCACAGGGAGAAACCGATGACCATGTATGCCACGCTGGAAGAAGCGATTGATGCCGCCCGTGAAGAATTCCTCGCCGACAACACCAACGTCGAGGAAGAGGATGCGGACATTCAACAACTCAATTTCCAAAAATATGTCCTGCAGGATGGCGATATCATGTGGCAGGCCGAATTCTTTGCAGACGAGGGGGAAGACGGAGAATGCCTGCCCGTGCTGAGTGGTCAAGCAGCTCAGGCGGTGTTCGACGGTGATTATGAAGAGATCGAGCTGCGTCAGGAGTGGCAGGAAGAAAACACCCTCCATGAATGGGATGAGGGTGAGTTTCAGCTTGAGCCGCCGCTGGATACCGAAGAGGGGCAAACCGCAGCGGATGAGTGGGACGAGCGTTAATCAGCCCTATTCGTAAGGGCCGTGCTGGGCGTCGATGGGCAGTAACAGCGTGTCGAAGACCAGCGAGAACGGCAGATCGATAATCGTGACATAACGCCATGCGGAGTCACGAACGTCCCATTGCACACCGGGATAATACTGGTTGCCATGGCCCTGACCGGGAATGGTACGGCTGATAATGCTGCCGCAGCCGCTGAGCAGCAGCGCCATCATCACCACGATGAGTATTCGCATTCAAACCTCATATAAAAAAATACCGGCCTTGGCCGGTATTTTTATTTTCGTTCGGCTTACTTCGCCTTCAGGGCCAGCGGGTTCAGCTTTATCGTCGAGTAGTAGTTCACCCACGAAGAGTATCTCTCCGGAGAGGACCATACGCGGTAGTGCAAACGCGCCATTGTCACGGGATCGCTTAACAGCACCAGACGGCGGTCGCGGTTCAGTTTTTCCGGCGTTTCGTTGAGCGCCTGCTCGATGTGGCGATCGCGGGCGATCTCCAGCACCTGGCTTGCACGGTGACGCGCCGTTGCCATTGCGGTGGCCAGGGCGTTAAACGACGGGTTAAACACCGCGTGAATAAAGCCATCATCCAGCGAGCGGCTGCGGTTCATTGCCAGATACTTGTCGGTATCCACCAGCACCTGCGGCGGGGAGTACTCTTCCGGGATCAGGAACAGTTTCCAGCGTTTGGTACGTAACCCCACCGTAGAACGGCTGGAAATCACGGAGACAAACGGCGACAGGATCAGCGAGAAAACAATCGGCGCCAGCCAGAACAGGAAGCGTAAATCCAGCCACGCCATTCCGGCAGCCCACACCAGACCCAGCAGCATCTGCGAGCCATGACGCATAAAGGCTTCGCTCCACGGCGTGGAGTCATCATCACGCTGCGGCGAGTTCCAGACCACTTCCCAACCGAGGAACGCGCTGACCACAAACACCGTGTGGAACAACATACGTACCGGGGCCAGCAGCACGGAGAACAGCACTTCGAGCAGCAGGGAAAGCGTCACGCGACAGAAGCCACCAAACTCTTTCGAGCCTTTGCACCAGATAAGAATGATACTCAGCAGCTTAGGCAGGAACAGTAGCACCATGGTTGATGCAAACAGCGCAATCGCCAGTTCAGGACGCCACTGCGGCCACACCGGGAACAGCTGGCGCGGTTGCAGGAAGTACTGCGGTTCGGTCAGGGCATGAACAACCTGAAGTGCGGTCGACAGGGCCAGGAACATAAACCACAGCGGCGCAGACAGATAAGACATTACCCCCGTCAGGAACACGGCGCGGTGAACCGGGTGCATCCCTTTGACCAGGAACAGACGGAAGTTCATCAGGTTGCCGTGACACCAGCGGCGGTCACGCTTTAACTCATCCAGCAGGTTCGGCGGCAGCTCTTCATAGGAGCCAGGCAGATCGTAGGCAATCCACACGCCCCAGCCTGCTCGGCGCATCAGCGCAGCTTCCACGAAGTCGTGAGACAAAATGGAACCTGCAAACGAGCCTTCGCCCGGCAGCGGTGCCAGCGCACAGTGTTCGATGAACGGTTGTACACGAATAATGGCGTTGTGGCCCCAGTAGTGGGATTCACCTAACTGCCAGAAGTGCAGACCGGCGGTAAACAGCGGGCCGTATACGCGGGTGGCAAACTGCTGACAGCGCGCATACAGCGTGTCCATACCGGAGGCTTTCGGCGATGACTGAATGATCCCGGCGTTCGGGTTCGCTTCCATCAGACGCACCAGGCCAGTCAGACACTCACCGGTCATCACGGAGTCGGCGTCCAGCACCACCATGTAGCTGTACTGATTACCCCAGCGGCGGCAGAAGTCATCGATGTTACCGCTTTTACGCTTCACACGACGACGGCGGCGACGGTAGAAAATCTGCCCTTCGCCCTGCACTTCCGCGATGAGTTCCATCCACGCTTTTTGCTCAGCCACGCAGATGTCCGGGTTGTAGCTGTCGCTCAGGATGTAGACGTCGAAATGCTCGGCGTTGCCGGTCGCCTTTACAGACTCCCAGGTCGCGCGCAGGCCCGCGAATACGCGGTCAACGTCTTCGTTACAGATAGGCATGATCAGCGCAGTGCGGTGCTCGGGATTTAAGGCTTCATCCCCGACCGTCGACGCTGAAATGCTGTATTTGTCACGCCCCATCAGCAGTTGCAGGAAGCCCATCAGCGCGGTCCAGAAACCGGCGGAGACCCAGCAGAACAACACCGCAAACAGCAGGAGGATCCCACTTTGCAGAATGTACGGCAGGAGCTGCATGAAGGAGACCCACAGATCCTGTCCAACCATGTCGGCCGGATTGATCAGCGCCCAGCCCTGATAAGGCAGGATGGTTTTCATGTACCAGGTGGCGACCACGGTTTGCGCCAGGGTCAGAACCAGCAGGGTGTAGCGACGGAGGGTGCCGACGGTACGCCACTTCTGCTCAGACGCCTGCTGTTCTTTGGTCAGGCGAGACAAATAGCGCGGTGCCACATCGCGACCGCGAAGACGATCCCAGAAGCGGCCCACCGGGTTGGTGCGCCACGGGTCCGGGAACATGGAAGAGCGCGTCGCTTTCGGCATAGCCTGCAGCTGGGTGCGCCCTTCATCGTCTTTAACCAGCTGCCCTTCTGCCAGCGAATCCGGCCAGGCCTGCTCCAGACGCGCCTTGACGGATCCCAGTGGCGTATCGTCATCACGATTAAATTCGTGATGCTCGCCATCCAGCGCGGTATGAACCGCGCGGATGTCGCTCTTAGGCAGCGCCGCTTTCTCAATATCTGTCAGCGGCATGGCATCGATATATTCAGATGTATTATTCATTGGCAGGTAGCTGATAGCTCCAGGTTTCACTCAGCGGCTGATCGGCATTGACCAGCGCAGCGCGCATTTCAGTGGTCTGTTTAGGATCTTTCACTTTTACGCGCAGGGTTAAACGCCACCCTTTGGTTACCGGGTTGTAACGCACGGTGCTCTCAACGATTTCACCATTGTCACCGATGCTGGTTTGCGCCGTGACAGGCGTATCCGGCGTCAGTTTTTTCATATCCTGACCGGCGAAGTCGACCACAAATGCCACGGTGCCATCAGGCTGGCGAATGAGATTCGACTGCTTCACATCGCCCGTTGAGCGACGCGTCTGCATCACATACGCGTTGTCCGGCGCATGCAGTTTGTCTTCATCGCGGCTGAAGGTGATGGTGTACTTGAAGTTCATCTCTTTGCCGGCTTCCGGCAGCTGATCCGGCGTCCAGTAAGCGACGATGTTGTCGTTGGTTTCATCGTTGGTTGGAATTTCAACCAGCTCGACTTTCCCTTTACCCCAATCCCCTTTCGGCGTGACCCAGGCGCTTGGACGCAGATCGTAACGATCGTCGAGATCTTCAAAGCGAGAGAACTGACGACCGCGCTGGAGCAGACCAAAGCCCTGCGGGTTTTCCATCGCAAAGCTGCTGACCGCCAGGTGTTTCGGGTTGTTCAGCGGACGCCAGATCCACTCGCCGTTGCCCGCAAGAATAGACAGGCCGTTGGAGTCGTGCAGTTCCGGGCGGAAGTTGGTCGCAGGAGAGGGCTGGTTCGGCCCGAACAGGAACATACTGGTCAGTGGCGCAACGCCCAGTTTGCCCACTTTGTCGCGCAGGTAAACTTTGGACTGCACGTCGATAACCGAGTCACGACCTGGAATGATCACAAAACGGTAGGCACCGGTTGCACGCGGGGAGTCCAGCAGTGCGTAGATAGTCAGGCGTTTGTCCGTCGGTTTTGGACGCTCGATCCAGAACTCACGAAAACGCGGGAATTCTTCACCCGACGGCAGCGCCGTGTCGATTGCCAGACCACGCGCAGAGAGACCGTAAACCTGGCCGGAACCGATCACGCGGAAATAGCTGGCCCCCAGCATGCTGACAATTTCGTCGTTTTTATCTTTGCTGTTGATGGGGTAAAGCACTTTAAAGCCTGCAAATCCCAGGTCTTTAACGGTGTCTTTATCGTGTTTCACATCGCCAAAATTAAAATAATCCGGGTTGTACTTGATCTTACGCACCGCAGTGGCCGTCACCTCATTGATGGCAACCGGGGTGTCGAAATACATACCCTGATGATAAAACTCAAGCTTGAACGGGGTTTTAATGTTGTTCCAGTACGCTTTATCGTGATTGAACTGGATCTGCTGATAGTCCGCATATTTCATGTCGCGGAAAACGGAGGGCAGGTTACTTTTTGGCGCCTCATAGCCTTTGTCGGCCAGCGATTTTGCCTGTTTTGCGACATCATCGATGGAAAAAGACCATGCAGAAGAGGTATACAGTGACAACAATACTGCTGCACCTAACCAACGCATTTTCATCATTTGTGGTTTATGTTTCATAATAAGTAAGCACTTCCCCCTTTGTGTGCTTAATTCGATCCGATCCATTTTACTGGAAATTCAGGCAATCCGACAACATTATCACTGCTTTGTTCAGCGGCTGGCTCATGGATTAAGCAACGAGAAGAACCCACTCTTCACTTTGCGTGCTTATCCTGGAGACAGGGTGTCGGTCTTGGTGTAGGGTTGGCTTCGAATGTAACCACTATTAGCCTTATGGATAAGGCGAAAAGTCTGAGAATGCACAAAGTTATATGACCACTGTACCTGTACAACGTGAATATTTCCTCGACTCGATCCGGGCATGGCTGATGCTATTGGGGATCCCATTTCACATCTCACTGATTTACTCCAGCCACACCTGGCACGTTAACAGTATAGAGCCCTCATGGTGGCTGACACTGTTTAACGATTTTATTCACTCCTTCCGCATGCAGGTGTTCTTCGTCATTTCCGGCTATTTCTCCTACATGCTGTTTTTGCGCTATCCGATGAAGCGCTGGTGGAAAGTGCGCGTCGAGCGCGTCGGCATTCCGATGCTGACCGCCATCCCGCTGTTGACACTGCCCCAGTTCATCATGTTGCAGTACGTAAAAGGCAAAGCGGATAACTGGCAAAACCTGTCGCTGTATGAGAAATACAACACCCTGGTCTGGGAGCTGGTTTCGCACCTGTGGTTCCTGCTGGTACTGGTGGTGATGACGACCGTGAGCCTGTGGATTTTCAGCAAGTTGCGCCGCCATCTTAGCCGACATCACGAATCGCATTTCCCCCACCTCACCTATGGCAAGCTCTCTCTGCTCTTCCTGGTGCTGGGTATCGCTTACGGCGCGATTCGCCGTATTCTGTTTATGGTTTATCCGCCAGTACTGAGCGATGGGCTGTTTAACTTCGTCGTGATGCAAACCCTGTTCTACATCCCCTTCTTTATGCTGGGTGCGCTGGCGTTCATCTCGCCGAAGCTCAAAGCGCTGTTCACCACGCCCTCGCCGTGGTGCGCCGTCGGTTCAGCCCTCGCCTTTGCAGCCTATCTGCTCAATCAGCGTTATGGGAGTGGCGATGCGTGGATGTACGAAACAGAAAGCGTGATTACGATGCTGCTGGGGCTGTGGATGGTGAACGTGGTGTTTGCGCTGGGGCATCGCCTGCTGAACTTCAAATCCGCGCGGGTGACCTATTTCGTCAACGCGTCGCTGTTTATCTACCTGGTTCACCACCCGCTGACGCTCTTTTTTGGTGCATATATCACCCCGCACATTCGTTCTAATGCATTAGGCTTTTTCACCGGTCTGGTGTTTGTGGTGGGGATTGCCATCCTGCTGTACGAAATTCATCTGCGAATTCCCCTGCTGCGTTTCCTGTTTTCCGGTAAACCGCAAAACAAAGCGGACAGCGTTAAAGCCGCTTAACATCCTGTCGCGCCGGGCCTCCGGCGCGTCTACAGTAACCACTCCACCGGCAGCCACCAGGCGAGCCGCACCAGCACCCGCTGCCAGAAGCGCGTCTTCGGCTCTTTCTTGAGGACAATCTCCTCGCCCTCTTTTTGCTCCACCCAGTTTAAACGCCCGAATTTATCCAGCCGGATTTGCCACGCCTCATGCTGACGGCTTTTCAGAAAACGTCGGTGGATCAGGCGCGCCAAAGTTTCGCTTTCAATGACAAACCCCATTTCGGTGTTCAGCATCGTCGAGCGCGGATCGAAATTCAGCGAGCCGATAAACACTTTTTCGTTATCAATGCTGAAGGTTTTGGCATGTAAGCTTGACCCGGAATTCCCCGTCAGGCCGCGGTCCCGAAGGCCTGGGACAAAATCCTGCGTCGGTTTCAGTTCGTAGAGTTCAATCCCGTGACGCAGCAGTTTTTTGCGCCAGCGGGCATACCCCGCATGCACCACCGCCACGTCGTTTGCCGCCAGTGAATTGGTAAGAATCGCGATTTTGACGCCCTTGCGCACCATTTGCAGCAGTAGCGCGACGCCGGCGCGGGTCGGGACAAAATAGGACGAGATAATATCGATCTGTTCCACCGGCGAGCCCATAACATCCAGCAGACGCTGTGGCAGCAGGGAATGGCGCTTCGCCCGCCCTAGCCCCTTACGCGGATCATCGCTGAGCAGACGAGTTTTCGCCCAGATAAGCGGCAAATTGCGCGCTTCAAGCCGGGTGATGAACTGGCTGGACTCGAGTTTATCCAGGTACCGCTGGGTAATGTCATTCTGATACCACTCTTCCGGCGGATGGAGACGCATTTCAATCTCCTCCTCCGACAGCTCAAGCACCTGCTTCAGGGGCGAGACGCAGGCGCTGTTCCAGTAGCGTTCGAAATCGTCCGTGACATCCGCCACCACAGGCCCGATGGCCATCACATCCAGATCGGAAAAGAGCGGCGCCTCCCCTGCCCCAAAATAGGCATCCCCGACATTTCGGCCCCCCACAATGGTCGCTTCACCGTCGACGGTGAAACTTTTATTGTGCATTCGGCGGTTAAGTCGGGCGAAATCGGTGAGATAACCCAGCGCGCGCAGGGTGCGGAAAGAGAAAGGGTTAAACAGCCGGACGTCGATATTGGGATGGGAATCGAGCAAGCGCAGGATAGCATCCAGTCCCTGCGTATTGTTGTCGTCAAGCAAGAGCCTGACCCGCACGCCGCGCGAAGCCGCCGCGAGTAGCACGGAAAACAGCAGACGCCCCGACATATCGTCTTCCCAGATGTAGTACTGCACATCCAGCGTCTTCTCGGCCATTTCCGCAAGCCTGTAGCGGCAGGCAAACGCGTCCAGACTGTCATCCAGAGGAAGCAGCCCACACATCCCCGGATGTTCGGCATTGACGGGCGCGATAGCACGCCCGAGTCGCGTGTTATGCGTCGAGATCCTCTCCTCGCTGGGTAAGGAGTCGTTGGTAAAGTCGGGCATTTTCGTCATCATAGCAAACAAAGTATACCCGTTCCGGTAACGGCTTGCGGGTGAGATAGTCTGAAACCGTCGTCACCGCGATGGCCGCCGCAGCAGCCTTGGGAAAACCGTAGACACCGGTGCTGATCGCCGGGAAGGCGATAGTTTGATAGCCATTGGCGGCCGCCAGACGCAGACAATTCAGATAGGCATCTTCCAGGCTTCGCGCCTCATGATGCTCTCCGCCCTGCCAGATCGGGCCTACCGCATGAATAACTGCTTTGGCAGGCAGATCGCCTGCAATCGTAATCACCGCATGTCCTGGCGCTAACTCACCCTGCTGCTGACGAACAATTTTACAGGCTTCCAGCAGCTGTGGCCCGGCGGCGCGATGAATGGCACCGTCGACGCCGCCACCGCCCATCAGGGATGGATTGGCGGCATTGACAATGACATCAACGTGCTGCGTGGTGATGTCCCCGAGGACAACTTCAATGTGCGGTCTCATATCTAACCCTCTACTACCGATCTCTTTGTTAAGTGTATAGCAGCGGTCAGTTGGGAAGAAGTAATTGATAAGAAAAGCCCTCCGGTCGTGAAACGGGAGGGCTCTGGCCTAGCGATAGTTGACTAATAACACTGCCAACGTTTTTTCCGGATTGATATATTTCATACTTACCGTGGCGACATCTGGGTAAGGGTTATGTCCCCGCAGGGCATCACCGTAACTTACCTGGGTGGTTTGCACGCGTCCTTCGTGCGGGCATGACAACGCAAACTGATTATGCTGTGGTGAAATCTCACACGGGTCTTCCACAATCGACCCGTTAAAATGAATCACACCGCCGTTAACCGTGGTTGCAGCTAATGCTGGAGTCAGTGCCGATAAAACAACAATACCTGCTGAAATAATACTTTTTACTATGGACGCTGCCATGGTTGGCTCCTCAATGAGAAATCATCCTTGAGGGGTCACGCATTCCTTATTCAAATCATAGAAACATTCATTGGGAACCGCCAAATTATCCAATATCTTGATTTCGTGAATATTTCATTCAGAACCCGGCCATTGTTGCGATAAATGAAGCGATTGCCCGTCAGAGACATTAACGACAATTCTCACGGAATCTTTAGGGTTAATATTCAGACTCAGACGGGTTAAATCGATCGGTTGATTCGCGGGAATAGAGAGGGTGCTGCGCTGGCTAGACGTACTTTGTCCCCCAAGCCCTTCCCGAGAAGAAATAATTTGCACCTGACACACGCAGGGTTCAGTCAAAATAACCTGAGGAATGATGGTGGTCATATCCCCGTCGTGGGTGGTTTTAAAGGTGATCTGGCTCGAGAGCGCAGCAAGGAGTAATAAGGTGTGCATGATAAACTCCCGAAAAAAAACAGGGCAAATGCCCTGTTTTTTTGTAGTACAGATTCGAAATTAATACTGATGCGCAGTCGCGTTGTTGCCGAAGCCAACCTGATGCACAGTTACAGTTGACCCGGAAGCGGTCTGGTCCACTGCCGCGCCGTTGCCGCCGCCGAACTGTTTAACACTGATGGTGGAGTCTTTACTGTTCCACTGATCGAGGGTTGCGCTGTTACCAAAGCCTTTCTGCAGCAGGTCAATGGAACTGTCATCAGAACCTTGTCCTACATCAGCACCGTTACCGCCGCCGTGCTGAGTAATAGTCAGGTCAGAATTTTTAGCGTCAGTTTGCAAGGCAACAGCTGAGTTGCCGCCACCGTACTGGTAAATGCTCAGAGTTGAGTTCGGGCCGCTATTACCGCCACCCCAACCACCACCGCCGCCGCCATATTGTGGAACCGCACCAGCCAGAGCACTGCCAGAAACTACGATTGCTGCAATTGCTGCCACTTTGAAAAGTTTCATGGTAAACCCCCATCGGATTGATTTAAGTCGTCGTAAATAGTCAGCGTTGGATAACGCGAATTGCCATTTGCGACTGTCTCTGTACTACAACTGCTGTTTTTTGCGTACCATACTGGGTAATATTCGCTTTGTTACCCGAGCCTTTCTGGATAATCATCGCGGTATTACCAAAAGCCCCTTGCTTAATACTCGCATCATTGCCGTTACCGGACTGATCGATATAAGCGAGGTTATAAGTCCCTGATTGATCAACTTTCGCTCGGTTGTTCCCGCCATCCTGAGAAACAACGGACAGTAATTTAGAACCGCCCTGGCGAACGTCAGCATTATTACCTGAACCTTGTTGACCAATAATGGCTGCCTGATTATATGAAGACTTGCTTAATTCATTAATCGCGAAGTTATATTCCGAGACTGCCAAATCCGGACCTGCCGCGATCGCTAACCCAGGCGCACCCAGTAATGTAAACATCATAAATAACGTTCTGTTTTTCATGTTGTCACCTGGACCTGGTAATAAATAAATGGCTTGGTGTTAACGCGATTCGTTTTTTGTTAACGCCGCGTTACGATGAAGAGTATGTCTACCGAAACAATTTAAATATCTCACCCGCGAGTGTTATTTTTATTTAATGGGTCACCTCAAAGTATTAATTAATGCCAAAATTATCAGTCGGCAGCGTAAGTTAGTTTTTTAAATATTATTTTGATAACCTGTTTGCGCTTCGTTAAGGAAGCGCTTATCGCCCCCGTCGCGTCTGCCCTTCGCGCTTCGACGACAACATTCCGCGACACCTCTGTCACAAGACGTACGATTTCTTAAGAGCTTTCTGTTAGCATGCAAAGTCTTAGACTTCTCATCTCACTCATACCTGTTACGAGCAAACACAAAATAATCAATTGATAATAAAATCAACCAATTGCAATAATTTGTATGATTTTTAAAATGTGTGCAGCATTATTATCATGTACAACTTTTTTATCATTGCTGAACTTTTAAAGCACCTTAAATTCACAAATTAATATTGATTTTTACATCCTGTTACACCATTAACACTTGATTTAAAAATCGTAATAGCTAGATTGAAATCAGCAGTACGAATTATTTTTAATATTTACCTCCTCCTGGAGGTTATGGTCTGATTCTACACACAGCAGTGCAACATCTGTCAGTACTTCTGGTGTCCCCCGAATATATCGGGGGACAGCTGCCAGGTGTTATAAAAAAGTGGGGTTTCATCATGTTTAATGAAGTCCATAGTTTACATGGTCATACATTACTGTTGATCACAAAGCCTTCTTTACAAGCGACAGCCTTATTACAACATTTGAAGCAGTCTCTGTCATTGAACGGGAAATTGCACAATATTCAACGTTCTTATGATGATATTGCTCCTGGCAGCATCATTCTCTTCGATATGATGGAAGCTGACAAAAAGCTTATCCATTACTGGCAAGATAACTTAAGCAGGAAAAACAATAATATCCGCGTATTATTATTGAATACACCTGATGAGTATCCTTTCCGGGATATTGAAAGCTGGCCGCATATCAACGGCGTCTTTTACGTCACTGAAGACGAGACGCGTGTGGTGGAAGGGTTGCAGGGTATTTTGCGTGGAGAGTGTTACTTTTCACAGAAACTGGCCAGCTACCTCATCACTCACTCCGGAAATTATCGCTATAACAGTTCAGAGTCGGCTTTGCTGACCCATCGCGAAAAAGAGATTCTGAATAAATTACGCATTGGTTCTTCAAATATTGAAATCGCCCGTTCGTTATTTATCAGCGAAAATACAGTGAAGACACATCTCTATAATCTTTTCAAGAAGATAGCTGTTAAAAACAGGACTCAGGCTGTTTCATGGGCAAACGATAACCTCAGGCGTTAATAACATGAAACGCACGTCGAGTTGGATCGCGGCAGTCGGCTTTCTGCTCGCTGCCGGAAATCTTCACGCTGTTGAAGTGGAAGTGCCCGGATTATTAACTGACCACACCGTCTCATCTATCGGCCACGATTTTTATCGGGCATTTAGCGACAAATGGGAAAGTGATTATCCAGGCAATTTAACAATCAATGAGCGGCCCAGTGCTCGATGGGGAAGCTGGATCACCATAACGGTTAATCAGGACGTGGTGTACCAGACATTTTTATTCCCAACGAAAAGAGACTTTGACAAAAACATCAGTTTTGCACTGGCACAAACTGAAGAAGCGGTAAATCGTCTGCAAATCGATAAGGCTCTGCTGAGCACTGGCGATTTAGCAAAAGATGAATTCTAGCGATATTAATCTCCGGAGGCTGTAATGCGTCTCGCACACACAGTGATTTCGTTAATGCTGATTGCACCGTTAAGCTGGGCCGGGAATATGACTTTCCAGTTCCGTAACCCAAACTTTGGTGGCAATCCAAATAACGGGGCTTTTATGCTCAATGAAGCCCAGGCCCAAAACTCCTACAAAGACCCCAGCTATAACGATGACTTTGGTATTGAAACACCGTCTGCACTGGATAACTTCACGCAGGCTATTCAGTCGCAAATATTAGGTGGCTTGCTCACGAATATTAATACCGGCAAGCCTGGCCGCATGGTGACCAACGATTTTATTGTCGATATTGCCAATAAAGACGGGCAACTGCAGCTGAATGTGACCGACCGGAAAACGGGCAAAACGTCCACCATTCAGGTATCGGGTCTCGCAACCGATTCAACTGATTTTTAAACAACCACGAAATAAGGACAACAATCATGCAGCGCTTACTGATTCTTGTTGCAGTGTGCTTATTGAGCGGTTGTTTAACTGCTCCACCTAAAGAAGCCGCTAAACCCACGCTGATGCCCCGGGCGCAAAGCTATCGCGACCTGACACATCTGCCGGCGCCAACCGGTAAGATATTTGTCTCGGTTTATAACATTCAGGATGAAACGGGCCAGTTCAAACCATATCCGGCAAGTAACTTCTCGACGGCTGTTCCACAAAGTGCCACCGCCATGCTGGTGACTGCGCTCAAGGATTCACGCTGGTTTATTCCTCTGGAACGCCAGGGGCTGCAAAACCTGCTGAACGAACGCAAAATCATTCGTGCGGCTCAGGAAAACGGCACCGTTGAGGTTAATAACCGCGTACCGTTGCAGTCGCTGGTTGCCGCAAACGTCATGGTTGAAGGCTCGATTATCGGCTACGAAAGTAACGTGAAATCGGGCGGTGTCGGGGCGCGTTATTTCGGTATTGGGGCGGACACGCAGTACCAGCTCGACCAGATTGCCGTCAACCTGCGCGTGGTTAACGTGAGCACCGGTGAAGTGCTGTCATCGGTCACCACCAGCAAAACGATTCTCTCCTATGAAGTTCAGGCCGGTGTCTTCCGCTTCATCGACTACCAGCGTCTGCTGGAAGGTGAAATCGGCTACACCTCGAATGAACCGGTGATGATGTGTCTGATGTCGGCCATCGAAACAGGGGTTATTTTCCTGATTAACGACGGGATCGATCGTGGACTGTGGGATCTGCAGAATAAAAATGACGTGAAAAATGAGGTGCTGGTGAAATACCGCGAAATGTCGGTGCCTCCAGAATCCTGATTCAGAAAGCACAACGAAAAAGCGAGGCGCTAAGGCCTCGCTTTTTTATTTGCTTAATACCGTGCCGTTTTCCTGCGCCCGTTCTCGCCGGGCCGCCAGCCACAGTCCGCTGTTTTTCATCGCGTAGCCAAACACCAGTCCCAGAAGGAGCGACGGGATAATCATTTTCCAGTCGCCCTGCCCGGCAAAGGTCGCGCATGCGCCAATGAAAGTTCCAGGAACAAAAGAGAGCAGCAGGTGTTTTGCCTGAATGCACATCAAAAAAGCCACTACGCCGGTCATCATATAGCCGACGATCTCAAGATGCGGCGCAAGCGCGCTGCCGTGCATGATAATCAATGCCCAGACAACGCCGCTCATCATGGTGCAGCCCGAGATAAACAGCCCTTTCAGTCCGCCCTGCGGACAGGCGAAGTAGGCGGTACAGCCGAGGAAACCCGCCCAGCTGAGCAGTCCCAAAGACACGGCAACCCATCCCCAGATTCCGGAGAGGATCCCTGTCGTAATGGCAATGGAAAGTAATATATTCATGGCGCGCATCTTATCAGATACGCGCCAGTGAAATGAGATCACGAGCACATTTTGTTCAAATCAAAATGTATCGTTACATTGAATATGTGATTTAAATCACTCTTCGTTCTCTTCCTGTAATTCGTCCCACATGGCGGAGATCGCTTCACGGGTCAGCGGTGCCATGGTGCGCCAGAAAGGAGATGTGGCATGGGCTTCAATCTTACCGAGGAAAGCGCCGCACCAGGGGAGAATGTAATCCCCAAACAGCGTTTCCAGAGCTTCGCTTTCATCGTCACCGGCGTGATCTTCAATCCACGAGGCCGCCAGCAGCAGCGTGCCGATATGGTCGGCAGGCGCATCGCTCAGGGGCATACCGCGCTCGGAGAGGAACGCGCGCACTTCAGATTCCGTCGCCCCCTCTTCCCAGGAAGAGCGATACGGTGAAACGCGCCCCTCTTCGCCCACAAACAGGGCGTTGTAATCCGCCGAAATCTGCTGCATATCGCAGCTCTTTTGCAGGCGTTGCAGTAGCTCCTCCTGCTCCAGCGGCCAGTTGTCCGCGAGCTTACCTTCGCGAATCAGCGTAAAGAGCGGAACCAGCAGCGGATCTTGCGGCTGGCGATAGTACAAGGTGCCCAGTACGCGGCAAAGGATTGAAAACTCGTTCATTTATTTATTCCATGACTGTATTAAAGTTCAGCAAATTCAGCGATCGGTGGCATGCCACGCGATTCGAGGAAATCCAGCATCCGACGCGGGGTAACGTTAAGAATACGCTCTTCCGGGAACCCGACTTCATCTAACACTTTCCGGCACTCGCCAAATTCCCCCAGCGTAAAAGCGGTGTGGGAATCAGAGCCCAGCGCCACCATTCCGCCAGCATCACGCACCGCCGCCGCCACTGCGCGACAGTTGGCTTCGCTGCCAATGCGCGAGTGGGTAAAGGAGGAGTTATTGATTTCCAGCGCCACGCGGTGTTTTGCCGCCGCCTGGGCGACCGCCTGAATGTCGATTGGGAATTTCGGGTTGCCAGGGTGGCTGATAATGTGGACGTTGCCGCTGGCAATCGTCGCGATCATCGCCTGGGTGTGGGTCTCTTTATCCTGAGGAGCAAACACCGGCTCATGAAAACCGGCGATAATCAGATCCAGAGAGGTCAGCATCGGGCCAGTACAGTCGATCTCGCCGTCCGTATTTTTAATGTTCGCCTCGATGCCGCGCAGTATCCCCACGCCATCCACCAGACGAGGCCAGATGCGCATATTTACAAAGTGCCAGTAGTGCGGCGCATCAGCCATATCCGGGCCGTGATCGGTGATCGCAAAAAGCGTAATCCCTCTCAGTTTGGCTTGCGCGATGTAGTCATGAAGGGTGCTGTACGCGTGGGTGCTGGCGACGGTGTGCATATGCAGGTCTACGGGATACATCTCTCTCTCCTCTGATGTTTTACCCCAAGGATAGCAGGTATACCCGGCGAATATCAGCAAAAACCCGGCAAAAGCCGGGTTGCGGTTAGTAGCCTCGCTGCCTGTCGACCTGTCCGGTCGCGGCTTTCCCCTGCTCCAGCAGCGCTATGGTGCGGGCGATGTAATCCACGGCTTCTTCCGGGCGGGTGACAGCGGCAATATGCGGCGTCATCGCCACGCGCGGATGCGCCCACAGCGGGCTCTCTTCCGGCAACGGTTCACGGCTGTAGACATCCAGCATCGCCCCTTTCAGCTTACCGCTGTCGAGCGCGTTAAGCAGATCCGCTTCCACCAGATGCACGCCGCGCGCCAGGTTCATCACATAGCTTTGATCCGGCAGTTGGTTCAGCAGATCCTGATTGATAATGCCGACCGTCTCCGCCGTATTCGGCAGCAGGTTGATCAGCACGCGCGTCCCTTTCAGGAAGGCTGGCAGTTCGTCATGACCGGCAAAGCTCTCCACGCCAGGATACGTCTTGCGCGTGCGGCTCCAGCAGCGCAGCGGGAATCCCCAAGGCGCGAGGGCTTCCGCCACTTTTGAACCCAGCACGCCCGCACCCAACAGCCCGACGGTAAAATCTTCGCGCTGATAATCGGCTAACGGTTCCCAGCGCGATTGTTGCTTCAGCGCCTGATAGTCGTCAAAACGGCGGAACCAGTGCAGAACCTGGCTCACCGCGTATTCCTGCATTTGCTGGCCCATCCCGGTATCTTCGAGGCGGAACAGGGGAATATGTTCTGGCAACATTTCCGGATGCGCTTTTAATTTGCTCAGGATGGAATCCACGCCCGCGCCGAGGGCGAAGACCGCTTTCAGATTGCGCCCCTGCAACATCTCCACCGGCGGATGCCAGACGAGCGCATAATCCGCATGTTCGTTATCGCCCCGCTTCCATTCACGCACGCGCGCGCCCGGAATGGCTGTCGACAGCGCCTTAATCCAGTAAGGGGTATCAAACGTCGGATGGTAAAAGATGATATCCATAAATGACTCCTGCTTTTTATTGCGATGTTTTATATGTGTTTTCAAGAGGATTATCAGGATAACAAATATTGCGCAGGGTGTGTTGATGATAAAAAAAGCGCTTTCAGCACATTCAGGAATCACATTGCTGAAACTTTATCTAAACACGCCAAATAACTGAAAAAGTTGATTGACGGCGATGCCCCTTTTACTTACATTAGCGCCCGTCCCAGCAACAACGGGATGACAATACGGTGAGGTGTCCGAGTGGCTGAAGGAGCACGCCTGGAAAGTGTGTATACGGCAACGTATCGAGGGTTCGAACCCCTCTCTCACCGCCATATTTGAAGAAGAGCTCGCATGAAAATGCGGGCTTTTTTTTCGTCTGTCGTTTGGGTCTACTCCTCGACAATCCGCGCGTATTCTTCGGCCAGAAAATCCACCAGCGTGCGCACAGAAGGCAACAGTCCGCGCCGCGAAGGATACACGGCGTGAATGACTTCCCGCTGCGGCTCCCACTCGCTCAGTACCCTGACCAGCTCACCGCGCGCCAGCTGCTCCTTGACCATTAAAACGGGTAACTGGACCACGCCGACACCAGCCGATGCCGCTTCGCGCAGCGCCAGCATATCAGAGGTGATATAACGCGGCGTAAAGTGGATCTCCGCCTTCGCGCCCGCAGGCCCGGTCAGCGCCCATTTGTGAACCTGCTTGCCCGCCCCCATGCTCAGTCCGGGCCACTGGCTGAGTTCAGCAGGCGCTGTCGGTGTACCCAGCCGTTCAATCAGCTGCGGGCTCGCCACCAGACAGTGACCGCGATCGGCGAGCACACGCAAGACCAGATCGCTATCGTCAAAAGGCCGTGGCCTTACGCGAATTGCCACATCAATCCCCTCCGCCACCACATCCACGCGCCGGTTGGTGGCTTCCAGCTGCAGATTCACGCCCGGATAGCGGACCATAAATCGCGCCAGCATCGGGCCAATATGGACATGTAGCAGCGTAACCGGACAGGTTATGCGCACCATTCCGCGCGGCTCTGCCTGTAAAGCGGCAACAGCCTCCTGCGCCGCCTCCGCTTCCACCAGCATCGCTTTGCAGTGCTGATAAAAGGTATGGCCGATGTCGGTGACCGTAAACTGCCGCGTGGTGCGCTGTATTAATCGCACGCCCAGCCGCTCTTCAAGCTGCGCAATACGACGGCTGAGGCGGGATTTTGGTAAATCACAGGCCCGTCCTGCTGCGGCAAATCCGCCGTGGTCCACCACTTTCACAAACCACGCAAAATCATTGAGATCCTGCATTTCGCCTCCATCGTCCTGTTTATGGAACAGTGAGTATTAATTTCACACTCTACCGGGTTATTAATGTCGAATATAAGCTAATACACATCAACCGAACAGCAGGAGAAAAACATGAAACAGGTTACTGGCGTCTATACCGCACCGCGTCCCCACTGGGTGGGCGACGGTTTCCCGGTACGCTCAATGTTCTCTTACCAGACTCACGGCGAAGCCCTCAGCCCTTTCCTGCTGCTGGACTATGCAGGCCCGCACGTTTTCCCCGGCGACGGCGTGAAACGCGGTGTGGGTGAGCATCCCCATCGCGGCTTTGAAACGGTGACCATTGTCTATTCCGGCGACGTAGAGCATCGCGATTCAACCGGTAAAGGTGGCGTAATTGGTCCGGGCGATGTGCAATGGATGACCGCCGGTGCGGGCATTTTGCATGAAGAGTTTCACGCCGATGCCTTCTCGCGCCAGGGCGGTGAGCTGAAGATGATGCAGCTGTGGGTCAACCTTCCGGCGAAGCACAAAATGGCCACACCGGGCTACCAAAGCATCACCAAAGCGGCGATCCCGGTCGTGGCGCTGCCCGATAACAGCGGCGAGCTGCGGGTGATTGCCGGTCAGTATGGCGATGCACAAGGTACGGCGCACACCTTCTCGCCCCTGAACGTATGGGACATTGCCCTGCATCAGGGCGGCCATCTGAGCCTGAACCAGCCGGATGGCTGGAGCACGGCGCTGGTGGTGGTCGAAGGCAGTATCACAGTGAATGGCACCACCGAAGCCGGTGAAGCCCAGCTGGTGGTGCTGAGCCAGAGCGGGGATAAACTGCACCTTGAGGCCACCCGTGACGCAAAAGTGCTGCTGATGTCCGGCGAGCCGTTAAACGAGCCGATTGTTGGTTACGGTCCGTTCGTGATGAACACCAAAACCGAGATCGCAGAGGCGATCGGTGATTTTAATTCCGGTCGTTTTGGTCAGATGTGAGCGTAAACCGGCAGAGGTGATTATTGCTTAACCGAACAGCCACTCGGGCATAAAATTTGCTTGACCGTTTTAGCGCAACTCCCTATAGTAGCGCCCCGTTGCCCCCGAGAGGTCAGGCAGCGAAACAATACGGTGAGGTGTCCGAGTGGCTGAAGGAGCACGCCTGGAAAGTGTGTATACGGCAACGTATCGAGGGTTCGAACCCCTCTCTCACCGCCATATTTGAAGAAGAGCTCGCATGAAAATGCGGGCTTTTTTTTCGTCTGTCGTTTGGGTTCCCCAGAAAGCAAAGCCCGGTTGCCCGGGCTTTGTCATCAGCAGCAAATTCAGTCGTAAGCAAGCAGTGCGCGCTGGCACAGAACCGAGCGTACGCAATCATCTTTGTTGAAACGCACCACCCCAACCATGTCATCTTCCACAAAACGTGCCAGCGCATCGCTCAGGCCCGATTTGACACCCGACGGCAGGTCGCACTGGGTGATATCGCCGTTGACGATAACGGTCACGTTTTCCCCGAGGCGCGTTAAAAACATCTTCATTTGCGCTGCGGTCACGTTCTGAGCCTCGTCGAGAATGACGACCGCATTTTCAAATGTACGTCCGCGCATATAGGCGAACGGCGCGATTTCCACCTTACCAATCTCTGGTCGCAGGCAGTACTGCATAAAAGAAGCCCCCAGGCGTTTCACCAGCACGTCATAGACAGGCCGGAAATACGGGGCAAACTTCTCTGACATATCGCCGGGCAAGAAGCCGAGATCTTCATCGGCCTGCAATACCGGACGGGTGACGATAATTCTGTCCACATCCTTATGAATCAGAGCCTCCGCCGCCTTGGCAGCACTTATCCACGTTTTCCCGCATCCGGCTTCACCGGTTGCGAAGATCAGCTGTTTACTCTCGATAGCATTCAGGTAGTGCGCCTGAGCTTCATTGCGGGCGGCAATTGGGGAGTTATCACGGCTGTCTCGCGCCATGCCAATTGCTTCTACGCCGCCACTCATCTGCACAAGCGAGGTGACCGACTCTTCTTCACGCTGTTTATGGCTACGTGAATCCCGTCTCAGCACACGTTTTGCTTCGCGACGAGCTTTGATCACTGCTTTTTGTCTTCCCATGGATAGCACCTTGAGTTGTTGGTATTCATCACACGCGCCGTTGGCAGCGCGATTATGCGCACGAACATCTGAGGTTTGGCTTCCTTGTAAGCCCTTGCTTGCCTTTTGGAATGACGATGCAAAACGGCTACGCGCACCGTTCTGCACGCCGGATAAGTTCTTTTGAGGTATTGGGGAGGAGAATTTTGTGGTGAAGAAATCGCTGCCGGAGTCAGAGCCTCCGCGCCGGGTGCTGCGGTTGTTATGTTTAACTTGTCCAGTACAGGACCCAACCATTCGCGATCTCCATAGTGAATCGTTATCACTGCCGGGAACTACCGCTGTCTTATATTAAGTACATCAGGATTTATCACAAATGCAACATTTTTTTTACCTGAACGCAACTTTTTTCAGGCTCGCCCTGCAGCTGAGTTCAGTCTCATACAGAAATATGACAGAAATATAACAGTGAGGGTCATAGGAAAAAATAATCTCCCCGCGCGGGTGGCGGGGAGAATAATCAGGCTTCGATCAGCCCTTGTGCGAGATACGCGGTGTTATCGCGCACGCCCGGCAGAGCAAAGAAATACCCGCCGCCGATAGGTTTTATGTACTCTTCCAGCGCCTCGCCGTTTAACCGCTTCTGCACGGTTAAAAAGCCCTTCTCCAGATCGTGCTGATAGCAGACAAACAGCAGGCCCATATCCAGCTGCCCGGAGTTGGTCACCCCCAGCGAATAGCTGTAACCGCGACGCATCATCAGGCTGGACTCGGTTTCCGGCGTTCGCGGGTTCGCCAGACGAATATGGCTGTCGAGCGCGATGGTATCGCCGTCCGGATCTTTTGCGTAATCCGGTACATCGTGTTCGTTTTTCATGCCCAGCGGCGCACCGCTCTGCTTGTCACGACCGAAAATGGTTTGCTGCTCTTTCAGCGGCGTGCGATCCCAGAACTCCACGTGGAACTGGATAATGCGCACCGCCTGATAAGTGCCGCCCACCGCCCACGCCGGTTCGCCCTGATCCGCCGTGGTCCAGACCACGTTTTTCATCAGCGCCGCATCTCGGCTGTCCGGGTTGGCCGTTCCGTCTTTAAAGCCGAGCAGGTTGACCGGCGTCTCTTTTCCCTGGCTGCGCGCCGCGTGATCGGAGATAAACCCTTCCCGTTTCCAGCGCACGCTGAGCAGATCCGGCGTGTGCTTGATGATATCGCGCAGGGCGTGGATCACCGTATCCTGGGTATTGGCGCAGATCTGGATCAGCAGATCGCCATGACAGAGCGCGGCGTCGAGAGAATCATTTGGAAAACGCGTCATCTTTTGCAGCGTTTTCGGTTTCTGTTTCTCAAGCCCGTAGCGGGCGTCAAACAGCGACTCGCCAACGGAAACCGTGACCGTCAGATTATCCGGGGCGATAAACGGCCCCAGAATACCCGAATCCATCGGCGGCATCCGCGGATTCGGCGTTTCCGGCGCCGGGCCGCCTGCCGTCAGAAACGCAATCCGCTTCGTCAGCAAACGGAACAGACGTTCCAGATCCGCTTTATCGCTCGCCAGCGAATCAAACGCCACCACCATCATCGCCGCCTGCTGCGGCGTCAGGATCCCGGCCTGATGTTCACCGTAGAACGGCTGCGTCTCCATGCGTGCATTCGGGGAGAGTGTTCCCGGCGCGCTTTGCGGTTTGGCCGCATGCGCCACCGGGCACCCCCCCGCCAGAGCGAGCGCGCCGCCAAGCGCCCCCACCCCTTTTAACAATCGACGGCGCGACGGTTCTGCGACGTCGATTTCGTGATGTTTACTCATAATGCTTAGTCCAGACCCAGTACGCCACGCAGCTGTGCCAGATCTTCCGCCAGCGTCGTGATTGGCCCTTTCAGCGCATTCCGGTCGGCGTCCGTCAATTTGTCGTAAGTCTCATACCCGTCTTTGGTACGGTACTTCGCCAGAATGGTATTCACTTTCTTGAAGTTGGCATCCACTTTCGCCAGCAGTTCGCTGTTGTCTTTCTGCAGCTGCGGACGCAGCAGGTCTACAATCTTCTGCGCGCCATCAACGTTCGCCTGGAAGTCCCACAGGTCGGTGTGGCTGTAACGATCTTCTTCGCCACTGATTTTGCTGGCCGCCACTTCTTCAATCAGGCCAGCCGCGCCGCCCACCACTTTTGACGGCGGGAAAGCCAGCTCGCTAATGCGTTTTTGCAGATCCAGCACGTCGGTATTCAGCTGCTCCGCGTACTTCTCCATCCCTTTGGTGGAGTTATCGCCAAACAGCGCTTTCTCCAGACGGTGGAAGCCGGTGAATTTCGGATCGGCGGCTTTCTGCTCGTAATCATCTTCACGGGCGTCGATGCTGCCGTCGAGGTCAGAGAACAGCTCGGCAATCGGTTCGATACGCTCGTAGTGCTGGCGCGTTGGCGCGTACAGAGATTTGGCTTTCTCGATATCACCCGCTTTTACCGCGTCGGTAAAGGCTTTGGTACCGGCAACCAGGTCTGCGGTCTCTTTGGTCACGTAGGCTTTATAGGCGGTGATCGCCTCGCCCAGACTCAGCAGCGCTTCGCCTTTCGCCGCATCCGCCGTGGCTTCGCCTTTGACGATCAGCTTGCCTTTCGGGTTGGTCAGCAGGCCGCAGGTCATGTCATATTCGCCCGGCTGCAGGTTAGCCGTCATTTTCTGGGTAAAGCCCGGCGCGATGTTTTCACGCTCTTCCACCACCATCACGCCTTTGAGGATTTCCCACTCCAGCGCCTTCTGGCTATGGTTCTGAATGATAAACTGGGTTTTACCGCTGTTGACCGTGATGGTCATCGGCTCACACTGTTTATCGTTCACGGTGACTTTCACCTGAGGAACATCTGCCGCGCCCGCTGAGAATGCATATGCAAACAGCGCTGCCACACCTGCCTGTAATGCAGTACGTCGAAATTGAATTGCCATGACCCTTCCCTTTCTAAAAGTATGTATAAACAACACGAAGCACTTCAGGGCGCAGTACGCGACGGCTGAGTACTGGGGCGTGATGGCATAAAGAACAGCACCAGCGCCGGAATGAGATAGATGAAATACATCGCCACTTCGCTGACGCTCGGCGTTTCCTGATAGCCGAAGATGCCTTCGAGCAGGGTGCCGGTCAGAGAGTGGGTGGAGAGCGTATTACTGAAATCGAACGCAACGTCCTGGAAGTGGTTCCACAGGCCCGCCTCGTGGAAGGCGCGAATCGCCCCTGCCGCCAGCCCGGCGGCGACCAGCAGAATGAACAGGCTGGTCCATTTGAAGAACGCGCCAAGGTTCAGGCGAATGCCGCCCCAGTAGAGCATGAATCCCAGCACAATCGCGGTGGCGAGCCCCAGCATCGCGCCGAGCGGCGGCCAGATCCCTACGTCCTGCTGGAACGCCGCCAGCAGGAAGAAGACTGACTCCAGCCCTTCGCGGGCGACGGCGAAAAAGACCATCCCAATCAGCGCCCAGCCGTGGTGGTTGCCCTTTTGCAGCGCGTGATCGACCGCCTGCTCCAGCTGCACTTTGACGTTACGCGAGACTTTGCGCATCCAGAACACCATCCAGGTGAGAATCACCACGGCAATCACCGCCACGATCCCTTCGAACAGCTCCTGCTCTTTTTGCGGGAATTCACCGGTGGTTTCGTTAATCAGGATCCCGAGACCTAAACAGAGTGCGGCGGCGAGAATAACGCCAATCCACATCACACCAATCCAACGGCCGCGCTGGGTGCGCTTCAGGTAGCTTGCAATCAGACTGACAATTAAGGCCGCTTCAAGCCCTTCACGTAACATAATGAGAAATGGAACAAACATGCCGACACCTTAAATGTTTATCGCGGTCAACTGGTGCAAAGAAAGGTAAATAACTGTGATAGTGATTATCATTACGGCAGAAAGAAAAACAAGCGAATTGTGTCAGGTTTTGATGACCAGTTGTAAATCCATCGCCGGTTAATAGTTACGATCGTTACCGTTATGTATATAACTTATAACGTAAATGCCCATTTACGGTTCCCGTGCCCTATGGCTAAATAAGCGCTTCGTTTACCTGCTGAAAATTCAAAATGTATAACTTTGTTCATTTCCTGCTGGCGCTGGTCATTATTCTTGCGCTCGCCTGGCTGGTGAGTTTCGACCGCCGAAAAATTCGTATTCGTTATGTTTTACAGCTTATTGTGATTGAAATTGCGCTGGCGTTCTTTTTCCTGCACGCCGAAAGCGGCCTCTTCGTGATTCAATATGTCTCCGGTTTCTTTGAATCCCTGCTGAAATTTGCCGCGGAGGGCACCAATTTTGTCTTTGGCGGAATGGGTGAAAAAGGGCTGGCGTTCATTTTCCTCGGCGTGTTGTGTCCGATTATCTTTATTTCTGCCCTGATCGGTATTCTCCAGCACTGGCGTATTCTGCCGATTTTTATTCGTCTGATCGGCACCCTGCTGTCAAAACTGAATGGCATGGGCAAGCTGGAATCCTTTAACGCCGTCAGCTCATTGATTCTCGGCCAGTCGGAAAACTTCATTGCTTACAAAGGGGTGCTCGGCGATCTCTCGTCTCGTCGCCTGTTCACCATGTCGGCGACGGCGATGTCCACCGTTTCCCTGTCGATCGTCGGCGCTTATATGACCATGCTCGATGCGAAATTCGTGGTCGCGGCGCTGATCCTCAATATGTTCAGCACCTTTATTATTCTGTCGGTCATTAACCCGGCAAGCCCGGAAGCCGAGCCGGAAATCAAACTGGAAAAACTGCACGAATCCCAGAGCTTCTTTGAGATGCTGGGCGAGTATATTCTGGCCGGTTTTAAAGTGGCGATGATTATTCTGGCGATGCTGATTGGCTTTATTGCCCTTATTAGCGCCGTCAACGCCCTCTTCTCCAGCCTGTTTGGAATGAGCTTCCAGCAGATCCTTGGCTATGTTTTTTATCCGCTGGCGTGGCTGGTGGGCATTCCCCTGAGTGATGCGCTGAACGCGGGCAGTATTATGGCGACCAAACTGGTGGCGAATGAATTTGTGGCGATGATTGAGCTGCAAAAAATTGCCGGTCAAATGACACCGCGCGGGCTGGGCATTCTCTCTATCTTCCTGGTGTCGTTCGCCAACTTTGCCTCTATCGGCATCGTGGCCGGGGCGATCAAAGGGCTGAACGAGAAGCAAGGCAACGTGGTATCTCGCTTTGGTCTGCGTCTGGTGTACGGCGCGACGCTGGTGAGCTTGCTGTCGGCAAGTTTTGCGGGGCTGGTGCTTTAACACCGTTTGTCGAACAGATGATATGCAGGCCGGGTCAGCGTTAGCGCCACCCGGCTTTTTCTTGCAATAATAACAATGAGGATAGCGAACAATGACCATCAAAACAGGGCTTATGGTTGCCGCACTTTTCATGCTGGCCGGCTGCAACGCCCCCTCGCATACGGCTCCTGACGCCACCTGCAAAGTGGATAACCAGATGCAGCAAACCACGCTCTATTTCGGTCTGAATCGTCCGGCGGGTGCCCCCATCACCGGGCAGGAGTGGCAGCAGTTTGTCGATCAGGACGTAACGCCGCGTTTTCGCGATGGCTTAACGGTGTTTGATGCGCGCGGACAGTGGCTGGGCAATGACGGGAAAGTGGCGCGTGAGCCAAGCAAAGCGTTGATGCTGATCCACGGGAAAGATGCTCAGAGCGAGAGCAATATCGAAGCATTACGCGGGATCTACAAATCTCGGTTTGCGCAGGAGTCGGTGATGCGCGTTGATCAGCCGGTCTGCGTGCAGTTCTGACAAATAAAAAGCCGGGCGGCGATGACGCCTTACCCGGCTTTGAAAACCTGTTTATGCTTATTCAGGCTGTAACTTTACCGGCGGTGCCGTGTGGTAATGCGCATCCGCTTCGGCAAAACGTTCCTGCATAGCCGCCGACGGCGCTTTCCCCAGCAGGCTGAACACCACAATCCCGATGCTGCCGAAGATAAAGCCTGGAATGATTTCATACAGGCCCAGCCACGCGAACTGTTTCCAGACGATAACCGTCACCGCACCGATGATCATCCCCGCCAGCGCGCCGTTTCGGGTCATGCGTGACCAGAGTACAGAGAACAGCACCACCGGACCAAAGGCTGCACCGAAGCCCGCCCAGGCGTAGCTCACCAGTCCCAGCACGCGGTTTTCCGGGTTTGCGGCCAGCGCGATAGAGACCAGCGCCACCGCCAGCACCATAAAGCGTCCGACCCACACCAGCTCTTTCTGGCTCGCGCCTTTACGCAGGAAGGCCTTGTACAGATCTTCTGTAATGGCGCTTGAGCACACCAGCAGTTGACAGCTCAGGGTCGACATCACCGCCGCCAGAATCGCCGACAGTAAAATCCCGGCAATCCACGGGTTAAACAGAATCTGCACCAGCTCGATAAACACGCGCTCGGCGTTCTGGTTCACCGCCCCCGCCTGCGCCGGGTTGTTATTGAAGTACGCAATGCCGAAGAAGCCGACCGCAACCGCACCCGCCAGGCACAGGATCATCCACGTCATACTGATACGACGCGCATGCACGATGCTGTGGTGAGAATCCGCCGCCATGAAACGCGCCAGAATGTGCGGCTGGCCGAAGTAGCCCAGGCCCCAGCCCATCAGTGAGATGATGGCCACGAAGTTCAGCCCTTTGAGCATATCGATGTTTTCAATGCTCTTTTGCTTGATCACTTCCAGCGAATCGCCAAACCCGCCGACGGTGATAATTACAATCACCGGGGTGAGGATCAGGGCGAAAATCATCAGGCTCGCCTGCACGGTATCCGTCCAGCTCACGGCCAGGAAGCCACCGACGAAGGTATAAAGGATGGTGGCTGCAGCACCGGCCCACAGTGCGGTTTCATAGCTCATGCCGAAGGTGCTTTCGAACAGACGAGCCCCGGCGACAATCCCGGACGCACAGTAGATGGTGAAGAACAGCAGGATCACCAGCGCGGAGATAATACGCAGCACGCGGCTTTTATCTTCGAAACGGCTGGTGAAATAGTCCGGAAGCGTCAGCGCGTTGTTGTTCACTTCGGTGTGAACACGCAAACGACCGGCCACCAGTTTCCAGTTAATCCATGCCCCGATACACAGGCCGATGGCAATCCAGCTTTCGGAAATCCCGGAGATGAAAATCGCGCCCGGTAACCCCATCAGCAGCCAGCCGCTCATGTCGGAAGCGCCCGCTGACAGCGCGGTCACGAAGGGCCCTAAACTACGCCCACCTAAAATATAGTCGTCAAAGTTTTTGGTCGAACGCCATGCAATAAACCCTATCAGGATCATGCCAAAAATATAAACGAGAAATGTCACCAGCATCGGTGTGCTAATAGCCATTTAAAATCTCCAAAAATATCGAGCGACAGCCGTCCGGGCTGCCTTATTATTCGATTATCGGAACGTGATAATCATGAGTGTATTTCGGTTGGGCGCGCGTATCCTGCCGTAAGCGCTCCACATGCACAAATGATTTAACACTGCATTTACATCAAATTCATCCCTGGATTTATAGGTCTTTCGTATAGGTTGCACTCGCTCACGCTTTTACGGGTTGCACCTTTTAAAAGTGTTAAGTGCCGCATAAAAACTGGCTTCAAACGCAGAATCCCATCGTATTTACCAGCTTACTTATCGTTAACAATCCATTCATTTTTCAGCTTGCAGTCCAGGTCACATTTAACACGGTTGCACAAAGTTGCAACATGGTGGATATTTCACGCTAACGAACGAACATCACTAAAGATCAACAGGAGTTACTGGCATGGGCATGACCACCATGGGGGTTAAGCTGGATGACGCGACCCGCGAACGGATTAAGAGCGCTGCAACCCGCATTGACCGCACGCCGCACTGGCTGATTAAACAGGCCATTTTTAATTATCTGGAACGTCTGGAAAACGAAGACGACTTACCGGAACTGCCTGCCCTGCTGGCGGGTGCTGCCAACGAAAGCGAAGACGCCGCCGCCATCGCCGAAGAGAACCACCAGCCGTTCCTCGACTTTGCCGAGCAGATCCTGCCGCAGTCCGTGAGCCGCGCCGCGATCACCGCCGCGTATCGTCGCGCCGAAACCGACGCCGTGCCGATGCTGCTGGAGCAGGCCCGTCTGCCGGAGCCGATTGCGTCCCAGGCGCACAGCCTGGCGTATCAGCTCGCCGACAAACTGCGTAATCAGAAATCCGCCAGTGGTCGCGCCGGTATGGTGCAGGGGCTACTGCAGGAGTTCTCCCTCTCCTCGCTGGAAGGCGTGGCGCTGATGTGCCTCGCGGAAGCGCTGCTGCGTATTCCGGACAAAGCCACGCGCGATGCATTAATCCGCGACAAAATCAGCAACGGTAACTGGCACTCGCACATTGGCCGCAGCCCATCGCTGTTCGTCAACGCTGCCACCTGGGGCCTGCTGTTTACCGGCAAACTGGTCTCCACCCATAACGAAGCCAACCTTTCCCGCTCCCTGAACCGCATTATCGGTAAGAGCGGCGAACCGCTGATCCGCAAAGGCGTGGACATGGCGATGCGTCTGATGGGCGAGCAGTTCGTCACCGGTGAAACCATCTCCGAAGCGCTGGCCAACGCCCGCAAGCTGGAAGATAAAGGCTTCCGCTACTCTTACGACATGCTCGGTGAAGCGGCCCTGACCGCCGCCGATGCGCAGGCTTATATGGTCTCGTACCAGCAGGCGATCCACGCGATTGGTAAAGCCTCGAACGGTCGCGGCATTTACGAAGGGCCGGGGATTTCCATCAAGCTCTCCGCCCTGCACCCACGCTACAGCCGCGCTCAGTACGATCGCGTAATGGATGAACTCTACCCGCGCCTGAAATCCCTGACCCTGCTGGCGCGCCAGTACGATATCGGGATTAACATCGATGCCGAAGAGGCCGACCGCCTGGAGATCTCCCTCGATCTGCTGGAAAAACTGTGCTTCGAGCCAGAGCTGGCGGGCTGGAACGGTATCGGCTTCGTCATTCAGGCCTATCAGAAACGCTGTCCGTTTGTGATTGATTATCTGATTGACCTCGCCTCCCGCAGCCGCCGTCGACTGATGATCCGTCTGGTAAAAGGCGCGTACTGGGACAGCGAAATCAAGCGTGCGCAGATGGAGGGGCTGGAAGGCTATCCGGTCTACACCCGTAAGGTCTATACCGACGTTTCTTACCTCGCCTGTGCGAAAAAACTGCTTAACGTGCCGAACCTGATTTACCCGCAGTTCGCCACCCACAACGCCCATACGCTGGCGGCGATCTACAGCCTGGCCGGGCAAAACTACTATCCGGGCCAGTACGAGTTCCAGTGCCTGCACGGCATGGGTGAACCGCTGTACGAACAGGTCACCGGTAAAGTGGCAGAAGGCAAACTGAACCGACCGTGCCGTATCTATGCTCCGGTTGGCACACACGAAACGCTGCTTGCCTATCTGGTGCGTCGTCTGCTGGAAAACGGCGCGAACACCTCCTTCGTCAACCGTATTGCCGATACCACGCTGCCGCTCGATGAACTGGTTGCCGATCCGGTGCAGGCCGTGGAAAAAATGGCAGCCCAGGAGGGCCAGCTCGGCCTGCCGCATCCGAAAATTGCCCTGCCGCGTGAACTGTACGGCAGCGATCGCACCAACTCAGCGGGTCTGGATCTGGCAAACGAACACCGTCTGGCATCCCTGTCTTCCGCCCTGCTCAACAGCGCCCTGCAGAAATGGCAGGCGAAGCCGATTCTCGAACAGCCCGTTGACGCAGGCGACATGCAGCCGGTGATCAACCCGGCCGAACCGAAAGATATCGTCGGTTTTGCCCGCGAAGCCACCGCCCAGGAAGTCGAGCTGGCGCTGGAAAATGCCGTCAACAATGCGCCAATCTGGTTCGCAACGCCGCCACAGGAGCGTGCCGCGATCCTCGAGCGCGCCGCCGTGCTGATGGAAGACCAGATGCAACAGCTGATTGGCATCCTGGTGCGCGAAGCCGGGAAAACCTTCAGCAACGCCATCGCCGAAGTGCGCGAAGCGGTCGACTTCCTGCACTACTACGCCGGTCAGGTACGCAACGACTTCGATAATGAAACTCACCGCCCTCTGGGTCCGGTGGTCTGTATCAGCCCGTGGAACTTCCCGCTGGCGATCTTTACCGGCCAGATTGCTGCCGCGCTTGCCGCCGGTAACAGCGTGCTGGCGAAACCCGCTGAACAGACGCCGCTGATTGCCGCTCAGGGTATTCAGATCTTGCTCGAAGCCGGTGTTCCGGCAGGTGTGGTACAGCTTCTGCCGGGGCGCGGTGAAACCGTCGGCGCTCAGCTGACCTCTGACAACCGCGTGCGCGGTGTGATGTTTACCGGTTCCACGGAAGTGGCCACGCTGCTGCAACGCAACATCGCCACCCGTCTCGATCCGCAGGGGCGTCCGACGCCACTGATCGCCGAAACAGGCGGGATGAACGCGATGATCGTCGACTCCTCCGCCCTGACCGAGCAGGTGGTGGTGGACGTGCTGGCCTCGGCCTTTGATAGCGCCGGTCAACGTTGCTCCGCCCTGCGCGTGCTATGCCTGCAGGATGATATCGCCGACCACACGCTGAAAATGCTGCGCGGTGCGATGGCAGAATGCCGGATGGGTAACCCAGGCCGACTGACCACTGACATTGGCCCGGTGATTGACGCCGAAGCCAAAGCCAATATCGAACAGCACATTCAGGCGATGCGTGCCAAAGGCCGTCCGGTCTTCCAGGCGGTTCGCGAGAACAGCGAAGACGCACGCGAATGGAACACCGGAACCTTTATTGCGCCGACGCTGATTGAGCTTTCCAGCTTTGACGAGCTGAAAAAAGAGGTCTTCGGCCCGGTGCTGCACGTGGTGCGCTACAGCCGTAACAACCTCGAGGCGCTGGTCGATCAGATTAACGCCTCCGGCTACGGTCTGACCCTCGGCGTGCATACCCGTATCGACGAAACCATCGCTCAGGTGACGGGCAGCGCGAAAGTCGGCAACCTCTACGTCAACCGCAACATGGTGGGCGCGGTGGTCGGCGTGCAACCGTTCGGCGGCGAAGGCTTGTCGGGCACCGGTCCGAAAGCCGGTGGCCCGCTCTATCTCTATCGTCTGCTGGCGAACCGTCCGGAGAACGCCCTCGGCGTGACCCTGGCGCGTCAGGATGCGGAACGTCCGGTGGATGCGCAGCTGAAAACGCTGCTGACCCAGCCGCTGGAGGTGCTGACCAAATGGGCGGAAAAACGCCCGGAACTGCACGCCCTGTGCCAGCAGTATGGCGAACAGGCGCAGGCCGGTACTCAGCGTCTGCTGCCCGGCCCAACCGGTGAGCGCAACACCTGGACGCTGATGCCGCGCGAGCGCGTGCTGTGCATCGCCGACAACGAACAGGACGCGCTGGTCCAGCTGGCTGCCGCTGCGGCAACGGGCTGTGAAGTGCTGTGGCCGGAGGATGGTCTGCACCGCGATCTCGCTAAACAGCTGCCGAAAGAGGTGTCTGCGCGCATCACCTTCGCGAAACCGGACGTGATCACCACACAGGCCTTCGACGCCGTGATTTACCACGGCGATTCCGATCAGCTTCGTGAGCTGTGCGAGCAGGTGGCGGCGCGCGACGGCGCGATTGTGTCGGTGCAGGGCTTCGCACGCGGTGAAACCAATTTGCTGCTGGAGCGTCTGTACGTTGAGCACTCTCTTAGCGTCAACACGGCGGCCGCAGGCGGTAACGCCAGCCTGATGACAATCGGCTAATCGTATAGCTACAATGAACCCGTAGGCCGGATAAGCGTAGCGCGTCCGGCTTTTTTATACGGAGGGTAAAATGAAACGAGTATTGATTGCCGGCGCGGTATTGCTCTTCAGCGCTAACGCGCTGGCCGATGAGTGTGCCAGTGCGACCACCCAGACCGATCTGAACACCTGCACTGCCCAGCAATATCAGGCGGCAGATAAAAAACTGAATCAGACGTACCAGGCCGTGATGAAGCGTGCTGCCGCGCCCCAGCGTGATTTACTGAAAAAGGCCCAGCAGGCGTGGATTGGACTGCGTGATGCCGACTGTGCCTTTGCCGGTTCCGGCACCGAAGGCGGCAGCATCCAGCCAATGATCATTAATCAGTGCATGACGGAAAAAACCGTCGAGCGCGAGGCGTTTCTGGCCTCGCTGATGCAGTGCGAAGAAGGCGATTTAAGCTGCCCGCTGCCGCCAGGCAATTAACGCAGGCGAATCCCTTCAATAATCAGACGCTGCACGTTATCCACCGCACTCTGGAAAAACGCTTCATCCTGGAGCGTTTTTCCGGTCACGGCTTCAACCTGACTGGCAAAGTCAGCGTAATGTTGGGTCGAGGCCCAAATCATGAAAATCAGGTGCTGCGGATCGATTGGCGCCAGCTTTCCGCTCGCCACCCAACCCGCAATGATGGCCGATTTGTCGTCGATCAGCTGCTTTAAATCCCCCGTCAGTTCCGCCTGCAACAGCGGCGCACCTTGCAGCATCTCCATGCAGAACAGCTTCGACGCCTGCGGATGGTCGCGGGAGACCTCCAGCTTGAGGCGAATGTACTCTTTGATCGCCACCAGCGGCGTCAGTTCTTCGCGAAACGCTTTCAGCGGCGCCAGCCAGATATCGAGAATTTGCTGGAGAACGGCGACATAGAGCGCTTCTTTCGACGGGTAGTAGTAGAGCAGATTGGTTTTCGACACGCCGGACAGCTCCGCCACCTGCTCCAGACGCGTGCCATGAATGCCGAACCGGGAAAAGGTCTCCAGTGCGGCTTTCAGAATGGCCTGCTTCTTGGCGCTCACCGCCCGCGAACGTTTACCTGCTGTTTGCACTGCGCCTTGTGTCAT
Source organism: Lelliottia sp. SL45 (assembly GCF_026672535.1). Taxonomy (NCBI): domain Bacteria; kingdom Pseudomonadati; phylum Pseudomonadota; class Gammaproteobacteria; order Enterobacterales; family Enterobacteriaceae; genus Lelliottia; species Lelliottia sp. SL45. Next base: position 2,118,145 of record NZ_JAPPRH010000003.1, read on the forward strand.
GCCTGCTCTCCTTGTTGATGTGCGTTCAGCATAGCAAAACCCCTCGCTTCTCACGACATTCTGCACCTCAATCGCGCATAACCGCCTGATTTGTGTGCATCGCTTTTGACCAGTTAGTCCACTTTTACCGGCATCTTTTTAACAACCATCAGTTAACACACTAATAACAAAGCCATTTTCAAAACTGGCATTCCCTTTGCAAAACCACCATCACGAGGCTGAACAGGAAATGCAGGATGCAGCGCCACGTCTGACTTTCACCCCACACTGAGTTGAAGAGAGGTTCGTGATGAAAATTGGCGTATTCGTCCCTATCGGCAATAACGGCTGGCTAATCTCCTCCCACGCGCCGCAGTACATGCCGACCTTCGAACTGAACAAAGCCATTGTGCAAAAGGCGGAGCATTACCATTTCGATTTTGCGCTCTCGATGATCAAGCTGCGCGGTTTCGGCGGTAAAACCGAATTCTGGGATCACAATCTGGAGTCCTTCACCCTGATGGCGGGCCTGGCGGCGGTAACGTCGCGCATTCAGATTTACGCAACGGCCGCCACCCTCACCCTGCCCCCGGCGATTGTGGCGCGTATGGCGTCGACCATTGACTCTATCTCCGGCGGTCGTTTCGGCGTGAATCTGGTGACCGGCTGGCAAAAACCGGAATACGAGCAGATGGGGCTGTGGCCGGGCGATGAGTATTTCTCGCGCCGCTATGACTATCTCACCGAGTACGTGCAGGTACTGCGCGATCTGTGGGGCACCGGCAAGAGCGATTTCAAGGGCGATTACTTCACCATGAACGACTGCCGCGTCAGCCCGCAGCCCTCCACGCCGATGAAAGTGATCTGCGCCGGACAAAGCGACGCAGGCATGGCGTTCTCGGCGCAGCACGCAGATTTTAACTTCTGCTTCGGCAAAGGCGTCAACACCCCGGCCGCTTTCGCACCGACTGCAGCGCGGATGAAAGAAGCGGCGGAAGTGACCGGGCGCGAGGTCGGTTCTTATGTGCTGTTTATGGTGATCGCCGACGAAACCGACGAGGCCGCGCGAGCGAAATGGGAGCACTACAAAGCCGGAGCCGATGAAGAAGCCCTGAGCTGGTTGACGGAACAGAGCCAGAAAGACACGCGTTCCGGGTCGGACACCAACGTGCGCCAGATGGCAGACCCGACCTCCGCGGTCAACATCAACATGGGCACGCTGGTCGGCTCTTACGCCAATGTGGCGCGAATGCTCGATGAAGTTGCCAGCGTGCCCGGTGCCGAAGGCGTGTTGCTGACCTTTGACGATTTCCTTACCGGCGTGGAAACCTTTGGCGAGCGCATTCAGCCGCTAATGCAGTGCCGCGCACATATTCCCGCCGTCACCAGGGAGGTCGCGTAATGACGACGTTACACGCTCGCCCGGAAGCCATCACCTTTGCGCCTGAGCAGAGCGCGCTGATCGTGGTGGATATGCAAAACGCCTACGCAAGCCAGGGCGGTTATCTGGATCTGGCCGGATTTGACGTCTCGGCCACCCGCCCGGTGATCGACAATATCAACACCGCCGTTGCCGCCGCCCGCGCGGCGGGCATGTTGATTATCTGGTTCCAAAACGGCTGGGACGATCAGTACGTGGAAGCCGGTGGCCCCGGTTCGCCTAACTTCCACAAATCCAACGCGCTGAAAACCATGCGCAAGCAGCCGGAGCTACAGGGCAAACTGCTGGCAAAAGGTGGCTGGGATTACCAGCTGGTGGATGAACTGGTGCCGCAGCCCGGCGATATCGTGCTGCCCAAACCGCGTTACAGCGGCTTTTTCAACACCCCGCTCGACAGCCTGCTGCGCAGCCGTGGCATTCGCCATCTGATCTTTACCGGGATTGCCACCAACGTCTGCGTGGAATCGACCCTGCGCGACGGCTTTTTCCTGGAGTATTTCGGCGTGGTGCTGGCAGACGCAACGCACCAGGCCGGGCCGGAGTTCGCGCAGCAGGCCGCCCTGTTCAATATCGAAACCTTTTTTGGCTGGGTCAGCACCGTCGCCGAGTTTTGCGATGCCGTCTCCCCGCCATCGTTAGCCCGTATCGCCTGAGGAGCCACACTATGCCGAAATCCGTGATCATTCCCGCAGGCACCAGCACGCCGATTGCGCCCTTTGTACCCGGCACGCTCGCCGACGGCGTGGTGTATGTCTCCGGCACGCTGCCGTTTGATAAGCACAACAACGTGGTTTATCCCGACGACCCAAAGGCGCAAACCCGCCACGTTCTCGAGACCATCAGGAGCGTTATCGAAACGGCGGGTGGAACGATGGAGGACGTGACCTTCAACAGCATTTTTATCACCGACTGGAAAAACTACGCCGCGATTAACGAAATCTACGCCGAGTTTTTCCCCGGCGACAAACCGGCACGATTCTGCATCCAGTGCGGACTGGTAAAGCCCGAGGCGCTGGTCGAAATCGCCACCGTTGCGCATATCGGAAAATGAGGTTGCCATGAAAATATCCGTTTCACCGCCCCCGTACGCCGGTGCGCCGGTGGTGGTTCTCATTGCCGGGCTGGGTGGCGCGGGTGGCTACTGGCTGCCACAGCTGTCGGTGCTGGAGCAAGAGTATCAGGTGGTGTGCTACGACCAGCGTGGGACCGGGAATAATCCCGAGGCGTTGCCCGAGGGCTATTCTCTCGCGCAGATGGCGCAGGAGCTTTATCTGGCGCTGGCAGAGGCAGGCATTCCGCGCTTTTGCGTGGTAGGCCACGCGCTGGGGGCGCTGGTCGGCCTGCAGTTAGCTCTCGATCACCCTGAGGCGCTCACCGCGCTGGTGTCCATCAACGGCTGGCTAACGTTAAACGCCCATACCCGCCGCTGCTTTCAGATCCGCGAGCGTCTGCTGCATGCGGGCGGCGCGCAGGCCTGGGTGGAGGCGCAGCCCCTGTTTCTCTACCCCGCAGACTGGATGGCGGCCCGTGGCCCGCGCATGGAGGCCGAAGAGGCGCTGGCGCTCGCCCATTTCCAGGGGAAAGCGAATCTGCTGCGTCGGCTTAAGGCCCTGAAACAGGCGGATTTTAGCCGGGATGCGGCGCGGATTCGTTGCCCGGTGCAGGTGATCTGCTCCGCAGACGATCTGCTGGTGCCCGCCGTCTGTTCGTCTGCGCTGCACGCCGCGCTGCCCCACAGTGAAAAAGTGGTGATGCGCCAGGGCGGACATGCCTGCAACGTCACCGATCCCGATACGTTTAATACGCTGCTGCTGAACGGGCTTGCCAGCCTGCTGCATACGCGTGAAAAAGTGCTATAAGGAGCCGCCATGAGCGAAGCCATCAACCCGAGCGCGCTGAAAACCCTCTTTACCGACGCCCGAACGCACAACGGCTGGCAGGATATTCCGGTCAGCGATGAGACGCTGCGTGAGATTTACGACCTGATGAAATGGGGACCGACCTCCGCCAACTGTTCCCCTGCGCGGATCGTGTTTGTTCGCACGCCCGAAGGCAAAGAGAAACTGGCGCCGGCCCTCTCCAGCGGCAATCTGGCAAAAACCCTCGCCGCCCCCGTCACGGCGATCTTGGCCTGGGACAGCGAATTTTATGAGCGCTTGCCTGAACTGTTCCCCCACGGCGATGCCCGCAGCTGGTTTACCACCAGTCCGGAACTCGCTCAGGAGACGGCGTTTCGCAACAGCTCGCTGCAGGCGGCCTATCTGATTTTCGCCTGCCGCGCTCTGGGGCTGGATACCGGGCCAATGTCCGGCTTTGATCCGCAAAAAGTGGATGCAGCCTTTTTCACCGGCACCGGTCTGAAAAGCAATCTGCTGATCAATATCGGGTATGGCGATGCGAGCAAAGTCTATGCCCGACTGCCGCGTCTGACCTTTGAAGATGCCTGCGGGCTGGCGTAAGGAGCAAACATGAGCGTACCGGATCAACAAACCTTTCGCGACGCGATGGCCTGCGTCGGCGCGGCGGTGAATATCATTACCACCGATGGCCCTGCCGGACAGGCGGGATTTACCGCCAGCGCCGTGTGCAGCGTGACCGACTCACCGCCCACGCTGCTGGTGTGCCTGAATCGCGGCGCGTCCGTCTGGCCGACGTTTAGCGAAAACCGCACCTTGTGCGTCAATACCCTCTGCGCCGGACAAGAGCCGCTGTCTAACCTGTTCGGTGGGAAAACGCCGATGGCGGAACGCTTCGCGGCGGCAAACTGGCAGACCGGTGAAACGGGCTGCCCACGGCTGGAGGAGGCTCTGGCGTCGTTTGACTGCCGCATCAGCCAGGTGGTCAGCGTCGGTACCCACGACATTCTGTTTTGCGACATTGTCTCCATTACCCGCCACCCCGCGCCGCAGGGACTGGTGTGGTTTGACCGCGGCTATCACGCACTCCTGCGACCCGCCTGTTAACCCTCCTTAAGGAGACAGCTCATGGCCTTGTTCAGTTTTCCCCACTGGCAGTTAACCTCGACCTCCACTGAACGCGGCGTGGTCGCGCCGGATGAGAGGCTTCCCGTCCTACCCACCGTGGTGATGGGGGTTCAGCATGCGGTCGCTATGTTTGGCGCGACGGTGCTGATGCCCATTCTGATGGGGCTTGATCCGAATCTGTCGATCCTGATGTCTGGGATTGGCACGCTGCTGTTCTTTTTCATCACCGGCGGGCGCGTGCCGAGCTACCTTGGCTCAAGTGCCGCTTTTGTCGGTGTGGTGATCGCCGCCACGGGCTATAACGGCCAGGGCATCAACCCCAATCTCAGTATCGCCCTCGGCGGCATTATCGCCTGCGGGTTTATCTACACCCTGATTGGGCTGGTGGTGATGAAGGTCGGCACCCGCTGGATCGAACGCCTGATGCCGCCGGTCGTGACCGGGGCGGTGGTGATGGCGATTGGCCTGAATCTCGCGCCTATCGCGGTGAAAAGCGTCTCTGGCTCGTCTTTTGATAGCTGGATGGCGGCGGTGACGGTGCTGTGCATTGGTCTGGTCGCGGTATTTACCCGAGGAATGATTCAGCGGCTGTTGATCCTGGTGGGGCTGATCGCGGCCTGCCTGGTGTATGCCCTGATGACCAGCGTGCTGGGGCTGGGAAAACCGGTCGATTTTACGCTGGTGCAGAACGCCGCCTGGTTTGGTCTGCCGCACCTTACCTCCCCCACCTTTAGCGGGCAGGCGATGATGCTTATCGCGCCGGTCGCGGTGATTCTGGTGGCGGAAAACTTAGGTCATCTGAAAGCGGTCGCTGGAATGACCGGGCGTACCATGGACCCGTACATGGGGCGCGCCTTCGTGGGTGACGGGCTGGCCACGATGCTCTCTGGCGCCGTGGGCGGCAGCGGCGTGACGACATACGCGGAGAATATCGGCGTGATGGCGGTGACCAAGGTTTACTCCACGCTGGTATTTGTCGCCGCGGCGGTGATTGCCCTGCTGCTGGGCTTTTCTCCGAAATTCGGGGCGCTGATCCACACCATTCCGGCGCCGGTGATTGGCGGAGCGTCGATTGTGGTATTTGGTCTGATTGCCGTGGCAGGCGCCCGCATCTGGGTGCAGAACCGTGTGGATCTCAACCAGAACGGCAACCTGATAATGGTCGCCGTAACGCTGGTGCTCGGCGCAGGGGATTTCGCGCTGACGCTCGGCGGCTTTACTCTGGGCGGGATTGGGACGGCGACCTTTGGCGCAATTTTACTGAATGCGCTGCTGAGTCGGCACACGGCTGAAATTACTCAGGCTGAAGTGGTGCGTCAGGATTCCTGACAGAAGGTTTGTGCCGGGTAATGGCGCGTCGCCTTACCCGGCACAGGATAGCGCTGGCAGAGTGAATGGCCGCGCTTCAGGTGCAATACCGCGTTATTCGAGGGTCAGATCGGCCGCTTCTCGACGTCTCTTTTTTAGCTTTAACTCACTGACCAGCACACCCAGCACGATAAACGCCGCACCTAACAGCGCCAGCAGCGGCAAGCGTTCGCCCGCCAGACGGCCAAAAATACCGGCCCAGACCGGTTCACCGGTGTAGATGACGGTTGCGCGCGTGGGCGAAACGCTGCGCTGCGCCCAGTTCATTGTCACCTGAATAATGGCACTGAAAATCCCCAGACCGAGCGCCACAACCACCAGCCCGGTGGACATCGGCGGCACCGATTCGCCCGCAGGCACCATCGCGATAAAGGCCACTATTGAGGCCGTCGCCAGCTGCACGACGGTCACCCGTTTAACGTCGACCTTTCCGGCCCAGGCGCTGATCAGAATAATTTCTGCCGCGATCGCCACCGCGCCAATCAGCGTAATGATTTCGCCCGGTCCCATCGCCAGCAGGTTGTCACCCGGCCCTGCAAGCAGGATCAGGCCAATAAACGCCAGCACAATACCCACGCAGGACATCAGCCCCGGCATTCTGCCCAGACACAGCCACTGCAGCAGCGGCACCAGCGGAACATACATCGCGGTAATAAACGCCGATTTACTGCTCGGGATCGTCTGTAAACCCCAGGTTTGCAGGCTGTAGCCCATCGCGATAGCAACGCCAATCGCCACACCAGCCTGTAGCTCTTTCAGGGTCAGACCGCGCAGGGTTTTTAGTGAAATCAGCGCCACCGCAATCGCCGCCGTGGCAAAACGTAGCCCGACGAAGAAAAAGGGATCGCTGAGCGTCACCGCGTATTGCACCGCGAGGAACGTACCGCCCCAGAACATGGTGATCAGAATCAGGATCGCTTCCTGGGGTTTGATGGAAAAGGCGTAACGAGAGGAGGACATGAGCTACCTGCAACAAGAGTCAATCCGCTAGTGTGCGATGGCTTTGGTTACAGTTCAATGTCATGAAACGAAAAAACCGCCGGGAAACCCGGCGGCAGGGGGATATTTCAGGTTGGGTGACACTGAAATGGGGAGACGCTAACTCTTATTACTGCTCCCATGACTGTTTTTGCCCCCTTTTTTGCCAGCTTCAGATGCACGCTGCGGGTCATTCTTGAAGTTGCCCCCGCTCTGCTGGCCACCTTTACGACCTGCTTCTGATGCTCTGTCACGGTCTTCAGCGAAATTACCTGACCCACCACGATGGTTTGCCATCTCGAACCTCCAGAATATGAAACATTAGACATCATACTGCATTCAGTAAAAGAGGATTCTTTCACCTGACGACACAAGGTCAGTACCTTTGTCTGCGTCGCGTGAAACTAAGCTTAGTGGAATGAGCCGATCCGGCCAGTAAACGGTAATATTCTGCAACATGAAATCAGCCATTCGTGTGAGATCGCGAAAGCGAGACCAATAAGCTCCTCTTATCATTCAGGAAACGCGATTTCTTAAAAATGTTTCATTTTGCTACAAGGAATCGTCTTAGATATCTTGTTATAAATCAAAGAAATGGCTTTCAGGTTTGCAGTCTGGCCGTGGCGTCTTATCTTTAAAAGAACGCAGCGATTCGCTGCCAGAAACCACAATCGAGGAGTGATGCAAGATGGCAAAAGTTCTGGTGCTCTATTATTCCATGTATGGACACATTGAAACCATGGCTCATGCGGTGGCGGAAGGCGCAAGTAAAGTGGATGGTGTTGAGGTCGTGGTGAAACGCGTACCGGAAACCATGAACGCCGAGGCGTTTCTAAAAGCAGGCGGTAAAACACAGAATGCGCCGCAGGCAACCCCGCAAGAGCTGGCCGACTATGACGCCATCATCTTTGGTACCCCAACGCGCTTTGGCAACATGTCCGGGCAGATGCGTACCTTCCTGGATCAGACCGGTGGGCTGTGGGCGTCAGGCGCACTGTACGGCAAACTGGCCAGCGTCTTTAGCTCAACCGGGACCGGCGGCGGCCAGGAGCAGACGATCACCTCCACCTGGACTACCCTTGCCCATCACGGGATGGTGATTGTGCCGATTGGCTACGGTGCGCAAGAATTGTTTGATGTTTCACAGGTGCGCGGCGGGACACCGTACGGGGCGACCACCATTGCTGGCGGCGACGGTTCGCGTCAGCCAAGCCAGGAAGAGCTGGCCATCGCCCGTTATCAGGGTGAGCACGTCGCGGGCCTCGCGAAAAAACTGAACGGTTAACCTCAACAGGAGGACAAGCATGCCAACTCAACAATCCAAAGCTCATCACGTCGGTGAGTGGGCAAGTTTACGCAATACCTCTCCAGAAATTGCCGAGGCGATCTTTGAAGTCGCGGAATATGACGAGAAGCTGGCGGAGAAAATCTGGGAGGACGGGAGCGATGAAGTGCTGGTCCGTGCCTTCGACAAAACAGACAAAGACTCGCTCTTCTGGGGCGAGCAAACCATCGAACGTAAAAACGTCTGACCGTTGCCCCCCGCCGAAGCGGGGGGTTTTTACTTATTTCGCCGCGTCGTTCATCAGCGTATTAAATTTATCAATCGGGCAGAAACCGTTGGTATCCACCGGACAGTCTTTCAGTTCGAGCGTCACACGCTGCGCCGGAGATTTCAACGACAGCACATCGGCGTTTCGCAACTGCTCTGAGCTTTGATAGACATACTCAATTTTCATCAGGTCACGATTCGCACTCTTATCATGCCAGCGCTGGAAGACAATCTTCCCGCCAATCGGCGTGCGTTCGTGCTGGTCATGCAGCTGATAAGGTTTGAAATCCAGCGCCGTCAGCAGCGATGCGATGTTGGAGTCATGCCCCACCAGCACGGTGATTTTCGGTGCTTTCGCCTGATCGGTGACCAGTGCCTTATCGATATATTTCACCAGAGGTTTGGCGACGTTTCGCGCCACTTCCGTGGAGGTGAAAAGAGAATCCTGATAGCCATTTTTCAGCTGTGACAGGACGCGCCACTGCTGGTCCGTCTTGATTTCGCCCCACGCCACCTGATCCAGCGGGAAACCTTCGTAATACTGCAGCGTAAAGGCATCCACCAGCGAGTTGCCCACTTTAAGTGGACCAGAGACGCTCGGCTCTTTTTCATAATCGGCGGTGAAAGTGTCTTTAGCCTCGGTCAGAGAGCACTCTTTTTTCTCTTTGCAGGACGGGGAATCGGTGTATTTGGTGATCTGCTCCAGCAGCTTGTAGCTCTCATCCAGCTTCATGCCCTGGCGCTCGGTCTCCATCGCTTTGACCGCTTTTTCGCGGAACTCCGGCGAATTATCGGTGATCACCGGGTTAAAGGTCGGGTCCATGGTGCCCATTTTTTCCTGATGATGCACCGGCACATCACAGCCCGGGAAAGCCCCGGTGATAAAGAACTGCGCGGTCGCGACGGTACGTTGCAGACTGTTGGCATAGGTATAGACCGCGTCAGCCGGTGGGCATTCGCCAGTGGTCACCATCCCCTGCTCCGCCAGCCATTCACGCATGTAATGGCCCATATAGACTTCGAGCACGCCGCCTTTGGTGGTGAGCTGCCCGCCCGGCACCTCCCATTCCGGCCATTTGCCCGGCGTGGACTGCTCCAGCACGCTGCCGTTATTCGCCAGCGGCGCGCGCAGGTTGTGGCGGCTCATGATTAAAACCTGCTGCAACTGATAGCCTTCCGGGGCCGGTTGGGCCTGAACGCCAGAGGTCAGTGTTACGGTGCCAGCCACTGCAATAGCGAGTAGTGTTTTTCTCATCCCTTGTTCCTCACGTATTATTATCGTCGATGTGATTGTGACAGATTGATGACATATTTCCGGGAACCATTTCTCAAACTGATAGTTATCTCTTTTTACGCGGGCGAAAAAAGGTTTTATAATAAAACTATCAACCTCAGGAGTGACTGTGAAACGAACCCGTCTTGAAGAGAGTACCTGCCCCGTCGCCCGTTCGCTCGATATTATCGGCGACTGGTGGTCGCTGCTGATTGTGCGCGACGCCCTGCGCGGGCTGAAGCGCTTTGGGGAGTTCCAGAAAAGCCTCGGCATCGCCAAAAATATGCTTGCCACGCGCCTCAAGCTGCTGGTGGAAGAAGAGATTCTGGTGTTGCAGCCCGCCTCCGACGGCAGCGCCTGGCAGGAGTATGTCCTGACCGAAAAAGGCCGTGCCCTGCAGACAGTGCTGGTGGCGTTGTCCCAGTGGGGCAATGAATTTCTGTTCGCGGAAAACGAGCTGGGAAGCGTGCTGGTGGATGCCGAACACCGTCAGCCGCTGCGTAAGCTGGCGCTTATCGCGCACGATGGTCGCGAACTGACGCCGGACGAGGTGGTCCCAAAACTGCCTTAGCCCTTATTTTCAATACATTAGCCGTACCTTCGTCCTCCTTCTGACCGCAGAATAAAAATAATCTCCGCAAATTGGTTGCATTATAAAACCAAATATCTCACAGTTGATTCAGTTTCATATTGAAACCATTAACTCACTCCGCTTTGAGGTAACACGCAATGACAACTCAACACTCGACCGCGTTGATCACAGGGGCATCATCCGGTATTGGCGCGGTGTACGCCGATCGTTTCGCTGCGCGGGGCATCAACCTGGTGCTGGTCGCCCGCCGGGAAGATCGTCTGAACGCGCTGGCATCGCAACTGCGTGAACGCTATGGCGTTAACGTCGAGATTCTGGTTGCTGACCTGACACAAGAGACGGGGATCCGCGCCGTCGAGGAAGTACTGCACAGTAATACCGCCATCGACACGCTGGTCAATAATGCAGGCACGGCGCAAATGGCACCGTTCCTCGCCAGTGATGCCGCCTCGCATCAGGCCATCAATACTCTCAACACGACTGCGCTGATGCGTTTGACGCTCGCGGTTCTTCCACGTCTGGCGGAAAACCGTCGCGGTACGCTGATCAATATCGCCTCGGTGCTGTCGATCCACGCCCGTGCGGGCAGCGCGCTCTACAGCGCCACCAAAGCTTGGGTGCTCAACTTTACGCGCGGTTTGCAGGAAGAGTTTGCCGACAGCGGCGTGCGGATTCAGGCCGTGTTACCTGCCGCCACCGCGACTGAAATCTGGGAAATTTCGGGTGTCTCGATGAACGATCTGCCGGAAGGATCGGTGATGACCACCGACAATATGGTCGATGCGGCACTGGCCGGGCTGGATCAGGGTGAACTGATTACTATCCCGCCAATGCACGATGTGCAGCTGTGGGAGGACTATGAAGAGGCGCGTCTGGCCCTGTTCAACAGCGCGCGCACCGGCGTCCCGGCCCCACGTTATTTCAGTCGTTAAACTAGCGCTCCAGCTGGTCGCCGTACTCCCGCATCCAGGCGGCCAGCGGAGAGAGCGCGCTTTGCAACGTCAACCCTAACGCCGTGATCTGATACTCCACCCGCGGCGGGATTTCCGGATAAATGGTGCGCGACACCAGCCCACGCTGTTCAAATAATCGCAGCTGTTTGGTCAGCTCTTTTTGTGTGATGGGGGCGGCGGCGCGCAGCAAATCGCCAAAACGCACCGGGCTGTTCAGCACAATCAAACGATAGAGAATGGGGATTGCCCATTTGCCCGAAATCAAATTCACAAACTGCGTCATCGGACAGGATTCCGTCGCAGAATTTTTTTCGGAGGTTAGTTCGCCTGTTTGCGCCATAGCACACCCTTCGCCTCATTAGTATCCAAATGGTACCTGGTTTCTTTTGGATACTAACGTTTCTATAGTGCTTTCTCCAGTGACATTTCAGGAGATAACCATGGGTCGTTTAGCAGGTAAATATACGCTTATTACAGGGGGTACCAGCGGCATCGGTCTGGCGACAGCGCAGGCGTTCATCGCCGAAGGAGCACACGTCGCGGTGACCGGACGTAACCCGGACACTCTGGCCGAGGCCCAGCGCGTGCTGGGGGACCACGCCTGGGTGATCGCCACCGACGCCGGGAATATTGCGGAACAGAAACAGCTGGCAGATACCCTCTCCGCACGCTGGCCGCGACTGGATGCGGTGTTTATCAACGCCGGTGATGTGACGCACGGGCTGCTGGAAGAGTGGCGCGAAGAGGCGTGGGATCGGTTGATGGGCATTAACCTCAAAGGCCCGTTCTTTCTGGTGCAGGCCCTGCTGCCGCTGTTGAATAACCCTTCTTCGGTGATCCTGTGCGGATCGGTAAGCGCGCGGATCGGCTTACCCACCAGCAGCGTGTACGCGGCCAGTAAAGCAGGTCTGTTGTCGCTGGCGCGGACACTTTCTGCGGAACTTCTGCCACGTGGTATTCGCGTGAACGGCTTAAGCCCTGGTCCGGTAGAAACCCCGGCGCTGAACAAACTGGGGCTGAGCGCAGAGGCACAGAAAGCACTGCAGGGGGATATCGCAAGCCTGGTCCCACTTGGGCGTATGGGTACGCCGCAGGAACTGGCGAAAGCGGCGCTCTATCTCGCCTCCGATGAGTCCAGCTATACCGTGGGGATCGACCTGCTGGTGGATGGCGGAACCGGGAGTCTGTAATTTCACAGGCGCGATATAGCGGAATTCGTGCCGGTATATCGCGCTTGGTTTAATAAGCATTCAAATATAACTTCGCTGAATAATAGTCTGTTTCAATGTTATACTTACGAATAGTCTTAGGTGGTATTGCAAAGGAATTAACCTTCTTGTCACAACGTAAATATATCACTGCAACGATAATTATCATTGCCTGCACAACGTCAATATTCGCAACGTTAATTTCACATGAAGTAAAGAGTCTTCAGGGTTATATGGTTTACATTGCCGAGAACGGGAAATCGGCCCTTTTCCATGAAGAATTTATTAATGAGGATATCGCCTATCGTTTATCTCGCGCGTTTTCTAAACAAGCGGCCTCAGGCGTGAATACTAAAGAAAAAGCAAAATCGCTCTGCAAGAATGTTGAAACTGTTGGCGAGATCAAAGGCTTTAATCTGGTGGCGAGAACGACCATCCTTCTGGAGGGGACCCTTCAGACGCGAAATACCGCCTGCGAAGCCTGGGGTCAGGATGTGCCCGCCCTGCCTGTCATCAATATGACGGAGACTGTAGCCTCGTCAAAATACACTTTTTCCAACTACACGGGCTACGCGTTTAATAGCACCCGATATTATATTGACCTCGTAAACAACTATATTTACATCAACCATCTGGTGAACACGTTTGATTACACCTTTGGTAACTGGCTGGTGGCCGACGGGGAAAGAATCAATCTCGCAAATAACCCGACCACCATTACGATAGATGATAACGCGCTGGAAGATCTGATCCAGGGCGAAAATATTGTGACGCACATTTATAAAGATGCCTATACCAGGAGAAATATTATTAGCATGATCAAGCCCGTATTTTTTGATGGAAAAATAAAAGGCCTGCTGATCACCGACATTAATATTCACGATCTGGCCACATCGTTTATTACCCCTGACCGCCCAATATTGTGGAAATTCCTTTCCCTCTATGTCACGGATAATATCACGGGGGGGAATATCATTTTCCATAAGCCGATCCTTAGGTCGCTGGATCTGATTAATTATAAAGATGAAATGACGCAGTACTATACCCTGCACGTTAAGCTCGATGCGATTTACGTGGTGATTTTGACTTTCTGGCTGGTGCTGCTTTACGTCCTGGCTACCGTGATGCTGCTGCGCTATGCCCGCAAACAGTTTATCCGTCAGAAATTACTCTCCCGCGATAATATTACCGATGTGTTAACCGGGCTGTATAACCGCAAAGTGATCACGCCAGAACTCAACCAAAAAATTCAGCTACTGGTGGAGAGAAATATTCCGGTCACGGTGATGGCTATCGATAGCGATGGACTCAAAAGAATCAATGACACCTTAGGCCATCATATGGGCGATAAGGCGATTCAGTCCCTGGGGCTGGCGCTGGCTCAGTCGATTCGCAAAAGCGATTACGGAATCCGGCTCGGCGGCGATGAGTTTTGTTTAATTCTGATCGACAATAATATTGACCGCTCCCGGGATATGATTGCGCGCATACAAGGTTATTTGCAGACCATTGATACGGAAAAAATGGTGGCGTTCTCCTGGGGGAGCTACCAGATGCGCGAGGGTGATACTCTGGAGGAGGCAATGCTGAAGGCGGACGCACTGCTATATCAGCATAAACGGGCAAAATACGCAGATCGCCAGTAAGCGGATGATGTGGCTGGAAAACGTGTGATCCGCGTGAACGGCTAAAGCCCTCCGGGAGAAAACCCGGCGCTGATGCCGATCACCGCGCCGACATACAGCGCCGCCCAAACGGCGGCAGAGATCAGGCTCACCGCGTAAACCTTCCCGACATTCACTCTGAGCATCCCCGCTGCCAGCGGTACGATGTAGCGCAGCACCGCAAGAAAACGGGCGGTGAATAACACTGCCACGCTGTTTTTCTCTAACTGATGCTGGATGCGTAAAAAGCGAGCGGCATGTTTTGCGCTCAGGCGCATCATCATCCGCGTATTGCCCATGAGCTGCCCCAGATGGTAATTCAGCACTGAGCCGCACGTCGCGCCCGTCACCACGGCAAGCCAGGCCAGCACGGGCGAAAGCGTTGTCTGACTGACGGTAATCCCACCAAGCAACATCAGCGACGCGGGCGGAAGAATGGAGGAGACAAACACCGTTGATTTGCAGAACGCCATTACCGCCAGCAAGGCGAACAATTGCGCCGGATAGTGTGCAAAATGATTAAGCAAATTATTGAGCCATTCCATCGCAGCGCCTCTTTAGAAAGGGGAATCTGCTATTTAAAATGAAATGCATTAAATAAAACCTCAACGCGAATTAAATATATTTAACCTAAACCGTTCGTCAACATTATTGATATTTTAAAGCAGCATTTAAAAACTGGCGTATTATTCCTACCGCTTTACTACGATCTCGTTATGGCGAGGCTCCTGTACAAATACACGTTATCGCTCTGGTGGTTTCGAGAGAAACAACACAGGGTAAAACAGGCACTGTCGAATCAAGGCTTTGTCAGTATAACTTCCCTTCGGGGATACGGTGTACAGTGCTGAACCCAGGACGTGGGGATCTCCTCTTCGACATGCCCTGTCTTGCTCGCCCCTGAGAGATAATTATATTCAAAGGGAATTCACTATGTCTTACACCATCCATAATTCACTTCCGGCATTTAACGACAGCGCCATCGCGCAATATATGAATACGGATTTTATTGTCCTCGACGCGTCATTATGTGTCGCGCTGGCGCGTGAACATTTCTTCGCACAATTAAAAGATGACGATATTCCAACGCATATTTTTATTGAAAATAATGGCCGATTGGCTGGAATGATTTCGGTCAGAACGTTATTACAGGAAGCCAATACCGTTCAGGCCGTGAGCGCGCTGATGGTCTCTCAGTTTTTGCAGGTTAAACCCGACGATGAGCGTGCAGAAGTGGCTGCCCTGCTGAGCCATGCCGGTGTTGACGTGGTACCGGTGGTCACCCACGGGAAACTGGTGGGTTGTCTCACCGAGCGTGAAATTGCGCATTTGCTGGAAGATGACGTGACAGAAGATGCGCAGCGCCAGGGGGCAACGCTGCCGCTGGAGCGGCCTTACCTCGAAACCAGTGCCGTGCAGCTTTGGAAAAAACGTGCCGTATGGCTGCTGCTGCTGTTCGTCGCAGAGGCCTACACCAGCACCGTGCTTCAGCATTTTGAAGATGCCCTCGAATCCGCGATCGCCCTGGCGTTCTTTATTCCGTTGCTCATTGGCACCGGCGGCAATAGCGGCACGCAGATTACCTCCACGCTGGTCCGTGCGATGGCGCTGGGTGAAGTTGGGCTGAAAGACCTGGGACGCGTGCTGCGTAAAGAGATGACCACCTCGGTGATGATTGCCGTTACGCTCGGGCTGGCAGGCTGTGTGCGCGCCTGGATGATGGGCATTGGAATGGACATTACGCTTATCGTGAGCTTGACGCTGGTGTGCATCACCCTCTGGAGCGCCATTGTCTCGTCAGTGATCCCGATGGTGTTAAAACGCTGCGGCATTGATCCTGCCGTGGTATCCGCGCCGTTTATCGCCACCTTTATCGACGGAACAGGCCTGATTATCTATTTCAAAATCGCGCAGTACACGCTGGGACTGGAGTGACCGGCGCGTAGCCTGAACAAAAGCCTCGTGAGAGCCGGGAATGCGCCCCCGGCTCTCGCAACATCTTCGTCGTGTAGTGATCCACATTCCCATCATTCAACCACATCGGTAGCGTCCCGCCCTTCATCGGGCTAAAACTCCCCTTTCCGTGAGTTGCTGGCGACGACTGAACAGGCTATGGATTGAACCAAAGAAGATTCTGATGAAAAGAGAGCAAAAAAAAGGGGTTACCTTTCGGTAACCCCTTTTTTCGTATTTGGCGGAAGCGTAGAGATTCGAACTCTAGAACCCTTTCGGGTCGCCGGTTTTCAAGACCGATGACAATACCAATAAAATCAATTGGTTATATATTTACGTTGGTATAAACCTTTAACTTACGCCCTAGATAATTCAAGAACATAGGGAGAAATCAGAACTTAGTATACCAACACTTTTCACGTCTTAATGTCGAAATCGTCGACCGTCACAAACTCATCCTGCGCCTTTTGTTTGATCTCTTCTTCCGACATTTCTACCGGCTTCATCGCTGCGAAAAGCTTTTCCTTGCCGTAGGGGATCACGTAATCCTGCGCAATCCCAACAAACATTTTTCCGATATCAGTCTGCAAAAATGCAGCAATGTCTGTCAGTCCACTCATTTCAGTAACCCCCGGCAGATCGGATCATCCGCCATTTTGACGAAATTGAGGCGCGGCTTTCCTTTGTCGCGCCCCTTGCTTTGCGTACCTGAGCCGTAGCGGTCAGCGATGATCGGAAACGTGTTATAGCAGCGAATGGCAAATTCTTTATCGCGAGAGATACGGTCAAACAGCGTTCCCATAACCTCCTTCATCGGCTTGGGGATCGCCAGCCCGGCAACGCCGGAACTCATCTGCAGCCACAGGGCTTTAATCGGCGGAAAGGCCTGCTGCGCACCGCGCATTCTTCCGCCGGTGTTTGGCTCCGTGGTCAGCAGAACGTCGCGCATAGCGATGATGCCGGGGTTTTTCTCCCACACATCAAAGTACATCTGCGTTCCGCTCTGTGCTGCTTGAAAAAGTTGCTGCTTATTCATTCATCTTACGCTCCCAGCTGAAGGCCTTTCAGATCTACATCATCGTCTTCCGCTTTATCTTCGACGGCCGGTGGCGGTGTCGGGAAATCGATGGATGGGTACATATCATTCATTTTCACCTGGTGCGCCAGCGCTGCATCAAACAGACCGGTCAGAAATTCTTTCACCGACAGGTCATTACCACCAGGCTGCTTTCCCGTATCGCGGTTGTGCATGTGATAGCGCAGCTCGCTGAAAATCTGACGGTCTGACGGCTGGGTGTACCCGCGACTGCGCAGATCGTCTTCCAGTTTTTTCAGGTACTCGTCATCACACAGGATGTCATAGAGCTCCTGGCCTTCCAGCGTCAGGCCGGTGTAGTTGGTCGCATAGCGCGCCAGCAGTTTCGGCTCAAAGCGCTGAACGAGCATCATGTGATACATCTGGTCTTTGGAAAAACCGCTCATGTTCATGGCGCCTTTGGCGTCATATGCGATGTCCGGGTTTTCGATAATAAACAGAAGTGCAGCCTTAAGGCCGCCAAGCGTCAACATTGCCATGATTAGATCTCGCTCATGATAGTGATAATGGATCGCCAGCCTAAGGTTTACGATGGCGTCTATGATGAAGAACGGAGCGACAACGCCGCCCCGTGGTTTGGTATTAGCCAATGACCCAGGTGGAACCATTCCACACCAGAATCAGAGAGCTATTTGCTGCCGCCAGCGCACCAGCAGGGACAGCAGTTGCGCCATTCACGGTGAGGGCCGTGATACCACCCAGACAGGTGACGACGATATATGCCGGGCCGCCAGGTAATGGTGCGCTCAGGTTAATCGTGTATGCCGCAATAGCTGCCGGGTTAACCAGTGGCTGAATGACAACGGCACCGCTTACACCGACAATCGCCGTTGACCCACCGTTTACCGCAACAATCGCCGGGTATACGACAGGTGACGCCAGCAACGGCAGCACAGCCCCCGGCCCGCCAACTACAGCAGCCGGAGAGCTCTGCACCTGATTTTGAGCTGTGTTGTTATTGATATTCACAGGCATTTTCGTTACTCCGCAGGCGGGGCCGAAGCCCCGCAACTATCAGAACACGCTGTTATCAGCAGCGAACGTTTCGGTGTTGCTCAGCTGAGAGCCGTTGATCACACCACCGCCGTAACCGCGGCGACCACCATACAGCGGGGTTGTCTGGTTGCCGTACGGCTGGCCGAAGCGCAGCTCGTCCTCGCGCCAGCGAGCAGAAGTGGACGTGTTGTAGTTCAGCATCTGCTGCATATCGTTCAGCTGCTTCTGCTGGAAACCGGCCTGATAACCGACAGCGTCAGTTGCGCGGATATTGGTCACGAAGTGATCGTGCTGACGGTTGTGACCGTTCCAGATGGCCCAGATAACAACCAGGAAGGCAATAAACGCCACGATACCAACGGAGCCGCCCAGCGCGCCCATGCCGCCACCTGCAGAAGACTGCATTGGCATCTGGGAAGGCAGGGTGATGTTGGTTTCATGGGTGCTTGCCGGAGTAGCGGTAGAGTCCATGGAAATTTCCTCTTCGGAGAGTTGATTTTCAGCGTCACTAGTAACGCTTTCAGGGGTGCTGACAGGTTCGGGTACAGCAGGGGTTTCCGGCGGTACAGGTGCCACTTCAGCGGGTGCGCCAGGGTCGGCGGCTTCGTCTAATTCAGCCATGCGGCCTCCTTCAAAACTCCCGCTAATTTTACGCGCCATCAGACCCCGAATTTCGCCGCTCCCGAAATGTTACCGCTGCTGATTACTCTCCCTCTCCTCCCTCCTGCGCTTACGCATTACGCAGCGCTTGCGGCAGTAAATGTGCATCGAATTCTTTGGTACAAAAGACTCACCGCATTCCGGACAGACGGCGAAGCGCGTTCCGCACGCCCGGCAGATCACTATTTTTTTGCACATGGATTTTGCCCATAAAAAAACCCGCCGAAGCGGGTTTATGCTGGAACAGGAGGCCATTCAATATCTGGAGCCAGAGAGGTATCCACCCGGCTCAGCATGACGGTGTAAACCTCCCACTCCTCAAGCAGTTGCGTTTCCGCATCTGTTGCCATGCCGTACTTCACTGCGCGCTTAAGTGGGGCGATAGCGGCCTCAGCGGCGGCCATCAGCTGTGATTTTTGCTTTTCGGCCTGAGCGACGTAGTCAACCGGTACAGGAATGACCTCACTGCCGTCAAACATCCAGCATCCATCATTCGCACAACCGTCAGGTACGCTTTTCACTTCGGCAACACTCATGCCATCAGGAAAGAACATCGATACGGCAAACGTATTGCCCCGCTCGGGTACGGGCTTATCAATCAGGCCAACAATAACCCCTGCACTGTCGTACATGATTTTCACGGTATCATCAGCAAACAGCGACTGACATTCATACCAGTCCTGAGCATCCTCTGACATCAGGAACAGGGTCGGCGGAGTTCCCGGCTCCGAATAGAGTGCTGTAACTTCTTCGCCAGGCGTGTAAGGTCTAAAATTTTTGATGTTCTGCATAGTTATCCTGGAATGGTCACCCATTGGTTGTTAATTTGTCGCTGGATTGGCTTTGCTTTAAAGGCGTCAATTTGCGTGTCATAGTTACCGTTATGTGCAACAACCCCCACGAGCACATGACCCGCTGGCGCGGTGTAGCTCTCGGCATTCACCTGAATAACCGCGCCAAACTGAACACCAGTAACGTACCGCGCATCGGACTCTGTTTTTGTATAGGCATTTGATTTGCCCATATAACGCGCATCGAAGTTAGCATAAGAGCCTGGTATAACCTCGCCTGCAAAAGTCGCATTTTTAGACGTGTAGTCAATATTTAAAAGATTGGCTACATAAGCGCCCATGGGGTCATAGCAGTAGACAGACCAGCCACCTTTATACGGACCGAACGCCCAGCGCATTTTTCCACCGGCGTCATAGATGTTAACCATTGCATTGTAGGAGACATCCCCTACGTTGTGAGCGTAATCACCCCACGCCACTTGCCCCTTACTGGTAAGCCCCTGATTGAAGGTGACGCTCTTTTGGAATGTGCCGCCCTGCGATGCAGATACAGCGTCTACATCAGTTGCCGCAGGTTTATTCTCTGTCGTGTAATGAGCAGCCCAGGGGGTTGCAGAATCCAGCACATCAGCAGATGTTGAAAAACGTGAATAGAATTTCGTGTCACCACCAATGAATGCCTGCGCCCGGCGCTGTGGCGTATAAGCAGCTTGCCAGCCTGCGCCATTTAAGGGCACCTCAGGAGAAGCACCGGAGTACGCAAGAAACTGAGAAACTGAACCCATCTTAAATTCAGCGGATAAGCCCAATCCCTCCCATCCAGTGGTCAGCACCCTTCCCGCTGTTGTATCTGTAGGGGATGTGACGATGTCTCTAAATGCCGCCGTCCCCAGGCCAGCATAGATAGCACCAGGGTTAGAAACGTTAAAAAACGCCTTAGTCTTATCCAGAACGCAAACCAGGCCGACGTCTTTGAGGATGTCATTGGCTGTTAATTCTGCCCTGTTTCCCTTGTAGAGCTTAAACGTTCCTAGGGGTCTGCCCCCCATGGTCAGCTGCAGCGTTGAAGGGCCGGTGTTATTTGCGATGGGATAAACAACGAGGAGAGTGCGTAACTCCCAGGATGTCGAGCCATTCAAAAAATATGACGCAGGCAAATCCAGTGTTAATGCGTTTGCCGTTCCGCCCGCAACTCCCGATGTGTAATGCCCGCTCTGAAGGTGCTCAATCTGAACGAACTGGTTTTCTGATCCGCGTGTCGCAAAATTTGCCACCACATCATTAAGCGACCACCCCTTTGCCGTTGTCCCCTCCTGCCCCCTGGTCACAGTTAATATGTCATTGTTAACCGCAGTCAGGTGACAAACTTCGAACTCCGTTTCCCCGGCGTCAGTGAGAGTGATTTTTGCGTACACACGCAGATCGTTTGAGGCATTTTGATAATCGTAAGTCAGGAGTCTGGCAAAAGCCTCCCCCGCGCCTGGCATAACCTGAATCGTCGTCTGGTTGGCAGTAATATCTGCTGCCAGCGCAGAAACAACGTTATTACCGAATCCTGTAATCATTTCTCAACCACCGTTGTTGTGTAATTGTAAATAAATGGAAGCTTAACCAGCTGCTGGTCGATCGCCTCTTTAAGGAATTGACCAATCCCATTCCCGTACTCGGGAATTGCAATTGAAAACGTTCCGGCCTCCACGGTTACGCTGACATCAAAAGTATCCTGCAGCGGCGGATCAATCCCGTTGGTGCCGTGAATAAAACGCGCCACCCTGCGCTTCAGCCAGTCGATGCAAAAATGTGAACCGTCACCCTTATAAAAATTCCAGGTGAGGATCCGCTTAAAGTAATCATCCGGCACGTAAGAGGCAGAGCCAGGTGCGTAATTTTTTAACCCGGCATACGGTATGCGGTTGTACTCAATGGTGTTGTAAGCACCCTGCGCGATCGCCTCTTCGGATAGCTGCAGCAGTGGTCGCGTCTCGCCGTAAATACCCTGTGCAATCCAGTCCAGCAGAGGTCCCGTTATCGCGGGAGACGTCCAGCACGGCAAGCCCAGTTCGTTGAGGCTGTCGAGATACAGCTGAGCCATTTCGTTATAGGCATCAAAAAACGCAACCACGTTTTCATCATCCCGGTACTGCACAAACGGATAGGCCGGAATGATTTTTTTAATCAGTGCTGGCATATTTGCTTACCTGAACCTGAGAAGGCGATGTGCTGAAATAACCGTACGTGTCGCCGTAAATGAGGCTCGTATTGGCGACAGGCGGAACGATTGTTCCGTTGATGCCCACCTGTATATCTATCAGCGACACCATTGATCGCGGGATAATCCCCACCACCGAATTAAGAAAAATTTCCTGTATCTCGTAAACGTTGATTGGCTGCCCGACTGCAATGCCATTAACGTAATCAGAAACCGGCTTCTGCACCGCCTGAGAAACAGCGGTGGGATCAACATAGGTCGCCGATGCCGTGTTCCAGGTGACTAGCACCAGCACATTCTGAGATGAAGGCGAAACATACGGAATAACGTACTCGTCAGGGTATACCGACAGGGGAATTTGCTTCTTATCAACCGCCGCGCCGGACGGGTTGGAAACGTCACTGGTGAGTACGGAGATGTCGGGGATCGACTTGTAAATGGCGTATGCCACTTCATACGGATCACCGCCGCCGACGACCACCACCCATTTACCCAGCGCGGCCTGGCGATAAGAGATGAGGTTGACCTGCACGCCATCTACCTTCCCCAGAGTGGCGCGCAGGCAATCAGCGGTGCCCTGCACGCCAAACATTCCCAGGGTCATAACCTGGGCGCGGTACGCCGAATAGGACTGCTCACCGGCACCGGGAAGACCGGCCTTTATGTTTGTGCACGTTACGGGCTGCTCCTGCGGCACAGATGTGATTATCTGCGTAACTGAACCCTCGGGCACCGCCCATGACCCTGGGGATGTTGCCAGGCAATAAATCGGATCGGTCTGCCCTGACTCCGGTATGACCGCATCCCTTACAACCGCGTACTGGTGGTTGCCATCTGAAACTGTGAACCCCTTGGGTATCGGGAATCCCGGAAGCCCAATAAACGTCACGAAAACCGATGTGTTGGTTCCGAAGCCCTTTTCAGCCCCGTAGATGTCACCCAACTGCATCAATAGCGGAATATTGGCACCGTAAGGAGTGACTGAATTGATTAAATCAACTCTAGCCTGGTCAATAAGTGCTATCGCGCCTGTGGCTGTACCTGCCAGGTCAGCAATAAGGCCTGCGGGTAAATTTGCAGTATAACCAGGCACCTTATCCGAAACCCTTGTGATAAGATTCGACAGCAGTGTTTTTGGTGGCGTGGGCTGTGCCCCCGCCTCAGTCATAATTATCGGAAGATCTGACATAATATTTCCTGAGGTGCTTTAATGGATAAATTTGCAAACTGGTTTTATACATTCATAAACAAAGCAATTTGGATTGCCGCATTAATATTAATTACCGCGCTAACAATCAAACCCATTACTTTGATTGCAAGCAATCCCGAGGCATTTTCAAGCGGCAGCCTCAATTGCATGTATTATTTGGTTTGGATAATCACCTCTGTAATTGGCGTTTATTATGTTGCTAAAATCTTGTCAAATATTATTACTATCTCCGAACCTTTCTTTTATATTTCTGATGAAAGTGATGAGGAGAAAGTTAAATAGCCACATCCTGACGATAAGACACACCGTTAAAAAGCACGACATCAATTCTGTAGGTGGGGTTTTGCGCCCCACTTACTTTTGTGATCGCCAGTGATGCAAAATACCCGGAGAACTGCTGTTGCGTCATGTTGACGTAATAGTCCGGGTAAATCTGCTGCACGATAGATTGTTGTGCCGGGATGCCGTACTGCGCGTAAAAAGGTGATTCACCGAGCCCCAGCTTTAATGTCTGGATCAGCGTGGTCAGCCACCCGTAAGAAAAGTCCCCTGAATCGTCCTGCTCCACCAGCACCCATTTTTTATTGCCGCTTTTGTCGGCTACGCGTCCCCATGTTCTCATTGCTAACCTGCCTTCGGTTTCTCAGACTGAATGGTACTGCCACCGCTTTGAACGTTTTTAACGTCGTGCGGGTGGTTCATCAGGCTGACGCCACCAGCAGTAACGTCGTTCGTAACTGTGACCGGGCCGATGAACTCTGCTGCCGTTCCGCTCATCTCCCCGGCATCCTGAACGATCGGGCCATTGAGGTGAATGGTGCCGCCGCCCAGATAAATATCTTTCGCATTAAGATAAATGGCGTCAGCGCTTTCAGTGATTTTACCGGGTTCAACCGTAATGCTGCTGGCGCCGTCTGCGGTTTTCAGTATCCCGCCATCAGGTCCGTACAGAACGATTTTGTTCGCGTCCTCCTTTGTCCAGCCGGCGTTTGATAGCGGGACAAAAAACAACGGCACCAGCGAGAAGGTTATCGCCCGGTTTGCGATACCGGTGCCCAGCCCCGACACCCCGCGCAGGGAAACGTCGGCGGCCACTGTAACGCCCCGGTCACCTTTCTGTATTGGGTAGCGGATATATTCGAATGTCGCTATCGGGATTGTCACCTCAGGATAGCGCACGCCGTCTGGGAGCAGGTCGAACTGAACCGTTACGATTTGACCATCGACCGCTACAACATGACACGGAAGGGATCGGCCTGATGCCATATCCCTGTCCTCTGCCCCGGCCTGTATCGCGTTGTTAAACGCCTTCAGGAATGGAAGCTTTTGACCGTTACTCACTTTTAAGCCCCTCAGGCAGAACGAGCGCCTCGTAAATCGTCACCCATGAATTGCTGTTGTCAGCGCTGAGGTAGTCCCCGACATGACGAACTGAGTTAATCTGGAATTTGCCGGAAAAACTCACCTTATCCCTCATCGAGGAATATGATCTCTCAGAGTTGACGGCCAGCAGCTCACCCGGACCGGAAATGATGTTTGCTGGTAACTCAACCTCATCAGCAAGGCGCAGATCGGAGCGAAGCGGGCATTTAAACGAAATTGTGTTAATGCCGATCCAGGTGGGCTGCCCGATAAGCTCATGAGGCAGAATTTTAATTGCATTACCTTTCCCGCCAGTGTTATCGAACACCCGTATGGTATTGCCTTGCATAACCATCTGAACGCCGCTGTAGCTTTGATTATTGATTACTGCATAGGACTGGCTTCGCATTGAGGCGGCGAGCTGTGCCAGGCGCGGATAAACACCCTTACCATCCTCCTGAAGAACCAATTTATCGCTGATAGAAATCTCAATCTGGAACTTCGGGTATGCCGATTTCAACGCACGCATAAGCACATCACTGAACAGATCCCCCTTTTTTCCGTCGATCGTTATCGCAATCTCCTGGCCTTTGTCGTTAAGCACTGCGCTTGGGTTTACGATGAGATTTAAAGACTGGTGAGTGCCCATCCAGTTTCCGTACGGGTTGAAAATTACACCCTGAATGATGAGTCCTTGTTGATCCGGATTTGCCAGCGGCAGTCCACTGATAAATCCCGCAGTCAGGCTAAGTTGGTACCCGACAAGATTTGCGCTTTCGCGCAACATGGAGATTGGAACGCCATACAGCGCAATAGATGTCCCGCTACTCACCACATCATAACCTGTTATCAGCGCATCAAATTCGAGCTGCAGACCAGCACCAGGGGTTTTGCTGGTATCGAACGGACCTATCGGATTACCTTCGCCATCAACCGGCGTGTTACCGTTTTCGTCGGTTATCTCTAAGAGGTAGTATTTCATTACGTGGCCTCAAACTGGTTCTTACTTACCCGATACACCAGCGTGCCGGGCGAGCATGGGAGGGCCAGATTGATGTCAAAATTATCCGGGGATCCGACCAATGGCACATTTGATATCACGCGCCCCTGACCATCAGTAAGGCGTACATAGTAACGATTGGAGTAAAGGTTATAGAGAACGGAACCAAAAACCTTTACTCCACCAACGGAAGCCTGAAAGGTAAATGGAGTTTTTCCGTTCGGTCTGAATGGAATGTTCATACTCATAAAAACCTACGGGAATTTTGGGATGGCCGGAATAAGGTCGCCGTTTACAGTCCAGGAGAGGGTGTCCGCCTGAATTGGTGGCGGCATCCCAGATTCAAATTTGCTCATTAGCGATCCGAGCGCGGCATCAACCTGTGAGATCGAAAGCAATGGCTGCTCAAACTCAAACTGCCACGAATACTGGACCTGCTTGTTTTGGTCTGAAAAACCCGAGGTGTCTATTATCGACCTCAGCAGGCAGCCGGTGTAGATGAATGATGGCGTCATGACGATGTAGTAACCGCCAGTTTGATTGTGCTTATCCAGCGCCATCTTCAATGCTGCAAAGGTGATGCCCTTTATTGCATAGCCGCCATCCTGCGTGTACGCCGGGCGAAGCATCTGCATAACAACCCGGTTGGGTCTGCTCACCACAGAGTTTGCAGCTGTTACCATGTTAAAGAAATTAATAGTGCCAATATCCTGCTGCAGCAGGGTGGTTCCCGCCATGGGGGTGAAATGTGCTGTTGGTTTGTCGCCAATCTCACCATGCAGCAGGCCGTCGGCAACGCTAACCCCTTCGGTCAATACGGCAATGGGCATAATGCCGCCCGGTATTGAAGCTGCAATGCCATCCACCAGCAGAATAGGCGATATCTCAAAGGCCAGGCGAAATGCCTGTCCGAAGTAATTTAAAGCCACCTTTACCTCCTGGCTAAAGTAATACCTTTGACCTGCGCGGCGATATCGG
Organism: Lelliottia sp. SL45; assembly: GCF_026672535.1. Taxonomy (NCBI): domain Bacteria; kingdom Pseudomonadati; phylum Pseudomonadota; class Gammaproteobacteria; order Enterobacterales; family Enterobacteriaceae; genus Lelliottia; species Lelliottia sp. SL45. The sequence goes on from NZ_JAPPRH010000003.1 coordinate 2,144,392, forward strand.
AGCCAGGAACCTGGCTAATTTGCAGGTTAATGGTTGCCCGATCGTCTTTTCCACCACTTGCAAGCTTATCTCTCGCGTTGCCGAGTTGATTCATAATGCCTGGGTGTTGATCAAGCGCCCCCTGAACCTGAGGCAATATTTTGATCAGATAATCAACGGTTTCTTTCCTCAGGCTCAGGTTGCCTTCGGAGTCTATTTTTCCACCGTTGTAGCTGGTGAGCATTTTGGCAACATCACCACCATATCGCCTGTTAAGGTCATTCAGATACTTTCCCGCGGCAACAGTGGATTTATTGGGATCAAAAACATCACCCCCCTCCAGCCCATAGGCTTTAGCGGTTGATGGCATGAACTGGAAAAGCCCGGCGGCTCCACTGGACTTATTCAACGCAAGCGGGTTCCACGATGACTCTTTACCGGCGATTGCCGGCATCAAACCAGCGGGCAGATTGGCAGCTTTGTTCGCAGCTTCAACAAAGGTCTGAACGTTTGTTTTCAACGCATCAGGCATCTGATATTTGCTGGAAACGTCTTCTTCCTTAAAAAACTCGCCCGTATACTGGTTTGTCATCGGGTTGGCACCTGGCAATTTTCCACCAAGATATTTATTACCAAACGCAACATATGTTGGATTAGCGCCTTCAGGACCAACTCCAGCACCGTTAAGGTTCACACCGGGAACATTTCCAGCAATCCAATGAATGGCGTCACCAAGCGCTGTAACGATTGTTTTTACGCAGTCAGCAAAACTTTTCAGGTCTGACTGAAAGCTGTCACCGCCTATCCAGTCACCAAGCTGTTGAAGGCCGCTGGCAATTGTGTCAAAAAGCGCCTTTCCGTTACGTCCATTCAGGAACTTCTCGATGCTGGAAGTGAGATTGTCCGATAACTGACCGATGGGACCATTTAGTCTGGCGATCGCATTGATGAAAGAATTTCCGATGCGAGAGGCATTATCAGCAAATTTAGCAGACACATCCTGGTAGCTCGCCATCGTCTCCGGCCCCAGGGCGGCGTCAAGCCGCTGGGACTGCTCACCAAACTGCTGGTTCAGCTGCGGCAGACGATCGCTATTGGCTATGATCTGGTTAGCGGTCGCAACGTCGATGACGCCATCTAGCCCGTGGCCTTTCAGTGCCTGCTGCGATACGCCGGTGCCTTTGTACTGCTGTAGGATTTTCGAAACGCCCTGCAGGAACTGCGGAAGGTTTTGCGCAGCGCCTTTTTTCGGATCTATACCCATGTTTACCATGGCGGCGTACATCGGATTGCTGGGGTCGTTTTGAGCATTTGCCAGGGACTGAAGGATATTTTCCGCGCCGGTGATTCGACCACCATACACATTCCTGGCGGCCTGCTGCTGACCGGTGCTTATTCCAAGCCCCTGAGCACCAGCGTATTGCTCAGCAACCTTGCTGGCCATGTAATTGTAGCCAAAGGTGCCCCCAGCCCCGAGCGCCAGCACTCTCGCCCCCCAGGTGACAGTGTTTTTGAACAGCTTTTCTAGTGACGTCGTTGTGACCTTCAGGGACTTATCTATCTCGTCAAAGGTTTTCTTGGTCTGCTTGCCCTGCTTATTGAAGTCGTTAAAAAACTTATCGGTTTCGTTTTTTGCTGGGCTGTACTGCCTGGTAAACATCTTGCTAAAAAAACCAGGCTTTGACTGCTGTGCCGGGTCAGCAGGCACAGCAGCGGGAGTCTGGCCGGGAATAAACCTGCCCTTTTCATCTCGCTGCCTGATTGTGGTTGCCTGAGAAGGAGGTGATGTTGTCGGGCTGTCAGCTGGTTTATCCCTTCTGGTTGCGGCCTGACCGCCGCCAGGTGCCTGCTGAGAACTATTAACTGAAAAACCACCCGGCCCAATAGATAGCGCAGACCTGAACTTATCAGCGATCTCGTTCAGCCTTTTGATTTTTTCGTCGTCAAAATCCAGCTGTAAAACCGGAACCCCATTACCTGCCATCAGAAAATCCCTCCGCGAGGTTTAAATTTAAGCAGCTCACGTAACTGAGCTGCTGATTTGAGGTTTAGCCCGGTATTGAGCCAAATTTCCCGGAATCCTGCGCCGGATGTGTAGTCGAGGATGCTGCTGACGACGTGCTCTCCGTCTCGCCAGAACTGCCTTCTGTCTTCAACGTCGGCAATGAACGCATCCATTCCGTAAGCGTCAAGGACGAGGTTTGACTGTCCCACAGCCCACCGACCTGTTCCATCAGCTCTTTCGCCTGATCCGGTTTGTTTATCGACGAGACGCATGTAAAAAAAATCAGCTCGCCCATCACTTCATCCAGGTCGACAATATCGCGCTCAATGGCGACGTCCAGCGGCTTGGTGTCCCAGCCTTTGCCCTCCACTGGATAGACCAGGTTAGACAGGCGGATGATCTCGTTAACCAGGGTGTTCTTCACGCCGCCAGCGCCTTCCCACGCTTTCATTTCAAGACACATCCTCTCCAGCATGAGGTAGGCAATACGGGGCCCTGAAACGACGCCCAGCCCCTCGGAGAAGATCGCAGAGAAAACCTTCCCCAGGATGTAAAAATGTTCGCGATAAACTTCGCGCGATATTGGCGTGGCGTGGATCCATGCCTTACCCATCTCAGTTTCAACGGGAATAATCAGGTGCATGTCTCGGGAGATTTTCATTACAGCTCCCACATTTCAGAGTTGATGTAATAGGTTCCGGTGATGGTCAGGACCACACCTGGATCTCCACCAGCAAAGTTCATGTCCTGCACGCTGGTGATAGCGGTATTCATCAGCTCAAAATCACCAAAAACAGTGCTGTCGCTGTAGACCTTTGCGTCGCCGATCGCTGAATTCAGCTCCCACTGAGATTTGTACTGCTTTGCGAGGGACTGGCTGCGGAGAAGATGCACTCTGGCCTGCATAATCATGTACGGCTGAGGAGACTGCACCGCCCCGGTCATGGCCGGCAGAAAGTCAGTGAGGTTCCCCTGAAATGAGAGTTCCACCCCCTCTTTAGCGAGATAGGAGGCTGAGACATTAAGTTCTGGATGGTCGTTGAACTTCACGCTGGCGCGGACGCGGTTCAGAACGCCCGGGTTAATCATTGGGTTTGGCACGGTTCAACTCCTTATGGCAACTGCATGGTAACGTTAATGTTGAAGATAATTTCCACGAACCCGCGCATCGGCGTGTAACTCGCAGACAGGCCAGCGTAGCGGCCAATGCCGTAATCATTCGGGTTATTTTTGACGTAGGTTTTAAACGGTACCGCGCTGACCGGTGTCGGACCGTTAACGAGTCCGTAAGAAACGCCGGTGTTAAAAACGCCCTGCGCAGTCTGCTGAAGGCGATCAATGCCGTCCTGGTTGTAATACAGCGGGTTGATTGGGTTGTTGCTGCCGTTGATCACGGTATTCGCCAACATCATATCGACGTTAATCTGCACCCAGTCCACGCTGTACCAGTAGGTCATATCGTTACCGTCACTGGTAACACCCTTCACCAGAATGGTGTTGCTGATCCCCCCCTCTGCGCCGGTATCGACGTAGTTGATGTTCTGCTGGGCCATCGTCTTGAGGATGTTAGCTTTTGCGGCGTTGGCATTGACCGCCTTCAGGTAACGAAACGCCATTGGCGGCACTTTGTTGATTTCCGATGGTGATGCAGAGACAAAATTCCACATCGCGGCAGCGGCGGCATTTGTTACCGGGTACGTATCATCCGACGCGGCAATGATGGACTTAATGCCCGCGTACGGAGAGATGTAATTCGTGTCGTCCGGCGTATCTTCAAGTATGAAGAAATACTGCATGGCCTCATTGGCCGTGTAGAGCTTTGCCAGGGTGATGAAGTCAGGATCTGCCTTCCACGCCTCTGGTACCAGGTACGCATAAAAGCGTTTCAGCGGATCTTCGATATAGCCCTTGAGCGCAGCAACCTCTCCAGCAATAGCGTCATTCTTATAGCCAAGCTCCAGCAGGTAGGTGCCGACTGAGCGCCCCTGCGCAAAAAACGCATCCACGGCAGTAATCAGATCGTCACTACCGCCGATAGTGAACTGCCCCAGCATGGATGGCACGCCGTCCAGAATAGAGCCTGAAACCGTCCAGGTTAGCGTGTCGGGAGCGGAGATCGTCGCTGTGAAGGCTCCATTCCATGCGGAAGGACTACAACCGGTAATGGTGACCGGGATTTCACTTCCAACGTCGCGGTTGATCGCCTTTCCAGTGGGAAGAGTAAGGGTAAAATCAGAGCCAAAAGAAGATGCTTCTGCCACCAGAGACTGAACTGGTATTTTCACAATGTCGCTGATATCGGATTTCTGGGTGAGCAGCACAGGCTTCCCCGGTTCCTGCAGCGTTGCACCAAAAGAAAGAACAGCTGACATCTGCTGTAAATTCGACGGGATCGCACCAACCGTCTGGGAGACATTAACTGTTACGATGTTGAAGCTCATTATTTGACCTCATATTTAAAAATGACTTCTTTGATAAGTTGTTGCGAGATGTCCCGCGTCGTGGCCTGGTAGTAATTCACTTCAAAATCCACGGTTTTCTTTTTTGCCAGCGCGTTAATTTCCACCTGGTTAGATTTCGCATCAGTTACCACAGGGATGTTGGTAATGCCGAACTCCTCCCCTTCCAGTGCTTTTTCCACGACGAAATCGACGAAGTTAAGCGCCGTTTGATTGCTGAATCCGTAGAGGGTTAATCGCACCAAGTCCTGAGCAAACTGATATCGCTGACCGTCGCGATTGGCCGGTGCCAGCTGCAGTGGTGTGGTTGTCCTGATATCTGCGGCAATGTAGGGAGGCTTCAGGTTGGACGGAACCAGAAACGATGGGTAAACCGTCGCGAACTCCCTCAGGGACAACCAGATCGGAATGCTGTTTGAGAGAATCAGCTCCTCGCTGATATCCTCTGGTTTGTCGATAATCTGCGATCGCATGGTTGGCAGAATAGCCATTCCGCGATAATGAAAAATCCCCGCCTGGTTGTACCGGCTTTCCAGTCTGGAAAAAGCAAATTGCGTCCCTTCATATTCGCCAAGATAAATGGCCCCGGGATCCTCAATATTCAGGTTATCCACCTGCTCAATGGGCGTGAAAATGATGTTGTTCACATCCCGGGATAGCGTCTCAGTCTGCTCGCTGACGATCTGCTTATGCAGGCTGCCGGTGATTGTCACCTCCATATTCCTTTCATCAATGCCAGCCTGCGCGAGCTCGCCAGGAGAAAGAATTTTCGCGTTTATCCAGTAAACAAAACCGTCAACGGGAAGCACGCGGCGCACGTAAAGGCGAAAGGTAATGGACTGGCTGGAGGAGATGGTTTTTACTGCTGACTTGAGGACGCTGGATAACTGGGTGTTTGTGCTTTCGGCTAATTCATCAAGACTCGGCATCGTTATCTATCCACGCTATGAAATTTGCCTTAAACAGGCCGCCGTCGATAAAGGACGGTCGCCGGGGGCCGTAGCCTTTCTTCAGGCGTGAGTTTTTTCCCTGTTTTGCGGCCATCGTCGGCACACCTTCGACGCCCAGCCCGGCCATCTCCTCTGTTTCGAGAAATATATTGAACGCCTTCATCGTGTCGCCCAGCTGCTCCCCGCCCACCAGCGGGGCGCCATGCTGAATATGGTTTATGATCTGCCAGGCAACGGTCTCTCCCACCTCGGAGACGATGACGTTTTTATGTAGCTCCCAGAAGTGGGTAAATAGCTGGTAACTATTTTCCAGCTCTACGGCAACCTCATAGGTCGTAGCGCCCGGGTTGTCACCGTAGTCGTAGGGAACATCAATAACACCCAGACAAACCTTCATGGCGTATACCCCCAGAGAGAACCCATCTCCATCAGAACGGCGATTACCGCGCGCCCGTACGGGTCCTGCATCATCATCAAATCAGCCAGCGTCAGATTGCTGAGCGCATCACTGACGGTCATGGATCCGGATGTACCCTGGTCGGCTGCGGAATTAACCAGGCCGTAAACAGCGTCGTTCATGCCAAGCCTTTTACGCAAATCAGAAAAGTAGGTTCCAGGGGCCGTGTCGATGGCATAACGAAGCAGCAGGGAGCCGCCGGCGTTGTAGACAGTATTCGTGTAAATGATGGGGAGGCTTTCCAGCCCCATACCCTTCGGTATCAACTCCAGCGCTGACTGATAACAACACTCAAGCGTCGGATCGCTATCCGCTATAGCGGTGTCAGGTACGCCCATCACGCCACGAACGAAGCGGATAAATCCGTCAAGCGTTGGGCGTACGTTCATTATTTTTTAACCTGGACTTTTTTCTCAACCTTCGCCGGGTTTGGCTGATCCTGGTTGATGGCTTCGCCTTTAATTTCCATCTGGATGCCGTCTGACAGCGGAGTTTCACCGCTCTGAATCACGGCGTTATCGACGGCGTTGTTCAGAGAGATCGCGCTTGCCTCAAGAATTTTTTGAGACATATCGTCGAGGTTTTCGAGCTTTTGCTCTGAGTTTTCGAGGATCTCGCTGGATGTCACGACTTTTTCAATCGAGTAGCACAAGCCAGAGAAATCCTTATCAGCCTTGTTTTTTGGCTGGAATCCATACGGTTCGTGCTGGCGGATAATGTGCTCGATAATATCCTGCGGCTGCTCTATGACGTGCTGCTGTCCCGCTTTAATAGTGACGCCAAATGACTGGGTCTTTTCTGGCAATTTATAATTGAAGGTGTGCGCCTGGCGCGAGCAGTTGGCAATAAACAGTTTCATAAATACCTCAATAAATTGGGGGAGCATTTGCTCCCCCAGGTCTAACCGAAAAAATTAAGCGTACTTAGCAGACAGGAGCGTCACACCCTCAGGACGGAAGTTCCAGCCAGGTGTAGAGCGCATGGTATAGAGCGTTGTCAGGCCACCATCCGGCATAGGAGAAGGAATTTCAGTCGGCGCAGCCATGTCACAGAACATGACGTTTACCGCCTGCTGGTTCGGGGTCAGGGTGGCAAAGATATTGGTATTAAGGTCCTGGCGAGCCTCAGGCACCACCAGTTCAGGGTTGGTTACGATAATCAGATCTGTACCACCAGCACCTTTACCAATCAGCGTGTCATCCTGGCTGAAAATAACACTATCGCCGTTCGCGTCGCCGGCAATGGTTTTAACCATACCGCCAATGGTTTGCGTGCCGGCGCCCGGGCGCTGGTAACTGGTAAGCTCAACAACACCCGTCCATTCCAGCGCCTTCATGAATCGCTGCGGGCAGAGAATAACGGTCGTCAACGGCTGACCGAGAATCATCATTTTGGTTTTCTGATCGGCAATCAGACCCAGAATGAACTTCGACATTTCGCCGGCGTCCCAGGTGGTGTAGCTGTCGTTACCCTGACTATCACTCCCCAGGTTCAGGGTTGTGGCGCTCGGTGAGTTGGTGATCCCCTCGTTGTTGGATGCCTTCACGCCGTACAGCAGCATGTTACGCATTTGCTGTGCATGACCCTGGCGGTTTGCCAGACGCATACCGTCAACGAGTGAGTAACCCCAGCGGCTGGCCGCGTCAGTATCAAGATGGCTGTACTGGGAGCGCGTGGAAATGCGATAGGTCATCATCTGATCATAGCCACCGGTAATGGAAGCGGAAGGCAGCTGACCGGGAAGAGACTGACCAACGTGCGCCTGGGTGGTGGCGCGCAGGTACTTCTGATACACAACCAGATCGCTTGAACCGATTTTAACGGTAGGTGCAGATCCAGGGAGAATGTCAAAGGCACCGGAAGCCATGCTGTATTGCATGATAATTTCCGGCAGCATCATTGACGGCGATACTGTGGTAATCGCTGGTGCGAATGCGCTCATTAAATAGTCCTCAAATTAAAAACAGGCCGCACGGCTTATCAGTGTTCCAGGTGACATTTCCGCTGCTATCTTTTTCGACAGTCAGGTTGCCCTGCATGGAAACCATCAGCAGTTTGATCTCAACCTTTGGATTGCCTGATGTCCCGCTGGAGTAGACGTCAATGACGTTGTTCTGGATGTCCCATACGAAACCATCTGCCCCCACCAGCTCATCACCGCTATTCGCAAGGGCGGAAACAGCAGCGCTGATTGGCAGAGCAATGCGCGCGCCGGAACCGACACGGTAGTAGTGAACGGAGCCACCAGCCGGATAAAGCGGTACGGAATTCCCGGCAGTTGTGATGCCGTGGTACGCCTGATTCACTACCGTAAACGCGTTACAGGCGGACGCTGTCGCTTTTTTAATGGCAGAGCCGGAAACGTTCTGGTTTGGGTTGGCGATACACTCGATAACGCCCACGCCGCCCCAGACCGGAGAATCAACGCTGTCGTGTAACGCGCCAGAACACAACTGCAGGCGGATAGCAGGATCGTCCTGCGCATCGCCCTGCGTCAGGCCACGTGACTCAACGTTAAACATCCCTGCAAAAGAGCCCTGCGTTTTATATGGATCGAAATTAATGGCGGCCATTGTTCAGGCTCCCTTGTGTGTTGATTTTTGACATAACGCGAGGCTGAGTCTGGAAGGCAGACAGCCACGCGCGCGGATCGCCGTGATACTCGGTAATCTGGCGACCGGCTTCATCGCTGCGAACGCGCTTAAACAACTGACCCTGCGTGTTGCTCATCTCATCGTCGATCGCCTTTCTGGCATCGGCATAAATTGCCTTTTCCAGCACCGTAAGCACCGCGGCATCGGACACGGCGCGAATGTTCACGTCTTTGTTATCGGGCGAATATTTTTGCAGGTCGATAAGGGCGCGCTTACGATAATCCAGAGATTTTTCGCCACGGAACGGCTCAGGTGCGCGCTTTCCGCAGGCGGTATAGGCGCTATCGCAACGAACGCGGGCATCAGTCATGGCGGAGTCCTCGCGGGCCTGTTCTTCAGCGTCTTGCTTCGCACGCTCTTCAGCGTCAGCGGCGTCTTGCTTCGCTTTTTCTTCTTCCTCTTTTTTTCTGGCTTCAGCCTCTTCGGCGTCCTGGCGTTCTTTTTCCATTGCGTCCTGCTTGGCCTTTTCCTCTGCCTCAGCTGCATCCTGTTTGGCTTTTTCTTCTGCGTCCTGCTTGGCTTTCTCATCGGCATCCTGACGAGCCTTAATCCACTGTTCTTGCGAGTCCATTCGTGCGGACATGGTTTTGAGCTCATTGCTGACCCCACCCATCGCATCCGAAACGGCCTCGCGGAGCAGAGCTTTCATTTCATCTTTGTCCATCTCAATATCACCTTTGTTTGTTACCTCGATCCCCTCGGGGATGCCGTCTTTGTCCCAGACTCCGAGAGAGCCGTGGTCTTTCGTTACTACTGCAATGTGGTCAAGCAGGAACGGGATCCCCTCGATGAGGAAATTAGAATCCCCCTCACTTCGTTCAATGCATCCGGATTCACCGCCAAAAATTACCGCCGGGCTGGTCGAGGTTTCTTCTTTGACGATTTTCTCCACAACCTCCTTCACGTAAATCCGGACGATCGCCCAAACCTCATCGCCTTTTATGTAGGGGAGCATCACGCTACCGACACAGCGCTTTTTAAACTCCTCTTCGCTCATGGGCGCTTTTTTTGCGTGGTCGTACAAAACAGGAAGGCCATTGCAGCGGGCAAGGAATTCATCGTTCAGATAAATGGAAGGGTCGCGCCAGACAAATTCTTTAAGCCCGTAGCGGTAGGCAGCCCCTGTCCCGGTAATACGGAGATTCACCAGCCACATATTCGAAAACTTCACTGGCGATGCCAGTGTGCCGTCCCGGATGTACTGCGCGGCTTCAAACTCTGTTAAATTCACGTTTACCCTTCTCCGTTAAAAATTCGATGGGCAGCTTTTGAGGGGCGTATATAGGGAACACCTGGCAGCTGCAATAAACCTCCTCGCCCGCTGCGGTAATTTCGTCGTAATACCCGTTTACCGATTTGAGAAAGCCTTTCTCATCAGCCCACGATCCCCTTATCAGATAAATCAGATCGTCCCTTTCTTTGTGGTCAGGACGGTATTTATATCCGGGCCGCCGCCAGTTGGAGTGCCAGCGAAATGCAATTGCCCCGCTCTGGACTGATAGTAGGTACTTAACGTTGCTGGCGAGCTTGTGCCCCTGGTCGATGGCAACACGGCGGCTTATAAAGTCCATCTCAGCGACGGATTTTTTAAACTCCTGCTTTTTCGCGTTTTTATCGATTTCACTGACACCGTCTGGCGGTATTGATGTCACCCACCCCTGAAAGCGCTGCAGCGTCTTTTCAACAGCCTGTTCGCGGTTAAGGCGGATCAGATTGGCGCTGGCAAAGATGCGGCGATCAAGTTCGTCTCTTAGCTCTGGCTTTAGCTTTTGCAGCGTTACGCGCGTGGGGCCTTCGGGTGGCTGGTCTTTCAGCGCGCCGCCATCAATGACGAGGCGGCTATATATAGCGGTAAGGTGCTTGCGGGCAACGTCAGGTGATGGTGATTCACGCGTGGCAGCGACACGCAGTTTTCTGGACCATTCGAGCAATGACCGCTCAGAATCCCACCCTTTTTTGACGTAGTGATTTACCGCCTCGGTCAGCACCTCATAGAGGCTTTTAACTCTCCTCTTCTTCCCCGCCTGGTTTGTAGTTGCCATTTGGTTGCTCCTGAGGTGCTGGCGGGATGTATTTAGCCAGTGCTTCCACATCAATAATCAGCGGCAGATCGCCATAGGTCTGCGTGCCGTTGGCGACGCCCGCCACCCAGTCAGCCAGGGAGGCACGATTCTCCGGATCAAGCGTTGGGGAAAGCGCTGAGTAAACGGCCACCGCCTGTTGAATCACCTTACTGTCGGCCTCGCGGCGATTATCAGGGGATTCCTCCACCAGCTCCTGCCACTTAGCCGTAAACTCCCGACGCCAGCGGTAAAAAGTTGTGGTGTAGTTTTCATTTATGATGTCCGGGTAATCATTTTTCAGCGAAGTGTAAAAATCCTCGCTCCAGGCGATGTACTGAACCAGCTTTTCGAAGTAGTCCATCACTGGTTCAATCAGCTGACGAACCCCATCTATGTACTGACTGATCGCTTTGGAATCCTCGGAACCCTCACTCCACCCCTTTGAAAACGCCTCCTCCTTAATGAGGATTGCCGGCACGTCACTGCCAGAGGCGATATCCGAAATAATATTGTCGCGCGATGTGTTCAGGGCACTATCAATGTTCTGAAGGTTCAGGGACTCAATGCTCTCATCCGGCGCGATACTTAAAACCCCCTTATTTCTCGCCTCTTTGACGAACTCTCGTTTTTTACCCGTGGCGGCAGCCATGATCCCACTAATCTTCGAGCCATTCTGCTGAACCTTCGCCACCAGGACGCCAGCCTTCTGGCTCACGAGGTCGTTAGCAACCATCGTTCCGACGTAGGATTTCATCGAGTACAGCACGCGCTGAAATACGCTCCGCCCGGTAAAGCCAAACGCTGAATTCTGGTACTCCAGATAAATCGGCGTGCCGTTGAAGATTTTAAGCGTCCTGGAGTGATGCCAGTTTTTACTCGATATCTTCAGCGTCCTGTTCGCTTTCTGAAAATACGGGCTGTTGGGGTTCTGGTCTGTAACCATGGAGCCAGCCGCATTAAGCGGATCCCATACGTTGATATAAACCTCCTCCTCGCTCAGGCCGAACGTTGGTAGTGGCTCTTTGCAGGATGTGGTAGTGGTTCCAACGCCGATCGCGGCCGCCCCGTAGCATCGGCAGATGAAGAAGAAATTTTTTATTTTTTCATTCATCTCCAGGCGCTCCCAAACTTCCTGGAAGCGACGAACTACGCGCTCATCCGGGTCCGTTTCAACGCTGTAGTGTCGGGGTTTGCACATAGCCATCGAAATCGGCTTCTCAACGAGCTTTCCACCCAGCGGATGGAATTGCCATAACAGCTTGCAAGTCTCATAGCTGACGTCCTGCCCGGGCTGAATCTCTTCAGACTCCAGTATTTTTGTCAGCGCAGAGCCAAGAGCTGAGTCAATTTGAATCTCTGCCATGGGGCTTCCTGTTTACAGTGCATCGTAATTGCCGAACACGATGATCAAGCCGTACGTGTAGCAATCGAAAAGGTCGTCTGCGCGTTTATGCGCTTTGGGATCTGCCAGGTGGAAACTGGCGACTTGTTTCATGAGGTGATTGGCGGTGGCCTGTTTGAAATTCACCGTTTTTTCGTGGGCTTCGCGGGTAATTTTGCACTTGCCCAGATAGTGGTGGCCGGATGCCAGCACGCCGCGCTCGTCTTTGCCCTTACCTGTTAGCGTCGACTTGATGGGTTGCATATGCCACCCCTCAGTCTGAGCCTTCTGGTTAAGAATGGCACCCATAGCGGCGTCTTCCATGAAAACACCCTGACTACCCAGACGCGGACGGCATAACTTCGCCAGGCGCTCCAGGTTGCTGTAAACGCCCGGCATGTACTCCGGCAGCAGCGACGCCTGAATCTGGGTGCAGTCATAGTCGATGATGGTTAAGCGCGGCTCAGAATAAGTCTGCTCATAAGCGAAGTAGACGATGCCAGTGCCATCGTTCTCGGTGCCGCCTTTGAGGGCTGTATCCATCACCGCAAATATCATGTCGCAGGTGGTCGGCATTGCTACCGGCTTGCCATCCTCAAGCCACTTATCGATATCCAGCAGCGCGTCTTTAGACCAGTCCACAAACTCGGCCAGAAACTCCTGTTGGAATACGCGCGGGTCGTTGGCCTGGCGTTCTTTCTCCAGTTCGTCGGGAGGGACGTATGGGTTGCTGGACGTCGGCGCGTGATGCTCGTGAAAGCCCAGCGATTTGTCGTTGCATGCCGCGTAGAAGAAGTTTTTATCGTCGTTGCCGCTCGGTGTGGAGAAAACCCACGCACGACCGCGACGGGTCAGCAGCGTAGGCTTTATCGACTTAGGCCAGATTTCTTCCAGCATTTCTGGCGATTTGGTAAACGCCGCTTCGTCGATCAGCACCACGTCATATTCACGACCACGCCCGGCGAGCGGGTTGTTGTTCGTGACCCAGAAGTCGATGCGCCCCTTGTTCTTCAGGATGATTCGACCGTCACTGCGCGATTTGCTTTTGATCAGCGGCAGCAGTGCTTCTTCCAGATAGTCGAAGATTTCCTGCTGCTGGCGATACTCAGCCGTGAATATGCCTACCCTGCCACCCTGCAGGCGCTCGCCGCCCGTTTCCTTGAAGGACGATGTGGCGTATGAAATGGCAATGTTGCCGAGGATGGCAGTCTTACCCCAGCGACGACCGCATCGGACGACGTTGTACTGATGCTGGCTGCCTTCGGTCCATACTCGCGACTGAGCGGTGTGAAGCTTTTTGCAGAATATCTCCGCCATTATTCATCGCCCTCGTCGATATCCTCCTGCGTGGGCTGAATCGCGCCGGGAACCTGCAAGGCGTTGTGAACCACAATCAGGCTACTCTCTTTATCTCCGGTGCGTATGCGTTCAATTTCGGCCAGAATCTTCTCGTTACGCAGTCGCTTCCATTCCCGATCGTAATCGTCTTCACGATCACCGCCTGCTGCTCCTGCACCACCTGCAGGCTGTTTCCCTGTCGTTGCTTTGAGGTAGGCCAGCAGCTCTTTACGGGCCGCCTCAGGACTGGCGATTTTAACCTTCAGTCCATTCATGGTTTCCTCAACGCCGAGGTATGCCCAGCGCTCCGGACCATCAAGTTGCGTCGTGTCGGCGTAAAACGTATCCATCACACCTTCACCATTGCAGCGAGGGCATTCATCGTTCGGCACCATGACCTCTACAAAACCCACCCCTCCAGAAACATCAGGAGGGGGTTTGTTGTCAGCCTCAGCCCGCCTTTCTGCCTGCAATTGCTCTTCGATATCTCTCCACTGGTATTTATGCCCTTCCCCCCAGCAATAGCGGCAGTTAACCCGCCGAATTTGAGAGAAGGTGTTGGCGTCTATCGAGGCAATGGAGGACAACTGATGAATGATCTCTCTCTCAGTTAGTGCGAGGCGTTTTTGGTTTTTGTCGCGCAGCCAGCGAACGGCTCGTTGAACCTTAACATTCCTTAACATCCGTGATGCGGCAGCCCAAGCAACTTTACCCTCTCCTTCATAGTCGGCCAGTCGGTAAGCCTCTGCCAGAGTTTTGCCAGCGGCAACGTACTCAGCAAAATTTCCTTGCTGCGTGCTAAGCCCAAACATTTCTGGTTCGAATACGTCTTCAGGAATTTCAGATTCGATTGTCAGAGCTAGCTTTTCGAATAACTTTTCTTCGGTTTTTTGCTGCTTTTTGGACTGCGAATTCGCAGCTTTTTTTAAGGGCTTTTTCTGCGAATTCGCAGTTTGTTTTTTCTGCGAATTCGCAGTTTTATAACCTGCGATTTTTATGTAACGCTTGGCGCTTGCAAACTTTAGCCCCTGCTCGTCACACCAGTCTTTGGGGGTGATGCCGGATTTAGCATGATCGGCGAGGAACTGGTTTTGCAGCGCTCCCCAGTCCGGTTTTGCCATGGCTTTTACTCCCTGCGGAGGAACGCGTAACTGCTGATACCTTCGCGACCGAGATCGCTTTCTGTCGTGTTGTGCTCAACCAGCGAAAAGCCCTGGCGAGAAAACCAGTTAACAAGGCCAGCATGAGTCCAGTAATAGATATGCTCGCCTGGCTTGAAGTGTTTCGAAGCAAAAATATGGTCAAGGTCGCTGAATACCGGGATCGAGACAAACACCCACTTCTGCGCGCGGGCAACGGCTGTTTCTGGCTCGCTAAAATGCTCCAGCGCATCCCAGAACGTAAGCGCATCAAAGCTGCCGTGATGCAGGTCTGCCCACAGGCTCCTGTCTTTCAGCCAATCAATCCCGGCGGGGTTAACGTCGTAACCGGTGGTGTCTGGTCTGGATTCAACAAACTGCCCGGCCCCGATACCGACATCCAGGACGGGTCCATCATAATGACGGGCAACCATCTCAATACGAGTGCGGGTAAGCGCGCGCCCCATGTCCGTATCGGCCAGTGTTTGATAGTGCGCAAAGTAATCAGCGTTATACGTTTTATCCGCATCAGGAGACGGGTGTACCGCCATTCCGAGCGCGGGGATCCAAATCAGCTGACCACGCAGATCGTCACTTAACGATTTCATTCAACCATCCGTTTATTTTTTTATCGAAACTATCTATCGCTTTATCGCATACATGGCTGGCATCAATGCAGCGGCAATAATTTTTGGGGATCGCCCACCGGACGCTATCCAGAGGCATGGCAGGGTCTGTGACTATTTCCGGCGCATTATGGCCACCACGGCCACCAGCAACGACAAATAGAGGAGTCCTGTAGGCGATCGCCATCGGCAGCGAAAAGCCCACCGGTGACACAACGCAGGCGGCATTTTCATAGAGCGTGCACAGCTGCGTCAGGCTTAGCTCTCCGGAGTGGAGAACGAGATCTGCCTGTGGTGCCTCCCCCACCATCCACTCTGCGCCCTTTTCCAGATCTGCAACGCTGACGACGTAAAAGCCGCTCTTTTTAAGAGCAGCGGCTGCAGCATTGAGATAAACCGGATCCGGGTTCCGGCTTGCGCTTGTCCACTCAGACCTTACTGTTGCAGGCCGTATTACCGCCAGGCGGCGGGCAAAGGGAATTTTTTCATGGAAGTCGGAAAACGAGGGCAGATCAAACTGAAGCAGGCCGGAAACGTCAAACTGACGCCGGAACGCGTCAACAATTCCGCCGGAGGCCATGTCTTTTTGACCGTAGCCAATCCGCACACGCCTGGCATTGGCTGGCTCAACGAAAAACTGATAATCGGTATGGATTTCGTTTTTTCGCTGGGTGCGCAGCTGCGTGCCGGTCCTGATGCACTTAACATCCAGCCCTTTATAAATCTCGGGCCACGGGGTACGGAGGTACGCGCCGGGGTAATGGCGTAAAAAAGGCCTCTGGAAAATATTGTCCCCGAGGCCTGCCATTCCGTCAAAAATCACAGGTGTCAAATTTCAGCCTCCAGCGTGCTGAGCCTAAAGCAGGTGAGCGCGGTATGCCGTGACGCGTTGATGATTTCAACGCCGGGCAGCAGGTAAACCAAAGAAGAAAAATCGTCGTGCCAGCGCCCTACCTCCCGAGGTAACGGATTGTGCATCGTTGCAGGGTGGTGGCCGTGCCAGTGCGTGCCGTGCGCCAGGGTGCAGTCGTAACCAAGCAGGATCACCTTTTCAGCGCCCAGGTGAGCGGCAAGCTGAATGGCGCGCTGCCCCGAGTTGAACGGACCATTTTCTGACGGCCTGAACAGCTTTACACCATACCGGGCATTTGCACGCTTGCTTTGGGTCCACAGCTCAGCGCTGACAGTCAGTGAGTCGTGATACTGATCCCACCAGGAAAAGTCAGCTGCGTAAATATGCTGGCAGTCTGGCACTGCCCTCCAGCTCGAATTAACCGCAATAACCGGATAACCGGAGTCGGAGGCCAGTGCGCAGTCGTTCACCGTCAGCGAAGGGCCGCTGGCGATGCAGATAAACGTTTTCATCAGAATGGAGTTACAGCCAGCCTGCACGGCAGCGATGCACCCGCTTTGGCCCATACTTTTGTTGGAGGTGTGGCGGTGAATTCTGATCGTGAAGTATGCCCCTCAGTACCAACTGGAGGAACTGCATCAGCGACAACGTACTCAAGCAAACCAGACTTAACCTGAATAAACGAGGTCGTTGCACCGTCTGCTATCTGCTGCCATTCACCGCCGAGTGAAATGATTCGAGTGCCTACTGTCATGAATTACTCCGCGTTAACCTGGCGATAAATGCGCACAGATACTGATGTCAGGGTGATTGTCGTGCCACTGTCGTTTTGCAGGCCAACAATGACGCCCTCTGTTGTGAACGGGTCAGTCGCTCCGGACGTGTGTGACTCCAGCACAGAATCACGGTTATCAATGCTGTTCCCCGTGGTTTTGCTGGCGTCAGTAGAGGCGATAATGGTCGTTCCGTTTGTACGGCGCGTCTGGAACTTCCATTCACGAGCTGTACCGGATGATCCGCCGACCGTTCCGGTGATTCGAAACGAGAATGTCACGCCGGATGGTTTCGTTTTTGCAGGCAGCTTTGCCACGCCAGCAGCAACCGTTACGCCTGCTGTTCCACCCGCCTGCTGAGTAATACCAGCAAGGGAAAGGAAATTCAGAAACGCGGCGTTGGCTACAACCTGATTCCCTGACCAGTTGAAAATATCCAGCAGGAAGGTATCAACAATGGGGGCTGGGGTTCCGGGCTCACCCTGCGGGCCTACAGCCCCGGCAGCAGCGACATATGACCATCGGGTATCAGTCGCAAGACCAGTTGGTGGTGTATTTTGGTTATTCAATAAGGCAATAAATGAACCACCGAGGGGGACGTAGAATATTCCGTCACCCGATAAATACTGAACACCAATCGACCATTCCCCGCGCCAGTTGATCCCTTTATCGCCCGGCTCGCCCTTTTCTCCTGGGTTACCAGGTGCACCCTGAGCAGCAAGCAAAGCCCAGTAAGGGTCCCCGGGCAATTTAGTAGGGGCGTTGCCGGTGTTTTCTGCGATACAGAAATATGATGCGCCGTCGTAGCCTACCGCGTCGTCCACGATGTATGAGTCAGATGCATTCCACTGACCTCGCCACTCAAGACCAGCCGGACCAACGGGCGCTGGTGGACCGGGAGGCCCCTGAGGGCCGGGCGCACCAGCACCACCGCCGCCCATACCGCCGGGAATAATTGCCATAACAGAATAATCCTCTGAGAAATGAAGTTTTGCCGCGTGGTGATAAAACAGGATGTGCTGATAAACCGAAATTATTCAGATTATTGCTTCACTACATACCGCGGAATGATTGCGTGATGGCGTCTATGTCGTCGAGATACGTGGCAAATGGAAACCCCTCCATATCGCAGACCATCTTAGAAAAATGCAGATCGCTTCGCAGCTTGTCGAGCGTCGCCCGTCTGGCATCAAGCTCCATTGCCATCCTTTCTTGTGTGCTTAGCGGGGTAAATGCCGCGTCACTCCGCATGTAGGATGATGGTGTCAGATTGTAGTCATTTTCAGCTACATCATCTGCGGACACCCGGATAATGTTGTCGCCATCAATAAACTCAATCTCGGCCGCTGCCTTTCTTTTGTCGAACACGATGACACACGTCGGAATGGCGGTATCAACGAACGTGTTGCCGGGTATCGATGCAACCCGGTGTATGAACCCATTCTCAACCATCCACTGACGTATGCGACCCTCTCGCCCTCCGCGATATAGAACGCCGGGGTAACACAGTACAACCGCAAGGCCATCGTCAGAGAGATGCGACAGGATGTGCAGGAGGAACGCGAAGTCCGCCTTTGATGCTGACGGCACGCAAGGCGCGCATGAAAAGCGCTCATCGACTTCGTTTGGCGTCCACCTGACTGAAAACGGTGGGTTGGCGACAATCAGATCAAACTTCTCACCAGCGAACCCATCATCCACCAGCGTATCGCCAGCATAGCCGCGAAAGTTTTTTAATCTGCCCTCTGCAACAGCGAGCTGGCTGGCATCAATCTCCTGACCGAACTTTTCTACGTCATCAGGGAAGATCGAAAGTAGCGCGCCATCACCGCACGTCGGGTCATACACGCGCTTAGGCCTGAAATCAACGAAGGCGCTGAGCTTTAATGCAAGCTCAGGTGGTGTATAGAAAACCCCTCTGTCCTTGAAACCCTGTCGAATGGCTTTTATGTTGTGCGTCATTGGCTGTGAATCTCGTAGCGCAGTTAATCATTATCAAGCCCACCAGCAGGTGAGATTTGTAATGAAGAGCCGTTGTGAAAGTGGCTCTCTGCTTGTTTATGCCGCAAGGTGATGCTGTTCTTCTATGAGCGGCTGGCGATGATTGCGCTCGAACATGCCGCGCAGTACTTCTTTCCGCCGTTCAAAGTCCCAGCCCATGCTGATGAATACTGTATTGGCGCGCTGCAACTCAGTGATGCAGTGAATCTGCTCTGGAGTAAGGTAATCGCGGATCGGCTCTTTCTTACCGATTTCGTGATGCACTCGGAACTTGGCCGCCGTCATGCCCAGCGCCAGCCGGTTAATCAGGTCGGCTTCATTGCTGAAGTGATGCGGGGCAATCTGCTTACCTTGGGCCTCTCGCTCATGCTTGATGGCATCGGTCATTGGCTTGTACTCAAGCCGAGCGGAGTTGCGATCCATCTTCTTCTTCGCCAGCGCGCTACGCATAGTGAAGAATTCAGCGACCAGGCGCTTCTTGAATGCCCGGACAACTTCGTTGTTTCGCATGTAGGTGATCAGTAGCGTGGTTTGCTGTTCGTTTAGCAGCGCAATTTCCTGCTTTTGCATGCCACCATCCGTTTGAAAGGGTCGCATTTCAAATTCCACCCTTCCAAACTCTTCGAGGTCGCCTTTGTACTTCCTGATGAGTTGAATCACTGGCTTGTGATCCTTCATAACGCCACTGGCGATCACAGCCGAGTTGGTGACCAGTTCGAGTTTCTTGATTTCAACTAATTGCATAGCGTTTACCTTACTTTGGAATGAACCTTTGCCGCATAGGAAACCAGCCCGTCGAGGCTCGCCAGCACTAACTGGATTCCTCAAAGGCTAATTTCAAAGGGTTGGGCTCGACGTGGTTAGATGCGCTGCGGTGCGCGGTGATACTCAGGCGTAAAAAAGCCCCGCACGATGGCGAGGCTTGTTGGTGATGATGTCTTATCCGCGCCAGCGCGCTTTGGCCTGGCGAACGTCGATGTGCGTGAAGGTGCTGTAGCGCCCAACGCCGTAGCGGTCCGGGTATTTGCGTTCGAGGTAGTCGGCCACCAGCGCAGGCGTACGACCGGAAACAATGATGTCAGCAGCAATACCCTGGACGTGCTGGGAGTTCGGCACGCCGCCCACCTTCGCATTATGCTTTTCGCAGCGGCAGCCGCTGTTGATTTTCACCGGCGCGCCAAAGTGCATGCGCACATCTTCCAGCACAGTGATTAATTCAGGAGAGATGCTGTCGAATCCACAACCGCAACGACATGCAAACTCACTCCTGCTGAAGTGCGCGCTTAAATCACCCATCACTTAATAATCCTCTCCGCAGCATCCCGGATACGCATCTTCACGTAGTCCTCATTCTCAGGCTGCTCCGCAAACCCCACAGCCAGCATACCAATCATCGTCCCGAACTGAGGAGGGATAGCAGCAGCACATACCCATTTCACCCCCGCTTCGCGCGCCGTCTTTCCAACTACGGTATTTGCCACGTGAGGCCAGCATTTCGTTTTGCTGTTTATGAGCTCGATTATCTCAGCCGTAAGCTTTGACTGGGGGCGAAGGGCAAGGTCTCCCGTCCCCTCCTGATTTGTCAGGCGCTCATTACGCACACGCACGAATATCGCGCGACGCTGGTTGCTCTCAAGGTTGACCGACCACACCGCCGCACTGAGCGCAGTCGTATCAGCCATCAGCGATGTGACCTCAGGCTCTACGCGCTCCTCATCAATGCGTGGATTGCCAAAACTCGCCATCGCCCAGAAGGCAAGCTCGCGCCGGTAATCCCATACCGCATACCCGGATGCGCAGAACGTTACCAGCACCATAAAGATAATCAGCTTCTTCCAGGTGTTGACGTAGCGAATGACCGCCAGCGCACGGCCAGCCTCTTTTTGTGTTTCGTCCATAGGGTTCCGTTGTGCCTTACCGGCACTCCGGCGGCTGAAATAAAAAAGGTCGCCGAAGCGACCTGGGCTGCAGGAAAACTTAGCAGCTGGTTCGGATGGTGCACCATTGACCAGTTACCACATCCAGCTGTTGAATGGGGACGCAAATTACCATATTAGAATCGACGTCGATTCTTTTAATGACGTAGCCATCCGGAGCCTTGAAATCACCATTAAAAAGAAAGGCGGTTTCCTGACCATAACGAGCATTACCAGACAGGGCTGGCAGAGGTGGAATTGTAAACTTATTCATAAATTACCCTTTAATGCCGACTATTCAGCACCGGGAATTTATATGAGATTAAAAAAAATTATCTTGCCTATGAGTGCTTAAATTTCGGCTAGCCTCAACGATGATCCGTCAGTCTCTATGCGAGCCCAAATCAACTCACCTGACGCCTTAATCCCTACAACTACTTTATTGCCTGTGTCTTTCCACATATTAACCTCAGCATAGTTTAATGAATTGCCCGGTAACGGCGGGCCACCGCCGGCTGTGCCAGCAGCCAGACATCGGCAGGGTATTCAGGAAACAAAATATTGCTCTGTCGCGGGCATTGAGCCAACGCCCGCTGCACAGCACTATCTGTCGGGCTTGAACAGCGGCCATATCACAATGACCACCATCGCCACCAGCACGCCATCGGCAAGAACCGACATCAGCTTACTGGTGAAATCAACCATCACCACCAGGGCCAGCAGCAACGCTGCCAGCACCAGTCTTGCCTGATTAATCAAGGTACGTCTCCAGACGCAGGCCCAGACGGTTAGCGATTTCGTCCAGAACTTTCTTCTCAGCTTCCTGAATCGCACCATCCGCTTCGGCAATCGCAATAGCAGTCACCAGCACATCTTCTGCTTCACGCTGATCGCCTTTGCAGTCTTCAATCTCACGGTACGCTGCCAGTCGGCCCACTTTATAGTTAGCATCCAGCTGCGCGATGATGGTCTGGCTAATACCCTGAATTTCAGAAGTGAACGCGCCCAGCACCGGATTGGCGCGCAGAACCTGATCCACGGAGGCCTTTTCCACGTTAGAGCATTCACCATCGCCATAAGCCACCAGCCAGGCCGCATTGATCACCGCCTGAGCCAGATCGCGCTTCTCAAATTTCTTTACTTCAGCTACTGCCTTACGTGCTTTTTTACCAAAACCAAACATAGTGACTTCCTTTAGTGGTGAGCCTTACGCTCAGAGTGGACAGCCCGCAGATGTAGTCACACTGACCACTGCTAAGACTCACCCTGAAAGACTCTGCGGTTGATGTGCGCCGAGCGTGGCGCGGGAATAAAAAAGCCCCGGCGAATGCCAGGGCTGGGAATCAAATCAATGTACTGAGTGCCACCACTCTTTTTCGATAGCTTAATTTCGTTCAGACGTTATATTCCACGATGTGGAGCTTACACGACAACTTCGGACAAAATCAAGCTTTACGCTGATAAAATGCTAAATTTTGCTCACATCATCCGCGATGGTTGCCATCATGAAGGCCTGATCCGCCTTTCTTTCCTCCCTGTGGCATACATCCACCAGCGCCTCCAGGAATGGTTTCCAGTTGCGGGTCCACGTCCTGATGTGCAGGCCTGGCACGCGCTTCAGGATCACTTTGTATGCAGCCGTAGACGGGACCGCTGAAAATCCATGCCCGGAGCAGCGCTCACACGGCTTGAAAACGGGCGCCCCTCGCTCACAGGTGGCCTTGCGATCCAGAACCTCACCTTTTCCACCGCAACGGCACCGAGCCAACACCTCTCCCTTGCCGTTACATGCCACGCACACACGCCTCACCAGCTCATGTTTTATTTTCGGTGGTACGATTTCCATGCCGTCAGCATTGAACACACCAGGATGCTTGATCAGATCCTCATACTGAGAGGTTAATCCGCTGCCGCTGCAGCTGTGACACATCACGCTGGTAGATGCCGATCGGGAGTATTCAGCAAAGGCAAATCGCGCCATTACCAGCATGCACCACCCAAACTCACCAGCAGCAGCCTTACGCACGTTTTTTGGCGCGACCTCCATCGCATGATGCGCGAGAGCCTGAACAGCCAACTGCTCATCTGTTTTACTGATGCCCATTTTTCCAAAAAAAGCAGACAGGCCGAACCTGGCGCGATTGCTCGTAGTCCCGATCGCCGCCATAACATCAGTGCTGGTAAAGCGATCTGGAGAGGTGCATTTGACGCTGTCACCAATATGCATACCCTGCGGACTGAAGTGTTTTAACGATGATTCCAGCTTCATGCGGCCACCTTTCTTTTCAGTGCGCGCAGGTCCGCCAAAGCCTGCAGGCGAATGGATTTAAGTTCTTCGGGAGTCCAGCGGCGTGTGCTGTTGTCGTTCTCCAGATCCTGGACGGCGGATTCACCGTACTTTTTGACCAACCCTGCGCGATACGCCTCGAGGTTTCCTGACTTATGGACGTTGCAGGCATCGCACTGGAGGTTGATGTTGATGCGGGTGAAGCGAAGGTGCCCAGCTGCTGCTGTGGTTCGGTAATGCCCCGCATGCCAGGCGAAAGCCGTGCGCGTACCGCATGATATACAACCCTCTCCGGCAGCCAGGTCCGTTTCACGGCAGACATCGTTTACCGCGCGCTGAGTGAGATCAATCCAGTGCTTGAGGGGTTTGACGGCTTCTTTACGCTGGCGCCATTCAGCGCGCTCGAGCTTTGCCTTTGCTTTGGCCTGACGGGCCTCTGCCTGCTGCTCTCTGGTTTTGGTTTTAGTGACGTGGGCTTTGCCATATTCACAGGCACAGGCGTAGCTGCAGACGGTCTGTTCTGAACGGGCAGGCTCAAACCATTGGCGGCAGGCTTTGTTTGCGCATTTTCGACGGGCAGGCTTTTTGCTCATGCGGCACCGCCAGCATAAGCGAAAACACCGCAACGGTGTGCGGTGGAATTATTCAGAAAGGTACTGCTTTTGTGCGCCATCACATTACTCCAGTGATGGTGCGACAGATACGGGGTTCAGCCGTTGTGATTAGTATAAATCAATTGAAGGCTTCGCGGAAGAATCGCTTGTTCTCTTCATGCTCCTCTCTGGCAACCCACATTGCCCCCTCTGGAATCGGTATCGCTATAAAACTCTCATCATCCTGACAAATAACCTCACACCTGCCAACGCTACGGATAAATTCTACCAACTGCTGTGCGTCCATAATAAGCCTTATGTTGTCCATGGGTAATAGCGTGCCTCAAGGCAAACCAATTGATTTAAGCCCATGACAAAGATGTGTATTAATAGGTTTTATAGATCGAACTTGTGACATCGATCTGTTTTAACGATCAATTTACAACCTTATGATTTTGACACTGTTCTTAACGTGGCTTACGTGATTTAAATCACTAATAAATAAATATATTTAACTTACAAATGAAAGCCCATCCGATGAGTTTGCTGTAATGTTTGTTACAAAACAGGTTGTTCTCTCACGAGCCATTTCCTAATCCATGTTTATGAATTAATTGCAAAAACAGGGTGCTCCCTAAATGAAAAAACCCGCCGAAGCGGGTTAGTCTGTATGTATTTCCGTGTCTGCATGAAGCTCCCGGTTACGCCGCTCACAAATGCTCTGCCCGAACCTCTCACGCTGGTTGCCGCACATCCAGCAGCTGCACAGGCATGGTGTGCGCGCTGCCTTTCCGATGTGGGACGGTGTGTGTGCCCCGGCGGTGTGATAGCTCTTTCTGTTCTGCTTCATTCGACGGGCGTGGTGCCTGCGCTCAGGCCTTGTTCGGATCATCTCGCTCCACCTGCTGCGAGCATGGCCCGCCAGATGCGCCGACGGTTATCGTGGTGCAAGCACTCCTCCCCGTTATGATGCTCTTTGCAGCCATTCTCGGATAGCATGTCCCATGTCGGCTCTACCGGAACCATTACCCAACCATCCGGAATCACCGGAGAGTTGAGAGAATCGCGCTCTGCAAGGATTTTCTCGGCGTCGATTGCTATGCCAGCGTTACGTAAGGCTTCAACTCCATCGCTCAACTTGTAAGGCTGGCTTACAGGTTCGGCTTTACCCTGCATGGCGGCGCGCACTGCTCGTGCGATGCGCTCGCGAAGTTGTTGTGTTGCGTGATATTGAACAGCTATATCGCGCAACTCGTTTACCAGCTCGCGTATATGATGGTCTTTCATCGGTACCGGCGCTGGCGGGGCGATGCTCAGGAGCACGTAACCCGGCCTCAACTGGCCAAGTTCAGCGACGTGCGTTACGGTCACGCTGAGGTATTCCCCGGTGAATTCCTCCTCGTTCGGGTCCCACTCGCAAAGCTCAAGAGTATCGCCAGCCTGATAATCTCGGTCATTACAGCGCAGTTCTGCGCGCTTAAGGCCGTCGCGAACCGCTGCGAAGTATTCCGGCCAAATCTTCAGGTTATGCGTTTTACCTGTCTGCTCTTTGGTGATTGTGGTCATGCTGTCGCTCCTACCTCACGGAATAATACTGATTGTTGAAATCCCGTCAGGAACCAGATCCCATCAGCACGCAGACTCATTTCATACCAGTCCTCAGGATTCAGATCGGAAACGAGGTTATCACCGCATATGCAGGTATCAGGCCCGCGCTTTTCAGAGTCGTAGATTTCACCAGGGAGGAACCATTCCGGGTTCTCTGAATGTACACACGCCATTTTTTTTACGTTACCCATGTCACTCTCCTTTGGTGGTGATGCCAGCGACAAATCGCGATGGCGACCAGTCGCAGTAAGTGTCCGTTTCTACGTGTCCAAAGATGGCTTTACAGCGGCGGATGTGTTGGCAAATCCCGCAGGTCACCCCTACAGGCAGACGCATTTTGTCAGGGTCAGTGGGATCGTAGTTCAGCGCCTTTTTGTCGACTGCCTGCTTATTCGTTGTCATGCTGCATTCCTGTTGTATGAAAAACGCTTCAAATCAAAATCAATCGTAGCGCGCTGGTCGCGAAAAATGCCGCACCGACCGTGGCGAACCAGCTGGCCGCGCTCTGTAGCCATGCGCATGTACTTTTCAGCTGTGGAACGGTGAAGCCCGAACATCGCAATTACGTCTTTTGTCGTGATGCGGCCACGCTCATTCACCAGCTCGATGATTTTTCCGATCATCAGCGTGCGCTCCTCAAGTGATTTTTTTCTGCCCATCGGCGACACCCTCCACCAGCTCTTTCCATTTTTCGATTAATGCCGTCCGGGCAGACTGCTCACTGCCAGGCGGGAATGAAAACCCCTTGCTACGCCCTGCGCATCCGTTTGAACAACGCACCTGCGCAGAACCCCAGTTAATACCGCGACTACGGACAGTGATTGATGGCTGCATACCGCAGTCAGGGCAGCGAGGTAAGTTATGCATCGCGCAGACCCACCAGCAGGTTTTTATGGCGGCGCAGCTGCCGTACCACACCCTGAAGCTTTTGCAGGCTGGACAGCTTCGCTTTGGTGCGGCGAATCTCCTGGGAGATAAAGCGGGATGACGGGATCACCAGGTCATCGGCGCGTGCGGTGAATACCGGGATGTCCTGCACGATTTCGGCGGTGGTTTTGGCGGCCGTTTCCCGCTCGTCGTCCTCGACCTGTACCGCTCCTGCTGGCGCTGGTGACACTGGCGGCGCAGCGGCTTCCGTGTCGCTATCGACTGGCGCGGCAGTTGTCGTGGTGGCTGGCACCGAGTAGACAAACTTGCTCCCCACCTTCTCCCGGCTCACCTCCCCTTTCGTGACCAGATTGGTCAGCATCGTGGCGACGCCCTTCGCTGTGGCGCCGGTGATTTTTGCCAGCTGGTCGGCAGGCATTGGCCCTTTCTCCACCAGCATACCCTCCAGCTCAAACGCAGTGATGCGGACGGGCGGTGTGGCTTTCTGACCTTTTTCGGGCTTTGCCGGAGCATCGCCAGCCTGGGTGAACCACCAGTAGCCGTTGGCCTGTGCAACCTCAAATCGGTCTTCATGCTCGCGCAGCATGTCCAGCGCAGCAGCAGGTTCGATTTTCATGCGGGCGGCAATATCGCGCGCAGTGGCCTTTTTCATCGCTTTCAGTACGTCCAGAATATTTTCCATGTTGCTCTCCTGATTAAATTTTGTTTAATTCGTTTTTGACTTTTGCCGCGTCAATCATTTTCCTGATTGCCACCAGATTCTTTTGGTTTCGCTGTCTCTGCTCTGCGGTGAGACCCCTGCCAAATTTCAGAATCGTTCTCTCAAGAACCTGCTCGGTTTTCTTCATGCCTCACCTCAAACATCCGCGCCAGATGCATATCTCCTGGGGTTTTTCTGAGCCTGAGGCGTGATTGCGCAAGCCTCTCTCGCCTCGTCCTGGTCACATGGTTTGAAATGACCGTTTGTGAATCGTCTGTATGCCGTTCCCAGCTTGCCGTGGCGGTTTTTTGTCACAATTATTTCAGCGTAAGGTGCGGCGGCTGACTGCTCGTTGTAGACCGCATCCCGGTAGGTCATGAGGATAAAATCAGCATCCTGCTCAATACTCCCGGAGTCGCGCAGATCGCTGTTTGTCGGCCTCTTGTTGGCCCTGTCCTCAACCTTTCGTGAAAGCTGGCTCAGCAAAAGCACTGGCGTTCCGAGCGCCATGGCTGTTCTCTTCAGCGTGCCGGTAACATGTGCAACGGCAAGGTCATGGCGCTCGGTTTTAGGTAGCTCCATCAGCGTCAGGTAGTCGATAACAATCAGGGATAACCCTGGGTGGCGCTGCTTGTGTCGCGTTGCTATAGCCCTGACCTGCTCAACGGTCAGCCTGGAAATATCCACAACCCAGCAGTCAATACCCTGAAGCATGCCCACCCCCATAGAAACTCGCGCCCACTCCTCGTCACGCATCTTTGACGGATTGCGCAGCGTCGATACAGAGAGGTTTCCGGCATCAGCAATCTGGCGCTCGATGATTTGCTGTGCACTCATTTCCATCGAGAAAATCAACACTCCGCGTCGCTGATCCGCTGAAGCTCTCTGCTGTGCAACGCCCTGTGAAATCGACAAAGCGAGTTCCGTCTTGCCCATGCCAGGTCTTCCAGCCAGGACGATCAGCGAGTCTGGGTTAATCCCACCCATCAGGTCGTCCAGCTCTTCGATGCCCGTTTTCAGGTTGTAGTTATCCTCCTGGCGACTGCTGCGCTCATCCAGCAGCTCGACGTATGCGTCAAGAAGCTCAGACGTGTGCACAGGGCGAATTTCATCCCTTGGCGTCCTGATTGCCTGGATGCGACTCAGCATCTCGTCTATGGCCGTCTCAGCCACGAATATCGAGCCATCAGCAATGCGGCTATGCGTCTCGCTTATCGCGCTGAGGATCTGGCGGCGCTCATGGTTCGCCATAACCTGTCCGGCATAACCACGGAGGTTTGCTGCGCTTGGGCAGGCCCTGTATGTTTCCATCACCGTTGCGAAGAGTTCGTCACCGACACTCTCTGCCACCAGCATTGGGTCGATTAAATTTCTTGTTTTTGCCTGGCGCTGAATTTCCGTGAAAATTGTCCTGTACGCCGGAATCGAAAACGCATCCGGTGCCATCGTGCTGATCACGTCATCCGCATCAGGCGTCAGGCCGCCAATCAGCAAACCGCCGATAACGCTGGCTTCCAGATCCTGAACAATCATGCCTGCACCTCAGAATCACCAATTGACCCCTCACGCACCGCAACGAGGGTTTGTTCTTTCAGGATGTAATCAATATCAGCCCGCCAGCCGCGCTCGTTTTCGCCGAAGTAGAACGAGCGGGCCATTTTCGAGAACGCCTTCAGGTATGCCCTAAAGCCCTCGACATTCGCCGTTTTTAGCTTTGGCAGAAGGCGTTTCAGTGCCGCCCTGCGCTTGTCGGTGATCACCTTCGCCCATGGCAGTCGGTCGCCGAGGATTTCGTTATAGGTGTCGAAATACTCCTGGTAGTCGATGCGAGGCTGTTTTGTTTTTTGCTTTTCAGTTTTGCCAGGCAAATCGTCAGACTGCTTGTCAGGATGACTATAGTGTTTTGACTGATTAACTGACTGATTCAAAAGAGTGACTGATTCGGGTGCAACTCCTGCACCACCATCTGGTGAACCATTTGCACTAGCTGATGCACCGTTTGCACTACCTAGTGCAACTCCTGCACCACCATCTGGTGAACCATTTGCACTAGCTGATGCACCGTTTGCACTAGGTGCGTTTTTTTCCAAAGCTTTAGCAGGCTTGAAGCTCTCCAGCATCTCCGCCTTACCCTTTGCCAGGGTAAGGCGATAGACATTGCTGGCGTTCCCATTCAGCCCTTTGCGCGTTTCTTTACTGAGAAAACCACACGCACACAGCGCAGCGATATGACTCACGACGGAGCGGCGGCTAATCTCGCACTGATCGGCAATATGCTGATAACTAGGCCAGCACTCGCCCTTATCGCTGGCGTTATCGGCCAGCTTAAGCAGAACCAGTTTTCGCAATGGATTGCCGACCCTAACCTTCATGACTTGAACCATCAGTTCCATGCTCATAACAACTACCTCAGTGGAACAAATTACCGCCCGCCGGGCCGCTGCCCTGATGGCGGTCAATCATCGAAATAATCGCGCCAAAAATGGCTTCAATCTCGCTCTCTAAGCGCTTCGCACGCTGTGTCAGCTCATGCATTGGCTCGGATGAAAAACTCTGCATGTAAGCCAGCAGACGCGCGTTTTGGCTGTTCTTCAGCGCGTTCTCAATCGCCGGAAGTAACGACATGAGATTTTTTCGCTGATACGCTGTTTCGCCGTAAATCCACCCGCCAGGTGTGCGGAACAGTCGCTGCCTGTTTTTATCGCGCGAGCCTGGTTCTTCAGGGTCATAAAGCCTCGTTGAGCCTGGGTTAATGGCGTGCTCTTCAACTGCGATCAGTCGGGCAATTTCCTCTGGTTTGGTTTTTACCTTCCAGGCTTGCAGCGTTGCAGCGATGTGCTCGTGTTTGATTTCCATTAATCAGACTTTCCTTTGGCTTGCGGTGTAGCATTCTCTGGAATGCCGCTCATTGGTGTCGGGTGCAGATCCGGACGAAGCTCGTGAGGAGTGACCCCGGTCAGCTGGTAAATCTGAATAAGATGATCAGGCGGAACCCGGCCATTGAACTTATGAATCCAGCGATTTACGGAAGAACGAGAGAGACCAATATCGCGTGCAAGCTGAGCCTGACCACCGGCGCACTTGATTGCCTTGCTTAATCCTGACATGAAATAACCCTTTTGGTTGTCGTGTTGGCAACCATTGTTGACTTTTAATCAACACGTGTCAAGTGGGGGTGCGATTGAATTTGTTGTTCTCAGTATGAGACGACAATAACTCAGTCCGGTTGGCGCTGATTATTCTGGCCGATTTTGTAATCTGAGCATCATGTACACGATCCCACAGGAAATGGCGTGACGCTCAATACTCATCAGGTCAGTTATTACATGACTCAACGTAAAAAAGGTGTAACCCAGCATATCTCGGCCATGAAGGCCGGTATCTCTGTTCGCTCAGGTCGCAGGATCGAAAAAGATCAGTGGTCTAAAACCGGTAATCGTCACTGGCGCACACGTAAAGATCCGCTTGAGGCCGTCTGGGACAACGAGCTTGTTCCCCTGTTGAAGGAAAGGCCCGCCCTGATGCCCACGACCCTGCTTGAAATGCTGCAGGATAAATATCCCGGTCAGTACCCCAACAGCCTCCGCAGGACAATGCAGCGGCGGGTCCGCGAGTGGAAGCTGCAGTATGGTGCTGAGCAGGAAGTGATGTTCCGGCAACTTCATCAGCCCGGCCTGCGCGGCCTGTCGGACTTTACCGAGCTCAAAGGTATAGTTGTCACCATCAATGGCAAGTTATTGACGCATAAGCTGTACCACTTCCGCCTTGAGTGGAGCCACTGGAGCTGGATGCGGGTCGTGCTGGGTGGTGAGAGCTTCTCTGCCCTTGCTGAAGGCCTGCAGGAAGCCCTCGGGCAACTGGGAGGTGTACCAACAGAGCATAAAACGGACAGTCTGCGGGCAGCATGGAAACATCAGGGTGAAGACGGGCGCCGCGAGCTGACTGAGCGCTATGCTGCCCTCTGCCAGCACTATGGTATGCAGGGCGTGCACAATAATGCCGGTCGTGGCCACGAAAATGGTTCGGTTGAAAGCGCCCACGGACATCTGAAAAGACGCATCCACCAGGCGCTGATGCTGCGGGGCAGTAATGACTTCAGCACCGTGGAAGAATACCAGGCCTTCATCACCCAGCAGGTTATGCGTCACAACCGTAACAATCAGGATCTGGTAAAGGAGGAGCGCCTCCACCTGAAGCCACTGCCGCTGCGTCGTAGCGCCGACTACGACGAGTTGACGGTAAGGGTCAGTAGTAGCAGTACCATTAACGTCAAACTTGTCGTCTACAGCGTGCCTTCCCGGCTTGTTGGCCAGCTGTTACGGGTTCGGGTGTGGGATGATCGTCTGAGTTGTTACATCGGTAGTAACGAGGTTATGAGCTGCCCTCGCGTCAGACCAGAAAAGGGGAAAAGACGAGCCAGACGGATCGACTTCCGGCATGTGATCGACAGCCTGGCGAAAAAGCCCGGAGCCTTCTGCCATGCTACGCTGAGAAATGACATCCTGCCGGACGATGAATGGCGAAGACTGTGGCGTCGTCTGTGTAATCATCTGAAGCCTGAGATAGCAGGTCGTCTGATGGTGCACGCCCTGAAACTGGCTGCGGGCTATGACGATATCTCTATCGTGGCGCGGGGGATGGAGCAGATGCTGAATACTCCGGGTGAGCTGGATCTGCACCGCCTGATGCGGTTCCTGGGGATAAAGGAAAAGGAACTACCGGCGGTCAGTGTGGTTCAGCACAACCTGAGCAGTTATGAGCAGTTGCTGCGCGGAAAAGGAGGTCTGCAGTGAGCAATATCCACCTCCTTGAGCGTAGTCTGCGCAAACTGCGTCTGACCCGCGTCAGTGCGGAATGGCATGCGCTGGAGAAACGTGCGCTGGCGGAGGGCTGGACCCCGTCACGCTATCTGCTGACGCTGTGCAATGAAGAACTCCTGTGGCGCGAGAGCGAAAAGCTACGCCGCTATAAAAAGGAAGCCCGGTTGCCGGTGGCGAAAACGCTGGGTGAGTATGACTTCAGCCAGGTGCCGGAACTGAATAACGCTCAGTTCCGGCAGCTCTGCGAAACGACAGACTGGGTTGATGCCGGAGAAAACGTCCTGCTGTTCGGTGCCAGTGGTCTGGGAAAAAGCCATCTGGCAGCGGCGATCGTGGATGGCGTTATAGGGCTGGGCTACCGGGCCCGGTTCTACAGTGCCGGAGAGCTGCTGCAGGAGCTGCGTAAAGCGCGGACACAACTGAAACTGAACGAGCTTCTGCTGAAACTGGATCGCTACCGGGTGATAGTGATAGACGACCTCGGGTATGTCAAACGCGACAACGCGGAAACGGGTGTGCTGTTCGAGCTGATCGCACATCGTTATGAGCGTGGCAGTCTGGTCATCACCAGCAATCATCCGTTCAGCACGTGGGGCAGCATCTTCGTGGATGAAACGATGGCGGTGGCAGCAGCCGACCGGCTGATCCATCACGGATATATGTTCGAACTGAAGGGAGAAAGTTACAGGAAAAAGACAGCGAAGGCAGTAACCAACGTGGCGTAAAACCCCGCTCAATGGATGCGGCCAGAGTAGTTGGCGCAAGTCGGCAAAACTAGTTGACGTCTGATATTCTCAGGTTTACAATTCAGATATGAAAGAAGATAACGGCAACACAGCGATAGCTGAGCGACTGACCGCGCTCATGAAAAACAATCACCTTACGCAGTCAGATATGGCAAGGATTGCAGGGGTGAGTCGCTCTGCCGCGCATAGGTGGTTCTCTCGCGGCAGCATTAGCAAGGACTCTGCGGCAAAAATCGCAGCAGCCACCAACACATCTTTGAGTTGGATACTTACAGGGGATGAAGGAACTGGCGGTTCGCTCAACGAGGAAGAGCAGGCGCTACTTGAAACATTCAGAGGTCTCCCTCCAATTGAAAGGCGAAACATGCTCGCTGCATTCCAAATGCGGCTTCAACAGCTGAAGGAGTTTTACTCCACTTATGCCGATCCAGTAACAAGGCAAAAATAAATCAAATAAAAAATCAGACACATACCGCCTCAGGGCGGTTTTTTTTCGCCCTTTGTGTAGACCTGCGATTGACACGCGTTGCCATTTAATCAACAATGCATTCCATCAAGCACACAGGGTGCGACAGATAAACAGTTCCGCTGGTCCGGCGATACAGGGCTTAACAGGAGAGAAAATCATGCACAACCAAAACGAAGCAGCTGAGAAGAAAACCCCGATGGTTCTGGAAGACAATCCGGATGTGAAATTTGAGGGTTACGTGATTGATGAGTTTGGCGAGCAGCTGGCTGAGTTTTCTGGTGTGTTTGTGTTTTGATGCTGGGGATAAAACAGATGCCGACAACAAAAAGACTGGTGCTGGATATTGACACCAAAGAGCTTGAGTTTCGACTGCTGGCAGCAAAAGAGGTGCTCGGCCATACATCCGCCAGTCAGCAGGATATTGAAAACCTCATCTCCAGCATTTGCCAGCGGGCGACCCTGGACGGGTTCTATTCTGAAATTGATGAGTCTGGCACTCAGATTGTTCGCTGCAAGGCTGTGCTCAAACTGAGCTTTAATGAAGCCGTTTACGTGATGGTGGCAAATAACTTCAATGTGGACTTTTTGTATAAAGACCCTGAGGCGCTAATTAATGAGATCTGGCGTTTTAATGATGATCTGAACGCTGAAGGTACAAAAAAATGAGATGGCAATCGTACGTTTGGGGCTCAATACCTCATGGATGGGCCGTCGTCAGTAGCGGCACTTTCAAAAAGCGCCGCGTGGCAATGCATCTTGAGCATGCACTGATGATCAGGAATCGAATTGGATTTCTCGTACCCGGAAATCACCTTGGTCATGAGCTTGTTGGGCTAACAACTTTTCGCGAGAAGATATGGCCCCCAGCTCCGCCTTGTGTTCAGCGCTATACGCAGAAAGTTCATGCAGATGCCTTAGAAGCTTCTCCTTTTCTGTAGTCAGAATAAATATTCCGTGATCGCGGCACATAAAAATATTTTGCTGCTGGGACTGAATAGGCAGAATACCCGATTCGCTCAGGCATAGCGGACAAAAAGAAGTAATCATGTTTTTCCTTACTGGTTGTGTGAGAACTCCAGTATGCCACCGAGCCTGAAGTGGTGAAAAGACAGGCGCACTAATAGCTTAGGGAAAACACTATGACAGCAGACATAAGCATTGTGGTGGTAGAGGTTCCGGCGTTCTGCCCGGTAGTGGAGTGCAGCGAGTGTGATGACCATAGCTGCAAGCACAATCAGGGGAGAGAAAAACGAATAGCGGCAGCACTGGCAGAATACGAACAGGCTCAGCGCAACCTTCAGCAGAAAGAGACTGCATTAATCGCAGCAATTAAGGGGTAATCATGAATCTTATTGCGTATGCAGAGGCATTAGAAAATAAAAAAATCATCGCAGACTTTTTGGCTGAATCTTACGGTGATGTTTCAATGGTGAACTCAATGGCATTCACAGAGTGCGGCCCATACATTGTTGATTTTATTTACGGCAATTAAAAATGGGTGCGTCGTTTATGCTCATCATCACCCTGCTCACTCCCGACAATGGCGTCACAGAGGTTATTCTGGATGTGTATCAGTCATCAGGAGAATGCAATCGCGTGATTTATGAAGAGCGTATTTTCAACGGGTCATGCCAGCCAATTAATAAAAAAGATGCCGCAAGGGGATATTTTTTAATACAAGGTTAATTCAAGACTTAAATCTTACGCCATTTGTGGCGGGGATTAAAACACCTAAATAAAAGGAAAGCGTTATGGAAGTGGTTAATGTTAGCACTACGATTCCTCAGGTAAATGCAGATTTAGCTTTATTCAAAACGTCAGATATTGTTTCAGGCGTTGTACATATTAACGATAGCGGCACCACTACTATTGTTTTTGATGGTGGTTATGTTTTCGGTGAATTCCACTGCCCTGCGTGTGCCATCGAAAACCTGAACACACTGGTGTGCAATTACATCATTGCGCATCGCAACTGCGGAATTGAATACAGCGATTACAAGCGTCTTCATCGGAATTAATAATAAGAAAGTGTCGGTAGTTATTTTGTCGGTGTCAGGTTTTTGTATTCCTTACTGGCACCGACCTTTTTAGTGAATTCTGTAGTGCGGTGAATGCGGCCCTGCGCACGCGGCACAGCCAGAAATAATACCTGTCATTATGGGTTGGGAAGATTGTTGTCTCCTGTAATTGCTGGCTGGTTACAGGAACCGGGAGGCACCCGGCACCGCACTACAAAGTTCACTGGAGGAAATATGTCAAAGCGGAAATTGAAGAATAAAAAGCGAAATAAAAAAGCGCTTTCACCTGCTGAGTTATTTCAGCTTGAAGCAATAGCGGATTTTAAAACAAGTCAGCAACAAGAAGGGATATCAAAATGAAATTTGAAAAGGCCATGCGAAAGAAAGCGAAGCTGCGGCTCGCACTTACTGGTCCAAGCGGTTCTGGCAAGACATACAGCGCATTAACCATCGCAAAAGGGATGGGTGGCTCCATTGCCTTTATTGATACGGAAAAGGGCAGCGCGTCGCTCTATTCCAATGAGTTTGATTTTGACGTTCTGGAGCTTGAGCCCCCATTCACACCCGAAAGATTTATTGCGGCAATTGGGACTGCGGAGAGCGCTGGTTACGACATCGTCATCATCGACTCGATGTCTCACGAGTGGAACGGTGTCGGTGGCTGCCTTGAGGAGCTGGATGTCATTGCCAAGGCAAAATTCAAAAGCAACTCGCACGCCGCCTGGTCGGAGATAACGCCGCGACATCGCAAGTTCCTGGATTCCATCCTGAGGACAAAAATGCACGTCATAGCAACCATGCGCAGCAAAACAGAAACCGCACAAATGGAAGGCTCGCGGAAGGTTCAGAAGCTGGGACTTAAATCAGAGCAGCGTGATGGCGTGGAGTACGAGTTCACCACGGTTCTGGATATTAATCATGAAACCCATACTGCCGTAGCGTCAAAAGACCGCACGGGAATCTTCTCAAACTCAAATTACACAGAGCTTACTCCGGATGTTGGCGTGAAATTAATGGAGTGGCTGAGTGAGGGGCGCTCTAAGGCGGAGGTTGACCTCGAACACTTTGTTTTCGCAGCTGAATCAGCAAGAGATTTCGAATCATTAAAATCCGCCTTTGCTGAAGCATATAAAGCACTGCGTGACTCTCCAGACGAACAAAAGAAAGCAACTGACATTTACGATATCAGGAAGCATGAATTAACAGCACCAGGCGAGGAAGGCAATTAATGGAAGAGTCTATCAGGTGTGAAACATGCAGGTTTGTGCATGATAAATCAAAAATGCATTACAGCCCAAAAAAGGGAATATCCAGATATTACTGTCACAGTTGCAACGAAGAAAGAAAGAAATTTGCCGATCTCAGGGCCGCACAGCGTAATTTCAGGAATGCAGCACCAAGAAAAAGTACGACCAATTCTAAATACTCACTATTTTAAATCAAAAGGCCACATATGACTGTTGAATTAAAGGAATTTGGCGGTGCGTCATTAGTAAAAGACAAAGCACTGAAAAGAGATCCGGATTTAAAACCGTTGGCTATTAAAGTCAAAACCACAAACAAGGCCACAGCTGAGGCTATCATCGCCGGTAAGCTGGCAGAGCATTACCCGGCCAACATCGATGACTACTTCAAAGCAAAGGTATGGGAGCACCGGGACGGACTACCGCGCATCACCGCCGAGTATGGTGAGTTCTGTTCGGATTTTTTCAGCAAAATAGCTGCATGGAACTCTGAAGCTGGCGAGCCAGTGGCATTACCTGAGGATGACGGCGAAGAACGGCACGATGCAAAGGTACTTAAACTCGTCAGTACGCTGGACAAGGCCTCACGCGCAGCAGCCCTGGTGCTGTTTGGGCCTGTTACTGAAATCAGCCCCACGCAGTACGGTCAGATCGTTGATCTGATTAACGATGAAGATGGGCATTTTGATCGTGAGCTGGCGGAAGCCGTCAGTCGAGAATCCCGCGTGCTAGCGCTGGCTACAGAGCGTCAGATCGCACTGCTGGCCTGGGTGCGTGAAACAGCGAAAGAATCGGCTCAATGGACTGATTTAGTCAAACTACTGGCTAAGTGGCTGGATACTCCAGTTGATAAGCGCCCACAGGCCAGCACCAGCAATGATAATCGCACCGACTCCGGCGCAACGCTGGGCGGCGGCAACATCACTGATCGTGGTGGGGATTTTATTCACAGCCTCGCCACTCTGCGTATGGATACCTGTATGGGTGTTCTGTCTACTGCAATAGATTTCGACATCTACAGCCCTCCGACAGCCGTCAGCCAACGCGCCTGGAAAATGGACGAAGCAGGGACCGATCCACGCTTTTCAGCATGGTGGAAACAGTTCCGCCGCACACCTGGCATTCTGTATTATTCCCGAGCGGCCATTATCTCCCTGATTAAGACTGCTCCGGAGGACCTTTATCTTAAGCCGGTCGAGCTCAGAGAATATATCAATCACAACCTGGTTGAATCCGATCACGCTAACCCTTTGCCAGCAGT
The DNA here is from genome assembly GCF_026672535.1 of Lelliottia sp. SL45. Taxonomy (NCBI): domain Bacteria; kingdom Pseudomonadati; phylum Pseudomonadota; class Gammaproteobacteria; order Enterobacterales; family Enterobacteriaceae; genus Lelliottia; species Lelliottia sp. SL45. The sequence continues at coordinate 2,181,620 of NZ_JAPPRH010000003.1, forward strand.
TGTTGATATTGCCTGCGGTCGTTCGTCCGCTCCACTGCCACAGAAACAGGAAAGTGCCGATGATGAAACCCAACCGCCTGTATCAGTCGAAACTGAAATACCAGCAGTCTGCCCGGTGCGCGTTGCGGAGCTCGACAAAGAACTCAATGCGGCATTTACCAGCAATCAGGAAGTGCCAACAGCATTGAGTGATCGTGAAATTGAGATTATGCATGCTCTGAATGATCTGCTGTCAGGGCGCACCAATAACATGCCACCTGAAGAATCTGATGATGCTGTATTCCTTATCGGTCATTCTGTTTCCGACCTCGCATTTCTCCTGATGGAAGATATATCCATCACAGAGTGCTACCTCTCACCCAGCCTTAGTGATGATGAAATTCACGTTGTTGCAGCTGATATTCTAAATGACTGGTCGAGCGATAAAAATCTTCGCCAGAAATTCGCACTTGATGCAATCGTTGAATATCGCAAACCAGCGCCGCCAAAGAGCGCAGCACCGGTAGGCGCCGCTCAGACCACTGATGACGCTGAACCTGAACAAATTACTGCGCCAGCGCTCAGCGGCCTTTCTTACCGCCAGCAGCTGACTATCGCAGCTTTGAATGGCCTGTGCGCCAACCCTGCTTATTGCCACGTTCGCCACGACCTGCCGCTGATGGCTATTGATTTGGCTAACGATGTAATTGATATGCAGGACGGCATCGATGCGGATTGAATTTATCGATAAAGGCGCTGTTGGCCACATGGTGATAAGCAGCCCTTTCTGGCGCACCAGGCGTCACTTTCGCGCGGTGGATGCCGCGCTTATCGAATCACCCTGCATCACCTGGCGCAACGAAGGAGGGTTCTGGGGGAAGCGCACAATACTGAGCGGGCCAATTTTTCCTATGTTCAGGGCGCATAAGGCAGCGTGGAGGGAGGTGAACCGCTGATGACCCTAACAGCGATAAGAGTTCCATCCTGGGTCCATGCGAAAGCGGTGGCCGTAATGGAGAAATATAAAAGGGGACAGCTGCATGCCCGGATGCATTACCAGCCTGGCCGTCTGAGCCTGAAAGTGACGCACCGCTGGCGCCTGCTCTCCAGAAACAACGGGCGTGACTGGGTGATTATCAGTCATGAGCGATACAACCGAATGAAAGATGGAGCGTGAATGAGTAAAGCAAAAGAGGTGATCGCCTGCGGGATGTGGGCGGAATTCCCTGATGTGCTGGTAACGCTCGAGCTGTGCCGGGTGTTTGCTCAGCGGGATAAGCGCAGCGTTCCGGCATCATTGCGGGGTTGCGCCAGGGCGCTGGCGGCCAGAGTTGAAAATGACAGGCTACAGGCCACGCTGCGAACAATGAGTAAAAGCCTTTTTCCGGAGACGCAGATAAGCCAGATACGCGACTGCATCAGGAAAATGGAAACGGCTGTGATAAGGGGTCTTCCGGATGCGATTGATAAACAGAAGCGTAAAAAACACTGACGAAGCTGCTGCGTGCAATGAAGCACTGCGGCAGCATGTCAGTCGATTCGGTGACTACGCCAGGCAGTACACACAGACCATGTACACGGTACAAGTCGGAAAAAAGAAAATTACCGTTGAGGTTATAACCCGCCGGAAAAGTTACGTCGCCAGGGCCATGAATGGTGCCAGGCGGCTTTACCGGCTATCAGGGGGTGATATGGAAGATTTGCTGGTTCCGTTAATTGTGATGTCCGTTCTCATTGTTGTTATAGCCGTTGCAGGTATTGCTGTGTGCGTTATGGATCGTCTGATTGATGACTAAATTTAGAGAAGAAAAAATGACCGAATTAACTGTAGTGAAAGATTTTGATTTCGATGGGCACGCCATTCGCACTATGAGCGATGGGATTGGTGAGGTGTGGTTTGTTGCAAAAGACGTGGCTGAAATTCTTGGTTATGGGCAAGCTACCGACATGACCCGTCGGCTGGATGACGATGAAAAGCAGACCCGCTTTGATCGCTGTTCCCAGAATAATCAGGTGCTTATAACTGAGTCTGGACTCTATAACGCCGTGCTGGGTTCGCAAAAGCCTGAAGCAAAGCGCTTTAAAAAATGGGTTACATCGGAAGTGCTGCCGACCATTCGTAAAACCGGCGGGTACAACCTGATACCGCAGACCTATTCTGACGCGCTCCTTGAGGCGGCCCAACAGGCCCGGCGGGCGGAGGATGCTGAAAAATTGCTGGAGAAAAAAGACGATCAATTCAAGTCTGTTCGCGGTTCTTACGGCAATCACGTCATGCAGCACAACAAATACAAGCACAGCAAAGGCGAAGGCTTCCGGCATGCCACCATCGCCCATGTAAAGGCGACGATTCCTGGCAAGTATCGCTGGCAGAACCTGGCTAACTACTGCAGCTATCACAATCTGCCAGTAGAGATCCTGACGCCACATTACCGGTCTGTTCCGCTGAACTCGTATCCAGCAGAGGCATGGATGGCGATTTATAACATCGATATTTCAGGGCTGTGAGCGCGACTGATTTTTGTTAATCAACCTGCGCCAGCTGCTGCGCGTATCCTGGTGGCTGGCCATAAAGAGAATGGCCGATGTACAAACTGACACTATCACCACAGGAAGTGGAAGAAATCACCGGTTACAGGCGCTACACGGCGCAACAGAACATGCTGCGATGCCACGGTATTCCGTTTGAGCCAGCCAGTAACAATCGTCCGATTGTCCTGCGCAAGCATGTTGCGGCCGCCGGTGCTCTTCCCCGGATTGATGAGTTTGTTTCCACCGAACCAGATTTTGGAGCACTGGAAAATGGGAAGACCACGCAAAGATCCAAAGGACAACCGGCTGCCTCCGCGCGTGCGGCCAAATAAATACAGCTACGTGTGGAAGCCGAAAGGCACTAAGCATAGCGTTACCCTGGCGCCGATCACCGGCACCAGCATGTCAAAACTCTGGCAGCGATACGAAGAAGAAAAAGCAAAACGCAACGACGTGATGACGGTAGCAAAGCTGTGGAATTTGTTTCTTGAATCACCGACGTTTACCGAGCTGGCGCCGCGTACACAGAAAGACTACCGGCAGCAGCAAAAAGCCCTGCTGGCTGTGTTCGGTAAAATGCGGGCGGATGACGTCAGGATCGAGCAGGTGCGGGTTTTTATGGATAAGCGCGGGATGGAGAGTAAGACGCAGGCCAATCACGAGCTGGCGAGTCTGAGCCGCGTTTATGGGTGGGGGTTTGAGCGTGGGTATGCGAAAGGAAATCCATGCAAAGGCGTGCGGAAATTTACGGCGGAGGCGCGGACGGTCTATATCACTGATGAGCAGTATGCGGCGATTTATGCCGAGGCGATCCCCGGCCTGCGGGTAGCGATGGAAATTTCTTATCTGTGCGCCGCGCGCCTGGGTGATGTTCTCGAGCTGCGCTGGAATGAGGTGATGGACAACGGGATCTACATCGAGCAGAACAAAACCGGCGCGAAGCAGATTAAAGAGTGGTCCCCTCGCCTGCGCAGCGCCCTGCAGCTGGCGCGTAATACGTTCGGCACCAGCGGAGATTGCGTGATCGCCACCAGCCAGGGCGGCAAAGTAACGCCAAAGACGCTGAACAATTGGTGGAACGCCGCAAAGCGCGCGGCAGAGCAGAAAGCTGGCGCACCGTTTGGCTGCACGTTCCACGATATCAAAGCGAAGGGGATTTCGGATTACGAGGGCAGCAGCCGGGATAAGCAACTTTTCTCCGGCCACAAAACGGAAAGTCAGGTGCTGGTCTATGACCGCAAGGTAAAAGTCACTCCGTCGCTAGATCTGCCAATGGTCGCAAAAAATTGACAAAAATTCTCGTCCGGGATTATAGTCCACCCACGCCAGCAAAATCTGGCGTCGGGATTTGCAACCCGGATGGATAGGCGACAACAGACGCGCCAGCGTCTTTTTTATTGTCGTTTGCTTTGCCACACCTTCGCATTATGGTGGGGCGTGCAGGGGCGGAGAGATCCGCGCCGGTCCTATTCCCGGTATTGCAAACCCTGTACGTCTCACCACCCAATCGAGATTTGCAACTCATCGGTGGTGATAACCTGTTCAGAATAGGATTATCTCATGAATACCGAACTCACATTTCGTACCCATACTTTCACGCCAGCCATCCGCGACAATAAGCTCTGGTTAACATCATCACAGATCGCAGAGGCACTCGAGTACTCCAGCACAAAATCCATAAGCAACCTTTATAACCAGAATGAAGACGAGTTTACACCGGAAATGACTCAGGTCACTGAATCAGTGACCTCAGGGAATTACAGAAAAAAGTCCGCATTTTCTCGCTGCGCGGCGCTCACCTGATCGCCATGTTCGCCAGAACGCCAGTTGCCAAAGAATTCCGCCGCTGGGTGCTGGACATACTGGATCGTGAAGTTGGTGAGCCTGTCGTTCAACCTGTTCGGTCGACACCATCGACAGAATGGACAGAGCGTCGCCCGGGCGAGATATATGCCTTCTGCGACGACTACGCCAACCGCGCTGAAATAATTTACTACCAGGATTTTAAGCCGATCTTCAGCAGGACACTTTCGAGTCGTGACATTGTGATCACGCCGGAAGGAATGATGGAGTGGCTGGAGATGCGCGGGCTGGTATTTTTTACGCGGGAAGAACTGAAAAAAATGACGATCGCGGATATTAATTTGCTGCTTTCGCAACACTGATTCACCGGGGATATACCAACAAAATATACCAACAGTATACCAACACCCCAAAAGCACAAGGGCTTACATTTCTGTAAGCCCTTGTTTTGTTTGGCGGAAGCGTAGAGATTCGAACTCTAGAACCCTTTCGGGTCGCCGGTTTTCAAGACCGGTGCCTTCAACCGCTCGGCCACGCTTCCGGTATGGGGCGCACTATAAACACCTCCGCACTTCGTGTAAAGCATCAATGTGTTCGTTTGCTTCAAAAATAGCCAAAACGGTGTTAATCGATTGAAATAACAACGCATTGACTATTTTGTCAGCACAAAATAGCCCATTTCCGGCTTAATGCTTTTTGATGTACATGTCCTTCGTGAAGTAATAACCCAGTTTATCCGGCGTAAATCCACCCACCCAAGGTTTAATTAAATGCGTACGGACGTAGTGATACACCGGAATAGCGGGCACATCCTGGCCCAACAGGTCTTCCGCCTGCTGGTAGAACTTGCCGCGCTCCTCGGTGGTTTTCGCTTTCGCCGCATCCACCAGCGCCTTGTCATAGGCCGGGTTGCTGTACTGGCTGGTATTTTCGCTGTCGCCGGTGCGGAAATTGTTCAGGAAGGTCGCGGCGTCATCGTAGTCGGCAATCCAGGCGTAGCGCACGGCATCAAAATTGTGCGTGTGCATGGTGTCCAGCATGGTTTTCCACTCCTGATTTTGCAGCTTCGCTTCCACGCCGAGATTTTTCTTCCACATTGAGCTGGCGGCGATGGCGATACGCTGATGGGATTCCGACGTGTTATAGAGCAGATTGAAACTGAGCGGATGGCTGTCGTTGAATCCCGCTTCGCTGAGCAGTTTTTTCGCCTCTGCGATGCGTTTGTCGATTGGCCAGCTCGCGTACTCCGGCGCCTTAAGTTTCACGCCGCCGATGTCCGGCTGACTGATCACCCATGCCGGGCGCTGTCCCTGCCCTAATACTTTCTCGGCAATAATGTCCTTATCCAGAGCCATGTTTAACGCTTTACGCACGCGCACGTCGTTGAACGGCGGTCGGGTGGTGTTGAATTCGTAGTAATAGGTGGCAAGCTGCGGGGAGACATCCAGCTCTGCGCCCAGCGTTTTCTTCAACTGGGCAAACTGGTTAATGGGCACCGTATAGACGATATCAATCTCACCCGCTTTGTAGCGGTTCACGTCCGAGGCTTCAGAAGTGATTGGCAGATACGTCACTTTATTGATCACCGTGTGGGCGTTATCCCAGTAGCGCGGGTTACGCTCAGCAACGATGCGTTCGTTGACCACCCACTGTGAGAGTTTGTACGCGCCGCTGCTGACAAAGTGCTCGGGTTTGGTCCACTTGTCGCCGAAGCGGCTTATCAGCACTTTATCGACCGGCACCAGCGACGGGTGCGCCAGCATGGCGAGGAACGCCGCATTCGGCTGTGTCAGCGTCACTTCGAGGGTGGTGTCGTTAATCGCCTTCACGCCCAGCGTGTCGGGCTTTTGCTTGCCCTGCGCGATATCGGTCGCATTCACAATATGCATGTTGCCAGGGTAACTGGCGTAGGGTGACGCGGTGTTAGGATCAACCAGACGCTGCCAGCTCCAGACAATATCCTGAGCGGTAATCGCAGAGCCGTCACTCCAGGTGATGCCAGGACGCAAGTGGAAGGTCCAGACGGTGTTGTCTTTATTTTCCCATTTCTCTGCCAGGCGCGGCTGAATTTCCCCCGCCGGTGAGACACTCACCAGCCCTTCGAACAAATCACTGATAATATTGAATTCGACATCGCTTTCGACTTTGTGGGGATCGAGCGATGCCGGCTCACTGCCGTTATTCCTGACCAGTTCCTGTTTCTCTGCCAGCTGCGTTCCTGCTGGTACACTGGCCGCCCAGGCCGTTGTGCTGGCGCACAAGATCCCTGCCGTCAGTAAAGAGAGTGTAAAGTGAGTGCGTGATGCTGATTTCATTGTTTCGCCTTATTGTGGGTTTTTGACGATGCGTATTCACTCTTAGCGCTCAAAGATAAATAAGGCAATATTTTTCAGTAACCTATAAGATGTTGATCTGATTAAATTCGTCAAACCGATATTCATTCTGTTGAAATGGATTTCTTTGAAACAAAGCACCAGCACAGGCCTTAAGGTGCTGAGTAAAGATGGGTAAAACCACTTTGTAACTGGCAAGACCTTTCTTATTCTTGCCGTTAATTACATCTGTCATAAGAGAGTGACTCATGGATCGTATTATTAGTTCTTCACGCGACCGCACATCGCTACTCAGCACCCACAAAGTGCTGCGCAATACCTATTTCATGCTCAGCCTGACCCTGGCGTTTTCCGCCATTACCGCAACGGCCAGCACCGTGCTGATGCTGCCGTCTCCGGGCCTGATTCTGACACTGGTGGGCATGTATGGTCTGATGTTCCTGACCTACAAAACCGCTGACAAACCGATTGGTATTCTGTCTGCGTTCGCTTTCACCGGCTTCCTGGGTTATATCCTGGGACCGATCCTCAACGCCTATCTGTCTGCGGGGATGGGTGATGTGATTGGCATGGCGCTGGGTGGTACGGCACTGGTGTTCTTCTGCTGCTCCGCTTACGTCCTGACGACCCGTAAAGACATGTCTTTCCTCGGCGGAATGCTGATGGCGGGTATCGTGATTGTACTGGTCGGCATGGTGGCAAACATCTTCCTGCAGCTGCCTGCCCTGCACCTGGCGATTAGCGCGGTGTTCATCCTGATCTCCTCCGGGGCGATCCTGTATGAAACCAGCAACATCATTCACGGCGGCGAAACGAACTACATTCGCGCTACCGTGAGCCTGTATGTGTCGCTGTACAACATCTTCGTCAGCCTGTTGAGCATCCTGGGCTTCGCCAGCCGCGATTAACAGACAGTGCGTCGAATCAAGCCCCGCTTATGCGGGGCTTTGTTTTTTGGTACACTGCGCGGGTTTTCGATTGACGTGTGAATGACTATGTTGAGCTTTGAAGGTAAAGAGATAGAAACCGATAACGACGGCTATCTGAAAGAGAGCAGCCTGTGGAGCGAAGGCCTTGCAGAGGTGATTGCCGAGAAAGAGGCTATTACCCTGACGCCGGAGCACTGGGAAGTAGTGCGCTTTGTGCGCGACTTTTATCTGGAATTCAACACCTCTCCCGCCATCCGTATGCTGGTGAAGGCGATGGCCAACAAGTTTGGCGAAGAGAAAGGCAATAGCCGCTATCTGTATCGCCTGTTCCCGAAAGGGCCAGCGAAACAGGCGACCAAAATCGCCGGTTTGCCCAAGCCCGTGAAGTGTATTTAATAGCGAATACCGAAATCCACATAGTCGCGGCCGGGTTGATGCGGTTCGGTTAATACCTTTTCAACCCGCGCGCTACGTGGCCCGCCCGCTTTCAGCCAGGCGACCAGTTTTTCGACTTGCTCAGCGTCGCCACAGGCCACCACCTCCACGCTGCCGTCATCCATATTGCGCGCATAGCCCGTCAGCCCAAGCTGTAACGCTTCGCGCTGCGTACTGTAGCGAAACCCGACGCCCTGAACGGTGCCGTGAACCCAGGCGATTGTGCAGACTTTTGACATCATCGTTCCCCTTAATCCTGTCTGGCGCGTTGCATTTCCCCACTGAACTCGGGAAAATGGCCGCCAATTCATTGAATCAACAGAATAGCAAATTATGAGTGTACGTTTAGTGTTAGCCAAAGGGCGCGAGAAATCATTATTGCGCCGTCATCCCTGGGTGTTTTCTGGTGCCGTTGCCCGCATGGAAGGGAAAGCCAGCCTCGGTGAAACCATCGATATTGTTGACCATCAGGGGAAATGGTTAGCGCGCGGCGCATACTCGCCTGCTTCACAGATCCGTGCGCGTGTCTGGAGCTTTGATAAAGACGAAACCATCGATATCGCCTTCTTCACCCGCCGTTTACAGCAGGCGCAGGAGTGGCGTGACTGGCTGGCGAAACGTGACGGGCTGGACAGCTATCGACTGATTGCCGGCGAGTCCGACGGTCTGCCGGGCGTGACCATCGACCGCTTCGGCAACTTCCTGGTGCTTCAGCTCCTGAGCGCAGGCGCAGAGTATCAGCGCGCCGCGTTAATCAGTGCCCTGCAGGGCCTTTACCCAGACTGCGCTATTTACGATCGCAGCGATGTCGCAGTGCGTAAAAAAGAGGGGATGGAGCTGACGCAAGGTCCGGTCACCGGTGAACTGCCGCCTGCCCTGCTGCCTATTGAAGAGCATGGTATGAAGCTGTACGTCGACATCCGGGGTGGCCATAAAACCGGCTATTACCTCGATCAGCGCGACAGCCGCCTGGCGACGCGCCAGTACGTTGCGAATAAACGCGTGCTGAACTGCTTCTCCTACACCGGCGGATTTGCCGTTTCGGCACTGATGGGCGGGTGCAGCCAGGTGGTCAGCGTCGACACCTCGCAGGAAGCGCTGGACGTGGCGAAACAGAACGTTGAGCTGAACAAGCTGGATCTGAGCAAAGCCGAATTTGTCCGCGATGACGTGTTCAAGCTGCTGCGCAAATACCGCGATCAGGGGGAGAAATTCGATGTCATCGTGATGGACCCGCCGAAGTTCGTGGAAAACAAAAGCCAGCTGATGGGCGCCTGCCGTGGCTATAAAGACATCAACATGCTTGCCATTCAGCTGCTCAATCCAGGCGGTATTTTGCTGACCTTCTCCTGCTCAGGCCTGATGACCACCGATTTATTTCAGAAACTGATCGCAGATGCCGCTGTAGATGCGGGCCGTGATGTACAATTTATAGAGCAGTTCCGTCAGGCGGCCGATCATCCGGTGATCGCTACCTACCCGGAAGGGCTGTATCTGAAAGGGTTTGCCTGTCGCGTCATGTAGCTTGAAAAGTGGAATGTTGCCCATACATCGGATGTAAGTAACATTTCCCGGGAGGTGACTATGATTGCCAGCAAATACGGTATCGGCCAGCAGGTGCGCCACTCCCTGTTAGGGTATCTGGGTGTGGTGGTGGATATTGACCCGGAATACTCCCTTGATGAACCGTCAGCGGATGAGCTGGCGGTAAACGCCGAGCTTCGCGCCGCACCCTGGTACCATGTGGTTATGGAAGACGACGATGGCGAGCCGGTTCACACTTATCTCGCCGAAGCGCAGTTAAGCAGTGAGCTGCAAAAGGAACATCCGGAGCAGCCTTCAATGGATGAACTGGCCCAGACCATCCGCAATCAGCTCCAGGCCCCGCGCCTGCGGAACTAACCTGAAAAAAGCCCGAATCGCTCGGGCTTTTTTTATTACTTCGCCAGACCCAGACGCGGAATATCAATCGCCGGGCAGCGATCCATCACCACGTTTAATCCCGCATCACGCGCCAGCACGGCCGCCTGTTCGTTAATCACGCCCAGCTGCATCCACAAGGTTTTCGCCCCAATGGCAATCGCTTCTTGCGCCACACCCCAGGCCGCCTCGGAGTTACGGAACACATCTACCATATCTACCTTTTCAGGCACATCCGCGAGAGTGGCATACCCCTGCTGCCCCAGCAGAGTTTTACCCGCGACTTTTGGTGACACGGGGATGACGTGATAGCCCTGGTCGAGAAGATATTTCATCACCCGATAGCTCGGGCGATCGGGTTTATCACTGGCGCCCACCAGCGCGATGGTATGGGTCGAGGTCAGAATGCCGACAATATCGTTCTCTTTCATAATGTTTCTCCTGGCTTTTTTCTAAGTGTACGTCAAAGCACATCAGGCAACCATTCATCCCATACATCTGTATGAGGGCAAAACCCGGGAATATGTCTATATGTTAGTAAACGTGTTTATCGAAAAATTTAGATACATTATTACGACGAAAGACTTTTCGACAGGAGCATCCTATGAAGACCGGCATTGCCTCTGCTGTGATTGCATTATTGATGCCGGTCTGCGTATATGCCACGACGCTGCGATTATCTACCGACATCGATCTGCTGGTGCTGGACGGTAAAAAAGTGTCCAGTTCGCTCCTGCGCGGTGCCGACAGCATTGAGCTGGATAACGGGCCGCACCAGATCGTCTTTCGCGTCGAAAAAAACATTCGCCTCTCCAACCACGAACAACGTCTCTATATCTCTCCGCCGCTGGTGGTGAGCTTCAACACTCAGAAGATCAGTCAAGTTAATTTTAATCTACCGCGGCTGGAAACGGAAAAAGAGTCCGACGCTTTTGAGGCCGCACCGAAACTGGAATTGCTCGATGGCGATGCGATGCCCATTCCGGTGAAACTGGATATTCTCGCCCTCACCAAAACGCCAAAGGGGCTGGATTACGAAGCGGATACGGAGCGCTATAACAAAGCGGGTAAAACGGCGTCACTGCCGAAATTTGCAACCATGATGGCGGATGACAGCACGCTGCTGTCCGGTGTTTCGGAGCTGGACGTTATTCCGCCGCAGTCGCAGACGCTTACCGAGCAGCGTCTCAAATTTTGGTTCCAGCAGGCCGATCCCGACACCCGCACGCGATTTTTACAGTGGGCAAAGCAACAACCTTCGTCTTAAGCCGCATTTTTTTGCCCTTTCTCTTGCAGCCTCAGGCGGTTCCCGTCATCGTGTAGCCAGTTAACCTGAACCTGACGGAAAGAGATTATGGAACTGACGACACGTACCCTGCCAGAGCGCAAACACATTGCTCTGGTCGCGCACGATCACTGCAAAAAAATGCTGCTGAACTGGGTTCAGCGCCACAAGGCCCTGCTTGAAAAGCACATCCTTTCGGCAACGGGCACCACCGGCAATCTGATCCAACGTGAAACCGGATTAAACGTGAACGCCATGCTGAGCGGCCCGATGGGTGGCGACCAGCAGGTGGGCGCGCAGATTTCGGAAGGGAAAATTGATGTGCTGATTTTCTTCTGGGACCCGCTGAACGCGGTGCCGCACGATCCGGATGTGAAGGCCTTGCTGCGCCTGGCCACCGTCTGGAATATCCCGGTCGCCACTAACCTCTCTACGGCGGACTTTATTATTGAGTCACCGCAGTTCAACGCGCCGATTGAGATCCTGATTCCGGATTATCCGCGCTATCTGGCTGAGCGCTTGAAGTAAGTGTTTGCCGGGCGGCGGCTCCGCCTGTCCCGGCTTTTATCCTTAAGGTTTCTTCGCCACCGGCACATCGATATTCTTCAGAATCTCCACGAAGCGTGAAGGTTCGTCTTTGTTAAACAGCAGCCAGACGCGATGCCGTGCGCGGGTGATGGCCACATACAGAAGACGTCGCTCTTCTGCATCCGGGAAATCCTCTACCACAGGCAACAGCGCCTGCTCCATCACTGATTCCCGAGCCGGTGCCGGGAAGCCGTCACTCCCCTCCTGCAGCCCCAGTACAATCACGTAATCTGCCTGTTGCCCTTTGCTGGCATGAATGGTCATGAAATCGAGCGTAAGTTTTGGCCAGCGCGTGGCGGCTTTCTCGAGGATCGCCGGTTTCAGGTGGTGATAGCGCGCCAGGACTAAAATCCGCTCCTCGGCTTTGACATACCCACTCATCTTATCAAGCAAGGGTTCCAGCTGATCCTGGGGCAACAGCGTCACCGCTTTTTTATCCCCGGCGGAGAGACTGTTCAGGGGTTTCACCAGCTGATGGGGGTTCTGCTGAATAAAGCGGTTGGCGATTTCGCCGATGCGCGAGTTAAAACGGTACGTGGTGTCGAGATCGCTGCGGTCACCCTCGCCAAAATAGTGGTGAAACGCCGTGGTCAGGGACAGCTGCGCGCCGCTAAAGCGATAAATTGCCTGCCAGTCATCGCCCACCGCGAAGAGTGAGGTGTGTTTGTTTTGCGCGCGCAGCGCCGCCAGCAGCGCCGCACGCTGTGGGGAGATATCCTGAAACTCGTCCACCAGAATATGCTTCCACGGACTCACGAAACGCCCCTTTTCGAGGATGATAATTGCCTGATGAATTAACCCCGAGAAATCCACAGCATTCTCTTCTTTCAGCGCTGATTTCCAGGCTTTGAGAAGCGGGGCTAGCAGTTTGACGCGTTTGGAAAACAGGGCCCGCACCTCTTCTGGCGCATTCTCAATCATCTCCGCTTGTGAGCCACCGTGCATGCGCATCAGGCTCACCCAGCGATCGAGGCGCGAACCGAGACGGCGCGCCAGTTTCTCATCCTGCCAGAAACTGCCTTCCGGCACAGTCCAGTTCAACTCTTCTTCCAGCCACTGCCGCCACCCTTTTGCCTGCGCCTTTTTCTCACTGCATTGCTGCTGCCATGTGGTGACAAACAGCGACAGCCTGGCCTGGGTGTCGTTTTCCAGCTGACTGATAACCGGCACTTTTTTGCTGCCCTGCTGGATAATATACAGCGCCAGCGCATGGAAGGTTCGCGCGCTGATATCACGCGTGTGCAAACGTTCCTGAATGCGCTCGTCCATCTCCTGCGCCGCCTTGCGGCCAAAGGCCAGGAGCAAAATCTGATCCGCCGTTGCTTCACCTCGGGCGAGCAACCATCCAGCTCGCGCCACCAGCACAGAGGTCTTACCGCTGCCCGCACCCGCAAGTACCAGCAGCGAGTGCTCTCCGTTCACCACCGCACGCGCCTGAGCCGGATTTAACGGCGACGATTCGATATTTTTGAAAAACTCAGCGTGCTGGGCCAGCATCTCATCCGTCCAGGCCTGGTTGTGCGCCAGTCGGCTTCGATCGATATCCGTCAGCCATGCTTTACATTTGCGCCACGGCTCGCGGCAGTTTTCAAACTCATCAAGACGAGAAACAGGCAGTGGCAGCGCGGTCAGCGCCTGCTGAATGCGCTGCTGCATCCCCGCCGTCTGGGCGCGGGTCAGCCATTTTTTTTGCTCCTGACTCTCCGCGATATCCGCCAAAACCTGCTGCAATACCTGCTCGGCCACCAGGCTCATCTCTGTGCTCCACTGCTGCCAGAGAGAATTCAGATGATGATGAAAGCGCTGAGTTTCAGCCCATTCCGTACCGTGCAGACGCACGACTTTATCGGCAGGCAGGACGAACTCCAGCTCGCCCCACACCAGGCCGCGCTTGCAGTGAATGGCCAGCAACTGATTGAATGGAATAAGATATTCGTGGCGTTCGCCGGAAACTTTCACCCCGGCGTTGAGTAGGACAACCTTGTCGTACGGATGTTGCGCCAGGCGCTTGCCTAATGATGTTGCTTTTAGTTCCATGTCCAGCCTGATCCACGAAGTGATAGTTTGCTCATTAGTTTAACCGCCAGTTTTCAGGTGCTCCAGCCTAAAAAAACGTTACAATCATCAGGCTTTAATCATATCGAAAGGAAGTGAGAGTTTATGCGTACCGTTCTGAATATTTTGAATTTTGTCCTTGGCGGTTTTGCCACCACTCTTTCCTGGCTTTTCGCCACTCTGGTCAGCATCGTGCTGATCTTCACGCTTCCCCTGACGCGTTCGTGCTGGGAGATCACCAAACTCTCGCTGGTGCCCTACGGAAATGAAGCGGTTCACGTTGATGAACTCAACCCGGACAGCAAAAGTGTGCTGATGAATACGGGCGGCACGCTGCTTAATATTTTATGGCTGATCTTCTTTGGCTGGTGGTTGTGCCTGATGCACATCGCGGTCGGGATTACCCAGTGTATTACGATTATTGGTATCCCGGTCGGTATCGCCAACTTCAAGATTGCCGCGATTGCGCTCTGGCCCGTCGGTCGCCGCGTGGTTCCCGTGGAAGTCGCCCAGGCCGCACGCGAAGCCAATGCCCGTCGTCGTTTTCAGTAAATAAGGATACGCCGCCTTTATGCTAAGCCCTTTGCTTCGCAGATACACATGGAACAGTGCCTGGCTCTATAACGTCAGGATTTTTATCGCGCTTTGCGGTGCGGCTGCCGTGCCGTGGTGGCTGGGTGAGATTAAGCTCACGATCCCTCTCACTCTGGGAGTGGTAGCCGGAGCACTGGCGGATCTGGACGATCGTCTGGCCGGGCGGCTGCGTAACCTGGTGATTACGCTGATCTGCTTTTTCATCGCCTCCGCGTCTGTAGAACTGCTCTTCCCGTGGCCCTGGCTTTTTGCCCTTGGGCTGATGATCTCCACCAGCGGTTTTATTTTGCTGGGCGGGCTGGGGCAGCGCTACGCCACCATTGCCTTTGGCGCGTTGCTGATTGCGATCTATACCATGCTGGGCGTTTCCCTCTACGACCAGTGGTACCAACAGCCCCTGCTGCTGTTGGTGGGCGCAATCTGGTATAACCTGCTCACCTTAACCGGGCACCTTATCTTTCCGATTCGCCCTTTGCAGGATAACCTCGCCCGCAGCTATGAACAGCTGGCGCACTACCTGGAACTTAAATCCAGGCTCTTCGATCCGGACATTGAAGAAGAGAGCCAGGCGCCGCTTTACGATCTGGCGCTGGCTAACGGCCAGTTGGTTACCACGCTGAATCAAACCAAAGCCTCTCTGCTGACGCGTCTTCGTGGCGATCGCGGCCAGCGCGGCACGCGGCAAACGCTGCATTACTACTTCGTCGCCCAGGATATACATGAACGCGCCAGCTCATCGCATATCCAGTACGCCGCGCTGCGCGAGAAGTTTCGCTATAGCGACGTGATGTTCCGCTTCCAGCGGATGCTGTCGATGCAGTCTCAGGCCTGCCAGCAACTTGCACGATCGATTCTGCTGCGTACCCCCTACCAGCACGATCCTCGCTTCGAGCGTGCGTTCAGCCATCTTGATGCGGCGCTCGATCGGGTGCAGGCCAGCGGCACATCGCCAGAACAGATGAAAGCGCTGGGGTTCTTGCTCAGCAATTTACGCGCCATCGATGCGCAGCTCGCGACAATTCAGTCTGAACAGGCGCTGTCAGTGCCGGGTAGTGAGGTCGAAAATCAGCTTGCCGATGACAGTCCGCACGGCTTCGCGGATATGTGGCTGCGGTTAAGCCGCAACTTCACACCGGAATCGGCGCTGTTCCGCCATGCCGTGAGAATGTCTGCCGTGCTGTGCGTCGGTTACGCCTTTATCCAGATAACCGGCCTGCATCACGGCTACTGGATTTTGCTCACCAGCCTGTTTGTTTGCCAGCCGAACTATAACGCCACCCGCCATCGACTCGCGCTACGCGTAATCGGCACGCTGGTCGGCGTCGCAATCGGCCTGCCCGTGCTGTACTTTGTTCCTTCCGTTGAAGGGCAACTCATCCTGATAGTCATTACGGGCGTGCTGTTCTTCGCCTTCCGAAATGTTCAGTATGCCCATGCCACCATGTTTATTACCCTGCTGGTGCTGCTGTGCTTTAACCTGCTGGGCGAAGGGTTCGAAGTCGCCCTGCCACGCGTGATCGATACGTTGATAGGCTGCGCGATTGCCTGGGCCGCGGTCAGTTTTATCTGGCCGGACTGGCGTTTTCGCAATCTGCCACGCGCCCTGGATCTCGCCATGAATGCGAACTGTCGCTATCTGGATGCGATCCTTGAGCAATATCATCAGGGCCGCGATAACCGTCTGGCGTATCGCATTGCCCGACGGGATGCCCATAACCGCGATGCAGAACTGGCGTCGGTGGTGTCAAACATGTCAACGGAGCCGCGTGCTACCGCAGAAATCCGGGAAGTCGCCTTTCGTCTGCTGTGTCTGAACCACACCTTCACCAGTTACATTTCAACGTTGGGCGCGCATCGTGAGCAGCTAACCGATCCAAACATCCTCGCACTGTTGGATGACGCGGTATGCTACGTTGACGATGCTCTCCATCATCGTCCCGCAGACGAACCGCGCGTGCAGAGTGCCATAGACGAACTGAGCCAGCGCATTGCGCATTGCGATCCTGGTTCGGATAACAAGGCGCCACTCATACTCCAACAAATCGGTCTGCTCATTGCACTTCTGCCCGAAATCTGCCGGTTGCAGCAGCAGATTGCTACCTATCGGAATGATTATCCGGGAGTAAAGGAAGCGCATTAAACCACTCCGTTAGCTCCCGGCGTCTGACCGTCGGGAGCGCAGCTTCATGCGTTCCTTCTATTGCCCCTGCCAGCGCAAACAACACTCTGATCCCCAGGTTCTTATTTCTGGCCCGGATTTTCAGCCAGCACTCCTCTGCCCCTAGCGCCCTCAGCATGGTTTCACTGGTGACGCCAGCTTCGCAGAGAAGCACTTCAATCTGAAACGTCAGGTTGGGCAAATCTTTAAGTCGCCGCCTCTGATGCCGTAGAGAGCGCTCCTGACGGGCGGCTTCAAGTGCAAAACTGGAAAGTTGCAATAACCTTTCCCTGTCCTGCCATAGCCCGTCATCCACCCGGTAATAGTTCAGTAGTACAGGCCTGCCCCGTTTTAATAGGGTTAAAAATGAAGAGGACTGTTTTACACAGTACTGAGCGCTTTGTTCACAGGCACGCAGGTAAAGCTCACCATCAGAGACCATCGCAAACACGGCTTCATTCACCGCCAGGGTATACCCGCCGAAAAGGGCACGATGATGGATTTCACCCAACGGAGAGAGGTATTCCTGGGACTTATAGATCCGTTCATAAGATATCTTTTTCATGATATTCACCATATAAATCAAACATTAACGATGTGTTTTTCTTACTACCGGATCCGTTAGCAGGAAAATAGAAAACTTATTGTCACTCGGCAAGATTATTTTGCAGGACACGCCAATATCGAACCAATTTTGCGAGACGCTTTCCGAAAATGAGGTTGATCTTTAGACGTACAGGGGTTACTGTATATTCATACAGTAACTACAGGGCTGGAATGATTATGCACACTTCAAACTATGCAAATCGCTTAACCTCTTTTTCTTCTTCCGCGGGTAATGGCGCGCAGAAAACCTCCGGGCGTGTGTCTACCGGTTTGATCAGTGAAATCGTATATCGCGAAGACCAGCCCTTGATGACGCAGCTGCTTTTATTGCCGCTTTTACAACAACTTGGTCAGCAGTCACGCTGGCAGCTGTGGTTAACCCCGCAGCAGAAATTGAGCCGCGAATGGGTGCAGTCGGCGGGTCTGCCGCTCACCAAAATGATGCAAAGCAGCCTGGTTTCGCCATGTCATACGGTTGATTCGATGGTTCGCGCTTTGCGCACCGGAAATTACAGTGTGGTAATCGGTTGGTTGTCAGAGGAATTGACGGAGGAAGAGCATTTTCGTCTGGCTGAAGCTGCTGAAGAAGGTGATGCGATCGGGTTCATTATGCGCCCAATTCGTCTTGATTCTCTCGGCAGAGGACACCTGTCCGGGCTAAAAATTCACTCTAATTTGTATCATTGAGTAAATTTAAGAGTATTCCTGGAACTTTTTTTGACAGTCGTAAGTGCAAATAGTTCCTTGACTAAAAACTTCGACAACGCTTGTCTGGCGCGGTTTCCGTTAATTTTACTGCATAAAATACTCGCAAAAAATGTTAAATATTTTGTATACGGAACTTTTTTTTTCATATGCCTGACAGAGTTCACACTTGTAAGTTTTCAACTACGTTGTAGACTTTACATCGCCAGGGGTGCTCGGTCTAAGCCGAAGATATCGGTAGAGTTACTAGTTTGAGCTCGCCCCCCGGTGAAGGATTTAACCGTGATTTCTCGACGAGATCTTCATGGCGATTTTTGGATGATAACGAGGCGCAAAAAATGAAAAAGACAGCTATCGCGATTGCAGTGGCACTGGCTGGCTTCGCTACCGTAGCGCAGGCCGCTCCGAAAGATAATACCTGGTATGCAGGTGGCAAACTGGGCTGGTCTCAGTTCCACGACACTGGCTGGTACAACAGCTCCCTGAACAACGATGGCCCAACTCACGAAAGCCAGCTCGGTGCAGGTGCGTTTGGTGGCTATCAGGTTAACCCGTATGTTGGCTTTGAAATGGGTTACGACTGGTTAGGTCGTATGCCATACAAAGGCGACACCGTTAACGGCGCATTCAAAGCTCAAGGCGTACAGCTGACCGCTAAACTGGGTTACCCAGTGACTGACGATCTGGACGTTTATACTCGTCTGGGCGGCATGGTATGGCGCGCTGACTCCAGCAACAGCGTTGCTGGCGACGACCACGACACTGGTGTTTCTCCAGTATTCGCTGGTGGCGTAGAGTGGGCAATGACCCGTGACATCGCTACCCGTCTGGAATACCAGTGGGTTAACAACATCGGCGACGGTAACACCGTTGGCGTTCGTCCTGACAACGGCATGCTGAGCGTAGGTGTTTCCTACCGTTTCGGCCAGCAGGAAGATGCAGCTCCGATCGTTGCTCCAGCTCCGGCTCCAGCTCCAGAAGTACAGACCAAGCACTTCACTCTGAAGTCTGACGTTCTGTTCAACTTCAACAAAGCAACTCTGAAACCAGAAGGTCAGCAGGCACTGGATCAGCTGTACACCCAGCTGAGCAACCTCGACCCTAAAGATGGTTCTGTAGTTGTTCTGGGCTTCACCGACCGTATCGGTTCTGACGCATACAACCAGAACCTGTCCGAGAAACGTGCTCAGTCTGTAGTTGATTACCTGGTATCTAAAGGTATCCCAGCTAACAAGATCTCCCCACGTGGTATGGGCGAATCTAACCCAGTGACTGGCAATACCTGTGACAACGTGAAAGCTCGCGCTGCACTGATCGACTGCCTGGCACCAGATCGTCGCGTTGAGATCGAAGTTAAAGGTATCAAAGACGTTGTAACTCAGCCTGCGGCATAAGTTATCGTCTTATAAAAAAACCCCGCTATGCGGGGTTTTTTATTGGCCAAAGAAAATGAGAAACTATTTTTTACCCAGCATCGCCTGAAGGTCATTTTTAAGCGTAGACATCTGGCTCGCGTATTTCTCTTTATGCTCCGCATCTTCAATGAGCTGGACGATCGTTTCCGATAAGGTTTTCCCGCGCCGTTGAGCAAGCCCCGCTAATCGCTGCCAGACCATAAACTCCAGGTCGATAGACTTCTTACGCGTGTGCTGATGCTCCGCGTTGAAATGGCGTTTGCGGCGCGCACGAATGGTCTGCTTCATGCGGTTTAGCAGAGCAGGATTGATGTGTTTCTCGATCCAGCCGTTGACCTGCACCGGCTCATTTTCGAGGGTCAGCAATAAATCTACCGCTTCTTTTGCAGCACTGGCTTCGATGTAGCAGGTGATCAGCTCGCCTTCTCGATGCTTTTTGACCAGATACTTCCATTTCCAGCCGCTTTCGAGATTTTCCAGTTGTTGATATTTCATCGCGATCTCAGTGTTACCTCGTAACTATGTTCAGAATATCAGTTTTTTGGCAATCTGCTGAAAAGAAATCATATCCTGTGACCCCTTACCGCGCATTCCCCGCCTGAAATCCCTAATACCACGTGGGAATGGGTCAAGGCTTGCGGTATAATCCACCGTTTTACATCTAACTAAAAAACATCAACTTTGACCATTACGAAACTAGCATGGCGTGACCTGGTTCCTGATACTGAGAGCTATCAGGAACTGTTTGCACAGCCAGACCTCGCAAAAGAACACGACTTCATCCTTAGCGATACGCAACCGCGTTTACATTACGCGCTTGAACAGACGTTAAGCCCATGGACAACCTCCCCCTTCATGTTACTGAAGGCGCCAGAAGAAGCTGAATACCTGGCTCTGATGGCCGATGCCGTGCGTCAATTGCAACCAGAAACGGACACCGTTTTTGGCGGACAATATCGTATCGTGGGAAGTGATGTCACTTTCGAACCCGCCACGCAGGCTGATGATAATTTTGCCGCTACCGGCGAGGTCATTACTGCCGAGTGGGCCGAAGCGGAGCAATTGTTTGGCTGTCTTCGTCACTTTAACGGTCAGCTCAGTATCCAGCCGGGCCTGGTGCACAAAGCCAACGGCGGTGTCCTGATCATCTCTCTGCGAACGCTGCTTGCACAGCCGCTGCTGTGGATGCGTCTGAAGAACATTGTGGCACATCAGCGTTTCGACTGGATTGCCTATGATGAGTCCCGCCCGCTGCCTGTCGCCATTCCATCGATGCCCCTGTCACTGAAAGTGATTTTGGCTGGCGATCGTGAGTCTCTGGCGGATTTCCAGGAGATGGAGCCGGAACTTGCCGATCAGGCCGTTTACACCGAATTTGAAGATAACATCCAGATCGCCGATGCAGACGACGTGACACAATGGTGCCAATGGGTGCTGACCGTCGCGGCACGTTATGCTCTTCCGATCCCTGCCGCAGATGCCTGGACAGGTCTTATTCGTGAAGCTGCACGTGACACGGGCGATCAGGAAACTCTGCCACTCTGTCCGCTGTGGATCAGCAAGCAACTGCGCGAAACAGGCGTCATTAGCGGGCCGGGTACTTTTACCCGTGAGCAGTTCGCCCAGATGCTGGCACAGCGCGAATGGCGGGAAGGATATCTCGCGGATCGTATGCAGGATGAAATCCTGCTGGAACAGATCCTCGTGGAAACCGAAGGCGAGCGTGTGGGGCAAATCAACGCCCTGTCCGTCATTGAGTTCCCTGGTCATCCGCGTGCCTTTGGCGAACCTTCACGTATCAGCTGCGTCATCCACATTGGCGACGGCGAATTTACTGACGTTGAGCGCAAAGCCGAGCTGGGCGGGAATATTCATGCTAAGGGCATGATGATTATGCAGGCCTTCCTGATGTCACAGCTTCAGCTGGAGCAACAGCTACCCTTCTCCGCCTCACTGACCTTTGAGCAGTCTTACAGTGAAGTGGACGGCGACAGCGCGTCTATGGCTGAGCTTTGTGCTGTTATCAGTGCGCTTGCGGATGTGCCGGTTAATCAAAGCATTGCTATCACCGGCTCTGTCGATCAGTTTGGTCGTGCTCAGCCGGTTGGCGGTCTGAATGAGAAAATCGAAGGCTTCTTCTCTATTTGCCAGCAGCGTGGATTGAGTGGCAAACAGGGCGTGATTATTCCTGCGCCAAACGCACGTCATCTGAGCCTGAGCCAGGCGGTACTGGATGCGGTGGATGCAGAGCAATTCAGTATCTGGGCCATCGACGATGTCACGGATGCGCTACCCTTACTGACAAATCAGGTCTGGGATGGCGAAGTGCAAACAACGCTGATGCAAACTATCCAGGAGCGTATCGCTCAGGCGATGCAACAGGATGCTCGTCATCGTTATCCATGGCCGTTACGCTGGTTAAGCTGGTTTAGCCCGAACTGATCGGACTTGTTCAGCGTACACGTGTTAGCTATCCTGCGTGCTTCACTAAAATAAGGCTTACTGAGAACATGGTAGATAAACGCGAATCCTATACAAAAGAAGATCTTCTTGCCTCTGGTCGTGGTGAACTGTTCGGCGCTAAAGGCCCGCAGTTACCGGCACCTAGCATGCTGATGATGGACCGTGTCGTGAAAATGACCGAAACCGGCGGCAACTTTGACAAGGGTTACGTGGAAGCGGAACTCGATATCAATCCAGACCTGTGGTTCTTCGGTTGCCACTTTATCGGCGATCCGGTAATGCCTGGCTGTTTAGGCCTGGATGCGATGTGGCAGCTGGTTGGCTTCTATCTCGGCTGGCTGGGCGGCGAAGGCAAAGGCCGCGCGCTGGGCGTAGGTGAAGTGAAATTCACCGGTCAGGTTCTGCCTTCCGCGAAGAAAGTTACCTACCGTATTCACTTCAAACGCATCGTGAACCGTCGTCTGGTGATGGGTCTGGCAGACGGTGAAGTGCTGGTTGATGGCCGTGTGATCTATACCGCCAGTGACCTGAAAGTCGGTCTGTTCCAGGACACTTCTGCGTTCTGATTTTGCTTAAGTAGTGCTTGAGCAACTAAGGCGAAACCTCCGCATGGCGGAGGTTTCTGTTTTTAAAGAGACGTTATCAAGCAAGAAGTACCCTGTCTCCGATGGCTTCTCGCCAGCCTCCCAGCCATTGTGACCTTTGATTTATCGTCTGATAAGGACACATTTCTTTTGAGCGTCCAGCGATGCCAGCCTGATAACCACGTTGATGAGCCCTTTCCAGGCGATCTCGTTTCTGTCTCTTCATGCCTCGTTTCCCTCATTCTTTGGTCTGGTGGAAAGAAAACAGTGTATGCAAAACGTGCAAACACAGATAACGAATAACCCGAATCACGCCATGCGTCAATGCGCAAAATTCACGCCAGTGTCATATTTGTGAGCTACACAGAAGATCATTTGTACAAAAATTGTGAGCTGGAACAAGTAACAGCCTGAACAAAAACCGAAAAAAAAGCCGCCATCAGCGAAACGCGGATGGCGGCTTAACATCATGAATTTTGCTTATGGCAGGCGAGAAATCTCCTGGGCGATGCTGGCAGATTCCTGTGCCCAGCCCTGGGCCAGGGCTTTCACCATAGCGTCGTAACCATCCTCCTGCTGTTTCAGCTCAAGATGGAACGGGCGCTTAATCAGCTGCCCCTGATGGTTTAGCAGCCACTCACCGCTGATCACCACTCTGCCATCGTAGCGTCCATGGAAACCCGTCACATTGACGTTGAGGGTATCCTGGTCGCTGCCCAGAGGCTGTGAGGCAACAACCCATCCGGGCAACTGGCTGCTCAGGTTCGCCACCAGCGTATTGCGCAGCTGTTGATCCAAGGGGCTGGCCCACAGATTGTTATTCGCAATCACATACTGCACGTCGCTGGTCTGATACACCACGCCGTTGCCGGCGAGGGAATCGGGGATCGTGACCTGCTCAACCCACAGCAGGCGATGTCCCTGGCTGGCGCTACTCTGCCCGCCCATCTGAGCCCCCATCGGCAGCTGGTAGTAACTCTTGGTATCGCTTCCTGAACTACAGGCCGTTAAAACCAGTGCTCCGACGATTAATAGCCATTTTTTCATTATTTTGCCCTCTTCGGCTCAGGATCTTTTTTGTCCTTCGCTTCAAATACCAGCGCGTTGCTCTTCTCATTCAGCGTTTTCAGAACCGGCTGCAATTCGCGCAGGACCTGATCCAGGCGCTGCATATCCGCCACCATTTTGTTGTACGCCGCCGAGCCTGGCTGGAAGCCTTGCATACTGCGGTTAAGCTCACGCAGCGTTTTCTGCATATCCTGCGGAAGCTGCTGCATCGACTGGTTAGCCGTAATTTTATTGATGTTATCCAGTGTGGTCTGCAGACGACGCATCGTGGCCTGGCTTTCCGTCAGACTGTTGGTCGCTTGCTCAAGCATCGGATTCAACGGCAGGTTGTTAATCTTATCCAGAGTCTCCATCAAGCGCTGCTGGATCTGCGCCAGACCGCTGCTGACGGTTGGGATAATGGTGTAGCCACCGAATTCACGCGCACCGGTAATCGCTGGCGCTTTCGGATAGAAGTCCATATCCACATACAGGGCGCCCGTCACCAGGTTGCCGGTTTTCAGCGAGCCACGTAACCCGCGACTCAACAGCTGATTAATATGCGTGCCGATATCCTGGTTCTGTCCAATCTGGGCCAGTAAGCGTTCTGGTTCAATGCGGATCAACACCGGGATACGATAGTCGTCATCCAGTACCTGATTCAGGCCCGGCACAAAGTACGGCACCTGACCTACTGTACCCAGGCGGATGCCACGGAATTCCACCGGCGCACCTGGTTGTAGGCCACGAACAGAGTCCTTGAAGAACATCAGATAGTCGACATGATCGGTATAGAGTGCATCCTGGATGCTTTTCTGATCGTCAAACAGTCTGAACGCGGTTTTTGGCGCGACCGGCTGCCCCAGATCCATCCCCTCAGGCACGTCAAAACTCACCCCGCCGCCAAACAGCGTGGTCAGAGAACCCATCTCTACGCGCATCCCCGCCGACGTCAGATCTACCGCGATACCGCTGTCTTTCCAGAAGCGTACGTTGCTGGTCACCAGACGGTCGTTTGGTGCATTGATAAACAGCTGATAGCTGATAGTACGTTTTTGCGCATCGAAGGTACTGGTTTCCACCGAGCCCACGCGGTAACCACGGAACAGCACCGGATCGCCAGGGCTGAGCTGCCCCGCTTTCTTGCTGTCGAGGGTCACCCGGATACCTTTCGCGTCTGGCGGCGCAAGCGGCGGTGCATCCAGCAGTTGATAATGCCCGGGCTGGCTGCCCTTCGCGCCGGGCTGAAGCTCAATGTAAGCCCCGGAAAGCAGCGTCCCCAGGCCGCTGATCCCTTCGCGTCCGACCTGCGGTTTAACCACCCAGAAGACGGAATCGCCATGCAGCAGCTTCTCCATGCCGGAATGAAGGCGCGCTTTGATTTCAACGTGTGTGAGATCGTCAGTCAGCGTCGCACTCTCGACGACACCCACGTCAACGCTGCGGCTCTTGATGGTGGTTTTGCCCCCTTCAATGCCTTCGGCGTTAGTCGTGATCAGCGTCACTTCCGGCCCTTGATGGCTGTAATGATAAAACAGGATCCAGGCTCCGATCAGCGCTGTGACGATGGGGAAGATCCACACCGGCGACCAGTTCTTGACCTTCTGCACTTTCGCCTCTCCACTCTTATTTTCCATGCTTTCACTCTTCCTCATGGCTTGACTCTGGCTCACGATCCCAGGATAAACGCGGGTCGAAAGTCAGGGCCGCAAACATCGTCATGACAACGACCAACGCAAACATCAGCGCGCCCATAGCGGGATAAATACTCATCAGTCCACCCATGCGCACCAGCGCGGAGAGAACGGCAATCACAAACACGTCGATCATTGACCAGCGGCCAACAAATTCGACGACTTCATAAATCAGATGCATGCGTTCGCTGTCGCGCTTTCCATGGCCTTTGGCATCCCAGCACAGCCAGGCAATCGCGATCATCTTTAAGGTGGGAACCATAATACTGGCAATGAAAATCACCATCGCCACCGGATAAGATCCCTCGCCCCACAGCAACACCACCCCGGCCAGGATCGTCGAGGGCATTTTATCTCCCAGCAGATCCGTGATCATGATGGGTAAAATATTGGCCGGCAGATAAAGCATGATGGAGGTGACCAGTAAGGCCATCGTCCATTGCAGACTGTTTTTGCGCCGCACATGCCCCTTCGTGCCACAACGCGGGCACTCTTCCACATCAGCAGGCAGAATGGCGGTACAGCACGTACAGGAGCGCAATCCCTGGCGAATTCCGGGCACGCCCACTTTTACGGTCTGGTTTAGCGTTGGCGCAGGTGCAATATCATCCCAGGTCCAGCGGCGGTCGACACACTGGAAGGCGCGCAGCTGTAGCATGCAGTACAGACACCAGGGAACAAAACTGCTGCCGATGCCGACGTCGCCATAGGCCATCAGCTTCACAAAACTGACCAAAATCCCCGCGAGGAAAATCTCCGCCATCCCCCAGCTTTTCAGCTGGAAAAGAATCCGGGCAAGCAGGATTTTGACTTTAATGGGCATCCGGACGCGGTTTACCAGCAGTAAAATCACGACCAGGCAAAACGCCGGAACGATTTGCACAAAGAGAAGAAAGAAGGTGCCAAGGCTGGCGTAATCTTCCGAGAACATGACGCCTGGGATCTCCAGCAAATTGACTTCGCTGGTCATCCCGCCAACTTTCATATAGATGAACGGAAAAAGATTCGAGAGCAGCAGCATAAACAGTGCCGCAAGCGCATAAGCAGTGGGACGCTGCCTTGGCGCGTCCCACTCTGTCGTCAGCGTTGCCCCACAACGGGGGCATGCCGCCTTATGTCCGTGACCCATCTCAGGCAGCGCCACGAGCATATCGCATTGCGAGCATAAAATATGCCGGTCGGCATGGTGCTGATCACACATCGGGTATCCCTGTTTATGCGCCGTTTTTGAGTGCCTCAAGGTACTCCCAGCGCTCAAATGCCTCTTCCAGCGCCTTTTCGGCCTGGGAAAGCTCTGCCAATATTTTCTGAGTATAGTCGTGTGGCTGGCTAAAGAAGGATGCATCAGCAACTTGAGCCTGTAATGATTCCAGTTGCGTTTCCAGCTCTTCAAGACGCTGCGGCAACCCTTCCAGTTCGCGCTGCAGGTTATAGCTCATTTTGACCGTCGGCTTTTTGACAGTTTCTGCTTTTGCGACAAGCGGTTGCGATCCCGTTTTAGATTTGGACTGTTTATGCGCTAAGGATTGCGCCTGTTGCCCACGCGCGTCTTGATAACCGCCCACATATTGACCAATACGACCTTCGCCTTCAAAAATCCAGCATTCGGTGACGGTGTTGTCCACAAACTGACGGTCGTGGCTCACCAGCATCACGGTGCCCTGATAGCCGTCGATCAGCTCTTCGAGCAGTTCCAGGGTTTCGACATCCAGATCGTTCGTCGGTTCATCGAGAATCAACAGGTTGCTGGGTTTCAGGAACAAACGCGCCAGCAGAAGTCGGTTACGTTCCCCACCGGAGAGCGCGCGAACAGGCGTCATGGCGCGTTTTGGATGGAAAAGGAAGTCCTGCAGATAGCCCAGCACATGGCGCGGTTTCCCGTTAACCATCACCTCTTGCTTGCCTTCTGCCAGGTTATCCATCACCGTTCTTTCAGGATCAAGCTCAGTACGGTGCTGATCGAAATAGGCCACTTCCAGTTTAGTCCCGCAGTGAACACGGCCGCTGTCAGCCTGTAGCTGGCCCAGCATCAGTTTCAGCAGCGTGGATTTACCGCAGCCGTTCGGGCCGATCAGTGCAATTTTATCGCCGCGCTGAACCTGCGCGGAGAAATCGGTCACCAGCACTTTGCCGTCGACCTGGTAGTTCACGTTTTCCATTTCGAAGACAATTTTGCCGGAACGAGAGGCCTCTTCGACCTGCATCTTCGCGCTGCCCATCACTTCACGGCGCTGGCTGCGTTCGTTACGCATCGCTTTCAGGGCACGCACGCGGCCTTCGTTACGGGTACGACGCGCTTTGATGCCCTGACGGATCCACACCTCTTCCTGCGCCAGTTTGCGGTCAAACTCGGCGTTTTGCAGCTCTTCAACGCGCAGGTTCTCTTCTTTTTCCAGCAGATAGGTGTCGTAATCGCCCGGATACGTGACCAGCTTGCCGCGATCGAGATCGACAATACGGGTGGCCATATTGCGGATAAATGAACGGTCGTGCGAGATAAAGATAATGGTGCCATTGAAGGTTTTCAGGAACCCTTCCAGCCAGTCGATGGTTTCGATATCCAGGTGGTTCGTCGGTTCATCGAGCAGCAGCACTTTTGGCCCGCAGACCAGTGCGCGGCCAAGCGCCGCTTTACGCAGCCAGCCACCAGACAGAGAAGCCAGCGCCATATCGGCCTCAAGGCCAAGCTGCTCCAGCACTTCATTGATGCGGTCTTCCAGCTGCCACAGGCCGTGGTGATCCAGCAAATCCTGCAGGCGCGCCATCTCGTTGAGGTTTTTTTCGCTCGGATCGGTCATCACCAGATGCGAAATATCGTGATAGCCTTTCAGGTATTCGGCCTGCTCGGAGATCCCTTCGGCGACAAAATCATAGACGCTGCCCGCGACGTTGCGCGGCGGATCCTGTTGCAGACGAGAAACGATCAGATCCTGCTCATAAACGATACGTCCATCGTCCAGACCCTGCTCACGGTTGAGGATCTTCATCAGCGTGGATTTACCCGCGCCGTTACGGCCCACCAAACAGACGCGTTCGTTGTCTTCGATGTGCAGTTCTGTATCGTCGAGAAGTGGCGCATCGCTGAAGGACAGCCATGCGCCGTGCATGCTAATTAATGACATTTAAATTTCCTTTCAGACTGCGGTAATCAACCAGCAGTTGTGAATTTGACGGTTACGGGCGAAGTCCTGAGACAGCGTTTTTTGACTGATTTCTTGTGCTTTCAGCCCCAGTTTTTCCAGCCCGTCATTGTCCATGCGGAAGCCGCGTTTGTTGTTCGAGAACATAATGGTGCCGCCTTTACGCAGCAGACGTTTCAGGTCGGTCATCAGACGCAGGTGATCGCGCTGAACGTCGAAGGTGTCTTCCATACGCTTGGAGTTGGAGAAGGTCGGCGGATCGATGAAGATCAGATCGAACTGTTCATCCGTATCGCGCAGCCAGCCCAGTACATCGGCCTGCAGCAGACGGTGCTGACGACCGGTCAGGCCGTTAAGACGCAGGTTGCGCTCCGCCCACTCCAGATAGGTACGCGACATGTCTACCGTGGTGGTGCTACGCGCACCGCCCAGACCCGCATGAACGCTGGCGCTGCCGGTATAAGCGAACAGGTTCAGGAAGTCTTTACCTTTGCTCATCTGGCCCAGCATACGACGCGCGATACGGTGATCGAGGAACAGACCGGTGTCCAGATAGTCTGTCAGGTTCACCCACAGGCGCGCATTGTATTCGCCCACCTCGATAAAGTCGCCCTTATCGCCCATTTTCTGATACTGATTGGTCCCTTTCTGACGCTCACGGGTCTTCAGGATCAGTTTGTTCGGCGCAATGCCCATCACGCCAATTGTCGCCGCGATGATGTCCAGCAAACGCTGGCGCGCTTTTTGGGCATCAATGGTTTTCGGCGCAGCGTATTCCTGCACCACGACCCAGTCCGCATAACGGTCTACCGCAACGTTATATTCCGGCAAATCGGCATCGTAAATGCGATAGCATTCAATGCCTTCCTGTTTCGCCCATTTTTCGAATTTCTTCAGATTCTTACGCAGACGGTTAGCGTAGTCTTCCGCCACTGTCGATGGCTTGCTGTCGCCATCTTTCTCGGTCAGATGGTAGTTTTTCTGTACGCAGTCCAGCGGGCCGTTTTTGGCTTTGAACTGACGCTCGGCGCGGAGTTGGAGGCAGCTCAGCAGCTCAGGAGAACCGCTAAACAGCGACAGATTCCAGCCGCCGAAATAATCTTTCATGGTGCGACCCAGCAGACTGTGCAGCGCAATCAGCGCCGGTTCGCTATCGAGACGTTCGCCGTACGGCGGGTTACTGATCACCGTACCGTAAGGGCCTTTCGGCAGCGGGTTGGTTAGCTGGGAGACGTCTTTCACCTCGAAGTCGATCAGTTCGCCGATACCGGCGCGGCGGGCGTTGCTGCGCGCGCGTTCAATTACGCGAGCGTCGCTGTCCGAGCCGTAGAAACGGGAGGTGTAATCAGCCAGGCCTTTACGCGCACGAACCTGTGCTTCGGCTTTGACCTCTTTCCAGATGGCGTCGTCATGCTGTGCCCAGCCGCTAAAGCCCCACTGCCCGCGATGCAATCCTGGCGCGCGGTCGGTGGCCAGCATGGCCGCTTCAATCAGCAAGGTGCCGGAACCGCACATTGGGTCGATCATCGGCGTGCCCGGCAGCCAGCCAGAGCGCATCACAATGGCCGCAGCCAGGTTTTCTTTGATCGGCGCAATACCGGCGCGATCGCGGTAACCGCGCTGGTGCAGGCCTTCGCCGCAGAGATCCAGAGAAATATTGGCGGTCTCTTTATTGAGCCACACGTTGATGCGCAGATCGGGATTTTCACGATCGACGTTCGGGCGTTCAAGATTTTTACGCGTGAAGCTGTCGACGATGGCGTCTTTCACCTTCAGTGCACCGTACTGGCTGTTACGGATTTCGTCGTTCAGACCGCTGAAATGCACGGCAAAGGTCGCACCCGGGGCGAAAATCTCTGTCCAGTCGATCGCTTGCACGCCGAGATACAGATCAAGGTCGCTGTAGACCTTGCAGGCACCCAGCGGCAACATGATGCGCGACGCCAGGCGACTCCACATCAGGCTCTGGTAAATAAGCCGTGTGTCGCCCTCAAAGTGGACACCACCCTGAACCACCTGACACTCAAGCGCGCCAAGGCTTTCCAGTTCAGTTTTTAACAGCTCTTCCAGCCCACGGGCCGTACTGGCAAACAGAGAATTCATATCGTCACTTATTACTCGTAGAAAATTGCTGCGCATTATAGCTAATATGCGCTCTATGTCATAAAGTTGAAGGCTTATTTTCAAATCGTTCGAGGGCGTGAACAGTGGCGACGTTATCCAGGCTTTTTATTCATCCGGTCAAATCCATGCGTGGTATTGGCCTGACCCATGCGCTTGCTGACGTCAGCGGCTTTGCCTTCGATCGCATATTTATGATTACCGAACCGGACGGCACCTTCATCACCGCCCGTCAGTTCCCGCAGATGGTGCGTTTTATCCCGGCTCCCCTGCACGACGGCCTGCATTTGACGGCGCCGGATGGCTCAAGCGTGATTGCACGCTTTACTGATTTTGCCCCCGTTGATGCCCCGACAGAAGTGTGGGGTAACCATTTCACCGCCCGCATCGCCCCGGATGAGATTAACACCTGGCTGAGCGGTTTCTTCTCCCGCGCGGTGCAGCTGCGCTGGGTCGGCCCGGAGCTTACGCGCCGCGTGAAGCGTTTCGAAGCCGTCCCCCTCTCCTTTGCCGACGGTTTTCCCTATCTGCTGACGAATGACGCCTCCCTGCGCGATCTGCAAAACCGCTGTTCCGCCAGCGTGCAGATGGAGCAGTTCCGCCCGAATCTGGTCGTGACGGGCGCACAGGCCTGGGAAGAAGATACCTGGAAAGTGATCCGTATCGGCAGCGTGATCTTTGATGTGGTGAAACCGTGCAGCCGTTGTATTTTCACCACCATCAGCCCGGAAAAAGGGCAAAAACACCCTTCCGGCGAGCCGCTGAAAACCTTACAGTCTTTCCGCACCGCACAGGATAACGGCGATGTCGATTTTGGTCAGAACCTGATCCCGCGCACCAGCGGCGTGATTCGCGTCGGCGACGAGATTGAGATCCTCGCAACGGGTCCTGCCCGAGTTTACGGCCCAGGGCCGGAAGAAGAAGCGCTTGAAGCTGAAACGCTGCCTGTCACAAAGGTGACGCTTCAGTGGGAGGGACAAACCTTACCGGGGAATAATCAGCAGGTACTGCTTGAACAGCTGGAACAAGCGGGGATCCGCGTGCCCTATTCGTGTCGTGCGGGGATCTGTGGAAGCTGTCGCATCACTCTGGTCGATGGCGAAGTGACGGCGCTGAAGAAATCAGCCGTAAGCGAAGATGGTACGATTCTGTGCTGTAGCTGCATTCCGAAAACGTCGTTGCAGCTAGAGCGCTAAACAGCCTGTTCGAGGCTAAAGGAATCCATACGCAGCTGCGGTTTAAGCCGGTCGTTCATCACTTTAATCGCATCACCCAGCTGCATTGTGCGCCCGGCAATCACCACGCCGGGTTGCGCCAGCAAACAGAGCGCGGCGTTTTCGCCCGGCTCAACCACTAACAAACTCACCTCTTCCGAAGTATCGCTGAGATTGACGCAGGCCGCATCGCCGGTGACCGGCGACCATGCTTGACCATGAGCGAGGAAGTGCCAGCTTTTTGGCATCTGCGGTTTCAGGAAGCGAATCGCCACCAGCGCATTCAGCACCAGCTCGGCACGCTGCTCTTTAGAGAGAATAAGATCGCGACATTTCTCTTCAAAAGAGAAAAACAGGGCTGCATCGTCAACACAAAAGCCTGACGGTGCAAACGCATCCGGGGTCAGCATTCGGCGAGCAAAACGAGAGCGAAATAACATACCATTGGCTAAATCGAGCATCATTCGATCGTGCTCTTCGCAAAAATACCAGCGCCAGTTATCGTCAGGTTTTATTCGCATTTTCCTCTCCTTCCCCACAACGTCCTGTTCTTAAAATGTCCAAATTATCGCTTCGTTTATAACATCAATAATAAAAGACCATAATGTCTAAATAAGCAACAAAGACGGAATATAAAACAACCAGGGCTGGAAATAAAGCCCTGGTTGTCTGATATGGAGAAAAGATTAGATATGATTAACGATTTCTTTAATCAATTGTGGGCCTTTAAAAATAAAGCCGGAATAGATTTGCACCAGTGAGGCACCTGCCGCCATCTTCTCGCGAGCCGCGATGACAGAGTCGATCCCGCCCACGCCGATGATCGGTAAGCGACCTTTTAATTCCGCCGACAAGGCACGAATAATTTCGGTGCTTTTTAATTGTACCGGACGACCACTTAAGCCACCCATTTCGTCGCAGTTTTTCATTCCCTGCACAAGGGCGCGATCGAGCGTAGTATTGGTGGCAATAACACCATCAATATTATGGCGAACCAAACTGTCGGCTACCTGGATCAATTCTTCGACAGAAAGATCCGGGGCGATCTTAACGGCGATCGGAACATATTTATGATGGGTCGCCTGGAGTTCATTCTGTTTATTTTTAATCGCACTTAACAGATCGTCCAGCGCTTCACCATATTGCAGCGTACGCAAGCCAGGGGTATTTGGCGAAGAGATATTTATCGCGATATAACCGGCATAGGCATAGACTTTTTCCATACAAATCAGATAGTCATCTTTACCCTGCTCAACCGGCGTATCTTTATTTTTGCCGATATTAATTCCCAGCACACCGTCAAAATGGGCTTTTTTAACGTTCTCCACCAGATGATCAACACCGTGGTTATTGAAGCCCATCCGGTTGATCAACCCTTCTGCTTCAACCAGGCGGAACAGGCGCGGCTTGTCGTTCCCGTC
Source organism: Lelliottia sp. SL45 (assembly GCF_026672535.1). Lineage (NCBI taxonomy): Bacteria > Pseudomonadati > Pseudomonadota > Gammaproteobacteria > Enterobacterales > Enterobacteriaceae > Lelliottia > Lelliottia sp. SL45. The sequence continues at coordinate 2,214,641 of NZ_JAPPRH010000003.1, forward strand.
CTGCGCGCGCGGCGTCACGGTGCCCACTTCGATGGAGCCAAACCCCATCGCGCCAAGAGCGTCAATGCACTCACCATTTTTGTCGAGACCTGCTGCCAGACCCAGTGGGTTCTTAAACGTCAGGCCCATGCACTGGACAGGTTTTTCCTGCACTTTCTGGCGCACCAGCGCCTCAAGAGGCGTTCCTGTAATGCGGCGTAACTGCTGGAATGTCAATTCATGAGCGCGCTCTGGATCGAGCTGAAAAAGGGCTTTACGAACGAAGGGGTAGTACATGAACTCTCCTGGATTCCGGTATGCAAACCGGACACGGATTATCAGCGATCGCGCCAGGAAAGGGAATTGACCTGTGGCAAAAAATCATCGTAAAGCGCAATCGTTTTCCTTTCTGCCTCTTTCTTATGCAATTTTCGGCATTTTAATTTCAGATAAATCATTTAGTGGAATAACCGTGCAATGTCACACTCGTGAAAATTGTTATGAATGTTAGATAAAAGCAAACAAATAGTTATAAGGAGCAAACATGCGCGTCATCACGTTGGCCGGAAGTCCGCGTTTCCCTTCTCGCTCCAGCGCCCTGCTGGAATACGCCCGCGAACAGCTCAACTCGCTGAACGTCGAGGTGTGCCACTGGAACTTGCAAAACTTTGAGCCGGAAGATCTTCTTTATGCCCGCTTCGACAGCCCGGCATTACAGGCGCTGATCGAACAGCTCAAAGGAGCCGACGGGCTGATCGTGGCGACACCGATCTATAAAGCCTCTTTCTCAGGCGCGCTGAAAACCCTGCTCGATCTTCTGCCTGAACGTGCGCTGGAGGGAAAAGTGGTTCTCCCTCTGGCGACCGGCGGCACCGTTGCGCACATGCTGGCGGTGGATTACGCCCTCAAGCCAGTCCTGAATGCGCTCAAAGCCCAGGAGATCCTGCACGGGGTGTTTGCCGATGACTCTCAGGTGATCGATTACCAGCATAAACCGCAGTTCACCCCGAACCTGCACCTGCGCCTTGATAGCGCGCTGGAAACCTTCTGGCAGGCGTTGCATCGCCGCGATGTGCAAGCCCCCGCCTTTGGCCGTCTGAAAGGAGTCGCCCATGTTTAAATATCTTCTGACCGCCCTGTTCGCTGTTTCTGCACTTGCGCAGGCGGCTGAACCGGCGCCTGAAAGCCTGCGTATCGGATATCAAAAAGGCAGCGTCAGCATGGTGCTGGCGAAAAGCCATCAGCTGCTGGAGAAGCGCTATCCTGACACCAAATTCTCATGGATCGAGTTCCCGGCCGGGCCGCAGATGCTGGAGGCGTTGAACGTCGGCAGTATTGATTTGGGCAGTACCGGCGATATCCCTCCTATTTTTGCCCAAGCTGCCGGAGCGGATCTGGTTTATGTCGGCGTCGAGCCGCCAAAGCCGAAAGCGGAAGTGATTCTGGTGCCTGAAAACAGCCCGATCAAAACCGTCGCCGATCTGAAAGGCCACAAAGTCGCCTTCCAGAAAGGTTCAAGCTCCCACAACCTGCTCTTGCGCGCCCTTCAACAGGCGGGTCTGACGTTCAAGGATATTCAGCCTGTCTACTTAACCCCGGCAGACGCCCGCGCGGCGTTCCAGCAAAATAATGTTGATGCCTGGGCGATCTGGGACCCGTACTATTCTGCCGCCTTATTGCAGGGCGGCGTTCGGGTGCTGAAAGATGGCGAAACGCTGAAGCAGACCGGTTCGTTCTATCTTGCCGCGCGTCCGTATGCGGAAAAGAATGGCGACTTTGTTCAGGGTGTGCTGCAGACCTTTAGCGAGGCGGATGCGCTGACTCAGAGTCAGCGTCAGGAAAGCATCGTCCTGCTGGCCAAAACCATGGGCCTGCCGGAGCCGGTGATCGCTAGCTATCTGGATCATCGCCCGAAGACGGTAATTAAACCCGTCGACGCGAAAACCGCTGTCCTGCAGCAGCAAACCGCAGATCTGTTCTACGAGAACCGTCTCGTGCCGAAAAAAATCGATATTCGCGACCGTATCTGGCAACCCTCTGACAAAGAAGGATCGAAATCATGAGTCTGAATCTGTTCTGGTTTTTACCGACCCACGGTGATGGGCATTATCTTGGCACCGAAGAGGGTGCTCGCCCGGTAGACTACGGCTATCTGCAGCAAATCGCGCAGGCCGCCGACAGAATCGGTTTTACCGGCGTGCTGATCCCGACAGGGCGCTCCTGCGAGGATGCATGGCTGGTGGCCGCTTCGATGATACCGGTCACGCAGCGTCTGAAATTCCTGGTGGCCCTGCGACCGAGCGTGGTCTCCCCAACCGTTGCCGCCCGTCAGGCCGCGACGCTGGATCGTCTTTCCAATGGCCGCGCCCTGTTTAACCTGGTGACCGGCAGCGATCCGCAAGAGCTGGCCGCCGACGGCGTGTTCCTCGATCACACGGAACGTTACGAGGCCTCTGCGGAATTTACCCGCGTCTGGCGCCGTCTGCTGGAGGGCGAAACCGTCACCTACGAGGGCAAACATATCCACGTTCGCGATGCGAAGCTGCTGTTTGCGCCGGTGCAACAGCCGCGTCCCCCACTCTACTTTGGCGGATCGTCAGATGTCGCGCAGGATCTGGCTGCTGAACAGGTTGATCTCTATCTGACCTGGGGCGAACCGCCTGAGCTGGTGAAAGAGAAAATTGAGCAGGTGCGCGCCAAAGCCGCCGCGCATGGGCGCAAAGTGCGCTTCGGCATTCGCCTGCACGTCATCGTGCGAGAAACGAACGCCGAAGCCTGGCAGGCCGCCGACCGGCTGATTTCACATCTGGACGATGACACCATCGCCAAAGCGCAGGCAGCCTTTGCGAAGACTGATTCCGTAGGACAGCACCGAATGGCCTCCCTGCATAAAGGCAACAAGGACAATCTCGAAATCAGCCCGAATCTGTGGGCGGGTGTAGGCCTGGTTCGCGGCGGCGCGGGTACGGCGCTGGTGGGCGATGGTCCTACGGTCGCGGCGCGGATCAACGAGTATGCCGATCTGGGTATCGACAGCTTTATCTTGTCTGGCTATCCGCATCTGGAAGAAGCATACAACGTCGGCGAACTGCTGTTCCCGCATCTGGATGTGGCCATCCCGGAAATCCCGCAGCCGCGCGCGCTCCAGCTTCAGGGCGAAGCCGTAGCGAATGAGTTTATCCCGCGAAAAGTCTCGCAGAGCTAACGAGGTACGTATGGCAAATCCATCCCAAAAATGGCTGCTGCGTCTGGCCCCCTGGTTTCTGCCCGTCGGCATTGTGATTGTCTGGCAAATCGCCTCGTCCGTGGGATGGTTGTCGAGCCGTATTCTGCCCTCTCCTGAGGGCGTGGTGGAGGCGTTCTGGTCGCTCAGTTCGAGCGGTGAGCTGTGGCAGCATCTGGCGATCAGCTCCTGGCGTGCACTAATAGGCTTTTCCATTGGCGGCTCGATTGGCCTGACGCTGGGGCTTATCAGCGGCCTCTCCCGCTGGGGCGAGCGTTTGCTGGATACGTCAATTCAAATGCTGCGTAACGTCCCGCATTTAGCATTAATCCCGCTGGTGATTCTGTGGTTTGGCATCGACGAGAGCGCCAAGATTTTCCTGGTGGCCCTCGGCACGCTGTTCCCGATTTACATCAACACCTGGCACGGCATTCGTAATATCGACCGTGGCCTGGTGGAGATGGCGCGCAGTTACGGATTGTCCGGCTTTGCGCTGTTTGTCCACGTGATCCTGCCGGGCGCGCTGCCGTCGATTATGGTCGGCGTGCGTTTCGCCCTCGGTCTGATGTGGCTGACGCTGATTGTGGCGGAGACCATCTCGGCCAACTCTGGGATCGGCTATCTGGCGATGAACGCCCGCGAATTTCTGCAAACCGACGTGGTGGTGGTGGCCATCATTCTTTACGCCCTGCTCGGCAAACTCGCCGACGTCAGCGCCCAGTGGCTTGAGCGTAGCTGGCTGCGCTGGAACCCGGCCTATTCCACGAAGGAGGCAAACGCATGAATACGGCTCGTTTAACCCAGGGGACACCGCTGCTGCTTAACGGCGTCACCAAACGCTACGGGGATAACACTATCCTGAACGCGCTGGATCTGCATGTCCCTGCCGGACAATTTGTTGCGGTTGTCGGGCGCAGCGGCGGGGGCAAAAGCACCCTGCTGCGCCTGCTCGCCGGGCTGGAGGCACCGAACGGTGGGGAATTGCTGGCGGGCAATACGCCGTTGGCGGATATTCAGGACGATACCCGCATGATGTTTCAGGATGCGCGCCTGCTGCCGTGGAAAACGGTTATCGACAACGTGGGGCTGGGGCTGAAAGGTAACTGGCGGGATAACGCACGTCAGGCGCTGCGCGCCGTCGGCCTCGAAAACCGTGCGGACGAGTGGCCTGCTGCCCTCTCCGGCGGCCAAAAACAGCGTGTGGCACTGGCGCGCGCGTTGATCCACCGGCCAGGCCTGCTGCTGCTGGACGAACCGCTCGGGGCGCTTGATGCCCTGACGCGCATCGAAATGCAGGATCTGATCGCCTCCCTGTGGCAGGAGCACGGTTTTACCGTGCTGCTGGTGACGCATGATGTGAGCGAGGCCGTGGCGATGGCGGATCGGGTGCTGTTAATTGAAGAAGGCAAAATCGGCCTGGATCTGGCAGTGGATATTCCTCGTCCACGACGGCTCGGTTCTGTAAGACTGGCCGAGCTGGAAGCAGAAGTGCTGGAGAGAGTGATGAAGCGTGGGGCAACTGAAGAGAAGGCCCGGCGTCATGGATAAAGAAGGCAATGCTTGAAAGCCTCTCCCGCAGAAAACGGTTAAACCCATAAAAAACGGCAACTTGCGTTGCCGTTTTGTTTTTACTTACCAGTGCTACCCGGTATTAACGTCAGGCCAGCGCCTTCGTAATCTTCTCGAACAGGTCGCCCGACAGATTTTCCAGCCCTTTTAACTGCTCAAGCGCAGCACGCATTTTCGCCTGACGCGCTGCGTCGTAGCGTTTCAGGCGGATCAGCGGCTCAATCAGACGCGATGCCACCTGCGGGTTACGGCTGTTAAGCTCAGTCAGCATTTCCACCATAAACTGATAACCGCTGCCGTCTTCCGCATGGAAGGCCGCTGGGTTGCTGCTGGCAAACGCGCCAATCAGGGAACGCACGCGGTTCGGGTTGCTCATGGTGAAAGAGCGGTGTTTAAGGAGATTGCGTACATTGCTCAGCACATCCGCCGCCGCGCTGGTGGCTTGCAGGATAAACCACTTATCCATCACCAGGCCGTCCTGATGCCACTTATCATCGTACTCTTGCATCAGCGCATCACGGCACGGCAGCTCTGCCGCCACGCTCGCCGCCAGGGCCGCTAAGGCGTCGGTCATGTTATCGGCTTCGTGATACTGCTTACTGACAAGCGCGTTCGCCAGTTCCGTTTCACCAAATGCCAGATAGCGCAGACAGGTGTTACGCAGGGAACGCTTGCCGATATCCGCGTGTTCCACACGGTATTCGTCAAGCTTGTTGGCGTTGTAAATGGCCAGGAATTCATCGGCCAGTTCGGTCGCCAGCGTGCGGGTCAGGGCTTCACGCACGGCGGTAATGGCGATGGGATCGATAATCTCGAACAGCTCGGCGATTTCGCTCGCGGACGGCAGCGTCAGGATCTCTGCGGCCAGCGCCGGATCGATTTTCTCATCCAGCAGAATAGCGCGGAACGCATCGGCAACGTGAACCGGGAGCGACAGCGGCTGACCCTGTTGGTGACGGTTCACGTTCAGTTTGATGTAGGTCGCCAGCAGACTCTGCGCCGCATCCCAGCGGGAGAAATCGTTGCGCGCATGACGCATCAAGAAGGTGAGCTGCTGATCGCTCCACTTATATTCCAGTTTCACCGGTGCGGAGAATTCGCACAGCAGCGCCGGAACCGGCTGGAAGTAGACGTTATCAAAGATGAAGGTCTGTTCCGCCTGGGTTACGTTCAGCACGTGATGCACCGGATGACCGCCCTTCTGCAGCGGGATCACGTTGCCTTCGTTATCGTACAGCTCAATGCTGAACGGAATGTGCAGCGGGTGCTTCTCTTCCTGCTCAGCCGTCGGCGGCGTGCGCTGGCTGATGGTCAGGGTGTACTGCTCGGTTTCCGGATTGTAGTCATCTTTAACGCTGACGATCGGCGTACCGGCCTGGCTGTACCAGCGGCGGAAATGCGACAGGTCGACGTTGGACGCATCTTCCATCGCCTGGACGAAATCGTCGCACGTCGCCGCGCTGCCGTCGTGGCGTTCGAAATAGAGCTGCATCCCTTTCTGGAAGTTCTCTTCGCCGAGCAGGGTGTGGATCATACGAATGATTTCAGAACCTTTCTCGTACACCGTCAGGGTGTAGAAGTTGTTCATCTCAATCACTTTGTCAGGGCGAATCGGGTGCGCCATTGGGCTGGCGTCTTCGGCAAACTGCAGGCCGCGCATGGTGCGCACATTGCTGATGCGGTTGACGGCGCGTGATCCCAGATCGGAGCTAAACTCCTGATCGCGGAACACGGTCAGGCCCTCTTTCAGGCTCAGCTGGAACCAGTCGCGGCAGGTGACGCGGTTCCCGGTCCAGTTGTGGAAATACTCGTGACCAATCACGCGTTCGATATCGAGATAATCTTTATCGGTGGCGGTGTCGGTACGGGCCAGCACGTATTTGGAGTTAAAGACGTTCAGGCCTTTGTTCTCCATCGCGCCCATATTAAAGAAGTCGACGGCGACGATCATATAGATGTCGAGATCGTACTCCAGGCCGAAACGCTCTTCGTCCCACTTCATAGAGTTAATCAGGGACGTCATCGCCCACGGCGCGCGGTCGAGGTTGCCACGATCGACAAACAGCTCCAGCGCGACGTCGCGGCCGGAACGGGTTTTAAACGTATCGCGCAGCACGTCGAAATCACCCGCGACCAGGGCAAACAGGTAGCATGGTTTCGGGAACGGATCCTGCCACTGTGTCCAGTGACGGCCATTTTCCAGCTCGCCCTGCCCCACACGGTTACCGTTGGAGAGCAGATACGGATAACGCTTTTTATCGGCAATAATTTTGGTGGTGAAACGCGCCAGAACGTCCGGGCGGTCCAGATACCAGGTAATATGGCGGAAACCTTCGGCTTCGCACTGGGTGCAAAGCGCCACGCCTGACTGATACAGGCCTTCCAGCGCCGTATTGGACGCCGGGCTGATTTCAGTCACGATGCGCAGGGAGAAACGCTCTGGCAGATTGTTGATGACCAGCTGGTTCTCTTCTTCTTTATAGTCAGACCAGGCTTCGTCGTTCACGTGGACTGAGACCAGCGTCAGGTCTTCGCCATCGAGACGCAGCGGAACAGCCGTCGCACTTTGGCGTGTGACCTGGCTTACGGCCGTGACAACGGTTTTGGTGGCATCCAGGTCAAAAGTCAGATCGATATCGCTAATCAGGTATTCCGGCGCACGGTAGTCGTGGCGGTATTTGGCTTGTGGCTGTTGTGTCATAGAAAACCTTATGCATCGTTTGTCGAATAACGAATCCAGTCTATTCCTGTTGTGTAAAACGCGCTACGCAGAATGTTCATCTTTTCAGGCGGAAAAACCATTTTTGCTACATTTGTATAACACGGGGCACGAAATGCCCTCGACCATAACGGCAGCTTATGTTGTGATCGGGGTTCAATAAATCGCTAAACAAGGTATACTCCAGCGGTTTCAATAGTTGTTTATTGTACTAAACGCTCCCGTGAGAGGATGCTACTGCGCACCTATGACTCAATTCGCTTCCCCTGTTCTGCATACACTGCTGGATACCGATGCGTATAAACTGCATATGCAGCAAGCCGTTTTTCACCATTACTATGATGTAGAGGTAGCGGCTGAATTTCGCTGCCGCGGTGATGACCTGCTCGGTATTTACGCTGATACCATCCGTGAACAGGTCGATGCCATGCAGCATCTGACTCTTCAGGACGACGAATACCAGTGGCTCTCTGGTCTCCCCTTTTTCAAAGCCGACTATCTCAACTGGCTGCGCGATTTTCGCTACAACCCTGAACAGGTTACCGTCACCAACAATAATGGCAGGCTGCACATTCGCCTCGCCGGCCCGTGGCGTGAAGTGATCATGTGGGAAGTGCCGCTGCTGGCGGTGATTAGCGAGATTGTGCACCGCTACCGTTCTCCCGAAGCGAGCGTTGAACAGGCGCTGGCGACGCTGGAAAGCAAGCTGGTTGATTTCCACCAGATGACAGAATCGATTGATATGTCCCGTTTCCGACTGATGGATTTCGGCACGCGCCGTCGTTTCTCCCGCGAAGTGCAGCAGGCGATTGTGGAACGTCTGCAGCAAGAGCCGTGGTTTGTCGGGACCAGCAACTATGATTTGGCGCGTCGCCGTAATCTGACGCCGATGGGTACACAGGCTCACGAGTGGTTCCAGGCGCATCAGCAGATAAGCCCCGATCTTGCCACCAGCCAGCGCGCGGCGCTCGCCGCATGGCTCGAAGAGTATTCAGATCAGCTGGGTATTGCCCTCACCGACTGTATTACCATGGATGCATTCCTGCGCGATTTCGGCCCGGAATTTGCCAATCGCTATCAGGGTCTGCGCCATGACTCCGGGGATCCGGTTGAATGGGGTGAGAAAGCAATCGCCCATTATCAGAAGCTCGGCATCGATCCGCTCACCAAAGTGCTGGTCTTTTCCGACAATCTGGATCTGACAAAAGCGGTCGATCTTTACCGCCAGTTCTCCTCCAGGGTTAACCTCAGCTTTGGCATCGGTACCCGCCTGACGTGCGATATCCCGCAGGTAAAACCGCTGAATATCGTCATCAAACTGGTGGAATGTAACGGCAAGCCGGTCGCCAAGCTCTCTGACAGTCCGGGTAAAACCATCTGCCATGATAAAGCGTTCGTGCGCGCACTGCGTAAAGCCTTCGATCTGCCACAGATTAAGAAAGCCAGTTAATCCTCTTCAGGGGGGCTTATCGGCCCCCCGTCCAAATTTTTACTAATTTCTCTCTTTTCCCTGCGAAATCTGCTTGTCTGATGGCGGATGCCAGGTAACATAGATATCCCCCTATAAGGGTGAACAAGTGTCTATTTTTTCCGACTATTAACAGAGAGAATATTATGAGCGTTGTGCCTGTAGCCGACGTACTCCAGGGCCGCGTCGCCGTTGACCAAGAAGTCACCGTGCGCGGATGGGTGCGTACTCGCCGAGATTCTAAAGCTGGCATCTCCTTCCTTGCCGTCTATGACGGTTCCTGCTTTGATCCTGTACAGGCCGTTATTAATAATTCTCTGCCCAATTACAATGACGAAGTTCTGCGCCTGACCACCGGCTGTTCCGTTATCGTGACGGGTGTCGTGGTTGCGTCTCCAGGCCAGGGTCAGAGCTTCGAAATCCAGGCGACGTCTGTTGAAGTGACCGGCTGGGTTGAAGATCCAGACACCTATCCAATGGCGGCAAAACGCCACAGCATCGAATATCTGCGTGAAGTGGCTCACCTGCGCCCGCGTACCAACATGATTGGTGCCGTCGCACGCGTTCGTCACACGCTGGCGCAAGCGCTGCACCGCTTCTTCGACGAGCAGGGTTACTTCTGGGTCTCCACGCCGCTGATCACCGCGTCCGATACCGAAGGTGCGGGCGAAATGTTCCGCGTTTCTACGCTGGATCTGGAAAATCTGCCGCGCACACCAGAAGGCAAAGTGGATTTCGACCAGGACTTCTTCGGTAAAGAGGCGTTCCTGACCGTTTCCGGCCAGCTTAACGGCGAAACCTACGCCTGCGCCCTGTCAAAAATCTACACCTTCGGCCCAACCTTCCGTGCTGAAAACTCCAACACCAGCCGCCACCTGGCGGAGTTCTGGATGCTGGAGCCAGAAGTGGCGTTTGCCGATCTGAATGACGCGGCGGCTCTGGCTGAAGCGATGCTGAAGTATGTCTTCAAAGCGGTTCTGGAAGAGCGCGCAGACGACATGAAATTCTTCGCCGAGCGTGTCGACAGCGATGCGGTTGCCCGTCTGGAGCGTTTCGTCTCTGCGGACTTTGCGCAGGTCGATTACACCGACGCGGTAGCGATCCTGGAAAAATGCGGTGAGAAATTCGAGAATCCGGTTTACTGGGGCGTGGATTTATCTTCTGAACACGAACGCTACCTGGCTGAGAAACACTTCAAAGCACCGGTGGTCGTGAAAAACTATCCGAAAGACATTAAGGCCTTCTACATGCGCCTTAATGAAGACGGTAAGACCGTTGCGGCGATGGATGTGCTGGCGCCGGGCATCGGTGAAATCATCGGTGGCTCTCAGCGTGAAGAGCGTCTGGACGTACTGGACGCGCGTATGGAAGAGATGGGCCTTAATCCAGCGGATTACAGCTGGTATCGCGACCTGCGCCGTTACGGTACCGTGCCACACTCAGGCTTCGGTCTGGGCTTTGAACGTCTGATTGCATACGTCACCGGCGTTCAGAACGTGCGTGACGTGATTCCATTCCCACGTACTCCGCGTAACGCCAGTTTCTAATCCTCACAATTAATAACGGCCAGCAACTGCTGGCCGTTATTTTATTCTGTACTGTCAGTTTATGTCAGTTGAAAGTCAGTATCTTCAAAGTGCAACCCCGCCAAATATTCCACCTGTTACGTTTTATTTCCATGAAATATCTACGAACAAAAAATAAACCCCATTCTTATTGCGCCTTATTACCTTTGCGTGCTTTAGCACAAAAAATACCCACTTACACAGCCCTCTGGATGGCTAATGTATACAATAAGAAAAAGTGGATTGTTTAACTTCTGTTGATACGAAAAGCCTTTATCAAAATTAAATATAAGCAATTCATATATATAGGAATGGGTTAGTGTTTTTATTCAGCAATCAGTTCCGAAATTTGAGGTGCTTCACAAAGTTCCGAATAATACACATTTAGTTACACATAATTTCTTTTTGTTACTCAATCTTTATCTTTGTAGCACTTTCAGGCTAGCGAAACGGTTATATGAATGGAAAGATGCCTGTCAGATACATAAAGACACCAAACTCTCATCAATAGTTCCGGAAATATTTATTGACAGAATTTATTGTGGGCAGTGGCGAGTGTCATAAAAAAACCAATGAGGGTAATAAATAATGATGAAGCGCAATATCCTGGCAGTGGTTATCCCTGCCCTGCTGGTAGCCGGTGCAGCAAACGCTGCAGAAATCTATAACAAAAACGGCAACAAACTGGACTTCTACGGTAAGGCTGTAGGTGAACACCAGTGGACTACCAACGGTGACTCTAACAACAATGACACCACCTATGCCCGTATCGGCTTCAAAGGTGAAACCCAGGTTAATGACCAGCTGACCGGTTACGGCCAGTGGGAATACAACATGGATGCTTCCGCACAGGAAGGCGCTCAGGGTACTAAAACCCGTCTGGCATTCGCTGGTCTGAAAGGCGGCGACTACGGTTCATTCGATTACGGCCGTAACTACGGTGCGTTCTACGATGCACTGGCATCTACCGATATGTTCGTTATCTGGGGTGGCGACTCCCTGGCAGCAACAGACAACTTCATGACTGGCCGTAGCACCGGTCTGGCAACTTACCGTAACTCCAACTTCTTCGGTCTGGTTGACGGTCTGAACCTGGGTCTGCAATACCAGGGTAAAAACGAATCTGGTCACACCCCAGCTCGTCAGAACGGCGACGGCGGCAGCTACTCTCTGGGTTATGACTTCGCTGAAGGCTTCAACGTAACTGCAGCATACACCAACTCTGACCGTTCTTCTGATCAGTCTGCTGACGGCAAAGGTAAACGCGCTGAAGGTTGGGCAACTTCTGTTAAATACGATGCGAACAACCTGTACGCATCTGTTATGTACGGCGAATCCCGTAACATGACCCGCGAAAACGACGACGAATTCGCAAACAAAACTCAGAACATTGAAGCAGTAGTACAGTACCAGTTCGACTTCGGCCTGCGTCCATCCCTGGGCTACGTACAGTCTAAAGGTAAAAACCTGAGCGACCGTAACGGCTTCGCTGGTGGCGACGCTGACCTGGTTAAATATATTGAGCTGGGTACCTGGTACTACTTCAACAAGAACATGAACGTATACGCGGCTTACCGTTTCAACCTGCTGGACGATAACAGCTACACCCGTGCGGTGAGTCTGTCTACCGACGACCAGGCTGGTGTTGGTATCGTTTACCAGTTCTAATAAGCAGCCCTCTCTGCTAAATGCCTTAAAAACAGGACTTCGGTCCTGTTTTTTTTATGGCTGAAAGCAAAAAGTAGCGACTTTTGAAAAGGCGCACGCTTTTCGTCGCAAACGGTTGGCATTTTGTAAATCTACCGTTAACCTGATAGCGGATTTCACTTCTGTAATCACAATGGAACCTCGTCATGTTTGAGAACATTACCGCCGCCCCTGCCGACCCTATTCTGGGCCTGGCCGATCTGTTTCGTGCCGATGACCGCCCTGGAAAAATCAACCTGGGTATTGGTGTCTATAAAGATGAAACCGGCAAGACTCCGGTCCTGACCAGCGTTAAAAAAGCTGAGCAGTATCTGCTGGAAAACGAAAACACCAAAAACTACCTCGGTATCGACGGTATCCCGGAATTTGGTCGCTGCACTCAGGAGCTGCTGTTTGGAAAAGGCAGCACGATCGTTAGTGATAAGCGTGCCCGCACAGCCCAGACCCCAGGCGGTACCGGCGCATTACGCGTCGCGGCGGATTTCCTCGCGAAAAACACCGCTGTGAAGCGCGTTTGGGTGAGCAACCCAAGCTGGCCGAACCACAAGAGCGTGTTTAACTCTGCGGGGCTGGAAGTGCGTGAATATGCTTATTATGACGCGGCAAACCATACGCTCGACTTTGACGGCCTGCTCTCCAGCCTGAACGAAGCACAGGCGGGTGACGTGGTGCTGTTCCATGGCTGCTGCCACAACCCAACCGGTATCGATCCGACGCTGGAACAGTGGGAACAGCTGGCAAAACTGTCTGTAGAAAAAGGCTGGTTGCCGCTCTTCGACTTCGCCTACCAGGGCTTTGCTCGCGGTCTGGAAGAAGATGCAGAGGGCCTGCGCGCCTTTGCTGCTGTTCATCAGGAACTTATCGTCGCCAGCTCCTATTCCAAGAACTTTGGTCTGTACAATGAGCGTGTTGGCGCCTGTACGCTGGTGGCGGCCGATGAGCAAACCGTTGATCGTGCGTTCAGCCAGATGAAATCGGTGATTCGTGCTAACTACTCCAACCCACCGGCACACGGTGCGTCTGTCGTAGCGACCATCCTCAGCAATGACGCCCTGCGCGCCATCTGGGAACAAGAGCTGAACGACATGCGTCAACGCATCCAGCGCATGCGTCTGCTGTTTGTGAACACGCTGGCAGAAAAAGGGGCGGATCGTGACTTCAGCTTCATCATCAAACAGAACGGGATGTTCTCGTTTAGCGGCCTGACCAAAGAACAGGTTCTGCGTCTGCGCGAAGAGTTTGGTGTGTATGCTGTCGCTTCTGGACGTGTGAACGTCGCGGGAATGACGCCAGACAACATGGCACCGCTGTGCGAAGCGATTGTCGCTGTACTGTAAAATTAGTACGCAGTACGCACAAAAAAGCCTGCTGATAGCAGGCTTTTTTAATGGAGTTTACCAGACAGGCATTTCATCCTGCAGGAACGGGTTGTGCACCCGCTCATATCCTAGCGTCGACAGTGGGCCATGGCCTGGAATAAACGTCACATCATCACCTAACGGTAATAACTTCTGTTTAATCGACTGGATCAACTGACCGTGGTCGCCGCGCGGGAAGTCGCTGCGTCCTACGCCGCCTTTGAAAATCACGTCACCCGAGACGAGCAAACGCGATTGATCGTCAAAGAAGACGATGTGCCCCGGGGTATGGCCCGGGCAATGCAACACCTGTAGCGTCACGTTTCCGACGTTAACGCTCTCGCCTTCATTCAGCCAGCGATCGGGCGTCAGAGGCTGACACTCATCAAGACCAAACATACGGCTTTGGGCAGGCAAGCCCTGCAGCCAGAACTCATCTTCTTTTTCCGGTCCAATGACTGGCACACCGTAATGTTGTGCCAGCTCTGCCGCAGCCCCCACATGGTCGAGGTGACCATGGGTCAGCAAAATCTGCATCAGCGTCACACCGGACGCGTCGACTTCCTGCTTGATCTTCTCAGCATCTCCGCCGGGATCGACAAGCGCGGCCAGTTTGGTTTGTTCACACCAGATTAATGAACAGTTCTGGGCGAACGCAGTCACCGGAATAATACGATAGTTCATACTGCTCCTTCATTATTACCAGTGCCGTGTTGGCCCGGTATCAATATGCACAAAGTTGCTACGTGGATAATATCCTACACCACCTGCGCGCATAGATAACGCAGCTTTGCGAATATTGGCTAATGAAACGCCTTCGATATGAAAGTCCATCGCCTGTCCTTTAGTGTGATAGCTTTTTTTGGCTACCCCACGGCTATGGGCGCGCAGTTCGTTATTGGTATCAATAGAGCGATAACCGGAAACGAGTTGCACCGGCTTGCGGGTTCCGAGCAGGCCCTGGAGGCGGAAAAGCTGATCAAATAATCCTGGGTCGATGGCTTTTATTTTATTCGCGCGGTAATCACGGAAAAAATGGTTGAGTCTTGCTAATTCATCCTGAATATAGCCTCTGCCATCGAAAAACTCCGCTTTTAACGTCTCACCAGTGTGAAGATTGTTGAGCGTTAAAATACGCGGACGTGGTGTCGAGAGGGTGGCAAATGCTGGCGTCGGTAAGATGGCCGCTGCGCCCAGCGCAACACCACCTAACGCCAGCAGCTTGCGGCGATTAGCGTCAAATTTGTCCATGATAATCAGGTCTACAGGTCAATGTTATCGTAAATATGCTTAGCGCACGAAGGGCACCATAACCGCCAGAACAGCCAACGTCAAGGCACCCAACCCCAGTAGATACGGGGCTTACAGCGATATAGCCTCTTCTCTACCATAACTTACGACAATCATTTTTCCCGAACTACTTCATTTACCTGATTAATTGTTCGGCTTTTGGCAAAATTTGTGCGCCAGATCGCGCGGTGAGATCGTAATTGTAAATATCTGTACGATATTGGGTACGTCCATCAGCACCAACAAACGCGGTCAGATAGTAAAGATTGACCGGAATATTTTGTCGAATATTCACGTAGCGCGTATTCCCTTCTTTCAGCGCATCGGATATCCGCGTGTTGTTCCAGCCTGCGTCACCCAACAGCATATTCGCCAGTTCGGAGGCCTTATTTACGCGAACACAGCCGGAACTGAGCGCGCGCGTATCTTTCTGGAACAGGTTGTGGTTGGGCGTGTCGTGCAGATAGATTGCATCGGAACTTGGCATATTAAATTTATAGCGGCCAAGCGAGTTACGCTCACCCGGAGCCTGCTGGAAACGGAATGGCAGATTTGTCGCCGTAATCGTCGACCAGTCGACCTGATACGGGTCAATCGCCTGATTGCTGTTCCAGCCGCGCATCACCGTATAACCGTGGCGTTCGAGATAACCCGGGTCATTCCACAACTTCGGCAGAATATCTTTGCGCGCAAGCGTCGGCGGGACGTTCCACGGCGGATTCACCACCACGTTGTTCAGCGCGCTGCTCATCATCGGCGTTTTACGATCCGGTCGTCCGACAATGACTCTGGAGGCCAGCACTTCGCTGCCATTCTGGTAATAAACCAGCGAATAGGCCGGTATGTTCACCATAATTCCGGTAGAAAGGGTTCCTGGAAGCAGGCGTAAACGCTGAATATTCAGGGCCAGCACGCCTGCGCGCTGCGCCGGTGATACGTTCAGCCAGTCGCGCGTTGACTGTCCAATGACCCCGTCAGCCCCCAGGCCCTGAGCCGTCTGGAACGCTTTTACTGCAGCAACCAGTTCACGGTCATAGGCAGCAGGTTTATCGACCGGAACGGCAGATTTTTTCTTCTGTACAGGCGCTGATGGGCTGACCACCACGCTTTGCGGATCATCCCCCGGCAGCGCAATTTTCGGCCCTGCATCGGCCTCACCAGAGCGGCGAAGAATTTCGCGCAGCGCAGGAACATCACTGCTCCACTGTCCTGGACGCAGCGTAGAGGTGCCACGCAGCTGCGGCCACGGGCGCGTATCCGCCACCAGTTGCAGCAACGACTGATGCATGGTGGCATATTGCGGATGGGCCGGTGCCAGACTGGCGATAAAGCGTACAAGCGTGCCCTTATCCAGCGACACTTGCCACTGGTTGATCACAGAGAGTGCGGGTGTCGCCAGCTTGTAAGGTTTTTCGCTGTACAGCCAGCGATTGCCATTGACCGGAATACCCGCCACAAACTGCAGATAGCCCATCATGGCATCGGAAAGAACTACGTCGCGCGCCATCCCCGTCACCGTCGGGTCAGTCAAAAGCTCAACCCACGCGGTAAACTGCGGCTGGAAACCGGCGATAGCCACTTCCGCCAGCTGCTGCTGGAAAGCGCGCACCGCATCGCGATCGTCCCACATCGGTTTCATCTCGCGCGCGGCATACAGTAAGGTCAACTGATTAAGATAGGCGGGCGTGTAGCCGGACGGCAGTCCGGATTGCAGCTGCTGGCGCACGGCTTGCGTATCCACATCCGCAGGCAGCGTTTTGATACCTGCCATAATGGCGGTCGCGGAAGATTGTTCCAGTGGTTGCAGCAGCGAAGTGGGCTGTGCGCCCATCGTCGCCGAACTGTCGACAGGAACCACTTCAGGCTCATCAGCCTGGGCATTAAACAGTGGAGCGAATATTAACGTCAGGCACACACTGAGTGCGGATAGCTGACGACCATGAATTTTCTTTAGCAACATCCCTTGCCCCCTGTTTGCTTTACGACCTGCCCACAACACCGGGGCTTTTCTTCAGTATAGAAAGGCATAGACGCTACTGCCTTGCCTTATGTAAAGAAGTTTAAAGATAACGCAGCCCTGAGCGCAAGTTAAGCAAATAAAAAGGGCAGCACCTGTGTGCCGCCCTTTTTATCAAAACGCGTTAAGACGCGTCAGCCGTACCCGGTAACGACTCCGGCGGCTGCGGCGCAAAACCGCGCAGCCCCACGACGTGAACATGTTCGGTATTATTAAACACTTTACGCACCAGTTTGTACGTCGTGCCTTTTTCCGGACTGATGTTCTCAGGTGCCGCAATAATCAGCTGCATATCCAGACGGTCGCACAGCTCAAACAGCGTTGCGATTGAACGGGCATCCAGACGCGCGGCCTCATCGAGGAACAGCAGGCGACACGGCGAGATATCTTTGCCACGCAGGCGGCGCGCTTCATCTTCCCAGCTCTGCACGACCATCACCAGAATCGACATCCCGGTACCGATCGCTTCGCCGGTAGAAAGTGCGCCGGATTCTGCACGCAGCCAGCCGTCAGAACCACGGTTAACCTCAACTTCCATTTCCAGATAGTTACGGTAATCCAGCAGCTCTTCACCAATGGTTTGCGGCGTACGCTGGCCCATATCAATCTGCGGATTCAGGCGCTGATACAGTTTCGCCAGCGCTTCGGAGAAGCTGAGACGGTTGCTGTTAAACAGATCCTGATGCTGCTCGTGCTGCTCAGAGAGCACATCCAGCAGCGTGGCGTGCGCTTCACGGACGTTAACGTTCAGACGAACGCTGTTCACCTGGCCGAACGACACACTCTGCAGACCCTGGTTGAGCATCCGGATACGGTTCTGCTCGCGCTGAATCGTTTTGCGAATAATGTTCGCCACGCTGCGAGAGCTGATGGCCAGCTTCTGTTCGCGGGAGGTCAGCTCTTCTGTCAGGCGACCCAGTTCGATCTCCATCTGTTCGATCGCTTCGACCGGATCGTCCGTGCGAATGATGTCCTGGCGAATACGTTCACGCAGGTGCTGATAAACCGCCACGAAGAACTGAATTTTGCGCTCAGGACGTTTTGGATCTTCAGACATACGCAGCACATCGCGCAGATGTTCGTTGTCCGCCACCGCAAGACGTAGAGCACCCAACGCTTTATCCGACATCGAACGCAGCTCATCGCCAGAGAGATAGGCCAGCTCGCGACGGTGCAGACGACGCTCGACGCCATTGTCTTTCACCATGCGCATCACCGCACACCAGCCCGCCTTGGCGGTCACGACCTGCTCGCGCATCTCGTGGTAATCGCGTTCCAGCTTACGCAGGCGACGGGTCAGGTTATCCATCTCCGCTTCGCACAGTGTCAGGGCTTTTTCCAGCTGGTGACGGCGTGAACGGTTATTGCTCAGCTGGCTGTGCAACTCATCGCGGCGAATGCGCGCGCGCTCTTCCGCCCCGCTGTCCGCGCGAACGCCGATATCCTGCAACTCTTTATGCAGATCGGTGAGCAGCTCTTTCTTGGTGTCGAAGGAGCTTTTCAGCGATGCCAGCACCTGATTGTACTGACTCAGCTGTGCGGCATGGCTGCGCAGCGCATCGCGGCTGCGGCTACGTTCTGCTTCTGCCTGCTCCAGACGCTGGCGCAGTTTTTCGTTCAAATCACTGTTGCCACTCAGCATTTCTGCCGAGTCGCTATAACCAAAGTGCGCGCGACGCTGCACCACTTCGGTCAGTGCGAACGCCTGCTGGCGCGCATCACGCTGCACCTGCTGGGAGTACGCATAATCTTCTTTCAGCTGTTCATACTGTTCCGGATCGCTTTGCAGAACCGACAGCACAGGCTCCAGTTTCGCGAGCTGATTGCCGTGCTGCTGGACGAAGCGCGCGGCTTCCTGAGCTTCATCCAGGCGTTCCTGAATTTCATCCACGCGATCGGCGAGGGTTTCGTCACCCAGCAGATTCAGACGCGGCAGGATACGGTTCAGGGCGGCAACGCCCTCTTTCGCCTGTTCAAACTGTACGCGGCTCTGCTGATTATCATTTTCATGATTGCTCAGGGCGCGCTCAAGTTCGCCGCGACGGGTATTGAGTTTACGGATCTCAGCTTCCGGATCCGGCTCAAAGGCAACCGCAACGTGGCTGCCGATAAAGCGGCTGAAGGCCTGGTGCAAACGCTGGGTTTTCTGCACGTCAAACGACAGGGTCGCAAAGCGTTCAGACAGGGTTTCACGTTCGGCATGCAGGTTTTCGATGCGGTTTTCACGCGCGGCGCGGCCAAAGATCGGCAGCGTCGGGAAGCGAGAATAACGCCACTGGCGATCGGCAACTTTCACGACCACCGCTTTTTCCAACTCATCGACGCTGAACACGCTATCATCGAAGGACTGCGGATCCCCTTCGATCAAATAGAGATCTTCCGGACACTCTTCCAGCCCTTCCAGCTGATCGGCAATCAGCGATAAATCCGGCACGACGATCGCATGACGGGACGGGCCATACAGCGCAGAGTAATACGGCGCATCTTCAAGGCTGACGTCGTCGTAAATTTCGGACAGCAGCACGCCACCAAAACGTTCCGCCAGCGCATTAAGACGCGAATCTTCCGCGCCGCCTGGCTGACTTAAACGTTCAATCTCTTCATCGACGGCATTTTTACGCGCGCCGATTTCGTCACGCTCAACAATGGCTTCGCGCTCGCGCTCAAGCAGCTGTTGCAGGTATTCGGTTACTTCTGAGCTAGACTCGAACTCTTCGCCACACTGCTCGCTCAGCTGGTTCAGGCTGCTTTGCGCAGCCAGCCAGACTGGCGCACGTCGCAGCAGCGTCTGGGTGCGCGACTGTAGCTGTTCCAGCTCCTGGCGCAGAACCATGCGCTGCTCGCTGGCGCTGGAGACGCTATCAGACAGAGACGCGATACGCGCTTCCAGCTCCTGATGCAGCGTTTCCAGATCGTCGATATCGACATGCTTACCCTGGCGCTTGCAGAATTCGGCCAGCAGGCGTTCCGCCTCTTGCTGTTCACGCAGACGCTGTTCAAGCTCGTTCAGACGCATACGCAGCGGCTGAACCTGCTCCGCCAGATGGCGCTGATTGACGCCATCGCGCAGCAAGTCGCGCGCCACTTCCCAGGCATCACTGCGCGCCAGCGGGCCGTTGATCGCCGCAACCAGCTGATATGCCTGTTCGAACTGACTGTGCGCGGCCTGCGCCACGCTCATTTTCTGATCGAGGGAGAGCAATTTCTCCGTCGCTTCCTGTTCTTTTGCCTGGAAGGTCTCCAGCCACTCGTCGGCACTATCCGGCGTTAAATCCGGGAGGTGGCACAGCTCTTTCGCACGTTGCAGCGCCTGTAATGCCTGGGTGTACTGGATGGCACGGGTTTGCTGAACATCGAGAGCCTGCTGGTAGTCGGCCAGCTGGTTTTTCAGCTCATCCACTTCCAGCTCGGCGGCCTCGGCGCGCGCCTCTTTCTCTTCCTGCATATCGGCGGCTTCTGCCACCACTTCGTTTTGCTCTTCGAGACGGATCTGCAGCTCATCGAGATCGGCTTCGTAGCGCTCGATTTTCTCCTGCTGACGCAGGGCAGTTTGCACCAGATTCAGATGATCGCTGGCCGCCTGATAATCGGCTTCCAGATCGCCTTCGGCACCGTTGTGTTCGCCCAGCTCGCGGGCCATCTCAACGTGTTTGTACTGCTCGGCCACCAGCTGCTTACGGGAGGTAAACAGCTCGCGACGGTACTCCAGCGCTTTATCCAGATGAATGCGACGCTCGTTGGCGTGACGCATGTAGTCCGCCGCCACGTAGTTGGTCGCTTCGCTGATCAGATGTTTAAACAGATCGCGGTCAGACTGGGTGACGCGAATCGCTTCCAGCGTCATGCGGTTTTCACGCAGCGCCGCTTCCATATCCTGGAAGGCTTTGCGCACGCCGCTGTTTTCCGGCAACAGGTAGTCGCGCAGGGAGCGGGTGATGGCGCTGGAAATCCCGCCGTACAGGGAGGCTTCAATCAGGCGATAGTATTTGCTGCGGTCCGACGCGGTGCGCAGACGACGCGCGACAACGCCCAGATCGAACATCAGCGAGTGATAATCAGTGATCGAGTTGAACTGTTTAAACTGGACGCCTTCAATCGCTTCGAGCTTTTCTTTCAGTTCATTCAGCGGCAGCACGCGCGCCTGACGATCGTTAAGGGTTTCCGTCAGCAGTGACGTCGGTTGAACCGACGTTGGCAGCCCCTGGATGGCGAAAGGTTTGATATCGACTTTACGGTCGCGGCCCGCAATTTGTTGCAGGCGCACACCGACCACCACACGCTGGTGTCGGGAGTTGATCACATCCAGCACCGAATAACAGACGCCCGCCTTCAGCTTACCGTGCAGACCTTTATCACGAGACCCGCTCGTCGCGCCCGCTTCGGTGGTGTTACGGAAGTGTAGCAGCGTCAAATCAGGGATCAGCGCCGTGACGAACGCCGCCATGGTGGTGGATTTACCCGCCCCGTTACCGCCGGAGAGCGTGGTGACCAGCTCATCCAGATCGAAGGTTCGGGCGAAGAAACCGTTCCAGTTAACCAGCGTTAGCGAACGAAATTTACCGCGTTCAATCATTACTCTTCCTCCCCGCTATCCGGCTGACTCTCTTCATTCTCATCATTGAGCTGCAAATTATTTTCGATTGGCATGGCTTCACCGTCGCGGATCATGCGCAGCTGCGCTTCACGCGGGTCGTCGCCAGTGCGCACATCAGCGCCAAAGCGGAACACGGATTCAGTAATGCGGAATTTGCTGCTGTCGTGGCCCATAAACCAGACCATCCCCAGACGGCGCAGGCGGTTCAGGGAAGAGCGCACTTTTTCCTGTAACTTCTGGCGGTCAAGATCCGACCCGGTGGAGCGGTTGTTCACAAGCTTAAGCAGTTTGCCTTCGTCTGCGAGGCTCATCAGCTCGTCATACAGCTCTTGCTGAGTGAAGATGCCTTCGTTGGCCAGACGTTCCGGGCTGAGGTAGAGATAGCAAAGAATTTTGCCCACCATCATGTCCAGCTCAGACAGCACAGAGCGTGGGATCAGCGTCGTGGAGCGCGGGCGCAGGTAGAAAAAGCCTTCTGGCGCGCGGATCAACTCGACGTTGTAACGGGTATAAAACTCTTCCAGATACTCCTGGAAGTCCATCAGAAAAGCGTGATTATCCAGCTCGTCAAGACCAATGTGACGACCGGCACGCAGCTGGCTGTCCAGCGCCGGAAATAACGGATTTGCCAGCGCCTGGGCCAGTTTAACTGGCATCACTTGTTCAATATTTGTCAATGACATGCGCCTGTACCTTGGCTCCGTAATCGTTAATCGGCTGCCACTTCGGCGGCAGTCCGGTGAAATCTGCTTGCGCGACGCCCAGGCGAACGGCCTGGTCGACGACGATGCGGGCGATATCAAAATGGCGCGCACGCGGGTATTGCACCAGATAGTCGCGCACCACGAGGCCGAGATCCAGCGGCACTTGTCTGGTTTTGTAGACGGCCAGCTGTTCTTCGATCATCGCGGCAAGTTGCTCACGAATTTCGTTGAATTCTTCAAACTCCAGATCCGGCGGCAGTTCGCCGGTGACCTCTTCGTCGCGCAGTGCCATCTCTTCGTCGCGCATATCCAGCAGACGATCGGCGTTGGCGTAGGTCAGCGCCCATGGCGCATCGAAATAGCTTTGTACCGACTGACGCAGACGCTGGGCGAACACGCGGTTCTTGTCCATGTCGATGGCGGTACGGATGAATTTATGCACGTGGCGGTCATAGCCGATCCAGAGATCGATCGACTGCTGGCCCCAGCTGATAATACGGTCGAGTTTGCTTTGCAGATCGAATACCAGGCGATCGACAAAATGCAGATCGTCATGCGCCAGCGTCGCATCCTGGATGCGCAGCAGATTCGCCTGGAGTTTATCCCCTGCAGCTTCAAGCGTGTCCTGCAGTTCACGCAGGGTCCCGGACGTTTCAGACAACAGCAGTTCACAGCTTGAGATAGCCGCACGCCAGTCTTTATTCAGCAGCTGTGCGATATCGTCTTTCACCTGCTGCTGCTGCTCGTCCATCAGACGCTGGGTGAGATCGATACTGTCGAAAATTTCGGCCACCGAGTATTTCAGCGGCGCGTAGACATTTCGATGCCAGTGGAATTCATCCCCATTTTCGTCCGCAGCATCCGCCGCCCGTTTAAGCTCGCCCGCCACAATCGACAGCTGCATGGAGAGGCGCAGCGTGGAGAATTCGCGCTGACGGATGTAATAGTCCGTAATGCCGATGCCCAGCGGTGTCAGACGGTAGATAGCGTTTCCTTCCGCCTGCTCGCTTGTAAAGCGGTTCAGCAGACGTTGACGCACCATCTCGTTGATCGCGTTGTTGGCACGCACGCTAATGGTTTCGCTGGTTTGCTCAAACGCATCACTGACATGGCGGAACGCGTCCACCAGTTCACCCTCGCTCATTTCTCCATCCAGGCGTTCGCCGTTAAGCGTAGCGACCGCCAGCAGGAAAGAGAGCCTGTCTACCGGCAGCGAGATGGAGAAATCGTTTTTCCTGGCCCAGGCAACCAGTTCGGGGACTGTCTGGGAAAATTCACTCATAAATTATCCTTGCTTCTGCGGCTTGCGCGCGATGACGTGAATATATCGCCCAAGACTGATAAAGGGTTCCTGACGGCAATACCGCGTTTCTATTTCTGTTAAAGCGTCAAGACAGTCATGCTGTTTTTGTTTATCGCGCAGATAATCATGAAAAACCCTGACGCCCGTTTTCCCGGTGATCTCCCACCCCATCTCTTCCAGCCAGCCATAGACCTGCTGCGGATCGCGTGGAAAATCCGGCGAAAGCGTGCGCCGTTTCTTTTTATACATGCCCTGTTGCACATAGCCGAAATTGCCCACCAGCACGTTACGCATCAGCAGGCCGTTAGCATTGTAGAACATCAGCGACAACGCGCCGCCGGGCGTAAGCACAGACCACAGAGTTTTTAACATTTCCTGAGGTTCGGCGACCCATTCCAGCACAGCATGAAACAATATCAGATCAACCTGAGTTTCCAAATGCTGCGCAATGTCCTGAGCGGCGCAATGTATAAAATGCATGTTGTCGCTCACACCTTTCTCTTCTGCCGCACGTTTCGCACGCGCCACCATTTCAGCAGAAAGATCGCAAAGCGTGACGTGATGGCCGCGCTGCGCCATTAAAATGGCCGTCTGACCTTCACCGCCGCCCGCATCCAGTACCCGCAACTTTCGGTCACCAAAGGTGGCCAGCACGTTATCCAGATCCTGCCAGAGGATCGTCTGACGTAACTGCCCCTTGGTGGTGCCGTAAATGTTCCGCGAAAACTTTTCCGCGATGTCATCAAAATTGCGATCCCGCATTGGGAGAGTTCCATCCGCTAGCAGCAAAACCGCTATTTTGTCACACCCGCGCGGAGAATGAACCTCTCTGGTGTAATATCGCGTGTAATCACCTGCTGTATGGTTAAAAAAGGAACCAAAAAGGATGCTTTTTACCCTAAAGAAATACATTGGAGGGATGATGCTTCCCCTCCCTCTCCTGCTGATGTTCATTGCGCTCGGGCTGCTGCTGGTGTGGTTCACCCGTTTTCAGCGAAGTGGCAAAATCGTGATCACCACCGGCTGGCTGGCGCTACTGCTGTTAAGCCTGCAACCGGTTGCGGACAGGTTGTTGCGCCCCATCGAAAACACGTACCCGACGTGGCAGGGAAATCAGAAAGTGGAGTACATCGTGGTGTTGGGCGGCGGTTATACCTGGGACGATAAATGGGCGCCCAGTTCCAACCTGATTAACAACAGTTTGCCGCGCCTCAACGAAGGGATCCGCCTGTGGCTGAGCAATCCGGGATCGAAAATGATCTTTACGGGTGCCGCCGCTAAAACGAATCCAGTCAGCACCGCAGAGGCTGGTGCGCGGGTGGCAGAATCGCTCGGCGTGCCGCGCTCGGCGATTATTACCCTCGACAGCCCGAAAGATACGGAAGAAGAGGCCGCGGCCGTGAAACAGGCTATCGGCAATGCGCCTTTCCTGCTGGTGACGTCCGCCTCGCATCTGCCGCGAGCGATGATTTTCTTTGAACATGCCGGATTGCATCCCCTGCCCGCGCCGGCGAATCAGCTGGCGATCGACGCGCCGCTTAATCCCTGGGAGCGCGTGATCCCGTCGCCGGTCTGGCTGATGCACAGCGATCGCGTCGGGTATGAATCCCTCGGGCGACTCTGGCAATGGCTCAAAGGCTCGTCAGGCGAGCCAGGGCAAGAGTGATTTTGTAGCCATATCGAAGTTCGCGCGGTTAAAACGCCCGGTATTAACGAGCTGCGCGACTTCATCCCACAACAGATACAGCCAGCGGCGCCAGAGGAAAGATTCCGAGACTGGCGCTCGCTGCAGATAGTGCCACATTAAGCTCTCTGCCAGCGCGCTTTCGCCTAAGCGGAACAGTTCATATTCGCGCGGCGCCCACAGCATAATCCCCGGCCCTACCATCGCCAGAAGCTGATCGCTTCGGGCGTCTTTCAGCATGCTGCGAAGGGTAAAGTTGCCGTGAACCAGCACGCAGTTATCGTTAAAGCCCTCAAACATCGTCGGCAAACATTCGCGGGTGCGGAATAAAATACGCTTATCCTGCATGCTCAGGCCGGTATTGTTGAACTGGTTGAGGGTGCCCCAGAGCACTTCGACCCGCTGGCGATACCACAGTGGCCAAAGGTTTTCCTGAGTGCTGTCTACCGGCCCGACCAGCCCACGGCTGTCCTGTCGGTGCCAGGACAGTAGCCCTTCGACGATTTGATCTTTAAGCTGCTCCCAACGATCCGGTGTTCTTGCGGGCGCTTCGACCGGGACACCGCGCAGGCGCTCAATCAGCAGCACATCCGGGCCGGGATGTTCTTCGTGGGTCATAACCCCATACACCGTCGGCATCCGCACCGTCCCGCTACGTGCCAGCATCGACATTTTCCAGGCCAGCTGCCTGGCGACGCCGGGGGAGGTAAAGCTTCTCGCCATTAACGGCATGGGATTTCCGTTACTGTCGTACAGCGACCACAGGGAAGTGTCCGCTTTCTCACTCACGCACTCCACCCGACTGAGTTTCTCACCCAGCAGGTGGCTCAGCTCAGCACGCAACTGTTCCATATGAGATTACCCCCATCAAAACTACTGCTTTCATAATGAGCGTGTAGCTGACAGATGTCACCCTTATGAGATCAATTTGAACGTAGAAAAATGCGATAAAAACGAGGCGGTAGAACATCCCCCCAGAACGGGGGGATGCGGGAGATTTATTTCAGTTCCGCGCGTACGCGTTCGAGATCTTCCTGGGTATCGACGCCGGTTCCAGGCACTTCCTGTGCAACAGCCACATGGATTTTTTCGCCGTACCACAGCACGCGCAGCTGCTCGAGCATTTCGATGTGCTCCAGCGGGCTTGGTGCCCAGGTCACGTAGCGGCGAATAAAGCCCGCCCGGTAGCCGTAAATGCCCAAATGACGCAGGAAAGTATCGCCAATGGCCTCTTTGGACTGCGCAAAACGATCGCGATCCCACGGAATAGTCGCACGAGAGAAGTAGAGCGCGTAACCTTCCGCGTCCATCACCACTTTGACGGCATTGGGGTTAAACGCTTCTTCCGCGTGGTGAATCGGCACGGCCAGTGTTGCCATTCCGACCTGGCGCTGCGCGAGATTTTCCGCGACCTGGCGGATAATCACCGCCGGGATCATCGGCTCGTCGCCCTGCACATTAACGATTACCGTGTCATCGCTAAAACCGCATTTTTCGACGACTTCGGCCAGCCTTTCGGTGCCCGACTGGTGATCCGCGCGCGTCATGCACACTTCGCCGCCCGCCGCTTCGACCGCACGCGCAACCTCTTCATGATCCGTGGCCACAATCACGCGCTCGGCACCCGATTCACGCGCCCGCTCGAGAACGTGAACAATCATCGGCTTACCGTTAATATCGACCAGCGGTTTGCCCGGTAAACGAGTGGATGCGAATCGTGCCGGAATGATGACAACAAAACTCATGGTCTGCTCTCTTCTGCCGCCAGCGTACGGGCTTCGGTTTCCAGCAGGACAGGAATGCCGTCACGAAACGGGAAAGCCAGATTATCCAGTTTGCAAATCAGCTCTTGCTTATCCTGGCTGTAATACAGTTTGCCGTTGCACACCGGGCAGGCAATAATTTCAAGTAAACGGTGATCCATAGTTCCTCCGTATAGGTAATCGTTAAAGCTTACCACATTCCTTTTTCAGGCTATGTCTATTTCCCAGCCACTCCGACAGTCCTCAAATAACCCGTCCGGCAGTCGCCCCAGAGTGATTTGTCGGGCCTGCTGCCAGATGGCGAATTCGTTGAGCGCCAACGTGAGACCTTTTTCAAGCGTTGCACTGACTTTAACGCCCGCTTCCAGATACAACGCAATGACTTCCAGCACGCCTGTCTTGCGGTGCATTTTCGCGTCCATCCGCCCGACCAACCGCCCCTTATGCAGCAGCGGTAACACGAAATAGCCGAACTGGCGTTTCGGCGCGGGCGTGTAACATTCGAGGCGATAGGTAAAATCAAACAGCTGTTCTGCGCGTTTACGATCCCAGACCACCGGGTCGAACGGCGACAATACGGCGCTGTGCGTCGCGGTCAGCTTATCGGCCTGAGCCTGCGCCAAAAGTGGGAGGAGATCCGCATGGAGCCACATTTCCCCCAGCGTTTCCACCT
Source organism: Lelliottia sp. SL45 (assembly GCF_026672535.1). Lineage (NCBI taxonomy): Bacteria > Pseudomonadati > Pseudomonadota > Gammaproteobacteria > Enterobacterales > Enterobacteriaceae > Lelliottia > Lelliottia sp. SL45. Next base: position 2,242,257 of record NZ_JAPPRH010000003.1, read on the forward strand.
CGACGCGCACGACGCGTTGGTTTTCCTGCCAACGTTCAAGCAGCGGTTTCAGCGCCGGCTGACGCAGACGATAGTAATCCGCCAGCCACTGCGGGCGAAAAATCCCCAGGCCACGGGCACTGTTTTCCAGCATGATCGCTTCGGCAGCGGTTTGGTCCAGCAGATCGCGTTCGTCGTCCCAGTGCGGCATCACCCGGTGGGTGAGATCGTACACGCGCTGAAAATTACGTCGCTCCACCACCATGACTTTTCCCGAGGTAAACAGCCCCTCAAGATGACGCTTATGCGGTTTCCACTCCCACCAGCCGCTCGTGCCTTTACGCGGATGTTCGAAATCGGCAGAACGCACCGGGCCGTTGTCCTGAATATGCGCAATCAGCTGGTCGATTTCGTCGGCATTTTCATGCATCCATTCCTTCCGATACTTCCAGCCCATGTTCTCCGGCAAGAGCATCCGATGCCGCACCAGCCCGAAATCGGTACGCGGCAGAAAACAGGCTTCATGCGCCCAGTATTCCATCAGATCGCCCCGGCTTAGCGCATCATCCAGCCACTGAGCCGGATAATTCCCAAGGCGGCTAAAAAGCACCAGATAGGGACTGCGGGCAACAATATTAATGGTGTCGATTTGCAGCAGGGACATGCGCTGGATTGCAGAGAGAATATCGGCAGGCTGTGCGCGACGGCGGGGCTTTTTCAGTAGACCTTGCGCGGCAAGATGCAAATGTCGGGCGGCGCTAAGTGAGAGTTGCGGTAGTGACATGCGTTTTCCTGTAAGTCATCGCGCTACCAGAACCGCATTCGACTTAGCGCACCAGCGCTATCAGTTCCTGGAGCAGGCGTTCTGGCTGTTCGCCGCTGAGCTGTGCATCAACGGGCAGATACCACCAGTTGGCTTTGGCAAAGGCGCGGCATTTAACGGCGTCTTTTTCGGTCATGATCAGATTCTGCTGAGAAGTCGCCAGAGGTTCAACGCTCTCCAGCGTCAGCGCCTGATGGTCGGCGAGAGGAATTCGATTTTCAAGCTTTGCCCCGCCGCTTTCCAGGGTGGCAAAAAACCGCGGAGGATGACCGATACCGGCCATGGCGACCAGACAAGGCAACGCGGTTATGTCCCGCTGTTCACCGGTCAGTAGATTAACCGCCTGTCCGGGCTTTAATGCCATGGGGATTTCGCCAGCCCGTGCTTCGCCGCCATTCACAATAACGGCATCGACGGAGCGCAGACGAGACGCACGTTCGCGCATTGGCCCGGCAGGTAACCACCAGCCGTTGCCGAAACGACGCTCACCGTCAATCACCACGATCTCTTTGTCTCTCGCCAGGGCGTAATGCTGTAAGCCGTCGTCGGTGATGATAATTTGCAGCGGATGTTCGGCCAGCAATGCCTGAACGGCTTCGCTGCGATTAGGAGAGACAGCGACAGGCGACCCGGTACGCTGAAAGATCAATACCGGTTCGTCTCCGGCCTGTGCCGTGGTGGTCTGTGAGGTCAGGAGCAGTGGATACTGCTCGGCTTTTCCACCGTAACCTCGTGAGACCACGCCGACACGCACACCCCGTTTTGCCAGCTGTTCCACTAGCCAGATCACAACGGGCGTTTTACCGTTGCCTCCGGCGGTAAGATTCCCGACGACCACAACCGGCACCGGTGCTCGCCAGGCTTTTTTCAGCCCCAGGCGATAGCACAAACGGATGATGCCGCTCACCAGGCCGTATAGCCAGGAGAGCGGCAACAGCAGTAGCCAGAGAGGTGATTCCCCGGACCAGATGCGTGCAATCATGCGCCAAACTGCATTTTATGAAGCTGAGCGTAAACGCCGCGATGCTCAATGAGATCCGCATGACTTCCGCGTTCAACGATCAGACCGTCTTCCACAACCACGATTTCATCCGCCTGCTCGATAGTCGACAGACGGTGCGCAATCACCAGCGAGGTGCGGTTTTTCTGCAGTTCATCCAGCGCCGACTGAATGGCGCGTTCAGACTCGGTATCGAGTGCCGAAGTGGCTTCGTCGAGGATGAGAATCGGGCTGTCACGCAGCAGCGCACGGGCAATCGCGATACGCTGGCGCTGGCCACCGGAGAGGAGCACGCCGTTTTCGCCGATCACGGTATCAAGACCGTTATCCATCTTATTGATGAAGTCCATCGCGTAGGCCATACGCGCGGCGTTTTCGATGGCTTCGCGGCTGTACTCTTCGGTACGAGCGTAAGCAATGTTGTTGGCGACCGTATCGTTGAACAGATGAACGTTCTGCGAGACGAGCGCGACCTGATTACGCAGCGACTGCAGGGTATATTCCCGCAGATCGTGACCGTCGAGGAGGATTTCGCCTTCGTCGATGTCGTAGAAACGGGTCATCAGGCTGGCAATGGTCGATTTACCTGAACCAGAGCGCCCCACCAGCGCAACCGTTTTACCGGCTGGAATGTTCAGGTTGATATTACGCAGCGCAGGCGTTTCGCGGCCTGGATAAGTAAAGGTCACATTGCGGAATTCAACGTCACCGTTGGCGCGGTCGATCACGCGTTTGCCTTCGTCTTTTTCCTGTTCCGTATCCAGAATGCTAAACAGCGTCTGGCAGGCGGCCATACCGCGCTGGAACTGGGCGTTGACGTTCGTTAGAGATTTCAGCGGACGCATCAGTGCAATCATCGACGAGAAGACCACGGTGATGGTACCAGCGGTTAAGGTCTCCATGACGCTAGGGAAGCTCGCGGCATACAGTACAAATGCCAGCGCCAGAGAGGCAATCAGCTGAATGATCGGATCGGAGATGGAAGAGGCCGAAACCATTTTCATCCCTTGCAGACGCATTTTGTTGCTGACCTTATCAAAGCGCTTGGTCTCGACATTCTGACCGCCAAAAATAAGCACTTCTTTGTGGCCTTTCAGCATCTGCTCTGCGCTGGTGGTCACCTGCCCCATGGTGTTCTGCATATTTTTACTGATATTGCGGAAACGCTTGGAGACGACGCGGATAGCGATCGAGACAATTGGCGCCAGCACGATGAGAATGATCGACAGCTGCCAGCTGTAGTAGAACATCATGATAAACAGGCCGATGATCGATGCGCCTTCACGCACTACGGTAATCAGTGCGCTTGACGATGACGACGCAACCTGCTCAGAATCGTAAGTGATGCGCGACAGCAAGGTCCCGGTGGACTGTTTGTCAAAGAAGGAGACCGGCATGCCCATCATATGGCTGAACAGTCGACGGCGCATGGTCATGACCACTTTTCCCGATACCCAGGAAATACAGTAGCTGGAGATATAGCTGGTGACGCCGCGTAAGATCATCAGTCCGATAACCACCAGAGGCATCCATAGCAACACTGAGCGATCCGTTTTACCAAAACCGTCGTCCAGTAACGGTTTGAGGAGCGATAGCATGAAGGTATCACTTGCTGCGTTGAGGATTAACGCGACACCCGCCACGATCAGACCTGTTTTAAAGGGTGCAATCATCGGCCAGAGTCGGCGGAAGGTCTGCCACGTGGAGAGATCTTTGTCGTTATGCATTCAAAAAACCAGCATTTGTTGAAATAGCCGCATATTCTACCCGTTATCGACGGGCGCGCCAAACCACTGATGATACCAACGAGGTAAAATTTGATCTCGTAAGCGTCGGATTTGCCAGCCATGTGGCGAAAAATGTACCGATATTTGCCCAGATTGCGGTGTATCGAGCCAAGAATAGCCCTCCTTTATGTAGCGTCGAACGACTTTTGCTGATGGAAAATGCCATGCGTTATAGCGTGCCGCAGAGGCCAAAGCGACCTTCCCTTCCACGCGCTGAATGAGCGTCAGTGATGACGAGGTATTACTCCCATGATGCGGCACCTGGATAAGTGTAGACGTTAGATATTGCCAACGATGACTTAACATCAACTGCTCGGCTTTCGCCTCAATATCGCCGGTGAGTAATACGCTGTGCTCACCGTCATCAATTTTCACTACGCACGAGCGGTTATTTCCCTGCACCTGATACCCTTTCGGCGGCCAGTGCGCCGTAAAGGTCAGGCCCTGCCACTGCCATTGCTCGCCACGAAAACAGGGCTGATGTCCGCCCCAGCCGAGTGGACTTCTTATCCATATTGACGGCCATGCTTTTTGCAGAGAGCGTAATCCGCCAATATGGTCCATGTGTTCATGACTGATAATCACCCCTTCAGGCGTCAGATGGTGCCAGCGCAGCCAGGGGATAATTTGCTGTTGTGCACTGTCGCCCCCCGGCCAGGCTAAGCCGGTATCATACAAAATCGCCCTTCCCTGTTGCTCAACTACCATGGCCAGTCCCTGGCCGATATCCAGCATATGCACCGTCCAGCCCTCGGTTTTCTGAGAGCGCCACAAGGGAAACGTCAGCAATACGCTGATTGCAAGACAGACTGCGGGGGCTGACCGCCAGGCACGTAAACGCCATGCCATCACGGCAATCCACGGAAGACAGGTGACGGCGAGCCAGCGCTCATCAATATCAATCCAGCCATCCGGTAATTTTTTTAGCAATCCAAAAAGCAGATCCAGCGATTTATCAGCCAGAAACCAGCCCTTGATTTCCAATACATTCAACGCACAAAGATGCAGCAACATTCCGGCCAGGATCAAGGGGACGGATATGAATGTAACCAGCGGCACGGCAAAGAGATTCGCGATTACAGAAGAAAGACTCATGCCATGAAAAATGCTGACCTGTAGCGGCAGTAGTAAAAACAGCATCCCAAGTTGCAAATGCAACAGTGCTGGCAGAGGTTTTAACCACCGCGGAAGTTGCCATTTTGGCAGGGGCAGCCACTGATACCAGAAAATAAGGGTTGCAACGGCGAAGGCGGAGAGTGCCAGGCTTTGTGAAAGTACGGCCAATGGATCGATAAACAGGATCGCTGCGACACAACATAACCAGACCTGCCACGGTGACCATTGCCGTCCACTCAGACGCAGCAATGCCAGCACGGTAAGAGAGACGACAGTCCGTAACGCTGGCGGCTGCATTCCTGTAAGCCAGGCATAAAACGCCGCGAAGTAGACTCCGGAGAGTAATGGTGTGCGCCAGTTAATCCAGTGGCATGGGAGTAAAAATTGAAGTCCACGAACGATGAGCCAGACAATCGAGGCTGCAAGCGCAATGTGCAGACCCGAAATCGCCATCAGGTGCAAAGTCCCGGTCTCACGCATCAATTTTTTCACGTCTTGTGAGACTGCCAGACGCTCCCCCATTCCCAACCCAAGAATGACAGAACCCCAGGTATAGGGTGTCAGCGTTGAGGTAAGAGATGTGAGATAGCGGGAGCGCAGGCTGCACGTGGTATCAATCGCCTCGGCATGAGTGAAGCGACCGGTCAGAGGCTGATGCGAAGCAAGCGCATAACGCTGCGAATCAAAACCGCCTTCGTTAAGCTCACCATGCACCGCGCGAAGACGCAGCGTCACCGCCCAGCGTTGCCCTGCACAGACCGCCTGCGGCAAGTAATTTCCGTAGAGTGTGACACCTGTCGTCGAGAACCAGGGCTTGCCGCCAAGGCTGACAATCCTGGCCTGATGGGTGGTGGCGCCATCTGTACCTGTGATGACGATTTCTGCCCGCTGTGGCCCGGCCGTCAGGTTTTGCATCGGCCATACGCACTCAAGCGCCGCCAAGACTCCCCAGGCAAAAAAAACCAGCCATAGCCCCGCATACCGCAGATAAACCAGACGTTGCAGTGCCAGTAAGATGCCAACTGCAATGCACACCCAGACGACTGGCAAACCGGGGAGCGAAGGCAGCCAAAGTAATGGCAAGATAGCTGAAATTAAACATGCACTGATGACCGGAATACCCACACATACCTCCCTGTTTAGGGACAGTTTGCTGTATGGCGTTGGGCGAGTCAGGCAGGAAAATACGCGATTGCAGCCATTGCCGAAGAGAATCTTTCAGGTTGCAGAAACAGCCATGCTGAGTTGCAGCGCTGCTTCAGATATTTAAAAATAGATAAGAAAAAAGCACCCGAAGGTGCTTTCTTTTGAAAACCCAGTTCGCCCGAGGGCTAAAACTCAGTTTCCGTAAATATTGGCGCGATCGCGCAGTTCTTTACCCGGCTTAAAGTGCGGAACGTATTTGCCTTCCAGGTCGACTTTATCGCCAGTCTTCGGGTTACGCCCGGTTCGTGGAGCACGATAATGCAGAGAGAAACTACCGAAACCGCGGATTTCAATGCGCTCGCCTTGTGCAAGAGTCGAGGCCATATGCTCTAGCATCTCTTTCACTGCATCTTCCACTGCTTTTGCGGGGATGTGCGATTGTTGGCTGGCAAGTCTTTCAATCAATTCTGACTTGGTCATGATTCCTCCGGTTCCTTCAAACCAATTAGCTGAACAGCTTATTAAACAAGGGCGGCCGTAGCCGCCCTTTGTTATTGATTACAGAACGAATCCTGCAATCTGTCAAGTCTGCTCGTCATCCTTCGAGCGGTCACTGCGTTAACTTCGCCTTTTACACTCCAGTCATTTACGTGAGTAAGTGGCTGGGGCTTTCAGGCTCGTTGCCTTGTTACCGCCCAAACGATTTAGAGAACTTGAATTACTCGCCTTTAGCTGCTTTGAAAGCTTCAGCCATTGCGTTGTTAGAGAAACCTGCATCTTCCTGTTTGTTAACAGTTGCGATTGCATCTTTCTCATCAGCTTCGTCTTTAGCACGAACAGACAGGCTGATTGCACGGTTCTTACGGTCAACACCGGTGAATTTAGCTTCAACGTCGTCGCCAACGCTCAGAACCAGAGTTGCATCTTCAACGCGGTCACGTGAAGCTTCAGAAGCGCGCAGGTAACCTTCAACGCCGTCAGCCAGTTCTACGGTTGCGCCTTTAGCGTCAACTGCAGTCACTTTACCGTTTACGATTGCGCCTTTCTTGTTCAGTGCAACCCAGTTGTTGAACGGATCTTCTGCGAGCTGTTTAACGCCCAGAGAGATACGCTCACGTTCTGCGTCAACCTGCAGAACAACTGCAGCGATTTCGTCGCCTTTTTTGTATTCACGTACTGCTTCTTCGCCTGCAACGTTCCAGGAGATGTCAGACAGGTGAACCAGGCCGTCGATGCCGCCGTCCAGGCCGATGAAGATACCGAAGTCAGTGATAGACTTGATTTTACCTTCAACACGGTCGCCCTTGTTGTGGGTTTCCGCGAACTGCTGCCATGGGTTGTTTTTGCACTGTTTCAGGCCCAGGGAGATACGACGACGTTCTTCGTCGATATCCAGAACCATCACTTCCACTACATCACCAACGTTAACAACTTTGGATGGGTGGATGTTTTTGTTGGTCCAGTCCATTTCGGAAACGTGCACCAGGCCTTCAACGCCTTCTTCGATTTCAACGAAGCAGCCGTAGTCGGTCAGGTTGGTAACGCGACCAGTCAGTTTAGTACCTTCTGGGTAACGTTTAGCGATAGCGACCCATGGATCTTCGCCCAGCTGTTTCAGGCCCAGGGATACACGAGTGCGCTCGCGGTCGAACTTCAGCACTTTAACAGTGATTTCGTCGCCAACGTTCACGATTTCGCTTGGGTGTTTAACGCGTTTCCACGCCATGTCGGTGATGTGCAGCAGGCCATCAACGCCACCCAGATCAACGAATGCACCGTAGTCAGTGAGGTTCTTAACGATACCTTTAACTTCCATGCCTTCCTGCAGGTTTTCCAGCAGCTGATCGCGCTCTGCGCTGTTCTCGGACTCGATAACGGCACGACGAGAAACAACAACGTTGTTACGCTTCTGGTCCAGCTTGATTACTTTGAACTCAAGCTCTTTGCCTTCCAGGTGCAGCGTGTCGCGAACCGGACGAACGTCTACCAGAGAACCTGGCAGGAACGCGCGAATACCGTTCAGCTCAACAGTGAAGCCACCTTTAACTTTGCCGTTGATAACACCGACTACAGTTTCAGCTTCTTCGTAAGCTTTTTCCAGCGTGATCCAAGCTTCGTGACGTTTAGCTTTCTCACGGGACAGCAGAGTTTCACCGAAGCCGTCTTCTACTGCATCCAGTGCAACGTCAACTTCGTCACCAACCTGGATTTCCAGCTCGCCCTGGGCGTTTTTGAACTGCTCTGCCGGAATGGCAGACTCAGATTTCAGACCGGCGTCAACCAGTACGATATCTTTGTCGATAGCAACAACAACACCACGAACGATGGAACCCGGACGGGTTTCGATTGTTTTTAAGGATTCTTCAAATAGTTGAGCAAAAGATTCAGTCATGTTTAATCTTCAGGTTAATATAACGTCCACCTGGCTCCATGCCGGATGGGGTTGTTTCACATACCCACCGTCAATCCATTGCAGCGGGGCACTACGAATCTGTCGCGATTAAGCGAGTGCCAATTTCTGGCGCGCGTATTGTAACGCTTTTTCAATCACTTGCTCAATAGTTAATCGGGTAGAATCGAGCACTAAGGCATCGTCTGCCGGAACAAGTGGCGCTACAGCACGATTACGATCGCGGTCATCGCGCTCTTTTATCTCGGATAAAAGGCGATCAAAGTTAACACTAAAGCCCTTTTCCTGCAACTGAAGCATACGACGTTGCGCGCGTTCTTCCGAGGAAGCGTCAAGGAAAATTTTCACCGGCGCATCAGGAAACACCACCGTTCCCATGTCACGACCATCCGCAATCAGGCCCGGCGCTTCACGGAAGGCTCGCTGACGACGTAAGAGCGCTTCACGAACGCGCGGGAACGCCGCCACCTGCGAAGCCGCATTTGCCACTTCCTGGGTGCGGATTTCACCGCTCACGTCTTCCCCTTCAAGGATGACTTCAAGATTGCCGTTGGTCGACACAAAGCGGACATCAAGGTGCGCAGCCAGAGGCACCAGCGCCTCTTCAGAAGCCATGTCCACATGATGATGCAACGCCGCTAACGCCAGTACGCGATAGATCGCGCCCGAATCTAAAAGATGCCATTGCAATGCTTCCGCCATCGCTTTGCACAAGGTGCCTTTACCCGCACCGCTTGGCCCATCAATGGTAATTACCGGGGCAATTGCTGTCATCGTTCTCTCCTTCATTAAAGGCGTCAGTTACATAAACGCCGCGCATTATACGCGCCATTGCCCGCAACCGTTAATGTTGCTTGCAAATAACGGAATGTTTGAAGGTGAGTGTAGAAGAAATAGGCATCAAAGGACGGACTGGCGTAAAACCAGCCCGTAAGTCAAAGCGTTACTTCTTATCTGCCGCAATACGGTCGCGGATATGCTGCGCACGTTCTGTCGATGGCGGATGAGAATCAAACAGGGATTTAGCGTGGGCGCTGTCGAGGGCAGCCAGTTTATCGAAACTGCTGGCTAAACCCGCGGTGCTGATTTTACGTTGTTTGAGTAAATCGTAGGAGAAATCATCTGCCTCAGACTCCTGACTGCGCGAGAATGCAGAATTTATCGCCCCTTCCGCAATATCACCTAACTGAGACTGCGTGAGCTGAGACGCCACCCCGCTGGTTGCCGAAACAGCATCGCGAGCGGCAACAGTCGCATAGGCCGTCTGCATCGCTTTACGGGAATGGCCCAGCGCCACGTGCCCCAGCTCATGGCCTAACACCCCTTCGACTTCATTGTCCGTCATCATATCCATCAGACTGCTGTATACACGAACGCAGCCATTGGCCATTGCCCAGGCGTTGATGTCGCTGGTCAAATAGACCTTATAGTTAACCGGCGTGCCGTTAATAGTGTTCCCTAGCGCCTTCGCTATTTTATTGATGCGCTTAGTATATTTGCTTGAGGCGCCCGCAATCTCATTTTGGCTGTCCAGTTCTTTACAGCCGCCGTTGGCGATGGCTTTCGCATCAGCGTCAGAGAGCGTCGCGGCTTTATAGGCCGACATACCGGCGCTCGCAATCCCGTTAGGATCGACGCCGTTCATATTTTTACAGCCAGCAAGAAGCGTAGCGGCAATGGCCAGAGATAAAAGCAGTTTACGATTTTTCATATCTATCTTCCGTTGATTAACATATTGAAAAATTATGGATTAACCCACAACGTTCACGGGAAGATAGCACTCCACGATGTCATGAAAAAAGTTTGAAACGGGACATAAAAAAAGCCGACTCGTGGTCGGCTTTTTCATCTCATCCAGGGAAGAATCAGGCAAGTGTGCTAATGCGCGCCAGCTGTTCGAAATAGTCCGGGAACGTTTTTGCGGTGCATTTCGGGTCCAGAATGGTCACTGGCGTATCGGACAAGGCCACCAGCGAGAAACACATCGCCATACGGTGATCGTTGTATGTCCCGATCTCTGCAACCTGCAGTTTGGCTGGCGGCGTCACGCGAATGTAGTCTTCGCCCTCTTCCACTTCAGCGCCCACTTTACGTAGCTCCGTCGCCATCGCGAATAATCGGTCGGTCTCTTTTACGCGCCAGTTATAGATATTACGTAGCGTTGTGGTGCCTTTGGCAAACAGTGCTGCTGTAGCAATGGTCATCGCCGCATCAGGAATATGGTTCATGTCCATATCGACCGCGTTCAACTCACCGCGGGTACAGGCGATAAAATCATCGCCCCAGGTGATGACGGCGCCCATTTTTTCCAGCACGTCGGCAAAGCGAATGTCGCCCTGAACGCTGTTACGCCCGATTCCGGTGACTTTCACCGTACCGCCTTTAATCGCACCGGCGGCGAGGAAATAGGAGGCGGATGACGCATCCCCTTCCACCAGATAGTGGCCCGGCGACTGATACTGTTGCGCACCACGCACCACGAAGCGCTGATACGCCTGGTTTTCCACCTCGACGCCAAACGTCTTCATCAGATGCAGGGTGATATCAATGTAGGGTTTGGAAACCAGATCCCCTTTGATGGAGATCACCGTATCCTGAGACGCCAGCGGTGCCGTCATCAGCAGCGCCGTCAGGAACTGGCTGGATACGCTACCGTCTACCGCTACGTCGCCGCCCGTAAATCCACCGCGAAGGCGCAGTGGTGGGTAATTTTCCTGCTCCAGATAGTCAATCTGCGCGCCGCCCTGACGCAGGGCATCCACCAGATGGCCGATCGGGCGCTCTTTCATGCGTGGCTCGCCGGTCAGCACAACATTGTTGCTGCCCAGGCACAGCGCCGCCGCCAGAGGGCGCATCGCCGTACCCGCGTTGCCGAGAAACAGCTCCAGCTCGTCGACAGTTTGCAGCGCACCGCCGTTGCCCGTCACTTCACAACGCGTACGATCGGCTGAAAGCGTGTACTGAACACCTAACGCGTTCAGCGCATTCAGCATATGGCGAACGTCGTCACTATCCAGCAGGTTAGTGAGAACAGTGGTGCCATTTGCCAGAGCAGCCAGCAGCAGGGCGCGGTTCGAGACACTTTTTGAACCAGGCAGATTAATGGTGCCATCTACCCGCGCGATCGGTTGTAACGTCAGGGATTCCATGAAACTTAACTCTCAAATCAACATAATAAAAACCCCGCAGCGAAGCTACGGGGGTGAAAAACTCGCGCAATTAACCGTGGCGACGTTCGAAGTCGGCCATAAAATCAGTCAGCGCTTTGACGCCTTCCAGCGGCATCGCATTGTAGATGGAAGCACGCATGCCGCCGACCACGCGGTGGCCTTTCAGGGCATGCAGACCCGCCGCGAAGGACTCTTCGAGGAACAGCTTATCAAGATTGCTGTCAGCCAACTGGAACGGCACGTTCATGCGAGAACGATTCGCGCTGGCCACGTCGTTGCGATAGAAGCCGCTGCCATCAATCGCGCTGTACAGAAGGGTCGCTTTTTGCTGATTGATCTTGTCCATCTGCGCCACACCGCCATTTTTCTTCAGCCATTTGAAGACAAGGCCAGAAAGATACCAGGCGAAGGTCGGCGGGGTGTTAAACATGGAGTCGTTATCATTCAGAACGGTATAGTCCAGAATCGACGGGCAGGCCTGGTGCGCTTTGCCCAGCAGATCTTCGCGGACAATCACTAACGTTAAACCAGCCGGGCCAATGTTCTTCTGCGCGCCAGCATAAATCACGCCGTAGCGGCTGACATCCAGCGGGCCAGAGAGAATGGTTGAGGACAAATCAGCCGTGACAACGACGTTGTCGCCAAAGTTCGGCTCTTCGTGAATGGCGATCCCGTCGATAGTCTCGTTCGGGCAGTAGTGAAGATACGCTGCGTCGCTGGACAGCTGCCATTCACTCATCGGCTTCACGCCGCGCAGGCCATCAACAGTGATTTTGGCGTCGATAACATTCGGGGTGCAGTATTTTTTGGCTTCTTTCACTGCGCTGGCGGCCCAGTAGCCGGCATCAACGTAGTCTGCGGTGGTTTTGTCGCCGAGCAGATTCAGCGGGATGCCCGCAAACTGACCGCGCCCGCCGCCGTGGCAGAACAATACTTTGTAGTTCGAGGGAATATTCAGCAGATCGCGAAAATCTGTTTCTGCCTCTTCCGCCACATGGATAAACTCTTTTCCACGATGGCTAATTTCCATCACCGATGTACCGAGACCCTGCCAGTCGCAAAGCTCCTGCTGAGCCTGTTTAAGCACATCCGCCGGTAGCATTGCCGGACCTGAACTGAAATTAAAGACCTGAGCCATTTACCCTCACCACGCTAAAAGCCATAAGTTATAACTGTGGATATCGGTTTTATCATTCAGTGACACGCGCCGCAATGTCTAAAACTTATGACCGGGAAAATGTGTCCCCGCTCACACAAAACAATCTGCCAGCACGTTGTCACAAAACCGACAAATTGGCTGTCAGGTGACGCGTTTAGCCCGGCTCACCTTCGTCCATACTGGATTCGCACAGCGAGGGCAAAGTTGATGATCGCCCGGCTGCATCGTCAGAACATGGCTACAGCGTCGACAGGCGTACTCTCCTGCCTCCGGGACGGTGGTAAAGCGTTCAACGTATTCATCCGGCAAAATGCATAAACCCGGCTTCACGTCATCGTCGTCATAGTAGTAGACGCTAATCTGCCCGTTCGTTTCCATGATCGCCAGCCGCACCTGGCCCAGCTGTTCCACGCTGTTTAAGCGCAGCTCCATGAAAAACTCAAATTCAGTCATGTTGGCGCTGCGCACCTTCTCCCAGGCCAGTTGCCCCTCTTCGACAATCACCACCGGCTTGCCTTCCAGCAGATCCTCGATTTTTTCGCTTTTCGACATCAGCCACATCACCAGCCGATAGAGCAAGCCCAGCGTGACAAAAACGATCAGCACCGGAATCATCGGCACATCATCATAAAACGCGACGTCACCGGCCGCAGAGCCGAGTGTCAGAATGATCAGGACTTCAAAAAGCGACATCTGTCGAACGCCGCGCCGCCCTGTGATTTTGAGAAACAGAAACACCAGAATAAAGGTGTAGAGGCTGCGCAAAGCCACTTCCCCTAAGAACTCAAGCGGGACTTTGTCGAACGCCATCCGCTGAAGATCGAACGCTTTCATTTTTATTCGCCTTAACAGTAAGTTACTGCTGATAAGCATAGCTGAGTCTTTTATTTTCGCTCTTCTCCTCGCGAAGATAGCGCCTGCCACGCAAAACCCGTATCATTGCGCGCTTTACGTACGATAAAAGTGATCGCCATGACTCAAACATTTATCCCCGGCAAAGACGCCGCTCTGGAAGATTCCATCGCTCGCTTCCAGCAGAAACTGACCGACCTGGGTTTTAATATCGAAGAAGCCTCCTGGCTCAACCCGGTACCTCACGTCTGGTCTGTCCATATTCGCGACACCGACTGTGCGCTGTGCTTTACCAACGGTAAAGGCGCCACCAAAAAAGCGGCTCTGGCTTCTGCCCTGGGGGAGTATTTTGAGCGCCTGTCCACCAACTACTTCTTCGCCGATTTCTGGCTGGGCGAAACCATCGCCAACGGCCCGTTCGTACACTACCCGAACGAAAAGTGGTTCCCGCTGACGGAAGATGACACGCTGCCAGAAGGCATTCTGGATGCGCGTCTGCGCAAGTTCTACGATCCGGATAACGAACTGACCGCCGGTATGTTGGTCGATCTGCAGTCCGGTAACGACGAGCGTGGTATTTGCGCCCTGCCGTTTACCCGTCAGTCTGACGATCACACTGTTTATATCCCGATGAACATCGTCGGCAACCTGTACGTGTCCAATGGCATGTCCGCAGGTAACACCCGTAACGAAGCCCGCGTACAGGGGCTGTCCGAGGTGTTTGAGCGTCATATCAAAAACCGTATTATCGCCGAGTCCATCAGCCTGCCGGAAATTCCGAGCGAGGTGCTGGCGCGCTATCCGGGCGTGGTGGAATCTATCGCTAAATTGGAAGCAGAAGGTTTCCCAATCTTTGCTTACGACGGCTCTCTGGGCGGTAAATACCCGGTAATCTGCGTCGTGCTGTTCAACCCGGCGAACGGCACTTGCTTCGCGTCGTTTGGCGCCCACCCTGACTTCGGCGTGGCGCTGGAACGTACCGTTACCGAGTTGCTTCAGGGCCGTAGCCTGAAAGATCTCGATGTCTTTACCCCACCAACGTTTGACGACGAAGAAGTGGGCGAACACACCAACCTCGAAACGCACTTCATCGATTCAAGCGGTTTGATCTCCTGGGATATGTTCAAGCAGGACGCCGACTATGAATTCGTGGACTGGAGTTTCTCTGGCACCACGGAAGAAGAGTTCGCCACGCTGATGGCAATCTTCAAAGCAGAAGATAAAGAAGTGTACATCGCCGATTACGAGCACCTGAGCGTCTACGCTTGCCGTATTATCGTGCCGGGCATGTCCGACATTTATCCGGCAGAAGATCTGTGGCTGGCCAACAACAGCATGGGCAGCCATCTGCGCGAAACGCTGCTGGCTCTGCCGGGTAGCGAGTGGGAAAAAGAGGATTATCTGAACCTGATCGCCCAACTGGACGACGAAGGCCACGACGATCTTACCCGCGTACGCGAACTGCTGGGCCTGGCAACCGGAAAAGACAATGGCTGGTACACCCTGCGTGTGGGCGAGCTGAAATCCATGCTGGCCCTGGCCGGTGGCGATCTGGATCAGGCTCTGGCCTGGACGGAATGGACCATTGAGTACAACCAGTCGGTCTTCAGCCCGGAGCGCGCTAACTATTATCGTTGCCTGCAAACCCTGCTGCTCCTGTCTCAGGAAGAGGATCGTCAGCCGCTGCAATATCTCAATGCGTTCGTGCGGATGTACGGTGCCGACGCTGTTGAAGCCGCCAGCGCCGCACTGAGCGGTGAAGCGCCATTCTATGGCCTTCAGGCTGTCGATAGCGATCTGAAAGCCTTCCCGGCCCATCAGTCACTGCTCAGAGCTTACGAAAAACTGCAGCGCGCGAAAGCGGCCTACTGGTCAAAATAAGCGCACATAGCATTACAGACAGTAGGCGTATTTCAACGTCTGGGCTATATTACGGGGCAATTTCATTGCCCCGTTTTTTTATTTCTTTTGCAATGAATTTTGATTGTAATAATAAAGTTAATCACGGGTAAATATAATTATGCTTACCTGGGCTTTACTGTTACTTTTTAGGGTAATTACTCCATTTTAATTAACTGCTTCGGGAGAGGTTACAGGAAATAATTCAACTCTTTTCATAACTTTTAAAATTTATTTTTATACGGATAATCAAAAACTTACTCCGCATTTGTTGCAAAACCATGCGCTTTGCGGGCCTATAAGCCAGGCGAGATATGATCTATATCAATTTCTCTTCTATAATGCTTTGTTAGTATCTCGTCGCCGACTTAATAAAGAGAGAGTTAGTGTGAAAGCTGACAACCCTTTTGATCTATTACTCCCAGCTGCGATGGCCAAAGTTGCCGAAGAAGCGGGTGTCTATAAAGCAACGAAACACCCGATGACGACGTTCTATCTGGCGATTACCGCTGGTGTGTTCATCTCCATCGCCTTCGTCTTCTACATCACTGCGACAACCGGTACTGCTGCGATGCCTTTCGGTATTGCAAAACTGATTGGCGGTATCTGTTTCTCACTGGGCTTGATTCTGTGCGTCATTTGCGGCGCCGACCTCTTTACCTCAACGGTGCTTATCGTGGTGGCAAAAGCGAGCGGAAGAATCACCTGGGGTCAGCTGGCGCGCAACTGGATTAATGTCTATGTTGGCAACCTGATTGGCTGTTTGCTCTTTGTACTGCTTATGTGGTTATCCGGCGAGTATATGACCGCCAACGGTGGCTGGGGACTCAACGTCCTGCAAACCGCTGACCACAAAATGCATCACACCTTTATCGAAGCCGTCGCTCTCGGCATCCTCGCAAACCTGATGGTCTGCCTGGCAGTCTGGATGAGCTACTCTGGCCGCAGCCTGATGGACAAAGCCATGATTATGGTTCTGCCGGTTGCGATGTTCGTTGCCAGCGGCTTTGAGCACAGTATCGCAAACATGTTTATGATCCCGATGGGTATCGTAATCCGCAACTTTGCGAGCCCGGAGTTCTGGACTGCAGTTGGTTCAACGCCGGAAAGTTTCTCTCACCTGACTATTATGAACTTCATCACAGATAACCTGATCCCTGTCACTATTGGGAACATTATCGGTGGGGGTCTGCTGGTTGGGTTGACATACTGGGTCATTTACCTGCGTGGCGACAATCATCACTGATGGTTTCTCAGGCAGTAAAGAAAAATCCACTTAAGAAGGTAGGTATCACATGTCCGAGCTTAATGAAAAGTTAGCCACAGCCTGGGAAGGTTTTGCGAAAGGTGACTGGCAGAAAGAAGTCAACGTACGTGACTTCATTCAGAAAAACTATACCCCGTATGAAGGTGACGAATCCTTCCTGGCTGGTGCTACTGACGCAACAACCAAGCTGTGGGACAATGTTATGGAAGGCGTCAAACTGGAAAACCGCACTCACGCGCCAGTTGATTTCGATACTTCCGTTGCCTCTACCATCACTTCTCACGACGCTGGCTACATCAACAAAGCCCTTGAGAAAATCGTTGGTCTGCAGACTGAAAAACCACTGAAACGTGCAATTATCCCGTTCGGTGGCATCAAAATGGTTGAAGGTTCCTGCAAAGCGTATAATCGCGAGCTGGACCCAATGCTGAAGAAAATCTTCACCGACTACCGCAAAACTCACAACCAGGGCGTGTTTGATGTTTACACCAAAGACATCCTGAACTGCCGTAAATCCGGTGTTCTGACTGGTCTGCCAGATGCGTATGGCCGTGGCCGTATCATCGGTGACTATCGTCGCGTTGCACTGTACGGTATCGACTTCCTGCTGAAAGACAAATACGCACAGTTCCTGTCACTGCAATCTGACCTGGAAAACGGCGTAAACCTGGAAGCGACTATCCGTCTGCGTGAAGAGATCTCTGAACAGCACCGTGCGCTGGGTCAGATCAAAGAAATGGCTGCTAAATATGGTTGCGATATCTCTGGTCCTGCTACCAACGCTCAGGAAGCTATCCAGTGGACTTACTTCGGCTACCTGGCTGCTGTTAAGTCTCAGAACGGCGCAGCAATGTCCTTCGGTCGCGTATCCACCTTCCTGGATGCTTACATCGAACGTGACATCAAAGCAGGCAAAATCACCGAGCAAGACGCACAGGAAATGATTGACCACCTGGTCATGAAACTGCGTATGGTTCGTTTCCTGCGTACCCCAGAATATGATGAGCTGTTCTCCGGTGACCCAATCTGGGCAACTGAATCTATCGGTGGTATGGGCGTTGATGGCCGCACTCTGGTAACCAAAAACAGCTTCCGTTTCCTGAACACCCTGTACACCATGGGTCCGTCTCCGGAACCGAACATCACTGTTCTGTGGTCAGAAAAACTGCCTCTGAACTTCAAGAAATTCGCTGCTAAAGTCTCCATCGATACCTCTTCTCTGCAATACGAGAACGATGATCTGATGCGTCCTGACTTCAACAACGACGACTACGCTATCGCTTGCTGCGTAAGCCCAATGGTTGTTGGTAAGCAAATGCAGTTCTTCGGTGCTCGTGCTAACCTCGCGAAAACCATGCTGTATGCAATCAACGGCGGCGTTGATGAAAAACTGAAAATCCAGGTTGGTCCTAAATCTGAACCAATCAAAGGCGACGTTCTGAACTTCGACGAAGTAATGGACCGCATGGATCACTTCATGGACTGGCTGGCTAAGCAGTATGTCACCGCCCTGAACATCATCCACTACATGCACGACAAGTACAGCTACGAAGCTTCTCTGATGGCTCTGCACGACCGTGACGTGGTTCGCACCATGGCATGTGGTATCGCAGGTCTGTCCGTTGCTGCTGACTCCTTGTCTGCTATCAAATATGCGAAAGTTAAACCAATTCGTGACGAAGATGGTCTGGCGACTGACTTCGAAATCGAAGGCGAATACCCGCAGTTTGGTAACAACGACTCTCGTGTCGATGACATGGCCGTTGACCTGGTTGAACGTTTCATGAAGAAAATTCAGAAACTGACTACCTACCGCAACGCTATCCCGACTCAGTCTGTTCTGACCATCACTTCTAACGTTGTGTACGGTAAGAAAACCGGTAACACCCCAGACGGTCGTCGCGCTGGCGCTCCATTCGGTCCAGGTGCTAACCCAATGCACGGTCGTGACCAGAAAGGTGCAGTTGCCTCTCTGACTTCCGTTGCTAAACTGCCGTTTGCTTACGCGAAAGATGGTATTTCTTATACCTTCTCCATCGTTCCAAATGCGCTGGGTAAAGACGACGAAGTGCGTAAAACCAACCTGGCAGGTCTGATGGACGGTTACTTCCATCACGAATCTTCCATCGAAGGTGGTCAGCACTTGAACGTGAACGTGATGAACCGTGAAATGCTGCTCGACGCGATGGAAAACCCGGAAAAATATCCGCAGCTGACCATTCGTGTATCTGGCTACGCAGTACGTTTTAACTCCCTGACTAAAGAACAGCAGCAGGACGTTATCACCCGTACTTTCACTCAATCCATCTAACTGGAATTGACTGAAATCACGCAGTAAAAAGCGTACAATAAAGGCTCCACGTCAGTGGGGCCTTTTTAACACCCTCTCCACACCAGTCTCTTTTGTCCGCTATCTATATACTTAATGGATAACAGCCAAAACAGACTCGACATAGCCGATGAGCTATGCACATAAACAGGTCCCGGACGGACCGAATCTGGAGATATCACCGCAATGTCAACTATTGGTCGCATTCACTCCTTTGAATCCTGTGGCACCGTCGACGGCCCAGGCATCCGCTTTATTACCTTCTTCCAGGGCTGCCTGATGCGCTGCCTGTACTGCCACAACCGCGACACCTGGGACACCCACGGCGGCAAAGAGATCACCGTTGAAGAGTTGATGAAAGAAGTGGTCACCTATCGCCACTTTATGAATGCATCCGGTGGTGGCGTGACGGCCTCAGGTGGCGAAGCAATCCTGCAGGCGGAATTCGTTCGCGACTGGTTCCGTGCCTGCCGCAAAGAAGGTATTCACACTTGCCTGGACACTAACGGTTTTGTCCGTCGCTACGATCCGGTGATTGATGAACTGCTTGAAGTGACCGATCTGGTGATGCTCGATCTGAAACAGATGAACGATG
The DNA here is from genome assembly GCF_026672535.1 of Lelliottia sp. SL45. Classification (NCBI taxonomy): domain Bacteria; kingdom Pseudomonadati; phylum Pseudomonadota; class Gammaproteobacteria; order Enterobacterales; family Enterobacteriaceae; genus Lelliottia; species Lelliottia sp. SL45. Next base: position 2,261,789 of record NZ_JAPPRH010000003.1, read on the forward strand.
AGATCCACCAGAATCTGGTTGGCGTCTCGAACCACCGTACTCTGGAATTTGCCAAATACATTGCCGATAAAGGAATCAAAACCTGGATTCGCTATGTGGTGGTTCCGGGCTGGTCAGATGATGATGACTCCGCGCATCGCCTCGGCGAATTTACTCGCGACATGGGCAATGTCGAGAAAATCGAGCTGCTGCCCTATCACGAGCTGGGCAAACACAAGTGGGTGGCGATGGGCGAAGAATACAAACTCGACGGCGTTAAACCACCTAAGAAAGAGACGATGGAACGCGTCAAAGGCATTCTCGAACAGTATGGTCACAAAGTGATGTACTAAAAGAGGTCTGAATGACAAAAGCCCGGGCAGTGTGCTCCGGGCTTTTTAGTATCAGGCATGCGCCACTGGCGTCGGATGCTCCCCTGCTTTTCGCAGCAGCATCAGGAGATAGATAAACGACACGCTGGCGATCATGATAAACAGCAGATTATCGGAATAGCTCTGCATCAGCATGGACGTAAACGTCGGACCCAGTAGGCTGCCGATGGTATAGCTCAGAAGCAGTGCCTGATTCATCGCTACCAGCTGGTGATGCTCGACTTTTTCACAGGCCCAGGCCATCGCTACCGGATAGAGCGTAAAGCCCGCAGCCCCCAGGATAAACAGCGCCGGGGCCATCGCCGCATTGCTCAACATCGCCAGACAGCCCATGATCACCACGAAAACCTGCACGCGCAGCACTAGCAGACGACCAAATTTATCGGCCAGTTTACCGATAGGCCATTGCCCCACAATGCCCGCGCTGACCATCACGGCCATCCAGAAACCAATACCGGAATCACTCACACCTTTATGATTCAGGTACAGCGGCATCAGGCCGTACAGCGAGCCGAGTACAATCCCGGAGATAATACAGCCGTTGATACCCAGGCGTGCATGACGCAATCTGAGCATCGGCCAGACCTGCGTCGCTTCCTGATGTTCGCTACCCTGGTTAACAATTCGGGTAAAGAGCAGAGGCAGCATCGCCGCCAGCACCATACCGGTCACCCACGGCAGGACGCTCATCAAATCGGTAGGCAGTTTGCTGATCATCAACTGGCCCAGCACCGTCCCCACGTAATAGACCATCATGTACGCCGCCAGTAAGCGGCCACGATTGCGGGATGTCCCACTGCACATCAGTGCGCTTTCCACCACCACCCAGATCATCGCGCAGCCGACGCCAGCAATAAAACGGAAGCTCATCCAGCTCCAGAATCCGACCATCACGCCCAGACCCACGCAACCGGCCGCGAAGATCAGCGAGGCCAGGTAATAACTGCGGTTGAACCCGAAACGTTTGATCAGTTTACCGGTCAGTAAAGTACCCAGCAGATTACCGGTAAAATAGGATGAGCTGACCATCCCCACCTGCCATGTCGGAAGGTTTTCATGGGCGAGCCAAAGCGGGACGAGCGTATTTAATACCGCTATCGCCAGGGTCAACAAAAGCAGGCCACAGAGCAAGAGCAGCACTGGGCGGGTGTAGGTGGTCATGGATTTTAACCGTGAGGAAGTAAAGATTCGAGCGCATCATGCCACCGGCAAAAACAAAGTCAATCCATGCAGTTAGCGGCCTCGCACGATTTGTTCGCTGTCGATTTAAAAAATTCATCCTCCGTGCACAGCCAATACAATACGTAATAATTATCTGATTGTTTTTATTAATCTCTGAGGCAAATTAACGGCCGCGCTCAGTTGAAAAATTTCATGATAGAAAATAAAAAAGCCGGAGCAATTGCCCCGGCTCGATATAACCAAACGATCGTTTAACTGGCGACAGCCATACCTACCGTCATATGCAGACCGTAGAACACACCGCGACCAATCAGCTCCCCTGCCAGTACCAGCACGAAGGCCAGAGACAGCAGCGGAACGGCCGGTTGATACCCTTTCACCTGCGGGATTACCCAGCAGGCCAGAGCCGCAACCAGCAGTGCGATACGCCAGGCCATCAGCGAACCGTAATCCGGTACCAGCGCCGACGCTTGCTGAATAGAGCTATGGATAGCCGCCAGCTCAGCGCCCTGCATCAGCGCAACCATTGCACTGATCACCAGCGCCAGCAGTGATACCGCCGGCAGAAGGCGCATTGCCCAGCCATCGACACCCGCCACGCGCAGCAGCAGGAAGCCCAGCAGCGGACCACCAATAAACATGGTCAGGAAGAAGCTCATTGGTGTCCAGACGCTGTACCATGTAGGAACGGTATCGATGGTGTTATAGACGCGTACCATCATCCAGACAAATACGACCCCAAGCACCATAGTCACGATCAGCCACACACCGCGCAACCCTGACGGTAACTTCTTCAGTGCTGCCAGCAGCCAGCCAAGACCACCGACAGCAAAGAAGATCGCCCCACTCGCAATTTCATTACTGAGCGAAGAGGCGCCGATACGGTTCAGGGAGTTAAATGCGCGCAGCGGCGAGCCGAGGTGGAGCGTGGAGGCGATAAAGCCAATCCCCATCAGAACCCACAGGCCGAACATACCCAGTATCAGACGCTGTTGCTGTTCAGCGCGTAAATCACCTTTAAGCAATGCCAGAGCGAGGACAATAAACCCGCCCACCACGCACTGTCCGAAGACGGTGAAAATCATCAACGGCCATTCATGCCATCCACTTCCCATCTCACACCTCCTTCGGATTGGCCAGGTAGCCGGTGGTATCACCCGTCGGACGGCTATTGGCATTCGGTTTAATAACGATACTTGGCTTCGTGAAGTGCGCAGACGGCAGCGGCGCGACAGCGGCGAGCTGACCGTGTTTCTGACGCAGCTCTTCAATCGGGCCAAAGTCCAGCGCGCGCAGCGGGCAGGACTCCACGCAGATCGGCTTTTTACCGTCTGCGACGCGGCTGTGGCAGCCGTCGCATTTGGTCATGTGGCCTTTCGCAGCGTTGTACTGCGGCGCGCCGTACGGGCAGGCCATATGGCAGTAGCGGCAGCCGATGCAGACATCTTCGTCCACCACCACAAAACCGTCGTCACGCTTGTGCATCGCGCCGCTTGGGCACACTTTGGTACACGCGGGATCTTCGCAGTGGTTACAGGCGATCGACAGATAGTAGGCAAACACGTTCTGATTCCAGACGCCGTTGTCCTCCTGCCAGTCGCCGCCTGCGTATTCGTAGATACGGCGGAAGCTGACATCAGGAGTTAAATCTTTGTAATCTTTACACGCCAGCTCGCAGGTTTTGCAACCGGTGCAACGACTGGAATCAATGAAAAATCCATACTGGGTAGTCATCGGTTACTCCTTATACCTTTTCAACCTGAACGAGGTTCGTGTGGGACGGATTGCCTTTCGCCAGAGGCGACGGGCGCTGCGTGGTCAGCACGTTAATGCTGCCTGCCTGGTCGATGCGATTGGCATCCGGGTTGTACCAGGCCCCTTCCCCCAGCGCGACCACGCCTGGCATCATACGTGGCGTCACTTTCGCCTCGATATGCACCTCTCCGCGATCGTTAAAGATACGAATGCGATCGCCATTGGCAATGCCACGTTTCTGCGCATCCATCGGGTTCATCCACATCTCCTGGCGGCACGACGCTTTCAGCACATCGACGTTGCCATAGGTAGAGTGAACGCGCGATTTATAGTGGAAACCGGTGAGCTGCAGTGGGTATTTGGCGATGAGCGGATCGTTATAGTTCTCAAAACCAGGGGTGTAGATCGGCAATGGATCGATGACATCCCCTTCTGGCAGCTCCCAGCTGGCGGCAATTTTTGCCAGTGCTTCAGAGTAAATCTCGATTTTGCCAGACGGCGTAGTCAGTGGATTCGCCTGCGGATCTTCGCGGAACGCTTTATAGGCCACATGATGCCCTTGCGGATCGCGCTGTTTGAACATCCCTTGCTTACGGAAGGTGTCAAAATCAGGCAGTTCAGGCATCGCCTTACGGGAGAGTTCATACAGATGACGCATCCACCCTTCCTGAGTACGGCCTTCCGTGAACTGCTGCTCAACGCCGAGACGTTTAGCCAGTTCCGTGGTCATCTCGTAGATGGTTTTGCATTCAAAGCGCGGTTTGATTGCCTGGTCGGCAAAGATGACGTACGACATGTTGCCGCAGGAGGCATCCAGCGCGAAGTCCATCTGCTCAGAGGCGGTGCAGTCCGGCAGCAGGATATCGGCATATTTTGCCGACGAGGTCATATGGCAGTCGATCACCACAATCATTTCGCATTTTTTGTCATCCTGAAGGATGTCATGCGTGCGGTTGATGTCTGAATGCTGATTAATAATGCAGTTACCGGCATAGTTCCAGATCATCTTGATCGGTACATCCAGTTTATCTTTGCCGCGCACCCCGTCACGCAGGGCCGTCATTTCCGGGCCGCGTTCAATCGCATCAGTCCACATAAACATGGAGATACTGGTCTGCACCGGGTTTTCCAGCGTTGGCATGCGTTCGAATGGCAAAGAATAAGAGCCTTCACGCGCGCCGGAGTTACCGCCGTGGATGCCGACGTTGCCCGTTAAAATTGAGAGCATCGAAATCGCGCGAGTGGCAATTTCACCGTTCGCATGGCGCTGCGGGCCCCAGCCCTGGCTGATATAGGCCGGTTTCGCCGAGCCAATTTCACGCGCCAGCTGCACAATACGCTCAACGGGAATGCCTGTGATGGTGGATGCCCATTGCGGCGTTTTCGCCACGCCATCGCTGCCCTGTCCAAGGATATACGCCTTGTAATGACCGTTAGCCGGGGCGCTGGCTGGCAAGGTTTTCTCGTCATAACCGACACAGTATTTGTCGAGGAATGGCTGATCGACGAGATTCTCTGTGATCATCACCCACGCCAGCGCGTTCACCAGCGCCGCATCGGTACCGGGGCGAATCGGGATCCATTCATCTTCACGACCGGCACCGGTATCCGTATAGCGCGGATCGACGATGATCATCCGGGCATTAGATTTTGCGCGCGCCTGCTCGAGGTAATAGGTCACCCCACCGCCGCTCATACGCGTTTCACCCGGATTGTTGCCGAACAGAACCACCAGTTTGCTGTTTTCGATATCGGACGGGCTGTTGCCGTCGGCCCAGCCGCCGTAGGTGTAATTCAGCCCTTCGGCGATTTGCGCAGAGGAGTAATCACCGTAGTGATTGAGATAACCGCCGCAGCAGTTCATCAGACGGGCAATCAGCGTTTTTCCCGGTGGCCATGAGCGAGTCAGGGTGCCACCGAGCGTGCCGGTACCGTAGTTCAGATAGATGGATTCGTTGCCGTGCTCTTTGATCAATCGCTGCATATTCCCGGCGATGGTATCAAAGGCCTCTTCCCAGCTGATGCGCTCAAACTTGCCTTCACCGCGTTTGCCCACGCGTTTCATGGGATATTTGAGGCGATCCGGATTGTAAACACGACGACGCATCGAGCGACCACGCAGGCAGGCACGAACCTGATGTAACCCTTCGTAGTTATCATCCCCGGTGTTGTCGGTTTCGACATATTTGATTTCACCATCGACAACGTGCATTCGCAGCGGGCAACGGCTGCCACAGTTGACGGTACAGGCGCTCCAGACCACTTTATCCGGGGCACTCAGCGGCGCGATAGCTTCAGCCGCGGTTGCCATCCGTGAAAAAGGGAGAGTGAACGCGCTGCTGGCAACGGCCAGGCCACCAATCGCCGTCGTTTTGACTAACCCGCGACGACTCACCTCGGCAGCCAGAAGAGCATCAGGCGCTTTGATTTTCATAGAAACTCACTTTGGTTGCTCACAAATAAATAAAGGTGCGGCACACGCCGCTATATAGTTTTTTATATAACGATTTGATTCGTTATTAGATTTTTATGCTAATAATGAGTGAGGTGAGTATTACTACTTTAGGAGGATAAGTTATTGTCTGGAGTCAAAACGCAGGCATAAAAAAAGCGCCATCAGGCGCTTTTTTGTTTTAGGGCAAATCAACCAATGTACTGCTGGCCTTTCATGTACGGGCGCAGCACTTCAGGGATCTCAATACGGCCGTCTGCCTGCTGGTAGTTTTCCAGCACCGCAACCAGCGTACGGCCCACAGCCAGACCAGAACCGTTCAGGGTATGAACCAGACGGGTTTTCTTGTCAGATTTGCTGCGGCAACGCGCCTGCATGCGACGTGCCTGGAAATCCCAGACGTTAGAGCAGGAGGAGATTTCGCGGTAGGTGTTCTGCGCAGGGACCCAAACTTCCAGGTCGTAGGTTTTACAGGCACCAAAGCCCATATCACCCGAGCACAGCGCCATACGACGGTACGGCAGACCCAACAGCTCAAGCACTTTCTCTGCATGGCCGGTCATCTCTTCCAGCGCATCCATCGACTCTTCCGGGCGAACAATCTGAACCATCTCGACTTTGTCGAACTGGTGCATACGAATCAGACCACGGGTATCACGACCGTAGGAACCCGCTTCAGAACGGAAGCACGGAGAGTGTGCAGTCAGTTTGATTGGCAGATCGTCTTCGTCGATGATTTCATCGCGAACAAGGTTGGTCAGCGGCACTTCAGCCGTTGGGATCAACGCATAGTTGCTGCTGTCTGCTTCTTCGTCCAGCGGACGGGTGTGGAACAGATCGCCTGCAAATTTCGGCAACTGGCCAGTACCGTACAGCGTATCGTGGTTAACCAGATACGGAACGTAGGTTTCACTGTAACCATGCTGCTCGGTGTGTAGATCCAGCATGAACTGCGCCAGCGCACGGTGCAGATGCGCGATCTGGCCTTTCATCACCACAAAGCGAGAACCGGTCAGTTTCACCGCAGCGGCAAAATCCAGACCCGCGTGCATTTCACCGAGGGTGACATGATCGCGCACATCGAAGTCGAATTCACGCGGGGTACCCCAGCGTTTCACTTCAACGTTATCATTTTCGTCTTTGCCGACAGGAACGCTATCGTCAGGAATGTTCGGGATCGCCAGCGCGATATCACGAATTTCGGTCTGAAGAACATCCAGTTCAGCTTTCGCCTGATCCAGCTCTTCACCCAGTTTGTTCACTTCCAGACGCAATGGCTCAATGTCTTCCCCGCGTGCTTTCGCCTGGCCGATGGATTTCGATCGAGAGTTACGCTCAGCCTGCAGATTTTCAGTTTGTACCTGCAGAACTTTACGACGCTCTTCAAGAGCGCGCAGCTTATCTACATCCAGCTTAAAGCCCCGGCGTGCCAGTTTTTCAGCGACTGCGTCTGGCTCGTTACGCAGCAGATTGGGATCGAGCATGCTTATCCTGTGCTTATCGAATTAAAAGAGGAAAAGTGACCACAGCCTGCGGTCACAGGGATACATTGCCAACATTACCGCAACGATCGCGCTAACGGTAGCGTTTTATAGGGCTATTTTGATCCTGTCCGGTAAGCCAGGCGAGCTTTTCACCAATCTTGCCTTCAAGACCTCTGTTAGTCGGGCGATAATAGCGCGTTTGTGCCATTTCCTGCGGGAAATATTCCTCCCCAGCGGCATAGGCATTCGGCTCATCGTGGGCATAGCGATATTCCTGGCCGTAGCCCATCTCTTTCATCAGTTTGGTCGGCGCATTACGCAGATGTACCGGCACATCATAGTCCGGCCGATCGCGAGCATCGGACATCGCTGCTTTAAACGCGGTGTAGACAGCATTACTTTTCGGCGCACAGGCCAGATAGACAATCGCCTGGGCAATGGCGCGCTCGCCCTCTGCCGGCCCTACGCGGGTAAAACAGTCCCAGGCAGAAATCGCCACCTGCATGGCGCGCGGATCGGCATTACCGACATCTTCGGATGCAATCGCCAGACAGCGGCGCGCGACGTAGAGCGGATCGCCACCGGCGGTAATAATGCGTGCATACCAGTAGAGCGCAGCATCTGGCGCACTGCCCCGCACGGATTTGTGTAATGCCGAAATGAGATCGTAAAAACGATCGCCTTTGTTGTCGAAACGCGCGCTGCGCTCTCCGGCAATTTCGGTCAGTAACTCCGCCTTCAGCACCCGCTTACCGGATGCGTCCAGCTCGGCCATATCGGCCATCATTTCCAGCGTGTTTAATGCCCGGCGCGCATCGCCATTGACCAGTTCGGCAATCGCACGACGCGTGTCATCCGGCAGAACGATATCCTGTCCGCCGTAGCCGCGCGATTTGTCTTCCATCGCCTGAGTCAGTACCTGCTCGATATCGTCCGTGGTGAGCGATTTCAGCAGGTAGACGCGCGCACGCGACAGTAGCGCCGAGTTGAGTTCAAAAGAGGGGTTTTCGGTAGTCGCACCGATAAAAAAGATCGTTCCATCTTCAATGTGCGGCAGAAACGCATCCTGCTGGCTCTTATTGAAACGATGGACTTCATCAACAAACAGGATCGTACGACGACCGGCATTGCGGTTTTGACGGGCGCGCTCAATGGCTTCACGAATCTCTTTCACGCCTGACGTGACGGCAGAAAGACGCTCCACGTCCGCATCTGCATAGCGAGCAATCACTTCGGCCAGCGTAGTTTTACCCGTACCGGGAGGCCCCCAGAGGATCATCGAGTGCAGATGCCCGGCTTCGATAGCGCGCGGCAACGGTTTCCCGGAAGCCAGCAAATGCTGCTGACCAATGTACTGCGCTAAATTTTCTGGCCGCATACGCGCGGCCAGAGGTTGAAACGCATTGTCAGAAAAATCGAGCGACAGGTTGCCCACTCACGCCTCTTACTTATTGCGTTGATCGTCCACCGTTACGCCCTGCGGCGGGGTAAAGGTGAATTTCGATGCGTCAATAGCGCCATTTTGCTGAGACTTGAGCTGGTAGCTGCTGCGCTGCTCATCCTGCTCAACGGCGCTGAATTGATTGATAGTCCCGTTGCTGCTCACATTAATGGTGAACTGCTTGAGGTTGCCGTTATTGCCTTTCGGCGTCAGTACAAAATCATCGCCATTCTGCTTAATGTTGTACTGCTGCCAGTCGCTGGTCTGATTACGGGCGATGAGCATGAACGGTGTATTGCTGGTCGCGTCTTTCAGCAACGTTGCCGTCGCCTGCTCCACAAACGGATTGTAGAACCACAGGGTTTTGCCATCGGAAACCAGAATACTTTCATCCGGTTGCGTCATGTGCCAGTTAAACAGATTAGGACGTTTCACCCAGAGATCGCCCTGACCTTCCTGCACCGCATTACCGCTACCATCCGTCACTTTCTGTGTGAAGCTGGCATGGAAGCTGCTGACTTTATCCAGGCGGCTTTTAAGGTCGCTTGCGGCATCAGCCCAGACGCTGCTGGCAACAAAGCTGGTCAGTAGTGCTCCGACGATTGCGATTTTTTTCATTATTAATCCTTAAAATTCGTCATCCCCGAATGGGGTTCTGTCCTCTATTCTGGACCTGCCCGCAGGCAGGCGACAGAAGAAAATGCTTAATTTTTGCTGATTTACCCATCTTTGCAATCGGCGACAGATTACTCGAACGGCGGTGGTGCCAGCACTTCACGGTTACCGTTGTGCCCCTGCTCACTCACAATGCCCTGCGCTTCCATCTGTTCGATGATGCGTGCGGCACGGTTGTAACCGATGCGGAACTGACGCTGTACGCCCGAGATTGAGGCTTTACGTTTTTCCGTCACAAAGTTAACTGCCTGGTCGAATAACGGGTCCAACTCTTCCGCACCGTCAAAACCGCCACCGCCGCTCTCGCTTTCACTTTCAGAGGTGATGCCGTCAATGTACTGAGGACGACCGCGCGCTTTCCAGTCCTGGACCACTGCGTGGACTTCCTGGTCGCGCACGAAAGCACCGTGAACACGCACTGGCGTCGTGGAGTTCGGGCCGGAAAAGAGCATATCACCCATGCCAAGCAGCGATTCTGCACCGGCCTGATCGAGGATGGTACGGGAGTCGATTTTGCTCGAAACGGTGAAGGCGATACGCGTTGGAATGTTCGCTTTAATCAGACCGGTGATGACATCAACGGATGGACGCTGCGTCGCGAGCACCAGGTGAATACCTGCCGCACGCGCTTTCTGCGCCAGTCGGGCGATCAGCTCTTCCACTTTCTTGCCCACGGTCATCATCAGGTCGGCGAATTCATCCACCAGCACCACAATATACGGCAGTTTTTCCAGAACCGGATGCTGAGCATCCATGCTGTCGCCCGGCTTCCAGTATGGGTCCGGGATCGGACGACCCATGCGCGCGGCTTCAGCAATTTTATCGTTATAACCGGCAAGATTACGCACGCCCAGAGCCGACATCAGCTTGTAGCGGCGTTCCATCTCATTGACGCTCCAGCGCAGTGCGTTGGCGGCATCTTTCATATCGGTCACAACTTCGGTGAGCAGATGCGGAATGCCTTCATAGACAGACAGTTCCAGCATTTTCGGGTCGATCATAATGAAACGCACATCTTCCGGCTGCGCTTTGTACAGCATGCTCAGGATCATGGCGTTTACACCCACGGATTTACCGGAACCCGTGGTCCCTGCAACCAGCAGATGCGGCATTTTCGCCAGATCGGCCACCACAGGCTCGCCCGCGATATCTTTGCCCAGCACCACGGTGAGCGGCGACGGATTATCGCGGAACTTAGCGTTATCCAGCACTTCGCGCAGATAAACGGTATGGCGTTTCTTGTTCGGCAGTTCCAGGCCCACGTAAGGCTTGCCTGGAATGACTTCTACCACACGCACAGCCACGGTTGACAGTGAGCGTGCCAGATCGCGTGACAGGTTAGAAATACGTGCCGCTTTAACGCCAGGCGCCAGGTTTAACTCGAAGCGCGTAATGACCGGGCCTGGCGAGTAGTTCACAACATCCGCTTTGATACGGAAATCGGCCAGACGTGTTTCAACCAGACGCGCCATTTGCTCCAGCGCGAAGGTATCCACCGGCTCAACTTCCGTCGGCGGAGAGGTTAAGAGATCCAGCGACGGCAGCGGCGTAGTCGGTCGTTGCACTGGACGACTGTCACCATTGCGCATCAGCAGCGGGTGAATCAGGCTTTCCTGCGGCTGTACGACAGGTTGCTGCGGTTGTGCATATTGCGGTGGTGCAGCAACGGGCTGCTGTGGTTGCGCGTATTGCGGTGGTGCAGCAACGGGCTGCTGCGGCTGCGCATATTGCGGTGGTACAGCGACTGGCTGCTGCGGTTGTGCATATTGCGGTGGCGCAGCAACGGGCTGCTGTGGTTGCGCATATTGCTGTGGAGCGGCAGGTTGTGGAACGTGCGCAGGCTGAGCAGGCGCATAGTGCTGGCGCGGCGGTTCAGCTTCCGGCATAACACTCGGCGTAAACAGCGGTTCACTCGGCGTGTCATCCACCAGATCTTTCATTGGTGAGAATTCAAAATCTGACAGAGAGAAAGGATTCGCATTGGCTGGCTGTTCGCCAGAGTAACGCTGCTCCTGCGAGGCGGCAAACTGACGAGCCAGCTCCGCTTCGGCGGCATCATCTTCGTCGTCCTGAACACCCGGCTGATACTCTTCGCCGTAGCGCTGATGTTGCTGAGCAGCAAACTGGCGGGCCAGTTCGTCCTGCTGCATTTCGTCGGCATCATCTATGTCATCAGGATCGCGCGCTTTTTCCTCAGCCATACGCTGGGAAGGCAGTTTAATCCCGTAGGACGCCAGCTCGCGACGGGTCGGAACGCGCACGCGATTTGGACGTGGCAACTGCGGACCGATACCCTCTTTAACCTGCGGACGCGGCGCGCCGCCCGTAGCCAGACTGAACGCTGCCGCAGAGGCAGTCGCTTGCTTAATACCAGCCGCAACAGGTGCCACGGATGCGGTCGGGTCGAGATCGGGTGTACCAAAAGACGCAGGCGACGCAGAAGGCGTGACAACAGGCTCACTCACTGGCTCCGGCACAGGCTGATACCAGGCCGCAAGCTGCTCGCGTTCACGGGCACGCTTCTCTTCCACTTCTTCAAAATAGTACATCGGTGGACGGGCCGGTTTTACCTCTTCGACTTCAACCTGCGGCTCGACGACGGGCTCAGGCGTGTATTCCTGATAAGTCTGAACCTGAGGCTCAGCATACTGCGGATAAGTTTCTGATTCGTAAACCGGCTCCGGCTGATACGGCTGCTGCCACTGTTCTTGCGGCTGAACGGGCACGTAGCTTTCTGGCTCAGGAGCAATGGTTGGTTCTGGCGTGTGAACGCCTGGCGCCGTTTGCCAGTCGACTACAGGCTGCTGCATTGCAGGCTCGGGTGTCTGCACCGGCGCAGCAGGCATGACAGCTTCGACAGGTGCGGCATAGGCTTGCGCAGCCGTCGTCGCAACAGCCGCAGCGGCAACAGGTGCCGTAACGGAATGACCGTTTAACAGCGGATCGTATTCATCGAAATCACCCGGCGTCGCCCGATTACCGGAGAACAGCACGTCATCCGGATCGGCAGCAACACCGCCCGCGCTGTAGGAGATCTGCTCGTCATCATCCATGCGCTTGCCGGAGAAGAGTGCAGCGTCCGTTTTACGCGCCACAGGATTGGTGAATTTGTCTGCGATGCGTTTACGACGCGCCAGCGCACCACGCATAATGCGCGTACGGCGAGATTCAGTACGATTAGCGGATGACGTCTCTTCTTCATAGTCGTCATCTTCGTATTCTTCTTCATCCACCCAGGTGTCGTCACGACGGGTGCGATTACTGGCGAAAGTCAGAATATTGAGGATAAAGCCGCCAAGTTTCTCGGCGATGCTCACCCACGACCAGCCGGTAAAGAGGGTAAGCCCGGCGGCCCAGATACAGAGCAGCGTAATGGTACCACCGCTACTGTGAAGCATAGGCTTAAGCGCCGTGCTCAGCAGGCTGCCAATCACGCCACCGGAGGCGAAATACCAGATATCATCGGCGTTAATCGCGGCCAGCCCACAGGACGTGAGGATCAGCGCCAGCGCGCCAATCAAACGCAGCGAAACGGCAAAATAGTCGATGTACTCTTCGTTTTGACGGTGACGCCAGGCAAACCAGCACCCGCCGACAATAATGATCGGAATGGTGTAGGCCATCACGCCAAACACGAAGAACAGCGTGTCCGCCAGCCATGCGCCAGGCACCCCGCCCAAATTATGGATCGGTTCATGCCATGCCGTTTGTGACCAGCTGGGATCGGAAGGATTGAAACTGAGTAAGGCGGCCATCAACCAGACGGCAAAAAGGGCAACAAGAATCAGTAACGCCTCAAGGAGTCGGCGCCCGCTGCTTAACTTCGTTAACGTGACTTCTTTGTCTTCAGTATATTCCTGGCTCAAAAAAGGCTCTCCAGGTACCAGGCATTTCCTGCCTGTTTGCTAAAACGGACAACAGCGCCGGGATACCCGGCACTGTTGCTGTATGGATTAACAGGAGTGTAATCAAATTACGCTGATTTTGCACCTGTTCCGTATTAGCGCGTCTTAATAACCAGACGATTGCTCTGTTTGACCTCTTCCATCACCACGTAGGTGCGGGTGTCATTCACGCCAGGCAGTCGCAGCAGGGTTTCACCCAACAGTTTACGATAGGCTGACATGTCCGGTACACGGGTCTTCAACAGGTAGTCGAAATCACCAGAAACCAGATGACACTCTTGAATTTCTTCAAGTTTTTGCACAGCGGTGTTAAATTGCTCAAACACATCCGGCGCGCCACGATTCAGAGTAATCTCAACAAATACCAGAAGTGAGGCATCCAGATAATGCGGGTTCAACAGAGCCGTATAGCCCTGAATAAAACCCTGTCTTTCCAGTCGGCGCACACGCTCAAGGCATGGCGTCGGAGAAAGTCCCACACGTTTTGAAAGCTCGACGTTGGAAATACGCCCATCCTTTTGCAATTCATTCAGAATGTTACGATCGATACGGTCGAGATCTTTGCCAGGGCGCTTCTTGCTATCTACCATTATTATTGTCTCTCTGTATTCCTTCCCTACTCCTGCCTGGACCCTGTGCACATCACTGTTCAGAGCCTGTACCCGTTGCTTATCACATCGCCTTTTATAATTTGTACGCGATGCAGATTCGGGTTCTACGGTGAGAAGACCGTTGCCAGAAGGCTGTCACCGACATCACGCATGGCATCTGTCCACACCATGCGTAGATTTCACTGACCCGGTAAAAATGGCGTTTCCGTGCATGTCTATGCGACACAACGTTAGCGCGGCTTTTTTTTCTTCCTTCAATGTTTTCGCAAAAGCGCAGGGGATTGTCAAAGCAAAACATCGTTTTTTAGTACAACATGCCAGTTATTCATTGCGACCGGGTATTAATCCTCATTCTGACGCCGTATAAACGACCGTTTTTCACCGATAGTGTGATGTTATTACGCCCGAAAAGGGCGTCTCATCGTCCCCGGCTATTACACAAATCGTTTACAAAATTGCTGTGCTCTTTTTTTAAGGCAACAAATTCCCTACAATCCGAGCAAATGTCTGCCAACAACAATGGGGATCTCATGGGCACGGCTAAACACAGTAAGCTGCTAATCCTTGGTTCTGGACCTGCGGGCTACACCGCAGCGGTCTATGCTGCACGCGCTAACCTGCACCCGGTATTAATCACCGGCATGGAAAAAGGCGGTCAGTTGACCACCACAACTGAAGTGGAAAACTGGCCAGGCGATCCGAACGACCTGACCGGGCCGCTGCTGATGGAGCGTATGCACGAGCATGCCATCAAATTCGAAACCGAAATTCTGTTTGATCACATCAACAAGGTTGATCTGCAAAACCGTCCGTTCCGTCTGACGGGCGACAGCGGCGAGTACACCTGCGATGCGCTGATTATCGCAACCGGCGCGTCCGCGCGTTATCTCGGTCTGCCGTCCGAAGAGGCGTTCAAAGGCCGTGGCGTCTCTGCCTGTGCCACCTGCGACGGTTTCTTCTATCGTAACCAGAAAGTGGCCGTGATCGGTGGCGGTAACACCGCGGTTGAAGAAGCGCTTTATCTGGCAAACATTGCCTCTGAAGTGCATCTGATCCACCGTCGTGACACCTTCCGCGCGGAAAAAATCCTCATCAAACGTTTGATGGATAAAGTGGAGAGCGGCAACATCGTGCTGCACACCCACCGCACGCTGGAAGAAGTCACTGGCGATCAGATGGGCGTTGCTGGCCTGCGTCTGCGTGATACGCAAAACAGCGACAACATTGAGTCGCTGGAAGTGGCGGGTCTGTTTGTGGCTATCGGCCACAGCCCGAACACCGCTATCTTCGACGGTCAGCTGGAGCTGGAAAACGGCTACATCAAAGTGCAGTCTGGTATTCACGGCAACGCGACCCAGACCAGCATCCCAGGCGTCTTCGCCGCAGGCGACGTGATGGACCATATTTACCGTCAGGCAATCACCTCCGCAGGCACCGGCTGTATGGCTGCACTGGATGCGGAACGCTACCTGGATGGGCTGGCTGAATTAAGTAAATAATCTTTACAAGTCAGCAACAAACGTAAATAAAGGCGGCCACTGGTCGCCTTTATTTTTTCCCACGTGTAACATGCGGTTGTCTAATTTCTTATAACTCACCTGCAAAGCGCGTAATGGAAAAAACCCGTCAACAAGAGTTAACTCGCTGGCTTAAACAGCAAAGCGTTATTTCCCGCCGCTGGCTGACTATTTCCCGTCTTTTGGGTCTTATCAGCGGTTTGTTGATTGTTGCCCAGGCATGGCTGCTGGCCCGCATTCTTAACCATATGATTATGGAGAACATTCCGCGCGAGGCATTATTGATGCCGTTTGTCGTGCTGGTGCTGGTCTTTGTTCTTCGCGCCTGGGTGGTCTGGCTGCGCGAGCGTGTGGGCTTCCACGCCGGACAAAATATTCGCTACGAAATCCGCCGTAAGGTTCTGGATCGTCTCCAGGAAGCAGGCCCGGCCTGGATTCAGGGCAAACCAGCCGGTAGCTGGGCGACACTGATCCTTGAACAGATCGACGATATGCACGACTACTACGCCCGCTATCTGCCCCAGATGGCGCTGGCAGTCTGTGTTCCGCTGCTGATCGTGCTCGCGATTTTCCCCTCTAACTGGGTGGCGGCGTTGATTCTGCTCGGCACCGCGCCGCTGATCCCGATGTTCATGGCGATGGTCGGCATGGGCGCGGCAGATGCCAACCGCCGTAACTTCCTCGCGCTGGGTCGCCTGAGCGGGCATTTCCTCGACCGCCTGCGCGGAATGGAGACGTTGCGCGTCTTTGGTCGTGGCGAAGCCGAAATCGATAATATCCGTCTCGCCTCACAGGACTTCCGTCAGCGCACCATGGAAGTGCTGCGTCTGGCGTTCCTCTCCTCCGGCGTGCTGGAGTTTTTCACCTCACTTTCCATTGCGCTGGTCGCGGTTTACTTTGGGTTCTCCTACCTTGGCGCGCTGGATTTTGGCCACTACGGCACCGCGGTAACGCTGTCTGCCGGTTTCCTCGCCCTGATCCTGGCGCCTGAGTTCTTCCAGCCGCTGCGCGATCTGGGGACATTTTATCACGCCAAAGCGCAGGCCGTGGGCGCGGCTGACAGCCTGAAAACCTTCCTTGAAACGCCGCTGGCACACCCGGAGCGTGGAGATATCACGCTCAACAGCAAAGAACCAATCACCGTTCACGCCGAAGATTTCTCCATCCTGTCTCCGGAAGGCAACGTATTGGCCGGGCCGCTCAACTTTACACTCTCGGCGGGCCAGCGCGTGGTGCTGGTTGGCATCAGCGGCTCGGGGAAAAGCTCGTTGCTGAATACGTTATCCGGCTTTATGGCGTATACCGGCTCGCTGCAGATCAACGGAACGGAACTGCGCTCGCTTGAGCCTGATGCCTGGCGTAGGCAGCTGAGCTGGGTGGGACAAAACCCACAGCTGCCGGCCGCGACGCTTCGCGAAAACGTCCTGCTGGCCCGCCCCGATGCCCGCGAAGATGAGCTGCAATCGGTGCTCGACCGCGCCTGGGTCAGCGAGTTTCTGCCGCTGCTGCCAAACGGCGTGGACACTGTTGTCGGCGATCAGGCGGCAGGACTCTCTGTCGGCCAGGCCCAGCGTATCGCCGTGGCGCGCGCATTGCTGAATCCAAGCCAGTTAATGCTGCTCGACGAACCTGCCGCAAGCCTTGACGCCCACAGTGAACAGCGCGTCATGCAGGCGCTGAATGATGCCTCTCGCCAGCAAACGACGCTGATGGTCACGCACCAGCTCGAAGGTATTGCCGACTGGGATCAGATTTGGGTAATGGAAAACGGGCGTATTGTTGAACAAGGTGATTACGCCACGCTCGCCGCCGCGCAGGGGCCATTTGCCTCTCTGCTGGCTAATCGTCAGGAGGATATTTAATGCGCGCCCTGCTGCCGTACCTCGCATTGTATAAACGCCATAAATGGATGCTGACGCTGGGCATTGTGCTGGCTATCGTCACCCTGCTGGCCAGTATCGGATTATTAACACTCTCTGGCTGGTTCCTGTCGGCTTCTGCCGTCGCGGGCGTTGCCGGGCTCTACAGTTTTAACTACATGCTGCCCGCTGCGGGCGTGCGCGGCACTGCGATTGCCCGTACCGCCGGGCGCTATTTTGAGCGTCTGGTCAGCCATGATGCGACCTTCCGCGTTCTGCAACATCTGCGTATTTTCACCTTCAGCAAACTTCTGCCCCTCTCCCCTGCCGGGCTGGCGCGTTTTCGTCAGGGTGAACTGCTGAACCGCGTGGTGGCCGATGTCGATACGCTGGATCATCTCTATCTTCGCGTGATCTCCCCGCTGGTTGGCGCGTTTGTGGTGATCGTGACCGTCACGCTGGGCCTTTGTGTGCTCGACGTGCCTATCGCTCTCACCCTGGGCGGCATTATGCTGCTCACGCTGCTCCTGCTGCCGCCGCTGTTTTATCGCGCCGGGAAATCCACGGGTGAAAACCTGACCCGTCTGCGCGGCGACTACCGCCAGCAGTTAACGTCCTGGCTGCAAGGCCAGGCAGAACTGACGATTTTCGGCGCCAGCCGCCGCTACCGCGCTCAGATGGAAAGCACGGAGCTGAGCTGGCACGAAGCCCAGCGCCGACAGTCCGAGCTGACGGCGCTGTCCCAGGCGGTGATGATGCTGATTGGCGGTGTTGCGGTGATCGCGATGCTGTGGATGGCATCAGGCGGCGTGGGCGGAAATACGCAGCCCGGCGCGCTGATCGCGTTGTTTGTCTTCTGTGCGCTGGCAGCGTTTGAAGCACTCGCGCCGGTAACCGGCGCGTTCCAGCACCTCGGCCAGGTGATTGCCTCGGCGGTGCGCATTACCCAGATTACCGAACAGAAACCGGAAGTGGCGTTCACCGCACAGCACGATGTGGCTCCTCAGTCCGTGGCGCTGCAGCTGAAAGACGTGACGTTTGCCTACGACGGGCAGGCGCAAAACGCGCTCGATGCCATCAGCCTGACAATTCCGGCCGGCAAGCACGTTGCCGTGCTCGGCAGAACCGGCTGCGGTAAATCGACACTGCTGCAATTACTGACCCGCGCCTGGGACCCGAGTCGGGGCGAAATTCACTTTAACGACACACCGCTTACGGAATTTAGCGAGCCCGCCCTGCGTAAGGCTGTCAGCGTAGTTCCGCAGCGCGTGCATCTGTTTAGCGCCACGCTGCGCGATAACCTGCTGCTGGCGTCGCCGCAAGCCTCTGACAGCGACTTAAGCGCCGTGCTGGAACAGGTCGGCCTGCAGAAACTGCTCGAGGATGACGGCTTAAACAGCTGGCTCGGAGAGGGAGGTCGTCAGCTTTCGGGTGGAGAGTTACGTCGTCTGGCGGTAGCACGTGCTCTGTTGCATGACGCGCCGCTGATGCTCCTGGATGAACCGACGGAAGGTCTGGACGCCACAACCGAAAGCCAAATCCTTGATTTACTGGCGCAAGTCATGAAAAACAAAACCGTGCTGATGGTGACGCACCGCCTGCGCGGACTGGCGAATTTTGACCAAATAATTGTAATGGACAACGGGCAAATTATTGAGCAAGGTAGTCACGCAGAGCTGTTGGCGAAACAGGGTCGCTATTACCAGTTTAAACAACGTCTGTAGACTATATTTGAACCGATCCTAACTCGCGTATTGGAGTTTCGCAGTCATGCGCCTGGTCCAGCTTTCTCGTCATAATATTGCGTTCCCTTCGCCAGAGGGAGCGCTACGTGAACCCAATGGGCTTCTGGCGCTTGGCGGTGATTTAAGCCCGGCACGTCTGCTGATGGCCTACCAGCGCGGCATTTTTCCGTGGTTCTCACCCGGCGATCCGATTCTTTGGTGGTCGCCCGACCCGCGCGCAGTGCTGCTGCCCGCGCAGTTTCACCTGAGTCGCAGCATGAAGCGCTTCCATGCGAAATCCCCATATCGGGTGACGCTCAATCACGCGTTCGGGCAGGTGATCGAAGGGTGCGCCCGCGATCGTCATGAAGGCACCTGGATCACACACGACATTATCGACGCTTATCACCGCTTACATGAACTGGGCCACGCCCACTCCATCGAAGTGTGGGAAAACGAGGCGCTGGTTGGCGGCATGTACGGCGTGGCGCAAGGCACCTTGTTTTGCGGTGAGTCGATGTTCAGCCGCGCCATTAACGCTTCCAAAACGGCCCTGCTGGTCTTTTGCCAGGAGTTCTCTCTGCGCGGTGGTCAACTGGTCGATTGTCAGGTGCTGAACGAGCACACCGCCTCGCTGGGCGCCGTTGAAATATCACGTCGACATTATCTGGAACAGCTGGATGCCATGCGTTTGCAGAAGCTGCCACAGAACTTTTGGGTTCCCAGAACGCTCTTTATCTCTCAGGCATAAATGTTTTCCGCCCATTTCTGATGAGGAGTGTTATAATTGGTGCCGCAGAGTAGGTTCAGCCTGTTGCCCCGCCGCCGTTTGGGAATCCTTCGCACCAGATAACGTCCTTGCGTTTATCCTGTCGCCTCCCCTTTACGAATGCGCTTCTCGTACGGTTATACCGTGACGACTGGGCAATACGCCGAAACTGTTTTGTTGCGTTTTAAACGCGCAATTCTTTACTTAATTGATGAATTTCGGCATTATCTTGCCGGTTCAAAACTTGGTAGTGATACCCCAGAGGATTAGATGGCCAAAGAAGACAATATTGAAATGCAGGGTACCGTACTTGATACGTTACCTAACACCATGTTCCGCGTAGAACTGGAAAACGGTCACGTGGTAACCGCGCACATCTCCGGTAAAATGCGCAAGAACTACATCCGTATCCTGACGGGCGACAAAGTGACTGTTGAGCTGACCCCGTACGACCTGAGCAAAGGCCGCATTGTCTTCCGTAGTCGCTAATTGTTTTCGCCAGTAAAGGCGTAGAGATATTTAAAAAGGTCGGGGAATCCCCGGCCTTTTTTATTTCCGCTATATACCGCGCCAGGCCGAAAATCTATTACCGTCAGAGACCTCGCCACCGCCTGCGTTATATCCGAACCGGTCACATGCGACAGCCTGACGCGTTCAACCTGCGACCCCCACAAAACACAGGCATAAAAAAACCGGGCTTTCACCCGGCTTTTATTTACGCGATATAACTCAGTGTGCCGCTTCTGGCTTATGCTTCTGCGCACTCTGGAAGTCATACGTCAACTCCCCTTTCGCCTGATCCAACGCGACGGTCACCTGGCCGCCATCCACCAGCGAACCAAACAGCAGTTCGTTGGCCAGCGGTTTTTTCAGGTTGTCCTGAATGGCTCGCGCCATCGGACGTGCGCCCATCGCACGGTCGTAGCCTTTCTCGGCCAGCCAGTTGCGGGCCTCCTGGCTCACTTCCAGCGATACGCCTTTCTGATCCAGCTGGACCTGCAGCTCGACGATGAACTTGTCCACCACCTGATGGATCACCTCGGTAGACAGGTGATCGAACCAGATAATGTTGTCCAGACGGTTACGGAACTCTGGCGTAAAGATCTTCTTGATCTCTTCCATCGCATCGGTGCTGTTATCCTGGTGGATCAGGCCGATAGATTTGCGTTCCGTTTCACGCACACCGGCGTTGGTGGTCATCACCAGCACCACGTTGCGGAAGTCCGCTTTGCGCCCGTTGTTGTCGGTCAGCGTCCCGTTGTCCATCACCTGAAGCAGGATGTTGAACACGTCCGGGTGCGCTTTCTCGATCTCATCGAGCAGCAGAACCGCGTGCGGATGCTTGATCACCGCATCGGTGAGCAGGCCGCCCTGGTCAAAGCCCACGTATCCTGGAGGCGCACCAATCAAACGGCTGACGGTGTGGCGTTCCATGTACTCGGACATATCAAAGCGCAGCAGCTCAATGCCCAGCGCTTTAGACAGCTGCACCGTTACCTCGGTTTTACCGACACCGGTTGGACCGGCAAACAGGAAGGAGCCAACCGGTTTATGGTCGTGTCCCAGCCCGGCACGGGCCATCTTGATGGCTTCGGTTAAGGCCTCAATGGCTTTATCCTGGCCAAACACCAGCATTTTCAGGCGGTCGCCGAGGTTTCTCAGGGTATCGCGGTCGCTCTGAGAGACACTCTTCTCAGGGATACGCGCGATGCGAGCTACCACGGATTCAATGTCCGCCACATTAACGGTTTTCTTGCGCTTGCTGGCCGGCATCAGACGCGCACGCGCGCCCGCTTCGTCGATCACGTCAATCGCTTTATCCGGCAGATGACGGTCGTTGATGTACTTCACCGCCAGCTCCACCGCCGCACGCACCGCTTTGGCGGTGTAACGCACGTCGTGGTGCGCTTCGTACTTCGGTTTCAGGCCGTTGATAATCTGCACCGTTTCCTCAACGGACGGCTCAGTAATATCAATTTTCTGGAAGCGGCGCGCCAGCGCACGATCCTTCTCGAAGATATTGCTGAATTCCTGATAGGTGGTCGACCCCATCACGCGGATCTTGCCGCTCGAGAGCAGCGGTTTGATCAGGTTAGCCGCATCCACCTGGCCGCCAGACGCCGCACCTGCGCCGATGATGGTGTGAATTTCATCGATAAACAGGATGCTGCTGGTGTCTTGCTCCAGCTGTTTCAGCAAGGCTTTGAAGCGTTTTTCGAAATCACCGCGGTATTTCGTGCCCGCCAGCAGAGAACCGATATCCAGCGAGTAGATGGTGCAATCGGCCATCACTTCCGGAACATCGCCCTGCACAATACGCCAGGCCAGCCCTTCAGCAATCGCGGTTTTACCCACGCCCGATTCCCCCACCAGTAGCGGGTTGTTCTTACGGCGACGGCACAGGACCTGAATCGCGCGTTCCAGCTCTTTATCGCGGCCAATCAGCGGGTCGATCCCACCGACGCGAGCAAGCTGGTTAAGATTGGTGGTGAAGTTTTCCATACGATCCTCCCCGCCTGCTTGCTCTTCATTATTATTGACCTGATTGCTGGAATCCGACGCCTGATTCGGCTCGTCTTTTCGCGTTCCATGAGAAATAAAGTTCACCACGTCGAGTCGGCTGACTTCGTGTTTACGCAGCAGGTACGCAGCTTGCGACTCCTGCTCGCTAAAGATGGCAACCAGCACATTTGCGCCAGTCACTTCGCTACGGCCAGAGGACTGGACGTGGAACACCGCACGCTGCAGCACGCGCTGGAAGCTGAGCGTCGGCTGAGTGTCGCGCTCCTCTTCGCTGACGGGTAGCACCGGTGTCGTTTGTTCGATGAAGGCTTCGAGTTCCTGACGTAACGCCACCAGGTCCACGGAGCAGGCTTCCAGCGCTTCGCGGGCGGATGGGTTGCTGAGCAGTGCAAGCAGCAGGTGCTCAACGGTCATAAACTCATGACGGTGCTCACGCGCTCTGGCGAAAGCCATGTTTAAACTGAGTTCCAGTTCTTGATTGAGCATAGGCACCTCCCCCAATTTTATGCCTTTTCAGGCTTTTTCCAGCGTACACAGCAACGGATGCTCGTTCTCCCTTGCATACTCGTTCACCATCGCCACTTTGGTTTCGGCTACTTCGGCAGTAAAAATGCCGCAGATGGCTTTGCCGCGATAGTGAACGGTGAGCATCAATTGCGTTGCACGTTCAACATCATAAGAAAAGAACTTTTGTAGCACGTCAATAACAAATTCCATCGGCGTGTAATCATCGTTCATTAACATAACTTTATACATAGATGGCGGTTTTAGCGCGTCGCGCACTTTGTCTTCCGCCAGCTGGTCAAAATCCAGCCAGTCGTTCGTCTTACCCATTGTCAGTCGTCATCATCGGTTACGGTTTCCGGCAGAACATTTTTCGCTGACAGGCATTGATACATATTCTGAATCTACCTCAGATATCAGATAACAAACATCTATTACTGCCATCCGCGATGTCTGTCACATTCCCGTCAATAGCGTTAACTGCTTCAAATTTTGGTTGATTATTGTCCCAACTCCAGCGCCTGACACTTGACGATAAGGCTGGTTTATCTAAATTGTACAAGCGTGAGTTGGCGAGGTTTTGAACAGCCCCCACTCCACCACCGGTTCATTCCATCTTACTTAATAAGATATACGAAGGATGTCGAAGCATGGAAATGGGTACTGTTAAGTGGTTCAACAACGCCAAAGGGTTCGGGTTCATCTGCCCTGAAGGCGGCGGCGAAGATATCTTCGCTCACTATTCCACCATTCAGATGGATGGATACAGAACACTAAAAGCCGGACAGTCGGTTCGGTTTGATGTTCACCAGGGGCCAAAAGGCAATCATGCCAGTGTCATTGTGCCCATTGAAGCAGAAGCTGTCGCTTAGCCCTCTGATTCATTGTGTACATCCTGTCGGCAAAATGCCAGCCCGATCGGCTGGCATTTTTATTTCCAGCACCGGTCGCGCGACGGCGCGTAACCCGGTAAAACTCACTCGCGGGCCAACGCATCCACCGGATCGAGCCGCGCCGCATTGCGCGCCGGTAGCCAGCCAAACAGCACGCCCGTCGCCGTCGAACATAAAAATGCCGTCAGCAGCGCAAAGGGTGAGAAACCGATCTCCCAGCCCGGTAAAAACAGCTGCAGAGTAAAGGCGATCAGCATCGAAAGCGTGATACCAAACGCACCGCCCACCAGACAAACCAGCACCGCTTCAATCAAAAACTGTTGCAGGACATCGCTTGCCCGCGCGCCAACCGCCATTCGGATGCCAATCTCGCGCGTGCGCTCCGTCACCGACACCAGCATGATATTCATCACCCCAATCCCACCGACGACCAGCGAAATGACCGCCACCAGCGTCAGGAACATCTGAAGAGTACGTGTGGTCTTTTCCGCCGTTTTCAAGACGCCGTCCATATTCCAGGTGAAGAAATCTTTCTTCCCGTGGCGCAGGGTGAGCAGTCGTTCGATCTGCTGTTCGGCCTGAGTGCTGTCGTAACCCTCTTTCACCCGCACGGTGATGGAGTTAAGCCACGACTGCCCCATGATACGCCCGGAAATGGTGGTGTACGGCAGCCAGACGCGCAGGATTTTACTGCTGCCAAACATCGACTGCTTCTCTTCCGCCACGCCAATCACCGTTGCGGGCATATTACCGACCAGAATCACTTCACCGACGACGTTGGTTTTATTCGGGAACAGCTGACGACGCGAGTTATCGTCCAGCACCACCACCTGCGCGCGGCCTGCAAGCTGCTCTGCGTTAAAGGTTGCGCCCTGGCTGAAGGTCATCCCGTAGACGTTAAAATAGTCGCCGCTCACGCCGTTGGCGCTGGCCGCTACGTCAATATTGCCATAGCGCAGACGCAGGTTTTGCGATACCGCTGGGGTGGCCGAGTTCACCCACGGCTGTTTTTGCAGCGCCACCAGATCGTCATACTTCAGCGCCTGCTGGTTTTGCGGTTCATCGTCACCAAAATCTTTGCCCGGATAGACATCGATGGTGTTGGTCCCGATGGCGCGGATATCCGCCAGCACCAACTGTTTCGCCGCATCGCCCACCACCACAATCGATACCACCGATGCAATGCCGATGATAATGCCGAGCATAGTCAGCAATGTGCGCATTTTGTTCGCCACCATCGCCAGCCAGGCCATGGTTAACGCCTCGCGGAATCCGCTGACAAACTGCCCCCAGCCCGTCGGCGGCGGCAGGATCGTTTTCTGCACGCCGACGTGATTGTTCTTCGCCGGCGGGTTGCTTATCAGTTCACCGTCGTGAATTTCAATGATTCTCTCCGCCTGCGCCGCCACCTGCGGATCGTGGGTGACGATAATCACCGTATGCCCCTGATCGCGTAGTTGGTGCAGGATCGCCATCACCTCTTCCCCGGAATGGCTGTCCAGCGCGCCCGTCGGTTCATCGGCCAGAATCACCTGCCCGCCGTTCATCAGCGCGCGGGCAATACTCACTCGCTGCTGCTGGCCGCCAGAGAGCTGCGATGGCTGATAATCGACACGCTCGGCCAGACCCAGACGCGTCAGCAGCGCATGGGCGCGCTCAAGGCGCTTCTTGCGTTCCACACCGGCATACACCGCCGGGACTTCCACGTTTTGCGCCGCCGTCAGATGCGAAAGCAGATGGTAGCGCTGGAAGATAAAGCCAAAGTGTTCACGGCGCAGTTTGGCCAGCGCATCGCTGTCGAGGGTGGAAATATCCGTCCCCGCCACGCGATAGGTGCCGCTGGTCGGTTTATCCAGGCAGCCGAGAATGTTCATCAGGGTGGATTTTCCGGAGCCGGACGCCCCGACGATCGCCACCATCTCCCCGGCTTCAACGCGCAGGGTGATGCCCTTCAGCACCTCCACCGCCCCCTCCCCGGAAGGATAGCTGCGGCGGATATCGTTCAGTTCAAGCAATGCCGTCATTTCGCGGCCCCGGACTGGCTTTCACCCGTCACCACTTCGTCGCCCTCTTCGAGTCCTTTGACGATCACGACGTCCGTATCATTACGCTCGCCAATCTCCACCTCGCGCTCGCGGGTTTCGCCGTTACGCAGCACTTTCACTTTATAACGGTTGTTGCCTGCCGGTTCGCCCAGCGCCGCCAGCGGGACAGTCAGCACATCTTTCACGCCCGTCAGCTGAATATGCACCTGCGCGGTCATATCCAGACGCAGCACGCCTTTCGGGTTTGGCACTTCAAAGCGGGCATAGTAGAAAATCGCGTCATTGACCTTCTCCGGCGTCGGCAGAATATCCTTCAGCACGCCCTCATAGCGGGTATTCGGATCGCCCAGCACCGTGAACCAGGCTTTCTGACCGGGCTTGAGATGGATAACGTCGGCCTCGGAAACCTGCGCTTTTACCAGCATGGTGCCCATATCCGCCAGCGTCAGGATGTTTGGCGCCTGCTGAGCGGCGATAACCGTCTGGCCCTGCAGGGTGGTGATTTGCGTCACTTCCCCGGCCATCGGTGCCACGATACGGGTGTAATCGAGGTTAGTTTTGGCCGTATCCAGGGAGGCCTGGTTACGTTTGATTTGCGCGTCAATGGTGCCAATCTGCGCCTGTTTTACCGCCAGTTCCGTCGTCGCGGTATCCAGATCCTGACGGGAAACGGCCTGCGTTTTTGCCAGCGCCTGCTGACGTCCAAGCGTCACCTGTGCCAGCTTGCGCTCGGCTTCGGCCTGGCTGCGCTGGGCGCGTAATTCCATAAGCGTGGCTTCTACTTCGCGGATCTGGTTTTCTGCTTGCTCAGGATCGATCACCCCCAGCAGCTGACCTTTTTTCACTTTGTCGCCAATCTCAACCGACAGCGTTTTAAGCTGACCGCTAACCTGCGCGCCGACGTCGACTTTTCGCAGAGCATCCAGCTTACCGGTTGCCAGCACGCTTTGTTGCAGCTCGCCCGGCCGCACAATCAGCGTCTGGTACTGCGGCACAGGTGCGTTGAGGACCTGCCACAGCCAGTATCCGCCCACCAGCACGACGACGGCCAACAGTAAAAACAGCTTCCTGCGTTTTCCCTTGAGATTCATAAATATTCCAAATAAATGTTCTGGCAATTATAAATGTCGATTCTATCTAAACTGTTCCTCAACGAAACCCCCGTTTTTTTATCTCTCACCTCATTTGTTGACGAGATGTTGATTAAATGGCTGCTGAAATAGAGATCTCATCCAGAAGCCAGGAATAATCATGTCTTCCATCGCCGATCTACCTTCTTCACAGCTGTCGCAGCCAAAATCAGGCTGGCAGCTTTTCCAGAGCCTTGCATCAGGCGAATTAACACCGGGGCTTGCGTGGCAGAACCCCTCCTATCGGCGTAAATTCATGCTGCGTTCGCTGGCGGCACCGTTCAGCACTGCGCGCCTGCTGGCAAGCCTGGCAAAACAACCGCGATTAATGCAAATGTTGAACGTGCAGCCAGGACTGCCGTGCCGTCTGCACCGCCCATGGCTCTCTGTAGACATGAGCCGTCAGCGCGCGCTCGAGGCGCTGAACTGGCACTACCAGACCATGAGCAAAACCCTTCCGGCAACGCTGATGAACGGGTATTTATCCAAACATGGTGTCACCCTGTTAACGCTGACCGGCAAAGACGAACGCCAGTTTACGATCCGCCTGTGTGCCGATGCGTTCCTCGATAAAGAGGGCGAAGCGACGCTGGCCTTCTGCGATCACCAGAATACGGTGTTGGCCGAGATGACCTTCACCCTGTGTCAGCTCGACGGGAAAACCACCCTGTTTATCGGCGGCCTGCAAGGAGCAAAAGCTTTTGTGCCTCACGAGCTGATCCAGGGTGCAACCAAAGCCTGTCATGGCCTGTTCCCGAAACGTCTGCTGGTGGAAGCCGCTATGACGCTGGGCACCGCGTTCCCGGTGGAGCAGATCTTGGCCGTCAGCAACGCCACGCATATCTATCGCAGCTGGCGCTATCGTAAGAAAAAAGAGGGCAAACTGCTGGCGGATTACGACAGTTTCTGGCGCTCAATGAGTGGCGAACCGCTGGCGAGCGGTCACTTCCAGCTACCGCTCGAGATGGCGCGCAAACCGATGGAAGAGATCGCGAGCAAAAAACGCTCTGAATACCGTCGCCGCTATGAACTGCTGGATAGCCTGATCGAGCAGATCAATCAGGCAACCCGCCGCTAGTCAGCTTTCCCGCGTGCCAGCCACAGCACGCGGGAGAACATTTTACGCAGTAATGTCGGCACCGCCTCGACCCCTCTCCGTCCTGCTTCCGCTGACACTTCAATAGCCAGATCCGGCTTCGATGAGCGATGAATCGCTTTGGCGATCACCCGTCGCATATTCATCGGCACGCCCGGCGGGATCATGGCCACGCGGTGAAACACATCGTCAAACCCCTGACGATACATAAAGTGTTCCATATCCATCGCCGGTAATTCCGTGAGGTGCTCCCGCTCCTCTTCCCGGTTGTTGTTCAGCAAACCGCGTACGGTACTGGCATACTTTTTCCCGGCCTCATCGCCATCCACCAGCACATGCCATTCGATCCCCATCCGGCGGGCAAATTTAATCAGCGGTTTTAATCCCGACTGGGCAAACTCAATGACTTTGATCCCTTCGGCGTCGAAATGGTGTCCACACTGACGCGCCAGTTCGTTGATCACCCAGGTCTCCGTTTCCCCCTCAACCAACAGCCAGCAGCGGGCAAACAGCGACGACGCACGGTTAAAGCGGATATGAAACGCGATACGGCGGCCATCTTCCGGGTTTAATCCACCCGGCCCCAGACGAAACGCGGTGACGCGTGAGGATTCACGCACCAGACGGCAGACATGCTCCACCGGCGTCAAAGAGAGCAATTCCCCGGAGTTAGTGGTCGTGATGCGCTGAAGGGGCAGCAGATTCAGGAGATGCCAGGCCACCGACAGCATGATCGGATGCAGCCGCGTTTCAGGATCTTCCACCAGCAATAAAGGACGCGCGTCGCGGTCCAGCCGTACCGCCCCTTTCGCCTGCAGCAGCGTGGAGAACAGCCCCAGCAGAATCACCCGATGCGCGCGCCCACCGGGTTTGTCGATCATACGGTTGATGATATCCAGATAGCGCCAGCTGCGCTGCTCATCGTGAGAGCGCCTGCGCATCAGGCGGTGGCGGGTTTGTGTCGTGCCCTGTTCGGAAAAGTAGTGTTCCAGCAACTGCACCATCGCCGACAGCCCCTGGCGAATCTGCCCGTCCGTGAGATTTTGCGGACGCGCCACCAGCTCGCGCGCCAGAAAATCCAGCTCGCGGGCGGTGACTTCAACGTCGGGCAAATTAGGCACCGAGCCGTTACGGATCCGGCGCATAAAGCGCGCATCCCGCAGGCGCAGCACCGGCATCAGACGCACCAGATGGGCGGCCTGAGCGTCAATATCCTCCAGCTGAATAGGCTGCCCACGGGCATCCATAAACCCGCGCAGGGTCATCACACTCTCATCTTCCGCCAGCTCGCCTTCCAGGCGATAAAAGATACGTTGATAGCCATCATCGGAGGGCGTCCAGCAGGGAGAAAGTGGCCGGTAGCGGCGAACGCGATGGCGACCGGGCTCCAGCTCGCGAAAGGTCAGAACGATATGCAGATGGTGCTCGCGCCCCTGAATATCCCCCGGCGGAAACCAAAAGTCCTCCCGAACGAAGCTGTAAAGGTCTGCCTCCGGCGAAAGCAGAAGGGTCAGCGCATCCAGAAGGCTGGATTTACCCCAGGCGTTTTCACCGATCAGCACGTTGTTCTGTTCCAGCATTAACGATAAACGGTTAATGCCGCGAAACCCGACGATCTCCACACGTTCGAGAAACATAATGCCCCCTGAAATGCTCACTTTTTCCTTCAAGTTATCAGCAGTATAGCGGCAGGCGGTGTGACAGGACACATTAAGATCGACGGATTATTTCAGGGCGGAGCCTAAAATTCAGAATTTACACCACGACTTTCGTTTGAAACATATTTTCCGGCATAAGATACTTCGCATTCCGAATTGGACTATGCTTTAAATCCATCCAGTCCGAACAAGGATTAACATCACATTGCCATAAATCAAATTAAACAGATTTATTTAACTGGCGAAGGGGTGTTGTTGGTTTTTAAAATAATGGCTCTTTGAGTCGTCATCCCTTTTAGGCGATTTAGTAGCCCGCGCGCAGGACCGCGTGCGGAAATTAACGAGGTGGTTATGTTTAGAAAATTAGCGGCAGAATGCTTTGGTACATTCTGGCTGGTGTTTGGTGGTTGCGGTAGCGCCGTTCTGGCTGCGGCATTCCCGGAATTAGGTATTGGTTTTGCGGGCGTGGCATTAGCCTTTGGCTTAACCGTATTAACGATGGCATTTGCTGTCGGCCATATTTCCGGCGGGCATTTTAACCCGGCCGTGACATTAGGCCTGTGGGCTGGCGGTCGTTTCCCGGCGAAAGACGTGATTGGCTATATTGTGGCTCAGGTGGTTGGCGGCATTATTGCGGCAGCGGTCCTGTACGTTGTGGCCAGCGGTAAAGCGGGCTTCGACGCGGCGGCAAGCGGTTTTGCTTCTAATGGCTATGGCGAACACTCACCGGGCGGCTTCTCTATGCTGTCTGCGATTGTTATTGAAATCGTCCTGACCGCGGGCTTCCTGCTGGTGATTCACGGTGCCACTGACAAACACGCACCCGCCGGTTTTGCCCCTATTGCTATCGGCCTCGCGCTGACTCTGATTCACCTGATCAGCATTCCGGTAACGAACACCTCCGTGAACCCTGCGCGCAGCACCGCAGTGGCGATCTTCCAGGGTGGCTGGGCGCTGCAGCAGCTGTGGCTGTTCTGGGTAATGCCGATTGTCGGCGGTATCCTCGGCGGGCTGCTGTATCGTACGCTGCTGGAAAAACGCGACTGAGTGTACGGCTGTGATGCCGGGTGGCACGTCGCGAACCCGGCTAACAGGTGCAGTCATCCAGGCCGGGTAAGGCGTCACCGCCACCCGGCCTCTATTTTGTACTTTGACTGGCAGACCGGAATTGGGTAGTGTCACTGGCGCTATTCAGACACACAAAAGGACCCGGCTGTTCATGTTTTCAGGACTCTTAATCATTCTGCTGCCGCTGGTAGTGGGCTATCTTATTCCCCTCCATCATGAGTCGGCATTAAAACTCATTAATCGCTTCCTCAGCTGGATTGTCTACGTCATCCTGTTTTTTATGGGAATAAGCCTCGCGTTCCTGGATAACCTGGCCGCTAATTTACTCTCTATTCTCCATTATTCTGTTGTTACTATTGTGGTGATTCTGCTGTGTAATATTGCGGCGCTATTTTGGCTTGAGCGCGCATTGCCATGGAAAAACCATCATCAACAGGAAAAATTACCCTCGCGAATTGCCATGGCGCTGGAGTCATTAAAACTGTGCGGCGTGGTCGTGCTCGGCTTTTTGCTTGGCCTGACCGGTTTAGCGTTTTTACAACACGCCACCGAAGCCAGCGAATATACCCTGATCTTCCTGTTATTCCTGATCGGTATTCAATTACGCAATAACGGCATGACGCTGAAACAGATTGTGCTCAATCGACGCGGAATGATTATCGCGGTGGTCGTGGTGGGCAGTTCGCTGATTGGCGGTGTGATTAACGCATTTATTCTCGACCTGCCGCTGAAAACCGGGCTGGCGATGGCCTCCGGTTTTGGCTGGTATTCCCTGTCAGGGATTTTAATGACCGAATCCTTTGGCCCGGTGATTGGCAGCGCGTCATTCTTTAACGATCTGGGCCGCGAGCTGATCGCCATTATGCTTATTCCGGGGCTGGTACGTAAAAGCCGCTCCACAGCGGTTGGCCTGTGCGGTGCGACGTCGATGGACTTTACCCTGCCCGTTCTGCAGCGTTCCGGCGGGCTGGAACTGGTTCCTGCCGCCATCGTCCATGGCTTTATTTTGAGCCTGCTGGTGCCGATTCTGATGGCGCTGTTCACCGCTTAATACCTCTCTGGCGGTAGGCTTCTGCCGCCAAAATTGCGTTAAATCAATCTCCCTTTACTTTGTCGAAGAAAGACCTTTTCTCTGTTCGGTCACAGGCATAACCTTAAACATGTATCTAAAATATAACTTTAACAGGTGTGATTATGTTTTGTGTGCAATGTGAACAAACCATCCGTACCCCAGCTGGCAACGGCTGCTCCTATGCGCAGGGCATGTGCGGTAAAACCGCAGAAACGTCTGACCTGCAGGATCTGCTGATTGCAGCCCTGCAAGGCCTCTCCGCCTGGGCGGTAAAAGCGCGCGAATATGGCATTATCGACCACGACATCGACAATTTCGCGCCGCGCGCATTCTTCTCCACGCTGACCAACGTCAACTTCGACTCCCCTCGCATCGTGGGCTACGCGCGCGAAGCCATCGCCCTGCGTGAAGCGCTGAAAGCGCAAAGCCTGAGCGTGGACCCGAACGCTGCCGTCGATAACCCCATGGCTGGCCTGCAACTGGTGAGCGACGATCTGGGCGAACTGCAGCGTCAGGCGGCGGAATTCACCCCGAACAAAGACAAAGCGGCGATTGGCGAGAACATTCTAGGCCTGCGTCTGCTGTGCCTGTACGGCCTGAAAGGGGCGGCGGCCTATATGGAACACGCCCACGTTCTCGGTCAGTACGACAACGACATTTATGCCCAGTACCACAAAATCATGGCGTGGCTCGGCACCTGGCCTTCCGACATGAACGCCCTGCTGGAGTGTTCAATGGAAATCGGCCAGATGAACTTCAAAGTGATGAGCATTCTGGATGCAGGCGAAACCAGCACCTACGGCCATCCGACGCCGACTCAGGTCAACGTCAAAGCCACTGCCGGGAAATGTATTCTGATCTCCGGCCACGACCTGAAAGTTCTCTACAACCTGCTGCAACAGACCGAAGGCACGGGTGTGAATGTCTACACCCACGGCGAAATGCTGCCTGCCCACGGCTACCCGGAACTGCGTAAATTTAAGCACCTGGTCGGCAACTACGGCAGCGGCTGGCAGAACCAGCAGGTGGAGTTCGCCCGCTTCCCTGGCCCTGTCGTCATGACCTCCAACTGCATCATCGATCCGACCGTCGGTGCCTATGATGACCGTATCTGGACGCGCAGCATCGTCGGCTGGCCGGGCGTAAGCCACCTCGAAGGCGATGATTTCACCCCGGTTATCACCCAGGCGCAGCAGATGGCAGGCTTCCCGTTCAGCGAAATAGAACATCTGATCACCGTCGGCTTCGGTCGCGAAACCCTGCTGGGTGCGGCGGATTCCCTGATCGACCTGGTGAGCCGCGAAAAATTGCGTCATATCTTCCTGGTCGGCGGCTGTGACGGCGCGCGCGGCGAACGTAACTACTTTACCGATTTCGCCACCAGCGTGCCGCAAGACTGCCTGATCCTGACCCTGGCGTGCGGGAAATACCGCTTCAACAAACTGGACTTCGGCGATATCGAAGGCCTGCCGCGTCTGATCGATGCCGGTCAGTGTAACGATGCCTACTCGGCGATCATTCTGGCGGTGACGCTGGCCGAGAAACTGGGCTGCGGCGTGAACGATCTGCCGCTGTCACTGGTGCTCTCCTGGTTCGAACAAAAAGCGATCGTGATCCTGCTGACGTTGCTGTCGCTGGGCGTCACCAATATTGTGACCGGCCCGACGGCACCGGGCTTCCTGACCCCGGATCTGCTGGCGGTGCTGAACGAAAAATTTGGTCTGCGTTCCGTGACCACCGTAGAAGAAGATATGCAGCAACTGCTGAGCGCGTAAGGAGTTTTTCATGACGATGCCAACCTCACAATGCCCGTGGCGGATGCAGGTTCATCACATCCATCAGGAGACGCCGGATGTGTGGACGCTGTCGCTGTTGTGCCATGATTTTTACCCGTATCGCGCCGGTCAGTATGCGCTGGTGAGTGTACGCAATTCTGCGGACACACTGCGCGCCTACACCCTGTCCTCGACGCCGGGCGTGAGTGAGTACATCACGCTCACCGTGCGTCGAATCGATGACGGTGCCGGTTCACAGTGGCTGACGAACGAAGTGAAGCGCGGGGATTATCTCTGGCTCTCCGACGCCCAGGGGGATTTCGTCTGCGACGATAAAGCTGACGATAAATTCCTGATGCTGGCGGCGGGCTGCGGCGTGACGCCGGTGATGTCGATGCGTCGCTGGCTGGCGAAGAACCGTCCGCAGGCTGACGTACAGGTGATTTTCAGCGTTCGCTCACCGGAGGATGTCATTTTCGCCGACGAGTGGCGCAATTATCCGGTCACCCTGGTCGCCGAGAATAACGCGACTCACGGATTTGTCGCGGGCCGTCTGAGCCGCGAACTGCTGCAAAGTGTGCCAGATATCGCCTCGCGCACCGTGATGACCTGCGGCCCGGCGCCGTATATGGAAATCGTGGAGAACGAGGTGAAAGCGCTCGGCGTGACCCGCTTCTTTAAGGAGCAGTTCTTCACGCCAGTGGCCGAAGCCGCCACCAGCGGGGTGAAATTCACTAAACTGCAGCCTGCGCAGACCTTCTTCGGCCGCGTCGGTACCACGCTGCTGGAAGCGCTGGAGAGCAATAATGTTCCGGTCGTTGCGGCCTGTCGCGCGGGCGTGTGCGGGTGCTGTAAAACGAAAGTGGTTTCTGGCGACTACACCGTGAGCAGTACGATGACGTTGACGGATGCGGAAATTGCCGAGGGTTACGTGCTGGCCTGTTCTTGTCATCCGCAGGGTGATTTGGTTCTGGCATAAACTGTGCACCATATACTATGCACACTATGCCGGGCAGCTTTGCGGTTGCCCGGCCTAACCTTTTCTGGCCCGGTAGATATTAGGCTACCGGGCTTTTTTTATTCTCAACGCCAGGCCGGATCGCGCGCCAGTGAATAACGCCCTGCGCCCATAAAGGCCAAGGCCAGTGCGCCAATAAAGAAATAGACCAGACTTTCAATCGCCCATGCGCCTACCGCATCCAGCGCAAAGGTTTTACCGGTGCCGACCATCAGCCAGGCAACGATCATCGTAAACGCCAGCACCAGCGCCGCCGGACGGGTCAGGATCCCCAGCACAATCAGAACCGGTGCCACCACTTCGCCAATCAAAACGCCATAGGCGATAAACCCCGGCAGCCCTTTTTCCACCAGCATGCCGCTAATAAACCCCACGCCGCCAAACAGCTTGTGCAAACCGTGGAACAGCATCAACCCGCCGACCGCCAGACGTAATAACAATTTGCCAAAATCATCATGCGTTAGCGTTCTATTAACAGCAATTAACAATGATTTAACCATCTGAAATGATTCCTGTTTTCACCCTGTGTGCCATCAGAATATGACGAAAGGTTGTACAAAGAAAGTCACTATTAATCAGGGGGATTAAACGGGCATAACGCCCAGTTTCTTCTAAGCTTGTAAGCGTTATCACAAAACGGAGATGGACAACCATGAAACAGACCGTAGCGGCCTACGTAGCAAAAACCCTGGAACAAGCTGGCGTCAAACGCATCTGGGGCGTCACCGGCGATTCTCTCAACGGCTTAAGCGACAGCCTCAACCGAATGGGCACCATTGACTGGATGCCGACGCGCCACGAAGAGGTGGCGGCCTTTGCCGCAGGCGCGGAAGCGCAGCTGACGGGCGAGCTGGCGGTATGCGCGGGTTCGTGCGGGCCGGGCAACCTGCATCTGATTAACGGTCTTTTCGACTGTCACCGTAATCACGTCCCGGTGCTGGCGATTGCAGCGCATATTCCGTCGAGCGAAATTGGCAGCGGCTATTTTCAGGAGACGCATCCCCAGGAGCTGTTCCGTGAATGTAGCCACTACTGCGAGCTGGTTTCCACACCGGAGCAGATCCCGCAGGTCATGGCGATCGCCATGCGCAAGGCGATCCTCAATCGCGGCGTGTCGGTGGTGGTTCTGCCGGGCGACGTCGCGCTCAAAGCCGCGCCCGAAGGGGCCAGCACCCACTGGTACCACGCCCCGCAGCCGGTGGTAACGCCTGCGGAAGAGGAGCTGAAAAAGCTGGCGCAGCTGCTGCGCTACTCCAGCAATATCGCGCTGCTGTGCGGCAGCGGCTGTGCGGGCGCGCATAAAGAGTTAGTCGAATTTGCCGGGAAAATAAAAGCCCCCATCGTTCACGCGCTGCGCGGCAAAGAGCATGTGGAATACGATAACCCGTACGATGTCGGCATGACCGGCCTGATTGGTTTCTCGTCCGGGTTCCACACCATGATGAACGCCGACACCCTGGTGCTTCTCGGCACCCAGTTCCCGTACCGCGCGTTCTATCCGAGCGACGCAAAAATCATTCAGATCGACATCAATCCCGGCAGCATTGGCGCGCACAGTAAGGTTGATATGGCGCTGGTGGGCGATATCAAAGCCACGCTTACCGCCCTGCTGCCGCATCTGGAAGAGAAAACCGACCGCAAGTTCCTCGACAAAGCCCTGAGCGACTACCGTGACGCGCGCAAAGGGCTGGACGATCTCGCCAAACCGAGCGACAAAGCCATTCACCCGCAGTACCTTGCGCAGCAGATCAGCCATTTCGCCAGCGACGACGCCATCTTTACCTGCGACGTGGGCACCCCCACCGTCTGGGCGGCGCGCTATCTTAAAATGAACGGGAAACGCCGCCTGATCGGTTCGTTCAACCACGGCTCGATGGCAAACGCAATGCCGCAGGCGCTGGGGGCACAAGCCACTGCACCGGAGCGTCAGGTGGTGGCCATGTGTGGCGACGGCGGGTTCAGCATGCTGATGGGCGATTTCCTCTCCGTCGTGCAGATGAAACTCCCGGTTAAAATCGTGGTGTTCAACAACAGCGTGTTAGGTTTTGTGGCGATGGAGATGAAAGCCGGGGGCTATCTGACGGACGGCACCGAATTGCATGACACCAATTTCGCGAAGATCGCCGAAGCCTGCGGGATTCCCGGCATCCGCGTGGAAAAAGCCGCGGACGTGGATGAAGCCCTACAGCGCGCCTTCTCCATCGACGGCCCGGTGCTGGTGGATGTGGTCGTAGCCAAAGAGGAGCTGGCGATCCCGCCGCAGATCAAACTGGAGCAGGCGAAAGGCTTTAGCCTGTACATGCTGCGCGCCATTATCAGCGGGCGCGGCGACGAAGTGATCGAACTGGCAAAAACCAACTGGCTCAGGTAAAACATCTCACATCACCTTTAAAACTATAGGGATGTGAAATGATAGACCTGCGCAGTGATACCGTAACCCGTCCGAGCCGCGCCATGCTCGAAGAGATGATGGCCGCCCCGGTCGGGGATGACGTTTACGGTGACGATCCCACCGTAAACGAACTTCAGCGCTACGCCGCCGAATTAAGCGGTAAAGAGGCGGCGCTGTTCCTGCCAACCGGCACCCAGGCGAACCTGGTGGCGCTGCTGAGCCACTGCGAACGCGGCGAAGAGTATATCGTCGGCCAGGGTGCCCATAACTACCTGTATGAAGCCGGTGGCGCTGCGGTGCTCGGCAGTATTCAGCCGCAGCCGATTGATGCCGCGCCCGACGGCTCACTGCCGCTGGACAAAGTCGCTGCCAAAATCAAAGCCGACGATATTCACTTCGCCCGTACCAAACTCCTGAGTCTGGAAAATACCCACAACGGCAAAGTGCTGCCGCGCGAGTATCTGAAGGCCGCATGGGAATTTACTCGCGAGCGCAAATTGGGTCTGCACGTCGACGGCGCGCGTATTTTTAACGCCGTCGTGGAGTATGGCTGCGAGCTGAAAGAGATCGCCCAGTATTGCGATTCGTTCACCATTTGCCTGTCGAAAGGGCTGGGGACGCCGGTCGGCTCACTGCTGGTCGGCAATGCGGATTACATCAAGCGCGCCAACCGCTGGCGTAAAATGACCGGCGGCGGCATGCGTCAGGCCGGAATTCTGGCGGCAGCGGGGCTGTACGCGCTTAAACATAACGTTGCCCGTCTGCAAGACGATCACGATAACGCGGCATGGATGGCGGCGCAGCTGCGCGAGATCGGCGCGGATGTGATGCGTCACGACACCAATATGCTGTTTGTTCGCGTTGGCGAAGAGAACGCGGCGCAGCTGGGTGAGTATATGAAAGCGCACGGCGTGCTGATGAACGCCTCACCGGTTGTGCGTCTGGTGATGCATCTCGACGTGAGCCGCGAGCAGCTGGCGGAAGTGGTAAAACACTGGCAGACCTTTTTACAGCGTTAAGGAGCACAACGTGCCGCAACGTATTCTGGTGCTCGGTGCCAGCGGTTATATCGGTCAGCATCTGACGACGGCGCTCAGCCAGCACGGACATCAGGTGCTGGCGGCGGCACGCAATGTGGAACGGCTGCAAAAACTCGCGCTGCCCAACGTCACCTGTCACACGGTGGATCTCAACTGGCCAAAAGAGCTACCGACGCTGCTGGAAGGCGTCGATACGCTCTATTATCTGGTACACAGCATGGGCGAAGGCGGTGACTTTATCGCCCATGAGCGTCAGGTGGCGCTGAACGTGCGTGACACGCTGCTGCAAACGCCGGTAAAGCAGATTATTTTTCTCAGTTCCTTACAGGCTCCTGAACACGAGCAATCGGACCACCTGCGCGCCAGGCAGCTGACGGGGGAAATGCTCCGTAGCGCAGGGATCCCACTGACGGAGCTGCGGGCGGGCATTATCGTCGGCGCGGGTTCTGCCGCCTTCGAAGTGATGCGCGATATGGTTTATAACCTGCCGGTGCTCACGCCGCCGCGCTGGGTGCGCTCACGCACCACGCCGATTGCGCTGGAAAACCTGCTGCACTATCTGGTCGAACTGCTGAATCATCCGACGGAAAGCCATCGCGTGCTGGAAGCCGCCGGGCCGGAGGTACTGAGCTATCAGGAGCAGTTCGAACACTTTATGACCGTCAGCGGCCGTCGTCGCTGGCTGGTGCCCGTCCCCTTCCCGACCCGCTGGATCTCGGTGTGGTTTTTGAATGTCATCACCTCCGTTCCACCCACAACCGCCAAAGCGCTGATTCAGGGGCTGAAGCACGATCTGCTGGCCGACGACCGCGAGCTGCGAAAGCTGATTCCACAAAATCTGATCCGCTTTGACGATGCGGTACGCAACACCCTCAAAGAGGAAGAGGAGCTGATGAACTCCAGCGACTGGGGTTATGACGCTCAGGCCTTTGCCCGCTGGCGGCCAGAATACGGCTATTACCCGAAACAGGCCGGTTGCACGGTGAAAACAACCGCCAGCCTGGCGGCGCTGTGGGAGGTGATCAACCAGATCGGCGGCAAAGAGCGCTATTTCTTTGGCAATATTCTCTGGGAAACGCGCGGGATGATGGATCTGCTGGTCGGGCATAAACTGGCAAAAGGCCGCCCTGCGCACCCATACTTGCAGACGGGCGATAGCGTGGACAGCTGGAAGGTGATCATCGTTGAGCCGGAAAAACAGCTGGCGCTATTGTTCGGCATGAAAGCGCCGGGTCTGGGCCGCCTCTGCTTTACCCTAAAAGACAAAGGCGATCACCGGGAGCTGGACGTTCGCGCCTGGTGGCATCCGCACGGAATGCCAGGGCTGTTCTACTGGCTGTTCATGATCCCAGCGCACCTGTTTATCTTCCGGGGGATGGCAAAGCGTATTGCGCATCTTGCAGAAGGAATCACGGAAAAAGTCTGATTTAAACTCTGATTCTTTCACCTTTCCCATTGCATCGTGACGTAATTCACGGAAGAATGCGCACGAAATTCTTTTCAACACAGTGGATAGATATGAAGGTACTGGTTACCGGCGCCACCAGCGGCTTAGGCCGAAATGCGGTCGAGTTTTTGCGTCAGAAAGGCATCAGCGTCAGAGCCACCGGTCGCAACGAAGCGATGGGTAAACTCCTGCAAAAAATGGGCGCGGAATTCATCCACGCCGATCTGACAGAGCTGGTGTCTTCGCAGGCCAAAGTCATGCTCGCCGGAATCGATACACTGTGGCACTGCTCCAGCTTTACCTCTCCCTGGGGAACGCAGCAGGCGTTCGACCTGGCCAACGTTCGCGCCACTCGCCGCCTCGGTGAATGGGCCGTCGCCTGGGGCGTACGCAACTTTGTGCATATCTCCTCCCCGTCGCTCTATTTTGATTATCACCACCATCGCGATATTCAGGAAGATTTCCGCCCGGCGCGTTTCGCCTGTGAGTTCGCGCGCAGCAAAGCGGCCAGCGAAGAGGTGATCGATCTGCTGGCGCAGTCAAACCCGCACACCCGTTTCACCGTTCTGCGTCCACAGAGCCTGTTTGGGCCGCACGACAAAGTGTTTATCCCGCGTCTGGCGCAGATGATGCACCACTACGGCAGCGTGCTGCTGCCGCGCGGCGGCGATGCGCTGGTGGATATGACCTACTACGAGAACGCGATTCACGCGATGTGGCTGGCCAGTCAGTCCGAGTGCGATCATCTGGTGTCCGGCCGCGCCTACAACATCACCAATGGCGAGCCGCAGACGCTGCGCAGCATTGTCCAGCGCCTGATCGATGAGCTTAACATTCACTGCCGCATTCGTTCTGTGCCCTACCCGATGCTGGACATGATCGCCCGCAGCATGGAGCGCTTTGGCAATAAATCGGCGAAAGAACCGGCGCTGACCCACTACGGCGTGTCAAAGCTAAACTTTGATTTTACGCTGGATACCACGCGTGCTGAAACCGAGCTGGGTTATCAGCCCATCGTCACGCTGGATGAAGGGATCGTGCGCACAGCGGCCTGGCTGCGCGACCACGGCAAACTGCACCGGTAATTATCCCTGGCCGTATTTCTCTAACAACGCGCTGGCAATCGCCAGCGTTTCTGCATCGGCAATGCCGTTCCACAGCTGGGGACGGTAGTGCATCTGGAAGACCATAATCACCCGTTTTTGCTGCGCCTCGGAGCTGTTCTCCGGCACGTCATAGCCGTAGCGCGCCAGCAGATCGAGCAATACTGTCGTCTCTACGCGCTCATACTTCGACTTTCCGTTGAGATAAAACGTCACGCGGGCGGGATCGGGCCAGGCACCAATGCCCTGCTGTGCCAGCTGATGCCAGGGGAACAGCGGGCCGGGATCGTCTTTACGCTGCGGGGCAATATCCGAATGGGCCACCACGTTTTCCGGTTTGATGTCATAGCGGGCAATAATGTCTTTGGCGAGGGGAATAAGCGCCGCGATTTGCGC
The DNA here is from genome assembly GCF_026672535.1 of Lelliottia sp. SL45. Classification (NCBI taxonomy): domain Bacteria; kingdom Pseudomonadati; phylum Pseudomonadota; class Gammaproteobacteria; order Enterobacterales; family Enterobacteriaceae; genus Lelliottia; species Lelliottia sp. SL45. Next base: position 2,302,694 of record NZ_JAPPRH010000003.1, read on the forward strand.
CGGTTCAAACGGGGTGAAGATTTTCTCGCCGTTCGACTTTTGCCAGCCACGGTTTTCCAGCTCAATACCAATCGAGGTATCGTTGATGCGATTCGTTCCGCGCCAGAAACTGATCCCCGCGTGCCAGGCTAAATCCTTCTCCGGCACCAGCTGCCAGATACGCGGTTTGCCGGACGGCTCAGGCGGTCTGGCCGGAATCAGGTAGTGGGAGCTGACGTTTTTGTCCGTGAGCGTCGCAAGTGAGCTGTCAAAATCATCGGCGGTATAGTGAATGACCAGCACTTTGATCCGCGGATACGCCGCCTGCGCCTGATGCCGCGTGTCCAGCTCGTAGGCCCCTTTATCGATAATCCCTTTCTCTGCGCAGCCTGCCAGCAACACCGCCAGCAGGAGCGTGGACCACAAACGTTTCATCGGCGCGTTTTCACCGCCGTACCGCTGACGCTCACCATCAGCATGCTGGCGTCTTTGCCGACCGTTTCGTAGTCGATATCAATGCCCACAACGGCATCCGCGCCCAGGGATTTGGCCTGCTCGCCCAGCTCTTTAAACGCGATTTCCCGTGCTTTGCGCAGCTCTTTCTCATACGCACCCGAACGCCCGCCGACGATATCGCGGATCCCGGCAAAAAAGTCGCGGAAGATGTTCGCGCCAAGGATGGCTTCACCGGTGACAACGCCGCAATACTCGACAATCGGCTGTCCTTCCAGAGTCGGGGTGGTGGAAAATTGCATGTTTATCTCCTTCAATACTCAAAATAGTCACGTAGTCACAAGGCGGCACGTGAGAGAATCCCCCGTAGCTGACCTGAGTCAGTGAACGGGTGAACGAACGCGTTAAATGCATCGGCATGCGGAAGTATGACGATTATTTAACGTTCAATGCGTTAGCGGATTAACTCAGCCGCATTATCGGTTCGTTACGCTATTATTGAAAGGATAGTTAATCATTAAGGAAATCAACATGCGCTATTCTGCTTTGACGCTTTTAGTGCCGTGCGCGCTGCTGCTCAGCGCCTGCACCACCACGGTGACACCGGCTTTTAAGGATATCGGGACACGCAGCGGTCCGTGCATTGACGGCGGCCCGGATGCCGTGGCTCAACAGTTCTATGATTACCGCATTTCGCATCGCAGCAGCGATCTCACCGCTCTGCGCCCGTACCTGAGTGACAACCTGGCGAAACTGCTTAACGATGCCTCGCGCGATCCACAGCACAACGCGCTGCTGAAATCCGATCCGTTCTCCAGCCGCACCACGCTGCCTGACCGCGCAGACGTCTCCAGCGCCTCTACCATCCCGAACACCGATGCGCGCAACATCCCGCTGCGAGTCAAACTGACGCAAGGCAGCCAGACCTGGCAGGATGAAGTGCTGATGATCCGTGAGGGCCAGTGCTGGGCCATCGACGACGTGCGCTACATCGGCGGCAGCGTCCACGCCCCAGCCGGTACGCTTCGCCAGTCGATAGAAAACCGTTAGTCCAAAAAAGTTTCCCCCGTAAAATGTGCGGCATTTCGCGAGGAATGCCGACATTTATTCTCGCCCCCTATGCCCTTCGCTATTTTGTGCTATGTTTAAACGTGAATACGGTTTATATTTAACTTTTAACGCATAAATATTGCATAACTATTCTGTCAACGGTACTATCTGCGGCCTCAATTGCTATAGATTGCCTGGATGAGTAAAGACTGCCCCGATGAGTATTCAACTAAACGGCATTAACTGCTTCTACGGCGCACACCAGGCGCTGTTCGACATCACGCTGAACTGCCCAGAGGGCGAAACGCTGGTTTTGCTCGGCCCAAGCGGTGCGGGCAAAAGCTCACTGCTGCGCGTCCTCAATCTGCTTGAAATGCCACGTTCCGGCACGCTCGCGATTGCCGGAAATCATTTCGATTTCGCCAAAGCCCCTTCTGATAAAGCGATCCGCGATCTGCGTCAGAACGTCGGCATGGTGTTTCAGCAATACAATCTCTGGCCGCACCTCACCGTGCAGCAAAACCTGATTGAAGCGCCCTGCCGCGTGCTGGGTTTAAGCAAAGATCAGGCCCTCGCCCGCGCTGAAAAGCTGCTCGAACGTCTGCGCTTAAAACCTTACAGCGATCGCTATCCGCTGCACCTGTCCGGTGGACAGCAACAGCGTGTCGCCATTGCCCGTGCGCTGATGATGGAGCCGCAGGTACTGCTGTTCGATGAGCCTACCGCCGCACTGGACCCGGAAATTACCGCCCAGATCGTCAGCATCATCCGCGAGCTGGCCGAAACCAATATCACACAGGTGATCGTGACCCATGAAGTGGAAGTGGCGCGCAAAACCGCCAGCCGCGTGGTGTACATGGAAAACGGTCATATTGTTGAACAAGGTGATGCGAGCTGCTTTACCGCCCCGCAAACCGACGCCTTTAAAAACTATTTATCTCACTGATGTGTTAGGGAAAATGACAATGAAAAAAGTACTGATAGCCGCGCTGCTTGCCAGCGTCAGCCTTTCCGCTACCGCAGCACAGACGATTCGTTTTGCCATGGAAGCGTCTTACCCTCCGTTTGAATCCATGGATGCCAGCAATAAGATCGTAGGCTTCGATGTGGATCTGGCGAACGCGCTGTGTAAAGAGATCGACGCCACCTGTACCTTTACCAACCAGGCGTTCGACAGCCTGATCCCAAGCCTGAAGTTCCGTCGTTTCGACGCGGTGATTTCCGGAATGGACATCACGCCAGAACGTGAAAAACAGGTGCTGTTCACTCAGCCGTACTATGAAAACTCGGCCCTGTTCGTCGGTCAGAAAGGCAAAATTGCTGATATCGCCGCGCTGAAAGGCAAAAAAGTCGGTATGCAGAACGGCTCCACGCACCAGAAATTCATCACCGATAAGCACCCGGAAATCACCGTTGTGCCTTACGACAGCTACATGAACGCCAAGCTGGATATGCAGAATGGTCGTATTGATGCCGTGTTCGGTGACACTGCCGTGGTCACCGAGTGGCTGAAAGCCGATCCGAAACTGGCCGCTATCGGTGACAAAGTGACGGACAAAGATTACTTCGGTACCGGTCTGGGCATCGCTGTTCGTCAGGGCAACACTGACCTGCAGCAGAAGCTCAATACCGCGCTGGATAAAGTGAAAAAAGACGGCACGTACGAAACCATCTATTCCAAATGGTTCCAGAAGTAAGATCTGATGAACGAAATTTTTCCTTTAGCAAGTGCCGCCGGGATGACCGTCGGCCTTGCCGTTTGCGCACTCATTATCGGCCTTGTGCTGGCGATGTTCTTTGCGGTCTGGGAGTCAGCCAAATGGCGCCCGGTCGCATGGGCGGGATCAGCGCTGGTGACGGTTCTGCGCGGGCTGCCGGAAATCCTGGTGGTTCTGTTTATCTATTTCGGCTCCTCACAGCTGCTGCTAACGCTGTCGGACGGCTTTACCCTTAATCTCGGCTTTGCGCAGATCCCGGTGCAGATGCAGATTGAAAACTTTGACGTCAGCCCGTTCCTGTGCGGCGTGATTGCCCTTTCTCTGCTCTACTCCGCCTATGCGTCTCAGACGCTGCGCGGCGCGCTGAAAGCGGTGCCCGTGGGTCAGTGGGAATCCGGCCAGGCGCTGGGCTTATCGAAAGCCGCCATTTTCTTCCGCCTGGTGATGCCGCAGATGTGGCGGCATGCCCTGCCGGGTTTGGGCAACCAGTGGCTGGTGCTGTTGAAAGACACCGCGCTGGTGAGCCTGATTAGTGTGAACGATTTAATGCTACAAACCAAAAGCATCGCCACCCGCACCCAGGAGCCTTTCACCTGGTATATCGTTGCGGCGGCTATCTACCTGGTGATCACGTTGCTGAGCCAATACGTTCTCAAACGTATTGATCTGCGCGCAACGCGTTTTGAACGGAGACCAGGCTGATGCTTGAGTATTTACCGGAGCTGATGAAAGGGCTGCACACCAGCCTGACGCTGACCGTGGCGTCAATCGTGGTGGCGCTGATTCTGGCCCTCTTTTTCACCATCGTGCTGACGCTGAAAACGCCGGTGCTGGTGTGGGTGGTTCGCGCCTATATCACACTCTTTACCGGTACGCCGTTGCTGGTGCAGATCTTCCTGATTTACTACGGACCGGGCCAGTTCCCGTCGCTGCAGAACTACCCGGTTATCTGGCATCTGCTGTCTGAACCCTGGCTGTGCGCGCTGATTGCGCTCTCCCTGAACAGTGCGGCGTATACCACGCAACTGTTTTATGGTGCGATTCGCGCCATTCCGGAAGGCCAGTGGCAGTCCTGCGGGGCGCTGGGCATGAGCAAGAAAGACACGCTGGCGATCCTGCTGCCGTATGCGTTCAAACGCGCGCTCTCTTCCTACTCCAACGAAGTGGTGCTGGTGTTTAAAAGTACCTCTCTGGCTTACACCATTACGCTGATGGAAGTGATGGGGCACGGCCAGCTGTTGTACGGACGCACCTATGATGTGATGGTCTTTGGCGCAGCCGGTCTGGTTTACCTGGTGGTGAACGGCCTGCTGACCCTGCTGATGCGTCTTATCGAGAACAAAGCGCTGGCCTTTGAGCGTCGAAACTAACTGCATAATCACTGCATCACGAAAACGGGTAAGTCTAACGACTGCCCGTTTTTTTTATTTCGATAAAAATACTTAATCATAATTATTGCATACAAATTCACTAACTGGCATTGTACATCCATGCCGCAGACACGGCGCATAATGACAAGATTGACAGACGGGAGCATTAAAATGAAAAAGTTAGTTCTGGCTGCATTACTGGCAACATTCGCCGCAGGCGCATCGGCTGCAGATAAAATCAATTTCGGCGTTTCAGCGACCTATCCGCCGTTCGAATCGCTGGATGCCAGCAACCAGATCGTGGGTTTTGATATCGACCTCGCCAAAGCGCTGTGCAAACAGATGCAGGCCGACTGCACATTCACTAACCACGCGTTCGACAGCCTGATCCCGTCTCTGAAATTCAAAAAATATGACGCGGTGATTTCCGGTATGGACATCACGCCAGAGCGTAGCAAGCAGGTCTCCTTTACCGACCCGTACTACGCCAACTCCGCGGTGGTGATTGCGAAGAAAGGGGCTTACACCTCTTTTGATCAGCTGAAAGGCAAACGCATCGGGATGGAAAACGGCACCACGCATCAGAAATACCTGCAGGATAAGCATCCGGAAGTGAAAACCGTGGCCTATGACAGCTACCAGAACGCGATCATCGACCTGAAGAATGGCCGTATTGACGGGGTCTTTGGCGATACGGCGGTGGTGAACGAGTGGCTGAAAACCAATCCACAGCTGGGCACCGCGACCGAGAAAGTGACCGATCCGCAGTATTTCGGCACCGGTCTGGGTATCGCTGTACGCCCGGATAACAAAGCCCTGCTGGAAAAACTGAACGGCGCGCTGAAAGCGATTAAAACTGACGGGACTTACCAGAAAATTAGCGACCAGTGGTTCCCGCAGTAATTTTCAAATGATAGTGCCGGGTGGCGGTTGCGCCGCCCGGTTTTTCTTAAAGCGGCACAAAAAAGCGGAATGTCGCCCCCGGTTCAGAATCCAGCAGACTGATCCCGCCCCCATGTAGCTCCAGCATCTTTTTCACGATTAACAGCCCTAACCCACCGCGATTCTCCCGCGACGCCTGCTGGCTTAACGCCGAGGGACGCTGGAACAATTCTTCGCGCAACGACGCCTCAATGCCCGGCCCGCTGTCGGTCACTTCTACCTGCAGCTGTTCATTCTCCTGCCACACGGAGAGCCGGATATCGCCGCCCGACGGCGTATGACGCACGGCGTTATCCAGCAGATTCGTCACTACCCGCTCGATCATCGACACATCGGCAAACACCAGCGGCAGCGGCCCCGGCACGTCGATATGCAGCCGAAGCTGGCGCGTCTGGGCGGTCAGTTCAAATTTTTGTGCCACGTCAGAGATCAGTTCCGCCATTGCAAAACGCTCGCGCTGCGGCTTGATGCCGCCGTGCTCCAGCCGGGCCAGCTCAAACAGCTGCTGTGAGAGATGACGCACTTTTTGCCCCTGTCTGAGCGCCGTCGCCAGATACTGCTGATGCTGCGCGGCGCTCAGGGTGGCGGATTTCAGCGACAGGGTTTCCAGATAGCCCAGTAACGACGTCAGCGGCGTGCGTAAATCGTGAGAGATATTGGCGATAAATTCCCGGCGCTGCCGGTCGCTGTCGGCCAGCCGGTTCCACTGCGTGGTGATCTGGCGCGCCAGCTCGATAAAGGTATTGCGCAGTTGCGTCACTTCATCCGCCGAACCCGGAACCGGCGTTTGCGCAGCCAGCTGTTTAATGGCGCTGATACTGTCCTGCTCCAGCCCGGACACTTCCGCCGTCAGCCTTTTTACCGGCCGCGTGACCCAGTACCAGACCAGTCCGCCCGCCAGCAGGGCAAAGCCCGCCACCAGCAGCAGAGACCACATTACCGTGCTCCAGAGCGTCTTGTGCCACGCCATATCCGCCAGAGCGTTAAACTCCTCGCCCTGCAGGATAATATACAGATAGCCGCGCAGCTCCCCGTCCTGGCGCAGCGGCGTTACGCTAAACACTTTCTGTTTATCCAGGCTGCGCGGATCGTCACCGTACACCGGCCAGCTGGTGCCACTGAGAAAGGTTTGCAGCGGCGCGATGGCGATTTTTTGCCGCTTAATATGCCCCGGCGGTGCGGCGTCGGCCAGCAGATCGCCATCGGGTGAGATCACGTACAGTTCAACGCTGGGATTAAAGGTCATCAGCCGATCAAACAGCGGTTTCAGGCGGCTGCGGTCAACGCCCCCTTCGGCGTCCAGCACCGGCTCGCGCTGAAGGATCTGCTGCGCCAGACTGCTGGAAAGACGCTGCACCATGGCGTTACCGTACTGTTTGCTGGCGTAGAGCTGCACCACACAGGCCACGGTGGCACAGAGGATCAGCAGCAGGATAAACAGCAGCGTCAGCCGCTGACTGAGGCTAAGACGTCGCATCATGGTTCAGTTCCGCAAATTTGTAGCCTTTGCCCCAGACGGTGCGAATAATTTCCGGCTCGGCGGCATCTTTTTCGATTTTGATCCGCAGGCGGTTAATGTGGGTGTTAACGGTGTGCTCGTAGCCTTCGTGCTGATACCCCCAGACCTGTTCCAGCAGCGCCAGCCGCGAAAAGACCTCGCCGGGGTGACGGGCAAAAAACCAGAGCAACTCGAATTCTCGCGGCGTGAGATCCACCTCTTTGCCGTGCAGACGCACGCTGCGGGCGAGCGGATCAAGCGTCAGCCCGTGCGCGACAATTGTGCCACTGGTCTGCGCCTGCCCCATCGCCTGCTGGCGGCGAAACAGGGCTTTGATACGGGCGATCAGCTCCTGGACGGAGAAGGGTTTGGCCAGGTAATCGTCGGCGCCGGTTTCAAGCCCGGTGATGCGGTCGGTTTCACTGCTGCGGGCGCTGATGATGATAATCGGCAGATAGCGGGTAAGCTGACGGATGCGGCGGCAGATCTCCAGGCCGTCCACGTTCGGGAGCATCAGATCGAGGATCACCGCGTCCCAGTGGGTGCGGTCGAGCAATTGCAATGCCCGCGCGCCGTCCGCTTCGTGCGTGATCGCATAGCCTTCGTCTTCGAGGTTTAATCGCAGCAGTGACGCGATATCGCTGTCGTCTTCCACCAGCAGGATGTGCTTCATCGGTAAGCCTTACTTCATCGTGAATAGTTCAAGCTTACCTGATTTTAGGGCGTGGAAGAGTTCACATTTTGTTGAAGATTGTGCGGGAGGGGGTCGGGCAGCGCTGCGCTGACCCGACTTATCTTTTTTATCTGCGAGTCAGCAGCGTCAACACTTCATAGTGCGCCGTATGCGGGAACATATCGAAAAGCTGTACCCGCTCGACGCGATAGCCCGACAGCATCGCGATATCTTTGGCCATGGTCTGCGCATTGCAGCTGGAGTAGATAAGGGTGTTTGGCGCCATCTGGCTCAGGTATTCGCAGAGAGCTTTACCGATGCCGCGACGCGGAGGGTTCACCAGCACCAGGTCCGGGACGCTGCCCTGCCCCGTGGCGAACTGCGTAGAGTCCAGCGCCTGGAAATGGAGATCCGTTAAGCCCAGCTCGGCGGCAGACTGCTTCGCGCAGGCAATCGCCTCGGCGGAGATCTCGATCCCGGTCAATTTCATGTTCGGCGTCGCGCAGTGCAGGCCAAACCCGCCGACCCCGCAGAAGAGATCCCACATATGATCGATATTTAACGCCTGCACCCAGTCACGCGCCGTGGCGTACAGTCGGCTGGCAACGACCGGGTTGGTCTGGAAGAAACTGTGCGGGCGGATCCACAACGGCACGCCGTTGAAATTCTCGGCCAGCGCCTGCTGTTCAGTGAAGAAGATCTCTTTCTCCCCTTCCATGATCGCCATATGCACCGGCTGAATGTTCGCGGTAATCAGCTTCAGCTGCGGCAGCTGCTGTTGCAGCCAGGGGAGCGCTGCGCGCAGTTGTTCAAGCTTTGTTTCAGAGCGCAGCACAAAGCGGAGCATCATCCCGCCGTCGAGCTGGCTTTCCGTCAGCAGGAGATATTTCAGCTCACCGCGCTGGCGGGCGACGTTGTAAGGCGTCAAACCGGCGCGGGCGATAAAGGGTTTCAGCGCGGCAAACACCGGCTCAAAGGAGGCGGGATAGAGCGGACAATCCGTGAGATCTTCTGGCGTGCCGTCGCGATGCAGCATGCCGAGCAGCGGCCTTTCGACGCTACCGCTGACCACCATTTTGGCTTTATTGCGAAAGCCCTGCTCCGGTCCACTGACGGGCGCGCACCACTCCGCGACCGGATGTTCAGCAAGCAGGTGCTGGAGATCGGCCATTTTGGCGGTAAGTTGCTGGGAAACCGGCTGTTCTATCCACTGACAGGAGCGGCAGCGACCGGCGTCATAAAGTGCGCACTGCATAGGAAAACCTCATTGTTCGCGAGGGCAGCGATTATACACATTATTGCAGGCGGAAGAACCGTCGGCTGGATGCCGGGACAAACAGCAGGAACAGCACCAACAGATCAGGCAATTTCTGCATCACCAGTGAACGGAAAATTTCCCGCTTCGACTCTCCGGCAATACTGAACAGCTCAGGGTAGCCGTATCCAATCGAGGCGGCCCACAAATACCCCGTGGCGATCACCTGAGTCAGCAGGTAGACCCAGCGCGCCCAGTTGCGCCCTTTTGCCAGGGAAAAGGCGCAGTAAATCTCGACGAACACCAGCACCAGGCTTGCGAAAAAGACCAGCGTCAGATTCCATGTCTGTACGCTGCGATGGATAAACTCGACCACGCCCCGCACGCCGAGCATGTTAAACACCATCAGCAAATCCAGGCAGCGAATCAGAATAATGGCGAGCGCAGCTACCTGCACCAGTGCAGGTACATTGAGGCGCGCATGCGAATGTCGTGATTTGGTAAACAGTCCCAATGTTTTTACTTCCCTGAAAAACAGTGCCGCGACAGGCGCGGCACTTCATTGAGAATTTTAAATGCTTCAGCCGCGTCTTGCACGCTGGATATCACGCACACGCTGTTTTTCCGCCCGCGCCATCAGATACCAGGCGATAAAACCGACAATACCCACCACACCGAGGATGATCGACGCCAGGGCGTTGATCTCCGGGTTAACGCCCATTCGCACGCTGGAGAAGACCAGCATCGGCAGCGTGGTCGCCCCAGGCCCGGAGACGAAGCTGGCGATCACCAGATCGTCCAGAGACAGGGTAAACGCCAGCAGCCAGCCGGAAATCACCGCAGGCATGATCATCGGAAGCGTAATGATGAAGAAGACCTTCAGCGGCGTTGCACCGAGATCCATCGCCGCCTCTTCGATGGAGTGATCCAGTTCGCGCAGGCGCGACGAAATCACCACAGCCACATAGGCGGTACAGAAAGTCACATGCGCCAGCCAGATTGTCAGCATGCCGCGATCAGCCGGCCAGCCGATGGCGTGCGCCAGCGCGACAAACAGCAGCAGCAGCGACAGACCGGTAATCACATCAGGCATGACCAGCGGCGCGGTGATCATAAAGGCAAAGCCGTTCGAGCCGCGGAAGCGACCAAAACGCACCATCACCATCGCTGCAATCGTGCCGAGAATCGACGCCATGGTCGCTGCACAGGCGGCGATGGTCAGACTCAGCCCTACCGCGCTCATCATCGCGTCGTCGCGGAACAGTTCGCCGTACCAGCGCGTCGACCAGCCCGCCCAGACCGTTACCAGTTTGGAGCTGTTAAACGAGTAGATGACCAGCATCAGCATCGGCGCGTAGAGGAAGGTAAAGCCGAGGACCAGAATCACAATTCGCCACGGGGAGCGCACCACCGGTAAGTTGTTCATCCGTGATCTCCCATCTGTTTTTGCTGATGTTTGTGGAACCACATGATCGGCACGATCAGCAGAAGCAACATCACAATCGCCACCGCTGACGCCACCGGCCAGTCGCGGTTATTGAAGAACTCCTGCCACAGCACGCGGCCAATCATGATGCTGTCCGGGCCGCCGAGCAGTTCCGGGATCACGAACTCGCCCACCGCCGGGATAAAGACCAGCATAGACCCCGCAATAATCCCGCCTTTGGTCAGCGGCACAATCACCTGGAAGAAGGTTTTCAGCGGACGCGCGCCGAGATCCAGCGAAGCTTCCACCAGCGAGTAGTCAATCCGCGTCAGCGCCGTGTAAATCGGCAGCACCATAAACGGCAGATAGGCGTACACAATCCCGATATAGACCGCCAGATTGGTGTGCAAAATCGTCAGCGGCTGATCGATAACGCCGAGCCACATCAGGACATTATTCAGCACCCCGTTGTTTTTCAGAATGCCCATCCAGGCATACACGCGGATTAGGAACGAAGTCCACGACGGCAAAATTACCAGCAGCAGCAGGATGTTCCGTGTCGAGGGTTTGCTGTGCGCCACCGCCCAGGCGAGAGGATAGCCCATCGCCAGACAGCATATCGTCGAGATCGCCGCCACCTGCAGCGACTGCAGATAAGCTTCAAAATAGAGCGGATCGTCTGTGAGCTGAAGGAAATTCCCGAGATTAAGGGTGATCGACAGCTGGCCGTCGGCCCACTCCATCAGATTGGTGTACGGCGGGATAGCACGCGCCATCTCCGCGAGGCTGATTTTAAAGACGATCAAAAACGGCAGCAGGAACAACAGGATCAGCCACACGTACGGCATGGCAATCACCAGCTTACGGCCATGCGCCATCTGCATGCGCGTCAGCCACTGCGCGAAACCGCCCGATTTTTGCACGCGGGCCGGTGGTTCAAGTGTATTCATGGCCACTCCTTATACCGTCAGCACAACGCAGCTGTCCGCATCCCAGCACAGGCGCACTTCGTCGCCCCAGGTCGGCAGCCCCTTACGGTAGCGGTGTTCATTCTGCAACTGGGCGCTGATCATCTGCCCACTTTTGAGGCGCACGTGATAGATCGAGAGATCGCCCAGATAGGCAATATGGACCACTTCGCCGACGGCAAAGTTATAGCCATCCGCAGGCGGCTCTTCGCAAAGCATGATTTTTTCCGGGCGCAGGGCCACGTAGACCGGGACGTTGTCGACAATCGACGCGTCCGGATCGACTTTGAGCGGATGCACCAGCCCCGGCGAGTCAATCACCAGACCGTCCTCCTGACGATCCTTCAGCAGCCCTTCGAAGACGTTGACCGAGCCAATAAACTCGGCGCTGTAGCGGGTGGTCGGATGCTCATAAATCTCTTCCGGCTCGCCGATTTGCACAAACTTGCCGCGATTCATGATCGCGATACGCCCGGCCATGGTCATCGCCTCTTCCTGATCGTGGGTGACCATCACGCAGGTCGCGCCGACGCGCTCAAGGATATCCACCACTTCGAGCTGCATGCGGTCGCGCAGTTTTTTATCGAGCGCCCCCATCGGCTCGTCGAGGAGCAACAGTTTCGGGCGTTTTGCCAGGCTTCTTGCCAGCGCCACGCGCTGACGCTGGCCGCCGGAAAGCTGATGCGGCTTACGTTTCGCAAACTCCTGCATGTGCACCAGGCTCAGCATTTCCGCCACGCGCGCGGCGATTTCCGCTTTCGGCAGCTTGTCCTGCTTGAGGCCAAAGGCAATGTTCTGCTCCACCGTCATGTGGGGAAACAGCGCGTAGGACTGGAACATCATATTGATCGGGCGTTCATAAGGTGGAACGCGGGAGAGGTCGACACCATCCAGCATAATTTGTCCGGACGTCGGTTGTTCAAATCCGGCCAGCATGCGCAGCAGCGTGGATTTCCCGCAGCCTGATGCGCCTAGCAGCGCAAAAATTTCGCCTTTATAAATCGTCAGACTGACGTCGTCCACGGCGTGCTGGCCGTCGAACGATTTGGTCAGATTACGGACTTCGAGGAGCGGAGTCAGCGCTTTACGGGTTTTCGCCTGCGGGCGGGGGATGGTTTCATTCACGGGGTGCTCTCCGGCAGAAATCTAAAATAGTGCAAACGCACCCGAACGGTGCGTTTTGCCGGGCAGCGCAACGCGTGCCCGGCCTGCATAACCGCTGTTATTTACCGCTTTTCACCTTCGTCCACGCGCGGGTACGCACGCGGTCGATTTTCGGATCCTGCACTTTCAGAGTGAACATTTTGGCGCGCACGTCAGCCGGTGGATAAATCCCCGGATTATCACGCACTTCCGCGCTCACCAGCGGTGTCGCTTCTTTATTGGCGTTGGCGTAGAAGACGTGGTCAGAGATATGCGCAATCACGTCCGGACGCAGCAGATAGTTAAGGAACTGATAGGCTTCGTCTTTGTTTTTCGCATCCGCAGGCATCGCGAAGACGTCGAAGAAGGCCATCGCCCCCTCTTTTGGAATCGAATAGGAGATGTTCACGCCGTTTTTAGCTTCTTTCGCGCGATTCGCCGCCTGCCAGACATCACCCGCCCAGCCAATCGCCACGCAGATGTCACCGTTGGCGAGATCGTTAATGTACTGGGAGGAGTGGAAGTAACGTATGTTTGGACGCAGCTTCAGCAGCAGATCCGTCGCCGGGCCGGTGTAGTCATCGGCTTTGGTGCTGTTCGGATCTTTGCCGAGGTAGTTCAGCACGGTGGCGAACACCTCTTCAGGCGCATCAAGGAAGGAGACGCCGCAGCTTTTCAGTTTTTCGAGGTTTTCTGGTTTCAGCACCAGATCCCAGCTGTTCACCGGCGCATCTGCACCCAGCGCTTTTTTCACTTTGTCGACGTTATAGCCAATGCCGGTGGTCGCCCACATGTACGGCATGGCGAATTTGTTTTCCGGGTCATGTTTGGCGATAAGCTTCAGCAGCTCAGGATCGAGGTTTTTCCAGTTTGGCAGTTTGCTTTTGTCCAGCGGCTGGAACACGCCCGCGGTGAGCTGACGCTCAAGGAAGCTGGCTGACGGCACGACCAGGTCGAAACCGGTGCTGCCTGCCATCAGTTTGCCTTCCAGCACTTCGTTAGAGTCGAAGACGTCGTAAACCACTTTAATCCCGGTCTCTTTTTCGAAATTCGCAACCGTGTCCGGCGCGATATAATCAGACCAGTTATAGACATGCAGCGTTTTTTGTTCCGCAGCGAGCGTGCCGGCAGAGACAGCCATCAGAGCACCCGCAACCAGACCCGATAACCATTTTTTATTCAAGGCGATCATATCGTTATTCCTTATGAAAGCTCGTTAACTGTTGTTAACAAACGAACTACAACCATGCAATTGGTGATATGCAAGAATCATGCATACTTTGTCGCTCTGCCTGACACAAAAGAAAAAATCTTTTGGCAGTTTTTGCTCGCTTTTTTAAGCTCCGCAAGAATAACTGTAGCCCGTGCCCCAGGCTATAGCCCAGATTAAAAAACGCCTTTTATCAATTTTTTATGCAGGATCTGTCTATGTGATAAGCCGAAATGGCCTGCGATGAGGTGAATAATTCTTTAAAGAAAGGTTACAGCTAGAGGAAAATTTTGTGATGCGCAGCCGCCATGGCAGCGACTGCGTGCAGGTCGGAAAGGCTTAGTGCAGGAACGATTCGCGTGAATCGTTATTCTCCATTTCCTCTTCCGTGGTAAAGAGTAAATGGTGCGCGCTGGCTTCCAGCATGACCATGGAAATCTGCTCTTCGCTCTGGCGCATAAACCAGGCAAACTGCTTAAACGACACCCCTGCCCCGGCGAATAAAGACTGGCAAACCACCAGCTTTGGCAGATTATCATCCTGTATGTCGAGAAATGCTTTCACCGTCAAAGAACCGGCATTAATGGCCGACAAATCAGACGCCAACGCCAGTAATGCCGAGGGCTTGACCTCCGCCAGCGCCGAGAAAAGCACAACGTCGTTAATCAGATCGATTTTGGCATCAAACACGCCGTCGAAATTTTGCATATGTGGCAGGTGCAACGCCTGACAGGAATCACACTCAAAATAGGTGATGCCTGCATCGTCGAGCCATTGACGTAACGTATCCAGTGTTGGAACGACCTGTAAATCCATAGCAGTGCAGCCTCTTAGATAAAAACTTCGCTTAGATTACGCAAAAAATGCAGCCCTAACCACCCGTTTTCAGGCAAAAGCCCGGCGTGGCGTGGCGTTCGATCCAGGAGATCATTTTACCGGCGATATCTATTCCGGTGGTTTTTTCGATGCCTTCAAGGCCGGGTGACGCATTGACTTCCATCACCAGCGGCCCGCGATGGGCGCGCAGAATATCGACGCCAGCAATATCCAGCCCCAGGGTTTGCGCCGCTTTGATGGCAATCTCGCGTTCGCGATCGCTGATGTCAGCGATACGCGCCACGCCGCCCCGGTGAAGATTCGAGCGAAAATCACCGTCTTTCGCCTGACGTTCAATGGCAGCCACCACTTCGTCGCCGACCACCAGGCAACGAATGTCGCGCCCTTTCGCCTCTTCAATATATTCCTGCACCAGAATGTGAGCGTTGAGACCGCGAAAAGCGTCGATCACGCTCTCGGCAGCCTGGCGCGTTTCTGCGAGCACCACGCCGATACCCTGTGTGCCTTCCACCAGTTTCACCACCAGCGGCGCGCCGCCGACCATGTCGATCAGATCGCTGGTGTCGTCTGGCGAATGGGCAATGCCGGTGACAGGCAGATCGATTCCCTGACGGGCGAGCAGTTGCAGGGAGCGGAGCTTGTCACGCGCACGGGTAATGGCGACGGATTCATTCAGCGGATAGCTGCCGAGCATTTCAAACTGGCGCAGCGCGGCGGTGCCGTAGAAGGTAATTTGCGAGCCGATGCGGGGGATCACCGCATCGAAGTGCGGCAGATGGCGGCCTTTGTAATGTATCGAGGACGCCGCCGGGCTGATGTTCATATAGCACGACAGCGGGTCGAGGATCTCAACCAGATGGCCACGCTTATTAGCTGCCTCAAGCAGACGTTTACACGAATAGAGCGTTCCATCCCGGGACAAAATGGCAATTTTCACCCTGCACCTCTCTAAAGACTCGATAAAAGCCTGCGTATCATACACGCAGGCTGGCACAGGATGAATGGACTTAACGCACAGCCCAGCCCTGTTTATGCAAATAGTCGAGAATAAACGGACGGTTTTCTTTAATGATGGTGCGACGGATGTGATCGCTCCAGGTATCGCGGCGATTATTGCTTCCGCGCGACAGATAGTAGCTGGCG
Source organism: Lelliottia sp. SL45 (assembly GCF_026672535.1). Lineage (NCBI taxonomy): Bacteria > Pseudomonadati > Pseudomonadota > Gammaproteobacteria > Enterobacterales > Enterobacteriaceae > Lelliottia > Lelliottia sp. SL45. Next base: position 2,318,359 of record NZ_JAPPRH010000003.1, read on the forward strand.
AGTTCTTCGTCATACTGGGCGAGAACCTGCGCATCCACCGGCTGGTAGTGATTTTCGTGCACAAGCATCGCCGCTGGCATACGCGGCTTGAGATCCGGGTTATCTGCCGGCCAGCCGAGGCACAGGCCAAACAGCGGTAAAACATGTTTTGGCAACGCCAGCAGTTCGGTCACGTCGTTGATATTGTTTCGCAGGCCGCCAATGTACACGCCGCCTAATCCCAGGGATTCCGCCGCCGTCAGCGCATTTTGCGCCATCATCGCCGTGTCCACGACGCCAAGCAGCAGTTGTTCCGCCAGGCCCAGTTGGGCGTCCGGGCAGATTTGCAGATGGCGGTTGAAGTCGGCACAAAACACCCAAAACTCCGCGGCCTGCGCCACGTGCGGTTGTCCGCCGGTGAGTGTCACCAGCTTTTCACGCATTGCGGGGTCGGTAATACGAATAATCGATGTGCACTGCAAAAAGCTGGAACTGGAGGTTGCTCTCGCGCTGTCCACGATCGCCTCGCGCTCGGCGTCGCTGATGGGCCGATCGGTAAAATGGCGGATGGAACGGTGGGCGCGAATGGTATCAATAGTCGGCGTCATTGGGTCTCTCTGTTGTCTGTCTGAACGCGGTTTGACAGCCAGTATAGGCAAAGAAAAGTGTGATGTAATTGGCAAAACATAGTCTGTAAGTATTAAAGCGACAGGTAAAACCTGCTTTCCATGAGCAAGGGTTATCGGGCACACTAAGCGCCATTCGCCGTCGGGCTTACGTTTTGAGGAGAGAGATATGTTTGCAGTGATTTTTGGACGTCCGGGATGCCCTTACTGCGTCCGCGCTAAAGAACTGGCAGAAAAACTGACCGCCGAGCGCGATGATTTTAACTTCCGCTACGTGGATATCCACGCGGAAGGCATCAGCAAAGCCGATCTGGAAAAAACCGTGGGTAAACCTGTTGAAACTGTTCCGCAGATTTTCCTCGATCAGACGCACATTGGCGGCTTCACCGATTTCGAAGCCTACGCGAAAGAAAATCTGGGACTGTTTGCAGCCCAGTAACGCGATAACGCCCTCTCAGGAGGGCGTTTTTATTTGTGTCGCCAGCGATGCACCAGGCTGCGCACGAACATAAAACAGAGCGCGCCTAGCGCACACCAGAAAATCCCGCTCAACAGCCACGCCAGCTCTTGCCATAACGAGCGCGGCGAGACAAAAACGAGACGCATCACCACCAGACATAACGGTGCCGCAAGCATCGCGCCAATCAGCGGTTTGACCACTTCTCCCCCGCGCGAGAGGAAACTCGCCACCACGCCTGGCAAAATGAAAAAGAGTAAACCCAGTTCAGGATGGCCTGATGCCCTGAATGCCCCCTTCACATGGAAGGCTAATGAAAGGCAAACCGCGATAAACAGTAGAAAACAGCAGACGACACCTGTCCAGTTCCGCTTGATGTTCAAAAATCCTCCTGACTCCATCACTATCGAATACACATTCGTCCAGAGGACGCCCAGTCAGATAATGCAATGTGGCATTCCTTGCCAAAGCTCATAGATTGTTACGCGATCTTTTCTGGCCCTGGATATCTAATACGATTAGACTATCGGCCAGTTATTGTTCTGTGGGATATATTCTGTATGGGCGAAAGGGAGAATCCCTTCACTCACATGGGATAAAACAGTAGCCTAAATCCCCCATCCTTTCAACAGCTTAACGGTAAACAAGAAGTTAGCCTCCGTGAATATAAACGTCGCAGATTTGTTAAATGGGAATTACATCCTGTTATTATTTGTTGTACTGGCACTGGGACTGTGTCTGGGTAAATTACGCCTGGGTTCCGTTCAACTTGGTAATTCCATTGGCGTTTTAGTGGTCTCATTATTATTAGGCCAGCAGCATTTCAGCATTAACACGGATGCGCTTAATCTCGGTTTTATGCTGTTTATTTTTTGTGTTGGCGTGGAAGCAGGGCCGAACTTTTTTTCAATTTTTTTCCGCGACGGCAAAAATTATCTGATGCTGGCGCTGGTGATGGTCGGAAGCGCCCTGGTGATAGCGTTAGGGCTGGGTAAACTGTTTGGCTGGGATATCGGCTTAACCGCCGGGATGCTGGCCGGTTCGATGACTTCGACGCCGGTGCTGGTCGGTGCGGGTGATACGTTGCGCCACTCGGGTATGGAGAGCGGTCAGCTTTCGCTGGCGCTCGACCACCTGAGTCTCGGCTACGCCCTGACCTATCTGATTGGGCTGGTGAGCCTTATCGTCGCTGCGCGTTACCTGCCTAAACTCCAGCATCAGGATCTCCAGACCAGCGCCCAGCAGATTGCGCGCGAGCGCGGTCTGGACACCGACACCAAACGTAAAGTCTATCTGCCCGTCATTCGCGCCTATCGCGTCGGGCCGGAGCTGGTTGCCTGGGCCGACGGCAAAAACCTGCGCGAACTGGGTATCTACCGCCAGACGGGCTGCTATATCGAACGTATTCGCCGCAACGGTATTCTGGCTAACCCGGACGGTGATGCAGTGCTGCAGATGGGGGATGATATCGCCCTGGTCGGCTACCCGGACGCGCACGCGCGCCTTGACCCGAGTTTCCGCAACGGTAAAGAGGTCTTCGACCGCGACCTGCTCGACATGCGTATCGTCACGGAAGAGATTGTGGTGAAAAACCATAACGCCGTCGGACGTCGTCTGGCACAGCTGAAGCTGACGGATCACGGCTGCTTCCTGAACCGGGTCATCCGCAGCCAGATTGAGATGCCCATTGACGATAACGTCGTGCTGAACAAAGGCGACGTTCTTCAGGTCAGTGGCGACGCGCGTCGCGTGAAAACCGTCGCCGACCGCATCGGCTTTATCTCCATTCACAGCCAGGTTACCGACCTGCTCGCCTTCTGCGCCTTCTTTATTGTCGGCCTGATGATTGGGATGATCACCTTCCAGTTCAGCAACTTTAGCTTCGGCGTGGGTAACGCTGCGGGTCTGTTGTTCGCCGGGATCATGCTCGGCTTCCTGCGAGCCAACCACCCGACCTTCGGCTATATCCCGCAGGGCGCGCTGAACATGGTGAAAGAGTTTGGCCTGATGGTCTTTATGGCGGGCGTGGGTTTGAGCGCTGGCAGCGGCATCGGACACAGTCTGGGTGCCGTCGGCTGGCAGATGCTGGTCGCCGGGTTGATCGTCAGCCTGCTGCCGGTGGTAATCTGCTTCCTGTTCGGTGCATACGTGCTGCGCATGAACCGCGCAATGCTGTTTGGCGCCATGATGGGCGCGCGCACCTGTGCACCGGCGATGGAAATCATCAGCGACACCGCCCGCAGCAACATCCCGGCGCTGGGCTACGCAGGCACGTACGCCATCGCCAACGTCCTGCTGACGCTAGCCGGTACGCTGATCATCATTATCTGGCCCGCGCTCGGATAACTCTGAAGTTTGCGCATCACCGAATTATTTTCGCGATGCGCAGAACTTTTTGTATATGAGGCAGTCATAACTATTGCCACTGCTTTTCTTTGATGTCCCCCATTTTGTGGAGCCCATCAACCCCGCCATTTTGGTTCAAGGTTGATGGGTTTTTTGTTGCCTGAAATTCACAGCCATGTCAAACCCGCTCCGTCACCCTACTTTCCTGCGCCATCAATATCACCGTCGCACTAGCACCATTACCCCATGATATAAGCTGTAACCAGTTCCTGTTTCCTCCGCTTGCCCCCACCCCATTTGCACCCATACTTTGAACTATCCCTGCCTCTTTGATTGAGAAAAGGCCATGCTGATGAAAACCAAAACCGTTGTCATTTTCGGTGCAAGCGGCGCGATAGGTAGCGAAACAGCGCGAGTACTGGCGCGAGAGGGAGCGCATGTTTTTCTCGTCGCCCGAAATCGGGATAAGCTGGAGCGCGTGGCTAACGACATCCGTTCTGCCGGTGGAATCGCAGAATCACGTGTCATCGACGTCCTTGATGAACGTTCTGTTCTTGAGCAAACCGCGAAACTGGCTCAGCAGACTGGCGGCATTGATGTGGTCGTTAACGCAACAGGGTTTATGCACGATCAAGGCAAACGCCTCGCAGAGTTATCCCTGGCAGAGTTCAGGCAGGGATTTGATCCGTTTCTCACCGCCCTTTTCACTCTCTCAAAGGCCGTCGTCCCCCATATGGGTGGCGATCGCGAGGGCGTGATAATCACCGTTGTCGCACCGGCAGGCCCGATGGCGATACCCGGTCATCTTGGGCATATCGTCGGCTGCGCGGGCATTGAGGCGTTCGTCAATGCGCTCGCCAGCGAACTGGGGCCGAAGAACATCCGCGTTACGGGCGTACGCTCTCATGCTATCAGCGGCGCGGTTCAGGCGGGTTCTTACACAGGAGAGTTATTTGCGATAAAAGCGCAGTCGATGGGAGTGACGGTCGAGCAGTTTATGGAAGGTGCCGCGCAAAGCACAATGCTCAAGCGGCTGCCAACCCTGCCGCAGGTGGCCGGTGTGATTGCATTTTTGGCCTCTGAACATGCCCGAGCGATGACCGCAACGATGGTCAACGTGACGGCGGGTGCGACCCTCGGCTAATGCTAAAATCCTGCGATGCGCCTCACCATAGCCCTGATCTCTTCGCGTGACAGCGGCTCCCGGTCCGTCACAAAATGCAGGGTCATACCCTCGATAAACGCATCGAGCGCACGCGTCGTCACCGGGTCAAACCACTGCTCAAGCGTGCTCTGGCTGGTTTGCATCCAGTCCTGCATCACTTTTTTAAGCGCTGGTTTACGGCTCATCAGCGCATACAGCTGGTACATCAGCTCCATATTGTGCGGCGTGGTCACTTCTGAGCTGTGGATCAGAGTGGTGATCGCCTCACAGGCCATTTCCGGACCGGTAACGCCGGCAAAAAATTCGCGGTATTGCAGCGACATTTGCTGGGTAAATCCGGTAAACGCCTCTTCGAGCAGCGAGTCTATCCCGTCGAAATAATAGGTCATCGACCCCAGCGGCACGCCCGCGCAGCTGGCGATTTTACGGTGCGTCACGGCATTGATGCCATGCTCTGCAATGGACTCCAGGGTGGCCTGAAGGATCCGCTCCCGACGCTGCGGATCGTTTGGTCGTCTGCTCATCTTTTCCCCTTTCGGTTTGTGTACAAATGTACACAAACTTGCTAGTGTTGTCGCTATTATTGTACTTCTGGTGCTCCTCAATGACGTTGATCTCTCCCCGTAAAGCCCTGCAGCGCCGCCTGTGGGCACTGTTTATGTTCTTTTTCATCCCCGGATTGCTGATGGCGTCCTGGGCGACGCGCACCCCCGCGATCCGCGATATTCTGTCGGTCTCAACGGCAGAGATGGGCATCGTGCTGTTTGGTCTGTCGATCGGTTCGATGAGCGGTATTCTCTGCTCGGCATGGCTGGTGAAGCGCTTTGGTACGCGTAAAGTGATTCGTACCACCATGTGCAGCGCCGTGGTCGGCATGCTGATCCTCAGCGCCGCCCTGTGGTTTGCATCGCCGGTAATGTTTGCCTTTGGTCTGATGGTCTTTGGTGGCAGCTTTGGTGCAGCAGAAGTGGCGATTAACGTCGAAGGCGCCGCCGTCGAGCGCGAGCTGAATAAAACCGTGCTGCCGATGATGCACGGCTTCTACAGCCTCGGCACGCTGGCCGGTGCCGGTGTGGGCATGGCGTTGACCGCCTTTGGGACCGCCGCGAGCCTGCACATTTTACTGGCGGCGCTGATCTGTATTTTGCCGATTTTGACCGGTATTACCTTCATTCCTGACGGCACGGGCAAAAACAGCGCGGAAGAGCAAAAGTCGACCGAGAAAGGGTTACCTTTTTATCGCGATATGCAGCTGATGCTGATTGGCGTAGTGGTACTGGCGATGGCGTTTGCTGAAGGCTCCGCGAACGACTGGCTGCCGCTGCTGATGGTCGACGGCCACGGTTTTAGCCCTACCTCTGGTTCGCTGATTTACGCCGGGTTTACCCTCGGGATGACCGTCGGGCGCTTTACCGGCGGCTGGTTTATCGATCGTTACAGCCGCGTAGCCGTGGTGCGCGCCAGCGCGATGATGGGCGCGCTCGGTATCGCGCTGATTATTTTTGTCGACGTGGACTGGATCGCCGGTGTTTCGGTCATTCTGTGGGGCGCCGGTGCGTCACTCGGGTTCCCGCTCACCATTTCGGCGGCCAGCGATACCGGCCCGGACGCCCCGACGCGCGTCAGCGTGGTTGCCACCACCGGCTATCTCGCCTTCCTGGTCGGCCCGCCGCTGCTCGGGTTCCTTGGCGAACATTACGGGTTACGCAGCGCCATGCTGGTGGTGTTAGCCCTGGTCATTGTCGCCGCGCTGGTCGCAAAAGCCGTGGCAAAACCTACAACACAAGATTCAGCAATGGAGAAGGGATATGAGCGTTAAGTTAATCGCCGTCGACATGGATGGAACCTTCCTGAGCGACGACAAAACCTATAACCGTGAGCGCTTTCTGGCGCAGTATGCGCGCATGAAAGCACAAGATATTCGCTTTGTGGTTGCCAGCGGGAATCAGTATTACCAGCTCATCTCCTTTTTCCCGGAGATTGCCGATGAGATCGCTTTTGTCGCCGAAAACGGCGGCTGGGTGGTGAACGCTCGTGAAGATGTGTTTAACGGTGAACTCACCAAAAGCCAGTTCGACACCGTGGCGCGTTTTCTCTGCTCTCTGCCGGAAGTGGAAGTGATCGCCTGCGGCAAGAGCAGCGCCTATACCCTGAAATCTTACGATGACAGTCTCAAAGAGATGGCGGCGAAGTATTATCATCGCCTGGAAATGGTTGATAACTTTGACCATCTTGACGACATCTTCTTTAAGTTTGGGCTGAATCTGCCGGACAGCGAAATCCCGCGCGTGCAGGCGCTGATCCATCAGGAACTGAGCGACATTATGGTTCCGGTGACCACCGGCCATGGCAATATCGATTTGATAATTCCAGGCGTGCACAAGGCGAACGGGCTGCGGATTTTGCAGCGGCACTGGGGTATCGACGATAGCGAAGTGTTAGCGTTTGGCGACAGCGGGAATGACGTTGAGATGCTGCGTCAGGCGGGCTTTAGCTTTGCGATGGCAAACGCCAAGCCGCATATCAAAGCCGAGGCGCGTTTCGAGGCGCCGCACAATAGCGACGAAGGCGTGCTGGATGTGATCGAAAAAGCGTTGAACGGGGAAGCGCCGTTTAACTAGCGCACGAATTGCCCGGTAAGCGTTACGCCACCGGGCAACAACTTACTGTAACGCGCTGCCGACGCGTTTATCTTTCAGGAACATCACCATCAGCCCCAGCCACAGCACGCCATTGGCGAGGTTAAACAGGCTGAACAGCCCGTTACCGCCAAAGCTGTAGGCGTGTTTACTGACTTCAATGCCCACGGTAAAGATCAGCATCTGCAGCATCCCCATCGCGGCGGATACGGTGCCTTTACTCATCTCGCTGGCAAACAGCGTCAGGCGTACCAGCCCGGCATTCGCCAGACCAATCCCAAAGGCATAAATACTCAGCCCGGCTGTCATCCACAGATAAGCGTAGGAAGAGGCGACGGTCGCCACCGCTGCAACCACCAGCCCGGCCACAATCGGCCAGCCGCCCATAATGATCAGCGAGCGCACGCTGCGACGGGATGTGAGGCGTGCCAGCACCAGGTTACCGATAATCAGCGCGCCAAAAACAGGCACCTGCAGCAGACCGTATTCGTAGCTGCTGAGCTTCTCGCCGCTAATAATAATGACCGGTGACTGGGCAATCCACGCCAGCAGCGGCAGGCTGACAAACCCGGTGGCCAGCGCGCCCGCCACAAAGCGGCCATTTCTGAGCACCTCTTTATAGTCGCGCCCCAGCTCTTTTAGGGACAGTTTTTCGCCCAGTCGAGTGGCGGTCTCTGGCATTGCGCGGTGCAAGCCGAAGAACGAAATCGCCGCCAATGCCGCGAACAGCACAAACATCCCTTCCCACGGCGCAACATGCACCCACGCCGCGCCCACCAGCGGGCCGAGCAGCGGCGCAATCAGCGCCACGTTCGCCATCAGGGCGGTGATTTTGATACACACCGCCTCTTCGAAGGACTCCTGAATAGCGGCATACCCCACGGCGCCGATAAAGCACAGGCTCACCCCCTGCAAGAATCGCAGCAGCGTGAATTGTTCAATCGTTTGTGCCAGCAGAATGGCGAGGCAGGTGACGATAAACCAGACCACGCCGGTCAGCATCACCGGGCGACGGCCAATGCGATCCGACAGCGGCCCCAGCAGCCACTGTAAAAACATGCCGCCAGCCAGATAGGCGGTCATGGATGTCGGTACCCACTCGATCCCGGCGTTGTACTGCTCCACCACGGCCAGCATACCCGGCTGGATCATATCGTTGCCGATATAGGTGGAGAATTCGTAAAGCACCAGACACAGAGGGAAAAGTAACGCCTGACGACCCAGACGGTTACCGGAAGAAGAACGGTTTAACATGCAGTCTCTTTTTGATGAAAAAATCGCGATGAGTTTAATGAAATGCCCGGTCGCGAGATAGTGAATTATCGAAGATAAACAGAAATAAAGCACATATCGTCGTCGTTTAAGGTTTCCTTAAGTTGACACCTTTATGATGGGCCTATTTCCCGTCAATGAACGTCATTATGGCTCAACATACTGCCCCTTCGGATTTATCTAAGTCACCGACAACTAAGATAAAACCCCTTTACCGTTTACCGGTGCGCTTTTATGGTTATCAGCTTTTCGCGCTACTGCTGATGGCGGTGCTGTTTACCTGGCTTTCGCGCGATGAGACGCTCGACCGCTGGATCACAGGTTTCTGGTATGACGCCGCCAGCCACCATTTCCCGCTGCAGCAAAACGCGCTGCTGGATCTGCTGAACCATCGGCTGGCGAAGTACGTTGCGATTGCGACGGCGGCCGTGGCGCTGATTTATGGTGCCTTTCGTCGCAACATGCCGCTGGTCACCGGAGCGCTGCTGATGGGCCTTGGCACCCTGGTGGTCGGTGTGCTGAAAAGTACCAGCCATCACAGCTGTCCGTGGGATCTGCTGGAGTACGGCGGCAAAGCGGTTTCGTATCCGCTGTTTAGCAGTACGCCTGATGGCAGCGGCCCCGGTCGTTGCTTCCCCGGCGGGCACGCATCGAGCGGCTTTATGGTAATGGGGCTGTTTTTCGCCTTCTGGCGCGAGCGCCCTCGTCTGGCGTGGTGTTTCGTGGCGCTGGGTGCAGTGGCGGGCCTGACGATGGGCTTCGGCCAGGTCATGCGCGGCGCCCATTTCTTCTCTCACAACCTGTGGGCAGGTTGGTGGGTTTGGTTTTCTCAGGTCGTGGCTTACGGCCTTGTTTCTGCCTGGTTTGCAAAAGAGTGAGTTGGAATGCTAGAGAATCTCAATTACGGACTGTTTTATCTGATTAATGCCACCCCGGCGTCACCGGAGTGGATGATTATGTTTGCCAAATTTGTGGCGAAGGATCTGATTAACATCGTGCCCTTGCTGATCGCGATACTCTGGCTGTGGGGGCCGCGCAAGCAGGTCAGCGCGCAGCGTCAGCTGGTGATAAAGGTGGCGATGGCGCTGGCGGTTAGCATGACCGCCTCCTGGACGCTGGGGCATCTGTTCCCGCACGACCGTCCATTTGTCGATCATATCGGTTCGAACTTCCTGCACCATGCGGCTGACGACTCCTTCCCGAGCGATCACGGCACCGTGATTTTCACCTTCGCACTGGCCTTTTTGTTCTGGCACCGCGTCTGGTCGGGCGTGGTTCTGATGGCGATCGCACTCGGCATTGCCTGGTCGCGCGTCTATCTCGGCGTCCACTGGCCGCTGGATATGCTGGGCGGACTGCTGGTCGGAATGATGGGCTGCCTGAGCGCGCAAATCCTGTGGAATATCATGGGGCAGCAGATTTATCGCGGGCTGCAGCGCGTCTACCGTATCTGCTTTGCTCTCCCGATCCGCAAAGGCTGGATACGTGACTAATCCCGGTCCGACAGGTTACACTTGAACCCCCACATTGTGGGGGTTCACCTTTTCGCCCCGAGGATCTATGGAAACACGACGCGACGACCGCATCTCCCAGCTGCTGCAAGCCCTGAAGCGCAGCGATAAGCTGCATCTTAAAGAAGCTGCCACTCTGCTCGGCGTTTCCGAGATGACCATCCGTCGCGACCTGAACAGCGAGAGTGCCCCCGTGGTGCTGCTCGGCGGCTATATCGTGCTGGAGCCACGCAGCGGCAGCCACTATCTCCTGAGCGATCAAAAAACCCGCCTGGTTGAGGAGAAACGCAAAGCCGCACGGCTGGCCGCCTCCCTCGTGCAACCGCATCAGACCCTGTTTTTCGACTGCGGCACCACCACACCATGGATTATCGAAGCCATTGATAACACGCTACCGTTCACGGCGGTGTGCTACTCCCTGAATACCTTTCTGGCCCTCCAGGAGAAACCTGAGTGTCGGGTGATCCTCTGCGGCGGTGAGTTTCACGCCAGCAACGCCATTTTCAAGCCGTTGAATCTTCAGGACACCCTGAGCAATCTCTGTCCGGATATCGCCTTTTACTCAGCGGCAGGCGTGAGCGTGCGCCAGGGCGCAACCTGTTTTAACCTCGAAGAGTTAACGGTGAAACACTGGGCGATGAACGCCGCGCAGTATCATGTGCTGGTGGTGGATCACAGTAAATTTGGCAAAGTGCGTTCAGCAAGAATGGGCGATTTGGCACGCTTTGATGCGATTGTCAGCGACTGCCGCCCGGATGACGAGCTGGTCGCGCACGCCAAAGCGCAGCAGATTAAATTGATGTACTGAGTGGGGGTTTTGCCGGGCTTAGCCGCCAGCGCGGCCTGATGCTCTCACCTTATCCCTCCCCCGTCGGGGGAGGAGGCAAACACTCAAAACGATAACCTTGCGGTTATCGTTTTGCTTTTATGAGAACCAGCCACCAAACCACGAGTGGAATTTCATCATTACAAAGTCCCACATCCGGCTGAAGAATCCACCCTCTTCCACCGCTTCCATCACGATCAGCGGACGCTGCTCAATGGATTTGCCGTTAAGCTGGAAATCGATCGTGCCGACCACCTGGCCCTTTTTCAGCGGCGCGGTCAGCTGTGGATCGGTCAGGGTGTAGCTCGCTTTTAGATTTTTCAACTGACCACGCGGGATCGTCACAGAACCCGCTTCACCCGCGCCCAGATTCACTTCACTCTTATCGCCGAACCAGACGCGCTGGCTGATAAAGGTCGCATCAGGTTTAATTGGCGTCACCGTTTCGAAGAAGCGGAAGCCCCAGGTCAGCAGTTTTTCGGATTCATTAAAGCGGATGCGGTCGGTTTTGGTGCCGAGCACCACGGAGATCAAACGCATATCGCCCTGGGTCGCAGACGCCACCAGGTTATAGCCTGCGCCGGCGGTGGTGCCGGTTTTCATGCCGTCTACATTCACGTTGCTGCTCCACAGCAGACGGTTGCGGTTCGGCTGGCGGATCTTGTTGAACGTAAACTCTTTCTCTTTATGAATAGCGTACTCATCCGGCACGTCGTGGATCAGCGCTTTGCCCAGCAACGCCATATCGCGGGCGGTACTGAACTGCCCCGGCGCGTCCAGGCCGTGGACCGTTTTGAAGGTGGTTTTGGTCAGGCCGAGCTTTTGCGCGTAACCATTCATCAGGCCGATAAAGGAGTCCTGGCTGCCCGCGACGTAATCCGCCAGCGCGATACAGGCGTCGTTCCCCGACTGAATAATCACCCCTTTATTCAGATCCGACACGGAAACCTGGTCACCCGGTTTCAGGAACATCACGGACGAGCCGCGCAGGGCCGGGTTGCCGGTGGCCCAGGCGTCTTTGCCAATGGTCACCATGTCGTCGAGCTTAATTTTGTTTGCTTTGAGCGCCTGCCCGACCACGTAGCTGGTCATGATTTTGGTCAGACTCGCCGGATCGAGCTGTTCGTCCGCGTTGCCTTCCGCCAGCACTTTACCGCTGGCGTAGTCCATCAGGATCCACGCGCGCGCGTCGACCGGAGGCGCTTCTGGTGCCGCCGTTTCAGCCGCAAAAAGTGTGGGGGAAAACAGGAAAAGCAGTGCGGAGCCTGCCGCCAGGCTGCGCAGAGAAGAAGTTGTATGCGTCATAAATGCCACCCGAGTGTCCTTTCTAAAAAATCACGTCACATCACCGTGTCGCAAGAAGCGATGAGTAATAACGTACTAATGAGTCTAAAGAAACCTAAACCAGGTAAAGTTTTTAAAGTTTACGCAATAACGGGCCGGGGTGCTGTCCCGGATGCGATTTTTTTGTCTTCTGTTGCGTAAATGTTAGGTTTATCTCACCATGTGCAATCGCAGGCTTTGATTCACCACTCAGGTTATTTCACTCATTCAGGAGTCAATATGATTACGCTGTGGGGCAGGAACAATTCAACCAACGTCAAGAAAGTGCTCTGGACGCTGGAAGAGCTGGATTTACCGTTTAACCAGATCATGGCCGGTTTGCAGTTTGGCGTGAATAACGATGCCGAGTATCTGGCGATGAACCCCAACGGACTGGTGCCGCTGCTGCGCGACGACGAAACCGACTTAACCCTGTGGGAATCGAACGCCATTGTGCGCTATCTGGCAGCGCAGTACGGGCAAAATCGCCTGTGGGTGGACAATCCTGCCCGCCGTGCCGAGGGCGAAAAATGGATGGACTGGGCAAACCAGACGCTCTCCCCCGCGCACCGCCCAATCCTGATGGGCCTGGTCAGAACCCCCGAAGCCGAGCGTGATTATGCGGCGATCGACGCCGGAAAAGCGGCGTGCGAAAAACTGTTTGCCCTGCTGGATGACGCACTCGCTAACCAGCCGTGGCTCTCAGGCTCCGCGTTTGGCGTGGGCGATATCGCGGTCGCGCCGTTTATCTGGAACCTGACCAACATCGGTCTGGAGTGGGGATCGTATCCAAACCTGGAGCGCTGGTTCGCACAGCTCAAAGCGCGCCCGGCCTTCCAAAAAGCGATCATGATCCCCGTGAGCTAATCACGCCCCGGACGGGCTGACTTTCAACAGTTGCCCGTCTGATTCATCCGTTAATACATACAGATAGCCATCCGGCCCCACCCGCACATCGCGAATGCGGTTGCCTTTATCTCCCAGAATCCGCCCGTCTTCCGTCACCTTATTGCCGTCCACGCTCAGGACAATCACGTCTTTCTCTTTCAGCGCGCCCACGAACAGTTTGTTTTTCCACTGCGGAAAAACGTCGCTGTTGTAGAACGCCATGCCGCTCACCGCGGGCGATACTTTCCAGACAAACAGCGGCGGCTCCGTGCCTTCGACATGCTCGCCTTTGGCTTCCGGAATTTTCAGGCCGCTGTAGTTAATCCCGTGCGTCGCCAGCGGCCAGCCGTAGTTTTTGCCTTTTTCAGGGATATTGATCTCATCGCCGCCACGCGGGCCGTGCTCGTTCAGCCACAGCGCGTCGGTCCAGGGGTTCATCGCCATCCCCTGCGGATTGCGGATGCCGTAGGACCAGATTTCCGGGCGTGCGCCTGCTTTATCGACGAACGGATTATCTGCGGGCACTTTGCCCTGATCCGTCAGGCGTACCACTTTCCCTTGCAGCTTATCCAGATCCTGCGCCGTCGGACGCTGATTGTTTTCACCCAGGCCGATAAACAGATAGCCTTTTCCGTCGAACACCAGTCGCCCGCCGAAGTGATTTCCCGTCGACAGTTTTGGCATCTGGCGGAACACCACCTGGAAAGCCTCGACGCGCGAGAGATCCTCGCTCAGGCGGCCATATCCTACCGCCGTGCCCGCTTTACCGTCGTTGCCGACTTCGGCGTAGCTGAGCCAGATGCGGCGCGACTGTTCAAAATCCGGAGCCAGCACCACGTCTAACAGACCGCCCTGCCCGCTATCCCACACTTTCGGTATCCCGACGATCGGATCTGACAGCCCTTTTCCCGCCTGCCAGTGCTTGAGCTGCCCGCCCCTGAGGGTGATCAGCATGCCCTGATTATCCGGCAAAAAGGCCAGCGACCACGGGTGATCGAGTTTAGTTTGCAGCACATCGACGTTGACTGCGCCGGGTGCCGCCATTACGGAAGCGGAGAGAAAGAAGAGAGACAGAGGAATCAGCGAAGATCGGCGCATTACGCACTCCTTTTTTCGACGTTTGGCATAAAGAGTAGCCAGGCCGACCGGGCGCGTGAGCACTTTTACAAAAGCTTAATCAGAAGGGGGAGTCGCCTCCCCCGGAGTTTAGTGCTGATGGAGCGCGGCGTGCTCTTTCAGGCACATAATGCAGAGAGTCAGTGTCGTCAGGGAGTGTTCAAGTTTCTCCGCACTGACGGCGACAAACGTTGGACAATCATGGTGTCCGGTCATCAGGCATACGGCAGCTTTTGACAACGCGTCAGCCGCGCGTTGCAGGACAAGCTGTTCATCAGCGTCGTAATAATCCCGCAGGATCGGCGCTTTTTCACGCATGTAGTCACACAGTTCAAAACAATTATCGCGCAGATGGTCGCTTTCGCTGACTGACATATACCCTTTTGCCATCCTTAACTGCAGGTATGCCGCAAGGTCAATCCGGGCATTGATCAGCTTGTTCAGTAGATCGCGTTTCAGTCTGTCAACGGACATGCTATTTCCTCCCTTGTCAGCCATTGTGCACGATCAGAATAAGCTCATTTTTTGACCAGATTAATGCGTCAGGTCAATAAATCGCAACTGATTAACATTCTTTACAATGTTACAACGTCCGGCCCTCAGCCCTACCCTTTAATCTTCGGATCCAGTGCGTCGCGCAGGCCATCACCCAACAGGTTAAAGGCCAGCACGGTAAAGAAGATCGCGAGGCTTGGGAAAATCGCCACGTGGGGCGCAATCACCATGTCAGCCCGCGCTTCATTGAGCATCGCGCCCCACTCCGGCGTCGGCGGCTGTGCGCCTAATCCCAGGAATGAGAGACTCGCCGCTGAGATGATCGACACGCCGATACGCATGGTGAAATAGACCACAATGGACGAGACCGTGCCGGGCAGAATGTGGTTAAACAGGATGGTTGCATCGCTGGCACCAATACTGCGCGCCGACTCGATAAACGTCTGTTGCTTCAGCACCAGCGTATTTCCGCGCACCAGACGGGCAAACGCCGGAATGGAAAAGACCGCCACGGCGATGATCACGTTAGCCATCCCGCTACCCATTATTGCGACGACAGCGATCGCCAGCAAAATGCCGGGGAAGGCAAATAGCACGTCGCAGATACGCATGATGATGCGGTCCCACCAGCCTTCGTAGAACCCCGCCAGCAGGCCCAGCACCGTACCGATGGCAGCGCCAATCAGCACCGCGAAAACCCCCGCCGCGAGTGAGATTTGTGCGCCGACCAGCACTCGGCTAAAGATATCGCGCCCGAGAGAGTCCACGCCAAACCAGTGCATCATCGACGGACCATCGTTCAGTCGATCGTAATCGAAGTAGTTTTCCGCATCGAACGGCGTGATCCAGGGTGCCAGAATCGCCACTACGATCAGCAGCAGCACAAACAGTCCGGCGGTCATTGCCACCGGCTGACGACGAAATCGACGCCAGAACTCCAGCCACGGCGTGCGGATATGGTCCGGTTTTAACCCCGGCATAGCCTTTAAAATGGCCTGACGACGCCAGTTAAACAATCGCATGTTACTTGTACCTGATAGCCGGGTTAATGGCGGCGTAGAGCACATCCACCACTAAGTTGATAAGAATAAATTCCAGTGAAAATAGCAGCACCTCTGCCTGAATCACCGGATAGTCGCGCATGTCGACGGAATCGACCAGCAAACGACCCAGCCCCGGCCAGTTAAAGACCTTCTCCACCACAATCGAACCGCCAAGCAGGAAGCCAAACTGCAGGCCCATCATCGTGACAACCGGAATCATCGAATTGCGCAGGCCATGCTTGAGGATCACCCACTTTTCGCTCACGCCTTTGGCGCGCGCGGTGCGCATATAGTCTTCACTCAGCACATCGACGAACGAGGCGCGCGTAAAGCGCGCCATCACGGCGGCCACCGCTGCGCCTAAGGTGAGCGACGGCAGAATGTAGTGCTTCCACGTATCCGCTCCCACCGTCGGCAGCCAGCCCAGTTCGACGGAGAAGATCTGCATCAGCAGCATCCCCAGCGCAAACGCCGGGAAAGAGATCCCAGTGACGGCCAATGCCATGCCGAGCTTATCCGGCCAGCGGTTGCGCCAGACGGCGGCGATAATCCCTGCGGCAAGACCAAAAATCATCGCCCAGATCATACTGGCAAGAGTGAGCCAGAACGTCGGCATAAAGCGGCTGGCAATCTCCTCAGAAACCGGACGTCGCGACACCATTGAGATGCCGAAATCGCCCTGCAACACGTTGGTGATGTAGTGCCAGAACTGCACGTACAGCGGCCGATCGAGACCCAGCTGCTGGCGCACCATATCGATCACCGTCCCATCCGCCTCCGGCCCGGCGATGAGTCGCGCCGGATCGCCGGGCAGCATATGGACGAACAGAAACACCAGCACCGCCACAATCAGCAGCGTTGGGATCAGCCCCAGCAGGCGTTTAAAAACATAATTCAGCATGCCTTTCCCTCTCATCCCGCAGACTCTCGCCTGCGGGAATGAGTTCTGTTATTTCAAATCCGCGTCTTCAAAACTGAAGCCCGTATCCGGCATGATGTAGAACCCGGTCAGCGCCTTGTTGTGGGCGGAAACCAGTTTTTCCACCACCAGCGGCACCCACGGCGACTCTTTCCACAGAATATCCTGAGCATCCTTGTACAGACGCGCTTTCTCGTCGGTTTTGGTGGTTTTCAGGGCATCCGTCAGATCTTTATCCACCTGCGGATTGCTGTAGAACGCGGTGTTGAACTGCGTCGGCGGCCAGTTCTGCGAGGCAAACAGCGGCGAGAGCGCCCAGTCTGCTTCACCCGTTGATGCCGTCCAGCCGGTGTAGAACATGCGCACACCGCTCTCTTTCTGCCCTTTGCCTTCCACTTCCGCCGCACGCTGGCCCGCGTCCATCGCTGTCAGCTGCGCTTTGATGCCCACCTGCGCCAGCTGCTGCTGGGTGAACTGCAGCACTTTCTGCGCGGTGCTGTGATTATGAGATGACCACAGCGTGGTGCTAAAGCCGTTCGGGAAACCGGCCTCTTTCAGCAGCTCGCGCGCTTTCGCCGGATCGTAAGGCCAGGGTTTGTAGCTCTGGGCGTAGGCAATCGACGGCGGCACAATGCCCGTCGCCGGGGTCGCATAGCCCGCAAAAGCCACTTTCACCAGCGCCTGACGGTTAATGGCGTAGTTGATCGCCTCGCGCACTTTTGGATTATCAAACGGCTTTTGCGTCACGTTCATGCTGATGTAGCGCTGCATGATCGACGGGCTGGCCACCAGCTCCAGCTTGCTGTTTTTCTCAAGGATTGCCGCCTGCTCGTAAGGGATCGGGAAAGCAAACTGCGCTTCGCCGGTTTGCAGCATCGCCGCACGGGTGTTGTTGTCGACAACCGGACGCCAGGTAATAGAGTCCAGTTTCGGCAGGCCCTTGTGCCAGTACCCGGCGAATTTCTTCACCTTCACGAAATCGGTCTGATTCCAGGTCACCAGCTCGTACGGCCCGGTGCCGACCGGATGGAAACCAATCTCTTTACCGTATTTCTTCAGCGCTTCCGGGGAGATCATCGCCGTCGCCGGGTGCGCCAGAATATTGATAAACGCCGAGAACGGCTCTTTGAGGGTGATTTTCACCGTCGTCGAATCAACGGCCTCGGTGCTGGCGATGTTTTTGTAGAGGTTATAGCGCTTGAGACTGTTTTCTTTATTGCTGGCGCGATCGAGGTTCACCTTCACGGCTTCAGCGTTGAAATCAGTTCCATCCTGGAACTTCACGCCGCTGCGCAGTTTGATGGTGTAGACCAGCCCGTCATCGGAGACGGTATAGCTTTCGGCCAGCACGTTCTTTAGCTTCATCTCTTTATCAAGGCCAAACAGCCCCTGATAGAACGACTTCGCCACCGCCTGCGACAGCGTATCGTTGGCGTCATACGGGTCCAGCGTGGTGAAGTTGGACGCCACGGCGACCACCACATCTTTAGCCGCAAATGCAGGCGTTGCCGCCAGCGCGGCCGTCACGCTCGCGGCTAACAGCCATGAACGAGCAACAAATTTTGTCATTGTATTCTCCTGTTGTTCCCTGTCTGTCAAAAGCTATAAGCGTGAAAAGGCGTTGTGTTGATGCGGCGGCGCCACGAAATGTCCGGGGCCCACTTCGCGCAGAACCACACGCTCCGTCGCCTCGCCGCGTTTACGAATATTGCCCGGCATCTCATCCTGCAACAGCACGCGGTGGCCGTGCCGGTGCGCCGGATCGGCCACCGGAACGGCGGCCATCAGTTTGCGGGTGTACGGGTGCTGCGGGTTTTCAAACACCGCGCGACGCGGGCCAATCTCCACGATTTGTCCCATGTACATCACCGCCACGCGATGGCTGATGCGCTCTACCACCGCCATATCGTGTGAGATAAACAAAAAGGCGATGCCCAGCTCGCGCTGGAGATCGAGCAGTAAGTTGATGATTTGTGCACGGATGGAGACATCCAGCGCCGAGACGGATTCGTCGGCAATCACCACCTTCGGATTCAACGCCAGCGCGCGGGCAATGCAGATGCGCTGACGCTGTCCGCCGGAAAACTCGTGCGGGTAACGCCAGGCATGTTCCGGCTTTAATCCCACGCGTTCCAGAAGCCAGGCAACGCGCCGCTGCCCCTCTTCGCCTTTCAGCAGGCCATGCACCCGCAACGGCTCCATGATCGAGTAACCGACCGTCTGGCGCGGATCGAGGGAGGCATAGGGGTCCTGGAAGATAAACTGAATATCCCGGCGCAGGTGCTGTAGCTTGCTGGCAGGCAACGTGTCGATGCGCTCACCGTTAAAGGTAATGCTGCCCTCCTGGGAGTCGACCAGACGCAGCAGCGCCCGTCCGGTGGTGGATTTCCCGCAGCCCGATTCGCCCACCAGCGCCAGGGTTTCGCCCGGCCATAGGTCGAAACTGACGTTTTCCACCGCGTGCACTTCGCGCTTCACGCGGTTAAGCAGCCCGCCGCGCAGCGGGAAACGGGTCACCAGATCGCGCACCTGCAGAATCGGCTCGCCCGGTACCACCGTGTCTTGTTCGGTCTCTTCGCTTTGCGCCACGCCCGGCGAAAGCAGCGGGAAACGACGTGGCAAATCGCTGCCGTTCATCGCCCCGAGACGCGGAACCGCCGCCAGCAGCGCTTTGGTGTAAGGGTGTTCCGGCGCGTGGAAGATCTGCTCCACGCTGCCCGTTTCAACGGCCTCGCCCTGGTACATCACCAGCACCCGATCGGCGATATCCGCCACCACGCCCATATCGTGGGTGATAAAAATCACCCCCATCTCCATCTCCTGTTGCAGCACTTTGATGAGCTGCAGGATCTGCGCCTGAATGGTCACATCCAGCGCGGTCGTCGGTTCATCGGCGATCAGCACCGCCGGACGGCACGACAGCGCCATAGCGATCATCACCCGCTGGCGCATGCCGCCGGAGAGCTGATGCGGGTAGCGCCCGAGAATGGTTTGCGCTTCCGGAATACGCACCAGATCCAGCATGCGTTTGGCCTCTGCCAGCGCCTGCTCGCGGGATAATCCCTGGTGCAGGCGGATAGATTCGGCAATCTGCTCGCCCACCGGAAACACCGGATTCAGCGAGGTCATCGGCTCCTGGAAAATCATCGCCATGTCCGCGCCGCGCACGCTCTGCATTTGCGACTGGCTCAGCTCGGTGAGATCGATGACCTGCTGGTTGCGACGGCGTAAAAGCAGGCTGTCACAGTTGATCATCCCGCCGGCCTGCTCCAGCAAACGCATCAGCGACAGGGCCGTGACGGATTTACCGGAACCGGATTCACCGACAATCGCCAGCGTTTCGCCTCGCTTGAGAGAG
The DNA here is from genome assembly GCF_026672535.1 of Lelliottia sp. SL45. Taxonomy (NCBI): domain Bacteria; kingdom Pseudomonadati; phylum Pseudomonadota; class Gammaproteobacteria; order Enterobacterales; family Enterobacteriaceae; genus Lelliottia; species Lelliottia sp. SL45. Next base: position 2,338,322 of record NZ_JAPPRH010000003.1, read on the forward strand.
AACGAAAGCTGTTTTACCGCCGGGACAAGCCGCCGCTCTTCCTGAAACGCGATGTTCAGGTTGTGGACGGCCAGAACTTCCCGGCTATCCAGATCGTTACTGTGCGGCACGCAGGCTCCCCTTATTCACGATAAATTCCCGTCGAGGGTGCATCGCCCGCATAACCCCAGGCGCGATACATCCCTTCACTGTTAAACGGCAACGCGACGTTGCCTTCACGATCCACGGCAATCAGCCCGCCGCTGCCGCCGAGCGCCGGGAGTTTTTCCATCACCACGCGCTCGCAGGCCTCGGCCAGACTTAAGTTTCCGTAATCCATCAAGGCGGCAATGTCATACGCCGCGAGCGTGCGGATAAACACTTCGCCCGTGCCGGTGCAGGACACGGCCACATTGGCGTTATTGGCGTAACATCCCGCGCCCGGCAGAGGGCTGTCCCCGACCCGGCCCGGTAATTTGTTGGTCATTCCGCCGGTAGAGGTGGCCGCCGCGAGATTGCCCGCTTTGTCCAGCGCCACCGCTCCGACGGTACCCATTTTGGTGCGCTCCTCGAGCGGTGCCGCGTGATCGAGCTGGGTGATCCCGGCGCTGCGGGCGTCCAGTAATTGCTGATAACGCTCGGGCGTCGAGAAGGTCTCAGCAGGCACCCGTTCCATGCCGTTTTCTGCGGCAAACTGCTCCGCGCCAGCTCCCGTCATCAGGACGTGCGGGCTTTGCTCCATCACCAGACGCGCCGCCAGAATCGGGTTACGCAGATGGCTGACACCCGCCACCGCACCGGCTTTCAGGCTATTGCCGTCCATCACGCAGGCGTCCAGTTCGTGGGTTTCGTCGCGAGTAAATACCGACCCAATGCCCGCGTTAAACAGCGGGCACTCTTCCAGCAAACGTACCGCCTCGGTGACGACATCAAGCGCGCTCTCGCCCGCCTCCAGCATCCGCTGGCCCGTTTCAACAATGGCAGAAAGCGCGTCAACGTAGCGTTTTTCCTGCTCCGGACTCAGCTTCGCACGGGTAATTGCCCCTGCGCCGCCGTGAATTGCGATCACCGCATTAACCATTTCCATCACCCATCAGCACAGAGGCGCCGCTTTTTCTATAAATATCATTATCGTTGTCAGATCTTCAGACGAATTTTGAATATAGAAAGACGCAAGGGTGATGTAAAGACTACACCCTCTGTGTCATACAGTTAGGGGCACTTTTCTGTCATAATGCCCGCTTTCGCTGTTATCCCGCAGGAGTAAACCATGGATTTTACCGCCGGACTGATGCCGCTTGAAACGGCACTCACGCAGATGCTCGCCCCCGTCACCCCGTTGAAAGAGCACGAAACGCTGCCTTTGCTGCGCGGCTTTGGGCGTGTGCTGGCGCGCGACGTTGTCTCTCCGCTCAATGTGCCGGGGTTTGATAACTCGGCGATGGACGGTTACGCGGTGCGCCTTGCGGATATTCAGGCGGGAAATGCCTTACCGGTCGCCGGAAAAGCCTTCGCCGGTCAGCCGTTCGCGGGTGAGTGGCCACAGGGGACCTGCATTCGCATCATGACCGGTGCGCCAGTGCCTGACGGGTGCGACGCGGTGGTGATGCAGGAAGAGACCGAACAGACCGACGCGGGCGTGCGTTTTACCGCCAGCGTTAAAGCGAATCAGAACATCCGCCGCGCCGGGGAAGATATCGCCCAGGGCGCAACGGTGTTCGCGGCCGGAACCAAACTGACAGTCGCAGAGCTGCCGGTGCTGGCCTCTCTCGGCATTGCGGAGATCGACGTGGTGCGCAAAGTGCGCGTCGCGCTTTTCTCGACGGGCGACGAACTGCAGCTGCCGGGCCAGCCTTTGCAGGCGGGCCAAATCTACGACACCAACCGTCTGGCCGTGCATCTTATGCTGGAACAGCTGGGCTGCGAGGTGATCAACCTCGGTATCATTCCGGACAATCCGCAAAAACTGCGCGCGGCCTTTATCGAAGCGGATAACGCAGCCGACGTGGTGATAAGCTCCGGCGGCGTCTCCGTCGGCGAAGCGGATTACACCAAAACCATTCTCGATGAGCTGGGCGAAATCAGCTTCTGGAAACTGGCGATCAAACCGGGCAAGCCGTTTGCCTTTGGCACGCTGGCTAACAGCTGGTTCTGCGGTCTGCCGGGCAATCCGGTCTCGGCGGCACTGACCTTTTATCAGCTGGTGCAGCCGCTGCTGGCGAAACTCTCCGGCGATAACGCCTCAGGCTTGCCTCTTCGCCAGCGCGTGCGAGCGGCGACGCGACTGAAAAAATCCCCGGGGCGTCTGGATTTCCAGCGCGGCATTCTGACGCGTAACGCCGACGGCGAGCTGGAAGTGAGCACCACCGGGCATCAGGGCTCGCATATCTTTAGCTCATTCAGCCAGGGTAACTGCTTCATCGTGCTGGAGCGTGAGCGCGGCAACGTCGAAGCCGGTGAATGGGTTGAGGTCGAAGCCTTTAACCATCTGTTCGGAGGCTAAAATGGCGGTGGAGCTGAACGATCAGGAGATGCTGCGCTATAACCGTCAGATCGTCCTGCGCGGGTTTGATTTCGACGGGCAGGAAGCGCTAAAAGCAGCAAACGTGCTGGTCGTCGGCCTGGGCGGGCTGGGCTGTGCCGCCGCGCAATATCTGGCGGCAGCGGGCGTTGGCAGGATGACGCTGCTGGATTTCGATACGGTATCGGTGTCGAACTTGCAGCGTCAGACTTTGCACAGCGATGCGACCGTTGGCGAGCCGAAAGTGATCTCGGCGCGCGATGCCCTGGCGCGGATCAACCCGAATGTTCACTTTACCCTCATTGATGCGATGCTGGACGATGCGGCACTGTCCGCCCACATCGCGCAGCACGATATTGTGCTTGATTGCACCGACAACGTGGCGGTGCGCAATCAGCTCAACGCGGGTTGTTTTGCCCATAAAACACCGCTGATCTCCGGGGCGGCGATCCGCATGGAAGGGCAGATCAGCGTCTTTACCTATGCGGATGGCGAGCCGTGCTATCGCTGTTTAAGCCGACTGTTTGGCGAGAACGCCCTCACCTGCGTGGAAGCGGGCGTCATGGCGCCGCTGGTGGGGGTGATCGGTTCATTGCAGGCGATGGAAGCGATTAAAGTGCTGACCCATTACGGCACACCTGCCGCCGGAAAAATCCTGATGTACGACGCGATGACCTGTCAGTTTCGTGAGATGAAATTGATGCGTAATCCAGGCTGCGAGGTGTGCGGGGGATAACGCTGACCGGGTGAGGCGACGCCAGCACCCGGTTTACTGGGTCAAATCGACGTGCGCCCAAATGCAGTCTGCCAGTCCTGCTCAAATTTCACCACCGCCGCATCCACCGCCGGAGAGCTAATAAACTGCTGCGCCACGTCCAGCGGCAGGGTGATAGATTCACACCCGGCCAGCAGGCAGTCCAGCGCCTGACGCGGTGTTTTGAAGCTGGCGGCCAGCACTTTAGCGTGCGGCGCGTGCAGCGTCAGCAGCTGCTGGAGTTCCACCACGGTCTGAATTCCGTCGCCGCCCTGAGCATCAAGGCGATTCACATAGGGTGCGACATAATCCGCGCCTGCTAACGCCGACAGCATCCCTTGCGCCGCGCCATACACCGCCGTCCCAAGCGTTGGGATCCCTTCCGCTTTCAGCATTTTGATTGCCGCCAGCCCTTCTGCCGTGACCGGCACTTTCACCACCAGATCGTTAATGATGGCGCGCAGTTTACGTGCGTCTTCCACCATGCCCTCTGCGGTCGTCGCCATCACCTGGGCAAACAGACGCCCTTTTCCGCCGAGCGCGTCATGCAGCTCCGGCAGGAGCACCTCCAGCGGCTTTTTACCTGCTGCGACGATGCTAGGGTTGGTCGTTACACCGGCTAACGGGAAAACGCGTGCCAGTTTCTTGACTGCGGCTACGTCAGATGTGTCGAGATAAAATTCCATGATGTCACCCTCAAAATTAACCTGCCGTAACACTACCACGTAAAAACCTTCCTCAGAGTTGACGCACATCAAAATAACTTTCATTCGAAAGTTATTTAATCTTCATACGCAACAAGAGGCGAAAATATGATCTTCAATATTCAGCGTTACTCCACCCACGACGGCCCAGGTATTCGTACCGTGGTGTTCCTGAAAGGCTGCTCCCTCGGCTGTCGCTGGTGTCAGAACCCGGAGAGCCGCTCCCGCACGCGGGATGTGCTGTTTGATGCCCGCCTGTGCCTCGAAGGCTGCGACCTGTGTCAGCAGGCTGCGCCAGGGATTATCGACCGTGCGCTGAACGGAGTGATCATCCATCGCGAAAAACTCAATGACGCCCATCTCGACGCCCTCACCGACTGCTGCCCGACCCAGGCGCTGACGGTCTGTGGGGAAGAGAAACAGGTGGCCGATATTGTGGCAACCGTCCTGCGCGATAAACCTTTTTACGATCGCAGCGGCGGGGGTATTACCCTCTCCGGCGGCGAACCCTTTATGAGCCCGGAGCTGGCCCATTCTCTGTTTAAAGCCAGCCACGATCAGGGCATTCACACGGCGGTCGAAACCTGTCTGCATGTGCCATGGCACTATATCGAACCGTCGTTACCCTATGTCGATCTGTTCCTCGCCGACCTTAAGCATGTCGATGGCGAGGTATTTAAACAGTGGACTGACGGCTCGGCAAAACGGGTGCTGGAGAATTTAAAACGCCTGGCTGCTGCCGGAAAACAGCTGACCATTCGCGTCCCGCTGATTCAGGGCTTTAACGCCGATGAAGCGTCGATTAAAGCCATCACCCGTTTTGCCGCCGACGAACTGAACGTCCGCGATATCCACTTTTTGCCGTACCACACCCTTGGCATGAACAAATATACCCTGCTCGGCCAACCCTATTCTGCCCCTGACAAACCGCTCGATAACCCTGAGTTACTGGAGTTTGCCCAACAGTTTGCGGCCCAGAATGGGTTAACTGCGACCCTACGAGGATAAAGATATGACACAGCTGAATCTGAACACCCTGACAGACCGCATTAAGGCGCACAAAACCGCTCTGGTGCATATCGTGAAACCGCCGGTCTGTACCGAGCGCGCGCAGCATTACACCGAAATGTACCAGCAGCACATGGACAAACCGATCCCGGTGCGTCGCGCGCTGGCGCTGGCGCATCATCTGGCAAAACGCACCATCTGGATCAAACACGACGAGCTGATTATCGGCAACCAGGCAAGCGAAGTGCGCGCCGCGCCAATCTTCCCGGAATACACCGTTTCGTGGATTGAAAAAGAGATCGACGATCTGGCCGACCGTCCGGGCGCTGGCTTTGCGGTGAGCGAAGAGAACAAGCGCGTGCTGCACGATGTCTGCCCATGGTGGCGCGGCCAGACGGTACAGGATCGCTGCTACGGTATGTTTACCGACGAGCAAAAAGGGCTGCTGGAAACCGGCATCATCAAAGCCGAAGGCAACATGACCTCCGGCGATGCGCACCTGGCGGTGAACTTCCCGCTGCTGCTGGAGAAAGGCCTCGACGGCATGCGCGCAAAAGTCGCGGAGCGCCGTACCCGCATCAACCTGACCGTGCTGGAGGATTTGCACGGCGATCAGTTCCTGAAAGCGATTGATATCGTACTGGAAGCCGTCACGCTGCACATTCAGCGCTTTGCCGATCTGGCGCGTGAGATGGCGAAAAATGAGATCCGCGAAAGCCGCCGCGACGAGCTGCTGGCAATGGCGGAAAACTGCGATGTCATTACCCACCAGCCGCCAAAAACCTTCTGGCAGGCGCTACAGCTGTGCTATTTCATCCAGTTGATCCTGCAAATTGAGTCCAACGGCCACTCGGTCTCCTTCGCGCGTATGGACCAGTATCTCTATCCGTACTACCGCCGCGACGTGGAGCTGAATCAGTCTCTCGACCGCGAACATGCGATTGAGCTGCTGCACAGCTGCTGGCTGAAGCTGCTGGAAGTGAACAAAATCCGTTCCGGCTCACACTCTAAAGCCTCGGCGGGTAGCCCGCTGTATCAGAACGTCACCATTGGCGGTCAGAAACTGGTGAACGGCGAGCCGATGGACGCGGTGAACCCCCTCTCCTACGCGATTATGGAATCCTGCGGTCGCCTGCGCTCCACCCAGCCAAACCTGAGCGTGCGTTATCACGCGGGCATGAGCAACGATTTCCTCGACGCCTGCGTGCAAGTGATCCGCTGCGGCTTCGGGATGCCCGCGTTTAACAACGACGAAATCGTCATCTCCGAGTTCATTAAACTCGGCGTGGAAAAAGAGGACGCCTACGATTACGCGGCAATCGGCTGCATCGAAACCGCCGTCGGCGGCAAGTGGGGCTATCGCTGTACCGGCATGAGTTTTATCAACTTCGCGCGCGTGATGCTGGCGGCGATGGAAGGTGGCCGCGACGCCACCAGCGGCAAGGTGTTCCTGCCGCAGGAGAAAGCGCTGTCTGCGGGCAATTTCGACAACTTCGACGAGGTGATGGCCGCCTGGGATAACCAGATCCGCTACTACACCCGCAAATCGATTGAAATTGAGTACGTGGTCGACACCATGCTGGAAGAGAACGTGCACGATATTCTCTGCTCGGCGCTGGTAGACGACTGCATCGAACGCGCGAAAAGCATCAAGCAAGGCGGCGCGAAATATGACTGGGTATCAGGTTTGCAGGTGGGTATCGCCAACCTCGGCAACAGCCTCGCCGCAGTGAAGAAACTGGTGTTCGAGCAGGGAGCGATTGGTCAGCAACAGCTGGCGAAGGCGCTGGCGGAGGACTACGAAGGGCTGACGCATGAGCAGCTGCGCCAGCGTTTGATCAACGGCGCGCCGAAATACGGTAACGACGATGACAGCGTGGATCTGCTGCTGGCCCGTGCGTATGAGACCTATATCGAAGAGCTGAAGCAGTATCACAATCCGCGCTACGGTCGTGGTCCGATTGGCGGGAATTACTACGCCGGTACGTCGTCCATCTCCGCGAACGTGCCGTTTGGCGCCGCAACCATGGCAACGCCGGATGGCCGTAAGGCGCATACTCCGCTGGCGGAAGGGGCCAGCCCGGCATCCGGTACCGACCACCTCGGGCCGACGGCGGTGATCGGTTCCGTCGGCAAACTGCCAACGGAGGCGATTCTGGGCGGCGTGCTGTTGAACCAGAAGCTGAACCCGGCGACGCTGGAGAACGATTCCGATCGTCAGAAGCTGATGATTCTGCTGCGGACCTTCTTCGAGGTGCATAAGGGGTGGCATATTCAGTACAACATCGTGTCACGCGAAACGCTGCTGGAAGCGAAGAAACACCCTGACCAGTACCGTGACCTGGTGGTGCGCGTCGCGGGCTATTCCGCCTTCTTCACCGCCCTGTCCCCGGATGCGCAGGACGACATTATTGCGCGTACCGAGCATACGCTGTAATTTCCACCCGCAACCCCTCTCCCTTTCGGGAGAGGCTGAGCACACCAACAACAGCAACCCTTGGGTTGCTGTTTTGCGTTTACTTTCATTCGAAATAAATTTGTGGTTCGGGTCACATTGTTATTAGAATGTTGCTGGTCGCAGTAATATTCTGGAGAGCAATGTATGACCGTAAAAGTTATCGTCACCGATATGGACGGAACTTTCCTTGATGATGCCAAGCAGTACGATCGTGACCGCTTTATGGCGCAATTTCAGCAGCTTCAGGCCCGTGACATCGAGTTCGTGGTCGCCAGCGGAAACCAGTATTACCAGCTCATCTCCTTCTTTCCGGAACTGAAAGAACAGATCTCCTTCGTGGCGGAAAACGGCGCGCTGGTCTTCGATCATGGCGAACAGATTTTCCACGGCGAACTGACGCGTCACGAATCGCAAATCGTGATTGGCGAATTACTGAAAGACAAACAGCTTAACTTCGTCGCCTGCGGGCTGGAGAGCGCCTACGTCAGCCAAAACGCGCCGGACGAGTTTGTCGCCCTGATGTCAAAACACTACCACCGCTTACAGCGCATTAGCGATTACCATGAGATCGACGACGTGCTGTTCAAGTTCTCCCTGAACCTGCCGGACAGCGACATCCCTGGTCTTATCGACAAACTGCACGTCTCGTTAGACGGCATCATGAAACCAGTCACCAGCGGCTTTGGCTTCGTCGATTTGATCATTCCCGGCCTGCATAAAGCGAACGGGATTAGCCGCCTGCTGAAACGCTGGTCGGTCTCTCCGCAGGAGTGTGTGGCCATTGGCGACAGCGGCAACGACGCGGAAATGCTGAAGCTGGTGAAATACTCCTTTGCCATGGGCAATGCGGCGGAAAGCATCAAAACGATCAGCACCTTCAGCACCGATGACAATAACCACCAGGGCGCGCTGAACGTTATTCAGGCCGTACTCGACAAAACCGCTCCGTTTTAACCTCTGATTCCTCCCCTGCCGGGGCAACGCTCCGGCACCTCACTGTTTTTTCATCCTGTGCTGCCCGTCAAGTTTTTAAACTTGCATTAACTTATTTTTAACTTAAAGTATCACTTGTAGATACTTTTACTTTCGAATGAAAGATAGCGAGGCAGTTATGACCTTCTCCAGTGAAATTTTGCCTGCGGACCACAAAGCCGCCATTCGCCAGTTAAAACGCGAATTACGTGCCCAGATCGGCGACGTTCAGGCCGTTTTTGACCGGCTCAGCGATAAGATTGCGACACGCGTGGCGGAAATTAACGCCATGAAGAATAACGGTGAAACCGTCTGGCCTGTGATTCCGTTCAAGGACGTAAAGAACGGAACGATTACCACGGCCCAACGTGAAGCGGTAAAACGCCGCGGCTGTGCGGTGATCAAAGGTCACTTCCCGCGCGAGCAGGCGCTGGCGTGGGATAACGCGATGCTCGACTATCTCGATCTCAACCAGTTTGACGACGTGTACAAAGGGCCGGGTGATAACTTCTTCGGCACCTTAACCGCGTCACGTCCGGAAATTTTCCCGATCTACTGGTCGCAGGCGCAGATGCAGGCGCGTCAGAGTGAAGAGATGGCGCAGGTACAGTCGTTCCTGAACCGTTTGTGGACTTTTGAGAGCAACGGCAAGCAGTGGTTTAACCCGGACGTCAACGTGATCTACCCGGATCGCATTCGCCGTCGCCCACCGGGAACCACCTCTAAAGGGCTGGGGGCGCATACGGATTCCGGTGCGCTGGAACGCTGGCTGCTGCCGGCCTATCAGCAGGTGTTTGCCCGCGTGTTTGACGGCAATGTCGATCAGTACGATCCGTGGAATGCGGCGCACCGCACCGAAGTGGAAGAGTACACCGTGGATAACACCACCAAATGCTCGGTGTTCCGTACGTTCCAGGGCTGGACTGCCCTGTCGGATATGATCCCGAATCAGGGTCTGCTGCACGTGGTGCCGATCCCGGAAGCGATGGCCTACATTCTGCTACGTCCACTGCTGGATGATGTGCCGGAAGACGAACTCTGCGGCGTCGCGCCGGGTCGCGTTCTGCCGATTTCCGAGAAGTGGCATCCGCTGCTCATCGACGCGTTAACCAGCATTCCGGCACTGGATGCGGGGGATTCCGTGTGGTGGCACTGCGATGTGATCCACTCGGTCGCACCGGTAGATAATCAGCAGGGCTGGGGTAACGTGATGTACATTCCTGCCGCGCCGATGTGCGAGAAAAACCTCGCCTATGCGAAGAAGGTGAAAGCGGCACTGGAAACCGGCGCTTCTCCGGGCGATTTCCCGCGCGAAGATTACGAAAAAAACTGGCAGGACCGCTTTACCCTGAACGATCTCAACATCCACGGTAAACGCGCCCTCGGCATGGCCTAAGCGTCGTACAGCCCTTCCCGCTCCACGGCGGTGCGTCTTTTCCCCTGACGTATCCGCCGTACCGACTCCCGCACCGCCAGCGTGCCGTTCAGTAATAAAGTTCCAACCGGCGCATCCGGGCGCATGAGCCTCTGCTGGAGCATATGCACCGCTTCGGTTCCCAGCTCGTCGCGCGGGACATGCACCGCCGTTAAGGGCACATCCTGAATCGCGGCCAGATTAAAACCGTCAATGCTCATCACCGACACATCCTGCGGGACGCGCAGGCCGTGCTTCTGTAGCGCGCGAATGGTGCCCTCCGCCATAAAATCTCCGCCGACCAAAAAAGCGGTGGGCAGCGCTTTTTCCGGCATCTGACTTAGCCACTCGCTCACCTGCTGCTCGGTCTCTTTGGCACTGAAACTCGGGACCACCAGCAGATCGCGTTTGTCATTGAATTTCAGATTATGCCCCTGCCATCCGTCGCGGATCCCCGCCAGGCGCAGCTCCATGGTGTAGCGCCGCAGGCACAGGACGTTCATCACTTCCCGGTGCCCCATCTCGAACAGGTACTCCGCCGCGCGCTCGCCAATAGCGCGATGATCGGGAGCCACGGCGGGCAACCGCATCCGCTGATCGCGGCAGTTAATCAGCATGCAGGGCTTGCCGATATCGACGGCCAGATCGTGAATATGCGGATCGTCGATACCGAGCAAGACCGCCGCCTGGGTATCCGCTTCATTCATACGCGCCAGGAAAAGCTGCGCGTCGCTGTCGTTCTCCTCCAGCGCGCAGTAGCGGAGCCTGACTTCATGTGATGCCAGCCCTTTGCTCACGCTCTGGATCACGCGGTAGTAAAAGATGTCGGACCGCTCGTCAAACGCGCGCTGCGGAGCAAAGACCACCAGACTGTTAAGCAGCAGTCGCCCGGCCGCCATGCCGTCCATCACCCCCAGCTCCCGCGCGCAGGCCAGCACTTTAGTGCGTGCTTTTTCGCTGGTATTGGACTTCCCCGCCAGCACGCGTGAAACGGTGCTAATAGAGAGCTGGGTACGGGCGGCAATTTCCGCGATTTTGAGTCTTTTATCCATTTTGTGATCTCGCTCCATTTGCCAAATGAAAAAATTTTCATAGCGTGAGATTGCGGTAACAGCAGGCTTAAAAGGCATCATGCCAAAATAAGCTGCGCAGTTATGAGAAAGCTTGCACAAAATCCGCTATTTCCCGCTCATTTTCTCCCTTAAGGTGAACTTGTCACACCACTTCCATACTAGTTGTATAGCAACTTGAAGTCATAAAACTGATAACGATCAAAGGCATAAAACCGGTGTGACACCCGATACGTTCATCCCCCTACCGTCCGTCTTGTGGAGAGAAAAATGAGTCAGGACATCAATACCCCTGTCGTGGCAAGCAAAGCCCGCCGCGTCATCAAGAATCTGCGCTGGTACGTGCTGGTGCTGTTTTTACTGGGCGTTACCGTTAACTACATCACCCGTAACTCGTTAGGCATCCTCGCGCCGGAGCTGAAAGAGAGCATGGGGATCACCACCGAGCAGTACTCGTGGATCGTAGGTGCTTTCCAGATTGCCTATACCCTCTTCCAGCCCCTGTGCGGCTGGCTGATCGACGTGATTGGCCTGAAGATTGGCTTTATGGTGTGCGCCGGGATTTGGGCGCTGATGTGTATTTTCCACGCCGGTGCCAGCAGCTGGCTGCATCTGGCAGTGCTGCGCTTCTTTATGGGTGCGTCCGAAGCGGCCGCGACACCGGCGAACGCCAAGACCATCGGCGAATGGTTCCCGAAATCAGAGCGTCCGGTGGCCGCCGGTTGGGCTGGCGTTGGCTTCTCCATCGGCGCGATGCTGGCTCCGCCTATCATCTACTTCGCCCATGCCTCTTTTGGCTGGCAGGGTGCGTTTATGTTTACCGGTGTACTGGCGCTGCTGTGGGTGATTCTGTGGTGGGCGTTCTACCATAACCCGGAACAGCACCCGAATCTGGGCAAGGACGAGCTGGCGTTTATCAAGCAGGATAACGAACCGCCTGCCGTGAAGATGCCGTTCCTGACGGCGCTGAAAACCGTCTCCAAAAACAAACGTTTTTACGGCATCGCCATTCCGGCGTTTATGGCGGAACCGGCCTGGGCCGTGCTGAGCTTCTGGGTACCGCTGTACCTGGCGAAAGAGCACGGTATGGATCTGAAACAGATTGCGATGTTCGCCTGGCTGCCGTTCCTGGCTGCCGATCTGGGCAGCGTGGCCAGCGGCTACCTCACCCGCCTGTATACCCGCTGGTTCGGCTGCACTCGCGTGAACTCGGTCGTTGCCAGCTCCGTCACCGGTGCCTTCCTGATGATCTCCCTGGCCGCCGTGGCGATCACTCGCGACCCGTACGTCACCATCGTGCTGATTTCGATTGGCGGTTTTGGCCACCAGATTATCTCCTGCATGTTAAGCGCCCTGGTGGTGGAGTCGTTCGACAAAGGCCAGATGGCCACCGTCAACGGCATGCGCGGCTCGGCGGCGTGGATCGCAAGCTTCTTGTTCTCTCTGTTAATTGGTGTCACCGCCGACAAAATCGGCTTCAACCCGCTCTTCATTGCCATGGGCTTCTTTGACCTGATTGGCGCATTTTTCCTGGTAGCATTTATTGCTGAACGTCGCGCCAAGCGCGCCTGATAGTGGATGTATTGCATATGAAAACCCTGAAAAACTGGACCCTTCTTGAACAGTCCGCGAACCATCTGGAACTGCTCGTCGATAATCAGCACCGTCTGTGTCTGTATGTGCTGGAAGAGAATCTGTTCCGCGTGCTGATCAAACGCAAAGGCGAGCTGTCGCTAGACAAAACCTGGAGTATCGCGCCCGCTCAGGACGTGCCGTGGGAGGGCCGCCAGCGCGACGATCTCAGCGGATTTAGCTGCCCGACGTGGACGCTCACGCAGCAAGACGACACGCTCGTCGTCGCGACGGAACAGCTGCGCGTCACCGTCCACCAGCCTCTGTGGCTGGAGTGGCACTACCGCAATGAGGACGGTGAATGGCTGGAGCTGGCGCACGACCGCCCGACCAGCGCGTACCTGCTGAATGCCCACGGCGACGGCGCGGCGCACTATCTGAGCCGCCGCAAGGACGAGCGTTTTTACGGCCTGGGTGAAAAAGCGGGTGATTTGCAGCGCAACGGCAAACGCTACGAGATGCGTAACCTCGACGCGATGGGCTATAACGCCGTCAGCACCGACCCGCTGTACAAGCATATTCCGTTCACTATCACCCGCCGCGACGACGTGAGCTACGGTCTGTTTTACGACAACCTGAGCAGCTGCTGGCTGGATCTGGGTAACGAAATCGACAACTACCACACGCCATATCGCCGCTGGCAGGCGGAAGCGGGCGATATCGATTACTACATCTTCACCGGTAAACGCGTGCTGGACGTCACCAAAGCCTTTGTCCGGCTGACCGGGAAAACGCTGTTCGGCCCGAAATGGAGCCTCGGCTACAGCGGTTCGACCATGCACTACACCGACGCACCGGACGCGCAAAACCAGCTGATGAACTTTATCCGCCTGTGTGAAGAGCATGCGATTCCGTGCGATTCGTTCCAGCTTTCATCCGGTTACACCTCCATCAACGGCAAGCGCTACGTCTTCAACTGGAACTATGACAAAGTGCCGCAGCCGAAGGTGATGAGCCAGGCGTTCCACGACGCGGGGCTGAAACTCGCGGCAAACATCAAACCGTGCCTGCTGCAGGACCACCCGCGCTATAACGAAGTGGCGGAGCGCGGGTTGTTTATCCGTGATTCAGAAACCGATGCACCGGAACGTTCAAGCTTCTGGGATGACGAGGGTTCTCACCTCGATTTCACCCATCCGCAGACCATCAAATGGTGGCAGGAAGGCGTGACCACGCAGCTGCTGGAGATGGGTATCGACTCCACCTGGAACGACAACAACGAGTTTGAAGTCTGGGACGGCGAGGCGCGCTGCCACGGTTTTGGCCAGGAGATTGCCATCAAGCATATTCGCCCGGTGATGCCGCTGCTGATGATGCGCGCCTCGATGGAAGCCCAGCAGCGCTTTGCGCCGGATAAACGTCCGTACCTGATCTCCCGCTCAGGCTGCGCCGGGATGCAGCGCTACGTCCAGACCTGGAGCGGCGATAACCGCACCAACTGGGACACCCTGCGCTATAACACTCGCATGGGGCTGGGGATGAGCCTCTCCGGGCTGTTCAACGTCGGCCACGATGTCGGCGGTTTCTCCGGCGATAAGCCGGACGCGGAGCTGTTTGTGCGCTGGGTTCAGAACGGCGTGATGCACCCGCGTTTCACCATTCACTCGTGGAATGACGATCACACGGTGAACGAGCCGTGGATGTATCCGGGCGTGACGCCTGCGATCCGCGGCGCAATTGAGCTGCGTTATCGTCTGCTGCCATATCTTTATACTCTGCTGTGGCAGGCCCATGCCGATGACGAGCCAATGCTGCGTCCGACTTTCCTCGATCACGAGCATGATGCCCAGACATTCGAAGAGTGTGACGATTTCCTGCTCGGGCGCGATCTGCTGGTTGCCAGCGTCGTTGAACAAGGCCAGCGCGAGCGCCGCCTCTGGCTGCCGGACAACGAAACGGGCTGGTACGATTTTTACACCCAAGAATGGTTCTCCGGCGGCCAGTGGATCGTCCGCGATGCGCCGCTGGAAAAACTGCCGCTGCTAGTACGCGCCGGCGCCGGTCTGCCGCTCAGCGAACGCATTACCCATGTGAGCGCCGGGAAAGATGATACCCGCGAGCTGAAACTGTTCCCGGTGAAAGGCGTGGGCACAACATCGGGCCAGCTGTTTGAGGACGATGGCGAGAGCTGGGGCTATCAGAAAGGAAATGCGCTGTGGCTGGAGTGGGAGATGGTGTGCGATGGCAACACAATCAATCTGAAGGTCGCGGCACGCGGCGATTATCGTCCGGCGTGGCACGCGCTGAAGGTGTCGTTGCCGGTGGGCGAGAAGCGTAAATTGTTGATTAATGGTGAAGCGTGCAGTGAGTGGGAACTCTAATCACTGATTGCCGGGTGGCTGTTGCACCTTAGCCGCCCTGCGTGTTCGGTGCGATGTAAAACCCCCATAAAAAACGGCAACCCGTGGGTTGCCGTTTTGCTGTTGCCTGATAGACCGGTTAGCCTTCGATGCCTTTGCTGCGCAGGTAATCTTCATAATTACCGGTGAAGTCCACGATGCGTTCCGGTGTGATTTCAATCACGCGGGTCGCCAGGGAGCTTACGAACTCACGGTCGTGGGAGACGAAGATCAGGGTGCCCTGATACATTTCCAGCGCCATGTTCAGGGATTCGATAGATTCCATGTCCAGGTGGTTAGTCGGTTCGTCCATTATCAGGATGTTGGGTTTTTCCATCATCAACTTACCGAACAGCATGCGCCCTTTTTCACCACCGGAGAGCACTTTGGCAGGCTTTTTGATGTCGTCCTGGCTGAAGAGCAGACGGCCCAGAATGCCGCGCACGGCCTGCTCGTCGTCGCCTTCCTGCTTCCACTGGCTCATCCAGTCAAAGACGGTCAGATCGTTTTCGAATTCAAATTCGTGGTCCTGCGCGTAGTAACCGAGCTGGGCGTTCTCAGACCACTTCACGGTACCGTTATCCGGCGCCAGTTCACCCACCAGGGTTTTCAGCAGGGTTGATTTACCCACACCGTTTGCGCCCAGTACCGCAATCTTCTCGCCCACTTCCAGCAGCAGATTGAAGTTTTTGAACAGCGGACCGTTATCAAAACCTTTCGCCAGCGCTTCCACTTCCAGCGCGTTACGGAACAGTTTCTTGTCCTGCTCGAAGCGAATGAACGGGTTCTGACGGCTGGAGGCTTTCACTTCGTCCAGCTTAATTTTATCAATCTGACGCGCACGAGACGTCGCCTGACGAGATTTAGAGGCGTTAGCACTGAAGCGGCTGACGAAGGATTGCAGGTCAGCAATTTGCGCTTTTTTCTTGGCGTTGTCAGACAGCAGACGCTCACGCGCCTGGGTGGCAGCCGTCATGTACTCGTCGTAGTTGCCCGGATAAACGCGCAGCTCGCCGTAGTCCAGATCGGCCATGTGGGTGCAGACCATGTTCAGGAAGTGACGGTCGTGCGAGATGATGATCATGGTGCTGTCGCGGTCGTTCAGCGTCTGCTCCAGCCAGCGGATGGTGTCGATGTCCAGGTTGTTCGTCGGTTCATCGAGCAGCAGAATGTCCGGGTTTGAGAACAGCGCCTGCGCCAGAAGCACACGCAGTTTCCAGCCCGGTGCGACTTCGCTCATCAGGCCGTAGTGTTGCTCAACCGGAATACCGACGCCGAGCAGCAGTTCACCGGCACGGGATTCGGCAGAGTAACCGTCCATTTCGCCGTAAAGCACTTCGAGATCGGCCACTTTATAGCCGTCTTCTTCGCTCATTTCAGCCAGACCGTAGATGCGGTCGCGCTCTTGCTTCACTTCCCACAGTTCCCCGTGTCCCATGATCACGGTGTCGAGCACAGTAAACTCTTCGAAGGCGAACTGGTCCTGACGCAACTTACCGATACGCTCGTTCGGATCGAGCGACACGTTGCCGAGCGTCGGCTCTAAATCGCCGCCGAGGATCTTCATGTAGGTGGATTTTCCGCTACCGTTGGCACCAATCAGGCCGTAACGGTTGCCGCCGCCAAATTTGACGGAAATGTTTTCGAACAGCGGCTTACTGCCAAACTGCATAGTAATATTGTTGCAAAGAAGCAAAATTGATACTCTCTTGTAAGTTACTGAGGTACTTATGAAACAAAACGGAAAAGCATACTCTTACATAAGGTTCTCATCAAAGAAGCAAGAACAAGGTGACTCCGTAAGACGTCAAACTGAGCTTGCAGAACAGTACGCACACGTGCATGGTTTGATTCTATCAGATAAGAACTTTCAAGACCTCGGAATCTCAGCATTCAAAGAGGGAAACAGGCCATCGCTGGGCGATATGCTCGAAGCAATTGAGAAAGGACAGATTGAACCAGGTTCAACCATCATCATTGAGTCGCTAGATCGTCTGAGCCGCAGAGGCATTGACGTGACTCAACAGATAATTAAGTCGATTCTGCAACACAACGTCTTTATCGCTTCACTGGTTGATGGTTTATTACTTAATCGTGAATCCGTCAATGACCTTGTGAGTGTCATCAGGATAGCTCTGGCTGCGGATCTTGCCCATAAAGAATCTGAAAAAAAATCGCAGCGCCTGCGTGAAACGAAAAGTCAGCAGCGACAACGAGCGCTAAGCGGTGAGGTTATCAACAAAATCCTGCCTTTCTGGTTGAAACGCAAAGAAGATAAATTTGTTTTTAGTGACAAAGTTGATACGGTCAGGAGAATCATTCAGTTACGCCTTGAAGGATTTGGAACAAACAAAATCGCTAAAGTGTTAAATGACGAAGGTCACAAACCATTACGTTCTGCTGGCTGGAATCATACAACAGTTCGAAAAACAATAAATTCGGTTGCACTATATGGTGCATATCAAACTTCAGAGACAACTAAAGATCGTAAAGTCATTCTGCTTGATATCATAGATGATTATTATCCTGCTGTTATCAGCAAAGAAGAATTCATGCTTTTACAGTCTGATCAGAAACAAAATAAACCTGGATATAAATCTGAACATAATGCCTTCGCCGGAATATTAAAGCACGAATGTGGCGGTTCACTTGTCAGAAAATTTCACGTTGCTTCCGGAAAAACATATCAATACCATGTTTGCGCTAATGCAAGAGATGGAAAATGTAACATAACCAAGAATTTTAAAAATATAGAAATAGCACTTTTCAGGATAATGAAAAAACTCAAGCTTGAGAAAAAAACCAGTTTTGACGGGGCATTACTGTTAGAGCAGGAGACAATAAAAAAGAAGATTCAGGAACTAAATGATATGCTTCTTACTGCGTCTAAGATCCCGACAAGTGTAATACAAACTATAAATAACCTTGAAGATAAACTACAGGAAGTTGAAGAAAAAATAAAACAACAGAACAGTATGATCATCTCAGAACGGGCGTTTGACTTGAAACTATTACAGGATATCAAAGATCCACAAGAACTGAATATGATGCTTAAACGAATCATCGAAAGTATCATTGTCTATAACATAGGCAAAAAGTGGAGAATAAAAGTTCAGTACAGAAACGAACACGTTCAAAGTTTCCTTTGGGATGGCGAAAACATTACTTTTATTACCGATACTAAAGAAATATTAGATCTTGTTAACTCTTGGGGCTAAACCGAGTATAAATCTTTAGCTCTTTCGCCATCAATCGCTCTGTATCTAGTCAGAGCGATTAAAGCTGACTCAGATACCATTCAATACCAAAAACCCGTAAAACTCGATACAGAGCGTTGTAGAGCAAGGGGCCAAAATTATACCGTATTCATTATGTCTACGAACTGTACGAATTGCACCGCTTCTTATCGAAACACCTCATATGGTTGCATGAAATCCCTTACAAAGTAGATGGTTATGTCTTCCACTCGCAGTATTCAAGACTAACCGCAGCCCCGCCCCCACATTAGCATCAAGCATATGAACCACTTGAAAACCCTTTAAATACAATATCCTTAGTATCGTTCCCCTCTCTTCCATCCATACCAATCGATCGTTTTTATAGATCAATTTTACGATATTGATAGATTTAACAGATCAATGTAAGATCATGATTCTTCGCTTGGTGTTTCTCGTAAACAAGACTCATGGAATGAATACTCTGTCCACGACGGAGTGCGAACGATAGAAGGTATCCAGAATGACTATCCTTATAAAAACCCTAAAAATCATGGCGTCAGGCGTTGCTGTCGCTTCAGGTTTAACCACCGCCTCCAGTTCCGTGAATTTCTTGCCAGAGGCAAAATCAGCAGCAAGGGTGCCAGTAGCGACAAAAACGCACTGATGTTTCTCGGGATGGTGGACAGGGATATAAATCTGAAGGGAATGCACTTTGCGATGACAAAGCAATCATCAATAGTTCAGCAGCCTTGATGCTTCTGGGTACATCAAACATTAACGTTAAACCTACTAAAGAGAAGTAGATCATGAAATTATCGGAAACAGCACGTTGGTCAATCTTCGGAGTGATAGCCGCAGCAGTATTAATATCCGCGTGGCTATCAAAAGATCCGAATAAGGCAATCAAGCAAGCAGCGGAACAAGCCGCAATACAAGCCGCAGAAGACAAGCAAGAAAAAATGCTTCAGGATCGTCGTGAAAGTGGATTCGTTGAAAAGGTCGACTACACAAACGCATTTGGTGATGTCACCACGCGTTCTGTAAGCGTGTTGGGACGCACAAAAGGGACTATGCTCACCATCAGACGCGAAGGAACCGGAAAGCTCGTAGACGTGTGTTTCAGTGCGATTACTAACGATAAAAAGCGTGAACTTTTCGCCCCATACTTTTCTACGACCGTTTATGCTAAATTCGATGGAGGAGAAACAAAGGAGTTTAGCGCAAGCAGAGGAAGCACCGAAGATTACCTGTGTATATCCTCTCCTCAGAAGTTTCTTTTTGAAATGAGCCACGCCAATCTAATGCGAGTCCAGTTAATCTTTCTGGATCACTATTCCAAAGTTCCAGAAGTCCATGAATGGAACCTGAAACAATATAATGAGATGATTAAAAGGTAAACAACCAAAGAACATTAAAGTTGTAATGTGTACGACTTTTCATGATTTGAATTAACACAGCGACGGGAACCATGCTTTATGCACATTACCAATAAACCAATATTTATTGATGTGAGCGTTAAAACTTCATATGACAGTCATAACAACTAATAGGCGTATACCTTTAGCGGATGATGAAAATATGCAATATAGTGAAACCAGTATAGTTTTAAGAAGTGAGTGGGAAGCTTCCATATCTGACCTTATGTTTAAAGGGAAATTTACAGTCGGACGATTTCACTTGACAAATTACTTCATCGTTCAATATATGAAGCTGTTACATGGGATCGAAATACCCGATTCTTGGGTCAGCAGCTGTTTCACTAACATATCAGATACCGATACCCGTAAAGTTATGTATATGGAATGCTGCGATATGTTATCAAAAAATATAATGAATGAGATCCGTAAATTAGTAAAGTCACCGTATGTCGGCGTGAAAATATACCGCAGTGGTAAATATGTAACCAAAATAGAATCCACGGAAGAATGAAATGAAATGATCTTAAATCAGTCGTAACCCTCGCTATAGTCTATGGCATCTATCACCTTTAACGATAAAGTGGCTGCATTGAATATTGGTGATTCAATTATACTCGTTGAGAAGAATGCGCGACCAGTACCACATCAGATAAAGTTGTCTGGAAATGGCGGGTCAAGATCACTCGCCAAGGCTGGCAGGAGCGCCAGTACCATTAAAAACAAGCATTTCATGCGCATTTATCTATTTTATTGCCATACTCTGTCACGCTTACTAGCCGTTTAACGATCTGATCGAGCCCCCCGTTTATAACTGACAGAATCATCGAATATCATTAAGGTGGAACACAAGAATTTTGCTTTGCTAATAGGATTAGTCTGATGTGGAGCCGAGTATTTCCGGCTCCATTAATTGACGCTCAAGCTGTTCTCTTAAGTATGTGGTCCAAGAAAGCGATCGCCGTTTAGGTGGATCATATGGGTTGGAGCATCTGCGACCCAAACCTCTGTTTCCCAGGATAATTCCATAAGATACTTTGCCATCACCTTCCGGTCAGGGAATGCAGTAACGTATACCAGCCCAGGTTTGGCATTCGCAAATAATTTTGCTAATTCGCCGTGACGCTTTCCATCGACAGGACCATGAGAAGTCACTGATTCTATTAATAATAACCAGTTTCGTTCTTGCCAATAAAGAACAACATCAGGCAGTTTGCCTTTTCGATCAACAGTTACCCCCAGCTCCGCAAGTCTATCTTTTCTGAAATGATCTTCTTTCGCACCAGTATCACCGATGTAAATAACTTCTGCATCAGGAGCAAAGCGAGGACCAAACTCAATGATGATATCCTTGATTAGCTGGCTATGCGCACCAGGACTCAGTTCCAGTTCAGTACCATCATTCAGCTGCAATGGAACCATTTTCATTTTTCTCGCCATCGCATACTGCTCAACTAAGGTTGATATGTTGCCCATATGTTCATCTAGTGCTTTCTCCCATTTGGCAGAACCATAGTTTAGCAACACAGTATGCAGCTCAGGTGCTATCTGATAGCAAGCCTTAGGGGAGTTAACAGGGCGATCAGGTTTATCTGGGTTGTATAAGGCTATTCCACCATCACAGAACTGATGAAGTGTTTGTCGTCGGAAGGTTTCGCGAGTGTTTGGAGCATATTCTTTGCCATATACATCTCTACACCA
This sequence comes from Lelliottia sp. SL45, assembly GCF_026672535.1. Classification (NCBI taxonomy): domain Bacteria; kingdom Pseudomonadati; phylum Pseudomonadota; class Gammaproteobacteria; order Enterobacterales; family Enterobacteriaceae; genus Lelliottia; species Lelliottia sp. SL45. Next base: position 2,359,507 of record NZ_JAPPRH010000003.1, read on the forward strand.
ATCCATTATCGGTGTAACACCTATCATTGGGCGTTGAATCTTATCCCATTCGCCATCGGGATGAAGGTCAAGCAATGCAAGCAAGGTTAAAGCTGAACGCTCATTTATTTGAGCGCGAGGCATTCCAAGTTGACTCAATACATCAAGAGCTTGTTCGATTTTTTCCTGAGCTTTTAATGGATCTGTCATTTTTCCATCAGTCATAAGATCTAACTCCCTGTTAATGATTTCATCAATTTGGTTCTGGCTTAGAACCTCATCACCCAATTCACTTCCCATTTTTCGCAATACTTCTAATGGGGGATAATGAATCGATCTCAAGTCAGAAGCATTTACTTGTGTATGCCCGCCAAACTGGCGGTAGTATTTGTCCAGCAAAGTGCAATTCAGATAAACATATAGCCCGCGAGCAAGATCTGCATCCATACCAACTTTCTTAATATGAAAAACATTTGTTTTATTCTCAAAACCGATCATATCACCCGGAAGGGATGAATCATATAAAGTTGCGACGATTCGACGCTTTTCTTCCTTACTGCTAAATCTCTTAACAATCAGAAAGTTACCTTTATTCTTCCAAAGCCATGGACGCGATAATGCTGAAACTCTAATAGCATTCGGTTTTTTTCCATCAAGGGGCCAAATAACTTTTCCATTTAAATGCTGAGGAAAAAGAAGTGGTACTGACTCTGAATCAATACTTTCTCGGAGGTCTTCCCTGAGTCGGAAATTAACTACCGGTCCAGTACTGACCTGAATATTTAGATCTTCTAAAGTTGATGTGAACGGCGATAACCTTTCGATAATGTCCTGCTCCCTTGGACTTGCAGCAATATGTATGAACTTTTGCTTATCAGCTGGATTAACAATTTTTTCAATTGAAACCTTCCGTAAGGTCATATCAGTAGCTGTGATTTGCCCAGTCTCATCATCAAGTTGAAAATCGGAAGTTGGACTTGAAGTGATTGTTACTTGTCCTTGTGGAACGCCTTTAACACAATGAATAATAATATTTTCTTGAAGAACTTCATCTTCTGCAAAAGCAGTGTTACGTGTGTCAAAAATGTGGATGTGCTTGATGGCGGTTTCCGAAATCAATTGTTCGCGGAAAGGTTGATAGTACGGACCATTACAGAATGAGCGCGGGATAATCGCAACTAACTCCCCACCTTCCTTCAGCCGTTTTAGGGCTAATGCAACAAACCCTGAGTATAAATTGACCGTTTCTATACCCGCACTGCTTAGAGCAATTCTATGTTGACTTGACGAAAGGATTTTTTTATAGGGTGGATTCATAATTACGTGGCTGTAAGTCTCAATATCCTCACTGGATACAAGATTTTTTACCAACAGACTTGTATCAATAATGTAGTCCACTTTATTGATTTTATAAGATAAAAATCCTTTCCTGGCCTTACTGCAAGCATTCAGCGTTTTATCCAAGAATGGAAGCATTACATCTTCAATATCGAACGCATCAAGCTCTATGCTCTTAACCTTAGATGTCAGGGCTCTATCTATGAATGCGGCAGAGAGAGACCCCACCCCACAGCCAGGGTCAAGCAGTTTTACATCACCTTCTATTTCGTCAAACAGGCTCGCCATGAACAAACAAATCGGAGCCGGAGTCATGAACTGACCCAGCGCAGATTTAGTCTTTGGATTTAGTAACTTATTAGCTTCTTTTCTGTATTGTTCTGCCAGTTCCAACAAGCGCATCATCTTTCCACTTGGTAACAAAAGTTCAAACTGCATCCTACTTCAATGTCGTCTGGATCAACATTAAGTACAGAATGCTTCGCATGGAGACAATGTTACTACAAACACAGGTGGCACAAAGAGATTCTGTGATTAAAAGTGATTTGTCACGGGATCGCATAGACTGTTATCGAATGCAACAGACCACCTCATTTAAGTCTTGTCAAATAGTCCTATCTGTTACAGACGGCAGTTTACCCCGCCGTATTTTTACTTCATATCAACATCACAATGCCGTGAATCACTGCATTAGATTCATTTGTATGATAGTTAACTGTTCAGACCTCTATAGTCTCGATTGGGTATACCTGATTAAGACCATGATACAAAGTCTCAATAGGGTTAAATTAGACTCTATTGACAACAAAAGCACGCACTGTATCATATGGGTATACATTTAATATTCGAAAGAGAATTCATAATGAATGTCCGTATCTATTGCCGCGCATCAACAGAAGGCCAACATGCCGATCGTGCACTGATTAGCCTGCGCGAATTTGCGCAAAACAAGAACTGGCAGATTGCCGAAGAATACATTGAGAATGCCAGCGGTGCGAAGCTGGATCGCATAGAACTAATGCGCCTCCTTGAGGAAGCTCAACCGGGTGATCTGCTTCTCATAGAAGCGATTGACCGTCTCAGTCGTCTTAAACATGAAGAATGGGCAGAACTCAAAGCTACACTGAATAGTAAAGGGCTGGTTATTGTATCAATGGATTTACCAACCAGTTGGCAGATGGTTGAAATGTCAGGTAATGATCTTACCAGTGGCATTCTGCGTGCAGTCAATGCCATGCTGATCGATATCCTTGCGACAATGGCACGACAAGATTATGAGACCCGCCGTAAACGCCAGGCACAGGGGATCGAGCGAGCAAAAGCAGAAGGTCTGTACACAGGGAAAGAAAAGGATATGCAAGCCCGTAAAGTAGTATTCGAAATGTTGGCACAGAACGTTAAACCAGCCCACATAATGAAAGCTGCTGATATCAGTCGTGCAACCTTCTACCGGATCAAAAAGGAATTGGTAAGCTGATTCAGATAAAGTGTATCAGTTCGGACTCGCACTTACAGTTTCCGCAGATAGAGTACGAACGAGTTTTACTGTCCGCTCAGACATAGCCTTAATGTCAGAAATGACATTTTCTAAAATCACATCGCCATTGTGCAGTATGAAAAAAGCAAGAACAAACACTACGCTAACGATAAATCGTATTCGGGGAAACCCGCCCATGCCGAAGTTTTACCGAATAGCGCAGCAGGGAAGCGGCGCAGCCTCCCCTGGCGCTGAGGGACGGACCACTATATCTGGTAGTTCCACCCCCCCATTAAAGCACAGCATATAGTGTTTTGCGCCGCAGCGGGGCGATTCGGTAGAATCGGGTTTTCACCGAATAAGGAAAAATGAATGAATTAGGCGTTGAACAACCGTAAGTTATAGACGGCAAAGAATACGTTGATTAAAATCGGATTCCTCTGCTTTGTGGAATAACGAGGAATAATTATGCATCCAAATGATTTGAACAGGCGCATTGAAAAGTATCAGAAACAGGTCTGGAACGCTTACAACATAGGCCCAACCTATTACAAAGTGGTTTTAAAGAGCGTTTTGGAAGAAATAGTTCGTGATCGTGACGCTCGTATATACACGGAAGAAGAAGCCCAGAAAGTATGGCGCTCCGTTCTGCCTGGTATTGGAACAGAAGAATACGGAGGAATCTCTGAAAGCTTCGAGAAAAGCGGAAGCTACAGGATTTCATTTGATGCTGCTGATGAACTTGCTGAGATGCTGTCGGCTTTCAGAAGGGACAGATAAATGATTGCAGTCATCAGTCTCGGTGTATCTTTTTTCAGTCTTATAATTTCTGGTGCAACTTTTTTTGCCGCATACCGCAGTAATAAAAATGCGCTAGGTGAATCAGAGGAAAACACGTACTCGAAAATTCAGGATGCGCAAGATGCCCTGGCAGATTTTTCAATGGAAATAGCTCTTAAGGCTGAAGCCTGGCAACTAGCTAATCCGGGCCAGACGTACGCAATGAGTCTGGCAGAAAGTAAAATGGAAGATCATAAAATAGAGCGGGTTCTTAACGCCTACGATATTGCCTGCCAGCGTTTCATTGATAAGAAACTGGACAGAAAACGGTTTAAAAGAACATATGGTGAAAGGATAAAAAAAATCTGCAATAACGCTGATTTCCAGAGGATCAAGGACCGGACGACGCACAGTTATACAGCATTGAATCAAATCAACGACGAACTGAATAATCCCGAGAGAAATTAATTGCAGTTGCTTACTATATTCAACCGCAATTGCACAAAGCCGCCAAACATGCGCGGCTTTTTTTGTGAGGCCATTGGCAGCATTGGCGTTTTACAGATTACGAGCGAAGCGAGTTCCGTCAAGCGAAGCGAAGACGGATAGCCAAGCTGGTTAAAAAGCATACGGATATGTCTACTTTTCTCTATATATAAAATATAAAAATATAATAGTAGACATTAGACACTCACTACGTTCGTGTCCCTCGCTTCGCTCGGAATTTTGAAGAAATGTATGAATCTATAAGCAAAGCAACCATCGTTGAACTATCATGCAACTTACCGAAGCTAAAGTTAGTCAGGTTCAAATCATGCCTTAAAACGCTCTGAGCGAAGCTGTAATCGATTTTTATGATATAGGCAACGCCACTGCATGCCTCGAAAAGAAAAACGCTCTACGGGCTTCCTGTGCGATATTTACGAATTCAGTGCTTTACTACTTAATTTCGATGTTGAGTACATGCGTGTTCCCTTCCCTGTTTGCGCTTTACCGCGTTCTTTTGCCAGGTAAGAAAGCCAGAATACCGGACCTTCGAGTGATGAAGGATCGTCACGATGAATGACGTAGTGATCGGGATAGTCTTTAGTGGCTTTAGATAAGTTTACCAGCGTTGCTTTACCACCTGTCAGTTTCATCCAGATTTCCGTAATAATACCAGCGATCCCTCTGTCTGGCGTTCCAAACCATCTTACCGAACGATGTGGAAGTGCAATCCAGCAATGGTAATGGGGCTGTGAAGCCTTTTCCTGTTCGCAAACCCAACCGTAAGCAAAATCTATGATAGGTTCCGATAAACCGTTATTCCCAGACTCCAGGCGGTCACGTAATCGTTTGAACAGGTTGCGTATGTATTTGTTACCTGCTTCAACAGAAGTGAACTCAGGGAGGTGGAGATCAAAACGGGTCAGGAACACTCGACTGTAGAGCTTCAGGATTGCTTTCAGTTCGTTGATTGTTGAAATAAGTATGTCATGACGAACACCAGAGCCGATTCTTGTGTTAATCCGGTATGCATGACCATCATGAACAAAGGAGTTGCCATTAATTGTTTTGTAACGTCCGTGTTCATGGTAGACGGTACGAAAACTTGTTGTCGATAAAATCGACAATGGGAACTGCGCTTGAGATTGTTGCATCATTGTTAAATTAACCTTTTTGTACTCAGAAAGAGATCACACCTCCCAAATAGTTACTACCTAAAACCACGGTAAAATGAGGGCATTTGCGATAGCGCAAAGCCGCCTTGCATCTGACGTTGGGGATGTTTTGGAGGAGAGAAATACTACGGAACAAAGTTTACGAATGTGTTTATTCAACATTAAATCATAACAGCAAGAAAAAAAAATGCAATTTAAAATTTATCCGTGCTGACAGTGTGTCCGATTTGCGGGTTGACCTTATGATATTCTTGGGTTGAGTGGTTAAAACCACAAGGCCAGTATAAGGATATTGGCCCAAATGAAACCAAAATTTTAAACAACGAAGACTGACCAATGTACGCAAGCAGGATGAAAGAAACTTCTCTCCGTATCTCTTAATTCCCCCTTTGAAACTATATGGTGACGTTGCTGGTAACTAACACGGGGAGATTCCTGCGAAAAAGTGTGATAAACACGGCATTATGCCACAATTCCGAATTGAAATCCCGTGTTGCAACCAACCACTAAACTTTAACAAAATCGAAAAAAATGTGATTTCGTACACATCTGAATTCCATGCGCGAGGGAATGCACATATAATGCGCTCCCATCAATGATTCAGACTCATCAACTAATCGCCAGAGTGGCAAAGATACCTCGCATAACATGAATATGAAATTATCAACGCTTTTTGCGGCGGCGTTAGCCGTAGTAGGTTTTTGCAATACCGCTTCTGCGGTGACTTATCCGCTGCCGACAGACGGTAGCCGTCTGGTGGGTCAAAACCAGGTGGTTATTGTTCCGGAAGGCAACTCCCAGCCGCTGGAATATTACGCCGCTGAATACCAGCTGGGCCTGTCCAACATGCTCGAAGCAAACCCGGGCGTTGACCCGTATCTGCCGAAAGCCGGTACCGTGCTGAACATTCCTCAGCAGCTGATCCTGCCGGACACCGTCCACGAAGGTATCGTGATCAACAGCGCTGAAATGCGTCTGTATTACTACCCGAAAGGCACCAATACCGTGATCGTTCTGCCGATTGGTATCGGTCAGCTGGGCAAAGACACCCCGCTGAACTGGACCACTAAAGTAGAACGTAAGAAAGCAGGCCCAACCTGGACGCCAACCGCGAAGATGCACGCCGAGTACATCGCTGCCGGTGAGCCGCTGCCAGCCGTTGTTCCTGCCGGTCCGGACAACCCGATGGGTCTGTACGCGCTGTACATCGGTCGTCTGTATGCGATCCACGGCACCAACGCCAACTTCGGTATCGGCCTGCGCGTGAGCCACGGCTGTGTGCGTCTGCGTAACGACGATATCAAGTTCCTGTTCGAGAATGTGCCGGTTGGTACCCGCGTTCAGTTCATCAACGAACCGGTGAAAGCGACCTCTGAGCCAGATGGCAGCCGCTATATCGAAGTGCACAACCCGCTGTCTACCAGCGAAGATCAGATCAACAATAACGAGATCGTGCCGATTACCCTGAAGAGCAACGTGCAGGCTGTCACCAGCCAGGCCGACGTTGAAACCACCGTTGTGGATCAGGCGGTACAGAACCGTTCCGGTATGCCGGTACGTCTGAACTGATTGACTCAGCTTCAAACAAAAAAGCGGGCTGCTTAGCCCGCTTTTTTATTACCCGTTATTCACGATGACGATTCCACCGTGATCGTACCGGTAGTGGCAATGGGCGTATTCCAGCGGCGTGCCATCCTCCAGATAGATCACCTGCTCCACCTCCAGCACCGGGTCGGTTTGCTCGCAGATCAGATGCTGCATATCCAGCGCGTTCGGTTTTAACGCCCGCACCACCCGATATGACCCCATAATTTTCAGCCCCAGCGTCTCCTGCACGTACTGGAACACCGAGCTTTCAAGATGGGTTTTATTCAGCCCCGGCACCAGATTCAGCGGCATGACGGTGGAATCAAGCGACATCGGCTCACCGTTGAGGCTGCGCAGGCGAATAAAATCATAGATCGGCGTATCGGCGTTTATCATCAGGGACGACTGCTCTTTCTCGTTCGGAAAGCGCAGTTCGAAATGGACCACTTTACTGCTCACCGTGCCCAGATGTTCCCAGGTTTTAGTAGCGCCGAAATAGTCGCTGCCGGAGAGATCCCACTGGGAAAGCTGGAGGAAGTTTTTACGAATGAACGTCCCCTGCCCCTGTCGCGTATAGACCAGCCCTTCCACAATCAGCTGGCGTATCGCCTGCTGAATGGTCATCCGGCTGGTGCTGAACTCCGCCGCCAGCGCAAACTGGTCCGGCAGCGGTTCATTGGCGGCATACTGCTGGCTAATAATGCGTTTCTTAATTTCCCGCGCTATGGTGATGTACTTCGCCGCCATCGCCTTTTCCTTATAATTAATCCGCTATCGCACTGTTTTTCAATGCCACCCTCTCAGCAATCTTGAGGAAAGGCAGGTAGAAGAATACACCAAATACAATGATTGCCAACTGAACCACCACCGCCCGCCAGTCCCCCGCCGTCGCCAGCCAGGCGCTGAGTATAGGCGGCGTGGTCCAGGGGATCATCACCACACAGCGCGACATCAGGCCGAGCGTGGTACACAGCCAGGCAAAGTAAATCCCTATCGCCGGCAGCAGTACAAACGGAATCATCAGCGGCAGGTTAAAGACAATCGGCAGGCCGAAAATCACCGGTTCGTTGATGTTAAACAGCCCCGGAGCCACCGACAGCCGCGCCACCTGTTTGGCCGATTTTTGCCGTGAGAAGATAAAGATGGCGATCAGCAGCGAGATGGTGCTGCCCGTCCCGCCAATCATCCCGAACGTCGGGACAAAAATGTTATTGATGATATGCGGAATCGGCTGCCCGTTGGCGAAGGCCAGCATGTTCTCATTGGTGTTGATTAACAGGAACGGTTCCAGAATCACGCTGTTCACCACCGACTGGTGAATACCCAGCGTAAACAGGAAATTACCGAAGCTGTAGATAAAAATTGTGCCGGGCAAACTGGTATTAATGAGTCTGAGAGGCTGCTGGATAAAATGGGTGATCAGGTGAATCAGATCCGTATGCAGCACGTTCGCCAGCAGTGCCGCCAGAATGGCGAACAGGGAAAGCGTGATGATCGTCGGGATCAGCGCGGTAAAGGATTTGCTCACCGCAGGCGGGACGTTCTCGCCCAGCGAAATGTGCAACACTTTCAGGCGCGAAATCGCAATAAACACTTCCGTTGAAATCAGACCAATCAGCACCCCGGCAAATATGCCCGTCGAGCCGATATTGCTGAACGTCAGCACCTGGGTGACATTCACCGGCGCCTGACTGCCGACGGGCACCAGCTGGAGCTGCATCGGCATCATAATGATAAAACTGCTTACGGCGATAACCACTGCCGAAACCGGGTTGTCGAAATCTTTGTTGCGCGCCAGCGACCAGGCAATCATCGGGGCGAGTAACAGTGCCGCGATGTTCAGCGTGCCGTTAATAATCGCCTCACCCCACACCTTAAAGTGGGCGAGGGTTTCCCCTTCGAACACCCACGGAAACACCACGTTATTCACCAGCACCGCGAGACCGGCAAGGATAAAGATCGGCATTACCGTGGCGAAGGCGTCGCGCAAGGAACGTAAGTGCACCTGGTTTGCCAGGCGCGCGGAGAACTCAACAAATCTGTCGACAAACGACTGCATCGCAGGTGTAATTTTTGTATCAGACATAGCGGATATTCCCATCAATCAGTCACAAAAACCGGTCCGGCAGCGTAAGGCTTACAGCTCGCTTCCGTTGCTATGAATAGCCTGTTTTAACCACGCGTAGCTCTTTTTCGGCACGCGTTTCAGATCCTTGAGATCGTGGTTTTCGCGGTTGACGTACACCACGCCGTAGCGTTTACGCATGTCGCCCTGCGAGCTGAGAATGTCGATCAACCCCCAGCCGAGGTAACCTATCACCTGCGCGCCGTCTTCAAAGATCGCCGCTTTCATCGCCTCGAAATGCTTGCGGTGATAATCGATGCGGTAATCATCTTCTATCGGATTCACCCCGTCCCAGGACTCAATCACCCCGATGCCGTTTTCAATCGGGAAGACCGGCAGACGCCAGTCGTTATAATAGCGGGTGATAATGGTGCGAAAACCGAGCGGATCGATTTGCCAGTTCCATTCGGTGGCTTTCAGGAACGGATTGTTCTTCTCGCCGTGGGCCAGGTAGTAGTTCACCTGCGTGCCTTCCGGAATCGGGTCGCTGTCGAGGGTTTTACTTGCGTAGTAACTAAACGCCATATAGTCGTTTTTGGTTCGCGCCAGCAGGGCCAAATCGTCCTCACGATAGATATCCCCAAATCCTTGCTGTTCAACCACTGCCATCACCGCCGGGCTGTAGCCCTGACCGGCAAAGACGCGCAGCAGATTCTGGTTGAGGAATTCGTCGTACTGCTGAGCGCAGAAGATATCGCGCGGTTTGCAGGTGGCCGGATAGATCAACTGATGCGCCAGCATGCCGCCCATCAACTGCCCCGGTTTGGCCTGGTGCAGGTACTCCGTCAGCGCCATGTGCGCCACCATCGTATGATGCTGGATTTCGTAGAGTTCGCGCAGGGTTTGCTCGCCCTTCATGTAGCCTGAGACTCTGAACGCTTCCGGCATATGGAAAATGTTCTGCTCGTTAAAGGTCAGCCAGTACTTCACCCGGTCGCCGTAGCAGTCGATCATCTTTTTGCCGTAGCGCACAAACGCGTCCAGCACCCGGCGATCGTTAAACCCGTTGTACTCCTGCGCCAGGGCCAGCGGCATGTCGAAGTGGTACAGGCAGATCATCGGCTCTATGCCACGCGCGATGAGATCGTTGATAAAGCGATCGTAAAATGCGATGCCCTCTTCGTTGAAATCGCCGTCACCCTGCGGACAGACACGGCTCCAGGAGATCTGGAAGCGGTAGCAGTTCATGCCCAGATCCTGCATCAGGTCGAAATCTTCCTGGTAGCGATGATACGAATCGGTGGCGACTTTCCAGTCAGAGGCATTTTCCCCGGCTTCGCGGATGTCATACACCGACATCCCCTTTCCGCCCTCGTTCCATGCCCCCTCGGTCTGCATACTGGAAACCGAGTTACCCCATAAAAAGTTAGCTGGCAGTGATTGTTTCATGGTCTCTCCCTATATGACTAGTCATTTAAATTTCATGACTAGTCATATAGGCAAAGATGAAAAATCAAGCAAACGAAAGGATCGTTTTTTGTGAGCGGGATAGAAATAAAGAAGCCGGAGGGCCCTGCTGTTTATCTAAAACAGCACAGGGTTCTCTCGGATTCGATCATTGATAGAAAGTGATGAACGCTAACCCTTGCCCTAGTAATACGTGATTGTGACATTCACTTTTGCCGTAAAATCTCCGGAAAAGGTATTGTCATTTGCGTCGGTTATCTCGGGGGCTGTCTGTATGGCCGCCGCCTGGAAAAACGCCGTATTTTTCCCTTTCTGCCCCACTCCGATATTCTGCTTCACGCCCATTCGCACCACTTTCCCTTCACTGTTATAGAGACCCACTTCGAGGCCTTTCAGCTTTTGACCATTTTGATCGCTCACTGCCGAAATGGTCTCTCGTCCGCGCACAATGGTGTAGGGCTCATCAAAGGTAAACTCGACATTGTTGGTGTAACTGCTGCAGGTAAAATCCATGCCAAAACGGGTCAGCTTTCCTTCCCGCGGGAATGAACCGCTGCTGCTTTTGCGAAATTCCCCCAGGTCCACGGTCTGATGTTTGTTATCCAGCGAGCACGACGGCGCTGCCATATAGACGCCCGATCCGAGCGGTACGTCGACGCTTGAGGCGCCGCCCAGGCCGTCAATAGAGAACGTGAGGTGTGCCCCCGGCGGAATGACCGCTTCTGAGCGGTAATCCACCCAGCCCAGTTTAATCAGCTCCACGCGCATCGATTCGATGGCGAAATTGTATTTGTTATCAAACCGGTACAGGGTTTTTCCGGCGTTGTACTGGGCACCAAACTGCACCAGCGTCGAGTCCTCTTTCCCGTTAATAATCGGGTATTCCACCCCGAGGCGTTTCCCCAGGACCATACGGGCAGACGGATAGCTGTCCGGCGGGGTCTCTTCGCTCAGCGACACCGCCTTGATGTACATCTTCATTTTGATGCCGTTGTTGGTGGTCTGCGCCTCCCCGGTCCAGTCCAGCGCCTTATCATTCACCGTGCTGAAGCTGAGGGTGATGTTGCCGTCAAAATTCGCCGGGGCGTCCAGGTCCTGACCGTCCGAGGTACAGGACAGGCGCATGTTGGGCAGAAACTGCGCGTAGTCCAGCGACAGCACGACGGTGTAGTCGGGGGTGTTTTCATCCACCGCAATCGGGTTTTCCCGGGTAAAGGGGGCGAACGGCAGCGCCCCCCCGGTGTCAATATCACAGTGCAACGCCCCTGCCCAACTGAAGGCAGGCAGCAGACACAACAGCAGGCCACACCAGAGTTTCATAATCAGTGTCCGTCAGAATGTCAGGGACTGATGCTGAACCGGGGATTCCCCCCCGAAATCATTCATCAGCGAATAATTCAGCGTGCCCGCTTTACCGCTCACCCCCGCCGGCAGCGCGTAACGCATTTCGCCTTTGGCCGGCACCATGCTCCTTTTATCCGCCACCGGCTGCGCGCTGCCTCCAGTCGTGACCGACAGCTCAGAGAAGCTGGCGTAATACTGCGTCGGGTTTTTCACTACCAGCCAGGCTTTGCCGCCGTCGTGGCTCACCTGCCACTGCAGTTTACTGACCGTCTCAGCCGGTTTTTCGGACAGCGTCGTCGGGCGCAGGAAGATTTTCAGACGCGTGCGCACCGCCACCTGCAGCTGGTTGCCTTTCACTTTACTGACCGGCGGCACTTCCTGGATCCACAGCCAGTACACGGACTCCCGGTCCTGCGGAATGCGGCCCGGCAGGATAACCATACGCAGCTTCCCTTCACGCCCGGCACCGATTTTAAACAGCGGCGGCGTGAGGATGAGCGGCAGGTTTTTATCGCTGCCTTTCAGGTCTTCCACCCACGACTGAACCAGGTAGTCCTGGGTGGTGTCGTCGTTGAGTAGTTTGATGGAGGTTTCTTTATCACTTTCCAGGGCCACGACGCGGGTCAGCGCCGGGCGCACCGCCGCGGAGGCGGCATTCGTCAGTAACAGGAGGCTCATCAGAGCGGGAACGGCAAGTTTAGTGAGTTTCATGATGTTCTCTGCTTAGCGGCAAACCGCATTAATTTGCTGGTACCAGGGCTCAGAAGGGCCGCCGGCATCCGGTAATGTGAACTGGCACTGAGCGTGATTGCCCAGATCCACATGCAGCGTTGCGCTCCCGTCGGCCAGAATGCCGTTGAGGTACAACAGTCCGTTATCGGCCACCATGCCGACCTGCTCCTTCTCCTGCCACGCGCTGGCGCCAAACGGGGCGGGTTTGCCGTCCGGGAGTGATAACATCACGATCGCGCGGCGTCCTACTTTGGTCTGAAAACGGCGCACAACCACGGCGCCGTGGGTCGGAATGACGTTCTGCCCGGCATCAACCAGCTCGACGTTGTCGGCGGCGTGACGCGTGTCGAGCGACAGCGGGTTATCACGATAGGCCGACACCGACGGCACCACGGCACGGCCCCAGCGGTTGGTCGAGACCCCCGGCTGGCCTTCCACGCTGATGTCCCTGGCGCCCGGCGTTTCGATAATCGCGATGGTGTCCCCCAGCTGCTGCGAGAGCACGAGGCCGTCACCGTAGGCGACCACGCCGCCCGAGGCGCCTGCCGAGTACTGGCTGCTGCCCCGGCTGGTGCTGGCGCTGACGTTCATGTTGACCATGCTGTTGCGATACGCCATCGACGCGGCGGGCGAATACCCGCTGCTGTCGTGCTGGGCGGATAATGAATAGCTCAGGGCATTGTCCAGCTCCGTTCCGGACACCGTCGCCATCTGCGAGCCGCTGTCATGATTGCTGCTGTTGGTGCTCACGGACAGGGTGCGGCTGTTGCGGTCGCCCGCATCGAGCGGTATCGATAAGTTCAGCGAGAACTGGCGGTCATTATCACTATCGTCACCCGCGCCGGAATTTTTCTGATAGCTGTAGTTCAGACTGACGTTCACGAATTTAATCATGAAGCTGTAGCCCAGCGTCAGGGAGGTGTCGCGCGCATCCGAGTCGTAATAGCTGTCCTGTTGCAGGGTCAGATAGCCGTTACCGAAATCGCCCATCCCCTGGTTAAGGGTGGCCTGCACCTCGTTTTTGCGGTGACTGCGGGTGTTGCTGTCGCCCCAGCGCCAGCTGGCATAGTCCGGGAAATCCATAAAATCTTTGCTCTGGTAGCGAAAACCCATCACCTGCAACGAGGTATCGGTGCTGTCAAAACGCCGGGCGTACAACAGGCGCAGCGCGCGGCCGTTGTCGCTGATGTCTTCGTCACCAGTGTTGTCGCTGTCAGTTGCCGTCTGGTGACGCTCCAGCGCCCAGTCGAGCGACACGCTGCCCAGCACGCCGAGGTTGACCGCACTGCTCAGGGCCATGGACTGATACCCTTCCCCCGCCACAATCAAATCGCTCAGCGTGAACCGGTCCCAGCCGTACTGCAGGCTGCCCTGCGCCACGAGGGGCTGACAGGAAAGCCCGTCATCGCGGTAGCGCCCCGCGCTCAGGCTGTAGCGCCAGGTGCCGGGGCGCAGCATGTTCGGCAGCGCGGTGTACGGCACCGTGAACTGCTGCCTGCTGCCGTCGCTCTCCTCCACCGTGACGTCCAGGTCCGCACCAATCTGGCCGTTATTCAAATCTTTAATCGCGAAGCTGCCGGGGGCGACGGTTTCGCTGTAGATAATGTTGCCGCGCTGGCGGATAACGATGCGGGCGTTACTGCGCGCCACGCCGCGGATCACCGGCGAGTAGCTAAAGGTGTCCGACGGCAGCATCTGGGCGTTGGTCTCCAGCGTCACACCGCGCAGGGGTAAAATCCCCAGCACGTCGCTGGAGGTGCTGGCATACACGTCCCCGGCGGTAAAACGGGAAACCAGCGCCGCAATATCCCGCTCGGCATAGGCGCGGTCGTGGTTCTGCTCCCAGCCCAGGTCGGATTTGTTAAACGTATCAAAGCTGTAGAAACGCCAGCTCCCGAGATTCACGCCGGAGTTCAGGCTCAGGTAGGCATTGTCGCTGCTGCCCGAACCCGCATCGTCGCTGTGGTTGTCGGTGTGATACACGTAGCCGGAATAGCCCAGACGCAGGGCATTGACCCCGTTATCCCACAGCGACGGGTCGATCATCTCAGTCTGCCCGGCCACGCTGGTCGCCGCCTGCGGAGCGCTGATAACCAGCTGCTGCATCGACTCGTCGTAGCTGATCCGGGCGTCCGGCCATTTTTTGAGGAAGTCGTAGCAGGTTTCATTCCGCGCTTTCGCCAGTTCGTCGAGATGCGTGTCCAGCCCCGTCTGATGCAGCAGCGCCTGGGTCAGACAGGGCGTGGCACTCTCACCGGCTTTTGTGGCAATAAATTCAACTTTGGTTTTAAAAAGAATATGGCCATTAAGGACGATATCGGCGGTTTTCACCCCCGCGTCCACCTGATCCGGGTGATAAAATTGCTCAGGTATTTCCTGGGAATCTTTGCGCAGAAAGTCAGCGTCAAAGGCGCTGTCGTTTGCTGCTGCCTGAGAATAAGACGAAACTAAAGCAGACGCTAAAATGAAAGTCTTCATTATTAAATTGGAATGATATCTTTTCAAAAGAGGCCTGCTTTTTCATCACAAATAATTAACCAGGAAATAAAGTAAATAAAGAGAGATTAATTATACGTAATATCGACAAAGGTTTTTGCTTTGACATTACCGGGGGTAACTGCCGGCGTCGCCGTGTTAGCTTTATAAGCCACTTTGAATTTAAGCTCGGTGTCGCCCGCACTTAGTGCCTGGGAGTGAGAAGGTATACCGCCGTTAATATCAACCAGCGTGGCACCATCATTTTCTAAAATAGCAACACCCACGCCATCAGCAGGGCCGTTGGTTTCGGTGTTCTTCAATATTTCGTTATCGAGGGTATCGGGCGTGCCGCTGAAGGCCACACGGGCATTTTTCATGGTGGTGATATCACAATCCTGCAGATCGATAGTGAAATCCTTCATGCCTGCATAACCGCCTGCGCCATTAAAGGATTCAGGGCTTACGGTCGTCAGCGCCATCAGTGAAGATGTGGACGCCATACCGTTAAACCCCTTAAGAGTACAGGCCGATGCAGTCACTTTACCGGTGAAGGTGATGTCGCCATCCGCCGCAAAAGACGATAACGGCGCCACACATAGCAATGACACAAGATATGTATTTAACTTTTTCATAAAACCACACTTAATAAGTAAAAGGGATATTCAATTAAGATTAATTGAATGAGTGACAATAGTATCCCTGGCGACTAAAACCATGTAGTGAGATATACTAAAGGACTTATGAAGGAGTGCTAACGCTAATAATCGAGTCAGCACAAGCCAAGGATAACCCACTAAAAAAACTGAAGATTTTAAAATCCGTGACAGGAGTACCAAAGAAAATGACTGTAAATGCTAAACTGCATTTACACTTTTACACCATGTTTATAACAAATTTTCACATGAATACATCAACGACAGTTTACTGTTCGGTAATATACTCATTGTAACTATTCAGAAAAAAATGGGCATAACCTTTAATATGCGAACATCGCTTCAATACATTTTTTTAATTTTTTCTAACAAGCACTCTTTCTCGACAGGACGAAAGGGATCTTTTAGATAATTGATATAAAGACGATTATTTTGAATATTTAGCTTAAAGTTATAGCTTAATGTCTTTATGTTGAAGGCGAGATTTAACTTCAAATAGATATTTAATGGCACAACACAAATCAACTCACTCACTTCAACGATCGCCAGGAGGTCAAGATAGTTATGGCTGCTAAACAGTGCACAATGAACATAGCTAAATCTCGTTTGATTATCCACTCCAGACGGCGTCGTCTGAACAGCATGTTTCTCCTGACAGAACTCTTTATGGGTAATTGACTGAGAGAGTCTGGGATGAGTATTGCTGCAAACAATAACATAATCCTCTTTGAATAATCGCTTAGAACAAATATCCTCATGTTCAAGCGGAGAATAATCCAAAACGACATCCGCTTTATTATTAAGAAGAATATCTATTTTACTCTGCAGCGTTGAAGGAAGCGGTATATGTACCAAAGGGAATGATGCTGAATTCTGCATTGACAAAAAAGCAAGAGGCGTCACTATGGCAGCGATATGTGATTCACAGGCAAATACAAAACGGAGATTGCCAGCTTCCTCATTATTTAAGAAACTATCAGGTTGTGACGTGTTCATAAATGCCTGCATCTCACTATGTAACATAAGGGCGAAAGGAGTAGGCACCATCGTTTTCTTATCATGTATAAATAGCAGATCATTATATAAAACCCGAAGTTTTCTTATCGCAAAATGGACACTCGAGTAAGAGATATTCAACAAAGCGGCGGCATGGCTCAGATTTTGGGTTTTCATTACCACATCAAATATTTTAAGTCGTTCGGCTTCTACCTTTTCAGTTTTAAAAGAGAGCATAAAACATTCCTTGACTTACCTTCAATGGTTTATAGAGCGTTACTTCGTCCCTTTGGAACGTTCTTTTTTATTAAAAATAATCTTTCTGGAACCATGTTATTCAGTAGTGGGGGGACTCATTAAGTATTACCGTTGCTCTGGCAGCGAAAATATACTCGTGGGTTACCACCCATTGTTTCAAAATTTTCACCAGAATAGTGATAATTTTCTTGTGTTGCCTGAATAGAGATATCCTGTAAAAGTTTTCCCGCTGCATCTTTGCTGGACAAATCAATGGCGCCGTCTTCTGTAAGTTGAAATGGATTATTCAGGAAACATTGATAGCGGTATAGTCAGCAATACTTACAAATGCATTAAGCTTAACTTAAAACACGTAGATATTGATTTGCCAATATCACTCTTAACCCACTGATAAATATAAATACTTGTAACTACCCGTCAACGCCCGGCTGTTTTTTTGAACACCGTAAAAGAAGGTGGCCTCTTTTATTTTCTTAAACAGACAGTTACACTCAAAGCGTTCATGGTAAGCAAAAAACAATATTAGATTTATCGGTAAATAAAAGCGGGTCAACTAAAAACTTTTGAAATAAAACGGATTACTGTTTCGTTATCTAATCCTTAGGAATAGTGGGTTAAAGAAGTAGAAAAAATATCTTTTAACCGTTATTTTAGGGACTTTAACCATGGAATATTAAAAAAATCATCATTTAAAAGGTAAATTATTATTGACTACGTTCTAAGGACTACGATTTTAACCTTTTCTTGTTTATAAAAAACATCCAGGAAGCAAAAGGAGAAAATGGGTATATGAGTTTATGATGGCTCAGACGCTATCCCGGAGCCCGTTCCTGATGCCGACACGGAACTTGTTTCAGTTCCGGCCATGGAACTCACCCCTGTCCCGCGTCCGGCATCCATCGCCTTCGATGGAAACAGGCTATGGCGTAGAAAGGCGCCTTCTTTGTGGTTGGATACTGTCGTCAAGGTGGATAGCGCTAATGCAAATGTGAAAGTGTCTTTCTAAGGCCACGTGAGAAGAGAACCGGGCTGTCGCTATGCTATTCTCTATGTGAATATATCGCAGAGTGAAGTTACCGCTTTTGTTTATCAGTCAGGGAATTGAAAATGACAGAAAACTCGCTTATCGCAAATATCAGTAGGGTCAAAGGATTTGATTTAAATCTTCTTTTAATCTTTGAAGCCATTTATGTTCACAAGAGCGTTTCTAAGGCGGCAGAACTGCTGTGCGTTAGCCCATCGGCTGTCAGCCAGTCACTGACGAAGCTACGCAGTTTTTTCTCCGATCCCCTTTTTATCCGCGAAGGGAGAGGACTTGTGGCAACCACTATTGCAGAGAATTTGCACAATCAATTACGTGCAGGTTTCAGGCAACTGCTGGGTAGCCTTGATTACTTCAAAGATACCACCACCCGAAGCAAATTTGTGATCCACTCAACTCCCTATGCCGCGATGCGTATCTTGCCTGACGTCAGCGCAGAGGTACTTAAGGAAGGGCTTAATTGCGAAATAACCCATATTAGCGCTGACGCCCTTCTGGACACCATTGAAGATGCGTTGACCTACCGCAAAGCAGATATCGTATTTGATACAAAGCCTTATTATAATTTTTCTACTGTCGTAGAGCCGTATCTTGTTGAGCGGACTGTTCCTATTTGCCGAGTAGACCATCCAAGGCTAAATAAGACGCTGACATACGAGGAGATGGCGTTCGAAACCTCCAGTTTCCTGAATGCCGGTTCTGAAAACGTCAAACGCGCTCAGACAGGAATTATGGAGTTTTTAGGCGAACGCAACTTTTTCTTTAGCAGCAGTTCCATAATTGTTAACGCCGCCATCGTAGAAAAATCGGATGTGGTCAGCTTCGTACCCGCCTGGTTTGCTGAAAAATTTGCATCAAGCTTTAACATCAAAGTATTGGATTGTCATTTTAGCGTCGAACCTGTCACCATGTATATGACATACAATAAAACGTCATTAAAAAGTCCACATTTTCTGGAACTTTTAGAGGTCCTTAATAAGTTCAAAGAACTGTGAATAAAAGGGAATAGCCTGCACAATGGCTAAGGCTATTTCCTTTCTAATACCACAACCGTTATCCTGTTTAACATTCAATTTCTATCGCATCATTTCTATTTTCTTGAGAAGATCATTCTTATCTTTTTGTCTCGAAGGATCTTTTAAATAGTTGATGTATAAGCTTGTTTTTTTGACATTTAATTTAAATTTATAATTTAATGGCTTGATATCAAAAGAGGCGTGAAGCTTCAAATAAATATTTAATGGGATAACACAGATAATATCACTCACCTCCACCATTGCCAGCAGGTCAAGATAGTAATGGCTGGCAAAAAATACATTTTGAGTATCTATTAAGTTATCAATGCTTGAGGAACAACCTAGCGCCGCCTGTTTCTCATAGGAAAACTCTTTTAGCGAGATCGAATTCGAAAGTCTGGGATGATCGTTACGGCAAACAATCGCATAATCCTCCTTAAAGAGACGCTTGAAGAAAATATCTTCATGTTGAATAGGCTCATAGTCAAAAATCACATCAGCCTTATTGTTCAATAATAAATCAACCCTGGCCTCTGGCGAAACAGGAAGGGCCATATGCTCCAGGGGAAAGAGGATTGACTGCTCCATCAACAAATAGGTTACGGGGATCACTGTTGCAGCGATATGCGGCGCGCACGCAAAGATGAAACGATGTTTGTCTGTCTCAACATGAGCAGGCTGTATCTCCTGCTGGTTTTTCAATATCGCCAGGGACTCGGTATGCAATCGCTTTGCAAATTCTGTCGGCACGAGCAAACTCTTATCGCGAATAAAAAGCACATCGTTATATAAAAGTCTTAATTTTTTTATAGCCAGATAGACGCTAGAGTGCGAAACATTCAAAGCCAGAGCCGTCTGGCTCATGGTTTTCGTTTTCATCACTGTATCAAAAATACGTATGCGACCGATTTCTGCTTTACTTAATTTATGATGAATCATTAATAATCTTCCATAATCAATTAGCGTTCATTTGAGATTTCTAAATCCTTTATGCCTCTCGCTAAACGGGTCACATCCTGTAAAAAATTTTACGGTTCCAGGCGGACAGTTAACTCTTTCTATTACTCATCCTGATATCACTCTTTCTTAAACGTAACGGCCAACATCTCTCACACGCCCATACCCTTTGCATCCGTTAATATCATTTGCTGTCGTTAAATTTCCGCTGTGCTGATTCCCATGCCAGCATGAAAACTAAAAGGAAAGCGCAGGTACCAGAGGGCATGCAATTGAAATAGTTGCTCAATATCACATGCCGGGTATCAATTGCACTACCACAAAGGCCAGTTGAGGTTCAACGCCTGGCTATAGATGAATGTCAGGGTGAGTGGCAGTGGTATATCAAAGCTGGCGAGGCTGTTACGCCTCCTCTGTACGTGTAAGCACTTTTCAAAAGATTAATTATCATTGTTTATGATTATGAATATTTATTGATCCACGGTCAGAAAAAACCTTCTAAAATGGAAGTTTGCGGACTATACAAAAGATATCTCTTTACAAGAGTAAATTAATAACGCTTCCCTGTCTGCACTATCACTCTTAAGTTTTGCTTAATGACTATTTATTAGCCCTTTCATGTGGTAGGTGCTCCTGTATAAACGGCTTGTGCTTGATAACTTTACGCAGGAATCTTTCCAGAAGTTTATCGGCGGTCTTAATTATGTTCCTAAATTTAATCAGTGCTGGCAGGGGCTCTCTGCGCGCCGGACTATCCTCAGCTATTTCCTGGTGCTGGTATCACCGATAAGTGTTACAGCTTCAGCGCTCTGGCCATAAAGCGTCAAACACAGCTAAAAAAAAGCCCCCTGTGAAAACTATTCGCAGAGGGCTTTTACCGATTCAGTGCGCGCAGCCGTCACCGCACACGAAAAAGACTTTCCACTTGCCCGATATAAATCCTGTAATCAGACGCTTTTCCTTCTACGACAAAGCAAACACCCTGGTTGATATTGTCTGCCTGACGTTACTCGGCAATTAAGATTATCCTTTCAATTGATTCTGGCGATATTCACCCTGACGCTCCAGCATCCAGCCCGGATATTCTCGCGGCAGTGCACTGACGGCGTCGAGCTGCTTCAGTTCGTCATCACTCAGGCGAATATTCGTTGCGACAATGTTGTCATCCAGCTGATCCACGCGTTTGGCTCCGATGATAACGCTGCTCACCACTTTCTGATGCAGCAGCCACGCCAGCGCGATTTGCGCGACTGAAACGCCCTTGCTTTCGGCTATGGTGCGCATCACGTCCACGCAGTCGAACGCGCGCTCTTTTTCCACCGGTGGGAAATCGAACGCCAGACGACGTCCACCCGCCTCGCTCTGGCCGTCACGACCGTATTTGCCGCTCAGCAAACCACCCGCTAGCGGGCTCCAGACCATCAGACCGACGCCTTCGCTTTGCAGCATTGGCACCAGTTCACGTTCCAGATCGCGCCCGGCAATGGTGTAGTACGCCTGTAGCGAGGCAAAACGCGCCAGCCCGAGACGCTCGGAGATCCCCAGCGCTTTCGCAATCTGCCATGCCGCCCAGTTAGAGACACCGATGTAGCGCACATGGCCATGTTGCACCAGATTATCGAGAGCATAGAGCGTCTCTTCGATCGGCGTTGCCGGATCGAAACCGTGCAGTTGATAGAGATCGATATGATCGAGCTGCATGCGGCGCAGGCTCTCTTTAACGCTGCTGATGATGTGATAACGCGAACTGCCGCGTGAGTTGACGCCTGCGGTACCGGTTTCACCGAACACTTTGGTGGCGACAACGACGTTTTCACGCGGGATTTTGAGGTTTTTCAGCGCCTGGCCGGTAATCTCCTCCGAGCGCCCTTCTGAATAGACGTTCGCAGTGTCGATAAAGTTAATTCCGGCATCCAGCGCACGGCCAACCAGTTTTTCCGCATCGCTCTGCTGAAGCTGGCCGATTTTTCCCCACATGCCACCTTCCCCGCCGAAGGTCATGGTGCCAAGGCAAAGCTCAGAAACAAACAGACCGGTATTGCCCAGTTTTTGATAACGCATATGACGTTCCTCACAATGTTCGTTTGATGGGTGCCGGACAGTTATACCCCGCGCCTGCAAAACGCGAATGTGGCGTTCCTGTTTGTTTCTTGCCCAATCCTCTGAACGTTATCCGCGCGGGGCGTCGCCAAACACCGAATAGTCCGGCAAATTTACCTGCTGATACGGCTCCCAGCCTCCGCCGAGGGCCTTGTAGAGTGCCACCAGATCGAGAGCACTCTGCACCTGCGACTGCGCGCGCTGCTGCTGCGCCTGAGCCAGCTGGCGCTGAGCATCCAGCACGTCGATAAAGCTGGCGATCCCTTGACGATAGCTGTCGCTCGCCAGATCGAAGGCGTTTTGCAGCGCGTCGATGGTTTTGCCTAAGCCCGCTTCCCGCTGCTGGTCCGTGCGATAGCTCACCAGCGCGTTTTCCACATCGCCGAGCGCGGTGAGCACCGTCTGACGATAGTCGAGCACGGCGGCGCCCTGCTGCGCGCGCGCCACTTTGACGCTCGAAACTAACCGTCCGCCCTGGAAAATCGGGATCGATACCTGCGGACCGACGCTATAGAAATGGCTGCTCCAGTCGGTGAGCCAGTTGGTTTCACTGTTGCGCAGGCCAAACTGGCCGGAGAGCGACACGCTCGGGAACAGCTCAGCAACGGAGACACCAATTTGCGCCGTCGCGGCGTGAAGATTGGCCTCCGCCTCGCGCACGTCCGGGCGGCGACGGGCGAGCGTCGACGGAATACCTGTCGGCACAATGTCTGGCAATGCGGGCAGCGGCTGAACAGAACGCAGCTCGCTGTCCAGCGCACCCGGCGGTTTACCCAGCAGAATCGCCAGACCGTTCATCGCCTGACGCTCCTGGGCCTGATATTGCGGCAGTTGCGCTTCCAGATTGCCCAGCTGCGCGCGGGCGTTCTCCACGTCCATCTGCGGTGACAGACCGCCGCGCTGGCGGCTTTCGGTCAGATCGAGCGTTTGCTGTGCGCTCTCAATTTGCGTATTGAGCGTCGCCATCACGCTTTGCGCCCCGCGCAGTTGCAGCCAGGCCCGCGCCACTTCCGCTTCCAGTGAAACCAGGGCGTCGTTGCGCTGTTCGATAGCCGCACGCTGCTGGGCTTCGGCACCTTCCACCTGACGGCGCACTTTGCCCCACAGATCGAGTTCCCATTGGGCATCAAAACTTCCCTGATAGAGATTTATCGGCTGGGTGAGCGGCCCCAGCGCCCCTTTCAGATCGGGATCAACGTCATCCAGCTGATCGTAAACACCGTGCGATTTTAGCTCCCCCTCCAGCCCCAACTGCTGGCGGGTCGCCTGCAGATTACCGTTCACCGAGGGATAAAACGCCCCGCCTGCCTGGTTTATCTGTTCGCGGGCACCGGCGATGCGCAGGACGGTTTGCTGCAGCGAGAGGTTTCCGGCAATCGCCCGCTCAACCAGGCTATCGAGCTGCGCGGAGCCAAACGTTTTCCACCAGCGCGGGTTTACCGCGCTGCTCTGCGTTTGTGACTTCACGCTCGCATCGCCAGGATCGTTCCATGTCGTAGGCGTCTGCGGTGCGGGCGGCTGGTAATCAGGCCCTACGGCGCACCCCGCTAACAGCAGCATTAAAAACAGGGGGGATAAACGTCTGTACATCATCAATGTGCTCCTGCACTCCCCTCGCTTTTCACCGGCGAGAGCAACAAACAAAACGGGATCAGTATTAGCGCCACCGCGCTCAGGATCGTGAAAACGTCCACGTAGGCCAGGAAGCGCGACTGTTCAATCATGGTCTGGTACATGCGTCCGGTGGCGATATCCAGCGGATTGCCGACCTGAGTAGTAAAGTTCTGAATGGCCTGCGCCGACTCCCGCAGCGCCAGCTGGAACTGCTCATTAAAGGGCGACGCGTGATAGGCCAGATGCGCGCTATGCGTCTGCGCACGCTCCGTGATTGCGGCGGTGGAAAGCGAGATCCCAATCGAACCCGCGACGTTACGGAACATGGTAAACAGCGCGGCGGCGTCGGCGTTAAGCCGCCTCGGTATCGAAATAAACGCAATGGTAGTGAGCGGAACAAACAGGAACCCCAGCCCGAACGACTGGGCGCTACGAAACAGCACCAGGGTTTCGAAATCGATATCCGGCGTTAAGGTTCGCGACCAGAAGAACGACACCGCGAGACAGGCAAAACCAAAGGCGATGATCCAGCGCGTCTGCACGACGGGCATCAGTTTTAATACCAGCGGAATGGTCAGGACAATCAGTACCGCACCGGGCGAGAGCACCATCCCCGACCAGGTGGCGGTGTAACCCAAATCCTGCTGGGCAAGCTGCGGGATCACAACCGAACTGCCGTACAAAATCATCGCCATTCCGGCCATTAAGAGGCTGGCGACGGCAAAGTTTTTGTCCTTCATGCAGCGCAGATCGACCACCGGTTTTTTGGCATACAGGAGCCAGTAAATCGCGCCGATAATGCCAATAAGGGTCAGTACCGCAAAAGTGCGGATAAAGTTTGAATAGAACCAGTCGTCATCCTCGCCGCGGTCGAGCATCACCTGCAGGCAGCCGAGGCCCAGAGCGATAAGGCCAATCCCTGTCCAGTCGATGCTCAGTTTCTCTTCGGATTTACGCTCCCAGGGCGGATCTTCCAGCAGCTGATAAATCGCCAGTACCGTCACGATCCCAACGGGAATATTGATAAAAAAGACCCAGCGCCAGGAGTAGTTATCGGTGATCCAGCCGCCGAGCGTCGGCCCCAGCACCGGGGCGACGATGATCGCAATCGACGACAGGCCAAAGGCTTTGCCGCGATCCTCGGGTTTGAAGTAATCGAGCAGCACCGACTGCTGCGTTGGCTGAAGCCCGCCACCAAAAAAACCCTGCATGATGCGAAACAGAATGATTTGCCACAGCTCCGTCGCGATGCCGCACAGAAAGGAGCAGATGGTGAACATCACAATACAGATCAGGAAGAACTGCTTGCGCCCAAACACCCGGCTCAGAAACGCGGAGATGGGCAGCACAATACCGTTGGCAACCAGATAGCTGGTGAGCACCCAGGTCGACTCGTCGTAGCTTGCCGAGAGCGAGCCTGCCACGTGCGGCAGCGCCACGTTAACGATGGTGGTATCAAGGATCTCCATAAACACCGCGAGCGTGACCACAATTGCCACCGCCCAGGGATTACTGGCGGGCCGCCAGTTGTCGTGGCTGTGATCCGTCATTCCAGCGTGACCTTCGGCTCAACGGAGAGGCCCAGCGGCAGAGGCATGTTCGGGTCCAGCCCTTTGTCGATCACGATTTTGACCGGGACGCGCTGCACGATTTTCACAAAGTTGCCGGTAGCGTTTTCCGCCGGGAAGGCCGAGAAACGCGCACCGCTCCCCTGCTGAATACTGTCGATGTGCCCTTCCAGCTTCATGTCCGGCCAGGCATCCACGGTGATCGCCACTTTATTGCCCGGACGCATACGCTCAAGCTGCGACTCTTTGAAGTTCGCCACCACCCAGATATCCGGTGAGACCAGCGAAAAGAGCGCCGTTCCGGCCTGCACCAGGGTACCCGGCTGGACGTTACGTTTGGTGACAAACCCATCAAACGGGGCGCGCACTTCGGTGTAAGAGAGATTCAGCGTGGCGGTTTCGAGCTGAGCTTTCGCCTGATCGACCTGACGTTCACGCGCTTCGACGTTGGTTTCCTGCTGGCGGATCTGGAGCTGGACCTGCTCCGCCACTTCCAGCTGTGCCTGGGCGCTGGCCAGACCGGCCTGAGCGCTGCGCAGCTGGGCGTTTGCAGAATCAATGCTTTGTTGCGTGGTGGCGCGCGGATCGACACCGCGCTGACGGCGGTATTCAGCCTGCGCATTCGCCATATCCGCCTGCGCTTTCAGCACCTGCGCTTTCGCTTCGTCCCGCTGGGCCGGATATTGCACTTTTGAGAGCGCCAGCTGAGCCTGTGCCTGGTGCAACTGCGCCACGGCCAGCCCTAACTGCGCCTGCGCCTGATCGCGCTGAGCGGTGGTGTCACGCGGATCGATAACGACCAGCAGATCGCCCTTTTTCACCCGCTGATTATCACGCACGCGCAGTTCGGTAACGTAGCCCGCCGCTTTCGGAGCAATAGTCACCACGTCTGCATCCGTAAACGCATCGTCGGTGGTCTCTTCATTTCGGGTCAGAAGCCACCACACCAGCGCCACGATAACCATGATGACCACCACTATCCCAAGGATAATGAGAGGCTTTTTACCCGGGCGTTTGCGCTCGCTTTTTTCGTTTTGATCTGCGCTTTCGTTTTGTTCCGCGTTTTCGTTTGTCTCTGCCATATGCCAACAACGTTCCTGTCAGTGAACGGCATCACAGTTATGCCGTTCACTAAAGTTAGGACGTTGCTATACATTTGCCAGGAAAAACTGACAATTAGCGCACTATATGAGAAGGAATAATCCGAAACCGACCGCGGCCGCCCACACCAGCATTGGCAGGGACCAGAGGTGGAATCGCCACCAGATCCGGCGGTTATTTGCCATACGCAGAGCAATCAGATTGGCGAGCGATCCCGGCAGCAGGCCGAAACCGCCGACGTTAACAGCCCAAGCCAGCAGCACCGTTGGCGGCACGTAGTTGATGAGCAGAATGGTCGAGGGAACATTACTGATAAATTGCGACAACCCGATGGCCGTCAGCCACAGGCCGAGCGGCGAGAGTCCGCTCACGCTGTGCAACGCGCCCTGTAATATCGGCAGCTGGATCAGCAGATGCACATCGATAAACATCGCCATAAAGACCAGCAGCAGCGTCCAGTCGACGCTGATCAGCACCCGCCGCGCCAGCAGCAGGAAGCCGCCCGCCACCAGCAGTGCGCCCCAGAGGGCATATTTAAGTTCGAGGGCCGTCAGGAAAATGATGTACAGAGCGAGGCAGCCCCACACCAGCCGCGCATTCCACGGGGAGGCCTGGGTGCCACTGTGATAGCGAAGCGGTTTCGCCGGAAAGGCAAACCAGCAGACCACCAGCAGAGAGAGCATCATCACCAGCGCGAGAGGCGCCATTTGCCAGGTGAAGGCCGCAAAGGACAATCCGGAACGTCCCCACAGCAAAATGTTCTGCGGATTGCCAATCGGCGTCAGCAACGATCCGGCGTTAACCGCCAGCGCTTCAAAGATGATCAGCCGGTTAACCGGGATCTCGCACAGCTTGCGTAACGTCAGGGTCAGCGGCACGACGATAAACAGCGCCACATCGTTAGTCAGGAACGTCGACAGCAGCGCCGCCGCGAGCACCATAAACAGCGACAGTTTGCGCTCGGTGGCAAAGCGGCGCACCATTTTGCCACCGATGACGTCAAAGTAGCCGCTCTGCTCCACCCCTTTGGTCAACATCATCAGCCCGCTCAGGGTAATAATGGTGTGCCAGTCGATAGCCGCCGGCCAGGACGCAGGCGCAAAGGGAACGAAAAAGCTCAGCCCAAGGCCAATCAATAACAGAAGATGGAAAAAGCGATCGCGGGCGAGTGCCCGCAGTCCAGGAATGCTCATTCAGCAGGGGACCCAAATTTACGCGTGAACTCGCGGAATTTCTCCAGCGTTTCTTCGCTGACGTGGTGTTCAATCCCTTCCGAATCGCGGCGGGCAGTATCTTCGCTCACGCCGAGCACCAGTAAAAAGTTTTCAACGATCTGATGGCGCTCCCGGCTCTCCTGAGCCAGTTTCTCCCCTTCTGGCGTCAGAAACACGCCGCGCCACGGGATCATTTCGATCAGCCCAACCGAGGCCAGACGTTTTAGCATTTTGGCAACCGTAGGCTGTGACACCCCAAGCCTCGCAGCCATGTCCACCTGACGCGCTTCACCGACCTCACGAAAGAGATCGGAAATCAGCTCGACGTAGTCATCAATCAGCTCGCGACGGTGCGCCTCACGCACCTGACGAAATCCTTCAACATGCTCTTCAACATTCACCAGTTGCGTCTTTTTTTTTGTAATGGGCTTACCTGCGCGACGGTTCATTGTCCTTCCTCAGTGGGTGACGCCCCTGGCGTCATATATCTTGAGCGCACAGTGTAAACGATCCCTCTACAAGCACAAAAAATTAACGAATTAGCCATAGCTATACAATATAGCCTGTGCTATATCTGTATGTAATGCAGTCACCCTTCACGGATCGAAGGGATCAGAAATCAGGAGGCCACATGAACGAATTCAAGAGGTGTATGAAAGTGTTTAGCCACTCTCCCTTTAAAGTACGCTTGATGCTGTTGAACATGCTGTGCGATATGTTTAACGGTAAATCAGAGCAAAACGATAAACCGTCCCACTAAGCGGCGTCGCGGTACGCCGCTTCATTTTTCCGTCATACTTCCCGCGCAAACTGCCCTGTTAGCCCTCAATTCCCGATCTTTTTTACGGATTTGTAATCCCTCTCGCAAAACATCTTCTTAGCAACTGTTGACCTGAATGCCGACTGGCTCTATCTTCTTGCAGCCCTGCACCATTTGCGGCTCGCTGAAGCGGACCCTCATTCCCTCTCCACGCACTGTCAGGCAGGCTTTGACCCTCGACGCCAGGGTGAGCACATGGCGTTTTCATGATAGTGACCTATGAATTTAACCCTGAAAGAAACATTTATTACCCGCAGTCGGGCCTTAAGCCCGTGGACGGGATTCTACTTTCTGCAATCGCTGCTCATTAACTTTGCGCTAGGCTATCCCTTTAGCCTGCTCTACGCCGTCGCTTTTACCTGTCTGCTCCATTTGATGTGGCGCAGCGCGCCACGTGCGCAAAAAGTGGTGGTCGGGATCTGCTCGGTCGTCGCGGCGATGTACTACCCGTTTGGTCAGGCGTACGGTGCCCCTAACTTCAACACCCTGCTGGCGCTGCACTCCACCAATATGGAAGAGTCCACGGAGATCCTGACGATCTTCCCGTGGTACAGCTACGTCATCGGTCTGTTTATTTTTGCTCTTGGGGTGATTGCCGTTCGTCGCAAATCGCAGGAGAAAAAGCCGTGGAGCATGATTGAAAACCTGTGCCTGGTTATCGGCGTGGCGACCTTTTTTGTCGCGCCGGTGCAAAACCTGGCGTGGGGTGGCGTGTTCAAGCTAAAAGACACCGGCTATCCGGTTTTCCGCTTCGTCAAAGATATTGTGGTGAACAATAAAGAAGTGCTCGATGAGCAGACGCGTATGGCGGAGCTGTCGAACATGAAAGACACCTGGAACGTGCTAGCGGTCAAACCGAAATATCACACCTACGTGGTGGTGATTGGCGAGAGCGCGCGCCGCGATGCGCTGGGCGCATTCGGCGGGCACTGGGATAACACACCGTTTGCCAGCTCAGTAAACGGCACGCTGTTTACCGATTATGTCGCGGCAAGCGGCTCGACGCAGAAATCGCTCGGCTTGACGCTCAGCCGTGTGGTCGATGGCAAACCGCAGTATCAGGATAACTTCGTGACTCTGGCCAACCGCGCCGGTTTCCAGACCTGGTGGTTCTCCAATCAGGGGCAGATCGGTGAATACGACACGGCCATCGCCAGCATTGCCAAACGTGCGGACGAAGCGCAGTTCCTGAAGAGCGGAGATTTTGAGGCCGATAAGAATACCAAAGACGAAGCCTTACTGAAGATGACGTCGCAGGTCTTCGCCAGCCAGCGCACCCAGCCACAGCTGATCGTTCTGCATCTGATGGGCTCGCATCCGCAGGCGTGCGATCGTACTCAGGGGAAATACGCGGAATTCGTGCAGTCGAAAGAGACGTCGTGCTATCTCTACACCATGACGCAAACCGACGACCTGCTGAGTAAACTCTATACCCAGCTGCGCAACACAGGCGACAGTTTCTCGATGGTCTACTTCTCAGATCACGGTCTGGCGTTTAAAGAGCGCGGCAAAGAGGTGCAGTACCTGGCCCATGACGATAAGTTCCAGCAGAACTTCCAGGTGCCGTTTATGGTGCTCTCCAGCGATGACAAAACTCATCGCATCATCAAAGCACGCCGTTCAGCCAATGATTTCCTGAAATTCTTCTCACAATGGACGGGGATTTCGGCAAAAGAGATCGCCAACAGCTATTCGTTCATTTCAAACAAGAAAGCGCCGCCGGTGTATATTACCAACTTCAAGTTACAGAAAGTGGAGTATACCCATCTGGGCACGGATGTTTTTGAGGTGAAAAGCAGGTAAGCTGACGTCGGTCTGGCACCCTCTTCCACTGGGAGAGGGCAAAAAAAAATCCGCCACATTGGGCGGATTTTTTACTGGCTCACCGAAGTGATTAGAAGCGGTAACCCACGCCTGCGATCCAGGTGCCAACGTCAACGTTGCGGATACGGCTCTGCTCATAGGAGAAGTCCAGAGCAACGTTTTCGATTGGGTTGAACTGCATACCTGCGCCGTAGGAGAAACCGTAGTCGCTGGTAGAAGCAGTGCGGTTCAGACTTTCGTTTTCAGTCTGCTGGAATTTACCGTAGCCAACACCTACAACACCGTAGATGCTTGCCCAGTCATTCAGGCGGAAAGCAGGACCAGCGGTAACACCGTAGTACTGAGCTTTGTTATAAGCGCCATCTTCAGAACGATCTTTCTCGGTGTAAGTGAAAGAACCGATCACGCCCAGCGGATTGTTGTCCTGCTCGTAGCGGTACTTCAGGTTGAAGCCGTTAGCTTTGTTTACTACGCCCTGCATATCGCTCTGAGCGTAACCACCGGTAACAGTGGAAGTAGCAGCTACAGCGGTACCTGCGGAAACAGCCAGAACAGCGGCCAGTGCTGAAAGACATGCAATTTTTTTCATAACCACCTCAAATGTGCTTCAAGTAAATCCGTAAGTTTTAAATATATCAAAAAATCTTGTGAAACTCTTTGTGATTCGTGTTGTCTAACCGATCCTTTGATGTAACAGAACATTTCAAAGGTCAGCTATCTTGTTCAAAAAACACTGAATTTCCACATTTATACGCTGATTTTGCGCGTCAACGCCATTACATTCATCCAGATTAATCCTAATCTGTTAGCTTATTAATCCATCAATAGTGGCTCATTCTACGGATTTCGCGGCATTTTTTTTCAACAAAGTCTCAACCGCTGCCTGATTATTTCAATTACACTGCGACCTTTACTCCCTTTGACACAAATTGACAGGAGAAAGGATGCCTGGGATGTCTCGCAAGGCGCCAGTCTGGTTGCCCATCGTTGTAATACTCATCGCTATGCTGTCCATTCAGAGTGGTGCATCACTGGCAAAATCCCTTTTCCCACTGGTGGGCGCCCCTGGCGTCACGGCGCTGCGTATTGCGCTGGGTACCTTAATTCTGGTGGTGATCTTTAAACCCTGGCGGCTGAGATTTAAAAAAGAGCAACGCCTGCCGCTGCTCTTTTACGGGCTGTCCCTCGGCGGAATGAACTATCTGTTCTATTTGTCGATCCAGACCGTACCGCTGGGCATCGCGGTAGCGCTGGAGTTCACCGGCCCGCTGGCCGTGGCGCTCTTCTCTTCCCGTCGCCCCGTCGATTTTGTCTGGGTGGTGCTGGCCGTGCTGGGCCTGTGGTTCCTGCTGCCGCTGGGACAGAACATCTCTCATGTGGATTTAACCGGTGCCGCACTGGCACTCGGTGCGGGAGCCTGCTGGGCGGTCTATATCCTCACCGGGCAGCGTGCGGGTGAAGAGCATGGCCCTGCCACCGTCGCGCTCGGCTCGCTCATCGCTGCGATCATTTTTGTGCCGATTGGGATGGCGCAAGCAACGGAATCCATCTGGCAGTGGTCCATTCTGCCGATAGGTCTTGCGGTCGCCGTTCTCTCCACCGCGTTGCCCTACTCGCTCGAAATGATTGCCCTGACGCGCCTGCCAACCCGCATTTTCGGCACGCTGATGAGCATGGAACCGGCGCTCGCCGCCCTGTCGGGGATGGTTTTCCTGGGAGAAAGCCTGACCTTCACTCAGACGCTGGCGCTGTGCTCAATTATTGCCGCGTCAATGGGATCGACGCTCACCATGCGGCCTGAAACCAAAATCAAGAAAATCGACGTCAATTAATGCTCCCTGTTCTGCATGGTTTTATAGCCATGCAGAATAGAGGCCAACTTACCCCTGGTTTTATTTTCTTACATATTTTGTCATCACGGTGAAATATACTCTGTCGCCCATGAAACGAGGGCGTAATTAAGACTCATCCGCATAAAATAAATCATAATCATTTTATATCAACGAGTTATACAACCCCCTTCCCTTTCACTATTAAACCGATAGGCACAGCCATCCCGGCAGAATATAAAAGCGGTGCTATACTTATTTCCGGTAATTACCTGGAACATAAAACATCAAGAGGATATGAGATTATGAGTACCGCTAAACTGGTTAAAACGAAAGCGTCTAATCTGCTTTATACCCGTAACGATGTCTCGGATAGCGATAAGA
This sequence comes from Lelliottia sp. SL45, assembly GCF_026672535.1. Classification (NCBI taxonomy): domain Bacteria; kingdom Pseudomonadati; phylum Pseudomonadota; class Gammaproteobacteria; order Enterobacterales; family Enterobacteriaceae; genus Lelliottia; species Lelliottia sp. SL45. The sequence continues at coordinate 2,391,791 of NZ_JAPPRH010000003.1, forward strand.
AAGCAACGATTGAGCTGCTGAATCGCCAGGTGATCCAGTTCATTGACCTGTCGTTGATCACTAAACAGGCCCACTGGAATATGCGCGGCGCCAACTTTATCGCCGTTCATGAAATGCTGGATGGATTCCGGACTGCGTTAGTGACCCACCTGGACACCATGGCTGAACGTGCCGTGCAGCTAGGCGGTGTTGCCCTGGGTACCACTCAGGTGATTAACAGCAAAACGCCACTGAAAAGCTACCCGCTGGATATCCACACCGTTCAGGATCACCTGAAAGAGCTGGCTGACCGTTACGCTATCGTCGCGAACGATGTACGTAAAGCGATTGGCGAAACCAAAGACGAAGACACCGCAGATATCTTAACCGCGGCTTCTCGCGACCTGGATCAATTCCTGTGGTTTATCGAATCTAACATCGAATAATCCATATGAATTATCTATAAAACCCTCGCCGCCCGGCGGGGGTTTTGCACGTTTATGGTGCACACTTTTGCTCTCCCCTTCTGCAAAAGTAAATTAGTTGTAATAATCACCTCACAAAATCGTTAACGAAAGATTGTTTTATCGCCGTTATCTGCGCTTAATAGCCACCCGTCGGCTAAGCAAACCCGACTGCACCAAAACAGCGCTCCGTTTTGGTGCAACAAAAGCGGTTTGCACCGTTTGCTGTGCAACACATGACATCATCCTCTTTGCAAAACAATGAGTTGCAATGTTGGCACGATTTTTTCATGTAGCCGTTTGTTCTCGCAGGGGATCGCCCCGTGGATATAAAAGGAAATGCTATGAAGTCTGTATTAAAAGTTTCACTGGCTGCACTTACCCTGGCTTTTGCCGTGTCCTCTCACGCTGCAGATAAAAAACTCATCGTCGCAACTGACACCGCCTTCGTCCCCTTTGAATTCAAACAGGGCGATCAGTATGTTGGTTTTGACGTCGATCTGTGGGCAGCTATCGCGAAGGAACTTAAACTTGATTACACCCTGAAGCCAATGGACTTCAGCGGTATCGTCCCTGCACTGCAAACCAAAAACGTTGACGTTGCGCTGGCAGGTATCACCATCACTGACGCACGTAAAAAAGCGATCGACTTCTCTGACGGCTACTACAAAAGCGGCCTGCTGGTGATGGTTAAGGCTGATAACAACGACGTGAAAAGCGTAAAAGATCTCGACGGCAAAGTGGTTGCAGTGAAAAGCGGCACCGGCTCTGTTGATTACGCGAAAGCCAACATCAAATCCAAAGACCTGCGTCAGTTCCCGAACATCGACAACGCTTACATGGAACTGGGCACCAACCGCGCTGACGCGGTACTGCACGACACGCCAAATATCCTGTACTTCATCAAAACTGCGGGCAACGGCAAATTCAAAGCGGTTGGCGAGTCTTTAGAAGCACAGCAGTACGGTATCGCCTTCCCGAAAGGCAGCGACGATCTGCGTACCAAAGTGAACGGCGCGCTGAAAACCCTGCGTGAAAACGGCACCTACAACGAAATCTACAAAAAATGGTTCGGCACTGAGCCAAAATAATTATTCTTAAAAGAAGAAGTACGCTCGGGGGCGACCTTTCGCCCCTGCTTTTTAGAACCACGGTAACAGGAAATTATCATGCAGTTTGACTGGAGCGCCATCTGGCCTGCCATTCCTCTCTTGCTTGAAGGCGCCAAAATGACCCTGTGGATTTCGGTCCTCGGTCTGGTTGGCGGGTTGTTTATCGGCCTCGTGGCTGGTTTCGCTCGCACCTACGGCGGCTGGATTGCAAACCATATCGCACTGGTTTTCATCGAAGTGATCCGCGGAACGCCTATCGTCGTTCAGGTCATGTTTATTTACTTCGCCCTGCCAATGGCTTTCACCGATCTGCGCATTGATCCGTTCAGCGCCGCTGTGGTGACCATTATGATCAACTCCGGCGCCTACATCGCGGAAATCACGCGCGGCGCGGTACTGTCGATTCATAAAGGCTTTAGCGAAGCGGGTCTGGCGCTGGGGCTGTCTCGTCGCGAAACCATCCGCCACGTGATCCTGCCGCTGGCGCTGCGCCGTATGCTGCCGCCGCTCGGTAACCAGTGGATCATCAGTATTAAAGACACCTCGCTGTTTATCGTAATTGGCGTGGCCGAGTTGACCCGTCAGGGCCAGGAGATCATTGCCGGTAACTTCCGTGCACTGGAAATCTGGAGTGCCGTGGCCGTTGTTTACCTGATTATTACGCTGCTGCTGAGCTTTGTTCTGCGTCGCCTTGAAAGAAGGATGAAAATCCTGTGATTGAATTTAAAAACGTCTCCAAGCATTTTGGGCCAACCCAGGTGCTGCATAACATCGATCTGGACATCAAACAGGGCGAAGTTGTCGTCATTATCGGGCCGTCAGGGTCCGGCAAATCGACGCTGCTGCGCTGCATTAACAAGCTTGAAGAGATCACCAGCGGCGATCTGATCGTTGATGGCCTGAAGGTCAACGACCCGAAAGTGGACGAGCGTCTGATTCGCCAGGAAGCCGGTATGGTGTTCCAGCAGTTCTACCTGTTCCCGCACCTGACGGCGCTGGAAAACGTGATGTTTGGTCCACAGCGCGTGCGCGGTGCCAATAAAGCGGCGGCTGAAAAGCTGGCAAAAGAACTGCTGGCGAAAGTCGGCCTTGCCGAGCGTGCCCACCACTATCCGTCCGAGCTTTCCGGCGGCCAGCAGCAGCGTGTGGCTATCGCCCGCGCGCTGGCTGTAAAACCGAAAATGATGCTGTTCGATGAGCCAACCTCCGCGCTCGACCCGGAACTGCGTCACGAAGTATTGAAGGTTATGCAGGATCTGGCGGAAGAAGGGATGACGATGGTCATCGTGACCCATGAAATCGGCTTTGCCGAGAAAGTGGCGTCCCGGCTGATTTTCATTGATAAAGGGCGTATTGCGGAAGACGGTAATCCGCAAGAGCTGATTGCTAACCCGCCTAGCCAGCGCCTGCAGGAATTCTTGCAGCACGTGTCGTAATCATCGCCGTTGCTTCACACCAGCCGGGCCGCTCTGTCGCCCGGCTTTTTTATGCCGGATTGTTCCCAAAAACTTCTCTCCCCCACCTGCCATCTATACTTATCATTTTGCTGAACATTTTCTTCATCGGAGGAAGCCGTGCCGTGGATCCTGCTGCTTTTGCTTTGCCTGTTCGGTGCACCCGCTCAGGCTGTCACCCTCCCGGGCGTTACCTCAGGCGCGTCTGCCTCTCAGTCGAGCACGCCTGCTGCGGAGCCGGACGTTGAGCAAAAGAAAGCTGCCTATGGCGCGCTGGCCGACGTGCTGGAGAATGACACCTCGCGCAAAGAACTGATCGACCAGCTGCGCACCGTCGCGAAAACGCCGCCGCAAGAGCCGGTCCCCAGCATTACGCCACCTGAAGTGACAAGCGAAAAAACCGTGCTGGAGAATGTGACTGACGTCAGCCGGCACTACGGCGAAGCCCTCTCCGCCCGCTTCGCACAGCTCTACCGCAACCTGATTGGCTCCCCGCACAAACCCTTTAACCCACAAACATTCAGCAACGCCGCCAGCCACTTCCTGATGCTGGCCGGGGCGATCTTCGCTTTTTACTGGCTGGCGAGGCTGTGCGCGTGGCCGCTGTACCGCAAAATGGGAGAGTGGGGACGCAGAAAAAACCGTGAGAAAAGCAGCTGGCTTCACTTGCCGCTCATGATTGCAGGCGCGTTCGTCATTGATTTACTGATTCTGGCCCTGACGCTGTTTGTGGGCCAGGTACTGAGCGATAACCTTAATGCTGGAAGCCAAACCATCGCCTTCCAGCAAAGCCTGTTCCTCAATGCCTTCGCCCTGATCGAGTTCTTCAAAGCCCTGTTGCGCCTGATATTTAGTCCGCGCGTGCCGGATTTACGCCCGTTCACCGTTAATGACGAAAGCGCCAAATACTGGGCGCTACGCCTGAGCATTCTAAGCGGTCTGATTGGCTACGGCCTGCTGGTCGCGGTGCCCATTATCTCGAATCAGGTCAACGTGCAAATTGGCGCCCTGGCAAACGTGCTGATTATGCTCGGAATTACCGTCTGGGCGCTGTATCTGATTTTTCATAATAAAAAGGCGATTACCAACGGGCTTTTGCACCTGGCGGACCGCTCGCTCTCATTCTTTAGCCTGTTTATCCGCGCGTTCGCGCTGGTGTGGCACTGGCTGGCGAGCGCCTATTTCATCGTGCTGTGCTTCTTCTCCCTGTTCGATCCGGGTAACAGCCTGAAATTTATGATGGGCGCCACCTTCCACAGCCTGGCGATTATCGGCATCGCGGCCTTTGTCTCCGGTCTGCTCTCGCGCTGGATTTCAAAAACCATCACCCTGTCCCCGCAGGTACAGCGAAATTATCCCGAACTGCAAAAACGGGTGAATGGCTGGATCTCCGCCTCCCTGAAAGTGGCGCGGATCCTGACCGTCTGCATCGCCGTGATGCTTCTGCTCAGCGCCTGGAGTCTGTTTGATTTCTGGAACTGGATGCACAACGGCGCGGGCGAAAAAACCGTGGATATTATAATTCGCATCGCACTGATTCTGTTCTTCTCGGCTATCGGCTGGACGCTGCTCGCCAGCCTGATTGAAAATCGGCTGGTGTCCGATATTCACGGCCGCCCGCTCCCCAGCGCCCGCGCACGCACGCTGTTGACCCTGTTTCGCAACGCACTGGCGGTGATCATCAGTACCATCACCATCATGATTGTGCTCTCTGAAATCGGCGTGAATATCGCTCCACTGCTGGCAGGTGCCGGTGCGCTGGGTCTGGCGATCTCCTTCGGGTCGCAAACCCTGGTGAAAGATATTATTACCGGGATCTTTATTCAGTTTGAGAACGGGATGAATACGGGCGATCTGGTCACGATTGGGCCGTTAACCGGCACCGTCGAGCGGATGTCGATTCGTTCCGTCGGAGTTCGCCAGGACACCGGCGCGTACCACATCATTCCGTGGTCATCGATTACCACCTTCGCCAACTTTGTGCGCGGTATCGGTTCGGTGGTGGCCAATTACGATGTGGATCGGCATGAGGATGCGGATAAAGCGAAACAGGCGCTGAAATCGGCGGTTGAAGAGCTTATGGAGATGGACGATATTCGCGGGCTGGTGATCGGTGAGCCGTCGTTTGCAGGGATTGTCGGGCTGACGAATACCGCCTTTACCCTGCGCGTTTCGTTCACCACCCAGCCGCTCAAGCAGTGGACGGTGCGGTTTGCCCTCGACAGCATGGTGAAGAAACACTTCGATATCGCCGACGTGCGACCGCCAGTGCAAACCTACCAGGTGCTCCCCGCGCCGGTGTCACCACTGCCGCCGCAGGAGCCAACCCTGTAGGCCCGGTCAGCCATGCGTCACCGGGCAACAGGCATCAGAATGGTCGGCGGCGTTTCGCGTCATCCATAAAGGACCAGGCGATAAAGCGGCTCTGCTTCTGTCCCTGGGCCATCTCTTTTTTCACCACTTTTACCGCGCCGACGTCTGTCAGTGCACGGTAGAGCGGCGGCAGGTTATCGCCGCGAGAAACCAGCGTCGTGAACCATTTCACCTGACGGCCAAACGGCTTACTTTCGGCGATCATTTTCTCGATAAAGGCCACTTCGCCCCCTTCGCACCACAGCTCGTGCTGCTGGCCGCCGAAGTTAAGCGCACCCTCTTCCGCCTGGCCGAGATTGCGGCGCTTACGCTCGCTACCGGCGCGGGCGGTGGCTGCCGAATCGTGGAACGGCGGATTACACATTGTGGCATCGTAGTTTTCATTCTTATGAATGATGCCGTTGAAAATCATGGAGGCATCTTTCTGGCGACGCAAACGGATGGCGCGGGTTAATCCCTCGTTACCATTGATGATCGCCTGGGCGCTGGCAAAGGCTTCCGGCCCCGTTTCACTGCCCGTAAAACGCCAGCCGTACTCATGCGCGCCAATCAGCGGGTAAATCAGGTTCGCGCCGGTTCCGATATCTAACACCGTCGCCTGTTTCGGGATCTCACCGCCATTGCCTTCTGCCAGTAAATCGGCGAGATGGTGGATATAATCCGCACGTCCCGGCACCGGTGGACAGAGAAAACCTTCCGGAATGTCCCACTGCGCAACGCCATAAAAATGGGCCAAAAGCGCCTTGTTCAGCGCCTTTACCGCCAGCGGGTCGGCAAAATTAACTGAGGGTTCACCCGCTGGGGTCTGCACGATAAATTCCTGCAGTTGAGGGCAGCTTTGACACAGGGCATTCATGTCGTAGCGGCTACGATGGCGGTTACGCGGGTGTAATCCCGGCTTTTGGGCAGTCATGGCATTCTCCTTTTCACAGCGGCGTAAGATACCCTCTGATGACCCAACGGTAAATAACTCTCTTTCTGGCACAACAAATCGCCAAAAATCAGCAACCTGTATGTCTATGATCTGTCAATAATTTGTCAATTTATATCGTTCAAAAAATAAGCAGATCACCATCAAATTTTTGCGCTAAATCACACTCCGTATGCTTCTAAACTTAATCTGAATCACCCATTGTCATTCAGATTCAGAGGATGTGATTATGAAAAAATACCTGACACTCATCGTTGTTGCCGGAGCCCTTGCAACCGCCTCGCTTCCCGCCTGGTCCGTTCAGCCGCTCACGACCGATAGCGATACCAGCCAGCTACGTCCTGCAGGGACAGTCTCCGCAACTGGCGCCGCGAATCTAGACGATCTTCAGCATAAGCTGGCTGAGAAAGCCCGCCAGGAAGGGGCTAAAGGGTTCGTTGTGGAATCCGCCAGCGGCGACAATCGTATGTTTGGCACAGCAACCATCTACAAATAGTCTCCCCGCCATCGAACTGCATCTGTTTAAAAAGATGCAGTTCTCTTTTCGCTTGTCTTGACTGTACGTTTTTTAACCCCATATTCATTCTATGAAGGTTTATCTTCCATCAGGAGAGAGCTATGGCTTCCGGTTGGGCAAATGACGATGCCGTGAACGAACAGATCAACAGTACAATTGAAGATGCTGTCGCGCGCGTTCGCGGTGAGATACCGCAGGGTGAAAGTCTGTATGAGTGTGAGGAGTGCGGGGAGATCATTCCCGAGGCGCGGCGTAAAGCCATGCCCGGCGTAAGGCTGTGCATCGCATGCCAGCAGAGTAAAGATTCAAAAAACACTTCACATTCAGGATATAATCGCAGAGGATCGAAAGATAGCCAGCTACGTTGACTCTTCTTTACCTTAAACGAAGCCGCAAGCGGTTACCTTTACGCTCACGGTTTTTTAAAGACCGCGTGGCAAAACGTGCCCTCTTTACTCCCTCTGTAAAGCGCAACGACAAGAACTGTAAAACGCTGCTCTGAATTTATTAATAATCAATAAGTTATTTGTCATTCAATTTTTTTGAGCAATGCTGTCAATTCTCTTCGATTTTATCTTTCGCAAAAAAACGTGATACTTATCACATCGACGGAACATCGTCCCCTTAACAGAATAACCTGCGAGAGATTAACTATGAAAACCATCAAATATGCTGTTGCCGCTGTTGCCCTGTCTGCTCTGTCATTTGGCGCGTTCGCTGCGGAATCTGTGACTTCTGCTCAGGCGCAGAACATGAATAAAATCGGTGTGGTGAGTGCTGAAGGCGCGACCACGCTGGATGGTCTGGAAGCAAAACTGGCTGAGAAAGCGTCTGCTGCGGGTGCAAGTGGTTACACCATCACTTCTGCTAACACCAACAACAAACTTAGCGGTACTGCGGTTATCTACAAATAACCCAACGAATTATGCTCCACGCTCGCTATACCCTCTGGCGAGTTGCTCCAACCCTCATTGACCCTGTTGTTGTTACCCTTTGTTTGCCCGTCCTCACCGGACGGGCTTTTTTTTGCCTAGAAAAACGCTGCCACGCGTTTAAGCCCAGCCTCAACGGAATCCGTCTCCCCCGTCGCCAGCAAACAGCACGCCATCTGTAGCTTCAGAGAGTGCGGAACCGGTTCGCTCCCGGCCAGACAACGCTCGGTCCAGCGGGCCGTGGTTTCAGCATCTTTTGCCGTCGGCAGAACGACGTCGCCTTCCGGCTCCTCACCGCGCTCCAGCACGACGCGCGTGCCCTGCTTGTCGATAAGCGTTATCTGCGGGCAGCGCTGCGGATTGGCATACACCTCGCCTTCGGTGCCGTGCATCAACAGCCCTTTACCGCCAATATCGGCGAAGAAGCCCGCCACGCGAGTGACATACTCCGGATGCGAGACGCTGGACAAGCGCAGCGCAGCATCTTCCTCAAACGGCGTCGCCAGTTTCGCCAGCGTATGAGCACTGTTACGCACGCCCATGCGCCAGCGCATATCCAGCTGTTTTTCGAGAGGGGGGCACAGCGCACTCACCGGAATATAGACCGGATGATGGCCTTCGAGTTTGGCCTGCGCCTGTCCCGCATGAAGCGTCGGCGCAATGCCCATTAATTCAAAAATGGTTTCAGTCAGCACGCGCGTGGGATCGGCGCTGACGCCGTGCACAACGACCGGGAAACCGAGTCTGTTCAGCAGCACCGCCAGCAGCGGCGTCAGGTTCGCCTGTTTGCGCGCGCCGTTATAGGTAGGAATGACAATCGGCATCGGTTTGGCGACAGGCGGCGTCAGGCGGAAGGTTTGCGCCTGCATCGCCTCATAAAACCCGCGCATCTCTGCTTCTCCTTCGCCTTTAATGCGCAGCGCAATCAGTATGCCGCCCATCTCCAGCTCCGGCACATCGCCGTTCAGCATGTGGGTGTAGAGCGCGCGAGCGGTTTCCTGGTCCAGATCGCGGGCATGATTCTTCCCGCGTCCTACCTCTTTGATAATTTTGCGATAATCCACGACATTTCTCCTGGCAACATCATTGACACACTATAGCCCTGAAAAAGCCATCAACGATAGTGTTGCTTATTTTCTGCCGGGACTTCGTCGTCTCGCTCCCGGCGCTTTTTTCCGCGCCGCCACCACGGTTGTTGGCCGCTTTGTCACTTCCGGTACGTCGGGTTGTTCGATCGGAAATACCGGTAAGGCGTTAAGCAGGCGCTGGCCGTAGTTTTTGGTCAGCAATCGTCGGTCATAAATGACGATTTCTCCCCAGCAGCCGTGGCTACGAATCAGTCGCCCCACCTGCTGAATCAGGTTGAATGACGCCGCAGGCAGGCTTTGCACCTCGAACGGATAGCGGTTGAGGCTTTTCAGCCACTCGCCTTCAGTGATCACCACCGGGCTGTCTATGGGCGGGAATGCGATTTTATGGATATGCACCTGCGTCAGGTAGTCGCCCTTCAAATCAAGCCCTTCCGCAAAGGACTGCAGGCCGATCAGCACGCTGCGCTCGCCGTTATCAATGCGTTTACGGTGGGTTTCCACCAGCCGGTAACGCGGCTGATCGCCCTGCACCAGCAGCAATAGGCGCAGGTCAGTGACATAGGTTAAAAACAGCTGCATCGCGCGATTACTGGCAAACAGCACCAGCATGCCGGGGTATTTCTTGCTTTCGACCTGCTCGCGGAAATAGGCGGCCATCTCGGCAATATGCTGCTCTTCATGTTCCATCAGCGGCTCATGCTGCATTTTCGGGATCACCAGTTTGCCCTGCTCGCAGTGGTTAAACGGGGAATCCAGCGAGACAAAGCGGTCGCCCGCTTTCTCTTTGAGACCGCTCATCTCCTGCAACCGCGAAAAGCTGTTCAGGGAACGTAGCGTCGCAGATGTGACCACCACGTGCGGCACGCTGCGCCAGATCAGCTTTTCCAGCTGATCGCTGACGCGGATCCCCACGCAGTGGAAGAAGAGGTGAATTTGCCCGTCTTTGGCTTCCCGCGTCGCCCATTTGGTCACCGGCGCGCCGGAGGCCTGCGCCATCGACGCCAGCCGCCACAGCTTACTTTGGCTCTCAAACATGCTCAATGCGCGATTCATCTGCAACAAAACGCGATGCACGCGCACAACGTCATGCGTCCCGGTTTTTTCACTGAGATCGTTGAGGAACATCTCCGCCAGACCGCGCAGCTTTTCCAGGTGCTTCGCCAGCTGCTTGCAGATCTCCATGATCTCATCCGGCAGCTCCCCCATCGCAAAACGATGCTCCGCTTCCTGGGTGGCCGGAAGATACAGATCGAGGATCGTGTTGAGTGAAGCGATAAGGGCGTAGATCTCTTCGCAGTGTGCGCTCAGCCGCTCAGGCACCGCCAGCGGCGGCGTGGTTTTGGGGCGGAACTGCTCCATGCAGGTGGCAATCAGCTTACAGAACAGATCGAGCTGCAGGCGAAACCACGGCGCGGTGATTTCCGCACTCATCTCCAGAGCATCGCGCGCCACGTCCGGCAGATGGTGTCCTTCGTCGAGAACCAGCAGCAGGTTTTTCGGATCGGGAAGGACCGATTCGCTCTCCAGCGCCGCCATCACCAGCGCATGGTTAGCCACCACCACTTCCGCCTCCTGGATTTCGCGACGTGCAACGAAGAACGGGCATTCACGGTAGTAATGGCAGTTGCGATTCAGGCAGCTGGCTTTATCAGTGCTCAGGCGACGCCACAGATCGTCGCTGATGGCTTTATCCGTGTGATCGCGCAGGCCGTCCCATTTATAGCCGTCGAGATCGACCTTCAGCGTTGCGCACAGCTCCTGCTCGGCTTTGTTATTCGGGGTGAGATCATCATCCAGAAACGCCAGCAAATCCTGCTGGGTCGCTTCGGTACTGGCAAGCCCCGCCAGATTGCGTGGGCACACGTAGCGCCCGCGTCCAAACGCGGCGGTGAACCGCAGCTCAGGAATAATTTTACGCAGCAGCGGTAAATCTTTGCTGTAGATCTGATCCTGCAATGCCACGTTGGCGGTGCTGACCACCAGCGTTTTTTGCTCTTCGCGGGCGATGGCGATGCCAGGAATTAAATAGGAAAGGGTTTTCCCGACGCCGGTGGGTGCTTCGATCGCCAGATGCCGCCCGTCGTCCCCGGCGAGCGTCTTCGCCACATCGGCAATCATCTGCCGCTGCGGGGCTCGGGGAATAAAGTCGGGGATCTGCTGTTGCAGCGCCTTATACCAGGCGGCAATTTGCGCTTTGAGCGCAGCGGTTAAAGCCATCGGGGAACCTGAAATACTGTATAAACAGCCACTATTGTGGCACGTTCGCGGGGTTGTCGCAAAAAGAAAAGCCCGGCGTTAGAGCCGGGCTTACAGATTACTGCGCGGAGGCAGGTTTACGCGGGCGGCGTCGGCGTTGGCCTTCACCTGCGGGTTTTGCTTCCCCGCTACGCCATGGATTTTCCCCGGCGGGTTTCGCGTCACCCGTACGGCGCGGCGGTTTGCCTGCCGCTTTTGGTGCGCCACCTTCTGAACGGCGCGGCTGCTGGCTTCGGCCACCACCGCCCTGTCCACGACCACCGCCGCCACCACGCTGCTGGCGACCGTTCTGAATCGGCTCCGCTTTGATGGAAGCATCCACTTCATAGCCTTCGAGGGCGATGCGTGGGATCTCTTTTTTCAGCAGACGTTCGATGTCATGCAGCAGTTTGTGTTCATCGACGCAAACCAGAGACAGCGCTTCACCGGTTGCCGCCGCACGGCCAGTACGGCCAATACGGTGAACATAATCTTCCGGAACGTTTGGCAGCTCATAGTTCACGACGTGCGGCAGCTCTTCGATATCGAGGCCACGCGCCGCGATATCCGTTGCCACCAGAACGCGAATGTCGCCCGATTTGAAATCGGCCAGCGCACGGGTACGCGCCCCCTGGCTCTTGTTGCCGTGGATGGCTGCACTGCGAATGCCATCTTTATTCAGCTGTTCCGCCAGGTGGTTGGCACCGTGTTTGGTACGGGTAAAGACCAGCACCTGCTGCCAGTTACCTTCGCCAATCATCTGGGACAGCAGTTCCCGCTTACGCTTCTTGTCGACGAAGTGAACGTGCTGGGTCACCTGCTCAGAGGCGGTGTTGCGACGTGCCACTTCGATTTCCAGCGGATTACGCAGCAGTTTTTCCGCCAGCCCTTTGATCTCGTCGGAGAAGGTCGCGGAGAACAGCAGGTTCTGACGACGTGCAGGCAGTTTCGCCAGCACGCGACGAATATCGTGGATAAAGCCCATATCCAGCATACGGTCCGCTTCATCCAGCACCAGGATTTCAACCTGATCCAGTTTGACCGCGTTTTGATGTTCCAGATCCAGCAGACGGCCCGGCGTGGCGACTAAAACGTCAACGCCGCTGCGCAGTTTCATCATCTGTGGATTAATGCTCACACCACCGAAAACCACCAGCGAACGGATGTCGAGGTAACGGCTGTATTCCCGGACGTTTTCGCCGATTTGCGCAGCGAGTTCACGGGTGGGGGTCAGAATCAGCGCACGGACCGGGCGACGGCCCTTCGCGTGAGGCTCTTTCTGAACCAGACGCTGCAGCAGTGGCAGGGTGAAGCCAGCCGTTTTACCGGTGCCGGTCTGGGCACTGGCCATCAGGTCACGGCCTTCCAGCACCGCAGGGATCGCCTGCTGCTGAATAGGGGTTGGCTCAACGTAGCCCTGCTCTGCAACAGCGCGCAGAATTTCCGGGTTCAGGCCAAGGGTATCAAAAGACATAAAAACTCCGAACCGCCCCGACCGTCACAGGTGTAGTTTTCAGGGAGATAAGACGAAACGAGTAGGACAAAAACCACAATGTCACGAAGCAGCGGAGTGTAGCAGATTTTGTGACATGGCGCATAAAATATCCCAGCGGGATTCATCAACAAAATATTGCTCCACCCGACTGGACAAGGTGAAAATTTAAACATAATCTTAATCAATCGATTGATTAATTTTTAATGACGCTATGAATCCAACTCCGACGACCACCAAAGGTGAACAGGCCAAAAGCCAGCTGATTGCCGCAGCACTTGCCCAGTTTGGCGAATATGGCCTGCACGCCACTACCCGCGATATCGCCGCGCAGGCCGGGCAAAACATTGCTGCCATTACCTACTATTTTGGTTCGAAGGAAGATTTGTATCTCGCATGCGCCCAGTGGATCGCCGATTTCATTGGCAGCCGTTTTCACGAACAGGTTGCCGCCGCCACCGCGCTGCTTAGCGAGCCGTCGCCGGATCGCGCCGCCATCCGCGCACTTATCCTGAACGCTTGCAACAATATGATCTCCCTGCTCACCCACGACGATACGCTGAATCTGAGTAAATTTATTTCGCGGGAGCAGCTCTCGCCCACCGCCGCCTACCAGCGGGTCCACGATCAGGTGATTGCCCCGATGCACACCCACCTGACGCAGCTGATTGCGGCCTACACCGGGCGCGACGCGAACGACACACAGACCATTTTGCATACCCATGCGCTACTCGGCGAAGTGCTCGCTTTTCGCCTGGGCCGGGAAACCATCCTGCTGCGCACGGGCTGGACACAATTTGATGAGGATAAATCCGCGCAGATCAGTCAGGTCATCACCTGTCATCTCGACCTGATCCTGCAAGGTTTAACGCAAAGGAGCCTGGAGTCATGAAAAAACCTGTCGTCGCCATACTGGCGGTGGTCGTTGTACTGGCAGCCGGGATCGGCGGCTGGCTGTGGTATCAGAGCCAGCAGGATCGCGGTCTTACGCTCTACGGCAACGTGGATATCCGCACGCTTAATATGAGCTTCCGCGTCGGAGGGCGGCTGGAATCTCTTACGGTGGACGAAGGCGATACCATCACCGCCGGGCAGACGCTGGGCCAGCTGGACAAAGCACCGTACGAAAATGCGCTGATGCAGGCCAAAGCCAGCGTGTCCGTTGCTCAGGCGCAATATGATCTGATGCTGGCGGGCTATCGCGATGAAGAAGTCGCGCAGGCCGCAGCCGCCGTTAAACAGGCACAGGCCGCGTTTGATTACGCGCAGAACTTCTACAACCGCCAGCAGGGGTTATGGAAAAGCCGCACCATTTCCGCAAACGATCTGGAAAACGCTCGCTCCTCGCGCGATCAGGCCCAGGCCACGCTGAAATCCGCCCAGGACAAATTAAGCCAGTACCGCACCGGTAACCGTCCGCAGGATATCGCCCAGGCAAAAGCCAGTCTCGAACAGGCTCAGGCACAGCTGGCGCAGGCGCAGTTGGATCTGCACGACACCACGCTGGTGTCCCCGTCCAACGGCACCCTGATGACCCGCGCCGTGGAGCCAGGCAGCATGTTAAGCGCGGGCAGCACCGTTCTGACGCTCTCCCTCACCCGCCCGGTATGGGTGCGCGCCTACATTGATGAACCAAATCTGAATCAGGCCCAGCCAGGGCGCGAGCTGCTGCTCTACACCGACGGGCGTCCCGATAAGCCCTATCACGGTAAAGTCGGGTTTGTCTCTCCGACCGCCGAGTTCACACCAAAAACCGTTGAAACCCCGGATCTGCGCACGGACCTCGTCTATCGCCTGCGCATTATTGTGACCGATGCTGACGACGCGCTGCGCCAGGGGATGCCTATCACGGTGAAATTCAACGATGGGGACCGACATGAATGATGCGGTTATCCAGCTCAATAATCTGGTGAAACGCTTTGCGGGCATGGATAAGCCCGCAGTAGCACCCCTTAATTGCACCCTGCAAAAAGGCTATGTCACCGGGCTGGTCGGCCCGGATGGCGCAGGAAAAACCACGCTGATGCGGATGCTCGCCGGATTGCTGAAACCCGACGAAGGTACGGCCTCAGTCCTCGGGCTGGACCCGATCAAAGACGACAGCGAACTGCATGCGATGCTCGGCTATATGCCGCAGAAATTTGGCCTGTACGAAGATCTGACGGTGATGGAAAACCTTAATCTGTATGCCGATCTGCGCAGCGTCACGGGCGAAACGCGGCAAAAAACCTTCGCCCGTTTGCTGGAGTTTACCTCGCTGGGGCCATTTACCGACCGGCTGGCCGGTAAGCTCTCCGGCGGCATGAAGCAAAAACTGGGGCTGGCCTGCACCCTGGTGGGCGAACCGAAAGTGTTATTGCTGGACGAACCCGGCGTTGGCGTGGACCCGATTTCTCGCCGCGAGCTGTGGCAGATGGTCCACGAACTGGCCGGTGACGGAATGCTGATCCTCTGGAGCACCTCGTATCTCGACGAGGCCGAACAGTGCCGCGACGTCCTGCTGATGAACGAAGGCGAACTGCTCTATCAGGGCGAGCCGACGGCGCTGACGCAGCAGATGTCCGGGCGCTGTTTTCTCCTGCACAGCCCCGATGAGACCAACCGCAAACTGTTGCAGCGGGTACTGAAATGTCCGCAGGTGAGCGACGGCATGATTCAGGGGCGTTCGGTGCGCGTGATCCTCAAAAAAGAGGCCACCGCCGACGATATCCGCCAGGCACAGGGCATGCCGCAAATTGAGATAGAAGAGACCGCCCCGCGCTTTGAGGATGCGTTTATCGACCTCCTTGGCGGCGCCAGCACCTCTGAGTCGCCGCTGGGGGCCATTCTTCATACGGTTGAGGGTACGCCCGGCGAGACGGTGATCGAAGCCAAATCCTTAACCAAAAAGTTCGGGGATTTCGCCGCGACGGATAACGTTAATTTCGCCGTGAAGCGCGGGGAAATTTTTGGTCTGCTCGGGCCGAACGGTGCAGGGAAATCGACCACCTTTAAAATGATGTGCGGCCTGCTGGTGCCCACCTCCGGTAAAGCGCTGGTGCTGGATATGGATCTGAAGGTCAGCTCCGGCAAAGCCCGTCAGCATCTGGGCTATATGGCGCAGAAATTCTCGCTCTACAGCAACCTGACCGTCGAACAAAATCTGCGCTTTTTCTCCGGGGTCTACGGCCTGCGCGGGCGGGCGCAAAGTGAAAAAATTGCCCGGATGAGCGATGCCT
This sequence comes from Lelliottia sp. SL45, assembly GCF_026672535.1. Taxonomy (NCBI): domain Bacteria; kingdom Pseudomonadati; phylum Pseudomonadota; class Gammaproteobacteria; order Enterobacterales; family Enterobacteriaceae; genus Lelliottia; species Lelliottia sp. SL45. The sequence goes on from NZ_JAPPRH010000003.1 coordinate 2,407,589, forward strand.
TTGGTCTTACCCACATCGCCTCACACGCCACCGACGAACTGCCGCTCGGATTTAAACAGCGGCTGGCGCTGGCCTGCTCCCTGATGCACGAGCCGGATATTCTGTTTCTCGATGAACCGACCTCCGGCGTCGATCCCCTCACCCGCCGTGAGTTCTGGCTGCACATTAACAGCATGGTGGAGAAAGGCGTCACGGTGATGGTGACGACCCACTTTATGGATGAAGCGGAGTATTGCGACCGCATCGGGCTGGTCTATCGCGGCAAGCTGATTGCCCACGGCACGCCGGACGATTTAAAAGCTCAGGCGGCCGACGACGAGCAGCCCGATCCCACCATGGAACAAGCGTTTATCACCCTGATTAACGACTGGGATAAGGAGCACGCCCATGAGCATTAAGGCGATTTCCTGGCGCCGGGTGCGTGCTCTGTGCGTCAAAGAGACGCGGCAGATCGTGCGCGACCCGAGCAGCTGGCTGATTGCGGTGGTGATCCCCCTGCTGTTGCTGTTTATCTTTGGCTACGGGATAAACCTCGACTCCAGCAAGCTGCGGGTGGGGATTTTACTGGAACAGCAGAGCGAAGAAGCGCTCGATTTCACCCATGCAATGACCGGCTCGCCTTACATCGACGCCACCATCAGCGATAACCGTGAGGCGCTGATCCAGAAGATGCAGGCCGGGAAAATTCGTGGGCTGGTGGTGATCCCCGTGGATTTTGCCGCCAATATGGCACGGGCAAATACCGATGCGCCGATTCAGGTGATCACCGACGGCAGTGAGCCAAACACCGCCAATTTTGTGCAGGGGTATGTCGAGGGAATCTGGCAGCTATGGCAGATGCAGCGAGCGGAAGATCGCGGCGAAAAGTTTGAGCCGCTGATCGACGTGCAAACCCGCTACTGGTTTAACCCTGCCGCCATCAGCCAGCATTTTATTATCCCCGGCGCAGTGACGATAATCATGACCGTCATCGGCGCGATCCTCACCTCGCTGGTGATTGCCCGCGAATGGGAGCGCGGCACCATGGAGGCCCTGCTCTCCACGGAAGTGACGCGCGTAGAACTGCTGCTGTGCAAGCTCATCCCCTATTATTTCCTCGGCATGCTGGCGATGCTGCTCTGTATGCTGGTGTCGGTGTTTATCCTTGAGGTGCCCTATCGCGGCTCGCTGATTCTCCTGTTCCTGATCACCAGCCTGTTTTTGCTCAGCACCCTGGGCATGGGTCTGCTGATTTCGACCATCACCCGCAACCAGTTTAACGCCGCACAGGTGGCGCTGAACGCGGCGTTTCTGCCGTCGATTATGCTGTCCGGGTTTATTTTCCAGATCGACAGTATGCCCGCCATTATCCGCGCGGTGACCTATATCATCCCGGCGCGCTACTTTGTGAACACGCTGCAAAGCCTGTTCCTGGCGGGGAATATTCCGGCGGTGTTGATCGTCAATATTCTGTTTTTGATGGCGTCGGCGGTGATGTTTATCGGCCTGACGTGGTTGAAAACGAAACGGCGACTGGATTAAACGCCGTCTAAAACATGCCCGGTAGAGAGGCTTGCCGGGCCGACGTGATTTTGTAGGTCGGGGTCGCGAAGCGCCACCCGACACGAGGATGACACGATGTTACATCGCTTATGGACATTAATTCGCAAAGAGCTGCAATCGCTGCTGCGTGAACCGCAAACCCGCGCGATCCTGATCCTGCCGGTGCTGATCCAGGTTCTGCTGTTTCCGTTTGCCGCGACGCTGGAAGTGACCAACGCCACCATCGCCGTCTACAACGAAGACAACGGCAAACATTCCGTGGAGCTGACCCAGCGTTTTGCCCGCGCCAAAGCTTTTACCCATGTGCTGCTGCTGAAAAGTCCGCAGGAGATCCAGCCCACCATCGACACGCAAAAGGCGCTGCTGCTGGTGCGTTTCCCGGCCGATTTTTCGCGTAACCTGGATAACGTCCAGACCGCGCCGATGCAGCTGATTCTCGACGGCCGCAACTCCAACAGTGCGCAAATTGCCGCCAACTACCTGCAGCAGGTCGTGAAGAATTACCAGCAGGAGCTGATGGAGGGGAAAGCCAGGCCGAATAACAGCGAGCTGGTGGTGCGCAACTGGTATAACCCGAACCTGGATTACAAATGGTTCGTGGTGCCGTCGCTTATTGCGATGATCACCACCATTGGGGTGATGATTGTGACGTCGCTCTCAGTCGCGCGCGAACGTGAACAAGGGACGCTGGATCAGCTGCTGGTTTCCCCGCTCGCCACCTGGCAGATCTTCGTCGGCAAAGCCGTGCCTGCGCTGATTGTCGCCACTTTCCAGGCCAGTATTGTGCTCGGGATCGGTATCTGGGCGTATCAAATTCCGTTTGCCGGATCGCTGGCGCTGTTTTACTTCACGATGCTGATTTACGGGCTGTCGCTGGTGGGATTCGGGCTGTTGATTTCGGCGCTCTGCTCAACGCAGCAGCAGGCGTTTATCGGGGTGTTTGTCTTTATGATGCCGGCGATTTTGCTCTCAGGGTATGTTTCGCCTGTCGAGAACATGCCGGTGTGGCTACAGGATCTGACGTGGGTGAATCCGATTCGGCACTTTACCGATATCACCAAGCAGATCTATCTGAAGGATGCGAGTCTGGATATTGTGTGGGGAAGTTTGTGGCCGCTACTGGTCATAGCGGCCACGACAGGCTCAGTGGCGTACGCGATGTTTAGACGCAATATCGCCTAGCTTTTTCTCTTTGGTCAGCAATGAGACCACTGCGGGTCCTGCCAGAATGACCAGGCCCGCCAGGGCCAGCAGCAGGTTGTTATGCAGCACCCGCGACAGCAGCCACAGGACGATTAACGCTGCACCAAAATACCAGGTGGTGGTGAGCTCTTCGAGCACATCACCCACTTCACGCCAGCGCGCGTCGTGGTGACGCTGTAAAAACAGCATCGACAGCACGGTCACGCCATACATCGCACATAATCCCAAGCCGACATGCACCAGCGTGCCGCTCTTCCAGCCCATTACCAGTACCGCCACGACCAGTAAATGCAACATTATCTGCCAGCAACTGAGGCCAGTTGCGACACGAACGCGTTGTTGCCACTTCATGGCTTCTCTCCTGAAGGATATTTCTCTGCTAGTTCAGAGTACCGCACTTTACGGAAAATTCCGTAACACCGCATCTTTTTGTGACGCCGACTACACTTTATTTTCATCAGGATAGTGACGCTGGCAGGAGCATATGACGCAAAAAAACCGGCATTTTTCGCTCAAAATTTTGACGATTAACACACACAAAGGCTTCACGGCATTTAACCGCCGCTTCATTTTACCCGAGCTGCGTGACGCGGTACGTACCGTCGGCGCGGATATCGTGTGCCTGCAGGAAGTGATGGGCGCGCACGATATTCACCCGCTGCACGTCGAGAACTGGCCGGACACCACCCACTACGAATTTCTGGCTGATACCATGTGGAGCGACTATGCCTATGGCCGCAACGCGGTCTACCCGGAAGGCCATCACGGCAACGCGGTGCTGTCGCGTTTTCCCATCGAACATTATGAAAATCACGATGTGTCGGTGGGAGAAAGTGAAAAACGCGGGCTGCTTTACTGCCGGATAAAACCGCCGGATCTGGCCTTTCCGGTTCACGTGGGCTGCGTGCATCTCGGCCTGCGGGAAGCGCACCGCCAGGCACAGCTGCAGATGATGACCCGCTGGGTCAATTCGCTGCCGGATAACGATCCGGTGGTTATCGCCGGTGATTTTAACGACTGGCGACAGCGCGCAAACCGCCCGCTGAAGGCCGATTCCGGGCTGGATGAGATTTTTACCCGGGCGCATGGCCGCCCGGCGCGCACTTTCCCGGTCAGTTTTCCTCTGCTGCGCCTGGATCGCATTTACGTCAAAAACGCCCACGCCAGCCATCCGAGCACCCTGGCGCTGCGCGGCTGGCGTCACCTGTCTGACCATGCCCCGTTAAGTGCGGAGATTCACTTATGAAAAGTTCATGGCGAGAAGGTAACCAAATTACGCTGCTGGAAAATGGCGATGAGTATTATCCCGCCGTTTTTGCTGCCCTCGATGCGGCAGAGCAAAAAGTTATTCTCGAAACTTTTATCTGGTTCGAGGACGACGTGGGCCGTCAGCTCCATCAGGCCGTGCTGCGCGCGGCTCAGCGCGGTGTCAAAGTCGAAGTGCTGCTCGACGGATACGGTTCGCCCGACCTCAGCGACAGCTTCGTCAACGAGCTGACCGCCGCAGGCGTGGTGTTCCGCTATTACGATCCGCGCCCGCCGCTCTTCGGCATGCGTACCAACGTCTTTCGCCGGATGCACCGCAAAATTGTGGTGGTGGATGGCAATGTCGCGTTCGTGGGCGGGATCAACTACTCCGACGAGCACATGTCCGACTACGGCCCGGAGGCGAAGCAGGATTATGCGGTGAAAGTCGAAGGCCCGGTGGTGCAGGATATCTTGCTCTTTGAGCTGGAAAACCTGCCGGGGCAGTCGGCGGTGCGCCGCTGGTGGAAACGCCATCATCGTCCGGAAGAAAACCGCCAGCCCGGGGAGGCGCAGGCGCTGTTTATCTGGCGCGATAACGACGAGCATCGGGACGATATTGAACGCCACTATCTGAAGATGCTCGCCAATGCGAAGCGCGAAGTGATCATCGCCAACGCCTATTTCTTCCCCGGCTACCGTCTGCTGCACGCCATGCGCAATGCCGCACGGCGTGGGGTGCGGGTCAAACTGATTGTACAGGGCGAGCCGGATATGCCGATTGTCACCGTCGGCGCGCGGCTGCTGTACGACTATCTGGTCAAAGGTGGCGTGCAGATTTACGAATATCGCCGCCGCCCGCTGCACGGAAAAGTGGCGCTGATGGACGATCACTGGGCGACCGTTGGCTCCAGCAATCTCGATCCCCTGAGCCTGTCCCTTAATCTGGAGGCTAATCTGATCATCCACGATCGCGCATTTAACCAGACTCTGCGCGACAATCTTACGGGCATTATCGCTCGCGATTGCGTGCGGGTGGATGATTCGATGGTGCCGAAACGCACCTGGTGGAATTTGACCAAAAGCGTGGTGGTGTTCCACTTCCTGCGCCACTTCCCGGCGCTGGTGGGCTGGCTGCCGGCTCACACGCCCAAGCTCGCTCTGGTGCCGGCGCCTGTTCAGCCGGAAATGGAGACCCAGGATCGGGTTGAAGCCGAAAACTCAGGGGTGAAACCGTAATGAGCAAATCACATCCGCGCTGGCGGCTGGCTAAACGCATTCTCACCTGGCTGTTTTTTATCGCTGTTGCCGTGCTGCTGGTGGTCTACGCGCAGAAAATTGACTGGGAAGAGGTGTGGAAAGTCATCCGCAACTACAACCGGCTGGTGCTGCTCAGCGCCGTCGGGCTGGTGATCGTCAGCTATCTGATTTACGGCTGCTACGACCTGTTGGGCCGCGCCTACTGCGGGCATAAGCTGGCGAAACGCCAGGTAATGCTGGTGTCGTTTATCTGCTACGCCTTTAACCTGACCCTCAGCACCTGGGTGGGCGGTATCGGCATGCGCTACCGCCTCTATTCGCGCCTCGGGCTACCGGGCAGTACCATCACGCGCATTTTCTCACTAAGCATCACCACCAACTGGCTCGGGTATATCCTGCTCGGCGGGGTGATTTTCACCATTGGCGTGGTGCAGCTTCCGGCCCACTGGTATATCGACGAAACGACGCTGCGGATTTTGGGCATCGTCCTGTTGCTGATCATCGCGGCGTATCTCTGGGCCTGCGCATTCGCTAAACGCCGTCATATGACCGTCAAAGGGCAGAAACTGGTGCTGCCGTCGTGGAAGTTCGCGCTGGTGCAGATGGTGATCTCCAGCGCTAACTGGATGGTGATGGGGGCCATTATCTGGCTGCTGATTGGCGAAGAGGTGAACTATTTCTTCGTGCTTGGCGTGCTGCTGGTGAGCAGTATAGCCGGAGTGATTGTCCACATTCCGGCCGGGATCGGGGTGTTAGAAGCGGTGTTTATTGCCCTGCTGGCGGGGGAACACGTGTCGCACGGCACGATTATCGCGGCGCTTCTGGCCTATCGAATGTTGTACTACTTCCTGCCGCTGGCACTGGCGACGGTCGGCTATTTGATTCTGGAGAGTCGGGCGAAAAAGCTGCGGGCGAAGAATGAGAAAGCGATGGCGAAATAACAAAATCCGTGTGGCGGTCCACTGACCAAACGACGAGTTGCATGCCCGGCAGGCGTAAACGCCGCCGGGCACAGCAATCAGCGGCGGTTACCGAAAATCCGCAGCAGCATCAGGAACAGGTTGATGAAGTCCAGATAGAGCGTTAACGCGCCAAGAATGGCGTATTTGCGCAGGTTACCGCTGTCACGCACGTCGATCTGCTCGCCGATGTTTTTCAGCTTCTGAGTGTCATACGCCGTCAGGCCGACAAACACAATCACCCCGATGTAGGTCACCGCCCACATCAGCGCTTCGCTTTTCAGCCAGAAGTTTACCAGCGACGCCAGCACAATCCCGATAAGCGCCATAAACAGCATGTTGCCGAAACCGCTCAAATCGCGTTTGGTGGTGTAGCCGTAAAGGCTCATGGCACCAAACATCCCACCGGCCACCACAAAGGTGCTGGCGATAGAGGAGTAGGTGTAGACGATAAAAATACTGGAGAGCGTCAGGCCGGTCAGCGCCGAATAGAGCATAAACAGCGTGGTCGCCATGCCCGCACTCAGCTTTTGCACCAGTCCGGAAAGCACAAACACCAGCGCCAGCTGGGCGATAATCAGCCCAAAGAAGGTGATTTTGCTGGAAAAGATAAACATCATCAGTTCGGGGGTATTGGCTGCGTACCACGCGATAAACGCGGTTAACAGCAGGCCGCAGGTCATCCAGCCGTACACCTGCGCCATATAAGTTTGCAGGCCGCTACGCGTCTGCTGAACGATTGAATCCGAACGTGGAAATCGGTCCATGATAACTCCTGATTAAGTGGGCACACCTTTTAAGATTAACACATCCGCGCCATCCGGTTACCAGCGGCTGGCAGCCTGCTTGTCGCTGTCACGCGATTCCACCCAGCGTTCCCCTTCCGGTGTGGCTTCACGCTTCCAGAACGGCGCGCGGGTTTTGAGATAATCCATAATAAATTCACCGGCATCGAACGCGCTACCGCGATGCGAGCTGGTGACGCCAACAAAGACAATCTCTTCGCCAGGCCACATTTCGCCGACGCGGTGAATCACCGTGACGCGACCAAGTGGCCAGCGCTGACGGGCCTCTTCCACGATAGTGGCAAGCGACTTTTCCGTCATCCCCGGATAATACTCGAGGGTCAGCGCGCTCACACTCTCCCCCAGATTATGGTTCCGGACTTTACCGGTAAATGTCACCACCGCGCCGTCTTCGTCGCGCTCGGCCAGCCAGCTGTATTCCGTGCCGACATTGAAGCGTTCCGGTCCAACAATAATCCGCGTGTCAGCCATGATTACCCCCCTGTAACCGGCGGGAAAAACGCCACTTCATCACCGGCATTAAGCGGATGGGAAAACTCCACCAGCGTCTGATTTACCGCCGCCAGCAGTTTTCCCTCTTCGAGCGCCAGCGCCCAGCGATCGCCTTGCGCCGCCAGATGGGCACGCAGGGCTTCGACGTTGTCGAACGGCGTCTCGAGCGTCAGGCTGTCGATATTGACAAGCTCTCGCACCTGAGCAAAAAAAAGCACTTTAATCATGATTGTCCGCCCTGAAATCACCGGATTTGCCGCCGCTTTTCGCCAGCAGACGAACCGGGCCAATCACCATATCCTTCTGCACCGCTTTGCACATATCGTAAATGGTGAGCGCCGCAACCGAGGCCGCCGTTAAGGCCTCCATCTCGACGCCTGTTTTGCCGGTCAGACGGCACAACGTCTCGATACGCACGCGGTTGTGCTCCGGCTCAGCCTGCAGGCTCACTTCAACCTTGCTGAGCATCAGCGGGTGACACAGCGGGATAAGATCCCAGGTACGTTTCGCGGCCTGAATTCCGGCGATACGCGCGGTAGCGAAAACGTCACCCTTGTGGTGGCTGCCGTCGATAATCATCGCCAGGGTTTCTGGCAACATGGTTACGAAAGCCTCGGCGCGCGCTTCGCGCACCGTTTCGGCCTTGGCGGAAACATCCACCATATGCGCTTCGCCAGCGGCGTTAATGTGGGTCAATTGCGACATAGCTTATTTCTTCAAATGAGGATGAAAATTACACGGACGAGTGCGGGCATCCAGCTGCGGAGCGATGATGTTCTCCCATGCGGTGCGGCAGGCTTTGGTGGAGCCTGGCATGGCGAAAATCAGGGTATTGTTGGCGATCCCGGCCACGGCGCGCGACTGTAGCGTGGACGTACCGATCTCCTCAAAGGAGAGCATCCGGAACACTTCGCCAAAGCCCTGGATTTCGCGGTCGAAGAGCGGGAGCAGCGCTTCTGGCGCCTGATCGCCTGCGGTAAAACCGGTGCCGCCGGTGATCAATACCACCTGCACCTCTGCGCTGGCGATCCACTGGGAGACCTGAGCGCGAATGGCGTAGCGATTCTCTTTCACTATCGCTTTATCAATGATGCTGTGCCCCGCCTCGTGGGCGGCGTCGCGCAGCCAGTGGCCGGAGGTGTCATCCTCCTCACCACGACGTTCAGAAACGGTAAGAATAGCAATACGCGTCGGAATAAATTCAGCGCTGACCTGACTCATTTTCTGGTTCCTTTTAAGCCGATTACCCGCCGATGTAAGACAGGTTTTGTGTAATCCCGGTGTCGCCCTGATGCAGGAAATGGGTCTGTTTTTTATGCGTCAGAGCAGCAGAAATGCGCGCTTCGAGGGCCTCCTGCTGCGCATCGTCTTCCAGCAGATCGCGAAGATCCACGCCGCCGTCGCCGAACAGGCACAGATGCAGCTTGCCCACAGACGAGACGCGCAGACGGTTGCAGGTGGCGCAGAAGTCTTTCTCATAGGGCATGATAAGCCCAATTTCCCCTTCATAATCCGGGTGACAAAAGACCTGCGCCGGGCCGTCGCTGCGTTGGCGAATCTGGTGGATCCAGCCGCGCTTCAGCAGCGCATCGCGCAGCACCATGCCGGAGATATGATGACGACGGAACAGGTCACTGCCCTCGCCCGTCTCCATCAGCTCAATAAAACGCAGTTGAATGCGGCGGGGTTTGACCCACGCGAGGAAGGTGTCGAGCTGGTGATGGTTTACATCGCGCATCAGCACCGTATTGACTTTGACTTTGTCGAAACCGGCTTCGAACGCCGCATCGATCCCCTCCATCACTTGGCGAAACTTATCCTGCCCGGTGATGGCGTGAAACTGGCGTGCATCGAGGCTGTCGACGCTGACGTTGATGGCCGTGAGACCCGCATCGCGCCACTGGGCCACATCGCGGGCTAAGCGATAGCCATTGGTGGTGACGGCGATTTGGCGAATGCTCTCGTTTTCACGAATGGCGGCGATGATGTCGGGAAAATCACGACGCAGAGAGGGTTCGCCACCCGTGAGACGGACTTTTTCCGTGCCAAGCTCAGAAAACGCACGCGTGACGCGGCGCACTTCCCCGACGGAAAGAAATCCGTTATTGGTGACGCTGCCCGGCTTATAGCCGTCTGGCAGGCAATAGGTGCAACGAAAATTGCACACATCGGTAATCGACAGACGTAAATAGAAAAACTTACGCGCGAAAGCATCTGTGAGTTGAGAAGCCATGTACACCTTTCCAGTACGGGAGGCACAGTCATTTCTTTCTGTACCCTGGTGACGTTTCCGTCACGGCCAGGGCGCCATATCGTGTGACACAGGCGCCAGGGCTAGAGTGTATGTTTTCAAATTTGAAAACGTGGGTTATGCCGATAGTAGCGCGGAAATGGCGCTTTCGCCATTCGCCGATTTCGCTATATAATTATATATATAGCGACCTGATCGTACACTTTCACTACAGAATACGTAAAAATCAATGTTTCGCATTGATATACGTCATTTTGACAGGGGTCGGGCATCGTCTTTTAGGGGTAGTTGGGTTACTGTTACGCGGATCAAATGTCATAAGGAATCTGTATGCGCAATCGCACTTTTGCGGATCTTGACCGTGTGGTCGCTCTCGGCGGAGGGCATGGGCTGGGGCGGGTTATGTCGTCATTATCCTCGCTGGGCTCCAGGCTCACCGGGATCGTGACCACCACCGATAACGGTGGCTCAACAGGTCGTATTCGTCGTTCAGAAGGCGGTATTGCCTGGGGCGATATGCGTAACTGTCTTAACCAGTTAATTACCGAACAAAGCGTCGCATCGGCGATGTTTGAGTATCGTTTTGGCGGTAACGGGGAACTTTCCGGGCATAACCTCGGAAATCTGATGTTAAAGGCGCTGGATCACCTGAGCGTACGCCCGCTTGAGGCGATCAATTTAATCCGAAATCTGCTGAAAGTGGATGCTTTCCTGATTCCTATGTCGGAACAACCGGTCGATTTGATGGCGATCGACATGGAAGGGCATGAAGTTTACGGCGAGGTCAATATTGACCAGCTGGTAGTCCCGCCCAAAGAGCTAATGACCTACCCGACTGTTCCCGCCACGCGCGAAGCGGTGGAAGCAATCAGCGAAGCGGATCTGATCCTCATCGGCCCTGGCAGTTTTTACACCAGTCTGATGCCGCTGCTGCTGGTAAAAGAGCTGGCCCAGGCGCTGCGCAGAACACCCGCGCCGATGGTGTATATCGGTAATCTGGGGAAAGAGCTTAGCCCTGCCGCCGCCAGCCTTTCGCTTGCCGATAAACTCAATCTGATGGAGCAGTACGTCGGTAAAAAAATCATCGACGGCGTGGTTGTAGGGCCGAAGGTGGATGTTTCGGGAATGGAAGGTCGTGTGGTGGTGCAGACAGAGCTGGAAGCGAGTGATATTAAATATCGCCACGACCGGCATTTGCTGCGCCTGGCGCTGGAAAAAGCGATTCAGGCGTTGGGATAACAACCGAACTGCGCCCGGTGGCGGTACGCTAACCGAGCCGACAACGCATCCGAACGGTTAGCCGGGCAGACGCAATGCCGCCCGGCAACGCGAGTTACGACGCCGCGATAAACAGATCGCGCAGCTTATGCAGCTGATCGCGAAGTTGCGCCGCTTCTTCAAACTCCAGATTCTGCGCATGCTGCATCATCTGCCCTTCCAGTTCGTGGATTTTCTGCTGCAGCGCTTTCGGTGTCAGCAGCACTTCCACCGCATCGGCCTCAACCGGATGACGCGCTTTTCCGCGGCCTTTGGTTTTCGCAATCCCCTGGCCCAGCGCCAGAATATCCACCACTTTCTTGTTCAGCCCCTGCGGGGTGATGCCATGCTCTTCGTTGTACTGCTGCTGTTTCTCACGACGACGTTCCGTTTCGCCGATCGCTTTCGCCATCGACGCCGTAATTTTGTCACCGTACAGAATCGCTTTCCCGTTGATGTTACGCGCCGCGCGGCCAATGGTCTGAATCAGGGAGCGCTCAGAACGCAGGAAGCCCTCTTTGTCGGCATCCAGAATCGCCACCAGCGACACTTCCGGCATGTCGAGACCTTCTCGCAACAGGTTGATCCCCACCAGAACGTCAAACTCACCAAGACGTAAATCGCGAATGATCTCCATACGCTCAACGGTATCGATATCCGAGTGCAGATACCGCACGCGCTCCCCGTGCTCTTCCAGATACTCGGTCAAGTCTTCCGCCATACGTTTGGTTAGCGTAGTGACCAGCACACGCTCGTTAACCGATGCGCGAGCGCGGATCTCTGAGAGCAGATCGTCCACCTGCGTTCCCACCGGGCGAACTTCGATAATAGGGTCCAGCAGGCCCGTTGGACGTACCACCTGATCGATAACTTCATCACCGGATTTCTCCAGCTCGTAGTTCCCCGGCGTGGCCGACACATAAATCGTTTGCGGGGCCAGCGCCTCGAACTCTTCAAATTTCATCGGGCGGTTATCGAGCGCCGACGGCAGACGGAAACCGTACTCCACCAGCGTCTCTTTTCGCGCGCGGTCACCGCGATACATGCCGCCGATCTGCGGAATAGTGACGTGAGATTCGTCCACCACCAGCAGACCGTCAGCCGGGAGATAATCGAACAGGGTTGGCGGTGCCTCGCCAGGACCACGCCCGGAGAGATAACGCGAGTAGTTTTCGATGCCCGAGCAGTAACCCAGCTCGTTCATCATCTCTAAATCGAACTGCGTACGCTGGCTCAGACGCTGCTCTTCGAGCAGTTTGTTATTCGCCAGCAGCACTTTACGACGGTCCGCCAGCTCCACTTTGATCTCTTCCATCGCCTGTACGATACGCTCGCGCGGGGTGACGTAGTGGGTTTTCGGGTAGATGGTAAAGCGCTGAATCACCGACTCAACGTGGCCGGTCAGGGGATCAAACAGCGACAGACGCTCGACTTCCTCGTCAAACAGCTCAACGCGCAGAGCCAGATCGTCGGATTCTGCCGGGAAGATGTCGATCACTTCGCCGCGCACGCGGAAAGTACCGCGCTGGAACGCCTGGTCGTTACGGGCATACTGCAGCTCCGCCAGACGGCGTAAAATCGCGCGCTGATCGATAATCATCCCGATGGTCAGGTGCAGCATCATCTTGAGATAAAGATCCGGATCGCCCAGACCATAGATGGCGGAGACCGACGCCACCACGATCACATCCCGACGCTCAAGTAGCGCTTTCGTCGCCGACAGACGCATCTGTTCGATATGTTCGTTGACCGAAGCATCTTTCTCGATAAAGGTGTCTGAGCTGGGTACGTAGGCTTCCGGCTGGTAGTAATCGTAGTAGGAGACGAAATATTCGACGGCGTTTTCCGGGAAGAACTCTTTCATCTCGCCATACAGCTGCGCCGCCAGCGTTTTGTTGGGGGCCAGCACCATCGTCGGGCGCTGCAGATCCGCAATCACATTGGCAACGGTAAAGGTTTTGCCCGAACCGGTCACACCCAGCAGGGTCTGGTGCGCCAGCCCGTCTTCCAGCCCCTCTTTCAGGCGACGGATCGCATCCGGCTGATCGCCAGACGGACGGAAAGCAGAATTCAGTTTGAACAATTTACTCATGGGCGACAACCTGATGACGGAAAAAGCGGCAGGTGAGTAATTTTACTCGCGGCTGGCAAATTTGCCAGTAATTAATACTGGATGTAAAACCAGTGGCGTGTAAGGATATCTGGATTAGCATCCGCCTGATGAGCGCGAAAGGGGCCAAAATTTAGGCTGTGACGAGATAAAACACCAGCAATGTTCGGTTATCCCCAGAACATTTCTATTTTTAACATTTGTCAAGCCACGTAATGATAGTTTTATGGCAGTCAGTGACACTTTCATGACGATGATTGCTTTTGTCTAACTCGTTAATTCATAGAAGATATTTCTTAAAGCCGCGTTTCGCATCAATTCATGCGCAGGCCGCGTCTTCTCTCGCTTGCCTCAGGTTTTCTAACTCTAATGCACATGGTTATCCACAGGAATAGTGGATAAGTGCTTCCAGCCCGTACAGACCGCGACTCCGCAAATTCCCGGTTTTTCCCAAGGGCATGTCCGTAAAAAATATTTATAGGTCTTTTTTGATGATATTCAGCCCCACCGCGCATAACCGACTGGCGAGATCTTAATCACATTTCCGTCATTATGTGCACAGCACGCCCTTTTAACGGCTGTGAGCCAAATCTGAAAAGTGCAGCATATCGAACCACGCCATCGGTTATGGCAAGGGTTTTGCAAATTATCCTGAGACGTCTCATCCCTCATGCGTTTTAAGGAGTGAAATATGCTAAGTCTGCGCGCCGTTAATCAGTTCTATGGAAGTCAGCACACGCTGTGGAATGTCGATCTGGATTTGCCGCCAGGGATGTGTACCGGTGTTATCGGGCTGCCGGGTATGGGGAAAACCACGCTTATCAACTGCATCACCGGCCAGTTGCCCATCGAGAGCGGCACCATCATCTGGCATGAAGCGGGCGCGCCACCGTGCAATTTGAGCAGCGCTGCACCTGAGCAGTGCGCGATGCCGGGCATTGGCTATGTCTCACAGGACCGACGGATTTTCTCACAGCTCACCGTCGAGGAGAATCTGCACGTGGCCATGCGCGCCAAAGGTGCGCCCGATGCGGCGGCGAGCAGTGATATTTACGAGCTGTTTCCCCAGCTCTGGCCGCTGCGCCACGCCAGAGCGACGGGGATGTCGCCTGACGAGCAGTACCAGCTGGCGCTGGCCAATGCGCTCATTTGCCGCCCTCGTCTGCTGATTCTGGACGAGCCGCTGCACGGCGCGGGAAGCACCTTTGCCATCCGGCTTGGGCAACTGCTGATGCGGTTGAGTCGGGAGCTGGGAATGACGGTGCTGTTAGCGGAACAGCAGCTGTCGTTTATTCGCCGGGTGGCCGATCGTTTTTGCGTGCTGTATCGCGGGCGTAACGTGGCTCAGGGCCACGTTAACGAGCTGGATGATGAGCTTATCGCCCACTGGATGTCGCTGGATGCAAGACGCTGAGATCGAGATACTGCCCGGTCTCGGCCTGCTCTGCGCCCTCAGCAAGCCAGGGGATCTCCCCGAGGAACGGCGCAGGAAGGACGTTTTTCAGCGTCGCAAGATACTCCTGATGACGTTTACCTGGGGCCACCACGTCGTTGGCGATCCAGCCTGCGAAGGGTAAACCGGCCTGCTGAATCGCCTGCGCGGTGAGCATCGCGTGGTTGATACAGCCGAGCTTAACGCCCACGACCAGGATCACCGGCAGCCGTTCTTCCTGCACCCAGTCAGCAAACGTCTGATGCGCCGAGAGCGGCGTAAACCAGCCGCCTGCCCCTTCGACCAGCACCCATTCCGCCTGCTGCTCCAGCGCGCGCAGACCTGCAGAGAGAACCGAAAACGCAATCGGGCGCTGCTCGTCGGCGCTGATGATGTGCGGCGAGGTCGGCTCGGCGAAGGTGTACGGATTCACCGCCTGATACGGCAGTGCAAGCGTGCTGTGGCGTTGCAGCGCCAGCGCGTCGGAGTTGCGCAAGCCCTCCGGCGTTATCTCGCTGCCGGAGGCGACCGGTTTGTACCCGGCGGTGATGAATCCCTGCACACGCGCCGCCTGCAACAGCGCCGAGCTGGCGACGGTTTTACCGACTTCAGTGTCGGTTCCGGTGACAAAATAGCGTTCAGTCACGTTCGATAATCCCATGAAAGAGTTGATAAGAGAGCGGGAATTCCCCGCGCACACGCGGCCACGCCAGCTCAAGCTGCGTAAGTTCGCCGCGCGTGAGCGGTTTTCGCGCCCGTCCATCGTGCAGATGGGTGGCGCCAATCCCTTTCAGCGAGCGCATCGCGCTCAGGGCATCGCTGAAAGAGAGGGTAACGACCTCCGTGATGGCCCTGTAGCGCCACCCGGCGAGGGCGTCGTTCACCGCCTGCGCCGGTAAAAAACGGTTGGCGTGCGGCCGTTCATCCACCGCACGCCAGGCCTGATTCAGCTCCGGCAGAGAGTTATCGAGCAGCGTGGTGAAAGCGACAGTGCCGCCGGGGCGCGTGACCCGATACAGCTCGCGCAACGCCTGCGGCAGACTGGCGCACCACTGCACCGCCAGATGGCTCCAGACCAGGTCAAATTGCGCGTCCGGCAGCGGAATAGACTCGATGTCCCCCACCAGATAATCATCGGCCGCCTGCTGATAGCGCGCCTGTTCCAGCATTTGCGGGGAGAGGTCGAGGGCCGTCACATGGCTGCCCGCCTCGCGCCAGAGACGGCTGTTTGCGCCAGGCCCGCAGCCTGCATCCAGCACGGTGTGGAAACGCCCCTCGCCGAGCAGCGTTTTCAGCCCCTGGGCGCTCCGGCGCTGCAGGTCGTCGTGTCGGGAATAACTTTGTGCCGCTCGCCCGAAAGCAGAGGCGATGGCCTGCTTATTAACCTGCGTCATGCAGCGCCTCCAGTAAATCATCAATGTCCTGCGTGTGGTGCGCAGCCGTCAGGGTCAGGCGTAATCGAGCAGTGCCCGCCGGGACGGTTGGCGGGCGGATCGCCGTCACCCACATGTCACGCTCGCGAAGCTGCTGCGCCAGATGCAAGGCACGGCTGTTCTCGCCCACAATCAGCGGCTGGATGGCACTTTGCGAATCGGTCATCTGCCAGGGTAGCTCGCGCACGCCCGCCCGAAAGCGCTGGATGTGCGCAGCCAGAGTGTGTCGCCGCTGCTCGCCCTCTGCGCTGCGGACAACCCTCAGCGCTTCCAGCAGCGCCACGGCCTGCGCGGGCGGCATACTGGTGCTGTAGATCAGATGGCGGGCGAATTGCAGCAGGTAATCCGCGACGGATTCGCTGCATAACACCGCCGCACCGCTGATGCCAAACCCTTTGCCGAAAGTCACAATTAGCAGCTCCGGTTTAACATCCTGGCGGGCGGCACTTCCGCGCCCTTCCGCGCCCAGCACACCAACGCCGTGGGCATCGTCCACCAGCATCCAGGCGTTGTGCTGGCGTGCCGCGGCATAGAGTTCAACCAGCGGAGCGCAGTCGCCGTCCATGCTGAAGACCCCCTCCGTCACCACCAGCTGTTGCCCGTCGCAGGATTTCGCCAGCAGCGCGTTGAGCTGGGCGGCGTCGTTATGGGCAAACCGGCGCAGCTGCGCCGGGCTGAGGCTGGCCGCTTCGAGCAGGGAAGCGTGGCTCAGACGGTCGGCGACAATCCGATCCTCTTTTCCCATCAGGGCCGCAATCAGCGCCTGATTGGCGGCAAAACCGGAGATAAACAGCAGCGCGCGGGGATAGCCGAGCCAGTCAGCAAGGGCCTCTTCCAGCGCCTGATGCGCGGTGGTGTAGCCCGTCACATGCCCCGACCCGCCGCTGCCGACGCCCCAGGTTTCCGCCCCCTGCTGCCAGGCGCGAATGATCGCCGGATGCTGGCTCAGGCCGAGATAATCGTTGCTTGAAAAGTTGCAGAACCGGCGCGTTTCGCGGATCAGAAAACGCCCGCCACTTTCGACCGCCGAGCGCGAGCGAAATGCGTCCGCCGCGCGGCGTTCCTCCAGCGCGGCGTCGATGCGGTGTTGCCAGGTCATAGGGCTGCCGCGTTGTAGAACTGTTCAGTGTCGGCGTTGAAAAGCTGCTGTTCCAGCTGGTGCTGCTGCTCGTTATCACCCGTCAACACCTCGGTCTGATGCGGATTCAGCCCCAGTTTGCGGAACAGCTGGACGTCTTTGTCCTCTTCCGGGTTTGGCGTGGTGAGCAGTTTGCAGCCGTAGAAAATTGAGTTTGCGCCCGCCATAAAGCACATCGCCTGAGTCTGCTCGCTCATCTGCTCACGGCCTGCGGAGAGGCGCACAAACGAGGTCGGCATCATGATGCGCGCGACGGCAATCGTGCGGATAAAATCAAATGCATCCACGTCATCGTTATCGGCCATCGGCGTGCCTTTGACCTTCACCAGCATGTTGATCGGCACGCTTTCCGGCGGCGTCGGCAAATTCGCCAGCTGCAACAGCAGACCGGCGCGATCTTTTACCGTTTCACCCAGGCCGACAATCCCCCCGGAGCAAACTTTGATCCCCGCGTCGCGCACCTTGTCGAGCGTATCGAGACGCTCCTGGTAGGTACGGGTGGTGATGATGTTGCCGTAGAATTCCGGCGAGGTATCGAGGTTATGGTTGTAGTAGTCCAGACCCGCCGCCGACAGGAGCTGCGCCTGCGTTTCATTGAGCGTGCCGAGCGTCATGCAGGCTTCCAGCCCCATCGCTTTCACGCCCTGCACCATCTGCTCCAGATACGGCATGTCACGGTCGTGCGGGTTTTTCCACGCGGCTCCCATGCAGAAGCGGGTCGAACCGGCGTTTTTCGCCTTGCGTGCCGAGTCGAGCACCTGCTCCACTTCCATCAGCCGCTCGGCCTCCAGCCCGGTTTTATAGCGCGCACTTTGTGGGCAATATTTGCAGTCTTCCGGGCAGGCACCGGTTTTGATCGACAGCAGCGTGCTGACCTGCACATGGCGCGGATCGAAGTGCTGGCGGTGGATTTGCTGGGCTTCGAACATCAGTTCGAGGAAAGGTTTGTTAAATAATTCGGTGACTTGCGACATTGTCCAACGTACAGGGTTAGCCATCGGGCTTCTCCAAAAAGGGGTTCAGTTCATTGTGGGTTCGGTTTATACTTGTAAACCTAAAACTTTTCAAAATGGTTTACAAGTCGATTATGACCCCGGACGATCTCGCCTTCGACAAGCAACATATCTGGCACCCCTACACCTCCATGACCCGGCCGCTGCCCGTTTATCCGGTCGCCTCGGCGCACGGGTGTGAACTGCATCTGGCTACCGGCGAAACGCTGGTCGACGGAATGTCCTCCTGGTGGGCAACCATCCACGGGTACAACCATCCGCGCCTGAACGCGGCGATGAAAACGCAAATTGACCAGATGTCCCACGTGATGTTTGGCGGGATCACCCATCAGCCGGCGATTGAGTTGTGTCGTCGGCTGGTCTCCATGACCCCGGACGCGCTGGAATGCGTTTTCCTCGCCGATTCCGGTTCGGTGGCGGTGGAAGTGACGATGAAAATGGCGCTGCAGTACTGGCAGGCGAAAGGCGAGCCGCGCCAGCGTTTCCTCACCTTCCGCAACGGCTATCACGGCGACACCTTCGGCGCGATGTCGGTCTGCGATCCCGATAATTCGATGCACAGCCTGTGGCAGGGCTATCTGCCAGAAAACCTGTTCGCCCCGGCGCCGCAAAGCCGTTTTGGCGGCGAGTGGAACGAAATGGATATGGTCGGATTTGCCCGTCTGATGGCCGCCCATCGCCACGAAATTGCCGCCGTGATCCTTGAGCCTGTCGTACAGGGCGCGGGCGGAATGCGCATGTATCATCCCGAGTGGCTGAAACGCATCCGAAAGATGTGCGATCGGGAGGGTATCCTGCTGATTGCCGACGAAATCGCGACCGGATTTGGCCGCACCGGCAAGCTCTTTGCCTGCGACCATGCGGAGATCGCCCCGGATATTTTGTGCCTCGGTAAAGCCCTGACGGGCGGCACCATGACCCTCTCCGCAACGCTCACGACCCGTCACGTAGCCGACACCATCAGCGACGGCGAAGCCGGCTGCTTTATGCACGGCCCAACGTTTATGGGCAATCCGCTGGCCTGCGCGGTCGCCAGTGAAAGTCTGGCTATTCTGGAAAGCGGTGAATGGCAGACGCAGGTTGCGGCGATTGAATCGCAGCTCACGCGTGAACTGGCGAGCGCGGCGCAGTCAGCGTTCGTGGCCGACGTGCGGGTGCTGGGCGCAATTGGCGTGGTCGAAACGCGCCACCCGGTGAACATGGCGGCATTGCAACGTTTCTTCGTCGAGCGTGGCGTGTGGGTGCGACCGTTCGGCAAACTGATCTACCTGATGCCGCCGTACATCATCACCCCAGAGCAATTGCAGAAGCTGACCCGCGCGGTGAATGAGGCTGTTAACATTCCCGCACATTTTGCGATTTAACCCAACGCGTTAGCTTCGGTATGCTGTTTTATGCAGTACACTTTTTGCATGGCTACGTACGGAGAAATCGCATGAAGATAATCAGTCAGGATCTGCGCGACGGTGAAAAATTACCCGAGCGTCACGTGTTTAACGGCATGGGTTATCAGGGCGATAATATTTCGCCGCACCTGGCCTGGGATGATGTTCCGCCGGGGACGAAGAGTTTTGTCGTCACCTGCTACGACCCGGATGCGCCAACCGGCTCCGGCTGGTGGCACTGGATTGTGGCAAACCTGCCCGCCGACACGCGCGTGCTGCCGCAGGGCTCCGGCTCTGATTTAACGGCGTTGCCGGAAGGGGCCATTCAGACCCGCACCGATTTCGGCAAAGCCGGATATGGCGGCGCGGCGCCGCCAAAAGGCGAGACGCACCGGTATATTTTCACCGTGCATGCCCTGGACGTTGAGAAGATCGATGTGGATGAAGGCGCGAGCGGCGCAATGGTCGGCTTTAACGTGCATTTTCACACGCTGGGAAGCGCGTCGATTACGGCGATGTATTCGTAAAAAAAGCCGGGCGGCGGCGTCGCCTCACCCGGCCTGTACGGTTCATTCATCACGAAAACGTCGTTTTACAGGCCCGGCAAGCGCAGCGCTGCCGGGCTTTTGCTTTATAGCACCGCGGGTAATAACGTCACCAGGCTCCCCGCCCTCAGCAATTCCATCGCCTTATCAATATCCGGTGCAAAGAAACGGTCGTCGTCGTAGTGCGTGACGTGCTCACGCAACGTCTGGCGCGCCTGCTCCAGCAGGGGACTGGATTTCAGCCCTTCGCGCAGGTCGATCCCCTGCACCGCCGCCAGCCACTCGACCGCGATCACGCCGCGCGTATTGTAGGCCATCTCCCACAGACGACGCCCTGCCGCCGGCGCCATAGAGACATGGTCTTCCTGATTGGCCGAGGTCGGCAGACTGTCCACGCTGTGCGGATGGGACAGCGCTTTGTTCTCGCTCGCCAGCGCCGCCGCCGTCACCTGGGCAATCATAAACCCGGAATTTACGCCGCCGTTGCGCACCAGGAATGGCGGCAGTTGCGACATGTGTTTATCCATCATCAGTGCGATACGACGCTCAGAGAGCGAACCTATTTCGGCAATCGCCAGCGCCAGATTATCGGCGGCCATCGCCACCGGCTCCGCGTGGAAGTTCCCGCCCGACACCACATCATTCTGCTCGGCGAACACCAGAGGGTTATCGGAAACCGCGTTCGCTTCCACCAGCAGCACGTCGGCGGCCTGACGAATTTGCGTCAGACACGCGCCCATCACCTGCGGCTGACAGCGCAGGGAGTACGGGTCCTGCACCTTGTCGCAGTTATGGTGCGAATCCGCAATTGCGCTGGTATCAGTCAGCAGATGACGGTACATCGCCGCCGCATCAATTTGCCCGCGCTGGCCGCGCACCTCATGGATACGCGCATCAAACGGACGACGCGAACCGAGCACGGCTTCCGTGGTCAGCGCACCGCACACCACCGCCGAGGCAAACAGATCTTCAGCTTCGAACAGACCGCGCAGGGCGAAGGCTGTGGAAGCCTGGGTGCCGTTCAGCAGGGCCAGTCCCTCTTTCGCCGCCAGGGTAATTGGCGTTAGTCCGGCTTTTTGCAGCGCCTCTTTGGCGGGTAGCCATTGCCCCTGCCAGCGAGCTTTGCCCTCGCCGAGGAGCAGCAACGACATGTGCGCCAGCGGCGCCAGATCGCCCGAGGCCCCCACCGAGCCTTTGGCCGGGATCCACGGATAGACCTGCGCGTTGACCAGAGCGATAAGCGCCTGAATCACGCTCAGGCGGATACCGGAGAAACCGCGCGCCAGGCTGTTAATTTTCAGCACCATCATCAGTCGGACGATCTCGTCATCCAGCGGTTCGCCGACCCCCGCCGCGTGTGACAGCACCAGCGAGCGCTGTAAGTTTTCCAGATCGTGCGTGGCGATGCGCGTCTGCGCCAGCAGGCCAAAACCGGTGTTGATGCCATAGGCCGTGCGATCTTCGGCAACGATGGCTTCCACGCAGGCGACGCTGTCGTTGATCGCCTGATGGGCGTTTTCATCCAGGGTTAGCGTAACCGGGTGGTGCCAGGCGCTGCGCAGGTGAGCGAGTGTTAGCGCGCCGGGCGTAATAGTCAGTGCATTCATCAGTGTTTTCCTTGTGTGGCGGCGACCATCGGCAGGTTCAGCCCCTGCTCTTTCGCACAGTCAATCGCGATGTCGTAACCCGCGTCGGCATGGCGCATGACGCCTGTCGCCGGGTCGTTATGCAGTACGCGGGCGATGCGGGCGGCAGCTTCGTCGGTACCGTCGCAGACAATCACCATGCCCGCATGTTGGGAGAAGCCCATCCCGACGCCGCCGCCGTGGTGTAGCGAAACCCAGGTCGCGCCGCTGGCGGTATTCAGCAGGGCGTTGAGTAATGGCCAGTCAGAGACCGCGTCAGAGCCGTCCTGCATAGCTTCGGTTTCGCGGTTTGGGCTGGCGACTGAGCCGGAATCCAGGTGGTCGCGACCAATCACAATCGGCGCGGAGACTTCGCCGCTGCGCACCATTTCGTTAAAGGCCAGGCCGAGTTTTTGGCGCCACTCCAGCCCCACCCAGCAGATACGCGCGGGCAGCCCCTGGAAGTTGATGCGTTCGCGCGCCATGTCCAGCCAGTGGTGCAGGTGTGCGTCGTCGGCGACGATGGCTTTCACTTTGGCATCAGTTTTGTAGATATCTTCCGGGTCGCCCGAGAGCGCTACCCAGCGGAACGGGCCAATGCCGCGACAGAACAGCGGGCGGATATAGGCCGGGACAAAACCAGGGAAGTCGAAGGCGTTTTCCACGCCCATCTCTTTCGCCATCTGGCGAATGTTGTTGCCATAGTCGAAGGTCGGTACGCCCATTTTGCTGAACGCCAGCATCGCCGACACATGCTCAGCCATCGAGCGTTTGGCGGCCAGCACCGTCCCTTCCGGGTCGCTTTGGGATTTTTGCTGGTACTCTTCCCAGCTCCAGCCTTTTGGCAGGTAGCCGTGGAGCGGATCGTGGGCGCTGGTCTGGTCGGTGACCAGGTCCGGGCGCACGCCGCGCGCCACCAGTTCCGGAACGACCTCCGCCGCGTTGCCGCACAGGGCAATCGACACGGTTTTGCCTTCGGCGGTGTATTTCTGAAGGCGCGCCAGCGCGTCATCGAGATTGTCGGCCTGCTCATCGACATAGCGGGTGCGCAGGCGGAAATCGATGCGGCTCTGCTGGCATTCGATGTTCAGGGAACAGGCACCCGCGAGAGTTGCTGCCAGCGGCTGTGCGCCGCCCATGCCGCCCAGTCCGGCGGTCAATACCCAGCGCCCTTTCAGGGAGCCGTTATAGTGCTGGCGTCCGGCTTCGACGAAGGTTTCGTAGGTGCCCTGCACGATGCCCTGGCTGCCAATGTAGATCCAGCTGCCCGCAGTCATCTGGCCGTACATCGCCAGCCCTTTGGCGTCCAGCTCATTAAAGTGTTCCCAGGTTGCCCAGTGCGGAACAAGGTTTGAGTTGGCAATCAGCACCCGTGGCGCATTCTTATGGGTTTTGAACACCCCGACCGGTTTACCGGATTGCACCAGCAGGGTTTCGTCGATTTCGAGGTTGGTGAGCGCGTCCACAATGGCGTCGTAGCATTCCCAGTTACGCGCCGCGCGACCGATGCCACCGTACACCACCAGCTCGTGCGGGTTTTCGGCGACGTCGGGATCGAGGTTGTTCATCAACATGCGCAGCGGCGCTTCGGTGAGCCAGCTTTTGGCGGTGAGCGTGGTGCCGCGCGGGGCGCGGACATCCTGCTGACGGTATTTACCTGACGACATTGTGTGGTCCTCATACGGGATGAAAGATACAAACAGATATACTTGTATAGACAACCACGCACAAGGTCAGATTTAACAATAAAGATACAATTTTGTTATATTGTGTTAGCTATCACGCTTTGAAAACCTATGACATAAAGTGGCCTTGTAACCGGTAACGGGAACCGGGGAATAACAGTCTGGCGTGCGAGACAATCTGCCCGGAAGACCAGGTGCGGCGGCGGATCAGCAGGCACGGGTCGTGCTCTTTAATCCGCAGTTGTTCGCACTCCTGCGGCGTGGCGCGCACCGCTTCGACAATGTGTTCGCCCTCGGTCAGCGGAGCGACCTGTGACAGCCAGGCGTGGGGCGTGGTCTGGGTATAATCCTGCTGAAGATAATCGGGCACCCGTTCGGCGTTGACGCAGCGATCCTCGATTTGCACCGGAACGTCGTTCTCGAAATGCACCATCACCGAGTGGAAAATCCGCGCCCCCTCTTTGACATTCAGCTCAACCGCCTGCTCCGCACTGGCCTGCGTCTCCTCAAGCACCAGCACTTCACAGTGGTGCTGATGATTGCGCGAGGCGATCTCGTCGGCAATGCTGCGGATTTCAAACAGCGCCGACTGCCCTTTCGGCTCGGCGACGAACGTTCCCACCCCCTGCAAACGCACCAGCAGCCCTTCGTCCGTGAGTTCACGCAGCGCGCGGTTGATGGTCATACGGCTGAAACCAAACTGGGCCACCAGTTCGGCCTCGGAGGGGATGCGGTCGTGCGGCTGCCAGACGCCGGTGGCGATCTTCTCGCTGATGGCCTGTTTCACCTTTTCGTAGAAAGGGGCTGGCGCGCTGGAAGGCGGATTCGGTGAGCGTGAAAACATGGTTACTCCTTAAAATGATTTATGCCCACCAGTGAGCAATTTGCCAGGCCAGACGCGCCGTGAGCCGCGCGCCCTGTCCGTCGCGATCGTATATTGGATTAAACTCGACCAAATCTACTGCCTGCAGTTTTCCGCTGCGACAGATTTCGCCAATCACCGGCATTATATCCAGCGCCGACACGCCGAGCGCCGCCGGGGCTGAGACGGCAGGCATTTCACCGGCAGGCAGTACGTCGAGATCGATGGTCAGATAGACGCGGTCGGCCTGCGCCAAAACGCTTTCCAACACTGGTAACGCCTCGCGGCGAAAATCGAGATCTTCCACCAGCGTCACGTTGAGGCGGGCCGCTTCGTCCCACAGCGCCTGCGTATTCGCCGCCCGGCTGACGCCCAGACAGGCGTACTGAAACTCGCGATTCTGCGCCTCGCAATACTGCGCGAGCTGGCGGAACGGCGTGCCTGA
This sequence comes from Lelliottia sp. SL45, assembly GCF_026672535.1. Lineage (NCBI taxonomy): Bacteria > Pseudomonadati > Pseudomonadota > Gammaproteobacteria > Enterobacterales > Enterobacteriaceae > Lelliottia > Lelliottia sp. SL45. Next base: position 2,432,277 of record NZ_JAPPRH010000003.1, read on the forward strand.
TGTGGCGTGGTCGGCCTTGCGGAGATCAAGGTGCGCGTCGAGATTGATAATCGCAACGCGTTCGTGAGGAAAGGCATCCAGCACGCCGCGACCGTGGGCCCAGGCCGTTTCGTGGCCGCCGCCGAACACCAGCGTGCGCATGCCCGACTGCTGGCAGGCCAGCACCGCATCACTCAGCGCGCGCTGAGCATCTTCGAGCCGATCGCCCGCAACGGCGATGGTGCCCATATCGGTCAGCGTGTCGTGCCCGCTGTGGCTGGCCATATTTGCCAGCGCTTTACGCAGCACGTCGGGCGCCTGCGCAGCACCGGGCCGCCCATGGTTGCGCCGCACGCCTGCATCACACTCGAAACCTAACAGCGCAATGCCTGAATTTTGGGGCGTAAAACGCTCGTTCTGGGCGATAGTCTGAAAAATTCGCAGCGCGTTGCTGGCTTCGCTGCTGTCGTCGCGCCCCTGCCAGAGATCAGCGGGCGTTGGCCGCCAGAGTGTCATGATACTTTCCCTCGAAACACACGCTGATAGAGCGGATTACGCCCCGGCTCGTAGACCATTTCCACCGGCCGCTCGGCATCCCAGATGACGAAATCAGCGACAAAACCGGCCTTGAGCTGACCGTGGGTGGCCCCCCGACCCAGCGCCTGTGCCGCGTGACGCGTCACGCCTGCCCATGCCTCTTCCGGCGTTAAACCAAACTGCACACAGGCCATGTTCATCGCCAGATGCAGGCTGGCAAACGGGCTGGTGCCGGGGTTGTAGTCTGTGGCGACAGCCATCGGCACGCCCTGTTTTCGCAGCTGATCGACAGGCGGGCGCTGGCGTTCCTGTAAGAAGTAGAACGCGCCGGGTAGCAGCACTGCGACCGTGCCGCTGTGCGCCATCGCCTTGACCCCCGCGTCATCGAGATACTCAATATGATCGGCGGACCAGCCGTGGTAGCGGCTCACTAATGCGGCGCCCCCCAGCCTGGAAAGCTGTTCGACGTGGCCTTTGACGGGAATGCCCAGCGCGGTGGCCGCCTGAAACACCCGTTCGGTTTGCGACAGCGTGAAGCCGACGTTCTCGCAAAATACGTCCACCGCTTCAAACAGCCCTTCGCGCCAGAGAGTCGGCATGATCTGCTCGCAAACCTGCGTCAGATAAGCGTCCGGATCCTGACGGTACTCCTTCGGCACGGCGTGGGCGGCGAGCAGCGTTGGGCTGATCTCAACCCGATGGCTTTGCGCCAGAGTCTGGATGACGCGCAGCATTTTCTCTTCGGTCTGCGCATTCAGGCCATAGCCCGACTTGATCTCAAGGGTGGTGACGCCTTCCTGCATCAGGCGATGCAGACGCTGTTCCGCCCGCTTCAGTAATGATTGTTCATCGCTTTCGCGGGTGGCGGCCACGGTCGCATTGATTCCGCCGCCCTGGGCGCTGATGGTCTGATAAGAGACGCCGTTCAGACGCTGCTCCCACTCCGCGGCGCGATCGCCACCGAACACCAGATGGGTGTGACAATCGATCAGACCGGGCGTGACCAGACGCCCCCCGAGATCGACCTGATGAGCATGTGCAACCGGGACCTCCGTTTCAGGGATAATCGCCACAATCCTCTCGCCGCGCACCACCAGAGCCGCATTGTCACGCAGGCCGTAAGGTGCGGGTTCATCAGGGTTCATGGTCGCCAGTCGTGCGTTACGCCAGATAAGATCGTCGGGATGAAGCTGATGCATAGGACTTCCGCTTGTCATGAGTTGTATAGACATTTATTTTCATTCGTTTGCCCGTGTCAACCGGCTTTACGGAAATTGTTATTTATTTGTGACGACTTCCCCGCCGGGCGCGGGTGAAATATGCAACTTTTTCGTATTTCATCTTCCCGTTTCGCTCAACTTAGTATAAAAAAGCAGGCTATTTCGATCATCCCGTTAAGACTCGCGAAGCAAGGAGCTTTCCCTTGAACATTTCCAGGATTTCTCGTCTGGCGTTGGCACTCGCCTTTGGCGTGACACTGTCAGCGTGCAGCTCAACGCCACCTGACCAGCTGCCCTCTGAGCAGGCCGCACCCGGCACGGCATCTCGCCCAATTCTGTCTGCTGGCGAAGCGAAAAACTTCACCGCCGCACATTATTACACTGCCATGGACCCGAACGCGGCACCGTGGACGCCTTCTTCTATTAGCGTTCCTGCGCAGCCTAACTTCGTGGTTGGCCCGGCAGGCACGCAGGGCGTGACGCACACCAGCATTCAGGCTGCCGTTGACGCTGCCATTACGAAACACAGCGCATCACGCCAGTACATCGCAATTCTGCCAGGCGAGTATGAAGGGACGGTCTACGTTCCCGCCGCACCGGGCAGCATTACGATTTACGGTACCGGTGATAAAGCGATTGACGTGAAAATCGGTCTGGCGATCGACTCTGAAATCGACCGCAACACCTGGCGTCACCTGGTGAACCCGGCCGGTAAGTATATGCCGGGCAAACCAGCGTGGTATATGTTCGACAGCTGCCAGAGCAAGCAGAGCGCCACTATCGGCATGATGTGCTCGGCGGTGTTCTGGTCGCAGAACAACGGCCTGCAACTGCAGAACCTGACCATTCAGAACACCCTGGGTGACAGCGTGGATGCGGGTAACCATCAGGCTGTGGCGCTGCGTACTGACGGCGACAAAGTGCAGATCAACAACGTGAACATTCTGGGTCGTCAGAACACCTTCTTCGTGACCAACAGCGGTGTGCAGAACACCCTGCAGAATAACCGTCTGACCCGTACTCAGGTGACCAACAGCTATATTGAAGGTGATGTGGATATCGTCTCCGGTCGCGGCGCGGTGGTGTTTGATAACACCGAATTCCGCGTGGTGAACTCCCGTACTCAGCAGGAAGGTTACGTGTTTGCTCCTGCAACGCTGTCCAACATGTTCTACGGCTTCCTGGCCGTGAACAGCCGCTTTACCGCAGCCGGTGACGGCGTGGCGCAGCTGGGACGTTCGCTGGACATCGACTCTGCCACCAACGGCCAGGTCGTGATCCGCGACAGCGTGATTAACGAAGGCTTTAACATGGCAAAACCATGGGCCGACGCGGCGATCTCCAAACGTCCTTACTCCGGTAACACCGGCGCGATGGATGATAAAGGAAACGTGCAGCGCAACCTGAACGACGCTAACTTCAACCGCATGTGGGAATACAACAACCGCGGTCTGGGCAGCAAAGTGGTTGCAGAGCCGAAACAGTAATCCCGAACGCCGGGCATAAAAAAACCTCGCAACTGCGAGGTTTTTTTTTACGCCGCTTAGTGCGCGTTTACCACCACCCACATTGGCCCCTGGCCTACGGCATAGCGCCCTTTCTCTTCCAGCAGGCCCTGCTCGCCTTTGATTTCATACAGCGCGATGTGGTGGGATTTCTGCCCCGCCGCCACCAGGAATTTACCGCTGTTATCAATGTTAAAGCCGCGCGGCTGGGTTTCGGTTGGCTGGAAGCCTTCGATTGCCAGCACGCTGCCATCTTCAGAGATACTGAAAATGGTAATCAGGCTTGAGGTACGGTCGCAGGCGTACAGATGACGACCATCCGGGGTGATGTGAATATCCGCCGCCCAGCGGGTGTCGGTAAAGTCTGACGGCATCATGTCCAGGGTCTGAACGCGTTCAATCTTACCGTTCGGATCGTTCAGTGCCCACACGTCAACAGAGCTGTTTAGCTCATTCACCACATAGGCGTACTGCTGATTCGGGTGGAACACCATGTGGCGCGGGCCTGCGCCCTCAACGGTGGTGATTTCCGCCGGAGTCTGCGCAGCCAGATGGCCGTCGTCGCTCAAGGTAAACAGGCAGATTCGATCCTGTTTCAGCGCCGGAACCCACAGCGTGCGGTTGTCCGGAGAGATATTGGCCGAGTGGCAGCCTTCCAGCCCTTCAACCACTTCCACGGTGTCGCGCGGAAGGCCATCTTCCAGACGCGTGACGCTCACGCAGCCCGCATTGTAAGAACCGCTGAAGATGAACTGGCCTTTGCGATCGGTCGAGATGTGCGTCGGGCTGCCCGGGAGCGGCGCTTCGGCGGTATAGGTCAGGGCACCATCGTCCGGTGCAATGCGGTAGGCCAGCACGCGAAACTCAGGACGCACGCCTACGTACAGAAAACGTTTATCCGGGCTGACAACCATCGGTTGCACCTGTCCCGGCACATCAACAACCTGCACCAGCGTGAGCGAGCCTTCCGCATTCAAACGCCAGACGTGGATCTGCTGGCTCTCAGGACTGGCGGTATAAACGGTTTGTTTCATGAATACTCCTCTCCTCACTGCGCGTGAAAGTGATTAACTTTTTAACGGTGAATGCTGAATTTTAGCCTGGCGTTTTGTGGGTCACGCCTCTCGGTGTACCATCCCCTAAGACCATAATTCAACATTAACCCGGAAGAACAAATGACCTCGCGTGTGATTGCTCTGGATTTAGACGGTACGCTGTTAACCCCGCAAAAAACCCTGCTCCCCTCTTCGCTCGAAGCACTGAAACGTGCTCAGGAAGCGGGATATCAACTCCTGATTGTTACCGGTCGACATCACGTTGCCATTCATCCTTTTTATCAGGCACTGGCGTTAGATACACCTGCAATTTGTTGTAATGGCACTTATTTGTATGATTATCATGCAAAAAAGGTTCTTGAGTCCGATCCGCTGCCGGTGACTGAGGCGTTACAACTGATTGATCTGCTGGATGAGCACGCCATTCACGGCCTGATGTACGTGGATAACGCCATGCTCTATGAGCGCCCGACCGGGCATGTCATCCGTACCAGCAACTGGGCGCTGTCACTGCCCGAGGCCCAGCGTCCGGTCTTTACCCAGGTCTCATCCCTACGCCAGGCGGCCGCCGACGTCGATGCTATCTGGAAGTTTGCTCTGACGGACGAAGATACGAACAAGCTGAACGCATTCGCGAAACATGTTGAGCAGACGCTGGGGCTGGAGTGCGAATGGTCCTGGCACGATCAGGTGGATATCGCGCGTAAAGGCAACAGCAAAGGCAAACGCCTGACGCAGTTTGTTGAATCTCAGGGCGGGTCGATGAAAGACGTGATCGCTTTCGGGGATAACTACAATGACATCAGCATGCTGGAGGCTGCCGGCACTGGCGTGGCGATGGGCAATGCCGACGATGCCGTGAAAGCGCGCGCCAACGTGGTCATTGGCGACAACACCACCGACAGCATCGCGCAGTACATTTACACCCATCTGCTGTGATCAGGCGGTGATCGAGACACTCTTGATCTGCGCGTAAAGCCACAGGCCAGGTTTGATGCCAAGCTCATCCCTGGCCCACGGACTGATGCGCGCCCATAGCTTTCTGCTGCCCACTTCCAGCTGTACTTCCACCTGGCCGTTATCATCCACACACTGGGCCACTTTCGCGCGCAAAATATTACGAATACTGGTTTGCAACGGCGGCTGGAGGACCAGAGAAACATCCGACGCCTGAATGCGTATACGCAGCGCGGATTGCAGCGGCTTGTCGATCTTATTGACCCACAGATGCTGATCGCCCAGCGCCAGCGCCGTCATGGCGTAGTGCGGATGGTGCTCCAGCACGCTGACCTTCAGGATGCTGCTCTGCTGCTCTTTCGGCAGCCACGGATACATCACGCTGCTGCCCCACACCTCTTCCAGCGGCCCAAAGGCCTTCACGCTGCCGTTTTCCAGCACCAGCACGTTGTCCGCCAGATGCAGAATCTCGTCCAGCGAGTGGCTGACATAGAGCATCGGAATGTTAATTTCTCGCGCCAGGCGTTGCAGATAGGGCAACAACTCGCGCTTACGCGGCAGATCGAGCGACGCCAGCGGCTCATCCAGCAGCAGAAGTTCCGGTGCGGTTAACAGCGCGCGGCCAATCGCCACACGCTGTTTTTCACCGCCGGAGAGCGACGACGGAAGCCGGTCCAGCAGCGATTCAATACCCAGCAGCGCGACCAGATTATCAAACTGACCGGCCATGCTTTTCGCCATGCCGTAGCGCAGATTGCCGCGCACTTTATAGTGCGGAAACAGGCGCGCGTCCTGGAACACATAGCCGATGCGCCGTTTTTCAGGGGCCAGGTAAATTTTATTTTCCGCGTCGTGAAGCACGCGATTGTTCAGCGCGATCCGCCCGGTTTGCGGGCGCGTCAGCCCGCTGATGGCATTAATCAGCGAAGTTTTTCCCGCGCCCGAAACGCCAAAGACGGCGGTAATTCCGCTGGCGGGCAACGTTTCGTTGAGCACCAGACAGTGGTTGCCGAGAGTTTGAGTAAAGTTGAGTTCCAGCATGATTATTTCCCCATCCGCTCGCGGCTCAGACGCGCCAGCCATTCAGAAATCAGCAGCGACACCAGCGCCAGCACAATGGAGATAATGCACAGCCGTGCGGCAGCCCCTTCCCCGCCCGGCGTTTGAATCAGGGTGTACATCGCCGACGGAATGGTCCGCGTTTCACCGGGGATGTTTGAAACAAAAGTAATGGTCGCGCCGAATTCACCCAGAGAACGGGCAAACGCCAGTACCGTACCGACGATAATCCCCGGCAACGTAAGGGGCAGCGTAATGGTGAAAAACACCCGCCAGCGCCCGGCACCGAGAGTGCGCGCCGCCTGCTCCAGCTTAATGTCCACCCCTTCCAGCGCCAGGCGTATCGCGCGCACCATCAGCGGGAAAGACATCACTGCCGCCGCCAGAACCGCGCCTCGCCAGCTAAAAGCAAACGTCAGGCCGAACCAGTCATACAGCCACTGGCCGATAAAACCGCGTCGCCCCATTGCGATCAGCAATAAATACCCGACCACCACCGGCGGCAACACGAGAGGAAGATGAAGCACACTGTCGAGCAGGGCTTTGCCCGGAAACTGGCAGCGAACCAGCAGCCAGGCAAAGAAGATCCCAAAGGGCAAACTAAAGGCAACTGCCAGGGAAGAGACTTTAAGGCTCAGCAGCACGGCCTGCCATTCAGGATCGGTCAATATCATTAGTGAGTCGTAAATCCGTAACGTTTAAAGATGGCAGACGCTTCAGGCCCTTTCAGATAGTCGTAAAAGGCGCTGACCGTCGCATTTTTATGTCCATCAACAATGGCGATCGGGTATTCCACTTTCTTGTGCGAATCTTCCGGGAAGGTCCCAACCACTTTCACACCTTTACCGGCAACCGCATCGGAACCGTAGACAATTCCCAGCGGCGCTTCGTTGCGCTCCACCAGCGCCAGGGCGCCGCGCACATCTTCAGCCGGAGCCAGTTTCGGGGATAATGTATCCCAGGCACCCAGTTTTTGCAGCGCTTCTTTCGCGTAGATGCCTGCCGGAACGTGGTCCGGATCGCCCACCGCCAGACGCCCGTCTTTCAGCAGGCTGGTCCAGTTAGTCTCTTTGTTGATGGTGAACTCGCCCTGCGCGCTGGCTTTTGGCGCGACCACCACCAGGCTGTTACCCAGCAGGGTTTCGCGGGTGGCCGTATCGATCGATTTTTTCTCCACCGCGTAATCCATCCATTTCTGATCGGCAGAAATAAACAGATCCGCAGGCGCACCGGCTTCGATCTGGCGAGCCAGCGTTGAAGACGAAGCGAACGACGAAACCACATCGACGTTTTTCTCTTTTTTATACTGCGCCGCAATGTCTTGCATCGCGTTGGTCAGCGACGCCGCCGCAAAGACCGTGATTTTCCCTTCGTCAGCCAGTACCTGCCCGGCGACGGTAAGTGTCAGTGTTGCCCCTGCGAAAAGGCGTAACCATGTACGTGCCATTTGTAGCTCCTGTGAGTGTCGTTATATACATACAAATATAACGATAACTGCAGGGATAACCTAGCGTTAAATCGTACCGTTTAAGGGGTAAACAAAGCTGATTCTGAAACTACTATCGGCGGGAGAGGCAGAAACTTGAGAGCAAAACGCCCGGACTGACCGGGCGTTTTGGGAGGAATTAATGCTGCTTTTTAGGCTGGTCTTTGTGACCGATGTTCGAAAAGACGTTGAACACTTCACCCAGGCCGTAGATGGCGCCGAGGATGATGGCCATCACTACGGGTACCATGATCACGGCGAATACCAGACTTTTCAACAACTCTAACATGGTTTTCTCCAGACACTGTGAATGGCGTATTCTACCCTGAAAAGTCAGAAAAACATCCCCTTTTGTGCGGTAGGCTTTGCGCTGTCGGGCAATTGGGTCACAATACGCTTTTTGCCAGGACACCGTCTATGCAGGCCGAAATTCTCCTTACCCTTCGACTTCAGCAGAAGCTTTTCGCCGATCCGCGACGTATTGCCCTGCTTAAACAGATAGAACAAACCGGTTCAATTAGCCAGGGCGCAAAGAACGCGGGCATTAGCTACAAAAGTGCCTGGGACGCCATCAATGAGATGAACAGCCTGAGCGAACAGACGCTGGTGGATCGGGCGACCGGTGGCAAGGGCGGCGGCGGCGCGATGCTAACCCGCTACGGCCAGCGCCTGATTCAGCTCTACGATCTGCTGGCACAGATCCAGCAAAAAGCCTTCGACGTCCTGAGCGATGACGACGCGTTACCCCTCGACAGCCTGCTGGCCGCCATCTCCCGCTTCTCCCTGCAAACCAGCGCGCGAAACCAGTGGTTTGGCACCGTGACTGCACGCGATCGCGACCAGGTTCAGCAGCACGTGGATATTCTGCTGGCCGACGGCACGACGCGGCTCAAAGTGGCGATAACCGCGCAGAGCGGCGAACGACTGGGGCTGGACGAAGGCAAAGAGGTGCTGGTGTTGCTGAAAGCGCCGTGGGTGAATATCACGCTGGATGAAAAGCAGGCCCAAGACGCCGATAACCAGTTGCACGGAAAGATCAGCCACATTGCGCGCGGCGACGAACAGAGTGAAGTGCTTATGACCCTGCCCGACGGGCAAGTGCTGTGCGCCACGGTCCCGCTGGCCGAAGCAGAAGATTTATCGGAAGGTGCTGACGTCACCGCATATTTTAATGCTGACCGGGTGATTATCGCCACGTTGTGCTAAGTGCGTTGACAAACCTGCCGCCAGTGAGTATCCCTGATGCAAATCGCTGCAAAAAATGGGATAAGTCATGTCATCATTGCAAATTTCGCAAGGCACGTTTCGTCTTAGCGACACACGAACCCTCTCACTGCCCGACCTCAACTTGCGCGCCGGCGAAAGCTGGGCGTTTGTCGGCACCAACGGCAGCGGCAAGTCCGCGCTGGCTCGCGCGCTTGCGGGTGAGCTCACCCTGCTAAAGGGCGAACGTCAGTGCAGTTTTACCCGTATCACGCGCCTCTCCTTCGAACAGCTGCAAAAACTGGTCAGCGACGAGTGGCAGCGCAATAACACCGACCTGCTCAGCCCAGGCGAAGAGGATACGGGCCGCACCACCGCAGAAATTATCCAGGACGAAAGAAAAGACGCTGCTCGCTGCCAGCAAATGGCCGAACTTTTCGGCATTACTGGCCTGCTGGAGCGGCGCTTTAAATACCTCTCGACCGGGGAAACGCGAAAAACTCTGCTTTGCCAGGCGCTGATGAACGAGCCGGATCTGTTGATCCTCGATGAGCCGTTCGACGGGCTGGATGTGCAATCCCGCGCGCAGTTGGCCTCCCTGCTCGCGACGCTGAATCAGCAGGGCTATACCCTCGTGCTGGTTCTGAACCGTTTCGATGAGATCCCCGATTTTGTGCAGTACGCGGGCGTGCTGGCGGATTGTTGTCTGACGGAAACCGGCGAAAAAGAGGCGCTGCTTCAGCAGGCCCTGATCGCCCAGCTGGCACACAGCGAAAAACTCGACGGCATTGCACTTCCCGAGCCAGACGCCCCTTCGGCGCGGCATTTGCTGGACAACCACCAGCCGCGCATCGAGCTGAAAAACGGTACTGTCTCTTATAACGATCGCCCAATTCTCGATCGACTGAGCTGGACGGTGAACCCCAGTGAGCACTGGCAGATCACCGGCCCCAACGGCGCGGGGAAATCCACGCTGCTGAGCCTGATTACCGGCGATCATCCCCAGGGTTACAGTAACGATCTGACGCTGTTTGGCCGTCGTCGCGGCAGCGGTGAAACCATCTGGGATATCAAAAAACACATCGGCTACGTCAGCAGCAGCCTGCACCTCGATTACCGCGTCAGTACCACGGTGCGAAACGTAATTTTGTCGGGATATTTCGACTCCATTGGTATCTATCAGGCGGTTTCTGACAAACAGCACAAGCTGGCGCAGGAGTGGCTGGATATTCTGGGGATGGATAAACGCGTGGCGGATGCGCCGTTTCACAGTTTATCGTGGGGACAGCAGCGGCTGGCGCTGATCGTCCGCGCGCTGGTGAAGCACCCTACGGTGCTGATTCTGGATGAACCGCTGCAGGGTCTCGACCCGCTTAATCGCCAGCTGATACGCCGCTTTGTGGACGTTTTAATCAGCGAAGGCGAAACGCAACTGCTGTTCGTTTCCCACCATGCGGAAGATGCGCCGTCCTGTATCACCCACCGGCTGGAGTTTGTTCCTGACGGCGAGCACTATCGCTATGAGTTAAGCCGCATTCGCTGATCGTTCTCTCAGAGGGGCGTGCCCCTCTTTTTCAGACAACCTGCAGTAATACATTGTTATCTCTTTGATTTATAATGGGCCATCTCATTACAAATTCGCGTGCGTGATTCAGTGTAACCGATTCCACTATTTTATCCCATGTCACACTTTTCACGTCTCTGTTATGCTATGGTTATTACATACCATAAGCCTAATGGAGCGAAATATGCGAGTTCTGGTAACGGGTGGTAGCGGTTACATTGGAAGTCATACCTGTGTGCAACTGCTGCAAAATGGCCATGATGTCATCATCCTCGACAACCTGTGCAACAGTAAGCGCAGCGTGCTGCCCGTCATTGAGCGCCTTGGCGGAAAACAGCCCACGTTTGTGGAAGGCGATATCCGCAACGAAGCGCTGATGACCGAAATCCTTCACGACCACGCCATTGATACGGTGATTCACTTTGCGGGCCTGAAAGCGGTCGGCGAATCCGTCGCTAAGCCTCTCGAATACTACGATAACAACGTGAACGGTACCCTGCGCCTGATCTCCGCGATGCGCGCCGCGAACGTGAAAAACTTCATCTTCAGCTCATCGGCCACCGTCTACGGCGATCAGCCTAAAATTCCTTACGTCGAGAGCTTCCCAACCGGCACGCCGCAAAGCCCGTACGGCAAAAGCAAGCTGATGGTGGAACAGATTCTGGCCGATCTGCAAAAAGCACAGCCGGACTGGAGCATCGCTCTGCTGCGTTATTTCAACCCGGTTGGCGCACATCCGTCAGGCGATATGGGCGAAGATCCGCAGGGCATTCCGAATAACCTGATGCCCTACATCGCGCAGGTGGCCGTGGGCCGCCGCGACTCGCTGGCAATTTTTGGCAACGACTACCCGACCGAAGATGGCACCGGGGTGCGCGACTACATTCACGTCATGGATCTGGCCGATGGTCACGTGGCGGCGATGCAGCAGCTGGCGAATAAACCCGGCGTGCATATTTACAACCTCGGTGCTGGCGTGGGCAGCAGCGTGCTGGACGTGGTTAACGCCTTCAGTAAGGCCTGCGGCAAACCGGTGGCGTATCACTTCGCGCCACGCCGCGATGGCGATCTTCCCGCGTACTGGGCAGATGCCTCTAAAGCCGACAAAGAGCTGAACTGGCGTGTCACGCGCACACTGGATGAAATGGCACAGGATACCTGGCACTGGCAGTCACGTCATCCCCAGGGCTATCCGGATTAAGGATCCGACATGACGCAATTCAACCCCGTCGATCATCCGCATCGGCGTTATAACCCGTTAACCGGGCAATGGATTTTGGTCTCTCCGCATCGTGCGAAGCGCCCATGGCAAGGCGCGCAAGAGACGCCGGCGAAACAGACGCTGCCTCAGCATGACCCGGACTGCTTCCTGTGTCCGGGGAATACCCGCGTCACCGGCGATAAAAATCCGGATTACCAAAGCACGTATGTGTTTACCAACGATTTTGCCGCCCTGATGACCGACACGCCGGATGCCCCGGAAAGTGACGATCCGCTAATGCGTTGCGAAAGCGCGCGCGGCACCAGCCGGGTGATCTGCTTCTCGCCGGACCACAGCAAAACGCTGCCGGAGCTGAGCCTCGGCGCCCTCACCGACGTGATCAACACCTGGCAACAGCAGACCGCCGAGCTGGGACAGGATTATCCGTGGGTGCAGGTTTTTGAAAACAAAGGGGCGGCGATGGGCTGCTCTAACCCGCATCCGCATGGCCAGGTGTGGGCGAACAGCTTCCTGCCAAATGAAGTTGAGCGCGAAGATCGTCTGCAAAAAGCTTATTACGACGAAAACCAGTCAGCGCTGCTGGCGGATTACGTTCAGCGCGAGATGGCTGACGGCAGCCGTACGGTCGTTGAAACCGAACACTGGCTCGCCGTAGTGCCGTACTGGGCGGCGTGGCCGTTCGAGACGCTGCTGCTGCCAAAAGCCCATGTCCTGCGCATTACCGATTTAAGCGATGTCGAGCGTGACGATCTGGCCCTGGCGCTGAAAAAACTGACCAGTCGCTATGACAATCTGTTCCAGTGCTCTTTCCCCTATTCCATGGGCTGGCACGGCGCGCCGTTTAATGGCGAAGAGAATCAGCACTGGCAGTTACACGCCCATTTTTATCCGCCGCTACTGCGTTCCGCGACGGTGCGTAAATTTATGGTGGGCTATGAGATGCTGGCAGAAACACAGCGCGATCTGACGGCAGAACAGGCGGCAGAACGTCTGCGCGCCGTCAGCGATGTCCACTACCGCGAATCAGGAGTCTAATAAATGAGTCTGAAAGATAAAACACAATCCCTGTTTGCTGAAAAATTCGGCTACCCTGCCACCCACGCGATACAGGCTCCTGGCCGCGTTAATCTGATTGGTGAGCACACCGACTATAACGATGGTTTCGTTCTGCCTTGTGCGATCGATTATCAGACCGTTATCAGCTGCGCCAAACGCGACGATCGCAACGTGCGGGTGATTGCCGCCGATTACGACAATCAGATCGACGAGTTTTCCCTTGATGCGCCGATTGTGGCTCACGATACCCAGCAGTGGTCAAACTACGTGCGTGGGGTGGTTAAACATCTGCAAAAGCGCAATAAAAACTTCGGCGGCGCAGATCTGGTGATCACCGGTAATGTTCCGCAAGGTGCAGGCCTGAGTTCCTCTGCCTCTCTGGAAGTGGCGGTTGGCACCGTATTCCAGCAGCTTTATCATCTGCCGCTGGACGGGGCGCAAATCGCCCTCAACGGCCAGGAAGCGGAGAACCAGTTCGTCGGCTGTAACTGCGGGATTATGGACCAGCTGATTTCTGCGCTTGGTAAAAAAGAGCATGCGCTGCTGATTGATTGCCGCACGCTGGGCACCAAAGCCGTCTCCCTGCCGAAAGGCGCGGCGGTGGTGATTATCAACAGTAATTTCAAACGCACGCTGGTCGGCAGTGAGTACAACACCCGCCGCGAGCAGTGTGAAACCGGCGCGCGCTTCTTCCAGCAGCCTAAACTGCGCGATGTTTCGTTAAACGAATTCAATAAAGTGGCGCACGAACTGGACCCGGTCGTCGCCAAACGCGTGCGTCACGTTCTGACCGAAAACGCCCGTACCGTGGAAGCAGCCTCTGCGCTGGAGAAAGGCGATCTGAAACGCATCGGCGAACTGATGGCGGAATCCCACGCCTCCATGCGCGATGATTTCGAGATCACGGTTCCGCAAATTGATACGCTGGTTGAGATCGTGAAAGCGACCATCGGCGAGAAAGGCGGCGTGCGTATGACCGGCGGCGGTTTTGGTGGCTGCATTGTGGCGCTGATCCCGGAAGAGCTGGTTCCCGCCGTTCAGGATGCCGTGGCGAAACAGTATGAAGCCAAAACCGGTATCAAAGAGACTTTCTATGTGTGCAAAGCAACCCAAGGAGCTGGACAGTGCTAAACGAAACGCCAACCCTCGCCCCTGACGGTCTGCCGTATCGCCTGCTGACCCTGCGTAACAGCGGGGGAATGGTGGTGACGGTGATGGACTGGGGCGCGACGCTACTCTCTGCCCGTGTACCCATGCCAGACGGCAGCGTGCGCGAGACCCTGCTCGGCTGCGCATCGCCGGAACAGTACGTCAACCAGGCGGCTTACCTGGGCGCCTCTGTCGGACGCTACGCTAACCGTATCGCCAAAAGCCGCTTCGATCTGGACGGCAAAACCTATTCCTTAGTGCCAAGCCAGGGCGAGAATCAGCTCCACGGTGGCATGGAAGGTTTTGATAAACGCCGCTGGCGTATCGTGCAGCAGAATGACAGCGAAGTGCTGTTTGCGCTGGAATCCGCCGACGGCGATCAGGGCTTCCCCGGCAATCTTTCTGCCTCTGCCCTCTTCCGCCTGACGGACGATAACCGTATCAGTATTGAATACCGTGCGACGGTCGACCAGCCTTGTCCGGTCAATTTGACCAACCACGCCTATTTCAATCTCGACGGCGATCAGACGGATGTGCGCAATCACAAATTGCAGATCCTGGCCGATGCGTATTTACCGGTCGATGCGATGGGAATTCCCCTTGAAGGACTGAAGTCCGTAGAGGGCACCAGCTTTGATTTCCGCAGCGCGAAAACTGTCGCAACGGATTTCCTGAGCGACGACCATCAGCGCAACGTGAAAGGGTATGACCACGCATTCCTGCTGCAGGCGAAAGGAGATGCTACCCAGCCAGCCGCTCAGGTGTGGTCCGCCGACGAAAAGCTGCAGATGACGGTGTATACCAGCGCTCCCGCCCTGCAATTCTATTCCGGGAACTACCTCGGCGGTACGCCTGCGCGCGAACAGGGTGATTACCACGACTGGCAGGGAATGGCGCTTGAAAGTGAGTTTCTGCCGGACAGCCCTAACCATGCCGAGTGGCCGCAGCCTGACTGCATTCTGCGTCCGGGCCAGGAATATGTGAGCGAGACCGTTTATCAGTTTATCGCCCGCTAACGATATTGGGTGGCGCGTTGTTTCCCCGGCCACCCGAACGACATCCCGCTTCAGGCCCTCATGCTGAGGGCTTTTTTTTGTCCGTCTTGCTGAAAATAGCGTCGATCGCGGACAAAATCATAACCCTCAATTCACAAGCATCTTACACTGGACCACTATTTTCGCTATGGTTAGGGTTAAGCGTTGCCGCCTGAGCGATCACGGCAATATAATGAGAATTGTTATCATTCAATAAGCTTAAGGAGTGCAATATGGCTGTAACTAAGCTGGTCCTGGTGCGCCACGGCGAAAGCCAGTGGAACAACGAAAACCGCTTCACCGGTTGGTATGATGTTGATCTGTCTGAGAAAGGCGTAAGCGAAGCAAAAGCTGCAGGTAAACTGCTGAAAGATGAAGGCTTCAGCTTTGATTTTGCTTATACCTCTGTGCTGAAACGTGCCATCCACACTCTGTGGAACGTGCTGGACGAACTGGATCAGGCCTGGCTGCCGGTTGAGAAATCCTGGAAGCTGAACGAGCGTCATTACGGTGCGCTGCAGGGGCTGAACAAAGCTGAAACCGCTGAAAAATACGGTGACGAGCAGGTTAAGCAGTGGCGTCGTGGTTTTGCGGTAACCCCACCAGAGCTGACCAAAGACGATGAGCGTTATCCGGGCCACGATCCGCGTTACGCGAAACTGACTGATGCTGAGCTGCCACAGACTGAAAGCCTGGCGCTGACCATCGATCGCGTTGTGCCTTACTGGAACGACACCATTCTGCCGCGCATTAAAAGCGGTGAGCGCGTCATCGTTGCCGCTCACGGTAACTCCCTGCGTGCGCTGGTGAAATACCTGGATAAGATGGGCGAAGACGAAATCCTTGAACTGAACATACCAACGGGCGTACCGCTGGTGTATGAGTTCGATGAGAACTTCAACCCAATCAAACGTTACTATCTGGGTAACGCTGACGAAATCGCAGCGAAAGCGGCGGCGGTAGCGAACCAGGGTAAAGCGAAGTAATGATTCGCCCGATATAAAAAAAGCGTGGAGCAATCCACGCTTTTTTATTGGGTTAAGAAGGATTAACCGCGACGCGCTTTAACCGCGTTTGCCAGCTGGCGCAGGATCGCGTCCGTATCTTCCCAGCCGATGCAGGCGTCAGTGACACTCTTCCCGTAGACCAGCGGCTCACCGCTCTCCAGGCTCTGATTACCTTCCACCAGGTGGCTTTCAATCATCACGCCGATCACGGCTTTCTCGCCGTTAGCCAGCTGCTGGCAAACGTCCGCGCCCACTTCCATCTGCTTTTTGAACTGCTTGCTGGAGTTGGCATGGCTGAAATCGATCATCACATTCGGTGACAGACCCGCTTTTTCGAGGCCGGATTTCACTTCTGCGACGTGTTTTGCGCTGTAGTTAGGCTCTTTACCGCCACGCAGAATGATATGGCAGTCGCCATTCCCGCTGGTATTGACGATAGCAGAGTGGCCCCATTTGGTGACCGACAGGAAACAGTGCGGCGCACCGGCGGCGTTGATGGCGTCGATCGCCACTTTCATGGTGCCATCGGTACCGTTTTTGAAACCGACCGGGCACGAGAGACCCGACGCCAGCTCGCGGTGAACCTGAGATTCCGTGGTACGCGCACCAATCGCGCCCCAGCTCATCAGGTCGGCCAGATATTGCGGGGTGATCATGTCCAGGAACTCGCCTGCGGCCGGTAATCCGCTGTCGTTAATTTCCAGCAGCAGTTTGCGCGCGATGCGCAGCCCGTCGTTGATCTGGAAGCTGTTATCCATGTGCGGATCGTTAATCAGCCCTTTCCAGCCCACCGTGGTGCGTGGTTTTTCAAAATAGACGCGCATGACGATTTCCAGCTCGCCTTGCAGCTCTTCACGCAGGGTCAGCAGGCGCGCAGCATACTCTTTTGCCGCCGCAGGATCGTGAATGGAACAAGGGCCAATCACCACCAGCAGGCGATCGTCGTTACCTTTCAGGATCTTATGGATCGCTTTGCGGGCATGAGAAACCGTGTTGGCGGCATTTTGCGTGGCGGGAAATTTTTCAAGGAGCGCTACAGGGGGTAATAACTCATTGATCTCTTTAATGCGTAAATCGTCGTTCTGATAATTCATGATCGTTCCGGCTCTGACATATTTTTAGTAATGAATGCAATCCTTTCAATCTAACTTGTCAGCCTGGAAGTGTAAACGGGCTTTTACACTTCGCACGGATAATTCCTGGAATTACCCTAAAAAACGCGACAAAGTAGCGAATAACGAGATCTGCCCTAAACTTTTTAAATGTAACCACTCTGTTTATGCATTTAAACGTGATTCCATCCTGACATAAGTTCAGATAATGGAATCTTTGACCACTCAGCGATTGATTTCGCGGATGCACTGTTGGAAGAAGTTATCCAGCAAATAACGACCAGAACAGGAGCAGCATGATGAAAATGACTAAACTGGCAACCCTTTTCCTGACAGCAACCCTGACCATGGCGAGCGGCGCAGCGCTTGCAGCAGATTCTACGGGTTCCGATAATAATGGCCAGGCGAACGCTGCGGCTGCAGCAGGCCAGGTCGCGCCGGACGCCAAACAGAACGTGGCGCCAAACAATGTTGATAACAGTAATATCAACACGGGCAGCGGAACCAGCGGCGGTACCATGCTGCACCCGAACGGGACCGACTCGGGCACCATGAATCATGACGGGATGACCAAGGACGAAATTCACAAAAACTCGATGTGTAAAGACGGAAAATGTCCGGACATCAACAAGAAAGTTGAAACCGGTAACGGCATCAACAACGATGTTGATACCAAAACCGATGGCACAACGCAGTAATACGAGTCGGATCGGATAAATGAAGGAGAGCGAAGGCTCTCCTTTCTTTTTTGTGCAAAATGTTAAAAAATCTACACTTAGAATGATTACTCATCAGGACAGAGTTCATGGCGCACACGCATTCGCATTCACACTCTCCAGGGGACGAAAACGCTAAACGTCTGATGCTGGCTTTCGGCGTCACAGCCACGTTTATGGTTATCGAGGTTATCGGCGGGCTAATTTCTGGCTCTCTGGCATTACTGGCGGATGCGGGCCATATGCTCACGGATGCCGCTGCGCTGCTGTTTGCGCTGATCGCCGTGCAGTTTTCCCGCCGTCCACCTAACGCGCGCCACACCTTCGGCTGGCTGCGTCTCACGACTCTCGCCGCTTTCGTCAATGCCATTGCGCTGGTGGTGATCACGATTTTGATTGTCTGGGAGGCGTTCCAGCGTTTCCGCGACCCGCAGCCTGTCGCCGGAATGACGATGATGGTGATTGCCGTGGCCGGGTTGCTGGCCAATGTCCTCGCCTTCTGGATTTTGCATCGCGGTAGCGCAGAGAAAAACCTCAACGTCCGCGCGGCCGCGTTACACGTGCTGGGCGATCTGCTGGGCTCGGTCGGGGCAATTGTGGCGGCACTGGTGATTATCTCCACCGGCTGGACGCCGATCGACCCCATCTTGTCGGTGCTGGTCTCCTGCCTGGTGCTGCGCAGTGCATGGGGATTGTTACGCGAGAGTGTGAACGAACTGCTGGAGGGTGCGCCCGTTTCGCTGGATATTTCGGCGCTGAAGCGCAAGCTGTGCCGGGATATTCCGGAAGTGCGCGATGTTCATCATGTGCATGTCTGGCTGGTGGGGGAGAAACCAGTGATGACCCTGCATGTCCAGGTGATCCCTCCGCACGATCACGATGCACTTCTGGGCCGCATTCAGCACTTCCTGGAGCACCACTACGAGATTTCGCACGCCACTATTCAGATGGAGTATCAGACCTGTAGTGGGCCGGACTGCCATCTCAATGAGACGCAGCCCGACCATTCACACCATCACCACCATTAACTGGACAGCGCGCGGGAGCCACGCTGACGCGCGCTGTTAATCCACATCCGGCTGCCGTTCAGGGCGATAAACGTGAGGAGCAGATATTCCAGCGACATGGCGTAGACGCCCTGCAACGCGAAGATCACCACGCTTATCACGTTAATAATGACCCACAGCAGCCAGTTCTCGACGTATTTACGCGTCATCAGAATCATCGCCGCGATCGACAGCACCATCATGCAGGAATCCCAGAACGGGAACGCATCGGGCTGCAGTTCAGGCATAGTGACGTTTAATCCCAGGCTGGACATCACCGACACTGCCACCCGCGTCAGGAATCCAAATACCGGATTGATGTAGACCGTCATCAGGCCAATGGCGACGACACAGGCCGCGAGCCAGGCAATGGCTTTTGGCAGAGGTAGCCAGCGAATCTGTAGCTCCGCTTCCTGAGCGCTGTTTTGCCGGGACCATGCGTACCAGCCGTAGATATTCGCGGCGAAGAAAAAGAGCTGCAACAGCAGGCTGGCATAGAGCTGGATCTGGAAAAAGATAATCGCGAACAGCGTGACGTTAATCAGGCCGAACGCGTAGTTGCTGATCTTCTCCAGACTTGCGAGCCAAATGCAGAGCAGCCCCGCCAGGGTGCCGACAGCTTCAATCCATGACAGGTCGTAGCCGCCCGCCCCGATTGGTATATGAACCAGGATATTCTGCGTGCTAAAAAAATCCATCTTTTCCCCAGAGCGTACTGATACGCGTTATCTCATCTCAGGAGCGTAGTGTAGCCGCAAAATCGAGCATACGGTTAAGAGGAATTAACGCCCCCTCACGCAACGCAGCGTCCACATGGATCTCATGTGCCGCCCCGCCTGACTCCAACCCTTCAGCAATCGCCTTAAGACCATTCATCGCCATCCACGGGCAATGCGCGCAGCTGCGGCACGTGGCGCCCTCTCCGGCTGTTGGGGCTTCGAACAGCTCTTTGTCCGGAACCGCCTGCTGCATCTTATAAAAGATGCCGCGATCGGTGGCGACGATCAGCTTCTGCTGCGGCAGCGTTTTCGCGGCGTTGATCAGCTGGCTGGTGGACCCCACCGCATCAGCCATATCGACTACCGACTGAGGTGACTCCGGGTGGACAAGGATCGCGGCGTCAGGATAGAGGGCTTTCATGCGTGCCAGCGCCTGAGTTTTAAATTCGTCGTGCACAATACACGCACCCTGCCAGCACAACACATCCGCGCCGGTTTGCTTCTGCACGTAGTTGCCCAGATGTTTATCCGGTGCCCAGATGATCTTCTGCCCGAGACTATCCAGATGCTCAATGAGTTCAACGGCGATACTGGAGGTGACCACCCAGTCTGCACGCGCTTTGACAGCGGCGGAGGTGTTGGCGTAAACAACGACGGTTCTGTCCGGATGGGCATCGCAAAACGCGCTGAATTCGTCGATCGGACAGCCTAAATCCAGAGAACACTCCGCATTGAGCGTAGGCATCAGAATGGTTTTTTCCGGGCTGAGGATCTTTGCCGTCTCGCCCATAAAGCGAACGCCAGCCACCAGCAGCGTCGAGGCTGGATGTTTCGCACCAAAGCGCGCCATTTCAAGAGAATCGGAGATACAACCGCCTGTCTCTTCGGCCAGTTGCTGGATTTCGGGATCGGTGTAGTAATGTGCGACCATTACCGCATCCCGCTCCTTCAGCAGGCGCTTTATTTTTTCACGGTAGAACTGTTTTTCGTCCCGGTTTAAAGGCACGGGCTTGGGCGGGAAAGGATAGATTGCGGCTTCAGGATCAAACATCACGCTCATCATTGCTTCTCGTTTTACTGGCTTAACAATAATGTCTCTCTTTTGCGTTATGAACGAAAGATACGACAATTGTGTTTTGTATACTAAACAAGATAGCGCGTTGAGGGAAAAAAGTCACAATATTTGGAAAGCAAAAAGGCGCCTTTAGGGCGCCTTTCCACATTGGTGGGTCGTGCAGGATGACTCGTTTCGCTCGCCCTTCCGGCCGTCGCCGCAAACGGCTCCGGTGTCTCACTGCGTTCGACTCGAACCTGCCGAATCGCACATAGCAAAAAGGCGCCTTTAGGGCGCCTTTAGGGCGCCTTTCTACACTGGTGGGTCGTGCAGGATGACTCGCTTCGCTCGCCCTTCGGGCCGTCGCCGCAGGCGGCTCCGTTGTCTCACTGCGTTCGACTCGAACCTGCAGCAGGTTCTCATCCTGCCGAATCGCGCATAGCAAAAAGGCGCCTTTAGGGCGCCTTTCCACATTGGTGGGTCGTGCAGGATTCGAACCTGCGACCAATTGATTAAAAGTCAACTGCTCTACCAACTGAGCTAACGACCCCTTTCGGGACTTGCAAATTTTTATTCAGGCTGGTGGGTCGTGCAGGATTCGAACCTGCGACCAATTGATTAAAAGTCAACTGCTCTACCAACTGAGCTAACGACCCATTCGGGTGTTGCCTGAATTTTGTAGTATTGGTGGGTCGTGCAGGATTCGAACCTGCGACCAATTGATTAAAAGTCAACTGCTCTACCAACTGAGCTAACGACCCGATGGTGGGTGATGACGGGCTCGAACCGCCGACCCCCTCCGTGTAAAGGAGGTGCTCTACCAACTGAGCTAATCACCCAACGCCGTACTACAGGGCACTACAGGAAAATCTTAAGTGGTGGGTCGTGCAGGATTCGAACCTGCGACCAATTGATTAAAAGTCAACTGCTCTACCAACTGAGCTAACGACCCACTTTTTTCGCGGCTTTCGGGCTGTTCGATATCCCTTGGCAACGGCGGCATATATTACTGATTTAAGAATTCAGCGCAACAAAAATTTCGACGAAGATCACTTAACTGCTTACGAATCAGGCGGCACGACCAGAAATAACGCGATTTCTGGTCATGCGACACTCAACCCATCGATCCAAGACGTTTTTGCGCTTGTTTCGCACCTTCGGTGCCTGGGTACTTCGCGACCACCTGCTGATAAACGGCCTTCGCTTTCGCGCTGTCGCCTTTATCCTGCATGATGACGCCGACCTTAAACATGGCATCAGGGGCTTTAGGCGATTTTGGGTAATTTTTTACCACAGAGGCAAAATAAAACGCCGCATCATCCTTTTTACCCTTGTTGTAGTTCAACTGACCAAGCCAATAATTCGCATTTGGCTGATAAGTTGAGTCAGGGTACTTTTTCACGAAGTTCTGAAACGCCGCAATGGCATCGTCCTGACGCGATTTATCCTGCACCAGGGCAATAGCTGCGTTGTAGTCAGTATTTGCGTCACCGCTCTGTACAGGCGCGCCTGTCGAAGCTGACGCATCTGCTGCCGGTGCCGGAGTGGCTGTCGCCGCCCCGCTCTGATCGCCCGCCGCGGGTTGCGCTGCAGCGCCGCCGTTACTCATGCCGTCGATCTGCAACAGGATCTGCTTCTGACGCTCGACAACCTGATTCAACTGGTACTGACTTTCCTGGATCTGACCACGGAGAGAATCAATATCGTTTTGGTTATCAGAGAGCTGCTGCTGGAGTTGGGTTAAAAGCTGACTGTGAGCGTTAGAAATACGCTCGAGTTGAGTGACACGGTCTTCGACCGAGCCGGAGCCGACACTACTGATTGGTGCCTGAGCAAAAGCGGCCCAGGGGGCCGCTATTCCAACCAGTAACGACAGACTCAAGAGTTGATGTCTGAAGTTACTGCTCATGCAATTCTCTTAGTAAACCAGTACGGCACGACGGTTTTTGGAGTAAGCCGCTTCGTCATGACCCAATACTGCAGGTTTTTCTTTACCGTAAGAAACGATGGAGATCTGGTCAGCAGAAACGCCTTTACCCTGCAGGTACATCTTAACGGCGTTCGCACGACGCTCACCCAGGGAGATGTTGTACTCAGGAGTACCACGTTCGTCAGCATGACCTTCTACGGTGACTTTGTAAGATGGGTTGCTACGCAGGAAGTTTGCGTGCGCATCCAGCATCGCAGCGAAGTCAGAACGGATGTCATACTTGTCCAGATCGAAGTAAACAATGTTGTTCTGCTGCAGCTGCTGCATCTGAAGACGCGCTTGCTCTTCAGAAGACATATTGCCGTTACCGTTAGCGTCCATACCAGTGCCGGCACCCATCATGCCTTCGCCGCTCTGGTCGTTGCTTGCATTCTTGTTGGAAGAACACGCCGCGATTGCCATTACAGGCAGAGCGATCATCAGCCCCTTCAGCACTTTGTTCAGTTGCATTTCTATGATTCCTTTAGTAATCAATTAATTATTATTTACAGATACGGCGACCAGGCAGGTGATTTTACCTGTCCATCAGTTGCCGGAATACGCGCTTTGAAACGCCCATCTGTAGAAACCAGATTCAGCACAGATCCCATCCCCTGAGAAGAGCTGTAGATTACCATCGTGCCGTTAGGTGCCAGACTCGGCGTTTCATCCAGGAACGTTGACGACAGAACTTGCACGCCACCCGTTACCAGATCTTGTTTGGCAATGTGCTGCTGGCCACCAGCAGAGCTGACCATTACCATAAATTTACCGTCACTGCTTACATCAGAATCCTGGTTCTGTGAACCTTCCCAGGTGATGCGCTGCGGTGCACCGCCATTTACATTGACTTTGTACACCTGAGGACGACCGGCCTGGTCAGACGTGAACGCCAGGTTCTGGCTGTCCGGGAACCAGGTAGGTTCAGTGTTGTTGCTGCGACCATCCGTGACCTGGCGAATCTGGCCGGAGCCGATATCCATCACGTAAAGGTTCAGGCTGCCTGTTTTAGACAGAGCAAATGCCAGTTTAGTCCCATCAGGTGAGAACGCTGGCGCACCGTTGTGACGCGGGAACGAAGCAACCTGACGCACAGCGCCGTTGGACAGAGTCTGAATCACCAGCGCAGAGCGACCGCTTTCGAAGGTCACGTAAGCGAGTTTAGAACCGTCCGGAGACCAGGCAGGAGACATCAGCGGTTGTGGTGAACGGTGCACGGTGAACTGGTTGTAGCCGTCGTAGTCAGAGACGCGCAGTTCATACGGGAACTGGCCGCCGTTGGTCTGAACCACATAGGCGATACGGGTACGGAAGGCACCTTTAATACCGGTCAGCTTCTCGAACACTTCATCACTCGCAGTGTGACCCGCGTAGCGAAGCCACTGCTTATTCACTTTATACGAGTTCTGCGCCAGAACAGTACCTGGAGCGCCGCCAGTATCAACCAGCTGGTAAGCCACTGTGTAGCCACCGTCCGGATTTGGAGTCACTTGACCCACTACCACGGCATCAATACCGAGCGCAGACCAGGCTGCCGGTTGAACTTCCTGAGCGGTACCCGGCTGCTGTGGCAAACGAGAACGATCTAAGGGATTGAATTTGCCGCTGTTACGCAAGTCAGCCGCCACGATGCCGCCAACGTCTTCAGGGGCAGCGCCAGGGCCAGCCCACTGGAACGGAACAACGCCAATTGGACGCGCAGAGTCCACCCCTTGGGTGATCTCGATGCGTACCTCTGCGTGCAGCACGGCTGCCCACAGCATAAAGAAACTTACTGCTACACGTAATGCCTGCTTCATTATATCTCCCTTATCTGGGTAACGTTACCCACGATAATTTAGCAGAATGTTAACAAACTCAAATAGACAAAACTACCCGTCCCCAGCATCAAACCTTAGCCTGTATTTCCCACATTGAGCGGGAAAACATCACAGTTTGAAGTCCAGTTTGGCATCTTTTACCTTCTCATAAACAGCCTGTGAAGGCGGTTTAGGAATTTTGGCCGTTTTGGCAGCCGTCAAAGCAGCCTGACATAACGCTGGATCGCCCCCTTCCTGGGTTACGTCCAGTAGCAGTCCATCTGGCGCAAGCTTGATATGCAAGACGCAAGATTTACCGGCGTACAGATCAGCGCCATATAAACGGCTCTGAATAGCAGTACGTATTTGCGAGGCGTAAGCACTGATGTCCGCACCCGTTGCACCACCATTTGCCCCACTCGTTCCGCTGTCTTTAGCTGGCTGGCCGTTTCCTTTAGCCCCACCGCCCGATTTCGGCGCATTCTTACCTGAACTTAGGTCACCGAAAAGGTCGTCAACATCAGATGCCGACGCTTTCTCTGCTGCCGCTTTTTTGGCTGCGGCGGCTTTGGCGGCTGCTGCTTTATCGGCAGCGGCTTTCTTATCTGCAGCAGCTTTTTCAGCGGCAGCGGCTTTTTTGTCGGCCGCAGCCTTCTCAGCAGCGGCGGCTTTTTCAGCAGCGACCTTCTCTGCTGCAGCCGCTTTCTTGGCAGCATCGGCAGCGGCTTTCTTCTCCGCTTCCTGGGCTGCTTTCTTCGCAGCTTCCGCTTCTGCTTTCTTCTGTGCGTCGGCAGCAGCTTTCTTAGCGGCTTCTGCTTCCGCTTTTTTCTGTGCGTCGGCGGCAGCTTTCTTCGCGGCTTCCGCTTCTGCGACTTTTTGAGCATCAGCAGCGGCTTTCTTCGCTGCGTCAGCAGCTTGTTTTGCCTGAGCGTCTGCTTTTGCTTTGGCATCCGCAGCGGATTTGGCTGCCGCTTCTTCTGCCTGCTTTTGCTGCTCTTGTGCTTTCTGGGCCGCAGCTTCAGCCTGCTTCTGCTGTTCTGCCTGCTCCTTCGCCGCTTCTTGCGCCTGCAAACGTTCTTTCTCGAGCTGCTTCAGACGCTCCTGCTCCGCGGCCTGCTTTTCACGCAGCTCCTCGGCCTGCTGTTGCGCCTGTTTATCACGCTGCTCTTCTGCCCGTTTTGCACTCGCCTGCTGCTGTTGCTGACGATTATAGTTTTGCACTACCGCGCCTGGGTCCACCATGACGGCGTCGATGGAAGAGCCTCCACCGCCGCCGGCTGACGCATCAATATGCTCATCGAACGAACTCCAGATCAGCGCTGCAAAGAGAATCACATGCAGCACCGCGGAGATAATAATCGCTCGCTTAAGCTTGTCGTTTTGTTCGGTTGCCTTTGACACTATCGGTTCCCAAAAACTGTGCAGAGGATTAAATCGGTTGCGTCATCAAGCCTACCGACTTAACACCCGCGCTATGTAGCAAGTTCAGCGCTTTAATTATTTCATCGTAAGGCACATCTTTGGCGCCACCGATTAAGAAGACCGTTTTCGGATTCGACGTCAGGCGACGCTGCGCTTCAGCAATAACCTGCTCAGGCGGCAGCTGATCCATGCGATCTTTCTCTACCACAACGCTATATTGCCCCACGCCGGAAACCTCAATGATAACCGGAGGTTCATCATTGCTGCTTACCGCCTGTGATTCTGTCGCATCCGGCAGATCAACTTCCACGCTCTGGGTGATGATTGGCGCTGTCGCCATAAAGATCAGCAGCAGCACCAACAATACGTCCAGCAACGGTACAATATTGATTTCGGACTTAAGTTCGCGACGATTTCGTCCACGCGCTCTGGCCATGGTTTACCCCTTGTTACTCTCGGTGCTGGTAAACGCCTGACGGTGCAGAATCGCAGTGAACTCTTCCATGAAGTTGTCGTAGTTCAGTTCCAGTTTGTTCACTCGCTGGTTCAGTCGGTTATACGCCATAACTGCCGGAATTGCGGCGAACAGACCGATTGCGGTCGCGATCAGTGCTTCTGCGATACCCGGTGCAACCATTTGCAGCGTAGCCTGTTTAACCGCACCCAGTGCGATGAAGGCATGCATGATCCCCCACACGGTACCAAACAGACCGATATACGGGCTGATGGAACCCACCGTGCCAAGGAACGGGATGTGTGTTTCAAGTGATTCCAGCTCACGGTTCATCGAGATGCGCATGGCACGCGATGCCCCTTCAACGACCGCTTCAGGCGCATGATTATTTGCGCGATGCAGGCGAGCGAACTCTTTGAAACCGCTATAGAAAATTTGTTCGGAGCCTGAAAGGTTATCACGGCGCCCCTGGCTTTCCTGATATAAACGAGAAAGCTCAATACCAGACCAGAATTTATCTTCAAAGGCTTCGGCTTCACGGCCAGCAGCGTTAAGAATACGGGTTCTCTGGATAATGATTGCCCAGGATGCGATTGAAAAACCAATCAAAATCAACATGATAAGTTTAACCAGAAGGCTAGCCTTCAGGAACAAATCAAGGATATTCATGTCAGTCACTGCTTAAACTCCGCGACAATAGACTTAGGAAGCGCACGAGGCTTCATGATGAGTGGATCAACACAAACAATCAGGACTTCTGCTTCGTTCAGTACTGTGTTCTCTGCGTTGACGATCCGCTGCGTGAAAACCAATGAGGTCCCGCGCATTGATGTTATTTCCGTTTGGACTTCGAGCATATCGTCGAGTCTGGCGGGTGCAAAATACTCCAGCGTCATCTTGCGTACCACGAAGGCAACTCGCTCAGCCAACAAAACCTGCTGACTGAAGTGATGATGGCGCAGCATCTCAGTGCGTGCCCGTTCATAAAAAGCAACGTAGCTGGCGTGGTAGACCACACCCCCGGCATCGGTATCTTCGTAGTAGACCCTAACCGGCCATCGAAACAGCGTTGTATTCACTTTACATCCTGGTAATGCAACAAAAGTTAGAGCTTTTAAACTTCGCTACTATACGCGCGGGAATGATGGTTTGGAATGGGGGAAAGTAAACGGAGAGTAAATTTTTATGGGCTCGAGTAAGCCCATAAGATTAACGGACAGTTCTTATTCAGCTAAAGAAAAAAACAAGTCCGGCGAGAAGCACAATATCAGCGATCAGCGGGCAGAAAATGCCTTGCCAGTGAACGGCTTTCGGGCGAAAGCCCACACCGTGAATGACGCCCGCGCAAACTGCCCACATGATTAAGAAACCATGCCAGATTTCCAGTTCGCTCGTCTTCGCCGCAAAGCGCGACGGGTCCCAGAAGATACAGCCTGCCAGCAGTAATGCCATCACTAAGGAAAGCGCCCTTAACGGGCGCTTGTCCATTACCGCATATAGCTTTGCGATAACATTCATCATCAGTGCTTTTCTTCACCGGTTTTGGTCGCTTCGATATGCTCAAGCGCCAGCGCGGTAATGACACCAAATGCACAGGCAAGAAGCGTCCCCAAAATCCATGCGAAATACCACATATTCAGCTCCTTACTTAGTACAGGGAATGAGTGTTGCTTTCGATGTCTTCTTTCGTGATACGACCGAACATTTTCCAGTAACACCAGGTGGTGTAGAGCAGGATAATCGGTACGAACACGCAAGCAACATACGTCATCAGGTTAAGCGTCAACTGGCTTGACGTCGCATCCCACATGGTCAGGCTCGCATTCATCATGGTGCTGGATGGCATCACGAACGGGAACATTGCAATGCCCGCAGTCAGGATAATGCACGCCAGTGTCAGTGAAGAGAACACGAATGCCCAGGCGCCTTTCTCAAGACGAGACGTCAGGACCGTCAGCAGCGGCAGCAACACACCCAGAGCCGGGATAGCCCACAGCGCAGGAGTGCTGTTAAAGTTCACCAGCCATGCCCCTGCCTGACGCGCGACTTCTTTGGTAAGCGGGTTAGACGGCGCAGCATGGTTGATAGCAGACGTCACCACATAACCATCAATACCGTATACGACCCAAACACCTGCCAGCGCGAAGCAGACCAGTGTCACCAGCGCCGCAACCTGCGCGGTGGCACGGGAACGCAGGTGCAGTTCACCCACCGTACGCATCTGCAGATACGTGGCACCCTGAGTAATGATCATCGCCACACTCACCACGCCCGCCAGCAGGCCAAACGGGTTCAGCAGCTGGAAGAAGTTACCGGTGTAGTACAGACGCATATACTCATCGAGGTGGAACGGAACGCCCTGCAACAGGTTGCCGAACGCCACGCCAATCACCAGCGGTGGCACGAAGCTACCGATGAAGATGCCCCAGTCCCACATGTTGCGCCAGCGGGTATCTTCGATCTTCGAGCGGTAGTCAAAACCGACCGGACGGAAGAACAAGGATGCCAGCACCAGAATCATCGCCACATAGAAGCCGGAGAACGCAGCCGCGTAGACCATCGGCCAGGCGGCAAACAGTGCGCCGCCCGCGGTGATCAGCCACACCTGGTTACCGTCCCAGTGAGGGGCGATGGAGTTGATCATGATTCGACGCTCGGTGTCATTACGACCGAGGAAACGGGTGAGCATGCCCACCCCCATGTCGAAACCGTCAGTGACCGCAAAACCAATCAGTAAGATACCGACCAGCAGCCACCAGATAAAACGCAATACTTCATAATCGATCATTTGACGACTCCTGTCTTAGCGTGCCGGCTGAGTAGCCACGTTGGACTGCTCGTAGTGATAGCGACCGGTTTTCAGGCTGCTCGGGCCAAGGCGTGCGAACTTGAACATCAGGAACAGTTCGGCCACCAGGAACAGGGTGTACAGACCACAAATCAGCAGCATGGAGAAAATCAGGTCTCCCGCAGTCAGGGATGAGTTAGCCACTGCCGTTGGCAGCACCTCACCTATCGCCCATGGCTGACGGCCATACTCCGCAACAAACCAGCCGGACTCGATAGCAATCCATGGCAATGGAATACCGTACATCGCGGTACGCAGCAGCCATTTTTTCTGGCCGATACGGTTACGAATCACAGACCAGAAGGAGGCCGCGATAATCAGAAGCATCAGGATGCCGCAACCGACCATGATACGGAACGCGAAGTACAGCGGCGCAACGCGTGGAATGGAGTCTTTGGTTGCCAGCTGAATCTGTGCTTCAGTCGCATCAGACACATTCGGGGTATAACGCTTCAGCAGCAGGCCGTAACCCAGGTCTTTCTTCACGTCATTGAATTGATCGCGAACAGCCTGATCGGTAGAGCCTGAACGCAGCTGCTCCAGCAGCCCGTACGCTTTCATACCGTTACGGATACGCTCTTCGTGCTGCACCATCAGATCTTTCAGGCCCGTCACCTGCTTATCAACAGAACGGGTGGCGATGATGCCGAGCGCGTAAGGAATTTGAATAGCAAAACGGTTTTCCTGCGCATCCTGGTCAGGAATACCAAACAGGGTAAACGCCGCCGGAGCTGGCTGAGTTTCCCATTCGGCTTCGATAGCCGCCAGTTTGGTTTTCTGTACGTCACCCATTTCGTAACCGGATTCATCACCCAGCACGATAACAGACAGGATTGCCGCCATACCGAAGCTTGCCGCGATGGCAAAGGAGCGCTTGGCGAAAGCGAAGTCACGACCGCGCAGCATATAGTAGGAGCTGATGCCCAGAACGAACATCGCGCCGCAGACATAACCTGAGGCCACAGTGTGAACGAATTTCACCTGAGCAACCGGGTTCAGGACCAGCTCGGCAAAGCTGACCATCTCCATACGCATGGTTTCAAAGTTGAAATCAGACGCGATAGGGTTCTGCATCCAGCCGTTAGCGACCAGGATCCACAGTGCGGACAGGTTGGAGCCTAAGGCCACCAGCCAGGTCACTGCCATGTGCTGAACTTTACCCAGACGGTCCCAACCGAAGAAGAACAGACCTACAAAGGTGGATTCGAGGAAGAAGGCCATCAGACCTTCAATGGCCAGCGGCGCACCGAAGATATCCCCAACATAGTGAGAATAGTAAGACCAGTTAGTCCCGAACTGGAACTCCATGGTCAGGCCGGTCGCCACGCCCAGTGCAAAGTTGATACCAAACAACTTGCCCCAGAACTTGGTCATATCTTTATAAATCTGTTTGCCGGAAAGGACGTAGACCGTCTCCATGATGGCCAGCAGGAACGCCATACCGAGCGTCAGTGGCACAAAAAGGAAGTGGTACATCGCGGTCAAGGCAAACTGTAAGCGCGACAGTTCGACTATATCTAACATCATGACTCCTTGCTCATCGCATGAAGACTCCGAGAGTGAATCCCTGAGACGGGTTCACACACATGCCCCAATACAAAGTTATCTGTTCCCTTCGTCGTGACTTATTTTCTTCACTAGAGGAAAAAGTCATGATGAAAGGTTACAAATACGTTAAGAAAAAACTCTAATTGATCCCGCGAATATAATACGCTGCAAAGCCCTTACAATAAACAGGTTTTTATTGAAGGAGATTTACGTTTTACGACGGTGATCAATATATAGCGAATTTACACATTTTCAGCCAGTTTGATCGCCGACAATTTAGCGCCTTTTGAGGTGTTTTTCCAAGCATTAAACATTGATTTAAATCAAAAACGCGACTTTATGTTAATGGTGTTTAAATGCAGTAGCCATAGTAAAATCAATGTTAATGAGATGTAGATTTAAGCAAGGTGATGGTTATCAAATACAGGGATGAAAATAAATTGAAGTGATTTTTTTTAACGCTGTTTGCCGTCTGGTCATTTTCACTGACAAACACTTAAGGATAGCTGCTTTAACGTGACTTTCCATCGCGATGTTTTCAGCCGAAGCGGAAACATCTATTTTACTTTTAATAATCTTTAAATTAACACCACGGCGTGACTATTTAGAAAACGAAAAGGTCACAAAAATGTGACCTTTGATTCGTTCGACGGTTTTTTAGGCAAGTTTGATGCTA
This sequence comes from Lelliottia sp. SL45, assembly GCF_026672535.1. NCBI lineage: Bacteria > Pseudomonadati > Pseudomonadota > Gammaproteobacteria > Enterobacterales > Enterobacteriaceae > Lelliottia > Lelliottia sp. SL45. The sequence continues at coordinate 2,463,673 of NZ_JAPPRH010000003.1, forward strand.
AAGGTCCTGGACTGGCAGGGCCGCAGGGTTTCAGCCGTCCCGTTGACGACCCTATCGCCCTTCTGAATCTCTTCATCCATTCCCGTTTCAGCACAGCGGCTGATCTCACGGCTGAAGCTGAACGAGGTATCACAACAAACCGATTCGGAAGGATTGAACACCCGCAGGATAATCTCGTCGCGATCTTCGGCTTTTTTCAACGCCCCCACCAGGCAGCCAACGGGAGACATGGTCAATAAGCTGTAGGTCGCAGGAGTGACGACGCTGGCTTTGTTGAGCTTCATCGCATCCCACGGGATTTTGTTATAGCACTGGATCGGCGTCAGCCAGGCCCTGGCCTGCTGGGCAACGCCCGCATTGAGAGGCGTTCCGCAAAAGTTAAACAGGCTGAAACGGCACTGCAGCGCTCCCCTCACCTGCGAATCTGGCACCGGCATTTTTATGCCCGAGGGGCGGCCTGGACGTAATAACAGATCCTCTTTTCCGAGTAACCCAACGCCACGCAGCAGCGTCAGAGCAAAGGTTTTCTTCTCCTCACCGACAATTTCAAACTCGCGTAATCCTTCGGTGAACAACGCCATGCCGTGGCGCCCCTCCTGTAACACCGCGTAATTCAGTAAGTTCCACACCGGCACCGGCGCCTCTTTCCAGCCCTCTTCCTGCCAGCGGTCCATCGCTTCATCACGCACGGGGCGTACAACCGAGCCAAACTGGGTATCTGCCAGCACCTCTGACGTGTTGAAGGGGGTCGGAATGAGTACCCGCACCCGATGATCGTCCACCTGATTATCCAGGCGCACCTCAACGTCGATACGACGGCTGTGATGGCTGAGCGTGACCTCAATTTCAATGCCCAGGTGGCCGTCTCGCAGGCGGGCAGAGCGCGCAGCCAGATTGGCCGGGATAGCCATGCGGCTTCGAATCACCGCCCTGCTCTGCCAGGCTTCGTGAATTACCTCGACGGTATGCTGCGCCTCACGTGATGTCAGCCGCCACTCTTCCCGTGACGGCGAATAGTCGTATTCGTCCCCGTCATCAGAACTCTCTTCGATCTCCAGCACGCGGTCATAAACAAGGCCGGAGTCTTTATCACGCAGGCGCAGCGTGCCGTCATCATTCAGGTCAATCTGCCAGAAAGCATTTTCCAGCAGCGCCGCCGTCGCCTCATGGCCCGGCAATACTTTTCCTGCCACGTGCGGTTCGATATAAAGGGTGCGATAGCCCATCGAAGGCAAAATCTGGCGCAGCTGGATATCAAACTCCATAAACGGCTCGTAGTTGCCATAATGCACAATCTGCCGATCAATAAGGCCCGGATCGATCTCCCGTTGGGCGCGGATAAAGTAGGGAATTTCATTTCCTTTATCGTCCAGCAGCCGGAACGCGCTCGCGCGCAGGCGCACGGTAGTATTGACCACCTCTTCACGTGGCCACGGCATCAGATTAAACAGCACCAGTTTGTCTTCATCCGTTTGCGGCATGTTGTCGACGATCTTACGCAGAGTGAAACGAATCAGATTGTCGGCCATGTCCTCCGCCAGCTCGAAACGGGATGCGATCTCCCGGTGCACTTTATCGCTACAGCAGCAGCCGATGCTGTCGTGGGCGTGATTCTTTAAAATCTCCTTCCACATTTTCTCCAGCAGCCCATGGTGATACTCAAAGCCCAGCGTCCAGGCCAACGTAGAGAGCGGCTCCAGAATATTGACGATTTTGTTCTCAATGCGGGCGTGGGCCATTTTGATATCCATACGCGTGGAGCCGATGGTCCGGTGAACGCGCATATATTTCCCGTCGATAAACTCGCCGTTGAGCGTCGCCAGCGCATCACGCTGAGCGTCGATATGGGCAAACACCTCTTCGAAGCGGCTCATGACAAACTCCCGCTGGGGATAGATCTCCCGCAGCGTCTTCATCACCGTAAAAATGTTTTGCTGCAGCGGCATCTGGTCGTGTCCGTTCGGCAACAAAATCTCTTTCGTGAGCGAGGCGTTTTCCAGCACGTCGAAATAACTGTCCAGCCGTTTACGCAGCCCGGCTTCGTCCTCCGGTAAGTACTTACCAATCGCGTAGCCCAGCGGCAGCACCTGTGTTGTCACTTCGCTACCGTCTTTGCTCTGCCACAAAAACTCCGTTTTGTCGGTGCCATGACGTTCAGAACAGCCGCGCCAGAACATCGCACGTTGGATACCAAACCCGTTGTAAATATGCGGAAGCTGACCCGACATGCCGAAGGAATCCGGCAAATAGCCGATTTTCATCGGCTCGCCGAAGGCCAGGCAATCACGCATTCCGTACAGCAGGTTGCGCACAATGGATTCGCCCGAAACAATCGTGGTGTCCGTCTGGGTGTACCACGGCCCGATAATCAGCTTTCCGGCTTCCACCAGCGCTTTGACGCGTGCTTTGTTCTCCGGCTTTATCGCGAAATAATCTTCCAGAATCGCCGTCTGCCCGTCGAGAACGTAGTATTTGTACTCCTCATCCTGCTCAAGGCGCGCGAGGATCTCTTCCATATTATTGACCAGCAAAATGCGTGACTCTTCGGTGGTGAAGTACCACTCACGGTCCCAGTGCATGTGCGGCGTGATGTGAACGCGAGATACAGCTTTCATCTTCGTTTCCTGTCCAGTTAAGGCATGATGCTATTAGGAATGTATTTGCCGCTTTTTACCGCCTGACGCCGCCAAAGGAGCAGCACGCTGGTCGATATGGCGGTCCCCACCAGCGCGGCGCCAAACCAGCCCGCTGCGGCCGCAACACCGCTCAGTCCGGCGGGATGCAGTAAAAAGAGGGAGAAAATTCCGGCCCCCGGGGTGGAAAGCCCCATTCCCATCGCGCCGACTATCGCGCCTGTCACCAGGGAGCCGAGCACAAACGAGCCAATCACCCGCAGCGGATCCTCAATTGCCATTGGAATCGCCCCTTCGGTGATCCCTGCCAGCCCCAGCAGCCAGGTCGATTTTCCGGTTTCGATTTCAAAAGGTTTAAACAGCCGCGGGGAGATGAGCGTTGAGGCCGTCACGGTAAACGCAGAAACCATTTTGACCGACGCAAAAATAGCGTATGGGCCGTACACCCCATTCGCCATCGCGCCCAGACAAAAGGCATAGGCCGCTTTATTCACCGGGCCGCCCAGATCGAACGAGCACATAAATCCGAGGATTGCCCCGAGCAGAAGCGCGTTTGCGCCAGACAGTCCGTTCAGCCAGGCAGTCAGGGCGTTATTGATCCACGCTACCGGCTCACCGATCACAAACAGCATCAGGCTGCCCGCGCCGAGCGTGCCTATCACCGGATAGAGGTAATAGACCAGGAAACCGTTATAGCGATTGCTCAGGCGAACGTGATTTTTCACCCAGCGCATCAGATAGCCCGCGATCAGACCCCCGGCGATAGCGCCCAAAAACCCGGAGCCAATCATGTTGGCGGCAAGTCCTGCCGCGAAACCGGGGGCCAGCGCGGGTTTATCTGCCAGCGAATACGCGGTATAGGCTGCGAGCACCGGCACCATCAACACGCCCAGCATCCCGCCGCCCAGTTTGCGATACATCCACAGCCATGAATTCTCCTGATCGAAGAGGTGCTGCAAACCGAGCATTTGCGCCAGTAATACCGACACTGCCAGCACCGTGCCCCCTGCAACGATCAAGGGCACGGCAAACGAAATCCCGCTCAGCAGGGCCTGTTTAAGCTCCGTTTTCAGGCTTTTTCGCCCGTCGGCGTCGGGTTGTTGCTGCCGTTGAACCTCAGAAGATTTCAGGGCCAGCGCCTGAGTGATCAGCGCTTCGGCGTGGCGCAGCGGCTCGGTCACGGGGACCGACAGCGCAGGAATGCCGTTAAAACGTTCATGATCTTTAATCGCCACGTCGGCGGCAAAAATGCAGGCCTTCGCCTCCTTGAGCTGCTGGGGCGTTAAGCGCCCTTCAATGCCGTTCGCCCCCTGCTTTTCGACAATCACATTGACGCCAAGCTTGCGCCCGGCCTTCTCAAGGTATTCCGCCGCCATATACGTGTGCGCGATCCCCGCCGGGCAGGCCGTGACGCAAACAATCGTCGGTGCATCTGACAGCAGCGCCACGGTTTGCTCTTCGGGTGCTTCGTCCAGCGCGGCCAACAGGGCGTCGGGCGTATCAGCCGCCATCACGCGCGCCCGCAAGACATCATCGGCCAGACGCGTGGTCAGCGCCGTCAGCACTTTCATGTGCGTGGTCCCTGCTTCGGCAGGCGGGATCGCCAGCAGGAAAATCAGCTCGACGTTTTCAGGCCCATCAACGCCCTCCCACTCAAGCGGATTGCGCAGCGTCGCGACCGCAAAAGCCGCTTCGTTCACCGCCGCGCTTTTACCGTGCGGAACCGCCAGCCCCTCACCCAGCGCGGTTGGTCCCTGCGCTTCGCGCTGCAAAACATCAGCCACAAAACGCTCCGGATCGGCTATTTTTCCCAGATCGTGCAGCCGCTGTGCCAGCTGGCGGATCGCATCGTCACGATCGGTAAATCGCGCATGCAGAAAGATCGCCTGGGGATGAGTCAGAGTCGTCAGGTTCATCAGATCCTCACAGAATTGTCGTTTTAATGTACGGCAGATTCTGGCACACCAGACAATACCTTTATGTGATCATTTTCACTTAATCATCATATTTGTATTGTTGTTGTATTATTTACAATCCGAATACTCAGGGCATAATTCAAAAGAATGGTATTAGCTGAACAAAACAAAAATGGACGTTTATGAGTCAGAAACCGATGTACCGCCAGATCGCCGACACCCTGCGCGAACAGATCAGCAGCGGCGAACTGAAGCCGGGTGACGCGCTCCCCACCGAATCAGCGCTTCAGGCGATGTTCAGCGTCAGCCGCGTGACGATCAGGCAAGCCTTAAAGCGGCTGACGGAAGAGCAGATTATCGAAAGTATTCAGGGCAGCGGCTCTTACGTAAAAGAGGAGCGGGTGAATTACGACATCTATCAGCTTACCGGTTTTTACGAAAAACTGGCGGACCGCAACGTCGACACCCACAGCGATGTGAAAGTGTTTGAGGTTATAAAAGCCGATGCAAGGCTTGCCGAAAAGTTACAGCTCGCCCCGGATGACAAGGTCTGGCACGTTAAACGCGTGCGCTTTATCAAGCAAAAACCGGTCAATCTGGAAGAGACCTGGATGCCGCTGGCGCTGTTTGCCGACCTCACCTGGGAGGTGATGGAAAACTCGAAATATCACTATATTGAGCAGATCAAAAAGATGGTTATCGATCGCAGCGAGCAGGAGCTGTTGCCGGTCATGCCTTCAGAAGAGGCGATCGCCGCCCTGTCGCTCGATCCGGCAAAACCGATCCTCGAAAAAGTCTCTCGCGGTTTTTTGAAAGACGGCAGAGTGTTTGAGTTCAGCCGTAACGTATTCAATAGCGACGACTACAACTTCACGCTGGTAGCGAAACGCCGACACTGAAAACCTGGCCGGTAAACGGTTGAACGAGAAATATATGGCATAAAAAAGGCCGCTTTTCAGCGGCCAACCATGTCGAAACGGACATTTATTATGTCAAAGCTCCCCTTGCGGAGAGCAGAGAGGATTTACTTGATGATAGCGCTCAGCGCTTCGCCGATATCGGCCAGGCTGCGAACGGTTTTAACACCTGCGGCTTCCAGAGCGGCGAATTTCTCATCCGCTGTGCCTTTACCACCGGCAATGATGGCGCCTGCGTGGCCCATACGTTTGCCTTTTGGCGCCGTCACACCCGCGATGTAGCCAACAACCGGCTTGGTCACGTGATCTTTGATGTAAGCTGCAGCTTCTTCTTCCGCGCTACCGCCGATTTCACCGATCATCACGATCGCTTCAGTCTGCGGATCTTCCTGGAACAGTTTCAGGATATCGATGAAGTTAGAGCCTGGGATCGGGTCACCGCCGATGCCCACACAGGTGGACTGGCCGAAACCGTAGTCAGTGGTCTGCTTAACCGCTTCATAGGTCAGGGTACCGGAGCGAGACACGATGCCCACTTTGCCTGGCTTGTGAATGTGGCCCGGCATGATGCCGATTTTGCATTCGCCTGGGGTGATGACGCCCGGGCAGTTTGGCCCGATCATGCGAACGCCCGCTTCATCCAGCTTCACTTTTACGGTCAGCATGTCCAGCGTCGGGATGCCTTCAGTAATGGTGATGATCAGTTTGATGCCTGCGTCGATCGCTTCCAGAATAGAGTCTTTGCAGAACGGAGCCGGAACGTAGATCACGGTCGCGGTTGCGCCCGTCGCTTCGACCGCTTCGCGCACGGTGTTAAATACCGGCAGGCCCAGATGCGTGGTGCCGCCTTTGCCTGGCGTCACGCCGCCAACCATCTGCGTACCGTAAGCAATCGCTTGTTCGGAGTGGAAAGTCCCCTGGCTTCCGGTGAAGCCCTGGCAGATAACTTTAGTGTTCTTATCAATCAAAACGGACATTATTTCCCCTCCACTGCGGCAACAACCTGCTGAGCTGCATCCGTCAGACTTTTCGCTGCAATAATATTCAGGCCACTGTCAGCCAGTTTTTTCGCGCCGAGTTCAGCGTTGTTACCTTCCAGACGAACCACAACCGGGACGTTCACGCCCACTTCTTCCACCGCACCGATGATACCGTCAGCGATCAGGTCGCAACGAACGATACCGCCGAAGATGTTAACCAGAACGGCTTTCACGTTGTCGTCAGAGAGGATGATTTTGAACGCTTCGGTTACGCGCTCTTTGGTCGCGCCGCCGCCCACGTCAAGGAAGTTAGCCGGTTCGCCACCGTGCAGTTTAACGATGTCCATGGTGCCCATTGCCAGGCCCGCACCGTTAACCATGCAGCCGATGTTGCCATCCAGCGCAACGTAGTTCAGTTCCCACTGTGCAGCCTGCGCTTCACGCGGATCTTCCTGAGACTGATCGCGCATTTCACGCAGATCGGACTGGCGGAACAGTGCGTTACCGTCAGCGCCCAGTTTGCCGTCGAGGCAGATCAGGTCGCCCTGAGTGGTGATCACCAGCGGGTTGATTTCGATCAGCGCCAGATCGCGCTCCAGGAAGATCGTCGCCAGGCCCATGAAGATCTTGGTGAACTGTTGAACCAGTTTACCTTCCAGACCCAGTTTGAACGCCAGCTCGCGACCCTGGTAAGGCATAGGGCCTGCCAGTGGATCGATAGCCACTTTGTGGATCAGGTGTGGCGTCTCTTCAGCCACTTTCTCGATTTCCACGCCGCCTTCGGTGGATGCCATGAACACCACGCGACGGGAGCTACGGTCTACAACCGCGCCGAGATACAACTCTTTTGCGATATCAGTCGCTGCTTCAACCAGGATCTGGTTTACCGGCTGGCCGTTCGCATCTGTCTGATAGGTCACCAGGCGTTTGCCCAGCCAGTGTTCAGCAAAAGCGCGGATCTCTTCTTTGCTCTTCACAACCTTCACACCGCCCGCTTTACCGCGGCCACCAGCGTGAACCTGACACTTAACTACCCAAGGGCCGGAACCGATTTTAGATGCGGCTTCTTCTGCTTCACGTGGGGTAGTACAGGCATAACCCACCGGAGCCGGTAAGCCATACCGGGCAAACAGCTGTTTGGCCTGATATTCATGTAAGTTCATGTGTTCTATCCATCCTTCAGGTAATCGTTTTTTTCAAACCTGTAGACCGGCAGCGCAACGCTTGCACGGTCTACAGGGCAGGTGAGGCAAAAACTACTACACGTCCAGCAGCAGACGCGTTGGATCTTCCAGCAGCTCTTTAATCGCCACCAGATAACCCACAGATTCACGACCATCAATCAGACGGTGATCGTAGGAGAGCGCCAGATACATCATCGGCAGGATCTCCACTTTACCGTCAACCGCCATTGGGCGATCTTTGATGGCATGCATACCCAGAATCGCGCTCTGCGGCGGGTTGATGATTGGGGTAGACATCAGGGAACCGAACACACCACCGTTGGTGATGGTGAAGTTACCGCCGGTCAGGTCCTCAACGGTCAGCTTACCGTCACGGCCTTTCAGCGCCAGCTCTTTGATTTTCTTCTCGATATCCGCCATGCCCAGGGTATCAACGTCACGCAGAACCGGGGTCACCAGGCCGCGCGGCGTGGAGACCGCCATGCTGACATCGAAGTAGTTGTGGTAAACCACATCTTCGCCATCGATAGAGGCATTCACTTCCGGATAGCGTTTCAGCGCTTCAACAACCGCTTTCACGTAGAAGGACATAAAGCCCAGACGGATACCGTGACGTTTTTCAAACGCGTCACCGTACTGCTTACGCAGATCCATGATTGGCTTCATGTTGACTTCGTTGAAGGTGGTCAGCATCGCGGTGGAGTTTTTCGCTTCCAGCAGACGCTCAGCCACACGCTTACGCAGACGCGTCATCGGCACGCGTTTTTCACTGCGTGCGCCCAGCGCTGGCTGTGCAGCAGGCGCTGCGGCTGCTGCCGCCGGTGCTTTGGCTTCTTCTTTCGCAGGCGCTTTCGCCAGATGTTTTTCCACATCTTCACGGGTCAGACGCCCGCCAACACCGGTGCCTTTAATGGCGCTGGCTTCGAGATTGTGTTCACCCAGCAGGCGACGGATCGCCGGGCTGAGTGCATCGTTAGTTTGCTCTTCCAGAGACGCTTGCTGACGCTGAGCCGGAGTGGACTCTTTGCTTTCAGACTTGGCGCTGGACTCTTTGCCCGCGCTGTTGCCTTCACGCAGGCGACCGAGGATCTGGCGAGAGGTCACCGTGGTGCCTTCGTCTTCCAGCACTGCATCAAGAATGCCATCCGCCGATGCCGGTACTTCCAGTACCACTTTGTCAGTTTCGATTTCTACCAGCACTTCATCGCGCTTAACGCTATCGCCCGGTTTTTTATGCCAGGTCGCAACCGTGGCGTCAGCGACGGATTCAGGCAGGTCGGGAACAAGAATATCTACGCTACTCATTATGTATCCTTAAATTATTCGACGTTCAGCGCGTCATTCACCAGATCTTGCTGTTGCTTCTGGTGAACGGACATATACCCTACCGCCGGAGAGGCGGAGGCCGGGCGACCTGCGTAACGCAGGGCAGACCCAAATGGAATCACATCACGGAAATGATGCTGGCTGCAGTACCATGCGCCCTGGTTGAGCGGCTCTTCCTGGCACCAGACAAAATCATGCACGTGTGCGTACGGTTTCAACGCTTCCTGCACCGACTGATGCGGGAACGGATAAAGCTGCTCGATACGCACGATGGCGACATCTTTCTGATCTTTTTTGCGGCGCTGTTCCAGCAGGTCGAAATAAACCTTACCAGAACACATCACAACGCGCTTCACGGCCTGCGGATCCAGCTCGTCAATCTCACCAATCGCTGGCTGGAAGGTCCCGTTCGCCAGCTCATCCAGGCTGGAAACCGCCAGCGGATGACGCAGCAGAGATTTCGGTGACATCACCACCAGCGGACGGCGCATACCGCGCAGCGCCTGACGACGCAGCATGTGGTAAACCTGTGCTGGCGTAGATGGCACGCAGACCTGCATGTTCTGCTCAGCGCAGAGCTGCAGATAACGTTCCAGACGCGCGGAGGAGTGCTCCGGACCCTGCCCTTCGTAGCCGTGTGGCAGCAGCATCACCAGGCCACACATACGGCCCCATTTTTGCTCGCCGGAGCTGATGAACTGGTCGATAACAACCTGCGCACCGTTAGCAAAGTCACCGAACTGCGCTTCCCAGATAGTCAGGGTGCGCGGCTCTGCGGTGGCATAGCCGTATTCAAACGCCAGTACCGCTTCTTCGGACAGCACGGAGTCCCAGACCTTGAACTGGCCCTGACCGTTATGCACGTGCTGCAGCGGGGTGTACGTTGAACCGTTGGTCTGGTTGTGAATAACCGCGTGACGGTGGAAGAAGGTCCCACGGCCCGCATCTTCACCGGACAGACGCACCGGAATGCCTTCGTCAACCAGCGTCGCGTACGCCAGGTTCTCAGCGCCCCCCCAGTCGAACAGCTTCTCGCCGGACGCCATTGACTGACGGTCGGAGTAGATTTTCTGCACGCGAGACTGCATTTCAATCGCTTCTGGTACCGTGCTGATACGTTTAGCCAGCTCCTGCAGACGCTTCATTTCGACCTTGTTCGGGTAGCTCTCATCCCACTCGTGGTTGAGGTACGGCGACCAGGTAAAGGAGTGCATGTTCATCGGACGCAGCTCTTTCACTACGCACTCACCAGCATCCAGCGCATCGCGGTAAAGATTAACCAGCTCGGTCGCATCTTCCAGGGTCGCAATTTTGTCGGCTTCCAGTTTGTCAGCGTAGATCTTACGTGGCGTCGGATGCTTTTTGATTTTCTGGTACATCAGCGGCTGGGTTGCACTCGGCTCGTCCGCTTCGTTATGGCCATGACGGCGATAGCAGAACAGGTCGATGAACACATCGCGTTTGAAGGTGTTACGGAAGTCCAGCGCCAGACGGGTAACGAAAGCAACAGCTTCCGGATCATCCGCGTTCACGTGGAAGATTGGCGCCTGCACCATTTTACCGATGTCAGTACAGTACGGCGTAGAGCGTGCATCCAGCGGGTTCGAGGTGGTGAAGCCCACCTGGTTGTTGATGACGATGCGAACGGTACCGCCCACTTCGTATCCACGCGCTTTAGACATGTTCAGGGTTTCCTGAACGACGCCCTGCCCGGTTACCGCCGCATCACCGTGAATGGTGATTGGCAGCACTTTGTTGCTGCTTGGCTCGTCCAGACGATCCAGACGCGCACGCACGGAACCGATCACCACCGGGCTTACGATTTCCAGGTGCGACGGGTTAAACGCCAGCGCCAGGTGAACCAGACCGCCCTGCGTTTCGATATCCGATGAGAAGCCCATGTGGTACTTCACGTCGCCGGTACCGAGATGTTCTTTATGTTTGCCCGCGAATTCGTCGAACAGGTCCTGCGGTTTTTTACCCAGCACGTTGACCAGCACGTTCAGACGCCCACGGTGCGCCATACCCAGCACCACTTCACGGGTGCCGCTGTTGCCCGCATGGCGGATCAGCTCTTTCAGCATCGGCACTAACGCATCGCCGCCTTCCAGGGAGAAGCGTTTTGCACCCGGGAATTTAGCACCGAGGTAACGCTCCAGACCTTCTGCTGCGGTCAGTTCGCTCAGGAAGCGTTTTTTCTCTTCAACGCTAAAGCTGGCGTGGCCTGTCACCGACTCAATGCGCTGCTGGATCCAGCGTTTTTCGTCCGTGGAGGTGATGTGCATGTACTCTGCGCCGATGGAGCCGCAGTAGGTTTGTTTGAGCGCCTCAAGCAGCTCTCCCAGCTTCATCGTGTCTTTGCCGCTGGCAAAAGAGCCGACGTTAAAGCTTTCCTGGAAATCTGCCTCGGTCAGATCGTGATACGCCGGATCGAGATCCGCCACACGTTCTTGTTTCCACAGTCCCAGCGGATCGAGGTTCGCATGCTGGTGACCACGGAAGCGATAAGCATTGATGAGCTGCAGGACTTTAACCTGCTTCACATTGGTGTCAGGGTCAGAGATCGAGGAAGAGTAACGTGAGGCATCCTTCGCCAGACGACGGAAATAATCACGTGTTTTGGAATGGAATTGATCCGGTTTGACCCCAGTGCCAGGTAACTGCTGGAACATGGAACGCCAGTTAGCGTCCACTGAGTCAGGATCGGTTAAGAAGTCTTCATAGAGCTGTTCGATCCAGCTTTGGTTTGCACCAGAGAGGAAAGAAGAGTCCAGCCAGGCTTTCATTGCGCCGTTCTGCATCGTGATCCCTTAAGCATTTTTATGCTTATTTCGCCGTAGAAACTACCACGCACACCTCGTGTACGTGCCGGGGTTCACCTGCGAGCTCTTATGTTGTCTTGGGCTCGCGAAGGAACCTTTAAAAACTGTCTGTATAATCTTCGTCGTTCAGGCGGCACTGTCGTTGCGGTTTTCACCCACTTCGGTCAACAGCACCGTGCCTCGCTCTGAACGCCTCAATTATTGCCTGTCAGGGCAGTTTTTAGAGGTTTCCTACAATGTCTCTTTGCCCGGTGGCGTTCCGCTTACTGGCCTACATAAAAGTAGGCCGGATAAGCGGAGCGCCATCCGGCGGTATTACTTAGGCACTGCGCTGCAACAGCATCGACTTAATATGGCCGATGGCGCGCGTCGGGTTCAGCCCCTTAGGACATACACTGACGCAGTTCATGATGCTATGGCAGCGGAATACGCTGAAAGCATCACTTAATCCTTCAAGGCGACTGTCGGTTTCGGTATCGCGGCTGTCAATCAGGAAGCGATACGCGGCCAGCAGGCCAGCCGGGCCGATAAACTTGTCCGGGTTCCACCAGAAGGACGGGCAAGAGGTCGAACAGCATGCACAGAGAATACACTCATACAGACCATCGAGTTTTTCACGCTGCTCTGGCGACTGTAAATGCTCGCGAGCGGGTGGATTTTGCCCATTATTCAACAAGTAAGGCTTAATCTTCTCATATTGTGCATAGAATTGCCCCATGTCCACCACCAAATCGCGAACGACCGGCAGGCCAGGCAGAGGACGAATCACAATTTTCTGTCCTGAACGCTGTAGCGCTGAAATTGGGGTGATACAGGCCAGGCCATTTTTGCCGTTCATGTTCACGCCGTCGGAGCCACAAACCCCTTCACGGCAGGAACGACGAAACGACAGTGTTGGGTCCTGTTCTTTCAGCTGCATTAACGCATCAAGCAGCATCATGTCACGACCTTCTTCCGCTTCCAGGGTGTAATCCTGCATATGCGGAGCGTCATCAACATCCGGGTTATAACGATAAACTGAGAATTCGAGTTTCATTATCCTGTCTCCGCATTAATAGGTACGAATCTTCGGCGGGAACGCCGGACGCAGTTTCGGTTCCATGTTGACTTGACGTCGCGTCATAGATTCCGACTCTGGCAGATACAGGGAATGGCACAGCCAGTTTTCGTCGTCACGATCCGGGAAGTCGAAGCGGCTATGGGCGCCACGGCTTTCGGTGCGGAAGTTTGCGGAGACGGCCGTTGCATAGGCAGTTTCCATCAGGTTATCCAGCTCAAGGCATTCGACGCGCTGCGTGTTGAACTCGCTGGAGGTATCGTCCAGACGAGCATTTTTCAGACGCTCACGAATCGCTTTCAGCTGCTCAAGGCCTTTAGCCATCGCATCGCCTTCACGGAATACCGAGAAGTTGTGCTGCATACACTCTTGCAGCGCTTTGCGGATTTCGACCGGATCTTCGCCATCACGGTTGCCGTTCCAGCGGTTAAGACGTTCGAGAGAGGCTTCGATATCCGATTCACGGGCATCGCGCAGATCGCCCTGCTCGGCGATGGACTCTTGCAGATGTAAACCGACCGCACGACCAAACACCACCAGGTCGAGCAACGAGTTGCCGCCCAGACGGTTGGCACCGTGAACCGACACGCAGGCGATTTCGCCAACCGCGAACAGACCCGGAATCACCACGTCTTCACCCTGCTCGCTCACGGTCAGCGCCTGACCGGTCACTTTGGTCGGAATACCCCCCATCATATAGTGACAGGTTGGGATAACCGGAATCGGCTCTTTCACCGGGTCAACGTGCGCGAAGGTGCGCGACAGCTCCAGGATGCCCGGCAGACGGGACTCCAGAACGTCTTTACCCAGGTGATCCAGTTTCAGTTTCGCGTGCGGGCCCCACGGACCATCGCAGCCGCGACCTTCACGGATTTCGATCATGATGGAACGCGCCACCACGTCACGACCCGCCAGGTCTTTCGCATTCGGGGCATAACGCTCCATGAAGCGCTCGCCATGTTTGTTCAGCAGGTAACCGCCTTCACCACGGCAGCCTTCAGTAACCAGAACGCCCGCACCAGCGATGCCGGTCGGGTGGAACTGCCACATTTCCATATCCTGCACAGGCACACCTGCGCGGATCGCCATACCAACGCCGTCACCGGTGTTGATGTGGGCATTGGTGGTGGACTGGTAAATACGGCCTGCGCCGCCGGTCGCCAGCACGGTCGCGCGGGCTTTGAAGTAGACCACTTCACCGGTTTCGATGCACAGCGCGGTACAACCCACCACTGCGCCATCTTCGTTTTTCACCAGATCCAGCGCATACCACTCGGAGAAAATCGTGGTGTGGTTTTTCAGGTTCTGCTGATACAGGGTGTGCAACAGCGCGTGACCGGTACGGTCAGCCGCTGCCGCAGTACGTGCCGCCTGCTCGCCGCCGAAGTTTTTCGACTGGCCGCCAAACGGACGCTGATAAATCGTGCCATCTTCCAGGCGGGAGAACGGCAAACCCATATGGTCTAGCTCCAGAATCGCTTCCGGGCCGGTTTTACACATATATTCGATGGCGTCCTGGTCACCGATGTAATCGGAGCCTTTCACCGTGTCATACATATGCCATTCCCAGTTATCTTCATGGGTATTACCGAGCGCCACGGTGATACCACCCTGCGCAGACACGGTATGGGAACGGGTCGGGAACACTTTAGAGAGCAGCGCACAGGTCTGGCCGCTCTGGGAAATTTGCAGCGCCGCGCGCATACCTGCGCCACCGGCACCAATCACAACAGCATCAAATTCTCTGACTGGCAGTTTCATCACACACCCCACACCACAACAAATCCATAAATAACGTAAACCACCAGAGCCACAACAATCAGGAGTTGCAGCGGCAAGCGAACGCCTAACGGTTTAACGTAATCGGTCAACACCTGCCACATGCCAATCCAGGCATGAATAAGGATGGAGAACAGAGCCAGCAGGGTGAACACTTTGGTGAAGGCAGATCCGAAGAACCCGCTCCAGATTTCCCACGTCAGCTCGCCGCTGGTCGCAAAGAAACCGATCATGTAGATGATGTAAAGCGTGAGGACGATGGCAGTAGCGCGGACCAGAATGAAGTCATGTACGCCGTTGCGTCCTAATGCGGAGGCGTTGCTTACCATACGAGGACTCCTGCAAGAATTGAAAGCACGACAGTAATCACAAATGAAATATTGGCAGAACGTTTACCTGCTTCGAAGGTTTCTTCCAGATAGCCAAAATCCATCAGCAGATGGCGAACACCCACCACAACGTGGTATGCCAGCGCCGTCAGAATGCCCCACATGATAAATTTCACGAAGAAGCTGCTCATAATGGCAGAGGCCTGGAGGAATCCTTCAGGAGAAGAGAGGCTGGTACCCAGTAACCACAGCAGAATGCCGACCGCCACAAACGTGATCACACCGGACACACGGTGCAGAATGGACG
The DNA here is from genome assembly GCF_026672535.1 of Lelliottia sp. SL45. Lineage (NCBI taxonomy): Bacteria > Pseudomonadati > Pseudomonadota > Gammaproteobacteria > Enterobacterales > Enterobacteriaceae > Lelliottia > Lelliottia sp. SL45. Next base: position 2,478,923 of record NZ_JAPPRH010000003.1, read on the forward strand.
CTATTGCCGTTACGGGGAATCGGATCGTTTTGAGATCCAGATTGACAGGTCTTTGTTTTTTCACATTTCTTATCATGAATAACGCCCACATGCTGTTCTTATAATTCCCTTTGAATTCGCGTTACAGGAAGGCGGCAAGTCCGGGAATCCCCTGCATCACAGTAAACTGTGTGACCGGGGTGACCTGACGCAGCCAACACACCTGTAGCGTGAAAGACGACGGGATTTCCTTCCTCCGGTCTGCGTGCGGGTCAAGCAGCGTCCATATCTATAACTGCGCGTCATGGTAAACATTGCTTCCAAATGCTAAAACGACACGTTACAACGCTGGGTGGCTCGGGATTGCAGGGTGTTCCGGAGACCTGGCGGCAGTATAGGTCGTTCACAAAACCATTACAATTAACCTACATACAGTTTGTCGGGTTTTATGCGGAACAGTGATCAGAGTCACGATAACAACATTATTTTAAATTTTAATCATCGGATTTGACAAAGATTAAACATTATTGTTACAAACTACAGCAGAAAAGGCATATAATGCGCAAAAGTTATGAGGTCTCTCTTTCACCTGAGATTTAGTTATGTAACAGTGTGATGGTATTGACCGAAGTTATCAGGACAGTTATTAGTGGTATACAGGTTTGAATAATTCGGACTGCGAAGACACTGATTTGCTGTTGTTTCTCTGATTTTTCACACGTTTACCTGCAAGGCGCCATAGCTCTGTACCCTGGTTCCTCCTCGCGAGCTGAGCGGTAAGCCAAATAACAAACCGGTAACGATGTGATAAACAGCTGAAAGCAAGTTGGTAAAAACGTGGTCTTAAGCATAAGGCGCTAAGGAGACCGTAAATGGCTGATACAAAGGCAAAGCTCACCCTAAACGGTGACACTGCTATTGAACTGGATGTGCTAAAAGGCACGCTCGGTCAGGATGTTATTGATATCCGTACACTGGGTTCCAAAGGAGTATTCACCTTTGACCCTGGTTTCACCTCTACCGCATCTTGCGAATCCAAAATCACCTACATTGACGGTGACGAAGGTATCCTGCTCCACCGCGGTTTCCCCATCGATCAGTTAGCCACCGAATCCAACTATCTGGAAGTGTGCTACATCCTGCTGAACGGCGAAAAACCGACGCAGGAACAATACGATGAGTTCAGAACCACCGTTACCCGCCACACCATGATCCATGAGCAGATTACCCGTCTGTTCCATGCATTCCGTCGTGATTCACATCCGATGGCCGTCATGTGCGGGATTACCGGCGCACTGGCCGCGTTCTACCACGACTCTCTGGACGTGAATAACCCACGCCATCGCGATATCGCGGCGTTCCGTCTGCTGTCCAAAATGCCAACCATGGCGGCGATGTGTTACAAATACTCCATCGGCCAGCCCTTTGTTTACCCGCGTAACGACCTCTCCTATTCAGGCAACTTCCTGAACATGATGTTCTCCACACCGTGCGAAACCTACGAGGTTAACCCGGTGCTTGAGCGCGCCATGGACCGTATTCTGATCCTGCACGCCGATCACGAACAGAACGCATCGACCTCTACCGTCCGTACCGCAGGCTCTTCAGGCGCGAACCCGTTCGCCTGTATCGCTGCCGGTATCGCCTCCCTGTGGGGACCGGCGCACGGTGGTGCTAACGAAGCGGCACTGAAGATGCTGGAAGAGATCAGCTCCGTTGAGCACATTCCAGAGTTCGTGCGTCGTGCGAAAGATAAGAACGACTCCTTCCGCCTGATGGGCTTCGGTCACCGTGTTTACAAAAACTATGACCCGCGCGCCACCGTGATGCGTGAAACCTGCCACGAAGTGCTGAAAGAGCTGGGCACCAAAGATGATCTGCTGGAAGTAGCGATGGAGCTGGAACATATCGCGCTGAACGACCCGTACTTCATCGAGAAGAAACTGTACCCGAACGTCGATTTCTACTCTGGCATTATTCTGAAAGCGATGGGCATTCCGTCTTCCATGTTTACCGTGATCTTCGCGATGGCACGTACCGTCGGCTGGATTGCACACTGGAACGAAATGCACAGCGAAGGCATGAAAATCGCGCGTCCACGTCAGCTGTATACCGGCTACGACCAGCGTGATTTTAAGTCTGATGTGAAAACCAAATAAGCGCGATGAGGTGCGGCCTGCTGCCCGCACCTTAATCTTCTTCACACTGGAGAGGACGCTAATACCATAAACGGTAACCTTCGGGTTACCGTTTTGTTTTTATTGTTGGCACGCCGGGCACCAGTAAAACGGTCGCGACGACAACATCGTTCGTTCAATCGCCCCGCCGCACCGCTCGCACGGCTTTCCTTCCCGATGAAACACCTTAAAGCGGAACAGCGCCCCGTGATGTTTTTTATCATCCACCACGCCGCGCGTGTTGTAGGAAAGGCGCGGGATCTCCAGCAAGGCATGAGACAGCGCATCGAGCTGTCTCTCATTGAGCTGCGACGCTTTTCGCTGACCTGCCAGCCCCACTTCCCACAGAATTTCAACGCGCAGATAGTTACCTAGCCCGGCGAGAAACGCCTGATCGAGCAGCAGCCCGGAAAACTGTCGGTTGCGAAAGGCAGGCGACAGCAGCCGAGTTTTCACAGTTTCTGCGGTCAGGCGCATATCCAGCACGTCCGGCCCGACCCGTTGCAGGAACGGGTGAGTGAGCAGTTGCTCCGGCGTTAACATCTCGATATCCGACGCGCTGTAGAGCAAAATAGCCTTCTCCGCCGTCTGCAATCTGACGCGCAAGACACGATTAGTTTGCGGTTGCTCACCCACATTGATCACTCGCCAGACGCCATAAAGCTGGTTGTGGCTATATAACGTCAGGTTATGGCTGAAATGGGTCAGCAACGCTTTGCCCCGCGTCTCGATGTGCGTCACGGTTTGCCCGATCAACTGCGTTTCATACGGTTTTAACTGAGGGAAAGCAAACCACGCATCAGTCAGTGGTTTGCCCTTTATCGCCGCCTCCAGGCTATCCGCCGCGCGGCGGATCTCCGGACCTTCTGGCATCTTATCTTCCTTTGTTTAGTGCGTCGCGCCGCCCACGATTTTCACGTCAGACGCCTGGCGCAGGGCCACTTCGACCGCCACGATCAGCGCTGCTTTCACCGTGTGCGCCGCCATACTCGGTGCGCCCGGATGGGCTGCGGCCTGTTCAGGCAGGTACGGAATATGGATAAATCCACCCTTCACTGCGGTTTTTTCACTGATTTTATGCAGCAGCCCGTACATGACGTGGTTACAGACGAAGGTGCCCGCCGTCTGCGAAACGGAGGCGGGGATCCCCTTCTCGCGCATCGCCGCCACCATCGCTTTGATCGGCAGCGAACTGAACCACGCCGCGGGACCGTCCGGGACGATCGCCACATCAATCGGCTGCTGGCCGTGATTATCGGCAATCCTGGCGTCGTCCACGTTAATGGCGACGCGCTCGACGGTCACATCCACACGACCGCCCGCCTGTCCGACCGCGATCACCACCGCAGGTTCAAGTTCATCGATAGCCGCATTCAGCACGCTTAACGACTCGCCAAAAACGCAAGGTAACTGGCGCGTCACCACGCGACAGCTGTCGATGATACTCCCCTCAAGCTGCCTGACCACTTCCCACGAAGGGTTAACGGTCTCGCCGCCGAACGGCTCAAAACCGGTGACTAATACGTTACGCATCGTCTCTCCTTACAGGAACATCAGGAAGTACAACAGGAACACGTTGGCAATCAGCAGCAGCACGCCGGTCGGCACCTGCGCTTTGATTACCGCATTTTTATCCGGCAGCTCCAGCAGCGCGGCAGGCACGATGTTGAAGTTCGCCGCCATTGGCGTCATCAGCGTTCCGCAGTAGCCGGAGAACATGCCAATCGCCGCCATCACCGCCGGGTTACCGCCATGCTGCAGCACCAGGATCGGGATGCCGATCCCCGCCGTCACGATCGGGAACGCCGCAAACGCATTGCCCATCACCATCGTGAGCAGCGCCATGCCGATCGTGTACACCGCCACGGCGATAAAGCGGCTGTCCACCGCCAGGTAGCTTTTCGTCAGCCAGGAGATGCCATCGCCCACGCCAGCGGCGGTAAAGAGCAGGCCCAGCGTCGCCAGAATCTGCGGCAGGATAAACGCCCAGCCGATGGAATCCAGCAGTCGGCGCGCCTCCTGCAACGGCTGATGCACTTTTTCGTGCGTCATTTTAACCGCCATTGCGAGGCCAATCAGCGACCCGGCGGTCATCGAGAACAGCGTCACCAGCGTCGAATGGTTACCCGGTCCGAACAGATTTTCCTGCAATCCAGGCACATGGTTGAACATCAACACGCCCACCACCGTCACCACAGGAATGGCTAACGCCGGATAGAACAGGCGGTTGCCGAGCCGCTTCGCGCTGGCCTCCCGCTCTTCGGGTTTACGCTGGTGATAGCTGCCCAGCCGCACGCCGCCAAAACCGGCCATCAGCGCCAGCCCAACCACCGCCAGACCGACCGCAATATGCACGGTGCGCTTATCGCCCACCAGCTGATACGTCCAGTCACCGAGCAGGAATATCAGGCCGTACACGCCCCAGAACAGGCCGGTAGTGATGCGACGCGGGTTCGCTTTATCGCGAAACGACATCACGGCGACGATCAGCAGGATCAGCCCTGCCAGCCAGTAGAGATAACTTTGCTGGAAATTCATGAGGCATCTCCCTGCGTGTGCGCGGTTTTCGCCAGCTCGCGTTCAAGATGCTTGTCCAGTCGCCACAGGCGGGTGGCGTGGATAATAAAGGCGCAGACTGCCGTCGGAATGCCCCACAGCGCAATGTGCAGCGGCTCGGTCTGAATTCCGCCGGACTCCAGCATAAAGTTATGCATAAAGATGATCGCCCCGAAGGCGACAAAGATATCTTCACCGAAGAACAGCCCGACGTTGTCCGTCGCCGCCGACATCGCCCTCAGGCGATAGCGCACCGCGCCCGGCAGTTCGCCGTATTTTTTCTCCGCAGCCCCTTCCGCCATTGGAGCCAGCAGCGGTCGCACCATTTGCGGATGGCCGCCCAGGCTGGTCAGCCCCATCGCCGCCGTCGCTTCACGCACAAACAGATAGACAATCAGCAGTCGCCCCGCGGTGGCGCTGTGGATTTTGGCAATCCACGCCTGCGCGCGCTCTTTCAGACCGTGACGTTCCAGGAGGCCAATAACGGCCAGCGGGATCAGCAGGATATAAGGCAGATTACGGGTATTCAGGAACCCTTCGCCCAGCTTTTCGAGGATAGTTGCGACCGGCATATTCGCCGCCACACCGGTGACAATCCCGGCGACAATCACCACCAGCACCGGATTAAAACGTAAGATAAACCCGACCACGATCACCGCAATACCGATGAGTGGCCAGAGTGAAAGCGTCTCTGCCATGTTGTCCTTCCTGTTGTTGTATAGCGTTTTGTTGTGTTTGCGTTTTGTGCTTTAGGTACTGATTTTTATATTATTTAACTCAAATTCCGCGCGCAAGCGACGGGCAAATGCCAGCGCGTGTTCGCCATCTCCGTGCAGGCACACCGTCTGCGCGCGCACAGAGGCCCATTCACCGCTCGTACTTTTCACCCGCCCCTGCTGCACCATGTCCAGAGTTTGCGCCAGCGCCTGCTCTTCATCGGCAATCAGCGCCCCCGGCTCGCTGCGCGGCACCAGGCTGCCGTCGGCCCGATAGCCGCGATCGGCAAACACCTCTTCGCGGGTCACCAGGCTAAAACGCTCACCGGCGCGGATCAGCTCGCTCCCCGCCAGCCCTACCAGAATCAGATTGCCGTCCACCGCATGCACCGCGCGGGCGATAGCGTCAGCCAGCTGCGCGTCTTTCGCCGCCTGGTTGTAGAGCATCCCGTGAGGTTTCACGTGACGCAGTTGCCCCCCTTCGGCGCGGGCAATCGCCGCCAGCGCACCAATCTGGTACAGTATTTGGGCGTAAACCGTTTCTGGCGGCAGATTCATGGCCGTGCGCCCGAAGTTCTCCCGATCGGGAAAGCTCGGGTGGGCACCTATCGCCACGCCGTTTTTTAACGCGCCTCGCACGCTTTCGCGCATGGTCTGCGCATCCCCGGCGTGAAAGCCACAGGCAATATTGGCCGACGACACCAGCGTCAGTAGCTCGGCATCGCTCCCGCAGCCTTCACCCAGATCCGCATTTAAATCAACGACGATCATTCAACCTCCATGCCAGTTGTTCGATGAATTGCCGCTGCACACGGCGCGCGTCGAGGGCCTCTTCCAGCGTACAGGGCACAAAGTGGATCGGCTGGCCGAGCGGGATTTGCGCCAGATGGTACATATCGGCTTCAATGATGCAGGCGATACGCGGATAACCGCCGGTGGTCTGAGCATCATTCATCAGCACAATCGGCTGGCCGTTGTGCGGCACCTGGACAACGCCCGGTAGCAGGCCGTGGGAGACCATTTCACGATCGGTGGTACGCGCCAGCTGCTGGCCCTGCAAACGGTAGCCCATACGGTTACTCTGCGGGCTGAGCCGCCACGGCAGTCGCCAGAAGGCATCCTGCGAGGCCTGGTCAAACTCATGGTACTCCGGCCCCGGCAGGGCGCGAATGCGGTTACTCCACAGGAGCTGTTTCACCCCCTGCGCGTCGGTAAATTGGCGTGATTCGCTGCCCAGCGGCAGGTTATCGCCATCCTTCAGCAGGCGCCCTTCAAAGCCGCCAATGCCCGTTTTGAGATCGGTGCTGAACGAGTTCATCACTTCCGGTACGTCAATCCCGCCGCCGACCGCCAGATAGCTGCGCATGCCGTGAGTCGGGCGATGAAGCGTCAGACGCTGCCCCGCTTTCACCTGCAGCCGCCAGCCGGTCCAGACCGCCGCGCCGTCAAGCGTCGCGTCACAGCCCGCGCCCGTCAGGGCAAACCAGCCGTCGCGTTCAAATTCAAAGCTGCACTGTCCGAGGGTGATCTCCAGCGCTGCGGCATTCGGATCGTTGCCCACCAGCAGGTTGGCGATCTGCAACGCCGGTTTGTCCAGCGCGCCGCAGTAGCTGACCCCGGACTGGCGCAGCCCGGTGCGCCCGCCGTCCTGTACCGAGGTGTATAACCCCGCGCGAATCACCTTCAACATACCCCCTCCTTCTGCGGCACGAACCGCACGGTATCGCCCGGTCGCAACAGCACCGGCTCTTCGCGTTTAGCATCAAACAGCGCCTGGGGGGTGTGGCCGATAAGCTGCCAGCCCCCCGGCGAGGCGAGCGGATAAACCCCGGTCTGCGACCCGCCAATTCCCACGGAACCGGCCGGGACCATCAGGCGCGGCTCGCCCCGGCGTGGCGTATGGAGCGGCTCTGGCAATCCGCCGAGATACGGGAAACCCGGCTGGAACCCTAAGAACCACACCACGTAGTCCACCGAGGCATGCAGCTCGACGACCTGCTTTTCCGACAGCCCCGCATGACGCGCCACGTCGCCCAGATCCGGGCCAGCCGCGTTGCCGTACACCACCGGGATCTCGATAAATCGCCACTCCGGCTCCAGCGCCTCGCTCTCCTCCCACCAGCGCTGCAACCGCTCGATGGCGTCCAGCGCCACCGACTGCGGATTGCGCAGCACCACGGTAATGTTGTTCATCCCCGGAATGGCCTCGACCACTTCAGGGATTTCGCCCAGCCGCTGGGTTAAGCGCCAGATCCTTTTTTGCGTCGTCATCGTGACCGGAGGCTCTAACTCCAGTACCACTGCCGTTTCGCCTAATAAATAACAACGCGCTCGCTGCACTTACGCACCTCTCATCAGGCAGGATTAGGGATATCAATAAAGGTCACGTCGAGATCGGTATTTTCCGTCAGCCATTCGCTCAGGGCGCGGATGCCGCCGCGCTCGGTGGCATGGTGCCCTGCCGCGTAGAAATGCAGCCCCTGCTCGCGGGCAGAGTGAATGGTCTGCTCGGACACTTCACCGGTAATAAAAGCGTCGACGCCAAAGCGCGCCGCATTGTCGATAAAGCCCTGGCCGCCGCCGGTACACCACGCCACGCGCTTCACCAGATCCGGGCCGGTATCACCGCTCCACAGTGGACGGCGGCCCAGACGCGCCTCAATCCAGGAAGCAAGTTCCAGGCCAGGAACCGGCATGGACAGCTCACCCCACGGCAGCAGCTCTTCGATTTCACCCATCACGGTGATGCCGAGCAGCTGAGCGAGCTGAACGTTATTGCCCAGCTCCGGATGCGCGTCCAGCGGCAAGTGCCAGCCGTACAGATTGATGTCGTTCGCCAGCAGCGTTTTCAGGCGGTTGCGCTTCATGCCGCGAATAATCGGTGCTTCGTTTTTCCAGAAATAGCCGTGATGCACGATCACCGCATCCGCTTGCAGGCGTACTGCTTCATCCAGCAGGGCCTGGCTCGCCGTGACGCCGGTGACAATCTTTTGCACCGTTTCACGCCCTTCCACCTGCAGGCCGTTAGGGCCGTAGTCGCTGAAGCTGGCGCTGTTCAGCTTTTCATTGATTAAGGTTTCCAGTTCGCTGTTTTTCATCATTACTCTCTTACGCTTTGCGGGCGGCTTCATAGGCCGCCAGTGTGGCGACTCGCGCCTGTTTATGGTCAACAATCGGGCGCGGATAATCGAGGGTTTCACCCGTTTTATCCGCCCACACCCAGGGTTCATGGATCGATTTTCCCGGCACGTCGGCCAGTTCAGGTAGCCACTGGCGGATAAACTCGCCGGTAGCGTCAAATCGTTGTCCCTGGGTTGTCGGGTTAAAAATACGAAAATAGGGAGCGGCATCCGTTCCGGTCGACGCCGCCCACTGCCAGCCGCCGTTATTGGCCGCCAGATCGCCGTCGATCAGCTGAGAAATAAAATATCGCTCTCCGGCGCGCCAGTCGATCAGCAGGTCTTTCACCAGGAAGCTGGCAACGATCATCCGCAGGCGGTTATGCATCCACCCCGTTTCGTTAAGCTGACGCATGGCCGCATCGACTATAGGATAGCCCGTCTGCCCGTTTTGCCACGCCTGTAGCTGGGCGTCATCCTGCTGCCACTGCACCTTGTCCGTCCAGCGGATGAAGGGACGATGTTTACATAAATCAGGATGATACGTCATCAGATGACGGTAGAATTCGCGCCAGATCAGCTCGTTAAGCCATACCGCCCCCGGCCCGCCGTCGAGGGCCTGCGGCTGTTCGGCCAGCAGGCGGTGCAGACACTGACGCGGGGAGAGCACGCCCAACGCCAGACAGGCGGATAAACGGCTGGTACCTTCGATGGCGGGAAAATCGCGCTGTGCTTCATACTCCGCGGCCTGCTGTTTGCAGAACTGGCGCAACTGCGCAATCGCGGCCTTTTCGGTCGGTGGGAAGTGGTCCGGGTCGAAATCGCGCTGAGGGTAGTCAACGTTGATCTCCGCAGAAACGGTCAGCGCCTCTCCTCGGGCCGCTGGCGCGGCGACGCACTCCGGTAGCCCCTCTTTCAGGCGTTTCAGGTAGGCATTTTTGAACGGGGTGAAGACTTTATACATCTCGTGATTGCCGGTCATGACGCTGCCCGGCGCTAACATCACGCTGTCGTCAAAGCCCTGGCACACAACCGTAGTAAGCCGGTTTTCAAGCTGTCGGTCGCGCTGCTGCTCGTTGAATTCGTACTGATAGTTGTAAAAAAGATGGGTGACGTTGTGCGCGTCGCAGATCTGCTGCACTTTGTCGCTCTGCGCGGCAAAGTCGCTCACTTCCTCATAAATCAGTGGAATGCCCTTCTCCGCCAGCCCCTGCTGCAGGGCATTGAGATGCGCACGCAGGTATGCCGCCTGTCGCGGAGCCATGCCGTGCTCACGCCACTGTTCGGGCGTGGCGATAAACAGGGCCAGCACGCGGGCGTCTTGAGAGCGGCAGGCGGCCGCGAGCGCGATGTTGTCATGAAGGCGCAGATCCGCGCGAAACCAGACCAGATGCGTGGTCATAACACTCCTGAATAATTGTCCATAACCTAAGCGTAGCGTTTCTGACCGCAGGCCGAAACCGCGTCGTCTATCCCTAAACGTGGGATATCTGACTCTATAATGTTTAAGTTATGTTACAGGAGCAAGTGTAACCTTTGCCCGGCGGGCGAGCGGAAAGCGACAGACACAAAAAAACCGCCACATCGCTGTGGCGGTTCGACATTGCTTTGTGGCTATTTGTTAGTAAAAATCGCAGGTCGCTTTTTCGGCCTGGTCCATCCATACCGGTTTCTCGCTGGTTTTCGCCCAGACGCGGTGCAGATAGCTGTAAAAACGTGCACGGTCTTTCCAGAACAACATCACTGGCAGCGCCACAATCCCGGCCACTACGGCGAAGGTGCGACGTAAAAAGACAACATGTGCTGGAAACTCTTTATACAGGTCCATGATTTTCTCCCCTATAGCTGGCCGGAAACGTTATCCGGAAATTTCAAAAGTGGTTATCTGGCTAAAATAGTACCGCTTTGTTTGTAATTTTACTACTCATCCGACCACTTATTTTCATCCGTTTAGTGAATATTTACACTCCACCTGTAATTAAGTTACATAAAAGTTAACAAGATACTTACCATTAGTTAAATCATGGTCTTGTCATTTTTATACTTTTTTTACACCCACCCCGCTGATTTTTGCGAAATCTTTGCGCCATAAATCCTACCTTTTGCACAACAACAAAAGTCACCCGGAGGTGAATTGTGAGTGCAGGTCTGATTGCTGGCATCGTGCTGGTGTTCCTGTTGTTGGGCTATTTGATTTATGCCCTGATTAATGCGGAGGCGTTCTGATGGTGGCCCAGGCATTTTTACTGATCGCCAGCTTCCTGCTGGTGCTTTTCCTGCTCGCAAGGCCGCTGGGAAGCTGGCTGGCGCGGATGATTAACGGCGGCGCGCTGCCGGTGATTGGGGGCGTCGAAAACGGGATCTGGCGCGTACTTGGGATCAACACCCAGGAGATGAACTGGCGGCAGTATCTGATCGCCATTGTGTTGCTGAATATCGTCGGGCTGGTGGTGCTGTTCGCGATGCTGATGCTGCAAGGCATTCTGCCTCTCAACCCGCAGCAGCTGCCGGGTCTGTCGTGGCATCTGGCGCTCAATACTGCCGTCAGCTTTGTCAGTAATACCAACTGGCAGTCGTATGCGGGTGAAACCACCCTCAGCTATTTCAGCCAGATGGTGGGGTTAACGGTGCAGAACTTCCTCTCTGCCGCCAGCGGCATTGCGGTGATCTTCGCCCTTATCCGCGCCTTCGCCCGCCAGAAAATCAGCACCCTGGGCAACGCCTGGGTCGATCTCACGCGCATTACCCTGTGGCTACTGCTGCCGATTGCTCTGCTGATCGCCCTGTTCTTTATTCAGCAAGGCACCCTGCAAAACCTGCTGCCCTACTCGTCTTACACCTCTATTGAAGGCGTGAAACAGATGCTGCCGATGGGGCCAGTGGCATCGCAGGAAGCGATCAAAATGCTGGGCACCAACGGCGGGGGTTTCTTTAACGCCAACTCCTCGCATCCGTTCGAGAACCCGACCGCGCTGACCAACATCGTGCAGATGCTGGCGATCTTCCTGATCCCCGCCGCGCTCTGTTTCGCCTTTGGTGATGTGGTAAATGACCGCCGTCAGGGCCGGACGTTGCTGTGGGCGATGTCGATTATCTTTGTGGTCTGCGCGGCGCTGGTGATGTGGGCGGAGTGGCACGGTAATAGCCATTTCCTGCAGCTGGGCGCTGACAGCAGTATTAATATGGAAGGCAAAGAGAGCCGCTTCGGTATCCTCGCCACCAGCCTGTACGCGGTGGTGACAACGGCTGCCTCCTGCGGCGCCGTCAACGGGATGCATGACTCCTTCACGGCCCTTGGCGGGATGATCCCTCTGTGGCTGATGCAGATTGGCGAAGTGGTCTTCGGCGGCGTCGGTGCCGGTCTTTACGGCATGCTGCTGTTCGTTCTGCTGGCGGTGTTTATCGCCGGGCTGATGATTGGCCGCACGCCGGAGTATCTGGGTAAAAAAATCGACGTGCGCGAAATGAAACTGACCGCCCTTGCCATCCTGGTGACCCCTGCGCTGGTGCTGATGGGCACCGCGCTGGCCCTAATGACCGAGGCCGGGCGCAGCGGCATTTTCAACCCAGGCATCCACGGCTTTAGCGAAGTGCTGTACGCCGTGTCGTCTGCGGCCAACAACAACGGCAGCGCCTTTGCCGGGTTAAGCGCCAACTCTCCGTTCTGGAACTGCCTGCTGGCGTTCTGCATGTTCGTGGGCCGCTTTGGGGTGATCGTGCCGGTACTGGCTATCGCCGGATCGCTGGTGAGTAAAAAGATTCAGCCCACCTCAACCGGTACGCTCCCGACACACGGCGCGCTGTTTATTGGCCTGCTGATTGGCACCATCCTGCTGGTCGGTGCCCTGACCTTTATCCCCGCCCTCGCGTTAGGCCCGGTCGCGGAACATCTTTCTTTACGCTAACAGAGCGGAGATATCAGTCATGAGTCGTAAACAACTGGCCCTCTTAGAACCGACACTGGTTCGCCAGGCGTTGATGGATGCGGTGAAAAAACTCAGCCCGCGCGTGCAGTGGCACAACCCGGTGATGTTTATCGTCTGGATTGGCAGCGTGGTCACCACCGCGCTTGCCATCGCCATGAGCACCGGACACCTGACGGGCGACGCCCTGTTTACCGGGGCCATCAGCCTGTGGCTGTGGTTTACGGTGCTGTTCGCCAACTTTGCCGAAGCGCTGGCGGAAGGCCGCAGCAAAGCGCAGGCCAACAGCCTGAAAGGGGTCAAAAAGACCGCGTTTGCCCGCAAATTGCGCGAACCGAAATACGGCGCACAGATGGATCACGTCCCGGCCGATGAACTGCGCAAAGGCGACGTGGTGCTGGTGGAAGCGGGCGATATTATCCCCTGCGACGGGGAGGTGATCGAAGGCGGCGCGTCAGTGGACGAAAGCGCCATCACCGGGGAGTCCGCGCCGGTGATCCGTGAGTCCGGCGGCGATTTTGCCTCGGTCACGGGCGGGACGCGCATTCTCTCTGACTGGCTGGTGATCCAGTGCAGCGTCAATCCGGGTGAAACCTTCCTCGACCGGATGATCGCCATGGTCGAAGGCGCGCAGCGTCGCAAAACGCCAAATGAAATCGCGCTCACCATTTTGCTGGTAGCTCTGACCATCGTCTTCCTGCTGGCGACCGCCACCCTGTGGCCGTTCTCCGCTTACGGCGGCACGGCGGTGAGCGTCACGGTGCTGGTAGCCCTGCTGGTCTGCCTGATCCCGACCACCATCGGCGGTCTGCTGTCGGCCATCGGCGTGGCCGGGATGAGCCGGATGCTCGGCGCGAACGTGATTGCCACCAGCGGCCGCGCGGTCGAAGCGGCGGGCGACGTGGACGTGCTGCTGCTGGATAAAACCGGGACCATTACTCTCGGCAACCGTCAGGCGTCGGACTTCCTGCCTGCGCCGGGTGTCGATGAGAAAACGCTGGCCGATGCGGCGCAACTCTCCTCGCTGGCGGATGAAACGCCGGAAGGCCGCAGCATCGTGATTCTGGCTAAACAGCGCTTCAATCTGCGCCAGCGCGACGTGCAGAGCCTGCACGCCACCTTTGTGCCCTTCACGGCGCAGACGCGGATGAGCGGGATTAACATTCAGGATCGCATGATCCGTAAAGGCTCCGTGGACGCCATTCGTCGCCACATCGAAGCCAATAACGGCCACTTCCCACCGCAGGTCGATCAGCTGGTGGAAAGCGTGGCGCGTCAGGGTGCCACCCCGCTGGTGGTCGCAGAAGGGGCTAACGTTCTGGGGGTGATCGCCCTGAAAGATATCGTCAAAGGCGGCATCAAAGAACGCTTTGCCCAGCTGCGCAAAATGGGGATCAAAACGGTGATGATCACCGGGGATAACCGTCTGACCGCCGCCGCCATTGCCGCCGAAGCGGGGGTGGACGATTTCCTCTCCGAAGCGACGCCAGAAGCGAAGCTGGCGCTAATCCGCCAGTACCAGGCGGAAGGCCGTCTGGTGGCGATGACCGGCGACGGCACCAACGATGCCCCGGCGCTGGCGCAGGCTGACGTGGCGGTAGCGATGAACTCCGGCACCCAGGCGGCAAAAGAAGCGGGGAACATGGTCGATCTGGACTCTAACCCGACCAAACTTATCGAGGTGGTCCATATCGGTAAACAGATGCTGATGACGCGCGGGTCGCTCACCACCTTCAGTATCGCCAACGATGTGGCGAAATATTTCGCCATTATCCCGGCCGCGTTTGCTGCCACCTACCCGCAACTCAACGCGCTGAACGTGATGCATCTGCACTCGCCCGCGTCGGCGATTCTCAGCGCCGTGATCTTCAACGCCCTGATCATTGTCTTCCTGATCCCGCTGGCGCTGAAAGGGGTGAGCTATAAACCGCTGACGGCGGCCGCGATGCTGCGCCGCAACCTGTGGATTTATGGTCTCGGTGGATTAGTGGTGCCCTTTATCGGGATCAAAATTATCGACCTGTTACTGACCCTGTTCGGGCTGGTTTAAGAGAGAAATCAAATGACTATGTTACGTCCCGCTATACTTCTGTTTATCCTGCTGTCGCTGATTACCGGTGGGCTTTACCCGCTGGTGACCACTGCGCTGGGCCAGTGGTGGTTTAAGGATCAGGCCAACGGCTCGCTGATTATGCAAAACGGTGAGAGCCGCGGTTCGCGCCTGATTGGGCAGAACTTTACCGATGCCCGTTACTTTCAGGGGCGTCCTTCCGCCACCGCTGAAACCCCGTATAATCCAATGGCATCGGGTGGCAGCAACCTGGCAGGAAGTAATCCTGAACTGGATAAAGCCGTGAGTGAACGCGTCAGCGCCCTGCGCGCGGCTAACCCGCAGGCGAACCCGACGGTGCCCGTTGAACTGGTCACCGCTTCGGCCAGTGGGCTGGATTATAGCCTGACGCCCGCCGCTGTGACGTGGCAAATCCCGCGCGTGGCCGCCGCGCGTGGGCTGACCGCTGACCAGGTCAGCAAACTGGTTGCTGAACACACGCAAAAACCGCTGGTCAGCTTTATCGGCATGCCGGTCGTGAATATTGTTGAGCTGAATCTGGCGCTGGACGCGCTAAGGAAAAACTAAATGACCGACGAGCCCCTGCGCCCGAATCCGGATCGGCTGCTTGAGCAGACCGCTGAAGCGCATCGCGGCAAATTAAAAGTGTTTTTCGGCGCCTGTGCGGGCGTCGGGAAAACCTACGCCATGCTAACCGAAGCGCAGCGTTTGCGGGCGCAGGGGCTGGATATTCTCATCGGCGTGGTGGAAACCCACGGGCGCAAAGAGACGGCGGCGCTGCTGGAGGGGCTGGCGACGCAGCCGGCCCGTCGTATCAGCCATCGCAGTCGTCTGGTCTCCGAGTTCGATCTCGACGCCGCCCTCGCCCGCCGTCCGGCATTAATTCTGATGGACGAACTGGCGCACAGTAATGCGCCAGGCTCGCGTCACCCCAAGCGCTGGCAGGATGTCGAAGAGCTGCTGGAAGCGGGTATCGACGTCTTTACCACCGTTAACGTGCAGCATCTGGAAAGCCTGAACGACGTGGTCAGCGGCGTCACCGGCATTCAGGTGCGTGAAACCGTCCCCGATCCCTTTTTTGATTCCGCCGATGAAGTGGTGCTGGTCGATCTCCCCCCGGACGATCTGCGCCAGCGCCTGCACGAGGGCAAAGTCTATATCGCCGGGCAGGCCGAACGCGCTATCGAGCACTTTTTCCGTAAAGGGAACCTGATTGCCCTGCGCGAACTGGCGCTGCGGCGCACCGCCGATCGGGTGGACGATCAGATGCGCGCCTGGCGCGACCGACAGGGGCAGGACCGCGTCTGGCATACCCGCGACGCCATTTTGCTCTGCATCGGGCACAGCGGCGGCAACGAGAAACTGGTGCGTACCGCCGCGCGGCTGGCGGCAAAATTCGGCAGTGCCTGGCATGCAGTTTACGTCGAAACCCCACACCTGCACGCCCTGCCGGAAAACCAGCGGCGCGCTATCCTCAGCGCCCTGCGCCTCGCCCAGGAGTTAGGCGCGGAGACCGCTACCCTGTCCGATCCAGCAGAAGATAAAGCCATCCTGCGCTACGCCAGGGAACATAATCTCGGCAAAATCGTCATCGGCCGCCGTCAGCATCGCCGCTGGTTTAGCCGCGAATCTTTCGCTGACAAACTGGCGAAACGCGCGCCGGATCTGGATCTGGTGATTGTCGCGCTCGACGAAAAACCGGCCCCCCTCCCCAGCCGCACGCCTGACGCCCGCAGCTTTGGCGATAAATGGCGCATCCAGCTCAGAGGCTGTCTGGTGGCGACGGTGCTTTGCGCCCTGATAACCATTGTGGCAAGCCAATGGCTGATTGCCTTTGACGCCGCCAACCTGGTGATGGTCTATCTGCTGGGTGTGGTGGTGGTGGCTTTGCTCTACGGGCGCTGGCCGTCGGTACTGGCGACGATCATTAACGTCGCCAGCTTTGACCTCTTCTTCATCGCCCCGCGCGGTACGCTGGCGGTGTCGGATGTGCAGTATATTCTGACGTTTGCCGTGATGCTGACCGTCGGGCTGGTGATTGGTAATCTCACCGCGGGCGTGCGCTATCAGGCGCGTATCGCCCGCTACCGCGAACAGCGCACGCGCCATCTGTATGAGATGTCGAAATCGCTCGCCGTCGGGCGCACGCCGCTGGATATCGTCCAGACCAGCGAGCAGTTTATTCGCTCCACGTTCCAGGCCAGCAGCCTGATTTTGCTCCCGGACGAGCACGGAAAACTGCGCCCACTCACCTCCGCCAACGGCATGACGCCGTGGGATGAAGCCATCGCCCGCTGGAGTTTTGACAAAGGGCTGCCCGCCGGTGCCGGAACCGATACGCTGCCCGGCGTGCCCTATCTGATTCTCCCCCTGCGCAGCGCTGACAAAACCCTGGGGCTGGTGATTGTTGAGCCGTCGAATCTGCGACAGCTGATGATCCCGGAACAGCAGCGCCTGTTGGAAACCTTTACCCTGCTGGTTGCCAGCGCGCTGGAGCGTCTGGCCCTCACCACCAGCGAAGAGTTGGCGCGGCTGGCGAGCGAGCGCGAAAGTATTCGCAACTCCCTGCTGGCGGCGCTCTCTCACGATCTGCGCACGCCGCTGACGGTGCTGTTTGGTCAGTCGGAGATCCTGACCCTCGACCTGGCGGCGGAGAATTCCCCTCACGCTCTGCAGGCTAGCGAGATCCGCCAGCACGTGCTCAACACCACCCGGCTGGTGAATAATCTGCTCGATATGGCGCGTATTCAGTCCGGTGGGTTTAACCTTAAAAAAGAGTGGCTGACGCTGGAAGAGGTGGTCGGCAGCGCCTTACAAATGCTGGAGCCAGGGCTGGGCGGCCGCCATATCACCCTCGACATGCCTGAACCGCTCACGCTGATCCACGTCGACGGTCCGCTGTTTGAGCGGGTGCTGATTAATCTGCTGGAGAATGCGGCGAAATACGCGGGCGCAAAAGCGGAGATTGGTTTAACGGCGGGCGTCGCGCATCAGGCACTGCGCCTTGAAGTGTGGGACGACGGGCCGGGCATTCCGTTCGGTCAGGAAAGCGCGATTTTTGAGAAGTTTGCGCGCGGGAATAAAGAGTCGGCCATTCCCGGAGTCGGGCTAGGGCTGGCCATCTGTCAGGCGATTGTCGATGTGCACGGCGGCACCATTACCGCCCACAACCGACCGGAAGGAGGTGCCTGTTTTTGTGTTACACTTCCGCTGGATGTCCCGCCAGAAATGAATGAATTACCCGAGGATTTGTGATTAACGTCCTGATTGTTGAAGACGAACTCGCCATTAGCCGTTTCCTGCGCGCTGCGCTGGAGGGAGACGGCTTGCGCGTGTATGACGCCGGGACATTACAGCGCGGACTTATCGAAGCGGCCACCCGCAAACCCGACCTGGTGATCCTTGATTTAGGCCTCCCCGACGGCGACGGTCTCGATTTTATCCGCGAAGTGCGCCAGTGGAGCCAAATGCCCATCATTGTGCTCTCTGCCCGCGCCGAAGAGACGGATAAAATTGCGGCGCTGGACGCCGGGGCCGATGACTATCTCAGCAAACCTTTTGGTATTGGTGAACTTCAGGCGCGCCTGCGCGTGGCGCTGCGCCGCCACAGTGCGACGACGCCGTCCGATCCGGTGTTTACCTTTTCAGATATCCAGGTCGATCTGCCTGCCCGTCGAATTCTGCGCGGTACCCAAGAGATCCACCTCACCCCGATTGAGTTTCGCCTGCTGGCCGTGCTGCTTAACAATCACGGCAAAGTGCTGACCCAACGTCAGCTGCTTAATCAGGTCTGGGGACCGAACGCCGTTGAGCATAGTCATTATTTACGCATATATATGGGCCACCTTCGTCAAAAACTTGAGGCTGACCCCGCACGCCCCCGCCATTTATTAACTGAAACCGGTATCGGTTATCGGTTTATGCTTTGAATAACTATTCAGAATTAACTCAATTAAATTAGCACAACATATTTCTGCCTTTTTAATTATTACGAAAACACGTGTTCCCGCCCTCTTTAAATTAAATAAAAACACCATGAATACATCGTATTAACATTAGTAATACAAAACAGCGTTATGCACTGCTCTATTCACGCAAAACGAATATTTATTTCTGATTTGATCGGTTATTGGTGATCTTCTTCACGGTTTGCTGCCTTTTCATGGATAAAATGGCCTTGCTTTCAATTACTGAAAGGAAAAACAGTCATGGAAAACAATAATCGTTTAATGCCGCATATAAGGCGAACAACGCATATTATGATGTTCGCCCACCGCAATAGCTTTGACTTTCACTTCTTCAACGCCCGGTAGTCCTTCGACCCAGGGCGCGTCTGCTTACAGGTTTTCCTGAAATACCCTGACTTACAGGCATTTGCCTGTGGGCACTGCGCTCCTTTTCCTTAAATCCTGTCTATTCCGTTTCCGGACGGCCTGGGATTTAACTCATCAAAAAGCAATTCACTGATTTTTTATCAGCGGCTCCTCTTTGCTTTTTTTTCCGGACTATTTCGATTTCTTATTTATACGAAGTCGAAGGACAAATATTGCCTAAAATAAAGAGACAAATATGAAAATGCTAAAAATCGCTGCCAGCCGCGCTTGCCCGGACTGCTTCACTACCACTCGGGAAATGGTCGATGCCAGTGCGACCGATTATATTGATGTGGCAGCCGTAGTACTGGCCGTCGGCGATATTTTTAATGGCACCATTGAAGAAATAGAAGCCACCGGTTTTGGAATCCCGGTATTTATCGCGACGCACAAAGAAGAGATGGTTCCGGCCGAATATTTACCGCGCATTCACGGCGTATTTGAGTGCAACGACACCAGCAACGATTTCTACGGACGCCAGCTGGAAGCCGCCGCGCTGAAGTATGAAACTCAGCTGCGCCCGCCGTTCTTCCGCGCGCTGGTAGATTACGTCAAACAGGGTAACAGCGCCTTTGATTGCCCGGGGCATCAGGGCGGCCAGTTCTTCCGCCGTCACCCTGCCGGTAATCAGTTTGTCGATTTCTTTGGCGAGACGCTGTTCCGCTCTGACCTGTGCAATGCCGACGTGGCGATGGGCGATCTGCTCATTCACGAAGGCGCGCCCTGTACGGCACAAAAACATGCGGCGAAAGTGTTCAACGCCGATAAGACCTACTTCGTGCTGAACGGTACGTCGTCATCCAACAAAGTGGTGCTGAACGCCCTGCTGACGCCGGGCGATCTGGTGCTGTTTGATCGTAACAACCATAAATCTAACCATCACGGCGCGCTGCTGCAGGCCGGTGCAACGCCGGTCTATCTGGAAACCGCTCGCAACCCGTACGGCTTTATCGGCGGGATTGACGCCCATTGCTTCGAAGAGAATTATCTGCGCGAACTGGTGGCCGAAGTGGCTCCGGGCCGGATGCGCGATCAGCGTCCGTTCCGCCTGGCGGTCATCCAGCTCGGCACCTACGATGGCACCATCTACAACGCCCGTCAGGTGGTCGATAAGATTGGTCATCTGTGCGACTACATCCTGTTTGACTCGGCGTGGGTCGGCTACGAGCAGTTTATTCCCATGATGGCGGATTGTTCCCCGCTGCTGCTGGAGCTGAATGAGAACGATCCGGGGATTCTGGTCACTCAGTCGGTGCATAAACAGCAGGCAGGCTTCTCTCAGACTTCGCAGATCCACAAAAAAGACAGCCATATCAAAGGCCAGCAGCGCTACGTTCCGCACAAACGTCTGAACAACGCGTTCATGATGCACGCCTCCACCAGCCCGTTTTATCCGCTGTTTGCCGCGCTGGACATCAACGCCCGCATGCATGAGGGCCAGAGCGGACGCAACATGTGGATGGACTGCGTGGTGAACGGTATCGAAGCGCGCAAGCTGATCCTGCAAAACTGCCAGTTCATCCGCCCGTTTGTGCCTGAAACGGTAGATGGCAAGCCGTGGGAAAGCTGGCCGACGGCAGAGATCTCCACGGATCTGCGCTTCTTCCATTTTGTGCCGGGTGAAAACTGGCATGCCTTCGAAGGTTACGCTGAGCATCAGTATTTTATCGATCCGTGCAAACTCCTGCTGACCACACCCGGCATCAACGCCCGTACCGGGGAATACGACGATTTCGGCGTACCGGCCACCATCCTCGCTAACTTCCTGCGCGAAAACGGCATCGTCCCGGAAAAATGCGATCTCAACTCCATCCTGTTCCTGCTGACGCCTGCCGAAGACATGGGCAAGTTGCAGCAACTGATCGCTCAACTGGTGCGTTTCGAGAAGCTGCTGGAAACCGATGCGCCGCTGAAAGAGGTGCTGCCGTCCCTCTACAAGCAGCATCCTGAGCGCTACGCCGGTTACTCTCTGCGCCAGATTTGCCAGGAGATGCATGACCTTTACGCCCGCCACAACGTGAAACAGCTGCAAAAAGAGATGTTCCGCAAGGCGCATTTCCCGCAAGTGAAAATGAACCCGCAGGCGGCGAACTACGCCTATCTGCGCGGAGAAGTGGAGCTGGTCTCTCTGCGCGATGCAGAAGGCCGTATTGCCGCGGAAGGCGCGCTCCCTTACCCACCGGGCGTGCTGTGCGTGGTCCCGGGGGAAGTGTGGGGCGACGCGGTTCTGCGCTATTTCACGGCGCTGGAAGAAGGGATTAACCTTCTGCCGGGCTTCGCGCCGGAACTCCAGGGTGTGTACGTCGAAGAGTGCGACGGGCGCAAACAGGTTCGCTGTTACGTGATTAAGCAGCCAGCCGCCCAGCCCGCGCTGCTGAAAGGGGAAACACTATGAGTAAAAAATCCAACAAGATGGGCGTGGTGCAGCTCACCGTCCTGACCATGGTCAATATGATGGGCTCGGGGATTATTATGCTCCCGACCAAACTCGCCGAGGTCGGTACCATCTCAATTATCTCCTGGCTGGTGACCGCCGTTGGCTCGATGGCGCTGGCGTGGGCTTTCGCCAAATGCGGGATGTTCAGCCGTAAGTCCGGCGGGATGGGCGGTTACGCGGAGTATGCCTTCGGCAAGTCGGGCAACTTTATGGCCAACTATACCTACGGTGTGTCGCTGCTGATCGCTAACGTCGCGATTGCGATTTCGGCGGTCGGGTACGGCACCGAGCTGTTCGGCGTCGCCCTGAGCCCGGTGCAGATCGGTATCGCGACCATCGGCGTGCTGTGGCTGTGTACCGTCGCTAACTTCGGCGGCGCGCGCATCACCGGGCAGATCAGCAGTATCACCGTCTGGGGGGTGATCATCCCGGTGGTGGGTCTGTGCATTATCGGCTGGTTCTGGTTTAGTCCGACGCTGTACGCCAACTCCTGGAACCCGCACCACGTGCCGTTCTTCGCGGCGGTCGGTTCCTCCATCGCCATGACGCTGTGGGCTTTCCTTGGACTGGAATCGGCCTGTGCGAACGCCGAGGTGGTGGAAAACCCGGAACGCAACGTGCCGATCGCGGTACTGGGCGGGACGCTGGGGGCTGCGGTGATTTACATCGTCTCCACCAACGTGATTGCCGGGATTGTGCCAAACATGGATCTGGCGAATTCGACCGCGCCGTTTGGCCTGGCGTTTGCGCAGATGTTCACGCCGGAAGTCGGGAAAGTGATCATGGGCCTGATGGTGATGTCTTGCTGCGGTTCGCTGCTCGGCTGGCAGTTCACCATCGCGCAGGTGTTTAAATCCTCTGCCGACTCCGGATATTTCCCGAAAATCTTCTCCCGCGTCAGCAAGTCCGAAGCACCGATCCAGGGGATGCTGGCGATTGTCATTTTCCAGAGTGGGTTGTCGCTGATGACCATTAGCCCGTCGCTGAACAGCCAGTTCAACGTGCTGGTGAACCTGGCGGTAGTGACCAACATTATTCCGTATATTCTGTCGATGGCCGCACTGGTGATTATTCAGAAAATGGCGAATGTCGATCCCCGCAAAGCGAAGATTGCGAATTTCGTGGCGCTGGTTGGGGCGATATATAGCTTCTATGCGCTCTACTCTTCCGGCCAGGAAGCGATGCTGTACGGGGCGATGGTGACGTTTATGGGCTGGACGCTGTACGGTCTGGTGTCGCCAAGATTTGAGCTGAAGAATAAGCACAGCTAAGAGCGACAAAAAAGCCCGGGGGCATTACTGCTTACCGGGCCTGCGAGGTAAAAGCAAAACGGCAACCGAGGTTGCCGTTTTTCATGTTTTCCTCACGCCTGTCGGCTGAGGGGATCAGACCGCAGACTTACGCGTTCTTCAGCACTTCACTCACAATCTCAACCGCTTCTTTCTCGATCAGCTTACGGTGTTCGTCGCCGAGGAAGCTTTCGCAGTAGATTTTGTACGCATCTTCCGTACCGGACGGACGCGCGGCGAACCAGCCGTTATCTGTCATCACTTTCAGACCGCCGATTGACGCACCGTTACCGGGTGCCGCCGTCAGACGTGCGGTGATCGGGTCGCCCGCCAGCGTGTTAGCGCTCACCATCTCTGGAGAGAGCTTAGACAGCGCGGCTTTCTGTGCGGATGTCGCACCGGCCTGAATACGATTATAGCTTGGCGCACCAAAGCGAGCCGCCAGCTCGTTGTAGTGCTCCTGCGGGTTTTTGCCGGTGACGGCGGTGATTTCCGCGGCCAGCAGGCACATGATGATCCCGTCTTTGTCCGTCGACCACGGCGTACCGTCGAAACGCAGGAAGGATGCACCCGCGCTCTCTTCGCCGCCAAAACCAAAGCTGCCGTCGTGCAGACCGTCAACGAACCATTTGAAGCCCACTGGCACTTCCACCAGCTTGCGGCCTAAATCATTCACCACGCGGTCAATCATCGCGGAAGAGACCAGCGTTTTACCGACTGCCACCTCTTTGCCCCACTGTGGGCGATGCTGGAACAGATAGTTAATTGCCACAGCCAGATAGTGGTTCGGATTCATCAGGCCCGCAGGAGTAACGATACCGTGGCGGTCATAGTCCGGGTCGTTGGCAAAGGCCAGATCGAATTTATCGCGCAGGGCCAGCAGACCCGCCATCGCGCACTCGGAGGAGCAGTCCATGCGGATTGCGCCATCTTTATCGAGGTG
Organism: Lelliottia sp. SL45; assembly: GCF_026672535.1. NCBI lineage: Bacteria > Pseudomonadati > Pseudomonadota > Gammaproteobacteria > Enterobacterales > Enterobacteriaceae > Lelliottia > Lelliottia sp. SL45. The sequence goes on from NZ_JAPPRH010000003.1 coordinate 2,502,506, forward strand.
CATAAAGCGGAACGTCTGATCGACCTGATCGTTAACGATAGTCAGATCCAGCTTGTAGAATTCGGCAATGCGCTTCCAGTATTCGATACCGGAACCACCGAGCGGATCCACGCCCAGCTTCAGGCCCGCTTTTTGAATCGCGGCGATATCAACGATATCGGCCAGCCCTTCGATGAACGGCTGAACCAGATCCAGCTCTTTCACGTGACCGGAAGCCATCGCCGCATCCAGAGAGATACGTTTTACGCCTTTCAGGCCGTCAGCCAGCAGCGCGTTGGCGCGGTCTTCGACCACTTTGGTGACATTGGTATCAGCCGGGCCACCGTTCGGTGGATTGTATTTGATACCGCCATCGTCCGGCGGGTTGTGCGAAGGGGTGATGACGATACCGTCAGCCTGCGCGCCACCTTTTTTGTTGTGCACCAGAATCGCGTTTGAGACCGCAGGCGTCGGGGTGAAGCCGTTGTCTTCCTGCACGATGACGTCCACACCGTTCGCTGCCAGCACTTCCAGCACGGAAATGAACGCCGGTTCGGACAGCGCGTGGGTGTCTTTCCCGACATAGCACGGACCGGTCACGCCATTTTTAGCGCGCTCTTCCGCGATGGCCTGAGCAATGGCCAGAATATGCGGTTCGTTAAAGCTATGGCGCGCCGCGCTGCCGCGGTGGCCAGACGTACCAAACTTCACTGCGTGTTCTGCGTTGCCCACTTCCGGCTTCAGTACGTAATACTGCGCGGTGAGTTGAGCGACGTTAATCAAATCGCTTTGTTGTGCAGGCTGACCCGCACGATCGTGATTTGCCATTGCCTGGTCCTTCCTGTGCAAGGGTTAAATGGTACCGCAAACCTTTTCAATCAATTCCGCCGGGAATTGCATCGACTGCATGATGTGTTCGACCATGCTGCATTTGCGTCCGGTGTTGGTATTGGTGATCACCCAGTACGGCGTACCAGGGACATGTTTAGGTTTGGTTTGATTGCCGTTGGCAAGCAGCGTCTGTTCGTCGCCCGCGAAGTAGACGCGGGTACGGCCATGAAGCGAATCAGTGGCTTCAGCAAACGCTTTGTTATCCAGTGAATAGAGTGTAGACAGCACCAGCATAAAGCGGTTAACCGCTTTTTTCTGCTCGGCGTATTCGTCGGAAAGCAGCAGTTCACGCACCGCGCGGACTTTGTCTTTCACCGGTGCCACTGTTTTCGCTTCTGCGACCACATTTGGCTGACGAACCTCTTTAGAAACCGGAGTTGCAGGCTGTGAGGCGGCGGAAAATTTCAGCATGCGCCGTAAAATGTCTGATGCACTCTCGCCAATATGTCGCGTGTGGCTGGCAATATACTGATAGAGCTCATCATCAACTTCGATTGTTTTCATCTTAATCCAGTGCAATATCTTATCTGAATACAAGTCGTTGGGATTATAAGGGCTAATCCCAACCGCGGATAGGGTCAAACCTGGGTGGCGGCAAAAGTCAGATTAAACTGGAACCTTGCAGCCGGGCGGCAGAATGGTCAACATAATACCCTAACCTGACATACGTAAAAAAAGAACTTTGCCATGAAATTGAATAGCCGAGCGCAATCTGCACAATCGCCGAACAATAATTCTCCCATCGTACTGGTTCATGGCCTCTTTGGCAGCCTGGATAATCTGGGCGTGCTGGCCCGCGATCTGGTGGCCGATCGCGATATTTTGCAGGTGGATATGCGTAACCACGGGCTTTCCGAACGCAGCCCGGAGATGACCTATAGCGCGATGGCCCAGGATCTGCTGGATACTCTCGATGCGAATCAGATTGAAAAAGCGACGCTGATTGGCCATTCCATGGGCGGCAAAGCGGTGATGGCCCTGACGGCGCTGGCACCGGAGCGTATGGATCAGCTGGTGGTGATTGATGTCGCCCCGGTGGATTACGACGTGCGTCGCCACGACAAGATCTTTGCGGCGATTAATGCCGTGACCGAGGCCGGCGTTTCTACACGTCAGCAGGCCGCAGCCATCATGCGTGAACATCTGGATGAAGAAGGCGTGGTGCAGTTCCTGCTGAAATCTTTCGTCGATGGCGCATGGCGGTTTAATGTGCCGGTGCTGTGGGATCAGTATCCTCAGATAGTCGGCTGGCAGACCGTTCCGGCCTGGCCACACCCTACCCTGTTTATTCGCGGCGGCAATTCTCCGTACGTCACCGACGCCTATCGCGATACGCTGCTGGCGCAATTCCCGCAGGCGCGTGCGCATGTGATCGCCGGAGCCGGACACTGGGTTCACGCTGAAAAACCCGAAGCCGTGCTGCGGGCGATCCGTCGCTATCTCTCTGATAATGCGATTTGATTAAAAAGCCAGCGACCGGTTGCCCGCAGGCCACCAGTCGTTGGCGTGCAGGTATCCGTGATGTATGATGTCGCGCTCATCGCCCCGGCAATAGCAGGGCCGCTCGTTTTCCCCGAAGTCTCTGAATCATGGCCAAAGAACAAACGGACCGCACGACACTAGATCTGTTCGCGACTGAACGTCGACCGGGACGACCAAAAACCAATCCGCTTTCGCGTGATGAACAGTTGCGCATCAATAAGCGCAATCAGCTGAAACGCGACAAAAGTCGTGGGCTTAAACGCGTCGAGCTGAAACTCAACGCGGAGGCGGCCGACGCCTTAAGTGAACTGGCCGATGCCCGCGAGATCAGCCGCAGCGAGCTGATTGAAGAGATGCTGATGGCGCAGCTTCAGGCATGGCGCAGCACCAGGTGATCGTCTGAAAATCCCCTCAATTGTCCCTTTCATGTAGCACAGAGTGCAGTCCCGCGTGATAGCTGTTTCCGCAGACTTCCCTGTTCTGCTATGATTGCCCTTATCCGTGGACAATTTGCGCCACCATACCATTAAGTTTCAAGAGGTTATTTCACTCATGGCAATCATCGGCATTTTCTTCGGCAGCGATACCGGTAATACCGAAAACATCGCAAAAAATATTCAAAAACAGCTTGGTAAAGACGTTGCCGACGTACATGACATTGCTAAGAGCAGCAAAGAGGATCTCGAAGGTTACGATATTCTGCTGCTTGGCATTCCAACCTGGTACTACGGCGAAGCACAGTGTGACTGGGATGATTTCTTCCCGACGCTGGAAGAAGTGGATTTCAACGGTAAACTCGTTGCCCTCTTCGGCTGCGGCGACCAGGAAGACTACGCGGAATACTTCTGTGATGCACTGGGCACTATCCGCGACATCATTGAACCGCGCGGCGCGGCAATCGTCGGTCACTGGCCAACGGCGGGTTATCATTTCGAAGCCTCTAAAGGCCTGGCCGATGACGACCACTTTGTCGGCCTGGCTATCGACGAAGACCGCCAGCCAGAACTGACCGCTGAGCGCGTCGACAAGTGGGTGAAACAGATCCGCGAAGAGCTGCACCTCGACGACATCCTGAACGCGTAATGCAGTGATGAGGTGCAACTGACTACGTTGCACCTCATTGATAGATAATACCGATTAAAATAATTGCTACAAATTTTTAACTTTCGTGTTCATACCTGTACAATGTCCCCGGGTTAAAGTGGATGCCATCCAACAAGTTTGTTGGTGATACCACGTTTTTATAAGCATACTTTGCTTGAGACTTGCAGTTTTCATTTAGGCATGGCAGTTCTATAATGAGACGCATTATCCCAACTGCATTTTCTGTCACTTCTTCTAAGGAAGTGAATCGTTTAGCAACAGGACAGATTCCGCATGACTGACAACAATACCGCATTAAAGAAGGCTGGCCTGAAAGTTACGCTTCCTCGTTTAAAAATCCTGGAAGTTCTGCAAGGGCCGGACAACCATCACGTCAGTGCGGAAGACTTATACAAACGTCTGATCGACATGGGCGAAGAGATTGGACTGGCGACCGTATACCGCGTTCTGAACCAGTTCGATGACGCCGGGATTGTCACCCGCCATAATTTCGAAGGCGGTAAATCCGTTTTTGAACTGACGCAACAGCATCATCACGATCACCTGATCTGCCTCGACTGTGGCAAGGTGATTGAATTCAGCGATGACTCTATCGAAGCACGTCAACGTGAAATCGCCACCCGACATGGCATCCGTCTGACCAACCACAGCCTGTACCTGTATGGTCATTGTGCTGAAGGCGATTGCCGCGAAAACGAGCACGCACACGATACCAAATAATCGTGTTACAAACTCTGAGCCAACCTGACGGTTGGCTTTTTTTTGCCTGCAATAAATTCAAAAACGCCCGGCAAGCTTTCGCGGCCGGGCGCTGAATACAACGAATTACTGTGCGTTGTTACTGCGAATCTCTTTCCAGATCTGATCGCAACGTTTTGCAACTTCCTGATCGTTACCGGTTTTACGCGCCTGAATGCAGGCCTGGTAATCCATCACGCGGATGTTTTCCTGCGTCGCGAACTGCTCATGGACTTTCTCTTTCTTCAGCACCGTCAGTACGCTCTGACAGGCTTCGATTTTTTCCGGCGAGCCTTCAGCGGTGTTAATGCAGGTGCTGTAAGCCTCTTTCAGGCGAGAATCTTCTTTCTGTGCCTGAGGTTGTGCACAGGCGGTCAGCCCTGCGGCCAGCACAGCAACGAATGCGATTTTCTTCAACATGTCGGTCTCCATTCCGGCGGGAGTGATCCCGCCAGATCGTTCATCAGAAGATGGTGAAAGGTGCGATAACCATGAATTTCACGTCACGCTCATCCTGGAAGATGTTGCCGTAACCGCCCGAGTAGCTCGGAATATCGGAGTGGTTGTCGTATTGCGTGAAGTGCAGTTTGAACATGGTGCCTTTGGCGCGACCATCCTGCAGGGTGTACATCGCATCCAGGCTGTATGAAGACTCTTTCAGACGATAGTTTGGATCGTAGTAAGCATCTGGCGTCGCCATGTCAGCTGGCTTCGCGTCCCATGCGTAGGCGTAAGATGCGCCCACCGCCCAGCCCGGCAGATTCCAGTTTTTAAGGTCATACATCGCGCCGAAGAAGAGCGCTTTTTCGCCGTCGGCGTTGAAGTCAGAACGGTTATCCCACCAGATATCCAGACGACCGTTAGACGAGGCGTACGTTGGCGTCATACGCTGCAGGAAGTAGCCCTGCTGCCCTTCCGCTTTAACGTAAGTTCCTTCGAGGCGCAAATCTACCTGACCAATTTTATAGCCGAAGGTCAGTGCCTGCAGCCATGCGGTGCCGTCATACAGATCGTTTACGCCGCCATCGCTGACTTTGTCGCGCGTACCGTAGAACTGATAGCTGGTGGTCAGCGGGCCGCCAACGATATCGAATTTGTAGCTGGCTTTGGCGAAGTACTGATCGACGTAGCCTTCTGCCTGACCGAATGCCGCTTCCAGTACCAGATCATTTTTGAAGTCATATTTCGCGCCGAGTGAGTGCAGATATTCCACCCGCGTCTTTTTATCGTTCTGGTAGAACTTGTCCATCTCGATGTGCCACGGCGCTTTGTACTCGTTGGTCCACATATACGAGAAGCTCAACGCACCAGCGTCGCCGTAATCAAAGTTCGCCCCGGCTTCTGCGCCCTGGTAAGTACCCGGCATGAAGCTCCAGTGCGGTGCTAACAGAGTCTGGCCGGTTGGCTGAATATAACCGCCGCGCGCCCATACCGGACCGTATTTAAATTTGGCCGCCGCTTTATACAGGCTGATACCGCTCTTATCGCCCGACCAGTCTTCTTTGTAAGCTTTATTACTGGAGGAGAATGCGATTTCGTTCGGGTGTGCGCTATCGCCGTTTTCCGCCATTTCAATGGCAGTAAACGCGGCAATATCCAGGCCAAACATATCAGCGACATAACCGGACTGGAAATCCAGGTTGGCGTTCCAGGTGGAGTGAGAAAGGTTTGTTTTATATTTGTCTTCGGTGACGTCTTTACGGTCACGTTCACGTTGCCAGTAATAGATACCGCCCGTGAGCGTTGAATCATCAATAAAGCCTGCTGCCTGAGCCTGCGGAGCCGCGATAAATCCCGACACTGCTGTCACACCGGCGATAGCCAGCGCCAGCGCACTACGTTTGCCACTGAACGTACGCATAGATTGTTCCTCTTTGACGAATAAAAGCGCCTTAAACGGCGAAAAATCTAAAAGACCAAATGGTCAGGGGTAGTCTGTAATACCCTCGAATTAACTACCGCCTTTAGACTATTTTTCGCGACGCGAATTATCAATGCTTTTCAGTGGGCAAAATGCAGGATTATGACGAAGTGCACATAATTGGTAGTGATTTGAAACATATCACTCGGGACAAGGCTTAATCAGAAAAAAATGGTTAAATTCAGTAGGTAATGATAATTGATAGCGCTTACATACTTTAATTTCGCTTATTTCACGTTACGCGAAACTTTAGTAAAAAAAATAAGTAGCAGCTCATTGACGTGTAATTTTAATGTTAAAAATAGACGCGAAAAGTAAAAGCATGATCGATAAGCAAAAAAAACGCCGCGTTATGCGGCGTTTGTCTCTCATTGACCAGGCTTACTCGCCAATCTTGGCCCAGGTGTCACGCAAACCGACGGTACGGTTAAATACCAGTTTGGTAGCGGTTGCATAACGGCTGTCGAGGCAGAAGTAACCTTCACGCTCGAACTGATATGCTTTGCCTGCTTCGGCCGTTTTCAGGGAAGGTTCTGCATAGCCCTGTTTGATGACCAATGATTCCTGGTTGATGGTCGCCAGGAAATCCTCTGCTGCGCCTGGATTAGGAACGCTGAACAGACGATCGTAAAGACGAATTTCAACCGGCAGTGCGTGTGCCGCGCTGACCCAGTGAATGACGCCCTTCACTTTGCGTCCGTCCGCCGGATCCTTGCTCAGGGTCTCGGCGTCGTAAGTGCAGAAGATGGTCGTGATGTTGCCTTCCGCGTCTTTTTCTACGCGCTCAGCTTTGATTACGTACGCGTTGCGCAGGCGAACTTCTTTGCCCAGCACCAGACGTTTGTACTGCTTGTTCGCTTCTTCACGGAAGTCGGCGCGATCGATCCAGATCTCCGCGCTGAACGGCACTTCACGGCTGCCCATTTCCGGCTTGCTCGGATGGTTAGGCATAGTGACCTGCTCGCTTTCACCCTGCGGGTAGTTTTCGATGACCAGTTTAACAGGATCGATAACCGCCATTGCGCGCGGGGCGTTTTCGTTCAGATCTTCGCGAATACAGGACTCCAGAGAGGCCATCTCAATGGTGTTGTCCTGCTTGGTCACGCCGATACGTTTGATGAACTCGCGAATAGAGGCCGCCGTGTAGCCGCGACGACGCAGACCGGAGATGGTCGGCATACGCGGGTCATCCCAGCCTTCAACGTGCTTGTCGGTCACCAGCAGGTTCAGCTTACGCTTGGACATCACGGAGTATTCCAGATTCAGACGAGAGAACTCGTACTGACGCGGATGCACAGGAATGGTTATGTTATCCAGCACCCAGTCGTACAAGCGACGGTTGTCCTGGAATTCCAGCGTACACAGAGAGTGCGTAATGCCTTCCAGCGCATCGCTGATGCAGTGGGTGAAGTCGTACATCGGGTAGATGCACCACTTGTTGCCGGTCTGGTGGTGTTCGGCAAATTTAATGCGATACAGCACCGGATCGCGCATCACGATGAACGGAGACGCCATATCGATTTTCGCACGCAGACAGGCTTTACCTTCCTCGAAGCCACCGGCACGCATTTTTTCGAACAGTGCGAGGTTCTCTTCGACGCTGCGATCGCGGAACGGGCTGTTTTTGCCCGGCGCAGTCAGCGAGCCACGGTATTCGCGGATTTCATCTGCAGACAGCTCATCTACGTAGGCCAGGCCTTTGTTGATCAGTTCAATCGCGTAGGCGTGCAGTTGATCAAAATAGTCCGAGGAGTAGCAGATATCGCCAGACCAGCTGAAGCCTAACCATTGCACGTCGTTCTTAATGGACTCAACGTATTCGATGTCTTCTTTTACCGGGTTGGTGTCATCGAAACGCAGGTTGCACTGGCCCTGGTAATCTTGCGCAATGCCGAAGTTCAGACAGATAGATTTCGCATGCCCAATATGCAGGTAGCCGTTTGGCTCCGGCGGGAAACGGGTATGAACTGTGGTGTGCTTACCACTGGCCAGATCTTCATCGATGATCTGGCGAATAAAGTTACTCGGGCGGGCTTCAGCCTCACTCATCGTGGATTCCTCAAAGCGTAAACAACGTATAACGGCATATGATCTTATAAGCAGGACGTAGTGACAACCTTTAGTTATGCAAAAAACGGCTTTGAAGTGAATATTGGGGAGGATTGCTGCAAAAAAAAGCGGCGGAGGATATCCCCCGCCGCTTAAGGCATGACTCTACTCAGGAGCGATTACTTGCCTTTAATCTCATACAGTGGCGTTTGACCGGCCACAACCTGACCTTTCGCCTGGAGAACCAGACCGCTAAAGTCGTCGATATTGCTGCAAACAACCGGGCTGATCATGGAGCGTGCATTGGCGTTCAGGAAGTCCAGATCCATTTCCAGAATCGGCTGACCTGCCACCACTTCGGCACCCTCTTCGACCAGACGCGTGAAGCCTTTACCGCCCAGAGCAACGGTGTCGATACCCATGTGGACCACGATCTCAGCGCCTTTCTCGGTTTCGAGGCAGAACGCATGGTTCGTGTTGAAGATTTTCACGATGGTGCCGGCTGCTGGAGAGACCACGGTTTTTTCCGTTGGCTTCACGGCTACGCCGTCACCGACAGCTTTGCTGGCGAACGCTTCATCAGGAACCTGCTCCAGGGCAACCACTTCACCGGTGACTGGTGAAACCAGCGCGGCGATGGTGGTGGCATTAGGAACAGCCTGCGGTTTAGCAGCAGCGGGGGCAGCGGCGACAGGTGCAGCTTCAGAAGCGGCTACCGGGCCAGTGGTTTTCATGGCATTAGCGATTTTTTCTGCCACGAAGCCCACGATAATCTGCACGCTGGTTTTGTTCAGACGAATCACACCGGATGCGCCGAGACGTTTTGCCAGTGCTTCGTTAACCAGAGAAGAATCTTTGACGCTGAGGCGCAGACGCGTGATACAGGCGTCGATACCGGTCAGGTTGTCAGAACCGCCCACAGCGGCGATGTACTGACGCGCCAGACCTGCAACATCCTGCTCTTTGTCACCGCTCACATTCACGTCCTGACCATCTGCTTCGCTACCGGCAACAGCCAGTTCGCGACCCGGAGTCATCAGGTTGAATTTGGTGATAGTGAAGCGGAACACCACGTAGTAAATCACAAAGAACACCAGACCCTGAGGGATCAGCATCCACCAGTGCGTGGCCAGCGGGTTACGGGAAGAGAGAACCATATCCACCAGACCCGCACTGAAGCCGAAGCCTGCAATCCAGTGCATTGATGCGGCGATGAATACGGAGATACCGGTCAGCACTGCGTGGATCACGTACAGAACCGGTGCCACGAACATGAAGGAGAATTCCAGCGGCTCGGTGATACCTGTGAAGAAGGCCGCGAATGCGCCCGCCATCATGATACCCAGAACTTTTGCTTTGTTCTCTGGACGTGCGCAGTGGTAGATGGCCAGCGCTGCACCCGGCAGACCGAACATCATAATCGGGAAGAAGCCCGCCTGGTAACGACCGGTGATACCGACAACCGCTTTACCTGCTTCGATGGACTGTGCGCCGCCGAGGAAGTTAGGGATATCGTTAATACCTGCAACGTCAAACCAGAACACAGAGTTCAGCGCGTGGTGCAGACCGACCGGAATCAGCAGACGGTTGAAGAACGCGTAGATACCCGCCCCTGCAGAGCCGAGTTTCTGGATGTGTTCACCGAAGTTCACCAGACCGTCGAAGATCACCGGCCAGACGTACATCAGAATGAACGCCACGGCGATCATCACGAAGGAGGTCAGAATCGGCACCAGACGACGACCGCTGAAGAACGACAGCGCCTTCGGCAGCTCAACGCCGCTGAAGCGGTTGTACAGTTCCGCAGAGATGATACCCACCAGGATACCGACGAACTGGTTGCTGATCTTACCGAACGCGGCAGGCACCTGGTCCACCGGGATCTTCTGAATCATAGCAACCGCGGCCGGAGAACAGAGTGTGGTCAACACGAGGAAGCCCACAAAACCGGTCAGTGCTGCTGCACCGTCTTTATCTTTGGACATACCATAAGCGACACCAATCGCAAACAGTACAGACATATTGTCGATGATGGCGGAACCGGACTTGATGAACAGCGCCGCAAGCGCGTTATCACCACCCCAGCTAACCGGGTCAATCCAGTAACCCACACCCATCAGAATTGCTGCCGCCGGCAGCGTGGCGACCGGCACCATCAGTGCGCGGCCAACCTTTTGTAAATAACCTAGAATACTCACTTGTGCTTCCCCCTATGAGACCCCGTTTAAGGCACGTTCTCAGCTGTTTTTTATTGTGTCACTAACTTATCAATACAGTTGATGAATCACTGGCATTCTGAGTGTGTGAAAAATTAATTCGTATCGCAAATTAAATGCATACTTTTTGTGAGTTTTGTCACCAAATATCGTTATTAACCCTCCCTTTTGCTGGCTAACAGTGAAAACTTATTTTATCATTCAAAAAATCAAGTCGGATTGCCCCCTGCCTCGCGTGATCCAGGTTACGCTTATTTCAGGTCAAGGCGCGCCATCCGCCCACTTTTTTTAACTTTAACTTTAGAGGTGAACAATGAGACTGATTCCCCTGGCGACTGCTGAACAAGTCGGTAAATGGGCTGCACGCCATATCGTTAACCGCATCAACGCGTTCAAACCTACTGCCGATCGTCCTTTCGTTCTGGGTCTGCCAACCGGTGGCACACCACTGACCGCGTATAAAGCTCTGGTCGAAATGCATAAATCAGGCCAGGTTAGCTTCAAACATGTTGTCACCTTCAACATGGACGAATACGTCGGCCTGCCGAAGGAGCACCCGGAGAGCTACCATAGCTTCATGCACCGTAATTTCTTTGATCACGTTGATATCCCAGCTGAAAATATTAACCTGCTGAATGGCAACGCGCCTGATATTGACGCAGAATGCCGCCAGTACGAAGAAAAAATCCGCTCTTACGGCAAAATCAACCTGTTCATGGGCGGCGTGGGCAACGACGGTCACATCGCGTTCAACGAACCGGCCTCTTCTCTGGCGTCTCGCACCCGTATTAAAACCCTGACCCATGACACCCGCGTGGCAAACTCTCGCTTCTTTGATGGCGACGTAAGCCAGGTGCCAAAATACGCCCTGACCGTTGGCGTGGGCACCCTGCTGGATGCCGAAGAAGTGATGATTCTGGTGCTGGGTAATGTGAAAGCGCAGGCCCTGCAAGCTGCCGTTGAAGGCAACGTTAACCACATGTGGACCATCAGCTGCCTGCAGTTGCATCCGAAAGCCGTTGTGGTGTGCGATGAACCGTCTACCATGGAACTGAAAGTGAAGACGCTGAAATACTTCAACGAGTTAGAAGCTGAAAACATTAAAGGTCTGTAATTGATGAGCCGCCTCTTCCCTGAGAGGCGGTCGATTTTTTAAACCGGGGGTCGTTATGTACGCTTTAACCCACGGTCGGATTTATACCGGCCATGAAATTCTGGATGACCATGCGATTGTTATCGCCAATGGCCTGATTGAACGTGTCTGCCCACAGGCTGAATTACCGCCAGAGATCGAACAGCGCTCACTCAATGGAGCAATCATCTCCCCCGGTTTTATCGACGTCCAGCTTAACGGCTGCGGCGGCGTGCAGTTCAATGACACGCCAGAGGCGGTCACGGTTGAAACGCTGGAGATCATGCAGAAAGCCAATGAGAAATCAGGCTGCACCAGCTATCTGCCAACGCTGATTACTTCCGATGACACGCTGATGAAGCAAGGTATCCGCGTGATGCGTGAATACCTGGCGAAATACCCGCATCAGGCGCTGGGTCTGCACCTTGAAGGTCCCTGGCTGAACATTGTGAAGAAAGGCACCCACAACCCGAATTACGTGCGCAAGCCAGACCCCGAGCTGGTCGACTTCATGTGCGCTAATGCCGATGTGATCACCAAAGTCACGCTGGCACCGGAAATGACCGGGCCGGATGTGATCAGCAAACTGGCGGCGGCAGGCATCGTCGTCTCTGCGGGTCACTCCAATGCGACACTCGCCGAAGCGAAAACCGGTTTCCGCGCAGGTATAACCTTTGCGACCCACCTTTATAATGCCATGCCGTACATTACGGGCCGCGAACCTGGGCTGGTCGGTGCGATTCTTGATGAGCCGGACGTTTACTGTGGCATTATTGCTGATGGCCTGCATGTGGATTACACCAACATCCGCAACGCGAAACGCCTGAAAGGCGATAAGCTGTGCCTGGTCACCGATGCTACCGCACCGGCAGGGGCAAATATTGAACAGTTCATTTTTGCTGGTAAAACAATATACTACCGCAACGGACTGTGCGTAGATGAGAACGGAACGCTGAGCGGCTCTGCGCTGACGATGATCGAAGGGGTTCGTAACCTCGTTGAACATTGCAGCATTGCGCTGGATGAAGTGCTGCGTATGGCAACACTCTACCCGGCTCGCGCGATCGGCGTGGACGAACAGCTGGGCGGTATCGCACCGGGCATGGTGGCTAACCTCACCGCCTTCACGCGCGATTATAAAATTATTAAGACCATCGTTAATGGTAACGAGGTCGTCACTGAGTAAGTAAAAGTATGACATCTGGCGGACAAGCTCAAATTGGTAATGTTGACCTCGTTAAACAACTCAACAGTGCGGCTGTTTATCGCCTGATTGACCAGCATGGTCCAATCTCGCGTATTCAGATCGCCGAACAGAGCCAGCTTGCCCCCGCCAGTGTGACCAAAATCACGCGTCAGCTGATTGAGCGCGGATTGATCAAAGAAGTTGATCAGCAGGCCTCCACCGGGGGCCGCCGCGCCATCTCCATCATTACCGAAACCCGCAATTTCCACGCCATCGGCGTGCGTCTTGGCCGTCACGACACTACGCTCACCCTGTACGATCTGAGCAGCAAAGTGGTGGCGGAAGAGCACTATCCCCTGCCCGAACGAACTCAGGAGACGCTGGAACACGCGCTGCTGAATACCATCGCGCAGTTTATTGACAGCTGCCAGCGTAAAATCCGCGAGCTGATCGCCATTTCAGTGATCCTGCCAGGCCTGGTCGACCCGGAGAGCGGCGTGATTCGCTATATGCCCCATATCCCGGTCGAAAACTGGGGGCTGGTCGGCGCGCTGGAAAAACGTTTCAACGTCACCTGTTATGTCGGCCACGATATCCGCAGCCTGGCGCTGGCAGAGCACTACTTTGGTGCGAGTCAGGATTGCGAAGACTCTATTCTGGTGCGCGTACACCGCGGTACCGGGGCCGGGATCATCTCCAACGGCCGCATTTTTATTGGCCGTAACGGCAACGTCGGTGAGATTGGCCATATTCAGGTCGATCCCCTCGGCGAGCGCTGCCACTGCGGTAATTTCGGTTGTCTGGAAACAGTCGCGGCCAATGCAGCGATTGAACACCGGGTGCGTCATCTGCTTGAACAGGGCTACCAGAGCCGTATCACCCTGGACGATTGCAAGATCAACACTATCTGCAAAGCGGCCAACAAAGGCGATGCCCTTGCCTGCGAAGTGATTGAGCAGGTCGGCCGCCATCTGGGTAAAACCATCGCTATTGCTATCAACCTGTTCAATCCGCAAAAAGTGGTGATTGCCGGTGAAATTACCGAAGCGGAAAAAGTGCTGCTTCCGGCCATCGAAGGCTGCATCAATACTCAGGCGCTGAAAGCCTTCCGCCAGAACCTGCCCGTCGTGCGCTCGACGCTCGATCACCGCTCCGCCATTGGTGCTTTTGCGCTGGTGAAACGCGCCATGCTTAACGGTCTGCTGCTCCAGCGTTTGCTGGAAAGCTAACAGCCCTTTATAGTTACGCCTTCTTTTTTTGAGATGCCAGGTAGTCCATGACCATTCAGAATGTGATTTGTGATATTGACGGCGTGCTGATGCACGATAACGTTGCGGTGCCCGGTGCCGCTGAGTTTCTGAACCGTATTCTGGAAAAGGGAATGCCGCTGGTTCTGCTGACTAACTATCCGTCGCAGACCGGCCAGGATCTGGCCAACCGCTTCGCCACCGCCGGTGTCGACGTGCCGGACAGCCTGTTTTACACCTCCGCCATGGCGACCGCCGACTTCCTGAAACGTCAGGAAGGAAAAAAGGCTTACGTGGTCGGGGAAGGCGCGCTGATCCATGAGCTATACAAAGCCGGATTCACCATCACCGATGTCAACCCGGATTTCGTCATCGTGGGTGAGACCCGCTCATTTAACTGGGAAATGATGCACAAAGCCGCCTATTTTGTGGCAACAGGCGCGCGCTTTATTGCCACCAACCCGGATACCCACGGGCGCGGATATTACCCGGCGTGCGGCGCGCTCTGCGCGGGCATCGAGAAAATCTCTGGCCGTAAACCTTTCGTGGTAGGCAAACCTAGCCCATGGATTGTGCGCGCGGCGCTCAACAAAATGCAGGCCCACTCCGAGCAAACGGTGATTGTCGGCGATAACCTGCGTACAGATATTCTGGCTGGGTTCCAGGCCGGGCTTGAAACGATCCTTGTGCTCTCGGGCGTCTCCACCCTGGATGACATTGACGCTATGCCGTTCAGGCCGAGCTGGATTTACCCGTCGGTTGCTGAAATCGACGTTATATGACGAAAAACCACGCCGCTGAGCGTGGTTTCTCATTTTCAGGCCTTAAAAACGCAACGCCATCTAATAAAAAACGCAATCCTTTGCATAATCATCAATAAATCTGCTCACGGCATACTCTTTTTTCAACATTCAGCAATGACTGTTGCGTTATTTGCGTTTTCGCCCGTAAAAGTCTTGCGCGCACACCGTGTTTTGCGGCATTTTCATAAGCAAGCAACATCACACTGCAACAGGGTTAACGGAGAAGGTTATGTGTTCAATTTTTGGCGTACTGGATATCAAGACTGACGCGGGCGAACTGCGTAAAAAAGCACTGGAGCTTTCTCGCCTGATGCGTCACCGCGGCCCGGACTGGTCCGGCGTGTACGCAAGCGATAAAGCAATTCTGGCTCACGAACGTCTGTCGATTGTTGATGTCAACGCTGGTGCCCAGCCGCTGTATAACGAGAAAAAAACTCACGCGCTGGCCGTTAACGGTGAAATCTACAACCATCAGGCGCTGCGCGCGGAATACGGCGATCGCTACGCGTTCCAGACGGGTTCCGACTGCGAAGTCATCCTTGCCCTGTATCAGGAAAAAGGACCCGAATTCCTGGACGATCTGCAGGGCATGTTTGCCTTCGCCCTGTACGACAGCGAAAAAGACGCCTATCTGATTGGCCGCGACCACATCGGTATTATCCCGCTGTATATGGGTCACGACGAACACGGCAACTTCTACGTCGCCTCTGAAATGAAAGCCCTGGTCCCGGTTTGCCGCACCATTAAAGAGTTCCCGGCAGGCAGCTACCTGTGGAGCAAAGACGGCGAAATCCGTCAGTATTACCAGCGCGACTGGTTCGATTTCGACGCGGTGAAAGATAACGTCACCGACAAAAACGCGCTGCGTCAGGCGCTGGAAGATTCGGTAAAAAGCCACCTGATGTCAGACGTGCCTTACGGCGTGCTGCTTTCTGGCGGTCTGGACTCCTCCGTGATCTCCGCGATCACCAAAAAGTTCGCTGCGCGCCGCGTGGAAGACGGAGAACGTTCTGAAGCCTGGTGGCCGCAGCTGCACTCCTTCGCCGTAGGCCTGGAAGGTGCACCGGATCTGAAAGCCGCGCAGGAAGTGGCAAACCATCTGGGTACCGTGCACCATGAAATTCACTTCACCGTGCAGGAAGGTCTGGATGCGATCCGCGACGTGATTTATCACATCGAAACCTACGACGTGACCACCATTCGCGCATCCACCCCGATGTACCTGATGTCGCGCAAAATCAAAGCGATGGGCATTAAAATGGTGCTGTCGGGCGAAGGGTCTGACGAAGTGTTTGGCGGTTATCTGTACTTCCACAAAGCGCCTAACGCCAAAGAGTTGCACGAAGAGACGGTGCGTAAACTGCAGGCGCTGCATATGTTTGACTGCGCACGCGCTAACAAAGCGATGTCCGCCTGGGGCGTGGAGGCCCGCGTGCCGTTCCTCGATAAATCGTTCCTCGACGTGGCCATGCGCATCAACCCGCAGGATAAAATGTGCGGCAACGGTAAAATGGAGAAACATATCCTGCGTGAATGTTTCGAATCTTACCTGCCGGCAAGCGTCGCATGGCGTCAGAAAGAACAGTTCTCCGACGGCGTGGGCTACAGCTGGATCGACACCCTGAAAGAGGTGGCGGCGAAGCAGGTTTCCGATCAACAACTGGACACCGCCAGCTTCCGCTTCCCGTACAACACGCCTGGCTCGAAAGAAGCGTATCTGTACCGTGAAATCTTCGAAGAACTTTTCCCGGTCGCAAGCGCGGCAGAATGTGTGCCTGGCGGCCCGTCAGTGGCCTGCTCTTCAGCGAAAGCCATCGAATGGGATGAATCGTTCAAATCCATGAACGATCCATCAGGACGCGCGGTAGGGGTTCACCAGTCGGCCTATAAGTAATCGCCAGAATCGTACTCAGGCCCTTCGGGGCCTTTTTTATGCCTCGCGTTTTGCTGAACAAAAACGATTAATAACCAATAATTGCCGATTATTCGGCCACGCTGTTCGCAACCTAACCAAACAGTCACAATCCGGCCATTTTCGTTGAAAAAGGTATTGACGCTGCAAAGCTCTATACGCATAATGCGCCCCGCAACGCCGATAAGGTAACGCGAAAAAAAGATGGCTACGTAGCTCAGTTGGTTAGAGCACATCACTCATAATGATGGGGTCACAGGTTCGAATCCCGTCGTAGCCACCATCTTTTTTTGCGGGAGTGGCGAAATTGGTAGACGCACCAGATTTAGGTTCTGGCGCCGCAAGGTGTGCGAGTTCAAGTCTCGCCTCCCGCACCATTTCCAGTTCCGCGTTGCACGGATGGGGTATCGCCAAGCGGTAAGGCACCGGTTTTTGATACCGGCATTCCCTGGTTCGAATCCAGGTACCCCAGCCATCTTCTTCGATTTAGCGGTTCTCCGCGGTTATTGGGGTATCGCCAAGCGGTAAGGCACCGGTTTTTGATACCGGCATTCCCTGGTTCGAATCCAGGTACCCCAGCCATCGAAGAAAGCAGTCTGGCTACGTAGCTCAGTTGGTTAGAGCACATCACTCATAATGATGGGGTCACAGGTTCGAATCCCGTCGTAGCCACCAAATTAGGAATTTATCGATTATTTCGATAAACTAGAAAAAATTGTTGGGGTATCGCCAAGCGGTAAGGCTCTGGTTTCTGATACCAGCATTCCGAGGTTCGAATCCTCGTACCCCAGCCAATTTCAAAAGTCGTTAGATTGTTGTTTGTCTAACGCACCCTGTTGGGGTATCGCCAAGCGGTAAGGCTCTGGTTTCTGATACCAGCATTCCGAGGTTCGAATCCTCGTACCCCAGCCACTTAATAGCAAAAAAGCCCGCTCTGCGGGCTTTTTTGTTTTTGTGCTCTGGAGATATCCCCCTCCCTCACAACAACGAGGGAGGAGACAGAACCTACAGACCTAACGCGTACTTCAATGCCTGACGCTTCAATCCGCCCGCACGCTCGGCCGCCATCAGACCCACATTGCGCAGAATCCGCACCGGGCCGAGATCGTTGCTGAATCCCGCATAAAACAGATCCATCCCCGACTGCATCAAAAAGTTATCCGCCATGCGACGCGTCTGGTAGCGCTTCAGCACAGCCGCACTCGACCAGGGTTCCGCATAGTCACGCGCGCTGCTCATCACCGATAACAACGCTTCGACGTCACGATATCCCAGGTTAACACCCTGCCCGGCCAGCGGATGAATGGTATGCGCGGCATCCCCCACCAGCGCCAGCCCTTCTTGCGCATATTGCAGGGCGTGGCGACGGGTTAACGGGAATCCCCCCGCCGCCACCGGCGTCACCGCGCCGAGACGCGCCGGGAAGTGTTTTTCGATTTCGCACTGCAGCTGATCCATCGACAAACTTTGCAGCTGACGAATGCGCGCCGGCGTGTCGTACCACACCAGCGACGCCCAGTGTCCAAAGAGCGGTAAAAAGGCATGCGGACCGTTGGGGGTAAAGTGCTGCCAGGTACTGTCGCCCGGCTCATTTTCACATTTAACGGTAATCAGCATACAAGATTGCTGATACTGCCAGGCGTGAATACCAATCCCGGCCATCTGACGCACCTGTGAATTCGCACCGTCGGCCCCCACGACCAGCTTCACGGCCAGTTCATCGCCGTTAGCCAGCTCCAGCAAATAACCGCCCTCATGGCGATGCAGCGCTTTCAGAGAATCCGGAACGTGCAGCGTCACGTTCTCATGTGCCTCCAGCGCCTGCCACAGGGCTAGCTGCAGAACGTTATTCTCCACCATGTAGCCCAGCAGCGGCAGCTTCAGTTCAGCGGCGTCAAAGGTCACATGCGCGGTTTCCCACTCCCACGTCTCCAGTCGACGATACGGATGGGCGCGCATCGCAAGGATCGCCTCCCACACGCCCAGCCCGCGCAGCAGATCGACCGACGCGGCGCTGATCGCCGAGATCCGCACGTCCGGCTGCTGAGCCTCGTCAAATTCGGGGGGCGCGGCCTGCTCGATCACCGTTACCTGAAATCCCTGTTGTGCCAGTCCCAGCGCCAGTGCGCCGCCGACCATCCCGCCGCCGACCACGGCGATTTCGGTTTTCTGGAGTGTCATGGTCAATAATCCTTTGAAGAGAATCCCTTAAGTTTACCGGATTTTTTCTCCCTTGAGGCAGCCAACCTTCATACTGGTCACAACCCCACCAAAGCATTACAATACGCGGCTTGCAATCCTGAGCCTGAGCAAGTCGATGACTAAAAAACTCCATATAAAAACCTGGGGCTGTCAGATGAATGAATACGATTCATCGAAGATGGCCGATCTGCTGAATGCCACCCACGGGTATCAACTGACTGAAGTGGCAGAAGAAGCCGATGTGCTGTTGCTTAACACCTGCTCAATCCGTGAAAAAGCGCAGGAAAAAGTCTTCCACCTGTTAGGTCGCTGGAAACTCCTCAAAAAGAAAAATCCGGACCTGATTATCGGCGTCGGCGGCTGCGTGGCCTCACAAGAGGGCAAACTGATCCGTCAACGCGCCCATTACGTCGATATTGTGTTTGGCCCGCAAACTCTTCATCGCCTGCCGGAGATGATTAACTCAGTGCGCGGCGATCGCAGCCCGGTGGTTGACGTCAGTTTCCCTGAAATCGAGAAATTTGATCGTCTGCCGGAGCCGCGTGCCGATGGCCCAAGCGCCTACGTCTCCATCATGGAAGGCTGCAACAAATACTGCACCTACTGCGTCGTGCCTTATACGCGCGGTGAAGAGGTCAGCCGCCCTTGCGACGATATTCTGTTTGAAGTGGCCCAGCTGGCGGCTCAGGGCGTGCGTGAAGTGAACCTGCTCGGCCAGAACGTGAACGCCTGGCGTGGCGCAAACTACGACGGCTCCACCGGCACCTTCGCCGAGCTGCTGCGTCTGGTTGCCGCCATTGACGGTATCGACCGCGTGCGTTTCACCACTAGCCATCCGATCGAATTTACCGATGACATCATTGATGTCTATCGCGATACGCCAGAGCTGGTGAGCTTCCTGCACCTGCCGGTTCAGTGCGGCTCTGACCGCGTGCTGAACCTGATGGGCCGCACGCATACGGTGCTGGAGTACAAAGCCATCATCCGCAAGCTGCGTGAAGCGCGCCCGGATATCCAGATTAGCTCCGACTTTATCGTCGGCTTCCCTGGCGAAACCACCGACGACTTCGCGCGTACTATGAAGCTGATTGGCGAAGTCAATTTCGACACCAGCTTTAGCTTTATCTTCTCTGCCCGTCCGGGCACGCCAGCCGCCGATATGGTGGACGATGTACCGGAAGAGGAGAAAAAACAGCGTCTCTATATTCTGCAGGAGCGTATCAACCAGCAGGTCAACGCCTGGAGCCGCCGTATGCTCGGCACCACGCAGCGTATTCTGGTGGAAGGCACGTCGCGTAAGAGCCTGATGCAGCTCTCTGGGCGTACCGAGAACAACCGCGTGGTGAACTTCGAAGGCACTCCGGACATGATCGGTAAGTTTGTCGATATCGAAATCCAGGAAGTGCTCACCAACTCCATGCGCGGCAAACTGGTGCGCACGGAAGCGGAAATGGGCCTGCGCGTCGCCGAAACGCCAGCGTCTGTTATTGCCCGCACGCGTAAAGAAAACGATTTGGGTGTCGGTGTTTACCAGCCTTAATCCATTCAGGCCTGTCGCTCTGGCAGGCCTTGTATTTCCCCTCTGCGTCCCCAATATGCAACCATAAGCTTGCGCCTTTAAACTGTGGCGTGAATAATTTCGTAAAGACGACTCGTCTGTAAGTCAGTTCGGCACGTTGCTCTCTGACCCTACACACATTAAGAGGAACAGTTTGAATACAGAAACGCGTGAACTTACCCTGGAGCCAGCAGACAACGCTCGCCTGCTGAGCCTGTGCGGGCCGTTTGATGACAACATCAAACAACTGGAGCGACGTCTGGGTATCGAAATCAATCGTCGCGATAATCACTTCAAACTCACCGGACGCGCCATCTGCGTCAACGCCGCTGCGGACATTCTGCGCAGCCTGTATGTCGATACCGCCCCGATGCGCGGCGAAACTCAGGATATCGAGCCTGAGCACATCCACCTCGCCATTAAAGAAGCGCGAGTGCTGGAGCAGAGCGCGGAAAGCGTGCCGGACTACGGCAAGGCCATCAATATCAAAACCAAGCGTGGCGTCATCAAGCCGCGTACGCCAAACCAGGCGCAGTACATCGCCAATATTCTCGACCATGACATCACCTTCGGCGTCGGCCCGGCGGGGACGGGTAAAACTTATCTGGCCGTTGCCGCCGCCGTCGATGCACTGGAGCGTCAGGATATTCGTCGTATCCTGCTGACGCGCCCGGCGGTTGAAGCCGGTGAGAAACTGGGCTTCCTGCCCGGCGATCTGAGCCAGAAAGTAGACCCGTATCTGCGCCCGCTGTATGACGCCCTGTTTGAAATGCTCGGCTTCGAGAAAGTGGAAAAACTGATCGAGCGTAACGTCATCGAAGTCGCCCCGCTCGCCTATATGCGCGGCCGTACGCTGAACGATGCGTTTATCATTCTCGATGAGAGCCAGAACACCACCATCGAACAGATGAAGATGTTCCTGACCCGTATCGGCTTCAACTCGAAAGCGGTTATTACCGGCGATATCACCCAGATCGACCTGCCGCGCAGCACCAAATCCGGTCTGCGTCACGCCATCGAAGTGCTGGCGGAAGTGGACGAAATTAGCTTCAACTTCTTCAACAGCGAAGACGTGGTGCGCCATCCGGTGGTCGCCCGCATCGTCAACGCCTATGAAGCGTGGGAAGAAGCAGAACAAAAACGTAAAGCAGAACAGGCCGCGGAACGAAAACGCGAAGCCCAGGAGCATGAGAATAAATGAGTCAGGTGATCCTCGATTTACAGCTAGCCTGTGAAGACAATTCCGGTTTGCCGGAAGAGCGTCAGTTTCAAACATGGCTGGATGCGGTGATCCCGCAGTTTCAGGAAGAGTCAGAAGTCACGATTCGCCTGGTCGACGAAGCGGAGAGCCACGAGCTGAACCTGACCTATCGCGGGAAAGATAAGCCGACCAACGTGCTCTCTTTCCCGTTTGAAGCGCCGCCGGGCATCGAAATGCCGCTGCTTGGCGACCTGATCATCTGCCGCCAGGTGGTAGAACAGGAAGCCAAAGAGCAGCAAAAGCCGCTCGACGCTCACTGGGCGCATATGGTTATCCACGGCAGTCTGCATCTGCTGGGTTATGATCATATTGAAGACGAAGAAGCGGAAGAGATGGAATCCCTCGAGACAGAGATAATGCTTGCTCTGGGCTATGAGGATCCGTACATTGCCGAGAAAGAATAGTCAGTTAAGCATCAGGCTTTATTGACCGATCAGGCCGCCGCATATGGACCTTTCCTGCGGCGGCGCGCATTAAACTCACAAGAGAACCCTTAACAAACGCCATGAGCGACGACAATTCACACAGTAGCGACACGACAACCAGTAAGAAGGGATTTTTCTCCCTCATTCTGAGCCAGCTGTTCCACGGCGAACCGAAAAACCGTGATGAACTCCTGGAGCTGATTCGTGATTCCGGGCAGAACGATCTTATCGACGAAGATACGCGCGAAATGCTCGAAGGGGTCATGGACATCGCCGACCAGCGCGTTCGCGATATTATGATCCCCCGCTCGCAGATGATTACCCTGAAACGCAACCAGACTCTGGACGAGTGCCTCGATGTGATCATCGAATCGGCCCACTCGCGTTTCCCGGTGATCAGCGAAGACAAAGATCACATTGAAGGGATTCTGATGGCCAAGGATCTGCTGCCGTTTATGCGCAGCGATGCCGAAGCTTTCAGCATGGAAAAAGTGTTACGCCAGGCGGTGGTGGTCCCGGAAAGCAAGCGCGTTGACCGCATGCTGAAAGAGTTCCGCTCCCAGCGCTACCACATGGCGATTGTTATCGATGAATTTGGCGGTGTTTCCGGCCTTGTGACTATCGAAGATATTCTCGAACTGATCGTCGGTGAAATCGAAGATGAGTACGACGAAGAAGACGATATCGAATTCCGTCAGCTGAGCCGCCATACCTGGACCGTGCGCGCGCTGGCCTCCATTGAAGAGTTTAACGACACCTTTGGCACCCACTTCAGCGATGAAGAGGTGGATACCATTGGCGGGCTGGTGATGCAGGCCTTTGGCCATCTCCCGGCGCGCGGCGAGTCCGTTGACATCGATGGTTACCAGTTCAAGGTCGCTATGGCCGACAGCCGACGTATTATTCAGGTTCACGTCAGAATGCCGGACGACTCCCCGGTGCCAAAACTGGAAGATTAATGTAAATGGCATTTGCCCCACTGCTTGAACGCCAGCGCGTCCGTTTGCTGCTGGCGCTGTTGCTCGGAGCCAGCGGAACGCTGGCTTTTTCTCCTTATGACATCTGGCCTGCCGCCCTCCTCTCACTGATGGGGCTGCAAGGGCTGACGCTGAATCGCCGCCCGATTCAGGCTGCGGCCATCGGCTACTTCTGGGGTCTGGGCCTGTTTGGCTCCGGCATTAACTGGGTTTACGTCAGTATCGCGCAGTTCGGCGGTATGCCTGGCCCGGTTAACGTCTTCCTGGTGGTGCTCCTGGCGGCGTATCTCTCGCTGTATACCGGTCTCTTCGCGGGGATTTTGTCGCGCCTGTGGCCGAAAACCAGCTGGCTGCGCGTGGCGATTGCGGCACCTGTGGTCTGGCAAATCACCGAGTTTTTACGCGGCTGGGTGCTGACCGGCTTCCCGTGGCTGCAGTTTGGCTACAGCCAGATCGATGGCCCGCTAAAAGGCCTGGCGCCGGTGATGGGCGTGGAGGCGATCAACTTCCTGCTGATGGTGGTGAGTGGTCTGCTGGTACTGGCCCTGGTGCAGCGCAACTGGAAACCGCTGGTCGCGGCAGTGGTGCTGTTTGCCCTTCCCTTCCCGCTGCGCTTTATCCAGTGGTTCACTCTGGAACCCGCGCGCGCAACTCAGGTGTCGATGGTGCAGGGCAATATTCCGCAGTCGCTGAAGTGGGATGAGAACCAGCTGATTAATACGCTGAAAATCTATCTCGATGCGACGCAGAAAGAGATGGGCAAATCTGACCTGATTATCTGGCCGGAGTCTGCGATTCCCGACCTGGAGATCAACCAGCAGCGTTTCCTGAGCATGATGGACGATCTGCTGCGCGCGAAGAACAGCACGCTGATCACCGGGATTGTCGACGCGCGGCTGAACAAACAGAACCGTTACGACACCTACAACACGATTATCACGCTCGGCAAAGACAACCCGTACAGCTACGAATCGGCGAATCGTTACAACAAAAACCACCTGGTGCCGTTTGGTGAGTTTGTCCCGCTGGAAACGATTCTGCGTCCGCTGGCGCCGTTCTTCGATCTGCCAATGTCGTCCTTCAGCCGTGGGCCTTATGTCCAGCCGCAGCTTCATGCGCATGGCCTGGCGCTGACCCCGGCGATCTGTTACGAAATCATCCTTGGCGAACAGGTGCGCGATAACTTCCGTCCCGATACGGATTATCTGTTGACCATCTCCAACGATGCCTGGTTTGGCAAGTCGATTGGCCCGTGGCAGCACTTCCAGATGGCGCGCATGCGTTCCCTGGAGCTGGCCCGTCCGCTGCTGCGCAGCACCAATAACGGCATTACCGCCGTGATTGGTCCGCAGGGTGAAATCCAGGCGATGATCCCGCAATTCACACGTGCCGTGCTGACAACCACCGTCACGCCAACCTCCGGCCTCACGCCGTATGCTCGCACCGGCAACTGGCCGCTGTGGATCCTGACGGTACTGTTTGGTTTTGGCGCTGTGTTAATGAGTTTGCGTCAGCGTCGTAAGTAATCCCCCCAGCGCCCGGCGGCATTTCGCTTGCCGGGCCTTCATTCCTCATTCCCAGGCCAGGTCTGGCACAACACATCTGATACCCGGCAAATCCCCCCGACTCCCATTTCTGGCACGCCTATTGCTTTGTTAAATCACAAATTCAGTGGTTTGGCTTAACGTGCAACGTTGGCGCACCACCGCAGTTCATCGGTAGCACCGAAACGGTGCAGGCAGATATTTTTGCCTCTGAATGGTGCGGCGCGCTTCGCAAAAATAAACAATAACGCAGCAAAATCTTTACATTAAGCCAGACTAAATGTTAACAAGCTTGCATAACACTGCACTCGCATCGCGCGAGATATAACAACATCACAATGGGTATCAATGCGTCATTGGCGCAGATAATAAAGGAGTTGGGTATGCAATTACGTAAACTGGCCACAGCAATGCTGGTAATGGGGATGTCCGCAGGCGTCGTTCACGCTGAAGACGCTCCGGCTGCCGGGAGCACTCTCGACAAGATTGCCAAAAATGGCGTGATCGTGGTCGGCCACCGTGAATCTTCCGTCCCGTTCTCATACTACGACAACACGCAAAAAGTCGTAGGCTACTCTCAGGACTACTCCAACGCGATCGTAGAAGCGGTCAAGAAAAAGCTCAACAAACCTGACCTGCAGGTGAAGCTGATTCCAATTACGTCGCAAAACCGTATTCCTCTGCTGCAAAACGGCACCTTCGATTTTGAGTGTGGTTCCACCACCAACAACCTCGAACGTCAGAAACAAGCGGCCTTCTCCGACACCATCTTCGTGGTCGGTACGCGTCTGCTGACCAAAAAAGGCGGCGAGATTAAAGACTTCGCAGACCTGAAAGGCAAAGCGGTTGTTGTGACTTCCGGTACCACCTCTGAAGTGCTGCTGCACAAGCTCAACGACGAGAAAAAACTGGATATGCGCATCATCAGCGCGAAAGACCACGGTGACTCTTTCCGTACGCTGGAGAGCGGCCGCGCGGTGGCATTCATGATGGATGACGCGCTGCTGGCGGGCGAACGTGCAAAAGCGAAGAAACCAGACAACTGGGACATCGTCGGCACGGCGCAGTCGAAAGAGGCATACGGCTGTATGCTGCGTAAAGACGACGCAAGCTTCAAAAAGCTGATCGATGACACCATCGCTCAGGTTCAGACCTCCGGCGAAGCGGAAAAATGGTTCGATAAGTGGTTCAAGAACCCGATTCCACCAAAAAATCTCAACATGAACTTTGAACTGTCTGACGACATGAAAGCCCTGTTCAAAGAACCAAACGACAAAGCACTTAACTAATTAGAACCATTAAGGGGCGGGATCTCCTGCCCTCTCGATTGTCGGGAAGCGCGGACAGACTATACGTTGAGAGGTCGTTCCCCACTCAGCGCGAACATTGAGCTTCTCACCAATCTTCGAGGGTAGCGCTGCTACCCTTTTTTTTCTGGAGTTTATTATGTCAATAGACTGGAACTGGGGCATTTTTCTGCAACAAGCCCCGTTCGGCAACACCACCTATCTTGGCTGGCTGTGGAGCGGCTTTCAGGTCACCGTTGCGTTATCGATAACGGCCTGGATAATCGCTTTCCTGGTCGGTTCCCTGTTCGGTATTTTACGTACCGTTCCGAACCGTTTTCTCTCTTCCCTGGGTACCCTGTACGTCGAACTGTTCCGTAACGTTCCGCTCATCGTGCAGTTCTTTACCTGGTATCTGGTTGTACCTGAACTGCTGCCGGAAAATCTCGGCATGTGGTTTAAATCTGAGCTGGACCCGAATATTCAGTTCTTTGTCTCCTCGATGCTCTGCCTTGGCCTGTTCACCGCTGCGCGCGTGTGCGAGCAGGTGCGTGCTGCGATTCAGTCGCTGCCGCGCGGGCAAAAGAACGCCGCACTGGCGATGGGCCTGACGCTGCCGCAAAGCTACCGCTACGTGCTGCTGCCAAACGCTTACCGCGTAATCGTTCCGCCGATGACCTCCGAGATGATGAACCTGGTGAAAAACTCGGCCATCGCCTCCACCATTGGTCTGGTCGATATGGCGGCGCAGGCGGGCAAGCTGCTGGATTACTCCGCCCACGCGTGGGAATCTTTCACCGCCATTACCGTGGCCTATGTGCTGATTAACGCTTTCATCATGCTGGTGATGAACCTGGTTGAACGTAAAACTCGCCTGCCGGGCAATCTGGGGGGCAAATAATGTACGAGTTTGACTGGAGTTCCATTGTTCCCGCCATGCCCTATCTGCTCGACGGGCTGGTTATTACCTTAAAAATCACCGCCATTGCGATCGTGGTTGGTATTGTCTGGGGCACGATTTTGGCGGTCATGCGCCTGTCGAGCTTCAAGCCTTTCGCCTGGTTCGCTACCGCCTACGTCAACGTCTTCCGCTCCATTCCGCTGGTGATGGTGCTGCTGTGGTTTTATCTGATCGTCCCCGGCCTGCTGCAAAACGTGCTAGGGCTGTCGCCGAAAACCGATATCCGCCTGATCTCTGCCATGGTCGCGTTCTCAATGTTTGAGGCGGCGTACTATTCGGAAATTATTCGCGCGGGTATTCAGAGCATCTCTCGCGGACAATCGAGCGCGGCGCTGGCGCTGGGGATGACCCACTGGCAGTCCATGAAGCTCATTATTCTGCCGCAGGCGTTTCGCGCCATGGTCCCGCTGCTGCTGACGCAGGGCATCGTTCTTTTCCAGGATACCTCGCTTGTGTATGTGCTGAGCCTCGCGGACTTCTTCCGTACGGCCTCCACTATCGGCGAACGCGACGGTACGCAGGTTGAGATGATCCTGTTCGCAGGTGCGGTTTATTTTGCAATTAGTTTAAGCGCGTCGCTGTTGGTTACCTGGCTGAAGAAAAGGACAGTCTCATGATTTCCCTGAAAAATGTTTCTAAATGGTATGGGCACTTTCAGGTGCTGACCGACTGCTCCACCGAAGTGAAAAAAGGCGAAGTGGTTGTGGTATGCGGGCCGTCTGGCTCCGGTAAATCGACGTTGATTAAAACCGTCAACGGCCTGGAACCGGTGCAGAAAGGCGAGATTGTCGTCGATGGCACGAAGGTCAACGACAAAAATACCAACCTGGCGAAACTGCGTTCCCACGTCGGGATGGTGTTCCAGCACTTTGAGCTGTTCCCGCACCTGTCGATTATCGAGAACCTGACGCTGGCGCAGGTAAAAGTGCTGAAACGCGACAAAAAAGCGGCGCGTGATAAAGGCTTAAAACTGCTGGAACGCGTGGGGCTGTCGGCTCACGCCGATAAGTTCCCGGCCCAGCTCTCCGGTGGTCAGCAACAGCGTGTGGCGATTGCGCGCGCGCTGTGCATGGATCCTATCGCCATGCTGTTTGATGAACCGACCTCCGCGCTTGATCCCGAAATGATCAACGAAGTGCTGGATGTGATGGTGGAGCTGGCGCACGAAGGGATGACCATGATGGTGGTGACCCACGAGATGGGCTTTGCCCGTAAAGTGGCCAACCGCGTGATCTTTATGGACGAAGGGAAAATTGTCGAAGATTCGCCGAAAGAGGACTTCTTCGCAAATCCGCAATCCGATCGCGCCAAAGATTTCCTCGCCAAAATCCTGCACTGATCAACCGGGTGCGCAATCTTCGGATTGCGCACCACTTCACGCTTTAGGTCTCTTCTTCTCGTCTGCTTCATCTTGCGGCGTTAACCTTGTCACAAAATAACGCCAAAAATGGAGCACCCTATGCCACTGCCGATCATTCTCGATTGCGATCCTGGTCATGATGACGCTATCGCGCTTGTCCTTGCCCTCGCCTCACCGGAATTAGCCCTCAAAGCCGTCACCTCCTCCGCCGGTAACCAGACCCCGGACAAAACCCTGCGCAATGTGTTACGCATGCTGACCCTGCTCAATCGCATGGATATCCCGGTGGCGGGCGGCGCGGTGAAACCGCTGATGCGCGATCTGATCATCGCCGATAACGTTCACGGCGAGAGCGGGCTGGACGGCCCGGCGCTGCCGGAACCTGGCTTTGAACCGCAACACTGCACGGGGGTTGAGCTGATGGCGAACGTGCTGCGAGACAGCGACGAGCCGGTGACGCTTGTGGCGACAGGCCCGCAAACCAACGTGGCACTGCTGCTCAACAGCCATCCGGAACTGCACGCAAAAATCGCGCGGATTGTGATCATGGGTGGAGCGATGGGGCTGGGGAACTGGACGCCCGCGGCAGAGTTCAACATCTTCGTCGATCCGGAAGCCGCAGAAATTGTCTTCCAGTCGGGCATCCCGATTGTGATGGCCGGTCTGGATGTCACCCACCGGGCGCAGATCATGGCAGAGGATATCGCGCGTTTTCGCGCAATTGGCAATCCTGTTGCCACCACGGTCGCTGAGCTACTCGACTTCTTTATGGAATACCACAAAACCGAGAAATGGGGCTTCCAGGGCGCGCCGCTGCACGATCCGTGCACCATCGCCTGGCTGCTGAAACCGGAGATTTTCACGACCGTTGATCGTTGGGTAGGAGTTGAAACCCAGGGGAAATACACTCAGGGCATGACGGTGGTGGATTATTATTTCCTGACGGGCAATACGCCGAATACCACGCTGATGGTGGATATCAACCGGGAAGCGTTTGTCGATTTGCTGGCCGAGAGACTGAAGTTTTACGCCTAATCAGTGCGCCGGGCGGCGCTGCGCTTTTCCGGCCTACGGTTTTGCAGGCCCGGTAAACGTCGCGCCACCGGCGTTGAGGTTACGGCTCGAAAGGCCGTCTCTGGAACTGGTCATGGCCGCATTTCGGGCAGCGCGGCAGAACGTCCGGGGTATACACCGCCAGATGGAAATGGCAGTTTTCACAGACCAGGTTGCCCAGCCCAACTACCTCGCCGCTGTGATACACACCGTGATGGTTCAGATCCTGAAACACTTCGCGCCACTCCAGCTGGGTTTTATCGGTGATATCTGCCAGCTCCTGCCACAGACTCTCTTTAATCACCCGCATAAATACGCTGTCGGTAACGTCGTTTTGACTCTCTTCGTAGCTTCGCGCGAACTCCTCAAGGTCGCGGCGCACGGCTCGCGTCACCTCTTCCACTTCGGTGCGCGTCAACTCACCCGTCTGTACAACCCGAACACGCGCCTGCTCGACAAGAGCATCAATATCACGTTCGCCGTTACGCAGGCGCTCCGTCAGTGTGGCAACCAGTTCGCGGTAAAATTGAGCAACCTTGTTCATCCTTTCGCCTCCCGGGTAAGTAACTGTCTCTAATAATAGACCTTATTTTGCCGCTGCTTTGTCAGGTCGACCACAGACCGGGTAAATTCCTGCAAAGGCGTGATGCGATACCGTGCACAGTATTTGAACAGTTCGTGCTAGGATGAAGCTCATTCATTGAAAGGTTAATCATCATGTCTCTTCTCGATTACGCAATGAAGCTTATCGGTGGCGCATCAACCACCACCGTGACTTGCCCGCACTGCGGCCTCAAGTCCTCCCACCCGACCTCCAAAATTCGTCTCAAACAGGCCATGCTGTGCCCCGGCTGTAAAGCCCTGTTTGTTGCTCCACGCTGATTGCACGCGCGCCCTTTGGCGCAACATCGGTGTTCTATACTGAAGTAAGAGTCCAGCAGCTGTTAAATCCAAGATGCCCCACACCCATCCTGAGAGAACGTTTCTGATCTGATTTCACAACTGCTCCTGCGCGTTCATGTCGCACCAGAGCAACCCTATGAAAATGAGCCTTAAATCGTGGCGGAGTCGTTCCCGTTCACTTCCGCCTGTCAACGTCTCTGCCCTGAAGGGGCACGAGCCTGTGCCGGAAAATAGTCTGCAGGCCGAGCTTTTTTCGACGGTGCAGATGGCGCGCTACGGTCAAAAACTGGCGCGTTCCCACAAGCTGTCGCCCGACAAACTACCCTATTACCTGCTCAAACGCCTCGATGATAACGAGGCAGTCATTACGCAAAACTGCTACGACCTCAATGCCGGTAAAAAAGCGACGATAATGCCCGCCGGTGAGTGGCTGCTCGACAACTACTACCTGATTGAGGAGCAGATCCGCATCGTGCGCCAGCATCTGCCGAAGAATTTCGGCAAAGGGCTTCCAGCGCTGGCCTCCCCTCATGACTGCCCGCGAATTTACGCCATTGCCGCCGAGGCGATTGCCCATGGCGACGGGCGCTGGGACGCCACCAGCCTCACCAGCTATATCAGCGCCTATCAGCAGGAAACGCCGCTGACGCTGGGCGAAGTCTGGGCACTGCCCGGCATGCTCCGCCTGGCGCTGATCGAGAATCTGCGGCGGGTCAGTATCGACGTGGTTAAAGCCCAGCAGGAGCGCAATCTGGCGGATAGCTGGGTCACCCGCATTTTCGAATGTGCGGAGAACACGCCCGCCGATCTGATCATGGTGATCGCCGATCTGGCGCGCTCCAGCCCACCGCTGACCAGCGCGTTTGTCGCCGAGCTGGTGCGCCGCCTGCAGGGACGCGGCAATATGCTGGCGTTACCGCTGACCTGGGTCGAACAGCGTCTGGCGGAACAGGGTGTCACCACCGATACACTGATCCACCGCTTCAACCAGCAGTTAGCCGCCAGCCAGCTGTCCGTGAGCAATAGCATCGCGGGCTTGCGTTTGCTGAGTGAAACCAACTGGGCGGATTTTGCCGAGGCCATGAGCGTCGTCGAGCAGACGTTGCGCCAGGACCCGGCAGGCATTTACCCGCTGATGCACTTCGATACGCGCGATCACTATCGTCACGTCATTGAGGTTCTGGCGCGAGACAGCCGCTTTAGCGAGCCGGAAGTTGCCCGCCGCGTGCTGGCGCTTGCCAGCGAAAATGCGCCCGAGACCCCCGGCGCCCATATTGGCTATTACCTGAAGGGTGAAGGCCGCCAGCAGCTGGAGATCCTGCTTACGGCAGATGCGTCACGGCTGATTCGCCTGCGGCACAGCTTCAACCAGATCCCGCTGATGTCATGGCTCGGCAGCCTGAGCCTGTTGACCACTGCCGCGACGGCTGAAATCCTGCATCGCACGGCGCAGCAGGGGATGGGCTGGCTGCTGATCCTCCTCGCACTGCCGCTGATAATTGTGCTCAGCCAGCTTGCCAGCGACCTGCTGAGTGAAGCGACGACCCGTTTTCGTACGCCGCGCCCGCTGCCGCGCATGGACTTTTCCAGCGGTATTCCGCCGGAGTCTGCCACGATGGTGGTCATTCCCTGCCTGCTCACCAGCGCCGACGGAATCAGCAAGCTTATCACCCGTCTGGAAGTGTGTTGGCTCGGCAATCAGAGCGATCATCTCTGTTTCGCGCTCCTGACCGATTTTGCCGATTCAGCAGAGGAATATTCACCGCAAAACAGTGCCCTGCTCGACCAGGCGATGTCACACGTTCAGGATCTCAACCGCCGCTATCCGGCCAGCCGCCCGCTGTTTTATCTGCTTCACCGGAACCCAGAATGGAACCCACAGCAGGGCGTGTGGATGGGTTATGAACGCAAACGGGGAAAACTGGCGCTGCTGAACAGCTGGTTACGCCATCCCGATAAACAGTTTTCCAGCGTCGCCGATCTGCCAGCCCACCAGCGACCGGAGCCGATCAAATACGTGATCACGCTCGACAGCGACACTCTTCTGCCGCGCGATACCGCCCATAAGCTGGCCGCAACCATGGCCCATCCACTCAACCGGCCAGAGTATGACGCCGCGCGCCAGCGGGTGGTCAAAGGCTACGGCATTCTGCAACCGGGCATGGCGGAAGAGATGCCCCGCAACGGGCAAGGGCGCTATGCCGCCATGTGCAGCAGCATTGCGGGGAATAACCCCTATTCAATGATGTCTTCCGATATCTATCAGGATCTTTTCAACGAAGGATCTTTCGTCGGGAAAGGGATTTACGACGTCGATATTTTTGTGCAGGCCACGCACAACACCTGCCCGGAAAACCTGGTGCTCAGCCACGATTTGCTGGAAGGGTGTTATGCCCGCTCGGGGCTGTTAAGCGAAGTGCTGCTCTATGAGCAGTACCCGAATAACTATCTTTCAGATGTCGCGCGTCGCACCCGTTGGATCCGCGGCGACTGGCAACTGCTGAACTGGCTCAAACCGCGCGTCAGAAAAGCTGATGGCACGCGCGATAAAAACCCGCTGTCCGCCCTGTCGTACTGGAAATTATTCGACAACCTGCGCCGTAGCCTGGTCGCCCCATCCCTGTTGACGCTGCTGTTTTGCACTCTGCTGTGGGTGCCGAATCCCCTGTACTGGCTGGGCGTGCTGGCGCTGGTGTGGCTCTTGCCCACCGGGCTGGCGGTCGCCTGGGATCTGATCAATAAACCTGCCCGGCGCCATACTGTGCAGCATCTGCTGCTGGTCGCCTCCGGCGCCCTGAAGCGGCTTTCCCGCATCGGGCTGACTGTGGCAACGCTGCCTCATGAGGCCGGGTATTCACTGTATGCCATTGCCGTCACGTTCTGGCGTCTGGGATTCAGCCACCGCAACCTGAGCCAGTGGGCCAGCTTCAGCCCAGACGACAATGTGGCAAAAACCTCACCGCTCCGCTTTTATCGCGCGATGTGGATGAATGTCGCCTGCGGCGTGGCTCTCAACGTCCTGACCGCCCATATTGCGCCGATGTTTTCCTTTATCGCGCTGCCCTTAAGCCTGCTGTGGTGCCTGACACCGCTGCTGCTGAGCTGGATGAGCCGCCAGCCTGCGCGCCGGACATTTTCTCCCAACAAGGAACAGAAGCTGCTGCTGCGCCAGACGAGCCGCGAAATCTGGGCCTTTTTTGAAACCTTTGCCACCGCGAAAGAAAACGGGCTGCCGCCGGATAACTATCAGGAGATCCCCCACCCTGTGATTGCCCATCGAACGTCGCCGACCAATATTGGCCTTTCGTTGATGGCAAACCTGACGGCGTGGGATTTTGGCTATCTGCCGATTGGCGAGGTGTTGCAGCGCGTGACGCTGACCCTGGACACGCTGGATAAAATGGAGCATTTCCGTGGGCATTTGTATAACTGGTACGACACCCAGACCCTCGCGCCCCTTAGCCCGCGCTATGTATCCAGCGTCGACAGCGGCAATATGGCTGGCCACCTGCTGACCCTGCGCGAAGGGCTGACCGCCATGCGAAATCAGCCCGTGTTAAACTGCACGCAGGTGCTGGCCGGGCTGAACGATACCCTGGGGATCCTTGAAAAACACTGGGGACAGCACGCCCCGACTGGGCTGCGGCTGTTGCGTAAACACTGTCTGAACGCTAACGCCCTGTCTCCGGCGCAGGTTTATCTCGAACTGAAGCAGATGCGTACCCAAAGTAACCATTTGACGGCGCTGTGCCATCAGGATGACAAACTTGTTCTGCGCTGGATCGAGCATTTGCAGCGCCAGCTGGTGCAGCTGTGCCATGAATGGTCGCATCTGCTGGGCTGGTTAACGCCCGCCTATGACTCCCCGACGCTGCCGTCTTTGAGCGAGCTTGCTCAGGCGACGCACCGCGGTGAAGGCACGCCCTCCACCTCGGCGATTACCCTGGCACGCATGCGCCTGAATATCATTACCGAGCTGGAACAGCGGCTGAACGAGCATGCGCGGATGGATTTCACGTTCCTCTACAGCGAAGTGACCAGCCTGCTCAGCATCGGCTACAACTGCGACAGCAATATGCTGGATAAAAGTCACTACGATCTCCTGCCCTCCGAAATTCGCCTGACCAGTTTTCTCGCCATCGCCACTAACCAGCTGCCGCAGAAGAGCTGGTACGCGCTCGGACGGCTGTTTACCACCATTGAGAACGAAACCGCACTGATGTCCTGGAGCGGTTCAATGTTTGAATATCTGATGCCGAATCTGGTGATGCCCACCTGGCCCGGCAGCCTGCTGGACGAGATGAGCCAGTCGGCGGTAATGCGCCAGATCCATTGGGGAAAAGAGCGCGGCGTCCCCTGGGGTGTGTCGGAGTCGGGCTATCACGCCTTTGATGTGCAGCAGAACTATCAGTATCAGGCCTTTGGCGTGCCGGGTCTCGGCCTGCGTCGTGGGCTGGCGGACGATATGGTCGTTGCCCCTTACGCCACGCTGCTGGCGCTGATGATTGCGCCGCAAAAAGCCTGTGACAACCTGCTCCGTCTGGAAAAAAACGGCGCGCGCGGGGAGTTCGGTTTTTATGAAGCGCTGGATTACACCCCGTCGCGTCTCGCCTCTGGACAGTTGTACGCGGTGGTGCAGTCATGGATGGCGCACCATCAGGGGATGGCGTTTCAGGCGCTGGCGCACGTCCTGCTGGATGCGCCGATGGCCGACCGGTTTATGGCCAGCACCGCCTTCCAGTCTGCCAGCCTGCTGTTGCAGGAACGAGTACCGGACGCGGTCGATCTCTACAGCCCGCGTCGTCATTTTGAGTCTCACGAAGGACGCGTTAAACCGGTGCACTACGAGCCGAGGATTTTCACTACGCCGGACAACCTGATCCCTGAAGTTCAGCTGCTCTCAAACAGTCATTACCATCTGATGATGACCCACACTGGCGGCAGTTACAGCCGCTGGAACGATCTGGCCCTCACCCGCTGGCGCAGCGATACCACCCGCGATAACTGGGGTGCGTTCTGCTATATCCGCGATCTGCAGTCGGGTGAAATCTGGAGCAATACCTGGCAGCCGATGGGCGATGCGGACAGCGGCGACGAAGTGATCTTTACCGATGCGGGCGCGGAATTCCGGCGCACGCTCGGCTCCCTGAATGTGAAAACTCAGGTGGTTGTGTCGCCGGAAGATGATATCGAACTGCGCCGCGTAACGCTGCTGCACCGTGGTCGCCAGCCGCGCACCATCGAGCTGACAACCTACGCCGAAGTGGTGCTGGCACCGGCGAACAGCGATCTGGCACATCCGTCGTTCAGCAAACTGTTTATCCAGACTGAACTGGTGCCCGCTCAGAACGCCATTCTGTGCCACCGACGTCCACGTGCGCCGGATGAAAAAAGTCCCTGGCTGTTTCACATGATGGTGGTACAGGGCAGCAGTCAACCTCGCGCCTCGTTTGAAACCGACCGCGCGGCGTTTCTTGGCCGCGGCAGGCATCCGGCAGATGCGCAGGCAATCGGACAAAGCGGGCCGCTCAGTAACTCCTCTGGCTCGGTGCTGGACCCGGTGCTGGCCATTCGCCAGTCGATCACCCTGCAACCCGGCCAGCCGGTCACCGTCGATATCCTGTATGGCGTGAGCGAAAATCGCCAGCAGAGCCTGACGCTGCTGGAAAAATATCGCGATCATCCGATCGCCGACCGCGTCTTTGAGCTTGCCTGGTCGCACAGCCTGGTGGTGTTGCGCCAGATTAACGCCAACGAAGATGACGCCGCCCTGTTTAACCGGCTCGCCGGTGCGATTCTGTATCCGTGCCAGGAGTTGCGCGCCGACAGCCAGACCCTCAGCCGCAACCGACGCGGTCAGTCGGGCCTGTGGGGCTGGGCGATTTCCGGCGATCTGCCGATTGTGCTGCTCAGCATCAGCAGCGAAGAGAGCATTCTGTCGATTACCACCCTGATTCAGGCGCACCGTTACTGGCGGCTGAAAGGGCTGGCGGTGGATCTGGTGATCCTGAATGAAAGCCCCGGCGGTTATCAGCAAGCGCTGCAAAATCAGATTATGGATCTGATTTATGCCGGGTCAGAAGCGAGCCTGCTGGATAAATCGGGCGGGATTTTTGTCCGTAACGGCGAACATCTCTCCACCGAGGACAAACTGCTGCTGATGAGTGTTGCTCACCTGTATCTCGACGATCGTGCAGGCGGGTTGAACGAACAGCTGGATCAACGCATTCATAGCCTTAAAACCGTGCCTGCGCCCTTTATTGCGCACGGCGGGTCGGGTGTTATTCAGCATATTCCCTGGACGCCGGATACGGGGCAACTGCTGCATTTCAACGGCCACGGCGGTTTTTCTCAGGATGGCCGCGAGTACCAGATTGTCCTTCGGGAAAATGCCCCGACGCCCGCCCCCTGGTCGAATGTGCTGGCCAATGCCCGTTTCGGCAGTGTGCTGTCGGAGGCCGGGCAAGCCTACAGTTGGTATGAAAATGCCCATGAATATCGCATCACGCCATGGGAAAACGATCCCGTCAGCGACCCTGGCGGAGAGGTGTTTTACCTGCGCGACGAAGAGAGCGGCGCGTGCTGGTCGCCGACCACCTTGCCCCTTCGAGGTGAAGGGGATTACCTCTCTCGCCACGGGTTCGGCTATAGCGTCTTTGGCCACCGGGAGAGCGGCATCGACAGCGAGCTGACGGTGCTGGTCGCCGAGCATGAGCCGGTCAAACTGGCGATCCTCACGCTCAGCAACAACTCCGGGCGGACACGAAAACTCTCCGTCACCGGATACGTGGCCTGGACGCTGGGTGAATCACGCTCGCAGTCGGCCCACCATATTGTGACCCATGCGGCCAGCGTCAACGGCGGCTGCGGCGTAATGGCGAACAACTTTTACGGCGGCAACGGCAGCGGCCGTACGGCATTTTTCGCCGTCAGCGGTGCCCACTGCTCCCTGACGGGCGATCGACGCGAGTTTCTGGGTCGCAACGGCTCCCTGCACGATCCGCTGGCGATGCGCTTGCAAAGACTGTCGGATAAAACCGGAGCCGGGCTGGACCCTTGCGGTGCGGTGCAATCGGCTACCACGGTGATCGACGGCGATCACAAGACCTTTATTTTTGTGCTGGGAGTGGGCGACGATCCGGCGCAAGCGCAGACGCTACTCAATCGCTATCTCAACGAAGAGGCCGCCCGCGAGGAGCTGAACAACGTTCACCGTTACTGGCACAGCGTGCTCGATAACATCGTGGTTAACACCCCGGACAGCGCCGTCAACCTGCTGACCAACGGCTGGCTGCTGTATCAAACGGTGGCCTGTCGTCTGATGGCGCGCAGCGGGTACTATCAGTCCGGCGGCGCATTTGGTTTCCGCGATCAGCTCCAGGATACGCTGGCCCTGAGCCACGCCGCGCCTGAGCGCCTGCGGGACCAGATTGTGCTCTGCGCTTCCCGGCAGTTTATCGAGGGCGACGTGCAACACTGGTGGCATCCACCACACGGCAACGGCGTGCGCACGCGCTGCTCGGACGATTATCTCTGGCTGCCGCTGGCGGTTTGTCACTATGTCGAGACTACCGGGGATAACGGCGTGCTTGAGCAACAGATTCCTTATCTGGAAGGCCGTCTGCTTCAGCCCGGCGAAGAGTCAGTGTACGACACGCCGATAGTGAGCGCCGTCGAAGAGACGCTGTGGCAGCACTGCGTGAAAGCCCTGCGCCATGGTTTGCAGTTCGGGCAACACGGTCTGCCGCTGATGGGCGCGGGCGACTGGAATGACGGCATGAACCGGGTCGGGATCGAGGGGAAAGGGGAAAGCGTCTGGCTTGGGTTCTTCCTGTACGACATTTTGCAGCGCTTCGCGGATCTGGCTGAACAGCGTCAGGACGGGACGATAGCGGAACTGTGCCGCACCCAGGCGTCACGTTTGCAGAAAAACCTGGAGGCTTCCGGCTGGGACGGAGAGTGGTATCGTCGCGGCTATTTTGACGGCGGCGAACCGCTGGGGTCGAAAGCCTCTCAGGACTGCCGGATAGATGCCATCGCCCAAAGCTGGTCGGTGCTCTCCGGAGCCGCCGATCCGGTGCGCAGCGCGCGGGCGATGCAATCGCTGGATAAGCTGCTGGTGGATAACGACGCCGGGCTTATCAAACTGCTGACGCCACCGTTCGATGGCCACGGCCCGAATCCGGGCTACATTCAGGGCTATCTGCCCGGCGTGCGGGAAAACGGCGGGCAGTATACCCACGGTGCGATCTGGGCGGTGATGGCCTTTGCCCGAATGGGCAATACGGTGCGGGCGTGGCAGCTGTGGTCGATGATCAATCCTATTAACCACGCTTTAACGGCCGATGACGTTGAACGGTATAAAACCGAGCCTTACGTCATGAGTGCTGACGTCTACAGCGTCGCGCCGCATAGCGGACGTGGGGGCTGGAGCTGGTATACCGGTTCAGCGGGATGGGCCTATCGCCTGCTCACAGAGGAGTTGCTGGGGATAAAACGCTACGGTGAAACGTTTGTCGTACATGCGCAGTTACCGCATGACTGGCCGTCACTCAACATGACGTATCAGCATGGGAATAGTCAGTATCACATTACGGTTTCGCGCGGTGGTGAAGCCTACCAGGTACGACTTGATGGGGTTATGCTGCCTGATGACCGCATTCCGCTGATGAAGGATGGGCAATCTCATACGGTTGAGATTGTTCAGAATTAATTTCTAAAAACAGGCGCATTAACACCTGCCGTTAATGCGCTGATTATCACGGAGGACATCAATTGCCGTTTGCATCGCAATTTTATTATCCCGCTTTTTTTGCTGCGCTTGCATCACTTGCAAATATTCAAGCAACGTTCGGGTATTGATCGGCCTTCCCTGCTTACCA
This sequence comes from Lelliottia sp. SL45, assembly GCF_026672535.1. Classification (NCBI taxonomy): domain Bacteria; kingdom Pseudomonadati; phylum Pseudomonadota; class Gammaproteobacteria; order Enterobacterales; family Enterobacteriaceae; genus Lelliottia; species Lelliottia sp. SL45. Next base: position 2,541,578 of record NZ_JAPPRH010000003.1, read on the forward strand.
ACAGCCAGGACGGCTTCGCCTAAAATAATTTTGACGGGTGGTAATTGTGCGGGGTACCAGTCGAGGGTGTCTTCTGATTTCATTATAAAATTCTCACGGAAGGGTATTATATCATAAATCCTGTCTGAATTCCCGGTCCCCTTTTACGCCATGAATGCGCGAAAACATTACCCGTAAACGTCAGCATAAAAGCGTATAATTAATAACCACCCTCAAGAGTATTCATTTATGTCCTATACCAGTGGCCTTCGGGAATTTAAGGAGCGGCCCGTACACGTGGCCTGCCCGGTCTGTTCCCACAGGGCCGATCAAAAAGCGGGGAAGATGCGAAAGGATGCAGTGCTTGAATGCCCCTCATGCGGATTACTTTTCCGCCCCTCCGAATGCTGGTGCATTGGAGGATAACCTTAACCGAGGCCATCATCATGAAAACCAGGAAAGCTGTTTTTATTGAAGGTCATATTGTTGCTAATCGACGGCTTGGCGAAACCTGCCAGCCTTTTTGTATTCACAGCGTCATGTTCAGTAATGGAAAATATGCCATTGTGCGCGCTGAGTCCGGGATCTGCTTTAACCCCGGAGAAATTATTCAACGCTACGATTGCGAATGGTTTTTCCACGAGCAGAAAATTCATCTACTGCCTTTTCAGTACATTAAAGAAAACGAATCCCTGCGGCAATTATCTGAATATGAAACCTGATACCCCCTCACACCGGGTTACTGTCAGTTATATTGTCAACGCCAGTGACGCTCGCTATATGAATAATAAAACGCGCGCCGAGCCTGCTGCCTAAAAATGGATGCCCCTCGCTTTTGGCCGGACGAACCGGTCGCCAGGGCCACATCCCGTGACGTTAACGCATTTGCGTGAAAGGCTGTTTTGACGCAGGCGTTTGGGCTATGCTATGCGGATCTGAAATACCACATCCATTGGCTACGTTTGTAGCTGTATTGAGAACAGGACCACTGGCTGCCATGCAAGAGCAATACCGCCCGGAAGAGATAGAATCAAAAGTCCAGCAACACTGGGACGAGAAGCGTACCTTTGAAGTCACTGAAGACGAGAGCAAAGAGAAGTATTACTGCCTGTCGATGCTTCCCTATCCTTCTGGTCGACTACACATGGGCCACGTGCGTAACTACACCATCGGTGATGTGATTGCACGCTACCAGCGTATGCTGGGCAAAAACGTGCTGCAGCCCATCGGCTGGGATGCGTTTGGTCTGCCAGCCGAAGGCGCGGCCGTCAAAAACAACACAGCCCCTGCGCCGTGGACTTACGACAACATCGCCTACATGAAAAACCAGCTCAAAATGCTGGGCTTTGGCTACGACTGGAGCCGCGAGCTGGCGACCTGCACCCCGGAGTACTACCGCTGGGAGCAAAAATTCTTCACCGAGCTGTATAAAAAAGGCCTGGTGTACAAGAAAACTTCTGCCGTTAACTGGTGCCCGAACGACCAGACCGTTCTCGCGAACGAACAGGTTATCGACGGCTGCTGCTGGCGCTGCGACACCAAAGTTGAGCGTAAAGAGATCCCTCAGTGGTTTATCAAAATCACCGCTTACGCCGACGAACTGTTGCGCGACCTGGATACTCTGGATCACTGGCCAGATACCGTTAAAACCATGCAGCGCAACTGGATTGGCCGTTCTGAAGGCGTCGAAATCACCTTTGACGTGCAGAACAGCGATCAAAAACTGACGGTTTACACCACGCGCCCTGACACCTTTATGGGGTCTACCTACCTGGCCGTGGCTGCCGGTCACCCGCTGGCACAGCAGGCGGCGGCGACCAATCCTGAACTGGCTGCTTTCATCGACGAATGCCGCAACACCAAAGTGGCCGAAGCCGAAATGGCGACCATGGAGAAACGTGGCGTCGCGACGGGCTTTAACGCCATTCATCCGCTGACCGGTGAAGCAATCCCGGTCTGGGCGGCTAACTTCGTGCTGATGGAATACGGCACCGGTGCCGTGATGGCGGTGCCAGGCCACGATCAGCGCGATTACGAATTTGCGACCAAATACGGCCTGACTATTAAGCCGGTAATCCTGGCCGCCGACGGTTCTGAACCGGATCTGTCCGAGCAGGCGCTGACTGAAAAAGGCACTCTGTTCAACTCCGGCGAATTTAGCGGCCTGAGCTTCGAAGAGGGCTTCAACGCTATCGCTGACAAACTGGCTGCGCTGGGCGTGGGCGAGCGTAAAGTGAACTATCGTCTGCGCGACTGGGGTGTTTCTCGTCAGCGTTACTGGGGCGCACCGATTCCTATGGTGACTCTGGAAGACGGTACGGTAATCCCAACGCCTGAAGATCAGCTGCCGGTGATCCTGCCGGAAGATGTGGTGATGGATGGGATCAGCAGCCCAATCAAAGCCGATCCTGAGTGGGCAAAAACCACCGTCAACGGCCAGCCTGCCCTGCGTGAAACCGACACCTTCGATACCTTTATGGAATCGTCCTGGTACTACGCGCGCTACACTTGCCCGCAGTATCAGGAAGGGATGCTGGACGCCAAAGCGGCCAACTACTGGCTGCCGGTAGACATCTACATCGGCGGTATCGAACACGCCATCATGCACCTGCTCTACTTCCGCTTCTTCCACAAACTGATGCGCGATGCGGGCCTGGTGAACTCTGATGAGCCAGCCAAACAGCTGCTGTGTCAGGGTATGGTTCTGGCAGATGCGTTCTACTATCTCGGCGAAAACGGCGAGCGTAACTGGGTTTCCCCGGTTGACGCCATCGTTGAGCGCGACGAGAAAGGCCGTATCGTGAAAGCCAAAGACGCGGCAGGCCATGAGCTGGTGTATACCGGCATGAGCAAAATGTCGAAGTCCAAAAACAACGGCATCGACCCGCAGGTCATGGTAGAGCGCTACGGCGCGGATACCGTGCGTCTGTTCATGATGTTTGCGTCTCCGGCGGATATGACTCTGGAGTGGCAGGAATCCGGCGTTGAAGGCGCGAACCGCTTCCTGAAACGCGTCTGGAAACTGGTTTACGAGCACACCTCTCAGGGTGAGGCTCCGGCACTGAATGTGGCAGCACTGAGCGAAGATCAGCAGGCGCTGCGTCGTGATGTTCACAAAACTATCGCAAAAGTGACCGATGATATTGGTCGTCGTCAGACCTTCAATACCGCAATTGCGGCTATTATGGAACTGATGAACAAGCTGGCGAGAGCCCCGCAGGAAGGCGAGCAGGATCGTGCCTTGATGCGTGAAGCGCTTCTGGCTATCGTTCGCATGCTGAACCCGTTCACGCCTCACGCCAGCTTTACCCTGTGGCAGGAGCTGAAAGGTGAAGGCGATATCGATAACGCACCGTGGCCGGTTGCTGATGAAGCCGCTATGGTTGAGAACACCACGCTGGTGGTGATTCAGGTTAACGGTAAAGTGCGCGGTAAAATTACTGTTGCCGTCGATGCAACGGAAGAACAGGTTCGTGAACGCGCAGGCCAGGAACATCTGGTTGCGAAGTACCTTGATGGCGTTACCGTACGTAAAGTGATCTATGTACCGGGTAAACTGCTGAATCTGGTCGTTGGCTAAGCGCGGGAGGAAACGTGCGACAACTGGCAACAATACTCTTATCTCTGGCGGTGCTTGTCACCGCAGGTTGTGGCTGGCATCTGCGCAATACCACGGCAGTGCCGCCTCAGATGAAAACGATGATCTTCGATTCCGGGGATCCAAATGGCCCATTGAGCCGCGCCATTCGTAACCAGCTGCGTCTTAACGGCGTTGAGCTGATCGAAAAAGGCACATTGCGTCAGGATGTTCCATCGTTCCGTGTATTGAGCTCCGTGCTGAGCAAAGACACGGCGTCCATCTTCCAGGATGGCCGTACGGCGGAATACCAGATGGTGATGTCGGTGAGTGCTGCCGTGCTGGTGCCGGGTAAAGACATTTATCCGATCAGTACCAAAGTCTACCGTTCGTTCTTTGATAACCCACAAACTGCGCTGGCAAAAGATGCCGAGCAGCAAATTATCATCAACGAAATGTACGACAAGGCGGCGGAACAGCTGATCCGTAAACTGCCAAGCATTCAGATGGCGTCAAAAGACACCAGCACGGAACACTCTGTGCCACTGGATACCACGCCGCAAGTTACCGGAACGCTGGGTAACTAATGGTTCGGTTGTATCCTGAACAACTCCGCGCGCAGCTCAATGAAGGGCTGCGCGCGGCGTATCTGCTCCTCGGAAATGATCCCCTTTTACTTCAGGAAAGCCAGGATGCCGTGCGCCAGGTCGCCGCGTCTCAGGGCTTCGATGAACATCACGCTTTCCAGATAGACAACAGCACCGACTGGCAGACACTCTTTTCCCTATGCCAGGCGATGAGCCTGTTTGCCTCGCGCCAGACGATTTTGGTCCAGCTGCCGGAAAATGGCCCGAATGCGGCGATTAACGAACAGCTCACCACGCTGGTCAGCCTGCTGCACAACGATTTACTGCTGATTGTTCGCGGGAATAAACTCACCAAAGCGCAGGAAAATGCGGCCTGGTTTACCCAGCTCGCGGCCCATTCTGTGCAGGTGACCTGCCAAACCCCTGAACAGGCGCAGCTGCCGAAGTGGGTGGCAGTCCGGGCGAAGCAGCTCAATTTGCAGCTGGATGACGCGGCCAATCAGCTGCTGTGCTATTGCTATGAAGGCAATCTGCTGGCGCTGGCGCAGGCGCTGGATCGCCTGTCACTGCTGTGGCCGGACGGCAAACTGACGTTACCGCGCGTTGAACAGGCGGTGAACGATGCGGCGCACTTTACCCCTTTCCACTGGGTCGATGCGTTGCTGGCGGCCAAGAGCAAACGCGCACTGCACATTTTGCAGCAGCTGCGGCTCGAAGGCAGTGAGCCGGTGATTTTGCTGCGCACGCTGCAGCGTGAACTGTTATTGCTCAACACCCTGAAACGCCAGTCGGCCAACATGCCGCTGCGCGCCCTGTTCGATAAACATCGCGTCTGGCAAAACCGCCGCGCCATGACCACCGAGGCAGTTAATCGCCTCAGCGCCGAGCAGCTTCGTCAGGCGGTGCATCTGCTGACACGCGCCGAACTGACGCTGAAGCAGGATTACGGTCAGTCGGTCTGGGCGGAGCTGGAAAGTCTTTCCCTTCTGCTGTGCCATAAGGCGCTGGCAGACGTCTTTATTGATGGTTGATATGAGTTCTTTACAGGCGTTGTATGGCGGCACCTTCGACCCGGTCCATTATGGGCATCTGAAGCCGGTCGAAATTCTGGCGAATCTGATTGGCCTGCAGCGCGTGATCATCATGCCGAATAATGTTCCCCCGCACCGCCCGCAGCCTGAAGCGACCAGTGAACAGCGTAAAGAGATGCTGGCGCTGGCCATCGCCGATAAGCCGCTGTTTCAACTTGATGAGCGCGAACTGCGCCGGGATACGCCGTCATATACTTCGCAAACGTTGCAGGAGTGGCGCGCTGAGCGCGGCCCGACGCAACCGCTGGGATTTATCATCGGTCAGGACTCTTTGCTCAATTTCCCCTCCTGGCATCAATATGAAACCATTCTGCAAAACAGCCATCTTATCGTCTGCCGCCGTCCAGGTTATGCGCTGACCATGAAGGAAGAGCAGCATCAGGCCTGGCTGGACACCCATCTGACGAACGATGTGGAAGATCTGCATACCCTGCCTGCCGGTAAAATTTATCTGGCCGAGACGCCGTGGTTTGATATCTCCGCCACCCTGATTCGCGAACGGCTTCAGCAGGATTTATCCTGCGACGATATGCTGCCCGCGCCAGTGCTCAACTATATCCATCAACACGGGTTGTATCAGAAAAGCGCAGATGAATGAGGGGAAGCGCGAAAATTCGCGTTATTCACCGCCGCGCCATTGACAGCCCTCTTCAGGCTGATATCCTCCGCAGCCTGACTTCCTGCCAGTCGTTGCCAAATAGAAATTGTTTTACAAAAATGGCGATGCATTGTCAGGCCGGGGATGGGATGATACCCGCCTTTAAAAGTCCGTCAGGTGACATTTGTCCCGACACAGCCGCCAGTTAAGGTATACTGCCAGGCTATCCATTTAATCGTTGCTCAACTTCACTCACCAGGGGGAAAACTTGCAGGGTAAAGAACTCCAGGATTTTGTTATCGACAAAATTGATGACCTGAAAGGTCAGGACATCATCACTATCGACGTTCAAGGTAAATCCAGTATCACCGACTGCATGATCATTTGCACCGGCACATCCACACGTCATGTTGCTTCTATTGCCGATCATGTGGTTCAGGAATCGCGTGCAGCTGGCCTGATGCCGCTGGGCGTAGAAGGCGAAGCCATTGCTGACTGGGTTGTTGTGGACCTTGGCGATGTGATCGTCCACGTCATGCAGGAAGAGAGCCGTCGTCTGTATGAGCTGGAAAAACTCTGGGGTTAATGCGTGAAGTTGCAACTGGTAGCCGTCGGCACGAAAATGCCGGACTGGGTACAGACGGGTTTTACTGAATATCTGCGCCGTTTTCCCAAAGACATGCCGTTCGAACTGGTGGAGATCCCAGCAGGAAAGCGCGGCAAGAACGCGGATATCAAACGTATTCTCGAAAAAGAGGGTGAGTTAATGCTGGCAGCGGCTGGCAAGAACCGCATTGTAACCCTCGATATCCCAGGCAAACCCTGGGATACGCCGCAGCTGGCGCTCGAACTGGAGCGCTGGAAGCAGGATGGCCGCGACGTCAGTCTGTTGATTGGTGGTCCGGAAGGGTTGTCCCCCGCCTGCAAAGCGGCCGCAGAACAAAGTTGGTCCCTCTCCGCGCTGACGCTGCCCCACCCGCTTGTTCGGGTGCTGGTCGCAGAAAGCCTCTATCGCGCGTGGAGCATTACTACCAACCACCCTTATCACCGTGAGTAATGATTGACCAGGGCAAATTAAGCAGCGGATGAAACTACAGAATTCTTTTCGCGACTATTCGGCTGAGTCCGCGCTGTTTGTGCGCCGGGCGCTGGTCGCTTTTACCGGGATTTTGCTGCTGTCTGGCGTACTCGTCGCCAACCTCTACAATCTGCAAATCGTCCGCTTCACCGATTATCAAACGCGCTCTAACGAAAACCGCATCAAGCTGGTGCCCATCGCACCGAGTCGCGGCATTATCTACGACCGTAACGGCACGCCGCTGGCGTTAAACCGCACCATCTACCAAATCGAGATGATGCCGGAAAAAGTCGATAACGTGCAGGACACGCTGGATGCGCTGAAAGGCGTGGTCGACCTCACGGATGACGATATCGCCGCCTTCAAAAAAGAGCGTTCGCGTTCGCACCGCTTTACCTCCATCGCCGTGAAAACCAATCTGACGGAAGTCCAGGTCGCCCGCTTTGCGGTGAACCAGTACCGCTTCCCCGGCGTTGAGGTCAAAGGCTATAAGCGTCGATTCTACCCCTACGGCTCCGCGCTGACTCACGTCATTGGCTACGTTTCCAAAATTAACGATAAAGACGTCGATCGTCTCGACAAAGACGGCAAACTGGCAAACTACGCCGCTACCCATGATATCGGTAAGCTTGGCATTGAGCGCTTCTACGAAGACGTGCTGCATGGACAAACGGGCTACGAAGAGGTTGAAGTGAACAACCGTGGCCGCGTGATCCGCCAGCTAAAAGAGGTGCCGCCGCAAGCCGGTCACGACGTCTATCTGACGCTGGATCTTAAGCTCCAGCAGTATATCGAAACCCTGCTGGCAGGCAGCCGTGCGGCGGTGGTGGTCACCGATCCGCGTACCGGCGGCATTCTGGCGCTGGTATCTATGCCAAGCTACGATCCGAACCTGTTTGTCGATGGCATCTCCAGCAAAGACTATTCCGGTCTGTTGAACGATCCGAACACTCCGCTGGTGAACCGCGCCACCCAGGGCGTCTATCCGCCAGCATCCACGGTTAAACCGTATGTTGCCGTCTCCGCCCTGAGCGCAGGCGTAATCAACCGCAATACCAGCCTGTTTGACCCCGGCTGGTGGCAGCTGCCCGGCTCAGAAAAACGCTATCGTGACTGGAAAAAATGGGGCCACGGCCACCTGAATGTCACCAAATCCCTGGAAGAGTCGGCGGATACCTTCTTCTATCAGGTCGCCTACGACATGGGGATTGACCGCCTCTCGGAGTGGATGAGCAAATTTGGCTACGGCCACTACACGGGCGTGGATCTCTCGGAAGAGCGTTCAGGCAACATGCCAACCCGCGAGTGGAAGCTGAAACGCTTTAAAAAGCCGTGGTATCAGGGCGACACCATTCCGGTCGGTATCGGCCAGGGTTACTGGACCGCCACGCCAATCCAGATGAACAAAGCCATGATGATCCTCATCAACGACGGCGTGGTGAAAGTACCGCACCTGCTGATGAGCACCGTCGAAGATGGCAAACAGGTTCCATGGTCGCAGCCCCATGAAGCACCGGTGGGTGATATCCACTCCGGCTTCTGGGAAATCGCCAAAGACGGGATGTACGGCGTCGCCAACCGTCCAAACGGCACCGCGCATAAGTATTTTGCGGGCGCACCGTATAAAGTGGCGGCGAAATCCGGTACCGCACAGGTCTTCGGCCTGAAAGCCAACGAAACCTATAATGCGCATAAAATCGCTGAACGTCTGCGCGACCATAAACTCATGACCGCATTTGCGCCTTATGATAAGCCGCAGGTGGCGGTAGCGATTATTCTCGAAAACGGCGGCGCTGGTCCGGCGGTAGGTACGATTATGCGCCAGATCCTCGACCACATTATGCTGGGCGACAACAACACCGACCTGCCGGCTGAAACCCCAGCCGCCTCTGCGGCGGAGGACCAATAATCATGACGGATAATCCAAATAAGAAATCGCTGTGGGACAAAATCCACATCGACCCGGCCATGCTGCTGATCCTGCTGGCATTGCTGACCTACAGCGCCCTCGTTATCTGGAGCGCCAGCGGCCAGGATATTGGCATGATGGAGCGCAAGATTGGCCAGATCGCGATGGGTCTGGTGATCATGGTGGTGATGGCGCAAATCCCGCCGCGCGTCTATGAAGGCTGGGCGCCCTACCTCTATTTTATCTGTATTATTTTGCTGATCGCCGTGGATGCATTCGGGGCGATTTCGAAAGGTGCGCAGCGCTGGCTCGATCTCGGGATTGTGCGTTTCCAGCCCTCCGAGATTGCGAAAATCGCCGTTCCGCTGATGGTCGCACGCTTTATCAACCGTGACGTCTGTCCGCCCTCGCTGAAAAATACCGCCATTGCGCTGGTGCTGATCTTCCTGCCGACCCTGCTGGTTGCGGCGCAGCCCGATCTGGGAACGTCGATTCTGGTGGCGCTGTCCGGCCTGTTCGTGCTGTTCCTGTCCGGCTTGAGCTGGCGATTAATCGGCATTGCGGTGGTGCTGGTGGCCGCCTTTATCCCGATACTTTGGTTCTTCCTGATGCATGACTATCAACGTCAGCGCGTCATGATGTTGCTCGATCCGGAAACCGATCCGCTGGGCGCGGGCTATCATATTATTCAGTCTAAGATTGCAATTGGCTCGGGTGGTTTGCGCGGTAAAGGCTGGCTGCACGGAACACAGTCACAGCTGGAGTTCTTGCCGGAACGCCATACGGACTTTATTTTCGCCGTTCTGGCGGAAGAGCTTGGCCTGGTCGGTATTTTGATTTTGCTGGCCCTGTACCTCCTGCTGATCATGCGTGGACTGTGGATCGCCGCGCGCGCGCAGACCACCTTCGGTCGCGTCATGGCAGGCGGTTTGATGCTGATTTTATTCGTTTATGTCTTCGTAAATATTGGTATGGTGAGTGGGATTCTGCCGGTTGTAGGCGTGCCGTTACCGCTGGTGAGTTACGGAGGCTCGGCACTGATCGTGTTGATGGCCGGGTTTGGGATAGTGATGTCTATCCATACCCACAGAAAAATGTTGTCCAAAAGCGTATAAAAATAAGGGGATCGCCATGCGTAAGCAGTGGCTGGGTATCTGCATCGCAGCAAGTTTACTTGCAGCTTGTTCAAGTGATGATGGTCAGCAACAGGCAACCATCGCGCCGCCGCAGCCTGCGGTCTGTAACGGTCCGGTGGTTGAAATCAGTGGCGCGGACCCAATTTATGAGCCGCTGAACGCGGGCGCCAATCAGAATTACGAACGCGACGGCAAGAGCTATAAGATTGTTCAGGACCCGTCCCGCTTCAGTCAGGCCGGTTTTGCCGCCATCTATGACGCGGAGCCAGGCAGCAACCTGACTGCCTCTGGCGAGACCTTCGACCCGGCGCAGATCACTGCCGCGCACCCGACGCTGCCCATCCCAAGCTATGTGCGCGTCACCAACCTGGCGAATGGCCGCATGATTGTGGTGCGCATTAACGACCGTGGCCCTTACGGTAACGATCGCGTGATTTCGCTCTCCCGCGCGGCAGCGGATCGTCTGAATACCTCCAACAATACTAAAGTCCGCATCGATCCGATTATCGTGGCCCAGGACGGCACGCTGTCTGGCCCTGGGACAGTATGTACCACCGTCGCCAAACAGACCTATGCCCTGCCCGCTCGTCCGGATTTGAACGGTGGAATGGGGAGCGCCTCTTCCCTGCCGCAAGACACCACGCCACCGGATAATGTGCGCGCCATCAGCAACGATACGCTGAAAAGTGACGACTCCACCGGTGCACCGGTGAGCAGCAGCGGTTTCCTGGGCGCAGCGACACCGCTGGCCTCCGGCGTGCTGGAAGGCAGTGAGCCAACGCCAGCCCCCGTTGCGGCCACACCTGTCACTCAGCCAGCGCCCGTGACCGCGCCTGCCGCGGTGACGCCGCCAGCGGCGACCTCTGCCAGCGGCAATTTTGTGGTTCAGGTCGGTGCGGTAAGCGATCAAGCGCGTGCGCAGCAGTATCAGCAGCAGCTGAGCCAGAAATTTGGCGTACCTGGTCGCGTTGAACAAAACGGTGCCGTCTGGCGTATCCAGATGGGGCCGTTTGCCAGCAAATCGCAGGCCGCGTCGTTGCAGCAGCGTCTGCAAAACGAAGCGCAGTTACAGTCGTTTATCGCTGTTGCGAAGTAATGAATCGGCGGTATCCGAATTGTCAGTTTGTGTAACCAACGTTCACAATCTCATGCTGAAAGTCGGATGCCTGCCTGTATAGCATTTGCTATAGTAAGGCACTTTTTTTAATTCCATCACGGATGTCGTAGTTCTGACCATGAAGACCACTCTCTCCGCTCGATTCTTGCAGCGCATGGCGCTGACCACGGCCCTTTGCGCAGCCGCTCTCTCAGCCGCTCACGCCGATGACCTGAATATCAAGACCATGATCCCTGGCGTTCCGCAAATTGACGCGGAATCCTACATCCTGATCGACTACAACTCCGGCAAAGTGCTGGCAGAACAGAACGCTGATTCGCGCCGTGACCCTGCGAGCCTGACCAAAATGATGACCAGCTACGTCATCGGCCAGGCGATGAAAGCGGGTAAATTCAAAGAGACTGACCTGGTCACCGTGGGTAACGATGCCTGGGCGACCGGTAACCCGGTGTTTAAAGGCTCTTCCCTGATGTTCCTGAAACCGGGGATGCAGGTGCCCGTTTCTCAGCTGATCCGTGGCATTAACCTGCAGTCCGGTAACGACGCCTGTGTGGCCATGGCCGATTTCGCCGCCGGTAGCCAGGACGCCTTTGTTGGCCTGATGAACAGCTACGTTTCCGCGCTGGGCCTGAAAAACAGCCACTTCCAGACCGTACATGGCCTGGACGCAGATGGTCAGTACAGCTCCGCACGTGATATGGCGCTGATTGGCCAGGCGCTGATTCGTGACGTGCCGAACGAATACACCATCTATAAAGAAAAAGAGTTCACCTTTAACGGTATCCGCCAGACCAACCGTAACGGTCTGCTGTGGGATAACAGCCTGAACGTCGACGGCATCAAAACCGGTCATACGGATAAAGCGGGCTACAACCTGGTGGCCTCCGCGACTGAAGGCCAGATGCGTCTGATCTCTGCGGTAATGGGCGGTCGTACCTTTAAAGGCCGTGAGACGGAAAGTAAAAAACTGCTGACCTGGGGCTTCCGTTTCTTCGAAACCGTGAATCCACTGAAAGCCGGTAAAGAGTTTGCGTCAGAGCCAGTGTGGTTTGGCGACAACGACCGCGCATCCCTGGGCGTAGATAAAGATCTGTACCTGACCATTCCTCGTGGTCGCATGAAAGACCTGAAAGCCAGCTACGTGCTGAACACCAGCGAACTTCACGCGCCGCTGCAGAAGAACCAGGTGGTGGGAACCATTAACTTCCAGCTCGACGGTAAAACCATCGATCAGCGTCCGCTGGTGGTGCTGGATGAAATTCCTGAAGGCAATTTCTTCGGCAAAATCATTGATTACATTAAATTGATGTTCCATCACTGGTTTGGTTAAAAATTGAACACTTGAAAGTGTGATTTTGATCCCCATATACTAGGTATCCTGATAACTCCCACCCGCACGTGGGAGTTATTATTTTTTTGATGTAATGCCGGAGCTGACATGAAAACCAAACTTAACGAACTGCTTGAATTCCCTACCCCGTTTACTTACAAAGTAATGGGTCAGGCGTTGCCGGAGCTGGTTGACCAGGTGGTTGAAGTGGTACAGCGCCATGCGCCGGGTGACTACTCTCCGACGGTAAAACCAAGCAGCAAGGGCAACTACCACTCGGTTTCCATCACCATTACTGCCACGCATATTGAGCAGGTCGAAACCCTGTACGAAGAGCTCGGCAATATCGAAATCGTCCGTATGGTGCTGTAGTCCCCTCGTGGTTACCCGCTTTGCCGGGTAACCCGCTCCCCTCTCTGTGATATACTCCCCACACCCTTTTCTCGCTACCTCCCCCGGAGTTGCTGTTTTGTATCAGGATAAAATTCTTGTCCGCCATCTCGGGCTGCAACCTTATGAGCCTGTCTCTCAGGCTATGCATGATTTCACTGACTCACGCGATGACAACACGCCCGATGAGATCTGGCTGGTTGAGCACCTGCCGGTTTTCACCCAGGGGCAGGCGGGTAAAGCGGAGCATGTACTGGTTCCCGGTGATATCCCGGTTATTCAAAGCGATCGCGGCGGGCAAGTGACCTACCACGGACCAGGTCAGCAAGTGATGTATGTCCTGCTGAATCTGAAACGCCGCAAACTCGGGGTACGCGAACTGGTCACGCTGCTGGAGCAAACCGTAGTGGATACGCTGGCAGAATACGGCATCGATGCCCATCCGCGTGCCGATGCGCCGGGGGTGTATGTCGGGGAGATGAAGATCTGTTCGCTCGGGTTGCGCATCCGCAAGGGCTGCTCATTCCACGGCCTTGCGCTCAATATCAATATGGATCTTTCGCCTTTCCTGCGCATCAATCCGTGTGGTTATGCGGGAATGGAAATGACCCAAATGCACCAATGGGTAGAAAATGTCACCCCAGATATTATTCGCCCGACGCTGGTAAGTAATCTTTTAGCGCTGCTAAACAATCCACCACACGAATATATTCCCGCTTAATATATTATACATGATGGTCCATTTATTTTATGGACCTTCGCGTATTTACCGCATTTACGCTTTACAATAATCCATAGTTTCTATATTTTCGAAGCGCTTGAGCAGGTTCACATATTTTGCTGCGTTTAATTTCAGTACGTGAATACCACCTTGCGAACTGGCCTTCATTTGATTGAAAATTACACAGTTAGTTGATTTCCCTAAACAATTGACATCCACAAAATACTTTACCAATCACTACAAGCACAATATATAAATTCAACTATCATTCATATTGTGAATGAATACGGAGTGACAGCGTGGATTATAATAATTTACCGGCTAAACGACTGAATGAGCCAGGCGGTCAGGACAAGCCGCAAGTTTTTAGGACTTTACGTAATATTGACCTCAATTTATTGACGATCTTTGAGGCCGTATATGTCCATAAGGGTATCGTTAATGCTGCGAAAATTCTTAATCTCACCCCCTCAGCAATTAGCCAGTCAATTCAGAAATTGCGCGCTATATTTCCTGACCCGCTGTTTATTCGTAAAGGCCAGGGTGTCACCCCTACCGCTTACGCCACGCACCTTCACGAGTACATCAGCCAGGGGCTGGAGTCGATTCTCGGTGCACTGGATCTCACTGGCAGCTATGACAAACAACGCACCATTACGATAGGCACGTCGCCTTCCGTCGGCGCGATGGTCTTGCCGATTATCTATCAGGCGGTTAAGCGTGAAGCCCCTCAGCTGATGCTGCGCAATATTCCGGTTAACGACACGGAAACCCAGCTCGCACAGTTCCAGACTGACCTGATTATCGACAGCAATGCTTTTGGCGCACGATCGCTGGCCCACAGCGTGCTTTACGCCGACGGGCTGCTGCTGGTATGTCGCAAAAATCATCCGGCCCTCAGCCAGACGGCAACGGCTGAAAATCTGCGTGAATATGAGTACGCCCTGTTCATGAATGACGGGCACAACCTGAATCAGCTGCACCAGCGCGTTAACGAACTGTTCCCGGATCGCCTGGTGAACTTCAGCAGTTACAATATGTTTACGATTGCGGCGCTGGTGGGCAACAGCGACATGATCACCATTATGCCTTCGCGCCTTTATACCCTGCTGCGCCAGTGCTGGCCGCTGGAACAGATCCCCTACGCGCCGCTAAATGCAGAATCTATTGAGATTGCGCTGCATTACAATAAACTGAGCCTGCGCGACCCGGTTCTGGAAAACGTGATTAACATTATCCGTCAGGCGTTTTAAAGCCCCTTCCAGCGCAAGCCCCTGCCCCGCAGGGGACAAAGGGCACAAAACAACAACTATTTTACAATTTGGCGACCTCACAGGCTGCTTTATCGCCCTTATCAATGATATACTGCCTGTCGTTCGTTCAAAAATAGTTGATAAATACAACATTCCCTTGAATTGAAACGCTTTCCCTCGAATTTCGCAACTGGAACACGCACGCTATGAGTAAACCCATTGTGATGGAACGCGGTGTTAAGTACCGCGACGCCGATAAAATGGCCCTTATCCCGGTTAAAAACGTGGTTACGGAGCGCGAAGCGCTGTTAAGAAAACCGGAATGGATGAAAATCAAACTTCCGGCTGACTCGTCACGCATTCAGGGTATCAAAGCGGCGATGCGTAAGAACGGCCTTCACTCTGTCTGTGAAGAAGCGTCTTGCCCGAACCTTGCGGAATGTTTCAACCACGGTACGGCCACCTTCATGATTCTGGGCGCGATTTGCACCCGTCGCTGCCCGTTCTGCGACGTGGCACACGGTCGCCCGGTCGCCCCTGACGCCAACGAGCCACTGAAGCTGGCCCAGACCATTGCCGACATGGCATTGCGTTACGTGGTGATTACCTCCGTTGACCGTGACGATCTCCGCGACGGCGGTGCGCAGCACTTTGCAGATTGCATCACCGCCATCCGTGAGAAAAGCCCGAACATTAAGATTGAAACGCTGGTGCCCGATTTCCGTGGTCGTATGGATCGCGCGCTGGATATTCTCACCGCCACGCCACCGGATGTGTTCAACCACAACCTGGAAAACGTGCCGCGCGTTTACCGTCAGGTGCGTCCGGGCGCAGACTACAACTGGTCACTGAAGCTGCTGGAACGCTTTAAAGAAGCACATCCGCACATTCCAACCAAATCTGGTTTGATGGTCGGTCTGGGTGAAACTAACGCTGAAATTATCGAAGTGATGCGCGATCTGCGCCGCCATGGCGTGACGATGCTGACCCTGGGCCAGTATCTGCAGCCTAGCCGTCATCACCTGCCGGTACAGCGCTACGTCAGCCCGGATGAGTTCGATGAAATGAAAGCCGAAGCGATGGCGATGGGCTTTACCCACGCGGCTTGTGGTCCATTCGTTCGCTCTTCCTACCATGCGGATATGCAGGCGAAAGGCGAAGAAGTGAAGTAATGATTTATTACACTTCACCCATAAAAAAACCGGCTATTACGCCGGTTTTTTTCTTTCCAGAGAACTGGAAGGACAGTGCCATTACTCTTTGTGCGACAGCTTCTCAGCCGGGACGTCGCCCTCTGCCGTTTTCTTAGCAGTGGTGTCGTCATCGTTCATCGCTTTTTTGAAGCCTTTAATGGCTGTACCCAGGTCTCCGCCCAGAGTACGTAACTTCTTGGTACCAAACAGCAGGACGACCAGCGCCGCAACCACCAGCAGTTTAGTAATACTAATCTCACCCATAGATACCTTCTTCACTTAAAACAGGCTGCAAACAGCGCCAGAAAACCTGATGTTATTAACGGACATTCGACGCGCGCACACAATAGCAATCTGTAACAAGGTGAATCAAGCTTTGATGAAAAAAACATCACATTAATTGCGGTGGCGCAAACCGTCGGTTGGTCAGAACCGGTAATTGCCGCCGCGCCTGCGCGATTCGCTCAGAAGAGATCTCGGCCATAAATAGGCCTGGCGCTTCACCCGCTGCCGCAATCGTCACGCCCAGGGGATCAACAATCCGGCTCTGGCCGATATTCTTATTACCGCACTCTCCGGCGGCAACGATGTAGCAGGTGGTGTCCAGCGCGCGTGCGGTTAATAACGTCGCCCAGTGATGCTCTTTGAGCGGCCCTCTGACCCACGCGGCGGGCAGCACTAAGACTTCCGCCCCGGCCAGCGCCAGGTTCAGCGCCATCTCCGGGAAGCGTAAATCGTAGCAGGTCATCAGCCCCAGCTTGATGCCCTCGACGTCTATCAGCGGTGGGATCTGGCTGCCGGGATCAACCAGGCGGGATTCCTGAACAGTAAACGCATCATAGAGATGGAGCTTGGCGTAATCCGCGATGATTTTCCCCTCGCGCAGTACGACCAGGGTATTGGCTGCCCTGCCCTCGGTCGTCGGGACATGCACCGTCAGCACTGTGGTGAGCTGGTTGCGCTGGCTCTCATCCAGCAGCAGCTGTAAAAAGCCGCCGTCCAGGGGCTGGGCCGACTTCACCGAAAGGTCCGGGTCCTGATCATGACGTGCCAGAAGCGCCTCCGGGAGAACCAGCAGCGCGGCTCCCTGGCGCGCCGCTTGTGCCATCAGTGCGACACATTGACGGGCGTTTTCCTCCCAGAATGGGCTAACCGCGAACTGTCCAACCGCAACATACATATTTTCCCCCTGCTTCACTTAGCGATACACTCAATACTTTGACTCATTCAATAGCAGGAATTGACAGTGTTACAACTCCTTTTAGCCGTATTTATTGGCGGCGGCACGGGCAGCGTTGCGCGATGGTTTCTCAGCATGCGCTTTAACCCCATGCATCAGGCCATTCCGATGGGTACACTCACCGCGAACCTGATCGGCGCGTTTATCATTGGTATGGGATTAGCGTGGTTTAACCGCATGACGCACATCGATCCGATGTGGAAATTATTGATCACCACCGGTTTTTGCGGCGGGTTAACGACCTTTTCCACCTTCTCGGCTGAAGTGGTATTTCTGCTCCAGGACGGGCGTTTTGGCTGGGCACTGACAAACATTGCCGTCAACATGCTCGGCTCGTTTGCGATGACCGCGCTCGCATTTTGGTTATTTTCTGCCGCCAGCGCGCATTAATCACTGGCATATTAATGTTAGCTTAATTTTTCTCTGTCACGCTTGTCGATAAATCGACCAGGGGTGATGAGATGAAAGAAAAAGTGATGAGCGCAGGCATGATGTTACTGAGCGTACTTATCGTCGCCAGCTTTCTGAAAATGTATCTGTTTTAGCTCTAAAAAAAGCACAAAAAAAACCCGCTCAATGAGCGGGTTTTGGAGTTCTTGCTGAACGGCTCGAATTACAGAGCAGTTACGTTAGCAGCAGAAGGACCTTTGGCACCGTTAGTGATTTCGAACTCAACGCGCTGGCCTTCAGCCAGGGTTTTGAAACCATTAGTCTGGATTGCAGAGAAGTGTACGAACACGTCTTTGCTGCCATCTTCCGGAGTAATGAAACCGAATCCTTTGGACTCATTAAACCACTTAACGTTACCTTTAATCTTAGACATCAAAATTACCTTTACATGAAAAATGGACACAAATGCTGTGTCGGGTATCAGTACAACAATTGTGGGCCGTTTTGTCCAGCGGTTCTTTGTTAAAAAGTGACAAAAGTCGCGTTAATTTTATCGACTGGCTGTTTGTGCTTTACGATTCAAAAAGCGTGCATTTTTCAGCCAATCGACAGGTTTTTTTCAGTTAAAACTGGAAGCGCATCCAGGCGAAGTAAACGTTCCCGTTGTTGTAGGTACCCGGAATATAGGTCATCTGGAATGTGGCCGGACCGTAGCCGATAGACGCCAGCGGCAGCAGCACGGGTATCGGGATGTATTTCCAGTTATCACGCGCCGTAAAGCCCGCCGTGTACCCCAGGCCCATGTGGAAATTGTCATCCGCCAGCGGACGCCAGGTCTTCTCCCAACCGTAACCACCAATCGGCTCCCATTTGTTATAGGAGTCTTTAAACGCCATCAGGTACAGGCCGTGCCAGTTGCCTTTAGCATCCCAGCGGGATTGGCCAAAACCAGCACCCCACGGGCGTTCGTTGTAACGATCCGTTTTCTCTTTGTCGTAGGCAAAACGGGCGTGCCAGGTGATTGCCGGAACATACAGGTCATAATGCTCAGGTTCGTTCCAGGTCTGCGCTACGTTGTCGGTGAAGGTTGAGAACCATCCTTTATCCGCCGCTTTCTCATCTGCCATCGCCGACGCCGATAAGGTGAGCTGAGCAAAAACAAACAACATAACCAGGAAAATATTATTTCTTATCGTCACAATGAAATTACCATTTTTCGTATTCGGGGCGATTTTAACAAATATTAATTAAATGAAGACTGAATAACATCGCCCTTAATCCGAATTATTTACTTTCAAAAGTGGGAATATTCCTGGTGAATAACAACAAAACGCCCCGAAATAATCGGGGCGCAAAGATTAATTAACGCTCATGTAACAATTTATACAAAGCAGGAATAACCAGCATGGATAATAAGGGTGCTGTGACCATACCGCCGATCATTGGTGCCGCAATGCGCTGCATCACCTCAGATCCGCTTCCGCCGCCCCACATGATGGGCAGCAAGCCCGCCATGATCGTGGCAACCGTCATCACTTTTGGCCGCACGCGCAGCACTGCACCTTCATGAATCGCACGCATCAGTTGCGTGTTTCCCCCCTCAGGATATTTATCCAGAGCCTGATTGAGATACAGCACCATAATAACGCCGAATTCCGCAGCCACCCCGGCGAGGGCTATAAATCCGACAGCACCCGCGACGGAAAGATTATATCCCAGCAGCCACAACAGCCATACGCCGCCTATAAGTGCAAACGGCAAAGTCCCCATTATTAATAAGACATCCGCGATTCGCTTAAACGTCAGCCACAACAAAATAAAGATAATCATCAACGTAACCGGAAGCACCAGTTTCAGTTTTTCCGTGGCGCGTTCCAGATATTCAAATTGCCCGGACCACGACAGAGAAACACCCTGCGGCAATGTGACCTGTTCGGCGACGCGCTGCTGCATCTCTTCAACAGCGGACTTCAAATCCCGCCCGCGCAGGTCGACATAAATCCAGTTTGAGAGCCGTGCGTTCTCGCTTTTCAGCATCGGCGGCCCTTCTGTGACCTGGATATCCGCCAGTTCTCCCAGCGCGATCTGGCTGCCGTTTGCCGTCACTACTGGCAGAACCCGCAGCTTATCGACGTTATCCCTAAGATCGCGGGGATAGCGCACGTTGATGGGATAGCGCTCGCGTCCCTGAATCACCTCTCCGATGTTGTCGCCGCCCACCAGCGTCGAGACCATACTCTGCAGCTCATCGACGGAGACACCGTAGCGCGCCGCTTTTTGCCGGTCGATACGAATATCGACATAGCGCCCGCCCGCCAGCCGCTCCGCCAGCGCAGACGTCACGCCCGGCACCTGCTTCACAATCGACTCAATTTGCCCGGCGACGCGTTCGATATCGGCAATATTGTTGCCGTTCACCTTAATCCCCACCGGACTCTTGATCCCCGTCGCCAGCATGTCCAGACGGTTACGAATCGGCGGCACCCAGACGTTGGCAATACCAGGGACCGAAACGGTTTTATCCAGCTCCTCCACCAGTTTTTCAGGCGTCATGCCGGGCCGCCACTGGTCGCGCGGCTTAAAGTGGATCGTGGTCTCAATCATCGTCAGCGGCGCCGGGTCCGTTGCCGTGTCCGCCCGTCCGGCTTTACCAAACACGCTCGCAACTTCCGGAACGCTCTTGATCAACCGATCCGTTTGCTGCAACAGACGACTGGCCTCGCGCGCCGAAATGCCCGGCAGCGTCGACGGCATATACAGCAGATCCCCCTCATTGAGCGGCGGCATAAACTCGCTGCCCAGCCGACTGAGTGGCCACAGCGTCGCCAGTAAAAGCGCCAGCGCCAGCGCCAGGGTTGTTTTGGGAAAGCGCAGAACGTTATCGAGCAGCGGCTCATACAGCCGAATCAAGAAGCGGTTTATTGGGTTGGCCTTTTCATCCGGGATTTTGCCGCGAATGAAATAGCCCATCAGCACCGGAACCAGCGTAATCCCAAGCCCTGCCGCCACCGCCATCGACCAGGTTTTGGTAAAAGCCAGCGGCGAAAACATGCGGCCCTCCTGCGCTTCAAGGGAAAAGACCGGAATGAACGACAGCGTAATAATCAGCAGGCTGCAAAACAGCGCCGGTCCCACTTCGACCGCTGCCCGCTCGGCCAGATGCCAGTAATCGCCGGAGGTAGGCTCCTGATCCGGATGATCGTGTCGCCACTGCTCCAGCACTTTGTGCATGTTTTCAATCATCACAATCGCCGCATCGACCATCGCGCCAATCGCAATCGCAATCCCTCCCAGCGACATAATATTGGCGTTGATGCCCTGGTAGTGCATCACCACGAACGCCCCCAAAATCCCTAAGGGTAACGAGACGATTGCCACCAGCGCCGAGCGGAAATGGAAGAGGAATAACGCGCACACCAGCACCACGACCGCAAACTCTTCCAGCAGTTTATGGGTCAGGGTTTTGACCGACTCTTCAATCAGCGTTGAGCGATCGTAAACCGGCACTATCTCCACCCCTTCCGGCAGCGTTTTTTGCAGCGCCTGGAGTTTATCTTTCACCGCATGAATAGTTTCCAGCGCATTTTGCCCGTAGCGCATCACCACCACGCCGCCCGCCACTTCGCCTTCACCGTTCAACTCCGCCACTCCGCGACGGATTTCAGGCCCGTAGCTCACCGTCGCGATATCGCTGAGCAGCACCGGTTTGCCGTCACGCGACGTGAGCACCACATTGCGGAAATCGTCCAGCGAGCGCAGATAACCGGTGGTGCGCACCATGTATTCCGCCTCCCCCATCTCCAGCAGCGCGCCGCCGCTCTCCTTATTCGCCGCCTGAATGGCACTCACCAGCTGACCGTGAGTGATATTCAGCGCACGCATTTTTTCGGGCGACGCCACTATTTGATACTGACGCACCATGCCGCCGATGCTGGCGACTTCCGAGACGTTCGGCACGGTTTTAAGCTCAAACTTTAAGGTCCAGTCCTGCAGCGCCCGCAAATCGGCGAGGCTGTGCTTGCCGGTGCGGTCAATCAGCGCATATTCATAAATCCAGCCGACCCCTGTCGCATCCGGCCCAAGAGAGACTTTCACCCCCGCCGGGAATTGCGACTGCACCTGGCTCAGATACTCCAGCACCCTTGAGCGCGCCCAGTACAGATCGGTGCCATCTTCGAACAGCACATAGACATAGGCATCGCCAAACATTGAAAAACCGCGCACGGTTTTGGCCCCCGGCACGGAGAGCATCGAAGTGGTGAGCGGCCAGGTCACCTGATCCTCAATGACCTGCGGCGCTTTGCCTGGATAGCTGGCTTTGACGATCACCTGCACGTCCGAGAGATCCGGCAGTGCGTCCAGCGGCGCGCGCTGGACCGCCCACCAGCCCCAGCCAGCCATGATCGCGGCTGCGAGGATCACCAGCAGCCGGTTGCGTAATGAAGCACGAATGACGGCGGCGATCATGGCGTCACCTCCGGCAGCGAGCTGCGCAGGCTCGCTTCCGAGTCGATCAGGAATTGCCCGGAGGTCACCACGATATCGCCCTCCTGCACGCCGGAGGTGATTTCGGTCCAGCCTTCAGCCGTCATTCCCGTTGTCACCTTAACCGGGCGGAAATAGCCATCGCCCGTTGCCAGCAAAACACGCTGCGATTCACCGCTGTTAATCACCGCCTCTTCCGGGACAGCAATCACCGCAGCGCCGCGCGTTTGCTCTGCGCGAGAAACATTCAGGAACATACCCGGTTTCAGTTTATTGCCTGGGTTTTCCAGTACGATTCGCGCCTGAAGCGTGCGCGTGGTCGCTTCCATTTGTGGCAACAGTTCGCTGACGGTGCCGTGAAAACGCTCGCCCGGCCAGCTTTCGGACGTGGCACTCATTTCGCTGCCGACCGTCAGGGATTGCGCCTGGGTTTGCGGATAATCCACAACCAGCCAGACCGTATCCAGCGCGGCGATCTCAAATAATGGCGCGGTGGCCGCCACCTGCGCCCCTTCCCGCGCGTCCAGCTTGACGACATACCCGGCGCGGTCGGCGCGCAGGGTTAATCGGTTTTGCGGTTTCCCGCTGCGCTCGACGGCGCGAATAGTCTCTTCCGGCATAAACTGCAGCGCCAGCCGCTCCCGCGCCGCGCGGGTGAGCGTCGCGTCCCCGAGCTGACGTACGGCCAGATACTCCTGCTGCGCCGTTGTCCACTGGGGAACCCAGATCTCTGCCAGCGGTTCACCGGCTTTGACCTGCTGCTGCTGCGCACGCACGTAGAGTTTTGCGATCACGCCCGCTGCGGGTGCCGGATAAATTGTCAGGCTGCGTTCATTAGTCGAGACCGTCGCATAGGCCGAGAAAGGCTGCGCCAGCGCGCGCTTCTGCGCTTTGCCCGTTTTCATCCCGAGGTTTTGCTGCTGCTCGTCATTGATCCCCACGCCCGTCGCCGCTTTCTCTTCGTCGGCGTAACGCGGCACCAGATCCATATCCATGAAAGGCGATTTCCCGGGCTTATCGAAACGCTGGCCCGGCATCATCGGGTCGTACCAGTAGAGCACTTTGCGCTCGGCCGGTTTTGCCTCGTCGGGAGCGGCATGCATCGTGCGCTGCCCCGCGTAATAGCCGCCGCCCGCAGCCAGCAGAACGGCCAGTGCGGTTGCGCTTAACGTCAGTATTTTCATTGTGTGGTGTCCTGCGGGATCAGCCATTGAATTGCCGCCCAGGTCCGCGCCATCTCGCGCTCAGCCTGGTTGGCAGCCAGTTCGGTGTCGAGCACGCTGCGACGTGCCTCAAGGAGCGCCGGGAGTTCCGACTGCCCGGAACGGTACTGTGCGGCCAGCACCGCCAGCCGTTGATGCTGGAGCGGCAGGAGGTCATCGCGCTGGCGCTGCCACAGGGTCTGCGCGGCCTGGTATTGCGCCACCAGCGACTGCACCTGCGCGACATGCTCACGCTGAATCAACGTCAGCTGATCCACGGCCTGCATCGAGCGCGACACCTCAGCGGCATAGTCCTTGTCCTGTCGGCGCGACTGGAACAGCGGCAGATCGACGGTAAACATCACGCCCGCCATATCGTCATACCCT
The DNA here is from genome assembly GCF_026672535.1 of Lelliottia sp. SL45. Taxonomy (NCBI): domain Bacteria; kingdom Pseudomonadati; phylum Pseudomonadota; class Gammaproteobacteria; order Enterobacterales; family Enterobacteriaceae; genus Lelliottia; species Lelliottia sp. SL45. Next base: position 2,565,241 of record NZ_JAPPRH010000003.1, read on the forward strand.
TCGGCGCGATGAGCGTAGAACACCTCCACATCGACGTCGGGGATCGCCGCTATCGCCGACTGGGCCGAGCGGGCTTTTGCCGTTACCGATTCGCGCTGCGCGGCTTCCACTTCCGGATGACGGACAATCGCCTCCTCCAGCGTCTTTTCGTCGGCAGGTAAACGTTGATAGCGCGGCAGCGGGCCTTGCACATCGGTAATGGCTTGCCCGGTGAGCTGGAACAGGCGGCTTTGCGCCAGCTGAACATCCCGGCTCGCGAGCGTCACTTTGTCGCGCATCGCGCTCAGGGTCATCTGCAGCGAGAGCACGCTGTCGGGCGATGCACTTCCTGCGCCGACGCTGGCCTTTTGTACGCCCTGCTGACGCTCGGTTTCATTCACCAGATTTTTGGCGGTCGCGAGTGCCTGCTTTGATAACGCAAGATCGAGCCACGCCTGCGCCGTATCACGCTGGAGCGCGGCGCGAATGGCCTCGGACTTCGCCTCCACACCCCGCGCCTGGGCCTGTAACGTTTGCGATTTACGCTCCCGCTTTTCCGCACTCACGTAGCTTTGCATGATGCCAATACGCTGCATCGTCATCCCTTCGCGGGTAAACCGCTGGTCATTACTCCCCTGCACCGGCACGTTTTCGATGCCGAATTTGAGTTTAGGGTCGGGCAGCTGAGTGGCGGAATCCGCCATCATATCCAGCGCCTGCGCTTCGTTGCGGCTGGCAGAAAGCTCCGCAGAATAGCGCTGGGCTTCGGTCAGGGTTTGCGCGAGCGTCCAGGACTGGGCCTGAACCGCTGGGCTTAAAAAGCCGAGCAGCACCCCACCGAGCCACAGGCTCAGTGTCTGATATTTCATGGTCACCTCCCTTAGCGCAGCGGCGTCAGGGAGATAATCTGGAAGCCATCACCCGCGCGTTCGAGCGTAAAGGTGACGCGATCGCCGGACTTCAGCGAAGCGGTATCCACATTTTTCGCCAGCACAAACGGCATGGTCATCGCGGGCCACTGCAGTTCAGGAATGGCCTGATGCTGGAGGATGATTTGGGGTGGCGCGATCTGCTGAACCACGCCCTGGCCTTGCCAGTGTTGGGCAGCAGGTGACGGATCGGTGGCCTGAACGGAAAGAGAGATAAGGGAGAACAGCACGCCCGTAAGCGCAGAGACAAAAATTGCACGCATGATAAAACTCCTGTTAATCGTAAAAGAAAAATAAATTCAACGAATTAACAGAGAGCTATTCCCGGAACCGGCAAAAACGGATCGTTGCCGGCGGCCCCGCTGCGGGAGGGGTGAGTGACCATGCGGACGGCGAAACGTCGCTGCATGAAGGGGTGTTTAAGGTGATGGTCATGGTCGCAGGAAGCGCGACCACTTGCGTCTGCCCGGGATCTTTTTGCGCCTGATCCGGAACGCAGTGTTTTTCACACAGAGGCGAAATGTTGCTGAGCTCGTGATGAAGCGGCGTGGTCATCATGTCCATATGCTGGATCATGGCGCTTTCGCCGCGCGGGCTCAGGGAGCAATCATGGGACGCAACCGCGACCTGGCTCTGAATCAGCAGCCAGCCGAACGCGAACAAAAACATCAGCAGATGTTTTTTCAGAAAGCGCAGGCGGTAACTCCAGCTGGCATGCATATTCGCGTCGTCGGGTGGCAAAAGGAAGCCGAGTATAAGAACAGCGCGTGTTGAAATTAAAGCTATTTTAAATAGTTTTACGTTCTTAATCCTTTCACGGATAAAACCCTCTAAATATCACAACAATTAATTATCATTTTAATGACATATAATAATCATAGCTGCGGTCAATAGTGTGGTGACACAAATGACGTAGTGGTGGCAAAATATCGTTGATGGCCGTTTTAGTAGTCATTTTATTGATTTTAGTCAGCAAGAACTGCCCATTTATTCGGCACATTTCAACACTTCATTTTTTTGATTTTCCGTGCTCTCTGGGGAGCGCACGTACAGGGGAAACCATGCTTACCGTTATCGAACTCCTCATCGGAGTGGTCGTCATTGTCGGCGTTGCGCGCTACATCATTAAAGGCTATTCCGCCACCGGGGTATTATTCGTCGGCGGTTTAACGCTGCTTATTATTAGTGCGCTAATGGGCCACCAGGTGTTACCGGCCAGCGAAACCAGCACCGGTTATACCGCCACCGATATTGTGGAATATATTAAAATTCTGCTGATGAGCCGCGGTGGCGATCTCGGCATGATGATTATGATGCTGTGTGGTTTCGCCGCGTATATGACCCATATCGGCGCCAATGATATGGTTGTCAAACTGGCCTCAAAGCCGCTGCAATATATTAACTCCCCCTACATTCTGATGATTGCCGCCTATTTCGTGGCGTGCCTGATGTCGCTGGCGGTCTCCTCCGCTACCGGTCTCGGCGTTCTGCTGATGGCGACGCTGTTCCCGGTGATGGTGAACGTGGGTATCAGCCGCGGTGCCGCGGCAGCGATTTGCGCCTCCCCTGCCGCGATTATCCTCTCCCCAACGTCCGGTGACGTGGTATTGGCTGCAAAAGCCGCCGAAATGCCGCTGATTGATTTCGCCTTTAAAACCACTCTGCCGATCTCTATCGCCGCCATTATCGGTATGGCGGTTGCGCACTATTTCTGGCAGAAGTATCTCGATAAAAAAGAAAACATCAGCCACGAGATGCTGGACGTGAGTGAAATCACCACCACCGCGCCATCGTTCTACGCCATTCTGCCGTTCACGCCAATCATTGGCGTACTGATTTTCGACGGCAAATGGGGTCCACAGCTGCACATTATTACCATTCTGGTGATCTGCATGCTGCTGGCGGCGGTGCTGGAATTCGTTCGCGGCTTTAATACTCAGAAAGTGTTCTCCGGCCTGGAAGTAGCGTATCGCGGGATGGCTGACGCCTTTGCGGGCGTGGTGATGCTGCTGGTCGCGGCGGGCGTTTTCGCCCAGGGCCTGAGCACTATCGGCTTTATCCAGAGCCTGATCTCCATCGCCACCTCCTTCGGCTCTGCCAGCATTATTCTGATGCTGGTGCTGGTTGTCCTGACGATGCTGGCCGCCATGACGACCGGCTCAGGTAACGCCCCGTTCTATGCGTTCGTCGAGATGATTCCAAAACTGGCTCACTCGTCCGGTATCAACCCGGCCTACCTTTCGATTCCGATGCTGCAGGCCTCCAACCTGGGCCGTACTATCTCCCCGGTTTCCGGTGTGGTGGTTGCGGTCGCCGGTATGGCCAAAATCTCCCCGTTCGAAGTGGTGAAACGCACCTCTGTTCCGGTGCTGGTCGGCCTGGTCATTGTGATTATCGCAACAGAAATCCTGGTGCCGGGTACGGTCGCGGGATAAAAGAATGGGCCTGGTGGCGCTACGCTAGCCAGGCCGGCCTTACCCTCAGCCCGCATCGCCGGGCACAAAAAGCGCCTGCGGGCGCTTTTTGTGCTTTAATAAGTTCCTGGAATTAATTTCCCTTTAATCATCAGGAATTCAAATGTTCAGGAAGGATATCGTTCTCCGGTTCAGTGCAACCGCCCTTGCCCTGTGCGCCTTCTCAGCACATGCCGCGCCGCTTCAGGCCACACAGTATGCCGATTTTGATCGCTATGTCCTTGCCCTCTCCTGGCAGACCGGTTTTTGCCAGAGCATGCACGACCGCAACCGCAATGAGCCTGACGAGTGCCGCCTGCAAAAAGAGAGCACAACCAAAACGGATTTTCTGACGGTTCACGGCCTGTGGCCGAGCCTGCCCAAATCTATCGCCTCGCGCGGGGTGGACGATCGCCGCTGGATGCGATTTGGCTGCGCCACTCGCCCCGTCCCCAACATGCCAGAAGCCAGAGCCAGCCGTAAATGCGCCGCTGCCGAAACCGGGCTTTCCTTCGAAGCCGCCGCAAAACTTAACGGCGAAATGCCTGGCGCGGGCGGAGAGTCCTGTCTGGAACGCTATGAATACGCCAAGCACGGCGTCTGCTTTGGGTTCGATCCTGACGCCTATTTTGGCACCATGGTGCGCATGAATCAGGAGGTGAAAAGCAGCGCGCTGGGGAAATTCCTTGCTGATCACTACGGCAAAACGGTTTTTCGCCGCGATTTTGACGAGGCCGTCGCCAAAAGCTGGGGCAAAGAATCCGTTAAAGCCGTCAAGCTGACCTGCAACAATAACCCGGCGTATCTCACCGAACTGCAGCTTTCACTCAAAGCCGCGACCATCAACGCGCCGCTCTCATCGGCGTCGTTTGCGCCCCAGCCGCACCCTGGCAACTGCGGCAAGCAGTTTGTCATTGATAAAGTCGGCTACTGATCCTCTGCCGGGGGCACCCGCCCCCGGCGTTTCATCCTTTTCCCTTATAGGACGATAAGCGTCACACTTCTGATCTCACGCCTCATCTCTCCAGCTAATGCATTATTTATCCGGTAAACAACCCTGAAACCTCCCCGCCATAATCGCGGTGTCATCTACAGGAGAATGTTCACATGGCTAAAAAACTGATTGCGTTGTGCGCCTGCCCGATGGGTCTGGCACATACCTTTATGGCGGCTCAGGCGCTGGAAGAGGCCGCGGTAGAAGCTGGCTACGAAGTCAAAATTGAAACCCAGGGGGCGGATGGCATCCAGAACCGCTTAACGCCACAGGATATCGCCGGGGCGGACATTATTATTCATGCCATCGCGATCACCCCGGAAGACAACGAACGCTTTGAAACGCGGGACGTGTACGAAATTACCCTTCAGGACGCCATTAAAAACGCGGCGGGAACCCTGAAAGAAATCGAAGAAATGATTGCTGCAGAACAACAATAATCCTCCACTTCAGGGGTCCTGGTTATGGCAATTAAAAAACGCAGTGCGGTTCGGTCGGACGGTCACGAAGGCGATACCCTCGCACTCACCCCCGCGCCCGCCGCAACGGGCAATACCTTCTGGAAAGAACTTCCACAGCACATTATGTCGGGAATTTCCCGCATGGTACCTACGCTGATCATGGGTGGGGTGATCCTCGCCATTTCTCAGCTTATCGCCTATGTCTGGCTGGAGATCCCGCCGGACACCGGCATTCTGGATGCGCTGAACTCCGGCCACTTCACAGGTTTTAATCTGTCGGTGCTGAAGTTTGGTTACCTGACGGAATCCTTCGGCGGGCTGCTGTTCAGCTTCGCGATCCCGATGTTTTCTGCCTTTGTCGCCAACTCTATCGGCGGCAAGCTGGCCTTCCCGGCCGGTTTTATCGGCGGGCTGGTCTCCACCCAACCGACGCTGGTGCTAAATTTCGACCCGGAAAAACTCACCTGGCTTGCCACCAAACCTGTGCCTTCTACCTTTATTGGCGCGTTGATCATCGCTATTGCGGCGGGCTATCTGGTCAAATGGCTTAATAACAAAATTAACCTTCCTCAGTATCTGCTGGCGTTTAAAAGCACCTTTCTGATTCCGATCCTCTCCGCGCTGTTTGTGATGCTGGCGATGTATTACGTCATTACGCCTGTTGGCGGCTGGCTGAACGCAGGCATGCGCACGCTGTTGCTGGCCGCAGGCGAGTCTGGCTCGATGATGTACGCCATCGGCATGGCGGCGGCGACCGCCATTGATCTCGGTGGGCCGATCAACAAAGCGGCGGGATTTGTCGGGCTTGGGCTAACCACCGATCACGTATTACCGATCACCTCCCGCGCCGTTGCGATTGTTATCCCGCCAATTGGTCTAGGGCTGGCGACGTTAATCGACCATCGTCTGACCGGCAAACGTCTGTTTAGCCCGCAGCTTTACCCGCAGGGAAAAACGGCAATGTTTCTGGCGTTCATGGGTATTAGCGAAGGGGCAATCCCCTTCCTGCTGGAAAACCCGCTCGCCACGCTACCGGCCTATATGGTGGGCGCAATTGCCGGAGCGATGACGGCAACGGCGCTCGGTGCCGTGCAGTGGTTCCCGGAATCCGCTATCTGGGCATGGCCGCTGGTTACCAACCTGGGAGCCTACATGCTCAGCATTCTGGTTGGCGCGACGATCACCGCCCTGCTGGTGGTGCTGATACGTAACAACATGCATAAGCGCGGAAAACTGTCCGTCGATACGCTGTAACGAGGTCATGAGATGGAATTACTGACAAGGCTGCGCGCCTGGCTTGCAGCAGAAAATCTGGACGGCGTGCTGATCTCCTCGCGCCAGAACAAGCAGCCGCATCTGGGTATTTCAACCGGTTCCGGTTTTGTTCTGATAACAGATAAAAGCGCGCATATCCTGACGGATTTTCGCTATTACAGCGACATCGCCTCCCGTGTGAGCGGCTATCACCTGCACCTGCTGGATGCAGAAAACCCGCTCACCAGGGTAGTGAACCGGCTGATTGCCCGCGAAGGGATCGCCACACTGGGTTTTGAAGGCGAACAGGTCAGCTGGCAGACCGGAACCCACTGGCGCAATACGCTGGATGCGAAGCTTTGCAGTATCTCCCTCGACGTCTTACGGCAGATCAAAACCGCTGAGGAGATCGCCTCGATTCGCGCGGCCTGCCGGATTGCCGATAGCGCGGCGCAGCATATTCGTCGCGTGATTCAGCCCGGCATGCGCGAGCGCGAGGTGGCAGCGGAACTGGAATGGTTTATGAAGCAACAGGGGGCAGATAAACCCTCCTTCGATACCATCGTCGCCAGCGGAACGCGCGGCGCGCTGCCGCATGGTAAGGCCTCCGACAAAGTGATAAACGCAGGAGAGATGGTCACTCTCGATTTTGGCGCCCAACACCAGGGATATTGTTCGGACATGACGAGGACATTCCTTGTCGCCGGACACGGCCAGAAGCCTGAGGACCATCCTCTCTATTGCGTGTATCAGACGGTGCTTGAGGCACAGCTCGCCGCCATCGCCACCATTCGCCCCGGCGTCGCCTGTCACCAGGTTGATACTGCAGCCAGAACGATTATCGAACGCGCAGGGTACGGCCCGCAGTTTGGTCATAATACCGGGCACGCGGTTGGTATCGATGTGCATGAGAATCCGAGATTCTCTCCCACCGACACGACCCTGCTTCAGCCCGGTATGCTGCTGACCGTTGAGCCGGGGATCTACCTTGACGGCCTGGGCGGGGTGCGGATTGAAGATGTGGTACTGGTGACGCCCACTGGCGCTGAGGTTCTCTACACCATGGACAAAACGCTACTGACAACAGGGGAACGTTAATGGACACAGAACTTCTGCGCAAACTGAGTGAGGCCGATGCCATCGCCGCCTCTGAACAAGAGGTGCGCGATATCCTGCTGGCTGAAGCGCAACGTTACGCGAAAGAGGTCCGGTTTGACGGGCTAGGCTCGGTGCTCATTCGCGTCAACCGCAGCGACGGGCCGAAGGTGATGGTGTGCGCCCATATGGATGAAGTCGGTTTTATCGTGCGCTCCGTGACAAAAGAGGGGGCCATCGAGGTGTTGCCTGTCGGCAATGTCCGCATGATGGCCCGCACTCTGCAGCCTGTCAGAATCACTACGCGCGACGGGCGGAAAATCCCCGGATTACTGGACGGCGAGACGAAAGGCGAGACGGTAGAGAATTTGCGCGTTGATATCGGGGCGACCTGCGCCGACGAGGTGCTGACGGCAGGCATTGATGCGGGCGATCGGGTGACTTTCGACACCCTTTTTCAGCCCCTTCCTCACGGCCGGGTGATGGGCAAAGCGTTTGACGACCGTCTCGGCTGCTATCTGCTGATTACCCTTTTGCGTGAACTGCACGCTATACCGCTGGACTGTGAGCTGTGGCTGGTTGCCAGCTCAAGCGAGGAGGTCGGGCTGCGCGGCGGGCAGACGGCAAGCAGGGTCGTGAATCCTGACCTCGCCCTGGTGCTTGACACCGCCTGCTGGTCCAAAAACTTCGACTACAGCTCTGCAAATCACCGTCAGACGGGGGCCGGACCCATGCTGGTGCTGTATGACAAATCACACATTGCCCCGCCGAAGCTCACCGCTTTCGTTGAGGAGGTGGCTCTGGCTCAGGGCATCGCGCTGCAAAAAGATATGTTCAGCAACGGCGGCACCGACGCAGGCGCAATCCATCTTTGCGGAACCGGCGTCCCGGCGGTGGTACTCGGGCCGCCCACCCGGCACGGTCATTGTGCCGCATCCATTGCTGACATCCAGGATATTGACCATACCCACCAGCTGCTGGTTGCCCTGCTGGCTCGTCTGAATCGTGAGACCGTGGATCATCTGACGGACTTCAGATGCTGATCTCACGTTGAACGGAGGTAAACATGTTATCGATTGAATTTTGTTGTCCGTTGCCAAACGGCCTGCACGCTCGCCCGGCCTGGGCGCTGAAAGAGCAGTGCAGCGCATGGCGCAGCGACATCCGCTTTATCAACAAGCGCCTGAACACCCACGCGGATGCCAAAAGCTCGCTTGCGCTTATCAGTACCGGTACGCTCTTTAACGACAGCTGTGTGCTTGAAATCAACGGTAGCGACGAAGAGCAGGCCAGACGCGTGCTGGAGCATTACCTCAATGTCGCGTTTATCGATAGCGACAGCATCCCGTCGGGCGATGCGCCTCATATCGCGCATCCCCTACCCCGCTCGCTGGTGCGGCTCAATCCCCATTTACGCGAGGCCATTACGCTTGCCAGCGGCATTGGCTCGGGCACGCTTCGCCGCTTGCAAAGCGATAACCTCGAGCGCTACCGCCAGCGTCCGGCAAGCCCGGAAGATATCACGCGGCTGGAGCACAGCCTGGCGACCCTCGCTGAACAGCTCAACCAGCGCCTGCGCGGGCTTGACGGCGAGAGTAAAACCATCATCAGTGCCCATCTGTCACTTATTCAGGATGACGAGTTTGGTGCGAATATCCGTCGTCTGATTGTCGAAGAACGCCTGAGCCTGGCGAATGCCATCATTCGCAATATGGAGCAGATCTGCGACAAACTCTCGCTTTCCGCCAGTGACTATCTTCGCGAGCGGGTCAGCGATATCCGCGACATCAGCGAACAACTGCTGAGTATTACCTGGCCTGAGCTTCAGCAAACAACCTCCTTTACCCTCGAGACGCCGACCATTCTGGCGGCAGAAGACCTCACGCCCAGCCAGTTTTTAAGCCTCGACACCCGCCAGCTTAAAGGGATGATCCTGGAGAAAACCGGGCGCACCTCGCACACCCTGATTCTGGCGCGAGCGGCATCAGTGCCGGTGATGAGCGGGATCACGGTGGCATCGCTGGCTGCGGATATCGGCAAAGAGGTGATTCTGGACGGCGTGTGCAGCGTGCTGGTGGTAGCCCCTGACGAGGCCGTCAGCCAGTACTACAGCGTGGCGCAGCGCCTCGCCGACAAACGTCATCATCAGCAGATCAAAGACGCCGGGCTTCCCGCAGTGACGCGGGATAATGTCCCGGTGGCGATCGCCGCCAATATCGGCAGTGCGCTGGAGGCACCCGGCGCATTTGCCAATGGCGCGCAGGGCGTAGGACTGTTTCGCACAGAAATGCTGTATATGGATCGCGACGCCGCCCCGGACGAGCAGGAGCAGTTTGAAGCCTACCAGCAGGTGCTATTGTCTGCCGAAGGCAAGCCGGTCATCTTCCGCACCATGGATATCGGCGGGGATAAGCAGATCCCCTGGCTCAATATTCCGCCAGAGGAGAACCCATTTCTCGGCTACCGCGCGGTGCGTATTTACCCTGAGTTTGTCGACCTTTTTCGTACGCAGCTGCGCGCCATTTTGCGGGCCGGTGCGAGCGGTAACGCCCTGCTGATGATCCCCATGGTGCACAGCCTCGATCAGATTTTATGGGTGAAACAGGAGTTGCGAAACGTGCAGGAAGCCCTGAAAGCACAAGGGCTACGCCATACACACAACCTGCCGCTGGGCATTATGGTCGAGGTGCCTTCGGTCTGCTATATCATCGATCACTTCTGCGATGAGGTGGATTTTTTCAGCATCGGGTCGAATGATATGACCCAGTATCTCTACGCGGTGGATCGCAACAACCCGCGCGTGTCGCCGCTCTATAATCCGATCACGCCTTCATTTTTACGCATGGTGCGCCAGATCGTTACCACCGCCCACCGCCACGGAAAATGGGTGGGAATTTGCGGAGAACTCGCCGGAGAACGCCGCTATCTTCCACTGCTTTTGGGGCTGGGGATTGATGAGTTCAGTATGAGCGGCCCACGCATTCCGCCGGTAAAAGCGCAGCTACGCCAGCTTGAGAGCGGTGCCTGCCAGGCGCTGGCCGACAGTGCCTGCGAATGCCGCAGCGCCGAGGAGATAGAGACGCTGCTCGCCGAATTTACACCGCAAGAGCCGGCCCGCCCGCTGCTGGCGCTTGAGAATATCGTGGTGAACGAACCGCTCGCGTCAAAGGAGCAGGTTCTGCAGTTTCTGTGCGGCAATTTGGCTATTCAAGGGCGCATGGAGAATCCGCTGGAGCTGGAAGAAGATCTCTGGCAGCGCGAAGAAATTGTGACCACCGCCGTGGGCTTCGGCGTGGCCATTCCGCATACCAAATCCCAGTGGATACGCCACTCCAGCATTAGCATCGCACGCCTGCAAAAGCCCATCGACTGGGAGTCAGATATGGGCGACGTTGAGCTGGTGATTATGCTGACGCTCGGCGCGCAGGAAGGGATAAACCATGTAAAAGTGTTCTCTCAACTGGCGCGAAAACTGGTGAACAAAGCATTCCGCGAGTCTTTGTTTGCGGCAAATACCCCTCAGCAGATCCTCGATTTGCTCAATGCTGAACTCAGCTTCTGACCGCTACTGAAAACGTGCGCGGTACTCACCCGGCGTCAGGCCAAACTGGCGCCGGAACAGTCGACAAAAATAGTCGCTGTCGGGGTAGCCGCAGCGTTTCGCCACCTCGCCCACGGGCAGGTGGTACTTTTGTAAAATCGTACGCGCTTTTGCCATCCGCACCCAGCGCACATAATCGACAAAACTCATGGTTCCATGCTGCGAAAACAGGCGGGAGAGATGATTAGGGGTGATGGTAAACAGCGCGGCGACGCTCTCACGCGCTACCGGCCCGGCATAATTTTCCTGTACCCAGTTGCAGATGCTCTGATAGAGAAAATCCCCGCGCGATAAACCCGCCTCTGGCCTCGTGGACACCACCTTCCGGCACCAGTGCAATACGCTCAGCGTCAGGGGCTGAATAATGGCCTGGTCCTGCGGCGAGGCGCTCAGATGAGTCAGCGCCATCAGCATCGCCGTGCGCTCACCCCGCTCCGGATGCGACAACTCTATTTTTCGCTGCGGATACCCGGTCTGCCCGCTACGGGAGTCGTGAAACGCCAGACCGAGCCAGGAAGGGGCAAAGACAATACTCAGCAGCATGACCGGCTTTTCAAACGTCGACATCGTCACGGCACGGGCGGGAAGAAACAGCATCTCCCCCTGCCCAATCAGCTTTTGCTCCGCGATAAGCCGGTTCTCGTATTCACCACGCAGCACCACCTCCAGCCGTGGCCACTCAATACTCACACTGCCCGCAGGCAGCGTGGCAGGTCGATGCGCGAACCAGACGCGGCCCAACTGCTGCGGATTGAGTACCAAACCGCTCAACAGGTCGGCAAAAAACTGCTGGTCGGCGGGCAAGGGGCGTTCAGACATACTATCCCCTGCGCGCATCCGGGCGCACCAGATCCAGGCGGTGGTCTTCGCTTATCGAATAGTAAGCCGTTGGGCCTCCCGCTCGCAGAATCGGGTTGGCCTTCGCGGTCTGGAAGATGCCCTCTTCCAGCAGCGACTCGGCGATATGGATCCCGACAACTTCCCCCAGTACCAGCCAGCTATCGATCGCCGTTCCATCTGCGCCGGTCAACTGAATACATTGCGACAGCCTGCACTCAAAGTTCACCGGACTTTCCGCCACGCGCGGCACCTTGACCAGCGCGCTATCGGCTTTTGTCAGCCCGGAAAAGGCAAATTCGTCTTCTCCGTGAGGAAGACTGGCCGAAGTTTCGTTCATCGCCTCTGCGAGCTCACGTGTGGCAAGGTTCCAGACAAACTCTTTTGTCTCGACGATATTTCGCACGCTGTCCTTCCAGCCGCTGCTGGCAAACCCAATAATGGGCGGACGATAATTAAAACAATTAAAGAAACTGTAGGGTGCGAGATTGGTTTGCCCCGAGGCATTCTGTGAGGCAATCCAGCCGATGGGCCGAGGGCCAATAATGGCGTTCAGAGGATCGTGCGGTAAACCATGTCCCTGCGAAGGCTGATAAAAGTACATTACGCTCTCCGGTGAGTAGTCAGAACCTCATTATGCCGCGGGATTTGGCCCGGTACAGCAGCCTCGATGAAATCATTCCGATCATAAAATTCATCTGCGCAACGAATGTGACATTGATCACTTCAAAGTTGCGTGCACAGCCAGTATCATCAGAACAGATAAAACCCTCGCTGCCAGACGGCGAGGGTTTTCTTTTGGATTGGTTTCTGCGGTACACGCAGCATTAACGACATGGAGTAATAAATGTCCAGACCCACAATTATCATTAATGAACTCGACGCAGAACGTATCGACCGCCTTCTGGAAAAACCAGAGTTTGCTTCACTGCCGGTTGCCGACGCCCTGAACGCGGAGCTGGACCGGGCACAGATGTGTACCCCGGAAACCATGCCGCATGACGTCGTGACGATGAACAGCCAGGTAAAATTCCGCGATCTGACCACCGGCGATGAGCGCACGCGCACCCTGGTCTATCCTGCGCAGATGACCGACAGCAGCACGCAACTTTCCGTTCTCGCCCCCGTCGGCGCCGCGCTGCTGGGCCTGCGTACCGGCGACACCATTCACTGGGAGTTACCGGGCGGCGCCTCCGCGCATCTGGAAGTGCTGGAACTGCTCTACCAGCCAGAAGCGGCCGGCGATTACCTTCGTTAATCTCATCTGAATAGCGCATAACCGCGTTTCCCAGAGGATGCACCCGCATCCTCTTTCCGTAAAATCACCTTTATTTCCTATAGAAGCCAAAATTATCTTCATCCAGGCTTAATCCGTTTCAACGGCCCAGGGTCTTCTATGGATGAGATAGAAGTCATTTCTCTTATCTATTTAATTTTACTGGCGATTATCGTCACGGCCGTGCTATATCTTGAGCGTCACTGGTAGCCTTACCCCCGCCTCAACTCCGCAAAGAAACGTCAAATAACGCCACGATATGAAAAGTGTCTGACAGATATCAGAAAACCATATTATTTTGTGATTGAATGAATCGAGCGTTTATAAACAAGGAGAAACGGGTATGTACCAGACAATTATTATGCCGGTTGATGTTTTCGAAATGGAACTGAGCGACAAAGCCGTCCGCCATGCTGAGTTTCTGGCGCAGCAGGATGGCGTGATTCACCTCTTGCACGTCCTGCCCGGTTCGGCCAGCCTGAGCCTGCACCGCTTTGCAGCCGATGTTCGCCGCTTTGAAGAGCATCTTCAGCACGAAGCCGAAGCGCGGCTGCAAACCATGGTCGGCCATTTCACCCTCGATCCGTCACGGATTAAAACCCACGTGCGTTTCGGCAGCGTTCGCGATGCGGTCAATGAAATGGCGAACGAACTGAAAGCCGATGTGGTGGTGATCGGCTCGCGTAATCCGTCCATCAGCACCCACCTGCTCGGCTCGAATGCCTCAAGCGTGATTCGCCACACCCATATTCCGGTGATGGTCGTTCGCTAACGCCCAAAAGAAAAACCCCGCTTGCGCGGGGTTTTGTCTGATGCAGGTGGTGCCTTACTTTCTTTTATTATGCTGTTTTGGTGCGAATCAGATAATCAAACGAGCTTAATGACGCTTTCGCCCCTTCGCCGGTGGCGATGATAATCTGTTTGTACGGCACCGTCGTGCAGTCGCCTGCCGCAAAGACACCCTTCACGCTGGTTTCACACTTGGCGTCGATGATGATTTCGCCCATACGGTTACGCTCAACGGAGCCTTCCAGCCAGGTGGTGTTTGGCAACAGACCAATCTGGACGAAAATCCCTGACAGCGGCACGCTGTGCACATCGCCGCTGACGCGGTCGCGATACTCGAGGCCCGTCACTTTGCTGCCATCGCCTTTCACTTCCGTCGTCTGCGCGTTCAGCACGATATCGACGTTCTTCAGGCTGCGCACTTTATCCTGCAGCACCTGATCGGCTTTCATTTCCGGGGCAAATTCCAGCAGGGTAACGTGTTCCACAATACCCGCCAGATCGATAGCCGCTTCAACGCCGGAGTTACCGCCGCCAATCACCGCCACGCGTTTACCTTTAAACAGCGGGCCGTCGCAGTGCGGGCAGTAGGTCACGCCTTTGGTGCGATACTGATCTTCGCCAGGGACGTTCATGTTGCGCCATTTCGCGCCGGTGGCGATGATCACGCTGCGCGCTTTCAGCACCGCGCCGGAAGCCGTTTCAATCTGGTGTAAGCCACCTTCCTGCGCTGCCGGAACCAGTTTGCTGGCACTTTGGCTATCAATCACATCCACTTCATAATCGCTAACGTGCGCTTTCAGGGCACCCGCCAGCTTTTGACCTTCGGTTTTCGGGACCGAGATGTAGTTTTCGATGTCGACGGTGTCGAGCACCTGGCCACCGAAACGCTCACCCATCAGGCCGGTACGAATGCCTTTACGGGCAGAATACACCGCCGCCGCCGCACCCGCCGGGCCGGAACCGACAATCAGCACGTCGTAAACATCGCGTTTATTCAGCTCTTCCGCCGCACGTTTTTCGGCACCAGTATCAATTTTGGCGACGATTTCCGTCAGCGTCATACGCCCCTGGCCGAACTCCTGACCATTAACGAATACCGCCGGAACCCCCATCACGTTGCGATCGGTGATTTCGTTCTGGAATACGCCGCCGTCGATGGCCGTATGTTTGATGCGTGGGTTAAGCACTGCCATCAGGTTCAGCGCCTGTACTACGTCCGGGCAGTTATGGCACGAGAGCGAGTAATAGGTTTCAAATTCAAAATCGCCGTCGATGTTGCTGATTTGCTCCAGCAGAGACTGTGCCTCTTTCGACGGATGTCCACCGGTCCACAGCAGCGCCAGTACCAGGGAGGTAAATTCGTGCCCCAGCGGAGAACCGGCAAAGCGCGGCCCCTTGTCAGAACCTGGGTTAGTAATCAGGAATGACGGCTTGCGTACCGCGAGGCTGTTATCTTCTTTAAAGGTCACTTTTGGTGACAGTTCGGCGATTTCCGCCAGCAGTTCCTTGATTTCTGCCGATTTAGCGCCGTCATCCAGCGTGGCAATCAGCTCAACAGGTTTGGTCAGTTTCTCAAGGTAGGCCTTGAGCTGGGTTTTCATGTTGGTGTCGAGCATCGTTAATCTCCTGCTTTACGTTTCCTCATGTAAACCGCCTCTTAGCTGGCGGCCTTCGCGCCCCGGTCACTTATTCCTGGGATTCGCTTAGCGCCGCCGCGATGCGACTTACATGAGATAACGTAAAAATTTCAAAAAAGCGGGTGCCACAATGCACCCGCCAATCGTCGTCAATTTCCTATGGATTTCGCGCCTGAGCGTGAAAAAGAGGGAAATCTTAGATTTTGCCAACCAGGTCCAGAGATGGAGCCAGCGTCGCTTCGCCTTCTTTCCATTTAGCCGGGCACACTTCACCTGGGTGAGACGCCACGTACTGTGCTGCTTTGATTTTACGCAGCAGGTCAGATGCATCACGGCCGATAC
The DNA here is from genome assembly GCF_026672535.1 of Lelliottia sp. SL45. Taxonomy (NCBI): domain Bacteria; kingdom Pseudomonadati; phylum Pseudomonadota; class Gammaproteobacteria; order Enterobacterales; family Enterobacteriaceae; genus Lelliottia; species Lelliottia sp. SL45. The sequence goes on from NZ_JAPPRH010000003.1 coordinate 2,580,888, forward strand.
CTTCAGCGGTAACTTCGATAGCCTGGATAATGCCCTGCGGGTCAACGACGAAGGTGGCGCGGTCAGCCAGGCCTTCATCTTCACGCATGTTGTCGAAGTTACGGGTCAGGGCGCCAGTCGGGTCGCCGATCATCGCGTATTTGATTTTCGCGATGGTTTCAGAGCTGCCATGCCATGCTTTGTGAGTGAAGTGGGTGTCGGTAGAAACAGAGTAAACGTCCACGCCCAGTTTCTGCAGTTCGTCGTAATGATCCGCTACGTCGCCCAGTTCGGTCGGGCAAACGAAGGTGAAATCTGCCGGATAGAAGAAGAACACGCTCCAGCGACCTTCGGTATCTTTCTCGGTCACTTCGACGAATTCACCGTTTTTGAACGCCTGGTTTTTGAAAGGTTTAATTTTAGTGTTAATCAAAGACATCTGTACTTCCTCCGTGTTTTCGTTGAGATGTAAGGTAACGAACTTTGACTGATGGGGCTAATGCGTTTGCCGTATCAAATCAATCAGTCATACCTTACAACCCGAACCGACAACGTTGTGAATGGTGTTGGGTAGCCCAAAAGTAAAAAGGCCGCCCCAACGGGCGGCCCTGATACCTGAATTCCCCGTAGGTACCTTCAGTGCCAGCCGGAGCTGGCGTTGCGTTGCGCTCTACAGAACCTGAGTCAGGTCGTAACAGCGGTATCGATTACACCACCCGCGCAGGCATTGAGCAATCCACGACCGGGTCATTCCTGTCTATGGCTGTGATAGGTTTTTCCGAATAACGATGTTGACGGCCCTTCTCCCCTCTATTCTTGCGAGGAATAAAATTGCGCTTGATGCTAAATTTACCCATTAAAAAATACAAAATAATTATTAACACACCGCAATTCATGCAGCCCAATTATTATTAATAGTCAGAAATATTTTCATGGATGTATTTTATTTAAAGCATATTGTGAAACATAATATTTCAATCAGCATAAAACCGAGTGCTATCACAAAACACCAGGGCACTATCCAATCAAATTTTATTTAAGGACAACTTTCTTTTTACATGCAGGGGAATTGCTTTATTATCACCACGTCATTCCCGACGAAGTAATGATATGGCAAAAAAAGTCATAAAGAGATTGATTATGTCCATCTATAAATATCCTCTTAAACTGAATGTTCTCGACGCCGCAATAGAGAGAATCGACTGGACGCTCGAAAACTTATCAAAAGTCTGCGTCTCTTTTTCCGGTGGAAAAGATTCCACCATTATGTTGCATCTTACGGCGCAGCGGGCGCGTAAACAGAAGCGGAAAATTAGCGTTCTGTTTATCGACTGGGAGGCGCAATTTACTTACACCATCGAACATGTCGAGAACATGCGGGCGCACTATTCCGACGTCATCGATCACTTTTACTGGGTGGCACTGCCCCTCACCACGCAAAACTCCCTGTCACAATTTCAGCCTGAGTGGCAGTGCTGGGAGCCGGGCACCGACTGGGTCCGCCAGCCGCCGGAAGACGCGATTACCGATCCCCACTATTTCGATTTCTATCAGCAAGGGATGACCTTCGAATCGTTCGTCAGAGCCTTTTCCGACTGGTATGCGCAAAAACGCCCTGCCGCGGTGCTGATCGGCATTCGCGCCGACGAGTCCTATAACCGCTTTCTGAGTATCGCCAGCGCGCGCAAACAGCGGTTCGCGGACGACAAACCCTGGACCACCTTCGCCCCCGGCGGCCACGCCTGGTACATGTATCCCATCTACGACTGGAAAACCGCCGATATCTGGACCTGGTTTGCCAAAACCGGCTGCAGCTATAACCCCCTGTACAACCTGATGTACCAGGCGGGCGTCCCCCTTCGCTATATGCGCATTTGCGAACCCTTTGGCCCGGAGCAGCGCCAGGGCTTATGGCTCTACCATGTGCTGGAGCCGGAGCGCTGGGCGGCGATGTGCGAGCGGGTCAGCGGGGTGCGAAGCGGAGGCATTTACGCGGGTCATGACAACCATTTTTACGGCCATCGTAAAATTCTCAAACCCGATCATCTTTGCTGGCAGGAATATGCCCTGTTATTACTCGACAGTATGCCTGTCGCCACGGCGGAACATTATCGCAACAAAATCGCCGTCTATTTGCACTGGTATCAAAAACAGGGCATGGAAAATATACCGGACACTCAGGACGCGGATATTGGCTCAAAAGACATTCCCTCCTGGCGGCGAATTTGTAAGGTGCTTCTTAATAATGATTATTGGTGTCGGGCGTTATCATTTAGCCCAAATAAACCTAAGCATTACCAACGCTACAGTGACCGAATGAAAACCAAACGCCAGCAGTGGGGAATTTTATGCAACAACGATTAATTAACGATATGGAGCACTATCTGCAATCGCTTTCTGAAGAGAAGAAAATAGAGGCCATCAACGCGTTTCGTCAGGCGATTCACCAGTTCAGCCCCTTTCACGAACAGCCCGTCGACTGCGTACTGTGGATTAAACAAGAAGAGATCAGCGCTAACGACTACAACCCCAATACCGTGGCCCCGCCCGAAAAACGCCTGCTCAGCAAATCGCTGGAGCTGGATGGGTTTACGCAGCCGATCCTGGTCACTGAAAACGGCCCGCACAATTACGAGATCGTGGACGGATTCCATCGGCGTGAGCTTGGCAGCCAGCGGGCGGCGTTAAAACGGCAGTTGAAAGGCTATCTGCCCGTCACCTGCCTGCGTAAAGAACGGCAGGACAAGTTCGACCGGATGGCCGCCACCATTCGTCACAACCGTGCGCGCGGGCGCCATCAAATCCACTCAATGTCGGAGATTGTCCGGGAACTGGTATTGCTCGGCTGGGACAATGAGAAAATCGGGCTGGAGCTTGGGATGGACAGCGACGAAGTGCTGCGCCTGAAACAGATCAACGGCCTGCTGGAATTGTTTGCAGACCGTCGTTATTCAGACGCCTGGACCGTTAAATAATCACAGCGCGTTCAGGCGCTCGGCCGCCGCTAACAGCGTCGATTCCTGCTTCGCAAAACAGAGACGAATCAGTTTATGCGGGAAGGGGTCGGCGCAAAATACCGACAGCGGTATCGCGGCGACGCCCGCCTCTTTGGTCAGCCACTGGCAAAAACTGACGTCGTCCAGATCGGAAATCGCGCTGTAATCCGCCAGCAGGAAGTAAGTCCCTTCGCACGGCAGAATTTCCAGCCGGCTGTTGCTCAGCGCATTCACAAACCGATCCCGTCGCGCGCGATAAAACGCCGGTAATTCACGATAGTGCTCCGGTTCGGCGCGCAGCATATCCGCCAGCGCCAGCTGCGCAGGGGTGTTTACGGCAAACGTCAGATACTGATGCACCTTACGCAACTCGGCGCTGATCGCCGCAGGTGCGACGCAATAGCCCACTTTCCAGCCGGTCATGTGATAGGTTTTACCAAACGATGACACCGCGATGGCGCGTTCGCGAAGCTGCGGATGGGTGAGCACGCTGGCGTGCCCCTCGTCTGCAAAACAGATGTGCTCGTAGACTTCGTCGCTCAGCACATAGATTTCACGTTCAGCAATCGCCTGCCACAGCGCCGCGAAATCCGCTTTGCGCCAGACGGTCGCCGACGGGTTGTGCGGCGTATTAAGGATTACCAGACGGGTTTTCTCACTCAGCAGCGCGGCGAAAGCCTGCCAGTCGGGGCGAAAATGCGGCGGCTGAAGCGCAACACGTTTGACCACGCCGCCGGAGAGTTCAATGGCTGGCGCGTAGCTGTCGTAGCTCGGATCGAAGCAAATCACCTCATCACCGGTACGCACCAGCGCGGTAATCGCCGCATACAGCGCCTCTGTCGCCCCCGCCGTCACCGTCACTTCACTGTTGGCGTCCGGCTTGTAGCCATACAGTTCAGCCGTTTTATCGGCAATCGCTTCCCGCAGCGGCTGCGCGCCCGTCATCGGCGCATACTGATTGGCCCCTTGCGCCACGTGGTGCGCCAGGCGCTCCTGCAGATAGGTCGGGCCGTCAAAGTCAGGGAATCCCTGCGAAAGGTTGATGGCGTTATGGGCCTGGGCCAGCGCGCTCATCTGCGTAAAGATGGTGGTACCGAGATTAGGAAGTTTGCTTTGCGGAATCAACGGGTTATCGCTCATTGTGTCGTGCCTGCATGTAATACTTATGTTGCTGCCACTATAACACGATGTTAGTCTTTGGCAATCAAGACGCTTAGACGTCTAAATCATATAATTATTCCTGCCGAGAGGGTAAAGGAAAATGACAGAGCACCTGCAACTCACACAACTCGTCGACGCCTGCCGCTGGATTGGCGCCAAAGGCTGGGCCCCCGCGACGGGCGGGAACATGTCCGTGCGACAGGACGACACGCTGTGCTGGCTGAGCGAATCCGGCAAAGACAAGGGCAGCCTGACAACGGATGATTTCCTGCAAGTGGAGATCGCCACCAACCGCGCGCCGGCCGGGCGAAAACCGTCGGCGGAAACGGGCCTGCACACGCTGATTTATCGCCTGTTTCCACAGGCCAACGCGGTGCTGCACGTGCATACGGTCAATGCCACCGTGCTGTCGCGCCTGACCAAAACGGCTGAGCTGCGCATCAGCGGTTTTGAGATGCAAAAATCCCTCAGCGGGCAGACCACCCATCTGGATACCCTCGTTATTCCGGTGTTCGACAACGACCAGGATATTGACGCCCTCGCCTCGCGAATCGCCCATTACGCACAGGAAACCCCACTTAATTATGGTTTTCTTCTGCGCGGTCATGGCTTAACCTGCTGGGGACGCGATGTGGCCGAAGCCCGCCGTCACCTTGAAGGCCTTGAATTCTTATTTGAATGCGAAATGCGTTTACGACAACTGGAGAGATTATGATTCGCGCGATTGTGACGGATATTGAAGGGACCACCAGCGATATTCGTTTTGTCCACAATGTGCTATTCCCCTATGCGCGCGAGCGGCTGGCGGCGTTTGTCACCGCCCAGCAGTACGCCGAACCGGTGAAATCCATTCTGGACAATCTGCGTGATGAAATTGCCAGCCCCCACGCCAGCATCAGCGAGCTTATCGACACCCTGTTTACGTTTATGGATGAAGACAGGAAATCCACCGCCCTGAAGGCCCTGCAAGGGATTATCTGGCAGGACGGATACGTCAACGGCGATTTCACGGGCCATCTCTACCCGGACGTTTTGCCTGCGCTGGAAAAATGGAAAGCGCAAGGCATTGATCTCTATGTTTATTCCTCTGGCTCTGTCGCAGCGCAGAAACTGTTATTTGGCTACAGCGACGAAGGTGATATTACTCATCTGTTCAGCGGTTATTTCGATACCCACGTGGGCGCGAAGCGTGATGTGCAGTCCTACACCACCATCGCCGCGCAGATCGGCGCCGCCCCGTCGCAAATCCTGTTCCTCTCGGACATTCACCAGGAGCTGGACGCCGCTGAGCAGGCAGGTTTTCGTACCCTGCAGTTGATTCGCGGTGATGACGATGGCGCGAGCCACCACCATCAGGTACACCAATTCGACGAGATTAATCCGGAGCAGATCCCTTCATGAGCGCTTTGACCATTTATTCCGACACCGATACCCGCGCCCCACTGTGGCACAGCACCGATGCCCGTGATATCGCTGAAAAGCTCAACGCCCGCGGCGTGCGTTTTGAACGCTGGGAAGCCGACCGCGATTTAGGCCGCGATCCCGCACCGGAAACGGTGATTAATGCGTATCAGCACGCGATCGATAAACTGGTGGCGGAGAAAGGCTATCAGAGCTGGGATGTCATCAGCCTGCGCGCGGATAACCCGCAGAAAGAGGCGCTGCGCGCGAAGTTTCTCAACGAACATACTCACGGCGAAGATGAAGTGCGTTTCTTTGTCGAGGGTGCCGGGCTGTTTTGTCTGCACATCGAAGACCAGGTGTACCAGGTGCTGTGCGAGAAAAATGACCTCATCTCCGTACCCGCCGGCACGCCGCACTGGTTTGATATGGGTTCCGAACCCAACTTCACCGCGATCCGCATTTTCGATAACCCGGAAGGATGGATTGCGCAGTTCACGGGAAGTGAAATCGCGGATGGCTATCCGCGACTGGCTTAAGCGCATTGCCGGGCGGCGCGAACGCTGTCCCGGCTTTTACAGCGGTAGTTGCCTTCAGCGCTTCAGTCCGTTCGCATCAACAACCAGCTCATCCAGCACGATGCCCCATCCTTCACCCGTTCGAGCGTTAAAGCAGGATCACGGGTCACGTTTCTTTCCTCCCAAGGGGATGCCCTAAAGGATAACCGCACTCAGGCGAATTCCCCTTTTGCCACCGCTTCCGGCCACACCACGCCCGTATCCAGCACCCACCCGCTGATCAGCGCCGCAGGCGTTACGTCAAACGCCGGGTTGTAGACTTTCGCCTCTTCCGGCGCCCACTGCACCGCGCCAAAACTCCCGGCAACACCCGTTACTTCGCTGGCCGCGCGCTGCTCGATAGGGATGGCATCACCGTTCGGACAGTTCGGGTCCAGCGTGGTTTGCGGTGCTGCGACATAAAAGGGAATACCGTGGAATTTCGCCAGTACCGCCAGAGAGTAAGTGCCGATTTTGTTCGCCACATCGCCGTTGGCGGCTATGCGATCCGCCCCGACCCACACTGCGTCCACCTGCCCTTTCGCCATCAGGCTAGCGGCCATGGAGTCGGTGATCAGCTGATACGGTACGCCTAGCTCGCCCAGTTCCCAGGCGGTAAGTCTGCCGCCCTGCAACAGCGGGCGCGTTTCATCCACCCAGACATTAGCGATTTTTCCCTGCTGATGGGCAACCGCAATAACCCCCAGCGCCGTACCGACGCCCGCAGTCGCCAGGCCACCGGTATTGCAATGGGTCAGCAGACGGCTTCCAGGTTTCACCAGTTCGCTTCCGGCGCGAGCGATGGCGTCGCAAAGCTGCTTATCCTCATCGATCAGCCGCAGGGCCTCAGCGCTCAGCGCAGGGACAAAATCCTCCTGCCACAGCGCCTGCTTCATGCGATCGAGATTGTTCATCAGGTTCACGGCTGTTGGGCGTGACGCCCGCAGGGTGTCGAGGGCTAGCGCCAGCTCGTCTCGGCTTTTCCCTGCCTCGGCCAGCAGCGCCAGCAAAAGGCTCGCAGACAGCCCAATCAGCGGCGCGCCGCGTACTCTGAGCGCGTGAATGTGGCCGACCAGCGCCTCTACCGTGGAGGCATCCAGCCAGCGTTTCTCCTGCGGAAGCGCCTGTTGGTCGAGAATAAATAGCTGATTACCCGCCACCCGCAGGCTTGTCGTCTGTAATGTCTGCATGTCGTTAATTCTCTGTTGCGTTGTTGTATCACATTGTGTCAGGATAAAATTCAGATGTATAGACGTCTAAATGTCTTTATTACCAGAACTGATGAGGAACAGGCAATGTCGCAATACCGTACCTTTACCGCCCAGGATGCCGTGGAATATGCAAAGCAGTTCGGCGGCCTTGATGACCCATCATCGCTGGTGGAGGCGCAGGAAGTGGGCGACGGCAACCTCAATCTGGTATTTAAAATTTTCGATGCCGACGGCGTCAGCCGTATCATCGTCAAGCAGGCGCTGCCTTACGTGCGCTGCGTGGGTGAGTCCTGGCCACTGACGCTGGATCGCGCCCGCCTCGAAGCGCAAACCCTGGTCGAGCACTACCAGCACAGCCCGCAGCACACGGTCAAAATCCACCATTACGACCCGGAGCTGGCGGTGATGGTGATGGAAGATCTCTCCAGCCATAAAATCTGGCGCGGCGAGCTGATTAGCGGCGTCTGGTACCCGCAGGCTTCGCGTCAGCTGGGTGAATATCTCGCTCACACCCTGTTCCACACCAGCGATTTTTACCTCCATCCGCACGTCAAAAAGGCGCAGGTGGCGAAGTACATCAACCCGGAAATGTGTGAGATCACCGAGGATCTGTTCTTTAACGATCCGTACCAGATCCACGAGCGCAATAACTATCCGGCGGCGCTGGAAGCGGACGTGGCCGCCCTGCGCAGTGACGATCGGCTGAAAATTGCCGTCGCCTCGCTCAAGCACCGTTTCTTCTCGCAGGCCGAAGCGCTTCTGCACGGCGATATTCACAGCGGCTCGATTTTTGTCGCAGAGGGCAGCCTGAAGGCGATTGACGCCGAGTTCGGCTATTACGGGCCGATCGGTTTTGATATCGGCACCGCCATCGGCAATCTGCTGCTGAACTTCTGCGGTCTGCCGGGCCATCTGGGTATTCGCGATGCCGCTGCCGCCCGCGAGCAGCGTCTGACGGATATTCAGGAGCTGTGGAACACCTTCGCGGAACGTTTCCAGGCGCTGGCACGTGAAAAAACCCGCGATGCGGCCCTGAGCGTGCCGGGCTATGCGTCAGAATTTCTGAAAAAGGTCTGGACCGATGCCATCGGTTTCTGCGGCACCGAGCTGATTCGCCGAAGCGTTGGGCTGTCGCACGTGGCGGATATCGACACCATTGCGGACGAAGCAATGCGCCACGAGTGCCTGCGCCACGCCATTACGCTCGGCAGAGCGTTGATTGTGATTGCCGACCGAATCGACAGCGCCGAAGAACTCGTGGCGCGTGTTCGCCAGTACAGCTGATTCCGTAACCCTTGCCGGGTGGCGATGTCGCCTGCCCGGCCTGTCACACTTATCCCAGATACTCAATCACCGACAGCCCGCCGTTGTAATCCGTGCTGTAGATAATCCCCTGCGCATCCACAAACACGTCGCATGACTGAATCACCTGCGGGCGATGAGGGCGTGTGTCCATCATCTTCTCCGGCGCGGCCGGAACCAGCGCGCCGGTTTCCACCGGGCGGTACGGATTCGAAATGTCGTACGCGCGCACGCCTGCATTCTGATAGGTGGCGAAAATCAGCGTCGAGCTGATAAAACTCCCTGGCCGGTTTTCGTGCAGATTGTGCGGCCCGAAGTGCGCCCCTTTCGCCACGTAATCCGTCTCTTCCGGCTGCGGGAAGGTCGAGATACTGACCGGGTTCGACGGCTCGCGGATATCAAACAGCCAGATCAGCTTTTCACCGTCCTCCTGGTTATCGAGCACCGCTTCGTCCAGCACCACCAGCAGGTCCCGGTCGGGCAGCGGCAGCGCGGTATGCGTTCCACCGCCAAATGGCGGGCTCCAGTTGCGATGGCTAATCAGCTTCGGCTGGGTTCTATCCTTCACATCCAGCAGGGTCAGCCCGCCATCGCGCCAGCTGCCGTAGGCGGTATCGCCCGCGATGATCGCATGATGCAGCGCGTAGCGTTTGCCCTCCGGCCAGCCCGGTTGTTCGCCTGCCGCCTGATTCATCCCCGGCAGCCACCAGCGGCCTGCCACTTCCGGTTTGCGCGGATCGGCAAGATCGATAGTCAGGAAAATGTAGTCGGTAAAGCCATCGATCAGCGCCGAGACATACGCCCAGCGCCCGCCGACGTACCAGATGCGATGAATGCCGATCCCGTCGAGGGACAAGAAGCTGATTTCACGCGGTTTGTCCGGCGTGGAGATATCAAAAATTCGCAGCCCCGCGCTCCAGCCTTTGTCCTGCACGTCGCTGACGGTCTGCCCTACCTGGCGGGTGTAGTAGACCTTTTCATCGGCAAAACGGGCGTCGGCAAACAGATCGCGGGCGTTGATGACCAGTAACAGATCGTCATGGGCCTGGAGATGCACATTCCAGGTGCCGGGCGGCGCAGCCACGTAGCCCGCCGCTTTGGGATTTTTCGGGTCACGTACGTCGACAATGGAAAAGCCCTGCGACACCATATGCCCGATGTAGGCAAAGCCGCGATGGACCATCAGCTGAACGCCGTCCGGGCGACCGCCCTGATCGCTGTGACCGATGAGCCGCATATTGCGGCTGTATTCCGGTGTAGGTAATTGAGAGGACATATCCGTTCCTTTTGCCGGATGGCGCTACACCTTCTCCGGCCTACAGAACGTAGGCCCGGTTAGCGCAGCGCCACCGGGCAATATTATTTGCTCTTCGCTTCCAGGGTCGCAAACCACGGCGCGACGAAATCTTCGGTCTGGCCCCAGCCCGGAATGATTTTCCCGAGTGATGCCACATTGACCGCACCCGGCTGGGCCGCCAGCAGCGCCTGCGGAATTGCCGCCGCTTTAAAGTCGTAGGTCGCTGGCGTGGTTTCACCTGCGATTTTATTGGCGATCAGGCGCACGTTAGTGGCACCAATCAGTTTCGGGTCAACCGCCACGCTCACTTTCCACGGGCTGCCGGATTCACGCATCAGTTGCAGATCCTGGTTCGAAATATCGATGCTGTAGAGTTTGATCTCGGTGCGACCATTCTCTTTCAGCGCTTTGTAAGCGCCCTGGCTGAAGGCATCCCAGGTTCCCCAGATCGCATCGATTTGGCCTTTCGGGTATTTCGCCAGCACCGCGCCCACTTTGTTCGCCGTATCGCCCTGCACGTCAGAGGAGACCGCGCCAATTGACTCCAGCTCTTTGATGCCCGGATACTCTTTTTGCAGCGCCTGGTACGCCGCCTGACGACGCTCCATCGGCGGGAAACCCGCGACCCACAGCTTAATGATATTGGCTTTGCCGTTGAAATCTTTCGCCAGCTGGCCGAAGGAGAGATTCGTCAGGGAGGCATCATCCTGCTGGGTGACGGTCACGCCCGGAATCTCACCGTTGACGGCCGTATCAAACACCGCCACTTTGATCCCGGCATCCACGGCCTTTTTCACCAGCGCCGTGGAGTAGGGATCGCGGCCCTGGGAGAGAATAATCCCGTCATATTTCTGGCTGATGGCCTGGTTGACGAAATCCTGGAATTTGGCGTCATCGCCGTTGCTTAAAAAGGTGCTGACTTTAAAGCCGAGCTTTTTCCCTTCCTGAATCGCGCCCGAGACAAACTGCGTGGTGTTGTCGTCGGAGCCAAGGTTGCGGATCACCGCGATACGAATCGGACCGTCATGATTGGCAATCGCCGCTGGAACGGGGGCCGGGGTGGCCGCGTAACCCGGTAACGCGGTCAGTAACCCCAGCGCCACCAAAGAGAGTGCTATTTTTTTCATTCTGTTATCCCATTGTGTTGTTAACGTTTTTGTATGTAGGTAATCGCCAGTGCCACTGCCAGCACCAGCCCTTTTATAATGTCCATGGCGTAATACGGAACCGAGAGCATCACCAGCCCGTTCGACAGCACGCCTAAAATCACCGCCCCCACCAGAGTTCCCAGTGCGTTGGGTTTACCGGAACCCGCCAGCGAGAAGCCAATCCACGCCGCGGCTACCGCGTCCATCAGATAACCGCCGCCCGCATTGACCTGAGAAGATCCAATGCGTGACGCCAGCAAAATGCCGCCTAACCCGGCCAGCAGAGAGGCAATCACATACGCCGCCACTTTGTAGCGCGTGGTACGAATTCCAGACAGACGCGCCGCTTCCGGGTTTCCGCCGATGGCGTACATGCGTCGTCCGTGGGTGGTCAGGGAGAGACCCAGCTGCGCCAGCACCGTCACCACCAGCATGATGATCACAATGGTCGGCACCTGGCCGAGCAGCCCGAACGCTGCCGGAATGGTCCCTTCAGCCATGTCACCGCTCGGCAGTACCATGTTTTCGGTAATCGATCCGCCGTAGCTGTAGGTCATCGCCACGCCCTGAATCACAAACAGACTGGCGAGGGTCGCCAGCATGTCCGGAATCCGCAGAATGACAATCAGGAAGGCGTTAAACAGCCCGACCAGCGTACAGAGCGCCAGGGTGATCAGAATCGACTCGGTGGTGCCGTAGCCGTGCCAGACGAAGAGTGAAATCACCAGCGCATTGGCCAGCGACGCCGTCGAGCCTACGGAGAGATCAAACCCGCCGACGGTCAGGGAGATCGACACCCCGATGGCAATCACCGTCACAATGGCGATGGAACGTAAAATATTGATGATGTTAAAAGGATCGAGGAAGTTGTCCGATGCGATGCCAAAAATCGCCACCAGCGCGACAACGGTCAGCAACATGCCCCATTTGTAGAGAAAATCGAAAAACTGCTGACGGCCCGACGCCGTCGCATTCACTGAAAGGGCCTTGCTCACGACGCCGTACCTCCGGTTGAATAATAAAGTAATGTCTCTTCGCGGGCCTGTGCCCCGGCGACTTCCGCCACGATGCGCCCGTCCCACAGCACGCAGATGCGATCACATAATCCCACCAGCTCGGCGAATTCGCCGGAGGCATAAATCACCCCTTTGCCTTCGCGCGCCAGACCATCAATCAGCTGGAACAGATCGGTTTTGGCCTTCACGTCCACGCCTTTGGTCGGCTCGTCAAAAATCAGTACGCTGGCGTTGCCGCGCAGCCATTTGCCAATCGCCACTTTCTGCTGATTGCCGCCTGACAGACGACGTAGAACCTGCCCCGGCCCCCGCGCACGAATACCGACGCGGGCGATCACCTCCTCAGCCCAGCGCCACGCCTGACGATGCCCAAACAGGCTCCAGCGCGAGAAGCTGTGATCTGCGCTAACGGCCAGATTCATGCTCACCGGCTCATCGATAAAAATGCCCTCTTTGCGCCGCTCTTCCGGCACCAGCGCCAGCCCGCGCAATACAGAATCCGCCGGATCGCGCGGCTGCCACGGCTGATGGTTCAGCTCTGCGCGATCGACGCGGCTTTTCGAGGCGCCAAACAGCGCTTTGCACAGCTCGGTTTTCCCCGCCCCGGCAAGCCCGGCAATGCCAAGAATTTCGCCCTTGCGCAGGTGCAGGGAGATATCTTTCAGCAGCGCTTCGTCGTGCAGCCCTTCCACGCGCAGCAAGGTTTCGTCACTGTGCGGCGGTCGCGCAGGCGGATAGATGTCGCTCAGTTCATGGCCGAGCATCTTCTCGACGATGTCTTCACCGGAGAGTGACGCCATCGGCCCGGACTCAATCAGCTTGCCGTCGCGCAGCACCGTTAAGGTGTCGCAAATGGCTTTCAGCTCATGAATGCGATGGGAGATAAACACCACGCCGATCCCCTGCTGTTGCAGGCGTCGGACCACCGCGAACAGGCGCTCGCTTTCGTGCGCGTCCAGCGGTGCGGTCGGCTCATCCAGAATCAGAAAACGGCAGTGATGCGACAATGCCCGCGCCAGCAGAATTTGCTGCTTTTCGGCGAGGGTGCAGCTATCGATGGAACGACGGACATTAAGGGAGATATCCAGCTGCGCCAGGGCCTGCTGCGCCTGCTCGCGAATCGCGCGCCAGCGGTAGCGATGGCCCGGCTGCGCCAGATTATCGAGCATAATGTTTTCGGCGATACTGAGGCCCGGGATCAGCGCCACGTCCACCTCCTGCTGCACCAGGTGAATGCCCAGCCGTTTGGCGTCCAGCGGTTCACGAATGGCCACCGGCTGATTGTTAATGCTGATTTCGCCCTCGTAGTGGTCATGCGTGCCGCAGAGTACCGCCATCAGCGTCGATTTCCCCGCCCCGTTGGCCCCCGTCAGCGCATGGACAGAACCGCCCGTCAGGGTGAAATCCACGCGCGACAGCGCCTGAAAGCCGGAAAAGGCCAGGCTGATACCGCGCATCTCAAGGCGACTGGAACCCATCCGCTGTCATTCCTTCTTATTTAATATTTTGATTTATGGAATTTTTCACAGCTCGGGTTGACTGGCAATGATAGAAAAGGCATAAGATAAAGCTAAATATTATTAGCCATCCGGATGTCCAGACATAACATCGGGTTAGCGCTTCGCAAAAAGGACACCCTCATGAGTCACACTGATATTCGCGTCGTACCCGGCCCGGCAAACTACTTCTCCCACAACGGCAGCCTTGCGCGCCTGAGCGATTTCTTCACCCCGGAACAGCTGTCCCGCGCGGTGTGGATTTACGGTGAACGCGCCATCGAAGGCGCCCGCCCGTTCCTGCCTGACAGCTTCCACGCCGCAGGCGCGAAGCATCTGCTGTTTAAAGGCCACTGCAGCGAGCGCGATGTCACCCATCTGGTGAATGACGCGGGTGATGACGTCAGCGTGGTGATCGGCGTGGGCGGCGGCGCAGTGATGGACACGGTCAAAGCCGTGGCGCGTCGTCTGGGTGTGCCGTTCGTCGGCATTCCGACTATCGCCGCCACCTGCGCGGCCTGGACGCCGCTGTCCGTGTGGTACAACGATGCCGGTCAGGCGCTTCAGTTTGAGATTTTCGATGACGCCAACTTCCTGGTGCTGGTCGAGCCACAGATCATCCTCAACGCCCCAGCGGAATACCTGCTGGCGGGTATCGGCGACACGCTGGCGAAATGGTACGAAGCGGTGGTGCTGGCACCGAAACCGGAAGCGCTGCCTCTGACAGTGCGGCTTGGCATTAACGGCGCGCTGGCGATCCGCGACGTGCTGCTGGAGAGCAGCGAGCAGGCGCTGGCCGATCAGGCGCGCGGCGAACAAACCCAGGCGTTTCGCGATGTGGTCGACGCCATTATCGCCGGTGGCGGGATGGTTGGCGGGCTGGGCGAGCGCTATACCCGCGTGGCGGCTGCACATGCGGTGCATAACGGTTTAACGGTTCTGCCGCAGACCGAAAAATTCCTCCACGGCACCAAAGTGGCCTACGGCATTCTGGTGCAGAGCGCCCTGCTCGGTCAGGACGATGTTCTCGCGCAGTTAATTGCGTCGTATCAGCGTTTTCATCTGCCAACGACCCTTCGCGAACTGGAGGTGGATATTAACAACCGCGCTGAACTGGATAAGGTGATCGCCCATACGCTGCGCCCGGTGGAGTCGATTCACTCCTTGCCGGTGACACTTACGCCCGAGTCGCTTTACGCCGCATTGGTGAAGGTGGAAAACCTCAGCCGCTAATCGCTTCGACCGTCTATACCTAATGATGATTCTCACCACTCTCGCAACGAGGTCATCATGCAGATCGATTTAACGGGTAAGAAGGCGCTGGTTACTGGCGCCAGTCGTGGTTTGGGCCGTGCCATCGCGCTATCCCTGGCTCAGGCCGGGGCCGACGTGGTTATTACGTATGAAAAATCCGCCGATAAAGCTCAGGCCGTCGCCGCAGAGATAGCGGCGCTGGGGCGCAACAGCGAAGCCATTCAGGCAGACAGCGCCAGCGCAGAGGCCATTCAGGATGCCGTTACGCAGGCGGCACGCACGCTCGGTGGGCTGGATATTCTGGTCAATAACGCCGGGATTGCGCGCGGCGGTCCGCTGGAGTCCATGACGCTTGCGGACATTGATGCCCTTATCAACGTCAACATTCGCGGCGTGGTGATCGCCACCCAGGCCGCGCTGGTCCATCTGTCTGACGGCGGTCGCATCATTAATATCGGCAGCTGTCTCGCCAACCGCGTCGCCCAGCCAGGCATTGCGGTCTATTCCATGACGAAATCGGCGCTTAACTCCCTGACCCGAGGTCTGGCCCGCGATCTGGGACCGCGCGGCATCACCGTCAATCTGGTCCATCCCGGCCCTACCAACAGCGACATGAACCCGGAAGATGGCGAGCAGGCCGACTCTCAGCGCCAGCTGATCGCCATCGGTCATTACGGCCAGCCGGAAGATATCGCGGCGGCGGTCACCTTCCTGGCAAGCCCAGCGGCAGGGCAAATCTCCGGCACCGGTCTGGATGTGGATGGCGGCCTCAATGCCTGAGACTTTTTTGCCGCCCTGATGCCAGGTTTTTTGCACGCCTCTGTCGCCTGACGGAGGCGCTTGCGAGGGGCCTCGCGGCCTTCCATTTTCCCTCTTTCATCAGCAAATTCTGAGCCTTACAGTGCCCATAAGAAATTCGGAAATTGTCTAATAGTCTTATTATTTCCTTATAAAAACTGTGGGTGTAAAGTGCGTAGATTCAAATCGATTTGTTGGTCAAAAAACGCAGAAAGAGAGCTCGCCAGGATTGAACCTCATGCGAAGAAACGCATTCTTCATAAGTTCTCTGAATTCAATGATCGATCGGCTCCCCCTCCGGACATCAGAAAATTAACGATTCCGGAAAATCACTACCGCCTGAGAGGCGGCAATTACAGGATTGTTTTCACCATAAGAGGTGATGCGTATGACGAGTGCCTGGTCATATCTGTTAAACGCAGAACCTCAACCACTTATCTGCATGAGGAGATTGTGCCCTATGGCTGTTCAGCTAATTCAGGATGATGAAGGAACAACGCAGTTTGTGGTGATCCCCTGGCATGAATATTCGCGCATGTGTTTACAGCTGTCGGAAAACGATGACGAGAGGGATAGCGATCTGGAAGATATCGAGTGTGAGCACGATACCTATGATGATGTCGAGATACCGGGTGATGTCTGCGACGTGATGCATAAAGAAAATGTCAGTCTGCAGGCTGCATGGCGTATTTTGCGCGGCTTATCTCAACAGGACGTTGCCGACAAACTGGGCATCAGTCAGTCTGCCGTTTCACAGCTCGAGGCGATCGACTCACGCCCGCAAAAGCGCACGCGTGAAAAACTTGCGGCCATTTATGGCTGCACGCAGGAACAGATCAGTCTGTATCACCCGAAAGAGGGTTAACAGCACTTCGCCCCACCTTTGCTGCCGTAACGGGCGTCCTGACGATCGCGGAAAAACTCCTCGTAGGTCATTGGCGTCTGGTCCGGATGAGTGACCCGCATATGCTCGACATAGTTGTCATAGTCCGGCACGCCGATCATCATTTTGGCCGCCTGGCCGAGGTATTTCCCTGCTTTGGATAAGGTATCGAACATGATTCGGTTCCCGGAGTGGTGAAAATAGCAGGCCGGGTGAGCGCAAGCGCCACCCGGCATGATGATTAATGTGCCCCTTTTGCCTGAACCACAATCTCATCCAGATTTTCTGGCATCGGCTCGTATGGCGTCTCTTTCGCGGTCGGCTTGTCTTCTTTCAGTGCCGCCAGCGCGGTCTTCAGAGAGTACAACGCCAGCACCACAACCACCACCATAAAGAAGATTGTCAGCCCGGCATCCAGACGGTTGTTAAACACCAGCTGTGACAGCTGCGACTCCGTATACTGCGCCGGGATCTTGCCGCTGTCGATCATCGCCTGGAATTTATTGGCGATCGCGAGGAAGCCGACTTTGTTGTCCGGGCTAAACGCTTTCTGCCAGCCTGCGGTGAGCGTACAGATCAGCAGCCACGCCGTTGGCAGCAGCGCCACCCACGCGTAACGCTGACGCTTCATTTTGAACAGCACCACCGCGCAGAGCATCAGCGCCATGCCTGCCAGCATCTGGTTAGCGATACCGAACAGCGGCCACAGGGTATTGATCCCGCCGAGCGGATCGACGACCCCCTGATGGAGGAAGTAACCCCACGCCAGCACGCACAGCGCCGTTGCCAGCAGGTTGGCGGGCAGCGAATCCGTGCGTTTGAGGTTCGGCGAAATAACCCCCAGCAGATCCTGCAGCATAAAGCGCGCCGCGCGCGTCCCCGCATCCACCGCCGTCAGAATAAACAGCGCCTCGAACAGAATGGCGAAGTGATACCAGAACGACACATCCATCAGCCCGCCGAGCGCGCCGTGCAGAATATAGGCCATCCCCACCGCCAGCGTCGGCGCACCACCCGCACGGGAGATAATCGACTGTTCCCCCACTTCGTTAGCGATATGGGTCAGGGTTTCCGGCGTAATCGCAAAGCCCCAGCCGCTCACTACCTGCGCCGCAGAGGCTACCACGTCAACGGTTCCGGCCGGCGCCAGCACCGCCATCGGGCTGTTCATCGCAAAGTACACGCCCGGATCGATAATGCAGGCAGAGACCAGCGCCATAATCGCGACGAAGGACTCCATCAGCATACCGCCGTAGCCAATCAGGCAGGCCTGATTTTCATTGGCCAGCATCTTCGGCGTGGTGCCAGATGCGATCAGGGCATGGAAGCCCGAAACGGCACCACAGGCGATAGTGATAAACAGGAACGGGAACAGGTTACCGGTCCAGACCGGGCCGGTACCGTCGATAAATTTGGTCAGCGCCGGCATCGTCAGGGTCGGGCGCATGATCAGAATCCCGATCGCCAGCCCTACGATAGTACCGATTTTGAGGAAGGTGGAGAGGTAATCGCGCGGGGCCAGCAGCAGCCAGACCGGCAGAACCGCCGCCACAAAACCGTAGCCCACCAGCATCCAGGTCAGCTGCACGCCAGTAAAGTCAAAGTACGGCGCCCAGATCGGGCTTTCCGCCACCCAGCCGCCGGAGATAATCGCGAAGACCAGGAAGAACAGGCCAATCACCGACACTTCACCAATGCGCCCAGGGCGGATATAGCGAATGTAGATCCCCATGAAAATCGCCAGCGGGATGGTAAAGGCCACGGTGTACGTTCCCCACGGGCTGTGGGTCAGGGCTTTCACCACGATCATCGCCAGCACCGCCAGAATGATCACCATGATCATAAAGGTGGCGATCAGGGCGATCACCCCTGCCGTTGCGCCCATCTCCTCTTTCACCAGCTCACCGAGCGAGCGCCCGTCGCGGCGGGTCGAGACGAACAGCACCATAAAATCCTGCACCGCACCGGCCAGCACCACGCCCGCGAGGATCCAGATCATCCCAGGGAGATAGCCCATCTGCGCCGCCAGCACCGGCCCGACGAGCGGCCCGGCTCCGGCAATCGCCGCAAAATGGTGGCCGAACAGCACTTTTTTATCCGTCGGGACGTAGTCCAGCCCGTCGTTATGACGAACCGCAGGTGTCATGCGCGT
Organism: Lelliottia sp. SL45; assembly: GCF_026672535.1. Taxonomy (NCBI): domain Bacteria; kingdom Pseudomonadati; phylum Pseudomonadota; class Gammaproteobacteria; order Enterobacterales; family Enterobacteriaceae; genus Lelliottia; species Lelliottia sp. SL45. Next base: position 2,599,539 of record NZ_JAPPRH010000003.1, read on the forward strand.
GCCATCTACCGCCAACACTTTGTCAGCAATAAAGCGCCCGTAAAAACGATACGCGATCAGATAAATGCAGACGGAAGCGACGACAATCCATAGCGCATTGATCTGTTCACCACGGTTGAGGGCGATATAGCCCAGAGCAAATGCGCCCACAACGGAGAGCACTGCCCAGATGAGGTATTTCCCTGAGTTATTCATAGTTGTTGTCCGTTAGCGTGAAACAGTGAGATGTTACATTTTGTTTCTAGATCACTGCTTAAAATTTAACAACTCTGAAACGCAATAATGTGTGGTCAAACCAGATATTTACGCCACAGTGTTAAGCGGATCACTTTCGTGCCTTCCGCGTGCGTTTTCCTCTCTCCTCCCCCGTCACATTTTTGGTTTTTTCCTGGCAAAGCCCCCTGTCGAAATGATTTGAATCATCTTATCTGAGCAAATAATCAACAAAATACCCTTGTGTATTCGCACGTTAACAAGGAAAAGGATATGAAAAGTTCAATACCTCAGGACTATAAGGTAGGGCCCGGCGCCTATTTTGCGCTGGCTTTCGCCGCCGTTTTCTTCTCCGGCCTGTTAGGGGGAAAAGAGTGGTACGGCGTGTTTGATTTCACCACGCTCAACGGGGCTTTCGGCAAAGTGGTCAGCAAAGCCAGCCTCGAAGACGGCACTCTGACCACGGCGACCAGTGCCTTTCGCGGTACCGGCGGCAGCGGCGCGATGGACGGGTTTCTGTTTGCGCTGGGGCTGATTCCGGCGGTGATGTTCGCACTCGGCATGATCAACGTGCTGGAACATTACGGCGCGCTGCGGGCGGCGCGTAAACTGCTGACGCCTCTGCTGCGCCCGCTGATTGGCATTCCGGGCACCACCGGACTGGCGCTGATCGGCAGCCTGCAAAGCACCGATGTCGGCGCGTCGCTCACCCGTAATCTCGCCGATGAAGGGCAAATCAGCGAAAACGAGAAAGACGTCTTTGCGATGTTCCAGTTCTCGGCGGGGGCGATGATCACCAACTTCTTCTCCTCCGGCGCCATTTTGTTCACCCTGATCGCGATAGACGGCACCGCCGCCGTCCCGACCTCCATCGGCACCTGTGTCGCCGTGATGTTCATCATGAAAATCGTCGGCGCCAACATCCTGCGCCTGATCCTCTTACTCACCGGTAACAAAGCCGCCGTGGCCCAACAGGCAGAAGGAGAAGCCTCATGAGTGCACCGCAATCCAATCCCGTCATTACCGATGTTTTTGTCGAGGGCGCGCGTAAAGGCTGGAGCATCGCCACCAGCAGTACCCTGCCGAACGTGGTGATGGCTTTTATCATCATCAAAGCGCTGGAGATCACCGGCGCACTCAAAGGGCTGGGGATGATTTTCGCCCCGCTGATGGGGCTGTTCGGCCTGCCGGGTGAAGCGGCCGCAGTGCTGATTGGCGGCTGGATGTCGATGGGCGGCGGTATTGGTGTCGCTATCGGCTTGTTTGATAAAGGCATTCTGAGCGGCGAACATCTGGCAATTCTCGCCCCGGCCATCTATCTGATGGGTTCTCAGGTCCAGTATCTGGGCCGCATTCTTGGCGTGATCGGAACCCGCGCCAAACGCATTCCTCTGATGATTGCCATTTCGGTCATCAACGCCTTCTTAGCCATGCTGCTGATGCGCATTATTCTCTGAACAGGACGGAACCATGAATCTTGACCATTACATCAACGAACTGAAAACCCTGGTGAATGTAGACTGCGGGACCCAGACTCTGGCAGGCGTTGCCACCGTTGCCGGCATTATGGAATCACTGTGGCAGCAGGAGGGCTGGCACACCGAGCGGGTGAATCTTGGCGAGCAGGTCGGCCCCGGCGTGCTGGTCTGCAATAAACCCGACGCAGAAAAGCTGGATGTCCTGCTGGTGGGCCATCTGGATACGGTCTTTGCGCCGGGCACCGTCGCGGAGCGCCCGATGAGCGAGGATGATACCCGTCTGTACGGGCCGGGCGTCTCGGACATGAAAAGCGGGTTACTCAATATTCTGTGGGCGATGCGCGAACTGGATGCCGCCGACAAAGCGCGCCTTTCTATTGCCGTGGCGATGAATCCGGACGAAGAGACCGGCTCAGTTTACTCTCACGAATGGATCGGCGGGCTGGCCAAGCGCGCCCGCTGCGTGCTGGTGTGCGAAGCCGCCCGCGCCGACGGTTCACTGGTGAAAGCCCGTAAAGGGATGGCCGGATATCATCTGACGTTTAGCGGCGTGGCGGCGCACGCGGGGAACGATCCGGAGAAAGGCCGTTCGGCGATCACCGCCCTCGCTAACAGCGTTATCGCCATCAATGCCCTGGCAGACTGGGATCGCGGCACCACCCTCAACGTCGGGGTGATCAACGGCGGTAGCGCGGCAAACGTGGTGGCGGACAGCGCCGTCGCGGAGCTTGATGTGCGTTTCTGGGAAAATGATGAAGACACTCGTGTGCATCGCGCGCTCACCGCCCTGTGCGAAAACGGTTTTCTGAAGGGAGTGACGACCACGCTTACCCGCGTTAATCACAAGCCTGCGATGGCGGCCAGCGAAGCGACTCAGGCGCTGATGCAGCAGGTGGAAAAGGCTGGCAAAGAGGAAGGAATCGACATCACCTGGCAGGCCGTGGGCGGAGGCAGCGATGCCAACCATACGGCAGCGCTCGGCATTCCGACTCTCGACGGCTTCGGGCCGATCGGCGCCGGTTTCCATAGCCCTGCCGAGTGGCTGGATAAAGCCTCGATTGAGCCACGCATTCGCCTGTTAAAGCGGGTGGTTTCAATGCTGTAAGACGAAGATTGCCCGGTGGCTGTACGCTTACCGGGCAATCCCACGCAACCAAATTACCCGAGCACCATCGTACTTAGCCGGCAGGTACAGCAGCGCCGCCCCTGCTCGTCAAAGATCGCGATCTCCCAGCTTTGGTTCTGACGCCCCAGGTGCAGCGGCTGACACACACCGCGCACTTTTCCCTGTGAAACGGCACGATGATGGGTGGCGTTCAGCTCCGTACCCACCACGTTTTGCCCGTCGCGGGTCATCAGAAAACCGGCTATTGAACCGAGTGTCTCCGCCAGCGCTGCCGAAGCCCCGCCGTGCAGCAGACCAAACGGCTGATGCGTTCGCGCATCGACCGGCATTTCCGCTTCCAGCGTGTCGTCACCAATACGCGTGTAAACCATCCCGAGGTGCGCCACCATGGTGTTGTGACTGGTGGCGTTCAGCTCTTCGAGGGACAAATGACGTTTCCAGATCATCTACGCCCCCAGGGTTGAGCCGCCGTCCACCACGATATCCTGCAGCGTGATGTGGCTGGCCAGATCCGAGGCGAGGAACAGAATGGTATTGGCAATTTCATGGGGACGCGCGATTTTACCCAGCGGAATGCCAAGCTTAAATTGCTCGCCAAATCCACGAATGCGCTGCTGCTCGGCGTCGTCGCTCACCCACAATGTGCGCTGCATGTCCGTATCCGTCGAACCAGGCGAGACAATATTGCAGCGCACGCCGCTGCCCGCCAGCTCCAGCCCGACCGTCAGGGCCAGGCTTTTAAGCGCCGCTTTCGACGCGCCATACGCGCTCATGCCGATGCGCGGCGTATGCGCAGCGTCAGAGGCGACCGTCACAATCGTCCCGCCCTGCTGACGGCGGAACTGGCCCATCGTCTGCTGGAACAGATTGAACGCCCCACCGACGTTAACCGCAAAAGTCTGCTGCCAGTCGTCCTGCGAGAGCTGATCCGTCGCCCCCATGCGCAAAATCCCTGCCGCGTTAACCAGCACGTCGAGGCGATCGATGGTCGCCAGCACGCGCCCGCAAACCTCGTTCACCTCGGTAGCATCCGCCACGTTCAGCACTTCAGTGGCAAACGGGTAATCCTGCTCAGGGAACGCGAGATCAAAGCCCATCACCCGCGCCCCCGCCTCCACAAAGGCCTGCGCGGTGGCGTACCCGATGCCTTTTCCGGCCCCCGTCACCCAGACGGTTTTGCCGGTAAAATCGAATCCGGCCATCACTTCACCTCGCGGGAAAGCAGCGCCCACCAGGCATCAATAGTCGGATTTTTCGCCAGCATCACGAAGTCGATATCGCCATGCACTTTCCGCCAGCGAGCCGCGAGAGCCATCATGCGCACGGAGTCCAGACCGTAATCGATCAGGTTCTCGTCATCCATCGGCTCGTCGGATTCATCAAGCAGCGGCAGCACGACGGCGCGCAGGGCCGCTTTGCTTGCCGGCACGGACGGCAACAGTTCGTCAGTCATCACCACGCGACCGGTTCGGCCCGCCACGTATTTGAGGGACATCAGGTGCTCTTCGCGGCTGAAATCGGCCAGTGCGTCAGCGATAAAGAACGGTTTGATATCGCGCATGAAAGCGTCGGTCGCGGTCGTCATACAGCCGATGTGCGCGTACACACCGGTGATCAACAACTGATTGCGGCCCGTCTCTTTGAGCATCTGTTCCAGCGGCGAGCGGTGGAACGCGCTGTAGCGCCATTTCACCAGCACCGTATCGGCTTCGTCCGGAGTAAGCGCCGCGACAATACGCTGCTGCTCTGGTGAACGGGTCAGGCCCGGTCCCCACATGTCGTTCAGCAGGGCGCGATCTTCATCGCTCTGCTCTTTCGGCTGCGCGGTGTAGTAGACCGGAATGTTATGCTTTTTGCAGTAATCGCGCAGTTGGGCGATGTTCGCCACCACTTGCTCCATCATCGGGCAGTTATCGCCCCAGAAGTTGAGGAAATATTCCTGCATATCGTGGATCAGCAGCGCCGCGCGCTCCGGCTCAAACGCCCAGCTCACTTTGTTGTCTGGCAGATCGGCCGCCGTTGGCAGCGCATAACCGGTTAATTTTGGAATTGCCATTTTTAACTCCTCAGCCCTGGGCGCGTTCGGCCAGCCACAGGCGCAATTGTTTCTTGTCCACTTTTCCTACCGGCGTCAGCGGCAGCGCATCTACGCTCTCGACACGATCCGGCAGCTTGAAATCCGCCACGCCCTGCTCACGCAGGAAACGCCGCACCTCCACCGCCCGCAGCGGGGTTTTCACCACCAGATACGCACAGCTTTTCTCGCCGAGCAGGCTGTCTTCCATGCTGACAAGCGCCGCATGAATGACCGCGTCGTGGCGCAGAAGCAGGTTTTCGATCTCTTCGGCGGCAATCTTCTCGCCCCCGCGGTTGATCTGATCTTTTTCGCGCCCCTGAACGGTGATGTAACCCTGTTCATCGATGGCGATCAGATCGCCGGAGCAGTAAAAGCCGTCGGCGTTAAAGGCGCTGGCGTTGTGCTCCGGGCTGTTGAAATAGCCACGGAACGTGTACGGCCCGCGCGTCATCAGACGTCCCACTTCGCCGCATGGCAGAGGATTGCCCTGTTCATCGGCCACCCACACTTCATCGTCCGGACACATCGGACGGCCCTGGGTGTTCATGATTTTTTCCGGGGAATCGTCGAGCGCCGTGTAGTTCACCAGCCCTTCCGCCATGCCAAACACCTGCTGCAGCTGGCAGCCGATTTCCGCCGGAATACGTGCGGCAAGGGTCGCAGACAAACGCGCCCCGCCCACCTGCAGCAGCGCCAGCGAGGCGAGCTGTGCATTGCCCGCCCCTTCGGCAATCGCCTGCAGCCACAGGCTGACCGACGGTGGCACCAGCGAGGTGACGTTAATCTGATGTTTTTCGATCAGCGGGAAGCAGAGCGTGGCGCTCGGATCGGTGGCCAGCACCACGCAGCCACCCGCGAGGAACACGCCAAGGGAACCAGGGGAACTCATGGCGTAGTTATGCGCGGCAGGCAGCGCGTTCAGATAGCGCGTCTGGCTGTTGATGGCGCAAATCTCGTTGCTGCGACGAATGCTGTAGTAGTAATCGTTGTGCGTGCGCGGGATGAGCTTCGGCGTGCCGGTACTGCCGCCGGAGAGCTGGAAAAAGGCCACTTCGTCAACCGGAGTTGGGCTGGCGATAAAGTTATCGGCCGGGCGCGCAATCGCGGCTTCCAGCGCATGTTCGCCCGTATCGCCGCGCAGCAACACCACGCGCACGGAGCGGTGCTGGTCGACAAAGGTATTCAGGAATTCATCGCCCGCGAACAGCGCGTGCTGGCGATCGGCAATCAGTAAAGCCGGTTCAATCTGCGCGGCGTAGGCGTTCAGTTCGCTGCGCTGATGGCTGAACAGGGCATTTACGGGCGCAACGCCCACCTGCAGCAGCGCGAAGAAGGTGACGTAAAACTCGGCGACATTGCCGAGCTGCACCAGCGCCGTTTCACCGCGTTTCACGCCCTGCGCCTGCAACGCGGAGGCGAGATTGTTGACGGCCTGATGGAACTGGCGGTAAGTGTACTGACGCTCGCCGTCGATAATTGCCGTCGCCTCGCTCCCGGCGTGGCGGGTCAAAATATCGGTCAGAGGCAGATCCTGCCAGTAGCCTTTTTCGCGGTAGCGCCGGGCAAAATCTTCGGGCCAGCGGGTAAAGGGAATGCTCATGATGGTTCCTCAGTGCAGACCAAAAACGTTCAGCATGGTGGAGAGTTTCACCCCGGTTTCGCGCCACTCACCGACCGGTGAAGAGGCCGGGACAATGCCCGCGCCCGCGAACAGGCGAACAGAATTCTGATGAATGCGCGCGCAGCGGATCGTCACCACCCACTCGCCGTTACCTTCGCTGTCGCACCAGCCGACGATGCCGCCAAACAGTTCGCGATCGAACGGCTCCAGCTCCGCGATCAGTTGTTTCGCCGCCTGATGCGGGAAACCGCTCAGGGCGGGTGTCGGGTGCAGCAGGCAGGCCAGCGTCAGGGCGTTTTCGTTGTCGTGCGCTTCGCCCTCCACCGGCGTCGCCAGATGCCAGAGCGTCGGCGTCGTCACCAGCTGTGGCGAAGAGGGCATGGTCAGATGATGGCTGCGTTTTTCGAGCACGGTTTTCATCGCCTGCGTGACCAGGTCATGCTCGTGGCGATCTTTTTCCGAGGCCAGCAGCTTGTTACCGGCTTCGCGATCCAGCATGTCGTCCGGCTGACGACGCGCGGAACCGGCCAGCGGCAGCGAACTAAAATGCGCCCCCTCTTTGCGCAGCAGCAGCTCCGGGCTTGCGCCCAGCAGCACGCCGCCGTCTTCGAGCGGCACGTGGAAGTTAAAACTCGCCGGGTTTTGTGCGATCAGGCGCTCGAGCAGCGCCCCGCTGTCAATCTTCTGGTCAGCGGCGATATCAATCAGGCGCGACAGCACCACTTTATTGACCTGCGGCGTAGCAGTGAGCGCAGCGGCGCGGGCCACCATCTCTTCAAAAACGGGCTGAGGGGGGATTTCGGTGCGTCGGGTGACGGACAGCTCCTGCGCCCCTGGGAGATAGCGCGCGGATTTTTGTCGCGCCGGGCGGGAAAAGGTCTGCCAGTTTTGCGGAATAAACAGTGACGACGGTTTGCGGGTATCGAACGGAATAGCGCCGACCATAATCGGATGGCTTATTCCGCTGTCTTTGGCATGCTGAAACGCCTGCGCCAGCTTTTGCTGGAAGGCACCTGCCGGATCGTCGCCGCCAGCGGCGGATTCAGAAAAACGGGCAAAACAGCCTGACGTGGTAAAACTGCGATAAGGCGACATAAAGAAAAAGCTGTCTGATTGCAGCGTGGTCGCGGTGTGCTGAACTTCCTCAGCCAATGACGTATCCATATCATCCTCCTTAAAAATGATAAACGCAGTACGAATAATTATCATTTATATTTTCGATGGCTAACCTAATAGCAGAGCGCGACGGTGTCAACCGCCGACAGCGCATCTTGTGCGACTATCGCTTGCATCCCTTCGGCGCATTCATGAAAATGAGAAGCATTAACCTCAACAAAAACAGGATGCCGCTTTGTGAAACTCCCTGCCGTTTGTCGTCAAACCCTGCTTTTCGCAGGACTTTTTGTTTTAGGACTAACCTCAGCCACCGCCGCCGACTGGCCGCGTCAGGTGAGCGACAGCCACGGTACGCACACCCTCGAAAGCAAACCGACCCGCATTGTTTCCACCAGCGTGACCCTCACCGGCTCGCTGCTGGCGATTGACGCGCCGGTCATTGCCAGCGGTGCCACCACCCCTAACAACCGCGTGGCGGATGCGCAGGGCTTTATGCGTCAGTGGGGCGATATCGCCAAAGCACGCAAACTCTCTCGCCTCTATATCGGCGAACCGAGCGCAGAAGCCGTGGCCGCACAAATGCCGGATCTGATCCTGATCAGCGCCACCGGCGGCGATTCAGCCCTCGCACTGTACGATCAGCTTTCCGCCATCGCGCCGACACTGGTGATTAACTACGACGATAAAAGCTGGCAGGAACTGCTGACGCAGCTCGGCACGATCACCGGGCAGGAAAAGCAGGCTGCCGCCCGCATCGCGGAATTCGACACGCAGCTGGCGCAGGTGAAACAGAAAATGAAGCTGCCGCCACAGCCGGTAAACGCCATCGTCTACACCGCCGCTGCGCACAGCGCGAACCTGTGGACCACCGAATCAGCGCAGGGGAAATTCCTGCAGCAGCTCGGCTTCCAGCTGGCTGAGCTGCCTGCCGGGCTACACACGTCCAAAAGCCAGGGCCAACGCCAAGATATTATCCAGCTGGGCGGTGAAAACCTGGCGACGGGTCTGAACGGAGAAGGGTTGTTCTTGTTTGCGGGCGATCAGAAAGATGTGGATGCGATTTACGCTAACCCGCTGCTGGCCCATCTGCCGGCGGTGCAAAACAAACGCGTCTGGGCGCTCGGCACGGAGACCTTCCGCCTGGATTACTACAGTGCGATGCTGGTGTTGCAGCGTTTAGAGGCGTTATTCAAATAGCAAAGACGGTTGTGCCCGGTGGCGGTTGCGCCTGACCGGGCACTGCATTTTATCCTTCTTCAATCACAACGGGTTCCTGACGGAACCGGCGTAACTCAGCCAGCGTCATCAATAAAATCACCCCGACGATGGCCAACACAAAACCGCTGCTGCTCGCCGACGCCACCGGGGTCATAATCACCCCCAGCCCGCCTAAAATCGCCGCGCCAATTGCATCACCCGTCACGTTCTGCGCGGTCCACAGGCCGTTGTTCCGCCCGAGCATGCCTTCCGGCGTCTGGGTCTGAATCAGGGTGTATTGCAGCAAAGAACTCACCGCACTCAGCCAGCCAAACAGCGCCAGACACACCACGCCCAGCGCCCAGAATGGCATCAGGCTAAAGAAAGCGATGGCGATAAACGAGGCCAGCGTCGCCGACAACATGATCAGCCCAGGCCGCGCGCTGTGCGCCAGATTGCCGCTGGTCAGGGCGCCAAACGCCGCACCGAGCGGGATCGCCGCGTACAGCAGGCCAATCTGCGAGGCGCTCATCTGCCACTCTATCGCCAGCGCCGGATAAAGCACGCGCACCGCGCTCGCCATCGTCAGCAGCCCGCCGAGGAGCGCAATCCCGCCAATCAGCGGATTGCTGAACAGAAAACGGATCGCCGCCATCAGCGATTTTAACGGGTGTTCGCGCGGCTGCGGCGGAGGGGGCAACAGCGGCAGACGCAGCAAGGTGAGCGTGGTGATAAAGGTCCCCGCCGCCGCCAGCCCGTAGTTCCAGGCAACATTCCCGGTCGCCAGCAGCAGGCCGCCGACCATCGGCGAAATCACCGAACCCAGACGCACGGTGAGCATCGTAATCGCCCCGGCCTGCATCAGATTTTCACGCCCAACCAGCGCCGGCGTCGCCGCCAGCAGTGCCGTCACGCCCAGCGAGGCAAAGAATCCATCCCACAGTCCTAACGCGTAAATAGCGATAAGCGACGGCTCCGGCAGCAAGGCGTTCAGGCACAGCCCGACGAAGCCCACGCCGCAGGTGCCGCGCGCCAGCAGGATCAGTTTTTTACGCTCGTAGCGGTCCGCCAGCACGCCGCCGACCATCAGGCCGATAAACATTGCGCTGCCCGTTAATGTGACGGAAAGCCCGACCAGCCAGCTGGAGTGAGTCATGGCCTGGATCTGCACCGGAACGGCGACGCCAAGCAGGCCAAGGGATAAAATGGAGATAAAACGGGCGATAAACACGGCGCGAAACGCCGGATGCGTTTTCAGCAGGCTGAGGTTGAGCAGCCAGGATTTTTGATTCATGACAAGGCCTTGTGGTCTAACTTTCTACCAATTCCATGGCCGCACATGCTAACATAGCCAAATAAGATAGATAACGATAATTACTATCATTATCAAATCATGGATGTTGCTATGTCGTCTTCCTCTTTGACGGTGCGCGCCGCTGCCGTGCCCGTTTTATTGTTGTTACTCATTCTTGCTGTTGCACTCAGCCTGCTGGTTGGCGCGAAACCGCTGCCCGCATCCACGATCGTCGATGCTCTGTCCGGTACCTGCCAACGCGCAGACTGCATTATTGTGCTGGACGCCCGTCTGCCGCGCACCCTTGCCGGGCTGCTGGCCGGTGCGGCGCTTGGCCTCGCCGGTGCGCTGATGCAAACCCTGACCCGCAATCCCCTCGCCGACCCCGGCATTCTCGGCGTTAACGCCGGTGCCAGTTTTGCTATCGTCCTCGGCGCGGCGCTGTTTGGTTTTTCCTCCCCCGGCGAACAACTGCTGATGGCCTTCTGCGGTGCCCTCGCCGCGTCCTTGCTGGTGGCCTTTACCGGCAGCCAGGGCGGCGGCCAGCTTAGCCCGGTCCGTCTGACGCTGGCGGGCGTGGCGCTCGGCGCGATACTCGAAGGTCTGTCCAGCGGCATCGCCCTGCTCAACCCGGACGTCTGGGATCAGCTGCGCTTCTGGCAGGCCGGTTCGCTGGATATTCGCACGCTACAAACTCTGAAAGTGGTGACCCTGCCGGTGCTGATCGCCGCCGCCATCGCGCTCTTCTCCAGCCGGGCGCTGAACAGCCTGAGTCTCGGAACAGACACCGCCACCGCTCTCGGCAGCCGCGTGGCGCGTACGCAGCTGCTCGGTTTACTGGCGATCACCGTGCTGTGCGGCAGCGCAACGGCGGTCGTCGGCCCAATTGCTTTTATTGGCCTGATGATGCCGCACATGGCGCGCTGGATTGTCGGGTCCGATCACCGCTGGTTGCTGCCGGTCACACTGCTCGCCACGCCGACGCTGCTGCTGTTTTGCCGATATTCTGGGCCGCGTGCTGGTACCGGGCGAACTGCGCGTCTCGGTGGTCAGCGCCTTTATCGGCGCGCCGGTGCTGATTTTCCTGGTTCGACGCCAGCGCGGAGGTGCCCTGTGATGGCCCCGTCCCGACGTTTAGTTTTCTCCTGCCTGCTGCTGGTGGCCGCCAGCCTGCTGATTGCCGTCTGGAGTCTGCGCAGCGGCGCGGTGCCCCTCGATTTCAGCCAGGTGTTAAACGCCCTCACCGGCAGCGCACCGCGCAATATCACCATGGTGGTGACGGAGTGGCGTCTGCCGCGCGTGATGATGGCGATTCTGGTCGGCGCCGCGCTGGGTGTGAGCGGCGCAATTTTCCAGTCTCTGCTGCGTAACCCGCTCGGCAGCCCGGACGTGATGGGCTTCAACACCGGGGCGTGGAGCGGCGTGCTGGTGGCGATGGTGCTATTTGGCCAGCATCTGACGGCGATTGCGTTCGCGGCGATGGCGGGCGGTATACTCACCTCGCTGCTGGTCTGGGCGCTCGCCTGGCGCAACGGCATCGAAACCTTCCGCCTGATCATTATCGGCATCGGCATTCGCGCCATGCTGATGGCCTTCAACACCTGGCTGTTGCTGCACGCCTCGCTGGAAACGTCCCTCTCTGCGGGGCTGTGGAACGCCGGCTCGCTCAACGGCCTGACGTGGGCCAAAACCCTGCCCGCCACGCCGATTATCGCCCTGATGTTTATCTATGCCTGGCTGCTGGTGCGCAGAATGCGGCTGCTGGAGATGGGCGATGACAGCGCCTGTGCGCTGGGCGTCAGCGTGGAGCGTTCGCGCCTGACGCTGATGCTGGTCGCCGTGGTATTAACCGCCGCCTCCACCGCCATCGCGGGCCCGATTTCGTTTATTGCCCTGGTCGCTCCGCACATTGCGCGACGCATCAGCGGCACCGCGCGCTGGGGCGTAACCCAGGCAGCCCTGTGCGGCGCATTACTTTTACTGGCCGCCGATCTCTGCGCTCAGCAGCTGTTTATGCCTTATCAACTTCCGGTGGGGGTGGTGACCGTCAGTCTTGGCGGGATTTACCTCATCGTCTTGTTAGTCCAGGAGTCCCGCAAGAAATGAATGCCATCACCTCCCGCTTGCGCGGCGAAAAACTGACCCTCGGCTACGGTAAAAAAATCGTGGTCGACGACCTGAGCGTCTCGATTCCTGACGGCCATTTCACGGCGATTATCGGCCCGAACGGCTGCGGAAAATCGACCCTGCTGCGCACCCTGAGCCGCCTGATGACGCCCCAGCACGGCAGCGTGTTTCTCGACGGCGAGCAGATCCAGAGTTTTGCCAGCAAAGAGGTCGCACGTCGGATTGGTCTGCTGGCGCAAAACGCCACCACGCCGGGGGATATCACGGTGCACGAGCTGGTGGCTCGCGGACGCTATCCGCATCAGCCGCTATTTACCCGCTGGCGCAAAGAGGATGAAGAGGCCGTTGCGCGTGCGATGCAGGCGACAGGCATTACGGATCTGGCGACGCAGAGTGTCGATACGTTGTCCGGCGGCCAGCGGCAGCGCGCGTGGATTGCGATGGTGCTGGCGCAGGAAACCGCGATCATGCTGCTTGACGAGCCGACTACCTGGCTGGATATCAGCCATCAGATTGATCTGCTGGAACTGCTGAGCGATCTGAATCGCACCCAGGGGTATACGCTCGCGGCAGTTTTGCACGACCTCAACCAGGCGTGCCGCTACGCCACGCACCTGATTGCCCTGCGCGACGGGAAGATTGTGGCGCAAGGAGCGCCGAAAGAGATTGTCACGTCGGAGCTTATCGAGCGGATTTACGGCATGCGCTGCATGATTATTGACGATCCGGTGGCGGGTACGCCGCTGGTGGTACCGTTGGGGAAACGCGCGGTCTGACGCCTCTCATTTCTGCCCTCTCCCTGAGAAGAGGGCAGAAACCTGTGCTTACCCTAAAATGCCCTTCAACACCGGCCCAATCTGCTCAAACGCCTGCGGAGAGATAATATCCACGTGGGCGCAATCCTGGCGATAGACCTCCAGCTCACTCACCCACGGGGCCCACGCCTGCTGCGGGTCCATGGTGCGCGTGCGTTCGGCGACAAACAGCGTCGCTTTGCCGTCAAAGCGTGAACTGTGGGCCGTGGTCAGGAGTCGCACCGCATCGGCGTAGTTCCCTTCGATAGCGCTAAACAGCTCGCCGGACGCCTGCCCCTGCTGGGCCGCCATGAACGCTTCGCGCTCGCGTTCGATCTCTGCCAGCACTTCCGGGTCCAGCCCGTTAGCCTCTTTTTCCGCCCAGTTTTGCGTCTCCGGCGGCCAGGTATCCAGCAGGCCGAGGAACGCCACCGCTTCGCCCTGCTCACGCAGACGTGCCGCGATACCCTGTGCAAGCGTTCCGCCGAGCGAGTACCCGAACAGATAGTAGGGTCCCTTCGGCTGCTGGGTGCGTAGCGTCTGCAGATGATGTTCGATCACCGCATCGAGCGTCGCGCCCTGCGCCATCGGGCCATCGGGCCTTGGCGACTGGATACCGGTAATTGACCAGCGCGGGCTGAGGTAGCGCGCCAGCACGCTGAACTGCCAGGCAAAACCAGACGCCGGGTGGAAGCAGAACAGCGTCGGGCCCGTACTTTGGCGCAGCGGAAGGAGGGTTTCGTACCCCAGACGCTGAGCCTGCTCATCGCTGATGGTCGACTCCAGCAGCGTGCTGAGCTGATTAACCGTCGAGGCGACCATAATCTGCCCCGGCGTAACTTTGCGGGAGAACGCACGACTGAGCTGCGCCGCGAGACGCATCGCCAGCAGCGAGTGGCCGCCGAGGGCAAAGAAATCCGCTTCGATATCATTCACTTCGCAGCCGAGCAGCGCGGAGAACGCCTGCGCCACCGCCATTTCAGTGTCCGACTCCGGCGCGCGGCCCGAGGCTTTGCTGGTTAACTCCGGCAGCGGCAGTGCTTTGCGGTCGAGCTTCCCGTTGGCGCTCAGGGGCAGTTCGCTGATTTGCAGCAGCACCACCGGCACCATGTGCGGCGGAAGCTGCGCTTTGAGTGCTTCGAGCAGCGCATCGCGATCCAGCGGCAGGCCGGATTCGGAAACGACGTACCCCACCAGCTGACGCGCATCGCCGCCCGTGGCGGCCGCCTGATTAAAGACACAGGCATGGGCCACCGCCTGCGCCACGTCAGGCAGCGCCTGCATCGCGCGGTCGATTTCACCCAGCTCAATACGCTGGCCGCGAATTTTGAGCTGATCGTCGCTACGCCCCAGGTATTCCACCGCGCCGTTGTCCAGCCAGCGGGCGACATCACCGGTGCGATACATCCGCTCGCCCGGCGCAAAAGGATCGGCGATAAAGCGGCTGGCGGTCAGATCCGGACGGCCCAGATAGCCCTGCGCCAGCTGGATGCCCGTCAGATAGAGATCGCCCGCCACCCCGAACGGCACCGGGCGCATCATGGCGTCCAGAATCCGCAGGCCGGTATTCCACACCGGGAAACCAATCGGCACGCTGTTGCCTGACACCGCCGCCAGCGCGTCGCCAAAGGCCGGATACCAGCTCACGTCCACTGCCGCTTCCGTCGGGCCGTAGAGGTTATGCAGCGGCGCGTGCGTGAGCACTTCCCACTCGCGGCACAGATCTGTCGGCAGCGCTTCACCGCTGCAGAACACCTGCTTTAGACTCGCGCAACAGCGTGCATTTTCCGGCGTTAACGAGGCGACAAATGCCGCCAGCATCGACGGCACAAAGTGCGTGGTGGTCACGCCGTAGTGGGCAAAGAAGTGCTGCATCGCCAGCGGATCGCGGTGGGCGTCCGGTTCGGCCATCACCAGTTTTGCCCCGGCAATAAACGGCCACCAGAACTCCCACACGGAGACGTCAAAGCTGCACGGCGTTTTCTGTGCGACCACATCCTGCGCGTCCAGCGGGTAGTGGTTTTGCATCCAAAGCAGTCGGTTAACGATGGCGGTTTGCCCGACCATCACCCCTTTCGGACGTCCGGTCGAACCGGAGGTGAAAATAATATAGGCGGTCTGTTCCGGCGTGCTCAGATTCAGCGGTTCAGTGCCGCTCGCAGGCAGTAGCGCGTCGTAGCACAGGCTATCAAGGCCCGGCACGTCGCTAAAACGCGGGAGCTGATCGTCGGTGGTGATGAGCAGCGATGGGCGCGCATCTTCCAGCATCATCCGCAGGCGGTCGTCGGGATAACCCGTATCGAGCGGCAGCCAGGCGGCTCCGGCCTCGACAATCCCATGCAGCGCCAGAGTCAGGAACACCGAGCGCGGCAACGCCACCGCCACGCTGTCACCGGGTTTAACCCCGCGTTCACGCAGCAGCGTCGCCAGCGCGATGACCTGCTCGCGCATCTGACGATAGCTCAGCGCATGGTGGCCATCCGCCAGCGCCGGGGCGTCCGGCGTTTTACGCGCCTGTTCTGCCACCAGCGCACTCAGGGTGGTCGCCTTGAGCATCACGCCGGTGTCGTTGATCTGCGCCAGCTGCTGATACTCCGCTTCCGAGACGGTTTCCGCCTCGCCGCAGCCGAGTGCCGGATTGGCGGCAAACTGCGCCAGCAGCGCATTCAGGCGCGCCACGTGGCGGGTGAGCGTTGCGTTGTCATAGCGCTGTTTGTTCGCCAGAATTTCAATGCTCAAACCGCCCTGCTCGTCCGGGAATAGCGCCAGTTCGAGATCGTTTACCGGGCCGGTCGCCAGCGTGTGGGTGACGGCCTCAACGCCATCAATATCCAGCTGATAATCAAAGACCTTCACGTTCAGCACCGGGCCAAACAGGGCTTCGTCTCCTGCGGCACGACCGCTGTCGCGCACAATCTGCTCGGCGTCGTAACGCTGATGGCGACGCATCTTTTTCAGCTGATTCGCCAGACGCAGGGCCAGCTCCGGCAACGTGTCCTGCGGGTTAATGTTGACCGCCATCGGCAGCACGTTCAGCACCGGGCCGGTGGCGGTGAGCGCCGCCGATCCCATGCGACGCATAAAGATAAAGCCCGCCGCGTAGTCCATGCGTCCGGTTAAACGCCCGAGCCACAGGGCCACCAGCGCGAGGGCCAGATCCGTGCGCTGCACCTGCGGGCATGAGGCCGTCAGTTGGCTAAACGCGCGACGATCGGCGACCAGCTTCAGGCGTAAAATATCGGTCGTGGCAGCACGTCCCGGCAGCGGCACGGGGGAGAGCGAAACGGGCGGCGGTAGCTGTTTACGCTGCTCGGCCCAGAATGCGCCGTCGCGCTGAAAAGCGTCGCTGTCGCGATAGCGCTGATACTCTTCCACCACCTCGGCAAAAGGTGTGAACGGCGTGGGCGGCGTCGGCTCGCCTTTCGACCAGGCTGCGTAAATGGCGGCGATCTGGCGGGTAATCGCCGGGAAACTGAAGCCATCAACCACTAAGTGGTGATAGCGCTGATACCAATACCAGCGGTGATTATCGACCTGAATCAGGCACTGAAACGCCAGCGGCTGGCCGCTCTCGACGCGCAGGTTTTGCTGAAGATCGGCCTCCATCAGCGCCACGGCGGCGGCATGGGGATCGGCGCTGTCGCGCAGATCGACCCGTTGCGGCTCGGAGAACGTCATGGCGTCATCGATCCACTGCCACACTTCGCCGTTGTCTTCGCTAAAGCGCGTGCGCAGCGTGTCGGCCTGCATCATGCCTTCGACAATCGCTTTCGCCAGCAGCGGCGCGTTAATTTCGCCGTTGAGTTCAACGTAGTGCGCCACGCTCCAGGCATTAGGCAGCGTGGAGAGCTGTTCTGCCATCCAGATACCCGGCTGGGCGGCCACGAGAGGAAGATGCGTGCTCATACGTTCTCCTCGGCAAAAAAGGACGGGATCAGCGTCTGCCAGTTTTCTGCCAGCCAGTGCTGGCAGGCCTCCTGGGATTGCGGGGCACACACTTCACGCCAGCCCGCAGGCTGTGCGCACTGCGCGGGCCACAGGCTGTACTGACCGTTTTCGTTTTGCAACACAGAGAACTGCCCTTGCGGATTGTCGAAGGGATTACTGAATTCCATACCAAACTCCTGTCGAAAAAAATCGCCTGCCTGGCGTTAGTGAATGAGTGGCTGCCAGAGAGTAATAAGCCCCTGCGTCAGCCCGCCACGCCAGCAAAGCGCATCATGTCCGCCGTCAACCTGACGCCAGAAAATCGACTGCTGTGTGTGTTGTAGTTGGGCGTAAATGGCCTGATTGGCCCGGAAAATCAGCGGCTCGCGCTGGCCCGCCTCAAGAACGATGCGAAGGTTTTGCGCGGATTTTTCACCCGCTTTGAGTTGTTCGATAAGCAGCCCGTCCTGCTGCGCGCCGCGATGCGGCCACCAGTAGGAACCCGACTGGCTGAGCACGCAGCCAAAACGCTGCGGCCAGTTAAGCCCGGCGTACAGAGAGGACAGGCCACCAAAGCTTTGCCCGGCGACGACCGTGTGGTCAGCTCGCGCGCTGAACGGCGCGATGGCGTGAATCTGCGGGAGTAATTCTTCCTGCACCGCCAGCCAGAAATCGGGGTTGCAGGGCAGCTCGCGGCTGCGATGGGCGGTATCGATCACATCAATGAGCACGTAGACCGCAGGAGGCAGTTGCCCCTCGTTTGTGAGCGCCGTCAGGGCAGGCCAGACGGGCATGCTTTCAGCCCAAAACTGGCCGTCGAGGAGAATTGCCAGCGGGCGCTCGGCTGCGCGCTCCTCGCCCGTGGTGAAGATCCACACCCGGCGCGAATTCCCCAGACGCGGGCTGTGCCACTGAATGCAGTGCGGTGCAGAATACGGCGTTTCGGGATGATTCCAGCCTGGCTGAACGGGCGCATTCGGCATCTCCAGCGCCGACACCGGATGGCCGCGTCCGCCGCGCCAGCTCTGGGCATTCAGCGGATCGGCAATCGCGTTTGGCAGCAGTTTGCGCCAGCCCTCACGCAGCGCCATGCGATCGGGCGCGTCGGCGGTGAAGACGGTTTGGTCGAAGTCCTGGACGTTTTCGGAGGGAATAAAACAGTAGCTGCCGCGCCATTCAGGGCTGAATTCCCCCTGCCACTGCCAGACGTCGGTGTCGGGAAGGCGCGTGAGCGACTGGGGACGCGCATTTTGATGGTGATCCGTGACGCCGGTGATGTAGATCCACACCCGCTGCACCGTCGAGGTGAGTTGCGTTCCGCCGGGATCCCGCCACCAGAAAGTGACACGATAATTATCCCCTTCGCGGACCGCTTCCGGCCCTTTTTTTGACTGCCACCAGGCATCACTTCCCGTTGTTAGCGCCGTCACCCGTTTAACCTCATGTTTTTCGCGTCTTTTTTGTTACATGACAAAAATTATTGATAATATTATTGATAACTATTTGCATTTGCAATAGCGTAGTGCCCGCGCTGTGGGAAGCGCGCTCATAAAATAACCATGCCACGCATTGTGTGCGCTCGAGGACAGGGCTGCTTACGCAACGTGCCGGTGATAATTCATGCCGCCTCCTCTCCCGTTAGGGAATGGAGCCAAGGGGACGCGGCAACGAAAAGCAGGACGTACAATGAATAAGAAGATTCACTCCCTGGCCTTGCTGGTCAATCTGGGGATTTACGGCGTGGCCATGCCAGCCATGGCAGACGACAAAACCACCAGCAGTGCCGCGCACGAAGATACTATGGTGATCACCGCCGCCGAGCAAAACCTGCAGGCGCCGGGCGTTTCAACCATCACGGCTGATGAAATTCGTAAAAATCCTCCCGCTCGCGACGTGGCCGAAATCATTCGTACCATGCCGGGCGTAAACCTGACCGGTAACTCCACCAGCGGTCAGCGCGGTAACAACCGCCAGATTGATAT
Source organism: Lelliottia sp. SL45 (assembly GCF_026672535.1). NCBI lineage: Bacteria > Pseudomonadati > Pseudomonadota > Gammaproteobacteria > Enterobacterales > Enterobacteriaceae > Lelliottia > Lelliottia sp. SL45. The sequence goes on from NZ_JAPPRH010000003.1 coordinate 2,618,491, forward strand.
TCGTGGCATGGGCCCGGAAAACACCCTGATTCTGATCGACGGCAAACCCGTCACCAGCCGTAACTCCATCCGTCTCGGCTGGCGCGGCGAGCGTGATACGCGCGGCGACACCGGCTGGGTACCGCCTGAGATGATTGAGCGCATCGAAGTCATTCGTGGCCCGGCAGCCGCGCGCTACGGTAACGGCGCAGCGGGCGGCGTGGTGAACATCATCACCAAGAAATTCGACAACCAGTGGCATGGTTCGTGGAACACCTACCTGAACGCGCCGGAGCATAAAGACGAAGGCTCCACCAAGCGCACCAACTTCAGCCTGAGCGGCCCGCTGGGCGGCGATTTCAGCTTCCGTATGTTCGGTAATCTGGACAAAACCCAGGCCGATGCATGGGATATCAACCAGGGCCATCAGTCCGACCGTACCGGAATGTATGCCGATACCCTGCCGGCCGGTCGTGAAGGCGTGGAAAACAAAGATATCAACGGCGTGGTGCGCTGGGACTTCGCGCCAATGCAGTCTCTGGAATTTGAAGCGGGCTACAGCCGCCAGAATAACCTCTACGCGGGCGATACCCAGAACACCAACAATGACAACAGCTCGAACGGGCTGGTGAAGAAGAATTACGGCAAAGAGACCAACCGTATTTATCGCCAGAACTGGGCGGTGACCTGGAACGGCGGCTGGGATAACGGCGTGACTACCAGCAACTGGGCGCAATACGAGCACACCCGTAACTCGCGTCTCGGCGAAGGGCTGGCGGGCGGTCTGGAAGGGCTGTTCAACAGCGACAAATTTACCGATACGGATCTGTCCGACGTCACCCTGCACAGCGAAGTTAACCTGCCGTTCGATTTCCTGGTCAACCAGAACCTGACTCTGGGGACCGAGTGGAACCAGCAGCGCATGAAGGATTACGCCTCTAACTCTCAGACCCAGCAGGGCGGCGCGATCCCTGGCATGAGCGACGATCGTAGCCCGTATTCGAAAGCGGAGATCTTCTCCCTGTTCGCCGAAAACAACATGGAGCTGACCGACAGCACCATGCTGACCCCGGCGCTGCGCTTCGATCATCACACTATCGTGGGCAACAACTGGAGCCCGTCCCTGAACCTGTCGCAAGGTCTGGGGGATGATTTCACGCTGAAGATGGGTATCGCCCGGGCGTATAAAGCGCCGAGCCTGTACCAGACCAACCCGAACTACCTGCTCTACAGCAAAGGCCAGGGCTGCTACGCCAGCGGTGACGGCGTCGGCTGTTATATGATGGGTAATGACGATCTGAAAGCCGAAACCAGCATCAACAAAGAAATTGGCCTCGAGTGGAAACGCGACGGCTGGCTGGCGGGTGCGACCTGGTTCCGTAACGACTATCGCGACAAAATCGAAGCGGGCTATGCGCCAATCGGCCAGACCTCTACCGGCAAAGTCTCCACCGATATTTACCAGTGGGAAAACGTGCCGAAAGCCGTCGTAGAAGGGCTGGAAGGCTCCTTAAACGTGCCGGTGACGGATGCGGTCAACTGGACCAACAACATCACCTACATGCTGCAAAGTAAGAACAAAGAGACCGGCGATCGTCTGTCGATCATCCCGGAGTACACGCTGAACTCAACCCTGAGCTGGCAGGTACAGCAGGATGTGTCGGTGCAGTCGACCTTCACCTGGTACGGGCAAGCAGCAGCCGAAGAAATACAACTACAAAGGCCAGCCGGTGAGCGGGTCTGAAAAAGACGAAGTCAGCCCGTACAGCATCGTGGGCCTGAGCGCGACCTGGGACGTGACCAAATACGTCAGCCTGACCGGCGGCGTGGATAACGTCTTCGACAAACGCCAGTGGCGTGCTGGTAATGCCCAGACCACCGGGAATGCCACCACGGGCGCGTACATGTACGGTGCAGGTGCTTACACCTACAACGAACCGGGTCGTACCTGGTACATGAGCGTTAACACCCACTTCTGATAGACTGTAAGCCCTCTTCCATCGAAGGGGGCTTTTTCTATCAGGGGGACCGATGCACACCACACACAGCCTGCTGACACTCGGCGGCGTCTCGCTTCACCGCATCGATTTCGATCCCTCCACCTTTGATCACGCCGATCTGCTCTGGCTGCCTCATCACGCCGCCCTCAGCCACGCCTCTGCCAAACGCAAAGCGGAACACCTCGCCGGACGCATCGCCGCCGTCCAGGCGCTCCAGCCCTTTGGTATCACCACGGTGCCCGGTATCGGCGCGAACGGCGAACCGCTGTGGCCAACCGGTTTTGCGGGCAGTATTTCTCACAGTGGCACCCAGGCGCTGGCGCTGGCGGTGCGCCGCGACAATGCGCTGGTGGGGATTGACTGCGAAGCGCTGATTGCAGAAAAGGAAGCCGTAGAGATTCAGGACGGGATTATCAACGAGCAGGAAAAGCGTGTTCTGCTGAGCGCGGGATATCCGTTTGCCCTCGCCCTGACGCTGGTCTTCAGCGCCAAAGAGAGCCTGTTTAAAGCCCTGTTCCCGCGCGTTAACGCCTTTATGGGTTTTGATAGCGCCTGCGTGACGGCGATGACTCACAGCACGCTCACCCTGTCGCTGGCTCGCCCACTGGCCGGTTTTTCGCACAACCACGCTTTTCACCTTCACTGGTGCCAGCAAAACGTCGGCGTGATAACGCTGCTCTGTGAATAATTCGCCTCAGCGTTAACCCGCCTTCCCTGTTACTTTCAAAACCCGCTATTTATTTCTTCGTTAAATTACATGGAGCCGACCGGGAAGTTTAGCGGGGACTATCCTCCGCAACCCCTTGCCTGAACGCCTCCAGTCGCTGGATCTGGCGCCCTTCGCTGTCGAAGTTCTCCGCCGCCAGCCACGCGCGCAGCTCGGCGTCGCGCTCCGGCCACTCGGTATTAATGATGGAAAGCATATCGCTGTCGCGGTTGCGCCCTTTGCGGATCAGTTTTTGCCGCAGCCGCCCTTCCCAGACAAACCCCAGCCGCTCTGCCGCGCGTCGCGACGCCACATTCATCGAATCGCATTTCCACTCCACGCGGCGGTAGTGATGTTCGAAGGCATTTTTCAGCAGCAGCCAGACCGTTTCCGTTCCCATTGGGGTATTTTTCATCTTACGCGACCAGGTCACGTGGCCGATCTCCACCGACCCCATCAGTCGCTCAATCGCCATATAACTCACCACGCCAACCGCACGCTCTGAACGTAAATCAATGACCGCGTAAGGCACCAGCGCATCGTCCATCACCTTGCCCAACAGCCAGTGCGCGGTGGCGTCGACGCTCTCCGGCTGCGTGCTGGCAAGCCAGGTCCAGTCGCTGTCATCGCCCAGGGCATACGCGTCAAACAGATCCACGGCGTGCCGCGCGGCGTCCAGCGGCTCCAGACGGCAGAATCGCCCGTTCAGCGGCGTGCGACGCAACACCGAGGCACCTTTCCAGTGGGGAACAATATCGTTTACGACTTGACCATGTTGATTAATTTCCGGCACGCCCGCGACTCCCTGATATGTAATGCAATTGTTATATCAGGACAAAAAGCAGGCGAAAAGCCCTGCGTGTAGGAAAGCGCTTAATAGCCAATCTGCATGCGTTATATCCCCATGGCATAAGCAAAGCAGAATTTAGACTTTGAGGATTTTCACGGCAGGCCTAACGTAGCGATGCCAAAAACAATCACAACACATTTTCTTTCAGGGATCGCTATGACGAAAAAACTGCTGCCGTTACTGGTATTGGCCGCGCTGTCAGCCGCCGCCAACGCCGCTACTCCGCCGAATACGCTGGTTGTCGCTCAGGGGCTTGATGATATCGTCAGCCTCGATCCCGCAGAGGCCAACGAGCTTTCCAGCATCCAGACCGTGCCGAGCCTGTACCAGCGTCTGGTGCAGCCCGACCGCGATAATCCGGCCAAAATCTCCCCAATTCTGGCGGAAAGCTGGGAAGCAGATGCAGCAGCGAAAACCCTGACCATCAAACTCAAGCCTGACGCCAAATTTGCCTCCGGCAACCCGCTGCGCCCGGAAGATGTGATTTTCTCCTACACCCGCGCCATCACCCTGAACAAATCCCCGGCCTTTATTCTGAACGTGCTGGGCTGGGAGCCGGGTAATATCGCCAGCCAACTGAAAAAAGTGGATGACCACACGCTGCAACTGCACTGGACGGCTGACGTCAGCCCGGCGGTGGCGCTGAATATTCTCTCCACGCCGATTGCCTCTATCGTCGATGAAAAGCTGGTTTCAGCGAATGTGAAAGACAACGACTTCGGGAATACCTGGCTGAAAATGCACTCGGCGGGCAGCGGCGCGTACAAAATGCGCGTCTACCAGCCGCATCAGGCCATCGTGCTGGAAGCTAACGACACCGCCCCCGGCGGCGCGCCGAAGCTCAAAAGCATCATTATTAAAAACGTCCCGGACCCGGCCTCTCGCCGTTTGCTGATTCAGCAGGGTGATGCAGATGTGGCCCGCGATCTGGGCGCAGACCAAATCAGCGCGCTGGAAGGCAAAGCGGGTGTGAAGGTGTTAAGCATCCCGTCTGCCGAGCAGAACTACCTGGTGTTTAACGCCGGAAACAGCGCTAACCCGCTGCTGAACAACCCGGCGTTCTGGGAAGCGTCGCGCTGGCTGGTGGATTACGACGGTATCACTAAGGATCTGCTGAAGGGCCAGTATTTTGTGCATCAGAGCTTCCTGCCGGTCGGGCTGCCGGGCGCGCTGGAGGATAATCCGTTCAAATTCGATCCGGCCAAAGCGAAAGCGATCCTCGCCAAAGTGGGTATTAAAGACGCGCACTTCACGCTGGACGTGGAGAACAAACCGCCGTTTATCACTATCGCGCAGTCAATGCAGGCGAGCTTCGCCCAGGGCGGCGTGAAGGTGGATCTGCTACCTGCTGCGGGCAGCCAGGTGTATGCGCGCGTGCGTGCCAAACAGCACCAGGCGGCGATTCGCCTGTGGATCCCGGATTACTTCGATGCACACTCCAATGCCAGCGCCTTTGCCTGGAACGACGGGAAATCCAGCACCGTGGCCGGTCTTAACGGCTGGAAAATCCCCGAGCTGACCAAAGCCACGCTGGCCGCCGTGGCCGAGCCCGATCCGGCAAAACGCCTGGATCTGTACACCAAAATGCAGCAGGAGTTGCAGCATAATTCGCCGTACGTGTTTGTCGATCAGGGCAAAACCCAGATCGTGGTGCGCGATAATGTGAAGGGGTACCAGCAAGGGCTGAATGCCGATATGGTCTGGTACGATAAAGTGACTAAATAATCTGCCCTGATGACCGGGTGGGGTTCGCCTCACCCGGCCTACAACACAGTGAAACGTCGGCCCGGCCAGCACAACGCCGCCGGGCAAAAGGAATAACGCCCTCTCCATGCCACCTCTATCTTCCCACGTGATGCGTGTTTTTCAGGGCCTTCTCACCCTGCTCCTCACGCTGTTCGGGCTGCTGCTCGTCACCTTTGCGCTCTCCGCTTTTTCCCCCGTCGATCGTGTCTTGCAGATCGTCGGCGATCACGCCAGCCAGTCGACGTACGATCAGGTTCGTCACCAACTCGGGCTGGATCAGCCCTTGCCGGTGCAGTTCTGGCATTACCTGCTGAATCTATTTCACGGCGATCTCGGCACCGCCAGCGCTACCGGACAGCCGGTATTGCAGGATCTGCTGCACGCATTTCCCGCCACGCTGGAACTCGCCACGCTGGCGCTGATTATCGGCTCCGCGCTCGGGATTATTGCGGGCGTGCTGTGCGCGCGTTTTGCCGGTTCACCGCTGGATCTGATCATCCGCACCCTCACCCTGCTCGGTAACTCGGTGCCTGTTTTCTGGCTGGGGCTGCTCATGCTGGCGCTGTTTTACGCGAAGCTGCAGTGGAGCGCCGGGCCGGGCCGGTTGGACGATATCTGGCAATACACCGTGGAGCCGCGCACCGGTTTTGCGCTGATCGATACCTGGCTTTCAGGGGACCGCGAGGCGTTTAAAAATGCCGTCAGCCACCTGGTGCTGCCGGTGCTGCTGCTGGCCTACTATTCGCTGGCGAGCATCACCCGCCTGACGCGCTCGGCGTGCCTCAGCGAAATGAACAAAGAGTATATCCTGCTCGCGCGCGCCAAAGGTGCCGGAGAGATGGCCATTCTGCTGCGCCACGTGCTGCCCAATATTCGCAGCACGCTACTGACGGTAATCGCGCTGGCCTACACCAGCATGCTCGAAGGCGCAGTGCTGACCGAAACCGTCTTTTCATGGCCGGGCATTGGCCGCTATCTCACCACCGCATTATTCGCGGGCGATACCACCGCCATCATGGGCGGTACGCTGGTGATTGGCGTCTGTTTTGTGCTGATAAATAATCTGACCGACCTGCTTGTGCGGGCCACCGACCCCAGGGTGCGCTGATGCCTTTTTATCTTTTTCTGCGCCGACTGCGCCGCTCTCCCGCTGCGTTCTGCGGGCTTATCGCAATCGTTCTGTTGCTGCTGATCGCGCTGTTTGCTCCGTGGCTCGCTCCGCTCAACCCGAACTGGCAGAACGCGGCGGCACGCCTGCAGGCACCGAACGCCACGCACTGGCTCGGCACGGACAGTTTCGGGCGAGATCTGCTCTCACGCCTGATCTACGGCAGCCGTCCCGCCCTTGGGCTGGTGGCGCTGGTGACGATCATTACCCTGCCCACCGGGCTGCTGATCGGGATTTTGTCCGGCTACTACGGCGGCTGGCTGGAGCGCGTGCTGATGCGGTTTACCGACGTGGTGATGTCGATGCCACGCCTGATCCTCGCCTTTGCCTTTGTCGCCATGCTCGGCCCTGGCCTTGTGAACGGCGCGCTGGCGCTGGCGCTCACCACCTGGCCGGCCTATGCGCGTCAGGCCCGGAGTGAAATTCAGCGTCTGCGTCACAGCGATTATCTGGCGGCTGCCGAGATGATGGGCATTCGCGGCGGGCGTCTGTTGCTTGGGCATATTCTGCCGCTCTGCCTGCCGTCAGCGATTGTGCGACTGGCGCTGGATCTGGCGGGCATTATTCTGGCCGCCGCCGGGCTGGGCTTCCTGGGTCTGGGCGCGCGTCCGCCGATGGCCGAATGGGGTGCGATGATCGCCGACGGCATGCAGGTGATTTTCGATCAATGGTGGATCGCCGCTATTCCTGGCGGCGCGATCCTGTTCGCCAGCCTGGCGTTTAACCTGCTGGGCGACGGCCTGCGCGACATTCTGGAGCCGCAACATGACTGACTCCCGCGTTATCGTCGATGCGCTGAATATCGACTACCCCGCCGCGCGTGTGGTGAACAACCTGAGTTTTACCCTCGGCAACGAACGGCTGGCGTTAGTGGGCGAATCCGGCTCCGGTAAATCCATGTCGGCCAGGGCGCTGATGGGGCTGGTGCGCAAGCCCGGCGTGGTCAGTGCCCGGCAGCTTAACGTGCTGGGCCACGATCTGCTGACCCTGAATAATCGCGGCTGGCAGCGCCTTCGCGGCAACGGCATTGCGATGGTGCTGCAGGACCCGCGCTATGCGCTCAACCCGGCCAAAAACGTCGCCGCGCAGCTCGAAGAGTCGCTGACGCTGCATCAGTCTCTCTCCCGCAAGGAGCGGCAGGAGCGTATTCGCGACATTATCCACGCCGTCGGGCTGGAGCAGAGGGTGCTGACGCGCTATCCCGGTGAACTCTCCGGCGGGATGGGCCAGCGGGTGATGATTGCCATTGCGCTCATCAACAATCCGCAGGTGCTGATTGCCGATGAACCCACCTCGGCCCTCGACGCGCGTCTGCGCAATCAAATTCTCGAACTGCTGGTGAAGCAGTGCGAAGAGCGCCAGATGGCGATGTTGCTGATTAGTCACGATTTACCGCTGGTGGCAGAACATTGCGACCGCGTGCTGGTGATGTATCAGGGCGAAAAAGTCGATGAGATGACCGCGCGGGAACTGCCGCAGGCCACGCATCCCTACACCCGCACGCTGTGGACCTGCCGCCCGGATGCCAGCACCTACGGGCAAATGTTACCGACGCTGGATCGCAAGGAGATACACCATGGCACTCGTTGATGTCCGTCAGTTGCACGTGGCGTTCGGCGAAAAAACGGCGGTATCGTCGGCCAGCTTTGCCATCGAAAAAGGGGAAACTTTCAGCCTGATCGGGGAATCCGGCTGCGGAAAATCGACCATTCTGCGCGTGCTGGCCGGGCTACAACGTCAGTGGCGCGGCGACGTGACGCTGCTCGGGGAAAACCTGAAACCCGACGCCCGGTTTACCGGCGCGCTGCGGCGCAACGTGCAGATGGTGTTTCAGGATCCGTGGGCGTCCTTGCATCCGAATCACACCCTTTCACGCACGCTGACAGAGCCGCTAAAAATTCACGGTGAAACACAGATTGCAGAGAAAGTAGCCGACGCGTTGCAGCAGGTGGGGCTGTCGGCTGACGCAGGCCAGCGTTATCCGCATCAGCTGTCTGGCGGCCAGCGTCAGCGCGTGGCGATTGCCCGCGCCTTGTTGCTGCGCCCCCAGCTCTTGCTGCTGGACGAACCAACCTCGGCGCTGGATATGTCGGTGCAGGCGGAGATCCTGAATCTGCTGAACCGCCTGAAACAGCAGCACGGTATGACCTATCTGCTGGTGAGCCACGACGCGGATGTGATTGCGCATATGTCAGACCGCGCGGCGTTTATGGCGCACGGCGAGATTCAACGGGTGTTTGATCGTGAAGCGATGCGAAACGGCGAGCACCGGATGGGGTAGGTTTTGCGTGGGCCAGTGTGTGCGCTTTCGGGCTGGCTACCGCCCGGCATCTGTTTTCTGGAAAGCGCCTCGCAAATCGAAAAGTAACCTTGTGAAACTCAGGGTTTAGCCTTTTATTTGCCCTTCCTCGGTCGTAAAGTGCCTGCGTTGCGGTTTATCCGCGACCGGGCGTAGGAACCCGTTGGCATAAAGCGATAATTTTTTTCGCGACAGCGCATACCCCGTTAACTTACGGTGGCGCTGGCGGAGCAGCAAACGCTGGCCGTTTTCTTTGTGCACGGTATTCCTACCTCCGTCAGCGCTGCCCCTCCCTGAGCGCAGGGACTTACAGGGTGGTCAATTAATTTCATGCATAATGAGGATGCCAAATGGCTACTATCCCAACCCTGTTTTACGCGCAATCTGACGAAAGCGTTATTCAGCAGCTTCTCAACGCCCCGCTCCCGCAAACGGCGGATTTATTCCAGGTGGCCGATCTCTGCGCCTCATTTGTGTGCGTGCTGGTCGAAACCCACGACAGCAAAACGCGCGAAGCCTTGTGCGAGCGTTTACTGCAAGCGCTCAACCAGCTGCGCGAACTGTGCGATAAAGATCTTCCACCGTACCTGATTGAGCAACTGATCAAGGGCGAGAAAATCAGCTCAAACGTGCCGGATCTGTGGCAGGAAACCGCCACGCTGTTGGATTACATTCAGGCGCTGACGAACGCCATTCTGGCAGGGACTCTGCCACCGAATGTGGCAAAAGAGTTAACGGGGCTGCTGCATGATATGGTCTGGCTGCTGACCGATTTTGTGAAGGAGCCGTACATCACGGCGCACTGAGGCAGGAGTGAGGCCGAAATTCTGCTGATGAATGGCACAGAATTTCGGCACAGGATCACTTGAGGAGTTTCACCGTGGCCTCGATGTCGATCTCATCTTCAGAGAAGATCAGCGTCGTCCCCTGGAAGGTGGTGATCGCCAGTTTCTTCACCGAGCGCATCTCACCCGGTTTCGCCGCAGATTTCGGACGGATATTGTTCAGCAGCAGGCCAACGGACAGGATCGCATTTTCTTTATCGATGCCCGAATCAGCAGGCACTTCTTCGCTGTAGACCAGGAAAGATTTAATCGACGTCAGCTTAATGCGCTCGCCCGCGATATAAATGTATTTGCTTTCCGGCACCACTTTCACCGCATACGCGGACAAGCCTTTGTTGTTGGTCGTCGGTTCAAACGTGACCGCCGCGTCTTTCTTAATCAGCTCAGGATTGGCAACCTTGATCACATGAAAATACCGGTTGTCACCGTTTTCATCTTTGATAAATCCAAAGCCTTTATCTTTAAACCACGTTGTGATCGTTCCGTTCATCGCCATTACCGCCTGATTAATCGTTTATCAACACAAATTTTGCAGCGCGCAGTGTAAAGCACATTGCCTGCGCAGACTACGTCTTTGGGTTAAGTCTGGACGATAAATTTGTGGGATGCGAGTGCATTATCCGGTGGGGAAGTTGCTTGCACGGGCCTACGCATCGCATACGTTGAAATTAGGTAAGGCGCTGCCACTTCCGCCATGCCGCTCAGGTCAGGAGATGTCTATACTCATTTCATCCCCGCAACCGGAGCGCGCCATGCCCCTACCCGACTTCCATGTATCCGACCCTTTTACGCTGGGTATTGAACTCGAACTGCAGGTGGTGAACCCGCCGGGGTACGATCTCAGCCAGGACTCTTCGGCGCTGATTGCCGCCGTGAAAAACGATATCAAAGCCGGTGAGGTCAAACACGATATCACCGAGAGTATGCTCGAAATCGCCACCGGCGTGTGTCAGGACATTCATCAGGCGGCAGCGCAGTTTTCCGCGATACAGCAGGCGATCCTGCGCGCGGCGGGGGATCAGCATATTCAGATCTGCGGCGGCGGCACACATCCGTTTCAGAAGTGGCAGCGTCAGGAGGTGTGCGACGACGAGCGCTACAACCGCACGCTGGAGATGTTTGGCTACCTGATTTTGCAGGCGACGGTTTTCGGCCAGCATGTCCACGTCGGCTGCCGAAACGGTGATGAGGCGATTTACTTGCTGCATGGCCTTTCGCGCTTTGTGCCGCACTTTATTGCCCTCTCCGCCTCGTCGCCTTACATGCAGGGCAGCGATACCCAATTCGCCTCCTCGCGGCTCAATATTTTCTCAGCGTTTCCGGATAACGGCAAAATGCCGTGGGTGAATAACTGGCAGGAGTTCGAAGGGCTGTTTCGCCGCCTGAGCTATACCAGCACCATCGACAGCATTAAAGATCTGCACTGGGACATCCGCCCCAGCCCGCATTTTGGCACCGTTGAGGTGCGGGTGATGGATACGCCGCTGACCCTGGCGCACGCGATTAACATCGCCGGGCTGATTCAGGCGACGTCGCACTGGTTGCTAACCGAACGTCCGTACAAGCACCAGCCGCAGGACGCCCTGCTCTATAACTTCAACCGTTTTCAGGCCTGCCGCTATGGACTGGATGGCCTGCTGACCGACGTGAACAGCGGCGAACAAAAAACCCTTGCCGAGGATATCGCGTGGCTGCTGGAGCGCGTCGCACCATCAGCCGATAAGGTGGGCGCGACAAGCGCGATTGCGGAAATTGCCCTGATGTTAAAACAGGGCAAAAGCGAGGCGCAGCGGATGCGGGATTTTATCGCCGACGGCGGTTCGCTGACCTCGCTGGTACAAAAACACTGCGAGCTGTGGACTACTCACCCGTAAGTGAGTGCCCCCACTCGCGCAGACGCTGGAACAGCACGAACAGCGCCGGAATAAAGACAATCCCGACCACGGTCGCCACCAGCATGCCGCTGAACACCGTGGTCCCGATGATGCGGCGGCTCTGCGCCCCCGCACCGGAGGCCAGCATCATCGGCAGCACGCCAATAATAAAGGACACGGCGGTCATCATGACTGCGCGGAAGCGGCGCGATGCCCCTTCGCGGGCGGCATCGACAATCGCCATGCCGTCGATGCGCCGCGCGCGGGCAAACTCGACGATCAGAATGGCGTTTTTGGCCGCCAGGGCGATAAGCAACACCAGCCCAATCTGCACGTACACGTCGTTGGCAAAGCCCGCAACCCACAGCCAGACCAGCGCACCGCCGATGGCAAACAGCACCGAGAGCATCACGCTTGCGGGCAAGGTCCAGCTTTCGTACTGCGCCACAAGGAACAGCCACGCCATCACCACCGCCGCCAGCACAATCCAGATCGCCTGATTGCCCGTCTGCTGCTCCTGATACGACATGCCGCTCCACGCGTAGTCATACCCGGCGGGCAGAGTATCGTTCAGCAACTGACCCATCGCCGCCATTGCCGTGCTGCTGCTCACGCCCGCCGCCGCTGAGCCGCTCACCGACACCGACGGGAACTGGTTGTACTGCTGCACAAACGGCGCACCGACGGTCGGGGTGATAGTCACCAGATTGCTCAGACGCACGCGTTCGCCGTTATTGCTGCGCACATAAAGCTCACTGATCTGCTCCGCACGCTCGCGCCACTGCATCTCGTTTTGCATCACCACATGGTAAACGCGATTATTAATGCTGAAATCCCCGGCGCGCGTGCCGCCAAAGGCGGTTTGCAGGCTGCTGAAGATGCGGCTCACGGGCACATCCAGCCGTGCTGCGCGCTCGCGATCCACCTCAAGGGTCAGCTGCGGTACGTTGCTGCTCCAGGTGGTAAACACGCGGGTGAGCTGCGGATGCTGGTTGGCTTTCGCCAGCACCTCGCGGGTGACGCGCTCCAGCTCCGCCGGGCTTTGCCCTGCCTGGGCCTGAATACGCAGATCGAACCCGGAGGCATTACCCAGCCCCGGCAACGTCGGCGGCGCGAAGGTCATGATGGTCGCTTCCGGCAGGGCCAACAGCTGACGTTGCAGCCCGCCCATCACCTCGTCGAGCGGCGGGCGCTCGCTCCAGTCTTTCAGCATCACCGAGATAAATCCGCCGTTCGAGGCGCTGGTGCCGTTGAGAATATTAAAACCCGAGACCTGAATCACATCCGCCACCGCCGGATTGGCGGCAATCAGCTCGCGCGCCGTTGTCATCACCGCTTCGGTGCGCTCCAGGGACGCCGCCTCCGGCAGCTGGACGCTGGCGAAGAAGTAGCCCTGATCTTCCTGCGGCAGGAACCCTTTTGGCATGGCGGTAAAACTCAGCGCCACGATGGCCGCCGCACCGGCAGTCGCCAGCAGTGCCAGCACAGGGCGACGGTTAAAGACCTCCACCAGACGGGTGTAAGCCTGCCGCGTGGCGTCCAGCGCCCGGTTAAAGCCGCGAAACACTGCCGCAGGACGCCCGACGCGCGGGCGCAGCAATAAGGCGCACAGCGCCGGTGTGAGTGTCAGGGCCACAATACTTGAAAGGGTTACGGCGGTGGAGAGCGTGACCGCAAACTGGCGATACAGCTCGCCGACAATCCCCGGCAGCAGCGCCACCGGCACGAACACCGCCAGCAGTACCAGGGTGGTGGCGATCACCGGCCCGGCAATCTGACGCAGCGCGTTGGCCGTCGCCTCCGTGCGGCTTTGCCCCTCCGCCATCAGCGTTTCGACGCTCTCGACCACCACAATTGCGTCATCCACCACCATGGTGAGCGCCAGAATAATGGCGAACAGACTCAGGGTGTTCGCCGAATAGCCGAGCGTGTAGAGCACCGCGAAGGTGCCAATCAGCGACACGGGGATTGCCAGCACCACAATCAACGTCGCACGCCAGCTTTGCAGAAACAGTGAAACAACCACTACCACGGCAAGCAGCGTCAGGGCCAGTGAGACACCAATCTCTTTGATGGTCGCCGCCACAAACTCGGTGGTGTCGAACTTCACTTCCCAGGTCAGGTCCGCCGGGAAGCGTGTGGCGAGCCGCTCAAGCTCGCCGCGCACCGCTTCGGCCACGCGCAGGGCATTAGCCGACGGCGTCGGATAGATGCCTAAATACGCCGAATCGTGACCGTTCAGCTGCGCGCCAGAGCTGTAACTTCGCGATCCCAGCTCGATGGTTGCCACGTCTTTCAGGCGCACCAGTTGCCCCATGTCACCGGCGCGAATAATGATATCGCCAAAGGCGTCGGCTTCGTTGAGACGCCCCAGCCCGTTGATGGTGAGCGTTTGCTGCTGCCCGTTGAAGACCGGCGGCGTTCCCACCTGGCCTGCCGCGCCCTGCACGTTCTGCTCGCGCAGCGCCTGGGCCACATCATCCGTGGTGACGTTGAGAGCGTTCATACGATCCGGACGCAGCCAGATGCGCATGCTGTAGTCGCGCGCGCCAAACAGCTGGACCTGCCCGACGCCCGGCAGGCGTGCCAGGGCTTCGCGCACCTGGGTGCTGGCGTAATTGCTGACAAACAGCGTTGAATGGGTACCTTCCGGTGAGTAAAGACTTACCCCCATCATCAGGTTGGTGGCGCGTTTTCGCACCTGGACGCCGTTTTGCTGCGCCTCGGCGGGCAACTGCGCCAAGGCTTGCGCCACGCGGTTTTGCACATCAATCGCCGCCAGATCCGGGTCGGTGCCTGCGGCAAAGGTGATGTTCAGGCTATAGGCGCCTTCATCGGAGCTGGTCGATTCCATGTACAGCATGTGATCCACACCGTTAAGCTGGGTTTCCAGCGGCGTGGCAATGGCTTCTGCCACATCTGCCGCGCTGGCACCCGGCCAGCTGGCGCTCACATTCACCACCGGCGGCGTGATCTGCGGGTACTGCTCCACCGGGATCAGTCTCAGGGCGATGGCCCCAAGCAGGGTGATCACCAGCGCGATCACCATCGCAAAGCGCGGGCGTTTGATAAACAACGTCAGCATGGTGGCTCCTTAATTCAGAATCTGGACAGCAGCACCGGGCTGCAGTCGCGGCGCGCCGTCGGTGACCACGCGCTCATTCGCCTTAACGCCGCTTTGCACGGTGAACTGCTGGCCCATTTGTCCGCCGAGCGTGAGCGCGCGTTTTTCAGCGTTTCCGTCGGCGTTCACTACCCAGGTGAAAAATCCGTCGCCATTTTGTTGTACCGCAGCCGCCGGGATCACCAGCGAATCCTGCTCGCTCTGCGGTCGCAGCCAGACATTCACGTTGCCCCCCGGCAGCAGGCGGTGCTGCGGATTAGCGAATTCGGCGCGCAGCATTACGCTGGCGGTGCGCGGGTCGATACGATTATCCACCGAGGTCAGGGTGCCATTTTCACGCTGCTCGCCGTTCTGAATCTGCGCCAGCCAGGCCTGTTTTAGCGCCGTGATATCCGCATGCTGCCCGGCTTTCGCGGCAAATGCCCCCTCTTCCAGGGCGAAGGCAATGCGGATGGGGTCAAGTTGCACCACCTCCACCAGCGGGCCGCTCGATGGATTCACAACGCTGCCGACATGGAAGTGGCTGTGGCCCATACGCCCGTTGATGGGTGAGACTATCCGCGTGAAACCGAGGGTGACGTTTCGCGCCTCGAGACGGGCATTGGCCTGCTCCAGCGCCGCGCGGGCCACGTCGCGCTGCATCTGTGCATTGTCGACGTCATTACGGCTGATAGCGTTGCCGGTTTTCAGGCTTTGAAAACGCGTGAGTTGCTGCTGCGCCTGGCGCAGGGTGGCTTCGGCACTTTTCACTTCCGCCTGCGCCAGACGCACCGCCGCACGCGGCTCCGCGTCGTCGAGTTCGAACAGCAGATCGCCCTGTTTGACGTACTGCCCGTCGCGGAAATGGATTTTGGCAATCGCCCCTTCCGTGCGCGCCCGCAGCTCTACCGTATGGATCGCCTCAATGCGGCCAGGGATCTGGCGCTCAGCGGCGTGGGTGGTCTGCTCGACGCTGGCGACGCGCACCGGAATGGCGGCGGCAAGAGCGGTTTGCAGGGTGCAGGAAAGAAGTGCGACCGCCAGAGCGGTGCGCAGGAAGGTGGATTTCATGGGGAAGTCCTCAGGTGATTCTCACCCTCACCCTGGCCCGCTCCAGTGGAGAAGGTCAGGATGAGGGTGAGGGCAAAAAGTTATGCAGCCTTACGGAACCTGCGGGTCAGTCGCTTCTCAATTTCGACGATGAAGAACATCACGCCAGCCAGCGCCAGGGTAACACCCCAGTAGCGCAGCGGCAGGGCTTCGGTGCCGAACAGCATCTGCATAAATGGCAGGTAGATAATCGCCAGCTGCAGCAGGAACAGCACACCCGTGACCAGCCAGATCCCTTTGTTCGCCAGCAGACCGCGGTTCAGAGAGAAACCATCGCTGTTGCGGCAGTTAATCATGTACACCCACTGCGCACACACCAGCATCTGCAGCAGCACGGTGCGGATGAACTCGGCGCTGTGGCCGCGCGGCGCGAGCCAGGCTTCCAGCGCAAAGGCTGCAATCGCAATCATGGTGCCGACGAAGGCCACGCGCCAGACGGCGAAGGCATCCATCACGTGCTGACCGGTCTGACGCGGCGGACGCTTCATGATGTTGCGCTCGGCGGCTTCAAAAGCCAGGCCGAAGGAGAGCGTGGCGGAGGTCGCCATGTTCATCCACAGAATCAGCACCGGCGTCAGCGGAATAATGTTCCCCGCCAGCAGGGCAATCACAATCAGCAGACCCTGCGCCAGGTTGGTTGGCATAATGAACAGAATCGTTTTCTTCAGGTTGTCGTAGACGCGACGCCCCTCTTTTACCGAGCTGGCGATGGTGGCGAAGTTGTCGTCCGTCAGAACCATATCGGCGGCTTCTTTGGTCACTTCCGTGCCTTTGATGCCCATGGCGATCCCGACATCCGCCTGACGCAGCGCGGGCGCATCGTTCACCCCGTCGCCGGTCATCCCGACGATTTCACCTTTCTCCTGCAGGGCTTTCACCAGGCGCAGCTTATGCTCCGGGCTGGTACGCGCAAAGATGTCGTACTCTACCGCCGCATCCGCCAGCTCGGCGTCGTCCATCTTCTCCAGCTGATAGCCAGTAACTGCCTGCGCACTGTTGGTGATCCCCAGCATCTGCCCGATGCTCATTGCGGTCTGCGGGTGGTCGCCGGTGATCATCTTCACGCGGATACCGGCCTGCTGACAGGCGTGGATGGCGTCGATAGCCTCCGGACGCGGCGGGTCCATCATCCCGGCGATGCCGAGGAAAATCAGCCCGTTGTTCAGGTCGTCGTGGTTCAGCCCCTGCTGGTCGGCCGCCGCCGGTTTGTACGCGGCTGCTACCATGCGCAGCCCCTGGCTGGCATAACGCTCCATCTCGGTTTCCCACCAGGCGCGGTCAAACGCGTCGACACCGTGGCGAGTCTGCTGCTGGTCGCACAGGGCGAAAATCACGTCCGGCGCGCCGGTGACCAGGATCTGCTCCTCACTGCCAATCTGGTAGTGGGTGCTCATGTACTTGTACTGCGAGTCGAACGGAATTTTGTTAATCAGGCTGGTGACGACCGGCGCAAGATTGGCTTTGGCGGCCAGCACTTTCAGCGCCCCTTCCGTCGGCCCACCGGTGATACCCCACAGGCCGCGCTCGTCCTGAATAATCTGGCTGTCGTTGCACAGGTCGATGGTGCGCAGATAGTGCTCCAGCACCGTGCCCTGCTGAACGTGCACCGGCTCGTCGCTGCCGTCCAGATAGATGTTACCCACTGGCTCGTAGCTGTTGCCTTCCACGCGGTAGCAGCAGTCGGCGGTGATAATTGCTTTAACGGTCATTTCGTTCATGGTCAGGGTGCCGGTTTTATCCGAGCAGACCACGGTCATCGCCCCCAGGGTTTCAACGGTTGGCAGCTTGCGAATAATCGCCTTTTTGCGCGCCATCGCCTGAACGCCGAGCGACAGGATAATCGAGATAATCGCTGGCAGACCTTCCGGTACAGAGGCCACCGCCAGGCTAATCAGAGAGAGCAGCAGCTCGCCCATTGGAATGTCGCGGAACACCAGGCTGAAGACAAACAGCGCCGCCATCATCGCCAGAATAATGGCGAAGATCGCTTTGCCGAGCTTGTCCATCTGCACCAGCAGCGGCGTGCGGTGCTTTTCAATTCCGGCCATCATCTGGTTGATGTGACCAAGCTCGGTGTCCTGGCCGGTGGCGATAACCACGCCCACACCGCCGCCTGCGCTTACGGTGGTGCCGGAGAACACCAGGTTCGTGCGGTCACCCAGCGATAAATCGCCCTGCAATGGATTGGTGTGTTTATCCACTACCGTCGATTCACCCGTCAGAATCGCCTCTTCGACGCGTAAATTATGCGCCTCGATCAGACGCATATCCGCCGGAATACGATCCCCGGCGCGCAGGACAATAATATCGCCCGGCACAATATCCGTGGTTGGAATGGTCTCATGGACGCCGTTACGAATAACACGCGCATCGCTGGAGAGCATATTGCGAATACTTTGCAGCGATTTCTCCGCATTACTTTCCTGCACATGACCAATTAAGGCGTTGATTACCGCCACGCCCAGAATCACCAGCGTATCCACCCAGTGACCCATCACGGCGGTTAATACGGCGGCGGCCAGAAGAACATAAATCAGGACGTCATTAAAATGGGCGAGAAAACGCAACCAGACCGGTTTGCCTTTTTTCTCAGGCAGGGCATTTGGGCCATATTGCTGCAAACGCGCCTGGGCTTCTGCACGGTCCAGTCCGTTGGCGTGGCTCTTTTTTTGCGCCAGTACCTGCTCGATGGTCTGCTGGTATGGCCGATTCTGGGAGTGAGTCTTTTTGGTCATTGATGCAATTCCTTCAATATCCGGTGGACGGAAGCCTGAATTCCTTTCTGGCTTTATTAAATTCATTTTTTATGGCGTTAATTCTTGCGGTGTAAATTGTTCTGCCGCAATATAATTAGCGCCGGCTTATTCAAAACACACATTCAATATTTCGATGAGATGATTTTTACAAAATATTTCTAAACGCAATCTAAACGAGGAGAGAGCATGTTTGGGATTTATCGCGGGCGCCGCCTGGCTTTGTACATAGTTGTTGCCATTGTTATTGCGACGTTAATTGGATACAGCACATATACGTTTGTAAAATTATTCGCCTGATGATGACAGTTATTTACATAACCACAGAATAATTGAATTCATTCATTCGAGGTTTAATTAAATCAGGAATATTCCCGGAATAATTATTCTTTTTTTATCAGGAAAGTGAATTTCGGGATGATATTGCTTTACGTTGCAGGATGCCGGACAATAACTTTTTTAACTGACAATTAACATTGATATGAAACACCCGTTAGAATCGCTGTTAATGGCAGGAGGCATTTTGCTGATGGCACTGCTCTCCTGCCTGTTGCTTCCCGCGCCATCATTCGGACTGGCGCTGGCGCAGAAACTGGTCGCTCTGTTTCATCTGATGGATCTGAACCAGCTCTACACTCTGGTGTTCTGTCTGTGGTTTATCCTGCTCGGCGCCATCGAATTTTTCGTCCTGCGTTTCATCTGGCGCCGCTGGTTTTCACTGACCGCGTAGCCCCGTGAAATCGCGCATTCCGTGGATCAGCGCTTCGCACCAGGCCGCGTAATCGTGGCCGCTGGACCACGGATGGAAGCTCACGCGATAGCCTTTCTGGCGTAATACCTGCTCAAACTTTTCCGTATTGCGATAGATCCCCCCGCCCGGCCCGGAGGTTTCGAAGCGCCCGGCCTGCAGCCAGAAGCGAATCGGATACGTTGGCGACTGCTGATACTGACGCGTGAGCCAGCCCGGCGCGTCCTCTTTCGGTGCCCACCAGTACGACCCCGACAAACTCAGCACATTGCCGAACAGATACGGATAGCGCAGCGCTACCCAGGACGACGCAATTCCGCCGTAGCTTGATCCCGCCAGCACCGTCTTTTGCCGCTGTAACGCAATCCCCTGCCCGCGCAGCCACGGCAGCAGCTCCTGCGCCATAAAATCGGCGTAATCCGGATTCGGCGGCAGCTCTTTACCGCGACGGGCGTGATCGAGGCTATCAATAAACACCACGTTGATCGGCGGCAGGTGATGGCGGGCGATCAGTCCGTCGAGCACATTGGCAAAATGGTACTCATCCTGGTAAATCTGCCCGTCGAACAGGATCAGCGTCCAGCGTGCGGGCTGTGCGCCGCGCGGTTTGTAAATCATCACTTCCCGCGCGTTACCGAGGATATGACTGGTAAACGGCTGGCGCGTCAGCGAGCCATGGGTAAGCGGCTGCGCGGCGGCCTGCGCAGAACAGTAGCGCGCGGGGCTGAGATCGAGCAGCGAATAGCGGTTCCAGCGATCGGCCTGCTGATCGCCGTAGGTCTGTGGATTGAGCGGATCGGCCTGCGCGCTCACCAGAATGGCGCGGCGCTGATCGCGTGCGCTGCCCTCCACGCGCGGCACGTCCGGTGCCAGTTTGTACTGCATGATCGTATCCGCAGGCACCACGTAGCTGCGGAACCAGACGTCGGTTTTGCCAAGACGAAACAGCGGATCGTGATCGCCTGCGGGCGACCCGAGAAGAAAAACGTTATCCCGCGCGCCGCGCCATAAGAACGTCACGCGCTTGTGACTGGCATCGACCGGCTCCACCATCGGCGTTCCCTGCCGAATTTGCGCCTGCCAGAACGCATGCGTATCTCCACCGGCAGCAACCGTTTTAGCCAGCGTTTGCAGCGTCGGGCTTTCTGGCTCAAGCATCTGCGTGCGCGGGAGTGGCGACGTCTCTTTCATCCGCCACGTAAAGCGCCACGGCTTGCCCTCTTCCCCGTGCAGCACCAGAGACGTGCTCTGCTGCACCGGCAGCGCAAACAGCAGTGAGTGCTCGCCATCGCTGGGACCTTTTTCAATCAGCGTACGAATACGGCGGTTTTGCCCGTCCAGCAGCCTGGCATCGGTTACACCGCTCAGCGTCGCGGAAACGTAGTTTTCATCGAGCGCGGGCAGGACGAAACAGACCTCGCCGCTGGCATCGAATTTCCCTTTCTGTTCCCCCTGAATGGAAGGATGCTCGCACGTTGCCGCCAGTGCTGGCAGCGTACTTATCCCTAACAGCAACCCACTCCACGCCCTTTTCATACCGACTCGTTCCCCTGCAAAATTTGTTAGCAACGCTAATGCAAATGGTAATAATTTGCAATATCATCTACGCCGTTATTAGGGTGTTTTTATGGCGATAGCAATTAAGGGATTTTAATAAAAATGTTTAAAAATAATAAGATAATGCAACTCTGGTTGCTGAGTCTGGCCAGCGTCAGCGTGGCGGCTCAGGCAGAAACAAATGAAGAAACGCTTCTGGTCACGCAGAGTATCAGCCAGGAGCCGACCGCTCCGGTGAAGGGGATCGTGGCGACGAAGACCCTTTCGGCGACCAAAACCAGTGCCGATATTGTGAAAACGCCGCAGTCGGTTTCCGTCATTACGCGCGATCAGATGGAGCAGCTGGATGTCACGTCCGTGTCACAGGCCCTGCGCTACTCTGCCGGGGTGTTTACGGAATACCGCGGCTCGTCCAACCGTAACGATGAAGTGTTCGTGCGCGGCTTCAGCTACGTGCCGAAATTCCTCGACGGGCTGAGCTACGGCGCGACGGCCTCCTCGCAAACCGGCACCGTGGATCCGTGGCTGCTGGAGCGCGTCGAGCTGGTGCGCGGACCGGCCTCAGTGCTGTTTGGTCAGGTCAACCCTGGCGGGCTGATCAGCATGACCAGCAAGCGCCCGACCAGTGAGCTTGTCCATAACGTGCAGTTCCGCACCGGCAATCACGATCTCGCCGAAGGGGCGTTTGATTTCGGTGGCCCGCTCAGCGACGATGGGCGCGTGCTGTATCGCGTGAACGGAATAGCCCGCACGCAGCATAACCAGGTGGAGGATTACAAAGAGACGCGGATGGCGATTGCCCCGGCGATCACCTGGTATCCTAACGATCAGACGCGCTTTACCCTGCTGACCAGCTACCAGAAAGATCCTGACGCGGGCTATCGCAACTTCCTGCCCGCTTATGGCACGGTGACCAGCGCCAACGGGCGCTACATTCCGCGCGACTTTAACGTCAGCGATCCGGATTACAACCAGTCGTGGCGCGAGCAGACGATGATCGGCTACGAGCTGGAACATCAGTTCGCCGATAACCTCACCTTCCGCCAGAACGCCCGCTACGCCTCCATCAAGCAGAAATATCGCTATCTGGTGTACGCCAACAGCGCGGCAGACAGCACGGTGCTGACCCGCCGCGCCCAGCATGAAGAGCGCACCACCAACGAGTTTGGTCTCGATAACCAGCTGGAATCCCTGTTCACTACCGGCGATGTGAGCCACACCCTGCTCGGCGGGCTGGACTACAAAACCAGCAAAGATAAGCAGTTGCTGGAACGCGGGATGGGCAAACAGTACGACCTCGACTGGACGAAGCCGGTATATGGCATCAACGTCGATGAGAGCACGTTCAGCACCGCGACGGACGAGCAGCAAAACCTCGACCAGATGGGCGTCTATTTGCAGGATCAGCTGAGCTGGAACAACTGGGAGTGGCTGGTGTCCGGGCGTTACGACTGGACCGAAGTGCGGACTACCGATTTCACCGGCGGCGCGCCGACCCAGCAGAACGATAACAAGTTCACCTGGCGCACCGGGCTGCTCTATGCGTTCGACTTTGGTCTCTCGCCGTACGTCAGCTACAGCACCTCCTTCGAGCCGAGCCTGCAAACCAACCGTGCACCGGGCGTGGCACCGTTTAAACCGACGACCGGCAAGCAGACGGAAATCGGCCTGAAGTATCAGCCGGTCGATTCCACGCTGATGACCCTGGCACTGTACGATCTGACCCAGAGCAACGTGGCGACCTACAACAGCGCCCAGGGCTGGTTCGAAAACGCGGGCGAAGTGCGCTCCAAAGGGGTGGAGGCCGAGATCCACTCAACGCTGATGGAGAGCATTAACCTCATCGGGTCGTATACCTACACCGATGCGGAAACGCAGAGCACCACGGTGGCAGGCACCGAAGGCAAAACCCCGGCGCGTATTCCGGCACACATGGCGT
Source organism: Lelliottia sp. SL45 (assembly GCF_026672535.1). Lineage (NCBI taxonomy): Bacteria > Pseudomonadati > Pseudomonadota > Gammaproteobacteria > Enterobacterales > Enterobacteriaceae > Lelliottia > Lelliottia sp. SL45. The sequence goes on from NZ_JAPPRH010000003.1 coordinate 2,641,168, forward strand.
CGGCCTTCGCCAGCTACACCGTGCCTGGCGGAGCGCTGAAAAGCCTGACGGCGGGCGTGGGGATGCGCTACATCGGCACCAGCTATGGCGATGCGAAAAACACTTTCAAAGTGGCCTCGGTGGATCTGTATGACGCGATGATGAGCTATGAGCTGGGCGAGCTGAACAGCAGCCTGAAAGGGGCCAGCGTGCAGTTCAACGTCAATAACGTGGCGGATACCAAGTATGTGGCGTCCTGCGCCAGCGATACGGCGTGTTTCTACGGGATTGGTCGTACGGTGACGGCGACGGTGAATTATCGTTGGTAGTAAGCGATTGCCGGGTGGCGGCACCGCCGCACCCGGCATATAACTCACACGTTTTTTAATGCGTGCGGCTGTGATTCTCTTTGCGGTACGCACCCGGCGGCTGATTAAAGGTGCGGGTAAAAATCCGCGTAAATGTCTGCTGGGAATCAAACCCGTAGCGCAGACAGATGTCATACACCCGTTCGTCGGACTCGCGCAGATCACGCGCTGCCAGCAGCAGTTTGCGCTCGCGAATGTACCGCCCCAGGCTTTCACCCTTGTACTGCATAAACAACCGCTGTAGATGCCATTTGGAGTACCCCGCGTGACGGGCGATCTCCTCAATGCGCAGCGGCTGATGTAGATTGTCGTCGATCCACTCAACGATGGTGTCGATGACCTGAGCGGAAATAGTCATGCTGCTCTCCCCCTCGACTGCTTGTCGGTTAAACATTATTCCCACCACTCACGAAATTGCTGCGTCGTATCATTCACCCTGACCGGCTCGCCCAGCTCCGGCGTCAGCAGACGATACTTTTTATCCTGGCTTGCGCGCGTCAGTTGAATTACCGGGTCGTTCCAGCTGTGTTTTGCCAGCACAAAGCGTCCGTAATGGCCCGGCACCACCGCTTTAGCGTTGATATCGGCGGCGGCCTGCGCGGTCTCTTCCGGCAACATGTGAATGTATTTCCAGTCCTGGTCGTACTGTCCGTTTTCCATGATCGCCAGATCGACCTCGCCGAACTGCTCACCAATGGCTTTAAAGTGCGGGCCGTAGCCAGAATCGCCGCTGTAGTAGACCTTTTGCTCAGGCGTGACGAACATAAAGCTGCCCCACAGGGTTTGATTGCGTTTGAGCCCTCGACCAGAGAAATGGCGTGCGGGCAGCACGTGTACCGTCAGCTCATCGCTGATGCGCACTGACTGATTCCAGTCGCGCTCGTCGATAATCTGTGGGTCCATTCCCCAGTAGCGCAGATGCGACCCGACGCCGAGCGGCGTGACCACACGCTTCACCTTCGGCATCAGCGCCTTAATGGTGGCGTAATCGAGGTGGTCGTAGTGATCGTGCGAGATGATCAGCAGGTCGATCTCAGGCATCGTTTCCGCGCGCCACGGATATTCCCCGGCAAAGGCTTTGTTGAGGAACGAAAACGGCGCGGCGTAGTTGCTGAAGACCGGATCGATCAGAATGCGTTTGCCCGCCAGCTGCAGATACCACGACGAATGCCCGAGCCAGACCAGCGTCTCCTGCTCCAGCGGAATCGCCGCCAGATCGGTTTTCACCAGCGGCAACGGCTGAGCGGGACGGGCGTTTTCCGTTTTGCTGACCAGAAATTCCCACATCGCCACCAGCATATTTTTGTCGCCGTTGTAGCCCGGCGTCGGCAGCGTATTGTGGAACTGTCCGTCGCGGTAGTGTGGCGAGGCCTCCACTTCACTGAGCTGTGCGCCCTGCGGCGGCTGGCCGAATCCGGCATTTAACACAAAGGGCAAACTCGCCGCTGAAGCAATAATCATGACAAACACCACGCTAAGAAGAAGAGGCTTTTTCATATCCTGACCCGAATACGCGCCCCCTTCCGTTGGTTTGCGCGGGTTGAACTTGATTATGAGTGAGTAAGCACTCATTATAGATATGATGATAAAGTCGTCAAGACGTTTTCGATCTTTGACATTCCGCGTTGCAGCGTGGCAAAGAGCATGTTTCAATCAGGGTTTTACACATTGACAGGAGGGGAATTTTAGTGGCACGTCCGAAGAGTGAAGATAAAAGACAGGCGTTACTGGAGGCAGCAACCGCTGCATTTGCGCAGTCAGGGATTGCTGCATCGACGGCGCTTATCGCCCGTAACGCGGGCGTCGCTGAAGGCACGCTGTTTCGCTATTTTGCTACTAAAGACGACCTGCTGAATGCCCTCTATCTGCACCTGAAACAGGATCTCTGCCAGACCATGCTGGCAAACCTGGACCGCGCCATTAACACCCCGAAAGAACATACCCGCAATATCTGGAACAGCTATGTGGACTGGGGGATTCGCAACCCTGTCGCCCACGGCGCTATCCGCCAGCTCGGCGTGAGTGAAAAGATCAACGCCGAAACGGAGCAGGCGGTGCATGAGATGTTCCCGGAACTGCACGAGCTGTGCCGTCGCTCCGTGCGCCAGGTGTTTATGTCCGATGAGTTTCGCACCTTCGGCGATGCGATTTTCTTATCGCTTGCCGAAACGACGATGGAATTCGCCACCCGCGACCCGTCCCGCGCCAGTGATTTTAAATCCCTTGGCTTTGAATCCATGTGGCGCGCGCTCGCCATTGAGGATGTGAATGGACAGTAAATCCCTGCAGGCCTGCGCCAAACGCGTCGCGCTGGAATTGCCCTTCACCGAGCACTGCTGGCCCTTTGGCCCGGAATATGACGTGTTTAAGATCAACGGGAAGATCTTCATGCTGATGGCGGTCGCCCACGGGCGGCCCCATGTCAGCCTGAAATCCGATCCGGAAAAGTCACTGCTCAACCAGCAGATCTATCGCGGCATCGAACCCGGCTATCATCTGAACAAAAAACACTGGATCTCCCTCTACGAAGCCGACGATATCACGCCAGAACTGGTGGCGGATTTGGTTCTCGACTCGTGGAATCTGGTGGTGGATAAGCTGCCGAAAAAAGATCAGAAGCGCATTCGCCCTGCCTGATTGTTCACGTCAGACGAACAGTATAAGCGCATATCTGGCACTTATCTTTTCCCGTGAGTCCTTGTAATCTGCTCTCTTTTCTCGCCCGCAGACGGCGAATTTATTGACCAGGAGTTGTTATGGATATCATTTCAGTTGCCCTGAAGCGTCACTCGACCAAGGCATTTGATCCCACCAAAAAGTTGACCGCAGAACAGGCAGAACAAATTAAAACGCTGCTGCAGTTCAGCCCGTCCAGCACCAACTCACAGCCGTGGCATTTCATCGTCGCCAGCACCGAAGAGGGCAAAGCGCGCGTGGCAAAATCAGCGGCAGGCACTTACGTGTTCAACGAGCGTAAAATGCTGGATGCGTCCCACGTCGTCGTCTTCTGCGCAAAAACCGCGATGGACGATGCGTGGCTGGAGCGCGTCGTGGATCAGGAAGAAGCTGACGGGCGTTTTGCGACCCCAGAAGCGAAAGCCGCAAACCACAAGGGCCGCTGCTACTTTGCCGACATGCATCGCGTCGATCTAAAAGATGACGATCAGTGGATGGCCAAACAGGTTTACCTGAACGTCGGTAACTTCCTGCTGGGCGTGGGTGCGCTAGGTCTGGACGCGGTGCCGATTGAAGGTTTCGACGCCGCCATCCTCGACGAAGAGTTCGGCCTGAAAGCGCAGGGCTTCACCAGCCTGGTCGTTGTGCCGGTCGGCCATCACAGCGTGGAAGATTTCAACGCCTCTCTGCCAAAATCTCGACTGCCGTTGAGCACGATTATTACTGAGTGCTAATCGACATGGGCACGCTGGTTTCCGGCGTGCCAAATTCTCTCCGCATAACGCCCAATCACCGCCAGCGACGCCGCCAGAATCAGGAAGAAAATCACTTTATTCATCCCGTCCCAGAAGTATTCGAAATAGCGGGTATAGAGGTTAATGGCGAGAAACGTCAGGCCAAAACCGCGCAGCATGCCGTCGTCGGTTTTCAGGCTGATATAAATACAGACAATGGCGGCGACGGCGAAAAGCAGCGCCCACGGCAGCAGCGCGGCGCGGGTGACACCATACCAGCTGTCGATATCGTAATTACCAAAAATCGACATGATCCACAGGGCCACAAACAGGTACGTCAGCCCCATCGCTTTACTGGTGGTGTACAAGTGACGTTTGATTAACATCGTCCGCAGCAACCAGCACAGCGCCAGCAGCGCCCCGCCGAAGAAGATAAACCGCACCGGGTAGTTCATTCCCAGCCAGTAGGCACCCCAACCGGACATATACCCGGTTTCAGCCCCAAACCAGTTGCCGAGCGACAGCAGGAAAAAGAGCCACACCAGCCCCGAGCGCCCAAAGAAGCCCACCAGCCCGTAAACCACGCAGCCCGCAAGGAACAGCGGCGCGATATGCCCGCTGCCGTTATCCAGCCGCTCGCCCAGCTGCCAGAGCGCAATGGCGGTGAAGAGAACGCCGAGAAACAGAATTGCTTCGGTGCTGTAGTGCCACTGGGTTTCTCGCCGCTGGCGGCTGAATCCCCAGAGATAAAAGGCCACCGCCAGCACGGCGGGCAGACCGATACGGGCAACGAAAGAGAAGGAGAAAAAGGCGATGATGCGTTCCATCAGCTCGCTGTCAGCAAACAGGCTGGCGAAGGCGATCATCACGCAGGCCAGCGCGGTCCAGAAGGCGTAACGGCTGAGTCGCTGCCAGTCCATCGCCACGCGTTTGAGGGTGCCCGCCAGCCGCTGGTGTTCATCGGCACTGAGCGCGCCCTCCTGCTCCCATTCGACGAGCGCCCGACGCAGCAGGCGTTCCTGTTTGCGAGTCACGTTCATGTTCTGTCCCTGAATGAGTGAAATTTAGTTGAGTATAACAGCCTGTTCCGCCAGCCACGTGAGCGCATGTTCGCCCGCGTCGTCCACCGGGAGATAAACCAGCAGCCGCGAGCCGTTGCGCGGAGCGGAGTACCAGTACATCTGCTGAAGCTGAAAATCCCCCAGCTGCGGATGGCTGAAGAGTTTCAGCTGATTTTCCACGCCGCGCACGTCATAGCGCTGGTGCCACAGAGCTTCGAACTCTGCGGAGACAGCAAAGAAGCGCGCCAGCTGCGCTTCCCACTGCGGTTCGCCGCGATGCTCGGCCATTGCCGCGCGGAAGTAGGAGACGAAAATCGGCAGTACGTCATCGCGTTTGCCGAGTCGGCTTCGCCACGCCGGATGGGTGAGAAAGAGGTAGATGCAGTTACGATCTTCCGGCGGAATGGCGTTGAAATCCACCCCCATCAGATGACCAAAACTGTCGTTCCACGCCACGATGTCGAAGTTCGGTTTCTGGATGCTGGCCGGTTTCGGCATCAGCGTATCCAGCAGACGCCGCGTGCCTTCGCTGATCCCCTCACACACGGTCTGCTGCGGCGCTTCGCCAGGCGGCAGTCCCGCCAGCACAAACAGATGGCGCGTTTCCGTGGCGGTGCATTGCAGGGCTTTCGCCACCGCCACCATGACGGCGCTGGAGGGATTGACGTCCCTGCCCTGCTCAAGCCAGGTGTACCAGGTCACCCCCACATCCGCCAGCATCGCCACCTCTTCACGACGCAACCCCGGCGTGCGGCGCCGACCGCTGCGCGGCAGGCCCAGCCGCTGGGGATCAAGGCTTTCGCGGCGCGCACGTAAAAAAGCCCCGAGCTGCTTGCGGTTGTCGTCCTGCAAAGAGGAAGTGGGTTCGGTCATCAGCGTCATACGGCCCCCTGCGTGGTAGTGCCAGTACCAGTATAAGCAAGAACTGGTACCCGTTTTTATTATCACCGATGCTACGTCCATCTGCTGAATGACGCAATGGAGTCACCATGAATACGTCTGTTGTTTCACCGGGTCGCGCAGGCTTGATATTGCTGCTTACAGGCCAGATGCTGCCGCTGATTGATACCTCAATCACCAACGTGGCGCTGGATTCGATCACCCACTCACTGCACGCCACGGCCACCGAACTGGAGCTGATTGTGGCGCTGTACGGCGTGGCCTTCGCCGTCTGTCTCGCGCTGGGCAGTAAGCTTGGCGATAACCTTGGCCGCCGCCGTCTGTTTATGTGGGGCGTGGCCGCCTTTGGCGCGGCATCGCTGCTGTGCGGCATGGCGGGAAGCGTGGAGCAACTGCTGGGCGCTCGCGTATTGCAGGGCGCAGGCGCGGCGCTGATCGTGCCGCAAATCCTCGCCACGCTGCACGTCACCCTGAAAGGCACGGCCCACGCCAAAGCCATCAGTCTGTTTGGCGGCATCGGCGGAATTGCGTTTATCGTCGGCCAGATGGGCGGCGGCTGGCTGGTGTCGGCGGATATCGCCGGGCTGGGCTGGCGAAACGCGTTCTTTATCAACGTGCCGATTTGCCTGCTGGTACTGGCCCTGAGCCGTCGCTACGTGCCGGAAACTCGCCGCGAAACGCCGTCGCGCATCGACTGGCAGGGAACCACCCTGCTGGCAATGATCCTGTGCTGCCTGCTGTTCCCGATGGCGCTCGGGCCGGAACTCCACTGGCCGCTGGTGTTGCAACTGGCGCTGATCGCGGTGGTTCCGCTGATGCTGTGGATGCGCGCCAGCGCGTTGCGTAAGCAGCAGCGCGGCGAACATCCCCTGCTGCCCCCGCGTTTGCTGAAACTCACCAGCATCCGCTTTGGGATGGTGATCGCCCTGCTTTTTTTCAGCGCCTGGTCAGGCTTTATGTTCTGCATGGCACTGACCATGCAGGCCGGGCTGGGGATGGCGCCGTGGCAGTCGGGAAATAGCTTTATCGCCCTCGGCGTGGCCTATTTTGTCTCCGCCTGGTACGCGCCAAAACTGATTGCCCGCTACAGCATGGGGCGCATTCTGATGACCGGCCTGACGGTACAGATCGCGGGCCTGCTGCTGTTGATCGCCACCTTCTGGCGCTTCGGCCAGGCAAATACGGCGCTGACGCTGGCCCCCGCCACAATCCTGATTGGCTATGGCCAGGCGCTGATCGTCAACAGTTTTTACCGGATTGGGATGCGTGATATCAGCAGCTGCGACGCAGGCGCGGGAAGCGCTATCTTGAGCACGCTGCAACAGGCCACGCTCGGTCTCGGCCCCGCCATTCTTGGCACCCTGTTCCTGACCTTTGCGCGTCACAACGGCGGCCATTACCCGCAGGCGATGATCGGTTTTCTGAGTATTGAAGTGGTGATGATGCTGGCGCTTGGCGGCATTGCCCTGTGGTTGCGCCACCGCCTGGAGGCCGGCCCGCTGCCTGCCGCATCATAGACACCACCTGCATAGCGTCGCGGGTTGCATAATAAACACGCAGCCGTCATGATAAAAGGAGGATATTCAGGAGACGTTATGCAGGAATTAATTGCTCAGGTTGAAGAGCTTGGAATTGAAATTAATCACACCACTTCGCTGGTGTTAATCTTTGGCATCATTTTACTCACCGCCGTTATTGTCCATCTGATATTGCACAAAGTGGTGCTGCGTCTGTTTGAAAAACGGGCGCAGGCCAGCTCACATTTGTGGCTGCAAATCATTACCCAGAATAAGTTATTTCACCGCCTGGCCTTTACCCTTCAGGGGATAATCGTCAACGTTCAGGCGGCGCTGTGGTTACAAAAAGGCAGCGAAGCGGCTGAAATATTAACCACCTGCGCCCGACTGTGGGTCATGGTTTATGCCCTTCTCTCCTTCTTCTCGTTATTAGATGTGATCTTCAATTTGTCGCAAAAGCTGGCAACCGCCTCTCAGCTTCCGCTCAAAGGAATATTCCAGGGCGTGAAGTTAGTGAGTGCGATCCTGGTCGGCATTCTGATGATCTCCCTGCTGATCGGTCAGTCTCCGGCGATTCTGATCAGCGGTCTTGGCGCGATGGCTGCGGTACTGATGTTGGTCTTTAAAGATCCGATTCTGGGCCTGGTCGCCGGTATTCAGCTCTCGGCGAACGACATGCTTAAACTCGGCGACTGGCTGGAGATGCCGAAATACGGCGCGGATGGCGCGGTGACGGATATCGGCCTGACCACCGTGAAAGTGCGCAACTGGGATAACACCATCAGCACCATTCCTACCTGGGCGCTGGTGTCGGACTCCTTTAAAAACTGGAGCGGCATGTCAGCCTCCGGTGGACGGCGAATTAAGCGCAGCCTGAGCATCGATACCACCAGCATTCATTTTCTTGATGAGCACGAGCAGCAGCGTTTAATTCAGGCGAAACTGTTGAAGCCCTATATGGCGGCGCGTCACGAAGAAATTCATCTCTGGAATCAGGAAAATGGTGAAGGGGAATCGGTATTAAATCTGCGCAAAATGACCAATATTGGTACATTCCGTGCGTACCTGAATGAATATCTGCGCAACCATCCGCGTATTCGTAAAGATATGACCCTGATGGTGCGCCAGCTGGCACCGGACGCCAATGGTTTACCCATTGAGATATATGCGTTTACCAATACCGTGGTTTGGGCGGAATATGAATCCATTCAGGCAGACATTTTCGACCATATTTACGCAGTCGTCGAAGAGTTTGGCCTGCGAATTCATCAGTCGCCCACCGGGAACGATATTCGCTCGCTGGCGGGCGCGTTCGCGAAATAACCCTCAGGTACTGGCGCGCGCCACGTAGCGCCAGTCCATCATCACCCTTTCCGTCGGCGCATCCGGGTTATCGATTTTATTCAGCAGCAGATCGACCGCTTTGCGCCCGATATCCCGCGACGGCTGTTCGATGGTACTGAGCGGCGGGGAAACCATCTCCGACAGCTCCGTGCCGTCAAAACCGACCACCGCGATGTCCTGCGGAACCCGCAGCCCGGCCTGTTCGATGGCGCGCAGAGCACCCGCTGCCAGGGTGTCCGATACGGCAAACACCGCATCCGGCGGGTTGTTCGCCAGCAGTTTATTCATTGCCGCCATGCCCGCGCTGGAGCTGAGATCGCTCGCATACTCCACCACCTGATACTCGAGATCGCGCAGATGCAGCACGCTTTTGTAGCCGCGCTCGCGCAGGCGGGCATATTTGTAGCTGAGATCGTGGTTAATGAGCGCAATCCGTCGACGCCCGCCGTCCGCCAGCTGGCTGACCACGTGCTGCGACGCGTCCACATCGTTAATGCCCACGCAGGAAACGGTGCCGGAGTCGGCGTATTCCGCGCACTGCACCCAGGGCGCACTGCCGATAAGGGCGGAGAGTTCCGGCAGTTTCGAGAACGCGTCCATGGTGATGATGCCGTCGACGATTTTGCCCGACAGCAGGCTCAGGCCGGAGCGCGACCGTTGCAGATCCGAGCCGGAATTGCACAGTAAAATGCGATAGCCGTTTTTCTCGGCCTCTTCTTCGATACCTTTCACCACTTCGCCGCAGAACGGGTTGGCGATGTTCGAGACCATCACGAGGATCATGTAGCTGCGCGCGGTACGAAGCTGGCGCGCCAGCAGATTGGGCTGGTAGTTACTCTCTTTAATCGCCTGCAAGACGCGCTCGCGGTTCTTCGCTTTCACCGAGTCGCTGTTGTTAAGCACGCGCGACACGGTCGCCACCGAGACACCGGCGAGCTTAGCGATTTTCTGAATTGACATAACGACGGCACATCCTGCAGTTAGCGTTTTCATCAGGCTAACATAATTTTGCTGCCCGGCGAACCGGGCAGCACGTTACCGCTCAACGCGTATCCAGCGCTGCTGTTGGTGACTTTTAACAATGGCATCAATGATATACATCACGTTTGCGCCGTCGTGGAAGGTCGCAAAAAGCGGCTTCTCGGGCAGGGTATTTGCCTGCACGGCACGATAGAACTGCGCCATCATATTCTTGAACGCATCGGGCCAGCCTTCGATGTGCCCGCCGGGGAAGTGGGCGCTGTCGGCGGCATCTGCGTTCATCAGGCCCGGATCGTCTGACAACGTCTGATTTGCCTGCTCGCGATACCCGATCCACAGCTGCTGCGGAATTTCCTGATCCCAGGCCACAGAACGCTCGCTGCCGTTGATTTCAAAACTGAGGCGGTTTTTGCGCCCGGCGCTGACCTGCGAGACGCTGAAACTGCCTTTGCTGCCGTCGTCAAAGCGGAACAGGACAGAGCCAAAATCCTCCGTTGTGACGGCTTTATCCGCATACACGGCGTCGGACTGGCGGGTAAAGGTCTGGTTGCCCGCCACGTTTGCCTTGCGCGTCGGCCAGACGATCGACAGATCGGCCATCACCTCGACAATGCGTCGTCCGGTGACAAACTGCACCGTGTCGCACCAGTGCGAACCGATATCCGCCACCGCCCGCGAGGCCCCGCCGAGAGCGGCATCGACGCGCCAGTTGTAGTCGGTCTCCCGCAGCATCCAGTCCTGCAAATAGCTGCCGTGCGAGGCAAACAGCCGCCCCACGCTCCCCTCGCGCATCATGCTCGCCGCCTGGCGCACCATCGCGAAGTGCCGATAGACAAAGCTCACGCCGTGGATCACCCCCGCCTGCCCGGCCAGATCCACCAGTTCCCGCGCCTCTTCCGGCGTCATACACAGGGGCTTTTCAGAGAACACATGTTTGCCCGCTGCCAGAATTTGCCGGTTAATCTGCGCGTGCAGGTGGTTGGGCGTGCAGTTGTGAACCACCTGCAATCCCGGATGGGCAAGCAGTTCGTCCACGCTGCCGTAGGCATGCGGCACATTCAGCGCCCGCGCCTTTTCCTGCGCCTGCTCAAGCGAGCCGTCGCACAGGGCGACGACCTGCACAACACCCAGCCGACGCAGGGCCTCGATATGCGCCGGGCCGATAAAGCCGCTGCCGACGATCCCGACGTTAATCATGCGCGCCTCCTGCGGCGAAATCGTCAAATGCGCGGCCAGAGACCGGAATGATGTGGCGGCGGATGAACTCGCTGCCTTCGCTCGCCCCCACGTCACCGTCTTTCATGCAGCACTCCCACTCCAGCACCGCCCAGCCGTCGTAATCGTACTGTGTGAGCTTGCTGAAAATACCCTTGAAGTCGATCTGCCCATCGCCCAGCGAGCGAAAACGCCCGGCGCGGTTAATCCACGGCTGATAGCCGCCGTAAACGCCGCTGCGTCCGTTGGCGCGAAACTCGGCGTCTTTGACGTGAAACGCCTTGATGCGTGCGTGATAGATATCGATAAACGACAGGTAATCCATCTGCTGCAGCAGCATGTGGCTCGGATCGTAGAGAATGTTGCAGCGCGGATGGTTGTCGACCAGCGCGAGGAAGCGCTCGAAGGTTACGCCGTCGTGCAGATCCTCCCCCGGATGCAGCTCAAAACAGAGATCGACGCCGTGCTCCTCAAAGCATTCGAGGATCGGGCGCCAGCGGCGTGCCAGCTCTGTGAAGGCATCGCGAAAACGCTGCTCGTTGTGCGGCGGCCACGGGTAGAAAAACGGCCACGCCAGCGAACCGGAAAAGGTGGCGTGGGCGGTTAATCCAAGCTTCGCCGACGCCGCAGCGGCCTGTTTCACTTTGGCGGCTGCCCACGCCTGGCGCGCCGCGTCGTTACCGCGCACCGCAGGCGGCGCGAAGTGGTCAAAGGCCTCGCCGTAGACCGGACTGACCGCTACCAGCTGCCCTTCCAGATGGGTGGATAATTCGCTGATGACAAGCCCATGCCCGCCCAGTATCCCGGTGATCTCATCGCAGTAGGTCTGGCTGTTCGCCGCCTGCTCCAGATCGAAAATCTGTGGATGGTTGCAGGGGATTTGCAGCGCTTTATAGCCTTTCGCCGCCGCCCAGCCCGCCAGCCCGTCGAGGGAGTGAAACGGCGCGCGCTCGCCAATAAATTGCGACAGAAAAATGCCCGGTCCCTTAATCGTCCTCATAACACCTCCAGAAAATTACGCCTTATCTTCATCATATTTGAATGCGATAAGGAAAATCAGCGCGATCGCGGCGGCAGCTATCGCCGGGATCCACCAGAATGTGACCCACGCCTGCGGCACGGCCTGCCCCGCCACCAGGCTGTTATACAGTGCGCCAGAAATCTGTGAGCCGAGCAGCATGCCGATGCCGTAGGTGAACATCACCACCATACTCTGGGCCTGGCCTTTTACCTTTTCGCCCGCCACGCGGTCGGTGTAGATAAAGCCGACGACAAAGAAGAAGTCATAGCACACGCCGTGCAGCAAAATGCCGAGATAGAGCAGGAAGCGCCCCTCTTCGCTGACGCCGAGCGCAAAGAAGGCGTAACGCACAAACCACGCCAGCATGCCAATCAACAGCATGTATTTCACCCCGAGGCGGCGGAACAGCAGCGGGATGACCAGCATAAAGACGATCTCGGACATCTGCCCGAAGGACATGGCGGTACTGACATCCCGGATACCGGCGTCGGCGAGATAGGAGGCGGTGTACGCGTAATAAGTGCCCAGCGGAACGGAGATCAGCATCGCGCACAGGGAGAAGATAAAGAAGTGGCGCGTTTTCAGGAGTGCGAACGCATCCGCACAGAACAGATCGCGCACGGCAACGGGCATGCCTTTTGCCGGAGCTGGCGTGTGCGGCAGCGTCAGGCTATAGAGCGCCAGCAGAACGGAGCTTACCGCCACGACCTGGAAAATGGTCACGCTGGACGCCACGCCGGTCACGCCGATGAAAATCCCGGCGACAATCCAGCCGATGGTGCCGAAGACGCGCACCACCGGGAACGTTTTGTCGACGTTCGCCAGGCTGTGAAACGCGATGTTGTTGGTCAGCGCCAGCGTCGGCATGTAGCAGAGCGTGTAGCCAAACAGCAGGCCGATCAGCAGCGCGCCGTTTTCCGCGATCAGCGCCCCCGGCACGAACCACAGAATCGCCGCGCCAGCGAGGTGCATCACTGCCATCACCTTCTGCGAGGCGAAGAAGCGGTCCACCAGCATCCCGAGCACAAACGGCGACAGAATCGAAGCAATGGGCCCGGCGGAGAACGCATCACCAATCAGCAGGGACATGTTGTGCTGAGTCATCACCAGCCCGAGCGTGACCGACCAGCTTCCCCAGATAAAAAACTGTAAGAACATCATCAGCGACAGCCGCGGCACCAGCAGCCGATGCTGGGCTATCGCCTTTCCACTACTTTCAGTTGTTGACACCATGATAAGCCTCACACTTAAAAAGTAATCGATTACAAACATCGTCAATCAAAAAGTAATCGATTACAAAATAAAGATCCTGCGGATCAAAACAGAACTGCGAGAACGGTCACGATCTAAATTTCCGCCCCCTTCTCCCACGCTTTCTCCACATTTTAATATTTAGTTACATTTGGCCGATAAATTAGTCTGCGCTTAATTAATTAAATAATTATGATTCCGATTCTCATTCAAAAAATCACATAACAACTCTTCCGGACAGGAAACATGACCTCTTTTAATGGCAAGGAAATCACGAAACCGTTTGCGGTTTCACTTATCGCGCTGGCAATCCAGACCGTCGTTCACCCGGCGCTGGCGGCAGAGAACAAAAGCGAACAGGAGATGGTGGTTTATGGCGACGCAAACACCACGGTGGATGAGCAGCAGGATTACGCGGTTAAAACCACGCGCGCAGGGACCAAAATGTTGCTCGCCCCGCGCGATATCCCGCAGTCGGTGAGCGTCGTAACGCAGCAGCGCATGAAGGATCAGGACCTGCAAAACATCGATGAGGTGCTGACCAACGCCACCGGTGTGTCGTCGCAGCAGATCGACAGCGAGCGCTCGAATTATTTCTCCCGTGGCTTTGAGATCACCAATTTCTCCTACGATGACATCCCGACGTCCATGGGCGACGCGTGGAACTTTGGCGATGCGACAGAAGATACGGCGATTTACGATCGTATCGAAGTGGTGCGCGGCGCGGCGGGACTGATGACCGGTGCGGGCGATCCGGGGGCGTCGGTGAATATGGTGCGTAAACACGCCGACAGCAAAACCGTAACCGGCAACGTCAGCGCCAGCTATGGCAGCTGGAATAAGCAGCGCTACGTCGCCGATCTCTCTGCCCCGCTCAACGCTGACGGCAGCCTGCGCGGACGGGTGATCGCCGGTTATCAGGATCAGGACAGCTGGCTGGATCGCTACGGTAAACGCAAAAAATTTCTCTACGGCGTGATGGATGCGGATCTTACGGACCACACCACCCTTTCACTCGGCTGGGATTATCAGCAGACCAACACCGCCAACCCGACCTGGGGCGGCCTGCCGAGCCTCTACAGCAACGGTTCGCGCACCCACTACGATCGCAACGTCAACACCTCGGCGGACTGGACGGGCTATTCCATCGAATCACGCAAGGTGTTCGCGAACCTCTCCCACAGCTGGGATAACGGCTGGTCGGTGCGCTTCAACGGCACCCACGGCGAGCAGAACTTTAACGATACGCTGCTCTATGTGATGGGCAATCCGGACGCGACCACGGGCGACGGCGCGAGCGGCTGGGGGAGCAAAGATCGCGGCAAACGCACCCTCGACTCCTTTGACTCCTACGCCAGCGGCCCGTTTGAACTGCTTGGCCGCCAGCACCAGCTGATGGCCGGGGCCAGCTACAGCCGCCAGCATAACGCTACCTTCAGTCAGGATGGCCCGATGGACAGCGTGGGTATCTTTAACAACAACTGGGATGGGAGCGTGGCGGAACCGGCGTGGGGCGACTGGTATCAAAACGCCGATGACATCGTGCGTCAGAAATCGGCCTACACGGCGACACGCCTGTCGCTGGCCGATCCCCTGTCGCTGATTTTAGGCGCGCGTTACACCCAATACAGCACCAACGGCAGCAGCGGCGATATGCGTAAATACAACACCACTCCGTACGGCGGCCTGGTGTTCGATATCACCGACGCGCTTTCGGCGTACGCCAGTTACACCTCGATTTTCGCGCCGCAGACCAAGCGCAGCAAAGATGGCGCGTGGCTGTCGCCGGTAACCGGCAAAAACTACGAAACCGGCCTGAAAGCCGACTGGATGGACGGTCGCCTGACCACCAACGTTGCGGTATTCCGTATCGAGCAGGAAAACGCGGCGGAGGCGATCAGCGGAGAGTTCGTCAACGGCTCAAGCGAGCAGGCCTATCGCGCAACTAAAGGGGCGGTGAGCAAAGGGGCCGAGTTTGAAGTGAACGGCGCCGTGACAGACGATCTGCAGCTGACCTTCAGCGCCACGCGTTACGTCGCCACCGATACGGATGGCCGCTTCAACAGCTATGCACCGCAGACCCAGCTCAAACTCTTCAGCCGCTATCGCGTGCCGGTACTGCCGGACCTGACGGTCGGCGGCGGCGTGAACTGGCAAAACCGGGTGTATAAAGACGTAACCGGGCCGGATGGCGAAACCCAGCGCCTGTACCAGGGCAGCTACCCGCTGGTCGATCTGTTCGCGAAGTATCAGCTGACCAAACAGCTGGCGGTGCAGGCCAACGTCAGCAATCTGTTTGACCGGGAATATTACTCGTATCTCGACGACTCGGCGGTGTATGGCGAACCGCGAAGTGTCTCAGTGAGTATGAGTTATCTGTTCTGATGAGATGATGTGAAAGCCCGCCTGCGGTTCCGCTGGCGGGCTTTTTGTTAGCGCGCTTTACTGCGCGATAAGGTAAAGGCCACAAACAAGAATACCACCCACACGGGCAGCAGGAACGCCGACAGACGCATGTCATCGATGGTGCACATCAGCACCAGAATCATGCCGAGAAACGCGATACACAGGTAGTTACCCGCCGGATAGAGCAGCGCCTTGAACTGCGTCTCACGTCCTTTACGACGCATCGCCGCACGAAAGCGCAGGTGCGCCAGGCAGATCATGATCCAGTTCAGCAGCAGGGTAGCCACCACCAGCGCCATCAGCAGGCCAAAGGCCTCTTTCGGCAGCAGATAGTTGATCAGCACCACCAGCGAGGTAATGCCTCCGGAGAGCAGCAGCGAATTGACCGGTACCCCGCGACGGCTGACGCGCGTTAAGAACTTCGGCGCGTTACCCTGCACGGAGAGGCCAAACAGCATGCGGCTGTTAGAGTAGACGCCGCTGTTATAGACCGAGAGCGAAGCCACCAGAATGACGAAGTTCAGCGCCGATGCCACCAGGTTGCTGTTCATATCATGGAAAATCATCACAAACGGGCTGCTGTCGGATTTCACCTCTACCCACGGGTAGAGCGCCAGCAGAACCACCAGCGAACCGATATAAAACAGCAGAATACGGTAGACCACCTGGTTGACCGCTTTCGGAATGCTTTTGTGCGGATCGCGCGCTTCTGCCGCCGTGATCCCAATCAGCTCCAGCCCGCCAAAGGAGAACATGATCACCGCCAGGGACATAATCAGTCCGTTCCAGCCGGTCGCGAGGAAACCGCCGTGTTTCCACAGGTTATCGATGTTCGCACGCTCGCCCCCGTGCCCGGAGAAGAGCAGCCACAGGCCAAAGCCGATCATGCCGATAATCGCCAGCACTTTAATCAGCGCGAACCAGAATTCCGTTTCGCCATACAGACGCACGTTCACCAGGTTTACGGCGTTGATAATAATGAAGAAGGCGGCGGCCCAGATCCACGTCGGGACATCCGGGAGCCAGTACTGCATGTAGATGCCCGCGGCGGTGAGTTCAGCCATGCCGACCAGCACGAACATCACCCAGTAGTTCCAGCCGGACAGGAAGCCTGCAAACGGCCCCCAGTATTTGTAAGCAAAGTGGGCGAAAGAGCCAGAAACCGGCTCTTCGACGACCATTTCACCAAGCTGGCGCATAATCAGAAAGGCAATCACGCCCGCAATGCCGTATCCCAGCAGTACCGCAGGCCCGGCCATTTGAATCGCTGGCCCGATGCCGAGAAACAGTCCGGTACCAATCGCGCCGCCGAGGGCAATTAATTGAATATGTCGATTTTGCAAACCACGTTGCAGCGTCGGTGTCTGTTCCGACGAGGCTTCAGAAACCGCATTGTCTGAAGCGGATGACGCGTCTTTCACGTCTGACCCCTGTGTATTTTTATTGGAAGGGGCACCTTTTAACACTTCGGGTCAGCAGGAGCAAGTTGCAGGCCCGGCTCAAATACCCATATGAATTTAAAAGCGCGGCTGGGTATGATGTTGAGAACCCTACACTGACAGAGTGACCTATGACTGAGAAACAGTTCTACCCTATCGGTACGCCAGGCCAGCCATGGACTGCGGCGGAAAAACAGCAGTGGCGCGAGAACCAGACGCGTTTTCGCAGCTATCAGACGGACGTGCTTGACGCGATCACCGCCCTGAAGCCTCGCTACGACGTAAGTCAGTACGGCGAATTACACTACGGCGACCAGACTTTCCCGCTGATGGCCGTGAAATCACACCACTGGGACGACAACCTTCCCGTCGCGCTGATTACCGGCGGTGTTCACGGGTACGAAACCAGTGGCGTGATGGGCGCGCTGAACTTCCTGGCGGAGTATGAAAATGAGTATGCGGGGAAAATCAATCTACTGGTGGTGCCGTGCGTCAGCCCGTGGGCCTACGAGCATATCACTCGCTGGACCTATGAAGCCGTGGATACCAACCGCCAGTTCTGGCCACAAGGGGAAGGCGAAGAAGCCCGCGCGCTGATGGCGTTAACCGCCCCGCTGAAAGGCAAATTCCTGCTGCACGTTGATCTGCACGAAACCACCGACAGCGATGAGAGCGAGTTCCGACCGGCAAAGGCCGCGCGCGACGGACTGCCATTTGAGCCGGGGACAATTCCCGATGGCTACTATCTGGTGAGCGATACGCAGAATTCACGCCTGGATTTCCAGCAGGCGATTATCGACGCCGTGAAGAAAGTCACCCATATCGCCCCTGCCGATGAGAATGGCAAAATGATGGAGTTCACCGTCGTCAGCGAGGGCGTGGTGGAATATGACATTCATGCCTATCATCTGTGCGCCACCCTTACCGGCGCGCCGTTTACCACCACCACGGAAGTTTATCCCGACAGCCCCGGCACCACGCCAGAGGCCTGTACGCGCGCGCAGATTGTGACCGTTCACGCCGCAATTGCGTTTGCGCTGGCGCACGCTTAAGAAATGGATGGGGCATCCGTGCCCCTGATAACGAGGGTAAAACTTAGAACTCGTAGCCGACGGAAACTTTGAAGGTACGCGGCTCGCCCTGGAACAGGTAAGTTCCGGAATCGTCCACGCTTGCCCAGTAGTTTTCGTCCGTCACGTTGTCGATACCGGCACGCACGGTCATTTGATTCTGGTTATGGTTTACCGCGAAGCGATAGCGCATGCCCAGATCCAACGTGGTGTAGCTGTCGAGTTTTTTGCTGTTCGCCAGATCCGCGTACTGAGAGCCGGAGTGGTTCACGCGCGCGGTCGCCGTCAGGCCGTCGATCGGTTTGATGTCATATTCCGCCCCCAGCACCGCATAGAAATTCGGTACGCCGATGACCTTGTTGCCCTGATTGAGGCCGTTGTTGGTTTTGGTCATTTCTGCCTGCAGCCAGGTGGCGCTGGCATTCAGACGCATTCCCAGCATCGGCTCGCCGAACACGTTCAGCTCCACGCCGCGGTTACGCTGCTCGGCATCCAGACCGTAGTGTTTGGTCACGCTGTCGAGGATCGCCGACGGCATTTTGATTTCGAACAGGGCCAAAGAACCGCCCACGCGTCCGAAGTCTGCTTTCACACCCACTTCGTTCTGCTTCGAGTGAACAATCCCGGTGCTTTGCCCGTAGTTAGTCGCGGTGTCTGGCGCGGTTTTACCCGGCTGCAGCGCTTCGGTGTGGTTAGCGTAGAGCGAAAGTTCGTCCCACGGTTTGTAGACCACGCCGTAGGTTGGCATCCAGCGGCTGCCGTCAAAGCCATCGGCGTCGTTTTCCGCACCGGTGATTTTGTTGTATCCGCGAATCACCACTTTTTGATGGCGCGCGCCAGCGGTAAACAAGAGTTTGTCGTCGAGTACGCCAAGGGTATCGCTGAGCAACCAGCCCTGAGTGCGGGTGCGGCCGCTGGTCAACGGATCGCTATAGTTACCGCCGGAGCCATTGAAGTTGCTGCTGTCAGGTTTATCCACGCCGGTATTGTGATAGATGTTGGTGATCGGGTTATCCGCTGCCGCCGACATCTTCCACGCGATTTTTTCGTTTTTGGTCATTGCGGAGTAGCCCACGTTGACCTTGTGCGACACGAAACCGGTATCGAAGTTACCGCGAATGCCTGCCATGCCGCTCACGGCGTCGCTGATGCGATTGGTATCCAGACGTGTTGCCGTGGCGTTACCGCTCTTATCCATCAGCTTCGCGCCGCTGTACAGCCCCTCTTCGTGGGCGTGCTGCGCACCCAGTCCGGTGTAAGCCGTCCAGCTATCGGTGATGTCGTACTCGCTGCGCCACATGCCGAATTCGTTTTCGATATTGCTGTAGGCCCATTTCTGCGAGTAGTTACGATCGTTTTTCGGTGGCGTCGGCACGAAATCGACCCCGGAAATGTTGACGCCCGTTTCGCTGCCATGGAAAGTTTTCTTCTGATAGCCCATGTCCAGTGAGGTGCGGAAGTTGTCACTTTTGAAATCCAGCCCGGTAGAGAGCAGCGTGGTGCGACGGCGGTCGTTGGCAACCGGTGCTTCGCCTTCGCGGTGGACCAGGTTCACGCGTGCGCCAAACTGGTCACTCTCCCCGAAGCGCCGACCGGCGTCCAGCGTGGTGCCAATCTGCGAATCAGAAGTGTAATCGACGCCAATTTTGGCCTGCGGCGTGTCGCCCGCGTGTTTTGGCTCAAGGTTGATCATCCCGCCGACGCCGGAGCTTGCCGCGCCGTTCATCAGGGAGTTGGCACCTTTGAAGATCTCAATACGATCAACCATCTGCGTATCGACCACCTGACGCGGCAGCACGCCGGAGAGTCCGCCAAAAGTCATGTCGTCGCCGTCGAATTTCAGGCCGCGAATGCGATAGCTTTCCGCACTGTTGCCGTAGCCCTGCACCGACTGCACGCCCGCATCGTTGGCGACCACATCGGCAATGGTTTTGGCCTGCTGATCTTCCACCAGCTTCGAGGTGTAGCTGATGATGTTAAAAGGCACGTCCATCGCGTTCTGCTGGCCGAGCATCCCCATGCGGCCACCGTTGGCGACCTGTCCGTCAAGGAAGGCGGGCACCAGCTGATCGCCGCCCGGTTTGAAATCGCTGGCCGGCGCAGACTGCACCACGAGGGTCTCTTCTTTTGGGGTCTCCGCCGCAAAGGCGGAGTGCGTAACCGCGCCGATGGCGAGCGCCAGCAGCGTTTTGTTCATTCTGGTGTTGTTCATGATTAACTCGTTCAACATACGCGCAAAATGGCCCGTCGCCGGGCCTGATAATTTATAAGAGGTTTATTTCAGTGAAATTCTGACAACGCTGTCCGGTCCGTTCGTGGAGTGGTCTTTGTTGAACGCCTGTTTGACGGTGACGTACAGCGTCTGGCCATCTTCCGACAGCAGCAGGCTGTTTGGATTCGGAGGCAGATCCCAGCTCTGTTTGACGGCATAGGTCGTGGCATCCAGGCTCAGCAGTTTTCCGCTTTCGCGCTGGGTAATGTACAGCTCGTTGCGTTTAGCGTTGAATTTCACCGCCAGCGAATCGCCCACATCGAGCTGCTTAATCACTTCGCCGGTGTGGATATCCAGCACCAGCGTGGTTTTGGCTTTGGAGTTATCGGTCACGAACAGGCGACCCGTGGCCTTGTCTTCTGCCAGGTTAAGCAGCAGCGCCGGTTTGTCGCCGAGCGGTTTCCAGCGTTTTTCGATGCGATTGTTGCGCGGATTGATAATCAGGATTTCGCCGCCGCCGTTAGCCACGTATATGCGCTGAGTCTGCTCAGACCACAGCAGCCCCGTCACCCACTGCCCGGCATTTTTGATGGTTTTTTTCAGCTTGAGCGTTTCGGCATCCACCACCCAGACCACTGCCGGATCGGCGACACCGCCGATGTAAAGGGTGCCGTCATGGAGCAGCACCTGGCGCGCCCCGTACGGGAAACCTTCTTTGTTGCGTTCGGTGAACAGCAGACGATTTTTCACTTTGCCGTCCGCGGTGCTGATGGCGCTGATGCCGCCGTCCAGCGAGTTGGTTGCATAGACGGTGCTGCCATCCTTTGATATCGCCAGCGCAAAGTTTTTCAGATCCGTATGGCTGCGGCCAATGGTTTTGAGCGTAGTGGGATCGAGTTTGTAGATCACCCCGCCCTGCACGTCCTTAAACCCTTCGGCGCTTGCGACATACAGCGCATCGCCTTTCGGACTGAGCACCATTTCGTATAAGCCGTCGGCCAGTTCACGCTTCACCACGCCGGTTTCAGCAGGCGCGGTTACGGCGGTGTGGGCTTCAGGGGCAGGTTTGGCGGCATGCTGCGCGGCGCAGCCGGAAAGAGAGGCAGCCACAAGCAGCGCCAGCGCGGACAATTTTTTTGTCATCAGGAACATCCTTTACCGTTCAAAAAGAGAATCAGGCGGGAAACTGCGTCGCATGCTGCTGTGCGATTAAGGTTGTTTTACAGGCTGTGAGGCCAGTGCAGAGTCCACCGTTAACACTCAGTGTTCCGTGTGAGATCTGCGCTCACTGTTGATGCGGGAATCGTCCGTCGCTGCCCACAAACACTAAAGAGAATGAGAACTATACTCATTATCTTTATATGATCAAGCGTAAAAATGGACAACAAGATAAAACAAGCAGGGATGAGAGAGCGTTAGGTCACCTCATCTACTCTTTTGCGCAATAAATAACAGGGGCGTTTCTGTAGATAATGAAATAGCTGGAGGCGTTCGCCGGCGTTATCTGAACTTTAAGGCCGCGATCGCGCAGACGGAAAAAGTCCGGGACATCCAACCTGAAGGCTTCATTTCTTTTTGGGCGTCCACTGGTGTCGCTGGACACCATAATAATATCCCCCGCTTCTCGCCAGTAATTAAACGCAATTTTATTACTGACTTCGACAGGTGGCTGGCCTTTCTGGGTATATTCCCCGGACGTTGCATAGCTACCCTCCCCGTTCATAAATGAATAATCCATCATGACGTCGAGAAGATAATTATCGTCTACCACTGTTACATGCGCTTCGCAGCTGAAGTGATTACGCTGGTAATGAATATACCACGCATAAAGCAAGGGTGCGGCAATGGCCAGACCGATAAACGTCCAGCGCAGCGTTATTTTATTCATCATCATGATTCTGCGGCCTGTAAATAATGGAATCACACTGCGCATTATTGTCCTTTAGCGGACGGTCACAAATAATGACCGAATGAGCCTGCTGGGAAAAACTGCTGGTCATCCACAGTACCCCTCCGGGTTTGCACTGAATGGGATAGCGTTTCGCCAGCCCCGCCAGCATTTCACTGGTTTTCTCTTTATCCCGCCAGGATGAATATACGTCACACCCGTTAAATTGACTCACCGACTGATAATGCGTCAGAGAGGACTTATCCTCTTTAATCAGAAAGTACGATATCGCGCAGGAGAGCAGAAAAAGAATGCCTGCCACCCCATAGGAAAGCTTTGCCGGGAAAAAAGGGGGTTTGCGAATCACCTCAGAAACAGCCACCGCCGTAACCTCTGCAACGGGATATTCTTCGGGTAAAACCGAAACCAGCGCCGTTGTCTGCGGGCGAATAAACTCGTCCAGTACCCCTTCGCGCAGCTGGGCAATCGACTTAAATCCCTCTTTAGGCAGGGTCTTAATGATGTTTTCTTCCAACCCCGCAAATTTCAGCGCCTTGCGGATTTGGGAAATGGTCTGGTAAAGGGCATTGGTACTGACAATCGCCCCCTGTTTCTCCCAAATGGAGGCAAACAGAACCCGCTGCGTCACGACCTGGTTGTTGTTTTCAAGGAGTAAAAGCAGGCACTCGCTCACCGGGCCATGAAGCGTGGTAGCCCTCTGGGGATACCCGTCCAGCGGGCCGAGACGCCGCAAATCAGGTTCAAACAGCAAGGTATCGTTGATGACGTACACTTTTTTCATGGTGCGATCGATAGTTGACATAGAAAACCTGATTCAGAATTTAGTTATTATATATCAGTAGGTTGAAATAAACACCTTCATGCAAAAAACCGCTCTTCGCTCGCGCCTTAAGCCTCTTAATCAGTATAAATCATATAACTTCACTCACGTTTTTGTCAGGCAATTCTTAAAGTTGTGGCATCGGAAACCCATGGATGAAGGAATCGTGATCATCGACACTCACAATCAGCCATTGATGCTTGAAAACCAGAAAACTTCGCGACTTTATGTTGAGTGGTTGATTCATTACGCGTTTTTAGCATTAATCTCCAGAAATCATAAAAAACAAGGTGCATAGCACTACAGATGCAACTTATGTAAATAGAAACTCTATAAACAAATCGTCAACACAGGGTTTCTTATAGCGCATAGGGTTGTGTATTGGAAAGCACGAACGGCATACATATAATCCACCTTATAAAATGTATGGTTTATTAGAAAAGTGTATTTCCAGCGGCGTATGTCAGGTTGACTCTAATGCAGGAATAAAGAGATGGGCTATCGTCTATATGGCTTTATGATTGGTGATGAAATTCACTTCGATATTACAAATCGCAGACTGTACCGACTTACCGGTAGTCACAACGATAAAAGTGTGGCGTTTGCATCAATCTATTTTAACGAAACAATGTTACGGCTTTTCCTATATTTGCTGGAACATGGTCGTAAGAAAGTTATCGCCAAAGAAGAGTTGTTCGAAAAGATCTGGGAGGACAATAACCTCAGTCCTTCGACCCAGCGTTTATGGCAAGTGCTTCATAACCTGAACAACAAACTGAATCTTCTTGGATTACCCGAGGACTTTATTCGCAATATCAGAGGGCATGGTTACATCATTAATTACCAGGATGTCGTCCCCGTATATTATAGAATGAGCGAACTCCCTGCTCACTCTGTTAAAAAAGAGGAGAAGTCTGATCCCCTGAGTGAGTGATGTCAACTCAGCGGTTTTGCCCTTCGTACCTGAGTGCAAAGGGCTTTTTTTTACTTCTTCAGTTTCATGTTTTGCATTCCATTAATGATGGCAACATAGCTAAAAATATTGTCGCTCGGTAAAAACCGGCCCGGGAAAAATAGATGAGTGTAATGAATCGTTTTCAAAATTTAAAAGTCAGCCGAAAACTCTTGTTCGGCTTTTCGACTATTTTATTGGTGACACTGGCCATTCTGCTGTCGGGAATGCTGGGGATGGTGAGCATTCAGGATCGCGTCGAGAAAAATGAACATACCACCGGCCTGTTTAACGCACTGTCTGCCGTGCGACTGGCCCGTCTGAACTATCTGTATACGCAGGATCAGACGTATCTCGATCAGACCAACGATGCCGCCCAGACGATGCAGGATATGATCGCCCGGCTGGAAACTTACACCTGGACGCCTGAGGGAAAAGTTTCCGTGGATAATACGGACGCTGCGGTGAAAAACTACATCGCGTCCCTGACGCCGTTTACCAAAGCGGCGAGCGAAAAAACGGACAGCGAGCGCAAACTCAATACGCAATCCCTGTGCGATAACTCTGAAATCGCATCGAAATTAAGCCGCAGCGCGGCGTTAACTCCACAGCAGACGCTGGTTGCGTCCCAGGTGGCCTTCATCCTGAGCGATATTGACTCCCAGGTCTCTCTCTATAAGCAGCACCCGACAGAGGCGGCAAAGCAAAACGTCCTGACGCGTCTGGACGCGGCCAAAAACGGGATAACAGAGATGCTGCAGTTTGTGCCGGAAGATCAAAACGCCTGGCTGAACAGCACTCTTAAAGATATGCAGGCAATCGCTGCAGAACTCGACCACTACAAAGTTGTGTGGGCAGAGCAATCGACCCTCTCAGACACCCTGACAGATAAAGCAGAGACACTGATTGAGACCATTCAGTCGATGTTCGCCAGACAGCAACAGAAAGTGGTTGAGACCGTTGATGGCGTCCGGCTACAGATGAGCATTGTGGCTGCCATTGGCATTGCCCTTGGCCTGCTGCTGGCAATGGGGATCACCGCATCGATCACCCGTCCGCTGAACGAAACCTTGCGCGTCGCAGAGCAAATCGCCAAAGGCGATCTCACCAGTACGTTGACCAGCACGCGTCATGACGAACCTGGGCTGCTGATGCAGGCCGTTTCAACCATGAACGAAAACCTGAAAAGCATTATTAATGACGTGCGCGAAGGGGTGGAAAGCGTGGCCCGCTCCTCCACGGAAATCGCCGCAGGCAATATGGATTTATCTTCACGCACCGAGCAGCAGTCTGCTGCCGTGGTGGAGACCGCAGCCAGCATGGAAGAGCTGACCTCCACCGTCGCGCTGAATGCGGAAAACGCTAACCAGGCGCGCCTGCTGGCGGAAGAAGCGTCGCAAAATGCCAGCGAAGGCAGCCTGATTTCGCAGAAAGTGATCGATACCATGAAAAATGTGCGACTCAGCTCGCACCGTATTTCTGAGATCACCACGGTGATTAACAGTATCGCTTTTCAGACCAACATTCTGGCGCTCAATGCCGCTGTGGAAGCCGCACGCGCGGGCGATCAGGGGAAAGGTTTTGCGGTTGTCGCCGCCGAAGTGCGCACCCTGGCGCAACGCAGCGCGCAGTCGGCAAAAGAGATTGAGAACCTGATCCACGAATCCGCCGTTCACGTCGATACCGGTTTTAACCTGGTGGAAGGCGCCGGTGCCGCAATGTTCAAAATTGAAAAATCGGTAGCGCAGGTGCGCGATATCATGAGTGAAATCGCGACCGCGACGGACGAACAGAGCCGTGGGATTTCGCAGATTGCGCAGGCGATGGCCGAGATGGATACCACTACGCAGCAGAACGCCGCGCTGGTTGAAGAATCTTCCGCTGCGGCCAGTTCGCTGGAAGATCAGGCCGTGCAGCTAGAGAAAGTGGTGTCGATCTTCCGTGTATCGAATATCCCACGCCAGCTTAAGGAGAGCCGTCCGGCAGGCAAAGGGCATGTTATTGCGCTGGCCCCCGGCAAAAAAGAGAGCGTCAGCGACGAGGACGACTGGGTGAAATTCTAATCCAGCCAGTGATTCCCCCTTCTCGTCAGGTAAACCTTCCCGGTTTGCCTGACGAAAACGCGATAAAAGTGACCTATGGAAAACACCCTTAAAAAAGATCCTACGTTTCTCAACGGGCTGGGATCATCGTTGATCCGCGGTCTGTCACGCTTTAAAACGATCCCCGCCCGGCCTGGGTTGAAAACCCTGAAAACGGCCATCGCGCAAAAGCAAATCACCCCTGTTTATCAGCCGTTTATCAACGCGCAGACCGGGAAAATCGCGGGCATCGAAGTCCTCGCCCGCTGGCGGCATCCCACTTATGGCGATGTTTCTCCCGACGTGTTTATCCCGCTGGCAGAGCAACACGGCCTGATTATTTCGCTGACCCATCAGCTTATCCAGCAGGTGATTGCCGATCTCGAACACCCGATTCAGCACTTCCCGGTGGGAACTTATATTTGCATTAATATCAGCGCGCAAAATTGTCTCGATCCGAATTTCGAGATCGACACCTGCGAGCTGTTAAAGAAATGCGTCGCGAATCAGATTCAGGTGGTGATGGAAATCACCGAGAGACATCCGCTGCATTTCACCCCGCAGCTGAGTAACTGGTTTGCTGCCCTGCGGCGCGCCAACATCTCTGTCGCGCTGGATGACTTTGGCACCGGTTATTCGAACCTGTCCTATATTTCTGCCCTGAATCCAGAATTCATCAAGATCGATAAAATGTTTATCAGCCAGATTGGCGTCAGTGCCGATACACGGCTCGTGGACAGCATGATTGCGCTGGCCAAAAACATGCATCTGAAGATTATTGCCGAAGGGGTGGAAACACAGGTACAGGCGAACTATCTGCGTGCTAAACAGATCGACTTCTTGCAGGGGTTTTATTTTTGCCGACCGCTACCGGTGGAGGAGTTGCTTAACGTGGTGATGGCGTGAGTAACAGCGACTTAATGGTACGCCCTGTAGGATTCGAACCTACGACCTACGGCTTAGAAGGCCGTTGCTCTATCCAACTGAGCTAAGGGCGCACGGAGAAGCGTGCACTTGCGGTGTGAAACGCCTGGAATTATACGGTCAATGGCTAGTGAGTCAATGCCTTTTAGCGCAATCGCCTGCCTTCTCACCATCCCCCTGTTTATCCCTCGCCAATACGTCTGTTTTTTCGACATTCCTCTCATTTTTCTGCCACTTGATGACTCTACGAAAAGGCTTAACGCCGTTTAAGTAACGCCTGGTATTTTCTGCCGACCATCGCTCTCACACTAGCCTCCGGTATCCCGGCGCCGAGGAGCCGGAAGATAACAGGACAGTGTAGTGACCTCCCCATTCCCGCTTAACCATTCCGGCTTGCCAGAATGCGATCTCCCCCCACTGCGTAGCGTCTCGCCAGAGATTATCGGCATCAAGCTGGAGCCTATCGTGGCCCTCTCCTCTTCGCGTGTGGTCGGGCGCGAAGTGCTTAGCCTTCTCGCCTCCCCTGAGCAAAGTGAAGCGTTTTTTCAGCAACAGTCGGTGAAACAGTCGCTTAGGCTGCTTGAACTGCAGCTCGCCATGTTAAAAAACACACTTTACGCTAAAAACCTTTTTATCAACCTGCCGATAACCGTATTGAGTGACCCAGAATCCTTCGCCCGAATCCTGCCGCTGCTTAACGCCGGCCAGAATATTGAAATTGTCGAACCCAGCGCACTCTTCAGACTTCCGGCTCCCATGCGTGAGCGCGTCACTCGCCACTGGCGGATACTCGTCGAACGCGGATGCCATCTCTGGCTTGATGACGTAAACACGGCTTCTGTTCGTCCATTTTTAGGCTGTCGTTTACCGTTATGTGGCGTCAAGATCGATAAGATGGCGTTCTGGCGGAAAAAAGGCTCGCCTGCGCTAGCCCAGCTGGTAAATCTCTGCGCACAGGTCGCCAGCAATGTGCTGATTGAAGGTATTGAGTCAAACAGGGATCGGGAGTACGCGCTGCAGGCAGGAGCGGGATTCGGTCAGGGATATTACTGGCCGTCTGTAGGCTGGTCTGAAGAAAAAAGGACATTAGCCTGAGAGAGAATCTATGCGCATGACCGTACGCCGCTATCGGCGTCGTCGTAAAGGAAGCGATTCGCTGGGTTTTTCACATTCGCGTTCCAGCGCCCCTTTTTTTGATCGTCTTGTTTATTTGAGTCAATCCATCAACCAGACACGCAGACCCGACGCCCCCTTTATCGTTCTCGTGACCCACGATCGTTTCCTGCATGCAGGAATTCAGCACGGCCCATCCCCCCTGAAACACTGCTGCGGATATGACACGCTTGAATCGGCCTTCAGCGCGCTGGAAAACTGGCCCTCGGCCAGACTGGTTGTCGATATGGAGAGCCGCACGATGCCGCTGATGGAGATGCTCACCACGCTTCGACGCGCCATTCTGTATCCCCCCTACACTGCCGTGAGCCTGCTGATACGCGCTGATGACTATGACGCCCGGCTGTTTTGCAAAACCAGCGGTCCCTTTGATGTGCTTGAGCGCCAGCTCCCGGCTCAGGCGCTGCAACATGCGTTAGCGACCGCCCTCCCTCCCGTGAATAATCGCCACATCTACTTTTCCAGAGAAGAGTGGTTTGTCCTGCAATATCTGACACAGGGGGAATCACTGCGAAATATTGCGCTTTTTCGCCAGCGTCCTTACAGCCGCGTGGTTTATCGTCTGGGACGAATTCTCAGTAAATTAGGGTTAAACCATCGTCAGGAATTACTGCATCTGCTGCATCGCCTTTCTGTCTCCTCTCCTGAATAACCCCTTAATTCCTAAAGACCTTTAAGAAATTACTTACGCACAATATTAAAATTATGTTTTAAATTAACATTTATGCAAAGATTACAACTATTCCTAATCCAGGATTTCTCGTGATGTTAATCTCTGCGTAGCGATCAAAAAACAGCATTTTCATCCAGAAGTTAAGTTTTAATTTCATCCGTTAAAAAGATGATAACGATGTAAAAACGTGAGTATTCAATGAGTCGCTAAAAACGCCATCCCTTGCTGGCAGCAGATCCTTCTGCAGCAGACGGCTTTTTTTGCTGAAAGGTGAACAGCACTTTCAAATGAAGGTGACGCGCGGAAAGCGGCAATAAATCTTCCGCCATGATGGCGCAGAAGATTCCGCGTACAGTGGGTGAAATGGCAACATTAAATTAACATTGAGGGGATTCTATTATTTTTTGCAATTACATAAATAGGATAATCCACATTAAGAGGAATGTCTGGTGATTTAGCCCAAATTTAAAATAATCACTTTCCGTCTCCAGAAGATCATATTAATAAGCACCCCCTGAATAATTTACAGGCTTTTCGGAGAAAACTTACACGGTATAATAAGCATGTTCCAAAGGAGAATAAGAAATACCTTTACTCTTTCCAAAATATTAATAAGCCAACGCGCTACTGCCATTTTTTCAGAATGCAAACAAGGATGCTTACGCTTTTTCCAGGGAATTACCCCCGTATAAGGATCTGCAGAATTATCCTTCCGGCTTACCAGGCACTTTTGCACAGATTGCAATTGCGCTTTCACAACCTGAGGCATAAAAAATGAAACCGGCATCCGTCATCATTATTGACGAGCACCCTATCGTCAGAATGTCAATTGAAGTCCTGCTCCAGAAAAACAAAAGCATTGAGATTAAACTCAAGTCAGGAGACAGCCATGAAGCACTCGACTACATTCGCAATCACCCTATCGATCTGGTGATCCTCGACATCGAATTACCTGGCACAGATGGGTTTTCATTGCTAAAAAGAATCAAGAACTTAGATGACAACATAAAAATTCTGTTTTTGTCTTCCAAATCAGAATCGTTTTACGCTGGCCGCGCCATGCGCGCAGGTGCAAATGGATTTGTGAGCAAAAGAAAAGATCTGAATGATATCTATAACGCCGTGGAAATGTTGCTCTCAGGATATTCGTTCTTTCCCTATGAGACCCTGAGCTTTATAAATCATCAAGGCTCACACCGGGGAGCAATAAATGACATGCCGTTATCAAACCGCGAGGTGACTGTTTTGCGTTATCTGGCCAATGGATTATCTAACAAGGAAATCGCGCAGCAATTATTACTTAGCAACAAAACAATTAGTGCGCATAAGTCCAACATCTACTCGAAATTAGGTGTGCAGACTATTGTAGAGCTGATTGATTATGCCAAAGCGCACGAGCTGCTTTAATCTGAAAGTCCTCCCTGAGACTCCAGTGAGTTTCAGGGAGGGTGTTTAGGCTTAATTATAATTAATCATAAAGGTCGCATCGGCATCTGCGCGCCCCGGCTGGGGATTATTTGCCGTAGCGATATAATTCGCATAAAAACTCAAAACTGCATTTCCCTGCTCATCAACCACCACATCCTGGCTCGCCTGCTGTAACGGCAGACGCGTTTTATCCCGATCGCGTATTTCTACCGCCACATTCGTCGCCTGACTGGCATCGTTTAAGGCCAGCAGTTCTGGGTCCTGCGGATCCGTCTTTCCAGAAAAGGTAATCGACGCCGCGCCCGGTGGGCAGCCGGTCAGCTTCAGCGTAAACGGCATCGCCTGGGTTCTGCTGCCCGTGGTGCCGAGCTGTTTGGTCGGCCAGGTGCCCAGCGTCACCGATTTGTCGCTGTCGCTCCCCTCAGCCACACAGGTAAAATCGATAATATTGCCGTACAGTTCGATATTGATTTCGCCCAGTGGGCTTGCCGCCAGCACGCCTTTCACAGGCATAAAGGCTACGGCTACAGCGGCAACTAAAATCCCTATGCGCATCGCCCTCTCCTTAATCGTAATCCACGCGAAGATATCCGCGTGAGGTGAAGCGCCCTTCGCTCGGTTTATTCCCGGTGACGCTCACCGGCCAGGCGGTGATCCCAATGACTGCCGAGGCGTTATCATCCAGGCGGAACGGGATCTTGCTGGCGAGATTATTGGGCGTCAGGGGCGTATTGTTCGTGCTGGCGACGATAAAACCGAGATCAGGATTATCAGAAACCAGCGCGTTCCCGGACACTTTTTCCGTTTCCACTCGCATAGTCAGGTAGGCGTTGGCCTCCACGTTAGTGCATTTTATGGCGATGGTCTGGGTTTTAGGCGAGACGTTCTGCGGGCGATTACCCGCCCCGGCCTGGCTAAACTGCGAGGCGCCAATATCGCCAAAATCGAATTCCACCACCTTCCCGGCGTTAATCGCACAGCTTTGCGGCACCTGAATGGTTCCGCTGTAGCTGATGGTATACACCGGGGTCGTCAGCGGGTCCGATGAGGTGGTCGTAACATAGACCCGGAACATCGTCTGACGCGGGATCTCCACCATATTGATAAACCGCCGCGTCACCTTCAGGCGAAACACCAGATTCGAGTCTTTCACCCCGAAAGGTTGATTTTTAGAGACGTTCGGGTGGCTCCCCATCTGAATAAAATTCTGCGGCGGGTAAAACACGCCAGAGTAGCTGTCGGTGATCTTCATCGCGCCATCCAGATACTCATTCAGCTTCAGATATTTGTAGCCATCAATGGTGCTGGTGATCGGGAAATCGGTCACGTAGCTGCGCTTGGTGGTGTTGCCCGATGTCCCTTTCGGGCAGACCGCGTTGACCCCCACCCACTGGGATTTCTCCGCAAGCGTGACAATCTGCCCAATCTGGTTATTGGAACTATTAAACTTATCCGTCAGATCGTAATAGATATCCGTCGGCACACCGTTTTCGTTAGCACAGACAGTGGCCAGCGCCTGCGTGACAGGAAGCATTACCAGCAGCGCGGCCATCAGGTATCGACTCTTAATCACAGCGAATCTCCTTCATCGTGATTGCCTGTTGCAGGCTCTTTTCAGGCAGGACGTACGGCGCGTGGCACTGGGCGCTGGCGCCGTTGCCCCACTGAACCAGCAGCTCGCCTTTAAGCGGCAGCCCGCTGAGGTAAATTTGCCCGTCATCGCCCACCATGCTGGTGACGCCGCTTCCGGTTTCGCGCACTACGGCACCGAAAGGCACCGGCTGATTGCCGCGCATGACGGTCAGCAGCGCACGAACGCCAATGCGCGTATCAAAGCTGGCACGCACCAGCGCACCGTTGGTCGGCACCACGCTGCTGACGTTGTTTTCGATATCGGTACTGTTGTTCATGGTATTGGTATCCAGCGCCACGCGGTTATAGCGATAGACCGTGGCGTAAGGCATCACGGCGTAACCTCGCCAGTCGGTTTTCACCCCGGTCTGGTTTTCGACATTCACGCCGGACGCGCCTGGCGCTTTGATCAGAACATTGGTATCCCCCAGCGGCTGGCTGAAGGTCACACCGTCCGCATGGCCCACCACGCCGCCTGACATTTGCCAGTTCAGATCGTGCTGGTCGCGGGAATAGTTGTATCCGGCCCCGAAGGTGCCGTAGGTGGCCTGCCAGTTTGCGCTGGCGCTGCCGCTTGCACCGTTGGTGCTGGTGTGTCCCTGACTCACGCTGTAGTTCAGGTTTCGATCTTCCAGCAAGGTGCCGCTGACGCCGGTCTGCCAGGTGGTATCTCCGCTGCTGTTGCGGCTGGCAGAGGCCGTGGCGTAGGCGCGATCGAAGGCGCTGTCACGGCGATAACCGTGACGGGTAAACAGGCTGAACGGAACCGACACGTTGAACGAGGCCAGCTTGTCTGTGCCATCAATACCCACCGCCTGATTCCACGACCAGGAGACGGAATAGCTCACGCCCCGCCAGCCGCCGGCATAACCCAGCTGATACCAGACGCTGGAATCGCTGGTTCCCCAGTAGGTTTGCTCGCTGCCCGACACATAGAGCGACCCGTAATCCCCCAGCGACTGAGAGATGTTCACCTGGAAGCGCCCTTTTTTGTTCCACGTCAGATTGTGATAACTCACCACATCCGACACGCCGTTCTCGTCCTTGCTGTCGCTGTACTGGTAACCTTCCATGGCTTTCCACGCCACGTCATCCAGGGTGTAGAACCCTTTGGTGGAATAGCGATAGCCAAGCAGCTGGAAGTTAGTCCCGAAGCCGTTCAGAGATTTGGCGTACAGGAAGCGTAAAGATTGCCCTTCGTGACGACTGTCGTCAGCCAGCTGGCTGCGCGCCTGGGTGACATCGAGTGAAATCGCCCCCCAGTCGCCAAAGTTTTTCCCCGCACCGAGCGCGATGGCGCTGTAGCGCGAGGCGAGCTGGGTGCCGCCATACAGGGTATAACCGTTGCTCAGCCCCGCAATCAGCGTGCCCTGGGTGAAGAACGGCGTGTCCTGATCGTCGTTGCCGCTGCGGTAATCCCCCGCCACCAGATCGTATTTCATGCGGCCTTCACGCTGTAAGAGCGGCACCGTGGAGTACGGCACCGTATAGCGCTGCGGGTTGCCGTCTTTCTCTTCAACCGTGACCTCAAGGTCGCCGCTCGACGACGTCGGGTTCAGATCGCTGATGGCAAATGCCCCTGCCTGCACGTAGCTCTGATAGATGACATACCCGTTCTGGCGGATCACCACTTTCGCTGGGGTGCGGGCGATACCGCGCACGGTCGGCGCGTAGCCCTGCATGCTGTCCGGGTACATGCTGTCAGAGGAGTACATGCGCAGCCCGCGGAAACCGAGACTGTCGAACACGTCATTCCCGGTGTTGCTGTCCCCGGCCACCAGCTCGCTTTTCAGGGGAATGATTGTCCGCTGGGCGGATGTGCTGATGTTCTGCCACTCGCGATGGCTTTCCCCGTTGCTCTCGGTATAGCGCCACGCACCGTTGTTACGCAGCCGCCACGGGCCATAGTTCAGTCCGCTTTGCAGATTCAGGTAGTAGCTGTTGTCGGCGTCATTGCCTTTGTTGCCGCTGAAGCTGTAGTTCAGCAGCAGCGCCGGTATGCCTTCGTCCCACTGATCCGGCGGAATATAGCCGCGCGCGCTGTTCTGCATTGCCACCTGCGGCAGGCTGACGTTCAGGCGCAGCGAGGCAAAATTGAAGCCAATCTCCGAGCCGGGGATCGCCGTCGCCAGCGGAACGCAGGTTTCGCCGGTCACGTTAAGCAGTTCAGGGAAGGCAGTGATGTTGACGCCAAAGCGGTCCAGCATCGCGCGCGTGATGCACGGCGACAGCCCGCCCGCGACCGGAGGCGTATTTTCATCCCCGGCCTCAAAGCGGACATCCTGGGTACCGATAAACTCATCGTTACGCCAGATATCCACGCGATAGGTGCCAGGCGCCTGCTGATGCCCCTGCTCAAAGCGCGACAGATCCGCCACGCCCGCCGTGTCATCGGACAAAAACGCGGGGTTAAAATAGTTCTCAGACCAGGCTATCCCCGGGCAGAGCACCGCCATTATGGCCAGCACACACGGGCGGTAACGCCATCGTGAAGGATTCATCACTGTGACTCTGCTCAAAGACTGACGCGACGCGCGGGAGTGATCGCGCCGTAATCATTCACGCTCTGCCAGGAGAGCGTGCCGCTGGCCCCGTCAGGTAGCGCCTGCTGGGCTGAATTCTTCGGCGCAATCATGATATTTTCCAGCTTCTTCCCGCCCAGTTGCAGGTTCACCAGCGTGACGTAATAGGGTGAAGCATTGCTGACTTTGAGGTGGTTGCCCGCGCGTTCAAAGCGCAGCTGCGAAAGCGCCTCTTCCGGCGGCATCGCCAGATTTTTTGGTCGCACAAACAGTTTGATACGCGACAGAATCGCCAGCTGCAGAACGTTTTTCCCTTCCAGGTTGGCTTTGTTCACCGAAGGAATGGCCTTCACGTTCATGTAAAACAGGGATTCGCGGTCCGTTGGCAGCGGTGGCCCTGCATAGATAATGCGCAGCGTGTTCTCGCTGTCGGGTTCGCTGACAAACAGCGGCGGCGTGACAGCGAAGGTTTTTTCTTTCTGCCCGCGATCGTTTTCAATCCACGCGTTAATTAAATAGCGCTCTTGTTTATTGCTGTTCGTGATCGCGAGCGATGTCTGTTTCGCGTCGGCCGGATAAATCACGCGCGTCGCCCCCAGAGCAATCCCACCGGATGCCTGAACGGGCAGAGAAATCATCATCAAAATAAGCGAAAAGATCAGTCCTGGTTTTATTAGGGAGTTCATCACAACAATACCTTTACTATTAAGTTCGCAGGCGTGTACGACGTTATGGATAAATCAACGTAAACCAGACATCCGACTGAATATTGCCCGGCACAAGGTGTTCTGAAATAGCCCGATAGCGCGCACTGAAATGAAAGTTCAGCTCGGGCGTGTCGATCGGCAGCATATTATTGGCGGTGGCGTTGGGAATAATCTGTCGCTTCTGCGAATCAAAAAGTGCCAGCCCAATCCCGCTACTGACGCGGCTGTTGCCGGGACGGGATGTTGCCAGAAAGACCTGCGGATCTTCAGCGGGCGTGATGCCCTGAAACATCATCCCGACCGTGCGGGAAACATCCACACTGCAATCCACCAGACGCAGGGTAAAAGGCACATCCACCGTCGAAAAACTGCCCACACCGTGAAAGGCGTTGGTGCGATACTGCCCCATCTCCACGCGCAGGCTTTGACTCTCGGGCGCCACGGCGCAACCGCCGTTGACCAGCTCACCTTTGAGATGTACCCGTCCGCCATCCACCACCACGCGGTGCGCCATCACAGGCTGTACGGCAGTAATCGTCAGCAGAAACAGAAGCCCAATTCTGGTCATCCTTAGCCCTCGATGTGGATCAAACTGGCCTCTTCCCTGAGGCCCGGTCTTCCCTGAAAAGCCGATTATTCGTATTTCAAGACGAAAGTGGCGTCCGCGTTCGCCTGACCAGGCTCAGTGGTTGCCGCAGTCGATTTGTAGCGTGCGGTGAAGTTCAGGGTGTTGGTCCCTGCGATCAGCGTTTTCGCTGCGGAGAAGGTTGCACCGTCTGGTGTCAGGGTGCTGGACGCGCTATCCAGGATCTCGATACCAACACCTTTAGCCGTGTTGTCGTTATCGCCTGCGGTTACTGCCAGCAGGGTTTTATCGGTCGCATCAATCTGGCCGGTGAAGGCAACAGCAGCGGTGGCAGCCACTTCTGGATCGCAATCATTCAGTTCAATGTTGAACGGAATATTAGAAGTGGTATCGCCCACTTTCGTGAATTTAGCGGTACGATATTGACCCAGAGTCACGATCTGATCCGCAGATTCAGTATTTACTGCGCATGCCGCATTAACTAATTCACCTTTAAAATGAACGGTACCGCCATTGACGGAAACGGGATCTGCTGCATGAGCTGCACCCGCAACCAATACCAGCGAAGCAATGACGGAAGAAGCAATATTGCTAAGTTTCATATCTGTTCCTTTGGAATATAAAAAGCCCTTCCCGGGTTAATTCGGGAATAAAAAACACATTCAATTGCGTAATTGAAAGTTTATTTTGGAAGCAACAAAGTAGCCCACGTACAAATATTAAAACAGGTCAAAACACTGCGATAATTCCAGGCTACATCCTAATTTCCCTTAGGAAAAGACCATTCAATGAGCAGGGTTTAGGGCCTGATTGTGGAAATCTCTCAATGGGTGACTGACAGCGGGCCTCGCTTCTGACAAAATATAGGCAATCCCCCTTTCAAACGTTACAGACGGAATCCTCTCTCTGATGGCAGCAAAGATTATTGACGGTAAAACGATTGCGCAGCAGGTGCGCTCTGAGGTCGCGGAAAAAGTGAAGGCGCGTACAGCGGCCGGAAAACGCGCTCCAGGGTTAGCCGTTGTGCTGGTTGGCAGCAACCCGGCATCGCAAATTTATGTCGGCAGTAAACGTAAAGCATGTGAAGAGGTGGGCTTCGTCTCCCGTTCCTACGATCTGCCTGAAACTACCAGCGAAGCAGAACTGCTTGAGCTGATTGACACCCTGAATGCCGACGACGCGATCGACGGTATTCTGGTGCAGTTGCCGCTGCCTGCGGGCATCGACAACGTGAAGGTGCTGGAGCGTATCGCACCGGATAAAGACGTGGACGGTTTCCATCCGTATAACGTTGGACGTCTGTGCCAGCGCGCACCGCGTCTGCGTCCGTGTACGCCGCGCGGTATTGTGACGCTGCTGGAGCGCTACAACATCGACACCTACGGTCTGAACGCCGTGGTGATTGGCGCATCCAACATCGTTGGCCGCCCGATGAGCATGGAGCTGCTGCTGGCCGGTTGCACCACCACCGTGACGCACCGCTTTACCAAAAACCTGCGTCAGCACGTCGAGAATGCCGACCTGCTGATCGTGGCGGTCGGTAAGCCGGGCTTTATTCCGGGCGAGTGGATCAAAGAAGGCGCCATCGTAGTGGACGTGGGTATTAACCGTCTGGAAAACGGCAAAGTGGTGGGTGACGTGGTATTTGAAGACGCCGCCGCGCGCGCGTCTTACATCACACCGGTACCGGGTGGCGTGGGTCCAATGACCGTAGCAACCCTGATTCAGAATACATTGCAAGCATGCGTTGAGTATCACGACGCAGAGGAAGCGTAAGATGGCGACATTTTCATTAGGTAAACACCCGCACGTTGAACTGTGCGATCTGCTGAAGCTGGAAGGCTGGAGCGAAAGCGGCGCACAGGCGAAGATTTTCATCGCCGACGGCCTGGTTAAAGTCGATGGCGTGATTGAAACCCGCAAGCGCTGCAAAATTGTCGCAGGGCAGACGGTCACCTTCGAAAACCAGAGCATCACCATTACCGCCTGAGTCGCTTAAGGCCCGGCGGCGCTTCGCATGTCGGGCCAATGACGCGTGGTTGGTGTTTGTAGACCGGGTAAGGCATTTCCGCCGCCCGGTATTTTCCCCCTCTCAGCCCCCTGATTTCCCCTCAACCATAACGGTTAATTCTCGATCAACTTCAAAGAATCACTATTTCGTTTGTTGAAATGTGAAAATTAAGTTGCACGAATTTCAGGCTTCTCTCACGATAAGTAGAACGTTCTACTAAAACGTTCTACTTACAATAACAGCGCCTCTCAAAGCGCTTCTCGGGGGAAATCAGCATGAGTCTGATATCAGGGTTTGTTAAATCGTTGTCTAAGTTATCGATGATTGGTCGCGCGTTGATGCTGCCAATTTCACTGCTTCCTGCTGCGGGCCTGCTGTTAGCCTTCGGCGATAAATTCCACATGCCGCTGATGATGAACGCCGGTGGGGTTATTTTTGATAACCTGCCGATGCTGTTCGCCATTGGCTCTGCCGTCGGCCTGGCGTCTGAATCCGGGATCGCAGCCCTGTCGGCGGCGGTATCGGTGTTTGTCACTAACATCACCATCGGCACCGTTCTGAGCATTACGCCGGAAATGGCCTCCCAGGGCGGGAAATACGCCATGGTGGTGGGTATTCCGACGCTGCAAATGGGCGTTTTCGGCGGGCTTATCTGCGGTATTCTCGCGGCCTGGTGCTATAACCGTTTCCACACCATGCAGCTGCCGGAATTCCTCGGCTTCTTCTCCGGCAAACGTTTTGTCGCCATCGCCACTGCGTTTCTATCATTCGTTCTCGGTTTGCTGCTGCCGTATGTCTGGCAGCACATTCAGGCGGGGATCGATGCCCTGTCGGTAATTGTGAACGGCGATAATCAGGCGGCCTCGACCTTTATCTTTGGTCTGGTTGAACGTGCGTTAATCCCGCTCGGCCTGCATCACATCTGGTATCCGTCGTTCTGGTATTCGTTTGGCGATTACACCACCCAGGCGGGCCAGGTGATCCACGGCGATCAGACAATCTGGTTCAAAATGCTGGAAGAAGGGACCAAATCCTTTAGCAGCGACACTTACCAGAACGCCGGTAAATTCATGCAGGGCGAGTTCCCGCTGATGCTGTTCGCGCTGCCTGCGGCCTGTCTGGCGATGTATCATGAAGCCCACACCAAGAATAAGAAAATCGCCTTCGGTATTCTGTTCTCAGCGGCGTTAACCTGCTTCCTGACGGGCATCACCGAGCCGGTGGAGTTCACCTTTATCTTCGTGGCCCCAATCCTGTACGTCTTTAACGCTATTATGGCGGGTCTGGCCTACATGACGATGTATCTTCTGCACGCTCACATCGCCAAATCCTTCTCTGCGGGCCTGATTGACTACATTTCGTTTGGTATCCTGCCGTCGTTCAACGGCTATCAGACTAACTTCCTCAACGCCGTGATCATCGGTATTCCGATGGCGCTGATCTACTACTTCACCTTCCGCTTCGTCATCCGCCGTTTCGACGTCAAAACGCCGGGCCGCACGGAAGTGACCGCCACCACGGATGACAAAACCGACACCGAAATCGCGACCGAAATCATCGGCCTGCTGGGTGGCGCGAAAAACATCGACTCCGTCGGCTCCTGTATCACGCGTCTGCGTCTGGAAGTGGCGAAGAGTGATGAAGTGGATAAAGACGGGCTGAACGGTCTGGGTGCGCGCGGCGTCGTCTTCGTCGGCGATAACGGTATTCAGGTGATTTTCGGTGCCAGAGCACAGTTTATCGCCCAGACCATGTCCACCATGATCGGTAAATAATAAGATGCCGGACCGGCACGTCTCCTGTACTCTGGGAGGCGTGTCTTATCTGGCTGATAATCGAGAAATTTCAGGGAGCGAGTTTGAAGAAAGTCAGCATTATTGATGTCGCAAAACACGCAGGCGTATCGGTGTCCACCGTCTCGCTGGTGTTACGTCAGAAAGGGAAAATCTCAGAGGCAACGATTGAGAAAGTCCACGCTGCCATCAATACGCTTGGCTACATTCATAACGTCGCTGCCGCCAATCTTCGCGCCAACACCTCCAATCTTATCGGCCTGATCCTGCGTGATTTCAGCGACAGTTTCTCCATCAAAGTGATGGCGAGCATCGTGCAGGAGCTGGAAAAGCAAGGCTATATGGTTTTCCTCGGGCAGCCGCTTAACGATCACGAGCATCTTGAGCGCTGCCTGCTTTCGTTTAAACAGCAGGGCGTCGCCGGGGTGATCTATCTGGCGTCCGATACGCGAACCTCCACGCTTCCGGCGCAAATCCGCGAATGCCCGTTACCGCTGGTCGTGGTCTCCCAGTCCTTGCTGAATGAAACCTGCAATCTGGTGATGCGCGATAATCGCCAGGCGGCGAATCTCGCCACCCGTTATCTGATTGAGCGCGGGCATCGTAATATCGCCTATATCGGCGGGCGGGAAGGCTGTCTGATCCGCGAGCAGCGCCTGCTCGGTTTTCGCAGCGCGATGACGCAATACGGCCTGGTGAACCGCGAAGAGTCCGCCCCGGTCTGTAGCGACGATACCCAGGCGGCGGGGTTTATCACCCGTCAGCTGCTGGAAAAAAACAACACCATCACCGCCCTGCTGTGCCACTCGCCGGATGCGATGATCGGTTCGATTTCCGGGATTCATCAGGTCGGGCGTACCGTCGGAAAAGATGTGTTTCTGACGCAGCAGGTCGCGCTGGTCGGGTTTGAAGATATGCTGCATGTGAATCTGACCTCGCCGTCCTTCACCTATGTGTCGTCGGCGAGTGAAGAGACGGGCCGTCAGGCGGCCGGTTTAATGATTCGCAAGCTGAAAGAGCCAGATCTGCAAACGCAGCGGATTACCCTTTCCGGGCAGCTGATCGCGCGGGAGTCGGCCTAGAAATAGCAAAACGCCCGAACATGTCGGGCGCTTTATTGACTGTTTTACGGAATTGACCGGGTAACAGTGACCTACTTACGACGCCAGGTGGTGCCCTGCGGGCCATCTTCCAGGATGATCCCCATTTCGGTCAGGCGATTACGCGCCGCATCCGCCGCCGCCCAGTCTTTCGCCTGACGCGCTTCCAGACGCGCTTTGATCAACGCCTCAATTTCCGCCACTTCGCCATCGTCCGCCTGCGCGCTGCTTTGCAGGAACACTTCCGGCTCTTGCTCCAGCAGGCCGAGCACCGCAGAGAGTTTGCGCAGATGAGCGGCCAGCGCGTTCGCGGCAGCCATATCTTCTGTTTTCAGGCGGTTCACTTCACGCGCCATATCAAACAGCACCGAGTAGGCTTCCGGGGTGTTGAAATCGTCGTTCATCACCTCGATAAAGCGTGCTTCGAACGCATCGCCCCCTGCCGGTGCGACAGATTTGTCGGTGCCGCGCAGCGCGGTGTACAGACGCTCCAGCGCAGAACGCGCCTGTTTCAGGTTTTCTTCGCTGTAGTTCAGCTGGCTGCGGTAGTGGCCGGACATCAGGAAGTAGCGAACGGTTTCCGCGTCGTAATATTTCAGCACGTCGCGCACGGTAAAGAAGTTGCCCAGTGATTTGGACATCTTTTCGCGATCGACCATCACCATGCCGGAGTGCATCCAGTAGTTCACGTACTCGCCGCCGTGAGCACAGGTGGACTGAGCGATTTCGTTTTCATGGTGCGGGAACATCAGATCCGACCCGCCGCCGTGAATATCAAAATGCTTGCCGAGCTGCTTGCAGTTCATCGCCGAGCACTCAATGTGCCAGCCCGGACGCCCTTCGCCCCACGGGGATGGCCAGCTTGGTTCACCGGCTTTGGACATTTTCCACAGCACGAAGTCCATCGGGTTGCGCTTCACGTCAACGACGTCAACGCGCGCACCGGCCTGCAGCTGGTCCAGATCCTGGCGAGAGAGCTGGCCGTAGTTCGGATCGGTCGGCACCGAGAACATCACATCGCCGTTGTCGGCAACATAGGCGTGACCACGGGCGATCAGCTTTTCGGTGATATCGATAATTTCATGAATGTGGTGCGTGGCACGCGGCTCGCTGTCCGGACGCAGAATATTGAGTGCATCAAAATCTTTGTGCATCTCAGCGATCATGCGGTCCACCAGCGCGACAAAACTCTCACCGTTTTCATTAGCGCGTTTAATGATTTTGTCATCAATGTCGGTGATGTTACGCACATACTTGAGCGTATAGCCCAGGAAACGCAGGTAGCGAGAGACCACGTCGAACGAGACAAAAGTACGCCCATGACCGATATGACAGAGATCGTAAACAGTGATACCACACACGTACATGCCGACTTCCCCGGCATGGATAGGTTTAAATTCCTCTTTTTGGCGCGTCAGAGTATTAAAGATTTTTAACATCGAAGATTCCGTGTAGACGTGTGTGGATAATAAAGTCTGTATAATACCCATAATTCAGACCGGAATCAGCACACAATGCAAGATGATCCCGTCTTACGGTTATGCTATAACAGCCCTCTTATCTGTGACCTTACAGAGGTCGACGTACCACAATACCGGAACAGGATGCAAAAATGGTTACTTTCCACACTAATCATGGCGATATCGTCATCAAAACTTTTGACGATAAAGCGCCTGAAACAGTTAAAAACTTCCTGGACTACTGCCGCGAAGGTTTCTACAACAACACTATTTTCCACCGCGTGATCAATGGCTTTATGATTCAGGGCGGCGGTTTTGAACCTGGCATGAACCAGAAAGAAACCAAAGAAGCGATCAAAAACGAAGCGAACAACGGTCTGAAAAACACCCGTGGTACGCTGGCAATGGCGCGTACCCAGGCTCCACACTCTGCGACTGCCCAGTTCTTCATTAACGTGGCTGACAACGACTTCCTGAACTTCTCCGGCGAAAGCATGCAGGGCTGGGGCTACTGCGTATTCGCAGAAGTGGTTGAAGGCATGGACGTGGTTGAGAAAATCAAAGGCGTGGCAACTGGCCGCAGCGGTATGCACCAGGACGTTCCTAAAGAAGACGTTATCATTACCAGCGTGACCGTCAGCGAGTAATTGGTGGCGACACTCTTTATTGCAGACCTCCATCTGCAAACAGAAGAACCGGCGATCACCGCCGGTTTTCTGCGTTTTTTACAAGGCGAAGCCCGCTCTGCCGATGCGCTCTACATTCTGGGCGACCTCTTTGAAGCCTGGATTGGCGACGACGACCCCAACCCTCTGCACCGTGAAATCGCCGCCGCCATCAAAGCGCTGGTTGATTCCGGCGTCCCCTGCTTCTTCATCCACGGCAATCGCGATTTTCTGATTGGCAAACGCTTTGCCCGTGAAAGCGGCATGATGCTGCTGCCGGAAGAACAGGTGCTCGATCTCTACGGTCGCCAGGTGCTGATCATGCACGGCGACACGCTCTGCACCGACGATACCGGCTATCTGGCGTTTCGCGCCAAAGTCCATACGCCATGGATTCAGACCCTGTTTCTCGCTCTGCCGCTGTTTATCCGCAACCGCATTGCCGCCAAAATGCGCGCAGGCAGTAAAGCCGCCAACAGCAGCAAATCCCTGTCCATCATGGATGTGAATCCGCAGGCGGTTATCGAGGTGATGGAAAAACAT
The DNA here is from genome assembly GCF_026672535.1 of Lelliottia sp. SL45. Lineage (NCBI taxonomy): Bacteria > Pseudomonadati > Pseudomonadota > Gammaproteobacteria > Enterobacterales > Enterobacteriaceae > Lelliottia > Lelliottia sp. SL45. The sequence continues at coordinate 2,684,321 of NZ_JAPPRH010000003.1, forward strand.
CGCGTGCAATGGCTTATTCACGGCCATACCCATCGCCCTGACGTCCACACGCTATCCGCTAACGGCGAGCCCGCGCACCGCGTCGTGTTAGGCGCGTGGCACACGGAAGGCTCAATGGTAAAAGTCACGCCAGACGGTATAGAACTGATCCCTTTCCCGTTTTAATCCCCCTCTGTTTGTTGCCGAAATCATCGCTACGCAATCGTTTTCCTGCTCGTGATTTAATGCTATTCTCTGTGCCCTCAAAGCAGTGTGTTCCGCACCCACAGGAGTTTTAAGACGCATGTCTTCCCGCAATAATCCGGCGCGTGTCGCCATCGTGATGGGGTCCAAAAGCGACTGGGCTACCATGCAGTTTGCCGCCGAAATCTTCGAAATCCTGAACGTTCCACATCATATTGAAGTGGTCTCCGCGCACCGTACCCCCGATAAACTGTTCAGCTTCGCCGAAGGCGCAGAAGAGAACGGCTATCAGGTGATCATTGCCGGTGCGGGCGGTGCTGCACATCTGCCAGGCATGATCGCCGCCAAAACGCTGGTGCCGGTGCTGGGCGTGCCGGTGCAAAGTGCAGCCCTGAGCGGCGTTGACAGCCTCTATTCCATCGTACAGATGCCGCGCGGGATCCCGGTCGGTACGCTGGCGATTGGCAAAGCGGGTGCCGCGAACGCTGCGCTGCTGGCGGCACAAATTCTGGCAACACACGATAAAGAACTGCATCAGCGTCTGGCAGAGTGGCGTAAAGCCCAGACCGACGAGGTGCTGGAGAATCCGGATCCGCGAGGTGAGGCATGAAACAGGTCTGCGTCCTCGGGAACGGTCAGCTGGGCCGAATGCTGCGTCAGGCGGGTGAGCCGCTGGGCATCAGCGTCTGGCCCGTCGGGCTGGACGCTGAGCCAGAAGCCGTGCCGTTTCAGCAAAGCGTCATCACCGCTGAAATCGAGCGCTGGCCGGAAACTGCGTTAACCCGCGAGCTGGCGCGTCATAACGCCTTCGTGAACCGCGATGTGTTCCCGATTATTGCTGACCGACTGACGCAAAAACAGCTGTTCGACAAGCTGGGCCTGGCGACGGCCCCGTGGCAATTGCTGGCGGATAAAAGCGAATGGCCGGCGGTCTTCGAGACCCTCGGCGAGCTGACGATCGTGAAGCGTCGCACCGGCGGCTACGACGGGCGCGGCCAGTGGCGTTTGCGTGCAAACGAAACCGCCGAGCTGCCGGACGAGTGCTACGGCGAATGTATCGTCGAGCAGGGGATCAATTTTAGCGGCGAAGTGTCGCTGGTTGGCGCGCGCGCCCATGACGGCAGCACGGTGTTTTATCCCCTGACCCATAACCTGCATCAGGACGGCATTCTGCGCACCAGCGTGGTGTTCCCGCAGGCGAACGCCACTCAGCAGGCGCAGGCCGAAGATATGCTCTCAGCCATCATGCATGAGCTGGGCTATGTCGGCGTCATGGCGATGGAGTGCTTTATCACGCCAGCCGGTCTGCTGATCAACGAACTCGCCCCGCGCGTGCATAACAGTGGCCACTGGACACAAAACGGCGCCTCTATCAGCCAGTTTGAGCTGCACCTGCGCGCCATCACCGATCTGCCGCTGCCGCAGCCGGTGGTGAACAGCCCGTCGGTGATGATCAATCTCATCGGTACCGATCTGAATTATGACTGGCTGAAACTGCCGCTGGTCCATCTGCACTGGTACGACAAAGAGGTGCGCGAAGGCCGAAAAGTCGGGCATCTCAATCTGAACGATGACGACGCTGGCCGCCTGAGCGCCACTCTCGAAGCGATGGTTCCGCTGCTGCCACCTGAGTACGCAAGCGGCATCGCCTGGGCGCAAAGCAAACTCAAATAAGGTCTAAATGCCGGGGAGTTGATCTTTTCCTTCCCCGGCATCTTTCAACGCGCGTAAAATCCCCGCCTATTGCTGTTTTGTTTCCTTCAGGACTTCTCATGAACGATGGAACGGACTATCGCGCGATCCTTGCCGCCGATACCCCTTTAATCGACGTTCGCGCGCCGATCGAATTCACCCAGGGCGCCATGCCTGCTGCGCTCAATTTGCCGCTGATGACCGACGACGAACGCGCCGCAGTGGGCACGTGCTATAAACGCCAGGGGCCAGAAGCCGCGCTGGCGTTGGGACATAGTCTGGTCAGCGGCAACACGCGGGAAGAGCGGATTAACGCCTGGCGCGACGCCTGTCTGGCTAACCCTGGCGGTTATCTCTGCTGCGCGCGTGGCGGGCAGCGCTCGCACATTGCCCAGGCGTGGCTAAACGCGATGGGCATTGATTACCCGCTGATTGTGGGCGGCTACAAAGCCCTGCGTCAGACCGCGATCCAAGCCACCGCCGAACAGGTGCAAAAGCCGATGGTGCTGATTGGCGGCTGTACCGGCAGCGGCAAAACGCTGCTGGTTAAACAGCACGCGTCGGGCATCGACCTGGAGGGGCTGGCGCGTCATCGCGGCTCATCCTTTGGCCGCACGCTTAACGCTCAGCTGTCGCAGGCCAGTTTTGAAAATCACCTGGCCGTTGCGCTGCTGAAAAAGGACGCCGCACGCTGGGTGCTGGAAGACGAAGGCCGAATGATTGGCTCCAACCATCTGCCGGAGTGTCTGCGCGAGCGCATGGCGCAATCGCCTATCGTGGTGGTGGACGATCCTTTTGATATTCGTCTTGAACGCCTGCGCGAGGAGTATTTCGCGCACATGTGGCAGGATTTTTCAGCCGCATTCGGCGAAGAAAAAGGCTGGCAGGAGTACACCGACTATCTGCACCACGGCCTGTTCGCCATCCGCCGCCGTCTGGGGTTACAGCGGTTTGCAGAGTTCAGCGCCTTACTTGATTCCGCGCTCATCGAGCAGCAGCGCACCGGACGTACCGAGGCGCACTATTCCTGGCTTGCGCCACTGCTCAATGACTATTACGACCCGATGTACCGCTTTCAGCTGGCGAAAAAAGCCGACAAAATTGTCTTTCGGGGCGATTTTAACGCGGTGGCCACCTGGCTGGTGGCCTGATTCTCTAACGGCGATCGCGCTTATCGGCGCGCTTCGCCAGCCAGTCGCCCAGCACCTGAACAATCTGCACCAGCACGATCAGCGCGATCACGGTGACAACCATCACCTGGGTTTCGTAACGGTAATAGCCGTAGCGGATCGCCAGATCCCCTACCCCACCGCCGCCGACAATTCCCGCCATCGCCGAGTAACCGATCAGGCTCACCAGCGTAATGGTCAGGCCACGCAGCAGCCCGGCGCTCGCTTCCGGCAGTAAAACGGTGCAGATAATCCGCATCGGGCTGGCACCAAAGGCTTCTGCCGCTTCGATGATCCCCTTGTCCACTTCTCGCAGGGCGCTGTCCACCAGACGGGCGTAAAACGCAATCGCCGCCACGGAGAGCGGAACCGACGCCGCAATCGGACCGATGGTGTTGCCGAGCAGCAGCTGCGTCAACGGCAGCAGCAGAACCAGCAGGATCACGAACGGCACCGAACGGATAATGTTCACCAGCACGGAGCTCACCAGATAGACAGCGCGGTTTTGCCAGAACAGGTGGCGGTCGGTGACGAAAATCAAAAAGCCGAGCGGCAGGCCGCCAATTATCGCCAGCACCGTTGAGATGCTCAGCATCTGGAAGGTTTCGTTAAACGCAAGGCCCAGATCGGCCACTAAATCATCCACGGATCACCTCCACCTGGGCTGTACGATGACGAATATGTTCCACGGCAGACGCCACCACGGACGGGTCATCCGCCGTCAGTTGCACCACCAGAATCCCCAGCGCGCGTTCACCGATGTACTCGATTTTGCCGTGCAGAATATTCACCGCCACGCCAAATTTAATCGCCACATCCGAGAGCACGGGCTGCTCGGCGGAATCCCCGATAAACAGAATTTTCAGCAGTTGCCCCGGCAGGTGCTGCTGCAACCGCTCCGGCAGGGTCAGGTTCAGAGTATGGGAGACCAGCTGCTGCGTGAACGGATGCTGCGGATGGGCAAAGACGTCAAACACCTCGCCCAGCTCCACCACTTCGCCGCCGGACATCACCGCCACGCGATCGCAGATAGATTTGATCACGTTCATCTCATGGGTGATCAGCACGATCGTGATCCCCATCTGCTGGTTGATCTGCTTCAGCAGCGCCAGAATGGTGGCCGAGGTTTCCAGATCCAGCGCGGATGTCGGTTCGTCGCAGAGCAGGACGTCAGGATGGTTGGCAATCGCACGGGCGATCCCCACGCGCTGTTTCTGCCCGCCGCTCAGCTGCACCGGGTAACGATTCGCTTTGTCCGTCAGCCCGACCAGGGCGAGGATCTCCGCCACACGCGGGGCGATGTTGCTGCGCGCCCATCCGGCGGCTTTGAGGCTGAACGCCACGTTCTGCGCCACCGTGCGGGTATGCATTAAATTGAAATGCTGGAAAATCATGCCAATACGCTGGCGTGCTTTACGCAAATTCACGCCGTCGAGGGCGGAAATCTCCACGCCGTTAACATTCACGCGGCCCGCGCTCGGGCGCTGGAGCGCGTTAAGGGTGCGCAGCAGCGTGCTTTTCCCGGCGCCGCTGGTGCCGACAATGCCAAAAATCTCGCCCGTCGCAATCGTCAGGCTGACGTCGGAAACCGCACGGGTGGAAGGTCCACGTCCTGTCTGGAAGTCGACGCATACCTTGTCTAACTCAATCATGACTACCTCAGAAATGCGAAAAGGGCAGACTCGGCTGCCCTGTCGATCGGTTATGCGATTACGGTTTTGCGGCCGTCATCCAGTCCGGTTTCTGGAAAGCGGTGTACACGTTTTTCGGATCGTCGATCACCGCGCGATAGGCCGGGGACTGCACCACCGCCACGATATCTTTCGCGAAGGGTTTATCCGCATCTTCCGTGCGTACGGCGATGATATTTTTCAGGTTTTCATCGAGATGCTCCTGCGCCAGAGCGCTGGAGAGATCCAGCCCGGCGGCAATCGCAAAGTTGCCGTTCACCAGCGAGGCTGTAACGCTATCAAGCGTGCGCGGCAGCTGCGCGGCTTCCAGCGGTTTGAACACCAGCCCTTTCGGGTTGCTGGCAATATCGCGCTCAGAGGCTTTGGTTGGATCGATGTTGTCTTTGATGGTGATTAATTTCAGGGACTGCAGGAAACGCAGGCCGCGCGCGAGATTGGTCGGGTCGTTTGACAGGGTCACAATATCGCCCTTTTTAAGCTGATCCAGGCTCTTGATCTGGCGCGAGTAAAAGCCCATTCCCGCGGTCGGCACGGTGAGTAATTTGGTCAGTTTCAGCCCTTTATCCGCCGTGAACTTATTAAAATAGAGCGAGTGCTGGAACAGGTTAGCGTCGATGCTGCCGTTTGAGAGCGCCATATTCGGCTGCACGTAATCACTGAATTCGCGCACCACGACCTTGTAGCCCTTCTCTTTCAACGAGGGGGCAATGGCCTGTTTCACCATATCGCCGTAAGGGCCTGGGGCGACGCCAAACACAATGGTGTGCGGATCGCTGTTAGCGTGGGCGGTCTGCAAACCGCAGAGCAGCAAAAGCGCACCGGCAGCAGCGCGAAGCGTGTGACGAATTCCCATGAGATCTCCATTTCAAAGCGGTGTGACGTTGTGATGCCCCGTACGATGCGGGGCAGAGTCTGTTTAACATGACACAGATCACAAGCGGTTGTCCTTGAAATTATTTCATGATGTTGCGGAATATGTCGTTGAATGTGCAGGAGATTGGGATATGCGTTTTATGGGAAAGGATAGTCAGTGCGTGTATATAACCGGGGAGATCGGCACAGTTCGTGGCCCCGGTAGCAATGTGCCACCGGGGCCACGCGTTCAGACTTAGAAGTCGTAACGCAGACGTACCAGGTTCATATCACCCAGGTCGTCGGTGCTGGAGGTAAAGACGTGCTCGTAATCAACACGGAAACCGTAATCCAGCTGGAAGCTCACACCCACGCCATTATCGGTGCGCTGGTAGTTGCGGCCATTCACATACTCAATACGATCGCCCATCACGTACGGCTGAACGGATTTCAGCGCATACTGGCCAACCGGGATTTTGTAGCCCGCGAAGTATTCAATACCCCACGCATCACCGGCAAAGTAGTCGTTCACGGACACTTTTTTGGTGGTCATGAAGTTCTGATACCAGCCGCCGCCTGCGGAGAAGGTCCAGTTGTCCGGGGTCCAGCTCAGTGCCGTACCGAGGATGTTCTGGTCGTAAGATTTGCTGTCGCCGTTGTCCGGGTTACGCATATCCGCACGGGTGTAGTTCCACGCCGCGCCCCAGGTCAGGTCGGTAGTCAGGTGATAATCCAGACCCAGTGAACCGCCGCCTTTACGTTTGTAACGCAGGCCGTTACCTGGCAGGTATTCACCGTCTTCAAACAGGTAGGAGGCGTAGATATCGGCATCGCCCACGGTTTTCTTATATTTCAGCATTTTGCGTGAACGATAAGAGCCGTCATAGTCGCCGTTGATGCCGTTACCCGGAGCCTGACCGATCATGTCATAGTCCCAGATATCGGTTTTCGCGCCCACCACATCGTAATAGACGCTGTTCTGTTGACCGAAGGTCAGCGTACCCCAGGTATCGCTTTTCAGGCCGGTGTAGAGCATACGGCGAGAGGTGTCGTTCGCGCCTTCTGCGTAGTGATTATCCCAGTCGAACAGTGCCGGAATGTTCACACCCAGCTCGTAGTAGCTTATCCAGCTAATGTCATCGAACAGGTAGTAATCTGCGGCGAAACGGAAACGTGTACCGCCGTCGAAGCCGTTACGCTTGTAAGAACCTTTGTCGCCGTCGCCCGTCATCATGTTGAACTGAGGACGAATACTGCCGCCAACGGTGAAGTTAAGACGACTCAGGGGGTTGCCCGCCTGCGGATCTTGTTTCAGTACGGTGATTTCCGCTTGTGCTGCGAAAGACGCCAATGCCACTGCCGCGCCGATCGTTGCCGCCAGCGCTGTTTTTTTTATGGTCATTATTATTCCTTGATAGACACGCTGCTAATTATTTAGCAGACAAATAATATCCGGAATTAAACGAGCCGTGGTGTTGGGTTTTTAATGTTTTGTGCTGCTAAAAGTGGGGGTATTATCGATTTGTGCTACTTAATGATTACACACCAGTATATAAACCGGTGCGTAATCATCACGTGAGGGAATTAACTGGCAAACTGACGGAACAGAGCTTTGCCTTTTAACAGACGCGTTCCCAGCCAGCCACCGCACAAGGAGAGCAGCACTGCGCCGGAGACCGGAAGGATCAGCCACAGCCGCCAGTCCGGCTCCCACGGGAAATCGAAGACTTTGGTCTGAAGCACGGCCAGCGCGGTTTCAGCACCGATGGCCGCCACCAGTCCCGACACCAGTCCCAGCAGCGCAAACTCGCACCACAAGGTTGTGCGCAGCAGGGATTTACTCGCGCCGAGCGTGCGGTACACCACCAGCTCCTGATGGCGCTGTCGCATCCCCACCTGCACCTGCGCCAGCAGCAGCAATAGGCCGCAGGCGGTGACCAGCACCACCATGACCTCCAGCGCACGGCTTACCTGCTCCAGCACCTGGCCGACCTGTTTCAGGATCGCGCCAATATCCAGCAGGCTCACCGTCGGGAACTCGCGGTTCAGCTGCGTCAGCATGCCGTTGCCGTTTTCCCAGCGGAAGCTGGTCAGCCAGCTTTGCGGCTGCCCGTCGAGCGCCCCGGACGGGAAGATAAAGAAGAAGTTCGGACGCAGGCTTTCCCAGTCCACTTTGCGCAGGCTGGTCACTTTGGCGCTAAAGTCCTGGGTATCGCCAGTGAAGGTCACCGTATCCCCTAAACCGACTTTCAGCCGCGCGGCCAGCCCTTCTTCCATCGACACTTCACCCGCTTTTGGCGGCCAGTTTCCGGCGGTAATCGGGTTGTGATCCGGGCGCTTGTCCTGCCAGGTCAGATTCAGCTCACGGTTAAGCGCCTCGTCCTGATTCCCCTCCGTCGGCTTGCCGTTAATCTGCGTCAGCCGCGCGCGGACAATCGGATAGAACGACTCGGGCACAATCTGATGCTCAGACAGGAAACCCTTTAGCGGCGTGACCTGCTCCGGCGCGATGTTAATCAGGAAATAGTTCGGGCTTTCCGGCGGCAGCTGCTGCTGCCAGCGGTCAAGCAGATCGCCGCGCAGCACCAGCAGCATCGCCAGCAGCATAAAGGAGAGTGAAAATGCCGACAGCTGGCTGAGGGTGGACCACGGCTGGCGCAGCAGACGATTCACCGCCAGACGCACGGGCAGGGATTTCAGCGTCAGCCCTTTCAGCACGTTCAGCAGCATCCAGCCCAGCACGCCGCACAGCAGCGCCAGCACAACGGCGCCGGCCAGTACCGCCCACAGCAACATGCTGCCGCCCATCAGCCAGGCGAGCAACATCACGACTACCGCCACCACAACCGGCAGATAGAATTTCAGCGGCCAGACGCTGGCGACCACATCCCTGCGCAGCACTCGCAGCGGCTGCGTGGCCAGCAGCAAGCGATAAGGGCGAAGCCCCACCAGCAGCGAAATCACCACCATCGCCCCCATGGCCCACAGCCACGGCCACAGGCTGGCTGGCGGAAGTGCGGCAGGCAGCACCGGTTTCAGCAGGATCATCAGCACTTTTTCAAACAGCAGCCCAATCGCCCCGCCGGTAATGGCAGACAACGCCAGCACCATCAGCCACTGGCCGACGATCAGCTTGCGCAGCTGCGCCCTGCCCGCGCCGAGGGTTTTCAGGATCGCCACCAGATCGTAGCGGCTGCGGCAATAGTGCCCCATCGCCACCGCCACGGCAGCAACCGCCAGCAGCAGGGTCAGCAGCGCAGAGAGCAGTAAAAACTGTTGCGAGCGTTCGAGGGATTTCCCCAGCGCGCCGTCGTCCTGCTCCATGCCAATCCAGCGATGTTCCGGTTTCAGCTGCGGTTTCAGCCACTTTTCGTAGGCGTCGATCTGCGCAGGCGTGCCGCCAAATTTGTAGCGCCAGGTGACGCGGCTGCCCGGTTGTACGGCTCCGGTTTTTGCCACATCAGCGGTATTCATCAGCAGACGTGGTGCCATCTGGAAGGGGTTAAAGCCGGAATCCGGCTCCTGCACCACTTCCCCGGCGATTTTCAGCGTGGCGTCGCCCACGTCGATGCTGTCGCCGGTTTTCAGGTTCAGCAGCGCCATCAGCCGTGGAGCCAGTAGCACAGAGCCTGCCGTCGGTTTTAAACCCGGCGGCTCGGTGTGCAGCTCGCCGTACATGGGATAGATATCGTCGACCGCTTTCACGCTCGCCAGCTGAGGCGTATCAGCGGCGAAGGTCATGGTCTGGAAACTCAACTGCTGACCGACCTTCAGCCCCTGTTTACGCGCCTCATCGATCCACGCCTGCGGCACATCGCGTGAGCTGCTCAGGGTGCGGTCGCCCGCCATAAACTCGCGGCTTTGCTGACTTAAGCCCTTTTCCATACGATCGCTAACGCTGCCGAGCGCCAGCACGCAGGCCACCGCCAGACTCAGCGCCAGCCAGACAATCAACAGCGAGGGCGAGCGCCATTCGCGCCAGAACCAGCGTGCAATCATGCTTCCTCCTGCAATTGCCCGTTAACCAGACGCAGACGTCTGTCGCAGCGGGCGGCAAGCTGCGGATCGTGGGTGACCAGAATCAGCGTGGTGCCGTGCTCGCGGTTGAGGGAGAAGAGTAAATCGGCAATTTTATCGCCGGTCTGCCGGTCGAGATTCCCCGTCGGTTCATCGGCAAACAGCACTTCCGGGCGACCGTTGAACGCCCGCGCCAGCGCCACACGCTGCTGCTCGCCACCGGAAAGCTGCGCCGGAAGATGATCCAGACGCTTGCCTAACCCAAGCTGCTCCAGCAGCGCTTTGGCACTGCTGCGGCTCTGACTGGCGTTTTCACCGCGCAGCAGACCCGGCAGCTCAACGTTTTCCAGCGCATTGAGGGTCGGGATGAGCATGAAAGACTGAAACACAAAGCCGATATGCTTTGCTCGCAGCGCCGCACGCGCCTCTTCATCGAGCTTATGCAGCGGCTGACCGACCAGGTTGACCTCCCCGCTGCTGCCATCGTCCAGCCCGGCCAGAATCGCCAGCAGCGTGGACTTACCGGAACCGGATTCACCAATCAGCGCAATGGTTTCAGCGCGTTTGACAACGAGTTCAACTCCGGTGAGGATGGATAGCTCGTGCTCCCCCTGACCGACGGACTTCTTAAGATGATGAACTGCAACAATGTTTTCCGCTGGCATTTGCCCTTCCTGTTTCTGATTCTGATGACCTTTCGCGCCGCTGCGGCGGACACGTTACTGGTGCTGGGTGACAGCCTGAGTGCGGGCTACCGGATGGCGGCCACTGCCGCCTGGCCTGCGCTGCTCAACGATAAGTGGCAGACCCAAACGCCGGTGCTGAATGCCAGCATCAGCGGCGATACGTCCCAGCAGGGGCTTGCGCGCCTGCCCGCTTTGCTCAAACAACATCAACCGCGCTGGGTGCTGGTCGAACTGGGCGGTAACGACGGTCTGCGGGGATTCCAGCCGCAACAGACAGAAGAAACCTTACGCAAAATTATTACGGATATTCAGGCCGCCAATGCGCAGCCGTTATTAATGCAAATTCGTCTGCCTGCGAACTACGGACGCCGTTATAATGAGGCCTTTAGCGCCATCTATCCCAAGCTTGCCAAAGAATTCGATATTCCGCTGCTGCCATTTTTCATGGAGGAGGTCTATCTGAAACCGCAATGGATGCAGGATGACGGTATTCACCCCAATCGCGACGCCCAGCCCTTTATTGCAGACTGGATGGCGACTCGACTGGCTCCTCTAGTTAAACATGACTCTTAATTAAGCGGAGATCCTGACAGGTAAAGTTATGCAAAAATCGGTCTTAATTACAGGATGTTCCAGCGGAATTGGCCTTGAAAGCGCGTTCGAACTGAAGCGCCAGGGATTTTGGGTAATCGCCGCATGCCGGAAACAAGAAGACGTGGAACGCATGAACAGCAAAGGTTTTCAGGGCGTGTTACTGGATCTGGACTCGCCGGAAAGCATTGAACGCGCCGCCGCAGAAGTGATCGCTCTCACGGGTAATCGTCTGTACGGCCTGTTTAACAACGCCGGTTTTGGCGTGTACGGCCCGCTGCAAACCATCTCGCGCGAGCAGCTTGAGCAGCAGTTTTCCACCAACTTTTTTGGCATCCACCAGCTGACCATGGCGCTGTTGCCTGCGATGCTTCCCCACGGAGAAGGCCGCATTGTGATGACCTCGTCGGTGATGGGCCTGATCTCCACGCCGGGCCGTGGGGCATATGCCGCCAGCAAATATGCGCTGGAAGCCTGGTCAGATGCCTTACGCATGGAGCTGCGCCACAGCGGAATTAAGGTCAGCCTGATTGAGCCAGGCCCGATTCGCACCCGTTTCACTGAAAACGTAAATCAAACCCAGTCCGACAATCCGGTCGAAAACCCTGGCATTGCCGCACGCTTTACCCTCGGACCAGAGGCAGTTGTCACCAAAGTGCGCCATGCTTTTGAAAGCGATCGCCCGAAAATACGCTACCCGGTGACCCTCGTCACCCACGCCGTGGGCTTGCTCAAACGTCTGCTGCCGGGGCGCATGATGGATAAAATTTTACGCGGTTGAGTTGAAGCCACGCTCCTCATCCCCCATGTATTTGTCAAATTGATAAAAGAGAATGCCGTATGTCCGTACAGAATATTGTCAACATCACTGAAGCGAACCTGCACCAGACACTCGAAGTGTCGATGACCAAACCTGTGCTGTTCTATTTCTGGTCCGAGCGCAGCCAGCACTGTCTGGAGCTGACGCCGGTGCTGGAAAGCCTGGCGGCGCAGTACAACGGTCAGTTCCTGCTGGCAAAACTGGACTGCGACGCCGAGCAGATGGTGGCCTCCCAGTTTGGTCTGCGTGCCATTCCAACCGTCTATCTGTTCCAGAATGGTCAGCCCGTAGATGGCTTCCAGGGCCCGCAGCCCGAAGAGGCGGTTCGCGCCCTGCTCGATAAAGTGCTGCCGCGCGAAGAGGAGCTGAAAGCGCAGCAGGCGCTGGCGTTAATTCAGGAAGGCAAACACGACGAAGCGCTGCCGCTGCTGAAAGAGGCGTGGCAGATGTCGAACCAGGACAGCCAGATTGGCCTGCTGCTGGCGCAGACGCAGATCGAACTGCACCGTTCAGAAGAGGCTGAAGCAGTGCTGAAAACCATTCCGCTGCAGGATCAGGATACCCGTTATCAGGGTCTGGTAGCGCAAATTGAGTTGCTGAAACAGGCAGCTGATACGCCGGAGATCCAGCAGTTGCAGCAGCAGGTAGCCGAGAACCCTGACGATGCGGCGCTGGCCAGCCAGCTGGCGTTACAGCTTCATCAGGTCGGGCGTAACGAAGAGGCGCTGGAGCTGCTATTTAGCCATCTGAAAAAGGATCTGGCGGCTGCTGACGGCCAGGCACGTAAAATGTTCCAGGAGATCCTGGCGGCACTGGGTACCGGCGATGCGCTGGCCTCAAAGTATCGTCGCCAGCTTTACGCCCTGCTCTACTAATCCAGTCTGAAAGCCGGGCAAGCGACGCGCTGCCCGGCAACACACCTGCGCGTTACTCTGCATTTTTCAGTTGCGTCACCACCAGCTGATGGCGCGAGTTGTAGAATTTTCGATAGGTTAAATAGCAGGCGATAATGGTCGACAGGCTGGCCGTCGAGAGCAGCATAAACGTCACCATAATCTGATACTTAATCGCTTTCACGGGATCAATACCGGCAAAAATCAGCCCGGACATCATCCCCGGTAAACTCACCAGCCCGACCGTTTTCGCCGAATCAACCGTTGGGATCAGCGACGATCGTATACTCTCACGGATTAATCGCGCCGACGCCGTTTTTGGCGTGGCTCCCAGGCTGAGTTTCTCCTGGATCTGCTGCTGCTCGCTGCTAAAACGCTGGCCGAGATTGTTGTAGCACAACCCCACCGCCACCATCGCGTTACCCGCAATCATCCCGGAAATCGGGATCACCTGCATCGGCGAAAATTCAATCGATCCCGACAACACCAGCACTGCCAGCGTCAACGCCGTGCCGGTGGTGATGGCGATAAACGAAGAGATAAAGGCCTTGTCGATGTATTTACTGCGTTTTTGCGCATTCCACGCGGCGTTAAAGCAGATAAACAGCACCATCAGCAGCGTCAGCACCGCGTGGTTGACATTGAAAATATACTTCAGCACATAGCCGACGATAATCAGCTGAATGACCGCCCGGCAAATGCTCCACACAATGTCCTTTTCCAGACCGAGCTTCTCCCGATGGCTGACCAGAATCGCCACCAGGACCAGCACCATCGAAAGCGCCAGTGATTCGTTGGTAATATTATGCTCGTTCACGGTTTTCCTCCTTCATCTTCCCGCCCTGTGGCTGAAGGGTAATCACCTCATCTGCGTGGGCAATCTCACCGGCGTCGTGCGTTACCCACAGCACCGCAATGTTGTTCTCTTTGGCATAGCGATGAATGATCTCATTCACGTTGCGTTTGTTGTTTTCGTCGAGGGCGCTGGTCACTTCATCCAGCAACAGCACTTTGGGCAGAAACTGCAGATTACGAATCAGCGAGACGCGCTGTTTTTCACCGCCGGAAAGTTCGTTTACGGACTTTGTCAGGGTTTCCGCTGGCAGACTAAAACGCGCCAGATCGGCAATGAATTTTTCCGGTTCGGGGGCTTTATCGCGGATCTGCCAGGGGAAGATCAGATTGTCGTACACCGTCTCACCAAACAGCGAGGGCGTTTGCACGCAGTAGGAGACCTGCTGGCGATAATGCTCGGGTGTGAGCGTCGTGATGTCCTTGTCTTCAAAGAAAATTCGCCCTTCCGTCGGGCTGAGGAGTGAGGCGATAATCTTCAGCAACGTGCTTTTACCGCAGCCAGACGGGCCCGTAATGAGCCTGAATTCCCCTGGCTGCACGTTGAAGCTAATCTGCTGCAATATCGTGGTTTCGCCCACGCGAAAACCCACGTTCCTGAGTTCCAGAAGCGCATTATTATCCTTCATATTATTTCCCGTTTTTTAATTCAGCTTCGTTCCAATATTGTAACCACGTTAATGGATTGGAGGCGAACTTCCCTGCAATAGTCGATATACTTAAGTTCAACAAACGAGCAGTTTTTGCTGCTCCACGGAATGCAAAACAGGAGGTTTTCATGTTGATCGTCATCCCTATCCTTATTTTCGTCGCGCTGGTGATCGTTGGGGCAGGCGTAAAGATCGTGCCCCAGGGTTATCAGTGGACGGTCGAACGTTTCGGCCGTTACACCAACACCCTCCAGCCAGGCCTGAGTCTTATCGTCCCGTTCATGGATCGTATTGGGCGTAAAATCAACATGATGGAACAGGTGCTGGATATCCCTTCCCAGGAGATCATTTCCCGAGATAACGCCAACGTCACCATCGACGCCGTTTGCTTTATTCAGGTGATCGACGCGCCAAAAGCCGCCTATGAGGTCAGCAACCTGGAGCTGGCGATTATCAACCTGACCATGACCAACATCCGTACGGTACTGGGGTCGATGGAGCTGGACGAAATGCTCTCCCAGCGCGACAACATCAATACGCGCCTGCTGCATATCGTTGATGAAGCGACCAATCCGTGGGGGATTAAAGTCACCCGTATCGAAATCCGCGACGTACGCCCACCGGCAGAACTGATTTCGTCGATGAACGCCCAGATGAAAGCCGAGCGAACCAAACGTGCGTACATTCTTGAGGCCGAAGGGGTGCGTCAGGCAGAGATCCTGAAAGCCGAAGGGGAGAAACAGTCGCAAATCCTGAAAGCCGAAGGGGAACGCCAGTCGGCCTTCTTACAGGCAGAAGCCCGTGAACGTTCCGCCGAGGCAGAAGCACGCGCCACCCAGATGGTGTCCGAGGCCATCGCGGCCGGTGATATCCAGGCAATTAACTACTTCGTGGCGCAGAAATACACCGATGCGCTGCAGAAAATTGGCTCCGCCAACAACAGCAAAGTGGTGATGATGCCGCTGGAAGCCAGCAGTCTGATGGGCTCTATCGCCGGGATCGCGGAGCTTATCAAGAATAGCGGAGATGAGCGCAAAAAATGATTGAGATGATTGCAGCACACCCTCATGTTTTCTGGCTCAGCCTGGGCGGGCTGTTGCTGGCGGCTGAGATGCTGGGCGGCAACGGGTATCTGCTCTGGAGCGGCGTCGCGGCGGTCATCACCGGGCTACTGGTCTGGATCGCACCTTTTGGCTGGGAGTGGCAAGGTGCCCTCTTCGCCCTGCTGACGCTTGTCGCCGCCTGGCTCTGGTATCGATGGCTAACGCGCCAGGTGCGCGAGCAAAAACCCGCCGATGCTGCACTCAATCAGCGCGGCCAACAGCTGGTGGGTAAGCGCTATACGCTGGATACCACGTTAATTAACGGGCGCGGACACGTACGCGTCGGTGACAGCACGTGGCCAGTGGTCGCCGATGATGATCTCGTGGCAGGGACTCGCATTGAAGTCATCGCGGTTGAAGGCATTACGCTTCGGGTGAAAGCCCGTTAAACGCTGGCCTTACGATGGCAGCAGCCGGAAAGATTATCAATAATCGGACAGTCGGCGCTGTCATCCCCCGGACAGGATTCGGCGAGTGAGAGCAGCTGTTCACGCATCGCCTGCAGCTCCAGGATATGGCGCTCGATTTCCGCGACCTTTTCCAGAGTTCTCTTTTTCACATCGGCGCTGTGCCGTTTAGGATCGTTGAACAGATGGACCAGTTCACCGCACTCTTCAAGGTTAAACCCCACCTGCCGGGCCTGGCGTAAAAGCGTGAGTTCTTCGAGGTGCAGCTGCGTGTAACTGCGATAGCCGTTTTCGCTGCGCAGCGGCGGCGTGACCAGCCCTTTCTCTTCGTAAAAACGAATCGCTTTGCTGGTTAACCCGGTTTTTTTTGCCACATCACTGATATTCACATTTCCCCCTTGACCTTCCCCTTGATGGAAGGTTTAACCTTCATAACACTGTTCCAGAAAGAGTATGTTGGCTGAATAATCATACAGGAGTTTTGCTATGTCTCACACAATCAACCTGAGGCTGGATGGCCTGACCTGCGGTCACTGCGTCAAACGTGTCAAAGAGAGCCTCGAACAACGTCCTGACGTTGAAAGTGCAGACGTGACGATCGAAAGCGCCGTTGTCACTGGCAGCGCCAGCGCCGACGCGCTGATCGATACGGTTAAACAAGCAGGTTACGGGGCGGAGCTAAGCCACCCAAAGGCTAATCCGCTGACAGAGTCATTAACCCCGTCGGAAGCACTGACAGCGGACACTTCTGAGCTTCCGGCAGCCCATGATATTGACGACAGCCAACAGCTGCTGATCAACGGCATGAGCTGTGCCAGCTGCGTCTCCCGCGTACAGAATGCGTTGCAGGCCGTACCGGGCGTCTCACAGGCGCGGGTAAACCTCGCGGAACGCACTGCGCTGATTATGGGCAGTGCGTCAGCCGCAGAATTAGTGCAGGCGGTGGAAAAAGCCGGCTACGGCGCAGAGGCCATTGAAGATGATGCCGAGCGCCGCGAACGCCAGCAAGAGACCGCCATCGCCACCATGAAACGCTTCCGCTGGCAGGCGATTGTCGCTCTGCTGGTCGGTATTCCGGTGATGGTGTGGGGAATGCTCGGCGACAACATGATGGTCACCGACGACAACCGCACGCTGTGGCTGGTGATTGGTGTGATCACCCTTGGTGTGATGGTCTTCGCCGGTGGGCATTTCTACACCAGCGCCTGGAAGAGCCTCAAGAACCGCACCGCGACGATGGACACACTCGTCGCCCTCGGCACCGGCGCGGCGTGGCTCTATTCCATGAGCGTGAACGTCTGGCCGCAGTGGTTTCCGATGGAAGCACGCCATCTCTATTACGAAGCGAGCGCGATGATTATTGGTCTGATCAACTTAGGCCATATGCTTGAAGCGCGCGCGCGCCAGCGGTCGTCCAAAGCGCTGGAACGTCTGCTTGATCTCACGCCACCGTCGGCCCGCGTGGTGACGGACGAGGGTGAAATCAGCCTGCCGCTCGCCGAGGTGCAGGCAGGCATGACGCTGCGCTTAACGACGGGCGATCGCGTGCCGGTCGACGGTGAAATCACTCAGGGTGAAGCCTGGCTGGATGAAGCGATGCTGACCGGTGAACCGGTGCCGCAGCAAAAATCCGCCGGTGATGCAGTCCATGCCGGTACGGTGGTGCAGGACGGCAGCGTGCTTTTCCGCGCCAGCGCTGTCGGGAGTCATACGACGCTTTCTCGCATCATTCGCATGGTGCGCCAGGCGCAAAGCAGCAAGCCGGAGATCGGTCAGCTCGCCGATAAAATTTCCGCCATATTTGTGCCCGTGGTGGTCGGCATCGCGCTGTTCAGCGCCGCCATCTGGTACGTTTTTGGCCCGGCACCGCAGATTGTCTACACCCTGGTCATCGCCACCACAGTGCTGATCATCGCCTGTCCGTGTGCTTTAGGGCTGGCGACGCCGATGTCGATTATTTCCGGCGTTGGTCGTGCCGCCGAGTTTGGTGTGTTGGTTCGCGACGCCGATGCCCTCCAGCGCGCCAGCACGCTCGACACGCTGGTGTTTGATAAAACAGGCACCCTCACCGAAGGCAAACCGCAGGTCGTGGCGGTGAAAACCGTCGGTGTTACGCAAGAAGATGCCTTACGTCTGGCCGCCGCGCTTGAACAAGGCTCCAGCCATCCGCTGGCGAGAGCGATTCTCGAGAAAGCCGGTCACGCAGCATTGCCGCAGGTGAATAACTTCCGCACCCTGCGCGGGCTGGGGGTCAGCGGTGAAGTCGATGGCCATACGCTGCTGCTTGGTAATCAGGCACTGCTCAACGAAAACGGCATTGATACCGCTGCACTGAACGATGAATTAACCGCCCAGGCCTCTCAGGGCGCTACGCCGGTGCTGTTGGCGGTCGAGGGTAAAGCGGCAGCGCTGTTCGCTATCCGCGATCCGCTGCGGGCCGACAGCGTGGCCGCGCTGAAACGTCTGCATCAGGCTGGCTATCGTCTGGTGATGCTCACCGGCGACAACCCGACCACTGCCAACGCCATTGCCAAAGAAGCAGGTATCGACGAGGTGATCGCGGGCGTGCTGCCAGATGGCAAAGCCGATGCGATTATCAAACTGCAACGTCAGGGCCGACAGGTGGCGATGGTCGGCGACGGCATCAACGATGCGCCCGCACTGGCGCAGGCGGATGTCGGGATCGCCATGGGCGGCGGGAGCGATGTGGCCATTGAGACGGCGGCGATTACCCTGATGCGCCATAGCCTGATGGGTGTTGCCGATGCGCTGGCAATTTCGAAAGCCACGCTGCGCAACATGAAGCAAAATCTGCTCGGTGCGTTTATCTACAACGCGTTCGGCATCCCGATTGCCGCCGGGATCCTGTGGCCGCTGACCGGCACCTTGCTCAACCCGGTCGTCGCCGGGGCGGCAATGGCGCTCTCGTCCATTACCGTGGTCAGCAACGCGAACCGGTTGCTGCGCTTCAAACCGAAAGAGTAAACCTCCAGGCCGGGTGGCGAATTCGCCCAACCCGGCCTGGAGTTGCACCTTCAGCCACCACGCGCTAGCATGAACTTTTCCATCAATGGAGCGCGTATGAGTCTGTTTAGTCGTATAAAAACCACCTTCCGCGCTTTGTTTCCCCGCCGCTATCCCTGGCCGGGGCTGGATATTTCACTCCCGGGCGGGCAGCATCTGCACCTGGTCGGCAGTATCCATATGGGTACGCGCGATATGTCGCCCCTGCCACCGGCACTGATACAACTGTTGCGCAAAGCCGATGCGCTGATCGTCGAAGCCGATATTTCCGGCAGCGAATCGCCGTTCGCCAATCTCGATATCCCGCCGCCGCTGAGCGAACGTCTCAACGAAACACAGCGCGCCGAGCTTGAACGTGTGGCCGATGAGCTGGGGCTTTCTTTATCCCTTCTGGAAACGCAGTCCCTGTGGCAAATCGCCATGGTATTGCAGGCGACGCAGGCTCAACGACTGGGTTTGCGCGGGGAGTACGGTATCGACTACCAGCTCCTCAACGCCGCGCGCGCGCGTAATCTTGCCATTATTGAGCTGGAGGGCGCCGACAGTCAGGTTGCTCTTTTGCGCCAGCTTCCTGAGGATGGACTGCTGCTGCTGGATGATACCCTCACCCACTGGCACACCAACGCGCGTCTGTTGCAGATGATGATCAGCTGGTGGCTGGAGACGCCGCCGGCCAACGGCAAGCTGGAACTGCCCTCGACCTTCAGCGAATCGCTGTACGATGTGCTGATGCATGAGCGCAATCAGGCCTGGCGAGAAACGTTGCAGGCTCTGCCCGCCGGGCGTTACGTGGTGGCCGTGGGGGCGCTGCATTTGTATGGCGAAGGGAATTTGCCGTCACTGTTGAAATAAAAAAAATGGCCAATATTTCTATTGGCCCGTCAAAGAGGAATTTCATCGTTATTATTATGCCGAAGGAGACCTTCGGTCAGAGCCGATTGTCGCTCAAAGTAACCATCACTGCCAATACTATTGCGCAAGATGGTGCTATTTTTTAGACAGCTGTCAGGCGTATGCTGAGCGCATAAATTGTCTGTGGTAAGAAGGATCATTATGACTCCCGCCGTTAAATTACTCGAAAAAAACAAAATTCCTTTCCGTATCCATACCTACGATCACGACCCCAGTGAAACAAACTTTGGCGACGAAGTGGTGCGCAAGCTGGGCCTGAACGCGGATCAGGTCTATAAAACGCTGCTGGTGGCGGTCAACGGTGATATGAAGCACCTGGCCGTGGCAGTGACGCCTGTGGCCGGTCAGCTGGATTTAAAGAAAGTCGCCAAAGCGCTAGGTGCGAAAAAGGTCGATATGGCCGATCCGATGGTTGCGCAACGCACGACCGGCTATCTGGTGGGTGGAATTAGCCCTCTCGGGCAGAAGAAACACCTGCCGACATTGATTGATGCGCCGTCGCAGACTTTTGACACTATCTATATTTCCGGCGGTAAGCGCGGGCTGGATATTGAGCTGGCGGCGGGCGACCTGGCGAAGATGCTGGATGCGACGTTCGCGGATATTGCGCGCCGGGATTAACGCCCTGTCCCCTTAGCGGGCCAACGTTCAGGCATCAATTTTATCGTTAAATCCGGACAGCGCAGGAACCCGCGTACACATCGTACATACGGATTCCTGGCACTGCCCGAGTTCAAAAAGGGCGAACAAAATAGCCCGTTACTGCCAGCTCACCTCGCCTTTCGGCTCGTAGGCATTCACATCCAGCGGAGAATTTTGCTGGATGTACTGCTTAAGCACTTCGGCGTCGATAAAGCCGGTGTTGACGTAGCCCGGTTTGTTGTCGATATGCGGATACCCGTCGCCGCCCGTGGCGTTAAAGCTTAATGTTGCCATGCGGTAGGTTTTAGCGGGATCGACTGGCTCACCTTTGATTTTCAGATCGTTAAGCGTGCCATTTTTCGCCGTAAAGCTGACGTTGGCAAACTGCGGATAGGCCCCGGAGTCCGGCTTCATTTGCGCAACGGCGGTCAGATAGTCGATCACCTCTTTTCCGCTCATGTCCGCATACACCACGATGTTGCCGAACGGCTGAACCTTCAGCACGTCTTTGTAGGTAATATCGCCGCCGTCGATGGAGTCACGCACACCGCCGCCGCTCATGACGGCAAAATCAGCACCGGTGCGCGCCATTTGTGCCGCCAGCAGCAGACGGCCCATGTTGGTCTGCACGAAGCGGACCTTACTGCGATCGCCTTCCAGTCGGCCATTCACCGTACCGATTTTCACATCAAGCTGCGCTTTCCCTTTGTTCTGGAATGGCGTCAGCAACGACAGCATCTGGGCGTTTTCAGCAATTTCCGGGGTGTAAAGTACGCGCTCACTTTTCCCGTCGTCGTAGGTCACTTTCTTCTTCAGGTTCACCGGGATCAGCTGGTAGCGCACCATTTTCATTTCGCCGTTGCGGAATTCAAAATCGGCGCGCCCCACATATTTGCCCCACTCGTGCGCCTGAACAATCCAGATCCCGTTCTGGCGATCCGGTGCGCACGGCGTACCCGGCACGTAATCAACCTGCTTTTTATTCTCCGATGCCATGCACACCGGGTTTTGTGAGTGACCACCCACAATCATCGCCAGCGAGCCTGCTGGCAGGCTGCGCGCCATTTCCACGTCACCAGGCGCGTTCGAGCCGTGCTCGCCGTTGTCGTAGTGCCCCATATGGGTGGTGGCGATAATCACGTCTGGTTTTTCGTTTTGATTCAGCTCCTGAATCACCAGCTTCGCTTCGTCAGCCGGTTTGCGGAATTCGATATCCGTGAAATATTCCGGATTACCAATTTTCGCCGTGTCGTCGGTGGTTAACCCGATCACCGCGATTTTCAGATCGTCGCGTTTGAACAAGGCCCAGGGTTTAAACAGGCGCTCGCCGGTACTCTTCTGATAAATATTGGCCGAGAGGAACGGGAATTTGGACCATTTTTCCTGCTGGCGCAGAACGGTTAGCGGGTTATCAAACTCATGGTTACCGACGGCCATCGCGTCATAGCCGATTAAATTCATGCCGCGGAAATCCGGCTCGGCGTCCTGCAAATCGGATTCCGGCACGCCGGTGTTGATATCACCGCCTGACAGCAGCAGAACGCTGCCGCCCTCGGCCGCCACCTCTTTACGAATACCGTCCACCAGCGTTTTTTGTGCGGCCAGACCGTACTCGCCATATTCGCTACGCCAGAAATGGCCGTGGTGATCGTTGGTATGGAGAATGGTTATTTTATAGGTTTTATCTTTTTCGTACGCCTGCGCAGGCTGGCTTGCCAGCGCCCATGCGGCTATCAGCGCCAGTGCGACGCCTCGCTTCATTAACTTCATATTCTCGCTCCCTGACCAAAAGACAAACGCAAAAATTACAATGAGTAAGAAGAATAGACAAATATGTTTTCAGAATTGCGACTTTCTTCAAATCTCGCGCACAGGTATGTTAGCGGGATAATAATGACATCCTGTACTTCTCCTAATAATAGACGTGGTATTTATGGCAATCAGTGAATCGACTCCGCCTGTTACGGGCACTCCGGCGTCCGCGCCGAAATCGCGCACCGCATTTGGTATTTTGGGTGCCATCAGTCTGTCGCATCTGCTTAACGATATGATTCAGTCGCTGATTCTGGCGATCTATCCGCTGCTGCAGTCAGAATTTTCATTAACCTTCGTGCAGATCGGGATGATTACGCTGACCTTCCAGATGGCGTCGTCCCTGCTCCAGCCGGTAGTCGGCTACTGGACGGATAAATACCCGATGCCGTGGTCCCTGCCTATTGGCATGTGCTTTACCCTGAGCGGGCTGGTGCTGCTGGCACTGGCAGGAAGCTTTGAGATGGTGCTGCTGGCTGCGGCGCTGGTGGGTACCGGTTCGTCGGTCTTCCATCCGGAGTCCTCGCGCGTCGCGCGCATGGCCTCAGGTGGACGTCATGGGCTGGCGCAATCTCTGTTCCAGGTCGGCGGCAATTTTGGCAGCTCCCTCGGCCCTTTGCTGGCCGCCGTGGTCATTGCCCCCTACGGAAAAGGTAACGTTGCGTGGTTCGTCCTCGCGGCGCTGCTGGCCATCGTCGTGCTGATCCAGATCAGCCGCTGGTACGCGGCTCAGCATCGGGTAAACAAGGGGAAACCTAAAGCCGTGATTATCAATCCGCTTCCGCGCGATAAGGTCATTCTGGCGGTGAGTATCCTGTTGGTGCTGATTTTCTCGAAATACTTCTATATGGCGAGCATCAGCAGCTATTACACCTTTTATCTGATGGAGAAATTCGGATTATCGGTGCAAAACGCCCAGTTCCACCTGTTTGCTTTCCTGTTTGCGGTTGCGGCGGGAACCGTCATTGGCGGCCCTGTGGGTGATAAAATTGGGCGTAAATATGTGATTTGGGGCTCTATCCTCGGCGTAGCGCCTTTTACCCTTGTTTTACCCTATGCAAGCCTTGAATGGACGGGGATTTTAACCGTGATCATTGGCTTTATCCTCGCGTCCGCGTTTTCCGCTATCCTGGTGTATGCTCAGGAGCTGATGCCGGGTCGTATTGGCATGGTTTCCGGGCTGTTTTTCGGATTTGCGTTTGGGATGGGAGGCCTTGGTGCGGCTGTGCTGGGGCTGGTTGCAGACCACACGAGCATCTTCCTGGTCTATAAAATCTGTGCTTTCCTGCCACTTCTGGGGATACTGACCATATTCCTGCCTGATTATCGCCATAAGGCGTAGTTTCTCTGCGGTCAAAGTAAACTTTGGCCGCACCTCTCACCTACTGCCATAAGGCTTTCCTCTTCATCCCTCCGGTAATTTGTCCTAATCTGCTTTTTTTAACGCTTATTGCTGTTTTCTTCAAATTTCAACAATTATTCATAAACATAATGGCCGAAATTGTCATAAACTATTAATCGGCTTTTTGGTTTTTACGCCAAAAATGGAACACCCCACGACGAAAGGAGACGGAATGCATCACGCCACACCGCTTATCACCACCATTGTAGGTGGACTTGTGCTCGCTTTTATCCTTGGCATGATCGCCAACAAATTACGTATTTCTCCTCTCGTGGGCTATTTATTAGCGGGTGTGCTGGCGGGTCCGTTTACGCCGGGTTTTGTTGCGGATACCAAACTGGCTCCTGAACTGGCGGAATTAGGCGTGATTCTGCTGATGTTCGGCGTGGGCCTGCACTTCTCCCTGAAGGATTTGATGGCGGTAAAGCATATCGCCATACCCGGCGCAATCGCCCAGATAGGCGTGGCGACGTTGCTGGGGATGGCGCTTTCCGCTCTGCTTGGCTGGTCGCTGATGACCGGTATTGTATTCGGGCTGTGTCTCTCAACCGCCAGTACCGTGGTGCTGCTGCGCGCGCTTGAGGAGAGGCAGCTGATAGACAGCCAGCGCGGGCAAATCGCCATCGGCTGGCTGATTGTTGAAGATCTGGTGATGGTCCTGACGCTGGTTCTGCTGCCTGCCGTCGCCGGTATGGTTGAACAAGATAACGTCGGCTTTGCCACGCTGGCGCTGGATATGAGCATTACCATCGGCAAAGTGGTCGCCTTTATCGCCATTATGATGCTGGTGGGCCGCCGTCTGGTGCCGTGGATCCTCTCCCGCAGCGCCGCTACCGGCTCTCGCGAACTGTTTACGCTGTCGGTGCTGGCCCTGGCGCTCGGTATCGCCTTCGGTGCCGTCGAGCTGTTTGACGTCTCCTTTGCGCTGGGTGCGTTCTTCGCAGGTATGGTGCTGAACGAATCCGAGCTGAGCCACCGCGCGGCGCACGATACGCTGCCGTTGCGCGATGCGTTTGCGGTGCTGTTCTTTGTTTCCGTCGGCATGCTGTTTGATCCGCTAATCCTGATCGAGCAGCCGCTGGCCGTGCTGGGCACGCTGGCGATTATTATCTTCGGTAAATCCGTGGTGGCATTCGGCCTGGTCAGACTGTTCGGCCACTCACCGCGCACCGCGCTCACCATCGCCGCCAGCCTCGCGCAGATTGGTGAGTTTGCCTTTATCCTGGCAAGCCTCGGCATGGCGCTGAACTTGCTGCCACAGGCCGGGCAGAACCTGGTGCTGGCGGGGGCGATCCTCTCCATTATGCTCAACCCGGTGCTGTTTGCCCTGCTTGAGAAATACCTCGATAAAACCGAAACGCTGGAAGAGCAGACGCTGGAAGAAGCGATTGAAGAAGAGAAGCAAATCCCGGTGGATATCTGCAACCACGCCCTGCTGGTCGGTTTTGGCCGCGTCGGGAGTCTGCTCGGTGAGAAACTGATGGCGCAGGGCATTCCGCTGGTGGTGATTGAAACGTCACGCACCCGTGTGGATGAGCTGCGCGCGCGCGGCATCCGCGCGGTGCTGGGTAATGCGGCGAACGAAGAGATTATGAATCTGGCGCATCTGGACTGTGCGCGCTGGCTGCTGCTGACCATTCCGAACGGCTACGAGGCGGGTGAAATCGTGACCAAGGCACGGGAGAAGTGCCCGACTATCGAGATCATTGCTCGCGCGCATTATGACGATGAAGTGGAATACATTACCGAACGGGGAGCGAATCAGGTGGTGATGGGCGAACGTGAGATTGCCAATACCATGATTACATTGATCGAGAAGCCGCCAATTGAAGAGGCGGTAACGGGTTAAACGTCTTCGTTCTGCCCCCTCTCTACGCGAGAGGGGGAACACTCTTCCCTCACCGTCAGGGCGAGGGAAACCATCAACGATCCCAGTACGACTCTTCCAGACTGTCTTCCCGTTCCGGCAAGCCACGCGTTAAGCGCGGGGAGTGCTGATTCAGCACCTGATAGCTCACGCGGTTCGCGTACTTACACACCTGCGCCAGCGACGAATAGGTCAGCCAGTTCAACTGGTGTTTGCTCGAATTAGGGACGTTGGTGCGATGATAGGCGTTCGCAGTGATGTCGTGCAGCAGGGCGGCCAGCGCGCCATCGCCTGCGCCATTGGTGTTCATGATCTTCTCGGGTCCGCCCATGTACGGGGCAATGTGCGAGAAAATACGCAGCGGATTCACGCAATCTTTGTGACGCATCGCGCGGCTGAACTCGTACTGGTTGAACTCGGCAATCGCCCCCGGTAGCAGCGGGTGCTGGGTTTTGCGTTTGTTCTCTTCTTCGGTAAACCCGGCCATAAACAGCCCGATCGGGCCTGCGGTGCAGAGCACCAGGTCTACCCAGTCCAGCGCCTTATCGGCGGCCAGCAGCGGGTCACTTTCACCCGTCAGGGCTTCAGCCTCTTCTTCGTTCATCGCCAGAATCGAGACGTGCTCTTTCAGGAACGCCTGCCACCACTCCGGGTTATCGGCGATCACAAACTTGGTGCCCAGCGTCAGCACCACCGGCACGTTGTATTTCTTCGCGTACTCCACCGCCTTCATGGTCGCTTCCGGCATCGGTTCGCCGGGCTTGCAGCGCACCAGATAGGAGGTAAGCACCAGCGCGGAGGCACCGGCAATCACCTCTTCCGGAATACTTTCCGCGCGAAGTTTGTTCATGTGCCCAGGGCTGATGGCAAAGGTTCGCTCGCCGGCGTCGCTGATCAGCGTAAAGCAGCGGCCTATGGCGCCATCGACGCCCTGCAGGTAGTTCAGATCGGTACGGCTGGAGGTGTTGCAGAGGTAGCGGTAGGCGTAGCCACCGATTTCGATATTGCGGCACATGACGCCCAGTAAGACGGAGCGGTCATCGGCCAGCACCGAATAGTTGTGCATGGTATTGCCGATGGTGCCACCAGCAAACTGATGCGTGATCAAGTTTTCGCGCACCAGCTCCTGATACAGGGCTTCGGCAACATCATCTTCGATCACCAGCGAATGCCCGGAACTCAGCCCATAACGTGCGACAAACGCATCATCCACTTTTGCTTCGATATCCACCAGTGTCTGATCGATACCGACCACCCAGGCTGCGTTAGTTTCTTTGACCGGCTGAATCTGTTGCAGCAGCGGATCGCGGGCGTTGACGGGGAAATAGTGTTTGGACTTGCGTTTACCGGGAAATTTCATGATCAGGGCTGCGAGTGACTATTGGGCCGGAAATGGTAGCACAAACCCGGCCCAATGCGCGATTAGCGGCTACCGGTCACCAGCGCCGCCATCATCTCAATATGTTCCGGGGAGTCGTTAAGTGCCGGAATATATTCATACTTCGTGCCGCCCGCTTCGAGGAAGAACTCCCGGTTTTGAACCGCGATCTCCTCCAGAGTTTCGAGGCAGTCCGCCGAGAAGCCCGGCGACATCACCTGAACATGTTTCACACCCTTCTCGCCCAGCATTTTGAGCGTTTCATCGGTGTATGGCGTCAGCCACGGCTCACGGCCAAAGCGCGACTGGAAGGTCATCATCACCTTTTCCGGCGGCAGTCCAAGAGCAGAAACCAGCTCGCGGGTGGTGTCGCGACAGCGCTGTGGATAGTCATCGCCTTCATCGGCGTAACGCTGCGGAATACCGTGGTAGGAGAGCAGCAGCAGATCCGGCTCGCCGTGTTTTTCAAACGAGGCGCGCGCACTGCTGACCAGCGCCGCGATATACAGCTCGTTTTCGGCGTAATCGCGGATAAAGGTAATACCCGGAATACGGCGACGGGTGGCAAGAATGCGCGCCAGTTCGTCCCAGACGGCGGCCACCGTCGAGCAGGAGTATTGCGGATAGAGGGCCAGCACCACGATGTGATCCACGTCCTGTGAAAGCAGTTCGTCGACCGCGCTTTCCAGCGACGGTTTACCGTAGCTCATTCCGAGGGCGACAGGCATATCCGGTAAACGGGCGGCCAGCGCTTTTTCCTGACGACGGCTGTAGACCATCAGCGGCGAGCCCTCTTCCATCCACACCGACTGATAGAGCTTAGCCACACGGGGGGAACGAATCGGCAGAATGACACCGCGCAACAGCGGCCACCACAGCAATTTTGGCGTATCCACCACGCGGGAGTCGCTTAAGAACTGTCGCAGATAACGTTTAACTGCCGCAGGGGTAGGTGCTTCTGGAGTGCCCAGATTGGCAAGCAGGATGCCGGTTTTCGCCTGACTCATTCACGCCTCTTAACCATTTGAATAGCTAATGATTGTAACTGAAAAGCGGGGAAACGGAACCCATTGCAGCAATAGGTGGAGCGGGGATTGTCGGAGGGTGGCGTAAACGCCTATCCGGCCTACAGAATTCTAAGCAGGCCGGATAAATCGCACATTAGCCGAGGATTTTTTCCAGCTCTGCGCGCACGTCAGCCACGGCTTTGGTGCCGTCAACTTTCGCGTATTTGGTGTTACCGGACTGCGCTTCTTTCGAATAGTAGCCGATCAGTGGCGCGGTCATCTGATGGTATTCCACCAGGCGTTTACGCACGGTCTCTTCCTGATCGTCTTTACGCGTGGTCAGCTCTTCGCCGGTCACGTCGTCTTTGCCTTCCACTTTCGGTGGATTGAATTTGATGTGGTAAACGCGGCCGGAAGCAGCGTGAACGCGACGACCGATGATGCGGTCAACGATCAGTTCGTCAGGCACGTCGAATTCCAGAACGTAATCCACGTTGATGCCCGCTTCTTTCATGGCGTCAGCCTGCGGAATAGTACGCGGGAAGCCGTCCAGCAGGAAACCGTTGCGGCAATCTTCCTGAGTGATGCGTTCTTTTACCAGTGCGATAACCAGTTCATCAGTCACCAGTTTGCCCGCGTCCATAATGTCTTTCGCTTGTTTGCCCAGCTCGGAGCCAGATTTAACAGCGGCACGCAGCATGTCACCCGTAGAGATTTGCGGAATACCGTATTTCTCCATGATGAACTGAGCCTGAGTTCCTTTACCCGCGCCCGGAGCGCCAAGCAGAATAATACGCATTGCGAAAATCCCCTCAAAAGTTGGTTCAATATTTCAAAAAGCGCTAAACAATACCATCAGAACGGGTATCGCTCAAGGAAGGCGGGACGGCTGAAACGGTTAACGGGGGAGATTATTTAGGTTAGTGCGGTTTGGTGCCCTCACCCTGGCCCTTTCCCTCGGGGAGAGGGAGAGGACCAGGGGAGGCCGGGTGATTACGCCATCAACAGCGCATTCACACGTTTGATGAACAGGTTTGGATCTTCCAGCGTGCCGCGCTCGGCCAGCAGGGATTGATCCAGCAGCAGCTCAACCCACTCTTTAAACTGCGTTTCGTCCTGGGTATCCGCCGCGCGTTTAACCAGCGGGTGATCCGGGTTCAGTTCAAAGATGTATTTCACTTCCGGGATCGCCTGACCCGCAGCGGCAAACAGTTTCGCCATCTGGGTGCCCATTTCATCCGCATCGGTGGTCACAATCGCCGGGGTATCGGTCAGACGGTGGGTGAAACGTACCTCTTTCACGCGATCGCCCAGCAGGGTTTTCACACGCTCAACGAATGGCTCCAGCGCCTTTTCCGCCTCTTTTGCCGTTTCGTCCACTTCATCCGCCAGCTTGTCGATAGATTCGTCAGCTTTCGCCACGGACTGGAAGGATTTACCGTCGAACTCGGTCAGGTAGTTCATCATCCACTCATCGATGCGGTCGGAAAGCAGCAGGACTTCGATGCCTTTCTTACGCAGCAGTTCCAGATGCGGGCTGCTCTTCGCGGCGGCATAGCTGTCTGCGGTGATGTAGTAGATCTTCTCCTGCCCTTCTTTCATGCGGGACACATACTCTTCGAGAGAGACCGTCTGCTCGGAAGAGTCAGTGTGCGTAGAGGCGAAACGCAGCAGTTTGGCGATGGCTTCCACGTTCGACGAATCTTCCGCCGGGCCTTCTTTCAGCACCAGGCCGAACTGTTTCCAGAAGGTCTGGTATTTTTCAGCGTCGTCTTTCGCCAGTTTCTCAAGCATCTGCAGGGAGCGTTTGGTCAGAGCGTTACGCAGGTTACGCGTGACGGTGCTGTCCTGAAGGATTTCACGCGAGACGTTCAGCGGCAGATCGTTGGAATCTATCAGGCCACGCACAAAGCGCAGATAGTTAGGCATGAACTGCTCAGCGTCGTCCATGATGAACACGCGCTGCACGTACAGCTTCAGGCCGTGCTTGTGATCGCGGTTCCACATGTCCCACGGCGCCTGGGCCGGGATGTACAGCAGGCTGGTGTACTCCTGCTTCCCTTCCACGCGGTTGTGGCTCCAGGTCAGCGGATCGGTAAAGTCGTGGGCGATGTGCTTGTAGAATTCGTTATATTCGTCGTCTTTAATCTCAGACTTGTTACGCGTCCACAGCGCCTGGGCTTTGTTAATTTTTTCCCATGAAACTACGGTTTCGCCGTCGACTTCTTCGGTTTTTTCGATCTCTACCGGCAGCGCGATATGGTCGGAGTATTTGCCGATAATAGAGCGCACGCGCCAGTCATTCAGGAAATCGTCTTCGCCTTCGCGCAGATGCAGGGTGATCTCGGTCCCGCGATCGGCTTTGGTGATGTCATCAACGGTGTATTCACCTTCACCGTGAGATTCCCAGAACACGCCGTTTTCTGCGCTATCGCCCGCTGCACGGGTGCGCACGGTCACTTTGTCGGCCACGATAAAGGCGGAGTAGAAGCCCACGCCGAACTGGCCGATCAGCTGGCTGTCTTTCGCCTGATCGGAGCCCATGGACTCAAGGAAGGATTTGGTGCCCGATTTCGCGATGGTCCCGAGATGATCGATCACCTCGTCGCGGTTCATACCAATACCGTTGTCGGCAATGGTCAGGGTGCGGTTTTCTTTGTCAAAAGAGACGCGCACGCGCAGCTCGCCGTCACCTTCATACAGATCCGGATTGGACAGCGCGCGAAAACGCAGTTTGTCCGCCGCATCTGAGGCGTTCGAGATAAGCTCACGCAGGAAGATTTCTTTATTGGAATACAGGGAATGGATCATCAGGTGCAGAAGCTGTTTTACTTCTGACTGGAAACCACGGGTTTCTTGTCCTTTCATCTAGATCGACCTCAACAATGCCATTTAATGGGGTTTGAACACGTTGAGAGTGAGATGGGGATAGCGGGGAAGAATTTCAAGCGGAGGCCAGGGTTCCAGCCTCCGTTTGGTCAGAAAATAAGCTTGTGACGCCCAGCCAGAGAGTGAGACAGCGTGGTGCCGTCTACCATTTCCAGCTCACCGCCAACCGGCACGCCGTGGGCGATTCGACTGGCCTGCACGCCGTACTGCGCGCACAGTTCACCGATGTAGTTCGCGGTCGCTTCGCCTTCCACCGTCGGGTTGGTGGCGAGGATCACTTCGGTCAACGTCTCGGATTCCAGACGCTGCTCAAGGCGATCGAGACCGATATCGTCCGGACCAATGCCATCCAGCGGAGAGAGATGGCCCATCAGCACGAAATAGCGGCCCGAAAACTGCCCGGTTTGCTCAATGGCGTAGATGTCCGCCGGACTCTCCACCACGCAAATCAGACCGTTTTCCTGACGACGCGGGTTCGAACAGATATTGCACACATCCTGCTCGGTGAAGGTACGGCAGTCCGCACAGTGACCGATTTCCGACATGGCGCGGGTGAGTGCCTGCGCCAGGCGCATCCCGCCGCTGCGGTCGCGCTGTAAAAGCGTAAACGCCATGCGTTGCGCTGATTTCGGGCCAACGCCCGGCAGGCAGCGCAACGCTTCCATTAACTGCGTGAGCAGCGGACTGGTTTGCATCAGAACGGCATCTTAAAGCCTGGCGGCAGCTGCATCCCGGAGGAGACAGAGGCCATTTTCTCTTTCTGGGTTTCGTCGATACGGCGCGCGGCATCATTAAATGCGGCAGCGACCAGATCTTCCAGCATATCTTTGTCGTCTTCGAGCAGGCTTGGGTCAATTTCCACGCGACGGCAGTTATGCGCGCCGTTGATGGTCACTTTGACCAGACCTGCACCGGATTCGCCAGTGACTTCCAGCTGTGCGATCTCTTCCTGCATTTTCTGCATTTTGTCTTGCATCTGCTGGGCCTGTTTCATCAGGTTACCCAGACCGCCTTTACCACCAAACATAGGCTTCTCTCTTAAGTAGTCACGTTAAGGACAACGACCGGGAGTCTGACTCACGGTCAAATGGGACGGATACTCTCTTCATCCAGATCGGCGTCGAAGAAACGGCGCAGGGTCTGGATGTTGTTATCCGCAATAATCGACTCGCGCGCCTGCGCGAGCTTCTCTTCATAAATGGCCTGACGCCACTCCAGCGGCGTGCGCATCGCCTGATTATCATCTTCAATGATAGTCAATTCAACCGGCGCGCCCTGTAATGTGGAGAGCGCCTCAGCCAGCACCTGTTGTGCGCTGGCGGAATTGAGATGACGCTGGCCCGGACGCAGATGCAGACAGATATGATTTCCATCCTGCTCTTTCCAGGCGTTGAGCGCGACCTGCTCGACCAGTTTCGGCAGCTTTAACTGGCTGACCTCAGCGGCCCAGGCGTCACGCTCAAGGGATTCCGCCGCAAGCTTCGCGGAAAGCTCCGGCGTTTTATCATGCTCCAGCGCTTTCTTCAGCGCTTTTGGCGTGGCGACTTCTACCTTTACCTCTTCGGTGATGGTCGTCGCTTTCCAGCGGTAAGCCTCTTTCTTCGCCGGGGCTTTTTGTTCGAGCGCCGACGGTGACGGGCGCGACTGGACGCGCTCCGTTACCGATGCCAGTCGTTCGAGTGCGGCGTTGTTAACCGGCCGCGCTCTTCCTGGCGCTGCCGGTTCACTCTTTTTTGGTTTGGTTGCTCCCTGCGCACGCTGTAGCTGACTGCGCGCGGCGAGCACCGAACTGGTGGCATCCGGCAGCGGAACGTCCGGCCCAGGCGGTGGCGCTGCGTGCTGCGGCATCGGTGGCGGCGTCATCACCGCCGTCGGTGCGACGGGGGCGTAGGATTGTCGCGGCACTTCAGGCTCGGGCAGCGGCATTCGCGGATGGAACGCCAGGGCACGCAGCAGCGTCATTTCGACGCCCATGCGGCGGTCCGGTGCGAACGGCAGCTCTTTGCGGCCAATCAGTAACGTCTGGTAGTAGAGCTGTACGTCAGCCGGTGGAACCGTGCGCGCAAGCTCACGCATTCGCTGTTCAATCGTCGCCATGTCCGCGCCGATCGCCGACGGGGAAAGTTGCAGCATCGCCACGCGATGCAGCAGCGCCAGCATTTCGACCAGCAGTGCTTCCCACTCCACGCCGCGAGAGGCCGCGACGTTCACCAGAGACATGGCGCGTTCGCCGTTGGCTTCGATGATGGCTTCAATCAGCGACAGGGCCTGATCGTCGTCGAGGGTGCCGAGCATGGTGCTCACCGCCTCGGTCGAGAGCTGGCCATCGCCGCTGGCAATCGCCTGATCGGTCAGACTTAATGCGTCACGCAGACTGCCATCCGCCGCGCGGGCCAGCAGTTGCAGCGCACGCGGTTCGTGAGTGATCTTCTCTTCATCGAGGATGTGCTCGAGCTGCGCGCGGATCTGATCGACATCGAGCGCCTTCAGATGGAACTGTAGACAGCGCGACAGGATCGTGACCGGCAGTTTTTGTGGATCGGTCGTCGCCAGCAGGAATTTAACGTGCGATGGCGGCTCTTCCAGCGTTTTCAGCAGGGCGTTAAAGCTGTGGCGCGACAGCATGTGGACTTCATCGATCAGATAGACCTTGAAGCGACCACGCGCCGGCGCGTACTGCACGTTATCCAGCAGATCGCGGGTATCTTCAACCTTGGTGCGCGACGCGGCATCGATTTCGATGAGATCGACAAAACGCCCCTGCTCGATCTCCCGGCAGTTATCACATACACCACAGGGTGTGGCGGTGATCCCGGTTTCGCAGTTGAGGCCTTTTGCCAGCAAACGGGCAATAGAGGTTTTACCGACGCCGCGCGTGCCGGAGAAAAGATACGCGTGATGGATGCGTCCTAGCGATAAACCGTTCGCCAGGGCGGTCAGCACATGTTCCTGGCCGACGACGTCAGCGAAGGTTTGGGGTCGCCACTTTCGGGCTAACACCTGATAACTCATGGGCAGGCTCTGCAACGCTGGAAGGTGGATATTCAGGGGGGTAATGCTAACACAACCTCACCCATTGGGCGAGGTTGCGGGATGAGGGATTAATGACCCGGGAAAGGGACCAGGCTGTAGCTGGTGATACCCTGTTTTTCCAGGCGCTGTTCGCCGCCGAGATCGAACAGATTGATGATGAAGGCCGCATCGGTCACTTCGCCACCCAGACGACGGATCAGCTTCACGGTCGCTTCGATCGTGCCGCCAGTGGCCAGCAGATCGTCCACCACCAGCACTTTGTCACCCGGCTTGATCGCATCCACGTGAATTTCCAGCTGATCGGTGCCGTACTCCAGCTCATAGCTCTCGGCAATGGTTTCACGCGGCAGTTTGCGCGGTTTACGAACCGGCACAAAGCCCACGCCCATCGCCAGCGCAACCGGTGCGCCGAACAGGAAGCCACGCGCTTCCGTCCCTACTACTTTGGTAATCCCGGCGTTTTTATAACGCTCAACCAGCAGTTCAATGCTGAGTGCGTACGCTTTCGGGTCTTCCAGCAAGCTGGTGACATCACGGAAAAGAATGCCAGGTTTTGGATAGTCCTGGATGCTTTTGATGCTGTTTTTCAGAAATTCAAGCTGCTGCGCAGTCGCGGTCATAAATGTATGCCTGGTTAAAAACGGTGTTACTCACGGCGCGCATAACATGATGGTCAAAGTAACAAGCGATTAACTTTTGACCAGGCGCACCTGTGCTCGAAAACGGTCGAATTTACTGGCTGCGCGGGATAATTGCAACAGCCATCATTGCACTTCAGTGCTTTTGTTGCTTTTCATCAACGACGGGGATTCGCCACATAAAGAAAAGCAGACAGGAGAGGATCACCAGCAGCAGGATTCGCACCCACATCATCTTCACCAGCCATAATGAAATGGCGAAGGTCACGAGGATCACCGCAATTGCGCGAGGCTTTGCGCCAGGCGGCATCGCCCGGTATTGTTGCCAGTGGCGCAGATAGCCGCCAAACCACGAGCGATAGAGCAGCCACTGGTGAAAGCGCGGCGACGAGCGGGCAAAACACCAGGCCGCCAGCAGAATAAAGGGCGTCGTAGGCAGCAGCGGCAAAACCACGCCAAGCGTACCCAGCACTACCGCAAGCCAGCCAATGATGATTAAAATAGTACGCTTCATAATGCGAATCGTTATCAAACTGAACGGCTACTTTACCACTGGAGAGCGTATTGAAAACAGCCTTGCTTTTAGAGACGCTGCAAAATCAGCTGATTGCCCTGCGCGCGCAGGCATCACCGCTATTGCAGCATGCGACGCTGAAACCACGCTTTGACCGGCAGCTGTTTCGTACACGCAGTACGTTGATAAAAGATTATCTCGATGAAGCCCAACATAATCTTGATGAGCTGCGTCACGCCGTGGAGAGCCAGCAACGCGAGCAGGTGGCGTGGCTGGCTGACCATCTGGTGGAACAGATAACTGCCCTGCACCGGGAGATGACCGCCTGGCCGCTTCGCGCGTGGGACACGCCCTCGCCTGGCGCGGCAAAATGGCAGCGCAAGCGGCTGGAGCATCAGGATTTTGAACGTCGTCTCTATGCGATGAAAAACGAACGCGAACAGCAGCTGAAAGGGAGCGAAACCCTGGAAGAGCAGCAGCGTTTGATGCGGGAAATTTCCGCCCTGGAAGGACGACTCACCCGCTGCCGTCAGGCGCTGGATGAGATAGAGCGCGTAATTGCGCGTATGACCCGCTAAATGGAGATGAACATGTCGCTTGAAAACGCCCCCGACGAAGTCAAACTGGCCGTCGATCTGATTATGCTGCTGGAAAATCATGATCTGCCGGCAGAGACGGTGCTGAAAGCATTGGAGATTGTGCGGCGCGATTTCGAAGGGAAAGTGAGGGACGATCGCCCTCACCCTGCCCCTCTTCCTTGAACTTGAAGAAGAAGGCGTTCGATTAGGCTGGTGTTGGATCGTCGCCTTTGATCTCGCGCTTCACTTCCGTATGCTCGTCGCCCTTCTCGTTGCGCAGATGCACTTCAAGCTGGTTGAAGGCGATATTAATGTCGTTTTCACGGCACAGACGATCGATGGTGCGGTTCAGTTCGTCCACCGCATAGCTGCGATCGCGCAGCTCTCGCACGTATAAACGCAGCTCGTGATCCAGGGTGCTCGCCCCGAAGGTGGTAAAGAAGACGGACGGCGCGGGATCGTGCATCACTTTCGGATGTTCCGTTGCGGCCCGCAGCAGCACCTCTTTCACTTTATCCAGATCCGATCCGTACGCCACGCCGAGGCGGATCACCACGCGGGTGATGGTGTCGGAGAGCGACCAGTTGATCAGACGTTCCGTGACGAAGGCTTTGTTCGGGATGATCACCTCTTTGCGATCGAAGTCGGTAATTGTCGTCGCGCGGATGCGGATCTTGCTGACCGTCCCGGAGAACGTGCCAATGGTGACCGTATCGCCGATACGCACCGGGCGTTCGAACAGAATGATCAGACCGGAGACGAAGTTACCGAAGATCTCCTGCAAACCAAAGCCCAGACCCACCGACAGAGCGGCGGCCAGCCACTGCAGTTTATCCCATGAGACGCCCAGCGAGCCGAAGACGGTCATCGCCCCGACCACCAGAATCACATAGTTGAGAATAGTGGTGATGGCGTAAGACGAGCCCTGGCGCATGTTCAGGCGCGACAGCACCAGCACTTCCAGCAGCCCCGGTAAGTTGCGAATTAACGCCCAGGCCACCACCGATGAGACCAGCGCGAACAGCAGGCTACCCATTGTCACGCTTTTCATCACCGCCGCACCGGCTTCGGTGCCGTTGTATTGCCACAGCGTAATACTGTCGAGATAGGCAAACACGGTGATTAAATCAGACCAGATCGCCCAGAATATGACGCCAAACAGGGCCACCATCACCAGCATGGTGATGCGTAGCGTCTGCTGGTTGACCTGCTCCAGGGCGATAGTCGGCTCTTCCTGCGGCTCCGCCCCTTCTGCGCCCTCCTTCACCATATTCTGACGACGCGCCAGCGCACGGCGATAGGCAATGCGGCGCGCCGCGACGCTCAGCCCGCGCAGCACCGTCTGATAGAGCAGGTTCCAGAGGATCACCAGGTAGACGGTTTCAATCCAGCGGCCCGACAGGCGCAGTGTGGTATAGAAATAGCCCGTCGCGGTGAGCACCATCAGCGCCAGCGGAATAATCGCCAGCACCGTGACGGTGATTAGGCGAATATTATGCGACTCTTTATCGCGCCAGCTGTCGCGGCACATCGGCCACATCAGCACGGCGATCAGCAGCAGGTTGAGGAAAATCGCCAGCTGACCCAGCACGTCATCCATCAGATGCAGCGGGGAAAGTTCAGCCACGACGGACCAGAAGTGCAGCGGCAGCAGCGCCAGACTCACGCGCACAATCTGGCGACGCCAGTGGCTGGTGAGCTGTTCCGGCATTGAGAAGTGACGCACCGCCACCCCGTCTTTTTCCAGCACTTTCCAGCACAGGCCAAACACCAGCCAGAACAGCGCCAGTTTTTTACTGAACGCCCACAGCAGATCGCTGATGTTGAGCTGCATCGTCAGCAGAATCAGCCCCGCCGCCAGAATAAACAGGCATACCGGCAGGGCGCGGATCAGATCGATAAGAATCGCTTTTGACGTATGGAGCTGGCTGTCGTTGCGCAGTTGCCCGACTTCATGGGCGAGCTTCGCCTGGTATTTTTTGAGCCAGCCGAGACGCCAGCGGATCAGCCCCGCAATCAGCAGCAGCGGCAGCCCGGCCAGGAAGGCAATCATCACCGCAGGCCAGGCTTTCTCCCAGTTCACTGTGATTTTCATGCTCTTGATCTGGGATTTCAGCGCCTCCGGGAAGGACTTCAGCCAGTCCCAGTCCATCGGTTTGTTGCTGTTAACCCAGAAGATTTGCTGGGTGAGGATCTCTTTCAGGCTTTTCGACACGCTCACCAGCTGCTGCTGGTTGATTTGCAGGTTAATCGCCATCATCAGCTGGTTGCCCAACTGTTTGTTGAGCTGGTCGAGTAGCTCGCGGCGCATATCCACCACCTGCAACAGCGCGTCGTGCACTTCGTCGTTCACTTCGCTGGTATGGCCCTCTTCCACTTTGGCGACAAACGCATCGCTCTGGAAAAGCGCATCACGCTGCTGGTTGATTTCAAACTGCTCCAGACGCAAATCCGCGATGCGGTTGGTCATGTCTTCCAGCTCGTCGGCGGAGGGCAGCGTCTGTTGTTGCTGATACAGAATGCGCGATAACAGCAGGCTGCCCTTGAGCAC
Organism: Lelliottia sp. SL45; assembly: GCF_026672535.1. Classification (NCBI taxonomy): domain Bacteria; kingdom Pseudomonadati; phylum Pseudomonadota; class Gammaproteobacteria; order Enterobacterales; family Enterobacteriaceae; genus Lelliottia; species Lelliottia sp. SL45. The sequence goes on from NZ_JAPPRH010000003.1 coordinate 2,722,174, forward strand.
CGCAATCTGTTCTTTAATATTGCGTTCGGCCTGCAGGGCGCGATCCAGCCAGTTTTTCACTTTGATATTTTGCTGAACCAGCGAGTTACCGCTTTCGGTAGCCTGAATCAGGCGCTGGCTGAGCTGATGGTTCACATCCAGCTCCTGCTTCACCAGCGGGTTGTTCTGGATGCGGGTGGTTTCATCCGGCGAGACGGCTTCCTGCGCGGTTTTTTCGGTTAGCGTCAGGCGCTTACTGTTGACCGCTTCCTGCAGGAGTTGGAGCTGGTGTTCCAGACGATTAATATTAGCGGTGACATAATCCCGTTGCTTTTGCAGCGTATCCTGCAAAATGGTGTTGCCTTCAAGGCTTTTGCGTTGCTGGTCGATCTGCGCATTGAGCAGCGTCTGCTGGGCCAGCAGCAGCGTTTGCTGAGTCGGGCGCAGCGCCCCCTCGCCGAGCGTGGTGCCATTCAGGCGGTTGCGGATCTGCTGGAGCTGCTGAGAGGCCGAGTACATGGCATTCTGCACGCGCTCCGGCTGGGTTTGCAGCGAGACCAGTTGGCTGTTGTAAGTGGCGAGATCGCTCTGCCCGGTCTGCAGGTCATCGAGCACCTGAGTCATACGGGATTCAAGCTGGCGCAACGAGAGCGTGGCCAGGGTTTTGCGGGTTTCGTCGTCGTTATCGACGTCGCTCAGGGCATTCAGCGCGGCGGTCGCCTGCCGCATTTTTTCCGGCGCTTCAGCCACTTTCTGACGCAGCTGGGCGGTTTCGGTTTTGACGCGCTCAATTTTATCAAGGGTTTCGAGCGTCTCGGTCAGATCGGCCTGAATCAGTTTTTCCTGCGGGGTCAGCTCTTTTTGTTTGTTCAGCGTATCCAGCTGAGACTGAACATCCGCACGCGTCGGCCCGTCGCTGTTATTCTCAGCGCGAGCGTAAACGGCAGAAGCCGTAGTGAAGAAAAAAAGCACGGCGAAGATCAGGACAAAAACAGGGTTTTGCGAGCGAGTGTAGTGCAGCATAGTGATGAATTTGATGTCAGAAATGACCGGGAATAGTCTGGTGCGAAGGATATCACGGCAGGTGAAAGCAGAATAGCGCGAAGGCAATCCTCCAGGAGAATTCCTGGTACCGATCAGGCTGGCAGCGCGCCCGGCTCCATCCGCAGCGTCGGGCAGAACTGGCACATCTCCAGCAAAATGGCGACGTAGCTGCGTGCTTCTTTTTTCAGGTCAAAGGACTGCGGGGCAAACAGCCAGTTTTCCATCAGCCCGGAGATATAGCTGCGCATCAGGATGGCGGTGCGGCGGGTGAGTAAATTTTCCGGCAGCATATTCGCCTGAATGCATTGATTCAGAGTATATTCGATGCGATCGTAGCTCTCCAGACACAGGCTTCTCTGCGCCTGTTGCACTACGGCCATTTCACCGACAAACTCACATTTATGGAAGATGATTTCCATCATCAGGCGGCGTCTTTCTTCAATGACCGTCGCCTCAAGGACATGGACCAGAATTTCTCTCAGAACTGAGAGTGGATCGTCAGGGAATTTTGCCCGATACTCAGTCTCAAGATCGGTAATACTGGATTCTGATAACTCCCAAATTTCACTGAATAAATCTGACTTATTTTTGAAATGCCAGTAAATCGCTCCCCGTGTGACGCCAGCGGCCTGAGCAATCTGCGCCAGAGAGGTTGAAGAAACCCCCTGCTGCGAAAACAGACGTAATGCCACATCCAGGATGTGTTGACGTGTCTCAAGCGCTTGTTGTTTGGTTTTTCGTGCCATACGTCAATGAATTTACAGGAGTCAGATTTACATACATTTATGAATGTATGTACCATAGCACGACGATAATATAAACGCAGCAATGGGTTTGCGGACTTTTGATCCATTGATCAATTTGAAATCGGACACTCGAGGTTTACATATGAACAAAAACAGAGGGTTAACGCCTCTGGCGATCGTTCTGATGCTCTCAGGCGGCTTAGCGCTTACAGGATGTGATGAGAAACAGGCTCAACAAGGAGCACAGCAGATGCCAGAAGTAGGTGTCGTTACGCTGAAAACTGAACCTCTTCAAATCACCACAGAATTACCAGGCCGTACAAGCGCTTACCGCGTTGCGGAAGTTCGTCCTCAGGTTAGCGGCATTATCCTGAAACGTAACTTCACCGAGGGTAGTGATATCAAAGCGGGTGTTTCTCTGTATCAGATTGATCCGGCAACCTATCAGGCCTCGTACGACAGTGCGAAAGGTGACCTGGCGAAAGCCGAAGCGGCAGCCAAAATTTCTCAGGTGACCCTGAACCGTTATAAAAAGCTGCTCGGCACGCAGTACATCAGCCAACAGGATTACGACACGGCGCTGGCCGATTCTCAACAGGCTAACGCTGCGGTACTCGCTGCAAAAGCCGCTGTTGAAACGGCACGCATTAACCTGGCGTACACCAAAGTGACCTCCCCTATCAGCGGTCGCATTGGTAAATCAGCTGTCACCGAAGGTGCGCTGGTGCAGAACGGTCAGGCCACCGCGTTGGCTACCGTGCAGCAGCTTGATCCGATCTATGTTGATGTTACGCAGTCCAGCAACGATTTCCTGCGTCTGAAACAAGAGCTGGCAAGCGGTGCGCTGAAGCAAGAAAACGGCAAAGCAAAAGTGGAGCTGGTGACCAGCGATGGCATCAAATTCCCACAGGCTGGCGCGCTGGAATTCTCTGACGTGACCGTCGATCAAACCACTGGTTCTATCACCTTACGCGCAATCTTCCCGAACCCTGACCACACGCTGTTGCCAGGTATGTTCGTGCGTGCCCGTCTTGAAGAAGGCACCAACCCAACCGCACTTCTGGTGCCACAGCAGGGCGTAACACGTACGCCACGCGGTGATGCCAGCGCGCTGGTTGTGGGTGCGGATGACAAAGTCGAAACGCGTCAAATCACTGCTACGCAGGCGATTGGCGACAAATGGCTGGTGACGGACGGTTTGAAAGATGGCGATCGCGTGATTGTCACTGGTTTGCAAAAAGTACGTCCTGGCGCGCAGGTGAAAGCGCAGGAAGTCAAATCTGACGATAAACAACAAGCCGCAGCCGGTGGCCAGTCAGAACAAACCAAGTCTTAACTTAAACAGGAGCCGTTAAGACATGCCTAATTTCTTTATCGATCGCCCCATATTTGCGTGGGTGATCGCCATCATCATCATGCTTGCAGGGGGACTGGCGATCCTGAAGCTGCCCGTAGCGCAATATCCAACGATTGCGCCGCCAGCAGTTTCGATCACCGCGACCTATCCTGGGGCTGATGCAAAAACGGTGCAGGACACCGTGACTCAGGTTATCGAACAGAACATGAACGGTATCGATAACCTGATGTACATGTCCTCCAACAGTGACTCAACCGGTACGGTTCAGATCACGCTGACCTTCGAGTCTGGTACGGATGCGGATATCGCGCAGGTTCAGGTGCAGAACAAACTGCAGCTGGCGATGCCGTTACTGCCGCAAGAAGTCCAGCAGCAGGGTGTAAGCGTGGAGAAATCCTCCAGTAGCTTCCTGATGGTTGTCGGCGTTATCAACACCAACGGCACCATGACGCAGGAGGATATTTCCGACTACGTGGGCGCCAACATGAAGGACGCCATCAGCCGTACTTCAGGTGTGGGTGACGTTCAGCTGTTTGGTTCCCAGTACGCGATGCGTATCTGGATGGACCCGAACAAACTGAACAACTTCCAGCTGACCCCTGTCGACGTGATTAGCGCGATTAAAGCGCAGAACGCCCAGGTTGCAGCCGGTCAGTTAGGCGGTACACCGCCGGTGAAAGGGCAGCAGTTGAACGCCTCTATCATCGCGCAGACCCGTCTGACCTCCGCCGATGAGTTCAGCAAAATTCTGCTGAAGGTCAATCAGGATGGTTCTCAGGTTCGCCTGCGCGACGTTGCGAAGGTTGAGCTGGGCGGTGAAAACTACGACATCGTGGCGAAGTTTAACGGCCAGCCGGCTTCCGGTCTGGGGATTAAACTGGCGACCGGTGCGAACGCCCTGGATACCGCGACCGCGATCCGTGCTGAACTCGCAAAAATGGAGCCGTTCTTCCCGTCAGGTCTGAAAATCGTTTACCCGTATGACACCACACCGTTCGTTAAAATCTCGATTCACGAAGTGGTGAAAACGCTGGTCGAAGCGATCATCCTGGTGTTCCTGGTTATGTACCTGTTCCTGCAAAACTTCCGCGCGACGCTGATTCCAACCATCGCCGTTCCGGTCGTACTGTTAGGGACCTTTGCAATACTGGCGATATTCGGCTTCTCGATAAACACCCTGACGATGTTCGGGATGGTGCTCGCCATCGGCTTGCTCGTGGATGACGCCATCGTGGTGGTCGAAAACGTCGAGCGTGTGATGGCCGAAGAGGGGCTGCCGCCGAAGGAAGCGACGCGTAAATCCATGGGCCAGATCCAGGGCGCGTTGGTCGGCATCGCGATGGTTCTGTCTGCGGTATTTATCCCGATGGCCTTCTTCGGTGGGTCAACCGGTGCGATTTACCGTCAGTTCTCCATCACCATTGTTTCGGCAATGGCGCTGTCGGTTCTCGTGGCGTTGATTCTGACCCCTGCTCTCTGTGCCACCATGCTGAAACCTGTTCAGAAAGGCGGCCACGGCGAGCATAAAGGCTTCTTCGGCTGGTTTAACCGCATGTTCGATAAGAGCACGCACCATTACACCGACAGCGTAGGCAACATTCTGCGCAGTACTGGTCGTTATCTGCTGCTCTATATCATTATCGTCGTGGGCATGGCATTCCTGTTCGTTCGTCTGCCAAGCTCCTTCCTGCCAGATGAAGACCAGGGCGTGTTCCTGACGATGGCACAGCTTCCGGCGGGTGCCTCGCAAGAACGTACCCAGAAAGTGCTGGATGAAGTGACCAACTACTACCTCACCAAAGAGAAAGCGAACGTTGAATCCGTGTTTGCGGTTAACGGCTTTGGCTTTGCGGGTCGTGGTCAGAACACCGGTATCGCCTTCGTTTCTCTGAAAGACTGGAGCGAGCGTCCAGGCGATGAGAACAAAGTCGAAGCGATCACCGGGCGTGCGATGGGAACCTTCTCGCAGATTAAAGATGCGATGGTATTCGCCTTTAACCTGCCAGCGATCGTCGAACTGGGTACGGCAACCGGCTTCGACTTCCAGCTGATCGACCAGGGCGGTTTGGGTCACGAGAAACTGACTCAGGCTCGTAACCAGCTGTTTGGCGAAGTGGCGAAACATCCTGATCTGCTGGTCGGTGTGCGTCCTAACGGCCTGGAAGATACCCCGCAGTACAAGATCGATATCGACCAGGAAAAAGCACAGGCGCTGGGCGTGTCTATCAGCGACATCAATACCACACTGGGCGCAGCCTGGGGCGGTAGCTACGTCAACGACTTCATCGACCGCGGTCGTGTGAAGAAAGTGTACGTGATGTCTGAAGCGCAGTACCGTATGTTGCCGAACGATATCAACAACTGGTATGTGCGCGGCAGCGAAGGTCAGATGGTTCCGTTCTCCGCCTTCTCTACTTCACGTTGGGAATACGGTTCACCGCGTCTGGAGCGTTACAACGGCTTGCCATCGATGGAAATCCTTGGTCAGGCGGCACCAGGCAGAAGTACCGGTGAAGCGATGAACCTGATGGAAGAACTGGCGGCGAAACTCCCTTCCGGCATCGGCTACGACTGGACGGGGATGTCCTATCAGGAACGTCTGTCCGGCAACCAGGCCCCTGCCCTGTACGCCATCTCGCTGATTGTGGTGTTCTTGTGTCTGGCAGCATTGTACGAGAGCTGGTCGATTCCGTTCTCCGTCATGCTGGTGGTACCACTGGGTGTTATCGGTGCGCTGCTGGCCGCGACATTCCGTGGCCTGACCAACGACGTTTACTTCCAGGTGGGCCTGCTGACAACCATTGGCTTGTCGGCGAAGAACGCGATACTTATCGTCGAATTCGCCAAAGATCTGATGGATAAAGAGGGCAAAGGTCTCGTTGAGGCCACGCTGGAAGCGGTACGTATGCGTCTGCGTCCAATCCTGATGACCTCCCTGGCGTTTATCCTCGGGGTAATGCCGCTGGTTATCAGTACCGGTGCGGGTTCCGGCGCGCAGAACGCCGTGGGTACCGGCGTAATGGGCGGGATGATTACCGCAACCGTACTGGCTATCTTCTTCGTTCCGGTGTTCTTCGTGGTGGTACGCCGCCGCTTTAGCCGCAAGAATGAAGATGTGGAACACAGTCACTCAGTAGATCATCACTGATACCGGTTTCACATGCTAAAAAGGCCGCAAATTGCGGCCTTTTTCTTTATCTGACGAAAATCATAAATTACGCTTATTGTTCGTTTATTTATTTTATGTCACCGCATTGAACTTCTGTTGTTTAAAGTCATCGTTAATCCTTACGGCAATTATTTAATTATTTCGTTTGCCCGAAAGATATTAGGATTATTCCTGGCGGTTTTAGGTAATGAGGAAGATTTGGGATTCCACATTTCAGGTGTAAGTTTTAGCTAACATGATGAATCCTAAGGTAGCCGACAAAATCTCTGCCATGATTTAGATAAAATTGGCACCGTGAATGAGGGAGATTCAGAGACGAACGGCGGCTAACGTTTTAATTGTAATTTTTCGTAATAGCGCGGTGAAATCTTGATCAGCATGGCTTATAGTTAAAGACATCAGGAAACAGCACCCGTTAAGGTAAGCTAGTTGTATCCATCCCGACAGCGTTGCTCGGGTGAGTAAAGAATCACTCAAAAGGGGATGCGCTATGGACGAATACTCGCCAAAAAGGCATGATATCGCGCAGTTGAAATTTCTCTGCGAATCCTTGTACCATGACTGCCTTGCCAATCTTGATGAAAGTAACCATGGCTGGGTTAATGATCCGACCTCCGCAATCAATTTGCAGCTAAATGAACTCATAGAGCATATAGCAACCTTCGCACTTAATTATAAAATTAAGTACAATGAAGATAATAAATTGATTGAGCAAATTGATGAATATCTGGACGACACCTTTATGTTGTTCAGCAGTTACGGCATTAACACACAAGATTTGCAAAAATGGCGTAAATCGGGAAACCGCCTATTCCGTTGTTTCATCAACGCGAGCAGAGCTAACCCGGTCAGTCATTCATGTTAAAATTATTACAATTACTAAGGTGAATTTATGTCTGATAAACCATTAACAAAGACAGATTATTTGATGCGCTTGCGACGCTGCCAGTCACTGGACACCCTGGAGCGTGTTATTGAAAAGAATAAATATGAACTTCCCGATCATGAACTGGCTGTATTTTATTCAGCAGCCGACCACCGCCTTGCAGAGTTAACGATGAATAAACTGTATGACAAAATCCCAGTATCTGTGTGGAAATTTGTCCGTTAATACGTAGTGCTTTGTTTTGAGGTTATATCATTACCTTCTTACGCTGAATTCACCTTTCGATATACGATCCCTGCGTGGCAAACAGACCCATCGTTTCAAACGTGCACGTCGGCAACAATGTTGTGATTATCATCACATCAGCTTAATGGGAACGTTCCCTTTCACGACGAGGTTCTTTACGCTGTAGCGTCAGGACCATTCCCGTGAGGTTTCCCATGAGTGAAGAAAAACAGAAAATGATTGCCGGTGAGCTTTACCGCCCCTCTGATGACACATTGCGGGTAGAGCGTCTGCGCGCGCGCCATCTGGTTCATCGTTATAACCATACGGAACCCGATGCTAAAGTTGAGCGTCGGGCAATATTGACGGAGCTTCTCGGCCAGGCAGAAGATGCCTATATCGAGCCAAGCTTTCGCTGCGATTACGGCTATAACATTTATCTCGGTAAATCGTTCTACGCCAACTTCGACTGCGTGATGCTGGATGTCTGCCCTATTCATATCGGTGATAACTGTATGCTGGCGCCAGGCGTGCACATCTACACGGCCACCCATCCCCTGGATGCCACAGAACGCAACAGCGGCGCTGAATTAGGCAAACCAGTGACCATCGGTAATAATGTGTGGATCGGTGGTCGCGCGGTAATAAACCCAGGCGTCACGATTGGCGATAACGTGGTGGTGGCTTCCGGTGCGGTGGTCACCAAAAACGTGCCGAGTAACGTGGTGGTCGGGGGCAACCCGGCGAAGATCATCAAAACGCTTTAAGGCAGAAGCCGGTAACTGTTATGGTTTTTATGCCCATAACTGTTACTTCTTTCACCCCCACCGCTCCCCTAAAATGGGCAGATCCCCTGTATTTTGCAAAATTCATGAAGGTTATAAATGACAGAGATACAGCGCCTGCTTACTGAAACCATCGACGATCTGAATGCCCGCGAAAAGCGCGATAATCGCCCGCGCTTTAGCATTAGCTTTATCCGTAAACACCCTGGCCTGTTCCTGGCGATGTACGCCGCACTGCTGGCGACGCTGGTCGTTATGCTGCTGTCAGAAACGCTGATCGACTCGGTCTGGCTGCTGGTGGTACTTTTCGTCGTCTTTAACGGCTTTTTCTTTTTCGACGTTAATCCCCGCTATCGCTATGAAGATATCGATGTACTCGATTTCCGCGTTTGCTATAACGGTGAGTGGTACAACACGCGCTATGTGCCGTCGGAGCTGATCAGCAATATTTTGCATTCGCCAAAGGTAGAAGACGAGCAAAAGGCGAAACTGCAGAAAATGATCTCCACCAAAGGTGAACTGTCGTTCTACGACGTCTTCACCCTTTCTCGCCCTGCCACTGCGTAATCAGGGTCTGCAAGCGCCTGATCCCAGGCGCAAACTGCGACGCTGACGTATTCCCGTATCCCAGCACCAGCCCGGTTTGTCCCTGGTTTGTATCAAGGTAGTAACCGCTCAGGGCGGCCGGTGCGAGCTGAAAGGCTCTTGCCTGCTGCACAATCGCTTTATCATCCACACCATCAATAGCAACGGTCAGATGCATACCGCCCTCACCGGCCAGCACCCGATGTGGAACGTGCAGTTCAGCGGCGAGCGCCTCGCGTAGCTGTCGGTAGCGCTTGCGATACAGCCTGCGCATCGCTGCAAGATGGCGCGCGTAGTGCCCCTCTTCGATAAACAACGCCAGGGTGCGCTGTTCGGCGCGATGCCCACCGCGCAGCAGCGAGCCGATGGCCGGGTGCGCAGCGCGGGCTAACGCCTTCGGGAGCACCATAAATCCGGTACGCAGCGACGGAAAGAGCGTTTTACTGAACGTCCCGAGATACACCACCGGCGCGTTCTCCTGCATCCCCATCATCGCTGGAACCAGTTCGCCACTGTAGCGAAACTCGCTGTCGTAATCGTCTTCGATAATCCAGGCATTGTGCTGACGGGCAAACTCCAGCAGCGCCAGCCGCCGGTTAATACTTAACACGCTCCCGTAGGGAAACTGGTGCGACGGTGAGGTGAATATCAGTTTGGGTGAGTGCTCATGGTTTTCCAGACGCATGCCCTCTTCATCGACGGGCATACCGACCATCGTCAGGCCCGATTTGGCAAACACACTTTTCGCCCCGGCGTACCCCGGATCTTCAATCCAGGCGATATCCCTTGTTTCACTCAACAGCTGGGTACAAAGACTGACGCCTTCCAGCGCCCCTTCGGTGATCACAATCTGGCTGGCATCACACTGGATGCCGCGCGAGAGCGCAAGATGACGGGCAATCGCCTCACGAAGCGTAAGCTCACCCGCCGGTGAACCATAGCCCAGCAGCGCACTGCCCTCTTCGCGCAGAACCCGATCGTACAGACGCCGCCACAGAGGCAGCGGGAAATAGTTGATCGCAGGCGTACCGGGGGTAAACGCGGGCACCGGAGTACCACGCGGTGTCGGCGCAGGAAGATTCGCCACCCGGCGCGCAAGGGTGATGTCCAGGGCTTGCGATGACTGCCCGGCGTGACTGTGCGCGAGATGTGCCACCCGCGTGCCCTGTCGGTTGCGCAGCAGATAACCCTCCAGCGTCAGCTGTTCCAGTGCGCCGTTCACCGTGTTACGCGAAATCGCTAACTGTTGGGCGATCAGACGGGAGCCGGGTAACCGGCTGTCGGCCTGCAATCTGCCGCTCAGAATCGCCTCACGCAATGCCCGATACAGCGTGCGCTGGAGTGTTTCAGCCCCACGGCGTTGCAGCGCCTGGGTGATGAGTGTGTAAAAGTCGTCGCCTGGAATGTTCATCTCGCCCTCCGTGGTACCACCATAACACACTCATGTGGACCTTTTTACAGAGCCACATTTTTCTTACTCTGAGGCTCTCTTTAAGCCAACGGGAATCAAGATGAATCAATTCAACCAGTTTGGTCAGCCAGTGGGCGATGAACTTATCGACTGGCAGCCGCGACCGTATCCAGAGCGCGTAGAGCTAAACGGACGCTATTGCACCTTAACGCCGCTACGCCCGGAACACGCCGCCGCGCTGTTCGCCGCTTATCAGCTGGCGGAAGATACCCGCAGCTGGACCTGGCTGTTGCGTGAACCGGATGCAAACGTAGAGGCGTTTACGGCATGGGTTGAGAGCGTCTGCACACTGTCCGATCCGATTCACTTCGCGGTCATCGACAACCAGACTCAGGCTCCCGTCGGCACGCTGGCGCTCATGCGCATCGATCCGAAAAACGGCGTGGTGGAGGTGGGTCATGTCCATTTCTCCCCCCTGCTGAGCCGCACGCCGATGTCCACAGAAGCCCAGTATTTACTGATGCGCTACGTGTTTGAGGTGCTGGGCTATCGTCGCGTTGAGTGGAAATGCAACAGCCTCAATGAGCCATCACGGCGCGCGGCGCTGCGCTTAGGATTTCAGTATGAAGGGCGTTTCCGTCAGGCGCTGGTGACCAAAGGCCACAACCGCGATACGGACTGGTTTTCAATCATAGATAAAGAGTGGGAGACACGGGATCGCGCCTTTCAGAACTGGCTTGCCGCCGACAATTTCAGCGCCGACGGCAAGCAGATAAAGTCCCTGGAAAATTGGCGAATGCTACAGAACTAACGTCTTTTCTTACGTCCCTGCACCGCTTTAAACCGCGGATTCGTTTTGCAGATCACGTACAGGCGGCCTTTGCGTTTAACAATCTGACAGTCCGGATGGCGCTGTTTTGCACTGCGCAGCGAGTTAAGTACCTGCATGATTAACCTCGCTTCGCATTAATGAAACCGCCAAAACGCTGACGGAAACGGGCCGCGCTGCCTTCGGTCGAGAAGGTTTTCTGCTTACCGGTGTAATACGGGTGCGATTTCGATGACACCTCGATGGTGATGTACGGAAACGTCTCGCCGTCGAGTTCGATTTCGCGGTCGGTCTTAATGGTCGAGCCTACTTTAAAATATTCGTTCGCACTGGTGTCGTGAAAAACGACGGTGCGGTAGTACGGATGGATATCAGCTTTCATGGTCATCTCGTCATGTTTTGTTATAACATAACAAAATGGTATCCGAGTCGCGAACAAAAAACAACCCCCGCCGTCAGGCGAGGGTTTAGCTTACTTTTCTTCCGCCTGTTCTTTCCCCACCAGCATGGTCGTCAGGACAAACGACAGCACCAGCGCTATCACCACGCCCGAGAGCGCAAAGATAAAGTAAGGCCCAATATAGGCCGGCAGACTGAAAATGCTCGACAGAATGTAGCCGTAGAGACGAACGCCAAAGAACGCGATAAACGCTGAGGCCAGAGAGCTGGCGACGGTGGCGGCGATAAACGCTTTTTTGTAGCGCGTCAGCACCCCAAACAGCGCCGGTTCCGTAATCCCGAGCAGAGCGGAAATGGCGGCAGACAAGGTCACGGTGCGCTCCTGCCGATCGCGGCTTATACGCCAGATTGCAAAGGTCGCCCCGGCAATCGCCATGTTAGCCATAAACATCATTGGCATCAGCATGTCGTAGCCGCGATCGCTGAAGTTTTGCAACGCGATAGGCGTCATTGCATGGTGCATGCCGGTGAGGATCGCCACCGGACGAATCGCGCCGACCACCAGCCCGGCGAAACTCGCCGACACGCCAAACAAGCCTTCGATAAACAGCGCCAGTCCTTTACCGAGCCAGATGCCAATCGGCCCGATCACCACCAGCGCGGCCAGTGCGCCGAGGAACAGCGTCAGCGTCGGCGTAAAGACCGTTTTCAGTACGTCGGGCATGATGCTGTCCACCCAGCGGTGGATGTAGCTCAAAGCCAGAATAGAGAAAATTACCGGGATCACGCTGGAGGCATAGTTAAAGACCGACACCGGAATCACGTCCAGCAGCCAAATCGCGCTGACCGCCCCTTCCTGATGCGTGGCCAGCGCTTTCGCCGCCTCGATGAGCGACGGATACATCAGACAAGCCGCAACGGCCGCCGCCAGATATTCGTTAGTCTTAAAGATTTTCGCCGCCGAAACGGCAAGGAAAAATGGCAGGAAGTAAAAAACGCCGCTGGCGATGAGATCGATCACCATCACCGTGTCGCTTTTCGCCGAAACAACTTTCAGGGCGATAAGCCCGGCCAGCAGACCTTTGATCATCCCTGCACCGGCAATCGCCGGTACGATCGGGCCAAACACGCCCGACACCGTGTCCATAAACAGCGACACCAGGCTCTTACGCCCTTTTGTCGCCGCAGGTGTCGCGGTGTCGTTATTGCCCAGTACGCTAAGCATTTGCTCGTACCAGCTGTTCACCTTCGGCCCGATAATCACCTGGAACTGATCGCTCTGCAGCTGCGCGCCCAGCACGCCAGGCAGTTTTTTAATCTCGTTTTGATCGACTTTATTATCGTCAATGAGATCAAAGCGTAAGCGCGTCATGCAGTGCCAGACTTTATTTATATTCCCCTGGCCGCCGACCAGACGAATAATATTATTGATGGCTTCTTGCGTCCCCATAAAGACTCCTGCCGGATGTTGTTGTCGTTTTAATGTTGCCATGAGGATAATTAAACCCTCACAACAAAACAAACCAATAAAATTTGATTCCGCTCACACTTAGCCATAACAAAAGCCTAAAAACCCTCATCAATCTAAAATTGGTCTGGTTTTTAATTACTATATCGTTAAATAACTGACCAAAATAAATAGTCAAAAAAACGGTTTACCCGCCAACATTTTTAGGGTGATGATATTCCCCATAACCTATTCCCACAGAGCCCCCAAGGAGTTATTTCGTGACGCCTGTGATGATTAAAAATATCGAATGTTTTATTACCCGCCCGGACCGACATAATCTGGTGACGGTACGTGTCACCACCGACCAGGGGATCACCGGCCACGGCTGCGCCACCTTTCAGCAGCGCCCGCTGGCGGTTAAAACTCTGGTGGATGAGTACCTCAAACCGCTGCTCATTGGTCGCGATGCCAACAATATCGAAGATCTGTGGCAGATGATGAACGTCAACGCCTACTGGCGTAACGGCCCGGTGATGAACAATGCGATATCGGGTGTCGATATGGCGCTGTGGGACATCAAAGGCCAGCTGGCAGGCATGCCGCTCTATCAACTGCTGGGCGGCAAATCCCGCGACGCGATCCCCGCCTACAGCCACGCCAGCGGCGAAACGCTGGAAGAACTGTTCGCCTCCGTGGATTCACTGCTGGCGCAGGGTTACCGGCATATTCGCTGTCAGCTTGGCTTTTACGGTGGCACGCCGTCGGCACTTCACGCCCCGGATAATCCAACGCCTGGCGCCTGGTTCGATCAGCAGGAATACATGGCGAACACCGTCGAGATGTTCCGCGCGCTGCGGGAAAAATATGGCTGGAAGCTGCACATTTTACACGACGTCCACGAGCGACTGTTCCCGCAGCAGGCCGTTCAGCTGGCAAAACTGCTCGAACCGTTCCAGCCCTATTTTATTGAAGACATTTTACCGCCGCAGCAGAGCGCCTGGCTGGAGCAGGTGCGCCAGCAAAGCTGCGTACCACTGGCGATGGGAGAATTGTTCAACAACCCGGCAGAATGGCACGACCTGATCGTCAATCGTCGTATCGACTTCATCCGCTGTCACGTATCACAGATCGGCGGGATCACCCCGGCCATCAAACTGGCGCATCTGTGTCAGGCTTTTGGCGTGCGTCTGGCGTGGCACGGGCCGGGCGACATGACCCCTATCGGCGTGGCGGTGAATACCCATCTGAATATTCATCTGCATAATGCCGCGATTCAGGAGTTCATTCCGCGTTCGCAAACCACGGATGCGGTTTTCCCTGGCGCACCGGTGGCAAAAGAGGGATTTGTCTATCCGCCTGTCAACGCCGGAATCGGCGTGGGCTTCAACGAGGAGCTGGCCCTGGCGCATCCGGTTGTCTACCGCCCGCATGAGTGGACGCAGAGCCGCCTGCCCGATGGGGCGATTCATACACCCTGATTTTGCCGCCAGGTTAAGTTGTCGCGGTTGTAGGGGATGACGTAAGTACAGGTGTAGTTGATGTCGATAATATCGCTCACCTCGAACACGCGTCCTCCGTCGAGAATACCGCGATTATTAATATGCATCGCCGGGCTGCCCTTCTTGCAGCCCAGAATCACCGCCTGTTCGCGGCTGACGCTCACCGCGCGATAGGTGGTCAGCATGTGGGAAATGGTGAAACCTTTGCTCAGCACGTACTGCTGAATCGATCGCTCAATCGCCTGCTGGTTAAGATCGGGAAAATCCGCCACCGGCATGCTGGAGATCTCCAGCTGTACCGGCGCATCATCGACGTAGCGCAGGCGGCAGAAGTGCCAGATAAAACTCTCCTCATCTAGCCCAAAAATCTGCTGCGCGGCGCGATCCGGGCGCGTTTTATGCAGGCTGATCATCCGATAACGGATCTGATCGAAGCGTTTCTCCGTGATCGAGTTATAGACCAGCGGGTTATTGCGCGCCTGCTCGTTGATCCAGATCCCCGACCCCTGCACAATCCGCACCACTCCGATGCTGACCAGCTTTTCCAGCGCCTGGCGAATAGTAAAACGCGACACGCCGTACTCCTCGGCGAGCTGTCTTTCCGGCGACAGCTTACGCGGTCCGGGCGTCGTATCCTGGTAAATTTTGCTCAGCAGATCTTGCGTCACAAACTCTTTTTTTTTCATAAGCCTTACCTGAATGAAATCAAACTCTGCCGCATACTATAAGATTATTATTCAGCGGTAATGTAAATCAGCGGCTCAGAAAGGAAACCCTAGCATGACAACTCGCCAACTGGTCAGTCTGGTGACTGGTGTTCTGATCTTTGCCGTGCTGATCCCCATTTGTCTGAGCGTCTGGATGGCGCACCGCCAGGCAGAAGAGAATTTCGTCGAAGCGCTGGACCGATACTCCTCACGCGTCTTGCTCCGGGCTGATAAAGTCGTAAGCCAGGGAAAAACCGCCTTAAAACAGCTCCAGCCCCTGCAAAGCACGCCCTGTAGTCACGAACATCTCCTCGACATGCGCCGCGTGGCGTTCGCCCTGCGTTACGTCCAGGAAGTGATGTACGTTGTCGACCAAAAGCCGATCTGCTCGTCGCTGGAACAGGTCAGCAACTCCGTACCTTTTCCTGCGCCTGTGCGCACCACCGCCGATGGCTATCGCGCCTGGCTAACGACGCAAAACGATCTGGACGTTAATCGTTTCATGCTGATGCTGGGAAAAGGCCACTACATGGTGGTGATTGACCCGTCATCCCTGATTGACGTTATTCCCTTTGGTTCCTGGCCGATTGATGCCGCGCTGGTCGGCGAGGACAGTAATCGGGTGTTCGCCAGCAGCAACCCGCTGGACCCGCTGCTCTGGAAAAAGCTCCATACGCAGAATCTCACGCGCCTGCAGCATGATGGCTTCATGTATGTGGTCAAAGAGGTACCGGAATTGCGCTATGCCGTGGTCGCCTGGGCCTCCCTGAAACCGTTAAAAGCGAGCTGGCATCAGCAGCTGCTTTTCTGGTTCCCGTTTGGTGCGCTCATCAGTTTATTGGCCGCCGCGTTTATCCTGCGCGTGTTGCGCCGTTTGCAGTCGCCACGCTATCGCCTGTTGGATGCGATCAACGCCCGCGAACTGGTGGTGCATTATCAGCCCATTGTGGCGCTGGATACGGGTAAGATTACCGGCGCAGAAGCCCTGGTCCGCTGGCCGCAGCCGGACGGCAGTATGCTGTCGCCAAACATCTTTATTCCGCTGGCCGAACAGACCGGATTAACCTCCAGGCTTACCCGCCTGGTGTTCGAGAAAGTGTTTGAAGATATGGGCGAATGGCTGCGCCACAATCCGCATCAGCATATTTCGATCAACCTCTCTCCCGCCGATCTGTTTTGCACTGAATTGCCGCCCTTGCTAAGCCGCCTGCTGAACCACTGGCAAATCACACCGCAGCAAATTGCGCTTGAACTGACCGAGCGCGGATTTGCCGATCCGAAGGTGAGCGCGCCCGCGATTGCCAGCTTCCGCCGCTCGGGCCATCCCATTCATATCGACGATTTTGGCACCGGCTACTCCAGCCTCAGCTATCTGCAGGATCTGGACGTGGACATCCTGAAAATCGACAAGTCGTTCGTGGACGCACTGGAGTACAAAAACGTTACGCCGCACATTATCGAAATGGCTAAATCGCTGAAGCTGGCGATGGTCGCCGAAGGGATTGAAACAGAAGGGCAGCTTGAGTGGCTGCGCCGCCACGGCGTGCAGTACGGACAGGGCTGGTTGTACAGCAAGGCCTTGCCAAAAATTGAGTTCATACTGTGGGCAGAGAATAACCTCGATCCAGAGTAATGCCCGGCGAGCCTCGCCGGGCGCACGGATTACTCATCCAGCAGCGGCGCAAATCCGCCGTAGATCATCCTTTTACCGTCAAAGGGCATCGACTCGCCGAACTCTTTCATGCGCGGGTCGGCCATCATCTGCTGGTTCGCCTTATCGCGAACCTCTTTTGACGGATATTCAATCCAGCTAAAGACGACCTCTTCGCCCTCTTCCGCTTTCACCGCCATGCGAAAATCGGTGAGCTTTCCATCGGGAACATCGTCAGCCCAGCACTCCACGATCCGTGTCGCGCCAAATTCTTTAAACAGCGGGGCCGCTTTTGCTGCCATCTCGCGATAAGCCTCCTTATTTTCCGCGGGAACAGCGACCACAAAACCATCAACATACTTCATGAGTCAAACCTCCGAAGTGATCATGCGGCCACCTGGTGTGGCCGCCTCTGACGGATTTAAGTTTAGTCCTGTCGCCAGCTAAACGCGTAACGCAGTGACCGGTCTGCGAGGATAAACTCCGGCGAAACACTCGGGCTCCACGAGTCATCCCCGCCCACGCCCATATGGAATGCGTCGATAGACAGCCAGCAGCCCGGCTCCTCGATCAGCAGATGATGATGCGTGGTGTCGCGCAGCTGCTGCTGACTGTAGCGGCTGAGCGTGAAGTGGAAATGGCCCTGCAACTGGTGCGCGCCAAATGTCAGCTCGCGGGTATCGCAGCGCAGGCCGTTTTCCGTCGGGAAGATATAGGGCGTGTGCAGCGCCTCCAGCGGCAGCGTCCAGCGCCCCTGTCGCGCCGCCAGTTTTCGGTCCGGGTAGTTCTCATCCGGCCCCAGCCCCAGCCAGCTTGCGGACGCCGACGCCTCTGCCAGCTGGCAGCTCAGGCCAATGCGCGCCGGCTGTGGAATATCAGTTGCCACCTGAATCTGCACATCACCTTGCAGCACACCGTTGCTGTCAATGGTCCAGACTTTCCGGCTCATGAACAGCGTTTTGCCGTTAAACTCCCAGGCATGAAGCGTGGTAATCGCCACCTCCTGCGCACGCTGCTCGCCTTCGCACTGCAACACGCGCGGCGCGAGGTTATACATTCCCGCCGCTTTCCAGCGTTCCACCCAGGCATTCGGATCGATGCGCGTCGCTTCGCTGACGCCAATATCGTTATCCAGCGGCGCGCGGGTAAAGTTGTCGATGAGCGGCGAGCGCAGTGTTTGCACACCGCGGTTCCACCACTGGACCAGATTTCCGCTGGCGCGATCAAAATGCCAGCGTTGATCCAGGTGGCTCACTTCCAGCACTTCGTCGTTAACCGTCAGCTGCGGTTTTACCTGTCCGGCAACCGGCACTGACACAGACAACGGCGCAGGCAGCGGGAATTGATCCCAGGCGCAGCGATGATTAGCGGGCGACCAGTGGGTTGCTGCCGTCTGGAAAACGTCGAGATTCAGCCAGACTTCGCCCGGCGCAGCGGCCAGTTCAGGCAAAGCCAT
The DNA here is from genome assembly GCF_026672535.1 of Lelliottia sp. SL45. Classification (NCBI taxonomy): domain Bacteria; kingdom Pseudomonadati; phylum Pseudomonadota; class Gammaproteobacteria; order Enterobacterales; family Enterobacteriaceae; genus Lelliottia; species Lelliottia sp. SL45. Next base: position 2,740,352 of record NZ_JAPPRH010000003.1, read on the forward strand.
TTCAATGCGCTGGGTGCCTTGCGGCGCAACGGACAGCGGCACCTCTCCGCTCGCCATCTCGTCGCCGTCACGCATAATGCACCAGTGCAGGGATTCATTATCGCTGTGACGGAACAGGTAATCGCTGTGCACGTCCACCACCAGCGGCGAAGTGCTCACCAGTGTGAAAGTGAAAAATTGCTGGGCGCGCTGAGCTTCAAACAGCGCCGGGTGCGGCGTGCGATCCGGGAACACCAGCCCGTTCAGGCAAAACTGACGATCATTCGGCGTATCGCCAAAATCACCGCCGTAGGCCCAGAACGCCTGGCCATTTTCGTCTTTTTTGGTTAACGCCTGATCCACCCAGTCCCAGACGAACCCGCCCTGCAGGCGCGGATGGGTGCGGAATGCCTGCCAGTATTTGGCAAACCCGCCAAAGCTGTTGCCCATCGCGTGGGCGTACTCGCAGAGGATCAGCGGGCGCGTTTCATCCGGCATCCCGATCCACTTTTTAATCGACCATTTTGGCACCGCCGGGAACGGTTGATCCTGATCGACGCGGGCGTACATCGGGCAGACGATATCCGTCGCGGCGGTATTTGCCCCGCCGCCCTCATACTGAACCGGACGCGTTGGATCGGTGGTTTTGATCCAGCGATAGAGCGCATCGTGATTGGCGCCGTGGCCGGACTCATTGCCCAGCGACCAGAGGATGATCGACGGATGATTGCGGTCGCGCTGCACCATGCGCGTGACGCGCTCGCTCATGGCAGGCAGCCAGCGCGGATCGTCCGCCAGACGGCTCATCGGCACCATGCCGTGGGTTTCAATATTCGCTTCGTCCACCACATACAGGCCGTAGCGGTCGCACAGGCGATACCACAGCGGGTGGTTAGGGTAGTGCGAGCAGCGCACGGCGTTAAAGTTATGCTGCTTCATCAGCTCGATATCGCGGCGCATGGTCGCTTCATCCATCACCTGGCCGTTTTCGGGATGGTGCTCGTGGCGGTTCACCCCACGGATCAGCAGCGGCTGGCCGTTGACTTTCAGCAGGCCATTGCTGATCTCCACGCGGCGGAAACCGACATCGCACGCCTCCACTTCCAGCAGATTTCCCTGCCCGTCACGCAGAACGAGCGTCAGACGATAAAGCGCAGGCGTTTCGGCACTCCACAGCGCCGGGCGGTCCACCGGAAGAGTGACATGTAAACGCTCGGCCCAGTTGCCGCGCTCATCAACAATCGCAGAGCCAGGACGGGCAGTCGTCGTCGCGACCGGTTCATCATCCTGCCAGAGCGTCAGCACCACTTCGCTGTCGGCCACTGCCTCGCCGCCGAGGGCCACTTCCACCTGCAATTTTGCGCGATCGTAATCCGCATTCAGTTCGGTGACGTAGTGATAATCGGCAATGTGAGTGGCCGGTTTATGCTGGAGCGACACGTCGCGGAAAATCCCGCTCATCCGCCACATATCCTGGTCTTCCAGATAACTCCCGTCGCACCAGCGCAACACCAGCACTGCCAGGCGGTTACCGCCGGGTTTCAGCACAGGTGTAAGATCGAACTCCGCCGGCAGGCGGCTGTCCTGGGAGTACCCCACCCACTCGCCGTTGCACCAGAGATAAAACGCTGAATTGACACCGTCAAAAACGATGCGCGTTTGGCCGCTCTTAAGCCACTCTTCATCCACCTCAAATGTGAGCGAGTAACAGCCTGTCGGGTTCTCGGCTGGCACAAACGGGGGATTGGCGATGATTGGGTAGGTGACGTTGGTGTAGATCGGCGTATCAACGCCCTGCATCTGCCAGTTTGACGGCACCGGCGTGGTGATAGCCTCTGCACACTCTTCTGTTATCCAGTGCTCAGGAACCTGCTCTGGCGCCGTGAAAAAGCAGAACTGCCAGTCGCCGTTCAGTAACCGCTTGTGCGAAGGTGGCTGCTCATCGCGAGCCTGCGTTTCATCGCGCCAGCTGTGAAACGGTGCGTGGGCATCCAGCCGGTGCCATTGGGTAACGCCGGGATTTTCCCAGTCGCGACGAGCTAAAACAGAATGCAGAGAGTGCGGGGATGCGACAGACATAATGACCTCTTTTGCGAAGCGCTCACAATTCAAGTCACAATGCCCTGGTGAGAGAAATCGGTAAAGGATCTGACCACGGCAAAGCGAGCCAGATCACAAAAGGATCAGCGCCGCGCCAGCTGCTCAGCCAATAGCGCCAGGTATTTCAGCTGCTGTGCCAGCGCTTCGCGATCGGCCTGATCGGGCGCGTGACGGGCGCTGGAGTGGCGCTCCACCAGCGTGACAGGAAGCTGCGTTTGCCAGAGTTCATCCGTTGATCCGGAAAGGAGCCACTCGACGCTGCGCTCTCCGGCCACGCGAAACGCCTGGCGAATGGTGGTCAGCGGCGGGGAGAACCAGGCGCTGTCAGCGGTATCATCAAATCCCACCACCGACATCTGCCCCGGTACGGCTATCCCTTTTTCAGCACAGGCGCGCATCACACCGAGGGCCATCTGATCGTTTGCCACCAGAATCGCATCAGGAAGAGCGCTCCCCGCCAATAGCTGATGCCCTTTTTCATACCCTGACGCCGCGCTCCAGTCGCCATAGGCCATCGCACACGGAACCAGATTGTCCTGCGCCAGCCGCGCCTGCCAGCCCGCGAGACGCGCGCGCGATGAGACGGAACTCTCTGGCCCGCTGAGCAAGGCAATGCGTCGGTGTCCAAGCGCCAGCAGGTGCTCTGCGCCAAGCTTAGCGCCCTGCTCCGCATCAAAGGCCAGGCGATGAACTTTGGCTTCAGGGGAGACGTCGAAGAATAACACTGGCACCGGTGCGGCAAGCTGGCGGATCTGTTCGGCGAGGGGATCGTCGAGGGGAACGTTGACCAGCAAGCCTTCCACGCGCTGGGCCAGTAACTCCTGGAGTGCCGCCTGGCAACGCTCAGGATGCTCCACCATCGAAATCAGCACGCTTGCGCCGCACTCACCCGCGCGGGATTTTACCGCAGAGGCGATTTGCGAGGGCGCATGCAGCGCCAGGTCGGTGGTAATCAGCCCCAGCGTGCGGGTGCGTTTTCCGGCCAGTTGCTGCGCACCGCGATTGGGGACGTAGTGCAGTTCAGCCATCGCCTGCTGCACCTTTTCACGGGTCCTTGCGGAGACGTGCTCCGCGTCGTTTATTACGCGGGAGACCGTCTGATAGGAAACGCCCGCCAGGCGGGCAACGTCATAGAGAGTGATGGCTTTCATGCTTTCCGTATCGCAGCGAGAGATGCCGGTATTCTGGCACAGCGCGGCGGGTAAAGCATGTGAGCGCTTCGCAGTTTAAACAATTCGTTCCGGCTCTGGCACCAGCGTCACCTGCGGCTTCTGACGAAACCACGGCAGGCAGATCTGGATCAGCGGGCCGATAGCCAGCGCGTACAGGACCGTGCCCACGCCAAAGGTTCCGCCGAGCACGCAACCAATCAGCAACACCGACACTTCAATCGCCGTACGCACGCTGCGCACCGACCAGCCCGTGCGGGCGTTAATGCCGGTCATCAGGCCGTCGCGCGGGCCGGAGCCAAAGCCTGCGCCGATGTACATTCCGGTCGCCAGCGCATTGACCACCACGGCGGAGATGAGCAGCGCGCTGCGCGCCACCAGCGAACTCATCTCCGGGAGCAGCGACAGGGACGCATCGGCCGCCAGACCAATCACAATGACGTTACTGATAGTGCCGAGGCCAGGGCGTTGACGCAGTGGGATCCAGAACAGCAGCACCAGCGCACCGGTCAAAATCATTACCGTGCCGATGTCCATCGTCAGCAGGTGGGCGACGCCCAGATGGAACACGTTCCACGGATCGGCACCGAGATCGGCGCGGACAAACATCGCCGTTGAAAGCCCGTAAAATCCCAGTCCGACATAAAGTTGCAGTAAGCGACGCAGCATGATGGTTCTCCAGAAAGTTATGCTTTCATCCTGGCTGAAAATGGCTCTATGATTAATGTCCAGTTTTCAAATAGTGGACTGCATATGTCATCTCGTCGCTTCGGTAGCCAGTCGCTGGTGCGCCTCTTAGGCCACTGGCAACAGCCCTCCTCCCGCACGCCTTTATGGCGACAACTGGCGGACGCACTACGCCTGTTGATTCTCGATGGCCGACTGGCCCTCGATACGCGCCTGCCCGGTGAGCGCGAACTGGCTACGGTGCTCAACGTGAGCCGCACGACGATTGCCAGCGCGCTGGCACACCTGCGCGAAGCCGGGTATCTGGAGAGCCGCCACGGCAGCGGCTCCCGCATTATTCTCCCGGACAGCCACGCCGTCCCGACACGAGCGGCCATCAGCACTGCGCTGGATCTCTCAACCGCCGCGCTCAGCGCCGGGCCGGAAATTCACCAGGCTTATACCCACGCGCTCACCGCCATGACCCAACACCTCTCTCACACGGGTTATGACCAGCTGGGCTTACCGGAGCTGCGCGAAACCATCGCCGCACGTTATTCCTCGCGCGGGCTGCCGACGCGGGCAGACGAAATCATGGTGGTCAACGGTGCGGTCAGCGGCCTGGCGCTGGTGCTGCGCATGTTGACCGGGCCAGGCGATCGGGTGGTGGTGGATCATCCCACTTACCCGCTGGCGATTGCGGCAATCCAGGGCGCGTCCTGTCGTCCTGTTGGCGTGGCGCTGCCGGAATCGGGCTGGGATACGGACGGCTTTGCCGCGACGCTGGCGCAAACCGCGCCGCGACTGGCGTACCTGATGCCGGATTTCCATAATCCCACCGGGCGCTGCATGGACATCGCCACGCGCCAGACCATCACCGATATCGCCGCACAAACCCGCACCACGCTGGTGGTGGATGAGACCATGGTTGACCTGTGGTTTGATGCGCCACCCCCGCCGCCGCTGGCGGCGTTTAACCCGCAGGCCAACGTCATTACCCTCGGTTCGGCGGGCAAAAGTTTCTGGGGGGGATTACGCCTGGGCTGGATCCGCGCCTCGTCGCGCACCATTGCCACGCTGGCCCAGACGCGCGATACCCTCGATCTTGGATCGCCGTTGCTGGAACAGCTGGCCACCCTGTGGCTGATTGAGCACGCCGCCACTTTCCTGCCCGCAAGACGGCAGATGCTGACAGAACGCCGCGATCGCTGCAGCGCGTTAATGCGCGAGCATTTTCCGGAATGGCGTTTTCACGAGCCAGAGGGCGGGCTGTCGTATTGGGTGGAGCTGCCGGGGATGGTCGCCACACAGCTCGGCGCGCGGGCGGAGACGCTGGGAATTCATCTCGGCACCGGCACACGCTTTGGGCTTTCCGGGGCGTTTGACCGCTATCTGCGTATGCCTTTCTCAATGGATTCGGCGCAGCTGGAAAACGCGCTACTGCGAATTAAACCGCTGTGGAACTCGCTGAACAGAAGTGAAAGTTATTTAAAACGTGGCGTAATATAACCAGCGGAAAATAAAAACTGCTGGCTGCACTAGATGCAGTCAGCAGTTTTCACAGGTTTGTCATCAGTGCTGAGGAGGAATCGGAAAACCTTTCAGAGAAATAACGAAATTTTCTCCTTCTTTCTTTATTTTCGCGCCCGTATCACACCAGTCAGACGCAATGCGAAAGAACTCATCACTTCCTACATTCCAGCCAAGACGTACGTGTTTTACGTAGCCTGAACGAAGCAGATCGCAGGCCTCTTTGTAGTCATTGGCAGTAGACAGTTGTTGTTTCATTTTCTCTTCTTCAGAAGTTTGCGTAGAGCCTTGATTTCTTTAGGAGTAAAAGGAGTCACACTCTCTTCTTCCGTATGCTGATTATCAATATCCTCTTCCGTTACTCCCGCCTCTTCTACTGCCTCAAACGCCAGCAGCAGCAGTTTTTCTGTCGTCACGCTTAAATTCTCGTTATTCGCTTCGGCATAATGACGAAGTCTCTCTTTTAGCGCTTCATCAATTTTTACGTTTAAGACTGCAGTGCCCATGTTTGTCACTTCCCTTCGGAATAAGTTATTTAATTTAATACACGAAGTTACTGGGGCAATCCACTGATATATTTTTTGCTTATGACGGATTAAAAACACCCCGACATTAATTTGCCAGTCTATTATTACAGGTTTATGACAATATTATTTCATTGCAATGAAGGATATATTACATAACCTCTTTATAATCATGGGCAATATTTTTTGAAAGGGGAAAATTTTCAGAGAGGCGGAAATGGGTGGGGGCCCTGCCAGCTGAGATTTTTCTAACAAAACCTATGTATTTCAATGCACTAAAAAGCGGTGGGGCAATGAATTTGTATCACCAAAAGTATACACTGGCAAGCCGTTTTCTCATGCGACAGACACAAAAAAACCGGGGCTGACCCGGCTATGTATGACTTTTGACCAAACTCCATCTAGGCTACATTTTCCACTACCATGTAGGATCGCCCAACCTCCTCAATCAATGGTTGGAGGTTCGTATTGCTGCCTTTGACTGTAAACAGGTCTTCTGGCTGTTCATCTTTTACGGCCTTTTTAACATAACCATAATACGGACGACTGACAGCAGACCTTAAAGTGTAGTGGTCAACAAAAACTGGCCACGGCTTTAGAGTTTTTCCAGAACAATCGTTCTGATTCATTCGGCGTCAAACCTCCATTATATTGATGAGGTCTGAGCTGGCTGTAATATCCCATAATGTAATTCGTTATTGCCGTGCTGGCTTCGCTAAAATTAGCGTACCCATTATCCGGAACCCACTCTGTTTTCAGGCTTCTGAAGAACCGTTCCATTGGGCTATTATCCCAGCAATTTCCCCGGCGACTCAGGCTTTGCTTTATCTGATATCTCCACAGTAACTGTCTGAAATTCCTGCTGGTATAGTGACTGCCTTGGTCCGAGTGATACAGTAAATTAACCGGCTTTCCTCGGGCTTCCCAGGCCATGGACAGCGCTTTAGCTGTCAATGCAGAATCCGGAAAAAATGACATCGCCCAACCAACCGGTTTACGGGAAAACAAATCGAGTACAACAGCCAGATAAGCCCAGCGTTTTCCCGTCCAGATATAAGTCACATCACCGCACCAGGCCTGATTAGGCTCGGTAACAGCAAACTGGCGATCCAGATAATTAGGGATCTCAATGTGTTCCTTAGACGCCTTCTTATAACGATGGCCAGGTTGCTGACAGCTGATAATATTGAGCGCTTTCATCAGCTTTGTTGCCCGCCAGCGGCTCAGTTTTATACCTTTGGTGGTGACCATCGCGGCAATGCTTCGCGCTCCTGCTGAGCCGTTACTTTCGCGATAAACTTCACGCACAAGGCTCAGTAAAACCACTCTCGTGGCGTCAGGCTTCTTTGGCTGCCGCCAGTATTTATAGCTGCTGCGATGAACCCCAAACACGTTGCACATAACGGCAACAGGAAACCGCGCCCTGAGTTTCTCAACTAATGAGAACTGTTCAGGGAGTCTGACATCAAGAGCGCGGTAGCCTTTTTTAATATATCCCTTTCCATTTCAACGTGTTGAAGTCTTTGCTTCAACTCACGTATCTTAATCTGCTCCGGTGTCATGGGTGACGCTACGGGTGATTTTCCCGCTCGCTCTTCTTTCAATTGTCGAACCCATTTGTCCATCGTGGATTTGCCGACATTCATCGCAGTGGCAGCGGCGGCAACGGTGTAGTGCTGATCGAGTACAAGCTGGGCAGCTTCGAGGCGAAACTCGGGGCTAAAATTGCGTCTGTTACGTCCGGTCATAATGTCACCTGTTTTGACTATGAGGTGATGATATCACCTCTATTCAGGTGGCCAAATTCACTATGCCACTACATCAGGGAATAAATGCCCTTTTCGGGCGGATATGAAATCAAGCAGACCAAGTGCTAACAACTGAGAGTGGATCGGCACAAACCGCCGTGAACTGTCGGTTTTGAGTGTCTGATTAGGATTCAGGTTATCGACACGGAAGCACCAAACTCCGTCAACTTTCATCACGTCATTGTGGTAAAGCTGGCAGATCTCATTCTGCCTCATCCCCGAATAGCGACCAATCAGAATGATCCACCGCTTCCAATCCCTCACGCCATGTAAAGCAATGTGCAAGCGTTTCAGATCGTTGAGCGAATACGCAGGACGGCGATCCATTGGAGCTGTGGTTTCCTTCACTCCCATTCCCTCAAACGGGTTTCGAATATCTTCATCCGTACGTGTTGCAACCCATTTGAAAAATGCTGAGTTCTTTTTGATGTAGCGGTTTCTGGTGGATGCTGAACCTTCAAGACCATCAACAAACGCCGCCGCGCTTCTTTTGCTGAAAGGCTCTTTTGTTGAATTCAGATATGCATTCACGCACCTGTTGATCGTTAGTATTTCCCGTTCACCAACTGATCCCTCTTTAGCTTTGGTGTACTTATCGAGCTCGCCCTTGAGGCTCTTGAATGCCTTCTTCTGTTGTGGCTGTTGGAAGGAAGCAGACGGGGTTGCAGTGTGTGCCGGGATGGACTGCGGAACGCAGTGGAAAGGTTGTGAGGTGAGATATTTCTCCACACGGATCAAGGCTTCACGCTTGGAACGTGTGCGAAGGGAAATACGAATTTCACGGCGTTTCCGAGGTGTCAGGTAGACCCTACGGTAGTACCAGATCCCGTGACGGGAAAGCATAAGATGCGACATTGATTAGCGTCCTAAGTGATACACGAAAGTTGTATCACCGCCGTTTCAATGCACGAAAACAGAGGGTTACATGATGGATATCATGCACTTAGCAGAAATGGGTGGGGGCCCTGCCAGCTACATCCCGGCACACACGTCATCTGCCTTGGCTGCTTCCTTCCGGATCTGACCTGGTAAACAGAGTAGTGTTGCGGGAGAACCAACAGAGCCCCCATTGAGAGCGTTGTTACCCAACGCGCTGGCGCATTATCCCTGCACAGGATCGCAATTGCAAGTTAACCGCGACCGGATGATGGTTTATTGCGCAAACTGTGGAATTTATCCAAGATTATGCCCATCCCCGCATGAAATCTGCGCTGGACTGCGCGATTATGCCTGTCTACATTAGACCCGAACTTCCCGCCCTTGTTCCGGAAGAATCGATGACCCTCTCAAAGGAGCGCCCCATGGATGAACATGACTCTTTCCCCCAACGGGTCTGGCAAATTGTGGCCTCGATTCCGGAAGGGTATGTCACCACCTATGGTGATATCGCAATGCTAGCCGGTTCCCCGCGCGCGGCGCGTCAGGTCGGCGGCGTGCTGAAACGTCTGCCGGAAGGCAGTACGCTGCCCTGGTATCGCGTGGTAAATCGACATGGCGAAATTTCACTGACCGGCCCGGATTTGCAGCGTCAGCGCCAGGCATTGCTGTCTGAAGGTGTGCAGGTGTCAGGAAAAGGGAAGATTGATATGCAGAAGTATCGCTGGGTGTATTAACTGCCCTCCCCGCGAAGGAGAGGGCAAAGGTCAGACTTAGTACTGTGTCGGTGCAGGCACTGCAGAAGATGGGTTAACCTGCGTTGGCGACGTTGACGGAACCGTCGTCGCGGCACCACCGCCCTGCTGTAACGGCACGGCAGTCTGCTGAACCGGAACCAGCGTCAGGTCAGCTTTGGTTCCGCCCTGGTTGATCACCGGCTGTACCGTATCGGTAATGAACACCAGTTTGTCGTTCACGGTAATCGCTGCGCTCAGCAGGATACGCGCGTTCGGCTGGATTTCTGCCGGGTTAAACGGCAGCACAAAGCTGAACGGTGACTGTTTCCCTTCGGTACGTACCGCTTTCTGCGACAGCACTTTAGACGGCGCATCGGCCAGAGAAGCATCCGACAGGGTCACCGTTAAGACGGCGTCCGGCGGCAGGGCCACTTTCTGGCGGATCCACACCGTACCGGAAACGTTAGGTTGCTGCATGGTTGGCTGTGTCGTCGCTCCAGCGGCATTTGGGTTTGGCGCTGGCGTCTGGATGTCGGCACTTTTATCCGCACAGGCAGACAGAGCAACCGCTACCGCTAAACCACTAAGCATGTGCACGAGTTTCATTGAGTTCTCCTTATCTTCAATGCACCAGCGGGATCGATCCCGCCAAGAGTCGTTAGCAAATACATAACGTGACTAAGTGTGGCACATATCACTTATATATGCCTGGTTTCAGCCGCTTATTCAGATTATTGCACCCATCGGACCACTCTCCTTTTTACGTTATAATCATCCTATCTTTCGCCACGGCGTTTTATTGAGGACGACTATGAGTCAAGCACTGAACAATCTGCTGACATTACTGAATCTGGAAAAAATTGAAGAAGGACTCTTTCGCGGGCAGAGCGAAGACCTTGGCTTACGCCAGGTTTTCGGCGGCCAGGTGGTGGGACAGGCGCTGTATGCCGCCAAAGAGACCGTGCCTGCAGACCGTCTGGTGCACTCTTTTCACAGCTATTTTTTACGTCCTGGTGACAGCGCAAAACCGATAATCTATGACGTCGAAGTGCTGCGTGACGGCAACAGTTTTAGCGCCCGCCGCGTCGCGGCTATCCAGAACGGCAAACCGATTTTTTATATGACGGCGTCATTCCAGGCACCGGAAAGCGGTTATGAGCATCAAAAAACGATGCCGCCTGCCCCGGCACCGGATGAACTGAAATCGGAAACGGACATTGCCCGTGCGCTGGCGCATCTGTTGCCGCCGCAGGTGAAAGAGAAATTCCTGTGCGATAAACCGCTGGAAATCCGCCCGGTCGAGTTCCACAATCCGATGAAGGGCCATATCGCCGAGCCAAAACGTCAGGTGTGGATCCGCGCCAACGGTGCAATGCCGCAGGATCTTCGCGTTCACCAGTATCTTCTGGGCTATGCGTCTGATTTCAACTTCCTGCCGGTGGCCCTGCAGCCGCACGGCGTGGGCTTCCTCGAAAAAGGGATGCAGGTCGCAACCATCGACCACTCCATGTGGTTCCATCGTCCGTTCGATATGAACGAATGGCTGCTGTACAGCGTGGAAAGCACGTCGGCGTCGAGCGCGCGCGGGTTTGTTCGCGGTGAGTTCTATACGCAGGGGGGCGTGCTGGTTGCGTCAACGGTACAGGAAGGGGTGATGCGAAACCGGGGATAATCTGTGCCCTCACCTCGCCCCTCTTCTTGTGACGGTCCGTGACTGAGGGAAAAAATAAAGCCTCCCATCGGGAGGCTTTTTGCTACAGGAGAAACTCAATCTGCTCAGGCGTTGTACGCATTCTCGCCATGGCTGTTCACATCCAGCCCTTCGCGCTCTTGCTCTTCCGGTACACGCAGGCCAACGGTCATGTCCGCCAGTTTGTAGCCGATGAAGGCCACAACACCCGACCAGACGATAGTGATGGCGATACTTTCCAGCTGAACCAGCAGCTGATGGCCCATGGTCACGCCTTCTGCATAGCCTACGCCACCGAGGGACGTCGCGGCGAAGATACCGGTCATGATGCAGCCGACGATACCGCACACGCCGTGCACACCGAACACATCACAAGGATCATCGACACGCAGAACGCGTTTCAGCGCCGTTACGCCCCACAGACCCGCCAGACCCGCGACGATACCAATCAGCAGCGCGCCGCCGACACCGACATAACCACACGCCGGGGTGATGCCAACCAGACCGGCAATCGCACCGGAACAGGCGCCCAGCAGGGATGGTTTACCGCGTACCACCCACTCACCAAACACCCAGGAGAGGATTGCACCCGCAGTGGCTACCACGGTGTTCACAAAGGCCAGCGCGGCGATTTCGTTTGCAGCACTAGCTGAACCGGCGTTGAAACCGAACCAGCCAAAATAGAGGATTGCCGTACCGGTGAAGACCATCGGCAGGTTGTGCGGTTTAAACGCCTCTTTGCCAAAGCCTACACGTTTGCCAATCAGGTATGCCCCGACCAGTCCTGCAACCGCAGCGTTAATATGCACCACCGTGCCACCTGCGAAGTCCAGCGCACCGTGAGACGCCAGCAGACCGCCGCCCCAGACCATGTGCGCAATCGGCACATAAGAGAGCGTCAGCCACACCACCACGAAGATCAGCACGGCGGAGAAACGAATACGTTCTGCCAGCGCGCCGACGATCAGGCCGACGGTGATACAGGCGAATGACCCCTGGAACGCCACGTGGATGTACTGATAGAAGCTCCCCATCAGGGCAGTCAGCTGGATATTTTTCAGCATCGCCCAGTTGAAGTTGCCGAAGAAGGCGTTGCCTTCGCCGAAGGCCAGCGAGTAGCCGTAGACCACCCACAGGACGCAGACCAGCGCGAAGGTCACTGCGACCTGCGTCAGCATGGACAGCACGTTCTTACCGCGGATCAGACCGCCGTAAAACAGCGCGATGCCCGGAATTGTCATGAACAGCACCAGCGCGGTGCAGATCATCATAAAGGCGTTATCCGCCTTGTCGGCTACCGCAGGAGCCGCCATCGCCAGGCCCGGCAGCAGTGCCAGAGACCCCAGAGCTGTTTTGATTGTTGCTTTCTTCATTTTCTCGATCCCTATCACTGTGTACCAGGAGTTACTTACAGTGCAGCTTCGTCAGCTTCGCCCGTACGGATGCGAATGACGCGCTGCAATTCGGCAACGAAAATTTTGCCGTCGCCAATTTTTCCGGTGTAAGCCGCTTTGCTCACCACATCAATCACCTCATCGAGTTGATCGTCAGCGATAGCCACATCAATCTTCACTTTAGGCAGGAAGTTGACGCTGTATTCGGCTCCGCGATAAAGCTCCGCATGGCCCTTCTGACGACCAAAGCCTTTCACTTCGGTAACCGTCAGTCCCTGAATCCCCATTGAAGACAGTGCTTCACGAACGTCTTCGAGTTTGAATGGTTTGATGACAACCGTAACCAGCTTCATAGTTCCTCTCCAGTCAGAATTCGATAATGGCCGCGTTTTACAACAGAGGTATTGCAAGGGGTGTGCCAGAGTTTGAAAAGGCGAAGAAATCAGGCGGCAAAGGCAGGAAATGGCTCTTCTGAAGAAATGGATAAAAAAAACGCACCATGACAGTGCAGGGTGCGTTTCATTTTTGCACCAACAGAAATCCCTGTTAGCGCGGTGCTTAATTTTGGTGCATCAGGCGCTCAGAGACTCCTCTTCGCGCGTGCTGGCGGCCAGCTCTTCTCCGGCCAGCTGCAGCTGGTACATTTGCCAGTAACGTCCTTTCGCTTCCAGCAGCTCGCGATGCGTGCCGCGCTCGACGGCTTGCCCGCGATGCAGCACCAGAATGGTATCGGCATCAACAATCGTCGAGAGACGGTGCGCAATCACCACCAGCGTGGTCTTCTCCCGCACTTCCGCCAGCGCCTGCTGAATGGCCTGCTCGGTGCCAGAATCAATGCTGGCCGTCGCTTCGTCGAGAATGAGCACCTGCGGCGTTTCAATCAAGACTCGCGCCAGCGCCAGCAGTTGCTTCTGCCCCACGGAGAGGTTATTGCCCTGCTCGCCCAGTTTGGTGTAGATCCCATCGCTCATGGTGCGTGCCAGCTCTGCCAGCTGGACTTTCTCAAGCACCGCCCAGACCTGTTCCTCGCTAAACGGACGGCCCAGAGTGACGTTGGCAAAGAAGGAGTCGGCCATCACCACCGGGTCCTGCTGCACCATCGCAATCCCCTTGCGCAGCACGTCGTGGCTCAGGGTGGAGAGCGGACGGCCATCAAGACGGATTTCACCGCTCGTGAGCGGGTAATACCCCATCAGCAGGCTGGCGAGGGTACTCTTACCGCTGCCCGTGTGACCCACCAGCGCGACAAAGCTGCGCGACGGGATATCGAGATGAATGTCCTGCAGCACCAGACGATCTTCGCGATAGGCAAAGGAGGCATGATCGATCTCGATCGTGCCGCTTTTCAGTTCGCGCTCGTCGTCGCCGTAGGTTTGTCGTGGTCGATCCATCAGCTCGAAGACGCGCTCACCGGCGACCACCGCCTGCTGCAGAATGGATTGCTGTGTCGTCAGTTCGATCAGCGGCTCGTTCAGACGCCCGAGGTAGCTGATAAACGCGTACAGCACACCCACCTCAATCGTGCCGCCCGCGCCGAAACCAAACAGCATCAGCAGACCACACAGCACCAGCGCCGAAAACAGGCTCAGCAGCGGACGCAGGAGGAAACCGTCCAGACGCAGGGTTTGCATGCGCGCCATATAGTGCGAGCGGCTCGCCTCACCCATGCGTTCGCCAAAACGTGCCTGCTGACGGAACTGCTGAATCACGCTCATGCCGTTGATGACTTCGTTAAAACCGTCGTTAATGTCCGCCAGATAAGCACGAACCCGGCGCACAATCGGCGTGCTGTAGCGCTGGTAAATCACCATGACGATCAGCACCGCCGGGAAGATGGTGATTGCCACCAGCGCCATACGCCAGTCGAGGCTGAACATCGCGACCAGCATGGCGCCGACGAGCGCGGCGCTGCGCAGCACCGTGGCGACCACGGTCACGTACAGGTCGCGAATCACTTCCGTATCGTTGGTGACGCGGGAGATCACCTGGCCGACGGGCTGGGTATCAAACTCGCTCAAGGGCTGGCGCAGAGCCGCATCCATCACGTCGGTGCGCAGCTGTTGCACTACGCCGACCGCCGCCTGGTTAAACAGCAGCGACTGAGCATAGTGCAACGACGCCGCCAGCAGCTGAAGCCCGACGTAAGCTGCGCCCAGTCCGGCAACCAGGCCCAGCGGCAAATAGCTTTTGGCGACCATGTTGTCGATGAAATAGCTGATCAGCAGCGGGCCACTGACTTCGGCAATCGCCGCCACCCACAGCATCACCACCGCGATAGAGAGCGGTTTTCGCCACGGCGAACCGTAGGCCAGCAGGCGTTTTAGGGTCGGCCACAGCTGGGTAAACTTACGCATGGGTGGCCTCCTCGTTCAGATCTGGCGCATCGTCCAGAGCCGCCTCCAGCTGTTGATAACGGTGCATATCGCGATACCACCCGGGCTGTTCCGCAAGCTGATCGTGATGCCCGCGCTGGGCAATATGCCCGTGCTGCATCACCAGAATTTCGTTCGCTTCCGTCAGGGCCGAGAGACGGTGGGCGCTGATAATCACCGTCCGCCCTTCGCCCCACTGACGCAGGTTATGCAGGATCTGGTGTTCTGTGCGCCCGTCGACCGCGGAGAGTGCATCGTCGAGGATCAGAATTTCGGCATTCAGCAGCAGGGCACGCGCAATGGAAATACGCTGTTTCTGCCCGCCCGACAGCATCACACCACGTTCGCCCACTTCGGTGGCATAACCCTGCGGCAGGCGCAGAATATCATCGTGGACGCTGGCCAGGCGCGCTACGTGCTCAATCTCTTCCTGCGTCGCCGTGGGATGGCCCAGCGCGATGTTGTTGGCAACCGTATCCGAGAACAAAAAAGGCGTCTGGCTGACGACAGCCAGGCGGCTGCGCCAGGCGTCCAGCTGCAGGCGCGTTAGAGGAATATCGTGAAAACGAATATCCCCCTGCGTGACATCAAAGTGACGCTGAATCAGCGACAGCACGGTGCTTTTCCCGGCACCGGTTGGGCCGCAGATCCCCAGCATCTGTCCTGGGCGCAGCGTAAAGTTGACGTTTTCCAGCGTCGGACGTTCGGTTTGCGGATACGAAAACGCCGTAATCGCCACCTCCAGCACACCGCGCCCTTCCGGCACGGATTCGCTGCCGTCGTTCACCACCGGTGCTTCCGCCAGCATCGCGCGAATACGGCTGTACGCCGCGCTGCCGCGTTCGACGATATTAAACATCCACGCCAGCGCCAGCATCGGCCAGATCATCAGCCCGAGATACATGGCGAAGCTGGTCAACTGACCGAGGGTCATGGAGCCGTTGACCACCATCCAGCTCCCGCCGCCAATTGCCAGCAGATTGGCGGTGCCAATGGCGATATAAATCGTCGGGTCAAAGCGCGCATCAATTCGCGCCACGCGCAGGTTTTTCGCGCCGGTGTCTGCGGCATCGGCGGCAAACTGAGCCGACTGGCGATCTTCAAGGCCAAAGGCTTTGATCATGCGGATGCTGGTCATGCTCTCCTGCGTTCTGTCGTTCAGAGAGGAGAACGCCGCCTGGGCCAGCTTGAAGCGCTCGTGCAACTGTTCGCCGAAGCGATTGATGGCCAGCGCCATGAGGGGCATTGGCAGCAGCGCCAGCAGGGTAAGCTGCCAGCTGATTTGCGTCGACATCACGATCAGCACCGCGCAGCCCATCACCAGCGAATCAACCAGGGTTAACACCCCTTCCCCGGCGGCAAACACCACGCGATCCACGTCGTTGGTGGCGCGTGCGATCAGATCGCCCGTGCGGTGGCGCAGGTAGAATTCAGGATGCTGGCGGCTAAGCTGACGATAAAAATCTTCACGCAGCTCCACGGCGAGCTGATACGACGCACCGAAGAGCAGCACGCGCCAGACGTAGCGCAGCAGGTAGACAATCACCGCAGTCAGGACCAGCGTACCGATCCACATCATCACCCGTGCGGTGGTGTAATGTTGTTCTGTGACGCCGTCCACCACATATCCCACCACTTTCGGCGGAATGAGCTGGAGAATGGCAATAATAATAAGCAGGGCCACTGCGCCGAGATAGCGTCGCCACTCCCGGCGGAAGTACCAGCTTAACTGAGCAAATAATCGCACGCGGTAAATTCCTGAAGGTATTGTTCCGGCAAGGCCTGGAAGTTATTCAATGGGTAAAGCGGTGGTGT
Organism: Lelliottia sp. SL45; assembly: GCF_026672535.1. Lineage (NCBI taxonomy): Bacteria > Pseudomonadati > Pseudomonadota > Gammaproteobacteria > Enterobacterales > Enterobacteriaceae > Lelliottia > Lelliottia sp. SL45. The sequence continues at coordinate 2,757,012 of NZ_JAPPRH010000003.1, forward strand.
ATTTAATCTGTTCCATGGCGAAGCTTGAGGTGACATCCGACAAGCCCGGCACGCTGTTAACCAGCCGTTTGTAGAAGTCGTCATAGCGTTTCATGTCCGCCACCTGCACGCGCATCAGATAGTCGTATTCCCCTGCCATGCGCCAGAAACCGAGCACTTCAGGCATCTCGGAGACTTCGGTGACAAACCGGCAGTACCAGTCGCTGCTGTGGTGCTGCGTTTTTATCAGAACAAACGCGGTCAATCCAAGCCCCAGTTTTTCGGGATCGAGCAGCGCCACGCGGCCCAGCAAAACGCCGTCGTCTTCCAGTCTTTTTAGGCGTTTCCAGCAGGGTGTGGTGGTCAGATTAACGGCATCAGCGAGCGCCTGCAAAGAGAGGGTGCAGTCCTTTTGCAGCAGAGAGAGCAGCTTACGGTCAATTTTATCTAACATACCCCGCCTCACAGAGAATAATTTTCTCCTGACATTCTATTTTAAAGGCCAGATAGCAACAATTTTTTCTGTGCTTTTCGCTATCCTAGGCACAAAATGACAAATGGATACACACGATGAATAGCACCTGGGTCAAACACGCAATCAGCGAAATCAATGCCGACTATCAGCGCTCGGCGGACACCCATCTTATCCGCCTCGCCCTGCCGGGGTTTTCCGGAATTCAGCTCTACCTGAAAGATGAAAGCACTCATCCGACCGGCAGCCTGAAGCATCGTCTGGCGCGTTCGCTTTTTCTGTATGGGCTGTGTAACGGCTGGATCAACGAGGGCACCACGATTATTGAGTCGTCGTCGGGTTCGACTGCCGTGTCCGAGGCCTATTTCGCCCGTCTGCTTGGCCTGCCGTTTATCGCCGTGATGCCCTCCTGCACCGCAAAACGCAAAATTGAGCAGATCGCGTTTTACGGCGGACGCTGTCATTTTGTTGAAAGCGCCTGCGAAATCTACGCCGCGTCAGAAATGCTGGCCCGCGAGCTGAACGGCCATTACATGGATCAATTTACCTTCGCCGAACGTGCAACCGACTGGCGCGGGAATAACAACATTGCCGACAGTATTTTCCGCCAGATGAAGAATGAACCGCATCCGGAACCGTCTTACATCGTGATGAGCGCGGGCACCGGCGGGACCTCTGCCACCATTGGCCGCTATATTCGCTGCCAGGGTTACGATACAAAACTGATGGTGGTTGACCCGCAAAACTCCGTGTTCCTCGACTACTGGCAAAACCGTGACGCCAGCCTGCGCAGCCCGGTGGGCAGTAAAATCGAAGGTATCGGCCGCCCGCGCGTGGAGCCGTCGTTTATTCCTGATGTGGTCGATGAGATGCTGCGCGTGCCGGATGCGGCAAGTGTCGCCACCGCTCACTGGCTGGAAACGCAGCTGGGCCGTAAAGTGGGGGCTTCCACGGGGACTAACATGTGGGGCGCGCTACAGCTGGCCGTGCGGATGCGCGAAGAGGGCAAGAGCGGTTCTATCGTCACGCTGCTGTGCGACAGCGGAGAACGTTATCTGGATACCTACTACAACGCGGACTGGGTGAAAGCCAATATTGGCGACATCGAGCCGTGGAAAGCGCAAATTGCGCAGATGACAAAATAAAAAAAGCCAGACCGATAAACATCGACGTCTGGCTTGCTGGAAGGGTCTCACTATTCGGGGGAATACGGGAGGTTTGGTTTATCCAGCCAATGAGTCAAAAAATGGGACACCGCTTCGTTACGGCAATGTCCGATAACCGGGAGATGCGACAGCTCAGCAATCAGCTGCGGCATCGCATTTCCCATAATCACACCGCGACCTACGCTGCCCAGCATTTCGCGGTCGTTCATGGCATCGCCAAATGCCATACAATCCTGCATCGTTAAACCGAGGTGGTCGCTCAGGACCGCCAGCGCAGACCCTTTGTTGCATCCCACCGGCAGCACTTCGAGACACTCCACCGCCGAGAAGGTCAGGTGCGCACGGTCGCCTAACGCTTCATTAAGCTGAATGCGCAGACGGCACAGATCGTCGTGATCGCCGCAGAAACAGATTTTCGTCACCGAGTGCGCAGGGATACGGCGCAGATCCATCAGCTGGTAGCGAAAACCGCTGTAGACGTGCGCTTTCAGCAGTTCAGGGATCTCTTCGCCCGTCAGCCAGCCGGTGTCGTTAAACACGTGAATACTGGCCTGCGTATCCCAGGTGCTGTGCAGCACCAGATCCGCCACTTCCGGGTCCAGATCCTGACGATGCAACATTTCGCCTTCCACCGAGTGAATGCGCGTACCGTTGCCGGTGATGAGAAAAGCATCCATCGACAGTTTGCCGAGCAGGTGGCGCATCTCCAGAACATGACGGCCCGTGGCAAACGTCAGGGTGATATCACGCTCATGCAGTCGCTTCAGCGTGCTCAGGGTTTTCTCTCCTAAGCGGTGATCCGGCATTAAGAGCGTGCCGTCCATATCGAATGCTGCAAGCCGCGCCATGATGACTCCGAAAATGTGATGGGGTTAATCTGGGTATCAGTATTGCCCGCGATATACGGAAGTAATAGTGAATAGATGATTATTATTGTTCCGGGTTTTTTACAGGCGTAAAAAACGCTGCGGTTGCAGCGTTTTGCTGGGGGAGAGAATCAGGCTTGATTAAGAAGCAGGTGCTGAATAAATCCAACATGCAGTCTGACACCCGTCTGCAACGCCGCTTCATCCAGACGGAATCGCGGATTATGTACGCCGTAGGTCGCCCCGATGTGCTCATTGCCGCTGCCGATAAACAGGAAGCAGCCCGGTACTTTTTGCTGATAGGAAGAGAAATCTTCGCCGCCGAACAGAGGATGCGCAATCTCCCGCAGCGCCTGATCGCCGAGCGTCGCGCGAATCACTTTGCGGGCAATCGCACAGGCCTCGGGATGGTTATTGCCGCTGGCGTAACCCCGCGTCCAGTTCAGGGTAAACTGCGCGCCGTGCGCGGCGGTAATGCCCGCTATAATTTGCTCCATCTGCTGTGGCACCTGCTGACGCACGCTGTCGTGATGGGTTCGCAACGTCCCCGCCAGTTTGATGCGCTCCGGGATGACGTTATAGCTTTCGCCGCTCTGGAAGGTGGCGATGGTCAGGACCGGTACCTGAAGCGGATCGGTGCGACGTGACACCACATTTTGCAGGGCCGTCACCACTTCCGCGCCAATCACCACCGGATCAATGCACAGATGCGGCATGGAGCCATGCCCGCCCTTGCCCACAATGGTGATATCAAAATTATCCGTTGAGGCGCAGAAGACGCCCTCTTTCAGCCCGACTTCCCCCGTCGGGAAATTCGGCATCACGTGCAGCCCGAAGATTTTTTCCACCCCGTCGAGCACCCCGAGATCAACCAGCTCCTGCGCGCCTCCCGGCGGCACCTCTTCGGCGTGCTGGAAGATAAAGCGCACCGAGCCGTGCAGCATCGACTGGCACTGTGTCAGCACTTTCGCCGCCCCGAGCAGCATGGCGGCATGCGCATCATGGCCGCAGGCATGCATCACGCCCGGCACCGTCGAACAAAAGGCTTCGTCGTTCTCTTCCTGGATGGGCAGCGCGTCAATATCGGCACGCAGCGCGTAGCACGGCCCGTCATACGCCCCTTTCAGATCGGCAATGACGCTGTTGGGCGTCAGGCGCGTCAGCGTTAAACCGCCAAAACTGGCCAGCGCATCGGCAATATAGTCCGCCGTTTTATGCTCCTGAAATGAAAGCTCTGGATGAGCATGAATGTGTCTGCGCCAGCGCAAAACGTCCTCTTTCACATCAGCCAGCATCGCTTCAATCGTAAATGCCATCACATGTCTCCTCAGTTAAGCCACATCGCTCAGAGCGGAGCGCGTTTTCAGCGCCAGCGGCAACATGGCAAGCCCGGCAACCACCATTGCCAGCGCCAGAAAAACAAACGTCGAGAGGTAGTCGCGACTGACGGTAATCAAATACCCCATTGCAATCGGGGCGACAAAACCGCCCAGCGTCCCACCGGTGTTGATAATCCCCATCGCCGCGCCCATCACCTCCGGCGGCAGTCGTTTCATGGGTAAGGTAAATACGGTCACGAAAGCGGCCATCAGGAAAACATAACCAAAGAACAGCAGCAGCCCGGCGGTGAACGCCGAAGTGGAGGTGTAGACCAGCCAGATGCAGACTGCGCTTAGCAATGCGCAGCAAAAAATCACTTTTGGCTCCCTCCCCTGCATATAGCGCCCCACCAGCCATCCCGTCGCCAGCGACGAGATCCAGATACCCAGCCCTCCTGCGGCCACCACCAGCCCGGAAATATCCAGCGACATTCCGCGCTGCTGCACCAGATATTTCGGCAGCCACGCCATCAGGCCGTAGGACGGAATGTTGATGCAGAAGATCGCGACAAACAGCAGCACCACAATGGGATTTTTCAGCAGCTCACGATAGCCTGTGACTGCGCCGGTGTGCGGTTTGACCGGCGTCGGATTCGGCACCCACAGCATAATGGCGACGGCAATCGCAAAGGCCAGTAGACCGAGGATCGAAAAAGAGCCGCGCCAGCCGAGGGAATTCAGGCTATAGACCGCAATCAGCGGCCCGGCAGTCATGGCGAAGCCGGCCGATGAGAGCAAAATCGACTGGGCGAAAGTTCTCTTCTCCAGGGAGAAGTTCGAGACCACCGCTTTGGCGCAGGAGCAGGGATAACCGGAATGCCCAATCCCCGATAAAAAACGAAAAGTGACCAGCAGCCCCAGGCCGAATCCCAGCATCCCAAAGCACAGGGCGAAGCCGCCGAGCAGACAGAGTGAGACGCTCAACACTTTCTTGTAGCCGAAGCGATCGTTCAGCCAGCCTGCGGGGATTTGAAACAGGGAATAGGCGAGAAAGAAGATCCCGGTGATATAACCCAGCTGCTCAGGCCGAAGATCAAATTCACGTTCAATGGGCAAGAGCGCAAAACCCATCACCGTCTTGTCGAGATACACCACCACATAACCGACAAAGAGCAGGAAGATCATCAGGAAACGATTTTTCATAGCCGATATCCCTTTTGTTATCACCCCGCCAGAGAGTTGTCGACAGGTGAAATTAAAATGCGACATGCATCACATAACAGACTGAACAACAACAGATTATGTGGATTCTTCATCGACGTTAGCAGCTTTGCCACCCGGCCATAAGATACAATTTTTGTACAGGTGATACTTTTTACTGATAGGGGTACGGGTTGCGCTATCTGCCGAAATTACAGCAACTGAAGGTTTTCCAGCAGGTTATCCGTAGCGGTAGTATTCGCGGTGCGGCCAGAGCTTTAGGGCAATCTCAACCGGCGGTCAGCAGAACGCTGCGCGAACTGGAACAGACTCTGGAGACGCGGCTGATTGTGCGTGGGAATCAGGGGATGACGCTGACGGAAACCGGGCGGGCGTTTTCTCAGCGGATGCAGTTTATTCTGGAGGAGCTGGAGCGAGCGGCCGATGAAATTCGCCAGATCGATCAGTTTTCGCAGGGGGCGGTGGCGATGGGCATTTCATCTCTGCTGGCCCTGACGGTCTTTCCGGCACTAAACGACGCCTTCCGGACGCAGCTTCCTCACTCCACGCTGCTGGTGAAAGAGGGGCAGCTTTCGATGCTGTTGCCCGCGCTGCGGGAGGGGCGACTGGATTTCGCTGTCGGGACGGCAGGCCCAGGCTTACCCCTGGACGATCTCGTGCGCGAACCGCTGTTCAATGCCTCCTTCGGCATTATTGCCCGCAAAGGCCATCCTCTGGCGCAGGCCACCACCTTCGATGCGTTGCAAAATGCTCGCTGGGTATTGCCGGAGACCGATATGGGGTATTACCAGCAGCTTCGGCTTTCAGCGAACGATTTTCTGCCACAGCTGGCGGAAACGCCCGTGCGCACGGATTCGATGATCTCAGGGCTGAGTCTGGTGTTACAGTCGGATTATCTGACCATTGTGGCGCGTGCGATGCAGGCTCCGTTCGGTTTACAGGATCAGCTCTGCCTGCTGAATATTAACGGCCTTCCGCAGGCCGAGTATCACGTGCTGTATTCGCAAAAATCGCCGCTGACGTTCGCGGCGCGCCGACTGCTGGATCTGCTGCGTCACCATTGTCAGGCCTATGACTGGCACTAACTTTTCAACGGGCACCGAAGATGCGTCAACTCAACAGACTGAATCAGTTTCAACGCCTCTGGCAGCCCTCTGCCGGTGAGCCGCAGCAAATTACCGTCGCGGAACTGGCGGAACGCTGCTTTTGCAGCGAGCGGCACGTGCGTACGCTGTTGCGCCAGGCGCAGGAGGCTGGCTGGCTGAGCTGGAAGGCACAGTCCGGGCGAGGCAAACGCGGCACCTTAACCTTTCACGTTACCCCGGACCGCCTGCGCAATGAGATGATGGAGCAGGCGCTGATGCGCGGGCAACAGCACGATGCGCTAGAGCTGGCGCAGCTGGCCGCACCGGAGCTGCGCGCCTTGCTGCATCCTTTCCTCGGCGGCCAGTGGCAAAACGATACGCCCACGTTGCGAATACCTTATTACCGTTCTCTTGATCCGCTCCATTCGGGCTTTTTGCCGGGACGCGCGGAACAGCACCTGGTCGGACAGGTCTTTTCCGGGCTGACGCGCTTTGACGACGACAGCCGCGAACCTGCCGGGGATCTTGCCCATCACTGGGAAGTGTCAGCCGATGGCTTACGCTGGCATTTTTACATCCGTTCGACGTTGCACTGGCACAACGGCGATAAGGTCGAAACCGCACAGCTGCGCGCGAGCCTGCTCGAACTCTTTGCCCTCCCCGCCCTGCGACGGTTGTTTAACAGCGTGCTGAACGTTGAGGTAACGCATCCCCAGTGCCTCACCTTTGAATTGCATCAGCCTGATTACTGGCTGGCGCATCGTCTGGCCAGTTATTGCAGCCGTCTCGCCCATCCGGAACGCCCCCTGACAGGCTGCGGCCCGTTCCGGTTGGCGGTGTTTGAACCCGATCTGGTGCGCCTGGAAAGCCATGAGCAATACCACCTCAGCCACCCGTTAATCAAAGCCATTGAATACTGGATCACTCCGCAACTGTTTGAGCAGGATTTAGGCACCAGCTGTCGTCATCCGGTACAAATCGCGATAGGGCAGCCGGACGAACTGGCTAATCTGCGTCTGGTCAGCAGCAGCACCAGTCTTGGCTTTTGCTATCTCACGCTCAAGCAGAGTGGCCGCCTGAGTAAAAGGCAGGCGCAGCGGCTCATCACGATTATCCATCACACGACGCTTCTGCATACCCTGCCACTGGATGAAAACCTGATTACCCCCGCGCACGAATTGCTGCCGGGCTGGACCATTCCCGAATGGCCGCAGTTGCGGGATGTTCCTCTCCCCGACACGCTGACCCTGATTTACCATTTGCCCGTTGAATTGCACACCATGGCTGAACAGCTCAAACAGTATCTGGCAAAGCAGGGTTGTACGCTCAACGTCATTTTCCATGATGCTAAAACCTGGGACGGCTGCGGCAATCTGGCCGAAGCGGATCTGATGATGGGTGACAGACTGATCGGCGAAGCGCCGGGATATACGCTTGAGCAGTGGCTGCGCTGCGATACCTTGTGGCCGCATCTGCTCAGCGCGCCGCAGTATGCCCATCTTCAGGCGACGCTGGATGCGGTACAGACGCAGGTCAGCGAGCACACGCGGCACAGCGGTTTGCAGTCGATTTTCACCCATCTGATGGAGAATGCGGTTTTAACGCCTCTCTTTAACTATCAGTATCAAATCAGCGCGCCGCCGGGAGTGAACGGTATTCGCCTTAATACCCGCGGCTGGTTTGATTTTTCGCAGGCCTGGCTTCCTGCCCCGAACGCGTGAAGAAGCTGGTCGCCACGCGTGCCAGACGTTACCATATTGTTTTTACCGATACTGTTGAGACCTATTTATGAAACGTGCCGTCGTCGTGTTCAGCGGAGGACAGGATTCCACCACCTGTCTGGTTCAGGCCCTGCATCAATATGATGAAGTGCATTGTGTGACGTTTGATTATGGTCAGCGCCATCGCGCTGAAATCGACGTGGCCCGCGAACTGGCGCTGAAACTGGGCGCACGTGCGCATAAAGTGCTGGACGTCACGCTGTTAAACGAACTGGCTGTCAGCAGCCTGACGCGCGACAGTATTCCTGTCCCTGACTATGAGCCTGATGCCAGCGGCATCCCCAATACCTTTGTACCGGGCCGCAATATCCTGTTCCTGACGCTCACCGCAATTTATGCCTACCAGGTGAAAGCGGAGGCGATCATCACCGGCGTGTGCGAAACCGATTTTTCCGGCTACCCGGATTGCCGCGACGAGTTCGTGAAAGCGCTTAATCACGCCGTGGATCTGGGTATGGCAAAAGAGATTCGCTTTGAAACGCCGTTGATGTGGCTCGATAAAGCCGAGACCTGGGCGTTAGCCGACTACTGGGGCAAACTGGATCTGGTACGTAATGAAACGCTGACCTGCTACAACGGCATCAAAGGCGACGGCTGTGGGCAATGTGCCGCCTGTAACCTGCGCGCCAACGGTCTGAATCATTACCTGGCCGATAAGCCAGCAGTGATGGCGCTGATGAAGAAAAAAACCGGGCTGAAATAAGCCCTGCCGCGACCGGGTGAAGGACATTCACCCGGTCGCAACATTATTCGATTAACAGATCGAGCTTCTCGCGTAACTCGCCTTCTAACGGCAGCGCTTTCTGCGTTTTTAAATCAATGCAGACAAAGGTAATCAGCGCATCAGCCACCACCTGCCCTTCGGGGTCCAGCGTCACGACCTGACTCAACACGCCGCTTTTACCGTTTAACTGCTGCAACTGGCTCGTCACCGTCAGGCGATCGCCCAGCACCGCAGGACGGCGGTAGTTGATATTGATATTGGCAACCACAAAAGCGATGTTGTGCGCCGTGAGCCACTGGAAGCTTTCGCTGTTTTCCAGCCCGTCCCAGCGAGCCTCTTCGAGGAATTCGAGATAACGAGCATTATTCACATGCTGGTAAACATCGAGATGGTAACCGCGTACTTTGATCTGAGTCTGCATAGCGCACTAGCCCTGTAATTGTTATAGGATGAGAGGTCATAACTGGTATGACCTCTTTATCCTGGCAAAATTTTGCCACTGTGCAAGTTATTGTGTGATTACAGTGTCAGGTGCGTGAGGTTGCGCTCAACCAGCGCGTTACCGATCCCCGGTACCTGCTTCAGATCGTCGACGGTTTTAAACGGACCGTATTCGTCACGATAGCCGACAATGGCCTGCGCTTTTTTCAGCCCAACGCCATTCATGACGCGCGCCAGATCTTCTGCCGAAGCAGAGTTGATGCTGACCCGGGTACCTTCGTCGTCGGTCGCTTTATTGCTGGCGGTCGCCTTAGGCTGGGAAGCTGCCGCGTCCGGCGTGGTGGCTTCAGCCGTCGTCGCAACGGTATGCGCCTTCGCTGCCGGTGTCGCCGCCAGTGCGCTAAAACTCATCCCCGTTGTGGCGATCGCAAGCGTCATTAAAAGTGCTTTGATTCCATGTTTCATGCTGTTTTCTCCTTGTTTGTTGACAGCGAAGCCACAATACCCGCCCTCAAAAACAACAACAAACAGCAGATTTCAGAAATGGAAAAGGCCGCGTAAGCGGCCTTTAAATATTGCAGTGCGTTGCGAAAATCTGCGAGCAGCGCCGTAATTACTGCTGCTGCGTGATGATATCGCCCAGCTTGATTTTAGCGTCTTTGCGCAGGTTGCTCATCAGTGCTTCGAAAGCGATCTGGGCGTTGTTCTGGGTGATGCCCTGAACCATCGCTTTTTTCTGCTCTTCCGGCATGGTGCCTGCTTTCACTTCGTCAAGCGCCAGCAGAACGATGTTGCCCTGCATGTCAGACGCCGTACCAAAGCTCGGTTTGTCTTTCGCAGGCAGGCTCAGACCAAACGCCGCCTGGCTCACCGGATCCTGACCTGTACGGCTCAGGGTTTTCGCCTCACCGAAGCTCAGACCCGCCGCTTTCAGCGCCGCATCACCTTTTCCTGCTTTCAGCTCAGCCAGCAGTTTTTCTGCATCCAGCTTCGCCTGCTGTTCTGCTTTGGTGTGTTTGACCAGAGTAGCAATCTGATCTTTCACAGCATCCAGCGGTTTGATGGTTTCGGCTTTATGCTCCGCAATACGCAGAACAAACGCACGATCGCCGTCAACGGTGATGATGTCAGAGTTGCTGCCCGGCGTACCGTTCTCACCCACCAGACCACCGTTGAAGATGGCATCGGCAACCGGTTTGAAGTTCAGCTCTTCAGGCAGGTTGTCGTGACCGAACCAGCCCGTTTCTACGGCTTTCACGCCAGCAGCCTGCTCAGCACCCGCCAGAGATACGTTGTCGTTGCTTGCCGCGTCGCTCACTTTCTGCTGCAGCGCGTAGTACGCATCCAGCGCTTTCTCTTGCTTCACTTTCGCGGCGATATCATCGCGAACGTCAGCCAGCGGTTTAGTTTTAGCAGGCTGGACATCATCCAGACGCGCCACCAGGAAACCGACAGAGGATTTGATCACACCGGACAGCTGGCCTTTCTCTTTCAGGCCCGCGTTTTTCAGCTCGTCTGGTGTGGTAGCGTCTTCCAGCCAGCCCATATCACCGCCGTTTTTCGCAGAGATGATGTCGGTGGATTTCGTTTTGGCCAGTGTCGCAAAGTCGGCGCCTTTAGCCAGCTCGTCGACAACCGCCTTAGCATCGGCTTCAGTTTTGGTCTGAATGACGCTGTAACGGTTACGCTGCGCCTGAGTGAACTGATCCTGGTGCTGGTCGTAGTAAGACTGTACTTCGCTGTCAGACGCTGTTTCCGGCATCGCTGCGGCATCCAGCTTGATGTAGCTCACACGGAACTGCTCAGGTGCGGTGAAGTTGTTTTTGTTCTGCTCGTAGTAGGCTTTGATCTCGTCGTCGCTGACTGACTGTTTTGCCGCCAGTGCGTTGACATCAATCGTTGCGGTGCGAACGACACGCTGCTGAGCCACCAGGGCTGCCAGCTCGTCGGTTTCGCCCTTAAGCATGAAATCGGTACCGACTACCGCGTTAATCAGTTGCTGTGTGGTCAGCTGATTACGCAGCGCCTGAGCGTATTGATCCGGCGTCATCCCCATCTGATTGACGATGGCGGTGTAGCGGGAGTTATCGAATTTACCGTTAGACTGGAAAGCCTGGGTCGCGAAAATGGCCTTTTTGACCTGCTCATCGCTAATGCCCAGCCCCAGGTGTCGGGAATACTGATCGAGCAGCGCTTCGTCGATAAGACGATTCACGGTCTGCTGACGGAGGGTTTTCATATAGCCTTCGTTCGCTGCAAGCTCAGAGAACTGTTCGCCGAGCTGTTGCTGCATGCGATTACGTTCCCCGGCAAAGGCATTTTCAAACTGCCCGCGGCTGATTTCCTGGCCATTCACTTTCGCGGCGTAGTTGCTACTACCGCCAATCAGGTATCCACTCACACCGGTCAAAATAAACGACACGATAATGATACCGAAAATAATCTTGAGCACGAGACTGTTAGCAGCCGTGCGTAAGTTGTCCATCATGGTGAAACCACACTCCGCTGTAGGTGACTGGTGACCTCACGCTGGGGAAAATCCTGACCGCAGCGCGTAAGGTTGTATTGTGACAAGAAACCGGGGTAAATGTCAGCCCACAACGCGCATAAACTCGCATAAAGTCGCGCTGGACAAACAAAAAAGGCACATCAAATGATGCGCCCTTGTACTTTTCAACTTCCCTTGAACGAGAAAGCGATCAGTTTACTGCGTCTTTCAGTGCTTTACCTGCACGGAAACCTGGCACTTTAGCGGCAGCGATGGTGATCTCTTTACCGGTCTGAGGGTTGCGGCCAGTACGGGCAGCACGCTCTTTAACAGCAAAAGTACCAAAACCTACCAGCGCAACGTCATCCCCGGATTGCAGAGATTCAGTTACAGAGGCAATTAATGCATCTAACGCACGTCCAGCCGCAGCTTTAGAGATATCAGCACCCGCAGCAATTTTGTCAATCAGTTGAGATTTATTCACTGTTCTCTTCCTCTCTTTATAATTTATATCGCGCCTGAATCCTTCACGACGCGACCGCGCAGCAGTTATATCAGGCCTGCCATGACCTTACAACACCCGTTGTTGATGGCTAACCCAATCAGCAATCTAAATTAGCTATACAAAAAAAGGCTGGCAAGTGAGAAATCACCTGTCAGCCTTGTTTTTCTTAGCGCTCTTTGCGCGAGGTCACTATTTTGCGGTTACGACCTGCATTCCAGAGGGCTCATTCTGCAGTGCGAGGCTCAGAACTTCCTCAATGCGTTTCACCGGATGGATATCCAGATCGGCGATAACATTGTCAGGAATCTCTTCCAGATCACGTTTGTTCTCATGCGGGATCAATACGGTTTTAATACCACCGCGGTGTGCAGCCAGCAGTTTTTCTTTCAAACCACCGATCGGCAGCACCAGACCACGCAGCGTGATCTCACCCGTCATCGCCACATCAGCACGCACCGGGTTACCCGTCAGACAGGAGACCAGCGCGGTACACATCGCGATACCGGCACTTGGGCCGTCTTTCGGCGTAGCCCCTTCAGGAACGTGGACGTGAATGTCGCGTTTTTCGTAGAAGTCTGGATTAATACCCAGCTTCTCCGCACGCGCACGGACCACGGTCAGCGCTGCCTGAATGGACTCCTGCATGACTTCGCCCAGAGAACCGGTGTAAGTCAGCTTGCCTTTGCCTGGCACACAGGCGGTTTCGATGGTCAGCAGATCGCCGCCCACTTCCGTCCATGCCAGACCGGTCACCTGGCCCACGCGGTTTTCGTTATCGGCACGGCCATAATCAAAGCGCTGTACGCCCAGATATTCGTGCAGATTGTCGCCGTTGATCTCGATGTGCTTCAGGGATTTATCCAGCAGAAGCTGTTTAACCGCCTTACGGCACAGTTTAGAGATTTCACGCTCAAGGCTACGCACGCCCGCTTCACGAGTGTAGTAACGAATAATGCTGATAATCGCACTGTCGTCGACCGTAATCTCGTTCTCTTTCAGTGCGTTACGCTCAATCTGTTTCGACAACAGATGGCGCTTGGCAATGTTCAGTTTTTCGTCTTCGGTGTAACCGGACAGACGGATCACTTCCATACGATCCAGCAGCGGAGCCGGAATGTTCATGGAGTTGGAGGTCGCTACGAACATCACATCGCTGAGATCATAGTCAACTTCCAGATAGTGATCGCTGAACGCCACGTTCTGTTCTGGGTCTAACACTTCAAGCAGAGCAGACGCCGGATCGCCACGCATGTCCGAAGACATTTTGTCGATCTCATCAAGCAGGAACAGCGGGTTTTTAACGCCCACTTTCGCCATTTTCTGAATCAGTTTACCCGGCATGGAGCCGATGTACGTGCGACGGTGACCGCGAATTTCCGCTTCATCACGCACGCCGCCGAGCGCCATACGGATGTATTTACGTCCGGTAGCTTTGGCGATGGACTGACCCAGGGAGGTTTTACCCACACCAGGAGGCCCTACCAGGCACAGAATCGGGCCTTTCAGCTTGTTCACACGGCTCTGAACCGCAAGATACTCAAGGATACGGTCTTTGACGCGCTCAAGGCCGTAGTGGTCGGTATCGAGGATCTCTTGCGCCTGACGCAGGTCTTTTTTGACCTTGCTACGGGCATTCCACGGTACCTGTACCATCCATTCGATATAGCCGCGAACCACAGTCGCTTCAGCCGACATCGGAGACATCATTTTCAGCTTCTGCAGTTCTGCTTCGGCTTTCTCTTTTGCCTCTTTCGGCATTTTCGCCGCGTCGATCTTACGCTTCAGCGCTTCGTTTTCGTCTGGGGCGTCGTCCATCTCGCCGAGCTCTTTCTGAATGGCTTTCATTTGCTCGTTCAGATAGTACTCGCGCTGGGATTTCTCCATCTGCTTTTTGACGCGGTTGCGAATGCGTTTCTCAACCTGCAGCAGATCGATTTCGGATTCCATCATCGCCATCAGATATTCCAGACGCTCGTTCACGTCGGACATCTCCAGCACGGACTGTTTATCAGCCAGCTTCAGCGGCATGTGTGCAGCGATGGTGTCCGCCAGACGCGCAGGATCGTCGATGCTATTGAGCGACGTCAGCACTTCTGGTGGGATTTTTTTGTTCAGCTTGATATAGCCTTCAAACTGGCTAATCGCCGTGCGCACCAGCACTTCCTGCTCGCGCTCGTCGAGCTGCGGCGACTCAAGGTACTCCGCTTTGGCAGAGAAGTGTTCGCCATCGTCAGAAAGCGTAGTGATACGCGCACGCTGCAAGCCCTCTACCAGCACCTTCACGGTGCCGTCAGGCAGCTTCAGCATTTGCAAAATAGAGGCCACGGTCCCGACGGTGAAAAGATCGTTTACACCCGGCTCATCCGTTGATGCTTCTTTCTGCGCCACCAGCATGATTTTCTTATCATGATCCATGGCGGCTTCAAGGCAACGGATAGATTTTTCCCGCCCTACAAATAAGGGTATGACCATGTGCGGATAAACCACCACATCGCGCAGCGGCAATACGGGGATTTCAATGCGTTCAGAACGCTCAGGATTCATAGAGCTCTCTCTTAGTTTAGTGTCCGCCAGGTAAGCAGGTCATGTCACTGTGTTACACAACCATAAACATGTAACCAGTATATGGGGATGTTTCCCACACATTCAACGCTATGAATAAGGAAAAATAAAAGGGGAGATAAAATCCCCCCTTTTTGATTAACTGCTTGTATGATTTGGCTAATTATTCGCCAGACGCCTGCTGGGCTTCCGGTTTGCCATACATCAGCATTGGTTTAGATTGGCCGCTGATAACGGATTCGTCGATCACCACTTTTTCGACATCTTCCATGGACGGTAAATCGTACATGGTGTCGAGCAGCGCCGCTTCAACGATTGAGCGCAAACCACGCGCACCCGTTTTACGGACCATCGCTTTCTTCGCGATAGCGACCAGCGCTTCGTCACGGAACTCCAGATCCACGCCTTCCAGATTGAACAATGCCTGATACTGCTTGGTCAGCGCATTTTTCGGCTCTTTCAGGATCTGAATCAGCGCATCTTCACTCAGCTCATTCAGCGTTGCCACTACCGGCAGACGACCGATGAATTCAGGAATCAGACCAAACTTGATCAAATCTTCTGGCTCAACCTGTGACAGCAGTTCGCCTTCGTTCGCTTTCTCGGACTTGGCTTTCACCGTCGCGCCAAAACCAATGCCGGAGCCGGTTTCAACACGGTTGGCGATCACTTTATCCAGCCCTGCGAACGCGCCACCGCAGATGAACAGGATCTTAGAGGTATCAACCTGCAAGAACTCCTGCTGCGGATGTTTGCGTCCACCCTGCGGCGGAACGGCGGCAACCGTACCTTCGATAAGCTTCAGCAGAGCCTGCTGCACGCCTTCGCCCGATACGTCACGGGTGATGGACGGGTTATCGGATTTACGAGAGATTTTGTCGATCTCATCGATATATACGATACCGCGCTGGGCTTTCTGCACGTCGTAGTCACACTTCTGCAGCAGCTTCTGAATGATGTTTTCAACGTCTTCACCCACGTAACCGGCTTCGGTCAGCGTGGTAGCATCAGCCATGGTGAACGGAACATCCAGCAGACGTGCCAGCGTTTCGGCCAGCAGCGTTTTACCGGAACCCGTTGGGCCGATCAGCAAAATGTTACTTTTGCCAAGCTCAACGCCATTGCTGGTATCGCCGTTACGCAGACGTTTGTAGTGGTTGTACACTGCAACTGCCAGCACCTTTTTCGCCGGTTCCTGGCCGATGACGTAATCATCAAGATGATGACGGATCTCGTGCGGAGTCGGCAATGCGCTGCGCTCACGATGAGGCGCTACTTCTTTAATCTCTTCGCGGATAATGTCGTTACATAAATCGACACATTCGTCGCAGATATACACGGACGGCCCGGCAATCAGTTTTCGCACTTCATGCTGGCTTTTGCCGCAAAAAGAGCAGTACAGCAGTTTGCCCGAACCATCTTTGCGTTTATCTGTCATGAGTCCAAACCTCTTTTTAAGTTCTTTGTGCCGCACATGACGACGCAAATGCCATTCTCAGACGCAAGTTACTGTGAAGCAAAATGCCGCCTACCTTAGTATAGCGGCACACTCGCGCCGTGGGCATCAATTACGATGGGTCAAAATGGAGTCGACTAAGCCGTACTCAACTGCCTCTGATGCGGAGAGGAAGCGATCGCGCTCGGTATCACGCTCGATCTGCTCAAGTGATTGACCCGTGTGGTGCGCCATAAGTTCATTCATGCGCCCTTTCACTTTCAGAATTTCACGCGCATGAATTTCAATGTCTGTCGCCTGGCCCTGGTATCCGCCCAGCGGCTGGTGAATCATCACGCGGGAATTTGGCAGACAGAAACGTTTGCCTTTTGCCCCTGCGGTCAGCAGGAACGCACCCATCGATGCCGCCTGCCCCATACAAATGGTGCTAACGTCAGGCTTGATGAACTGCATGGTGTCATAAATGGACATCCCGGCAGTGATCACGCCGCCAGGGGAGTTAATATACAGGTAAATGTCTTTTTCCGGGTTTTCCGCTTCCAGGAACAGCATCTGCGCCACGATCAGGTTCGCCATATGGTCTTCCACCTGGCCGGTCAGAAAGATAACGCGTTCCTTGAGCAGACGGGAATAGATATCAAAAGAACGTTCACCGCGAGAGGTCTGTTCAATAACCATTGGCACCAGAGCCATATGGGGTGCAAAGTTATCTCGTTCGCCACTGTATGACATTTCCGTCTCCTGGATAAAAATTGGAAAATACCTGCTGTACTGATTGTAACCTTATGGACGGATTATCAGCCAGTCTCATTCATCGTGATTACACACTTATGGGGACGGCATCGCCATATTTCAAGCATAACAATCTTTTGGTGTAACGCTAACACTGAAAGGGCGTTTTAGCACTCTTCCTGGGCTATTACTGCGATAAAAAAAACCCGTTACCAAATGGCAACGGGTTTTTGTTCAAACTTTAAACCGTTGGGGCAGAATTACGCCTGCTGGTTCATCAGTTCGTTGAAAGAAGTGGCTTTTTCAGTCACTTTTGCTTTAGCCAGAACCGCTTCAACAGCCTGCTCTTCCAGGGCTACGTTGCGCATGTTGTCCATCAGCTCTTTGTTGCTGCCGTAGAACTCAACCACTTCACGCGGATCTTCGTAAGCAGAAGCCATCTCTTCGATCAGGCCTTTCACGCGATCTTCGTCAGCTTTCAGCTCGTGGGTACGAATCACTTCGCCCAGCAGCAGACCGACTACAACGCGGCGTTTAGCCTGCTCTTCGAACAGTTCGCGAGGCAGTTCCAGCGCTTGCTGCTGGTTGCCACCGAAGCGCTGTGCAGCCTGGCGACGCAGAACGTCGATTTCGCTGTCAATCAGTGCTGCAGGAACGTCGATTTCGTTCGCTTTCACCAGACCTTCGATAGCCTGAGATTTCACACGGTTACGCACGGCGCCGTTCAGCTCGCGCTCCATGTTTTTACGCACTTCTGCGCGCAGACCGGCTACGGAACCATCTTCAACGCCGAAACGTTTGATGAACTCTTCAGTCAGTTCTGGCAGTTCGCGCTCTTCAACTTTCTTCAGGTTGATAACGAACTTCGCTGCTTTACCTTTCAGGTTTTCAGCGTGGTATTCTTCAGGGAAGGTCACGTCGATGGTGAACTCTTCGCCCGCTTTGTGGCCTTTGATACCGTCTTCGAAGCCTGGGATCATACGACCCTGGCCCATCGCCAGTACGAAGTCAGTCGCTTTGCCGCCTTCGAACTCTTCGCCGTCTACAGAACCGGAGAAGTCGATGGTGACACGGTCTTCTGCTTCAACAGCGCCGTCTTTGTCTTTCCAGTTCGCCTGCTGCTTACGCAGAGTATCCAGCATGCCGTCAACGTCGGTGTCGGTCACTTCAACGATTGGTTTTTCAACTTCGATGGTGTCCAGACCTTTCAGCTCAACTTCTGGGTAAACTTCGAACTCTACGGAGTAGGTGAAGTCTTCGCCCAGTTTGTATTCGCCCGGAACGTAGTTCGGTGCGCCGGCTGGATTGATTTTTTCTTTGATGATGGCATCAATGAAGTTGCGGCTCATCAGGTCACCCAGCACGTCCTGGCGAACAGAAGCGCCATAACGCTGAGCAACGACATTCATCGGTACTTTACCCTTACGGAAGCCGTCAATACGTACTTTTTTTGCTACGTTGACCAGCTCGCTTTTCACAGCAGTTTCGATGCTGTCAGCAGCGATAGTAATCGTTACACGGCGGCCAAGGCCTTGAGTGGTTTCAACTGAAACTTGCATCTTGTTACCTCAAAAAAATCACAGTGCTCGGTCAACTCTGAATTTGTCTCGCAATACCGGGATGCTCACTATTTAGCAGATTCACATTCCCTGTCGCCAGAATCATCCCGAAGACATTCATTAAGACGCGGCATTATAGCGGCATCACTTGGGTGAGTCGAGAACGGTTGGGGCATCTAGCTGCGGCTTTTTTCACAATTTAAGGCTATTTTTGGCCTAAAATTCGCCCCACACGTTCAAAACGCAGACAAAACAAAACGGCCCGCAGGCCGTCTTGACATCATTCTGTATGCAACATACTGGAAAAACTCCAGCGGTTGCAACCCGGATCGATTACGCGATGCTTCCCGCACCCCGACAAGGTGGTGAGGCGAAGATCGTATCCTGCAACCCTTCCCACTCCTTAATGGTGTAGGTATGAAGGGCCAGCGCATGCACTGTGGAGGAGAGTTCTTCCGTCAACGTTCCGTAGATCATACGGTGACGATTAAGGAAGCGTTCCCCTACGAAGCGGTCGCTAACCAGTACAACTTTGAAATGGCTTTCAGAACCGGCCGGCACGTTATGACGGTAGCTCTCATCGACAACTTCGAGGAACACGGGATTAAACGCTGTCCTTAGTTTTTCTTCGATCTGTTCACGTATCATCATGATATTACTCCTCTGACAACGCTGAGATGTCACCCATCCCTTTAAATGTTAGCCGCTTTTACCGCTTCCATTACATCAAGACAACAAATATTTAGCTTTCGTCTGATTTCCTCATTCAAATGGATGAAGTTCACTGTCTCCCTCATACGTTTTGTCCCTGGTGCAGTAAAGAAAATGTCAGTGGTGGTCAGATTTCAGACAAGACGATGAATTTACATGCGTTGACCACTTCCCCTTGCCGTTAGCGATGTTATGATGGCGGCAATTTTTCTCTGTATATGCTAACGATCCGTTGAGAACCTGAAATGTTAAAAAAACTCTTCTTTCCGCTGGTAGCTCTCTTCATGCTGGCTGGTTGCGCCACTCCGCCGACCACCATTGACGTTTCGCCAAAAATTACCCTGCCACAGCAGGACCCAAGCCTGATGGGCGTCACCGTGAGTATTAACGGTGCCGATCAGCGTCAGGATCAAGCGCTGGCGAAAGTGACTCGCGACAACCAGCAGGTGACGCTGACCGCTTCCCGCGACCTGCGCTTCCTGCTGCAGGAAGTGCTGGAAAAACAGATGACCGCTCGCGGTTACATGGTTGGTCCAAGCGGTGCTGTTGATCTGCAGATCATTGTCAACAATCTGTATGCCGACGTTTCTCAGGGCAACGTGCGTTACAATATCTCCACTAAAGCGGATATCGCCATCATCGCCACCGCGAAGAACGGCAACAAGATGAACAAAAACTATCGTGCAAGCTACTCGGTTGAAGGTGCCTTCCAGGCCTCCAACCAGAACATTGCTAACGCAGTGAATAGCGTGCTGACGGATACCATCGCCGACATGGCGCAGGACACCAGCATTCACGAATTCATCAAGCAGAACGCGCGTTAATCCCGCACACTGACCCGGCGCTTCGCCGGGTCAGTCATATAGAAACATGTCCAGTCATTACTTGCGTATTTTCCAGCAGCCAAAATCAGCGATATTGCTGATCCTTGGTTTCGCCTCCGGTTTACCTCTCGCCCTCACGTCCGGCACGCTTCAGGCCTGGATGACGGTCGAGAATATCGATCTCAAAACCATTGGGTTCTTCTCACTTGTCGGCCAGGCCTATGTCTTTAAGTTTTTATGGTCGCCGGTGATGGACCGCTATACCCCGCCATTCCTCGGCAGACGCCGTGGCTGGCTGGTGATGACTCAGATTCTGCTGTTGCTGGCGATCGCCGCGATGGGGTTCCTGGAGCCGTCAACACAATTACGCTGGATGGCCGCTCTGGCGGTGGTGATCGCCTTCTGTTCAGCCTCGCAGGATATCGTTTTTGATGCCTGGAAAACGGATGTACTACCGGCAGAAGAACGCGGGACCGGCGCGGCGATTAGCGTTCTGGGCTATCGCCTGGGGATGCTGGTGTCCGGCGGGTTAGCCCTGTGGCTGGCCGACCGCTATCTCGGCTGGCAGGGGATGTACTGGCTGATGGCCGCCCTGCTTATCCCTTGCATTATTGCGACCTTTTTTGCCCCTGAACCGAGCGATGTTATCCCGGTTCCCCGCACGCTCGAGCAGGCCGTCGCCGAACCGCTGCGGGACTTCTTCGGGCGCAACAATGCCTGGCTGATTTTACTACTGATTGTCCTTTATAAGCTCGGCGATGCGTTTGCCATGAGCCTGACCACCACGTTCCTGATTCGCGGTGTGGGGTTTGATGCGGGTGAAGTCGGCGTGGTGAATAAAACGCTGGGGCTGTTTGCAACCATTTTAGGCGCGCTGTATGGCGGCGTGTTGATGCAGCGTCTGTCGCTGTTCCGCGCCCTGCTGATTTTCGGCATTTTGCAGGGCGTCTCCAACGCCGGTTACTGGCTGCTCTCTATTACCGATAAACAGATGTTCAGCATGGCTGCCGCCGTGTTCTTTGAAAACCTGTGCGGCGGGATGGGGACAGCGGCATTTGTCGCCCTGTTAATGACGCTCTGCAATAAGTCGTTTTCCGCGACACAGTTTGCGCTGCTCTCTGCCCTTTCCGCCGTCGGTCGGGTGTATGTCGGGCCGATTGCAGGCTGGTTTGTCGAAGCGCACGGCTGGCCGACGTTTTATCTGTTCTCCGTTTTTGCTGCGGTCCCAGGAATATTATTGCTGCTCGTCTGCCGACAGACGCTGGAATATACCCAGAAGACGGATCACTTTATGCCGCGCACAGAATATCAGGGCGCTTATCGTTTTGCCCTGCGGCTGTTGCTGGTCGGCTGTGTGATGCTGGCGCTGTGGCTGATCCTGTTGATTATCAACGCCTCCACGGCGCTTGAACTGCCGTTTGAAGCGATCCTGCTGGACGTCGGCGGGTTACTTGCTGTCATCGGGATTGTCACCGGGGGTCTTCTCGATTTCATGGCACTGCGTAAAAAGCGGCTGACCTGAAGCTAAAACCGAAAGGTTATTTACCGTGGTAATAACGACACGAAATTATAACGGAGAAATAACCGACCTCGGCCAGAAAAAATATTTGTTGTTTTGTGCTGGATAGGTTCCGGAAATTATTGGAACCTCCCCTGCTTCGCTATTTTTCGTTAAACGATTCAGCTTCTGGCAGATTAAATTTTCGTATTTCAATTGTCTTTTAATTGATGCTTTTTTGTTAATTTATTGTTTATTTTTAACAATGGTTATACCAATTGCCCCGTTTGCGGTATCCTTGTAAGCCCTTTCGTTATAACTCCCGTACCATCGGGCTTTTGTCTTAAAAATAGACATAATTTGCAACACATGTGACACGTGCGGCAGAACCCGGTAACACCTTCCTGACACAGGGCTAATGATGTTTACAGTAATGTAACCTTCCCGTAAAATGCCCCCACACTTTAAACGCCACCAGGTCCCCGTGGAATTGAGGTCGTTAAATGACACTTAGGAAATACAATAAAAGTTTGGGATGGTTGTCGTTATTTGCAGGCACTGTTTTACTCAGTGGCTGTGATTCTGCGCTTCTCGACCCCAAAGGACAGATTGGACTGGAACAACGTTCACTGATTCTGACGGCCTTCGGCCTGATGATGATTGTCGTTATTCCTGCCATTTTGATGGCAGTTGGTTTCGCCTGGAAGTACCGTGCGAGCAATAAAGATGCGAAGTATAGCCCTAACTGGTCACACTCCAATAAAGTGGAAGCTGTGGTCTGGACGGTGCCTATCCTGATCATCCTGTTCCTTGCCGTGCTGACATGGAAAACCACTCACGCGCTTGAGCCGAGCAAACCGCTGGTTCACGATGAAAAACCGATTACCATTGAAGTGGTCTCCATGGACTGGAAATGGTTCTTCATCTATCCGGAGCAGGGCATTGCTACCGTGAATGAAATCGCCTTCCCGGCGAACACTCCGGTGCAGTTCAAAGTCACTTCTAACTCCGTGATGAACTCCTTCTTTATTCCGCGTCTGGGCAGCCAGATCTACGCGATGGCCGGTATGCAGACAAACCTGCACCTGATCGCGAATGAAGCAGGCACCTACGACGGTATCTCCGCCAGCTATAGTGGCCCGGGCTTCTCAGGTATGAAGTTCAAAGCTATCGCGACGCCGGACCGTGCCGCTTTCGACCAGTGGGTCGCTAAAGCGAAACAGTCTACTAACACCATGTCTGACATGGCGGCATTCGAGAAAGTGGCAACACCTAGCGAATACAACAAGGTGGAGTACTTCTCTAACGTGAAACCTGATTTGTTTAAAGACGTTGTGAACAAATTTATGGACCACGGGAAGAGCATGAACATGACTCAGCCAGAAGGTGAGCACAGCTCGCACGAAGGTATGGAAGGCATGGACATGAGCCACGCGGAAACCTCTCACTAAGGGGCCGAGGAAGAAAATGTTCGGAAAATTGACACTGGATGCAGTGCCGTACCATGAACCGATTATCGTGGTTACGATTGCTGCAATTATCATTGGTGGCGCGGCCTTACTGGGCCTGATCACTTACTTCGGTAAGTGGAGCTACCTGTGGAATGAGTGGCTGACTTCGGTTGACCACAAAAAACTCGGTATCATGTACTGCATCGTCGGTATCGTCATGTTAATTCGTGGCTTTGCCGATGCAATCATGATGCGTAGCCAGCAGGCACTTGCTTCGGCAGGTGAGGCCGGCTTCCTGCCACCGCACCACTACGACCAGATCTTTACCGCGCACGGCGTGATTATGATCTTCTTCGTGGCGATGCCGCTGGTTATCGGTCTGATGAACGTGGTTGTGCCGCTGCAAATCGGCGCGCGCGACGTAGCGTTCCCGTTCCTGAACAACCTGAGCTTCTGGTTCACGGTTGTCGGCGTTATCCTGGTTAACCTGTCACTGGGTGTGGGCGAATTCGCACAGACTGGCTGGCTGGCTTACCCGCCGCTTTCGGGAATTGAATACAGTCCAGGCGTAGGCGTCGATTACTGGATTTGGGCGATTCAGCTCTCCGGTATCGGTACGACCCTGACCGGTATTAACTTCTTCGTGACCATTATCAAGATGCGTGCCCCTGGCATGACTATGTTCAAGATGCCAGTATTTACCTGGGCATCTCTGTGCGCCAACATCCTGATTATTGCCTCCTTCCCAATTCTGACGGTTACCGTCGCGTTGCTGACCCTGGATCGTTATCTGGGCACCCATTTCTTCACGAATGATATGGGCGGCAACATGATGATGTACATCAACCTGATTTGGGCATGGGGTCACCCGGAAGTGTACATCCTGGTTCTGCCGGTCTTCGGTGTGTTCTCCGAAATCGCCGCGACCTTCTCGCGTAAACGCCTGTTTGGTTACACCTCACTTGTGTGGGCAACCGTGTGTATTACCGTCCTGTCGTTCATCGTTTGGCTGCACCACTTCTTCACCATGGGTGCGGGCGCGAACGTAAACGCCTTCTTCGGTATTACCACCATGATTATCGCCATCCCGACCGGGGTGAAGATCTTCAACTGGCTGTTCACCATGTATCAGGGCCGTATCGTGTTCCACTCAGCAATGCTGTGGACCATCGGCTTCATCGTCACCTTCTCTGTAGGTGGGATGACCGGCGTACTGCTGGCGGTGCCAGGTGCTGACTTCGTTCTGCACAACAGTCTGTTCCTGATTGCGCACTTCCATAACGTTATCATCGGCGGCGTCGTCTTCGGCTGCTTCGCTGGCGTAACTTACTGGTGGCCTAAAGCGTTTGGCTTCACGCTGAACGAAACCTGGGGCAAACGCGCATTCTGGCTCTGGATCGTTGGTTTCTTCGTGGCCTTCATGCCGCTGTACGTGCTCGGCTTCATGGGTATGACCCGTCGCCTGAGCCAGCAGATTGATCCACAGTTCCACCCAATGCTGGTTGTTGCAGCCTGTGGTGCGGTACTGATTGCAATGGGTATCGCATGCCAGCTGATTCAGTTCTACGTCTCTATTCGCGACCGCGAGCAGAACCGTGACCTGACCGGTGACCCATGGGGTGGCCGTACGCTGGAGTGGGCAACCTCTTCCCCGCCTCCGTTCTATAACTTTGCCATTGTGCCGCAGATCCATGAGCGCGACGCATTCTGGGAAATGAAAGAGAAAGGCGAAGCGTACAAGCAACCTGAGCATTACGAAGAGATCCACATGCCGAAAAACAGCGGTGCGGGCATTGTGATTGCCGCCTTCGCAACGGTATTTGGCTTCGCCATGATCTGGCACATCTGGTGGCTGGCGATCGCGAGCTTCGCTGGCGTGATCATTAGCTGGATTGTGAAGAGCTTTGACGAGGACGTGGACTACTACGTACCAGTCCGTGAAGTCGAAAAACTGGAAAACCAGCATTTCGATGAGATTTCTAAAGCGGGGCTGAAAAATGGCAACTGATACTTTGGCGCACCCAACTGCCCATGCGCATGACCACGCGCACCACGATACAGGGCCGATGAAAGTCTTCGGCTTCTGGATCTACCTGATGAGCGACTGCATTCTGTTCTGCTGTCTGTTCGCGACCTATGCCGTTCTGGTGAACGGCACAGCGGGCGGCCCGACTGGCAAGGACATTTTCGAGCTGCCGTTCGTTCTGGTTGAAACCGCTCTGCTGCTTTTCAGCTCCATCACCTACGGCATGGCGGCGATCGCCATGTACAAAAACAACAAGAGCCAGGTTGTCTCCTGGCTGGCGTTGACCTGGTTGTTTGGTGCTGGATTTATCGGGATGGAACTCTATGAATTCCATCACCTGATTGCTGAAGGCATGGGCCCGGATCGCAGTGGCTTCCTGTCAGCGTTCTTCGCACTGGTAGGGACCCACGGTCTGCACGTAACATCTGGTCTGATCTGGATGGCGGTGCTGATGTTCCAGGTTTATCGTCGCGGCCTGACCAATACTAACCGCACCCGTATCATGTGCCTGAGTCTGTTCTGGCACTTCCTGGACGTGGTGTGGATCTGCGTGTTCTCGGTTGTCTATCTGATGGGGGCGATGTAATGAGTCATACTAACGATCATGGCGCTTCCCACGGTAGCGTGAAAACCTATATGACAGGTTTCATCCTGTCGATCATCCTGACGGCGCTCCCGTTCTGGATGGTGATGAGCGGAACGGCTTCTCACACGGTGATTCTGGGCACTGTCCTGATCTCCGCTGTGGTGCAGATTCTGGTGCATCTGGTTTGCTTCCTGCACATGAACACCAAATCCGATGAGGGCTGGAACATGACGGCCTTCATCTTTACCGTGATTATCATCGCTATCCTGGTAGTCGGTTCCATCTGGATTATGTGGAACCTGAACTACAACATGATGGTTCACTAAGAGCGGCGAGTATGTTTAAGCAATACCTGCAAGTAACGAAACCAGGCATCATCTTTGGCAACCTGATCTCCGTGATCGGAGGGTTCCTGTTGGCCTCTAAGGGCAGCATTGACTACACCCTCTTCGCATCCACGTTGATTGGCGTGTCACTGGTGGTTGCGTCCGGTTGTGTATTTAACAACTACATCGACATGGATATCGACAGGAAGATGGAAAGGACCAAGAATCGGGTGCTTGTCAAAGGCCTGATATCTCCTGCCGTCTCGCTGGTGTACGCCACCTTGCTGGGCTTTGCTGGCTTTATGCTGCTGTGGTTTGGTGCCAACCCTCTGGCCTGCTGGCTGGGGGTGATGGGTTTCGTGGTGTATGTGGGCGTTTACAGCCTGTATATGAAACGTCACTCCGTCTACGGTACGCTGATTGGTTCTCTCTCCGGCGCTGCGCCGCCGGTGATTGGCTACTGCGCCGTCACGAACGAGTTCGACAGCGGTGCGCTAATTCTGCTGGCTATCTTTAGCCTGTGGCAGATGCCGCACTCCTACGCCATTGCGATTTTCCGCTTCAAGGATTATCAGGCAGCGAACATCCCGGTTCTGCCGGTCGTGAAAGGTATTTCAGTCGCCAAGAATCACATCACGCTGTACATCATCGCCTTCGCCGTGGCGACGCTGATGCTCTCTCTCGGAGGCTACGCTGGATACAAATATCTGGTGGTGGCTGCTGCGGTGAGCGTCTGGTGGCTCGGTATGGCGCTGCGCGGGTACAAAGTGGAAGACGATAAAGTGTGGGCACGTAAGCTGTTTGTGTTCTCGATTGTCGCTATCACCTCCCTGTCCGTGATGATGTCCGTCGACTTTATGGTGCCTGATTCACACAATCTGCTGACTTACGTCTGGTAAGCACGCTGATATGAACAAGCCGGGTGATGATAACCCGGCTTTTTTTTGCCCTGTCGCGCTCTGGTTGCACAGGCCTGCGCAACCGCCAGGCCGGGTAAAATGAAGCCGCCACCGGCAATGTTCAGCCCCCGTAATATCTCTTAAACAAACACCTATTTACCGCACTTAACACCCCGCCTACACTAGTGCCTGCTTTTGAACAGAGGTGGTAATGAACGATTATAAAATGACACCAGGCGAACTGCGCGCAACCTGGGGTTTAGGGACTGTTTTCTCGCTGCGCATGCTTGGCATGTTTATGGTCCTGCCTGTTCTGACTACCTATGGTATGGCACTTCAGGGCGCCAGCGAGGCGTTAATTGGTCTGGCAATTGGCATCTATGGCCTGGCCCAGGCGATATTTCAGATTCCCTTCGGGCTACTTTCCGATCGCGTGGGCCGTAAGCCACTGATTGTCGGCGGCCTGCTGATCTTTGTCCTCGGCAGCATTATTGCCGCGCTGTCACACTCCATCTGGGGCATTATTCTTGGCCGTGCGCTACAAGGCTCAGGGGCGATTGCCGCTGCTGTAATGGCGCTGCTCTCGGATTTAACCCGCGAACAGAACCGAACCAAAGCGATGGCGTTTATTGGCGTCAGCTTTGGCGTCACCTTTGCTATTGCCATGGTGCTTGGCCCGATCATTACCCATAAACTGGGCCTGAATGCCCTCTTCTGGATGATTGCCGTACTGGCGACGGTTGGCATTGCGCTAACGATTTGGGTGGTGCCGGACAGTAAAAATCACGTTCTGAACCGTGAATCGGGCATGGTGAAAGGCTGCTTCAGCAAAGTCATCGTTGAACCGCGTTTGCTGAAGCTCAACTTCGGCATCATGTGTCTGCACATCCTGTTGATGTCCACCTTCGTGGCCCTCCCCGGCCAGCTGGCGGCAGCCGGATTCCCGGCGGCGGAGCACTGGAAGATTTATCTGGTAACGATGCTGATCTCCTTCGTTTCCGTGGTGCCGTTTATCATCTACGCCGAAGTAAAACGCCGTATGAAGCGCGTATTTCTGGGCTGTGTGGCACTGTTATTAATCGCAGAAATTGTGCTGTGGGGCTCCGGCCCGCACTTCTGGGAGCTGGTGCTGGGCGTGCAGCTGTTCTTCCTCGCCTTTAACCTGATGGAAGCCCTGCTGCCATCGTTAATCAGCAAAGAATCCCCAGCCGGATACAAAGGTACGGCGATGGGCATTTACTCCACCAGCCAGTTTTTGGGCGTCGCCATCGGCGGTTCGTTCGGCGGCTGGGTAGACGGATTATTTGATTCGCAGACCGTATTTCTTGCCGGCGCGCTGCTGGCGATGGTCTGGCTGCTGGTTGCCAGCACCATGAAAGAGCCGCGCTACGTAAGCAGCCTGCGGGTGGAAATCCCGGACGGTGTGGAGATAAGCGACGCGCTAAAACAGCGGCTGGAAACAACAGAAGGGGTCAGCGAAGTGCTGATCGTCCCAGAAGAGCGTAGTGCTTACGTCAAAATCGACAGTAAAGTCACCAATCGCTTCGAAGTGGAACAGGCTATTAAAGCCTGAAAAAATGCCCGGCTTGCCGGGCATTTCGTTTTTAATCGCGGAAGTTCTTAAACTGGAACGGTTGACCCAGGTCGCCGCCGCGCACCAGCGCCATCACGGCCTGCAGATCGTCGCGCGCTTTACCGGTGACACGAATCTCTTCGCCCTGAATTTGCGCCTGCACTTTCAGCTTGCTGTCTTTGATGAGCTTAACGATTTTCTTCTGCATCGCGCTCTCAATACCTTGCTTAAGTTTGGCTTCAACAAACCAGGTTTTGCCGCTGTGCACGAACTCTTCCGGCACATCCAGAGACGTCCCTTCAATGCCGCGTTTTAACAGCTTGGCACGCAGAATATCCAGCAACTGATTGACCTGGAAATCGGACTCGCTCAAAACCTTGATGGTCTTATTCGCGTCGTTCAGCTCAAAACTCGCCTCTACACCACGAAAATCGAAACGTGACTCAACTTCACGGCTGGCGTTATCCACACCGTTGCGGACTTCCTGGATATCAACTTCTGAAACAATATCGAAAGATGGCATCTTTTCTTCTCCCTTTACTTTTGTTGCGTTGCATAATACCCGCAACGAGGCATAACTCAACAGAAGCTTAGCTGACGGCGCTATACTTAACCGACACGCCTGGCGCAGTTGCAGGTGAGGAGGAACAATGAAAATTACCGTGCTCGGATGCGGAGCCCTGGGCCAGCTTTGGCTCACCGCATTGTGCAAACATGGACACGAGGTACAAGGCTGGCTACGCGTCCCCCAGCCGTATTGCAGTGTAAACCTGATCGATGAAGATGGAAGTATCTTTAACGAATCGCTCACCGCCAACGATCCTGATTTCCTGGCGCAAAGCGACCTGCTGCTGGTTACCCTTAAGGCCTGGCAGGTCTCGGATGCCGTCAGAGCGCTGGCGAACACCCTGCCCCGCACCACGCCCATTCTTCTGGTGCATAACGGCATGGGCACCCTCGAAGAGCTCAAAAGCATCCCACAACCGCTGCTGATGGCGATCACCACCCATGCGGCCCGTCGCGACGGTAACATCATCGTCCACGTGGCAAGCGGCGTCACCCATATGGGACCGGCGCGCGAGCAGGATGGCGATTACAGCTATCTCGCCGACGTACTGCAGCATGTGCTGCCCGATGTGGCCTGGCACAACAACATTCGCCCACAGCTGTGGCGCAAACTGGCGGTGAACTGCGTGATCAACCCGCTGACGGCGCTTTTGGACTGCCCAAACGGTGAACTGAAAAACCATCCGCAGGAAGTAGCGGCCCTTTGCGCTGAAGTCGCGGCCGTGATTGAGCGTGAGGGCATCCACACCTCAGAAGACGATATCCGTTATTACGTCGAGCAGATTATCGACAGCACTGCTGAAAATATCTCATCGATGCTGCAGGATGTGCGCGCACAGCGGCACACAGAAATCGACTACATCACCGGCTATCTGCTCAAACGAGCCCGCGCACATGGCATCAACGTGCCGGAAAATATCCGTCTGTATGACCTGGTTAAACGTAAGGAGAGTGAGTATGAGCGCGTCGGCACTGGTATGCCTCGCCCCTGGTAGCGAAGAGACAGAAGCAGTCACGACCATTGATTTGCTGGTTCGCGGCGGGATAAACGTCACCACCGCCAGCGTAGCCAGCGATGGCAGTCTGACCATCGTCTGCTCGCGCGGCGTGAAGCTGCTGGCCGATGCACCGCTGGTTGAAGTGGCGGACGGCGATTTCGATGTGATTGTTCTGCCCGGCGGCCTGAAAGGAGCGGAGTGTTTTCGCGACAGCCCCCTTTTGGTCGAAACCGTGCGCCAGTTTCATCTCTCCGGGCGAATTGTCGCCGCCCTCTGCGCTGCGGCAGCCACCGTACTGGTTCCCCATGACCTCTTCCCCATCGGCAACATGACCGGCTTCCCGACCATGAAAGACCGCATCCCCGAGGGACAGTGGGTCGATAAACGGGTGGTCTGGGATCCGCGCGTCAACCTGCTGACCAGCCAGGGGCCGGGAACCTCGATTGATTTCGCACTCAAGATTATCGATCTGCTTGTCGGGCGAGAAAAAGCCTATGAAGTCGCGTCCTCGCTGGTGATGGCCGCAGGGATTTATAACTACTACGAGGCGTAAATAGACGCTGTAATTCCCCTCAGGCTGGCCATCGCGCCGGCCTTTATTTTCTCTGCTGATAATTGCGGCGGGAATCACAATTCTTATCTTTCTTTCTGACACTGATTCTCATCACGCCCTTTCACCGTGACTAAAACTGCGTATTTTCATTGAGATACGGATTCCCTTTATCGTTTTCACCCTGTTTGACAGCCACAGGCTTCCATGAAAAACTCATTTCAACTGGCATATACCAGTTAGACACTTCGCCCCTACCAACACAGATAACGGCGAAGAACAGAAATCTCTTCTGGAGTAAGCAATGTGATTACATTTCTTGAGAACAGAGTCATTCCTGTCCTGATTCGCGTCGGTGAAAACAAAATCCTGGTGGCGGTGCGTAACGGCATTGCCCTGACGCTCCCCTTCACCATTACCGGCAGTCTGTTTCTGATCCTCGCGAATTTACCGATTCCGGGCTGGACCGACTGGCTTGGCCCTTACGCCGAGAAGCTCAGCGCACCGGTTGCCGTAACCTTCGGCGCCATCGGGCTGATTTCAGCCATCGGCATCAGCTACAACCTGGCGAAAGAGTACAGCCTCAACGCCCTGACCTGCGCCATCATCACCATGGTGGTCTTTTTACTGGCCCAGCTTAACGATAAGTACCAGCTCAATGTCGATAACCTGGGGGCTGCAGGGCTTTTCTCCGCCATTATTCTCTCGATTCTGACGGTGCAAATTGTCCGTTTCTTTATTCATCATAACGTGGTGATTAAACTCCCCGAGGGCGTCCCCCCTGCGGTCGCCCAATCTTTCGCAAGCCTGATCCCGGCGGCAGTGGCAATTACCTTAATCTGGTTCGTTAGGGTCATTCTTAACTTCGATATTAATAATTTCTTTACGCTTATTCTCAGCCCGCTGGTCACCGGCTTAGGATCGCTTCCCGGCATGCTGGTCTTAATCTTTTTGATCTCACTGCTCTGGTGTTGCGGTATTCATGGCGACAACGTCCTCTCCGGCATCACCGCACCGATCTTCCTGAAATACATCGCCGAAAATACCCAGGCCTATTTACACCACCAGCCTATTCCGCACATCACCGCCGACGGGTTTTATATCGTCTTTATGTGTCTCGGCGGCACCGGTGCGACGCTTGGGTTAGTCATGGCGATGATGCGCTCGCGCAGCAAGCTGTATAAATCGGTCGGCAAACTCTCTTTGCCCTCCGCAATATTTTGCATCAATGAGCCGGTGATATTTGGCTGCCCGATTGTCTTTAACCCGTTACTGATGATCCCCTTTACCTTAACCCCGATGATTCTGTGTACGTCGACTTACGCGCTGATGTATTTCGACATTATTGGTCGCCCGGTACTGCAAATTCCCTGGACTATGCCGCCTATTTTCGCGGCCTGGTTTGTCACCGGAGGCAATATTCCGGCCGTGATTTGGTCAGTCTGCACCATTGCCATTTCAGCCCTCGTCTGGCTGCCGTTTTTCAAACTCGCAGAACGCAAACAGTTAGAAACAGAAGCGGCGGAAGAACACTCGCGCCGTGAAGCTGAAAAACTCCCCGATCCCATCTTGTAAAAAGGATTCACGATGAAAAAGCTCAAAATTGTTACGATTGGTGGTGGCTCAAGCTATACGCCGGAATTGATCGATGGATTTATCCAACGCTACGACGAACTCCCGGTCACCGATTTCTACCTGCTGGACATTGAAGAAGGGAGAGAGAAGCTGGAGATCGTCGGCAAGCTCGCCCAGCGCATGGTGGCGCAGGCGGGTATTCCGATGAACATTCACCTGACGCTGGATCGGGAAACGGCCCTGAAAGATGCCGATTTCGTTACTACTCAACTGCGCGTCGGCTTCCTTGATGCGCGCATTAACGATGAGAAAATCCCGCTGAAATACGGCGTACTCGGCCAGGAAACCACCGGGCCAGGCGGTTTTATGAAAGCCCAGCGCACCATTCCTGTGCTGCTGGATATCTGCAAAGCGATGGAAAAATGGTGTCCGAACGCATGGCTTATCAACTTCACTAACCCGGCGGGCATTGTGACAGAAGCCATCACTCGCCACTCTGCGATTAAGACCATCGGGATCTGCAGCGGTGCAAACAGCATGATGATGGACATCGCCAAAGCCTACGATGTCCGCAAATCGGATATCTACGCGCGCATCATCGGCCTGAACCACCTGATCTGTGCCGATAAAATTTACGTGAAAGGCGACGATTGTACCGATGATTTTATCGAAAAACTGGCCGTTGGCAGTGCCAATAATTCGCTGAAAAATATCCCGGATATCGGCTTTACCGCACGCTTTGCCCGCGCGCTGCACATGTATCCGATCTCCTATCTCAAGTATTACTTCCTGACCCGCGAAATGACGGAAACGGCTATCCGCGATTCCGCAAATAAGGGCACACGCGGTGAGCAAACGCGTGAAATCGAGCGCAAACTGTTTGAGCTGTACCAGGACCCGAACCTGAACCACAAGCCGAAAGAGCTGGAGCAGCGCGGCGGCGCGTGGTACTCCGACACGGCCTGCTCGATCATCAGCTCGATTTTCAACGACAAAAAAGAAGTGCACGTGGTCAACACAGTGAATAACGGCGCGACGCAAGATCTGCCGGATCACGTCACCCTGGAAACCAATGCCGTCATCGATAAAAACGGTGCCCATCCGCTGGCCTACGGCAGACTGCCGGTGAAAATTCGCGGGTTAATCCAGAGTGTCAAAGCCTACGAAGAGCTGACCGTCGAGGCCGCCGTCACCGGAGATTATGCCACCGCCCTGCTGGCGCTGAGCATCAACCCCATCGTGCCCTCCGCCGCCATTGCCGAGCAGATCCTCGATGAGTATCTGGAAGTGAACCACGCCTATTTGCCGCAATACACGAAACGCTAAGGAACTGCGATGAACGTTGAAATTGTTGAAGATTACCGGGCGCTCAGCGCCACTGTGGCCCAGCGCGTGATCGACACCGTCACCCGCAAACCGGATGCCCTGATCTGCATTGCCGGGGGCGATACGCCGCTGGGGGTGTTTGATGTTCTGGTTCGTGCCAGCGAAGAGGGCAACGTCGATTTTTCCCGCGCGGCGTTTGTCGGCCTGGACGAGTGGCTGGGGCTGGGAAAAGCCGATAAGGGCAGCTGTCGCGAGATGGTCTGGGGGCATTTCTTCAGTCGTCTGACGTTACGGGATGAACAAATCTGCTTCTTTGACGGCCTTACGACCGACCCTGCGCAGGAGTGCCGCCGCGTGGATCGTTTCATTGCGGGCCACGGGAGCATTGATATTATCGTGCTCGGCATCGGCATGAATGGTCATATCGGCTTTAATGAGCCAGGCGCGGCGCAGGATACGGAGTGTCACGTTGTCGATCTGGATGAGGTCACCCAGTCGGTTTCCGTGAAGTATTTCGGCCAGGCTCGCGACGTGAAACAGGGGATTTCTCTGGGGATGAAAACGATTCTGGCGGCGAAGTCAGTGATTGTGATGGCCAGCGGTGAGAAAAAGGCCGCTATCGTGGCGCAGACTCTGCGCTCAGATATCGACGCCAGTATTCCGGCGACCCTGTTAAAAGCCCATCCGCAGGTGCAAATGCTGGTAGATAAAGCCGCTGCGGCTCAACTATAAACGCGCCTGTCATCTTTCAATGCGTAAATTCTTAACCCGAAACAGATCCGCACGGTTATAGCTAATCGAATAGTTAAAAGCTTTTTTATCACTCAGGCGGGTGACTTCCGTAATTTTCAGCATCGCTTGCCCCGGTGTAATACCCAGAATCTTAGCCAGCTCGCGGTCGAACAGCGCCGCTTCAATTAACGAATCCGCATCGCTGATTTTTTTCCCGGTGTACTCTTCGATATAGCCATACAGCGACCCTTTTTCGAGAACGGACTGTGGGATCACCGCGATGGTTTGCACTGGAATATTGGTGTCTTCGACCAGAACCGGCTGCCCATCCAGAAGACGCACGCGGCGGATAAACCAGACGTCGTCGCCAGGCTTAATCTCAAGGTGTTGAGCCAGCGAGGGATCGGCCTGAATAGTTGTGAAGGTAATTAAGCGGCTGGTGACCTTGACCCGCCCCTGGAATTCGCGAGAAAACCCCAGAATACTGTCGCTCTTTTCATTGTTGAGAATATAAATATTGCTGGCGGTATTTTTCAGCACAAACATGCCTTTACCATGAATGCGCTCGATATACCCTTCCTGAACCAGATTCGCCATCGCTTTTTGTACCGTCACCCGCGTCACGTGATACACGCTGGCGAGATCGCGCTCGGAGGGAATACTTTCTCCGATTCGATATTTCTGATCGAGAATATCCTTTTTTATCTTTTCTTTTATTTCCAGGTATTTATGCATACTACCCTCGCGGCGTCCTGACGGATCGTTACTTTACCATGGGCGCATAATTTGGAAATAAAAAAGCCGGGTAGCGGCTTCGCCTTACCCGGCCTGTTCGTGCAGAGCGCCCCGAAGGGCGTTGCTTACGGGCGATATACCTTCACATTGGTAAAGCCCTGCTCGCGCAGGTAGAGCGCCTGCAGGCGACTCATCACGCCACGCTCGCACCACAGGAGATAGGTTTTATCCTTCTCCAGATCGCCAAACTTGGTGCTCAGCTTGTAGAACGGCAGAGAGACAACTTCAACGCCCTCCACGCTCAGCGGGCTGGCATCCTGCTCGTCGATGGCGCGGATATCCACGATCACGTCGTTGGCGCTGAATCCGCTTACGGTTTCTACTTCCACCACGTCCTGATCGGTCTGCTGCGCAATTTCACGGATATCAACGTTCGTTGCTTCAGCAACCACTTTTTCGAGGATCTCGAAATCGAAGTTTTGCTCTTCCGCTTCGATCTTCGCCTTAACCGCTTTCACGGTCGGGCTTTTCGAGATCACACCGCAGTATTCCGGCATGGTACGGGCAAAATCTTCCGTACCGATTTTGCGCGCCAGATCGATGATGTGCTCTTTGTCGTGCGAGATCAGCGGACGGAGGATCAGCGTATCCGAAACGTTATCGATCAGACGCAGGTTGGTCAGGGTCTGGCTGGAGACCTGGCCCAGGGCTTCGCCTGTTACCAGCGCCTGCACGCCGTAGCGCTCGGCCACTTTCGACGCCGCACGCATCATCATGCGTTTCAGCACCACGCCCATCTGGCCGTCGTCCACTTTTTCGAGGATTTCGCCGACCACAGGCTCAAAGTTGATCGCCACAAAACGCACGCGGTGGGAACTGCCAAAACGGTTCCACAAATAATGCGCGACCTGACGAACGCCGATCTCGTGCGCCGCACCGCCCAGGTTAAAGAAGCAGTAATGTACGCGGCAGCCGCGACGCATCAGCATGTAGCTGGAGACGCCAGAATCGAAACCACCGGAAATCAGGGACAGTACATCTTCTTGCGTCCCAATCGGATACCCGCCAATCCCTTCGTAGCGGCCTTTGACCAGCAGCAGGCGATCGTTTTCGATCTCCAGATTGACGGTCACTTCCGGGTTGGTCAGCTTCACGCGCGCCGTTTCAACGTGCTGGTTCAGACCGCCGCCAACATAACGTTCGGCTTCGATCGAGCTGAATTCATGTTTACCGCGACGCTTTACGCGCACGCAGAAGGTTTTGCCTTCGATCTGATCGCGGTACTGGGCCAGCGACAGTTCAAAAATATTGTGCAGTGAGGTAAAGGGAACGTCCTCAACTTCCAGAATATGGTGAATCCCGGGAATGCGGGTCAGCGCATCGCGAATATCCAGACGCTTGTTTTCGTCCTTGGCGCGCGCACTTCGACGTGATCCCAGTGACGAACCACGGCAAGGGTTTCGTCATAATTTTTTAAAACGTTACGAATGTTTCCGGTCAGAATTTTAATAAAGCGCAAACGCACAGATTGGCTTTTGATGGTGATTTCCGGGAACAATTTAATGATAAACTTCATGGCGGCAATGTTTCGTTGGCAAGCCCGTAAAGGCTTGTGATGGAAAAGAGTACAGCAGCCCACACCCGTGGCTGCATCCAGGCGCGGAAGTATACCACTATAGCGGTGCTCCTGTGCACATTGCGCGTTATTTGCTTATCCGCCCGAGTCCGCTACCATGACGGGGCTGAAAATATGAGAGTCTACATTCACTATGCCGAAGAAAAATGACGCACCAGCCAGTTTCGAAACTGCGCTGAGTGAGCTGGAGCAAATTGTGACTCGTCTGGAAAGTGGCGACCTGCCGCTGGAAGACGCGCTCAATGAATTCGAACGCGGCGTGCAGCTTGCGCGCCAGGGGCAGGTTAAATTGCAGCAGGCCGAACAGCGTGTGCAAATTCTGCTGTCCGATAGCGAAGACGCCGCCACAACCCCTTTTACACCGGACGCTGAGTAAATGGATTTCGCCAAAGCGCTTCAGGAATGTGTGGAACGTGCCAACGACGCGCTGCGTCGTTTTATTGAACCACAGCCTTTTCAGAACACTCCACTGGTTGAAGCCATGCACTATGGCGCACTCTTAGGTGGAAAGCGTCTGCGCCCGTTCCTCGTCTATGCTACGGGCAATATGTTTGGCATCAGCAATGACACGCTGGATGCGCCAGCGGCCGCCGTTGAGTGCATTCATGCCTACTCGCTGATCCACGATGATTTACCGGCGATGGACGACGACGATTTACGTCGCGGCCAGCCGACCTGCCATATCAAGTTTGGCGAAGCCAATGCCATTCTGGCCGGTGATGCTCTGCAGACGCTGGCGTTCTCTATTCTGAGCGATGCGCCGATGGTTGAAGTGGCCGATCGTGACCGTCTGGCGATGGTTTCTGAGCTGGCGATGGCCAGCGGCATCGCTGGTATGTGCGGTGGTCAGGCGCTGGATCTGGAAGCGGAAGGTCGTCAGGTTAATCTGGAACAGCTTGAGCGCATCCACCGTCATAAAACAGGTGCGCTGATCCGTGCAGCCGTTCGCCTGGGCGCGCTGAGCGCGGGTGAACAGGGGCGTAAAGCCTTGCCCGTTCTGGACAGATACGCCGAAAGTATCGGTCTGGCTTTCCAGGTTCAGGATGACATTCTGGATGTGGTGGGCGATACTGCAATATTGGGAAAACGTCAGGGTGCAGACCAGCAGCTTGGCAAAAGTACCTACCCCGCCCTGCTGGGCCTTGAGCAAGCCCAACGTAAAGCCCGGGACCTGATCGATGATGCCCGCCAGTCGCTGAATCTGCTGGCCGCACAATCGCTTGATACCTCGGCACTGGAAGCGCTAGCGGACTATATAATCCAGCGTGATAAATAAACATACTAAATCTCGATGAGCCTTTGATGAGTTTTGATATTGCCAAATACCCGACACTGGCGTTGGTTGACTCCACCCAGGAGTTACGTCTGTTGCCGAAAGAGAGCCTGCCGAAGCTGAGCGACGAACTGCGTCGTTACCTGCTCGACAGCGTGAGTCGTTCCAGCGGACATTTCGCCTCCGGGCTTGGCACGGTGGAGCTGACCGTTGCGCTGCACTACGTCTACAACACCCCGTTTGACCAGCTGATCTGGGATGTCGGTCATCAGGCTTATCCGCACAAAATTCTCACCGGCCGTCGCGATAAAATTGGTACGATCCGCCAGAAAGGCGGGCTGCATCCGTTCCCATGGCGCGGTGAGAGCGAGTACGACGTCTTAAGCGTCGGCCACTCTTCTACATCAATTTCTGCGGGTATCGGCATTGCCGTGGCGGCGGAAAAAGAGAACAAACAGCGCCGCACCGTCTGCGTGATTGGCGATGGCGCGATCACGGCGGGTATGGCGTTTGAGGCGATGAACCACGCGGGCGATATCATGCCCGATATGCTGGTGATCCTTAACGACAATGAAATGTCGATCTCAGAAAACGTCGGTGCGCTAAACAACCACCTGGCGCAGCTGCTCTCCGGCAAACTCTATTCCACTCTGCGTGAAGGCGGTAAAAAAGTCTTCTCCGGCGTGCCACCGATCAAAGAGCTGCTGAAACGCACCGAAGAGCACATCAAAGGCATGGTGGTTCCCGGCACCCTGTTTGAAGAGCTGGGCTTTAACTACATTGGCCCGGTGGACGGGCATGACGTGCTGGGTCTGGTCTCTACGCTCAAGAACATGCGCGACCTGAAAGGCCCGCAGTTCCTGCACATCATGACTAAAAAAGGGCGTGGCTACGAGCCAGCGGAAAAAGACCCGATCACCTTCCACGCCGTGCCTAAATTCGATCCGACCAGCGGCTGTCTGCCAAAAAGCAGCGGCGGGATGCCAAGTTATTCGAAAATTTTCGGCGACTGGCTGTGCGAAACAGCGGCTAAAGACAACAAGCTGATGGCCGTGACGCCTGCCATGCGTGAAGGCTCCGGCATGGTTGAGTTCTCCAAAAAATTCCCGGGTCAATATTTTGACGTGGCGATTGCCGAACAGCATGCGGTGACCTTCGCAGCCGGTCTGGCAATTGGTGGCTATAAACCGATTGTGGCTATCTACTCGACTTTCTTGCAGCGCGCCTACGATCAGGTGATCCACGACGTAGCGATCCAGAAGCTGCCGGTGCTGTTTGCTATCGACCGTGCTGGTATCGTCGGCGCTGACGGACAGACGCACCAGGGAGCGTTTGATCTCTCCTTCCTGCGCTGTATCCCGGACATGGTCGTGATGACGCCAAGCGACGAGAACGAATGCCGCCAGATGCTCTTTACCGGGTATCACTATCAGGACGGCCCAAGCGCCGTACGTTATCCACGCGGCAACGCCGTGGGCGTCGAGCTGGAACCGCTGGCGAAATTACCTATCGGGAAAGGCATTGTTAAACGTCACGGCGAAAAACTGGCGATCCTCAACTTCGGTACATTGATGCCAGAGGCGGCGAAAGTCGCGGAATCGCTCAATGCGACCCTGGTGGATATGCGCTTTGTCAAACCGCTGGATGAAACGTTAATTCTGGAGATGGCGGCGCGTCACGATTCGCTGGTCACCCTGGAAGAGAACGCTATTATGGGCGGCGCAGGCAGCGGCGTGAACGAAGTGCTGATGGCGCATCGTAAGCCAGTTCCGGTGCTGAATCTCGGCCTGCCAGACTACTTTATTCCGCAAGGAACTCAGGACGAAGCCCGCGCGGCGATTGGCCTGGATGCTGCCGGAATTGAAGCGAAAATCCGCAGCTGGCTGGCGTAACAACTCCCCTCTTTTCCCTCCTGCTATGCTTAAAGATAGTATTTTAAGCAATCAGCAGGAGTGGAAGCATGCAATACAACACGTTAGGAAAAACAGATCTTAAGGTTTCCCGTCTTTGTCTGGGCTGTATGACATTTGGCGAACCTCAACGGGGAAACCATGCCTGGACGCTGCCGGAAGAGAGCAGCCGCCTTATCATCAAACACGCCCTCGACGGCGGCATTAACTTCTTCGATACGGCAAACAGCTACTCCGACGGCAGCAGCGAAGAGATTGTGGGCCGCGCGCTGCGGGATTTTACCCGTCGCGACGAAATGGTGGTTGCCACCAAGGTTTACTATCCCTCAGGCGATTTAACTGAAGGGCTGTCCCGCGCGCAAATCCTGCGTTCGATTGATGCCAGCCTGAAGCGCCTGAACATGGATTATGTCGATCTGCTGCAAATCCACCGTTGGGACTACAACACCCCGATAGAAGAGACCCTTGAAGCGCTGGACGACGTGGTAAAAGCGGGTAAAGCGCGCTACATCGGTGCGTCGTCAATGCACGCCTCGCAGTTTGCCGAAGCGCTGGATCTTCAGAAGCAGCACGGCTGGGCGCGGTTCGTCACTATGCAGGATCACTACAATCTGATCTATCGCGAAGAAGAGCGCGACATGCTGCCGCTGTGCTATCAGGAAGGCGTGGCGGTGATCCCCTGGAGCCCGCTAGCACGCGGTCGTTTAACCCGTCCATGGGGAGAAACCACCGCGCGATCCGTTTCCGATGAAGTGGGTAAAAATCTGTATAACGATACCCAGGCAAGCGATGCGCTGATCGCCGAACGTCTGGCCGGTATCGCCGAGGAGACAGGGGCTACCCGCGCGCAGGTGGCGCTGGCGTGGCTTCTGAGCAAACGCGGAGTGGCGGCACCGATTATCGGCACGTCGCGGGAAGAACAACTGGATGAACTGCTGAATGCGGTCGATTTGACGCTGACGCCGGAGCAGATTGCCGAGCTGGAAACACCCTATCAGCAACATCCGGTCGTCGGATTTAAATAAAAAAAGCCGGGCGGCGGCTTCGCCTTACCCGGCCTGCAGTGCGTGTGATTTTATCAGCCGGGAAGCCCAGTGCGACCCGGCAACAAACCGCACGACATCACGCGAAGTGATCGTACCCTTTCCAGTCGAGTGTCACAGGGGTGCCGTTTTGCACAAACTGCATCCCCTCGCTCTCAGGCAAAATCTGCCCGATACAGGTAAACGGCGCGCCGAGGTTACCCAGCACAACATCCAGCGTCCCGCGATTCAGCTCCGGGACGGTAAAGCACAGCTCGTAATCTTCACCGCCGGACAGCGCCCAGCGCAGCGCCTGCTCAGGCTCGACGTGTTTACGCATCTGCTCTGACAGCGGGAAGGTATCGAGATCAACTCGCGCCCCGACGCCACTTGCCTTAAGAATGTGCCCGAGATCGGAAATCAAACCGTCAGACAGATCGATCGCCGAGCTGGCGCGCTCGCGCAGTGCCTGGCCGTGCAGAATGCGTGGGGTTGGGCGCAGGTGGCGTTTCACCAGATACGCTGCGTCATCGGCGTCGTTCACGGTTAAACGATCCTGCAAAATCGCCAGCCCCGCCGCGCTGTCGCCGGGCGTACCGGTGACATAAATCCAGTCGCCCGGCCTCGCGCCCGAGCGTTTCAGAGCGCGTCCGACTGGCACGTAGCCGTGGATCGCCAGCGTCATCGACAGCGGACCGGCCGTGGTATCACCGCCAATCAGCTGCATATCGTAATAATTCAGTTGTTCAAACAGCGCGTCGCTGAAGGCTTCAAGCCAGGCTTCATCGACGCTCGGCAAGGTAAGTGCAAGCGTCAGCCACGCCGGATCGGCGCCCATTGCCGCCAGATCGCTTACGTTCACCGCCAGCGCTTTGTAGGCCAGATCGGCCGGATCGATATCCGCCAGGAAATGGCGCCCACACACTAAGGTGTCGGTGCTGATAGCCAGGGTCTGTTTTTCGGGAATATTGAGAAGTGCGCAGTCGTCGCCAATGCCCGTTTCAACATCAAGACGGGAGCTACGAACGCGGTCAAAATAACGGGCAATCAGGGAGAATTCGCCGCATGCCATACGTTATGCCTCAGCAAATAAAAATAAAAAAACCGGAGCCGCACAGCCAGGCGGCAGTGCGAAACTCCGGTTTGCGGATCACTTTTTGTGGGGACGGATCGCAGGTGCGGCTTTATCCAGCACGCCATTCACAAATTTGTGGCTGTCTTCAGCACCGAAGGTTTTTGCCAGTTCGATAGCTTCATTGATGGCCACTTTGTATGGCACATCCTGACGTTTAGACAGCTCAAACAGCGCAATGCGCAGCACTGCTTTCTCAACCTGGCCCAGCTCTTCAAGCAGACGGGACAGGTACGGCTTCATCAGACCGTCGAGATACGCGCTATTAGTCGCCACTCCCGACAGCAGTTCACGGAAGTACAGGACGTCAACGTCTTTGACGTCTTGTTCCGCCAGGAACTGGTATTCAACATCAGCGATGTCGTTCTGGGACAACTGCCAGGAGTAGAGCGCCTGGACGGCACACTCACGGGCGCGGCGACGAGCAGCAGGTTTCACGGAATTCCCCTTACAAAAAAATCAGGCCTTAATGGCTTTCAATACGTTGATCATTTCAAGCGCGGTCAGTGCAGCTTCTGCACCTTTGTTACCGGCTTTGGTGCCAGCGCGTTCGATGGCTTGTTCAATACTTTCAGTAGTCAGTACGCCGAATGCGACAGGAATTTCAGCATCCTGTGCCACGTGCGCCAGACCATTGCTTGCACCACCCGCAACGTATTCGAAGTGAGCAGTACCGCCACGAATCACCGTACCCAGCGCAATCACCGCGTCGTATTTACCGGTTTTCGCCAAAGCGCCCGCTGCCAACGGCAGTTCGTAGGCACCTGGAACCCAAACAACGGTAATATTGTCATCTTTAACCTGGCCAATACGTTTCAGGGCGTCAATCGCACCATCCAGCAGGCTTTCGTTGATGAAGTTGTTGAAACGCGCAATAGTGATGGCGACGCGAGCGTCCGGGGTAGCAACAGCAGCTTCAATAATATTCATACTCTTCCTTTACGGGTTCATTTGGCCCCGCAGGGGGGCGGATTTTATCATAATACTTCGCGCACTGCTTCTCTATTTCAGAAAGCCTCACGCAGGGATTAAATGCAGGCACACGTCGGGGCCAACCTGCCGAATTTCGCTGAATTTGAGTTGCGGCGCATCGGCCAGTTTTTCAAGGCCGGGCAGCACAAACAGGCCACGCGCATCGGCACCTAACAGTTTAGGCGCAACGTAGACAATCAGTTCATCCACCAGCCCTGCCTGCAATAACGCACCGGCAAGCGTAGGCCCGGCCTCAACCCAGATGCTGTTCACTTGCTGTTTACCCAGCAGCATCATCAGCACCACCAAATCGATATGACCGTGATGCTCCGGCACCATAATGCTGCGCACCGCGTTCGGCCATTCACGACTGTCTTCTTGCGTACGTGCAATCCAGGTTTCACCCGGCTGCTGCACGATACGGTGTTCGGGCGTCAGGCGATTCTGACGATCCAGCACAATACGCAGCGGCTGGCGCAGATTTTCCTCGGGATAGAGCGCCCGGGTATCGGCATCAAGCTCTTCCCAGCGCACGGTCATCGCCGGATCGTCTGCCAGCACCGTCTCACTGCTGGTGAGAATAGCATGGCTTTGCGCGCGCAGACGTTGCACATCGCGCCTTGCCTGCGGGGAGGTGATCCACTGGCTTTCACCGCTGGCCATCGCCGTGCGACCGTCAAGAGAGGCGCCCAGCTTCAGCTGAATGTAGGGAAAGCCGGTCCGCATCCGCTTGAGAAACCCCTTATTCAGCGCCTCAGCATCGTTCATCATCAGCCCGTAGCTGACGTCGATGCCTTCCTGCTGCAGGCGATAAAGACCGCGCCCCGCCACCTGCGGGTTCGGGTCCTGCATGGAGGTCACCACGCGCGCCACGCCTGCGGCAATTAACGCTTCGCAGCACG
The DNA here is from genome assembly GCF_026672535.1 of Lelliottia sp. SL45. NCBI lineage: Bacteria > Pseudomonadati > Pseudomonadota > Gammaproteobacteria > Enterobacterales > Enterobacteriaceae > Lelliottia > Lelliottia sp. SL45. Next base: position 2,800,592 of record NZ_JAPPRH010000003.1, read on the forward strand.
GCGGCGTGCGGCCATGATGGCTGCAGGGTTCAAGGGTCACATAGGCCGTTGCGCCACGGGCTTTTTCGCCCGCCATGCGTAACGCATGCACTTCAGCATGCGGCTCACCGGCGCGATAATGGAAACCCTCGCCCACAACAACGCCGTCTTTGACAATCACGCAGCCCACGTTCGGATTGGGATGGGTGGTGAAGCGTCCGCGCTGCGCGAGTTTCATCGCTCGCGCCATGTAAATCTCATCCTGCATGGGCTTAATCCTGTAGGCGGGCGATCTCTTCGCCGAACTCTTTGATGTCTTCGAAGCTGCGATAGACGGAAGCAAAGCGGATGTACGCCACTTTATCGAGCTTTTTGAGCTGCTCCATCACCAGGTTGCCGATCATTTTGCTCGGCACTTCGCGCTCGCCGGTGCCACGCAGATGCGATTTAATGTGATTAAGCGCCATTTCGACGTCATCTGCGCTGACTGGCCGTTTTTCCAGTGCTTTTAGCATCCCTCTGCGCAGTTTCTCTTCGTTAAATGGCTCGCGTACATCGTTACTTTTCACCACGCGCGGCATCACCAGCTCTGCCACTTCGAAGGTGGTGAAACGTTCGTTGCAGACCAGACACTGCCGACGACGACGGACAGAGGAGCCTTCACCTACAAGACGGGAGTCGATTACTTTGGTATCCACAGCGGAACAGAATGGGCAATGCATACGGTGTCCTGGCTATCTGGTTAACTGAACTCTATTTTACCCTGAACTGGGCCGACAACAAAGGAAGAGCGCTTTTGAGACAAAGGATCTATACCTGACGGCGAGTTACTGGCTACCATTAGGACATCCGTTATTTCAAGGAATTAAACGCAATGACAAGACGTTACCTAAGAATCCTCGTGGTGGGAAGCCTCTTCACCCTTAGCGCCTGCGCACAGCAAAGCGAAGTTCGCCAGATGAAACAGAGCGTTAATACGCTCAACACGGCGATGACTAAGCTGAACCAGGAAACGGTTAAAATCACGCAGCAAAATGCCCTGAATGCGAAATCCAGTAGCGGCGTTTATCTTTTGCCTGGCGCCAACACGCCTGCACTGTTGAAAAGTCAAATTGGTACGCTGCGCATGTCGTTGGTCAATATGGCACCTAACGCCGACGGCACACACGCCACCCTGCGCATCCAGGGCCAGTCCAACGATCCGCTGCCAGCCTTTAGCGGCACGGTCGAATGGGGCCAGCTGCAGGGAACGACCGAAAGCTATCAGGAGGTTAACGTGCAAAACCAGCTGATTACCGCCCCTGCCAGCGTGCTCGCACCGAGCGATGTCGATATCCCACTGCAGTTAAACGGTACCACGCCAGAGCAGTTAGGTTTCATCCGTATCCACGATATTCAGCCTGCCGCCCAGTAACACTCTTTAGCGGAACGTTTACCGCGTTCCGCTCTCTCTTACATCCCGAAACATTGGCAAGATAAATGATTGCCGTTACAATCCCCGCCGTTTAAAGTACGCAAACGTGAACGCAATCGATTACGCGCATGAGAGATATGTGAAACAACACATATTTTTGTGAGCAGGGATTCCTATAATAGGCTCCGCAGAAACACGAAATATTTAGAAACGCAATTCGCGCATCTTTCACATCCCGAAAGGGATTTTCAATCAGTGGCATGATTATGAAAAAAACATTACTAGCAGCCGGTGCAGTTCTGGCACTGTCTTCCGCTTTCGCTGTAAACGCAGCTGAAAATTCAAAACCTGAATATGTTTCCGACTGGTGGCACCAGAGCGTCAACGTGGTTGGTAGCTACCACACTCGCTTCGGACCACAGATCCGCAACGATACCTATCTGGAGTACGAAGCTTTCGCCAAGAAAGACTGGTTTGATTTCTACGGTTACGCCGATGCACCGGTCTTCTTCGGTGGTAACACCGATGCGAAAGGTATCTGGAACCACGGTTCTCCGTTGTTCATGGAAATCGAACCGCGCTTCTCTATCGACAAGCTGACGGGCGCAGACCTGAGCTTCGGTCCGTTCAAAGAGTGGTATGTCGCGAACAACTACATCTACGACATGGGCCGCAACGCATCAGGCCGTCAGAGCACCTGGTACATGGGTCTGGGTACTGACATCGACACCGGTCTGCCGATGAGCCTGTCCATGAACGTGTATGCCAAATACCAGTGGCAGAACTATGGTGCCGCGAACGAAAACGAGTGGGATGGCTACCGTTTCAAAGTGAAATACTTTGTGCCAATTACCCAGCTGTGGGGCGGTAACCTGAGCTATATCGGTTTCACCAACTTTGACTGGGGTTCAGACCTGGGCGACAACGACTTCCGTGACCTGAACGGTAAGAAAGCGCGTACCAACGACTCCATCGCCTCCAGCCACATCCTGGCGCTGAACTACGATCACTGGCACTACTCCGTGGTTGCTCGTTACTGGCACAACGGTGGCCAGTGGAACGACGACGCGAGCCTGAACTTCGGTAACGGTGATTTCAGCGTACGTTCTACCGGTTGGGGTGGTTACCTGGTTGTAGGTTACAACTTCTAATCCTGCCGCAGGCCGGATTAGCGAACCGCCATCCGGCATCAAAAAGCCAGCGCAATGCTGGCTTTTTTGTTATTTACAGACCAGCGCCCGGCCCTGATCCAGCAGCCACGGACGTAAATAGCCGACGGTGTTGGACATCGGCAGCACCTCATCCGGCAGCCTGATTCCGATGTGCTCGGCAATGTATGCCCGACGCGCCACAATGCGCTGCCAGAGCGCGGGGTAGTCGCTTGCCAGTGTCTGACGCAGCGTGACATCCGCCAGCGCGACGGTATCTTCAATGCTGGCCCCGGCGTATCCCGCTCTCGACGGAATAATGTCGATTTGCAGGAGCATTCCACTTTTCAAGGTCGCGGCCGAACCGGGACCAATGGGCGAACAGAGCCACTCTTCATCCGCCACCAGATGCCCCGGATTCAGGTGCCAGTGATACTCGGCTTTTGGTAATACCCGCTCAATTACGTCATACATCTCGCCGCCTTTCATTCCGATGTGCAGATGTTCAAGCCAGGCGACGACCGCACAGAAATAGGGTTTTGCCACCACATCGAGATAGTCTGCGACGTCGGGCGCAAGCTCCGACGCATTCGCCACGACATATGCCGCTCTGCTGGTCAGCCCGCCTTTGTAGCTGGTGGTGAGGGAGAATTTATCACCGCGCTGAATAACTTTGTCACCGGGATAAAGGTTAGCCCAGGCAAAGCGATCGCCCGTCGCGGCGATAGTGACGACATTATTCGGCTGACCTTCTGCCGCCAGCAGCGCCGCGATCTGTTTTTCGGTTTTACCGGGTTCGATGGCATTTAGCGCCGTCAGGATCGCCGTTGAGGCCAGATTCGCACCATATTCGTAGTGCGCCAGTTCGTTGGCGTTGTTGACCGTACGCGCGCCGCCGTCAGGATCGATAAAAATACCCGTGGCATTGCGCAGCTGCGCCGTCCCCTCTCCCGCCAGGCGAATGGCATCGACAATAAAAGCGGGTAAATCAAACATCTGATGCGCATCGTCACCCGAGCCGGTAAACAGCTTCCACCCCGCAAGCCCAAGCGTTTTACCTGCCGTTACGCCCGCTTCCTTCAGCAGTTCCGGCAGCGGTTTTTTGTTATCCATCGGCTGATTGGGCAGCGAAAACCACGGAGCATGGATCACCCGGTTTGTGAGCCGTGCATAGGCGGCCAGCTTCAGGTTTTCATTGCCCAGCACCAGCACCGCCTCCCCCGAAGCCTGCAGCACCAGTAGCGCCTCTTCAAAGCGGGGAATAAACCCGGTCAGATATTCGAAGTTACCGCCGTGCTCTTTATCCGCGTAGACAATCAGCGCGTCCAGCCCGTGCTGTTGCATCTTGCTCAGTACATTGGCTTTTCGCTGACGCAGAGTTTCGTCGCTCAACGTTACGGAAGGCACGCCATGCCAGACGGCAGGCTGGGGAATGGAAGAAAGGGTGACCATCGGCATTACTCCATGTCATTGCGATTCACAATGCGAGAGTAACCAAATTTGAGATAGCTGTAATAAAAAAATCCCGGCCTTGCGACCGGGATTCCGTTATCAGATTGCTGTTGCCGTTACGGCAGGATGGACGGCTGATCCGCCCCTTCCTTTTCAACTTTCTGCTGCAGCAGATGCTCACGCTTCATGCCCAGTTTCAACGCCAGCGCGGACGCGACGTAGATAGAAGACGCTGTACCGATAGACACACCGATCAGCATGGTCAGCGAGAAGCCTTCCAGAATCGGGCCACCGAAGAGGAACAGCATCAGGATAACCATCAAGGTTGTCCCGGATGTGATCAACGTACGGTGCAGCGTTTGGGTCAGAGAAACGTTAAAGATTTCGTACGGCGTACCGCGACGGATCTTACGGAAGTTCTCACGAATACGGTCAGATACCACGATGCTGTCGTTCAGTGAGTAACCGATAACCGACATCAACGAGGCCACGATGGTCAGGTCAACCTCAATATGGAACAGAGACAACACACCCATGGTGATAACCACGTCGTGCGCCAGTGCGATAACCACACCGGCCGCCAGACGCCATTCGAAACGGAAACCAACGTACACCAGAATCGAGATCAGCGCGGCCAGCAGTGCCAGAGCACCATTCTGCGCCAGATCTGCCCCAACGCTTGGGCCGACGAATTCGATACGTTTAACCGTGGCATCCTGGCTGGTCGCTTCGTTAATCACGTTAACGACTTTGCTGCCCAGCTCCTGGCTGCCATTGGCATCGTGAACCGGAGGCATACGCACCATGATGTCGCGGCTGCTGCCGAAGTTCTGCAGCTGCGGCTCTTCGAAGCCCGCTTTCTGCAGCGCCAGACGCATCTGGTCCATGTCAGCCGGTTTTTCGAGGGTAATTTCGATCACCGTACCACCGGTGAAATCGAGACCCCAGTTAAAACCACGGACACCGATAATGGCGATAGACACAATCAGGAGGAAACCTGAAATGCCGAAGGCCCAGTAGTCCCAGCGCATAAAGTCCCAGACTTTACGGCCATGGTTTAATTGTTCAACAGTATATTCCTGTGCCACAACGCACTCCTCAGATAGACAGCTTTTTGACGCGCTTGCCGCCATACAGCAGGTTCACGATGGCACGGGTGCCGACAATAGCGGTAAACATTGACGTTGCCACACCGATACCGGTGGTGATAGCAAAGCCTTTGATCGCGCCAGTACCCACTGCATACAGGATCAGAACCTTAATCAGTGTTGTCACGTTCGCATCGAAGATGGAGCTGAATGCGCCTTTATAGCCTTCATCGATCGCTTGTTGTACGGAGCGACCGTTGCTCAGTTCTTCTTTAATACGCTCGTTTATCAATACGTTGGCGTCAACCGCCACCGCAAGGGTTAGAACGATACCCGCAATACCCGGCATGGTCAGCGTCGCCCCTGGCAGCAGGGACATGATACCGATGATCAGCACCAGGTTTGCAATCAGCGCGGTAGTCGCAATCAGGCCAAACTTCTTATAGAAGAAGAGCATGAAGATGATTGAAACCGCCAGACCGGCCAGACAGGCTTCCAGACCCTGAGTGATGTTTTGCATACCCAGCGTTGGACCGATAGTACGCTCTTCAACAATCTGAATCGGCGCAATCAACGCACCGGCACGCAGCAGCAGAGAGAGCTGACGCGCTTCGTTCGGGTTGTTGATGCCCGTAATACGGAAGCTGTTGCCCAGGCGAGACTGGATGTTGGCGATGTTAATCACCTCTTCCTCTTTCACCAGAACCGCACGACCGTTGGCATCTTTCTTACCGCTGTCTTTGTACTCCACGAACAGAGTCGCCATCGGTTTACCGATGTTATCCTTCGTGAAGTTGGACATGATGTTACCACCCGCGCTATCAAGCGAGATGTTAACCTGCGGCTGGTTGTATTCATCCTGGTTCGAAGTGGAATCGGTGATGTGGTCACCGGTCAGAATCACGCGTTTGTACAGCACAACCGGCTGACCTTCACGTGTCTGTTTCACTTCTGAGTCACCCGGAACACGACCCGATGCCGCAGCGGATTGATCCACGTTGGTGTTCACAAGGCGGAATTCCAGGGTGGCTGTCGCACCCAAAATCTCTTTGGCGCGCGCGGTATCCTGGATACCTGGCAGCTCGACCACAATACGGTCAGCACCCTGACGCTGTACCAGTGGCTCAGCAACACCCAGCTGGTTCACACGGTTACGCAGGATATTGATGTTTTGCTGAACCGCGTATTCGCGCGCTTCGCTCAGACGCGTATCGGTCATGACGGCACGCAGCTGATTGCTACCCTGGCGAGAAATCACCAGATCGCGATGACGTGCAGCCAGATAATCGACCGCCTGATCGCGAGCCGTTGCGTCACGGAAGGTGATGCTCAGACCATAGTTATCGTCCTTACGCACGGTGGTGTAAGGAATGCTTTTTTCACGCAGATCGCTGCGCAGGCTATCAATGTTCTGTTCCTGCAGCTTGCCGAGCGCGGTATCCATATCCACTTCCATCAGGAAGTGAACGCCGCCACGCAGATCAAGACCGAGTTTCATCGGCTCTGCATTGATAGAGGCTAACCAACGCGGGGTTGCAGGAGCAAGGTTTAACGCCACGACATATTTGTCACCCAGCACGCCCATCAGCGCTTCACGTGCGCGGAGCTGCGTGTCGGTGGTGTCGAAGCGAGCAAGAATTGCGCCCTCTTCCAGTGCCACAGACTTAGCGGTAATTTTTTCTTCTTGTAACGTTTTCTGGACCTGGATCAGCGTTTGCTCACTGGCGGCGACACCGCGCGCGCCAGTGATTTGAACGGCCGGATCCTCACCATACAGGTTGGGAAGTGCGTACAGCAGGCCGACGATAATCACGACGACCAGCATGATGTACTTCCACAAAGGATAACGGTTTAACACGGCAGTTCCCTTTGGGAAAAGTTGGATTACAGCGCCTTCATCGTGCCTTTCGGCAGTACGGCAGCAACGAAGTCACGTTTGATAACCACTTCAGTGGTGTCGTTCAGTGCGATAGAGATGTAGCCAGTTTCAGCCACTTTCGTCACACGACCCACCAGACCGCCATTGGTCAGCACTTCATCGCCTTTCGCGATGGAGTTCATCAGGTTTTTGTGTTCTTTGGTACGTTTCTGCTGTGGGCGCAGGATCATGAAGTAGAAGATCAGACCAAACACCACCAGCATCAGAATCAGAGACATCGGGCTGCCCTGCGACGGAGCGCCTGTTGCTGCTACCGCATCAGAAATAAAAAAGCTCATTCAAATTCCCTCATTATTAAATTAGTCAACGTTCAAAGGTGGAACATCACGACCCTGGCGTTGGTAAAAATCAGTCACGAAGCTCTCTAATTTACCCTCTTCGATAGCCTTACGTAAACCAGCCATTAAGCGCTGATAATAACGAAGGTTATGAATGGTATTGAGACGCGCGCCTAAAATCTCATTGCAACGATCAAGATGATACAAATATGCGCGAGAATAGTGACGACAGGTATAACAATCACACTCAGCATCCAGCGTGCTGGTGTCATTTTTATGCTTCGCGTTACGGATTTTCACCACACCGTCGGTAACAAACAGGTGTCCGTTACGCGCGTTGCGGGTTGGCATGACGCAGTCGAACATATCGATGCCGCGGCGCACACCTTCAACCAGATCCTCTGGTTTACCCACGCCCATCAGGTATCGCGGTTTATCCGCAGGGATTTGCGGGCAAACATGCTCCAGAATACGGTGCATGTCTTCCTTCGGCTCACCCACAGCCAAACCGCCGACAGCGTAGCCATCAAAACCTATCTCTACCAGACCTTTAACAGAGATATCGCGTAAATCTTCGTAAACGCTGCCCTGAATAATCCCGAACAGCGCATTTTTGTTTTCCAGCCCGTCAAAACGGTCACGGCTACGCTTCGCCCAACGCAGAGACATCTCCATTGAACGCTTCGCGTAATCCCAGTCTGCAGGATATGGCGTGCATTCGTCGAAGATCATCACGATGTCAGAGCCGAGATCGTACTGAATTTCCATGGATTTTTCAGGATCGAGGAAGATCGGATCGCCGTTGATCGGGTTACGGAAGTGTACGCCTTGTTCGGTGATTTTACGGATATCACCCAGGCTGAACACCTGGAAACCGCCGGAGTCGGTCAGGATTGGACCTTTCCACTGCATGAAATCATGCAGATCGCCGTGCAGTTTCATCACTTCCTGGCCTGGGCGCAGCCACAGGTGGAAGGTGTTACCGAGGATAATCTGTGCGCCGGTCGCTTCAACTTCTTCCGGCGTCATCCCTTTTACGGTGCCGTAGGTGCCCACAGGCATAAAGGCTGGCGTTTCAACCACGCCGCGATCAAACACCAGGCGGCCACGGCGCGCGCGTCCGTCGGTGGTATCGAGTTCAAATTTCATTTTTTCTCCAGCGTCAGAAAAACAGTCCGACGTTTTCATACGGTGTCGCGGAATCAGTCCCCGACACGCTCATTCAAAGCCTGCGGATTGTACGTGATAAACATCGCGTCCCCGTAGCTAAAAAAGCGATAATTTTGTTCTACCGCAGCCTTATAGGCGTTCATAGTATGCTGATAACCGGCAAACGCCGACACCAGCATAATCAAAGTCGATTCAGGCAGATGGAAGTTCGTCACCAGCGCATCGATCACTTTGTATTGATAGCCTGGGTAAATAAAGATTTGCGTGTCGCCAAAGAATGGCTCAATCAGGTCGGTTTTAGCCGCCTGCGCCGCGCTTTCCAGCGAACGAACGGAGGTCGTGCCGACCGCAATCACGCGGTTGTTGCGCGCTTTGGCGGCGAGCACAGCGTCAACCACCTCTTGCGGCACTTCCGCGTATTCGGAGTGCATGATGTGGTCTTCAATAGAATCCACGCGCACCGGCTGGAACGTCCCCGCGCCGACGTGCAGCGTGACAAACGCCATCTCGATGCCTTTCTCGCGCAGTTTTTCCAGCAGCGGTTCATCAAAGTGCAAACCGGCAGTCGGTGCAGCAACGGCGCCGGGTTTTTCGCTGTAGACCGTCTGGTACAGCTCGCGGTCGGCGTCTTCGTCCGGGCGGTCGATGTACGGCGGCAGCGGCATGTGGCCAATGGCGTTCAGAATATCCAGCACCGGGCGTTCGTCGTTAAACTCGACTTCAAACAGCGCGCCGTGACGGGCCGTCATGGTGGCGTTGATGCTTTCGTCATCACCCAGCAGCAGCTCAGCGCCCGGCTTCGGCGCTTTGGAGGCGCGAATATGTGCCAGAATACGTCTGTCATCGAGCATACGTTCGACCAGCACTTCAATCTTGCCGCCGCTGGCTTTGCGGCCAAACAGACGCGCCGGGATCACGCGGGTATTGTTAAAGACCAGCAGATCGCCAGGGTTGAGCTTATCGAGCAGATCGGTGAAAGTACCGTGCGTCAGCGCGCCCGTTGGCCCGTCCAGCGACAGCAAGCGGCAACCACTGCGCTCCGGCTGCGGATAGTGGGCAATCAGGGATTCAGGTAATTCAAAGGAGAAATCGGCGACGCGCATGACTTATACTCGTGACTTAAAAACAGGCGGCTTAGTCTAGTGCTCACACCTCTTTGCTGCAACAACTAGCCGTATCCGGATACCAAAACGCATGAATTTTCTCGCACACCTGCACCTCGCCCACCTCGCCGACAGCTCACTTTCGGGCAATTTGCTGGCCGATTTTGTTCGCGGCAACCCGGCAGAGGACTATTCCGAGGAGGTGGTGGAGGGTATTTTCATGCATCGTCGCATCGATGTGTTGACCGATAACCTGCCGGAAGTGACAGAAGCGAAGGCGTGGTTTCGACCTGAAACCCGCCGCGTGGCGCCGATTACGCTGGATGTGATGTGGGATCATTTTCTCTCGCGCCACTGGTCGCAGCTCTCACCCGAGCTGCCGCTGCCGGAATTTGTTCACTATGCCCATTCGCAGGTGGCGCTCATTCTCCCGGACTCGCCGCCGCGCTTTGTCAATCTGAACGACTATCTCTGGTCCGAACGCTGGCTTGAGCGTTACAGCGAGATGGAATTTATTCAGCGCGTGCTGAACGGTATGGCGAGCCGCCGTCCGCGGCTGGATGCCCTGCGCGACTCCTGGCAGGATCTGGACACCCATTACGACGCGCTGGAGACCCGTTTCTGGCAGTTCTATCCGCGCATGATGGCGCAGGCGAAAAACAAACAACTTTAATAGAAGTGTGATTGATAGGTAAAAACTGGCTGAACGATTGTCAGCGCCTCTTTGTCTTAATGCTGAACACTCTCTATACTGGCCCGCGTTGCGTTCCAAATAACCTTAGTTACTACAGGAGAATCACATGGTTCTGGTCACTCGTCCGGCTCCGGATTTTACAGCTGCAGCCGTTCTCGGCAACGGTGAAATCGTTGAAAACTTTAATTTCAAACAGCACACCAACGGTAAACCTACCGTTCTGTTCTTCTGGCCAATGGACTTCACTTTCGTTTGCCCGTCTGAACTGATCGCATTCGACAAACGTTACGAAGAGTTCCAGAAACGTGGCGTTGAAGTTGTGGGTGTTTCCTTCGACTCCGAATTTGTACACAACGCATGGCGTAACACCCCTGTCGACAAAGGCGGCATCGGTGCAGTGAAATACGCAATGGTTGCGGACATCAAACGCGAAATCCAGCAGGCTTACGGTATCGAACATCCGGACGCTGGCGTTGCACTGCGCGGCTCCTTCCTGATCGACGCGAACGGCATCGTGCGTCACCAGGTAGTGAACGATCTGCCACTGGGTCGTAACATCGACGAAATGCTGCGTATGGTTGACGCGCTGCAGTTCCACGAAGAGCACGGCGAAGTGTGCCCGGCTCAGTGGGAAAAAGGTAAAGAAGGCATGAACGCGTCTCCAGACGGCGTGGCTAAATACCTGACTGAAAACGTCTCCAGCCTGTAATCGGCACGGATGATAAAAAAGGCTCGCTTAGGCGAGCCTTTTTGTTTTCTCTTAACCCTGCACCGGGAGTGAGCTTCGCCCTACCCGGCCTCATCATCAGGTTAAAACGCGAAACACGAGCAGCCCAGCACGCCCCAGAATGCCTGGTCATCCGATACCGGAATGCCCGACTGGCGCGCAATCCCATGCTGGTGCCCATGGACTCCGCAGCTGCCGATGCACTGATGCATCTGCACAACGGCGCCGACATTTGAGGCCACTGGCGGCGCTGAGCGGTAATGCCCCGGCACTTTCACCACTGGCGACCACTCCGGCAGAACCGGGATCGGCGGCGGCGACAGCGACAGCGGACTAAACTGTCCGGCGGCGTACACCACTTTGCCATCCACTACCGTCAGCACCGACTCGATGCCTTTGATCTCCTCTTCCGGCACGCTGAAGTAGTCTTTCGATAGCACCACCAGATCCGCAAGCTGCCCTGCCACGATGCGGCCTTTCTTACCCTGCTCGCTGGAGAACCATGCGCTGCCTGCCGTCCACAATTCCAGCGCGATATCACGCGGCAGACGGTTGCTGTCGTCATACATCGACAGTCCGCCCACGGTGCGACCGGAGACCAGCCAGTACAGCGCCGTCCACGGGTTATAGCTCGCCACACGGGTGGCGTCGGTGCCTAAGCCCACGGGCACGTCCAGCTCCAGCATTTTCGCGACCGGCGGCGTGTGTTTCACCGCCTCTTTGCCGTAACGATCGACAAAATACTCGCCCTGGAACGCCATGCGATGCTGCACCGCAATCCCGCCGCCCAGCGCTTTTACGCGCTCGATGTTACGCTCGGTGATGGTTTCCGCGTGATCGAAGAACCAGTGCAGGCCGTTAAACGGTATGTCGCGGTTCACCTTTTCGAACACGTCCAGCATCCGGCTGATAGATTCGTCGTACGTGGCGTGAAGACGGAACGGCCAGCGCTGCTCCACCAGATGACGCACCACGCGCTCCAGCTCGTCTTCCATCCCCTCTGGCAGATCCGGGCGCGGCTGCAGGAAATCTTCGAAATCTGCCGCCGAGAAGACCAGCATTTCCCCCGCCCCGTTGGCGCGATAGAAATCGGTGCCCTGTCCCGGTTTGAGCATATCGGTCCAGCGTTCGAAATCTTCCAGCTCCTGCTTTGGCCGCTGGGTAAAGAGATTATAGGCGATGCGAATCGTCATCTGCTCTTGGGCGTGCAGCTCTTCGATGATTTCGTAATCTTCCGGGTAATTCTGGAAGCCGCCACCCGCATCAATCGCGCTGGTTAACCCTAAGCGGTTAAGCTCACGCATAAACTGGCGCGTCGAGTTCACCTGCTGTTCCAGCGGCAGTTTTGGCCCTTTCGCCAGCGTGGAATAGAGGATCATCGCGTTCGGTTTGGCGATCAGCATCCCGGTGGGGTTGCCGTTATTATCACGGACGATTTCACCGCCCGGCGGGTTTGGCGTCTCTTTGGTGTAGCCGACAGCTTTCAGCGCCGCGCGATTCAGCAGCGCACGATCGTAGAGATGCAGCACAAACACCGGTGTATCCGGCGCCGCGTCGTTCAGCTCCTGGATCGTCGGCATCCGCCGTTCGGCAAACTGAAATTCGCTCCAGCCGCCGACCACGCGCACCCACTGGGGCGTTGGGGTGCGATCGGCCTGCTCTTTCAGCATCCGCAGGGCATCGGCCAGCGACGGTACGCCTTCCCAGCGCAGCTCAAGGTTGTAGTTCAGCCCGCCGCGAATCAGGTGCAGGTGCGAATCGTTGAGACCGGGGATCGCCGTGCTCCCTTTCAGATCGACAATTTGCGTCCCTTCGGTGGCGTAACTCATCACCCGGTCGTGGTTGCCGGTGGCGAGGATCTTGCCGTTGGCAATGGCCACCGCCTCAGCGAGCGGATTTTCACGATCAAGGGTATGGATCTGACCTTTGGTTAAGATCAGTGTGGCAGTTTGAGACATAACGTACTCCTTTGAGCCGGATCAGGCTTTTTTCAGCCACCCGGCGAACAGGCGGGTCACGATGGGCATCCACAACCAGACCACCAGCGCGACCACACAAGCATCGTTAAGCAAATGCAGGAATAAAGACCCTTTCAGGCCTGGAAGCAGCGCGCCGGTCAGTTGCGGTACGACGAGCGTGCTGGGGAAAATCACCATCAGCGTCATCAGAAACTGTTTCCACTGTTTCGGCTTGCGCACATGCGTCTCCGGCGGCGTAAACCAGAACGCGGCCTCGGTGCGCACTTCCGTTTTGTCCCCTTCGGCCAGCAGCGGTTCGATCTCTTTGACCAGCACTGAACGGGTATCGGACTGCGTCCAGGCATAGAGGTGTTCGAGGGTGTCGAAGCGGATAATGACCGTCCACAGATCTTGCCCTTCCGTCGGGCGAATCACGTTCGCGCCGAGGTGTCCGGGAAATTCTGCGGCCACGGGCATGATTTTGCCCAGCCACTGTTCGTATCGCGCCGCCTGTCCGGCCAGCAGGGTATGGGTGATCACCAGCGTCACATGTGAATTTTGCGCCATGAGAGTATCCAGGTCTGATGAAAATGGCGGGTTCAATCAACCCGCCGGGAGGGATTTACGCTTTACGCTCAGGCGCGCCGTGAACCAGGGTATAGGCATAATCGACGCCCATCCCGTACGCTCCGCTGTGCTCACGCACCAGATCCATTACCGCGTCGTAAGTCTCTTTGCGAGACCAGTCGCGCTGGTACTCCAGCAGTACCTGCTGCCAGGTCACCGGAACGGCACCGGCCTGCACCATACGGTCGATAGCACGCTCATGAGCATCGACGGAAGTGCCGCCCGAGGTGTCAGTTACCACATAGACTTCGAAGCCCTCATCCAGCGCCATCAGCGCCGGGAAAGTCAGGCACACTTCGGTCCACAGGGCCGAGATGATGAGTTTTTTGCGGCCCGTTGCTTTGACTGCCGCAACAAACGCATCATCTTCCCAGGAGTTCATCGAGGTGCGTTCAATCGGTTTCACATCAGGGTGAACAGCCAGTAATTCCGGCCAGATATAACCGCTAAAACTTTTAGTTTCGACCGAGGTGTAGATAACCGGCACATCAAATATTTTGCCCGCTTTCGCCAGTGCAACCGTATTATTCTTAAGGAGTTGGCGGTCAATATTCGCCACACCAAACGACATTTGCGGCTGGTGATCAATAAAAATAAGCGTGGAGTTTGATGGGTCAATCAGTTCGCGGATAGACATAAATGTACCTTTTAATCAATACGTTAAAAGAAAACTAAATGTGTGCGATATGTGGTCGGGCCCTGACTGATAAAGCAAATTGAGTATAGCGAGAATAGATTGGCGGGATAGTAAAGATATTTGTCCGCTCTGTTTAATTTAACCGAACGACTTTGGGGAATATTCTGCAACGGGCAGCGTATGCCCGTTGCAGAAAGGGGCTAATTACCGAACCAGACCGTGGCAGAAATGGCAGGCAGAGACAATACGCCCTCCTGGATATCCCCTTTGCCCTCTTTCAGTAACCAGGTCTGGAGATTGAGCAACGGAGAGTCGTCCAGAACAACTTCACAGGCCTCTCCGCGGTTAATCGCCACCAGCACGCGCTGCTGGTTATAGACGCGGGCAAACACCACCACGTTGTCATGGGCATAGACCACCTGACAGCCGCCGTAGCGCAGCGCCTGACTGTGCTTACGCAGTTTCGCCAGGCGCTGATAGAGTGCCAGCAGGTTTTTGTCCTGTTTCTCACTCTCCCACGGGAAGGTTTTGCGGCAGAACGGATCGTTGTTGCCATCCAGACCCACTTCATCGCCGTAGTAGATGCACGGCACACCCGGCCAGGTAAAGAGCCAGGTGACCGCCAGCGGCAGGCGCGCCACATCTTTACCTAACAGGGATTTAAAGCGCGCGGTATCGTGGCTGTCGAGCTGATTGAACATCCGCAGCTGCTGCTGATGGGACAGGCTGGCGCGATAGTTATTCATCCACGCCATACAGGTCTGGGCATCGATGTGCTGCGGATCGTAAGAGATATCGGTATTGGCGAGGAATCCCCATACCGGGAAGGTAAATCCACGGTAGTTCATCGCCGCGTCTTCCGCATCGGCCTGTAGCCACTGGCGCGCATCGCCAAAATGCTCGCCAAACACAAAGGCTTCAGGCTGCGCGGCCTTGGCCGCCTGGGTAATGCCGGTTACGTGCTGAAGATTGTTCCGCGCGCCGCCCGCTTCACCAAGCATATGCACCACGTCCAGACGCCAGCCGTCCATGTTCCACGGCGCTTTCAGCCAGTGGCGCACGATGCTGTCTTCGCCGCCGTAGATTTCGTCAACCAGCGTCGGGGACTGAAAATCGAGTTTCGGCAGGCTCGGATAGCCCAGCCAGTCGAGCGCCCGCCCCTCTTCGTTAAAACTGTACCAGTCGCGCTGGGCAGATTCCGGATTGTGACAGGCGCCGCCCGTGGCGCGATTGTGGCGGTCAAACCAGGCGTGGGAATCCCCGCTGTGGTTAAACACGCCGTCGAGAATCAGGCGCATCCCTTCACGGTGCGTGTTCTCCCGCAGGCGCAGCAGCGCCTCGTCGCCGCCAAACTGCTCGTCGACGTGGCGATAATCTTCCGTATCGTATTTATGCACGCTCGGGGCTTTAAACACCGGATTGAGGTAGAGCGCCGTCACCCCCAGTTTTTTCAGGTACGGCAGTTTTTCACTGATCCCGTCCAGATCGCCGCCGTAAAACGTCGATCCGCCGGCCTGCGCCGTCAGCGGTTCATCCCAGGTTTTACGGATAATGTCGTGGCCCGCCGCATGGTGGAAATAGACCTGATCCTGAGCGGCCGTGCGCTGCTGGCTGCGGGCAAAGCGGTCAGGGAAGATCTGGTAGAAGACCTGGTCGTACACCCACTGCGGGCCGTTGTCCGGGTTATCGACGGCAAACTGCTCCAGCCGTGCGGGTGGGAAACGGCTAAAGCCCTGCGGAGTAAACCACAGCTGGCGGTTGTTCCACAGCAGCTTAAAGCTGTAGCGACGGCGCGGCTGGCCCTGGGACAGATCAATGGTGGCTCGCCAGGCGGTGACGCCCGGCTGCGGCTGCGTGCGCTGTTTATGCATGGTCAGCGCCGTCTCTTCGTTATCCACTTCGGCGCGCAGCATGACGCGCTCCGGCTGATTTTCTCCCGTCAGCCACAGCGTAATCACTAAGTTGTCTTTGTTTTGCTTAACAAATGGGGCAACCGGAAGGTGCCAGGCGTTCAACATCACGTATCCCCTTTGATGAAATTGAGGCCACCTTGCCACAGCGTAGTGGAGGATAACTCATCATGAAAAGGTTTATTGGGGGAGGAGGTGGAGGGAGGAGGCGTTTTACCGCGAAAAGCATGTTTGCCGGGTAAGAAGAGCGCCACCCGGCATTTTTATGTTACTGCGCTTCGGCCAGCTGGCGCTCGCGGCGGCGTTTAAACGCCCATCCCACCAGCAGCAGAACAATCCACGCAAAGCCCACGTACAGGGAGATACGGGTGTCCGGGTGATAGCCAATCAGCCCAATAATAAAGACCAGGAAAATCAGGCCAACGACCGTGGTCGCGACGCCGCCCGGCACTTTAAATTTCAGCGCTTTCACCTCTTCCGGCGGCAGACGGCGGCGGAACGCAATCTGCGAAATCAGAATCATGATCCACACCCAGACCGTCGCAAAGGTCGCCAGAGACGCAATCACCAGGAAGACGTTTTCAGGCATGATGTAGTTCAGATAGACCGAGAGCAGCAGAGCGACGGTCATCACCATCACCGTGACCCACGGCGTGCCGCGACGAGAGGTTTTCGCAAACACTTTCGGCGCGTTGCCCTGCTCTACCATGCCGTGCAGCATACGCCCTACGCCGAAAACGTCGCTGTTAATGGCGGAGAACGACGCCGTGAGCACGACAAAATTCAGGATACTGGCGGCAAACGCGATGCCCAGGTGCTGGAAGGTCAGCACAAACGGACTGCCGTTAGTCCCGACTTGATTCCATGGATAGATGGACATAATCACGAACAGCGTGCCCACGTAGAACACCAGGATACGCATCGGCACCGAGTTGATGGCGCGCGGAATGGATTTCTCGGGATCTTTTGCCTCACCCGCGGTGATACCGATAATTTCGATACCGCCATAGGCAAACATCACCATCTGCAGCGACATCACCATCCCCAGCCAGCCGTTGCTGAAGAACCCGCCGTTACTCCACAGGTTGTGGATGCCGGTCGGTTGCCCGCCGTTGCCAATCCCCCAGATGATGATGCCAAAGCCCGCCACAATCATGATGATAATCGTCGCTACCTTGAAGAAGGAGAACCAGAACTCCAGCTCACCGAAGACCTTCACGCTCATCAGGTTGATGGCGCAGATGATCAGCACCACACTTAGCACCCAGATCCAGTGCGGCACCAGCGGGAACCAGACGCCCATATAGATGCCGAACGCCGTCACGTCGGCTATCGCCACGATCAGGATTTCGAAACAGTAGGTCCAGCCGGTAATGTAGCCCGCCAGCGGGCCGAGGTTTTCCTGGGCATAGCGCGAGAAAGAGCTGGCTGACGGATTGTGTACCGACATTTCACCCAGCGCGCGCATGATGATATAGGCCGCGACGCCGCCGATAATGTACGCCAGCAGCACGCTGGGTCCGGCCATTTTGATGGCATCTGCCGAGCCATAAAAAAGGCCTGTCCCGATTGCCGAGCCAAGCGCCATGAAACGAATGTGGCGGGTACTTAGCCCACGTTTGAGTCTGTTCGTGCTTTCCATTTAAATCTTGCCATTCAACTCGAAAAAAACAAAAAACCACGGGGCCATAAGCCCCGTGGTTAAACAATTTGTCGTTGATTAATGCGCGCTGGAAGTCACCTGACGCCCTGCTGCACGGTCCCAGATAATAGCCAGAACCAGTGCGACAACGGTCGGCATTAACCAGGCCAGGCCTTGCTCTGACAGCGGCAGACGCTGTGTCCAGGCTGGCAGGATCCCACCGAATGCGGATGCTTTAATCCCGTCAAGGATACCAAAAAGCAGGCTGATAAACATCGTTGGGGCAATAATTCGCGAGGAATTGTTCCACCAGGGACGGGTAAAGCTCAGCACCACCAGCACGATACACGGCGGATAAATCGCGGTCAGCACAGGAATGGAGACCTGAATCAGGTGGCTCAGACCAAGGTTAGAAACCGCCATTGAGAAGCCGCCGAGGATGAACACCAGCGTGCGGTATGACAGCGGAATATACTGGGCGAAGAACTCTGCACAGGCGCAGGTCAGGCCAACAGCCGTCACCAGACAGGCCAGGAAAATCAGTACCGCCAGCAGGAAGCTCCCCGCTCCGCCGAAGGTGTGCTGAACGTAGGCATGGAGGATCGCCGCACCGTTCGCATTTTGATCGACCAGCGTTGCGCTATCAGAACCCAGACGGAACAGCGCCAGATACAGCAGCGTCAGACCAACACCCGCCATCAGGCCAGCCCAGATGGTGTAGCGGGTCAGTAGACGCGCTTCAGTCACACCGCGAGAGCGCGCGGCGTTAACGATGACGATACCAAAGACCATCGCGCCCATGGTGTCCATGGTCAGATAGCCGTTCACAAAGCCGTTCGAGAAGGCCGCCGTTTTGTAGGCGTCCAGCGACTCGCTGATCGGGCCTGCTGGCCACATGATGGCCGCCACGGCCAGCACGATCAGCGCAAGAATTTTCATTGGCGCGAGGAAGTTACCCACGGTATCCAGCAGTTTGCCCGGATAGAGGGAGACCAGAATCACCAGCGCGAAGTAGACCAGGCTGTAAATCAGCAGCGGCAGCGCGCCATCACCGGTCAGGGGAGCAATCCCCACTTCGAAGGAGACTGTTGCGGTACGCGGGGTCGCAAACAGTGGACCCACCGCCAGATAGCACACGGTTGCCAGCAGAACGCCCGCCACTTTACCGATCGGGGTGCTGAGGCTGTCCACGCCGCCGCCGACTTTCGCCAGCGCGATCACGGTCAGAACCGGAAGACCGACCGCAGTAATCAGGAAGCCAATCGCCGCTGTCCAGACGTGTTCACCCGCCTGCAGGCCAACCATAGGAGGAAAAATGATGTTACCTGCGCCGACGAACAGCGCAAAAGTCATAAAGCCCAGCGCGATGATGTCACGCGATTTTAAATGATGGGTCATAGAACCTTACTGCCTGTGGATGTGGTGTTGAAAACGTTGAGATTTTCGCCATCCCAAAGGGGACGATACAGCGGAAAATTTACTCAATTTCAGCGGGATATGCTCCCGTCATGCCGTGGCGAAGAATAGTTTTTCGATTTACCACGTAAATACAGTCGGTATGACAGTATATGGGGCGCAATTTAAACGCTTATAACGTTTAAAGGCAAGGAGGGATCTGAAAACCAGAACAATATGCCAGCATGAAAATTCAGACCAGAACAATCCTCTAAGGTTAAGAAAAACTCATGGCTAATCATGCGAACAAAAAAGCAACAGCCGTATAAAATTCATTCACGTTTCGCTTGACTGCAAAGCAAACAGGCCAGCATACGCTGGCCTGTGGAAAGGAGGGCTGACACACACGCTATCAGGCACTTTTTTTGGCAATTAAACGTTCCGGGATAACAAAACTGAAGCGCGTGCCTTTGCCCGGCGTACTCTGAATATCGAGGCGGCTGTCGTGGTGATTCACGGCGTGCTTAACAATCGCCAGCCCCAGCCCGCTGCCGCCGGTCTGCCGCGAACGCGCTTTATCCACGCGATAGAAACGCTCGGTCAGACGCGGAATATGCTCCGGTCCAATCCCCGGCCCGTTGTCCTCCACGCTAAACTCCGCCCCCGTCGGGACGCGCTGCCAGCGCACAATAATCTGCGTGCCCTCTGGCGTATGGTTCACCGCGTTATAAACCAGGTTTGAAATCGCGCTGCGCAGTTCGTCCTCGCTGCCGAGCACCTTTAGATTGTTGTCCAGCTCAAAAGTGAACTGATGCCTTTTGTGGCTCAGGGTCTGGGCTTCCCGCTCAACCACCCGCAGCATCATCGGCACGTCGATGGTTTCATTCATCGCCAGCGTCGGTGCCGCTTCAATTTTTGACAGGGTAAGCAGCTGCTTCACCAGCCCTTCCATGCGATGCGTTTGCTCGCGCATGGTGTGCAACGCTTTCTCTCGCGGCGCCCCCTCCAGCGTCTGCTCCTGCATCATCTCCAGATACCCCTGCAGCACCGTCAGCGGCGTGCGCAGCTCATGGCTGACGTTGGCAAAGAAGTTACGCCGCGCCCCTTCGAGCTGGTGCATCTGGGTCACATCGCGCGCCACCATCAGCCACTGCTGATCGCTGTACGGCATCACGCGAAACTCAAGGTGACGGCCATTGTTCAGCACCAGATTATGCGGGCGGGTAAAGTCGCGTTTTTTTAGATACAGGGTGAATTCAGGATAACGCAGGAGGTTAAGTATATTCTGGCCGTTATCGTCCGGCCAGCGCAGCCCCAGCAGCTGTTGTGCCAGGCCATTACACCAGAACATCGTCCCTTCTTCGGTGGTCAGAATCACCGCATCCGGCAGCGATTCGGCGCCGCTGCGAAAGCGTTTGATCAGGCTTCCAAGCTCACGACGGCGCTTTTTATTTCGCATCTGCATCTGATGCAAGCCGTAAAGCAACGGCTCCCAGCTGCCGCTACCGGGCGGTGGCGTCATGCTGCGATCGACCCACAGCCACCAGGAGAGACGCAGTAAATTCCAGAAATGCCAGACCAGCAGACCGGTCACTGCCGCCAGTAAAAACCACGGCAGATAACCAAAAATCGCCCCCAGAATGGCGGCGGGAATACAACATAAGATCAGTTCAAAAACGAGCCTTTTCCATGACAGACGTTCCAGCACGCGTCACACTCCTGTCATTGTTCAGAAACGGGTCGAAAACCGATAACCCGTACCGCGGACCGTCTGCACCATACGATCGTGGCCGCTGTGTTCCAGCGCTTTACGCAAGCGGCGAATGTGGACATCGACCGTCCTGTCTTCGACATAGACGTTAGTCCCCCAGACGTTATTCAGCAACTGTTCGCGGCTGTAGACGCGTTCCGGGTGAGTCATAAAGAAGTGCAAAAGTTTGAATTCTGTCGGGCCCATATCCAGCGGGTTTTCGCCGGTCATCACGCGATGCGAGGTCGGGTCGAGGCTTAACCCCTGCATTTCGATCACCTCTTCCACCGCCATCGGCGAAATACGGCGCATGACGGCTTTGATACGCGCCACCAGCTCTTTCGGCGAGAACGGCTTGGTGATGTAATCATCCGCGCCGGTCTCAAGACCGCGCACGCGATCTTCCTCTTCACCGCGCGCCGTCAACATTACCACCGGGATATCGCGGGTCATCGCTTCGCGTTTAATGTGCTTGATAAATTGCAGGCCAGAACCGCCGGGCAACATCCAGTCAAGCAGAATCAAATCGGGCCAGGGTTCGTTGAGTTGATTCACCGCGCTGTCATAATCTTCCGCCTCAACCGGCTGGAAGCCATTTTGTTCGAGCACGAAGCACACCATTTCGCGAATCGGAGCTTCATCTTCTACGACCAGAATACGTCTCGCCATACTTTGCCCTGTCTTATTAAAGTATCAGTTTGTAATGCGGCGTCATTATGCGTCAGATTTATGACAGATTTATGAAAAACATTACCACCATGAATGGCAAACTGTTGTTTTATTACAGCGGTTATTTTCCAGCCCCTGAAAGCTTATAATCCCCTTCACCCTTTTTTGCCATGGAACTGTTATGCGCATACTCCACACCTCGGACTGGCATCTGGGGCAAAATTTTTACAGCAAAAGTCGCGCCGCCGAACATGAAGCGTTCCTGAACTGGCTGCTGGAGACGGCGCAGTCGCAGGAGGTGGATGCGATCATCGTTGCCGGGGACATTTTTGATACCGGCTCGCCGCCGAGCTATGCGCGTGAGCTGTATAACCGCTTCGTGGTCAATCTGCAGCAAACAGGCTGCCATCTGGTGATCGTCGCGGGCAACCACGATTCCGTCGCCACGCTCAACGAATCCCGCGATATTCTTGCGTTTCTGAATACCACTGTAGTGGCAAACGCCGGACATGCCCCGCAAATCCTCAAAAAACGCGACGGAACGCCGGGCGCCGTGCTTTGCCCTATTCCTTTTTTACGCCCGCGTGACATCGTTCAGAGCCAGGCGGGGCTTTCTGGCGGCGAAAAACAGCAGCATCTGCTGCAGGCCATCACGGACTATTATCACCAGCAGTACGCCGAGGCCTGTGCGCTGCGCGGTGATGCGCCGCTGCCGGTCATTGCTACCGGGCATCTGACCACCGTCGGTGCCAGCAAAAGTGACGCGGTGCGCGAAATTTATATTGGTACGCTGGATGCGTTCCCGGCACAGAATTTCCCGCCAGCGGATTACATCGCGCTCGGTCACATTCACCGCGCGCAGATCATTGGCGGCTGCGAGCATATCCGCTACTGCGGCTCACCGATCTCCCTCAGCTTTGATGAAACCGGCAAAGGCAAAAGCGTGCATCTGGTGAGTTTTGCCGAGGGCAAACTGAGCGCAGTCGAGACGTTAACCGTACCGGTGACACAACCGCTGGCGATGCTCAAAGGCGATCTGGCCGCCATTTCTGCGCAGCTTGAACAGTGGCGCGGCCTGGAACAGTCGCCTCCCGTCTGGCTGGATATTGAAATCAG
The DNA here is from genome assembly GCF_026672535.1 of Lelliottia sp. SL45. Lineage (NCBI taxonomy): Bacteria > Pseudomonadati > Pseudomonadota > Gammaproteobacteria > Enterobacterales > Enterobacteriaceae > Lelliottia > Lelliottia sp. SL45. The sequence goes on from NZ_JAPPRH010000003.1 coordinate 2,823,288, forward strand.
CACCGATGAATATCTGCACGACATGCAGCGCAAAATCCAGACCCTGACCGACGATCTGCCGGTAGAGGTATTGTTGGTGCGCCGCAGCCGCGAACAGCGCGAGAAAATTCTCTTAAGCGCACAGCGAGAAACCCTCAGCGAATTAAACGTGGAAGAGGTATTTGAGCGCCGCCTGGCGCAGGAAGCGCTGGATGACGCACAGCGCACGCGCCTCAACGAACTCTTTACCCAGACCCTGCACGCGCTGCATGACGAGGAAAACAACGCATGAAAATTCTCAGCCTGCGTCTGAAAAACCTCAACTCCCTAAAGGGCGAGTGGAAAATCGACTTCACCGCCGAGCCGTTTGCCAGCAACGGCCTGTTTGCTATAACGGGCGCGACCGGTGCGGGTAAAACGACCCTGCTCGATGCCATCTGCCTGGCGCTGTACCACGAGACGCCGCGTCTGAACACGGTGTCGCAATCGCAAAACGATCTCATGACCCGCGACACGGCGGAGTGCCTCGCCGAAGTGGAGTTCGAAGTGAAAGGCGTGGCCTATCGCGCATTCTGGAGCCAGAACCGCGCCCGTAATCAGCCGGACGGGAACTTACAGGCACCGCGCGTGGAGCTTGCCCGGTGCGAAGACGGCAAAATTCTCGCCGATAAGGTGAAAGATAAACTCGATCTGACTGCCTCCCTGACCGGGCTGGATTATGGCCGTTTCACCCGTTCGATGCTGCTGTCGCAGGGGCAGTTCGCGGCGTTTTTAAATGCCAAACCCAAAGAGCGCGCCGAGCTGCTGGAAGAGCTGACCGGCACCGAGATCTACGGCCAAATCTCCGCCATGGTGTTTGAAAAACACAAAACGGCAAGAACCGAGCTGGAGATGCGCGAAGCGCAGGCGGCAGGCGTGGTGCTGCTGAGCGAAGAACAGCAACAGCAGCTCCATCAGGGTTTGCAAGCACTGACTGACGAAGAAAAAACGCTGCTCAGTGAACAGCAAAACCGCCAGGCACAACATCAGTGGCTGGTGCGCAGCGAAGAGCTGGCGCGTGAACAGCTGCGCGCGCAATCGGCACATCAACAGGCGTTACAGGCACAGGCCGACGCCCAACCGGAACTGCTTAAACTGCAGCAGGCACAACCTGCGCTGGCGCTGCGCCCGCTCTGGGACCGTGAGCAGGAGCAGGCGTCAACGCTCACCCGCACGCAGCAGCAGATTGCCGAAGTAAATACTCGCTTACTTTCACGCAAGGGCCAGCGGGCGCGGATCCGTAACGGCGCAATGCGTGAGGCAGAGCGGATCCAGTCACAGCACAAATCCCTCGCCAACTGGATCGACGAACACAGCCACTTCGGGCTATTGAGCCAGCACATTGGCGGCTGGCGCGCGCTATTTACCCAGCAGCAGCGGGATAAATCTCAGGCAGTGGCGCTGGGTAAGCGTCTGACTGAACTGCAACAAAAACTGGCCGCGCTGCCACTCACTCCCCTGACGCTATCCGCAGAAGAGACCGCCCAGGCGCTAGAGCATCAGGTGCAGTATCGCCCGACGCGTCAGCGTCTCGCCACACTGCATGCCCGCTATCAGCCGCTGCAAAAACGGCTGTTACAGATGCGGGCAACGCAGGAAAAAGACCTGGCCGCGCAGGCCACGCTTGATCAAACCCTGGCTGCGCGACGCCAGCAGTACAAAGAGAAAAACCAGCACTATCTGGATCTGAAAACCCTGTGCGAACAGGAAGCGCTGATCAAGGGTCTGGAGGCGCACCGCGCCAGCCTCGAGGCGGGTAAACCCTGCCCGCTGTGCGGTGCAACCGAACATCCTGCCGTGGCGCATTATCAGGCGCTGGAGGTTAGCGCTAACCAACGTCGCCGCGATGAACTGCACGCCGAAGTGAAACGGCTTGAAGAAGAGGGACTGTTGCTGCGCGGACAGCTGAAAGCGCTGATAGACCAGCGTGAGCGCGAAACCGCAGAAACCCTGACGCTCACTCAGGAGGAGCAAACGCTCACACAGGAGTGGCAGTCAGTGTGCGCGTCACTGAAGACGAGCCTGAACATTCAGGAAGATATTGCCCCCTGGCTGGAAGAGCAGGAACAGTACGAGCGCCAGCTGTATCAGCTCAGCCAACGCCTGGCCTTGCAGAATCAGCTCAACGAACTGGAACAGCAGATTCACCAGATTCAGCAGCAGATTGAGACCCAGCGCCAGACCTTGCTGAACGCATTAATGCCGCTCGCTCTCACCGCGCCGCAAGAGGGCGAAGAGAGCGCGTGGCTGGCACTGCGTGAAACCGAATCGAATGAGTGGCAGGAAAAACAGAGGCAGCTGACGGCCCTTCAGGAACAAATGAACGCCCTGATGCCGCTTCTCGACACGCTGCCCGCATCCGAAGATGAAACGGCGGACGAGCCGGTCCCCAATAACTGGCGCGATATCCACAACGACTGTATCTCCCTGCAAAGCCAGCTCACCACCCTGCAACAGCAGGAGCAGAGCGATCGCGAGCGTCTGGCACAGCTGCAAACCCAGTTTGCAGCTGCGCTCCAGGAGAGCAGTTTTGCCAGTGAAGCCGCGTTCCTTGCCGCACTGCTTGATGGCGATACCGTGCGCAAGCTGGAACAGCTGAAACACACGCTGGAACAACAGCTCCAGCAATCTTCTGCGCTGGCCTTACAGGCGGATCAGCAGCGTCTGGAGCATATGGAAAAGCAATCGGAAGCGCTACCGGCAGATCTGGACGTACAGGCATTGCAGGTGCAATTACAGCACCTGGCACAGCAGCTGCGCGAAAATACGACGCGTCAGGGCGAGATCCGCCAGCAGCTGAAGCAGGACAGTGACAACCGTCTTCATCAGCAGGGCTTGATGCAGCAGATTGAAGAAGCCGCGCGTCTCGCGGATGACTGGGGATATCTGAACGCGCTGATCGGTTCCAGCACCGGCGACCGGTTCCGTAAATTTGCTCAGGGGCTGACCCTCGACAATCTGGTGTGGCTGGCCAACCAGCAGCTTAACCGTCTGCACGGGCGCTATCTGCTGCAACGCAAGGCCAGCGATGCGCTGGAGCTGGAAGTGGTTGATACCTGGCAGGCCGACGCCGTGCGCGATACGCGCACCCTCTCCGGCGGGGAGAGTTTCCTGGTAAGCCTTGCGCTGGCGCTGGCGCTGTCCGATCTGGTGAGCCATAAAACGCGAATAGATTCCCTGTTCCTTGATGAGGGCTTTGGTACGCTGGACAGCGAAACGCTGGATATGGCGCTGGATGCGCTCGATGCCCTGAACGCCACGGGCAAAACCATCGGCGTCATCAGCCATGTCGAGGCGATGAAAGAGCGCATACCGGTGCAGATCAAAGTGAAGAAAATTAACGGGCTGGGCTACAGCAAGTTAGACAGAGCCTTTGCGGTGGAGTAAGCGCGATCACTGGGGGCTTTCCGGCCCCCATTCTTTTATGTCAGGGGATTAGAAATCGCAAAAAGCCTGACGTTTCCATCAGGCTTTTTCACAGCAGAATACAACGGGTAATCAGTTAGGCCACAACCACGCCGCGCCGCGCACACCGCTGGAATCCCCGTGCACCGCTTTGCGGATCGGCGTTTCGCATTCACCGCCGAACACCCACTGCTTCACCAGCTGCGGAACCGTGGTGTAGATACGGTCGACGTTGCTCATCCCGCCGCCCAGCACGATCACATCCGGGTCGAGAATGTTCACCACGTGCGCCAGGGATTTCGCCAGGCGCATTTCATAGCGGCTCAGCGCCAGTTCGGCCACCGCATCCTGTTCTTCTACCAGACGCATAATTTCGTTGCCCTTGAGCGGTTGTCCGCTCAGGCGGCGGTAGTCGGTGGCAAAGCCGGTCCCGGAGATGAAGGTTTCGATACAGCCCTGTTTGCCGCAATAGCATGGCACTTCGGCGCGATATTTCAGTTCGTCTTCGTCCATCCACGGCAGCGGATTGTGCCCCCACTCGCCCGCCGTCCCGTTGCCGCCGGTATGGGCGCGACCGTTGAAGGCCACGCCTGCACCGCAGCCGGTGCCGATAATGACCGCAAACACGGTCTGTGCGCCCGCCGCCGCGCCGTCAATCGCTTCGGAGACAGCGAGACAGTTGGCGTCATTTGCCAGCCGCACTTCGCGGTTCAGGCGCGCGCTCAGATCTTTATCAAACGGCTGACCGTTCAGCCAAGTAGAATTCGCGTTTTTTACCACGCCGGTGTATGGCGAAATCGAGCCTGGAATCCCCATCCCAACTGAGCCGGTCTGCCCTGTGGCTTTTTCCGCCATCTCCACCAGCAGTGCGATGGTTTCGATAGTCTGCTGGTAGTCGTCACGTGGCGTCGGAAGACGATGTCTAAAGAGCTGCTCGCCGCGATCGCTCAGCGCAATGACTTCTGTTTTGGTGCCGCCCAAATCAATACCAATACGCACAGGACTCTCCTCATTATTTTGATTATCAACAGAGTAGAAGCAGGCTACCCGATTAGCAATGCAAGCACTGCCACAATTCGTTATCATGCCCGCTGATTTAACGACAAGGCCGTGGAAATTATCATGCTGTGGTTCAAAAATTTGATGGTTTACCGTCTCAGCCGCGACGTTTCGCTGCGTGCGGAAGAGATGGAAAAACAGTTAGCCGCTTACACCTTTACCCCATGCGGTAGCCAGGATATGGCAAAAACCGGTTGGGTTTCTCCGATGGGTTCTCAAAGCGATGCGCTGACCCACTCGACAACCAATGGTCAAATCATTCTTTGCGCGCGCCAGGAACAGAAAATCCTGCCGTCACCGGTGGTGAAGCAGGCGCTGGAAGCGAAGATCTTCAAGCTGGAGGCCGAACAGGGCCGCAAGCTGAAAAAAACGGAAAAAGATTCCCTGAAGGATGAAGTGCTGCACTCTCTGCTGCCTCGCGCCTTTAGCCGATTCAGCCAGACCATGATGTGGATCGACACCGTGAACGGTCTGATCATGGTGGACTGCGCCAGCGCCAAGAAAGCAGAAGATACGCTGGCTCTGCTGCGTAAGAGCCTGGGCTCGCTGCCGGTGGTTCCGCTGGCGATGGAAAATCCGATTGAACTGACCCTCACCGAATGGGTACGCAGCGGCAGCGCGGCGCAAGGTTTCCAGCTGCTGGACGAAGCCGAGCTAAAAGCGATCCTCGAAGATGGCGGTGTGATCCGCGCGAAGAAGCAGGATCTGGTCTGCGACGAAATCGCAGTCCATATCGAAGCCGGCAAACTGGTGACCAAGCTGGCACTCGACTGGCAGCAGCGCATTCAGTTCGTGATGTGCGACGATGGCTCGATTAAGCGTCTGAAGTTCTGCGATGAGTTGCGCGATCAAAACGAAGATATCGATCGTGAAGATTTCGCCCAGCGTTTTGATGCGGACTTTATCCTGATGACGGGTGAGCTGGCGGCATTGATTCAGAATCTGGTGGAAGGTTTAGGCGGCGAAGCGCAGCGCTAAATTCTCAAATCAGAAAAGCAGGCCGGGTCAGCGTCAACGCTACCCGGCCTTTTTTTATTTCAGATAACGGCACAGATAAGAGGTTGGCTCTGCAACCTGCAGGTTGAACTCGCTGTGGCCAGGGACGTTGAAAACTTCTCCGGCGGTGTACGCCTTCCATTCGGTTTCGCCAGGCAACAGCACGTTCAGCGCGCCGCTAATCACCGTCATCTCTTCAGGCTCTGCGGTACCAAAGGTATATTCCCCTTCAGCCATAACGCCCACACTGGCACGGCCAGTACTGCTGCTGGTAAAACCAATGGATTTCACTTTACCGGAAAAGTATTCGTTACTCGAAAGCATGAACTGGCCCTTATGTCTTTGGATAAAAATCCACTATAGGGGCCATCCTCCGTGCCTGTCACGCAAAATCATCAGGCCAGTAATTCAGACGCCAGACGGGTTACCAGAACGTTCGAGAGCAGCACCGGTACATCGAGGGCTTTTTGCAACAAATCACGATGTCGCTGATGAAAACCGAGACAATCGAGCATCAAAACGTCGGCGCCCTGCTCCAGCAGTTCACGTCCTGCCGAAATCAGTTTGGCTTCGCTATCCCAGATCGGGTTTGCCAGGGCAAACAGCGGCGGTTTTTGCAGGACTTTCCACTTCGCTATCTGGTTCTCCAGCAGCTCTGCAATCGGCACGATTACCCCGACCTGATGCCCGTCGACAATCGAGGCCACCAGCGGAGGAATAATCCGCATCGGTTCAAGGAGGATAGCGTTTCGCGCCATAAGACCCGAAATCGGGGCGGTGCTCATTAACAGGATGACGTCATATCCTTGATTATCGAGCACTTCGATCACGCCCTGTAAAGCACGCTCGATTTTGTGATGTGAAACATGCGCGAGTTTACCGTCGCTTAACAATGTCGGCAGGGTCACCTCATTATCTGCAGGTGCGTAGTCTTCCATGACCTCTTCCCGACTCATCTTGCCGAGCAGGCTAAGATGGGTGATTTGCTGTTCGGAGACATGCTCAGTTAAGAGCGGTAACACTTCGCTGACAGGGACCACCCCGATGGTGAGGATCGCCAATGTTGCCTTCATCGTTTTCGCCTTTCTTCACTACCATTGCGATAATACAGGCACAAGCTCAATACGCTGCGCGGTTCTTGTTTCAGCTTAAACAGGTCAAAAGCGTAGCAGCATATCCCTACTCCGAAATGTAAAGATCCAACGCCCGGTCTGAATCTCACTGTAATAACTAAATATTAACCCCCACTTAACATTCACGCTGAGTTAAAAGTGTGATTCAGGCACGGTTGTTATCGATTTCAGATTTGTATCAGGACTTTTCAGGATCTTCGTAGCGGCGCTTGGCATCCAGTGCTTCCTGCTCAGTTTCATGTTCGCTGATCAGGGAGTCCGGCTTTGGGTGGTCCGCACGCAGTTGATACCAGGTCACGGTTTGGGCACCGGTGCCTTTTTCAATAGTGACAATGCGCGCTTCACGTGGGTATGGCGGTCTGGTTGGCATAGTTCATCCTTTTTTAACGGCTAAACTATGAGTATAGACGCCTGCTAGCTGGCGCAAGCCAAACGCAGGGCGGTAACAATCTGATTTACGACCTGTTCCGGCGACTGTGCGGCGTCGATCACGTGGTGCGCCGCTTCGCGATACAGGGCGTCGCGCTCGGCGAGGATCTCGCTCACCTCTTCGCTGATTGGTTTCCCGGTCAGCGTGGGGCGTTGCCCCTCTTCCGGGAATGCTTCCAGGCGCTCCACCAGCGTAGATACGGGCGCGCACAGGTAAATCACAATCCCTTTCTCGCGCATAAACTGGCGATTACGCTCTGCGAGGATAATGCCGCCGCCGGTAGCAATGATGGTCGACGGTGCGGTTACCGCTTCCAGCGTGTCGCTTTCACGCGCGCGGAAACTTTCCCAGCCTTCTTTTTCGACAATCTCAGCTATGGTCTGGCGGGCCTGAGTTTGCAGCCAATGATCGGTATCGACAAACTGGCTCTGACTGACACGCGCCAGTTCAAGGCCGACGGTCGTTTTACCGCAGCCACGGGGGCCAACTAAAAAGATGGGTTGGGTCATAGCCAGGTGTTCCCCTTGATACCGCATGGTTGCGGTGTGTAATGTCGAAAAACGAGCAATAATACCATTAAACTAGTACGCAAGGTAACTGTAAAAATAGGATTACAACAAGATTATGTTTGTATGACAGAGAGCGTCTGGCGTGCTTTTAACGCTTGTTCTCTGTAAAGAAATTATTGCATGAGCGGGTACGTCAACTTTACTGTAAAGCACCAGGCGATGACAACCCTGCGGTTGCCACACTATATCACAAAACAGCAATGCTTATCATTACGCAGTACGGCGCTTCACTTCCAGCAGCCATTTATCCAGCTCGGCCGCGAACTGCTGGCGGTCACGCTGCGAGAGCGAATCCGGCCCACCGGTCTGCACACCGCTGGCGCGCAGGGTATCCATAAAATCACGCATGGTCAGTTTTTGGCGGATCGTCGCCGGTGAGTAGCGTTCACCGCGCGGATTCAGCGCCGCTGCGCCCTTCTCCAGCACCTCTGCCGCCAGAGGAATATCGGCAGTAATCACCAAATCCTCAGGGCTGCACAGGCGCACAATTTCGTTATCCGCCACGTCAAACCCGGCCGGAACGCGCATTGAACGGATAAATTTCGACGGCGGAATACGCAGATTCTGGTTTGCCACCAGCGTTAGCGGCATCTGCACGCGCTCAGCCGCGCGGAATAAAATTTCTTTAATGACATTCGGACACGCATCCGCATCCACCCAAATCGCCATAGTTTCTCCCCTGGATGACATTGGTGGCTATTGTCGCCTGCTTTTCGTTGTTAAGCTATAAATCAGAACTCACAACGGATAATAACGGAGAGACGTGATGGACAAAAAAATCGGTTTTATCGGCTGCGGCAATATGGGAAAAGCCATTCTCGGCGGTCTGATTGCCAGCGGTCAGGTATTGCCAGGGCAGATTTGGGTCTATACCCCGTCACCGGATAAAGTTGCCGCGCTGCATGATGAATACGGCATTAATGCCGCCGAAAGCGCACAGGATGTCGCGCAGATTGCCGACATCGTCTTTGGCGCCGTTAAACCTAACATCATGATTAAAGTGCTGAGCGATATCACCTCCAGCCTGAACAAAGACACGCTGGTGGTCTCCATTGCGGCGGGCGTGACCCTCGATCAGCTGGCACGCGCCCTGGGTCACGACCGAAAAATTGTCCGCGCGATGCCAAACACGCCGTCGCTGGTCAATGCGGGAATGACCTCCGTGACGCCTAACGCGCTGGTAACAGCAGAAGACGTGGCCGATGTGCTGAACATCTTCCGCTGCTTTGGCGAAGCGGAAGTGATTGCCGAATCGATGATCCATCCGGTGGTGGGCGTCAGCGGTTCCGCGCCTGCGTATGTGTTCATGTTTATTGAAGCGATGGCTGATGCCGCCGTGCTCGGCGGGATGCCGCGCGCGCAGGCTTACAAATTTGCCGCGCAGGCGGTAATGGGCTCCGCCAAAATGGTGCTGGAAACGGGCAAACATCCAGGCGAACTGAAAGACATGGTGTGTTCACCGGGCGGCACCACCATTGAAGCCGTGCGCGTTCTCGAAGAGCGCGGATTCCGCTCGGCGGTGATTGAAGCGATGAATAAGTGCATGGAAAAATCAGAAAGTCTCAGCAAATCCTGATGACGCGCGCCGGGCGTCAGGCTGCCACTTCGGTGCGGTTGCGTCCGGCATTTTTCGCTTTGTAGAGCGCCACATCGGCGGCTTTTAGCCACTCGCGATAATGGCCAAATTCAGGCGTTAACGTTGCCACGCCAACGCTTATCCGCAGTCGTACCTGCGGCGCGCAGGGTAGCGTTAAGGTTGCCAGCCGCTCATGGACACGCGACATGGCCGCAATGGCACTCTCCGCTGGCGTGCCGCTCATGATCACCGCAAATTCGTCACCGCCGAAGCGTCCGATAAGATCCCCGGCGCGCAGCGCTAGTTGCAGCTGTCGGGTGACGGCAATGATCGCCTCATCGCCCACATCATGCCCCCAGGTATCGTTGATACTCTTGAAATGATCGATATCGATAATCAGGATCGCCGCCTCGCGATGGCTGCGCCGACAGGTGTCGTATTCATTACGCAATAAAATTTCCCAGTGACGCCGGTTAAACACGCCGGTCATACCGTCACGGGTGCTCATCAGCTCCAGGCGGCGCTTGTGCTCTGCCAGACGGATGGCGGTCTGATAGCTGACCCAGGCAAAGTAGATCGGGTAGAGAACCATCGCCGGCAGCGCCAGCCAGAGTTCCTGCGAAGAGAGGGTAAAGGTGGGGGAGACGCCGGTGAGTTTCAGGGTGATCAGGGACGCAATAATCGTCATGGTTGCACCAGCCGTGAACAATTTGACGCCCCCTGCCCCCATCAGATTCATGCCTATCATTATTGTCAGTGCCGCCGTGGGAAGTACATTCAGCCCCATCAGCCCCATCCAAATTCCCGCCATAATGGCATCGACTTTCAGGTTCTTTATTTCGCTGGCTCGCGGATCGGCGGCGCGGTAAGCCAACTGCCAGGCGAGATGTGGCCAGACAAACGCCCAGCCCACCAGCACCAGCCACCAGAGGCCAGGCGGAGACTGAGCGACCAGCGCGCCTGCGACAGGGAAAAACATCGCCGCTAACCCGAACATCCGCGGCAGTCTTACCCGCCGGGCAAATCGGATTCCGGAACGATGGTGGTCATCCTGAGAAAGGTTCTGGGGCCACTCTTCTCGCGTGACGTCTTTATTGTAAAAGTTATCGTCATTCATAATTTTTGGGAACATTCTGAAACATTTCCCAAATTATAGAGACGGGTGTTGTGGGGAAAGTATGAAATTTCGGGTGAGCCGCTGGCACCGCTCACCCGTTAGGACTACGCGGATTTCTTCAGGCAGGCGCTCATAAATTTACTGCGGTCTTCCCCTTTCAGGGATTGCTGCGTCGCCAGGCCGTTACATTCGCGCATCTTTTGTTGCTGCGGCGTGAGGCTCTTTTCGCCCGGTTTCGACGAACTGTTTTTCAGGCAATCGCTCATGTACGTTTTACGCGCATCACCTTTCAGCGTCTGGGCTGTCGCCTGTTGATTACAGGTGGTCATCCGTTGCTGCTGCGGAGTGAGCGTTTTTTCGGCGGCGGACGCCACAGACATCAGGAGCAGAGAAGAGAGCAGGGTTACAGTAAGAGTCAGTTTCATAACACCATCCTTTTGTGAAGGTTCACAGTAAGTCTGGTTCGTGGCGGGAAAAATACCACCCGACGGAAGGGGATTTCCGCCGGGCGATCGCTTTATTTCAGGCCAAGAGCGGCTTTCATGGTGTAGAACAGATCCGTTTGATCCGTCAGCCCGACCACATTTGCCGCGTGCGGGCCATACGCCGCGATGCGCAGCTGTGTGCCGGTATGTTCCATGGAATCGCCTTCGGAGTTGCCATAGCTCATCACCATTACCGCACCGTCTTTGGTGTTCAGCGCCTGAGTCAGGCCTGGCGCTTTGGTATCAGGTGCCACGATCTGGCTGGCGTGCGCATGGTCAGCGGTCACTACCACGAGGGTGTTGCCATCTTTCTTCGCGAACGCCAGCGCTTTCTGCACGGCTTCATCAAGATCGACGGTTTCGCCAATCTGACCGCACGGATTCGCCGCATGATCCTGTTTATCAATCGACGCGCCTTCAACCTGCAGGAAGAAGCCCTTCTCGCCCTTGCTCAGCAAAGTGATGGCTTTGTCGGTCATCTGCGCCAGCGTCGGAACGCTGTCATCGCGTTTCGGGTTTGGCGTGCAGGTCACCGCCGGTTTGTCGATGTTGCCGTGGTAAGAAGCTTTTGGCCCTTCCCAGCGCACCGGCATGTTGCCGTCCGAGAACAGGCCGAGCAGCGGCTTGTCCTGGCCCGCTTCGGTGATCGCCGCCAGAGAAGCGGCATCGCTCACCAGCTGATAACCCCGCGCCTGCGCCTGTTCACGCAGAGTTTTGCCCTGCCATTCTCCGGCCGTCGCGGTTTCCGCGAATGTTTTCGCCCCGCCGCCCAGCGTCACATCGGCGCGGGCATTCAGCAGCTGTTCGGTGATGGAGCCTTTACCGCCCTTTTCCAGCGCATTGGTCGGGCATTTTTCGCTGGTCACGGACGGGCCGTAGCATTTACGCGACGTCACATGCGCCACCAGCGCCGCTGGCGTTGCATCCTGCAGTTCAGCCGTTGAGACGTTACCTGTCGCAAGGCCAGCCGCCTTCGCCATCTCCAGAATGGTCTGGTGATCCTTTTCGTGAATATCGACGCCCAGCGCGCCGTTATAGGTTTTCACGCCCGTGGTCCACGCCGTGGCGGAGGCCGCCGAGTCGGTCACGTAATCAGGCTTACCGGTTTTTTTATCCACCGCGTAGTGGGTGTATTGTCCGGTCAACGGCAATGCGTCAATACCTTTAAAAAAGCCGCCGGCCCCTTCGGCATAATTTCGCGCGGCGGTGATTTCGGAATCGCCCATCCCATCACCAATCAGCAAAATAATATTTTTAGCCGGTTTATCATTTAGCGATGCACGCAGCGCTTCGGTTTGATCTTCTGACAGACGGCGTGCGCCGCCCGGCTGCGTGATATCTCCCTGAGCCGCGCGATTATCCAGCACCTGGGTATTCGTGGTGTCGGCATAAATGGCAGGGGTAAATAATAAAGGCAGTAATGCGATGAAAAGTGCGCTCTGTTTCACTTTATTTCTCCATGTACAAATACATAAAAATAAACAGAGCGACTATAGGCACAACTTATGACAATGCTATGACAGGTTTTTAGATTCTGTGACAGATTAACTACGAGGATGCCGCAACAGCTTTTTTACGTATTGCTGTAGCATTTCGCTATCCTGAATCGGCACTTGAGAGTCGGGCCTGGCATCCTCCAGCGCGCCCTCAATACTTCGGATCAGCGCCTGCTGATCGGTCTGCGCCATTTGCCGTAAAAGGGCCGTGACAACGATTTCTAACGCTTCAACCTGGGCAACCAGTTCTTTTGACTCTTCTTCCTTTTGGGCAAGCTTAACCAGCAACTCTGCAATGAGATTTTTCATCGTGCTATTTCCTTATCAGGTTTTTGCTGACGGTATCATTACGGTTGATTATTGCAAAGAGGCGAAAAGTATTATCTTTATGAAAAAACACGCTATGTCGCAAATAACGATGATTTATCGTCAGCGAAACGTTTTGCTATTATAAAAACTGATTGCGTGGCAGCAAAATAGTAGAAAGCAGGCGCCATTATTTTTGATAACAGCGCCTGTTATGTGTAAATACATAATATATCTTCTTTACGTCGCGATATTCGCCATTTTCTGACGGCGACGGCGTAATGCTATCGCGAGCTGGATAACGTTCAGTAACACCACCACTGCCGTAGCGGCAAATACCCAGCGGAATCCGGCCATCGCGGAAACGGTCGCGCCCATTAACGGGCCTGCGACATTCCCCAGATACATAAATGACTGGTTATAACCAAAGATGCGTCCGGTGACCTGATCGCTTGAGTATTTCACCAGCAGGGTTTGTACCGCAGGCAGCATCGCCCCATCGGCAAACCCGAGCAGGAAGCGCAGCACGCCGAGCTGGAACGGCGAGGTGACGAAGGACATCGCGAAAAACAGCACCACGGCGATAATCAGGGTCGCCATTAATATCCGCGCCGTACCGATACGATCCCCGAGCTTACCCAGTCGTGGGGCAGAGATCAGCGCGGAAACGCCTGGCACGGCGGCGATCATCCCGCTCAGGAACGCAATATTGTTGCTGTCCGGCGCCATGGATTTGATAAACAGCGCCAGAATCGGGCCGATGGAACCGTTGCACAGCTGAATCACCAGCGTTGTCACAAAAAGGCTGATCATCAGGCCGGGGTAGGGCAGCGTGGCAAAAACCGCTTTACCGCTCAGGCGATCGGCTTTGCTGACCGTCGGGCGCACGCCCTCTTTAATGAGGAACAAGGTCACCAGAAAACTCACCATCAGCAGCATCGCGGTAATGAAAAACACCGCGCGCAAGCCGACGTGGTCAGCCAGAAAACCACCCATCAACGGACCGCCAATGACGCCGCTGATTTGCGCGGTCGAGAGTGTGCTGATCGCCCAGCCGCTGCGCTCGCGCGGAACCTGCGACGCCACCAGCGCCATCGCGTTAGGAATATAACCGGACGTCAGCCCCATCAGGCCGCGCAGGAGAAAGAGCTGCCAGACGTTAGTGGCATAGGCCTGCAGCAGGATGGCGATCGCCATCCCCAGCGAGGCGCGCAGGAGCATCAGCTTGCGCCCTTTGCGATCCGCAAGGCTGCCCCACATGGGCGAGACAATGGCGGAAACCAGGAAAGTAATACTGAAGGTCAGACCCGACCACATCGACAGCGCTTCGTGGGACGACACGCCGAGCTGGGAGACATACAGCGGCAGGAAGGGCAAAATCTGGCTGATCGCAAGACCGGTGAAAAAACAGCCAAACCAGACCGATATAAGGTTGACTTTCCAGGATTCCATAACAGGCAAACTCTTCATTTTTAGGCGAATTCGCCGACAGATTAGCAAGTTGCATCACATCACGTAGCGCCAGAGGTGCGGCAGCGACAACTTTGGTGTTTTATCTCCCCAGTCATCATATTTGTGAAACAAGTCACAAATCATCCACTTTTTGGTGGTGAATTATGCTTTAACGACAGAGGCCAAAACCGCGCATTCCGAGGTGAAAATGGTTGGCGTGCGCCGCGTTATACTCCGGCCCAAGCCCGTTACCGTAGTAATCGCAGCTGGCGCTCAGCAGCGCGCGCAGCCAGGGTTGTGTTTTGTCGTTGCGCCAGCCGCGCAGCACCGTCACCCGCTCGCCGTCTGCCAGCTGAAACGCGCTGATATCGAGCGCTTCGGCGCTGGCATGTTCGCTGCGACGCGCATCAGGCCGGTTATAGATATTGCGACAGGCAAAGCTGCCGAGATGCTCCACGCGCGTCAACGGGCTGCCCATCATCGTCTGAGTGAGCGGCCGGGCCTTTTGATGGATAAACAGCGCGGAACTCAGGGCCAGCGGGCAGCTGGCGATAAAGCTGCTGCTCAGGGAGACCGGGCCGAAACTGCGCACCCGCACGACGCCGTTGAGCGGGCACTCTCCGGCACTGTCCGCCAGCGCCTGGGTCTGGATGAGCTGTTTTTGATTGGCCTGCTCCAGTAGACTGACACAGGCTTCGGGCGTCAGGCGACGCAGCTTAAACTGGCTGATTTTCCCCGGCGGATCGTCGAGCGAAAGCGGGGTAAACGGGTTGTAATACGACGGCAGCCAGCGATAGCCCATCACCGCCGCACCCACAACAATCAGACAGACCAGCACACTTTTCCCTCGCACAATCCCTCCTCGTGAATAGCTCAAAACATTATGGCAGAAGGCGGCGAAACCCACAGAACATCGTGGTATGTTATGGCCTTTGATGAGTCAGACTGGAAAAAAGTGAAGATGGCGAAGCAGCGGGTAGGAATTGTTTTTGGGGGAAAATCGGCAGAACACGAAGTGTCGCTGCAGTCGGCCAAAAATATCGTTGATGCGATTGATAAGAGCCGTTTTGATGTCGTACTGCTGGGGATTGATAAGCAAGGCCAGTGGCACGTCAACGATGCCAGTCAGTATCTGCTGAACGCAGACGATCCGGCGCATATCGCGCTGAATCCATCAGATATCAGCGTTGCAACCGTTCCGGGCGTCGTGCAGGGCCAGCTGATTAACGCGGGGAATGCGCAAGCGCTGTCGCAGATTGACGTGGTTTTCCCGATTGTACACGGCACCCTGGGCGAAGACGGTTCCCTGCAAGGGATGTTGCGTATGGCGAACCTGCCGTTCGTCGGCTCCGATGTCCTTGGCTCTGCGGCTTGCATGGATAAAGACGTGACCAAACGCCTGCTGCGTGACGCCGGGCTGAACATCGCGCCGTTTGTGACGCTCACGCGCGCCAATCGCCAGCGCTACACCTTTGCCCAAATCACTTCTCAGCTCGGCCTGCCGCTCTTCGTAAAGCCGGCGAACCAGGGCTCTTCCGTTGGCGTTAGCAAAGTGACCAGCGAAGCACAGTTCACCGAAGCCGTGCGTCTGGCGTTTGAATTTGACCACAAAGTGGTGGTTGAGCAAGGGATTAAAGGCCGCGAGATCGAGTGCGCGGTGCTGGGCAATGATTTCCCGCAAGCCAGTACCTGTGGCGAAGTGGTGCTGAACAGTGATTTCTACTCGTACGACACCAAGTACATCGATGATAAAGGGGCGCAGGTAGTGGTCCCGGCGGTGCTGGATCCGGAAATCAATGACAAGATCCGCGCTATCGCGATTGAAGCCTATCAGGCACTCGGCTGCGGCGGAATGGCGCGCGTTGACGTGTTCCTGACGGCAGAGAATGACGTGATCATCAATGAAATCAATACGCTGCCAGGGTTTACCAATATCAGCATGTACCCGAAACTGTGGCAGGCGAGCGGTATCAGTTATCCGGATTTGATCACCCGTCTGATCGAACTGGCGCTGGAGCGTCATGCCGCTGACAGCGCCCTGAAAAGCTCCGTAAACGGTTAATCCGCTTTTTCGGCGCTCTCGACCGTTTCCGTCGTCGGCTCTTCAGGTCGACGGCGGATAATAAAGCCCGCCAGCCAGAAACTGATCACCCAGGTCACCAGCCCCACCGCATAGGTTTGCCAGCCTTTCGCTTCAAATCCCAGCAGCCCAACAACACCGTTAAGAATAAAAATCAGGCCAATCGCAAAGGCGTAATAATGCCAGTCACGGCGTAGTTTGGCAGACAGCTTCATGGCAACTCCGGCAGAATAAAAAGATATCCTCTCACAGTTTTCTCATGCGGTCTGTGGCGGATGCGGAAAATCTTAAATGCGTCGCAATTTAACTTAAGTCAGCAAAATGTGATGTAAGACATAAATTGCTAAACCAGGAGCATTCCCTCGTCCAAATTACCACGATTCTGATATTGACAAATGCTATGACCTGTCAGACTCACCTTGTATGACTGGCACATTGCCAGAATGAAATAGGGGGAGGTTTTTATGGCAGACTTTACACTGGCGAAGCCGATTTTTGGTGGCAAAAAACCGAGAACCTCCACGTCCGGCAACATCGCCTATGCCCTGTTTGTGCTGTTCTGTTTCTGGGCAGGGTCACAGCTTCTGAATATGCTGGTGCATGCACCGGGCGTTTATGAACACCTGATGCAGGTCCAGGACACAGGCCGACCGCATGTTGAAATTGGTTTAGGTGTCAGCACCATCTTCGGATTGATTCCGTTTCTCGCAGGCTGTGCCATCCTCGGTGTGATAGCCCTGGTGCTGCGCTGGCGTCGTCATCACTGACGTTTAGTTCAGTGACATACAGCGAGCCCGACGATCGTCGACGCGTTTCGCGAACCACGCCGTGGTGAGATTGCGTGTGATCTTCGGGCTTTCAAGCTGAATGCCCGGCAAAACTTCTCTCGGCAACGCGTTGCCACTCTTCTGCTCCGCCAGCTTAAACACCTGCTGATAAAGATCCGTTTTCTCAAATGCCAGGCTGTCCCCTTTCTCCAGCTGACGGCGGATCTCGCTGTTGCTCATATCCAGTTTGATCGCCAGTTTGCGCACCGCCTGCTCGGTTGTGCCCGCCTCGCTGCTGCCGTAAGCAATCAGATCGCCATCCAGTGCCAGCTTCGCGCCCGTCGCGCGGTTTACCGCATTCTGGAAAGCGGCGTTACGGCTGGCATACCAGCCCGCGTTGAAATCAGCAAAACGATACAGCGGGGCGCTGTAGTTGGCGGGATAATTCAGCAGATGGTAAGTGCCGAACCACAGCCCACCGCGCAGAGAAAACACCTCCTGGCGCACCGTACCGTCGATTTCCCACGGATAGCCGCGGGTATGTTTCTCGGCAAAGTCGATGCTGACCTGCATCGGGCCGCCTGTGTGCACCGGATTCAGCGAGCCAAACAGCTTCTGCCCCATCGGCACCATATCGATAAAATCATCGAAAATGGCGCTCAGCTGTTTCTCGGTTTTAACCGTATCCAGCCGCTCGCTGTAGCTTTTGCCGTTAGGCGAAGTGATTTTGAGCGCCGTGTGGACGAGAAAAACCGGGATGTGCATTTTTTCTGCCCGGCGGTCTATCTCCTTCCAGGCAATTTTGTTAAGCCCAGGCACCGCCGGATCGGACTGGTACATGGACTCTTGCTGCGCCACCGCCAGCACCGAGCAGATATTCTCCTCGGTCGGGGCAAGCTTCTGGCTCTCGAAGGTTTTCGCCAGCACGATTGCCCAGTCGTCGCGATCTTTGACGCTGGCGGGCATTTTCTGACGCACCACGCTTGCCACATCAACAGGCTTTTCGCCCTTTTTCAGCGGCGCGGCACCTTTGTCGGCGCATCCGACCAGCACGAGAGCGGCCAGCAGTGATAAGGGTAACGCGCGTGGTACGGCAAATGGCATAGCAACTCCCTGTTTTAACCTAATGTGTTGGTCACTTCCTGCAAGTTCTGGTCGTCCAGCTCGCGTTCGAAACTGCGCAGACGCTTATAGATCGACATCAGCTCAACCAGCGTAGTCCATGATGCAATCAAATACTGGAACGAACCGCGAACCTGACCGAAAACGTTGGTGATCTGAGTCATCAGACCGAGCGTAATCGTACCTGCCACAATCGACGGGAACAGCAGGAACAAACCGAAAACGTTATCAACCTGCAAATATAAGATGCGGGCGATGTTGAAATACATGTAGTGGAAATAGAGGCGGAAGTAGTTGCGACGCACCGCGCCAAACAGCTCGCGAACGGTCGGTGGTGAGGCGCGTTCAGGGTCGTCTTCCCCGTAGACCAGCTCTTTACGGTAGGCGGCTTCCACGCGCTGGTTTTTGAACTCCAGCCCCGGCAGTTTTATCCCCACCGCCGCCAGAAGCCCGGTCCCCATCAGCGACCAGACGATAGCCGCAATCACCAGGCCATAAGGCAGATGGCCGACAATCGGCAGCTCCGGAACGTGCGCGGAGAGCGTGACGAGCACCGGCAGAAACGCGATGAGGGTCATAATGGCGTTGATAAAGCTCACGCCCATATCTTCCAGCGTGGAGGCGAAACGCATCGTATCTTCCTGCACACGCTGCGCGGCCCCCTCGATATGACGCAGCTGCTGCCAGTGCGCCATATAGTGTTCGTTCATCGCGGTACGCCAGCGAAAGACGTAGTGGCTGACGAAGAAGTTATTCATGACACCGATAATAACTGCGATCAGCGCGATGCCGAGGAAAATCCCGACTTCATGATAGAACTGATTGATGGTGACTTTGTGCGGAGAGCTGAGCGCGGTCTGAATCAGATCGTAGAACGGCGCGTACCAGGCGTTGACCGCAACGCCGACCTCCACCAAAAACCAGGTGACAAAGATGATTAGCGCTGTGCCGAGAATCGACCAATACTGCCAGCGATGCGGCGCATAGCTGAACCAGAACAGGGCAAACAGCCCTACGCACAGCGCATAGTAGGCGTAAAACAGCAGATAGCTGAGGGACCAGAAGCGCGCCGCGCTGATAGGCACATCGCCCGTTGCGCCGGTTATGCGCTCAATCCACGCACCGCCACCCGCCTGCCAGAAAATGACGGCGATCAGCGCCCAAATAAACGCCGAGAGAAAAAAGGGTCCCGGCTTTGGGAAAAAAGACTTAAACATGGTGCTTCCTTCTTGTTGTTATGGCGTTGCTGTGTTCAACAAAATACCACACGAAAAACCCGCCACGCGCCGCTCACCGGCGCATGCAGAAAAAATAGACCTGTGGTTTATAGGTTAGTTCGCCTGCCACCCGGCAAGAATTGTTTCGGTGAGTTTCACAGTGGGCGCATTACCCGGTGCGCTAAGGGTGCCCCAGACCTCGTTATAGTGCTTAATCAGCACCTGCGCCTCGGCCGCCGGGCGATGTGCGGTGGTATGCGCATCTTCCGCCACCGTGATGTGATAGCCCCGGCTCACGCCATTTTTGAGGGTGGTGTCCACGCAGTAGTCGGTTGCACACCCGCAGATGACGAACTGCTGAATACCGTGTTCTGTTAACAATGCTTCGAGCTGAGTGCGATAGAACGCATCGCAGGCGGTTTTGGTGACATAAAACGCCCCCGCTGGCTGATGCAGATCAGGCAGCAACGCAAAACCTTCGCTCCCCTCCTCCAGTCCACCCGCTTCGATGTGCTGAATAAATATCACCGTATCGGCGGCGTGCGTAAGCTGATTGATTCGCGAAACGCATTGTTCGCGTTGAATACGAGGCGTCGCAAACACGCCCTGCTGCATATCGACCACCATCACCACACGTTTATCAGCCATCACCGTCTCCGAAGAATTGAGTCATACCAGCCCCTATCATAAGCCCGATGTCACAAAACAGGAGACTGATTGCAACGAAATTGTTCTTATTTACCCGTGGTTACGTTTTTCCCGCTATCGTTATGCAATTCGGCCCTTTGCACCGCGCCGTTTAGTAGTATAAATACGCATTACTTCTTTCATTCACTTCATGGATGCTTTTCGTTGAAACGTTGTCTGCTTTCCTTCGCCGCGCTGTGTGCGGTGAGCCTAACGTCTGTCCAGGCTGCCCAGCCGCTGACGGCACCTGTTTTCGCTTCTGATATCGCGGACCGCTACGCCAATCTTATCTATTACGGCAGTGGCGCAACGGGTATGGCGCTGGTCGTGATTGATGGCAATCAGCGTGTGTTTCGCAGTTTTGGTGAAACGCGTCCTGGCAGCAATGTCCGTCCACAGCTTGATTCGGTCATTCGCATTGCCTCTTTGACCAAGCTGATGACCAGTGAAATGCTGGTGAAGCTGCTCGATCAGGGCGTGGTCAAACTCAACGATCCCTTAAGCAAATTCGCACCACCTGGGTCGCGCGTGCCTTCTTATCAAGGGACACCGATTACGCTGGTGAATCTGGCGACGCACACCAGCGCCCTGCCGCGTGAACAGCCCGGCGGCGCGGCGCATCGCCCAGTGTTCGTCTGGCCGACGCGCGAACAGCGCTGGACCTACCTGACAAACGCCACGCTGAAATCCGCGCCTGGTGCTCAGGCCGCCTATTCGAATCTGGCGTTCGATCTGCTGGCCGATGCGCTGGCGACGGCATCGGGAAAACCTTATACCCAGCTGTTTGAAGAGCAGATCACACGGCCTTTGGGGATGAAAGACACCACCTTTACGCCGTCTCCCGATCAGTGCAAGCGCCTGATGGTGGCGGAGAAAGGGGCAAGCCCGTGTAATAACACCCTGGCAGCGATTGGCAGCGGCGGGGTTTACTCCACGCCCGGCGATATGATGCGCTGGATGCAGCAGTTCCTCTCGTCCGATTTCTACGCCCGCAGCAATCAGGCCGATCGCATGCAGACCCTGATTTATAAACGCAATCAGCTTCATCGCGTGATTGGGATGGATGTCCCAGGCAAAGCCGATGCGCTGGGCATGGGCTGGGTCTATATGGCACCAAAAGATGGACGTCCGGGTATTATTCAAAAAACGGGCGGCGGCGGCGGATTCATCACCTATATGGCGATGATTCCGCAGTCAAATGTCGGTGCGTTCGTGGTGGTCACCCGCTCGCCAAATACCCGGTTTATCAATATGAGTGATGGGATCAATAATCTTGTGACCGAACTGAGCGGAAATAAAGCCCAGGTCGTTCCCGCATCCTGATCGAATTAATATTCTGCGGGCAAACGGTTGATGCTAACCAGTTTGCCCCGGTTCATATTAATATAATTCCCCTGGCGTAAAGCCGACAACACCTCCGCCACAACGGAACGCGAAATACGCGTGCTGCGCTGAATATGATTCATCACACCAATTTTAGAGCGCAGGGTTTCATCCCATTCCGCCATATCCAGCAGCATGGCACGAATCTGGCTGTAGGAGTTATTTCCGACCAGTTGCATATCCCGCTTTTCTAATATTCGGTTTATCCATGACAGCCAGCAAAATGCGTCATGCCAAAGATGAGATTGCTGAATAATTTGACGGGCAGTGGCGGCCGGAAGATAAAAACCGCTGCAGGATGAGTGTGCCACCATCGTATATTCCTGCAGGTGTTCCATCATTCCCGCCGTGAGGCCAAGAATGAAAGGGGTCGTCACTATTCCGAGGAGAAGATCGTCGGGCCGACGATGGATTGCCACTATTCCCGTCTGTATGACAAAGGTATGTTGTTCTTTATCGAAGCATTCATGGTAAATAATATTATGCGCAGAGGCTTTAAAGGGTGTGCTCTCGGCTTTCAGACATTGCTCGAGCCGTTTAAATTCAGAAAGGGGTTTCGCATCAGGATTCATACAGACCTCAAGCTATCCTTACTTATCGGTGCTGTTTCATTATTGTCGTTATAGTTAAAAACGCGGGGAGAGGAACCTCCCCGCGATTCAGGCATTACCAGGTGTATTTCACACCCAGGTTTGCGCCCCAGTTTTGGTCAACATCACCGCCACCAAGGTAATTAGCTTCCGTATAGGTGCTGAAGTTTTTGGTGAAGCTGAACTGAGTGCCCAGACCAACACGCACAGCAGACCCTTTCACGCCGTTGTCGATGATGTCGCCGTTGATATCCGCATCGTTGCTTGCATCGTCATAAACGTATGCCAGCGTGAAGTGCGGAGTCAGTGCCTGCTCGCCACCGTAGTTGAAGGTATAGCCCGCATCGATACCTGCTTCGTAACGCATGCTGTCGTAGGACTGACCGTCCATACGCATGTCGTTGCTCAACTGATAATCGTCGCCAGACTGGAACAGCCCAGACACAGCGGCGTACGGCGTGACATAACCAGAAGTATTTGGTTTCCAGTCGTAGCCCAGTTTCAGACCGAAGCCCCAGGCATCCGTAGTGGTGTTACCGTCCACATACTGGCCGTTGCTCATGGTGGCAGAGAGATCGTTATTGAAGCGGGTATAGCTCAGTGAGCTATCAATAAAGACGTTGTTAACAAAGTACGCGGATGAGTAGATCATCGCCGTCTGGCTATCCTGATCAACCTGACCAGAATGATCGCTCACGTCGCCTTTCGCGAAGCCTGCTGCACCACCCAGGATCCATTTGGCGTTATTGCCGTCAATCTGCGTGTCCAGACCAACCATTACGCCGTTAACATCCTGATCGTAGCTGATTTCGCCGTTATCGCCGTCGAAGTTGCCACCGAAGTAGCTCACCCACGCGCCGCCTTTGTCTGCCAGGCCATGACGGCTGTTGGTCAGACGGTTACCCACGGCATCCTGCTCCAGATTCCAGATATTGGTGTTTGCAGAAGGAATGCTGAGTGCCATGTTCGCGTAGTCAGTCAGCTCTTCCTGATGCAGCACCACGCTGTCGCCCTGCTGCTGCGCCTGGTAAGTATAAGCGCCCAGATCGGCTTTGTTGGCTGCGGTGAAGGTTGCTTGTGTGTCTGCATTGTTGTCATAGACACGAATGACTTCATTGCCTTTATAGTCAGCAATGGAACCTGCACCCGTCGCATTGTCGATACGCACTTTGTAGTTACCTGCGGCTTCGCCGTTCACCGCCAGGTGACCGTCGGAGTTCAGCGCAACCACGCCGTAATCGTAATCGGCTTTGCTCTTATCGTTGGTAACGTAACGAGCGTTGTTCAGGTCGGAATTCAGCACGTAGTCACGGCTCGCCACGTTCAGCACACCGCCATCCGTCAGCACCATGTTGTGCGTATCAACCTGACCCAGACCAAGCGCCAGTTCCGCACCGTTATCCACGGTAATGGTGTTGGCATACAGCTCAGCGGTCTCTTCCGTCAGCGCAGCCTGGCTGTAGCTGTCGAGATAGAGACTGTTTGTTGCCACGCCACCGCTATCGCCAATATTCAGTGATGAGCCGTTGGTGAGGGTGATGCTGTCAGCCAGCAGGCCAGAGTTTTCAACATTGACCTGTGACTGGTTTTTTACCGCCAGCGTGTCGATGTTGGAGAGCTTACGCGTATCCCACTCAGACGCGTTGTCCAGAGTGATGTTAAACAGGCCGCTCTGATAAACCTCTTCACCGGCGACATGGGAATTAGTATCGAAGGTAGAATCTGGCCAGATACTATTTGGTGACAGCGTAGTCCAGTCAACGCCGGTATAACCCAGACCGTACATCTGTGCAGTACCGATAGCTTCAACGCTGGACTGTGCTGCGCCAACCCACTTACTGCCGTTGGTTAAGGTCACATCCAGTTTATCGGTGCCATCCCAGCCGTTGGTGGTTGGGTTATAGACGCCATCGTCTGTCGTATCCGTCGCCGGATCGCCGTTCTCAAAGAAGTTGTTATCGAAGGTGCTGGAGAACAGGATGTCGCCTGTAACGGTGGAGTGATCAAACGTCGCGGTGGTCTGCATGGCGTTGTCTGCACCGCTTGATGCAACGATCAGCGCTGCATCGTCCGCTGCTGTGGCATTGGTTTCGCCATAGTCACTCGGCTTCGCACTTTGGCCATAAAAACCGTTGGTCCCCAGATCGCTGTAAGCACCGGAAGTCAGTACGGAATCTTTCACCACCAGCGTATCCGTAAAGACATGGTTGCTATTGGCTACACCTTCGACGTCATCATAAGGCGTATTATCAACCTGCTGATAACCCTGAGTCAGGGTAATACCCGCAACGTGGGAGTTATTCTGGATAACAATATCGGATTCAGTGTCCAGCGTAATGGCATTACCTGCGGCATAGGTATCGAGATAATGGGTTTCGGTTTTATCACCATTCACAACGTCATAAGCATAATGCTCATAGGTATCATTGATGGTGGAATTATCTACCGTCAGGCTGAAACGATCGTACTGAGAATGTGTCGTACCGTCCGCATCTAATCCCTCTGCGCAGGTGTCAGACTTGCACTCAGAGGTGATCATTCCATTGATGGTGCTGTTTGAAATGCTCAGCGCATTGGCACGACCACCCACACCATCGTCCAGATAGTACGTGGAAATAACGCCATTCACGGTGGATTTATTGATGACAGGATAAATATCGCCATCGTGGCTGGCGTCTGAATATCCCCAGTCTGCATACCCGTCAAACCAGGGGGTAGAGACCGTGTTGTCATAGCCGAAGGTATTATATGTTGTACCGGAAATGTCCTTAGCATTAGCCTGAGAAGCGATAGCCAGCGTGCAGGCTAATGCAATTTGAGATACGGCGAGTTTCTTTTTCCATGTTTGCATTGAGTCAATCCCTCCTCAGGGACGTAAGCAAGTTTGTCCGTAAAAACACAAGTGCAACTAAATATCGTGCGGTGGGAATTATGCGACCTCACTTCAAAAAGGTTCAATGAATGATTCCATTAAGTCCGTATCCAGACAAATAACAAAAAGAGTTCTGCAGATATAAATAAGAAATTATCAAAGCGTCATAAACACAATGAATTACACGCGTTTTCAACCATGTTAATTAATATATTTACGCCCAATGAAATATGTCAGAAAAATAGTAATGGCAGCACTAAGAAATATCATGAATAAATTAAACGCTTTGCTCAGGTTACTTTCAAATAGAGAATAACCGGATGCCCTTGCTCTGGTGGCAACATTTTTCCCTGCACTTCTCACCGCTTTTCTAACAAAACCACCACTTTCGTAAAACAGCGAACGGTCATTTCAGGTACAATATGCGCTATTGTTCTACAGACATCAGGCATCCCATGACCGATTTAATTGCACGTCCCCGTCGCCTGCGCAAATCCCCCGCGCTGCGCGCTATGTTTGAAGAGACAACACTCAGTTTGAACGATCTGGTGTTGCCGATTTTTGTTGAAGAAGAGATCGATGACTACAAAGCCATCGACGCCATGCCGGGCGTTATGCGCATTCCGGAGAAACACCTGGCGCGTGAAATTGAGCGCATTGCCAACGCGGGCATCCGCTCGGTGATGACCTTCGGGATCTCGCACCACACGGACGCCACCGGCAGTGATGCACTGAAGGAAAACGGCCTTGTGGCGCGCATGTCGCGTATCTGCAAAGAGGCCGTGCCGGAAATGATCGTCATGTCCGACACCTGTTTCTGCGAATACACCTCTCACGGCCACTGCGGTGTGCTCTGCGATCACGGTGTGGATAACGATGCCACCCTGATTAACCTCGGCAAGCAGGCCGTCGTTGCTGCCGCAGCCGGCGCAGATTTCATTGCGCCTTCAGCGGCAATGGACGGCCAGGTGCAGGCGATTCGCCAGGCGCTGGACGCGGCTGGATTCACCGATACCGCGATCATGTCCTACTCCACCAAATTCGCCTCTTCCTTCTACGGCCCGTTCCGCGAAGCGGCTGGCACTGCGCTGAAGGGCGATCGCAAAACCTATCAGATGAACCCACTCAACCGCCGCGAAGCAATCCGCGAGTCTCTGCTGGACGAAGCCCAGGGTGCCGATTGCCTGATGGTCAAACCCGCCGGGGCTTACCTGGATATCCTGCGCGACATCCGCGAGCGTACCGAGCTGCCGCTGGGTGCCTACCAGGTGAGCGGCGAATACGCGATGATCAAATTTGCCGCGCAAGCGGGTGCGATCGATGAAGAGAAAGTGATCCTCGAAAGCCTGGGCGCGATCAAACGCGCGGGGGCAGATCTGATCTTCAGCTACTTCGCGCTGGATCTGGCCGAGAAGAAAATCCTGCGTTAATTCGCCCATGTGCCGGGTGGCGGCTTCGCCCTGCCCGGCCTGTTCCTGTCCCTACGAAACTTCATCAAACTGCCATACAAACGACATCGGGTGCTTCTACTGTCTCGGCAAGACGACAGGAGAAACCATCATGTTCAGTCTCGATAGCGTTCTTGACGATCTCTGGCCTCAGGCGAAACCCGCCCCCTGGCAAAAAAGCCTGTTAAAAAAGCTGTTCTACGAAGACGAGTTCCAGCAGTTCGCCGCCCGACACCGCCACCTGAAAGGGCTGGATATGGTGGAGCAGATTCTGGAACATCTGGATATTCTCTGCACTCTCTGCGCACGCGACCTCGAACAGATCCCCGAATACGGCCCGCTGATTATTGTTGCCAATCACCCCACCGGCACGCTGGATGGTCTGGCGCTACTGTATGCGGTTTCCCGCGTACGTCGCGATGTGAAAGTGGTCACCAACCGAATGCTGACGCACCTCGAACCCCTCAGCTCGCTGTTTATCCCGGTGGACAACATGGGCGGAAAAACGGCGAAATCGTCGCTCGTGCAGATGGAAAACCACCTGCAAAACGCAGGTGTGCTGATCTTTTTCCCGGCAGGCGAAGTCTCACGTCCGACCCGCAAGGGTATCCGCGATAAAAAGTGGCATTCTGGCTTCATCAAACTGGCCAGCAAACTGCGCGCGCCGCTGCTGCCCGTTCATATTCAGGCACATAACAGTGTGCTGTTTTATGCCTCCACGCTGGTCTCACCGACACTTTCGCTGCTGCTGTTAATGCAGCAGATGTTCCGCCGCCGCCACAGCACCTTACCGATAAAAATCGGCCAGCAGATTGCCTGGAGCCACTGGTTCAGTTCAACCCTTTCACCCCGTGACATGGCCGAGCAATGCCGCCAGCACGTGATGCGTCTTGGCAAGGGATTGCCGGGGAGGTTCAAAACCCAGTGCGCTATCGCCCGCCCGGAAGATCGGGCCACGCTAAAACGCGAGCTGGCGCTGGCTGAATGCCTCGGTAAAACCGCCGATGGGAAAGGGATTTATCTGTGGCAACGCAACGGACAAGAAGACGCGCCCCTGCTGCGAGAACTGGGGCGTTTACGTGAGATCGCTTTTCGCGCCGTGGACGAGGGCAGCGGTAAGCGTCGCGACACCGATAGCTACGACGATGATTATCTGCATCTGATCCTGTGGGATGACGAAGAGCTGGAAATTGTCGGCGCCTACCGCTTTATCCCCACCGCAAAACAGCTTGCGCATCGCGGGCTGGAGGGTCTGTACAGTTACAGCCTGTTTCACTACGACGACAAAATGCAGGACGTGCTGGAGCACGGCATCGAGCTTGGCCGCAGCTTTATTCAGCCGCGCTACTGGGGCCGCCGTGGACTGGACTATCTATGGTCAGGGATTGGGGCTTATCTGGCGCGTTACCCGCAATATCGCTATCTGTTCGGTCCGGTGTCCATCTCCGGTGGGCTGCCTCCTGCCGCGCGCGATCTACTGGTGGCGTTTTACCGTCTGTGGTTCCCGGCCAGTCACCCGTTGGCCGCCTCCCGCCAGCCCTATCCGGCATCATTGCCCGATGTGCTGGCGCAGTTTGGCGGCGTGAATTACGTCGAGGATTTAACAAAGCTCAAGTCGCTGCTCGGGAATCTGGGCTGCGGCATTCCCCCGCTCTACAAACAGTATTCCGAACTGTGCGAGCCAGGCGGCGTGCAGTTTATCGATTTCGGCAGCGATCCGGCGTTCAACAACTGTGTGGATGGGCTGGTGCTGGTGGATTTATGCTATCTGAAGGCGAACCGGTATCAGCGGTATATTGAGGCACATCTTTAACTTTTTTGCCGGGTGGCGGCCTCCCCCTACCCGGCCTGTAAAACGCAGGGCGGGAAAGCGTTGCGCCACCCGAAACCATTATGACGCGCGATAAAATGGCTTATCGCCCAATATCGTCGCCCGCTGCATTATCCTGCGCTGCGGCAGATAATCAGCATTGGCGTAATGCTGCGTCACACGGTTATCCCAGATCGCCAGATCGTTTTGCTGCCAGCGCCAGCGCACCTGGAACTCCGGCTTCGTCACATGTGCAAACAGGAACCCTAACAGCGCCTCGCTCTCTTTCTGGCTCAAATCCACAATTCGGGTGGTAAAGCCTTCATTCACAAACAGCGCCTGCTTGCCCGTGACCGGATGCGTGCGCACCACCGGATGCAGCAGCGGCGGGTGTTTCGCGACCGCCTCCTGCCAGCGCTGATGCTCCTCTTCCGTTTTGCGGTACTTATATTCCTGGAACGACTTCTTGAAATCGTGCTCCGCCCGCAAACCGCTCAGCAGCTGTTTCAGCGGCGCCGACAGCGCCTCAAAGGCGGCAATCCCACTGGTCCATAAGGTATCGCCCCCGGTTTCCGGCAGCAGCTTGGCCGCCAGAATCGCCCCGGCGGGCGGCGTTTCGATAAACGTGACGTCTGTGTGCCAGTTGTCGTTATCCGGTGGATTATCGTTATGGGTATCCAGCACGATAATTTCTTCCACCCCTTCCGCGTGCGGATAGACCGGGTGAATATGGAGATCGCCAAAACGGAGTGCCAGGGCGCGCTGCTGCTGCGGCGTGACCGCCTGCTCGCGCAGAAAGACCACCTGATGGCGCAGTACCGCGTGGTACAACTGCTCAAACTGGTTATCACTCAGGGGGCGCGTCACGTCGAGGCCCGAAATCTGCGCGCCGATATAAGGTCCCAGCGGGGTAATGGTCAGACGTTCACTCATTGTATCTCTCCATGCCAGGGCGTCAGGCGACGCTGTAACGCGCGCAGCCCCAGTTCTAAACTAAAGGCAATCACGGCAATGACCGCGATCCCTGCCAGTACCACATCCGTCGCCAGAAATTCGCCTGCCGACTGCAC
The DNA here is from genome assembly GCF_026672535.1 of Lelliottia sp. SL45. NCBI lineage: Bacteria > Pseudomonadati > Pseudomonadota > Gammaproteobacteria > Enterobacterales > Enterobacteriaceae > Lelliottia > Lelliottia sp. SL45. Next base: position 2,852,376 of record NZ_JAPPRH010000003.1, read on the forward strand.
CATAAAGCCAAGCCCGCGCGTTGCGGCAATCAGCTCTGCCGCCACCAGCGTCGACCAGCCCACGCCTAAACCAATGCGCAAACCGGTTAAAATCTCCGGCAGCGCGCCGGGTAAAATCACAAACCACAGCACCTGTGCGCGACTGGCTCCCAGAGACTGCGCCGCGCGGATCCGCACCTGCTGGGCGCTCTTTACCCCCGCCAGCGCCGACATGGCGACGGGGGCAAAAATGGCCAGATAGATCAGCAGGATCTTTGAGGTCTCACCGATACCAAACCAGATCACCATCAGCGGCAGATAGGCCAGCGGCGGCACCGGCCGATAAAGCTCAATCAGCGGATCGAGGATCCCGCGCACGGTCGGGCTTAGCCCCATCGCAATCCCCACCGGAATACCGACGATCACCGCCGCCAGCAACGCCACCAGAATGCGCCCCAGGCTCGCCGCCAGATGCTGCCATAAGGTCGCATCCATAAAGCCTTGCGGACCGGCGATGGAGACCAATTTCGTCAACACCTGACCCGGCGGGGGCAGAAACAGCGGGCTAACCCACTGCTGCGCCGCCACCGCCCACCATATCGCCAGCAACACCAGCAAGGTGCCTGCGCTCAGGGTGATCTGACGTGAAAACGGCCAGCGGAGGGTGAAACGTTTTCCGGCCCGTTTTTCGCTAAAAACAATGCTCATGAGAACGCCTCCCGCTGCTCAAATACACGGCTCAACACGTATTCGCGCTGAGCAATAAAGTGCGGATCGGATTTGATGCTGCGCACCGGTTCCCCTGCCACGTAGCGGCGGGCAAAGTCCAGCGGCAGACGCTCCAGCACGCGGCCCGGTCCCGGTGACAGCAGCACCAGTTCGGTGGCCATAAACACCGCCTCTTCGATATCATGCGTAATCAGCAGCACCTGCTTACCCGTTTCGTGCCACAGGCGCAGCAGCAGGGTTTGCATCTGCTCGCGGGTGAAAGCATCCAGCGCGCCAAACGGCTCATCCAACAGCAACAGCTGCGGATTGGCTGCCAGCGCACGGGCAATACCGACTCGCTGACGCTGGCCGCCCGAGAGCTGCCAGATAAAGCGTTTTTCCGCCCCTTCCAGCCCCACTTTTTTCAGCATCTGGCGCGCCGTCTCAAGACGCCCGGCACGCTCGGCTCCCGCTAATTGCAGACCGAAGGCCACGTTCTCCTGCACGTTGCGCCAGGGCAGAAGCCCTTCGCTCTGAAAGACCACGCCGCGCTCGGCGCCGGGGCCTTCCACGCGTTTACCTTCCAGGTGAATGGTGCCGTGCTGATACGGAACAAACCCGGCGATCAGATTGAGCAGCGTGGTTTTCCCGCAGCCGGAAGGCCCAAGCACCACCAGAAGCTCACCGCTATCCAGCGTCAGATTGATATCGTCCAGCGCAGGTTTCCCGCCGTAGCTGGCGGACAGGTTTGTAATTTGCAGCATCACGGCCTCCCGTTACTTCACAAAACGATCGGTCACGAACTGGCTGTAATCCGCCGCCACCGCAGGTACTTTGCCCTGCTCTTTCAGGAACCCGGCAGTATCGACAATCGCTTTATTCACCGGCCCGGACAGCTGCTGCACCTGTTGCGCAGGCGTCAGATAGGTGTTGCCCTTCACCAGCCCCGGCACGTCGGATTCAGGCACCCCACTCAGGCGCGAGAGTTTTTCCAGATTGGCAGGCTGTTTCAGCCACTCATCCGGATTTTCGATATAGGGCTGTTGGGCGTCGATGGCACTCTTGGCGAAGGCTTTCACCACCTCAGGATGTTTCTCGGCGAAATCCTTGCGCACCACCCAGACGTCCAGGGTCGGCGCGCCCCACTGACCCACTTTTTCCGAGTCGGTCAGCACGGTGCCGTCTTTTTCCAGTTCGTTGACTGCCGGTGCCCAGACATAGGCCCCGTCAATATCCCCGCGCTGCCAGGCGGCGATAATTGCCGGCGGCTGCAGGTTCAGAATCTGCACCTGACCCGGCTTGATCCCCCAGTGTTTAAGGGCCGCCAGCAGGCTGTAGTGGGTGGTTGAGATAAACGGCACCGCGATGCGTTTACCGATCAGATCTTCGGGCTTAGTGATATTTTTCTTCACCACCAGCGCTTCGGAATTGCCGAGCTGCGAGGCCAAAAGAAACACTTCAATCGGCACCTGCTGGCTGGCCGCCACGGCGAGCGGGCTTGAGCCGAGATTACCGATCTGCACATCACCCGACGCCAGCGCCCGCACGATGCTCGCGCCGCTGTCGAACTTGCGCCAGTCGACCTTTGCCCCACTCTCTTTGGCGAAGGTGTTGTCCGCCTGCGCGACTTTCGCCGGTTCAGCGGAGGTTTGATACGCGACGGTCACATCGACCGCCTGCGCCTGAAATGCCCACAGCGCCAGTGCGCCGAGTAATGTGATACGCGATGAAATTGCCATAATGTCTGCTCCCCTCTCTTGTTATGGGAGCAGTATTTCTGGCGCGGGAATTTTGATAAAGGAATAAAAAAGAATCTGTAATTCCTAACAGTTTTTAGAAAAAAAGTGGCAAAGGATAGTGAATTTCGTGCAGATAGCATTCCGTCTGCACTGGCCGCCCGACGTCTTTATTGCAATTTTGTTACATTCGTTCCATATCCGTGCGCACACGATTGCCAGCCGGGTGGCGACAGGCATCATAGAGCCAGTATTCAGCCAGGGTAGATGAAATGATCAAAGTGGTGCTGGTGGATGACCATGTGGTAGTGCGGTCGGGTTTTGCGCAGCTGTTAAATCTGGAGGACGACCTGGTGGTCGAAGGCCAGTACAGCAGTGCGGCTGACGCCTGGTCGGCGTTAACCCACAGCGAGATTGACGTCGCGGTGCTGGATGTCGCCATGCCCGATGAAAACGGGCTTAGCCTGCTCAAGCGTCTGCGCCAGCAGCGCCCGACGTTTCGCGCCATCATTTTGAGCATCTATGACACGCCCGCTTTCGTGCAAAGCGCGCTCGACGCCGGAGCCAGCGGGTATCTCACCAAGCGCTGCGGCCCGGAGGAGCTGGTGCAGGCGGTGCGCTCCGTCGGCATGGGCGGCCACTATCTCTGCGCCGACGCGGTCAAAGCCCTGCGTGGCGGCCAGCCGGTGTCGAAAGTGCTCGATGTCCTCACCCCGCGTGAGCGGGAGGTGTTCGACCTGCTGGTAAAAGGCGAAAGCGTCAAGGCCATCGCCTTTACCCTCGAGTTGAGCCATAAGACGGTTCACGTCCACCGCGCCAACGTGCTGGGAAAATTGCAGTGCAGCAGCACCATTGAGCTGGTGCATTTCGCTCTCGACAATCAGCTGCTGACGGGCCACTGATGCGGCGCTCCCTGCGGCACATTGTTCTCTCCCTGTTTATTATGCTGGCCTGGGGAACCGGCTGGCTGATGCTGTGGACGCTCAGTTTTTATCTCACTCACAACGGCCAGCAGGCGGTGCTTTTTCTGCCGCAGGGCGTCTATCTGGCGCTGCTGATCCTTTTGTCGCGCCGTTTCTGGCCCGCCGTGGTATTGCCGACGCTCGCCGCCATTCTCTGGCTGCACAGTGAGCAGTTACTGACAAGCTATCTGATGCTGGCTGCGCCGCCCCTCGGGCTACTCAGTGCTTACGCGGTGCAACGCTACTGGCACCGTTTTCCCCTGTACTGGCAGCGACTGTCGCTGCTGATTGCGGCGGTGAGCGTCAACGCGCTGCTGCAAACCCTGTGCCTCGCACCGTTTCTGCAAAGCCCCGCCACGCTCCTGGGGCTGGCCTCTTTTACCGGCGGCGTGCTGCTGACACCGTTCGTCTATCTGGTGTTTGAGTTTTTACGCCAGCAGCATCGCTACCATCTTCTCGGGCTGGACACGACCAATCCGCCCCTGCGCACGTCGCTGATCATCTGGTGCAGCCTGTTTTTCATCATCGGGATCGGCACGCAGATGGTGCTCTCCCCCGCTCTGGAACGCCTGTTGCTGATTGTGGTGTTCCTGCCAAACGTGGTGATGGCGTGGAAATTCGGCTGGCAGGGCGGCGTGCTCTCCGGTCTGCTTGGCAGCATGATGATCACCATTGCCCGTCAGGTGGGCGTAGGGTTTACGGACCTGCTGGAACTGGAGATTTTTCTCGCCACCCAGTCCCTGCTTGGCATCGGGCTGGGGATCGCCATCAGCCGTCAGCAGCAATTGGCGCTGAATCTCGATCACTATCGCCGCAGGCTCGAAGCGGAGCTGCAGGCCCGTCGGGCGCTGACCGAAAAACTGATCCACACGGAAGAAGATACCCGCAAGCATCTGGCGCGCGAGCTACACGACGAAATCGGCCAGAACATCACGGCGATTCAGATCCAGTCCCAGTTAGTCAAACGCGCGGGAGATACCCCCCTGGCGGTGGAAGCCGCCGGTCAGATCAACGAGCTGGCGCGACGCATCCACCATTCGACCCGCCAGCTGTTGCGCCAGCTGCGTCCGCCGGTGCTGGATGAACTCTCGCTTCAGGAGGCGCTGCACCATCTGGTGAACGAATTCGCCTTTGCCGAGCGCGGCATCGACTGCCGTTTTGACTGGCAGCTGGCCGCGCCGCCGCAAAACGAAACCCTGGTCTTTACCCTCTATCGCCTGTTGCAGGAGTTGCTGAATAACGTCAGCAAACACGCAGACGCCAGCGAAGTGCGGATCGTCTTGCGCCAGCACAATGGCCGCCTGTTGCTGGAGGTCACGGACAACGGCAGCGGAATTGCACCGGACAATGCGCCCGGCTTTGGTATTCAGGGCATGCGCGAGCGCGTACACGCCCTGGGCGGTGAATTCACCCTTGAGTCGCAGGGCGGCACGCGCGTAATTGTTAACCTGCCCACAATTTTGCAACAAACACCGCACTAACCAGGAAAAAGTCTTAGTCACTCCAGACTTTCTCTCATCCCTTTTGCCTTGCACTTCCCTACAGTCAGCTCAAACGGAGAACGCCATGCACGCACTGTCTGCTGAACAGATTTCTCAACGCTATCGGGCCCTGCGCCCACGCTTGTTGCTGTGCATGGTGGTGGGCTACGCGGCGTTTTACCTGACGCGCAAAAGCGTCAATTACGTTCTGCCCGCCCTGCAGATGGATTTGGGACTGAGTAAAAGCGATATCGGGCTTATCGGGTCGCTGTTTTATCTGAGCTACGGTCTGTCGAAATTTGCCGCCGGACTGTGGCATGACCGCCACGGACAGCGGGCGTTTATGGGGATCGGCCTGCTGGCCACCGGGGTGCTGAACGTGCTGTTTACCTTCAGCGATTCGTTTGGCCTGCTGCTGTTCATCTGGACGTTGAACGGATTCTTTCAGGGATGGGGCTGGCCGCCCTGCGCGCGCCTGCTCACTCACTGGTATTCGCGCAACGAGCGCGGCTTCTGGTGGGGATGCTGGAATACCTCCATCAACATCGGTGGGGCGATTATTCCGCTGATATGTGCCTTTGCCGCCCATCTCTGGGGCTGGCAGGCGGCGATGCTGACACCGGGGATTATCAGCATTGTGCTCGGCATTTGGCTGACCACGCAACTGCGGGGGACACCGCAGGAAGAGGGTCTGCCAACGGTCGGGCAGTGGCGCAACGATCCGCTGGAGCTGCGCCAGGAGCAGCAAAGTCCGCCGATGGGTTTGTGGCAGATGTTACGCACCACCATGCTGCAAAACCCGATGATCTGGCTGCTCGGCGCCTCCTATGTGCTGGTCTATTTGATCCGCATCGCGCTGAACGACTGGGGGAACATCTGGCTATCGGAGAGCCACGGCGTCAATCTGCTCAGCGCCAACGCGACGGTGATGCTGTTTGAGGTCGGCGGTTTGCTCGGCGCGCTGTTCGCCGGATGGGGCTCGGATCTGCTGTTCAGCGGGCAGCGTGCGCCGATGATTTTGCTCTTCACGCTGGGTCTGATGGTTTCTGTCGCCGCACTGTGGCTGGCGCCGGTTCACCACTACGCCCTGCTGGCGATCTGTTTTTTTGCGGTCGGATTTTTTGTCTTTGGGCCGCAAATGCTGATTGGTCTTGCCGCCGTCGAATGCGGACACAAGCAGGCGGCAGGCTCAATAACCGGTTTTCTCGGCGTCTTTGCCTATATGGGGGCGTCGCTTGCCGGATGGCCGCTGTCACTGGTTATTGAACATTACGGCTGGTCGGGGATGTTCAGTTTGCTCTCCATCGCCGCCGTACTGATGGGTTTATTACTGATGCCGCTGCTGATGTCGGGCATCACCGCTTCTCGCAGTCACATAACGTCTTAAAAGGGCTGAATAATGAAAACAACGCTTCTCTCTACCCTCATTGCTTCCGGGATCGCGCTGGCTACCTTGACCGGTGCCGCACAGGCCAAAGGCCGTCTGGTGGTCTATTGCAGCGCCACCAACGAAATGTGCGAAGTCGAAACCAAAGCGTTCGGCGATAAGTACGACGTCAAAACCTCGTTTATCCGCAACGGCTCCGGCAGCACGCTGGCGAAAGTCGATGCCGAGAAGAAAAACCCGCAGGCAGACGTCTGGTACGGCGGCACGCTGGACCCTCAGTCTCAGGCCGGGGAAATGGGGCTGCTGCAGCCATACAAATCAAAAAATCTTGAGCAGATCATGGAGAAATTCCGCGATCCCGCCAAGGTGAAAGGCAACCTCTCCTCTGCCGTTTACGTCGGTATTCTGGGCTTTGGCGTCAACACCCAGCGCCTGAAAGAGAAAAACCTGCCGGTACCGAAGTGCTGGAAAGATCTGACCAAACCGGAATACAAAGGCGAGATCCAGATCGCCGATCCGCAAAGCTCCGGCACCGCCTATACCGCACTGGCAACCTTCGTGCAGCTGTGGGGCGAAGATCAGGCGTTCGACTATCTGAAACAGCTCAACGGGAATGTCTCCCAGTACACCAAATCCGGCATCGCCCCGGCGCGTAACGCCGCGCGCGGTGAAACAGCGATCGGCATTGGTTTCCTGCACGACTACTCGCTGGAAAAAGAGCAGGGCGCACCGCTGGAGCTGATTTCGCCGTGCGAAGGCACCGGGTATGAGATCGGCGGTGTCAGCATTCTGAAAGGCGCGCGTAACGAAGAGAACGCGAAGCTGTTCGTGGACTGGGTGCTGTCAAAAGAGGCGCAGGAGCTGGCGTGGAAGAAAGGCAAATCCTACCAAATCCTGACCAACACTACCGCCGAGACGTCGCCGAACTCCCTGAAACTCGACGATCTGAAGCTGATTAGCTACGACATGGACAAGTACGGCTCAACGGATGTGCGCAAAGCGCTGATCAACAAATGGGTCAGCGACGTGAAGATGGGTAAATAAGCCCGCGATACGTGGTCAATGCCGGGTGGCGTCAGCGCGTGACCCGGCCAACATTTTCCTCAACACCCGGAAAACTTATGTCACACACACTCGCTCTTCATCCCGTCAAAAAACGGGATGCGGTATTCCTGTGGGTTTTAGTCGGCTGGCTGGCGTTTGCGCTGCTGCCGAGCTGGAGCCTCGATTACGGCCTGCTGGAGTCGACGCGCGAGGAGATTCTCGACGCCTACAGCTGGTCCCATTTCAATATCAGCTGGCTGTGGTATTTGCTGCCAAGCCTGCTGCTGGTGCGGCCGTTTAACGAAGCGAAGCGCGAGCAGCGCAGCCGCCACTATCTCGACGCCGGTTGGGCGCTGCTGTGCATGGCCTTTATCGTCGTCAGCGCTACGGTGGAAGGACGCGGGTTAGGCTTTGCCACCATTGTGCTGTTCGTTGCTCTCGGCGCGATTATGACTCTGGCGCTGACGCGTCTGGAATGGCTGGGCGGCGACCGCTTTGTGATTGGCTCGCTGATCACCATTGTGACCCTGATCGGCATCTTTATCGTCTGGCCGAGCATCGCGATTTTCATTCCGATGTTCACCAACGACGCCGGGGAGTTCGCCCCGCTGGCCTTTATGAATGTGCTGTCGCAGGCGCACATCGTGCAGGTGATTATCAACTCCGTGCTGCTGTCGATTGCCGTCGGTATCGGCTGTACTTTCTTCGGGCTGGTGCTGGCGATCTACACCACCCGCATCGCGAAACGCAGCGCCATCATTGGCCGCATCTTCTCGATCCTGCCGATCGTCACCCCGCCGTTTGTGGTGGGTTTAGGCGTGACGCTGATGATGGGCCGCTCCGGCTACATCACCGAGCTGATGGTCGACTGGTTCGGCCTGACCAACACCAACTGGCTGTACGGTTTCACCGGTATCTGGCTGGCGCAGGTGCTGGCGTTTACCCCGATGGCTTTTATGATCCTCGACGGCGCGATCAAAACCATTCATCCCTCGCTGGAAGAGGCGTCCTATACGCTGCGCGCCAGCCGCTGGCAGACCTTTAACGGCGTCTTCGTGCCGCTGCTGAAACCGGCGCTCGCCAATGCGTTTCTGATCGTGATCGTCCAGTCGCTGGCCGACTTCAGTAACCCGCTGGTGCTCGGCGGTAACTTCGACGTATTAGCCACCCAAATCTACTTCTACATCACCGGCTCGCAGCTCGATTATCAGGCCGCCAGCACCCTCGGCGCGTTCCTGCTGGTCTTCTCCCTGCTGGTGTTCTGCATTCAGTACATGTGGATCGGTAAGCGCTCGTACGTCACGGTCTCCGGCAAATCCTACCGTGGCGACGTGCAGCCCCTGCCGGTGACGCTGGTGTGGAGCGTGGTCGCCCTGCTGACGGTGTGGATCGCCTTTAACGCCCTGCTTTACGGTAGCATTTTCTACGGCAGCTTTACGGTCAACTGGGGCGTGGATTACACCCTGACGCTGGATAACTTTATCAAGCTGTTCGGCCAGGGCATGAGCGACGGCGCATGGCCTTCACTGCTCGATACCCTGCTCTACGCCGGGATCGCCGCGCCGATCACCGCCGGTTTTGGTCTGCTGATCGCCTGGGTCGTCGTGCGCCAGCAGTTCAAAGGCAAAAAGACCATCGAATTCACCACCATGCTGTGCTTCGCAGTGCCGGGTACCGTGGCGGGTGTGTCGTACATTCTGGCCTTTAACAGCGCCCCGGTTTACCTCACCGGCACCGCGGCGATTGTGATTATTTCGATGGTGATGCGTAACGTGCCGGTCGGCATTCGCGCCGGGATTGCGGGCCTAGGGCAGATCGACAAATCGCTCGATGAGGCCTCTCTTAGCCTGCGTGCGGGCTCCCTGCGCACCATCACCCACATTCTGCTGCCGCTGTTGCGCCCGGCGATTCTGTCGGCGCTGATCTACAGCTTCGTGCGTGCCATTACTACCGTCAGCGCCATTGTGTTCCTCGTCACGCCAGACACCCGCGTGGCCACGGCCTACATTTTGAACCGCGTGGAAGACGGCGAATACGGCGTGGCGATTGCCTACGGCTCAATCCTGATTGTGGTCATGCTGGCGATCATTTTCCTCTTTGACTGGCTGATCGGTGAGGCGCGTACCTCCCGTTCCAAAGCTAAAAACCAGGCGTAAAACTATGACTCAGAAACATTTCGTTGAACTGCGCAATGTCACCAAGCGCTTCGGGAATAATACCGTTATCGAGAACATCAACCAGGCGATCCCGCAGGGACAGATGGTGACGCTCCTCGGCCCGTCCGGCTGTGGGAAAACCACCGTTCTGCGCCTGGTCGCTGGGCTGGAAAAGCCGACTGAAGGGCAGATTCTGATTGATGGTGAGGATGTGACTCATCGCTCCATCCAGCAGCGTGATATCTGCATGGTGTTCCAGTCTTACGCCCTGTTTCCGCATATGTCGCTGGGCGAGAACGTAGGCTACGGCCTGAAAATGCTCGGCGTGTCGCGCGCGGAAACCAAAGCGCGGGTGAAAGAGGCGCTGGCGATGGTCGATCTGGAAGGATTTGAAGATCGCTATGTCGATCAGATCTCCGGCGGCCAGCAGCAGCGCGTGGCCCTGGCGCGTGCGCTGATCCTCAAACCGAAAGTGCTGCTGTTTGATGAGCCGCTGAGTAACCTCGACGCCAACCTGCGCCGCAGTATGCGCGACAAAATTCGCGAGCTGCAAAAGCAGTTCAACATCACTTCACTCTACGTCACGCACGATCAGAGCGAGGCGTTTGCGGTGTCGGACACGGTGCTGGTAATGAACAAAGGCAATATTATGCAGATCGGTTCGCCGCAGGATCTCTATCGCCAGCCCGCGTCGCGTTTTATGGCGAGCTTTATGGGCGATGCAAACCTGTTCCCGGCCCGCTTCAGCGACGATTACGTGGAGATCCACGGCTATCGTCTGCCGCGCCCGATGCACTTTGCGCATGAAGGTTCCGGCTCCGTCGGCGTGCGCCCGGAAGCCATCACCCTGAGCGAACGCGGAGACGACAGCCAGCGCTGTACTATTCGTCACGTCGCCTACATGGGGCCGCAGTACGAGGTAATTGTGGAGTGGCACGGGCAGGAGATTTTGCTGCAGGTTAACGCCACGCGTCTGCAGCCCAACGAAGGCGACCATTACTACCTGGAGATCCACCCGTACGGCATGTTTGTGCTGGCAGACGCGGCGTGAGTTTGCCCGGCAGCGCTACGCGTGCCGGGCCTGCGGGTTTTTAGGCCGGGTCAGGCGAAGCCGCCGCCCGGCGATGCTTAGCGCAGAGCCTTAAGCTCAGCAATATCCTTCGGCGTGGTGCGACAGCACCCGCCAATCAGCTTCGCCCCTGCCGCAATCCACTGCGGCAGGTACCCCGCCAGCGTTTCACAGGCTTCGCCGTGATGGTGCCAGGTTTTGCTCACCGCGTCGTAGTGCTCACCGGAATTCGGATAGACCACCAGCGGTAGATCCGTCAGCGTGTGCAGATGCTGAAGCGCCGCCGTGGTGTTTTCCAGCGCAATACAGTTTATCCCCAGCGCCACAATCTGCGGATTATCCGCCAGCGCAGCCACTACCTCCCGCAGCGGCGTGCCGTCGCTCAGATGCTCGCTGTCGCGCAGGGTAAACGAGAACCACGCTTTCGCGCGGGGATAGCTTTCCAGCAGCGCTGCCAGCGCGGTGATCTCCGCAAAAGAGGGGAGCGTTTCGCAGGCCAGCAGATCGGCCCCCGCATCGAGCAGGGCTTCTACCCGCGAACGGTGAAAATCGGTAAACGCCGCAGCACTTCGGACGTAATCCCCGCGATATTCTGAGCCGTCCGCCAGAAACGCGCCGTAAGGCCCCACGGAACCGGCCACCAGCAGCGTGCCCGCCTGCGGGTTTTCCGCCAGACAGGCTTCACGCGCCTTGCGCGCCAGCTCCACGCTTTTGCCGATCAGCGCGCGGGATTGCGCTTCATCGTAGCCGCGTGCGGCAAACCCTTCTGCCGTCGCCTGATAGCTGGCGGTGATCGCCACCTGCGCGCCGGCACGGAAATAATCGAGATGCACTTCGCGGATCAGCTCCGGGTTCTCCACCAGCACTTTGGCGGACCACAGGCTGTCGGCAAGGTGACAACCGCGCGCTTCCAGTTCCGTCGCCATCGCTCCGTCCAGCACGATAAAGGGCTGTGTTTCAAGGAGGGCGGTAAGCGGATTATTCTGCGACATGTTCAGGCTCCTGGGTTTTTGAGGTTTGAGTCAGGTAGTAGGCACCATAACACAGGGCGACAAACGGCAGCCCGCAGTAAAGGGCAATACGCTGGGTCGGATCAAACGCCAGCCCGACGCAGGCCACCAGGCACAGCACAAAACCCAGCACCGGAACCAGCGGATACCACGGCGCGCGATACTGCAGATCGCCCAGCGTTTTTCCGGCCTGAAGATGGCGACGGCGGAACATAAAGTGCGACGCGCAGATGCTGATCCACACCGCCACCACCGCAAAACCTGAAATAGCCGAGAGCGCGACAAACACCGTATCCGGCGCGATGACGCTGGAGAACAGCGCCAGAACGCCGCCCAGCATACTCACGGAGATTGCCGTCAGCGGGACGCCGTTTTTATTGACCTGCGCAAAGCAGCGCGGCAGCGTTTTTTCATTGGAAAGTGACCACAACATGCGCCCCGACGCATACAGCCCGGAGTTGGCCGCCGAGAGGATCGCCGTCAGGATCACGAAGTTAAAAATATCCGCCGCATAGGGAATGCCGACTTTCTCGAACACCAGCACGAACGGGCTTTTTTCAACGCCAGCCTGCTGCATGGGGATCAGCGCCGCCAGCACAAACACGGTGCCGATAAAGAAAATGATTAACCGCGCGATGGTGGTGCGGATCGCCACCGGAATCACTTTATGCGGGTTCTGCGTTTCGCCCGCCGCGATACCGATAAGCTCCGTCCCTGAAAAGGCAAAGTTGACCGCCACCATCGTCATCAGGATCGGCAGACCGCCATGCGGGAACCAGCCTTCTGCGGTGATATTCGCCAGCCCCGGTGCGGGTGAGCCGTCCTGCATCGGGATAAAACCAAAGATTGCCGCCCCGCCCAGAATAATAAAGGCGATGATGGTGATCACTTTGACCAGCGAGAACCAGAATTCCCCTTCAGCGAAAAAGCGCGTGGAGATGACGTTGAGGGCAAAAATGACGGCGCAGAAGACCACGCACCAGATCCATACCGGAACCTGCGGGAACCAGTACTGCATACAGAATCCTGCGGCGGTAAAGCTCGAACCGAGGGCGACCGTCCAGGTGAGCCAGTAGAGCCACGCCACCGTATACCCTGTCGCCGGGCCGAGGTAGCGCGCCGCATAAACGTGAAACGCGCCGGTTTCCGGCATCGCCACGGAGAGTTCCCCCAGGCATTGCATTACCAGCCATACCACCAGCGCGCCGATGAGATACGCCAGCAGCGTCCCGGCCGCACCGGTGGTGGAAATGATGTAACCCGTGTTGAAAAACAACCCTGTCCCAATCACGCCACCCAGCGAAAGCATAATCAGGTGGCGGGTTTTCATGGTGCGCTTTAGCTGCCCATTTTCTTGTTCTGTTTGCATATTACCTTCTAAACGTATGGACATCTAAACATCCAAAGAAGGTTTGTTATACCGTGATTGTTAACAAAAAGCTAGCCATGAACCAGCCGCAGCCGGGCGCGGCGCGCGCTGAGACGAGGGTGATGAGTGAGAATGACGTAGAGAATCGGTCGCCAGGCCATAAGCACCTCCACAGAGCAGATACTTACAGCATGGCGCGGGGCGCTGACTTCTTCGGTCAGTCGAAAGTGGTAACGTTCTAAGGCGAGTTCACACATAAAGGTGTTGCCACATGCGGCCCGCATCTCATCAAACGCGTGATGCGCGGGCGGTTTGCCGGGTGCACGGCGTTTTCCCGACCGGCGGGTGTTAAGGTGATCTCCGTGACAAAATTGGTAATTCCCTCAAAGGGTTCTATAGTCGACTCTGTTTCTTAGCCACCAGGACTCGCTAATGCGCTTTAACGGACTGACTAAAGGTTTTTTCATTCTCATTCTCGCCATTGTTTCAGTGGCGTTCTTCGATATCCTCGCCCCCTACTTTTCCGCCGTGTTATGGGCGTCAATCCTGGCGGTCATTTTCCATCCGGTGAAAAACAAACTGCGCGGATGGGTGGGTGAACGTAACGGTGTGGCGTCGCTGCTGACGCTGCTGGTGATCTGCCTGATCGTCTTTACGCCGCTGATCGTGATCCTGTCGTCGCTGGCCATCGAGCTAAACGTGGTTTACACCAAGCTCCAGCACACCAATCCGCAGTTTCCGGAGGTGGTGGCGAGCCTGTTTTCACACCTGCCGGACTGGGCGCGGAACTTCCTCGTCGAACACAACCTGGATAACGCCAGCCAGATCCAGCAAAAGCTGTCAGATGTGGCGCTGAAAGGCGGTCAATATCTGGCGGGCAGCGCCTTCTTAATCGGCAAAGGGACGTTTGGCTTTGCGATTAGTTTTGGTGTGATGATCTATTTGCTGTTTTTCCTGCTCAAAGACGGGCCTTATCTGGTGCGCCAGATCCTCGATTCGCTGCCGCTGTCCGATTTTGTTAAACAGCATCTGTTCGCCAAATTCGCCGCCGTCTCGCGTGCCACCGTTAAAGGCACCGCCGTGGTGGCCGTGGTTCAGGGGATTCTGGGCGGGATCGCCTTTTACATTGCCGGTATCGACGGCAGCGTCCTGTGGGGCGCGCTGATGGCCTTCCTCTCCCTCATTCCAGCCGTCGGCTCGGCCATTATCTGGGTGCCCGCCGCCATCTTCCTGTTCGCCACGCAGCAGCTGTGGCAGGGGTTCTTTATCGTCGGCTTCTTCGTGATTATCGTCGGGCTGGTGGATAACATCCTGCGTCCGCTGCTGGTCGGGAAAGACACCAAAATGCCGGACTATTTAATCCTGATCTCTACCCTGGGCGGGATGGAGATTTACGGCATCAACGGATTTGTCATCGGGCCGCTGGTCGCCGCGCTGTTTATCGCCTGCTGGAATTTGCTCTCCGGGCGCGACCACGCGGGGAACGTCGACGAAATCGACGAGGCGTTCATCGAAGAGGGGAAAAATCCTCCCGATTTGTGAAAGCGTGACGATAAATAACAGACTGGCGGCCACGGGCCGCCATTTTTTTGTCACGCCAAATCAGGCGTTTCCTATAATTTCAAGAACGCTATCCCACTAACGGCTGAAAAGGATCCAACAGGTGCGAATTGCCACCATAACCAACTGGGCCTACGGCGTCACGGTGTGTCTGACTCTCGCTTCCGGCGTGGTCATGCTGCTGGCCTCAAATGCCGATAACGCCGAGCGACAGGCCGTTGAACAGCGCCAGATATTTGATCAGTTGAGCGAAGAGGTCGAAACGGATGCCTGGGCGCTGTCGGATTTGGCACGCCTGTATGTCATCAATAAAGATCCCGATGCCCTGAAGGACTATCAGCAAAAAGAACAGTCCCGTAAGCCCATTGAGCACCGGCTCTCCCGACTCAAAGATAACGGCGCGACCGGCGAAGAGCTGGCGCTGCTGCATGAAGGGTTACAGGTGGTCGATGAGTTGCAGGATGAGCAGCAGGCGGCGCTCGCCAGCATGGCGCGCGGCGATGAGAGACAGGCCGTGATTCTGCTCTACAGTAAGCCCTACGAGCAGGAGCTGGAGCGGGTGCAGAATCAGATCGACCATTTCCGCCTGATGCTGGATCGCCGCGCCCACAACGCCGTGGAAGAGGCGACAAAAAAGTCCCGCATTCTGCGCACCCTGTCAGAAGTGATGGTCGGCCTGACCGCCCTGCTCTTTTTGTTCGTGATGGGCTTTATTTTAAAGCGCCGCGTGCTGCGCCCGGTGGTGCGTCTGAGCGATGTCGTGCATCGCCTCGCGTCGCAGGATTACGCGGTGGAGACGCCAAACTTTAGCCAGATCGATGAGATCGGCGATATGGCCCAGGCGATCCGCATTTTCCGCGAGAACGGCCTGGTGCGGCAGCAGCTGGAAAAAGAGCGCGACGCGGACTGGGCAATTCGCGAACTGCTGGCGCGTATGACGCAGCGGCTGCAGGGCTGTGAGAATTTCACCGACGTGATTAACGTCGCCCAGCTGTTTGCGCCGAATATCGCGCCGGGCATTAGCGGGCAGCTGTATATCCTCGATCGCGATCCGTGGCAGATGCGCTGTGTCGCCCAGTGGCTGACGTCTGAGGAGAAACATCCCCCCTTCCATCCTGATGATTGCTGGGCCGTGCGTCGCGGTCAGAGCCATCCGCCGGTCAACGGTGAGCCGGATATCGCCTGCTATCACCTGCCGGAATCGGCGGCGGATCGGTCGCTCTGCGTGCCGCTGATCGCTCAGGGCGAGGCCATCGGTTTGCTCTCGTTCCAGAACATCACTCCGGAAACCGCCCCGTCACGCGCCTATCTTGAGCTGATGGCCGAAGCGCTCGGGCTGGCGCTCGCCAACCAGCGTCTGCGCGACGCCCTGCTGGAAAAAGCGCTCTACGATCCCTTAACTGGCCTGCGTAACCGCCATCACCTCGAAGATAAAATGCAGACGCTGATGAGCCAGGCAATGCGCAACAACGAGCCGTTGAGCTGCCTGATGATCGACATCGATCACTTCAAAAGTATTAACGATCGCTTTGGCCACGAGGCAGGCGATCAGGTGATTAAAAGCGTGGCGGCGATTGTGCAGCGTGCGGTGCATGACAACGGCATCGCCTTCCGCTACGGCGGCGAAGAGTTTCTGGCGCTGCTGACGGACACGGGCGAAGAGGGTGCTCACGCCTGCGCCACGGAGATTTACGAAGGCGTGCGCGCCCTGGCGCTGCGCTACGGTCTGGCGGAGATTGGCCCGGTCGATGTGTCGATCGGCATCGCCAGCTATCCGCAGCACGCTCAGAGCGACAACCTGCTGCGTGCCGCAGACGTGGCGCTGTATCGCGCCAAAGAGCTGGGGAGATCGCGGATTGTGAGCTTTGGGATGCTGGAGGCGGGGTGAGTCTTACCGGGCCTGGCACAGCCAGACCGAGTGCCCGCCGCACGCAGGATCCTCAAACATCACCTCAATCACCGCAAAACCGTTATCCGCCAGCCGTTGCCGGTATTCGTCAGGCGACAGGCTGGCGTGATACAGCGGCTCGCCTTCAAACTCCCCCATGGCGATCCCGTTGTCCGTACCGCTGGTGAACATCAGCACGCTGCCAGGGCGGCTATGGCGGGCAAAAATGGGGAACATCTGGCGCTGATCGTCAGGCGAGAGGTGGAAAAAACTGTCCCAGGCGAGCAGCCCGTCGAAGGTTTCATTGAGCGCCATCTGGCGCATATCCAGATGCAGCCAGCGCTGATCGGGAAACGCCTGTTGCGCCCGCGCCAGCATGCCGGGCGCACCATCAACGCCCGTCAGCCGATAACCCTGGCGGATAAAATGTTCCGCTATCGGCACCCCGTTGCCGCAGCCGATATCCAGAATCGCCCCCTTGCCGCCGATCAGCCGGGTAAACTTATCGAGCCAGCCTTTTTCCACCAGATGACGCGAGCGTAACCGCGCAAATGCATCGGCATGGGTGTCGTAGATAGTCAGGATATGTTTGGCAGCGGCATCAGACATCGTGAGTCTCGTGTGCAGAAGTTTCTGGAACGGTTATACCTTACCCGGCGGGCTGAAAACAAAAAAACCGGCGCAGATGCGCCGGTTTGTAGGGACTCAATTCATCGCTTATCAGGCGTTGGTCACCGGTTTGGACTCTGTTTTGGTCTGCGCGTTTTCCAGCATCCGACGCACCGGCACAATCAGCACCGCCAGCACCGCGGCACAAATCAGCAATGCGATGGAGCAGCGCGCGAAGAGGTCCGGCAGCATATCCAGCTGATCGGCTTTCACGTGGCCACCGATCAGGCCGGCCGCGAGGTTACCCAGGGCGCTGGCGCAGAACCACAGGCCCATCATCTGCCCGCGCATTCTTTCTGGGGCCAGCAGGGTCATAGTCGCCAGACCAATCGGGCTAAGGCACAGTTCGCCGAGGGTCAGCATCAGAATACTGCCCACCAGCCACATCGGAGAGACACCCGCGCCGCCGTTGCTGAGGACGTTCTGCGCCGCCAGCATCATCAGGCCAAAGCCCGCCGCTGCGCACAGAATACCGATAACAAACTTGGTCATGCTGCTTGGACGCACGCCTTTTTGCGCCATCATCGGCCAGGCCCAGCTAAAGACCGGTGCCAGCAGGATGATAAACAGGGCGTTGATCGACTGGAACCACACGGCAGGGATTTCAAAATCGCCGATCATGCGGTTGGTGTAGTCGTTCGCAAACAGGTTGAATGAGGTCGGTTTCTGCTCAAACGCCGACCAGAAGAAGGCCGCCGAAACCAGCAGGATGAAACACACCAGCAGGCGCGCACGCTCTTTGCGGTTCAGACCGGCAAAAACAAACAGCCAGATAAAGTAGAGCGCGACCGAGATAGCAATCACGTACACCAGCATGCTGGCAACCGCGACCGGGTTGATCACAATGATGCCCTGGGCAATCAGCGTGACGATCACCGCCCCCCCCACCGCCAGTGCCAGCAGCCAGGCGCCGACGCCGTTTTTCTTTGACACCGGGCTGTTCCAGGTGGAGTCCAGACCGACTTCGCTGTCGTAGCGTTTCATCGAAGGAACGGCAAACAGGCGGAAGATCACCAGCGCTACCAGCATCCCGATACCGCCGATGCCGAAGCCCCAGTGCCAGCCGTGGGTTTTAATCAGCCAGCCGGAGATCAGCGGCGCGATAAATGAACCCATGTTGATGCCCATGTAGAACAGCGAGAAACCGCCGTCACGACGCGCATCGCCTTTCTTGTAGAGCGTCCCGACCATCACTGAGATACAGGTTTTGAACAAACCGGAACCGAGGACGATAAACATCAGGCCGATAAAGAACAGGTTGTTGCCCATGAAAGCCGAGAGCGCGATGGAGAGATGGCCGAGCGCAATCAGAATCGAGCCGTACCAGACGGCGCGCTGCTGCCCGAGCCAGTTATCCGCAAGCCAGCCACCCGGCAGCGCGGCCAGATACATGCTGCCTGCGAAGATCCCGACAATCGCCGACGCATTTTCGCGCGCCAGCCCCATCCCACCGTCATAAACGGTCGCGGCCATAAACAGAATCAGTAACGGACGAATGCCGTAGAACGAGAAGCGCTCCCACATTTCCGTAAAGAAGAGCGAGCCAAGCGGATAAGGATGGCCGAAGAAAGTTCGGCTTTCTTTTTGATTAACAGTGGATTGCATAGTTCTCCCGAAGAGGTGTGTCGTGTTGCACGTCAACGCTGGATTGTTTGCTGGCCTTTCAGGTTCAGGGCCACTTCTTTACATCCAGCGAAATATTATTTAACCATTTGATAACCGGACGATGGTTTTGTCTAGTGCCCGGAGGGGGACTTTAAGATGAAAATTCGACAGATGTCTAGTTTTGTAGACTTTTTGTTTGATGGAAAGGGGGAAATATTGACATCGTTGCAGAAGATGCGGCCTGATTTGTGCCCTGAAATAAGCCGGAAAAACAGTGCATTTCCCCACTGATTTAGCCCGTCAATTCCTGGAGGAAAACGATCTGCATGAGTGCATCAGGAAGAGGAAGCATCGAGCCTTCATTATTGAGGGCTCAATACAAACATCCGTTGTATAAAGTGAACTGGCCTCAGCGGAAAACGGTTGAACGCGACTGGCCGCTTAGCGCGAGGAACGGTCGCGCGCAATGGGGATTATTCAGCCATGCGGGGCCTTTAACAGGGTAGAAGGATCGTTTGAGAATTCACCGTTTTTGATTTCTCCGGCGATAAACGGCAGAGGTTTACTGAACAGATAGCCTTGTGCGAAATCGCAGCCCAGCGCCTGAAGACTTTCCAGCTGTTCCTGGGTTTCAACACCCTCGGCAATCGTTTTCATACTGAGGGATTTCGCCATGCCGGTGATGAGTTTAATGATATTAAGGGCGTCTCCCTGTGTGGATATCGAATTCACAAAGGATTTGTCTATTTTGATTTTATCAAAGGCAAGTCGGCTCAGACGGGAAAGAGAGGAGTAGCCCGTACCAAAATCGTCGATGGAGATTTTCACGCCCAGGGCTCTGAGCTTATTAAGCGTATTCAGAGGCGTATTGTTGTCAGTAAAGAGAGAGGACTCCGTCACTTCCAGCTCAAGACGGTCAGCCGCAAGCCCTGTTTCTTTCAGGATAGACATCACTATTCCTGCAAAGGTTTTGCTGCTGAGCTGCACAGGAGAAACGTTTACTGAAATTTTCACCGGAACAGCCCAGGAAGCCGCTTCCCGACAGGCCATTTCAAGCACCGATTTGCCCATCTCGCTAATCATTCCGGTTTTTTCAGCAACAGGAATAAAGGTATCAGGCGACAAAAGCCCCTTTCGCGGATGCATCCAGCGAATAAGGGCTTCATAGCTGTAAATTTCCCGACTGTACGAATCCACAATCGGTTGATAATAAACCACGAATTCTTTATTCACTAACGCCAGCGCCATGTCATGCTCAAGCGTTCTGCTTTCCAGCAGCTTATCCAACATGCGCTGGCGGAAGACTTTAATTTTGCCAGCGCCTTCATTTTTGGCTTCATAAAGGGCCAGATCAGCAAATTTATAGAGATAGTCGGAACGGCGCTCAGTATCTGAGTTAACAATGCCCACACAGGTGGTAATATTTATAACCGCGCTATAAATTGTGTAGGGCTGGTTAATACAATC
Source organism: Lelliottia sp. SL45 (assembly GCF_026672535.1). Classification (NCBI taxonomy): domain Bacteria; kingdom Pseudomonadati; phylum Pseudomonadota; class Gammaproteobacteria; order Enterobacterales; family Enterobacteriaceae; genus Lelliottia; species Lelliottia sp. SL45. The sequence goes on from NZ_JAPPRH010000003.1 coordinate 2,872,466, forward strand.
GCATATTTTTTGCGCCATCGAAACAGCCTGACTTTCTGCCAGATCGCTCGTGAGGAATGCAAACTCATCGCCCCCTAAGCGATAAAGCATATCTGACGGAAGCCCCATCGAAATAAGTCGCTGAGCGATCAGACGCAATAACATATCACCGGCGTCATGACCATAGGTGTCATTGACCTCTTTGAATCGGTCTAAATCAAACAACATCACGGTCACAGAGCTTTTATTAGCGTCTGCTAACTTGATGGTTTTGTTTAAATTATCCCAGAAAAACAGTCTGTTACTCAGCTCTGTGAGCGGATCATGGTAGACGTCATACTCCAGCTTGGTATTCTGGATTTGCAGTTTTTCTTTAGATTCCTGAAGCTCTCCAGCGAGACTCTTAACCTGAATATGCGCTTTGAGAATATTTCTGTTTTGATAAAAAATCAGCACACCCAGTATCGCACTCAGTATGATCAAAAGAACTGAAATCGCTGAATAAATAGAGTACAGCGTTTGAATTTTACTGTTGGCGTTGTTTATCAGATTCAGATCTTTGTTCAACGCACCGGATGAAAGGCGGCTTAATGGTCCATCAAGCGAATACATTACCCGTAGATATTTCTGAAGTTCTGGACGGGTCATTGTCTCAAGATGTGTATCCAGATAATTAAGAGTATTGTCGAGTTTTACAGCAAGTTCATGAAGTGATTCATTGCTATTTATATACTGCCCTAAATCTCCCTGCTTTAATAAATCACTCTGGCTGAGCATAATATCGAGGTGTAGACGCACATCGTCGAGTGTCATCGACTCATCAATAGTGTAAAGACTGAGCCATGATTCGAACCGATAATACTCCGAGACCAGCTGTCCAGCAGACCATGAACTGGCGTAGTGCGTCAGTTTCTGCAATTCCTGCTGTCTTTCGTGTACAAGAAAAGAGATATATCCTGTAGATATAAAAAGAGAGAATATTATGGCAGCCAGTATTCTGTTCATGTTGTTCTTCTGAAATCCTACTCAATGCTCATTTTGCTGACCTGCCATGCTGACCTTGAATAAAACACCTGATTATTCAGCTCGGGTTCGCTGTCATAGGGATAGACGATGAATAGCGGACCTTTGTCGCGAACCCGCATGTATTCGCCATTAATTTTTAAGGCAAGGATCACATTGTATTTTTGGAAGTCACTGAGAGGGATAACGGTGGTGTAGTCATTAAGTGCAGTAACCTTAACGATAGAGCCTTTGGCGCCTACGTAATCCATGAGTTTTTTCAGCGGAATACCCGTAAAGGTTGTGCGCCCATTGTACCAGGGAGAGGCGGTCTGGAAACTGACCATACCCAGCTTTTCAAGGCTGGCGACATCAAAAACGGCTTTGCCCTCTTCATTTGTATTTTCGATATTACCGGACATGGTTAAAAGGACTTTCCCGGTAGGTTTGGGAAGCTCCCCCGCCATAGCCTGCGACGCAATCACTAAGCTGAACAACATGACAATTAACTTCATTTTATCTACCCATCCGTCAAATATAAAAGAATTATAATTTAGTTATTATGCTATTTATACATGCTGTCTGGAGAATAACAATGCATTAAGTAAATTATAATTTAATGCATAAAATCAATGCGTTATGGAATTTTAGTTGTTTAGTGATGATTAATCAAGGTTGATACTGTTATTTTAAGTGCATTAAATCTAACCATGTCTGTACAAACAATAATCTATGTGTTTGGTTAGCGCAAATAAACCCACACAAATATTAATGCTTAGTGTTTGGTGCAGGCCCAGGGCCGTGTTGTGGTAAAGAGAGAGGGCTTTGATGCAAGCCTGACGTTTGTCAGTTTGTTGGATAAAATTCCACATTATTGAGAAAAAAATGTCTGGCTGACTTCTGACTCACTCGCAACAAAGCCTTCATCAACGGCAGTTCCGGTACTTTCCGGCTGAACGGCAGGTGCATTCAGTTACCTGTCCCCGCAGGGCTAGCTGACACGCCCTCTCTCCTGGCACAACGAAGGCTACTCCCAGGCGGAAATCCTGCGACATTTTTCGGGCAGGAGAGCACGACAAGATTGCGCAACCGGGTCTGATCTTCTGACATATTTCACCTTTATTTACTCCGGTATAAGGAGGAACAACTGTGGCAAATGCGTTTGTTCTCTAAAGACTTTAGGACTCATAATCATCATTCATAGACGAAAAATCTTATGCTAACATCTTATTTATAAATGCGAATCAAAGGTTAAAAGATGAAAAATACAACGCCACATTATACGTCTGTTGATTTATCTCGTTGGGCAAGGAGGGAGCATTTTGAAATATTTCAGACCTTCGCCCAATCGACATTTAATCAGACTGTTCAATTAGACATTACGGCGTTGCTAAAACATATTAAAGAGACTGGCTGGAAATTTTATCCAACTATGATTTTCCTCATTTCCAAAATCGTAAATCGGCATCCGGAGTTCCGTATGGCGATGAAGGACAATGAGCTTATCGTGTGGGATGAGGTTCATCCAAACTATACCATTTTCCATAATGAAACAGAGACCTTTTCATCATTATGGAGCCATTACGATGGCAATATTCATCACTTCCAGAAAGTATATTCAGAAGACATGGCTCGCTACAGCAATAATACTGCTTATTGGCCTAAGGAAGAGTCGCGGGAAAATATATTTTTCATATCCGGTATTCCCTGGGTAACTTTTACCAGCTTTAACGTCAATGTGGCTAATATGCAGAACTTTTTTGCCCCTATGTTCACGCTTGGAAAATACTTCGAACAAGATGGCAAAGTCTTGTTGCCTTTCGCCGTTCAGGTGCATCACTCCGTATGCGACGGTTTCCATGTAGCAAGACTGGTCAATGAGTTACAAGAACTCTGTGACGACTTGAAGCACCACCCAGAAAATTCAAGTGATTGATAGTAATGATATTTTCGCATTCGTCTTTATCCGAGATGGACAGCAGGAATCGCTGCTATTTCTGCTGAAAGCGAGGAGCAGACCTAAATTCCTCGCATCCATTGACTGAAAATCGTCTGACTCACTTTAGCAGCAGGCGTAATCCCAGAAAGGCCATAACACCGCCGCTGAGTTTATCTATAAATTTACGGTATTTAGTGTAAGCCAGACGCGGCCCGTCAGATGATAATAAGCACGCGACAATTGCATACCACAGCACATCAATAACGAATGCCATTAAGGGCAGGATGATGTACATAGCAGGCTGAATATTTTTGCTGAGGGCTGCGGAAAAGATACTGGCAAAGACCAGCGCAGTATGAGGATTGCTGATTTGCGTCAATACGCCTGTCAAAAAAGCTTTTGAGGCGCTGACCTCATCTATCGCGGTGGAAGCAATAACGCGGTTTGAAGGGCGACGAAGAATTTTCAACGCCAGCCATAAAAGATAACAACCGCCGGCAACTTTAAGGGCTGTGTAAAGTGAGGGAACCAATGTCAGCAGGGTGTGAAGGCCCGCTAACGCTATGACAGCAAATATAAGCGCTCCAAAACCGAGACCTGCCGCAACAGATAACGCCACGCGTCTCGAACTGGACATCGCCGTGCGGGCAACAAGAAGAAAGCTGACGCCCGGGCTCATTGCGCCAAAAAGAATAGCAACACCAATAGCAGAAAGTGCAATCAATTCAATGATCATTCATTTTCCCCATCATGACTCATTATCAGCCCGTTCGCTCATCGCGCGAACCGGACACCGCTGAACCGCTCCCGATTAAGACCATAGCACGATGTCATCAGCCTCTGCCCCTGAAACGAAGCGAAAATTAAACAACAAAATATCAGCGCATCACCCTCGCCTGCACCCGAACGGATACTTCGTGTCGCCCTGATAAGGAAAATGATTGCAGGACCGTGACAAATGAAAAATACGATCTAAGATTTTGGGGAAGAAAGCTGATTACATGGAGTTTCTGATGACTATTATTGTGGTGACAGTTCTGTTCTCCCTGCTCATTGTGCTGGGGCTAAAATACATCCTGGTGCAGTTAATGAATGCCTGGTGTGATCCTGATGGTCATTAAGCAGTAGTAACACACTGCCCCGGCGCGAACCTGTAATACCGTCTCATCCGTGGTTCGCGCCGGGAACGCATCCTCACTCACCTCCCCCTGCTCATCTCCCCTCCCCAGCAAATCTGGCTTGACGCACTGCGCGAACACAATTTTATGGCGTAAATCGACAGCACTTTCCGGCTTGACCTGAAGTTTACTTGAGCTTTTAAGATGCTTATCTGGAACTCAGACAGAAGGACTCGGTTTATGAAACAGGTGGACGTTGGATTTACCCACGTGGCGTTTGTCGTCAGGGATTTGGATAAGAGTATTGATTTCTATCACCGCTACGCCGGAATGGAGGTTGTTCACAGACGCGAATCTGATGTGGCAGAGGCACGCAAAGTGGCATGGCTCAGCGATCGAACGCGTCCATTTGCACTGGTCCTCGTACAGGCGGATGTCGTGACTGATACCCCTTTGGGAAGTTTTGGCCATCTTGGCGTCGCTTGCTCAAGCATCGAAGCAATCGATCAAAAAGTGGCGATGGCGCGAGCAGAGGGTGTGCTGCGAAAAGAGCCGGTTCAGGCTGGTGATCCGGTGGGATATTTTGTCTTTTTCGCTGACCCTGACGGCAATACGTTAGAACTTTCATACGGGCAAAGAGTTGGGCTGGAAGCTTCTGGAACGCACACTGAACCCAAAAAGTAACCTGGCAGACCAGTAATTACAGCGCTAAACATCCTGGCTCCCGCATCGTTTAAACGCAAAATGACCGCTTATGGCAGAGTGGAGATGGCTATCGATGCACCTCTCTTGCCGGATTAACGAGCAAGGCGCCAGGATGAATGATTGCCTTTAAAATGAAGGATAAACAGGGCGCTCATCAATTTTAGCGCACACGGACAGTTTCTCTTCGCCCGCGTATTGAAACCCAAATGAGTCGCTGGATATTGAGTGGAAAAGCGTATCGCCATTCGCAAAAGGGATGATTTCGGTATCACCAGCGCGTTTATGCCCGGCCCCCGTTTCGAAGTTTCCTCTCCACCTTTCCTGCGTGTGACCGTAGACGTGAAGAATGACTTCCACCAGACCCCGCTGTGGGCAATTAAGGCGTAAAAAGGTGGAGGAGAAATTTAAGGCGTTTGCAAAGCAGGAGAATGACAGAAGGCAAAACAGTAAAGCTCTTAAAAACATAATACCGATATAGGCTCGTTCAAATTTGAATAACAATTTAGCTTAAGTTACCAATGTTGACATTGCCCTGGATCAATATCACATAATTTTCAACAAGATAGATTATTTGGCGCGAGTGAATGTCTGTTTGTTCCTGGATTTTACTTATATGCCCTGGCTAATTTTGCCTCTGCTCCAGTAAACATGTTCGCATTCGGCTTTTCCAACCCAACCGTTTAAGGGAAAGGCCACACTTACTGTAATGTATTGAAATGCCCCTGCTGAGCTGTAGTTTGTTCAGATGTCGGATGCCGAACAGCAACACCGCGGGAGATTTGTCGCCGATGGGAAGACCGGCCGCAGAAGCCTGCCAACCCTTTGGCAGACTTCCTTTGGTGCCGTTCTTTCCTATCGTTTACTCATCGCCAGTTTGGCGGCGAACAGCAAAAACACCACGCCGGTGGTTCTGTCCATCCACTTCACCACGGCCGGCTTTTTCAGCACGCGAGACGCATAGCCCGTGGCGATAATCAGGGTTAATGACCAGAGCGTGCCTATCAACACATGAATGGAAACCAGCAAAAAGGTCCAGGCAAAGGGCGAATGCCCTGCGGGAATAAACTGGGGAAGGAATGAGACATAGAAAATGCCCATCTTCGGATTGAGCACGTTACCGAGCATTCCGCGCATAAAGCCGTTACCACTGCCCGCATTCTCCCCGGCGGTGAGCGTAAATTGCTGACGCGGACGAAGCAGCAGCTGAAGCCCCAGCCAGCAAAGATAGGCCGCACCGCACCATTTCAGTAGCGAGTAGGCCACGTCAGAAACAGCCAGTAACGCTCCCAGACCAAACGCCACCAGCGCGCCCCAGATAAAACAACCCGTATCAATACCCAGCGCCACATGCACGGCTTTTTTACTGCCATCTGCCGCGGCGGTTCGCAGGATCAAGGCGGTGTCGAGACCGGGGGTTAGCGTCAAAAGCGTGGCGGCAAGGGTATAGGCCAGAAGGGCATCGGTGACTGACATTATGCTTCTCCGAAAACGAAGATCCTACTGAAGATTTAAAAATGCTGCAACACCCCAAAGTTCGGTAGGGACCGTCAGGCTCTGTATCTTCTGATATGACCTGTCAGTCAGTAAGGGGGAATACGCATGGGTGGCCATGAGGTTAGAGTCCATCATCATTTCGGTGCTTAAGCGTTTATAAGACCCTTTATGAGAGAAAAATTTTGTCGCTACCTTTGCTGGTCAAAACGATTAACAAAGAACTATTAAACACAGTGACTATATAGCCGGTAATTGTATTTCCTGCTGTTACGCTCTTATAATCTTTTTGAAGGGAATTTGGCGGGCAAGAGAAATCAACCTGGTCATTTTGTTTCTTAAGTAATTATATTCTCTGCAAGGATATGCAATGCGCTATACACCCATTTTAATTGTTCCTTTTTTAACGGCCTGTAGTGTCGGTTTTATTAAGTTTGATAATGACCCTGTGGTGCAAGCAACCTATGCGGCTGATGCGACAAAATCTTCAGTTATTACGGCAGGTGGAAAACCAGACAGTGAGATAAATGTTCCAGAAATCAATGGGACTTGCATTAACTACACGCTAAAGAAAGGTGAAGAGACGATGCCTTTTTATGTGGCGTTCGATAAGAATGGAAAGCGAAAACATTATGGCTATATCTCCTGCCAACAGGCGAGAGCGAAGGGAGTATTTAGTCAGTAAATTTGCTTAGAATACCATTCCTCTTCTGTCGAAAATACAAGAAGAGGAGTGTCTTAATCATCTTGATATCAGTAGCCTGCAGCCCTGTTGGCGTCTTTGATGCGCTGATTTCTTGTGTCTTTTTCGTGTTGATCGTTAGCCTGCATTATCCCACTTGCAGCATCAATCCAATCATTTGCGGTACAACCTGACAATACCATACTCAACATTAATGCAAACGCATACTTCATTTTGGCTCCATCACTCATTATTGTATAATTAGCGCCGGTTTACTACTCAATGTATTTGACGCTAATGCGGATAATTTAACAAATTATCACCTTTCGGGCAAGGTGAGGGTTTCGAACCTGTTCATAAATAATTTACAATGATTAGCTTAAAAGTTAAGGTGCAGGACAGAAAATAGCGCGGTATGTAAAAAATATTATATTAATAAAAAGCGGATTATTTCCCTCAACATATCGAGCCGATATCGCTGATCTCAATGAGCGCCGCTGCTTCTTCAGCATCAATGATGTTGATGGCCTGTGGCTGGCAAAAAGCGGACTGCCCTCCCCATTCGATTAATGAATTCATCTAATAAGCCCTAGCTAATTACCCCATCTAATCGAATAAATCAGTTTGCGTTATGCTTTTCCAACACAACAGCTGAAGGATAACGTCATGCAAACAGTAAAACTCAATAACGGTATTGAAATGCCCCTGCTGGGCTTTGGTGTGTTTCAGATGACAGATGCCGCCGAATGCGAAAGAGCCGTTATTGATGCCATCGAGACGGGATATCGCCTGATCGATACTGCCGCGTCTTATCAGAATGAAACTCAGGTCGGGAACGCGCTGAAACAGACCGGCATCGCCCGTAACGAACTCTTTGTCACGACCAAACTTTGGCTGCAGGATACCCATTACGAAGGCGCTAAAGCACAGTTCGAACGCTCCCTTAATCGACTACAACTTGATTACGTTGACCTCTACCTGATTCACCAGCCATACGGCGATGTGCATGGGGCCTGGCGTGCCATGGAAGAATTGCAACAGGCAGGCAAAATTCGCGCCATTGGCGTCAGCAACTTCCATCCAGACCGACTGGCCGACCTTATCGCCTTCAACAACGTGGCCCCGGCGGTAAACCAGGTTGAAGTTAACCCCTTCAACCAGCAGCTGCATGCCGTGCCTTGGATGCAAAGCCGTGGTATTCAGCCGGAAGCCTGGGCGCCGTTTGCTGAGGGTAAAAATGGTCTGTTCCAGCATCCTGTGTTAACGGCAGTTGGCCAGAAGTACGGCAAAAGCGTGGGTCAGGTTGTGCTGCGTTGGATCTTCCAGCGAGGCATCATTTCACTGGCGAAATCGGTGCGCAAAGAACGCATGGAAGAGAACATCAACATTCTCGATTTTGAACTCAGCTCTGAAGATATGCTGCAAGTTGCTGCCCTCGACACCGCAATCAGCGCCTTCTTCTCTCACCGCGACCCGGCGATGGTGGAATGGCTGACTGGCCGCAAACTTGATGTTTAAATGATTTTTTATATCAGCGGTAACATTTTGATATCGCTGATTTCTAGCTTGGGTTAAAAGCTCACAACGCTAGTCTTTTACTAATTGGGGTACGGGTGTTGTTCGTGGGCGTAAGGAGGCGTGGGGCTGGGTAGATACTTTTTCACCTGCAAACACACATAGAGCCATTAATTCTGTTTTGTTCTACTTATCTGGGATAACGACTTACATACTAACAACGTAGATCGGAATGTAGGAAAAGCCTTTGTCTACAGATTTGAAGGATATTTTGCTGACGAAGAAATGCCATGAAGTTCGTCCATCCGCAAAGAGAAGTGGTTACAGCAATTAGATTGAGATTTTGGAGGATGCTTGAATGGTGCGATAATAGGAACCAAACAAAACCACAAAGGATATTGAATTATATGTACTTTATAATATCAGATGGTTATAGATACCCCCAGAAGTACCCCCGTAAGATTTTATGCACCACCATCAGATCACCAAAAGCTTTGCCACGGTAATCACACGCTCACGAAGTACCTACTTGTTCGAAATTCTAAGCAACACAATACTCCTTGTGACAATACTTTTACCTTACTCATAATCGCTTGGTCGCTGGATCAAGTCCAGCAGGGGCCACCAGACACAGCAAGGGCTGGAGAGAGATCTCTAGCCCTTTTGCTTTTCTTGGGGATATGCACTGCAAGTATACATAGTGACTTTTAGAGATAGAAAAACTTAAGGTGCTCCTCGGTTGACCTACCGCCCATGTGACAGATGATGGCATGAGCTTTAAGCGAATCGGTGAACGAACCCGCGCTTTACGAACATAAGTTTTGGTGTATGCTTCTTCGAAAGTATCGAATTACAAAAAACTATCGCTTGGGTGTGTACACTTTGGCGGTAGCGTACCTTCTTAAAGATTCCTTTCCAAAAAATTCCAAATATATTGTAAAAAGGCGATTTTATGCATAGCGTTAGTTTTTATTCATTTAGGATTTTAACTAAAAAAGGTAGCCGTAATAGCAAGCCGCTAGGCGCTCTTGGGTTGAGCACCAATAAAACTGCGTTTGATATTTTAGCAGACTTCCTAAATAACTATAAAGTTTCGCCAATAGAACTGAGTTCTGCAAAAACAAAAATATCTTTAGAACAGCATGCAAAACTTACTTTTGACAGAAACAAATGTTTAGTACATGGTTATATTAAAGTCGGTAAATATGGTGAAAGCCATGAGATTAAAGACACCCAACTCGCTACAACGCAATATACAACAAAAGTTGATGATGTTACCTTACGTGAACGTTATCTTTTAATCTATCTTCCAGATTCATTAGAAGAAGGTATAATCGCATTTCATAGTAGCGACAATACTTCAGCAAAATCAGTATTTACTGAATTTCTATTAGATTATTTTCTCACAAAGTATCAACTCGAAGCTAGAATAAATCCACTATGTCATAAAAACATCCCCCAACATATACTTGACTCTGAAGTAAAACAAATAAAAGCCGTTGGGTATAAACCTCCAACCGATATTGCAGATTCGTTCGGCAGAAATAGAACCAACGTCAAAACAGATTTGGTAATTAAGTTTAATGAAGGAATGATGGGAAGTTTCCGCGACTTAAGAGAGAAAAGGCTTAGCAATGTAGTTGAAATTGTTGAGGACAGATGTGATGAGGTTAAGGTCTCGCTGATGCTAGGCAACAGGACAATAGTATTCAGTTATGATTCCATTCTAAAGAAAGGGATTTCCGTTGAACTTGACGATGCTGATATCAATATTGATGCTAACACAGGCATACCCGACCTAACAGCACTACACGACACTATCAAGATCGTAACAAATGATATACTTTCAGAGATCCATAGTGGAAACGCAGGAGTAACAATATGAACAAAATAAACGTATGGCAAGTTCTCTTAAAACATTACAAAACAATGTCAGATCAACAAGGCTCGACGTTACGCTTTGATATTTTCATTCACTTTATTACTCCAACCATAATTTCAGCCATCATTTGCTGGTTATATGGAACTATGAAACCATCCATTGCTGCCTTATTTGTAAATTTTGGTGCTATCACGACCGCATTGTTAATGAGTGCGGTAATAATGATTTATGACCAAAAACAAAAAACCATTTTCAAAATAGCAGATATAAAGGATAACAACAAGCCAACTACAAACCTATCCGGCTTAGAAATTAATAAGACCGTTTACGAGCAACTCTGTCATAATGTCGCTTATGCAATATTAACTTCGATAATTCTTGTTATAGCATCTGTTGTTATTTCATTCTTTCCAGAAAAGCAAGAAACTCTAGAGGTATGGTATTTCGCAGTGCCGGCATATTTCCTGAGCTACATAGCTTATGCAGCGTTTTTCACGACCATCATCACTTTCTTGATGGTAATTAAAAGATTTAGCTCAATACTTGATAACTAATTTTTTCACAAAATAGGCATGGTTAGGAATCTTCTCTTAATAGCTATAAAAATTGGTAACTCGATCAAAAAGAGGCTGATTTCTAATATTTAACTCATAGATAATACACCCACCCAGTAAAGAATATTAGTAGATTTCAAATCTATTCATACATTAGTTTTATAGAATAAAATAAAACTTCAAATTTTCGAGTAAAAATATTATGCCTGAATTGATTTCGGCTCCAGCAGTCATGGCAGCATTGGTATCTGCATTTGTTACTATTTCTTTGTTTATAATAAAAGGAATATTTACATCATTATGGAGTAAATATTTTCTAGTATACAAGATTGAAGTTGAGCATTGTCATGAACAAAAGAAAAAAATAAAAGAGGCAATTTCAAAATATAAAATGCCATTACTTGACTCTGCCGAAACATTAAATCATAGATTATGGAATTTCTCAGGAAATTGCACCAAAGGATGGCATAACATTGATGCAAACAAGATTTTAACGGATCAATACTACTTACAAACATTTTGTTATCGTTATTTAGCTTTCTATGCTTGGTGTTTAAAGTTCGAGAGAGAACTAATATATCTTGATGTAACTCTATCAGATGAGAAAGATTTAACTTTTGTGAAGTATATAAAAACACTTCAAAACATATTTTGCGATGCCTCAATTTTAAATAATACAGGTTATGATAACGAACATGATGTAGATCATTTTTTTAAGGATGACCATATTAGCATGGTTGAGAAAATGTTTTCAGACACCGGCGGTGTAATCACTTATTCTGAATTCAAAGAGAGAAATGAAGTAGATTACAATAAAGTTTGCAAGTATATATCATCAATTGCGAATGATAAGTCATGTAATAAATGGAATATAATCAACTGCTTCCATTTTATTCTCATGGCGTTTCTGTCGACATTTGGATATGACTACCAAAAAACAGCATGGATCAAACTCTATAAATTACGTTGTTCCGAACCGAAAAACAAGTTAATAAAAAACCTTGAATGTTTATTGGAAAACTCTAAGTTAGAAAATAGTAAAGAAATAAAAAAATCACTTTCTGTTCTAAAATCACGATTATTGCTCAGTAAAATACACGGTATTTTAAAAAGAATGTTAAATTGGTTAATGCAGAAAAGCACCTCATTATATACATCATTGTTTCAATAGCTGATTTCTTTAACTACAACCAGAATAAGCAACAACATTCAAATCTGAAGTTAAGAATAATAGTATTTTAAGGTATCAGACTGAAGCAACTGTAACTTAGAGCGCGTTCAGCCAAAAATCCCCACTGGCAGTGCCGGTGAGTGACAAGTTTTGACAACTCAATCTGAACGCCAGCTTCCGGGTAAACTGGAACATCGATCTGAAAGAGGCTCGAGAATAGTTGCAAAGGGGGAGTGCTTAACACCTCCCCTTCACGAGTTCGTGTACCTGAAGTTTTCTGAAGCGGTAGCGGTTGACACTTTCCCCCTAGTTTTCCCTAGTAAGGCATAACAAACCATAACAGGCTGACACCTGCCCTGCTTCGCATCAGCCCTTTACGCGTTGGCTGCAGCTGTTGTGCGTGAACGTTAGGATCCGTTAGGTTGGGTTGACACTTTTCCCTGTTTTTCACGAAAAAGTGTCAAGTTAGAGGAGTTAGGTTTGGCCGGGGGTTTACAGTTTTTCACCTGCCAGCAGACAGAGTGCCTTTAATCCTGTTTCGCTCCAGTCATCCTGGGTGTCGGGATGCATTGCGGCCACATAGGCCAGCTCGGAACGCAGGAAACGCAGACCACCAGCCATGTGATCTTTGCCATAGAAGCTGTGGGTTTCTTCATCCGGCCGGAAGAGAATCAGCAATTGTTCATCGGGCTCGTGCTGAACATCAAAACCCAGCTCAGCGGCTGCGGCTTCTATTCGCTGACCAGCATCAATATCAGCCGGCAGCGTTTTCCCACCGTCATGCCCCCATACCCATGCGGCGGCCTGCGCCCACGTCATTGCATTGTGATGCTCAGCAGCACCAGCACCAGCACCAGCACCAGCACCAGCACCAGCACCAGCACCAGCACCAGCACCAGCACCAGCACCAGCAGAATTGTGTTTAGCGTGCGATGCTTCAACATCCACTTTATCGCCTGAAATAACAATTTCACCGCGGGCTATCCAGCCGTAAACCGTCTGCCGGCTGACGCCCATATGCCTGGCATAGGCTGATTTACTCAATAACATCGTATGATTCCTTCCGGGACAAGAAAAAGCCGCCCTCAGGCGGCTTGCTTCTCTTCAGATTTTGTCTGGCGCTGGCTGCCTTTGATCATCGCGCTGACATGTTCGCTTAACTGGTCAAGGCCGGTCATGCGTGGCTGAACGTCTGACGGATCGTCATTCTTCCCGTAAACGAGATTGTTATACCAGGTTCGAACAGCTGTAATTTGTGCGACGTCTTTCCTTACCGCGTCGACCAGATCGCCAACCGCGCTAATCACCTGCCCGTTCTCTGATGCGATACGGGAGAAGGCGAGACGTTTTAGCTGTTCTGTTTCAAGCCCCGAACATACTGCGTGCGCCCGTAGTAAGGCATCTGACAGTTCAGAATGTTTTCCGCCGTGCATCGACAGCAGCATCTTTTCCTGACTACGGCGATCGAGTCTGGCAAATGCGAGGCGCATTTCGTTATCACGCATGAACCCCTGAACATCATCAGAGGCCAGTGGTTTAACCGGTGCCAGCTTGTTCATCAGGTAATCGAGAATGTTTGAGGCCTGATCACTTACTGCTGCAGCTCCGCGAGTGAACGCTTTCAGTGTGTCTGGATTTTTGGCTTCACCTGCCCTGCGGTTTTTTGCCTGCTCGTTCAAATCCGGGTCGTTGCGGATAACGTCCAGCAAATCCGCTTCTGCTTCTGCCTGCTGCGCCGTGACGCGCAGGTTAGTCAGTTCGCCGGCCATGCCACGGAATAATGCTTCCATTCGCGAATCAGGCGCAACAACCTTACCGACATAACCCGCCAGCTCGATACTGTGTTTCCCTATTTTGATTGAGTAGCTCACTGGCCAGCCTCCATTTTTGATAGCCCTGCATCAAATACCTTGCGTGCAACAGCATGAATTGACGGCGCGATCCCCATGCCCGACTTCTGGCGTTCCCTCTCCTGAATGGTTTTCAGAGCCTGAATCTGCTCCCCGTTCAGCAGGACTGGCTTAACGTTAACCTTGCTCATGATGCCCCCTGTAATAGCAACCGTTAAAATTCCATTAATCGCAACAATTCAATAATCAATTGCGATTTATGAAACGATGTTAATGAAATTGCAGGGGTGTACAACGCGAAAAGAGTGGATGCGTTTTAAAGAATTTGCCCTCAAGGTGTTCATGGTGTTCATAAAGGCGATAAATTACAGACAAAACAATAAATTAACCTATGAACACCGGTCTACATACAGGGGTTACAAGTGTTCATGGTGTTCATATCTCTGTTTACTTCATGAGCACAAAGTTAAAGTGACCTATGAACACTATGAATACCCTATGAATACCTTACACGAAGGTATTCATAGTCAATCTTATTGATTTTATTAAACTTTAACCAATCAATGAATACTATGAACACCTTTAGCCATATTTAGCTAAACATTCATCTTTTTTCCTCAGCTAACGGGTGTGCCTGCGGCAGCCAGTCCTCCGCACTCTCTGAAAGTTCGACGTTCGTCACCACGCCGCGGGTCTTTCTCTCCTTGCGGTACTCGTGATTAAACTCCCGCATGGCGCTTTCCATTCCCTCAGAGAATTTATTCAGCGTCAGCGGCTTCTCGAAACCGTTCGCCTCAAGAAACTTCAGATAAGCGTGATAGAGGTACATGCGGGGGCGATGAGGCGGGTTACGGTTACCCACCAGCATTCCCACGCAATCAGCCAGGCGCTCCAGATGCGCGCAGAAGGCATAAAGCGGATCCGTTTTCTGTTTCACCTCTAATGCCTCTTCGCTGTTCCGTTGCTCAAGCAGCAGCGCCCGCGCTTTCTCCGGGTTCGCAAAGTTCGCCAGCAGCCGGCGAACAACCACCGGAATTTCAGCGGATATCTTTTCAGCCAGGTCGGGATCCTTATCCTCTTCGCTGACGCGCCGGTTAAACTGGAAAATTACGCGGCGCCGGGAAACGCCGCCGGCACGTTCGGTGAAAATCATCGGCGTGTTGTTCGTGGCCACAACCACCGCCCGCAGAACGGCGGTGTACTGGTGCTCGTGCTTCGGGTCTATCTCCACCGCATCCCCGCCGGTGATCGCCTTTATCCCGGTGCCCTCACCTGAATATTTGGGCTGATCAGGAAGCGTTATCATGCTTTTCCCGACGAACTGCGCCCGCCCGCGCGCGCTGTCGAGCGCCGCCATGTTCCCGCTGGCGGTGTTATGTGCGCCGGCCAGCATCGTGGCAATATGGGTAAAGACGCTTTTGCCGCTACCGCCCTCCCCGGTTAACTCAAGGAACAGCTGCCAGTCGTACCGGTTCGCCAGCACCATAAAGAGCGCTGCAGCGATGCGCTGCATCTTAATTGCGTCTCTATCTGATGCGTAACTTAGCCATTTATGGAAGTTTGGCGCGTGGTCGCGGAGGTTTTCGCCCGGCACCGCCGGAGTGTAGGTCACGCCGTTATGGTTGGTCAGCCAGTTATCCTGGCTGTGTTCGGAGAAAACGCCGGTTTCCATATCGTAGACGCCGTTAGCAAAGGGGATCAGGCTGCGCCGCGGCTCCCCCATTACCGGGATAACGATTTTCAGGGCGTCGATAACGTTGTTGATCGCGCGCTTGCTGAAGTTGGTTTTGTTCTCGTTGTAGATAGCCACCATTTCGCGGCTCAGCTCGAGCAAAGACGTTTTCTCCCAGATGCCGGTACGGTAGACGTACACGCCTTCGCTGTTTTCATGGATCGCAATGCCGGTGTAACGCGCGGCCAGTATGAGTGCCTTTTCGTTATCAGCCAGGTCGCGAAGGTTTACATCCGTCAGCGGTTTGCCGATCACCATGCTTTTGCCGGCTTCCGCATCGGCTTTGAGGCGCGGTAGCTGTGGCGTCCAGTCCTCCAGCAGCTGATAACCTTCAGAGTAGAATTGCGCGCGCTCCACGCCGGCCACCGCCAGCTTTGTAGCGAGAATGGTTATCTGCCGCTCGCTCAGATGCCCGCCACGGCAAACCCGGGCATAGAGCCGGCCATCATCCACAATCCGGATATTCTCCAGCTCCGCCAGCTGCTTTTTATCCAGAACAACCGGCGGCACGGTGTCACCAATCGGGTTCATTTCCTGCCATGCTTTGGCGAACGTCCAGGCATCAGCCCCGGCAAAGATAATTGACTCCTCCATGAGATCCGCCGGCTGCTTTTTAAGGTTTGGTGCATTCTTCATTTTCTGTTCCCTCGCTCCCTGATGATTTCCCGCATAACCCGAATTCGTTCGATGCCCTGCACCCGCATAATTCGATCGATATCGGTTCCACCGGTGCCCGGCGCGGAAGAAACAAATTCAAATTCCCGCACCAGCCTTTCTGGCGTGCAAAAACACGGTGAGCTATACCCCACGCGGCAATATGTCACTCTGTCGAATCGGTAACTTTCGATAATTACCAGGTTGCCGCGGCTGTCCTTCCATTTATCGCCCGGCCTGATTTCAGGGTGAGCGCGGCCACCAGCAGCTAAGCCGGAATTTTTAATCGTCATATTTTTACCTCACGCCGCTGGCGGGATTACCTGATAACCAATTTTCTTCAGAAAGCGCGCGGCACTCTCCACCGTAAAAATGATCTCGTCGTCCATAAGGGGGCGCATCGACTGCAGACCATTTGACGTGTCCACCAGATAGCGGCCGCCGGCAGGGAAACTGAATACGTTTATGCGGTCTGACCGGCGAATTAGATCGTAAACAGGGTTCATGCCTTTCCCTCCACATCCAGCAATGTCACGTCAATAATCAGTAGAATTTTATCCAGCCAGCAGTACAACTCTTCACGATTTTCTTTATCCAGCGCTGGCAGTAATTCAGTCATAACGTGTGCTAAACCATATCGTGCGCGATTTAATCGCTCAGATGTGCGCTCAGAAAGCGTAAACGTAACCGGGTATGGATGTTCATTGGTTAACACAGTGTCAGCCGCTGTCTCTCCGGGCTGTTTATGGAAGAGATCAATATTCACTCTGATACCTCCATAGCCAGACGGCACTGTATAGCGGAGGCTTTACTGCCTAACTGGAGATAAGTTCGAGTGATTGCCGGGTTACTGTGCCCGAGCATTTCAGAGGCGACCAGCAAACCCTGTTCGCCGCCGGCGGACATGAGATTAAAGGCGGCGATTTTGCGGCTGGAGTAGGCGCTCAGGCGCAGACGTGTGTTTACTACGCGGGTAAACCACACCATTACGTTGTGCAGTTTCTTCCAGATCGTCTGGCGGCTCACGCTACCTTCCAGAGACTGGCAGCGGTTACTTTCGATCTGGCTACGGGAAAATACCAGGTCGTCACCGATAAGATTGCGCTCCATGCGTTCACGCAGTCGTTTGATGATGCCCGGCGGTAGCTGTTTGGTATCGTGCTTAACTTCAGCCTTTGCCACCAGCTCAAACACGATCGCCTGTTCTTCTTCCGTCATGCCGGCGGCCAGTTCGTCGCAGCTCACGCTATCCCAGTGCATGTACGCAATGTGATCGCCAGCAAGCCGGGCAGCGTCCTTACGTTGCTGGCGAACAATCTCGATCCCCTTCCGGGTCGCTCTGGCTTCTGCTGCTTTGGTCTGCTTCGCTACGATGATTGTTGCAATGCCGGTTTCCCAGTTGGTACAGGAGTAACGGAAGTTGCACACGTCGCTGGTACGCCAGCCGGTAACGGTTGCAATATCCCACCAGAGTAAAACCCAGTCCGGCTGGGTCTGCTGGATGCGTTCGCGCAGTTTGCGCTGCTCTTCCCGTTCATAAACGGGGGTCATGGTGCGGGTGCCTTTCGTGGTAGTTGCTTTTACCACGTTGCCGCGCAGCTCGCGTGCTTTTGCTGTCAGGGTTTGGAGGTTAAACATGCTGTACCTCCTCAAGACGAAAACGACACGCCAGAATACAGACACATCCTGCAGGCGTTTTTTCGCGTGCTTCGTGTTCGGTGGAAGCAGTAACGTTGACGATCTGATTTGTGAATTCACCCAGGGTGAGAAAACGCCATGTAAATTCAGGGCGTGTTTGGGTAGACTTGGTGCAAGCCATAATGTTAGTCCCTCTAACGTTGTGGTCAGACGCCCTGAAAGTGTTCCCGCACTTCGGGGCGTTGTTTTTTTTAACTTCTGTGTGTAATGTGTCATCACACATAAACACATTACATCGGGTGTAATTAACGTGTCAACACACAAAAACGAGAGACGTGGTAATCCTCCATTCCAATTTCGGCTGGATCCAGAACTGCGAGAAATGATGGAACGGGCGCAACAGCAGGATGGTGATGAGTCGCTAGCCGCCTGGCTGAAGAGGATCGTTCGCAAAGAACTCCAACAACGTGGAATTGCCCCTAAAGAGTAAATAATGAAAAAAATCCTGCTTGGTCTTTTCGTCTTATTAATAGCAGTATTCGCACTCAAATCATGCCTCAGCAGTGACAGCGCTTGCGGAAGTAACGAAAAAGACGTGCTGAAGCAAAGTTGCGAAAAATTACTAAACAAAAATTGATTATCGCAGGGGGCGACGGAGAGATCCGCGCCCTTGCTACGGGGAATAATTAATTGGCTGCTTTCGGTGCGAGCGAAGCCCTGCCCCAGACGGGCATAATTGTTCTTCATGGCATTAACCTTATTGAATTGCTTAGTGAGCTGTCGCGACGAACTTATTCTGCGAGATCTGAAGTGAAAACTCTCGCAATTATCTCAGCTCACGGAATCTCAGTTCGTTTGGCTGCGTGACGATTCAATGCGCTCACTAATCCATTCATCAATTTCGCTTTCAATGAAAGCAATTGCTCGAGAACCAATCTTTATGGATGAGGGGAAACGTTGCTCAGCCATGAGTCGATAGATCCAAGCCTTGCTATAGCCGGTTCTGCGCTGAACTTCAGATAAACGGATAAGGGATTGGGACATATATACCTCTCGAAGTCTAATGTGGTCTACGAGGTATATTTCAGCAAAAACATGCGAGTAGTTGTGGAAGTCACGGTAAATCAGTTGGAAGTAGCTCTTCCACTTAAATAGAAGTACGGCCTGAAGTTTTAGAACCTGTAGATCGTCTTTTTGGAAATCCTTACGAGCTATTTGGAAGCGTATGTGTTCAGAGCTTCATCAATTAGCATAGTCAGTGCCTTATCAGTCACATCGATGCCATCGCCATGCTCCGATATGATTCTTGAGGTACTTCTGGCAACTTCGGATTTGTTCAATTTCTTACCGCGAACATATTTTCCACCCGCTTTTTCAAGCGCAATCGCCATGCCAGCGATCAATTTCAAAGCAGTGTCTTTGCCAGCGAACTCACCCCATACCTCAGGAACATGTTCATTAGCATGAGCTGTATTTTCTTCCTCACAGCCATACCATACATCTTCAGCAGATAGCTCTTTCATTGCCCAGGGCCAAATCTCTTCAGCGTAAAACTCAGCGTTGACAAAATTACCGCCGATATCAGTCCAAACAGTTTTCGGACTTAGCTCTTTGTTAAGAGCCTCTTGAATGATACGAAAATAACTACAAGCCATGTTGTATCTTTCGGAGTCACAACTTTTATCAAATTCTCTTAAGCATGAAAAATGATACACGCCGGCCATAGCCATTGAAGCCAGCTCAGCAGTGACAACACGTTGTCGGCGAAGATGATGGGGCATGTTGAGGATGTTTTCTCGCATAAAAGCTTCCTGCTAACAATAGTCTACAGAAGTCTACTACTGTCAATTAGCACTGTCTATACATACAGTTAAGCACTTTTCCCAAATGTTCCATGCACTACATTTTCGCCGTTTTCCAACGCTTCCATATAGTCGGCATACCACTGAAGCATTTCACGCCGGCCGTCTATGTACTGAGCGTGGTTGTACGTTCCTCGAATAGAGTTTTTGTCGACGTGTGCCAGCTGCGTTTCTATCCACGCGGTGTTGTAGCCCTGTTCGTGCAGGATGGTACTCATGGTATGCCGGAAACCGTGCCCGGTGACTTTTCCGTCATAGCCAATCCGCTTAAAGACTTGGTTTATGCTGGCTTCACTCATTGTTTTTCGCGGATCGTTACGGCCAGGGAACATAAGCGGGTAATTGCCTGTTAGCTCTTGGAGCTGGCCAATAAGCGCAAGAGCTTGCCTGGACAACGGCACCACATGAGGGCGACGCATTTTCATGCGTGAGGCTGGTATTTCCCAGACCGCCTTACTGATATTGATTTCATCCCAAAATGCCCCGCGGAGTTCGCCGGTACGCAAGCCGGTGATAATCAGCAGACGAGCGGCCAAAACTACTAAAGCGCTTCCTGTATATCCTGACAACGCCTTGAAGAAATCAGGCAATTCTTTCGGTGTGAGGAAAGGATAATGATTGGACTCATGCCCTTGCATGGCGCTGGTGAGATCTGGAGCGGGGTTATAAACAGCACGGCCGGTGACTATTGCGTAACGGAAAACTTCCCCGCAGCGCTGCCTAACTTTTTTGGCCTTTTCTGTAGCGCCGCGCCCCTCAATGCGCCGCAGCACATTCAACAGTTCAAGCGGTTTGATATCGGCTATTGGTTTTTTGCCAATGTAAGGGAACACATCTTTATTGAAAGCCTCCAGGATGTCTGAAGCATACCCAGCAGACCATTTTTTTAGTTTGCTGCTGTGCCACTCAAGGGCAATATCTTTGAAGGTATTATTTAACTGAGTTTCACGGGCAATCTTCTCTTCCCGCTTCGCTTCCATAGGATCGATACCCCCAGCTATACCCCTTTTGGCTTCAACACGTTTTGTCCGAGCATCGGCCAATGTGACTTCAGGATACACACCCAGCGCTAACAGCTTCTCTTTGCCGGCTACTCGATATTTGAGCCGCCAGTATTTGCCGCCATTAGGTTTGATAAGGAGATACAGACCACCACCATCAGCCAGCTTGTAAGGCTTATCTTTAGGTTTGGCGGCGTCCACCTGCCGGGCGTTTAATTTCACTTGGGGGTACCTCCTCTAGACCGAACAGCAAATACCCCCGTAAGTACCCCCAAATGACCGTAGATTTCAGGGAACTTTAGTAGACGTAGAAATACTAAAAGGGGCTGCAAAGTGCAGATTATAAGGGGTTTTAGTGAACTTTAGTAGACTTGGGGATACTTTGAAATGGTGCCGATAATAGGAGTCGAACCACTTAGCGATTAAAATCGCTTCGACCTTCGCAAGCCATTGATTTTTAGAACCAAGTGCGCTGCTCCTGAACGGCAAAACTAACACAACCAGTAATAGTTGCCCCTGAATATTAGATCGGGGGAAAGATGAAATACAAGCCTAATTCGTACCTAGTCAAAGAAAACTCTTCGGTTTACTCCGTAAAGGTAACCATCCCGCCTTATATGCGTTCCCTATTTGGGAATCGAACAGCCTACATGCGTACAACTGGCACGGCAGACATCAGAGAAGCCCGGATCATCCGTGACAGGATAATGCACGAGTTCTTCACTCTCCGTGACCAGCTTAAGCCGAAACCACAGGGGAACTGTGTAGATCGCGTCTTGGTGGAACTGCGTTCTATTAACGAGCATGTAAGCCAGAGTGATGGGATCAACTTTGCTAACGCTCGCATTTGCCCTTCTCTGGTCCAACTGCGTGATGAATTTATTGTTCAGCACAGTGACAGGCGCAAGCTGTCCACCCTCAGCAAGTACATTAAAGCGGTTGAAGTTTTCACGGCGCATTTCCGGTGCAAAGATTTCCGGTTACATGAGATCAACAGAACGATGGTCACTGACTGGCTAGACAGGGCTAAGCAAGAGAAAGCCAGCCAGACCCTGGCTAATTATCTTGGGTGTCTGTCCCAATTGGTGGCTCTCGCCCAGAATCGCTACCACGACGCGCCAAAAGATAACGTTTTCACGAGTCACAAGTTGGATGTACGTCATGACAGGGAGAGTTACGAGCCGTTTAGCAACGACGAACTGGCTAAGGTGCTCGCGCTACTTGATGAAGAGATGAAAGCAGTGGCGGTGGTGGGAATGCTTACAGGGATGCGTCTGAATGAAATTTGTTCACTACAAATCAACAATATCAAAACCGTCGAGGGGATATGGTGTTTCGAGGTGACGGAGGGTAAGACACGCAATGCGGCTCGCCGGGTCCCCATTCATAGCAGATTGACGACTCTCGTTAAAAACCTCATCCAGAACAACCACAACGGCTTTCTGTTTTATCACGCCAGTATCACAGAGCGGGCTGACGGCAAACGTTCCACTTGGCACACCCAGCGATTCACAAGGGCCAAGCGTAAAGCCTTGGGTGAACAAGGCACTGAAAGGAAGGTTTTCCACAGCCTTCGAGGGATGTTCATCAGCCAGCTTGATCGGGAAGGTGTACCAGAGGACAGGATCGCTTTGATTGTGGGCCATGAGCGCGGGAAAACGGAGAGTTTCAGAACTTACAGCAAAGGCGCGGGAATGAAGGAACTGTCTGGGTATGTCGAGCTGGTCAGCTACCCAGATATGCCGAATATCTAAAGTTTTCCCAAATCCCAACGATACCAATATTAAACCCAGGAGCAGGTAAAAATCATGGCTATGAAAAAATGTCGCGAGTGTGGGCAGGCAGTATCATCAAGTGCGAAGGTTTGTCCGAATTGCGGTGTGAAAAATCCGTATGCATCGCCGAAAGGCTTAATCAGATTTGTTCTCCTACTTGGGCTTATCGCATTCGCCGCGATAACCAACCAAGGTGGAAAATCGTCAAGTTCAAGCTCCAGTGAAAGCAGTTACCAAACAGTTGAGGACTCTCAAGATTTACGGGACGAAGCGCAGTTGGTAATCCAGGCGAAGGGCTACAAATGCAAAAAGGTGAACAGCACGTCTGCCGCAGCCTTTGGCGGAGAAATTACCGTATTTTGTGATGACGTCTATCAGTACAAGATTAAAGACAACGGCGGGAAGTACGTTGTTACCGCTGAATAGCAGACACAAAAAAGGCCGGGTTGCCCGGCCTTAAGTTTTCAGTTTTGTCTTTCTGTTGAGGTAGAACCGGATCGTTGAGTCGAATCCGTGCGTTTGGACTCGATCTAACAGGCTTGACCTGCTACAACCAAGCCGACGCGCCAGCGCTGACATGTTGATGATCGCGTCATCGTTCGTACCGTCAAGAATCCACTGCATAAGCGGTAGATTACCCTGTCCAATCAAAGCTAATTTCATATGTATCTCCTTTGGAGATTTGCCACAGGCAAACCCGGTAACGGGTATCTGTGTATCTCCTTTCCTATGCCTCACCCTATGGGAACTTCTTCACGGTGGGGCCGAATGGTCAGCCCCAAAATCCGTTAGCTTACGCTGCGTCATTCGTCACACGGACCACGAAGTCTGGTCGCATTGGTACGGCGATGCTTGAAAGTTCCGATACCACTTCGTAATTCATGAACTTATCACGCAAAACGTAATGGTAAGACGGATAAACAGGGCCTTGAGCCACCTCAGCATGTCTACTTGCAGGCGTCTGGAAGGCCATATATGGAGACAGGTCACCTTCTACAATGTTCGAGAACGTCGCCAGCAAGAAGCCGTCGCCATCAGCGATTTTGTAGAGTGGATCGTCCACTTGGACCACAGTCACGCGCCCAATGTTGTAACGATCATAAGCACCAAGAGACTCTGGGAAAATGATGTCTTTGGAAGTTGCGCCAAACAGGGCGGCCTGATATGCCGTTGGGGACCCTTGGATCGCCATGAAGAGCGAAGGCGAAGCCAACAGATACACCTGCTTAATGCTGGAAGCCCAACCACCAAGCTTACTTTTCAGCAATGTAACGGCAGCCTGCATCTCGGTAATGACGTTAGCACTCACGCCTGTTTTGATTGTGGTATGGCCTTGCTGAACACCCCAGAAAGATGTCCAGTCAATGGTTGGCCCTTCGCGTAAGTGAGTCGCCTCAACAGTGTTGTGTAGCAAACTCTGGCTCATGGCGTACTCAGTATCACGGCGAGCTTGCAGGTAGTGGCTCAGAGCCTGGTTACCCACGACATCAAGAGCGTTCATCTGGCGGTTTTCACCAGGGACGCGCTTACCCTGCCAATCGGCGCTGGTCACTGTGCTTGAATACACATGCAGCGGTGCCTGGACCGTAATGTTCTGGGCCTTCGGGAAGTTGATAGCAGCCATCTCGCTACCATATCGCGCCACACTCTGAGTAATCTCGCGCTGTGCATCTTCGAGGGTATCCAGTGCAATGATTTGGCTATCATTCGGACGGGAAGTGAAGATCCCCAAGCTTGACAGAAGGAAGCCTTCACCTGTGGGTTTCACGAATTGACCTGACAGGTCTTGGAATTCAAATTTCATTATTAATCTTCCTTAATTAGATTTCGGTGTTTGCGTCAGCAACACGATTTCCAGCCTTAATAAGGGCGGTGTATGCCGTCTCTTTCGCCGCAGTAGCAACTACCAGACCAGCCGGGTTGAACACGCAACCACGGTCACTAATCACCAGACTACGCGCGTCACCTGCAATTTGGTTTTGCAGTGCCACAGCACAATCATCACCATCAGCGGCGGCGTAAGCTGCGCCTGTGGTCGGGTTAATCACATCACCACAATTCACGCCTGCATCCAGATCGAGAATCACGGTGCGTTTGTGCATCACCGGGTCAGTGGTATAGACCAGAACGTCCTGTGGGGACTTGCTTTCATATGCGAATGCCATGTTTTTTTTTATCTCCATCATCATATTGTTACTCCGCCTTGATTAGCGGTATTGGTTCGCGGCAGATATGCCGGGATTTGGTACAGGTGTAAAAGAGGCCGCCCAAAGGCGACCTTCTTCACTCGTTCCACGCAGAAAACACCCGTTATCGGGTTTGACTCTGTCAAATCGCTACCAGCGATAAAAAAGACCAAGGCGAGAATGCCCCGCCCGGTTGTAGGTCAGTAGTTTTCTGATGGAGAGATTTGGAAAGCGTAATCGGTGGGTCACGCTCAGAAATGAGGGAGCACGACAGCGGGAGACCTCATATCTTCGCTGTCGCACTCAATGCCAGTTTGCATCATGGCTGATGACCGGAGGAGAGCCGGATTTAATGGCCTAATCCAGGGTTACCCGGAGTAGTACTTCTTTTCTGAATACAACCAGCGGTCGGCGAAAACCTTCCCGTATTGCACCCACAGAGTGATGATGATTTGCATCATCGCCCAGCGGCTTATTGAGAGTCGGATTCTTGGCTGTATTTAGAAAAGGCGCTTTGGCGAAGCGCACTTTATTTCGTAGGAGAAGGGAAGAATGCAGTAGTACGCACATACAAACTGAATTATCACCTTACGTTATTATTTTACCACGGAACGATATCTTCCACAACAAATACTTGGCGTATTTGACGGGAAAATATTGACTTCCCGTTAAATTTGTCATTCAGAAAATGAAATTAACGAAGCCCCATCATGAGGGCGATTAAACGAACGTCTAACCCGTTATCCGGTCACAAAGTGTCACCGCAAAGCGGCCTAGCTGCCGGGTACATATTAGTGCTGTGAATTAATATGGAACTCCCAGGATAAGGTTGTTTTGGGCCTGATTATTATCGTGAATCCGGGCATTGATCAGGTTATTAACAGCCCCGTCATTCACATTGATATCAATCGGTGAGAGCTTAATCTCAGCTTGTCCTGTGACCGCAACAGGGATCGGCTGTCGCTGCGTCATGCTGTTCATTGTCGGCGCGGTAAATGTCGGTTGTGGTGCCTGGTAGTTGAAACCGGGAACACTCAACGCTAACGCTGGATTGTTAAACGCGGTCCCTGATCCCATGCTTTGCGATGGCATCCCCTGCACTCCTGGGATTGTGCTGGCACGTGTAATATCTTCAACCGCATTGCTGAACGACTGCCAGACACGCCCCACCATCGAATCTTTATAGTAAAAGCCGTTCTCCGATAGCTGAGAATGCTTATTTTCCGGATTAACAGAGCCGAACCAGGAAGTGATTTTCAGAACTGCTGAAGCCATTTCCCCTAACGAGCTGCCCAACTCATTGGTGATCGGCACGAGGCCAGCCATGCCGCTGGCCAGGTTGTCGGTGTTCGTGGCGTACTCATTCAAACCAGAGATGAATCCCGCACCGAAGGTATCACTCAACGAATTGTTAATTCTTGAATATTCAATCGAGAGAGCGCCAAGGCGATTTAACTGTTCCTGCTGTGCATCCGATAATGCGTAACCATTACGGGCGAGGTCATCCATACGTTTCTGAACAGCTTCACCACCATCAGCAAAAGCGGGTAAGACCTTGCTCGCGTCGTTGATAGCTTCTGCGAACGCTGCCGTTTCGGCTTGGGTAAATTCGAATTGTCGGGACAACTGGCCCAGGTAAACCATTGCGGTGTTAAAGTCGAGGCGGTCTAATTCTTTAACAACCCGTTTTGCAGTCACTGCATTGGATTTGCCAGCAATGGCGTTGATAAGGTCACCAAGTTCACCACCACCGGATAACGTCGCCTTGCCGCTCTTGTCGGTCTTCCAAACCCCATTGGCGGTTAATTGACCAACCTTATCTCGAAAGTCGGCCTGGAAATCTAACATTTTGTCTGGAGAGATATTAAAGCCGGTCTTGTTTGCAACCACGTCCCGCACTGCTTCATATTCAAGACGGGAAACACCTTGAGATTGTAGAGTCTTCATTTGTTGGTTGCGTTCAAAGCTACCCTGTAGCACAGCCCCGGCTTTAGAGATCCCCATACTACCGATCAAAGCAGCACCGCCGATCACACCAGCGGCGGCAAGACCTGATCGCCCTCCCCGACCTTCGGTGCGTACACGACCAGCACGAACACCTGCGGCTTTCTGTTGACGTGTAATACGTTGCTGTAAACGGGCCTGTTTGCGTAACTCAGTGGTGATACGAGCCATTTCGAAGCGGGTCTCTTCGACCGTATAATTTTCACGTTTTTGTAGTTCAAGCACTTGTTTGGTGGCACTTATGGCTTTATACCGGGTTGCCACGTCTGCACCATTCACATTAGCCAGGGTCAGAGCTGACTTTCTTAGGCTGTTGTAATACGTTACTTCACGCTTGAGCGCGGCCTCCTTCTTTTCTTCAAGGGCAAGAGCACGTTTTTGTGCTGCGATGTCAGCAGCAACGGCAGCAGCGCCACGAGCCATCTGTGCATTTTGGCGAGAGGACACCGCCGGGTTGTAATGCTCTCGACCGATAGAAGGTGCATCCGGGTTATACGTCATAGCCCGGTGTTGACTTGCGGCTCGTACCTTTGCAGAGATACGAGCAAGCCGCATATTCTGAGCATCCAGAGCCTCTGCGCTTCTTGCCTGGTCGCTTTGACTCTTCGCTGCAAGGTTTGCCATTTTCCTGGCGTGGCTTTGTTCGGCTGCTGCCTGCTTCGCCTGTATCTGGGCCTGTTTTTGTTGCTCGTTGCCAAGCTGCTGGGCCTGCTTAAGCTTCGCAGTCTGGGCCTTCGCCGCCTGCAATGCCGCCTTGCCTTCACTCTGAGCGGTACGCTTCTGAGCCTTTTCCAGCGCCTTAGCGGGTTTCTCGTAAGCATCCTTGAGAGATTTTATCTTCTTGAGACTGCGTTTGTATGACGCGTTATCGGTGGAGAAGCTGATCTCGTTTACGGTACTAACGATAATCTTGTTCGATGCACTCATTCAACCCTCGCTGTACCGTTGATAGCGTAACCCAGACGCTCAAGCGCGGCGCGTTGTTCAGGTGTCAGCGTGGAAACATCTGCCTTCATCAGCAGACTGACCGGACGGAGGTTTGCGCTGTAGCCTTGGGCAGCACAAGTGAGGGCTATACCCTTGCTTTTAATCGCCTTGCCGCCTTTGGGCGCTGGCTCACTGGCTGTTGCAGTCGAAGCGCTCAGATAATTTTGAACCGCCGACGCTAAAGTGTCTTCAGCACTTTTATTCAGTTCTTCCGATTCGGCTGTTCCTGCGGTCATTGCTTCCAGAATGCTCGCGCGGATGTCTAAAATTGTCCTCATTATTATTTCCTTCAGTAGTCGGTAAAACAGGCAGATCCCAGACCATAGGCAACGGGTGACCATTGCCGACACGGGGATCAGCGATATGTATTCAAGTAGGGTCAAAACGTTGTTAGTGAAGCTGGGGGGATTTCTGTTTGCGGTTGGCGTGGCGCTTCACTGTTCTAATGTGCTCGACGTAAAGCGGGTCATCCCTGTCAGGCATACGCTCTGCCATCTGCTGGTCGGTCACACCCTCGGCTTTTAGATGTGCAACCACTGTATAGAGTGGCAATTGCAGGTCACGGCAGATAGTCGCCAGGAGTGCGCCAGACTCGTAATACATCCGGGCCATTCTCTTAGCGGTGTGCTGGTTGGCGTGACTTACACGCCGGAACCGTGGGTTCCAGGTTTTCGCCAGTTCAGCAACAAAATCGGGGTCGAGCCTGGTGATCAGGGCAACTTTGCCAGCCGTCATGCCATGTACAAGTAGAGTCTTGGCGGTTTTAACAACTGATTCATCACGGCGGCGCTTTTTGAAGAAGCGCTCTAAATCTGGGATTTCAGCACCGGAGGTGTTTACCTCTGATAAAGGGCTTTGCCCCGTAAGGTTTTCAGCCTGAAGGCTGTTGGCGGTCTGGCTATCGCCAGTAGCGGTATTACACAATTATTCCTCCAGTATCAGAATGGTTGATCTTCATCATAATCAAGCTGCGGCGCATACCCGTTAGCCTGCTGTTTTGCTGGTTCAGGTGCAGGTACATCATCAGGTCGCATATGCTCTCCAGGCTCACCCATATTGGTTTTTCCTGTCAGTTTCCACACAAGTTTGATCTCATCCTGCCAGGTTGTAGCGCCCTGTAATTGCGCCCAGCGTCTGGCTTCTGGACGTAACTGGAAACCTTCGAATGGGGTGTTGAGCCACGGTATCCCGACAACATTTTCCCCAGCAGACTCACTCAGGGGTGCATCATCACCACTGGATAGATCAGCATCGACAGGAACAGCCACAGCAGGTAAAGATCCGGTTTGTTCAATAACAGGTGCGGCACGTTCCACCACGGCAGGCTCCTGGATATCAGTTTTTTGACCATTCTTACCTTTCTCCTCGGCTTTAGGTTTCTGTTTTTTTGCTATGGTTACGACTGCGCTACCCTGCTGGGATAATCCGGCGTTAAGTTCTGCCAGAATGACTTCAGGGTCTTTAACCGTATAGACAGTGTGAGAAATTTCTTTGCTTCCTGGTTTACGGACCGAGGTTGCAGTGATCCAGCCCATTTTTACGAGCAGTTTCACTTTCTTCTGAACAGTAGACAGCCCCATGCAACAGCAATCCGCAATGTACTGTTGTGCAGGTCGGATCTGACCAGTCGTTTTCTTCCATCCAAGTAGATGACTGTAGACAGCCATTATCTCAAGGCTGTTTTCTACGCCATTGAAAATCTTGATACGAGCGACAGGGATCGACCAGTAAGAAAAAGTGTCGATGGTGATTGGTTTATCGTGGTTCGGTTGCAATAGTGATTCGTAAAGCTTAGTTTCTACTGTCTCGGTCATTGTTCTCTCCCTGTGGGTTCGTCTGTGGTTGTTCGTTGCGTTTCTGAATGTGTTTCGCCAGGTTCTGGCACATGTTCCGGATCATCCTGGGAACCGGCATCCCGAGGCGGTCAGATTCCTCGCGTAAAATTGCATATGTTTCATCGTCTAAAGATAGTTTCATCTCAAGTACCCCCGAATGCATAAAGGTTATCGCCCCTGCGATCACGGTGGCGATCAGGGGTAAGGAGCCGTGTTTGCGGCGATTTCGTTTGGTGGCGTTGCTGCCTACGGAGTAAAGCAGAGAATGGTTATTCGGTTGTGGTCAGATCTGGAATGGCTTTTCCAGTAATGCCTTCGAGTTCACCGCCAGCTTCGAGAATCTTCAATAGCAGGACCTGATCAGAGTGAAGGCCGATGCCATGAGAGGCGTAATAGACACGCCAGGCAGAAAGCACAGGTTCAATGATTTCCATAACATCGCGACCTTTTGCCAGCTCATGGCTGTAAGGCTTCAGGATATCCCGGATGATTTTTGCATTCTTAGCCTGCTGGCGCAGACCTTTGATGATGTTCATTGCTTCGCGAGTAGCAGGGTAGAGTTTGTCTGCTTTCTTGGAACCGCCAACGCGAGTTCTGAAACTACGAAGATTTATTAAAGAGGTGATTTTGTTGTCGATTGCAGAAACAATCTCTGAAGCGGTAGCGTTCGAGAAGTCGAACAAAACAGGTTTTGGCATTAAGTCTCCTATGGTCAGTTAATTCTAATTTCTCACTCTATTATTGCATTATGTCATAAATCACACTTTTTGTCAAGTTTTTTATTGCATCACAATCAAAAGTGTGCTAGCGACAATTTGGGCTGGACCGAATAATTCCACAAAGCAACACACAATGTCATTAGCAATTTGTGCTGAGCGTGAGTTTTTGTATTGCATTCTTATTTTAGGTGGTAAATAATTCAAGGTTACCCCCCCCCCAACAATGCCCCCTAAGCAATTCTAGGCCGTAGGCAGTACCTATGGGTTACCTCCTCCATTTAAACTCCGTGTAGCGTGCCTGATGCGCTCTGTGAGCTTCCTGTGAAGTATGAGGGGGGAGCGCCGCCCCTCCAAGGGGGAAGTTACGTCGCGTTGCAAGCTCCTCTGCGCCGTGCTCGATCCACATTTGACTGACGCGCCTCGCGGCTTGTCTCCCACACATATCTGAAGTGGCAGAGCCATTCAGAGCAGAGCGATAGAAGCTCTCTCCTTTACTACCCCATACGTGAACACCAGTTCACCCGCCATTGGTCTTGGTCTTTAAGATCTTTTGGTGATTTTATTTTTGGTTTTATTACTGCTCTTATACTACGTCCCTCAGAAGACACCTCTCCTCCAGCGGAAGACACGTATCTTCCAGTAGAAGACACCCTCAACTCTGGCAGAAGACACCTCAACTGCATGTATCCAGTGCACGGTGGAGGAAGATAACCATTTGCTGGTGCTTCATGTCGTAACTGAGTAACCTCGTTCAATCAGCTAACAAAAGGACACGACATGGAAATCATCCAGGGCAAAGACAGCTTCAACGAGATGGCAACCGGAATTCTGGTGAAACTGCATGCAGATTATCCGGTTTACTCATCTTTCGATTTTTCCGACTTCGGCTGGAAGCCCAGAGGAGACAGAACTCAAATTGACCTGTTGTGCTACACGCTCCAGGCTCTCAGCGATATGGGTTATATCGAAATAATCTCTTCAACCGACATGGACAGCGCCGCCAAGTTAACACCTCGTGGTTTGAATTTACTTCAGCAGCAGGCACCAGGCGCAGGCGATGCAATTATTAACGTTCTCAAAGGAGCTGCGGGTGAGACCCGCTCTGCGGTAATCGGTGCCGTCATCGGTTGGATTTTTGGTGGGAAATAATAGAGTTAAATACCCTTAAATGATCCTTCCTGCCGTCTGTTGTCACTGGCTCGCCTGCGGGACGTGTAGAACGCTATGGTGTGATGTATGCAGGGAAGCCAGTAATGGCGGGGCCTCGGCAGATCTGCCACTCAAGGTACAGTTAAATACACTCCTTGATCCACCCTTCCATACCGAAAAAATAAATTTTCTTCGCAAAAACAACGATAAACAGCCCATTCCTGGGCCTATGGGAGCCTCTCAGCGGGGCGCTGTGCTGGCGGTGAGTCAGTTCACATCTGGTGGAAGAACGCGCCGTGTAACGCTTCTGGTGAAGTCAGGGAAGGAATGGTGGGGCTGCTTGCGCTTGTGTGGATTTCAGGTAATAAAAAACCCCGCCGAAGCGAGGTCAAAGAAGGTTTTTTTTGGGGTGGTTCAGGCTTCGGCCTTGATGTTCATAACCGTTCTGGTGCTCACGTTGTGGCTTTCTGCGATTGCACGAATGGTCTTACCTGCTGCGAGTTCTGCTTTAATGGCTTCACGGTCAATAGAGCGACCTTTGCCCCGTCCGGTTATCCTGCCAGCGGCTTTTGCTGCTTCATAACCTTCACGCTGGCGCTCCAGCATCGTTTCACGTTCCATCTGTGCGACTGCTGCCAGTACGGTTAGCATCATATTACCCGCCGGAGAGTTCTTCCCGGTCTTAAAATCCTCTTTGTGGAACTGAACAACTACACCACGTTCTGTTAACCGCTCAACCGTTGCCAGCAGGTCCGCAGTGTTACGGCAAAGGCGATCAATGCTGTGAACATGCAAGACATCACCTTCACGGATGTAGTTCATCATGGCTTCAAACTGTGGGCGCTGCGTGTTCTTTCCTGAAGCCTTATCTTCAAAGACCTTATCGAGTGTCACGCCTGCCAACTGGCGATCTGTATGCTGCTGTGTCGTCGATACCCTGATGTAACCTATGTTCGCCATCTCATCCCCTTACCATAATGTTGCAAAATGCCCATGAAGATTAAACTACAACAATGTATTACTTTAAATCAAGGCTTTTTACTACAAAAAGACAGCGTTTCGCCTGTTGTAATAAAGCGAGGCAAAATGCAACACAAGCAAACCACTCTAACGCAGTGGTAGCGCTATGATATTCGCCACAGATCCTGTGAAATTATTAGGGTGCTAATCTTTTCACTTAACAGATCAAAAATAGAGCCGGGCGATATTTTCAGCGGCAAGATGTAAACTGGATTGAGAAAGAGGCGGGACACCTACGGGGGCGGGTTATGAAAATGAAGAAACTTTTACTTTGTGTGGTGGCGCTGCTGCCACTATCGGCACAAGCGGGCCGCATTACCATGCAATTGACCGAACAGACCGATACTGCCAGCGGTACACTGTGCCGTTATTCCAACTCAATATATGACTTCGTCTATAAAACGAACAGCACACATTGTGCCAGTGTGAAAACTTTCGACACCTCGGACAATCTGAAGTAAAAGGACATTATGTCTCTTTATCGTTGATGGAGTAACAGTGGTCACGATCACAAAAACCTACGAGAAGATAGCCCCGAAACTTGATGACATGGTGTGCCGTGGATTCAGCGACATTGAATTGAGGTATGGAAGCCAACACGAAATTTACGCTTATGGCGAAAGGAAACTTTCAGCAGAGGATTTCCGCATTCTCTACCCTGAAAAGGTAAATGATATCCCGCAAGACTTCCCACCAGATGCCACAGTGATCGTAGAAGACATGGTGTTGCTGTACAAACCCCGTAACGGACAACTCACCAGAACAGCCTCAGCGACACAGCTTAAGCATCATCAGGCTTTTAACGATTGGTGTCATGCTAATGTTGGAAGGGGAAAAGGCTACACCCACACGACGAAGAGCACAGTTAACGCGATCAACATCGTCGGCACTATCGTATTGGTAGGGCTGGTCACCTGGGGTTTGTCACATATTCGCTAAATCAATATGCTACGCATACGACCTAACTTCGTTTAGGTATAATTCCGTAACATCAAAATCCAGGATGAAAGGATCTTTACAACCTTTCTCATGGTAAAGATGGATGATTTTGCATAATGTTTGCGCGGCCAATCTATCTATTGAATCAGTACGGGCAGCATTATTATGACTCTTCTCATAAAAATATCGTTCATTTTTGAACATATTTGCACTAATACTCAGCGTTTCTAAATCACCATCAGAGAAAAGGTAATCTTTGATTTTTAGGGGGGTTTTTAGCAGGAGTGAGTTGAGATTATGCCCATCATCTCCTTTCTTCTTTCGGTAGGTGTAACGCTCATCCAGTCGTCCTTCATTGGCACTAATACTTGAAGAGAAACTTTTCAAAAGTATCTCAATGGAAAGTGCAGACATTATGTTTTGAATAGCCGCTCGTCTGTGAGTAGATCTCTTGGCTGTCATAAAATAATCATACGCTGTCTCAACCATCCACGGTCTAAAATCAACGATATCTACAGCTGATACATCCTGTATGAAAGATATTTTTTGCATTCTATTTCCCCAGTGAGTTAGCAAACTGCCTCAGAGTTTCGAATATTATAACACGGTGAAAATACGGCTAAGAATGTCACCAGAATCAATGGGGCCTACCTTTAACGTTTGTCAGGCTGTTTTTAGACAACAGGAGACATAAAGCCCGTTGGTGGTAAGACAACGTGCGGAGCGTAGCGACTTCATCAGGGTTATGTCAGACAGTGAAGTTTATCAGGATCGCCGTGTACCCTTTCGGGAGCGTGGCTGAGACGCTGGCAGAGCTTGCATGTGGTGTGCAAGGACCATGACCACCATAGACCTGTTTATTCCCTGCAACGTCATCACGACGTGTGGCATGTGGGAGCATCGGCAAAAAATGCGCTTCACTGAAAGTTGCGGGAATGCTTAGAGACGTTGGCAGCGTCATTGGCTTCGAGTTGATAGCGGTTCGTGGTGACTGTTCACGCTTTGTACCTGTTCGAGCTTTACAACTACAGGCCGCTACGTGCTAACATCCCTGAATAGCCACTGTTAACCATAGCGGCAACTGTTACTGAAAGAATTACTGAGAAAAAGATCCTGTATTACGCAGTATAATTGGTGGAAAACACTGGTTTTACTGGGTTTCGCTAGGATTTTGTTGTGGGATTGCCGATAATAGGAGTCGAACCTACGACCTTCGCATTACGAATGCGCTGCTCTACCAACTGAGCTATATCGGCCCTGAGAGGCCGGTTACGAGTGTAACCACGGGGCAAAAGGTTAAAACTAACGGGGTGATGCGTCAATAGCCTTGCGAATCAAAAGCCTAATTTTGCATCACCCACGTTTATTTACGCACGAATCGTATCATCGCCGAAGCCGATCCACTTGTAGGTGGTCAGCGCTTCCAGCCCCATCGGGCCACGGGCGTGCAGTTTTTGCGTGCTCACCGCCACCTCTGCGCCCAGTCCAAACTGGCCGCCGTCGGTGAAGCGGGTTGAGGCATTCACGTAGACCGCAGAAGAATCCACTTCATTGATGAACCGATCGGCGTTGCGCAGGGTGCGGGTCAGAATCGCGTCAGAGTGCTGCGTGCCGTGGGTGCGAATGTGGGCGATAGCATCGTCCAAATCGGTGACCACTTTCACATTCAGATCCAGCGACAGATATTCGTCGTCATACTGCTGTGCTTTGACCACTTCCACTTTCGCTGGGCCATCTTTCAACAACGCCAGCGCATTCTCATCTGCATGCAGCGTCACGCCGCTCTCGGCCATCTGCTTGCTCAGCGCAGGTAAGAACGTCTGCGCGATACCCTGATGCACCAGCAGCGTTTCAACGGTGTTGCAGGTACTCGGGCGCTGGGTTTTGGCGTTGACGATAATCTTCAGGGCAGGCGCGATCTCTGCGCTGTCATCCACCACGATATGACACACGCCAATCCCGCCGGTGATCACCGGAATGGTCGACTGTTCGCGGCACAGCTTGTGCAGGCCCGCCCCACCGCGTGGGATCAGCATGTCGATGTATTTATCCATGCGCAGCATTTCATTCACCAGCGCACGATCCGGGCTTTCGATAGCCTGTACCGCACCGGCTGGCAGGCCGCACTCTTCCAGCGCCTGCTGGATGACGTTAACGGTGGCCGCGTTGGTTCGCCACGTCTCTTTGCCCCCGCGCAGAATGGCGGCGTTACCGGTTTTCAGGCACAGGGAGGCGACGTCGACGGTCACGTTCGGGCGCGCTTCATAAATCACGCCGATCACACCGAGTGGGACGCGGCGACGCTCGATGCGCAGACCGCTGTCGAGCAGCCCGCCGTCAATCACCTGCCCCACCGGATCGGCGAGGTTGCAGACCTGGCGCACGTCATCCGCGATGCTTTTAAGACGTGCGGGCGTCAGAGCCAGGCGGTCGAGCATTGCCTCGCTCAAACCATTGTTACGCGCGTCGGCCAAATCCTGTTCGTTGGCGAGCAGGATCTGCTGAGACTGTGCTTCCAGATAATCAGCGATTTTTTCCAGAACGCGGTTTTTCTCGCGGCTGGAAAGGAGCGCCAGTTTGTAAGAGGCGGCTTTGGCAGCGGCGCCCATTTGTTCCAGCATGATTGGCTCCTTAGCGAATGATCATATCGTCACGATGCACTGCAACCGGGCCGTATTCATAGCCCAGGATGGCGTCGATTTGCTGTGAGTGATGCCCGGCAATGCGGCGCAGCGCGTCGCTGTTGTAGCGGCTAACGCCGTGGGCAATATCGCGACCTTCAAGATTACAGATACGAATCACTTCACCACGGGAGAAGTTACCTGTCACGCTTTTAATTCCTTTTGGAAGCAATGAGCTGCCTCTTTCCAGAATCGCGGCGGTCGCCCCTTCATCGACGGTGATTTCACCGGCTGGCGGTGCGCCAAAAATCCAGCGTTTGCGGTTTTCCAGCGGAGAAGCCTGCGCGTGGAAACGGGTGCCGACGGAGATTCCTTCCATCACGTCGCCAATCACGCCCGGACGGCTGCCCGCTGCGATGATGGTATCGATACCCGCGCGACAGGCCACGTCGGCGGCCTGCAGCTTGGTGCCCATTCCGCCGGTGCCCAGTCCGGAAACGCTGTCTCCGGCAATGGCGCGCAGTGCGTCATCAATGCCGTAAACGTCCTTAATCAGCTGCGCCTGCGGGTTATTGCGCGGGTCGGCGGTAAACAGCCCCTGCTGATCCGTGAGCAACAGCAGCTTGTCTGCCCCGGCCAGAATCGCCGCCAGCGCAGAGAGATTATCGTTATCGCCGACTTTGATTTCAGCGGTTGCCACCGCATCGTTCTCGTTAATTACCGGAACGATGTTGTTATCCAGCAGCGCACGCAGGGTGTCTCGCGCGTTCAGGAAGCGTTCACGATCTTCCATGTCCGCGCGTGTCAGAAGCATCTGCCCGACGTGAATACCATAGATAGAGAACAGCTGTTCCCACAGTTGAATCAGTCGGCTTTGCCCGACCGCGGCCAGCAGCTGCTTAGAGGCGATGGTGGCGGGGAGTTCGGGGTAGCCCAGATGTTCGCGCCCGGCGGCAATCGCGCCTGACGTGACAATCACAATACGATGACCTGCGGCGTGAAGCTGTGCGCACTGGCGGACAAGTTCAACAATGTGGGCGCGATTAAGGCGGCGCGATCCGCCTGTTAAAACACTGGTACCGAGTTTTACCACCAGCGTCTGGCTGTCACTCATGATTCTCTGCCATTCAACAATAAGGGAAAATGATGTCAATCAGACGTTTTAACAGGACTCAGCGCCGTTGCCAACTGCTGGTGCACAAAGCTCGCGGATTTGTTGCGCGGGATCAGGAAGCGTAGCGGCAGATTTTGACAGTTTTATGACTGAAAAATTAAAACTGACTTTTTTAAACATATTCTTACTTTGTCATAAAACGTTCACCCGCAGACGATAAAACCCTTCCTGTTTTTCACGGGGTAATAAGCTGAATCTTATTGCTCAGCGAATATTAGCGCGTTTTATAAAACATCAGGATTGAAAATGAAAAAGAGCACTCTGGCATTAGTGGTAATGGGCGTTGTGGCTTCCGCATCTGTACACGCAGCTGAAGTTTATAATAAGAACGGAAATAAACTGGACGTGTACGGCAAAGTAAAAGCAATGCACTACCTGAGTGATGATGATACCAAAGACGGCGACCAGACGTATGTCCGTTTCGGCTTTAAAGGCGAAACACAAATTAACGATCAGCTGACCGGTTACGGTCGCTGGGAAGCAGAATTCTCCGGCAACAAAGCCGAGAGTGATTCCACGCAGAAAACCCGTCTGGCCTTTGCCGGTCTGAAGCTGAAAGATATCGGCTCCTTCGACTACGGTCGTAACCTTGGCGCGCTGTATGACGTGGAAGCCTGGACCGATATGTTCCCGGAATTCGGCGGAGACTCTTCGGCGCAAACCGATAACTTCATGACCAAACGTGCCACCGGCCTCGCCACCTACCGCAACACCGACTTCTTCGGCGTGATTGATGGCCTGGACATGACCCTGCAGTATCAGGGCAAAAACGAAGGCCGCGATGCGAAAAAACAGAACGGCGACGGCTTCGGCACCTCGTTGACCTATGATTTCGGTGGCAGCGATTTCGCCGTCAGCGGTGCGTACACCAACTCTGACCGTACCAACGCGCAGAACCTGCTGGCACGCGGTGAAGGCGAAAAAGCCGAAGCCTGGGCAACCGGTCTGAAATATGACGCCAATGATATCTACCTGGCGGCGATGTATTCTGAAACCCGTAATATGACACCAATTTCCGGTGGTTTCGCGAATAAAGCGCAGAACTTTGAAGTGGTCGCGCAATATCAGTTCGATTTCGGTCTTCGTCCGTCCCTGGGCTATGTCCAGTCGAAAGGCAAGGATATTGAAGGCATCGGCGATGAAGATCTGGTGAAATATATCGACGTCGGCGCGACCTATTATTTCAACAAAAACATGTCTGCGTTTGTTGATTATAAAATCAACCAGATTGATGACGATAATAAACTGGGCGTGAGCAGCGATGATATCGTCGCTCTCGGTATGACCTACCAGTTCTGATATCGATGAATGAAAAAAAACCCGGCGCGAGAGCAGCCGGGTTTTTATTGTCTGTCGCTTTTTTGCAGGTAAGGCGTTAAGCGGAGAGTTTGACCTGCTGGTTAGTAAAATTATCAGCCGGTTCGAGCTTTAAATCTAAGGTCGCCAGCAGATCGCGCGCTCGGTCGTGGAATCCACGCAGCGTTAGCTCCAGGCGGTCGATCACTTCCTGATCCTTGATAGTTGTCGCTTCCCAGTGGCCATCTTTGTTAAACAGGCCAAAGTGATAGCTATACGTAAAACGCTTCTCTTCCGCGTTCATTTCCATCCACCAGCCCCAGAACTCCCGTTTTTCGGGTGCAGGCTTCACGTTGACGCAAACAGCCAGGCAGTCGAAAAAAAAGCGATTCTCTTCACACTGCTCTTCTCGAATATACGGGCCAAGAGCCATGAACTTCTTAATCAGTCTACTTTTCGGGTGTCCACTCGGTAACGTCATTGCGATCTCCTTTTGTGAAGCCACTGTTTTACCAAACCGTCAAAATTTAGCAATCTCTTAACACAATCTCTTGGTGATCCAGCGTGTAATCTCGTTCAATGCTTTGTCAAAATTCTGATACACCGGACTGAAGGGTATCTCGAGCAGCTTGCCATCGGAAGATGACGAGGTGATTAAACGCGACTCTTCTTCCGGGCTGAAAGGATCGTTTTTCCAGAAACCTGACAGCATTGGCGTCGGACAGCGGCGTCCGAGCAGGCCCTGGGTCTTTAATGAATAACGGTTCAGTTCCACACGCAGCGCTTCGTCTGATGCATCATGCATGCCAAGGCGGCTCGCCAGCACGTCTAAATACATCTCCGGCACGCTCCCCTGACGGGTGGGATCGCTGAGCAGCGCATGAACCACCGGCCCAAGACAGGCCACCGCTTTCAGGCGTGACGATTCCAGATAAGCCAGGCGTACCGCGACGTTGGCGCCAAACCGGAAGCCAAATGCCGCCACGCGGGTGTGGTCCACCCAGGGAATATTTTCGAGCGCTTTTAACGCATGCTGGTGCAATAAGCTGGAGTCCTGCGTCAGCTTCCACTTCGAGGAAAACCCGATCGATGGCATATCGAGCGTCAGCATCGCGATCCCTTTTGGTGCAAAGTAGCGCTCAAACAGGCTGAAATAATCAATCTGCAGGGAGTCCAGCCCGCCGCACATCATCACCGTCGGGAACGGGCCGTCGCCAGGCGGCATGTGTAAAAAGCCGGTGACCGGCGCACCGCCGGGAATGGTGAACTCCAGTTCACGCACGTTGCACGGTAAACGCTGGGCTGCTTCTTCGTAGGCACGGTTAGCCAGCGCCTGCGCCTGTTCCGCCAGATCGTCGCCCTTAAGATGCGGATAGGCGGCGATGCTGTAAAGGTTGGCGGCGTGGAGCCAGTGCTTTCCGCTGAGGGTCTGGTCCTGCTCCTGGTTAGCCTTCTGCTGCCAGAGCATCGCCTGCGTCGCCCATTCGTAAATCCAGTTGCCACCGCGATAGCCGACGACCGTATCGTAGAGATCGCTGTCGGTGCGGTCGGCCTCGCTCATGACGATGCGCGCCTGGACGTCGAGAATTTCACGGGCATCAATGCCGCGCCAGATCCACATCAGACGGTTAATCATGCGATACCAGTGCGGCACGTTTTTGCCGTCCAGAGCGGACTGCACAGCAGGCTGAGTGCCAGGGTTGAAGCGACGAACAAGAGTCGACGTTTCCGGGTGTTTGAAACGAGGTTTGAACAGGGTTTCGCTAAGATTCGCCTGGGTCATTGCGCGCTGCCTCCATGATTACGTCACATAGAGGCATTGTAACGCGCTGGAGGCTAAAAAAAACAACGCCCGGCATCACCGGGCGTTAAAAATAATTTCGTTCTGTAATTAACGGCCAGAAATCGGCGGTACGAAGACCACGCCCATATCCCACGGCTGTTCAATCCAGGTATCCTGCGGGATGTCGATAACATAGTCGTTGACCAGCGGACGACCAGCTGGTTTGGCGAAGATGGTGACGAAATGCGCTTTTGGATACATTTCACGGATCGCAACGGCAGTGCCGCCGGTATCGACCAGATCGTCGATGACGATAAAGCCTTCGCCGTCGCCTTCAGCGCGTTTCAGCACGGTCAGCTCGCGCTGGTTATCGTGGTCATAGCTGGAGATGCAGACGGTATCGACATGGCGAATACCCAGTTCACGAGCCAGCAATGCGCCCGGTACCAGACCGCCACGGCTCACGGCAATAATGCCTTTCCACTGTTCAGAAGGCATCAGGCGTGCAGCCAGTTTGCGCGCGTGAATCTGCAACATGTCCCAGGTGACGACGTATTTTTCGCTCATGTGAAGTGTCCCAGCCTGTTTATATACGGCTTAAAAAGTGTTCGAGGGGGAAATAGGTTGCGCGAGATTATAGAGATCTGACGCACTAAAAACCAGTGTTTAGCGGCGCGGGGCGGAGTTTTTACGTGCTTAATGCTAGCAGCGAACGGAGAAAGTGGTATTCTCAACCTCATCTCGCAAGCCCGACTTGTGCTGACTATCACTCTGCTAACCCTGTGACCTGCAAGCTTGTTTGCAGCGCCACGACAAGGAGACTTATCGTGTCTGAACTGTCTCAATTATCGCCACAGCCGCTGTGGGATATTTTTGCCAAAATCTGTTCCATTCCTCACCCTTCCTATCACGAAGAACAGCTTGCCGAACATATTATGGGCTGGGCGAAGGAAAAAGGCCTGCACGCAGAGCGTGACCAGGTTGGCAATATTCTGATTCGTAAAGCGGCCACCGCAGGTATGGAAAACCGCAAACCGGTTGTGCTGCAGGCGCACCTGGATATGGTGCCGCAGAAAAACAACGATACCGATCACGACTTCACGAAAGATCCGATTCAGCCGTACATCGACGGCGAATGGGTTAAAGCACGCGGCACCACGCTGGGCGCCGATAACGGCATCGGTATGGCCTCCGCGCTGGCGGTGCTGGCTGACGATCGCGTTGAGCACGGCCCGCTGGAAGTGCTGCTGACCATGACCGAAGAAGCGGGTATGGACGGCGCTTTTGGTCTGCAGGCCAACTGGCTGCAGGCAGATATCCTGATCAACACCGACTCTGAAGAAGAGGGTGAGATCTACATGGGTTGCGCGGGGGGTATTGATTTCATCTCTACCCTGCCTCTGACTCGTGAAGCGGTTCCGGCTGGCTTCCAGACCTTCAAGCTGACGCTGAAAGGGCTGAAAGGTGGTCACTCGGGCGGCGATATCCATTTAGGTCTGGGCAATGCCAACAAACTGCTGGCGCGCTTCCTGGCCGGTCACGCGGCTGAGCTGGATCTGCGTCTGGTGGATTTCAACGGCGGTACCCTGCGTAACGCGATCCCTCGTGAAGCCTTCGCCACCGTTGCTGTTGCAGCAAACAAAGCCGACGAGCTGAAAAACCTGGCGAACGTCTACCTGGATATCCTGAAAAACGAACTGTCAGTGAAAGAGAAAAACCTGACCGTGGTTCTGGAAGCCGTATCCAGCGATAAAGCCGCGCTGACGA
Source organism: Lelliottia sp. SL45 (assembly GCF_026672535.1). Classification (NCBI taxonomy): domain Bacteria; kingdom Pseudomonadati; phylum Pseudomonadota; class Gammaproteobacteria; order Enterobacterales; family Enterobacteriaceae; genus Lelliottia; species Lelliottia sp. SL45. The sequence goes on from NZ_JAPPRH010000003.1 coordinate 2,914,496, forward strand.
CCGAGTCACGCGACCGCTTTGTGCAGCTGCTGAACGCCACGCCAAACGGCGTGATCCGCAACTCTGACGTGGCGAAAGGCGTGGTGGAAACCTCCCTGAACGTCGGCGTTGTCACCATGAGCGACGACAGCGCGGAAATCATCTGCCTGATCCGTTCTCTTATCGACAGCGGTAAAGAGTATGTCGTGAGCATGCTGGAATCACTGGGCAAACTCTCAGGTGCGAAAACCTCCGCCAAGGGCAGCTACCCAGGCTGGCAGCCAGACGCGACCTCTCCGGTCATGGCGCTGGTGCGTGAAACCTATCAGCGTCTGTTCAACAGCACGCCGAACATTCAGGTGATCCACGCGGGTCTGGAGTGCGGTCTGTTCAAGAAACCGTATCCGGATATGGATATGGTCTCCATTGGGCCGACCATTACCGGGCCACACTCTCCGGACGAGCAGGTGCATATCGAAAGCGTGGGCCACTACTGGACGCTGCTGACAGAACTGCTGAAAGCGATTCCGGCTAAGTAAGACGCTGTACGTGCCCGGCGGCAGTGCGTTGTCGGGGCAGCAGAATCAGTGCCATAGCGATATGTGACATAGGCCCGGTAAGCGAAACGCTACCGGGCTTTTTTATACATTTTATAACCCCAGCACCAGCTGTCGCTCCAGCTGCGGGTCCAGCAGCGTGACGTGCAAACCCACCAGCCGCACTCCCCTTCCCCCACGGCGCTCCTGCCAGGCTTTTTTCGCCGTTGCGATCAGGTCGTCTTTATTGAGTCGCGGCCAGACATGCTCCTGGGTTGTTTGCTGGAAGTCGTTAAACTTGAGTTTCACCCCCTGCCGGGCAATCAGCAGATCGGGTTTCACCTTTGCCAGACGCCGCTCCAGCTCGGGGTAGAGCTGCTCATTAATAATGGTTTCGCAGTCACTCCACTCGTGGATATCTTCCGCAAGGGTGCGCTCCACTCCCACCGATTTACGCAGCCGCTCGCTGGTAATGCTGCGCTCATCAATCCCCTGACTACGCTCCCACAGCACCCGGCCAAATTTGCCAAAGCGTTTGAGCAGCATCGCCAGATCGCTGTTCTGCACGTCTTCGCAGGTGCGCAGCCCCAGCGTTTCCAGCTTTGCGGCCGAGACTTTGCCGACGCCGGGGATTTTACCCAGCGGCAGAGTTTTCAAAAAGGCAGGGACCTCATCAGGCGTGATGACATATTGCCCGTCCGGTTTATTCAGATCCGAGGCGATTTTGGCGAGGAATTTGACCGGCGCAATCCCGGCGGAGGCCGTTAAATTCAACTCTTTAAAAATGGTCTGGCGGATCTCCTGCGCCATCAGCGTGGCGGAGCCGTGGCAGTGCAGACTGTCCGTGACGTCGAGATAGGCTTCGTCGAGAGAAAGGGGTTCGATGAGCGACGTGTAGCGGGAGAAGATTTCCCGGATATGGGCCGAGGCTTCTTTGTAAGCATCAAAGCGGCCGGGCAACAGAATGAGATGAGGGCAGAGTTTGAGTGCCATCGCCGTGGGCATGGCGCTGCGCACGCCAAATTTGCGCGCCGGATAGTTGGCAGTGCTGATCACACCACGCTTAACGCGGCTGCCGCCAATGGCGATGGGGACATCCCGCAGCGCCGGATTATCACGCATCTCGACGGCGGCAAAAAAGCAGTCCATATCGACATGGATTATTTTGCGCATACTTAACCCTCACCCTTTCACTGGATAAGTATACAGTGAAAAATTCAGAATTGAAAAGTATCAGCGTCTTCACATCCTCCACAATTACGCAAAGTTCCTGGTTTCAAACGCGGCCTGATAAGCTATAAATGCCAACTAATTTGTAAACTCATTAGTTCACTCTTGCGAAAAAATGCAGCGATGCTAATGTGAGCGCTCCTAATCCAGAAAATTCTGATTTCGGGTCTCTTTTGCCGTCCTGGCAAGTTGGTTTGGCTTTATCAAGGAACTTGTAGTATGCGTAAAATCGCATTGTTCATTGCGATGCTTCTGATCCCGTGTGTCTCGTTCGCAGGGCTGCTTGGCAGCAACAGTTCAACCACCCCGGTCAGCAAAGAATATAAACAACAATTAATGGGATCACCGGTTTATATTCAGATCTTCAAGGAAGAACGCACGCTCGATCTATTTGTCAAAATGGGCGAGACATATCAACTGCTTGATAGCTACAAAATCTGTAACTATTCCGGCGGATTAGGTCCGAAACAACGTCAGGGTGATTTCAAAAGTCCTGAAGGGTTTTATACCGTTCAGCGCAATCAGCTCAAACCCGACAGCCGCTTCTATAAAGCCATCAATATCGGTTTCCCGAACGCCTACGATCGTGCCCATGGTTACGAAGGTAAATACCTGATGATTCACGGTGCCTGTGTGTCTATCGGCTGCTACGCCATGACAGACAGCGGTATTGATGAGATTTTCCAGTTTGTGACCGGCGCGTTAGTCTTCGGCCAGGCGGGCGTGCAGGTGAGCATCTATCCGTTCCGCATGACCGATGCCAACATGCAGCGCCACAAGTATTCGACCTACGCGGATTTCTGGAAACAGCTGAAACCGGGTTACGACTACTTCCAGCAGACGCACAAGCCACCGACCGTCTCGGTCGCGGATGGTCGATACATTGTCAGCAAACCGCTGAGTCATGAAGTCGTCCACCCGCAGCTGGCGTCAAACTACACGGTTCCCGAGACAAAATAGTGCCCACTCGCCTGGCATAATCTTTTGCCAGGTTTCATTGCCCGTCAGGGGCTGAGTGGCAATCACCGTGACCACATCGTTGGGTGTGGTCTCGGTTTGAAAATCAATTTCCACATCCTGATCCAGCAGTTTTGCCACACCAAAGGGCGCGCGACGCGTGATCCAGAAAAGATTGGTCGAGCAGAACGCCATCACATAGCGCCCATCTGACAGCAGCATGTTAAACACGCCCTTCTCACGCAGCTCACAGGCCAGCGTGCCGATGTATTTAAACACTGCTTCCATATTTCCCGGCGTGCGCGGATAGCGCTCTGTCAGCTTGTGCAGTAACCAGCAAAAGGCTTTCTCACTGTCGGTTTCACCCACCGGACGGAAATTGCCCGTTTCCAGCGATTTATAGCCGGTCAGCTGCCCGTTATGGGCGTAAGTCCAGTTGCGGCCCCACAGTTCACGGGTAAACGGATGGGTATTTTCCAGCGCTACTTCCCCCCGATTCGCCTGACGAATATGGGCAATGACCGAGCAGGATTTTATCGGATAATCCTGGACCAGTCGGGCAATAGGAGAGTTGAAGCTGGGTTGCGGATCTTTGAACGTGCGACAGCCTTTGCCTTCGTAGAAGGTAATGCCCCAGCCGTCTTTATGCGGCCCGGTTCCTCCACCGCGCTGCACCAGCCCGGTGAAACTAAAGCAGATATCGGTTGGCACATTGGCGCTCATCCCGAGCAATTCGCACATACATCACCTCCACAACAGCGGGGGCAAGAGTGCCCCCAGCGAAGTCTTACTTAACCATCTCTTTTTCGATCAGCTGGATCAGGATATGAATCACTTTGATGTGAATTTCCTGAATACGATCAGCATAACCAAAATGCGGCACGCGGATTTCGATATCCGACGAACCTGCCATTTTACCGCCATCTTTGCCGGTCAGAGTGATGACTTTCATCCCCTTCTCACGCGCAGCGTCAATAGCTTTGATGACGTTGCCGGAATTACCCGACGTGGAGATCCCCAGCAGCACATCGCCTTCACGCCCTACCGCTTCAACATAGCGCGAGAAAATATGATCGTAACCGAAGTCGTTACCCACGCAGGAGATGTGGCTAACGTCAGAAATCGCGATCGCCGGGTATCCCGGACGGTTTTCACGGTAGCGACCGGTCAGCTCTTCAGCGAAGTGCATCGCATCGCAATGTGAACCGCCGTTACCGCAGGAGAGCACTTTGCCGCCGGCTTTGAAACTGTCTGCCAGCAGAACCGCCGCGCGCTGAATCGCGTGAATATTGGCTTCATCTTTCAGAAAGTTGGCCAGCGTTTCCGCCGCTTCGTTCAGTTCGTTACGAATAAGATCCTGGTACATGAGGATAATCCTTCAGTATTGATGAAATAACACAGGGAGTGTACCGGATCGCGAGAAAAGCGAGAAGCTATACCCGTCATACTTGACGTGGTCTTTGCGCTGGCAGTGCCTGCTCTCCCCCTCTCACTGACTTAAGTCTGCTCCTGGCCATGGCGATGCAGATCCCTCGGCGTTTTGATTATTCGTGCCTGTCAAAACCTGAACAATGTGAACCAGGTTGTAATTATTTTGTGAATGCATTGCTAAAAGAAATAACATCCACTACAACCATATCATCACAAGTGGTCAGACCTCCTACAAGCAAGGGAGCTTTTCTTTATGATGATTTTGAGCATTATCGCAACCGTTGTTCTGCTCGGTGTGTTGTTCTATCACCGCGTCAGTTTATTACTGAGTAGCCTGATTCTGTTGGCCTGGACGGCTGCGCTTGGCCTGTCTGGTCTGTGGAATATCTGGGTTGTGCTGCCGCTGGCGATTATCCTGCTGCCGCTCAACGTGCCTTCGATGCGTAAGTCGATGATTTCCGCCCCGGTGTTCCGCGGCTTCCGTAAAGTGATGCCACCGATGTCACGCACGGAGAAAGAAGCCATCGACGCGGGCACCACCTGGTGGGAAGGCGATCTGTTCCAGGGCAACCCGGACTGGAAGAAGCTGCACAACTACCCGCAGCCACGGCTGACAGCAGAAGAACAAGCCTTTATTGATGGTCCGGTAGAAGAAGCGTGCCGCATGGCGAACGACTTCCAGATCACCCATGAAATGGCCGATCTGCCTCCGGAACTGTGGGCCTATCTGAAAGAGCATCGCTTCTTCGCGATGATCATCAAGAAAGAGTACGGCGGCCTGGAGTTCTCCGCTTACGCTCAGGCTCGCGTGCTGCAAAAACTGGCGGGTGTGTCAGGGATCCTGGCGATCACCGTCGGCGTACCAAACTCCTTAGGCCCGGGCGAACTGCTGCAGCATTACGGCACCGAAGAGCAAAAAGATCACTATCTGCCGCGTCTGGCGCGTGGTCAGGAAATCCCTTGCTTCGCGCTGACCAGCCCGGAAGCTGGCTCTGATGCGGGTGCTATCCCGGATACCGGCGTAGTCTGCATGGGCGAGTGGCAGGGCCAGCAGGTGCTGGGTATGCGCCTGACCTGGAACAAGCGTTACATTACGCTGGCACCGATTGCCACCGTACTGGGCCTGGCGTTCAAACTCTCTGACCCGGACAGACTGTTGGGCGACGAGGAAGATCTGGGCATCACCTGTGCGCTGATCCCAACCTCTACGCCTGGCGTCGAAATTGGTCGTCGTCACTTCCCGCTGAACGTACCGTTCCAGAACGGTCCGACCCGTGGCGAAGATATCTTTGTACCGATTGATTACATCATCGGCGGTCCGAAAATGGCCGGACAGGGCTGGCGTATGCTGGTGGAATGTCTGTCGGTCGGTCGCGGTATCACCCTGCCGTCGAACTCTACCGGTGGCCTGAAATCCGTCGCGATGGGGATTGGTGCTTACGCCCACATCCGCCGTCAGTTCAAAATTTCTATCGGTAAGATGGAAGGTATCGAAGAGCCACTGGCGCGCATCGCGGGTAACGCTTACGTGATGGATGCGGCGGCGTCGCTGATCACCTACGGCATCATGCTGGGCGAAAAACCGGCTGTGCTGTCAGCTATCGTCAAGTATCACTGTACCCATCGTGCGCAGCAGTCAATTATTGATGCGATGGATATTGCTGGCGGTAAAGGCATTATGCTCGGCGAAGGCAACTTCCTGGCGCGCGGCTATCAGGGCGCACCGATTGCCATCACCGTGGAAGGCGCCAACATCCTCACCCGCAGCATGATGATCTTCGGTCAGGGCGCGATTCGCTGCCATCCGTATGTACTGGAAGAGATGGCTGCGGCGCAAAACAACGACGTGAATGCGTTCGACAAGCTGCTGTTTAAACACATCGGCCATGTCGGCAGCAACAAAATGCGTAGCTTCTGGCTGGGCCTGACGCGCGGTCTCACCAGCGCAACACCAACGGGTGATGCGACCAAACGTTACTACCAGCATCTAAACCGCCTGAGCGCGAACCTGGCGCTGCTGTCAGACGTGTCGATGGCAGTCCTCGGCGGCAGCCTGAAGCGTCGCGAGCGTATCTCTGCGCGTCTGGGCGATGTCCTGAGCCAGGTGTTCCTTGCCTCTGCGGTCCTGAAACGTTACGACGATGAAGGCCGTCATGAAGCGGATCTGCCATTAGTCCACTGGGGCGTGCAGGATGCGCTCTATCAGGCAGAGCAGGCGATTGACGATCTGCTGGCAAACTTCCCGAACCGCTTTGTGGCAGGCGCGCTGCGCGTGGTGATCTTCCCAACCGGACGTCATCATCTGGCACCGTCCGATATTCTGGATCACAAAGTGGCGAAGATCCTGCAGGTTCCAAGTGCAACCCGCTCCCGTATCGGTCGCGGTCAGTACCTGAAGCCTACCGAGCACAACCCGGTTGGTCTGCTGGAAGAGGCGCTGCTGGACGTGATGGCGGCCGATCCTGTTCACCAGAAAATCTGTAAACAGCTGGGCAAAAACCTGCCGTTTACTCGCCTGGATGAACTGGCTAAACAGGCGCTGGCGGGTGGCATCATCGATCAGAATGAAGCCGCAGTATTGGTGAAAGCGGAAGAGAGCCGTCTGCGCAGCATTAACGTGGATGATTTCGAGCACGACGAGCTGGCGACCCGGCCGGTAAAGCTGCCGGAGAAGGTCCGCAAACCTGAAGCGGCCTAACCCGCATCGCTTCCACAAACCCCGCCGCGTGCGGGGTTTTTTATTGCCACATTTTCTCTTTTTCCCGTGCTACAGTGTCAAAAAGCCGTCTTTCGAGGAGTCATGATTGTGCCTGGTTTGAAGATTACCCTTTTACAACAGCCCCTGGTGTGGATGGACGGTCCCGCCAACCTGCGCCATTTTGATCGTCAGCTCGAAGAGATCACCGGACGCGATGTGATCGTGCTGCCGGAGATGTTCACTACCGGGTTCGCCATGGAGGCGGCAAAGCAGTCTCTGGCGCAGGATGACGTCGTCGCGTGGATGCACAGCAAGGCCCGGCAGACGAACGCTCTCGTCGCGGGGAGCGCCGCGCTGCAGACCGAGCGCGGGCCGGTGAACCGCTTCCTGCTGGTGGAGCCAGACGGCACGCTGCATTTTTACGATAAACGCCACCTGTTCCGCATGGCCGATGAGCATCATCACTACGAGGCGGGTAACGAGCGGGTGGTGTTTGAGTGGCGCGGCTGGCGCATTCTGCCGCTGGTCTGTTACGACCTGCGCTTCCCGGTCTGGTCACGCAACCGTAATGATTACGATCTGGCGCTGTACGTCGCCAACTGGCCTGCGCCGCGCTCGCTGCACTGGCAAGCGCTGTTAGTGGCGCGCGCCATTGAGAATCAGGCGTATGTGGTCGGCTGTAACCGCGTAGGCACCGATGGCAACGGGCATCACTACCGCGGCGATAGCCGGGTGGTGAATCCGCAGGGGGAAATTATTGCCACCGCCGAACCGCATCAGGCGACGCGTATCGACGCCGAGCTTTCGCTGACGGCACTGAAAGAGTACCGGGAGAAGTTTCCGGCATGGCAGGACGCGGATCCGTTTAGTATTGGATGAAAAAAAACCGGGTGCGGCAGCGCCTCACCCGGCTTACACATGCTGATAGCGGCGTGTTAACTCACTAACGCCTGCCCGTCTTTGCGGCTTTCGGTTGCGGCGACGTAGTGCCCTTCCGGCATGCGGTAAATCACCTGCGCGCCGCCAAAGTTATAATCCTGCAGCGGATCTTCCACCGTAATTTGATGCCCGCGTTCGCGCAGCGCCGCAATGGTATTACGGTCGAAGCGCGATTCAACGATCACTTCCCGGCCCTTCACCACGCGCCAGCGCGGCGCATCGATCGCCGCCTGGGGGTTTTGCCCGTGCAGCATAATACGCAGCGCCATCTGCATGTGCCCCTGCGCCTGCATTGGCCCGCCCATCACGCCAAACGACATCAGTGGTTTACCCTGCCCGTCCATCGCGAAGCCTGGAATAATGGTATGGAACGGACGCTTACTGCCCGCCAGGGCATTAGGATGTTTAGGATCCAGCACAAAGCCGCAGCCGCGGTTTTGCAGGCTAATGCCCGTGTCCGGCACCACGACGCCTGAGCCAAAGCCCATAAAGTTGGACTGGATAAAGGAGATCATCATCCCGCTGGAATCGGCGGCAGAGAGGTAAACCGTACCGCTTTGCGTCGGCGCGCCGTAGGTGAAATCAGAGGCGTTATCCTGATCGATCAGCGCCGCGCGCGATTTCAGATAGTGGTCGCTTAGCAGCTCTTTCGCGGCAAACTCCATGTGCTCTTCGTCGGCCACGTAGCGATCGAGATCCGCCAGCGCCAGCTTCATCGCCTCGATCGACAGATGCAGAGATTGCACAGAGTCCGGATGATGTTTTTCGATCCCGCACTGCTCCAGAATCCCCAGCGCAATAAGCGTGGCGATCCCCTGCCCGTTTGGCGGCAGCTCCTGCACCGATCCACCGGCGAAATCGCGCGACAGCAGTTCCACCCAGTCGACGCGATGATTCGCCAGATCGTCTGCCGTCAGATGCGCGCCGTGCTCTTTGGCGAAGGCAGCGATTTTCTGCGCCAGCTCACCGCGATAGAAGGCTTCGCCGTTGGTTTTGGCGATCAGCTCCAGAGAGTTGGCCTGCGCCGGGTTACGGAATATCTCACCGATGCGCGGCGCGCGGCCCTCTGGCGCAAAGCAGGCGCTAAAGCCCGGCTGATCTTTCAGTTTGTTAAAGCCGCGCTGCCACAGGTGACCAATCAGCGGCGACACCGGGAAACCGTTACGCGCGTACTCAATGGCCGGTTGCGCCAGGGTCGTCAGCGGCAGCGTGCCAAAACGCTCGGCCAGTGCTACCCAGCCGGAGACGGCGCCCGGCACCGTCACCGCGTCCCAGCCAAGCTCTGGCACGTCGGTTTTGCCCGCGTACAGATCCGCATGCCAGCTGGCAGGCGAACGGCCTGACGCGTTCAGACCGTGCAGCTTTTCGCCGTCCCAGACGATGGCAAAGGCGTCGCTGCCAATGCCGCAGCCCGTCGGTTCAACCACAGTCAGGGCCATTGCCGTGGCAATGGCGGCATCAACGGCGTTACCGCCAAGCTGTAACATCCGCATCCCGGCCTGCGCCGCCAGCGGCTGCGAAGTGGCGACCGCGTTGTGCCCCATCATTGGCGGGCGTCGTGAATCGTAACCGGTCGTAAAATCAAGCGCTTTGGTCATCATGACTCCTTAGTCGTGGCGCGGATCGAGCGCATCGCGCAGCCCGTCACCGAGTAAATTAAAGCCCTGTACCGCCAGGAAAATGGCGATACCAGGGAAAACAGACATCCATGGCGCCTGTTCCAGAAAACCTTTTGCCGTGTTGAGCATCGAGCCCCAGGACGGATTCGGCGGCTGCTGACCAAGGCCAAGAAACGACAGGCTGGCCTCGGCGATAATGGCGGAGGCAATCGCCAGCGTGGCCTGCACCAGAATTGGTGACATCACATTGGGCAGCACATATTTCACGATGATCCAGCGATCCGGCAGGCCAATCGCCTTCGCGCCGTCGATGTACTCTTCATTACGAATGGCGATCACCTGGCCGCGCGTCAGACGGGCAAAGATCGGCATGGCCGACAGCCCGATGGCGATCATCGCGTTCGTCAGGCTTGGGCCTAAAAACGCCCCCAGGGCGATCGCCATGATCAGGAACGGGCATGCCAGCAGCGCTTCGATAAAGCGTGAGATCACGCCGTCCCAGATCCCCTGGAAGTAACCGGCCACCAGCCCGAGCGGTACCCCGATCACCACGGCAATGACCACCGACATACAGCCCGCCATCAGGGACGTTCGCGCGCCCCAGACGATACGCGAGAGAATGTCGCGGCCCAGCTCATCGGTGCCAAACCAATACAGCTCAGACGGCGGCTTACGCACCGCCAGGAAGTTGGCTTTGACCGGATCAAAGGGCGCAAGCCAGGGGGCAATCAGGGCGATGAGCACAAAGATGCCGACAATCACCGCGCCAATCACGGCGCTTTTATTGGCGAGGAATTTCTTCAGCACCCGATTCTGCGCGCGCGGCAACGCAGGTACTACGGTTTGAGTTGTCAGTTCAGCCACGATTAACCTCGCATTTTCGGGTTGATGAGGACGTAGAGCACGTCAGCCAGCAGGTTCAGCATCAGGAAGCCAATCGCCACGATCAGCACCACGCCCTGCACCACCGCATAATCACGGTTAAACACCGAATCGACGATCATTTTGCCAAAGCCTGGAATTGTGAAGACCTGCTCGGTCAGCACCGCGCCGCCCAGCAGTTCACCAAACAGCAGCGTGGTGAGCGTGATCACCGGCACCAGCGCGTTGCGAAACGCGTGCTTGAGGATCACCGCTTTCGGCAGCAGCCCCTTTGCCCGGGCGGTACGGATGTAATCGGCCTTCAGCACGGCGATCATCGAGGCGCGCGTGTGGCGCATCAGCGTCGCCGCCAGGCCGGTGCCGAGCACTGACGCAGGCAGCAGCAGCGTGCGCAGGTTTTGCAGCGGATCTTCGCTGAACGGCACATAGCCGGAGGCGGGCAGCCACTGCAAATTGACCGAGAAGACCAGAATTAACAGGATCCCCAGCCAAAAGTGCGGTATCGAGATCCCCGAGATCGCCACAAAGTTGGCACTGTGATCGACCCAGCTGTTTTTGTTAACCGCCGCGAGGATCCCCATGCTGATGCCGAACACCAGCGCAATGATCATCGCCAGCAGCGACAGCTCCATCGTGACCGGCAGTTTGCTGGCAATCAGTGACGTCACAGGCTCGTGAGTGCGTAAAGAGACCCCCAGATCGCCCTGCAGCGCACGCGTCAGCCAGTCAAAATATTGCACCGGCAGCGGCGCATCGAGATTCAGTTCTGCGCGCAGCTGAGCAATCACCGCCGGATCGCGCTCTTCGCCCGCCATCGCAATCAGCGGGTCGCCGGGCAGCAGTTTTTGCAGCCCGAAGACCATCATGCTCACCAGCAGTAAGGTCGGGATCGCCAGCAGCAGGCGTTTGCAAATCAGTTCCAGCATGGTTTCTCCTCACGCCCTCAGTTACTTAGCAAGCGACAAGCCCGCCAGACGCACGATGCCGTCCGGGTACGGTTTGAAGCCCTGCACGCTCTTATTCAGGCCAAAAATGCGCGGCTCAAAGTAGAGATAAGCAATCGGCATGTCCGTTTGCAGCTGTTTTACGACCTTGTCGTACAGCGGCTGGCGGGCGGCGGGATCGGTACTCAGGCGCGCCTGGGTCAGCCACTCGTCGACCTGCGCGTTGCTGTATCGGCCATCGTTGAGGTTGCCTTTGCTGTTGATGAAACCAAAGATGCTGCCGTCTGGATCCGGACGACCGGACCAGCCGGAGAAGCTCAGCTGATAGTCACCGCTCTGCTGACGATCGAGCAGCGTGGCGAATTCCGTCATTTGCAGATTCAGGTTAAAGCCCGCTTCCGCCGTCATCGCCTGCAGAACCTGGCCCACCTGCTGTGACGTTGGGTTGTTTGGCACCAGCAGATTGACGTTCAGCGGCCCGTTAATGCCCGCCGCTTTTAGCAGGGCTTTCGCTTTTTCCACATCGCGGGCCGGAACCGGCACCTTGACGTGGTAAGGGCTGACCGGCGAAAACGCCTGGTTTGCCGGGGTATACAACCCTTCAAACACCACCTGGTTCAGCGCATCGCGGTCGATGGCCAGTGAGAACGCTTCACGGACGCGCGCATCTTTGAACGGATCGTTGGCCGGAACTTTGCCGTTATTGATGTTGAAAGTGATCCCCTGATAACCGAGACCGGTCACTTTCGCCAACGCCAGTTTGCTGTCGGCTTCGACGGTTTTCACGTCGCTGGCGGCGATACCTTCTGTCAGATCGAGGTCACCTGCGCGCAGGTTTGCCAGACGCACCGAGGCATCCGGGATCGGCAGATAGATGATTTTGTCGAAGTGATAGGCGTCTTTGTTCCAGTAGTTGTCGAAACGGCTCAGAACGATGCGGTCCTGAGAGACGCGGCTGTCAAATTTGTATGGGCCAGAGCAGACAGGATGGGCGGCAAAATCCGGCTTTTTGGCCGCTTCCGGCGCCATCATCGCGCCTGCGCGGTCGGTCAACTGCATCAGCAGTGCGGCATCCGGCGTTTTCAGGTGAATGGCAATTTGGGTCGGGCTTTTCACTTCCACCGATTCGACAGAAGAGATTTCACTTTTACGCAGCGAGCCTTTTAAGGTCAGGGCGCGTTCGAGGTTATATTTCGCCGCTTCAGCGTCAAATTTTTCGCCATCGTGGAAGGTCACCCCCTCACGCAAATTCATAGTCAGGGTTTTGTTGTCGTCGCTCCAGGACCAGTCTTTTGCCAGGCCCGGCACGACCTTCAGATTTTCATCCACGTCCACCAGCCTGTCGCACAGAGAGGCAAAAACGAAGCGGCCATAGTAGGTGCGCGCCAGATGAGGATCGAGCATATCCGGGTCTGCGCCCAGACCAATTCGCAGAACGCTTTCCGAGTGCGCAGGGAGTGCTGCGCCCAACACCATAACACTTCCCAGTACGGTCAAAAGAGAATTACGCATTGTCATTATCATGAGTTCCTTGCTGGAAGAGACGAGAGTGATGCCGCATGTTCAAACAGCGCGCGGCGGCGCAAAAAGGCAGCGGATGGCGGTGCTATCTGAATAACACTGCGATCGCGGTTAATTTCCTGCCAGCGATGGCAGGCCACCTGGCGCCCGCCCTCCAGAACCTGTGCGATGGGTTCGACCTGGCGGCATTCATCCGTGACATACGGGCAGCGGGTGTGGAACCGACACCCGGAAGGGGGATTCGCCGGATTCGGTAAGTCGCCCTGCAACAGCGGCGCATCGCGCTCCATGCCCGGCTGCATCTGGGGCGCAGAGGCAATCAGCGCCTGCGTGTACGGGTGCAGCGGCGCGTCAAAGATTTCATCGACGGTAGCCAGCTCAACAATCTGGCCGAGATACATCACCGCCACGCGGTCGCTCATATGGCGAATGACCGCAAGGCCGTGAGCGACAATCACCATTGTCAGCCCCAGCTGATGTTTCAGGCTTTCGAGCAGGTTCACTACCTGCGCCTGCACGGAGACATCCAGCGCGGAAACCGGCTCATCGCCCAGCAGCAGTTTTGGCCCGGAGGCTAACGCGCGCGCGATGCCGATACGCTGACGCTGTCCGCCGGAAAACTCGTGCGGATAGCGTCCGGCCCAGGCGGCAGGCAGCCCGACGGTTTTCAGCAGTTCCGCGACGCGATACTGGCGGTCGGCTTTATTCATATTCTGGTGCAGCCACAGGGGTTCACCGACGATCTGCTCAACCGTCATGCGCGGATTGAGCGAGGCGAACGGGTCCTGAAAGATGATTTGCAGTTCACGACGAAGCTGGTTCAGGCGCGAACCCGACGCGTGGGTAATCTCTTCGCCCTGATAGAACACGCGCCCTTCGCTGGCCGCCAGCAGGCGAAGCAGCAGTCGACCGAGGGTGGATTTCCCGGAACCCGACTCACCGACAATGGCCAGCGTTTCGCCCGGCATCACGGCGAGTGAAACCCGGTCGACGGCGGTGACAAAACGGGCCGGCGCAAAGAGTTTTTTCGGGCCGGGGAAGAGTTTGCTCAGATCGCGAGCTTCGAGGATCGGGGCAGTCATGCGATTTCTCCCAGCGCAATGTGTTGCTCAAGGGGCACACGGAAACAGGCCACCTGATGGCCCACTCCAAGGGTGTGAAGCTGTGGTTTTTCATCGTGGCAGCGCGTCTGGGCAAACGGACAACGGGTGGCGAAACGGCAGCCCTTCGGCATCGATTCGGGCAACGGCACGCTGCCCGGGATGGTCGAAAGCTGGCCTTTACGCGCACCGAGGGACGGAATCGACCCCATCAGACCGATGGTGTAGGGGTGCTGCGGATCGGCAAAAATACTCTCGACGCTGCCCTGCTCCACGACCTGTCCGGCATACATCACCGCCACCTGCTGCGCGACTTCCGCCACCACACCCAGATCGTGGGTGATCATCAGCACGGCGGTGCCGGTTTCGGCTTTTAAGGTATTCAGCAACGTCAGGATTTGCGCCTGGATTGTTACGTCCAGCGCGGTGGTCGGTTCGTCGGCAATCAGCAGACGTGGGTGGTTAATGAGCGCCATCGCAATCATCACACGCTGGCGCATCCCGCCGGAAAGCTGATGGGGATAAGATTTAAGACGCATTTCCGGCGCCGGGATCTGCACCTTTTCCAGAATTTGCAGCGCCACGTTCATGGCGTCGGATTTCGACATTTTCTGGTGGCGGATCACCGCTTCGCTAAGCTGATCGCCGAGAGTAAAAGCCGGGTTGAGGGAGGTCATCGGCTCCTGAAAGATCATCGCCAGTTCACTGCCGCGCAGATCGGCGTATTCACGCGGGGAGAGCTTGCGCAGGTCGTGGCGACGGAACTGCATTTCACCGCTGACAATTTGCGCACTGGCAGGCAGCAGCCCCATCAGCGCCAGCGACGTGATACTTTTTCCGCAACCGGACTCCCCCACCAGCGCCAGCGTTTCACCGGATTTCACGGTCAGAGAGATGCCGTCGAGCACGCTGACCGGCGATCCAGCGAATTTCACATTGAGATTGTGCAGGCGAAGGACCGGCGCTGCCTCCTTAAAAGGGATCGTCGTCATAACAGGGAATCATCCTCAAGGTTGATGGCCTGAATCAGGGCAGTTTGCAGGGTGAGCAGGTGTTCGCGCATCGCGGCGGCTGCTTCATTGGGCTGGCGGTGGATAATCGCCGTCATGATTTTGTGGTGGTGATCGTTGTAGCTGTCGACGCGCTCCGGCGTACGCGCCAGCTCACGCAGGTGCTGCCAGCTAGGCTCGCGCCGGACTGCATCAATAGCATCGAATAACCCCAGCATCAGGCGATTACCCGCAGCCTCAGCAATGGCGCGGTGAAAGGCGCTGTCCCACAGTTCGTTAAGATCGCGGTCATCCGGGCTGACCTTGTCGATGCGTTCCAGCATGCGCTGCATCAGCGCGAGGTTTTCCCTGGTGGCACGCAGTGCCGCAAGACGGGCTAAGCCGGGTTCGAGCTGCAGGCGGGCTTCCATCACTTCCAGCAGATTGGTTTGCTGCACCAGCCCCTGAAGCGCAAGAGGTTCAACCGGTGCGGCAGGGCCAATGAAAGTGCCTTTGCCCTGCTTGCGCCAGATGCGTCCCTCTTCTTCCAGCACGTCCAGCGCACGACGAACTTCGCGTCGCCCTACGCCGAGTGTTTCCGACAGCTCACGTTCGGTGGGCAGCGGAATGCCTGGTGTTGACTCGTGCTGGTTGATCAGACCGCGCAACTGCTCAAGTGCGGTGCTGGAATTAGCCAGAAACCGTGACGATTTTTCCATATTGGTTCGCCTGCTCTCATCATTGCTTTATTTTTATTAACAATAAGTTATTGATATAGATAACGTCTTATTGCACATAGAGTTAAGCAATTAATGAACCAATAACTCATTGGTTCAGGAACTTTCTGGAAAACCGTAAGTAAGCTAATGATTATTTGAGACTTATTTTTACAGGATTGTTACAAGAGGAAACGTTTGGAGCGAAGGGATGAGACGAAATTGCACACTAAAAGTGCAACCATCGCACCAATATCGAACAATTGTTAATAAATTGCACTGCTGATATTAACTTTTTGTTAACTAACATCAGAGAGGAGATAAGAAAGATAAGGCCCTGAAATGACGAAAGCCTGAATCATTTCTGATTCAGGCTTTCTAATGTGGCGGAACGGACGGGACTCGAACCCGCGACCCCCTGCGTGACAGGCAGGTATTCTAACCGACTGAACTACCGCTCCGCATTGTTCCCTTGGGAACGAGGCGAATATTACGGTTTGGTTCTGATCCCGTCAACGCTTTTTCTCAACTTTTGAATCAGTTGCTGCAAAATTCGCCCACACGGTGCTTTTAACAGCATAACGGCATCTGTTATGCGCGCCAGAGGCAGCTGCCGCCCTTCTTTTGCACGATATCGAGACGCGATTCATGGGCGGCGATCTCCTCGTCACTGGCTAAAATCACCCGCAGACGGCTCGCCTGACGCACCACGCGCTGAATTCCGGTGTCACCCGCCTGACGGGAGTCGTTTTCGGTGCTAAACGCCATCGAAGTCTGACCGCCCGTCATGGTCAGATAGACATCCGCCAGAATCTGGGCATCGAGCAGTGCGCCGTGAAGCGTACGCTTGGTGTTATCTATTTCGTAGCGCGAGCAGAGGGCATCGAGGCTGTTACGCTTGCCCGGAAACATCTTCCTCGCCAGCGCCAGGCTGTCGGTGACTTTGCAGAAGGTATTGGTTTTTGGGATATTGCGGTTGAGCTTGCTGAACTCATAGTCCATAAAGCCGATATCGAACGAAGCGTTATGAATGACGAGCTCAGCCCCGCGGATGTAGTCCATAAACTCATCGGCAACGTCGGCGAAGGTCGGTTTATCCAGCAGAAACTCATCGGCAATTCCGTGAACGCCGAACGCTTCCGGGTCCACCAGACGGTCGGGCTTCAGGTACACGTGGAAGTTGTTGCCGGTGAGACGACGGTTCACCACTTCGACGGCACCGATCTCAATGATCTTATGGCCTTCGTAATGTGCGCCAATCTGGTTCATACCGGTGGTTTCGGTATCGAGGACGATCTGTCGTGTAATTGCAGTGCTCATATCGGTCATTTATGTCAGACTCGTCGTTTTACTGATCGTTTCAAATACAGGAAGTCTACCAGAGATGATTAAGCAGGTAGAAATTTTCACCGATGGATCTTGCCTCGGGAATCCAGGACCGGGCGGCTACGGCGCCATTTTGCGGTACCGTGAGCATGAGAAGACCTTTAATGAAGGTTTTCGTCTGACCACCAATAACCGTATGGAGTTGATGGCCGCGATCGTCGCACTGGAAGCATTAAAAGAAGATTGCGATGTGGTTATCAGTACCGACAGCCAGTATGTGCGTCAGGGGATTACACAGTGGATCCATAACTGGAAAAAGCGTGGCTGGAAAACGGCCGATAAGAAACCGGTCAAGAATGTCGATCTCTGGAAGCGTCTGGACGCGGCACTGAGCCATCACACCATTAAGTGGGAATGGGTCAAAGGGCATGCGGGGCATCCGGAAAACGAACGTTGCGACGTTCTGGCGCGCGAAGCGGCGATGAATCCGATCCACGATGACGTGGGCTATCAGCCGGAATCCTGATCAGGGTTTTCGGTACTGTCGCGTCGCCCCGACGGTCTGACGGATTTGTGCTTTTGATTTGCTCTGCTTCATCGGGTTCAGCGTAAGTGGAACCGTTCGCTTACGCGCCACGATGAGCTGCATGCAGCCAAGTGCTGGCAGATGGGTTGTCAGCATTTTACCGCCCTTCCCCGCCCAGGGTAAAACCTGGAAGCCGCTGTAGTACATCACTTCAAAATTGAGCAATGACAGCCAGTCGAGCTGACGTGTAAAGGTAAACATGCGGCTGTTATAGGGCGGCGTGCGGCGCAAAACGGGCACCAGCTTGCGCAATCCCATCAGGCTCATCGGATTGAAACCGCTGAGGACCAGCCAGCCGTCATCGATTAGCACGCGGTCGGCTTCACGCAGTAAACGGTGCGGGTCGCTGCACCAGGGGAGCGTGTGGGCCATCAGGCAGGCGTCGACGGATTTCTCGGCGAATGGCAAATGGAGCGGATCGGCTTTAACCTGAAGGGGGTGACCGTTAAGAGAGACATTCACCTGATGGGAGATGGCGCAGCTTTCGGAGTTGATTTCCGCGCTCAAATTGCCAATCTTAAGCAGATGAAAACCATACATTTTTGCAAACCAGGGATTGAGCTGACGCTCAAGCGCCTCGCGATAGTATTCACCCCACCGCAACTGGGACCAGTTCTCTGGTGCTGAGACAATCTGAGGTATCCTTGCCGGCTTCATCAACACACCCGTTACGTAATGAGAGGTAATTTATGAATCTTATCAGCATTCCCGCGTTTCAGGACAACTACATCTGGGTTTTAGTCGGCGATGATAAGCGTTGCATTATTGTCGATCCAGGCGATGCGGCACCGGTATTGCAGGCCATTGAGGAAAACGGCTGGCAGCCAGAGGCCATTTTGCTGACTCACCATCATCACGATCATGTCGGCGGTGTCCCTGCTTTGCGGGCGAAATTTCCCCATTTAGTGGTTTATGGTCCGCAGGAGACACAAGATAAGGGCACGACTCGGGTAGTCGAAGATGGCGAAAAAATCCTCATACTGGGATACGATTTTTCTGTATTTGCTACACCCGGTCACACTTCCGGACACATTTCTTTCTTCAGTTTTCCTTATCTTTTCTGCGGTGACACGATGTTCTCCGGCGGGTGCGGAAGATTGTTCGAAGGGACACCAACCCAGATGTACCAATCATTCCAGAGGATAAACGCTCTCCCGGATGATACCCTCGTTTGCTGCGCCCACGAATATACATTAGCAAATATGAAGTTTGCATTGAGCATCTTGCCTGACGATCCTGCGATTCAGGATTATTACCACAAAGTGAATGAGTTACGGGTAAAAAAACAAAATACACTGCCCGTAATTCTGAAAAATGAGCGCAAAATAAATTTATTTTTGAGAACCGATGATATTGATTTAATTAACAAAATTAACCAAGAAACAAATTTGCAACAACCTGAAGAGCGTTTTGCATGGTTACGGTCAAAGAAAGATGACTTCTGACAATTGCGGGTTGCCTTTTGAAAGTTTCGCCGTTATTATCGCTCGTCTTTTAAGCAACTATTGACACACACATGAAGGCAAAAGCGATATTACTCGCCTCTGTCCTGCTTGCTGGGTGCCAGAACACTGGCAACATACAGCAGCACGCACAGAGCCTTTCTGCAGCTGGTCAAGGGGAAGCAGGGAAGTTTACAAGTCAGGCGCGTTGGATGGACGATGGGACATCATTCGCGCAGGAACAGGACTTGTGGGCCTCTATTAGCGACGAGCTGAAGATGGGGATTCCGGAAAACAACCGGATTCGCGATCAGAAACAGAAGTATTTAAGTAATAAGAGCTATCTCCACGATGTAACTTTACGGGCAGAGCCGTATATGTACTGGATAGCAGGGCAAGTTAAGAAACGTAACATGCCTATGGAACTGGTACTACTACCCATAGTGGAGAGCGCTTTTGACCCGCACGCGACGTCTGGTGCCAATGCCGCAGGCATTTGGCAGATCATTCCTAGCACAGGGCGCAATTATGGTTTGAAACAGACTCGCGGCTACGATGCGCGTCGGGATGTGGTCGCTTCAACGACTGCCGCTCTCGACATGATGCAACGTCTGAATAAGATGTTTGACGGTGACTGGTTGTTAACGGTCGCAGCGTATAACAGCGGTGAAGGTCGGGTAATGAAGGCAATGAAAGCGAACAAGGCGCGTGGTAAACCCACCGATTTTTGGTCTCTCTCATTGCCACAGGAAACCAAGCTTTACGTACCGAAGATGCTGGCTTTGAGCGATATTCTCAAAAACAGTAAACGTTATGGTGTAAATCTGCCAACGTCTGACGAAAGTCGCGCGCTGGCCAGAGTGAGCCTCAGCAGCCCGGTTGATATGAAACAGGTTGCTGATATGACGGGAATGTCGGTGACAAAGCTGAAGACCTTTAACGCAGGCGTGAAAGGCTCAACGCTGGGTGCCAATGGGCCTCAGTACGTACTGGTGCCGCAGAAGCATGCAGCACAGTTACGTGAGTCTCTCGCATCAGGTGAAATTGCTGCCGTTCAGTCAACGCTGATTGCAGATGTTTCATCCGTCAGCAGCCGTAGCTATAAGGTTCGTTCCGGCGATACCATTTCAGGCATTGCATCACGTCTTGGCGTGAGCACGAAGGATCTGCAGCAGTGGAACAATCTGCGCGGTTCAAACCTGAAAGTTGGCCAGAACCTGACGGTTGGCGCTGGCAGCAGCGCACAGCGTCTCGCCCGCAACAGCGATAGCATTACTTATCGCGTACGCAAAGGCGATTCACTGTCCAGTATCGCGAAAACGCACGGCGTGAACATCAAAGATGTGATGCGCTGGAATGACGATACGGCCAATCTGCAGCCAGGCGATCAGCTGACACTGTTTGTTAAAAACAGCACGACGCCAGACTCCTGACAGCCAGACCTATAGAAAAAGGCACCGATTCCCCCGGTGCCTTTTTTGTTTTTTCTTATCCGGCTTTTTGAGCTTCCGCCAGGATCGTATCGCTGGTAAACGACCCTTCTTCCTGCAATTCAAAGTACGCTTTCACTTCCGCCGAGGCACTCTCCTGGTACAAACGAATCGCCTGGCTTAACGTGTCGGGTGTGCGCATACGCGCAATCCATGAGGAGAACTCCAGAGGCAGGCGGTCCGTCACCAGAGAGCGGGAAACTAAACCGGCTTCGGTGATCATCGCGAACCATTCACCGCTCGAATAGTTTCGCACGTGCGAGGTATCGCGCAGGGCTTCAACGGTCTGCAGCCAGATATCGCGAACCGGGTTTCCGGGTGACATGATATCCATAATGATAAAAATCCCGCCCGGCTTCAGCACGCGTTTGATTTCGCGCAGTGCCTGGCCGACATCGTGCCAGTGATGGGCGGAGTAGCGGCTGATCACCACGTCATAGGTTTCGTCGTCAAAAGGAAGTGATTCAGCGTAGCCCTGGCGGGTCGAAATATTATTCAGCCCTTTGTCTTTCGCAGCGTGGGCGACAACCTCGAGCATCTGGCCAGACAAATCGTAAGCGGTAACGTGCGCGACATGCTGTGCAGCGACAAAGCTGGCATGCCCTGCTCCACAGCCTAAATCAAGAACCTGCGCCTGCGGAAATGCAGACAGGCGCTCGCCGAGACGCACCAGGTCACGGCCAGAGGCGTGTACCGCACTGGTCAGATAGGCGCTTGCCTGGGAACCGAACTGTTTTTCTACGTTGTCATGATGGGATTGTGTTGTCATCGTACTGTCCTTTGGTTGTGATAAAAATAAAGGGCAGTACCTGCACAGGCCTGCCCGACGGCAGACCTGACGCACCATTACTTCTCAGGTTTGCCGGGACTGAATTCAACAAGTAGTGGATTGTGATCGGAGGCGCGCGTCACCAGTACAGAGGCTTCGTGCACATTCAGACCACGATAGAAGACAAAATCAAGCGGACGACCAAACGCTTTGCGCCGCTGATCGTCGGTGAAACGCACTTCGCGCAAGGACATTTCGCGCGCAAAGCGATACAACGCATTCATGCGCGGACGACTCCAGGCATTGAAATCCCCCGCCATAATAATCGGCCCACTGTGATGCGCGATCTGATCGCCAATGGGAAGTAACTGCTTACTATACACATCGACACCCAGGCTAAAATTCACGGCGTGGATGTTTACCACCATCAGCAGGCGGGTATCGGGCAGAGGATAGACGGTGACTAATGCCGATTTTGCCAGACGCAAAATAGGCTCGCGCTCACGCAGTGGGCAGCAGTAAACCGGGTGCGCAGCGGAAAGCGTCATTACGCCCGAGGGGTGTTGGGGCAAGACAAAAGCGGGAACCTGGTCTGCGGCGAGGTAGTTGGTAGTTGCAAACCGAACCAGTTCAGGCGTAGTTTGCGCCTCCTGCAACAGCACCAGATGCGCATCCTTACCGAAATTCTTCAGCACGGATAACCACTCTGCACGCTGCTGCTTGAAGATATTCCACACCAGTACGCGAATTTTGTCATCGCTGCTTAAGGGGGCGCCAGCGGGCAATGCCTGGCCAAGACTCGCAAACGACCCCGGAGGCAAAATTCTCTCCGCAGGTTGTCCGGCAATATAGCGCATGGCATAGGTATTTTTTCGCACTTTTCGAAACGACCTCTATAGCATTGAACCAGCCCGGAAAACGGACTGGTTCTACTGTTATAGGGATTTTAGGTCACACTTTCAACGCAATTACTCATAAACCTCTGTCTGGTTTTGTAAGCAAGCGCTTACTGATACTTATCCCAGTGCTACACGAGCCGTTTTATCGAGGCGACCACTCAGGCCAATCAGCAGGAAAGCAGCCAGGACTATCACGGCACCAATCCACGGCGTCTGCGCTAAACCAAAGTGCTCAACCGTTTGCCCGCCGATAATGGAACCCAGCGCGATCCCTACGTTAAAGGCGGCGATGTTAAGGCCTGAGGCGACATCTACGGCGTTAGGTGTATACAATTCGGCCTTCTGCACTACATAGACCTGCAGGCCGGGTACATTGCCGAAGGCGAAGATCCCCATCACCAGAATCGTGCCCAGCGCCGCGTACTGTATGGAGGCGGTAAACTGGAACACCATCAGCAGCACAACCAGAGCCGCGAAGATGAATTTCAGCGCCGGTACAGCACCGTGTTTATCGGCAAGTTTGCCGCCCCAGATATTACCGATTGCGACAGAGACCCCGTATCCCAGCAAGATCCAGCTCACTGCACTCGGCGAGAAGCCGGCCAGATCCTGCATCATTGGCGCCAGGAAGGTGAACGCCGTAAAGACACCGCCGTAGCCCAGAGCTGTGATGGCATAGATAATCAGCAATCGAGGGTGCGTCAGCACTTTCACCTGATCGCGGAGACTGGCACTCGCACGACCGGGAATATTTGACGGTACAAGGATCAGGCTTGCAATCAGTGCAATGACCCCCAGCAGTGAGACGGCCAGGAAAGTTTCACGCCAGCCAAAATGCTGTCCGATAAAGGTGCCCAGTGGAACGCCCGTCACCAGTGCAACCGTCAAACCGCCGAACATAATGGCGATGGCAGATGCCGCTTTCTCTTTGGGTACCAGGCTGGTCGCGATGGTTGAGCCAATCGAGAAGAACACGCCATGCGCGAGGCCGGTCAGCAGGCGGGCAATCACCAGCGTGGTGTAGTCCGGGGCCTGCCAGGCCAGGATGTTCCCGGCGGTAAACAGCACCATCAGCGCCATTAACAGCTGTTTACGTGGGAAACGTCCGGTTAACGCTGTCAGAACAGGTGCACCAATCGCAACGCCCAGCGCATAGATGGAGACCAGCAAACCGGCAGAAGGTAGAGAGATAGAAAGTTGATCGGCAATCGTAGGAACCAGACCTACGATGACAAATTCGGTCGTGCCAATTGCGAAGGCACTGATCGTCAGGGCAAGAAGCGCCAGTGGCATAAAATACTCCGTATCATCAGGATTAAGATGACACGAAGTATGCGCCAGTGTTTAAATAACAAAAATGGTCAAAATATCAATAGAATTTTGCGGGTGGTGCAATAATGAAAGCAACCTCAGAAGAGCTGTCAATCTTCGTGGCTGTCGTGGAAAGCGGGAGTTTTAGCCGGGCTGCGGAGCAGCTGGGACAGGCAAATTCGGCGATTAGCCGTTCCGTCAAAAAGCTGGAAATGAAGCTTGGGGTGAGTTTGCTGAACCGGACGACGCGGCAGCTGAGCCTGACCGAAGAAGGTGAGCGTTATTTTCGCCGGGTGCAGTCGATTTTGCAGGAGATGGCCGCAGCAGAAACAGAGATCATGGAAACGCGGAGTACACCGCGCGGGCTTTTGCGCATCGATGCGGCCACTCCCGTCGTGCTGCATTTTCTGATGCCATTGGTGAAACCCTTCCGCGAACGTTACCCAGAGATGACCTTGTCGCTTGTATCCTCTGAGACGTTCATCAACCTGATTGAGCGCAAAGTGGATGTGGCTATTCGCGCCGGAACGCTGACGGACTCGAGTCTGCGCGCCCGTCCGCTGTTTACCAGCTATCGCAAAATCATCGCCTCACCCGACTATATTGCGCAATATGGTAAACCTGAGACGGTAGAGGAGTTAAAAAACCATCTCTGTCTGGGATTTACAGAGCCGTTATCGCTGAATACCTGGCCGATTGCCTGCAGCGACGGTCAACTTCATGAGATTACCAGCGGATTGTCCTCTAATAGTGGGGAGACATTGAAACAGCTCTGCCTTAGCGGGAATGGGATAGCCTGTCTGTCTGACTATATGATTAATAAAGAGATAGCCCGGGGTGAGCTGGTTGAGTTGATGGAAGACAAACGTCTGCCGGTGGAGATGCCCTTCAGTGCAGTTTATTACAGCGACCGCGCAGTCAGTACCCGTATCCGGGCATTTATCGACTTTCTGAGTGAGCATATAAAACAGCTCCCGAAGGAGCTGTGAGAGGGTTTGAGGCTACAGAGGGTGAGTTAAATTAATCCCAGTTTGGGGCCAGACCTTCCGGGCTGACCAGGCGGTCGTTGCAATCAAGCGCCGCGATCGCTTTTTGATCTTCAGCGTCCAGCTTGAGATCCCGCGCCAGAAGGTTGCTCGCCAGGTTCTCACGTTTCGTTGAAGAAGGGATCACGGCATAACCTTCTCCCATCGCCCACGCAAGGATAACCTGTGCCGCCGTTGCATTGTGCTTATCAGCAATACGCGCTATGACTTCATCTTTCAACGCTTTACCATACGCCAGCGTCATGTACGACGTGATGTGAATGCCTTTCTCTTTCGCCCAGTTCACCACTTTACGGTTTTGCAGGTACGGAGACAGCTCAATCTGATTGGTGGTAATATTCTCTGCGCCAACGGCCGCAATCGCCTTTTCCATCAATGGAATAGTGAAATTCGAGATCCCGATGTTGCGAGTCAAACCTAACTTTTTAGCTTCCAGAAGTGCCAGCATAGTTTCTTCAACAGAAACAGCATCACCTGGTGAAGGCCAGTGGATGAGCGTCAGATCGACATAATCGGTACGCAGCTTTTCCAGGCTCTCTTTCAGGCTTGGGATCAGCTTGTCTTTGCTGAGGTTTTCCGTCCAGATCTTCGTCGTAATAAATAATTCTTCACGTGGTACACCGCTTTCTTCAATGGCCTGGCCTACAGCCGCTTCATTGCCATAAATTTGTGCCGTATCGACGGTACGATAACCTAATTCGAGAGCGGTTTTAACAGATGCGATGACGACGTCGTCTTTCAGGCGGAAGGTGCCAAGACCGAATGCAGGGATAGTCATGTAAATCCTCTTTAATCATTATGTTCGTTAACTGAGGATGATTATCGCGTGGTATAGATATGTTGAAAAAGAGTGAAATATGCAGAGGATTTTTGCGTTTATAGCAATAATTAAATTTCAGACAAGAAAAAGCCCTGAGCGTTAACTCAGGGCTTTTAATAAGTGGCGGAACGGACGGGACTCGAACCCGCGACCCCCTGCGTGACAGGCAGGTATTCTAACCGACTGAACTACCGCTCCACCGAAGACTTCTGTAACCACCGGATCATGCACCGGTTTACTACTTAATTTGATGCCTGGCAGTTCCCTACTCTCACATGGGGAGACCCCACACTACCATCGGCGCTACGGCGTTTCACTTCTGAGTTCGGCATGGGGTCAGGTGGGACCACCGCGCTAAAGCCGCCAGGCAAATTCTGTTATCAACACGCATTCCTGCGCATTAATTAATCTGTATCAGCTGAAAATCGGTCTCTGCTTCGCCAAAACATCTTCGGCGTTGTAAGGTTAAGCCTCACGGTTCATTAGTACTGGTTAGCTCAATACATCGCTGCACTTACACACCCAGCCTATCAACGTCGTAGTCTTCAACGTTCCTTCAGGACTCTCAAGGAGTCAGGGAGAACTCATCTCGGGGCAAGTTTCGTGCTTAGATGCTTTCAGCACTTATCTTTTCCGCATTTAGCTACCGGGCAATGCCATTGGCATGACAACCCGAACACCAGTGATGCGTCCACTCCGGTCCTCTCGTACTAGGAGCAGCCCCCCTCAATTCTCCAGCGCCCACGGCAGATAGGGACCGAACTGTCTCACGACGTTCTAAACCCAGCTCGCGTACCACTTTAAACGGCGAACAGCCGTACCCTTGGGACCTACTTCAGCCCCAGGATGTGATGAGCCGACATCGAGGTGCCAAACACCGCCGTCGATATGAACTCTTGGGCGGTATCAGCCTGTTATCCCCGGAGTACCTTTTATCCGTTGAGCGATGGCCCTTCCATTCAGAACCACCGGATCACTATGACCTGCTTTCGCACCTGCTCGAGCCGTCACTCTCGCAGTCAAGCTAGCTTATGCCATTGCACTAACCTCCTGATGTCCGACCAGGATTAGCTAACCTTCGTGCTCCTCCGTTACTCTTTAGGAGGAGACCGCCCCAGTCAAACTACCCACCAGACACTGTCCGCAACCCGGATTACGGGTCTACGTTAGAACACCAGCCATTAAAGGGTGGTATTTCAAGGTTGGCTCCACGCAGACTGGCGTCCACGCTTCAAAGCCTCCCACCTATCCTACACATCAAGGACCAGTGTTCAGTGTCAAGCTATAGTAAAGGTTCACGGGGTCTTTCCGTCTTGCCGCGGGTACACTGCATCTTCACAGCGAGTTCAATTTCACTGAGTCTCGGGTGGAGACAGCCTGGCCATCATTACGCCATTCGTGCAGGTCGGAACTTACCCGACAAGGAATTTCGCTACCTTAGGACCGTTATAGTTACGGCCGCCGTTTACCGGGGCTTCGATCAAGAGCTTCGCGTTGCCGCTAACCCCATCAATTAACCTTCCGGCACCGGGCAGGCGTCACACCGTATACGTCCACTTTCGTGTTTGCACAGTGCTGTGTTTTTAATAAACAGTTGCAGCCAGCTGGTATCTTCGACTGGTTTCAGCTCCGTCCGCAGGGACTTCACCTACACACCAGCGTGCCTTCTCCCGAAGTTACGGCACCATTTTGCCTAGTTCCTTCACCCGAGTTCTCTCAAGCGCCTTGGTATTCTCTACCTGACCACCTGTGTCGGTTTGGGGTACGATTTGATGTTACCTGATGCTTAGAGGCTTTTCCTGGAAGCAGGGCATTTGTTACTTCAGCACCGTAGTGCCTCGTCATCACACCTCAGCGTTAAAAAGGTACCGGATTTACCTGGAACCTCCGCCTACATGCTTAAACCGGGACAACCGTCGCCCGGCTAACATAGCCTTCTCCGTCCCCCCTTCGCAGTAACACCAAGTACAGGAATATTAACCTGTTTCCCATCGACTACGCCTTTCGGCCTCGCCTTAGGGGTCGACTCACCCTGCCCCGATTAACGTTGGACAGGAACCCTTGGTCTTCCGGCGAGCGGGCTTTTCACCCGCTTTATCGTTACTTATGTCAGCATTCGCACTTCTGATACCTCCAGCATGCCTCACAGCACACCTTCAACGGCTTACAGAACGCTCCCCTACCCAACAACGCATAAGCGTCGCTGCCGCAGCTTCGGTGCATGGTTTAGCCCCGTTACATCTTCCGCGCAGGCCGACTCGACCAGTGAGCTATTACGCTTTCTTTAAATGATGGCTGCTTCTAAGCCAACATCCTGGCTGTCTGTGCCTTCCCACATCGTTTCCCACTTAACCATGACTTTGGGACCTTAGCTGGCGGTCTGGGTTGTTTCCCTCTTCACGACGGACGTTAGCACCCGCCGTGTGTCTCCCGTGATAACATTCTTCGGTATTCGTAGTTTGCATCGGGTTGGTAAGCCGGGATGGCCCCCTAGCCGAAACAGTGCTCTACCCCCGAAGATGAGTTCACGAGGCGCTACCTAAATAGCTTTCGGGGAGAACCAGCTATCTCCCGGTTTGATTGGCCTTTCACCCCCAGCCACAAGTCATCCGCTAATTTTTCAACATTAGTCGGTTCGGTCCTCCAGTTAGTGTTACCCAACCTTCAACCTGCCCATGGCTAGATCACCGGGTTTCGGGTCTATACCCTGCAACTTAACGCCCAGTTAAGACTCGGTTTCCCTTCGGCTCCCCTATACGGTTAACCTTGCTACAGAATATAAGTCGCTGACCCATTATACAAAAGGTACGCAGTCACCCCATAAAAGAGGCTCCCACTGCTTGTACGTACACGGTTTCAGGTTCTTTTTCACTCCCCTCGCCGGGGTTCTTTTCGCCTTTCCCTCACGGTACTGGTTCACTATCGGTCAGTCAGGAGTATTTAGCCTTGGAGGATGGTCCCCCCATATTCAGACAGGATACCACGTGTCCCGCCCTACTCTTCGAGTTCACAGCGTGTGCATTTTTGTGTACGGGACTTTCACCCTGTATCGTGCGACTTTCCAGACGCTTCCACTAACACACGCGCTGATTCAGACTCTGGGCTCCTCCCCGTTCGCTCGCCGCTACTGGGGGAATCTCGGTTGATTTCTTTTCCTCGGGGTACTTAGATGTTTCAGTTCCCCCGGTTCGCCTCATGCCACTATGTATTCATGACATGATAGTGTGTCGGAACACACTGGGTTTCCCCATTCGGGTATCGCCGGGTCAAAGGTTCATATCACCTCGCCGACGCTTATCGCAGATTAGCACGCCCTTCATCGCCTCTGACTGCCAGGGCATCCACCGTGTACGCTTAGTCGCTTAACCTCACAACCCGAAGATGTTTCGTAAAACATCATCGTGTCGCGAAAATTTGAGAGACTCGAACACACCGTCATCCTGTTCTTATTACGGAGAACAGACGCAGCGTGTCGTTTCAATTTTCAGCTTGATCCAGATTTTTAAAGAGCAAAACTTCGCAGTGAACCTTTTCAGGTACACTCTGAAGTTTTCTTGTTGTTCGCAGTAAAAGGATGGTGGAGCTATGCGGGATCGAACCGCAGACCTCCTGCGTGCAAGGCAGGCGCTCTCCCAGCTGAGCTATAACCCCATCACAAATGCTAAATCTCATTACCCGTTCATTTCCTGCCAGAACTTACCAAAGGAATGAATTGGTAGGCCTGAGTGGACTTGAACCACCGACCTCACCCTTATCAGGGGTGCGCTCTAACCACCTGAGCT
Organism: Lelliottia sp. SL45; assembly: GCF_026672535.1. Taxonomy (NCBI): domain Bacteria; kingdom Pseudomonadati; phylum Pseudomonadota; class Gammaproteobacteria; order Enterobacterales; family Enterobacteriaceae; genus Lelliottia; species Lelliottia sp. SL45. The sequence goes on from NZ_JAPPRH010000003.1 coordinate 2,943,508, forward strand.
ACAAGCCTGCAGAGATTTTTTACTGCTTATTTTTCATCAGACAATCTGTGTGGACACTACAAAGGCAGGTTCTTTCAGGTAAGGAGGTGATCCAACCGCAGGTTCCCCTACGGTTACCTTGTTACGACTTCACCCCAGTCATGAATCACAAAGTGGTAAGCGCCCTCCCGAAGGTTAAGCTACCTACTTCTTTTGCAACCCACTCCCATGGTGTGACGGGCGGTGTGTACAAGGCCCGGGAACGTATTCACCGTAGCATTCTGATCTACGATTACTAGCGATTCCGACTTCATGGAGTCGAGTTGCAGACTCCAATCCGGACTACGACGTACTTTATGAGGTCCGCTTGCTCTCGCGAGGTCGCTTCTCTTTGTATACGCCATTGTAGCACGTGTGTAGCCCTACTCGTAAGGGCCATGATGACTTGACGTCATCCCCACCTTCCTCCAGTTTATCACTGGCAGTCTCCTTTGAGTTCCCGGCCGGACCGCTGGCAACAAAGGATAAGGGTTGCGCTCGTTGCGGGACTTAACCCAACATTTCACAACACGAGCTGACGACAGCCATGCAGCACCTGTCTCACGGTTCCCGAAGGCACTAAAGCATCTCTGCTAAATTCCGTGGATGTCAAGAGTAGGTAAGGTTCTTCGCGTTGCATCGAATTAAACCACATGCTCCACCGCTTGTGCGGGCCCCCGTCAATTCATTTGAGTTTTAACCTTGCGGCCGTACTCCCCAGGCGGTCGACTTAACGCGTTAGCTCCGGAAGCCACTCCTCAAGGGAACAACCTCCAAGTCGACATCGTTTACGGCGTGGACTACCAGGGTATCTAATCCTGTTTGCTCCCCACGCTTTCGCACCTGAGCGTCAGTCTTTGTCCAGGGGGCCGCCTTCGCCACCGGTATTCCTCCAGATCTCTACGCATTTCACCGCTACACCTGGAATTCTACCCCCCTCTACAAGACTCTAGCCTGCCAGTTTCGAATGCAGTTCCCAGGTTGAGCCCGGGGATTTCACATCCGACTTGACAGACCGCCTGCGTGCGCTTTACGCCCAGTAATTCCGATTAACGCTTGCACCCTCCGTATTACCGCGGCTGCTGGCACGGAGTTAGCCGGTGCTTCTTCTGCGAGTAACGTCAATCACTGTGGTTATTAACCACAATGCCTTCCTCCTCGCTGAAAGTACTTTACAACCCGAAGGCCTTCTTCATACACGCGGCATGGCTGCATCAGGCTTGCGCCCATTGTGCAATATTCCCCACTGCTGCCTCCCGTAGGAGTCTGGACCGTGTCTCAGTTCCAGTGTGGCTGGTCATCCTCTCAGACCAGCTAGGGATCGTCGCCTAGGTGAGCCGTTACCCCACCTACTAGCTAATCCCATCTGGGCACATCTGATGGCAAGAGGCCCGAAGGTCCCCCTCTTTGGTCTTGCGACGTTATGCGGTATTAGCTACCGTTTCCAGTAGTTATCCCCCTCCATCAGGCAGTTTCCCAGACATTACTCACCCGTCCGCCGCTCGTCACCCGAGAGCAAGCTCTCTGTGCTACCGCTCGACTTGCATGTGTTAGGCCTGCCGCCAGCGTTCAATCTGAGCCATGATCAAACTCTTCAATTTAAGTTTGATGCTCGTGAATTAAACTTCGTAATGAATTACGTATGTTCACTCAGAGACTTTGGTATTCATTTAGCGTCTTGCGACGTTTAGAATCCATGTCACTTTGAGTGCCCACACAGATTGTCTGATAAATTGTTAAAGAGCAGTGCAACGCGGCTTTCGCTCACCGTTGCGAGGTGGCGTATATTACGCTTTCCTCTTTCAGAGTCAACCCTGAATCTCAGGATTTTTTCTCTTCAACCGAACCGGCTGTTTGTGTGAAGTGATTCACATCTGCCGTGTCGATGGAGGCGCATTATAGGGAGCTTCAGAGGAATGACAAGCGGAAAAATACATTTTTATTTCAACCGCTCATTTTTTCAACGTGACGCCTATTTTTGCTGCATTTTGAGCGCTTTTGGCAGGTCTGCAAGGCTATTCAGTACCAGATCTGCCGCGCTTTCAGCTTCTGGGGTAACCGGCTTACCGGTGCGCACTAATACTTTAGTGCCCACGCCTGCTGCTGTTGCCGCCTGCATATCTTCCAGTTTGTCGCCCACCATATAAGAAGAGGCCATATCAATGTGCAGGAATTCCTGCGCAGAGATAAACATCCCAGGATGAGGTTTACGGCAATCACATGTCTGGCGGTATTCTTCGACGGTCCCTTGCGGGTGATGCGGACAATAATAGATACCGTCCAGCTCGACATCCCGATCGGCCAGTGACCAGTCCATCCACTCGGTCAGCGTTTCGAATTGCGCTTCGGTAAATTTACCCCGGGCGATCCCCGACTGATTGGTCACCACCACCAGCGCATACCCCATCGCTTTAAGTTCGCGCATGGCGTCAATAACGCCGTCGATGAATTCGAACTCATCAATCTCATGCACATAACCGTGATCGACATTAATGGTGCCGTCACGATCGAGAAAAATTGCGGGTACTGATTTTGCCACGGGTTTGCTCCTGAAAAAGGCATGTGCCGCTATTATCTCATGTTTCACCGCGCAAGAAAGTGCTCATCGCGCACAGTTGGATTGATTTAGACGTCTGGATGCCTTAACATCCATTTTGTTTACGGTTGAACCCCGTATCTGGCAGAACAAAATGCCACGGCTAACTTACATACGATAAAAATAATCTAATGATTAAACTTTCCAATATCACCAAAGTGTTCCAGCAAGGAACCCGAACCATTCAGGCGCTGAACAATGTCAGCTTGCATGTTCCGGCTGGACAGATTTATGGCGTCATTGGCGCATCGGGTGCCGGTAAAAGTACGCTCATCCGTTGCGTTAACCTGCTCGAGCGTCCGACCGAAGGTAGCGTCCAGGTTGGCGGCCAGGAGCTGACTAAACTTTCCGAAAAAGAATTAACTCAGGCCCGTCGTCAGATAGGCATGATCTTCCAGCACTTTAACCTGCTAGCATCACGCACTGTTTTTGGTAACGTTGCGCTTCCGCTGGAGCTGGACAACACGCCAAAAGAAGAGGTGAAGCGCCGGGTAACCGAGCTGCTGGAGTTGGTTGGCCTGTCTGATAAGCATGACAGCTACCCGGCTAATCTGTCCGGTGGCCAGAAACAGCGCGTGGCGATTGCCCGTGCGCTGGCAAGCAACCCTAAAGTGCTGCTCTGCGATGAAGCCACCAGCGCACTGGATCCGGCAACCACCCGCTCTATTCTGGAATTATTGAAAGACATTAACCGTCGCCTCGGGCTGACCATCCTTCTTATTACTCATGAGATGGATGTCGTTAAGCGCATTTGCGACTGCGTTGCGGTAATCAGCAACGGTGAACTGATCGAGCAGGACACCGTCAGCGAAGTGTTCTCGCATCCGAAAACGCCCCTTGCCCAGCAGTTCATTCAATCCACTCTGCACCTGGATATTCCGGAAGATTATCTGGCGCGTTTAAAAGTGGAATCAGCTCCTGACAGCGTTCCAATGCTGCGCATGGAATTCACCGGTCAGTCCGTTGACGCCCCTCTGCTTTCCGAAACCGCACGTCGCTTTAATGTGAATAACAACATTATTAGCGCTCAGATGGATTACGCCGGTGGCGTGAAGTTCGGCATCATGCTGACGGAAATGCACGGAACACAAGAAGAGACGCAAGCCGCAATTGCCTGGCTGCAGGAACACCATGTAAAAGTAGAGGTACTGGGTTATGTCTGAGCCGATGATGTGGCTGCTGGTTCGCGGCGTTTGGGAAACGCTGGCAATGACCTTCGTATCAGGATTCTTTGGTTTTGTGATTGGCCTGCCGGTTGGCGTGCTGCTGTACGTCACGCGTCCAGGGCAAATTATCGAAAACGCGAAGCTTTATCGCACGCTCTCTGCGCTGGTAAACATCTTCCGTTCGATTCCTTTTATCATCCTTCTAGTGTGGATGATTCCATTTACTCGTGTCATCGTGGGGACATCGATTGGTCTGCAGGCTGCCATTGTGCCGCTGACCGTAGGCGCCGCGCCGTTTATCGCGCGTATGGTTGAGAATGCTCTGCTCGAAATTCCAACCGGTCTGATCGAAGCCTCTCGTGCCATGGGCGCGACGCCAATGCAGATCGTACGCAAAGTGCTGTTACCCGAAGCGCTGCCAGGTCTGGTGAATGCGGCCACGATTACCCTTATCACGCTGGTCGGGTATTCCGCCATGGGCGGTGCTGTCGGGGCGGGTGGTCTGGGTCAGATCGGCTATCAATATGGTTATATTGGTTATAACGCTACCGTAATGAACACCGTTCTGATATTGCTGGTTGTGCTGGTTTATCTCATTCAATTCTCTGGCGATCGCATCGTCCGGGCTGTTACTCACAAATAACGTTACACAACGCAAACTCGACGAATTAAGGATATAACATGACGTTTAAATTGAAGACCTTTGCTGCGGTAGGCGCACTGATCGGCTCCCTGGCTCTGGTGGGTTGCGGTCAGGATGAAAAAGATCCAAACCATATCAAAGTGGGCGTCATTGTTGGCGCTGAGCAGCAGGTTGCAGAAGTAGCGCAGAAAGTCGCAAAAGAGAAGTATGGCCTGGACGTTGAGCTGGTTACCTTTAACGACTACGTTCTGCCGAACGAAGCGCTGAGCAAAGGCGACATCGACGCTAACGCCTTCCAGCACAAACCATACCTGGATCAGCAGATTAAAGATCGTGGCTACAAACTGGTTGCCGTAGCGAACACCTTCGTTTACCCAATTGCTGGCTACTCTAAAAAAATCAAATCTCTGGAAGAACTGCAGCCGGGTTCTCAGGTCGCGATTCCTAACGACCCAACCAACCTGGGCCGTTCCCTGCTGCTGCTGCAGAAAGTGGGTCTGATCAAACTGAAAGATGGCGTGGGCTTGCTGCCAACCGTGCTGGATGTGACTGAAAACCCGAAAAACCTGAAGCTGGTTGAGCTGGAAGCACCACAGCTGCCACGCTCTCTGGACGATGCGCAGATTGCTCTGGCGGTGATCAATACCACTTACGCCAGCCAGATTGGCCTGACGCCGGCAAAAGACGGCATCTTTGTTGAAGACAAAGACTCCCCGTACGTTAACCTGATCGTGAGCCGCGAAGATAACAAAGACGCGGAAAACGTGAAAAAATTCGTTCAGGCATACCAGTCTGAAGAAGTTTACCAGGAAGCCAACAAAGTGTTTAACGGCGGCGCTGTTAAAGGCTGGTAATCTGACCTTTCTGTAATATCATTCAAGACGGGCGAAAGCCCGTCTTGTCATTTATGCAGGCAACTGATTCAATAACTGACGATTTGATTATTCATTGAGGAAATATTATGCGTGCTTTACCGATCTGTCTTTTAGCACTCATGCTGAGCGGCTGTTCAATGCTAAGCAGATCTCCTGTTGAACCTGTTAAAAGCACTGCAACCCCACCGAAGGTGGAGCCAGCAAAACCAAAACCGCCGCGTCCTGCGCCGGTAAGAATCTACACCAAAGCTGAAGATCTGATTGGCAAGCCATTCCGCGATCTGGGTGAAGTCACCGGCGAATCCTGCCAGGCCAGCAATCAGGACTCTCCGCCAAACATCCCAACGGCGCGTAAACGCCTGCAGATTAATGCCGCCAAAATGAAAGCCAACGCCGTCTTGCTGCACAGCTGTGAAGTTACCAGCGGTACGCCAGGCTGCTATCGTCAGGCTGTGTGTATGGGCAACGCCCTTAACGTCACGGCTAAATGAGTGCATTTCAGTTTGAGCAGATAGGTGTTATCCGCTCGCCTTATAAAGAGAAGTTTGCCGTGCCACGCCAGCCGGGTCTGGTCAAAAGCTGCGGCGGCGAACTTCACTTAATTGCCCCTTATAACCAGGCCGATGCGGTGCGTGGCCTGGAGGCATTCAGCCATCTGTGGGTGCTGTTTATCTTTCATCAAACGATGGAAGGTGGCTGGCGCCCGACGGTACGCCCTCCCCGACTGGGCGGGAATGCCAGAATGGGGGTGTTTGCCACGCGTTCGACCTTCCGCCCAAATCCTGTAGGCATGTCGCTCGTTGAGCTACAAGGCATTCGCTGCCAGAAGGATCAGGTGATTCTGCAGTTAGGCAGTCTGGATCTGGTCGACGGCACGCCCGTGGTGGATATCAAACCCTATCTGCCTTTTGCCGAAGCACTGCCCGACGCTCGCGCGAGCTATGCCCAGCAGGCCCCAACGGCAGATATGCCCGTTGGATTCACGGCAGCGGTCTGCGCACAGCTCCTGCATCTGGAAAAGCGTTACCCTCGCCTGAAAGATTTTATTGTCGACGTTCTGGCGCAAGATCCGCGACCCGCCTACAGAAAAGAGGAAGAGGCAGGCAAAACATACGCCGTCCTGTTGCTCGATTTTAACGTACGCTGGCGCGTCACCGAGGCAGGTTTTGAAGTCTTTGCGCTGGAAGAGCGCTAATTTTATTTTTCCTCTCTTTTGGCATCTTTGCCACACTGGTAAACTAAACCACTTTTTTTGTGTCAGTCTGACGTTTCAGCCTGGTCCAATCGTCGAAATGGAACCGTAACAACATGCGTACTAGCCAATATCTGCTCTCCACACTGAAGGAGACACCTGCCGACGCTGAAGTCATCAGCCACCAGCTGATGCTGCGCGCCGGGATGATCCGCAAGCTGGCCTCCGGGTTGTACACCTGGTTGCCGACCGGCCTGCGCGTCCTGAAAAAAGTCGAAAACATCGTGCGTGAAGAGATGAACAACGCCGGTGCTATCGAGGTGTCCATGCCTGTGGTTCAGCCCGCTGACCTGTGGATGGAAAGTGGTCGCTGGGAGCAGTACGGCCCGGAACTGCTGCGCTTTGTTGATCGCGGCGAGCGTCCGTTTGTGCTCGGCCCAACGCATGAAGAAGTGATCACTGACCTGATCCGTAACGAGCTGAACTCTTACAAACAGCTGCCGCTGAACTTCTTCCAGATCCAGACCAAGTTCCGTGACGAAGTTCGCCCGCGTTTCGGCGTGATGCGTTCCCGCGAATTCCTGATGAAAGATGCCTACTCTTTCCATACTTCACAGGAATCCCTGCAGGAAACTTACGACGTGATGTACGGTGCCTACAGCAAAATCTTCTCCCGTATGGGTCTGGATTTCCGCGCTGTACAGGCTGATACCGGTTCAATCGGCGGTAGCGCCTCTCACGAATTCCAGGTGCTGGCTCAGAGCGGCGAAGATGATGTGATCTTCTCCGATACCTCTGACTACGCGGCGAACATCGAATTTGCCGAAGCGCTGGCACCTGCCACTCCGCGCGCAGCGGCGACCGAAGAGATGAAACTGGTCGACACGCCAAACGCGAAAACCATCGCCGAGCTGGTTGAACAGTTCAATCTGCCGATTGAGAAAACGGTGAAAACGCTGCTGGTGAAATCCGTTGAAGGTAGCGCGTATCCGCTGGTTGCCCTGCTGGTTCGTGGCGATCACGAGCTGAACGAAGTAAAAGCCGAAAAACTGCCGCAGGTCGCAAGCCCGCTGACATTTGCTACCGAAGCGGAAATCCGCGCGGTGGTTAACGCAGGTCCAGGTTCACTGGGTCCGGTTAATCTGCCGGTTCCAGTCGTTATCGACCGTACCGTTGCCGCGATGAGCGATTTCTCTGCTGGCGCGAACATCGACGGTAAGCACTACTTTGGCATCAACTGGGATCGCGACACTGCGACGCCAGAAGTGGCGGATATCCGTAACGTGGTTGCCGGCGATCCAAGCCCGGACGGCCAGGGTCATCTTCAGATTAAACGCGGCATCGAAGTAGGCCATATCTTCCAGCTAGGGACGAAGTACTCTCAGGCGCTGAACGCAGCCGTTCAGGGTGAAGACGGTCGTAACCAGACCCTGACCATGGGTTGCTACGGTATCGGTGTGACGCGCGTTGTGGCTGCTGCCATTGAGCAGAACCACGACGAGCGCGGCATCGTCTGGCCAGACAATATCGCGCCGTTCCAGGTCGCGATTTTGCCAATGAATATGCACAAGTCTTACCGTGTTCAGGAACTGGCTGAGAAACTGTACAGCGAACTGCGCGCGCAGGGCATCGAAGTGCTGATGGACGACCGTAAAGAGCGTCCGGGCGTGATGTTTGCGGATATGGAACTGATCGGTATCCCACACACAGTCGTCATCGGCGACCGTAACCTCGACAGCGGCGAGATTGAATACAAATACCGTCGCAGCGGCGAGAAGCAGATGATCAAGACTGGCGACATTCTTGATTACCTGGTGAAAGCCATCAAAGGTTAAGACATAAAAAAAACCCCGCCTCGGCGGGGTTTTTTTTTACGTCTGATTCAGTCTTACTTACTGTCGCAGTCTTTACCCGCCACAAACTTTGCATTCTTATCCGTTACCAGCGTTTTGACCATCTCACCGCTGTCCGGGTTCGGCTCCAGCGTGAAGTGACCGTCCACCGTCAACAGTACCGGCTTGCTGTCATTCCCGCGCGCCACGGCATAATCACGTTCCAGCTGGGCATTATTCGCCACACTCACTTTTTTGCCTGTTACACAGTCGGTGAAGACCGCTGCATCCGCCATGTAGAAATACATGCCGCGCATTGCCATTGGGGTGGACGGCAGCGCCGCTTTAACTGGCGCAAGGGTGTAATTAAACTGGGACTCGATTGGATTCCCTTCTCGATCCAGCATCTCCATGCCCTCGCCTTTGGCACGGAAATAGGTTTTCTCGCCTTCAGCATCCGTCAGCACCAACTTCTCAGCCGTGCGTGCCCATTTGCCGTAAGACGCAAAGGAAGAGGGCTCTTTCGCGCCCTGATAGCGCTGGTTCATCACCCATGAACCGTCCTTTTCCAGGAACAGAGTCGTTTCAATACCTTCACAGTCTGCGCATGGCAGAACGCCGCGCCAGCTCTGCTGCATCGGCTTTAACTCTTCGGAGTGCGTCGGTTGCAGAGTCTGCATCTCGGCGCGGTTGTTACACCCTATTAATGCAAACAGTGTGGACGCGGCCAACACTGACAATATCGCTTTATTCACGATGAATTCCTTATAGCAATGTAATCCTGGTACGTTATTCCTGGGGCCGACGTACTTTTCCACGCAGTGATTTTACGGTGGATTTCTGCGCTTTTGATGACAATCGGCGCTCTTTCGACGCCCGCGTCGGTCGCGTGGCCCGGCGGCTTTTTTGCACCGCCGTAAGCTCCTGTATGACCGCCACCAGCCGGGAAAGTGCGGCTTCGCGATTTAAATCCTGGCTGCGGTACTCTTGCGCCTTAATAATGATGACGCCATCGCTGGTAATCAGATGATGGCTGGCAGCCAGCAGGGCTTCTTTATAGGACTCTGGCAGGCTGGAGGCCCGAATGTCAAAGCGCAGATGAATCGCCGTTGAGGCTTTATTTACATGCTGGCCGCCCGCCCCCTGAGCCCGGATCGCGGTAATTTCCAGCTCATTATCAGGAATGGTAACGCTTCGGGACACCACAATCATGACGGGGATTGCCACGCAGTCAGATGAATTTCCAGATTATTCTGAGCATCAGACAGCCAGATTGACCCATCCTGAATCGTCGCCTGCAGTGCCATCGTACGGGTGGCAAACGCGGTCAGTTGTGCCAGCTGTTCGTCATCCAGATACCACACCGAAAGGTGCGAATACTGCGCGCATTTACGCTGGTTTTGCTGCCACCAGATCTCCGCAGCACGCTGATTATAGGCGAAAATCGCGACTTCAGCCGCCTGAGTGCAGGCCTTTTTGATACGACGCTCGTCCGGCAGACCTAGTTCGATCCACAAATCGATACCCATATGATCGTTACGCAGCCAGGCTTCCGGCTCTTCTTCAGCGCTCAAACCACGCGTAAATTGCAGGCGTTCATTGGCGTACTTAATCCACGCCAGCAGGCGCAGCATCATGCGCTCCTGCGTTTCGGACGGGTGACGGGCCAGCGTTAACGACGCATCGAGAAACTGGTTGCGGTCAAGGTCAGCTACGTTGACTACCGCTTTATAAATTGTCGCTTTCAGCGCCATGAGAGAACTCCATTCGAATCAGGTGCCCATTGTAGCGAAATTCCGGCCAAAAGGCTGTTACGCAGCGGCGAATCTCAGCAATATCAAGGCGCTGATATTGCTTGAATGAGTATGGTATAGTCACCTTGCTAAACCGAGTTTATCTTCGTAGGCTTAAGTGTATCTCACAGTAACGTCAGTGCGCTGGCAGGAGGGGATGTGGAAAATTATTGTGAGTTAATTCGCAAAAGGTATGCGGAAATTGCCAGCGGAGATCTGGGGTATATCCCGGATGCGTTGGGCTGTGTATTGAAAGTGCTGAATGAAGTGGCGTCGGACGCCAGCCTTTCAGAATCGGTCAGGGAAAAAGCGGCGTATGCTGCTGCGAATTTACTGGTGAGCGATTATGTCAATGAATGATACCTATCAACCCATCAACTGTGATGACTACGATAACCTCGAGCTTGCCTGCCAGAATCACCTGATCCTGGCGCTGGCCTTAAAAGACGGCGAGGAGCTGAAAGCAAAAGCGAGTGACCTTGTATCACGTAAGAACGTTGAATATCTGGTCGTCGAAGACGCAGGTGCAACGCGTGAACTTCGTCTCGATAAAATTGCCAGCTTTAGTCATCCGGATATCGGCACCGTCGTGGTGAGCGAATCCTAATTCCTTTTAACGGGCAGCTCACTGCCCGTTACGCTTTCCGCTCGAAACTCACACCCTGTTCCGCCCAGCCTTCCTGCGTGATAAACACGCCCGCCGCCGCAATCAAGTTTTCGCCATAAAAAAGCAGAGGCGTGGAATCACGTAGCCAGGGCGGGATATGGCACTCCTGCCAGATTTTTTTCAGCTTGCGCCCGCCGTTACGACCCACAATGTGTAAATTCCCGCTGGCCTTAAAGCGGATCGTTACCTTTTCACCCGCTTCCGGCAGCCGTACATTCCCGGCACCTTCAAGACAAACCTGGCCCGCACCCTGCGGCAGTTCCCGTGGCTCACGGATATTACTCCACGGAAGGATTTCATCGGCCAGTGACGGCTGATGCTTGATCCACCAGAGATGCTCTTTGTAGCGTCTCAGTTCAAAATCGTTAAAGCGTAAGCACGGATTGGCATCTTCGCGCGCCTGCGCGACCTCTTCCCAGATGCGGTTGAGCATGTCGCGCGAGGGCATCTGGGCATTATGACCGGCCAGCCAGCGTCGCAGCAGCGCTCCACGGCGCACCGCGCTCATCGCCTGCAGCGGCGCAATGCGCAGCGCTCGCTCTTGCGACATCAGGCTCTCCAGCTCCTCGCTGAGGAGTTCATCCAGCAAGCTCTCCTGCTCTGCGCATAATTTCGCACTCCTTGCCGTCGACTCGGCAAAATGCGGCCAACGCTGAGAAAGTTCGGGCAAAATGCGCAGGCGAAGGAAGTTCCGGTCGTAGGCGTCATCCTGATTGCTTTCATCTTCAATCCAACGAAGATGATGTTCCTGCGCCCAGCACTCCAGCGAAGCGCGGGTTTCACCCAGCAATGGGCGTAATAAGTGCGTACCGACAAATTCACTGCGCTCAGCCATCGCGGATAATCCTGCCGGGCCGCTGCCGCGTTTGAGCGCTAATAAGAAGGTTTCACACTGATCGTCGAGATGCTGCGCCGTGACAATCGCTTCGCCGGGCAGAAGTGATTTCTCAAAGGCAGCATAGCGCGCTTTCCGTGCCTGAGCTTCAGTCCCGAGACCTTCATCCAACAGCGTCACACGTTCAATCAAAAGCGGGATATTCCAGGCCAGGCAAAGTGACTCGCAGTGAGCGACCCACTCATCGGCAAAGGGACTCAGCCCGTGATGAATATGAATCGCGCGGATTTGCACATCCGGTTCCTGTTCGCGCCATAGCATCAGCCGGTGCAGCAGGACGGTTGAATCCAGGCCACCGCTAAAGCCCACCAGCAGCTGGCGGTAAGGAGAAACTGACTGGGCAATCGCAGGTCGGGTCATAGAGGCGTTCACAGAGAGACAATGCCCGGAAAATTACCGAGCATTGTCATGGATGGCAAGCATTACTGCTGATAAAGCTCCAGCGGCAAACCGTCCGGATCGTTGAAGAATGTAAAGCGCTTGTCAGTAAAGGGATCGATGCGAATGGCTTCGCACTTCACGCCATGCGCGTCGAGATGCTGCACCGCCTGCTCAATATCCCCTACGCTAAAGGCCAGATGGCGAAGCCCACAGGCTTCAGGTCGCGACGGGCGTGCTGGCGGGAAAGGAAAAGAGAACAGCTCAATCACATATTGCCCGTTCAACGCCAGGTCACCTTTCCACGAATCACGCTCGGCGCGATACGCTTCGCTCATCAGCGTGAACCCGAGAATGTCGCAATAAAATGCCTTACTTTTGGCATAGTCAGTCGCAATGATCGCAATATGGTGAACCTGTTTTAAACCCAGCATAGCCTCTCCTTTTTATGAGGAGTAAACGTTACAACTGAGCCCCCTGGCACGCAAGGGCTCAGCTATTTTTTAAGACTCGCACCCAGTAGCCACCGTTGTCATCGCGTTTCGCCCCGTGAATATCAGTCTCAAATCCGGGATAGTGCCGCCCCACCGAGCACAGCATCAGCAGGAAATCGAGCACAGCCCGGCTTTGTTCGGTAATCATCTCGCCCGGCATCAACAGCGGAACGCCTGGCGGATAAGGCAGGATCATATTCGCCGATATGCGTCCCACCAGATTTTCCAGCTCGATAGTTTCCACTTCCCCTTTCACCTGACGTTGCCAGGCTTTGTGCGGCGTCAGTTTCATTTCAGGTAAAACGTCAAACGCCTGCAGCATCAGCCGGGGCAGATCGTGCTGGCGGATCAGCTTGTGGATCCCCTGAGCCAGATCCTGGATCCGCATATTGCGGTAGAAATCTGGATCCTCGGCATACAGATCCGGCAGCATATTTTTTACCCGCAGATTAAGATCGTAGGCGCGTTTGAACTCCATCAGTCCTCGCAGCAGCCCCATTGCGCGGGTTTTATCGATGCCAATACTGAACAAAAACAGCAGATTGTACGGCCCGGTTTTCTCTACCACTACGCCGCGCTCATCGAGGAATTTCGCCACCAGAGCAGCGGGAATGCCGTCATCGCTCATCGTCCCCTGCTCGTCCATTCCCGGCGTCAGAATGGTGACTTTTACCGGATCGAGGAACATATGATCCGCATCAGCATCGCGGAATCCATGCCAGCTCTCGCCTGGCGCGACGGACCAGCACTCCGCTTCATCAATCTCCTCCGGCTGCCAGATATCAAAGAACCAGCCGTCGGCTTCGTCTTTGAGTCGCTGGACCTCTTTGCGGAAATGGAGCGCTCGCTCCACCGAACGATTGATCAAGCGTTTGCCCGGATTCCCCCTCAGCATCGCGGCTGCCGTTTCAATCGAGGCCACCAGCGGATAGCTCGGCGATGTGGTGGTGTGCATCATAAAGGCTTCGTTGAAGGTCTCTTCGTCGTATTCGCCCTTAATGTGGATCAATGATGCCTGCGAGAACGCCGCCAGCATCTTGTGAGTCGACTGGGTTTCGAAGAACACTTTGCCCGGCACCCGCTCACCGCTCATTCCGCTTTTGCCCGCATAGATCGGGTGGAAATTCGTGTAAGGAACCCAGGCGGAATCAAAGTGGATCGAGGGGACATCCAGCGTCTGTTTGATCCAGTTGGTGTTGTAAAGCAGCCCGTCGTAGGTCGAGTTGGTGATAACGGCGTGAATGGGCCAGCTCGCCCCTTCAACAGATGCGACTTTTTGTTCTATGGCGGCGTGGGAAAACTCCCTGCGTGGAATGCCCCCCAGGATGCCTAACGCATTTCGCGTCGGCGACAGCCAGAGCGGGACGACATCGCTCATCATCAGCAGATGGGCCAGCGATTTGTGGCAGTTGCGATCAATCAGCAGCGTACTTCCGGCCGGGGCGGCATACATCCCTACAATCTTATTGGAAGTCGACGTGCCGTTCGTCACCATATAACTCTGCTCGGCGCCGAAGGTGCGGGCAATATATTCTTCCGCCTCCAGATGCGGGCCGGTGTGATCCAGCAGCGATCCCAGCTCTGTGACCGAAATCGAGACATCCGCTTTCAACGTGTTGCCGCCAAAGAAATCGTAGAACAGGCAGCCCACCGGGCTTTTCTGATACGCCGTACCCGCCATATGGCCCGGCGTGCAGAAGGTGTATTTGCCCTCTTTTACGTAATTGAACAGCGCGCGGGTAAAAGGAGGCGTGATGTTATCGAGATACTCATGCGTGTATTGCTCGATGCGCGTCGCAATATCGTCGGCAGCGCCGAGGGCATACTCAAAAAACCACAGCGCCATGCGCATATCGTGAGCGCTGACGTCCATCGTCGAATGGGTATTGATAAAGGCGTACAGCGGCAGATATTCATTAAGTTGATTGATATCGCTGCACAGCTCCAGGTCGTACTCATCCCAGTCGAAAACGACGCCACAGATGCGCGGATTGTGTTCGATAACCTTCAGCAGATCGGCGCTGTTGTTCGGCCAGATAAGCTGAAATCCGCGGGACTGCAGTGATTTTTCCAGCTCCTTGATGGGCTCGTCTTTATAAAAGACGCCATGTGGACCCATGATGGCAATGATGTTCATGGTCTACCTCCTTGAAAAACATTAGATAAGCATAGCCGAGGTAAACGGCAGGTATAAAAAAAGCCGCAACAGTGTGCGGCTTTTAAGATTTATGTGTGCAACTTACGCGTAACCGTAGCTCATCAGGCGCTGATAGCGACGGTTGAGCAGGTCTTCTTTGCTCAGCACATCGAGATCGGCCAGGTCAGCCAGCAGCTGCGCCTTAAGGGAAGCGGCCATCACCTCCGGCTTACGGTGCGCGCCACCCAGTGGTTCTGGGATCACGGTATCGATCAGTTTCAGCTCTTTCAGACGTGGTGCGATGATACCCATTGCTTCCGCTGCCAGCGGCGCTTTGTCTGCACTCTTCCACAGAATGGAGGCACAGCCTTCAGGGGAGATAACGGAATAGGTGCTGTATTGCAGCATATTCACTTTATCGCCCACGCCGATAGCCAGTGCGCCACCGGAGCCGCCTTCACCGATCACGGTACAAATCACCGGAACGGACAGACGCGACATTTCACGCAGGTTACGTGCGATAGCTTCAGACTGACCGCGCTCTTCTGCACCAACACCTGGGTATGCACCCGGGGTGTCGATAAAGGTCACGATAGGCATGTTAAAGCGCTCTGCCATTTCCATCAGGCGCAGGGCCTTACGGTAGCCTTCCGGCGCTGGCATCCCAAAGTTACGACGGATTTTCTCTTTGGTTTCACGGCCTTTCTGATGACCAATGATCATCACCGGGCGACCATCCAGACGAGCGATACCGCCAACAATGGCTTTGTCGTCAGCATAAGCGCGATCGCCAGCCAGTTCGTCAAATTCATCAAACGCCAGGCGGACATAATCCAGGGTGTACGGGCGCTGTGGATGACGAGCCAGCTGGGCAATCTGCCATGCGCCGAGATCGGCAAAGATTTTGCGCGTCAGTTCTACGCTTTTTTCACGCAGACGATGCACTTCTTCGTCGATGTTAATATCCAGTTTTTCATCCTGACGGCTTACCGCTGTCAAAGAATCGATTTTCGCTTCCAGCTCTGCAATCGGCTGTTCGAAATCAAGGAAATTCAGACTCATAGTATTCCTGTATTAGTCAAACTCCAGTTCCACCTGCTCCGAACCAATGAGGCCACGGAGATCGTTAAGTAAACGATCGCTCGGAGAGACACGCCACGTTGCACCAAAGCGCAACCGCGCGCGTGCATCCGCCCTCTGATAATAGAGATGTACTGGAATGGTCCCCGATCGATGGGGTTCCAGAGACTGACGGAGTCGGTTTAAAAGCTGGTCATCAATTTGCCTGTCCGTCAGCGAGATAGCAAGCCCGCGAGCATATTTTTCCCGGGCTTCGTCAATATCCATCACTTCACGGGCCATCATTTTAAGCCCGCCGCTGAAGTCATCAAAGCTGACCTGTCCGCTGACGATAAGTATGCGGTCGTTTTCCAGCAAATGCTGGTATTTTTCCAGCGCTTCGGTGAATAACATCACCTCCAGCCGCCCGGAACGGTCATCCAGCGTACAGATGCCGATGCGATTACCGCGCTTGGTGACCATAACCCGCGCAGCAATGACGAGCCCCGCCGCCGTGGTCATTTTACCACGTTCTGTCGGATGCATGTCTTTTAGCCTGTAGCCTCCGACATAGCGCTCAATTTCTTTCAGATACTGGTTGATCGGGTGCCCCGTCAGGTACAACCCTAACGTCTCACGCTCCCCTTCCAGCACCGTATGTTCCGGCCACGGCTGGCAGTTGGCATATGATTGCTCAATTTGCTCAGGCTCTTCTGCCAGCACGCCAAACATATCCGCCTGGCCGATCGCTTCCGCTTTTGCGTGCTGATCGGCGGCTTTCAACGCATCGCCGAGGGAATTCATCAGCGCTGCGCGATGCGGCCCGAGGCGGTCAAACGCCCCGGACATAATCAGTTTTTCCAGCACCCGGCGGTTCAACTTTTTGGTATCGGTACGGGCACAGAGATCGAAAAGCTCGCGGAAGTAACCGCCATTATTACGCGCTTCGATAATGGCTTCGATTGGGCCTTCGCCTACGCCTTTGATGGCGCCAATCCCGTAGACAATTTCGCCGTCGTCGTTGACGTGGAAATGGTACATCCCGGCGTTAATATCCGGAGGCAGGATTTTCAGCCCCATGCGCCAGCATTCGTCGACCAGGCCGACCACTTTCTCGGTGTTATCCATATCGGCGGTCATGACGGCCGCCATAAATTCTGCCGGGTAGTGCGCTTTCAGCCACAGGGTTTGATACGAAACCAGCGCATAAGCAGCAGAGTGCGATTTGTTAAATCCGTAACCGGCGAATTTCTCTACCAGGTCGAAGATTTTTATCGCCAGCTCACCGTCAACGCCACGGCTTTTCGCCCCCTCTTCAAAGGTGCCGCGCTGCTTGGCCATCTCTTCCGGCTTTTTCTTACCCATTGCACGACGCAGCATATCCGCGCCGCCAAGGGTGTAGCCGGAAAGCTCCTGAGCAATCTGCATCACCTGTTCCTGGTACAGGATAATGCCGTAGGTTGGCTCAAGAACGGGTTTCAGACACTCGTGCTGCCACTGGACGTCAGGGTAAGAGATCTCTTCGCGACCATGCTTACGGTCGATAAAGTTATCTACCATCCCTGACTGCAACGGCCCCGGACGGAACAGGGCCACCAGTGCGATCATATCTTCGAAGCAGTCGGGCTGAAGACGTTTAATCAGATCTTTCATGCCGCGCGATTCAAGCTGGAATACCGCTGTGGTTTCCGAGCGCTGCAGCATGTCGAAGCTTTTCTTGTCATCGAGCGGGATGGCGGCGATATCAATCGGCTCCAGGCCCTGTTTGGCCCGGCGCGGGTTGATCATCTTCAGCGCCCAGTCGATGATAGTGAGCGTTCGCAAACCAAGGAAGTCGAACTTCACCAGGCCCGCGTACTCTACGTCGTTCTTATCAAACTGGGTGACCGGATGTTGCCCTGATTCATCGCAATACAGCGGGGCAAAATCGGTGATTTTAGTCGGCGCGATGACCACGCCACCGGCGTGTTTACCGGCGTTACGCGTGACACCTTCCAGCTTGCGCGCCATGTCGATCAGCGCTTTCACCTCTTCGTCAGCTTCGTAGATTTCCGGCAGCTGAGGTTCCGCTTCAAAGGCTTTCGCCAGCGTCATACCTGGATCGGGTGGCACCAGTTTGGAGATGCGATCGACAAAACCGTACGGATGGCCGAGCACGCGGCCCACGTCGCGGATAACCGCTTTCGCCGCCATCGTACCAAAGGTAATAATCTGCGATACCGCGTCACGACCGTACATGTCCGCGACGTGCTCAATCACCTGGTCGCGTTTCTCCATGCAGAAGTCAACGTCGAAGTCGGGCATCGAAACACGTTCCGGGTTAAGGAAACGTTCAAACAGCAGGTCGAATTCCAGCGGATCGAGGTCGGTGATTTTGAGCGCGTAGGCGACAAGTGAACCCGCACCGGAACCACGCCCAGGGCCTACCGGCACGCCGTTATCCTTCGACCACTGGATAAACTCCATAACGATCAGGAAGTAGCCGGGGAACCCCATCTGGTTGATCACCTGGAGTTCAATATCCAGGCGCTCATCGTAGGCCGGGCGTTTTTCGGCGCGTTCGGCCGGATCCGGGAACAGGAATTCGAGACGCTCTTCCAGACCCTCTTTCGATTTCACCACGAGGAAATCTTCGGTGGTCATATCACCGGTCGGGAATTGCGGCAGGAAGTATTCGCCTAAACGAACAGTGACGTTACAACGGCGGGCAATTTCGACGCTGTTTTCCAGCGCTTCCGGAATGTCGGCAAACAGCTCACACATTTCGTCTTCGTTGCGCATGTACTGCTGCGACGAATAGTTACGCGGACGCTTGGGGTCGTCGAGAGTAAAACCATCGTGGATGGCCACGCGGATCTCGTGCGCATCAAAGTCGCCAGGCTCAAGGAAACGCACGTCGTTGGTCGCGACGACGGGCAGACCGCGTTCTTCCGCAAGGGCCACCGCCGCATGCAGATAGCTCTCTTCATCAGGACGACCGGTGCGGATCAGCTCAAGATAGAAACGATCCGCGAAGTGTTCTTCATAAAATGCAACGCACTGATCCACCAACGCGCTGTTGCCGCGCAGCAGGCTTTTGCCCACATCGCCCAGGCGGCCACCGGAGATCAGCAGTAAGCCTTCGTTAAGCTCTGCAAGCCACTCGCGGTCGATCCACGGACCCGCCGCGCCGTAGCCGCGCTGGTAGGCGCGGGAAATCAGCAGCGTCAGATTCTGGTAGCCGGTGTTATTCATGGCTAACACGGAAATCTGCGTCAGTTCATCGCCGATCAAATCGCACTGGACGTGAAAATCCGCGCCGACAATCGGCTTCAGGCCGGAGCCGTGCGCCGTTCCGTAGAACTTCACCAGACCGCATAAGTTGGTGAAATCGGTGATCGCCAGCGCAGGCATGCCAAGGGAGGCCGCCTTTTTTACCAGCGGCCCGGTCTTCGCCAGCCCATCAATCATGGAGTAGTCGCTATGCACCCGCAGGTGTACGAAACGTGGTTCAGCCATCTTCAGATTCCGCGTTACTTAATTACTTGCGTATTGATTCAGGACACCAGTCCCAGTGCGCGTTTCACCGGACCAAAACTGCGCCGATGATGTTCAGTTGCGCCGTGTTCAGCCAGTCTTTCCAGATGGAAAGCGGTTGGATACCCCTTGTGCTGGGCAAAGCCATACTGGGGAAAGGTGAGGTCCAGCGCGGCCATTTCGGCATCGCGCGTGACTTTGGCAATGATAGACGCTGCGCTGATTTCAGCCACACGGCTATCGCCCTTCACCACCGCCATCGACGGCATAGGCAGCGCAGGACAGCGGTTTCCGTCGATCAGCACATATTCAGGGACAATATTCAGCCTGGCGACGGCACGCTGCATTGCCAGCATCGTGGCATGCAAAATGTTCAGCGTGTCGATCTCTTCTGGCTCGGCGCGGCCTAAGCTCCACGCCAGCGCTTTTTCTTTGATCTCATCGAACAGCGCCAGGCGGCGTTTTTCAGAAAGCTTTTTTGAGTCGTTCAGCCCGACAATCGGGCGAGCCGGATCGAGGATCACGGCAGCGGTCACTACCGCACCCACCAGCGGACCGCGTCCGACTTCGTCCACACCCGCAACCAGGTGCGTGTGAGGGTAAACAAATTCCATCATTTTGCTAACTCCAGCACCGCATCAGCCGCCTGCTCATCGGCATTACAGCGGATCTGCTGATGCAACTCCCGGAAAGTGTCATGCATCTGATGGCTGGTTTTGCCGTCTGCCAGCAAGGGCAGCAGCGCGTCAGCTAATGCCTGAGGCTGACACTCATCCTGCAGTAACTCTTTCACCAGCTCGCGCCCGGCAAGCAGGTTAGGTAATGAGACATAATCCGTCTTCACCAGACGTTTCGCCAGCCAGAAGGTGAACGGCTTCATGCGATAACCCACTACCATCGGACATTTCGCGAGCATGCATTCCAGCGCCGCAGTTCCCGAGGCCAGCAGCGCAGCGTCGCTGGCGAACATCGCCTCGCGGCCTTTACCATCCAGAAGGTGGATGTGCAGATCAGGGGCCACTTCGGCTTTGATACGTTCGAACTGCTCGCGGCGTTTGGCGTTTACCAGCGGCACAACGACTTCAAGATCGGGGTAAGTCTGGCGAAGGATTTGCGCCGTTTTCAGGAAATCGGCACTGAGCATTTCCACTTCAGCACCGCGGCTCCCCGGCAACAGGGCCAGACAGTGGGCGTCGTGCGGAATGCCAAGAATATCGCGCGCCGCGTTTTTATCCGGATCCAGCGGCATGGCGTCTGCCATGGTATGGCCGATAAAGCGGCAAGGAACATTGAATCTATCGTAAAACGCTTTTTCGAAAGGCAGAAAAGCAAGCACCAGATCGGTCGATCTGCCTATTTTGAAAACACGTTTCTGTCGCCACGCCCAGACGGACGGACTGACGTAGTGGATCGTTTTGATACCCTGCTTTTTCAGGTTCCCTTCGAGGGTAATATTGAAATCAGGGGCATCGATCCCGACGAACACATCGGGTTTGAGATCGGTAAAACGACGGGTAAGATCGGCGCGGATGTGCAGCAGGCGGCGCAAACGGCCTAGCACTTCAACAATGCCCATCACCGCCAGCTCTTCCATTTCGTACCAGGCTTCACAGCCTTCGGCCTGCATCAGCGGGCCTGCCACGCCGACAAAGCGGGCATTAGGTACGCGAGCCTTGAGTGCGCGGATAAGACCAGCACCAAGAATATCGCCGGAGGTTTCTCCGGCGACCAGGGCTATCGTTAATGGACGATTGTCGACCATTAACGGATCAGACCGCGAGTTGAGCGTTCAAAGAACTCGGTGAACGCTTTCACTTCAGGGTGCTGTTCTGCCAGCTCTGCAACTTCTGGCTTGGCCTCTTCCAGCGTTTTGCCGCTACGGTACAACAGTTTATACGCGTTGCGGATCGCGGTAATCGCTTCGCGGCTAAAGCCACGACGCTTGAGACCTTCAATGTTGACGCCAAACGGCGTCGCATGGTTACCCTGCGCAATCACATACGGTGGGACATCCTGCGCCACACCGGAGCAACCGCCGACCATCACGTGTGCACCAATGATGCAGAATTGATGGACTGCGGTCATGCCGCCAATGATTGCGAAATCGTCAACCGATACGTGTCCTGCCAGCGTTGCGTTGTTGGCGAGGATACAGCGGCTGCCCACAGTACAGTCGTGCGCGATATGCGCGTTGACCATAAAGAGGTTGTCGCTGCCCACCTTCGTCAATCCACCACCCTGTACTGTGCCACGATGAATGGTGACGCTTTCGCGAATGCGGTTGCGATCGCCGATTTCCACACGGGTCGGTTCGCCAGCATATTTCAAATCCTGGTTCACTTCGCCAATGGAGGCAAACTGATAGATCTCATTATCGCGGCCAATAGTCGTATGACCATTCACCACCACGTGAGATTTCAGTACGGTACCCTCGCCAATAACGACATGGGGTCCGACAATACAAAAAGGACCAATGTGGGCGTTAGCACCAATTACGGCGCCCTCTTCCACAATGGCGGTTGGATGAATAAAGGCGGATTTATCAATCACGTATCAGGCCTCCCGGCTACGCGCACACATCATGGTCGCTTCGCAAACAACTTTGCCGTCAACCAGCGCAACGCCTTTGAAGCGCGTCAGGCCACGGCGCGTTTTTTCAAAAGTCACTTCCATGATCATCTGATCACCAGGCACGACTGGGCGCTTAAAGCGCGCTTCATCAATACCCGCGAAGTAATACAGTTCACCTGGCTCCAGTTTACCGACGCTTTTAAACGCCAGAATACCGGTAGCCTGTGCCATCGCTTCCAGGATCAACACACCCGGGAAGATAGGTTTACCAGGGAAATGTCCCTGGAAGAATGGCTCATTTACAGAGACATTTTTCACTGCGCGCAGAAAACGACCTTCTTCAAAATCCAGCACACGATCTACCAGCAAAAACGGGTAGCGGTGCGGCAGAAGCTCTAAAATCTCTTCAATATGCAGAGTATGAGTGTCGGTAGTCAAAATACTCTTCCTGTCAAAATTTACTGAATAGCAATAATAACACGGCCTGCCGGTTTATAAGAAAGCCGACAGGCCGGGAAATTTAGCGTTATAGGGATGAACGTTTAGTCTTGTTGATCGATTTTGCGCTCAATCGCTTTGAGACGCTTGCTCATATCATCAATGTTCATCACCAGAGCAGCGGTTTTACGCCACACTTTGTTCGGTTGCAGCGGAATGCCGGAGGAGTAGACACCAGGCTCAGTGATAGGACGCATCACCATACCCATGCCTGTCAC
The DNA here is from genome assembly GCF_026672535.1 of Lelliottia sp. SL45. NCBI lineage: Bacteria > Pseudomonadati > Pseudomonadota > Gammaproteobacteria > Enterobacterales > Enterobacteriaceae > Lelliottia > Lelliottia sp. SL45. The sequence goes on from NZ_JAPPRH010000003.1 coordinate 2,966,056, forward strand.
CGTGACCTTGTCGCATATTTCCATATGCCCATTGATCACGCTGGCACCACCGATCATGCAGTAACGGCCAATTTTCAGACTGCCTGCCATGATCACGCCACCTGCAACAGCTGTATTGTCGCCAATCACAACGTTATGCGCAATCTGACATTGGTTATCAATGATAACACCATTACCAATGATGGTGTCGTCGAGGGCACCGCGGTCAATCGTTGTGCATGCGCCGATCTCAACGCGATCGCCGATAATTACCCGGCCGAGCTGAGGGATCTTAATCCAGTTACCACGATCGTTGGCATAACCAAACCCATCCGAACCGATCACGGTACTGGACTGGATCAGGCAATTTTCGCCGATTTCGATCTCATGATAGACGGTCACATTGGCCCACAAACGGGAGCCTGCACCAATTTTAGTCTGTTTACCCACGAAACAACCCGCGCCAATCACCACGTTATCACCGAGAACAACATCGGATTCGATAACGGCGTTCGGGCCAATTGCAACGTTATTACCCAGCTTCGCCGTCGGATCAATAACTGCACTGGCAGCAATGTTCTGCGCCGGCTGCGGCGTGGTATCAAGAATTTGAGCCATACGCGCGTAAGTCAGGTAGGGATTTTTTACTACCAGTGCGCTTGTCGTGGCAAACGGAAGGTCGTCCTGCGTCAGAACGACAGCAGACGCCTGGCATTGAGCCAGGTGCTCACGGTACTTCGGGCTTACCATGAACGTTATTGTGCCTGCTTTAGCAGATTGCATGGACGCAACAGCGGTGATGACGATATCGCCATCACCGTGTAATTCTGCATCCAACTGCTGAGCGAGATCAGCCAGTCGAATTGAAGGCATTACTTATTTAACCTGTTTCAGTACATCAGCAGTGATGTCTTTCACATCGCTACTGTTGAAAGCAACGGCATTCGCATCAACAACCAGATCGATGTTCTGATCGGCTGCAACAGCTTTCACAGCAGACTGAATACGAGTTACCAGTTTGCCACGCTCTTCGTTAGAACGACGCTGACGATCCTGCTCGAAAGCCTGTGCTTTCTGAGAGAAAGTCTGACGCTGTGCCATTACGTCTTTTTCCAGCTTGCTACGGTCGCTCGCTTTCATGGTAGAACCATCACGCTGCAGACGCTGCATTTTGGACTGAAGATCGTTTTCCATACCTTGCAGTTCACCAGCACGGCCTTTGAATTCGTTTTCCAGAGTCGCAGAAACACCCGTTTTCTGGGCTACCTGCTGGAAAAGATTACCCATGTTGACGATTGCAATTTTGTCCGCTGCCTGAGCAGAAGTCACCATTGCCAAACCCAGACCTGCAGCTAATAACCACTTTTTCACAATAAACTCCTTACCATCCCATTGGTACCCGAAGGTACCGTTCTTTGCGTGGCAAGGCGATCGTCTATGCGATCGCCGGTTGTCAGCGCTACACTGCCAACGCATTCCATTGCAACGGATAATTACCAGGTTTTACCAATGTTAAACTGGAACTGTTCCGCTTTGTCTCCATCGTATTTCTTAAACGGCTGGGCGTAGGAGAAGACCAACGGCCCCAACGGTGACATCCATTGTAATGCGATACCTGCAGACATGCGAATGTTGCTCGGATCGCTGTAATCCGGCACACCTTCTGCTTTCATCTGAGCAGTGTTATCCCAGTTGGTATCCCACACGGTACCCGCATCCCAGAAGAACGAGGTACGCACAGAGTTCGCATACTTATCGCTGATGAACGGCGTAGGCGTAATGATCTCCAGGCTGGCGACGCCCATGGCGTTACCGCCCACCGCGTCATCAGAGCTACAGACTTCTGACGAAGACTTCTTATCACAGTTATCAGAGTCGTTGCCGCCGTAGTACACCGCTTTCGGACCAATGTTATTGGACTGGAAACCACGTACTGTGCTGGAACCACCGGCATAGAAGTTCTCATAGAATGGCAACTCTTTGCCACCTAAGCCATCACCGTAACCCCAACGTGTACGACCCAGCACAACCCACTTGTGATCCTCATCAATTGGGAAGTAAGACGCCGTGTCCAGCGTAACTTTGTAGAACTCGTTATCAGAACCCGGAACGGTCACTTTACCGTTCAGGTTGACGCGAGAACCCGCTGTCGGGAAGAAACCACGGTCAAGGCGGTTATACGTCCAACCGTAGTTGAAGGTGAAGTCATCTGCAGCGAAACCGTTGTTGTCGCTGGAGGTGCTCGCCGACTGACCGATAGAGTCCAGATAACGCCACATTGCCACCTGCGGTTGCATATTGGACAGGTCGTTATGCACGTAACCTAAACCAGCACGCAGGGTGTTGTATTCGTTAATCGGGAAGCCAAGCGTGCCATCCACACCGTAACTTTTGTTGGTGTACGAGGACAGGTCCGCATCGTCTGCTTTAAAGTCGTTATAGAAAATACGACCGCCCAGGCTCACACCGTCAACGGTGAAGTATGGGTTAGTGACAGAGAACTCGGAATAGGTCTGGTAGTCGTTCTTGGTACCGTTGATACCAACGGAATAACCCGTACCTAACCAGTTATCCTGCTGAACGCCCACCTGGAAGCTCACGCCACTTTCGGTGCCGTAACCCACGCCGAAGTTGAAGCTACCGGTGTTACGCTCTTTCACCTTGTAAACCACGTCTACCTGATCCGGGCTGCCTGATACGCGCTGTGTATCGGTATCGACCGTTTCGAAGTAACCCAGACGGTTCAGACGCTCTTTACCCTGGTCAACGAGGTCGCTGCCCAACCATGCGCCTTCCATCTGGCGCATTTCGCGACGCAGTACGGAGTCTTTGGAGGTATCGTTACCTTCAAAGCGAATTTTACGCACATAGAAACGGTTACCCGCATCCACGTTAACGTGGAGCTTAACGGTTTTATCCGTGTCGTTGATTTCTGGCTGAGTCTGTACGCGCGGGTAGGCATAACCATAACGGCCGAGCAGCTTTTTAATGCCGTCTTCCATTTTGGTTACTTTCGCGCCGCTATACAGTTCACCCGGTGCAAGCTTGGTCAGACTCTCGATCTCAGCGGAATGACCCGCCAGGTTTCCGCTTACTTCAACACCGGAAAGCTTGTACTGATCGCCTTCAGTGATGTTAACCGTAATGTAGATACCTTTCTTGTCCGGAGTCAGACTGACCTGAGTAGAGTCAATGTTGAAACGGGCATAACCGCGGTCCAGATAGTAGCTACGCAGGGTTTCGAGATCGCCCGCCAGCTTCTGTTTCTGGTATTTACGATCGCCGACTACGTTCCACCACGGCACTTCATCGCGCAGCTGGAAGGTAGAGATCAGCTCGTCCGTACTGAACGCGTGGTTGCCCACGATGTTGATCTGCTGGATCTTCGCTGAAACGCCTTCCTGGAAGACGAGTTTCAGATCGACGCGGTTACGCGGCAGCGGGGTGACAACGGCTTTGACGCTCGCGCTGTACTTACCGACGCTGTAGTAGAAATCTTCCAGTCCTTTTTCGATGTCGGACAGGGTTGTGCGGTCCAGAGATTCACCCACACGAACACCAGATGCTTCAAGGTTTTGCTTGAGCATATCGTCTTTCACCGATTTGTTACCGGAGAAAGTGATACTGGCAATCGTCGGGCGTTCTTTCACCTGAACCAGCAGCGTATCACCATCGCGCAGGACGCGAACGTCCTCAAAGTTGCCAGTGGCAAACAGTGCACGAATGGTATTACTGATATCTTCATCATTAACCGTGTCGCCCTGGCGAACTGGCATACTGAGGAGGGCCGCACCGACGGCGACACGCTGAAGACCTTCGAAATGAATATCCTTCACTACGAAACCTTCAGCACCGTATACGGTTGCGCTGCTAAACAGCAGCGACGCTATGAGCAACTTTTTCATCGCCATCGTTATTATGCATTCTTCCTAACTATCTCTCTTACAACCGAGAGAAATCATTGAAAAGCGCAAGCCCCATTAACAGCACTAGCAGTATCGAGCCAATGCGATAACTAAAGTCTTGAACTCGCTCGGATACCGGTCCACCTTTTAGCTTTTCGATCGCTAAAAACAGCAGATGCCCCCCGTCTAATACGGGAAGCGGGAACAGGTTGATTATCCCGAGGTTCACGCTAATGAGCGCGAGAAACATGAGATAGTAAATCACCCCGAATTCCGCTGACATCCCAGCCCCTTGAGCGATAGAAATCGGCCCACTGAGGTTGTTCAGTTTTACGTCACCGGTAATCAATTTCCCCAACATGTTGACCGTCAGCTTCATCAGTTGCCATGTTTTATCCGTGGCTTCAAGGATGGCGCTGAACGGCCCATACTGGCGTATTGTCTTGTACTCATCTGGCAGCGGTATCACTTTGGGCACTACGCCCGCAAATCCTTCTGCCTTACCACCGCCCGGCTTGGTGTCCGGGATTAGCGTCAAGGAGAGCGGACTCCCCTGTCGTTCGATCTCAACTGCCAGCGGTGTGCCAGGATTATCGCGCACCAGAATAACAAACGTCATCCATTGTGTTAACGGTTGACCATCGACTTTAACGATCCTGTCGCCCGCTTGCAAACCTGCTTTACTCGCCGCTGAATCAGCCTGCACTTCAGCTAACACCGGTTCGATCTGCGCACCGCGTGGGCGAATGCCCAATGCCGCAACCGGATCTTCTTTATCTGGCTCAAACGCCCAGTGACGCAAATCGAGGACTTTGTCCTGACGCTGACTGGCACCAAAGGGTGAAACAGTGATGGTGGTCTGATCATCGCCGATTTTAGAAACCAATTGCAGCCTGACAGCTTCCCAATCAGGGGTTTCGATACCATCGATCGCTTTAAGTTCCATCCCTGGTGCAATTTGCGCCGTCGCGGCGATGGAGTTGGCGTTTATTTCACCAACAACCGGACGAACACCAGGGACACCGATGATAAACACCAGCCAATAGGCGAAGATGGCGAAGATGAAGTTCGCTACCGGACCGGCAGCAATGATGGCGGCGCGCTGGCCGACGGTTTTGTTGTTGAAGGCGTAGTGTCGCATCTCAGGCGCAACAGGCTCTACGCGCTCATCCAGCATTTTCACGTAGCCGCCGAGCGGGATCAGCGCGATGACAAACTCAGTACCATGGCGATCAGTGCGACGCCAAAGCGCTTTACCGAAGCCAATCGAAAAACGCTCGACCCGCACACCGCAACGCCGCGCAACCCAGAAATGGCCAAATTCGTGCACAGTGATGAGTACACCAAGTGCAACAATGAACGCCGCCAGATTCCATAGGATGCTCAGCATAAAACCTTCCGTTAAATCGTGCCAAATACCAGCAACAACAGGCATGCGAAGACCGGTACCGCAGCCGTCAGGCTATCGATGCGATCCAGTATTCCACCATGTCCTGGGATAAGGTGACCGCTGTCTTTGATCCCTGCTTCACGCTTGAACATGCTCTCGGTTAAATCCCCAAGAACGGACGCCAGTGCGGCAAAAATAGAACAAATCAGCAGCGTGGTCGGTGCGACGTCAAGATTCGCCCACACGCCATATCCCCAGGAGATAATCGCCGCCGTAAACAGACCGCCGATGAACCCCTGCCAGGTTTTGCCAGGCGACACTTTCGGCGCCAGTTTATGTTTGCCAAAGAGTTTACCAAACATATAGGCCCCGGAGTCAGCACCCCAGACGAGAATCATCACATAGAGCAGCCACAGTGAGCCGCTGTAGTGGTTGTCGTCGTAGTGCCAGACACGCAGCACAAGCATACCCCAGAAAAAAGGAACAATTGTGAGCAGGCCGAAAATCAGGCGCAGCGTTTTAGAGTTGCGCCAGAATGTTGCAGAGCCGGGATAAAAAAGCACCAGCAGCAATGCGACAACCCACCAGCCCAGCGAGGCCCACAGGGAACCCTCAATCAATGGCTGATGGATATTGTGATGATACTCAGGCAACAACAACAGCATCAGCGCCAGTAACAGGCCACAGAGTACAGCTAGCCATACCCGCTGAGTGCGCGAAGTAAAGCCGCTAAGCTGCCCCCATTCCCACGCGGCGAGCATACACACCACCAGCGTGACAATGGCAAATCCCACCGGTGGCAGTAAAAACAGCGCCGCGATAACGATGGGTATTAATACAAAAGCGGAAATCAGGCGATACTTCAGCAAAAGCTACCCCCATCAGACTTTTTCGGCGCCTGGCTCAGTGCCGCCGAAGCGACGCTCACGATTGGCAAAGGCATTCAGCGCACCTTCAAAGTCTTGTTCATCAAAATCGGGCCAAAGAACATCCGTAAAGTAAAGTTCGGCATAGGCAATTTGCCAAAGCAAAAAGTTACTGATTCGATGTTCTCCCCCTGTCCTAATAACCAAATCCACAGGTGCCAGTTCGTTCATGCAGATTTGCTGACCCAGCGCCTCTTCATCAATTTGGTCGGGTCTTAACAGCCCTTCCTGAACTTGCTCAGCCAGATGCCGAACACCCTGGATAATGTCCCAACGTCCACCGTAATTCGCCGCGATATTGAGCGTCAGACCGGTATTGTTTTCGGTCACCGCTTCCGCTTTACGAATGCGTTCCTGCAGACGTGAGTTGAAACGACTGGTATCACCGATAATGCGCAAGCGGACGTTGTGGCGGTGCAGGCTTTTTACTTCGCTGTCGAGCGCCCACACAAACAATTCCATCAACGCAGTCACTTCCTGCGGCGGTCGATTCCAGTTTTCACTGCTGAAAGCATAGAGCGTTAACGCATCAATGCCGTTATTGGCGGCAAAAGATACGGCGCGGCGAACAGATTTCGCCCCAGCTTTATGCCCAAAGGCTCGTATCTTCCCTTGTCTTTTCGCCCAGCGGCCATTGCCATCCATGATGATTGCTACATGGCGACAGCCATGAGCTGGCAAGTTTTCGCTTATTGGTTGATTCGCAGACAACATAACGCGTTTTTAGTCCCTGAAAGGATTTAACGGTACTCAGGAATACTGAAGCCTTTCCACAAAAAAGCCGTGTAAACCACGGCTTACCTGACCACTTTACGTCAAATACCAGCGATCAGGTGGCGCAGACTATATCACCGAAGCCCAACGCTAACAAATAGCACGACGACTCGTGGGTGGATTATCGCCCGCTTGCGAGACGCGTCACTTGTTCGCGTGCAACGACGCGCGCTTGCGCATCGACTGCCAGCACTTCTTCCACGCTCTGCGGTTCACGCAAATCCATCGCTTCAAGCACCGAAAGATTGAGTGCCGCGATATCCGTAAAGCGGATGTGCTGATTCAGAAATGCCTCAACGGTCACTTCATTGGCGGCATTGAGCGCGGTAGTCGCTGCTTGTCCCTGATCGAAGGCGTTCATCGCCAGTTTCAGACAAGGGTAGCGATCGTAGTCAGGCTCGCTGAAAGTCAGTGAGCTGATTTTGCAAAAGTCGAGCGGTTTTACCCCTGAGACTACACGGTTCGGCCACGCCATCGAATGGGCGATAGGCGTGCGCATGTCCGGTTCGCCCAGTTGCGCCAGCACGCTACCGTCCTGATAGCGCACCATCGAGTGAATCACCGACTGCGGGTGGATCAGCACTTCCATCTGTTTCGCCGATGCATTAAACAACCAGCGAGCTTCAATGTATTCCAGACCTTTGTTCATCATAGTGGCGGAATCGACGGAGATTTTTCGTCCCATCGACCAGTTCGGATGCCGACAGGCCTGATCGGGCGTCATTGCGGCCAGTTCAGACAGCGGCGTTTCACGGAATGGGCCACCAGACCCGGTAAGCAAAATTGACACCACGCCATTCTGCTCAAGTGAAGCGTACCCCAGGTTTTCCTGAAAAGGTTGCGGTAAACTCTGAAAAATCGCGTTATGTTCGCTATCTACCGGCAAAAGTCGCGCACCTCGCGCTTTCACGGCTTCCATAAACAGGCGGCCGCAGGTCACCAGCGACTCTTTATTTGCCAGCAGTACCGTCTTACCGGCATCGATAGCAGCAAGCGTTGGCAGTAAACCCGCTGCCCCCACGATGGCCGCCATGACCTGGTCCACGTCACTTAGCGCAGCCATTTCGCATGCGGCCTGCTGACCACTTAAAACCTCAGTGCGACTGCCATTCTCTGTCAGTAACGTTTTGACCTGGCGAGCACTTTCCTCGTCATCCATCACCGCATAGCGGGGAGTAAACTCCAGACACTGTTCAACCATGCGCTGCACGTTCTTACCGGCCACGAGGGCGATTACCGTGTACTGGTCAGGGTTGTGACGAACAACGTCGAGAGTGCTGCAACCGATAGAGCCGGTCGAGCCGAGAAGAGTTAAATGCTTCATGAGATGCCCGGAAGAAAAGTTAGACCATATAAAAGCAAAACGCCGCCAGCAAAGTCACAGGACTTTCTGAACGGCGTTTTATCAGATGACGTCAGAAATCAGAACTGCATCAGTTCCGCTTCTTTATCTGCCAGCGCCGCGTCAACTTTCTTGATCGCAGCGTCAGTCATTTTCTGCACGTCGTCCTGAGAACGACGATCGTCATCTTCGCTGATTTCTTTCTCTTTCAGCAGCGCTTTCACTTTATCGTTCGCATCACGACGCACGTTACGCACGGCAACGCGAGCGCCTTCAGCTTCGCCACGCACGACTTTGATCAGCTCTTTACGGCGTTCTTCTGTCAGTGGAGGCAGCGGAACGCGGATATCAGTGCCCGCAGAGCTTGGGTTCAGACCCAGATCGGAAGCCATGATGGCTTTTTCAACAGCCGGGCCCAATGAACGATCGAAAACGTTGATTTTCAGGGTACGGGTGTCTTCAACCGTTACGCTCGCCAGCTGACGCAGCGGAGTTGGGGTACCGTAGTATTCCACTACAATGCCATCCAGCAGGCTTGGGGAAGCACGACCAGTACGCACTTTGCTGATTTGGTTTTTGAACGCTTCTACGCATTTTTCCATGCGTGTTTCAGCATCTTTTCTGATGTCGTTAATCACGTTACGAATCCTTGAACACTAGTCTCAGGCAGACTATCCGCCAGCACAGCCGCTATAGGTGTGCTAAGTATAGTCGCGTTTAATTCATGACAACGCCAAAGGCGCGTCCAGGTAACAAACCCACTACAAAAGTAATGCGGAATCTTACCTGTATTTGTCGTCAACGGAAATTATTCCGTGATCAAAGTGCCTTCTTTTTCGCCCATCACTACGCGACGCAGTGCACCAGGCTTATTCATGTTAAAAACACGAATCGGTAATTTGTGGTCACGAGCCAGCGTAAAGGCGGCAAGATCCATCACTTTCAGCTCTTTATCCAGCACTTCGTTGTAGCTCAGCTGATCATACATGGTCGCAGTCGGATCGGTTGCTGGATCGGCAGTAAACACGCCGTCGACTTTGGTGGCTTTCAGCACCACGTCTGCTTCGATCTCGATCCCGCGCAGGCACGCTGCGGAGTCGGTCGTAAAGAACGGGTTACCGGTACCGGCGGAGAGGATCACCACGCGGTTATTGCGCAGCAGGCTGATCGCCTCTGCCCAGCTGTAGTTATCACATACGCCATTCAACGGAATAGCGGACATCAGGCGGGCGTTCACATAGGCACGGTGAAGCGCATCACGCATCGCCAGGCCATTCATCACGGTTGCCAGCATACCCATGTGGTCGCCCACAACGCGGTTCATACCCGCTTTCGCCAGACCAGCGCCACGGAAGAGGTTGCCACCGCCAATAACTACGCCAACCTGGATACCCAGTTCAACCAGTTCTTTGATTTCCTGTGCCATGCGGTCAAGAATGCTTGCGTCAATACCGAAGCCTTCCGTTCCCTGCAGTGCTTCGCCACTCAGCTTAAGCAGAATGCGTTTGTACACGGGTTTTGCATTGGTAGCCATGTTTCTTTCCTGAGACTGTCAACGATTAAGATGGGGGTTAATTCTGGCGACATAGTATGCCGCTTATCAGTACAGAAACCAGAGGGCTCTGTCTGATTTACACATGAGGGGCAAAAAGAAGCCGCCCTCAGGCGGCTCCTTCGCAATCATTAAGACTGCTTGGACATTGCAGCAACTTCTGCTGCGAAGTCAGTTTCAACTTTCTCGATGCCTTCGCCCACTTCGAAGCGGATGAAGCCAGTTACGTCAGCGTTGTGCTCTTTCAGCAGCTGAGCAACAGATTTGCTTGGATCCATAACGAAAGGCTGGCCAGTCAGAGAAACTTCGCCGGTGAATTTCTTCATGCGGCCTTCAACCATTTTCTCTGCGATTTCTTTAGGCTTGCCAGACTGCATGGCGATGTCCAGCTGAACCTGGTACTCTTTTTCTACTACTTCAGCAGACACGTCTTCTGGTTTCACGAATTCTGGCTTGCTTGCAGCGATGTGCATAGCCAGCTGTTTAACCAGCTCTTCGTCAGCGCCTTTAGCCGCAACCAGAACACCGATACGTGCGCCGTGCTGGTATGAACCCAGAACGTCGCCTTCCAGTGCTGCAACACGACGGATGTTGATGTTCTCACCGATTTTAGCAACCAGAGCAACACGTTCTTCTTCGAACTGTGCTTTCAGAACGTCAACGTCAGTGATTTTGCCAGCAACCGCTGCGTCCAGTACTTTGTTTGCAAAAGCCTGGAAACCGCCGTCTTTAGCGACGAAGTCAGTCTGGCAGTTAACTTCCAGAATGATGCCGTAGGTGCCGTCGATCTTAGTGATGATCACGCCGTCAGCTGCAACGTTACCTGCTTTTTTCGCCGCTTTGATTGCGCCGGATTTACGCATGTTTTCGATTGCCAGCTCGATGTCGCCGTTCGCTTCAGTCAGCGCTTTTTTGCAATCCATCATGCCTGCGCCAGTACGCTCGCGCAGCTCTTTTACCAGGGATGCGGTAATTTCAGCCATTCTTTAATCCTCGGGAGAGATGTCCTGCCCGGTTTAAGAAACCAGACAGGCTTAAAAGTGAAAAAGGGGCCAGATAGAGGCCCCTATTTATACACGGTACTAAATAAGGGACAGAACCTTATTATTCAGCTTCTACGAAGCTTTCTTCCGCCTGGGAAGCCAGATCCTGGGAACGGCCTTCACGAACGGTAGCAGCAACAGCGCTCAGGTACAGGCTAACAGCACGGATTGCATCGTCGTTACCCGGGATAACGAAGTCAACGCCGTCCGGATCGGAGTTGGTATCAACGATAGAGAATACCGGGATACCCAGGTTGTTAGCTTCTTTGATTGCGATGTGCTCGTGATCAGCGTCGATAACGAACAGAGCGTCTGGCAGACCGCCCATGTCTTTGATGCCGCCCAGGCTGTTTTCCAGCTTGTCCAGCTCACGAGTACGCATCAGCGCTTCTTTTTTGGTCAGCTTATCGAAAGTACCGTCCTGAGACTGGGTTTCCAGATCTTTCAGGCGCTTGATGGACTGACGAACAGTTTTCCAGTTGGTCAGCATGCCGCCCAACCAGCGATGGTTCACGAAGAACTGATCGCAGCTGTTTGCAGCTTCTTTCACAGCTTCGCTTGCAGCGCGCTTAGTACCAACGAACAGAATCTTACCTTTACGGGAAGAGATCTTGTTCAGCTCAGCCAGGGCTTCGTTGAACATTGGTACAGTTTTCTCAAGGTTGATGATGTGAACTTTGTTACGCGCGCCGAAGATGAAAGGCTTCATTTTCGGGTTCCAGTAACGGGTCTGGTGACCGAAGTGAACACCAGCCTTGAGCATGTCGCGCATGGAAACAGTTGCCATGTTTAAAACCTCTATTTAAAAGTTGGGGTTATGCCTCCACGTATCCCATATTACCGACCCCGAAGGGCACCCCGGAATATGTGCCGATACGTGTGTGTTATTTACACAATGTGAGAGTTGTCGCCTCTGGTCCATCTTGTGTATTACAAATGGATCGGAAGTCCGGCGCGCTTTATACCACAAAACGCCACCATAAACCAATAATTGTTGGCGGTGTGTGCTGTTAATGATTCTCAATTTGGCAGGCAACGCTCCAGACTGGTACCATTGACAACACTTAGACTAGTATTGTCGAAAAAATCGACACCGATGGACAGATTACATGGCTATCTCTATTAAGACCCCTGAAGAAATTGAAAAGATGCGCGTCGCCGGTCGTCTGGCCGCTGAAGTGCTGGAAATGATCGAACCGTACATCAAACCGGGCGTCAGCACCGGCGAACTGGATCGCATCTGTAACGACTATATCGTCAACGAGCAGCACGCGGTCTCTGCCTGCCTCGGCTATCACGGTTTCCCGAAATCCGTCTGCATCTCTATTAATGAAGTGGTGTGTCACGGTATTCCGGATGACGAGAAGTTGCTGAAAGATGGCGACATCGTCAACATCGACGTGACCGTCATCAAAGACGAGTATCACGGCGACACCTCCAAAATGTTTATCGTCGGCAAACCGACCATCCTCGGTGAGCGTCTGTGCCGCATCACCCAGGAGAGCCTCTACCTGGCGCTGAAAATGGTTAAGCCGGGCATCCGCCTGCGTACCATTGGTGCCGCGATCCAGAAATTCGTGGAAGCGGAAGGTTTCTCCGTCGTGCGCGAATACTGCGGTCACGGCATTGGCCGCGTGTTCCACGAAGAGCCGCAGGTTCTGCATTACGATGCGGATGACGGCGGTGTGGTGCTGCAAAAAGGCATGACCTTCACTATCGAACCGATGGTGAACTCCGGCGACTACCGCATCCGTACCATGAAAGATGGCTGGACGGTAAAAACCAAAGACAGAAGCTTGTCTGCGCAGTACGAGCATACTATTGTGGTAACAGACAACGGCTGCGAAATTATGACGTTGCGAAAGGATGACACCATCCCGGCGATACTCTCGCACAACGAATGATAAGAAGCCGGCAAATGCCGGCTTTTTTAATGGCTATAGCTTTTACTTATGGGTGGCGCACGAGATGAGTAACCTTTTACCCGAACAGTATCCGAACACGGCACTCCCCACCCTGCCCGACCAGCCGGACAATCCTGGAGTCTGGCCGCAGCGCGAGCTCACGGTGGCGGATATTAAAGCGCATATCGACGTTTTTCAGCGCTGGCTGGGTAAAGCCTTTGACGAGGGTATTTCGGCGGAAGAGCTCATCGAAGCGCGCACCGAATTTATCGATCAGCTGCTGCAACGCCTGTGGATCGAGTACGGTTTTGGTCAGATAAGCGACGTCGCGCTGGTCGCCGTGGGCGGCTACGGGCGCGGTGAACTGCACCCGCTTTCCGATATCGACCTGCTGGTGCTGAGCCGCAAAAAGCTGCCCGACGAACAGGCGCAAAAAATTGGCGAACTCCTGACGCTTCTGTGGGACGTGAAGCTGGAAGTTGGTCACAGCGTCCGCACGCTCGAAGAGTGCCTGCTGGAAGGGTTATCGGATCTCACGGTCGCCACCAACCTGATTGAAACGCGCCTGCTGATCGGCGACGTCGCCCTGTTCCTTGAGCTGCAAAAACATATCTTCAGCGACGGTTTCTGGCCGTCGGAGCGCTTCTTCGCCGCAAAAGTAGAAGAGCAAAACGTACGCCACCAGCGCTATCACGGCACCAGCTATAACCTTGAGCCGGACATCAAAAGCAGTCCCGGCGGCCTGCGCGACATTCACACCCTGCAATGGGTCGCCCGTCGCCATTTTGGCGCGACGTCCATGGATGAGATGGTCGGTTTTGGCTTTTTAACCGAAGCCGAACGCAACGAGCTTAACGAATGCCTGCATCTGCTGTGGCGCATCCGTTTTGCCCTGCATCTGGAAGTGACCCGCTACGATAACCGTCTCTTGTTCGACCGCCAGCTCAGCGTCGCCCAGCGCCTGAACTACAGCGGCGAAGGCAACGAGCCGGTTGAACAGATGATGAAGGATTTCTTCCGCGTCACCCGCCGCGTCTCTGAGCTTAACCAGATGCTATTGCAGCTCTTTGATGAAGCCATCCTGGCGCTGACCACCGATGAAAAGCCGCGTGCGATTGATGATGAATTCCAGCTGCGCGGCACCCTCATCGACCTGCGCGATGAAACGCTGTTTATCCGCGAGCCGGAAGCGATCCTGCGAATGTTCTACACCATGGTGCGCAACAGCACGATCACCGGGATCTACTCCACCACGTTGCGTCATCTGCGCCATGCGCGCCGCCATTTGACGCAGCCTCTTTGCTATATCCCGGAGGCGCGTTCGCTCTTCCTGAGCATGTTACGCCACCCCGGTGCTGTCAGCCGTGGTCTGCTGCCGATGCACCGCCATAGCGTGCTCTGGGCCTACATGCCTCAGTGGTCGCACATTGTCGGCCAGATGCAGTTTGACCTGTTCCATGCCTACACGGTGGACGAACACACCATTCGCGTGATGCTGAAACTGGAGAGTTTCGCTAAAGAAGAGACTCGGTCGAAGCACCCGCTGTGCGTTGAGCTTTGGCCGCGCCTCAGCCACCCGGAACTGATTCTGATTGCCGCCCTGTTCCACGATATCGCCAAAGGACGCGGCGGCGACCACTCGGTGCTCGGAGCCCAGGACGTGCTGAAATTTGCTGAACTACACGGCCTGAATTCGCGCGAAACCCAGCTGGTCGCCTGGCTGGTGCGCCATCATCTGCTGATGTCCGTCACCGCCCAGCGCCGCGATATTCAGGACCCGGAAGTGATCAAGCAGTTCGCCGAAATCGTTCAAACTGAAAACCGCCTGCGTTTTCTGGTCTGCCTGACGGTCGCGGATATCTGCGCCACCAACGAAACCCTGTGGAACAGCTGGAAGCAGAGCCTGTTGCGCGAACTCTATTTCGCGACCGAAAAACAGCTGCGTCGCGGGATGCAAAATACGCCGGATATGCGTGAACGCGTGCGTCACCACCAGCTTCAGGCGCTGGCGCTGCTGCGAATGGACAACATTGATGAAGAAGCGCTGCATCAGATCTGGTCGCGCTGCCGGGCCAACTACTTTGTCCGCCACAGCCCAAATCAGCTCGCCTGGCACGCGCGGCATCTGCTGAAGCATGATCTGAAAAAACCGCTGATCCTGCTAAGCCCACAGGCAACGCGCGGCGGGACCGAAATCTTTATCTGGAGCCCGGATCGGGCCTATCTGTTTGCCGCCGTCTGCGCAGAACTCGACCGGCGCAATCTGAGCGTTCACGACGCGCAAATTTTCACCACCCGCGACGGCATGGCGATGGACACCTTTATCGTGCTGGAGCCGGACGGCAGCCCGCTCTCATCCGACAGGCACGAAGGCATTCGCTTCGGTCTGGAACAGGCGATTACCCAGCACAGCTGGCAGCCGCCACAGCCGCGTCGCCAGCCGGCGAAATTGCGCCATTTTACCGTCGATACGGAGGTCAATTTCCTGCCGACCCATACGGACCGGAAATCGTTCCTCGAACTGATCGCCCTTGACCAGCCGGGCCTGCTGGCGCGCGTTGGCCAGGTTTTTGCGGATCTGGGAATTTCGCTGCATGGCGCCAGAATTACAACCATTGGCGAGCGAGTAGAAGATTTATTCATAATCGCCACCGCCGACCGACGTGCCCTTAATAATGAGCTGCAACTTGAGGTACAACAACGGTTGACAGCAGCCCTCAATCCAAACGATAAAGGGTGACGTGTTTTTTAGTGAAATGGAAAGAGTAAAAACAATGCAGCAGTTACAGAACGTTATTGAGTCCGCCTTTGAGCGTCGCGCCGAAATTACCCCGGCAAATGTGGATACCGTCACCCGCGAAGCGGTGAATCAGGTGATTTCTCTGCTTGATTCCGGCGCGCTGCGTGTCGCGGAAAAAATTGACGGCCAGTGGGTAACTCATCAGTGGCTGAAGAAAGCCGTGCTGCTCTCTTTCCGTATTAACGATAACCAGGTTATCGACGGAGCAGAAAGCCGCTACTTCGATAAAGTGCCGATGAAATTCGCTGATTACGACGAAGCGCGTTTCCAGAAAGAAGGTTTCCGCGTGGTTCCGCCTGCGGCCGTTCGCCAGGGCGCGTTTATCGCACGCAACACCGTACTGATGCCGTCCTATGTGAACATCGGTGCTTACGTTGACGAAGGCACCATGGTGGATACCTGGGCAACCGTCGGTTCCTGCGCGCAGATCGGTAAAAACGTTCACCTGTCCGGTGGCGTCGGCATCGGTGGCGTTCTTGAGCCACTGCAGGCCAACCCAACCATCATCGAAGACAACTGCTTCATCGGCGCGCGCTCCGAAGTGGTTGAAGGCGTGATCGTAGAAGAAGGCTCAGTGATCTCAATGGGCGTCTACATCGGCCAGAGCACCCGCATTTACGATCGTGAAACGGGTGAAGTGCATTACGGTCGCGTTCCGGCCGGTTCGGTTGTCGTTTCCGGTAACCTGCCGTCTAAAGATGGCAAATACAGCCTGTACTGTGCGGTTATCGTAAAAAAAGTCGATGCGAAAACGCGGGGCAAAGTCGGTATCAACGAACTGCTGCGTACGATCGATTAATCGGGTATAACAAAAAGCGGGGGCCACCCCGCTTTTTTTACATCTGATGGTGGCGAAGATAGATTTTTTCGTTAATTATTCATAGGTTATGTTGAGCTCAAGGGTACCGCTATGTACGATAATCTGAAAAGTCTGGGCATTACCAATCCTGATGAAATTGATCGTTACAGCCTCCGCCAGGAAGCGAACAACGATATTCTGAAAATCTATTTTCACAAGGACAAAGGAGAGTTTTTCGCGAAGAGCGTGAAGTTCAAATACCCGCGTCAACGTAAAACCGTCGTCGCTGATGGCGTCGGCCAGGGGTATAAAGAGGTTCAGGAAATCAGCCCGAATCTCCGCTATGTCATTGATGAACTCGATCAGATCTGCCAGCGCGATCGCACCGAAGTCGATCTTAAACGTAAGATCCTTGACGATCTGCGTCATCTTGAAAGCGTTGTGACCAACAAGATCAGCGAAATTGAATCGGATCTTGAGAAGTTAACGCGCGGGAAATAAATGCAAAACGGCAACTCCCGGTTGCCGTTTTTTGTTTTTCACTCTTCCTTAAAAGAGGGCGGAGTTAAGGCGTCAGGCCGTACATCACCGCTGCTCATCCAGTTGCAACGCCACATACAGCAGCAACCTGTCATCGAAATTCCCCAGATCCAGACCGGTCAGTTCCGAAATACGGTTCAACCGGTATTCCAGCGTATTGCGGTGAATAAACAGCGCTTTTGAGGTCGCCAGCGGCTGAACGTTATGACGAAACCAGGCCTGCAGCGTACGGCGCAGTAGCCCGTTATTATCCATCGCTTTCAGGCGCACCAGCGGTCGCGCCAGCTCATTGGCCTGCCAGCCGCCGCGTAAACTGTCGAGCAGCACCGGCAACATTAAATCCTGATAGAAATAGCCCCGGCTTTCGGGCATCCGCTGTTTCCCCACCATCATGGTGGTGCGCGCCGT
Source organism: Lelliottia sp. SL45 (assembly GCF_026672535.1). NCBI lineage: Bacteria > Pseudomonadati > Pseudomonadota > Gammaproteobacteria > Enterobacterales > Enterobacteriaceae > Lelliottia > Lelliottia sp. SL45. The sequence goes on from NZ_JAPPRH010000003.1 coordinate 2,983,418, forward strand.
TCGCCATGAACGCGCGATGCTGCCCGGCCCGCTGAAATAGTTGCCGAGCGCGACGCGGAAACGCAGCTGCCCGTTCTCTTTCATGCGTGAGATAAGTTGCTCAACCCGACGCCGATGGTCTTCCGCATCCCAGCGGCCAAACGGGTTCAGCGCCGGTTTCAGCACCACCATTTCCGTCAGCGACACGATTGCTACCAGGTTATTCCGCTCCGGTGTCGCCAGCGCGTTTTGCAGCTGCTGCAGCTCCGCCATTGCGCTATCCACACCAAGCTGACCGCTGTCTACCTCAATCACCGCCACCACGCGCGGTTGATTGAGATCGATACCCAGACGCTGCGCCCACTCCGTGAGCGCCGGCGTGTGCTCTTCGGCCTGAATCAGGTTCATCACCAGCTCTTCGCGCAGACGGCTGTCCTGGGCCAGGAGGTGCATCAGGCGCGATTGCTCCAGCATCATCTCGGCGGTCATGCACACCAGTTCACCGTATTTTCGCAGTGATTCTGGCTCGCCGGTCAGGCCGATGACGCCCACGATCTCCCCTTCCAGACGTAGCGGCAGGTTTATCCCCTGACGCACGCCGTGCAGGTGTCGCGCCACCGCATCGTCGATATCCACCACCCGCCCCTGGGAAAGCACCAGAAGCGCGCCTTCGTGCAATTCCCCAATGCGCTCACGATCGCCGCTGCCGATAATTCGCCCACGGGCATCCATTACGTTGATATTGGTATCGATGATGCGCATGGTTCGCGCCACGATTTCCTGCGCCATTTTGGTATCAAGATGCCAGCCAGCCATGTAACCCTCCTGTGAGCTGAGCTCAAGCATAGGGGAGTTCAAAGGGTGTCGCATTGTGCGGATGCACAAAGTCAGGGGGAGAAGTATGGACTTGTGGAAAGGGTCACAGAAACGAAGAAAGCCCCTGCCTGATAGCAGGCAGGGGCTGAGGGGATTACTGCATCAACAGGTACAGCGTAGTGTCACCACGCTGAATATTCAGCGCCAGCACCGTTGGTTTGCTGTCGAGAATTTTGCGCAGTTCCGCGATGTTTTTCACCGGCTGCTGGTTTGCGCCGATAATCACATCGCCTTTTTTCAGGCCAATACGCGCCGCCGGAGTGTTAGCTTTGACATTGCTCACCACCACACCTTTATCCGCACCTTTGTTGCTCATATCCGCACCTTCAATACCGCTGAAGATAGTGCTGGAGTCGACCTGATTTTGGCTGCTCTGCTGCAGTTCCAGACTCACGTTCACCGGTTTGCCATCGCGCAGCAGGCCCAGGTTCACTTTGCTGCCGACCGGCATAGAGCCGACTTCAGCACGCAGCGCCGCGAAGCTGCTGATTGGCTTGCCGTTCAGGGTGGTGATCACATCACCGGCCTTGATACCGGCCTTCGCCGCAGAAGAGCTCGGCATGACCTGGCTGACGAATGCGCCGCGCTGAGCGTCAACTTTCATTGCTTTCGCCAGCTCGGAGTTCAGCTCTGTACCCAGAATACCCAGCTCGCCGCGTTTCACCTGGCCAAACTCAACCATCTGACTGGTCAGGTTTTTCACCATGTTGCTTGGGATCGCAAAGCCGATACCGATGTTGCCGCCGTCCGGTGCCAGGATCGCGGTGTTAATCCCGATCAGCTCACCGTTCAGGTTCACCAGCGCACCGCCGGAGTTACCACGGTTAATCGCCGCATCGGTCTGAATGAAGTTTTCGTAGTTTTCCGCATTCAGGCCGCTACGACCCAGCGCAGAAACGATACCGGAGGTCACGGTTTCACCCAGACCAAACGGGTTACCGATTGCCACGGTGTAATCACCAACGCGCAGAGCATCGGAGTCAGCGAGTTTAATCGCCGTCAGGTTTTTCGGATCCTGAATCTGGATCAGAGCGATGTCAGAGCGAGGATCTTTACCCACCACTTTGGCATCAAATTTACGGCCATCGCTCAGCTGCACTTTGATGGTGCTGGCGTTGTCCACCACGTGGTTGTTGGTCACAACATAGCCTTTCGCGGCATCAATAATGACACCTGAGCCGAGCGCCATGAATTTCTGCTGCTGACCGCCGCCGTTACCCGTACCTGGGCCATCATCGCCCGCGCCGCCACCCTGACAGAATGGCGAACTCTGGAACGGGGAACCGTCCTGGCAGAACGGTGAGTTGTCACCGAAGAACTGCTGGAAGTTGCGCGGCATGCGCGGTGTATTAACGGTTGTGCTCCCCTCAACGTTAATACTCACCACCGATGGCATCACTTTTTCGAGCATCGGGGCAAGGCTTGGCATCTGCTGCGCCGTGGCGGCCGAAGAGGCGGTCTCGGCTGCGGTGGCAGTCAGAGGGGATAACGCTAAACCTAAACTCAGAGCCAGTGCACTCATTGCTAATGTGGTTTTTTTCATGTTCTCAATCTCGATTTACAGATAACGCAAAATTGCTGTGTACATCAGATTCGTTTTATAGCCCGAAGTTCCGGGAATAAGTTTTTGGAAAAAGTAAAAATTTATTGTTCGTCTTTACAAAACTCATTCATTATTCCACTGCCATCAGGCGCCGGTATTCATCCCATGCATACAAATCGGTCATTCCGCTGATATAGTCCTGAATAAGACGGCAGCGATAATAATATTCCAGCACCGGCCACTGCACGGTATCGCGTTCAATTTTACTCACCGCTTCGACGTAGGCAAGACGATGGCGTGTCGAGAGTTTATGCAGCAGCCGCGTTTCTATCGGCAGACGCTTAATACGATCTTTTTCCACCAGCTCGGTAAAATCGTCGACGGATAATTGCAGCAGCGGTCGATAAATTTCCAGCAGGCCGCTGATCACCCGGTAACCCTGCAATTCCAGCTGTTCGACGTCGGGATGGCTGAATACATGCCGCATCGCAACGTTCTTATACAACTCAAGCAGTTGGCTGAAGCCACTGTCATCTTCCAGCAGCGCGTGATTAAACTCCCCGCTAAAAATCGCCGGCAAATTATCGATAAAACGTGATGCCGCGTAGGGCACCAGTTTATTTAATGTATTGACGCGCAAATACATAAAGAACTGATCTTCTGTGCTGCGACTCAATGAATTAGAACGCGATTTATCCCACGCATTTTCGACCACCTGAGAAAACAGAGAGCCTTTCTCATGCGTGCCCCAGGCCTCGTAAAGATGCTGGTAAAGCTCTTCAACGCTGAATATTCTTTTCTCAACCGCGTCTTCCAGATCGGCCACGCAATAGGAGATATCGTCGGCGGCTTCCATAATCCAGGTCAATGGAAAGCGGCCATGCGGCGTCAGCGAAAGTTCTTTACGCAGCCTTTCAATATAGCGTTCTTCGGATAAATAATAGCCGGGCTTTTTCATTAAATAGCTGTGCGTCGCGGGCGGTTCACCCATCCACCACGCCGGGCGGGTGTATTTCAGAATGCAGCCGACCTGCGCCCACGTCAGGTTCATGCGCATCAGGGAGTGCACCAGCCGAATCCCCTGCGCATTGCCTTCGAACTGGCAAAGATCCTGCCGCACCTTGCGACGCAAATCGTTTAAGGTCTCTTCGCCTTCGCGCAGACGAAGCGCCCTGACGATACAACGGTCATCGCTCAGCGGCTGGCTTGCCGCATCGGAGGGGAACAGCTTCTGTTTGAACCAGTCGTTTATCGCCGCCTCGCCAAAATGACCAAACGGCGGGTTGCCAATGTCATGCATCAGACAGGCCATCTCTACGATGCTCTCGAACGGCCCGGTCAGTTCATCCAGACCGTAGGTTTCGAGCAAACGCTGCTCTTTCAGGCGACTTAAAATCTCTTTGGCGATGTAACGCCCGACCTGCTGTACTTCCATGGAATGGGTGAGGCGCGTGCGAACCGCGGCATTACGCTCCAGCGGGAACACCTGGGTTTTTTGTTGCAGGCGGCGGATCGCCGGGGAGTTCACAATGCGCCCGCGATCGCTTTCAAAGATACGCAGGATCTCGTGCTCGCTCTTTTCTCCCTGCGGAGAACGGAAACGACGATGCCAGTTAATTTTGTTGCGAAAATCGATTGGTGCCATGAGCTCCCCCGCCTGAGAATGCGTTTCCCCTGATGCGCATGATAGACTATGCATCTTAACAAGGCACATCGCGAGTAAATCTATGAAAATCGGCATTATTGGTGCAATGGAAGAAGAAGTTACGCTGCTGCGTGACAAAATTGAGAACTGTCAGACGCTCTCTCTGGGTGGGTGTGAAATCTACACCGGCCAGCTGAACGGAACTGACGTCGCTCTGCTGAAATCAGGCATCGGTAAAGTGGCGGCAGCACTGGGCGCGACCCTGCTGCTTGAGCGCTGCAAACCGGACGTAATCATCAACACCGGTTCTGCGGGCGGTCTGGCTCCTACGCTGAAAGTGGGCGATATCGTGGTCTCCGATGAAGCGCGCTATCACGATGCCGATGTCACGGCATTCGGTTACGAATATGGCCAACTGCCTGGCTGCCCGGCAGGCTTTAAAGCCGACGATAAGCTGATTGCTGCCGCAGAAAACTGCATCGCCGAGCTGAACCTGAACGCCGTGCGCGGTCTGATTGTCAGCGGTGATGCGTTCATCAATGGCTCTGTCGGTCTGGCGAAAATCCGCCACAACTTCCCACAGGCGATTGCCGTAGAGATGGAAGCGACCGCTATTGCACATGTGTGCCACAACTTCAGCGTGCCGTTTGTGGTGGTTCGCGCCATCTCCGACGTGGCCGATCAGCAATCCCACCTGAGCTTCGACGAGTTCCTGGCAGTTGCCGCCAAACAGTCCACCATCATGGTCGAAACCCTGGTGCAGAAACTGGCGCGTGGCTAAGTATGCAAGGGCGCTGGTCGCCCTCTTCTTACTTGCACCGGCGTGGCTTGTGGCCGCGCCGCGTGTTATTACCCTCTCCCCCGCCAATACGGAACTGGCTTTTGCCGCCGGGATCACCCCCGTGGGTGTGAGCAGCTTTTCTGACTATCCCCCGGAAGCGAAAAAGATCGAAGAGGTCTCGACCTGGCAGGGGATGAATCTCGAGCGCATCGTGGCGCTAAAGCCGGACCTGGTGCTTGCCTGGCGCGGCGGGAATGCCGAACGTCAGGTCAACCAGCTCTCATCGCTCGGCATAAAAGTGCTGTGGGTCGATGCCATCAGCATTGAGCAAGTGGCACAGGCGTTACGTGATTTAGCCCCCTGGAGCCCGACGCCGGAAAAAGCGCTGCAGGCCGCACAGCAAATGCTGAACGACTACGCTGCACTGAAGAAAAAGTACGACACGCCGGTGAAAAAGCGCGTCTTCCTGCAGTTTGGCAGCCAGCCGCTGTTTACCACCGGAAAAGGGTCGATACAGAATCAGGTTCTGGAAGTGTGTGGCGGTGAAAATATCTTCGCAGCAAGCCGCGTTCCCTGGCCTCAGGTCAGCCGTGAACAGGTACTGGCGCGTCAGCCACAGGCCATTGTGGTGATAGGGAATGCGAGTGAGATTCCGAAAATTGAAAATTTCTGGCAAAGCCAGCTAAAAATTCCCGTTATTGCCCTACACAGTGACTGGTTTGAACGGGCAAGCCCGCGTATTATCCTCGCCGCAAAACAACTCTGCTCTGCCCTGGCGCAGAGCCATTAATTAGGCCCTCATTCTCTGAGGATTGAAAAATGCTCGTTTATTGGCTGGATATCCTTGGCACAGCCGTTTTTGCTATCTCCGGCGTTCTGCTTGCGGGCAAATTACGCATGGACCCCTTTGGCGTATTAGTGCTCGGCGTGGTGACGGCCGTCGGCGGTGGGACGATCCGCGATATGGCGCTCGATCATGGCCCGGTGTTTTGGGTCAAAGATCCCACCGACCTGGTGGTCGCGATGGTGACGTGCCTGCTGACCATCGTGCTGGTGCGCCAGCCACGCCGGTTACCAAAATGGATCCTGCCGGTGCTTGATGCCGTGGGTCTGGCGGTGTTTGTCGGGATTGGCGTCAATAAAGCCTTCATGGCGGGAACCGGTCCGCTGGTGGCAATCTGCATGGGCGTATTGACCGGCGTCGGCGGCGGGATTATCCGCGATATTCTGGCGCGCGAAATCCCAATGATTCTGCGCACCGAAATCTACGCCACCGCCTGTATTATCGGCGGAATTGTCCACGCAACCGCGTTCTACACCTTTGGCGTCGAGCTGGAAACCGCAGCGATGATCGGCATGGTGGTGACGCTGGTGATTCGTCTGGCGGCAATTCGCTGGCACCTGAAGCTGCCGACGTTTGCACTGGATGAAAACGGAAGGTAAAAGCAAAACGGCAACCCAAGGTTGCCGTTTTTGGTGTTCGTACCCTCTCCTGGTCGGAAAAGGCCGCATCACTGTTAAATACTGAACGAAGATCCACACCCACAGGTGCTTTTCGCGTTCGGGTTAGTCACCACAAAGCGCGAACCTTCCAGGCCTTCGGTGTAATCCACCGCGCCACCGACCAGATATTGCAGGCTCATCGGGTCAACGACCAGCGCGACACCCTGCTTCTCAATGGTCATGTCACCGTCGTTAATCTGATCGTCAAAGGTGAAACCATACTGGAAGCCGCTGCAACCACCGCCGGTAATATAAACACGCAGTTTCAGCTCCGGATTATTTTCATCCGCAATCAGGCTTTTCACTTTAATGGCTGCTGCTTCGGTAAACTGCAACGGCAGCGCTACGTCATCACTCATTTTTTGCTCCCATGAATACTGCTACTGAATCGGATTAAAAAACATCCAATTCTTTTTTTCATTATCTAATACCCTGGTAATTCATTCAAGTATTCTGCTTCTCAGCCAGTGCCGCCTCCTGCTTCGCCAGGGTACGCGCAAGAATGGTGGAGTATAACGGCTTTCCGCCAAGGAATTGGGCTAATAGTGTCGCGCCGAGACAGGTAATGATCATTGGCAAAATGAGCTGATAATTGTCGGTCATCTCCAGAACCAGCACGATGGCGGTCAGCGGCGCGCGCAACGACGCCGCCAGCAGCGCCCCCATTCCGGCAACGGCAAAGGTCCCGGCCTGCAACTCATACGCCGGGAATCCCGCTGCGGCGGCCATTCCAAAAGCGGTGCCGAGCAACATTCCCAGCGCCAGCATCGGCGCAAAAATTCCGCCCGGGGCGCCCGAGGAAAAACAGAGCAGCGTCGTCACCACGCGGGAGATAAACAGAAACAGCAGCATTCCCAGGCTAAAATTGCCGGCCACGGCGATGGGAATCAGGTTGAATCCGCCGCCTGCTGCACCCGGTTCGATCACGCCCAGCACACCGCACATCCCGCCGAGCAGACCGCCGATCAATACCCATTTCGTGATATTACCGCCGTGAATGCGCTGGAACATATCCTGTGTTTTGAGTATCAGGAAATTAAACAGCGGCCCCAGCACGCCAAAAATCATCCCCAGAATCAGATACAGCCACAGCGTGTTCACCGGCGCATTGGTGAGCTTACCCACCTCAATGACTGCGGATTCGCCGTTGAAAATACGAAACACAATGCTCGACATGATCACGCCAGTGAAGACCGCCTTGATCGAGATAAGGTTGTAGCGAAACTGCGGGCGCATCTCTTCGATGATAAACAGTATCCCGGCCAGCGGCGCGTTGAAGGCCGCCGAAAGCCCCGCCGCGGCCCCGGTCGCCAGCAGCGTATGGCGTGCTTCGCCGCTGCGCATGCGGAAAACATCCGCCACCATCCGCCCGATATTTCCGCCGAGCTGCACCGTTGGCCCTTCACGGCCTAACACCATGCCTGCCCCGAGCGTTCCCATCCCACCGATGAATTTCACCGGAATCACCCGCCACCAGCGCACCGGACGCAGCTCTTCCAGCGCGCCTTCGATCTCGGGAATACCCGATCCGCCCGCCTCCGGGGCAAATTTGCGTACCAGGAAATAGCCCAGCATTGCCAGAAGCGCCGACAAACCAAAAGCCATCGACCACAGCAGCCACGGGTTATCGGCCACACCGCCCAGCGTGCCGATGCGCCAGTTTTGTACGCCATTGACGGCTTTCTCAAACGCCACGCCCACAAGCCCTGCGAGCGTTCCGACTACTGCGGCCATCACCAGGATCACCAGCGGCGTTTTGTCGCGATTCAATAAGCGTCGAACGCTGACCCGACGGCGCTGGCGGGCAAATTGCTGTTCTTCAAAAGAGGAGTTTTGTGCTGTCATCACGGCTTCTTTTATTGGTCATACAATTAACGCAGGGATTTTAATGCCCCTGACGCTGCCCGTCGCCTGAAAAATCCTAAACAATTGTTCAGGATCATTGGGGCAAAAATTTTATAACCTTCGGCGAATCCCTTAGAATAGCTGGCTAAACCCTTTTCTACGAACCAGGAACGACGCTATGAGTAAGTCTGAAAACCTCTACAGTGCAGCACGCGAGCTAATCCCAGGCGGGGTCAACTCTCCTGTTCGCGCCTTTACCGGCGTCGGCGGAACGCCGCTGTTTATTGAACGTGCGGACGGCGCGTATCTGTACGATGTGGACGGCAAAGCCTATATCGATTATGTCGGCTCCTGGGGTCCGATGGTGCTGGGTCACAACCACCCGACTATCCGCAATGCGGTGATTGAAGCTGCACAGCGCGGCCTGAGCTTCGGTGCACCTACCGAGATGGAAGTCAAAATGGCGGAGCTGGTGACCGAACTGGTCCCGACCATGGACATGGTGCGCATGGTGAACTCCGGTACGGAAGCCACCATGAGCGCTATCCGCCTAGCGCGCGGCTTTACCGGTCGCGACAAAATCATCAAATTCGAAGGCTGCTATCACGGTCACGCCGACTGCCTGCTGGTAAAAGCCGGTTCCGGCGCGCTGACCCTCGGCCAGCCGAACTCTCCGGGCGTACCGGCAGATTTTGCCAAACACACCCTGACCTGCACCTATAACGATCTGGAGACGGTTCGCGCCGCCTTCGAACAGTATCCGCAGGAGATCGCCTGCATCATCGTGGAACCGGTCGCGGGTAATATGAACTGTATCCCTCCGCAGCCAGAATTCCTGCCAGGCCTGCGCGCGCTGTGCGACGAATTCGGCGCGCTGCTGATCATCGACGAAGTAATGACCGGCTTCCGCGTGGCGCTGGCAGGTGCTCAGTCTTATTACGACGTGGTGCCAGACCTGACCTGTCTGGGCAAAATCATCGGCGGCGGTATGCCGGTGGGCGCCTTTGGCGGCCGCAAAGAGGTGATGGAAGCGCTGGCCCCGACGGGTCCGGTTTATCAGGCGGGTACCCTGTCCGGTAACCCGATTGCGATGGCGGCAGGTTTTGCCTGCCTGACCGAAGTGGCGCAGCCGGGTATTCACGAAACCCTGACCGATTTGACCACCCAACTGGCGAACGGGCTGTTGGAAGCCGCAGAAGAAACGGGCATTCCGCTGGTGGTGAACCACGTGGGCGGCATGTTCGGGATCTTCTTCACCGATGCGAAAACCGTGACCTGCTATCAGGACGTGGTGAAGTGCGACGTTGAGCGCTTTAAGCGTTTCTTCCATCTGATGCTGGAAGAGGGTGTGTATCTGGCACCGTCAGCGTTTGAAGCGGGCTTTATGTCCGTGGCGCACAGCGAAGAAGATATCAATAACACCATCGACGCAGCGCGTAAGGTGTTTGCGAAGCTTTAATCGCCACGCGACAAACAAAGTAAATGCAAAACGGCAGCCTCTCGGCTGCCGTTTTTTTATCGGCTCTGCTTTCTCAGCAAATAAATAAAGTACGGCGCACCAATAAACGTCGACAGCAGCCCCGCCGGGATCTGATACGGAAACAGCACCATCCTGCCCAGCCAGTCGGCGATCACCAGTATCATTCCGCCCACCAGCGCGGAGATCACGATATGCGGCATCGTGCGGCGGAACCCCATCATGCGCGCGATGTGCGGCGCCATCAGACCAACAAAACTCAGTGGGCCGATGGTCATGGTCGCGACGGCGGTCAGGCAGGCCGCCAGCAGCAGCAAGCCGACGCGCGATGGCGTCAATGCAATCCCGACCGCGCGTGCCGTTTCACCGCCCAGTGGCAGAATCGTCATCCAGCGGCGGCACAACGGCGTGATTGCCAGCAGCAAGATCATCGCAATCCCGGAATGCACCACCTGTGCCCCCGTCGCGCCGTAAGTCGAACCAGAAATCCAGGTCAGGATCTGCGCCATGCGCGGATCGCCGCTGGCCTGCAGCATCATCAACAGCATGGTAAATGCGGTGCTGAGCGCCATACCGGCAAGCAGCATCCGGTGCGGTGAAAAGCCCCCGCGCCCGGCGGCGATCATAATGATCATCAGCGTGGCGGCGGCACCAATACTGCCCGCAGGCATCAGCCAGCCAAACGCATCGCCCGGTACGAAGAAAAGCATCATCACTACGCCAAACGCCGCGCCGGAGCTGATGCCCAGCACTTCCGGGCTGGCCATCGGGTTACCCGTCAGACGCTGGATAATGCACCCGGCGACCGCCAGCATCACGCCTGCGATCAGCGCCGAGAAAATACGCGGCCAGCGCCATTGCAGCAGTTCATCCAGCATCGGGCCTGTCGCCCAGTGCCAGCCGCTCGCATCGCGCCCCAGTGAGAGGGCAATCCACGCGACAATCAGCAATACGATCAGCCCGGTCAGCACAAACCATTGAATGTGCTGACGCTCGGCATAGACTTTATCCCCAGCGTCCATCGCGGGCGCGCTCATGCTGCGCAGACGCGGCAGCAGCCATAGCAGCAACGGCGCCCCAATCAATGCGGTGACGGAACCGGTGGAGACTTCCATCCACACGCGGGCGAGCCAGAGAATGATTTGATCCGACAGCCAGAGGATCAGCGCCCCAATCAGCGGCGCCAGCATCAGTCGCGACAGCAGGCGACGCGCACCGAGCATTTTCGCCAGCAACGGTGCAAACAGGCCGATAAAGCCGATAATCCCGACCGCATTTACCAGCAGTGCGCTGAGCACAATCGCCAGCGTCAGCGCGGCAAGACGTGCCAGAGAAAGCGCCAGCCCGAGATTGCGCGCCACGCCATCATCCAGCCCCATCAGCGTCAGCGGACGCAGCAGCAGCAGGGTCAGCACTACGCCGCCGATCAGCTGTGGCCACAGGCGTTGCACGATACTCCAGTCGGTCTGGGTCAGCGTCCCGGTGCTCCACAGGAACATGCTTTGCAGCTCGTCGTGATGGAACAGCACCAGCAGCTGGTTGATGGCCCCGCAGTAGAGGCTCACCACCAGCCCCGCCAGAATCAGCGTTACCGGAGAAAGACGTTTCCCCCACGCCACACCGAAGACCAGCGCACCGACCACACAGGCCCCCGCCAGCGCAGCGAACTGGCTGGTGAGTGCGCCGGGCAGCGCCCAGAGCGTGGTAATCGTGATACCAAGCTGTGCGCCAGTGGCGACGCCAAGCGTCGTCGGTTCCGCCAGCGGGTTACGCAGCACCTGCTGGAACAGCACGCCGACCAGCCCCAGCCCCGCGCCCACCAGCAATGAAATCGCCAGGCGTGGCAACAGGCTGTAGTGGAACAGCATCTGCTGGATGTTATCGATATCCGGTACGGAGAAGGCCTGGCCCCACTGCGCGCGCGGCAGCGCAATCGACAAATTTGACCAGGTTAAGAACAGTGCGACGACGAAAACGACGGTTAACAGCAGCGTCGGGAAAAGTGCGATCCGCGATCTCATGCTTTGCCTCCCAATGCGCTATCAAGCACGCGGGCAAAGTGCATCGCCGACAGCGTCGCTCCGTAGAACCACACCGCAGGCACACGCTGGAAACGCTGCTCGCGCACGAACGGCATCGCCTGCCACAGCGGCGTCGCCATCAGGGTTTGCATCTCACGGTCATTGCCATGATCGAAACAGAGCACGTCTACATCGCGGAACTGCGCCAGACGATCGATGCCGACAGTGGTACTGCCCCAGAAGGTCATCTCCCCTTCCCAGGCATTCGTAATAGCGAAGCGATCGAGCACTTCCTGGAACAGGCAGTTTTTGCCAAATACCAGCACGTGACGCGCATCCAGCAGCGTGACCATCAGCAACGGACGGTTGCCACGCGCGGCAAAGCGGGGTTTGAGCGAATCGATAAAACCGTCGAAATGGTCGAGGTGCTGTTTTGCCGCCGCCTCGCGGTCCAGAAGCTGGGCCATTTCATTAATCGAATGACGCGCCATGGTCAGCGGTTTTTTACCGTCGCTGAAGGTGAACCCCCGCCCCGGCGCAATGCGTGCCAGCGTCTCCGGCGAAGGGCCGTAGCCCGCAGACCAGACCAAAAACGAGGGTTTCATCTGCGTCAGGAGTTCGAGATTCGGCTCGGTGCGCAGGCCGATATCGATGGTTGACGCGGGGATCTTTGGCTCGTTGACCCACATGTTGTAGTTAGGAATATCCGCCACGCCGTACGGCGCGATGCCCAGCGCCAGCATCAGCTCAACCGGCAGCCACTCCAGCGCCACAATGCGGTGCGGATCAACAGAAGCCGCACGCGCGGTATTCATTTTTAACAGCAGTGGCGAAAGCGCCAGCGCCGTCAGTAACCGACGGCGACTTATCAACGTTGGATCCAGCATCAATACACAAAGCTCACCGGTGCAGCCCCTGACGGGTGAGGCAGGATACCCATTGGAATTCCGTAGATCAGTTCCAGCGTTTCGCCGCGCATCAGCTCAGACGGCGTACCTTGCGCAATCATCTCGCCCCCGCGCAGGGCCACCAGATAATCGCAGTAGCGCGCGGCCATATTGATATCGTGCAGAACGGCGATCACCGTCAGCCCTTTCTGCTGGCTGAGGCGATGAATCAGCGCCAGCACATCCACCTGATGGGCGATGTCCAGCGCCGAGGTTGGTTCGTCCAGCAGCAGGCAGTTACTGTCCTGAGCCACCAGCATCGCGATCCACGCGCGCTGACGCTCGCCGCCGGAGAGGCTATCCACCAGACGGTGCGCCAGCGGTTTTAACCCCACCAGCGCGATCGCCTCTTCCACTTTCTCTCTGTCAGCCACACCAAACCGCCCGAGCGCGCCGTGCCACGGATAACGTCCAATCGCCACCAGTTCGCGCACGGTCATCCCTTCAGCCTGCGGCAGTTGCTGCGGCAGATAGGCGACTTTGCGGGCAAAGGCTTTGCTTTTCCAGCTCTCAAGCGGCTGCCCGTCGAGCAGGATCTCCCCTTCGGACGGCGGCTGATGGCGCCCCAGCATTTTGAGCAGCGTGGATTTACCCGAACCGTTGTGACCGATAAGGCCCGTGACTTTGCCGACAGGGAATGTCAAAGAGAGCGGATGCAGCAGCGTGCGTCCAGGGACGCGAAAGGAGGTGTTATTAAGCGCAAACGTGGTATCGGAGTGCGGTCTAATTTCCTGCATAGTGGCCAACTTGTTAAAGGGCACGGCGAACCGTGCCCGAAGAGAGATTAGAAGCGGAAGGTCGCCGTGGCGACAACCTGGCGTTCAGCACCCCAGAAGCAGCCGTAGGTGTTGAAGCAGCTTGCGACGTATTCACGATCCAACAGGTTGTTGACGTGAACCGCCACGTTGGAGCCCGCCATACCGAAGCGCGCCAGATCGTAACGGACCAGGGCATCGACAACGGTGTAACTGCCCACTTTGAAGGAGTTCGCCGGGTCGCCATAGCTGGAGCCGGTCAGACGGCCGCCGGTCCCGAGTGTCAGGCCAGACAGTGCGCCATCAAAGAAGGTGTAGTCACCCCACAGCGAAGCCATGTGTTTTGGCACCTGCGCAGGCGTGTTGCCTTTGTAGTTGGTGTCGGTGGTGTATTCCGCATCCGTGTAGGTGTAAGACCCTACGACGTTAACACTCGCAGACAGCGCCGCTTTAGCTTCAATTTCCACGCCGCGTGAACGAATTTCGCCACCCTCAACGGAGAAGAATGAGCCTGCCGGGTCAGCCATCAGGTTGTTGGTTTTGGTCAACTGGTAGACCGCACCGGTCAACACGATAGGACGATCGCTCGGCACATATTTCACGCCCGCTTCGTACTGCTTACCTTTAGACGGTGAGAACAGTTTACCCTGCGCATCGGTCTGAGACGCCGGTTCGAAGGATTCGCTGTAGCTGAAGTACGGGGTTACGCCGTTATCAAACAAGTAGTTAACGCCACCACGCCAGGTGAACTGGGCATCGTCACGTTTGGAGGTGGTGTTGTAAACACGGTTGTAGGATTCCTGATCGGCCCAGTCGTAACGACCGCCCAGAGTCACCAGCACTTTATCCCACTGCGCCTGGTCCTGAACGTACAGACCCGTTTGCTTCTGACGGTTCAGGATCTGATACGGACCGGACGTAGCCGGATCTTTCGAATTGAAATCGAAATCGGTGTACACCGGATTGTAGAGATCCAGCAACGGCACGGAGTCGTCGTAGCCGAACCAGGAGTTGATGTCGTTACGCATACGCATAAAGTCAACGCCGGTCAGCAGGGTGTGGTCAACGGCACCGGTCGCAAATTTGCTCTGCAACTGGGTATCCACGGTGAAGTTTTGCAGCTTCTCATCATCAACCACGTATTTACGCGCCAGATAATGGCCCTTGTCCGCTGGCGCTAAGGCCGCACACTGTTTGCTGCCCGCATTCGCCGGATCGGTACATACACCGTAACCGTAGACGCTGTTTTGCGAGGTTTTATTCTCAGCAAAGCGCAGGTTCTGACGCACGGTAAAGGTGTCGTTGAATTCGTGGTCGAAGCTGTACCCAACCATTTTCTGGTTACGGGAGTAGGTATTGTTCTTCGCACCTTCGTTGAAGTCGGTCGGCAGACGGCTGCCGTTTGGCAGTGGCTCAACCGTACCCTCTTTTGGCAACCAGCCGTAGTAGCCCGTTTCTGGCTCATTCTGGAAGTAAGAGAGGAAGGTGAAGTTAGTTTTGTCATCCGGACGCCAGGAGAACGACGGCGCGATAGCATAACGCTGCTCTTCCGCACGCTCCTGCTGGGCGTTATTGGAACGCGCTACGCCGGTCAGACGGTAGGAGTAGACGCCGTCATCATCGATTGCATCGCTGAAGTCAAACCCGGTCTGGAACAGGCTGTCGGTGCCGACTTTGAACTGGATCTCTTTCAGCGGCTCCGTCATTGGGCGCTTGCTCACCATGTTCAGCAAACCGCCTGGGCTGCTTTTTCCGTACAGCACGGAAACCGGACCGCGCATGATTTCAGCGCGCTCCAGCATATAAGGGTCAATCACCGCGTCGTTGTAGAAGTTGCCCTGCATCTTCATACCGTCGAGGTAGTTGTTCTGGCTCTGACCATCGGCCGCAAAACCGCGAATGACCAGATAGTCATAGGTGTTTGATGCGCCACGCGTGCCAACTGCAACGCCTGGGGTGTAGCTCAACGCCTCTTTTACCGAGCGTGGCTGATGCAGCGCCATCTCTTCGGCGGTCACCACAGAAATAGACTGCGGGACTTTTTGAATAGGGGTATCGGTTTTGGTGCCGGTTGCGGACTGACGCGCCGCGATGGTTGCCGCCGGTCCCCATGCACTTTCTTGTGCCGCTGGGGCCGCCGTCACCGTAATGGTGTCTTCTTTTTTGGGGGTGTCAGCCGCATGTGCAAAAGCAGACATGCCGCCTACCGCTGTGGCTACAACGACCGCGATTTTACGCAGCGAAGGACTCTTTGGCTGAGCAGTTTTGAGCGCCATTGGTATATCTCTGATGAAAGAGTGAATGATAACGTAAACGAGAATTATTATTATGACCGCAGAATAATATGCGAAACGCTGGCGGCATAGCAAGCGATATGCGGCCCTACAAGAATTGAGGGTTTAAGAAATAACCAGAGGGAAAATGAGGAGTTAAAGCAGGATTAAATAAGGGTTAGGAATATGTTCTTTATGCGTGAATAAACTCCCTCTCCCGCAGGAGAGGGAATTCTCAGACTTAGTTACTGCCAAACATATCTTTGATCCAGCCCGCCACGCCGTCGCTGTCTTTCTTCTCATTCTGCGGCTGCTGCTGTTGTTGCTGCGGCTGCTGTTGAGGCTGAGACTGCTCAAACGGATTGCCCGTCGGCTGTTCTGGCTGGCTTTGCTGGCACAGCGATTCCGGTTTGTCCGTCCAGACCGGCAGGGAACGCATCCCGCCGCCGCAGACGAAGTTACCCGATTCATCCACACCCATATCGACGATATCTTCCGGCGGCGTCAGGTTCAGCGGCACCGGCGACTGGTTGGTCAGGTAACGCTGGTAGATAGACATCGCGCCGCTCGCACCGTACAGACGGGTCGGCTGGTTGTTATCACGTCCAACCCAGGTGATCACCACTTCACGGCCATCAATCCCGGCAAACCAGGTATCGACGTTGTTGTTGGTGGTCCCGGTTTTACCCGCCAGATGCAGGCCCGGATATTTCGCGCCCAGCTGGCGACCCGTACCGCGCTGCACCACTTGCTGCATGGTCCACAGGGTCATGTAAGCAGCCTGCGCGGGAACCACGCGTTCTGCCTGCGGGAAGCTCTGATAAAGCACCGTACCGTCTTCAGCAATCACCGAGCGCACCGCAGAGAGCTGCGCACGGTTACCGCCGCTGGCGATGGTCTGGAAGGCCTGCGCCACTTCGATAGGCGTCAGGTTCAGCGCCCCCAGAATCATCGCTGGCACCGGATGCAGCTGATCTTTTGGCACACCCAGTTTCTGCCAGGTGTCGGTAATCGCCGGCAGACCCAGCGCCATACCGAGGTTAACCGTCGGGACGTTCATCGAACGCGTCAGAGCATCCACCAGCATCACCTGGCCGCTGAACTGTTTATCGTCGTTCTGCGGAGACCATACCTGGCCATTCGGCTGACGCAGCGCAATCGGCGCATCGGCAATCCAGGTATTGAGTCGATACTGATTCGGCTGGCTCAGAGCAGTCAGATAGGTCGCCGGTTTTGCCAGAGAACCAATCGAACGACGCGCCTGCATCGCACGGTTGTAGCCCGCAAACTGCGGCTCTGCCCCGCCAACCATCGCGCGCACTTCTCCGCTATAACGATCGACGACGACCATTGCGGTTTCCAGATCGCTCAGCTTGCGCTGCTTTTTCAGCACCGGAATGCCGTCAACGGCAGCTTTCTCAGCGGCGTCCTGCGCCACGGAGTCAAAGGTGGTAAAGATCTTCACGCCGGAGAGATCTTTCACTTTGTCGCCGAGTTTGGTCTGCAGCTCCTGACGCACCATCTGCATAAATGCAGGCTGTGGCGAGATCACGCCACCGCGCGGTTGCACGCCCAGCGGACGCGCGCTCAGCATGTCGTACAGCTCCTGATCGATCACCTGCTGCTGTTGCAACAAGCGCAGAACCAGGTTACGACGCTCCAGCGCCAGTTTCGGGTTGCGCCACGGGTTATAGATTGACGCGCCTTTCACCATCCCCACCAGCAGTGCCTGCTGGTCGAGGCTCAGCTCTTCCACCGGACGGCCAAAGTAGTAGAGGCTCGCCAGCGGGAAACCGCGAATTTCATTATCGCCGCTCTGACCGAGATACACCTCGTTCATGTACAGCTCAAGAATACGATCTTTGCTGTAGCGGGCGTCCATCAGCACGGCCATGTACGCTTCGTTGGCTTTACGCCAGTAAGAGCGTTCGCTGGAGAGGAACAGGTTTTTCACCAGCTGCTGGGTCAGGGTACTCGCCCCCTGCACCGTACGACCGGCCGTCAGGTTCGCCAGCACCGCACGCCCGATGGAGTACAGGCTCACGCCGTCGTGCTCGTAGAAGTGGCGGTCTTCGGTGGCCAGCAGGGTATCAACCAGCAGATCCGGGAAGCCATTACGCGCGACAAACAGGCGCTGCTCGCCGTTTGGCGAGGAGAGCATGGTGATCAGGCGCGGGTCGAGACGGAAGAAACCGAACTGACGGTTGCTGTCCAGATTCTCGATGGTTTCCAGGTGGTCGCCGTCAAAGGTCAGACGCGCGCGCACCTGCCCCTCTTTGCTGTCCGGGAAATCGAACGGACGGCGAATCATCTCGATGCTGCTCGCCTGCACGGTAAACTCGCCAGGGCGGGTCATTTTCGACACCTGACGGTACTGCGTGGCTTCCAGCAGTTTGACCATTTCGTTCTTGCTGATGGACATGTCCGGCTCAAGGTTCACCATGCGACCGTACACCGCCGCAGGCAACTGCCAGACTTTACCGTCGATACGGCTGCGGATCTTCTGATCCAGGTACACGCCGTAAATCGCCATCAGAACAACAAATACAATAAACAGCTTCAGCAGCAGCCAGAGCCAGCCGCGTCTGCCACGAGGCTTCCGCCCTTTGCCTTTTCCTTTCCGCGGCATGGGTTCATCCTCATCATCGTCTTCATAGTCATCGTCATACTCCTCATCGCTGAGGCGACGACGGCTGATTTTTTCCTTCGCCGGACGCGCAGGTTTACCCTTACGTCCTATTGGCTCGCGGTCATTCCCCGCCATGCTTTCTCTCCGCAACATTCCAGGCGCAATGGCCCGATTCTCTTTTCTTCCACCCAACGGTGAAAGAAGAAATCTCTCAAAACCTATGAATACTTCTTCGTCCGCCGCGTCGGCGCGGTATTCGCCGGATCGTCCGGCCAGACGTGTTTCGGATAACGCCCTTTCATCTCTTTCTGCACATCGCGATAGCTACCAGCCCAAAAAGCACCGAGATCGCGCGTGATTTGCAATGGACGATGGGCGGGCGACAGCAGCTCCAGCACCAGTGGAACGCGCCCGTCGGCTATCGACGGCGTGGTGGCTTCACCAAACATCTCCTGCATCCGTACCGCCAGTGCCGGAGGATTATCCTCATGATATCGAATGGCGATCCGGCTTCCGGTCGGCACAGTGTAATGCGAGGGGAGCGAACTCACCAGTCGTTGACGTAATGACCAGTCGAGTAAATTCTCAAGCGCGGCCTTCACATCCAGTGATTTCAGCGCTTTCAGGGAATGCACACCGCCCATTTCTGGCAGTAACCAGGTTTCCAGGGAGGCCAGCAGCGCATCGTCGTCCACCTCGGGCCACGGGTACTCCGGCAGCCAGCGCGCGGCGCAGTGTAAGCGCAGGCGATACTGTTCCGCTTCCGGCGTCCAGTTCAGCACAGTCAGCCCTTTATCGCGAATACCGTTGAGCATCGCCTGGTGCAGCTCGTCTTCCGACGGTTTTGCCAGCGGTTTAACGCTGACGGTCAGTTTGCCGATCTGGCTGCGGCGAAACGCTTTCAGGGTGCCCTGCGCGTCGTCCCACTCGATGGTGTCCGACTGCTGCAACAGCTGCGGGCAGTCGCGTGTGAGCGCGTCGATATCCACCGCTATCGCCTGTAAAATTCGCGCGTCCGGGGACGAACTGCCCTGCAACAGCAGCGGTGCTATCAGCCATTCGTGGCGAGTGAGCGCGTCATCGCTGTCAAGCATCGCGCCCATGCCGTTCGCCAGCTGGTAGCGGCCATCGATCCCCCGCCTGCGTGCGATGCGATCCGGGAAAGCCTGCGCCAACAAACTGGGGATCAGATCGCTGTCCAGCGCTCCGCCACGGCGGTTCAGGCGCTGACAAAGCCGCTGGGCGCGCTGCTGCCAGTTAGGCTGATTGCGCGAAAAGGCCGAGGCCAAATCGCTGCTCCCGCCGCGCGGAGGCTCTTCCAGAATCGCCGCAAGCTTCGCGGCAGTGGCGATTTCATCATCCTCTTTTGCCGCCACCAGCATCGCCGCCAGACGCGGTTCGTTGCCAAGAGACGCCATTTTCTGGCCGCGAGGTGTCAGGCGTTCATTCTCAAGCGCACCAAGCTGAGTAAGCAGCCTGCGCGCCGCCGCCAGATTCACCGCAGGCGGCTGATCGAGCCAGGCCAGTTGACTCGGGTCCGGGCAGCCCCATTGCAACAGCTCCAGCAGCAGGCCGGAGAGATCGCTTTGCAGAATTTCCGGCGTGCTCTGCGTCGCCGCACGTTCTGCCTGCTCGGCGCTGGTCAGGTGCAGACAAATCCCCGGCTCCAGGCGTCCGGCGCGGCCTGCGCGCTGGACCATGGATGCCTGGCTGATACGCTGCGTGAGCAGGCGGGTCAGGCCGGTGCGCGGATCGAAGCTCGCCACCCTCTCCTGCGCCGTATCGACCACCAGACGAATGCCCTCGATCGTTAAACTGGTTTCGGCAATGTTGGTCGCCAGCACCACCTTGCGCTGCCCGGCAGGTGCCGGAAGGATCGCTTTACGCTGTTCGTTCAGCGACAGTGCGCCATACAGCGGGCAGAGCAGCACATCGCTGCCGACGCGTGACGCCAGTTTCTCCTGCACGCGCTGAATTTCGCCGACGCCTGGTAAAAAGAGCAGCAGCGAGCCAGATTCGTGGCGCAACAGCTCCGCGGTAGCGATAGCGACCGCCTCATCAAAGCGCAGGTTCACCGACAGCGACTGGTAGCGGCGATCGACGGGAAATGCCCGCCCTTCGGAGGCGATCACCGGTGCATCGGGAAGGATTTGTTGCAGACGTGGGTTGTCGAGCGTCGCCGACATCAGCAGCAGCCTGAGATCGTCGCGCAGCCCGTGCTGAACATCGAGCAGCAGCGCCAGCGCCAGATCGGCCTGCAGGCTGCGTTCGTGGAATTCATCGAGGATCACCAGCCCCACGCCGCTCAGTTCCGGATCGTTTTGCAGCATCCGGGTGAGAATGCCCTCCGTCACCACTTCGAGGCGCGTCGCGGGGCCGATGCAGGTTTCGGCGCGCATGCGGTAGCCGATCGTTTCGCCCGGCTTTTCATTCAGCAGTTCGGCGAGGCGTTGTGCCACGTTGCGGGCCGCCAGCCGGCGCGGTTCCAGCAGAAGAATTTTTCCGGGAATATTCCCCTCTTTGAGGATCTGCAGCGGCAACCAGGTCGATTTACCGGCGCCCGTGGGCGCATTCAGCAGGATCTGAGGGGCATGTTGTAACGCGGCAAGTAGCTCGGGAAGTACGGCGGCGACCGGCAATGAGGACACGAACAGCTCCAGAGGGTTAACATTAGACGGCGGACATTGTAGCATCGGCGCATATCATTACCGAGCCCCCCTATGTCTGATTCAAAACGACTGTTTTTCGCCATTGAGCCACCGGCCACTGTTCAGCGGCAAATCGTCCGCTGGCGCGCGGCGAATTTTCCGACCGAAGCGGGCCGCCCGGTTGCGGCCGCCAACTTACACCTGACGCTGGCGTTTCTCGGTGAGGTCAGCGCAGAAAAGCAGCAAGCGCTGTCGGCGATGGCCGGGCGGATCCGCCAGCCGGGTTTTACCCTCAATCTGGACGACGCCGGGCAGTGGCTGCGCTCTCGCGTTGTGTGGCTCGGG
Source organism: Lelliottia sp. SL45 (assembly GCF_026672535.1). NCBI lineage: Bacteria > Pseudomonadati > Pseudomonadota > Gammaproteobacteria > Enterobacterales > Enterobacteriaceae > Lelliottia > Lelliottia sp. SL45. Next base: position 3,004,685 of record NZ_JAPPRH010000003.1, read on the forward strand.
ACGCGTCAGCCGCCGCGCGGATTGTTGCAGCTGGCGAATCTCCTGCGCGCCCAGGCCGCTCGCAGTGGCTGCTATCAAAGCCCGCAGCCCTTTCACCCGCACCTCACCCTGCTGCGTAATACCGCGCATGCGGTTGCCATTCCCGCCCCAGGCTTTAGCTGGGCCTTTCCGGTAACCGAATTTGTCCTCTACGAATCCGTATTCCATCAGGGACGCACCCGCTATACGCCGCTGACGCGCTGGACGTTAAGCGAATAATCAAGGACTCACGATGAAGTTTAGCCCTGCCTTACAGCAAGCCACCCTGATTCAGCGCTATAAGCGCTTTCTGGCCGACGTGATCACCCCCGAGGGCGAGCATCTCACGTTGCACTGCCCGAACACCGGTGCGATGACGGGCTGCGCCACGCCGGGCGATACGGTCTGGTACTCCACCTCTGCCAATCTTAAGCGTAAATATGCGCATACCTGGGAAATCACCGAGACCCAGCAAGGGGCCTTTATCTGCGTGAATACCCAGCGCGCCAACCCGCTGGTGAAAGAGGCCATCGACGCCGGGCTGATTCCAGAGCTAATGGGCTACAGCACGCTGAAAGGCGAAGTGAAATATGGCGAGGAAGGCAGCAGAATTGACTTCATGCTACAGGCGGATGACCGCCCTGAGTGCTATATTGAAGTCAAATCAGTGACGTTAGCAGACAGGGATAATGGCTACTTTCCGGATGCGGTGACGCTACGCGGCCAAAAGCATCTGCGAGAGCTAATGAGTGTTGCGGCGGCGGGCAAGCGCGCCGTATTGCTGTTTGCCGTGTTGCATTCAGCGATTGAACGATTCTCACCCGCCCGCCACATTGACCCAAAGTACGCACAATTGTTGAATGAGGCACAAAAGCAGGGGGTAGAAGTTTTCGCTTATAAAGCGGAACTTTCTGCCGATAATATGACTCTGAAGTCGACGCTCCCCGTTGTGTTATAAGGGGTTAGAAGATGACGATTTGGTGTTCTGGCCGCGTGCGCAAATACGCTTTTCCTCACAGGCTTGTCAAGTGTTACGTTTAGATAATTGCCTTACGGAAAAGCATCTGCTATTTATAGCGACCTGATTTTTCCCCCACACGGGGATCGATAGTGCGTGTTAAGGAGAAGCAACATGCAAGAAGGGCAAAACCGTAAAACATCGTCCCTGAGTATTCTCGCCATCGCTGGGGTGGAGCCGTACCAAGAGAAACCGGGCGAAGAGTATATGAACGAAGCCCAGCTGTCTCACTTCAAGCGTATTCTTGAAGCATGGCGTAATCAACTTAGGGATGAAGTCGATCGCACTGTTACCCATATGCAAGACGAAGCAGCAAACTTCCCGGACCCGGTAGACCGTGCCGCTCAGGAAGAAGAGTTCAGCCTCGAACTGCGTAACCGTGACCGCGAACGCAAACTCATCAAAAAGATTGAGAAAACGCTGAAGAAGGTCGAGGACGAAGATTTCGGATACTGCGAGTCCTGCGGTGTGGAAATTGGCATTCGTCGCCTGGAAGCGCGTCCGACTGCCGATCTGTGCATCGACTGCAAAACGCTGGCTGAAATCCGCGAAAAACAGATGGCAGGTTAATTCCTGTTCTGTCGTAACGATCATAAAGGCGGGAGTCACTCCCGCCTTGTGACTTTTTGTCTGCTGTGACTATGCCTCAATCCGACTATATCGGGCGCTTTGCGCCATCTCCCTCTGGTGAGCTACACTTTGGTTCGCTCATCGCCGCTCTCGGCAGCTACCTGCAAGCGCGTTCTCAGCACGGCCTCTGGCGCGTGCGTATCGAAGATATTGATCCCCCTCGTGAAGTTCCCGGTGCAGCAGAAACCATCCTGCGTCAGCTGGAACATTACGGTTTGAACTGGGACGGAGAAGTATTGTGGCAGTCAAACCGCCACGAGGCTTACCACGAACAGCTGGCGTGGCTGTATGAGCAAGGGCTGTCTTATTACTGCACCTGCACCCGTGCGCGTATTCAGCAGGCAGGCGGCGTCTACGACGGCCATTGCCGAACCCTGAATAACGGGCCGGAGAATGCGGCGGTGCGTCTGCTTCAGCATCATCCTGTCACCCGCTTTAAGGATTTACTGCTCGGCGAAATTAACGCCGATGAGCGTCTGGCGCGTGAAGATTTTATTATTCATCGTCGCGATGGCTTATTTGCTTATAATCTTGCTGTGGTGGTGGACGATCATTTCCAGGGCGTGACAGAAATTGTGCGCGGCGCAGATTTGATTGAACCGACGGTGCGACAAATTTCGCTCTACCAGCAGTTAGGCTGGAAGGTTCCGGACTATATTCATTTGCCGCTGGCGCTGAATGAACACGGGAATAAACTTTCCAAGCAGAATCACGCGCCCGCGCTGCCTGACGGGGATCCGCGCCCCGTTTTGATCGACGCATTACGATTTCTAAACCAAAATGTGAACAATGAATGGCAGGATTTATCCGTTGATGAATTGCTGAAAAAAGCCGTCGAGGGCTGGTCGCTCTCTGCCGTGCCAAAAATCCAGCATTCTCAAACGCGTCTCGCTGAGCTATGATTAGCCGCTTTTTACACGAAGCATCTCCGCTGTATCAAGGCGGCAACTGAGTGAATCACCGCGAGTTTACGTTTGTAAACGGCCCGTGAGAGCGAAGGCAGCCAACGCAGAGGCAGCATAAAAGATGACGTGTAATTTTTTGTCCAATATATGAAACACACTACCGAGGTGTACTATTTTTACTCGAGTCGCTAATTTTTGCCGTAAGGTGCTAAGCCGCGATGAGAGCGTAGCGAATGACGCTATTGCTCAATCCCATATGTCGGTTATTCCGCGTGAGCAGCACACTATTTCCCGCAAAGATATCAGTGAAAATGCCCTCAAGGTGCTCTATCGTCTGAATAAAGCAGGCTACGAGGCCTATCTCGTGGGCGGCGGGGTTCGCGATTTACTGCTTGGCAAAAAACCAAAAGATTTTGATGTGACGACCAGCGCCACGCCGGAACAGGTGCGTAAATTATTCCGCAACTGTCGTCTGGTAGGCCGTCGTTTCCGTCTTGCACACGTGATGTTTGGTCCGGAAATTATCGAAGTGGCAACCTTCCGTGGCCACCACGAAGCCGGCGCACCAACCGATCGCACGACCTCTCAGCGTGGCCAGAACGGCATGCTGCTGCGTGACAACATCTTTGGTTCCATCGAAGAAGATGCCCAGCGTCGCGATTTCACCATCAACAGCCTTTACTACAGCGTGGCCGATTTCACGGTGCGTGATTTCGTGGGCGGCGTACAGGACCTGAAAGAGGGCGTGATTCGCCTGATTGGCAATCCTGAAACTCGCTACCGCGAAGATCCGGTGCGCATGCTGCGCGCCGTGCGCTTTGCCGCCAAGCTGAATATGCAGATAAGCCCAGAGACCGCTGAGCCGATTCCGCGTCTGGCGACGCTTATCAACGACGTGCCACCGGCGCGTCTGTTCGAAGAAGCGCTGAAAATGCTGCAAGCCGGTTACGGGTATGAAACCTATAAACTGCTGCGCGAAAACAGCCTCTTCCAGCCGCTGTTCCCGACCATCGTGCGCTACTTCACCGAAAGCGGTGACAGCCCGATGGAGCGCATTATCGCTCAGGTGCTGAAAAACACCGACACCCGCATTCATAACGATATGCGTGTGAACCCGGCGTTCCTGTTCGCGGCAATGTTCTGGTATCCGCTGCTCGAAACTGCGCAGAAAATTGCTCAGGAAAGCGGCCTGGCCTATTACGATGCTTTCGCGCTGGCCGCCAACGACGTGCTGGACGAAGCCTGCCGTACGCTGGCAATTCCTAAGCGCATCACCACGCTGGTTCGCGATATCTGGCAGCTGCAATTACGCATGTCTCGCCGTCAGGGCAAGCGCGCGTGGAAGCTGATGGAACATCCGAAATTCCGCGCGGCTTACGATCTGCTGGCGCTGCGCGCTGAGATCGAGAACAACAAAGAGCTGCAAAGTCTGGCCCAGTGGTGGGGCGAATTCCAGGTTTCCGCTCCGCCGGAACAGAAAGGAATGCTCACCAATCTGGATGAAGAGCCAGAACCGCGTCGCCGTCATCGTCGCCCACGCAAGCGCGCCCCGCGCCGCGAAGGCAGCGCATGACCCTTGCGTATATCGCCATCGGCAGCAATCTGGCCTCTCCTCTGGAGCAGGTTAATGCTGCCGTTCAGGCGTTAAGCGAGATCCCACAGAGCCGCCTCGTGAAGGTTTCTGCGTTTTACCGCACGCCGCCGCTCGGACCGCAGGATCAGCCTGATTACCTGAACGCCGCCGTGGTGCTTGAAACATCCCTCGATGCCGAAACCTTGCTGGATAACACCCAGCGTATTGAGCTTCAGCAGGGCCGCCAGCGTAAAGCAGAACGCTGGGGACCGCGCACGCTGGATCTCGATATCATGCTGTTCGGTGATGAAGTCATAAATACGGACCGCCTGACGGTGCCGCATTACGACATGAAAAATCGCGGTTTTATGCTCTGGCCGCTGTGGGAAGTCGCCCCTGAATTAACCTTCCCCAACGGCGAATCGCTGCAGGCGATTTTGCAGCAGCTCAACGCCGAAAAACCCGCCCTCTGGTAATCCCGTTTTTTTGCTGATAACCCCTAAAATAATTGGTGTTAATCGGTTGCCTAAAATCATTGTTCCCCCGAATGTTACTGTTAGAATGCGCAAAGATTCGTTTTGGGCTATCAGGAAACATTATGAAACCAACCACCATCGCCTTATTGCAGAAATGCAAACAGGAAAAAAAACGCTTCGCCACGATCACCGCCTATGACTACAGCTTTGCGAAGTTGTTTGCCGACGAAGGCATTAAGGTCATGCTGGTCGGCGACTCGTTAGGGATGACGGTACAAGGACATGATTCCACCCTGCCAGTGACGGTAGAAGATATTGCTTACCATACCCGCGCCGTTCGTCGCGGTGCCCCAGAGTGCCTGCTGCTTTCCGACCTGCCTTTCATGGCCTATGCCACGCCAGAACAAGCCTTCGAAAATGCCGCCGCCGTGATGCGCGCAGGCGCCAATATGGTGAAAATCGAAGGCGGAGCCTGGCTGGTCGACACCGTGAAAAAACTGACCGAGCGCGCGGTGCCGGTTTGCGGCCATCTGGGTTTAACACCGCAGTCGGTGAATATTTTCGGTGGATATAAAGTTCAGGGGCGCGGCGAAGCAGGTCAAACGCTGCTGGACGACGCGCTGGCGCTGGAAGCCGCCGGTGCGCAGCTGTTGGTGCTGGAGTGTGTGCCCGTTGAACTGGCCAAACGCGTCACCGAAGCGCTCTCAATCCCCGTGATTGGCATTGGCGCAGGCAACGTGACCGACGGGCAAATCCTGGTGATGCACGACGCTTTCGGCATCACCGGCGGCCACATTCCTAAATTTGCGAAAAATTTCCTAAGCACCGCGGGCGACATGCGCGCTGCGGTCAGGCAGTATATTGCCGACGTCGAATCCGGTGTTTACCCGGCTGAAGAACACAGTTTCCATTAAGGAGTCTCATTGTGCTAATCATTGAAACCTTGCCACTGCTGCGTCAGCACATTCGCCGCCTGCGTCAGGAGGGTAAACGTATCGCCCTGGTCCCGACCATGGGCAATCTGCATGATGGCCACATGAAACTGGTCGACGAAGCGAAAGCCCGCGCCGATGTCGTCGTGGTGACGATTTTCGTTAACCCGATGCAGTTCGATCGTGCCGACGATCTGGCGCGCTACCCGCGCACGCTGCAGGAAGATTGTGAAAAGCTCAAAAAACACCATGTGGATTTCGTCTTTTCACCCACGCCTGACGATATTTATCCGCAGGGCACCGAAGGGGCGACCTTCGTCGATGTGCCGGGCATTTCGACCATGCTCGAAGGGGCCAGCCGTCCGGGGCATTTCCGCGGCGTTTCGACCATCGTAAGCAAGCTCTTCAACCTGGTACAGCCGGATATCGCCTGCTTTGGCGAGAAGGATTTCCAGCAGCTGGCCCTGATCCGCAAAATGGTCGCAGACATGGGCTACGACATCGAGATCGTCGGCGTGCCGATAGTGCGCGCCAAAGACGGTCTGGCGCTTAGCTCACGCAACGGGTATCTGACCGCTGACCAGCGCAAAATCGCGCCGGCGCTGAGCAAAGTCATGAACGCGATGGCGGAGAAGCTGGAAGCTAACGAATTGACGGCGGAAGAGATTATCGCTATCGCGGAACAGGAGCTGAACGAAAAAGGGCTGCGTGCCGACGACGTTCAAATCCGCGATGCGGACACGCTGCTGGCGCTTTCAGACACCAGCAAACGCGCGGTGATTCTGGTGGCCGCATGGCTCGGTCAGGCGCGCCTCATCGACAACAAAGTGGTTGAGCTGACGCAGTAGACAGCGACCAAAAATCGGGCAATACTGCGCTAATATTTGCCTGGGGAATGTTTCCCCCCACCCTGCCCTCTCCAGCCGGAGGGGACTGCATGAAGAGTAAAGGTAACGTTATGATTCGCACAATGCTGCAAGGTAAGCTTCACCGCGTCAAAGTGACGCAGGCAGACCTGCATTACGAAGGTTCCTGCGCGATTGACCAGGATTTCCTTGAGGCGGCGGGTATTCTCGAATACGAAGCCATTGATATTTACAACGTAACCAACGGCAAACGCTTCTCTACCTATGCGATTGCCGGTGAGCGTGGCTCAAAAATCATCTCCGTCAACGGCGCGGCGGCACACTGTGCTGACGTGGGTGATATCCTGATTATCGCCACCTACGTCACCATGCCGGACGAACAGGCGCGCAGCTGGCAGCCTAAAGTGGCCTATTTTGACGGCGACAACGAGATGAAACGTACCGCGAAAGCCGTACCGGTTCAGGTTGCCTGATGTTACCCCTGCGGCTGATTGCTGATCAGCCGCGACATTGTCTCCAGCGAATCCGTTCTTAAGATATACAGGCGTTTCAGTAAGAACGGATTATCTCCCGGTTTCACCTTCCCTTTTACCGTCGTCACCGCCAGATGAAAACCGGCGTCGTTCGCCGCTTTCACCGCTTTGTCATCGTAACCGCCGAACGGATACGAGAGATAGAGCACACGTGGGTTGAACTGTGCCAGCGAGCGCCGCGAGCGTTCAAAATCAAACAGAATGACGTGGTAGCTGCGGCTCAGCAAAATAGGATGTTTATTGCCATCGACGCGGTGCAGGAAGTGGGTGTGCGACTGGATATCAAACACATCCTGAATCTCTTTCAGCTCCGACACGCTCATAAATTGCAGCGATTTCGGGTCCCACTTCTGCGGATGGCCTTTGATTCGCGACGAGATGATAAACGCCGTCGCCTTAAAGCCATACTGCTTCAGAATCGGCCACGCGTAGCGGTTGACCGACTTCAGACCATCGTCAAAGGTAATCACCACCGCGCGGGCGGGCAGGTTCATTTTATTGCGCACGTAGCCTTCCAGCTGATAGAGCGTCAGCGTGGTGTAACCCTGATCGCGCAGCCAGGTCATCTGGTTGTTAAAGGCGCGCACGCTGGTGGTCGTGGAGGTGTGACGGAAGCGGGTGTTCTCTTCGTCGCGCAAAATATGGTGATAGGTGATCACCGGAATGCCGCTGTCTTCCTGCGCATCCAGGCTGCTGATCCACGCCAGACGGTTGCCCATGCGGATTTGAAACCAGGTCTGGTTAAGTCTGTCTTTCAGCTTGCTGAGAATGGGATAGCGCAGGTTTGAACTCAGCGTACCAAACGGGGCGCTGCCGCTGTTGGGTGCGTTATACACCGGGGTGTCTTTCCAGGTGATCAGATTCTGGTTACTGAGCGGCTTGTTGAGATCGCCCAGACTGTCCTGTACGCGCTGTTTCCCCTGCACCTTTTCCAGATGGCCTTTGTCGATAAACCCGGTGCCAAAGCCGAAGCGAAATTCGTAGTAGTCTGCCGCCGTAGGAACGACTGCAAGAATCTGCCCCGCGCGCACATTGCCGACGTTAACAACCTCGTTGCCCACCTGCGCCCAGATCGCTGCATCTTCAGTGGTTTGCATATATTGAGCGGGTAAGCCCTGTTGGCTTAATAAACTGGCAGAGACGCCGCCGGAGACCAGCAGCAAAAGAAGGGAAAAAACGCGTATAAACATGGGATTATTATCGACACTAAAAATCAGTCGCCATTGTAGCAAAAGCGACATCAATACCAATGTTTAATTCTTATACAGATCGTGGAGCAGGACAAAAGGCGGGTTTTTCTGCTGCTGATGCCAGAGGCTGCTGACGCCGGGGATCTCCTGCCCGACCAGCGTATCGCGGAACTCCGCGCTGCTCAGCGTTTCGCGCAGCGGGTACATCATCTCCAGCAACGCGTAGTTAATCCCGGAAATCACTTCACAGTTTTCATGCTTGTGACTCAACAACGCGGCGGCGCGATACGGCGCGGCGCCCGATTTGTCGGTCATAAAAATGACGCCTTCACCGGTATCCGTCTCATGCAGCGCATCGCACATCATACGGCTCAGCATGTTGGTGCTCAGCCCGCGCCAGTAGTTCACCGCCCGGCACTGAGGCAGCGGACCCAATTTTTTTTCCAGGCGATCGAGCATTGCCTGGGCATCGTCATCATGACAGGTAATCACCCAACCCAACATAGCGTCTCTCCTTTAGGGGAAAGTAGTTTAGCGGAGTGAAGATTAATTTATGGTGATAACTATCAAAGAAAATGCCCCGGCAGACAGAGTGCTGCCGGGGATGCGGCTTAGCTGCGCAATCCGCGTCCGCGCTGGATCAGATACCAGCACAGAATATAGAAAGCGATGATGAAGACGGCGAGGACGATGACGGTGGTAAACAGCGGCACGTCAGTTATGCCGAGGAAGCCAAAGCGGAATCCGCTGATCATGTAGACAATCGGGTTCAGGTGCGACAGCGCCTGCCAGAACGGTGGCAGCAGCGTCAGGGAGTAGAACACCCCACCGAGATAGGTCAGCGGCGTCAGGACAAAGGTCGGGATCAGGCTGATGTCATCGAAAGTGGTCGCAAACACTGCGTTCAACAGGCCAGCCAGCGAGAACAGAATCGCGGTCATCAGCAGGGTCAGCGCCACGAACATCCATGAATGCACCTGGAACGGGACAAAGAACAGCGAAATAGCCGTCACCAGAATCCCTACCGCCAGCCCGCGCGCTACGCCGCCGCCCACATAACCGGCGATGATGACGTGCGTTGGCACCGGGGCCACCAGCAGCTCTTCAATGTTACGCTGGAACTTCGCGCTGAAAAACGACGACGCCACGTTGGCATAGGCGTTGGTGATCACCGCCATCATGATCAGGCCCGGCACGATAAACTGCATATAGGTAAAGCCATGCATTTCACCGATACGGGAGCCAATCAGATTCCCGAAGATGATGAAATAGAGCGTCATGGTGATCACCGGCGGCACCAGGGTTTGCACCCAAATGCGCATAAAGCGGTTAATCTCTTTGGCCCAGATACTTTTTAGCGCCACCCAGTAAAGATGCATCATGCCTGCTCTCCTTGTTTATCCTGGACCAGCGAGACAAACAGTTCTTCCAGTCGGTTAGCTTTGTTACGCATACTCAATACCTGAATGCCCTGCGCGCTCAGCTGCGCAAAGACGCTGTTAATGCCCTGCTCGCGCAGGACTTCCACTTCAAGCGTCGACGTGTCCACCAGACGATACTGATAGCCCTCCAGCTTCGGCAGCGGGCTTTTGGCCGCCAGATCGAGGATAAAGGTTTCGGACTTCAGCTTGGACAGCAGGTTCTTCATCGAGGTGTTTTCCACCAGCTCGCCGCGCTGAATGATGCCGATATTGCGGCACAGCATTTCAGCTTCTTCGAGGTAGTGGGTGGTCAGAATGATGGTGGTGCCTTTGTCGTTCAAATCCTTCAGGAAACCCCACATCGAGCGGCGCAGTTCGATATCCACGCCCGCCGTTGGCTCATCAAGGATCAGCAGTTTTGGCTCGTGCATCAGGGCGCGGGCGATCATCAGACGGCGCTTCATCCCGCCGGAGAGCATGCGCGCACGTTCGCCGCGTTTTTCCCACAGATCGAGCTGTTTGAGGTACTTTTCGCTGCGCTCGATGGCGTCCTGACGTTCTACGCCGTAGTAACCCGCCTGATTGACCACAATTTGCTGCACGGTTTCAAACGGGTTGAAGTTAAATTCCTGCGGCACCAGCCCCAGCTGACGTTTGGCGTTGACCACATCTTTTTCGAGATCATAGCCAAACACCGCGACGCTGCCCGAAGACTTGTTCACCAGCGAGCTGATGATGCCGATGGTCGTGGATTTCCCCGCGCCATTCGGCCCCAGCAGGGCGTAGAAATCCCCCGCTTCGACCTGCAAATCAATTCCGCGCAGCGCCTGAACGCCGCCCGGATAGACTTTTTTAAGCTGCTTAAGCTCAAGTGCGATAGTCATGAATTAAACTTACCTATAGTTCTGACACACGTTGTGTGGTTTCAATAAAAGTCGAGTTACCCTATATTAGCGCAACGCTATTACTCGGTTACAGGTCGTTAACCTCTATGAATGACATAGATACACTCATCAGCAACAATGCACTATGGTCAAAAATGCTGGTAGAAGAGGACCCGGGATTTTTTGAGAAGCTGGCGAAGGCGCAGAATCCACGTTTTTTATGGATTGGATGCTCTGACAGCCGCGTCCCGGCGGAACGCCTGACAGGCCTTGATTCGGGTGAACTGTTCGTTCACCGTAACGTCGCAAACCTGGTCATTCACACCGATCTCAATTGTCTTTCCGTCGTGCAGTACGCGGTTGATGTGCTGGAAGTTGAGCACATTATTATCTGCGGCCATTACGGCTGCGGTGGTGTGCAGGCGGCGGTCGAAAACCCGGAGCTGGGGCTGATCGACAACTGGCTGCTGCATATTCGCGATATCTGGTTCAAACATAGCTCACTGCTGGGCGAAATGCCGCAGGAGCGTCGCCTCGACACCCTGTGCGAGCTTAACGTGATGGAGCAGGTCTATAACCTTGGCCACTCCACCATCATGCAGTCAGCATGGAAGCGCGGGCAGAAAGTCTCCGTTCACGGCTGGGCGTACGGTATCCATGATGGATTGCTGCGCAATCTGGAAGTGACTGCCACCAACCGCGAAACCCTGGAGCAGCGCTACCGCTCCGGGATTGCCAACCTGAAGCTCAAGCACGTTAACCACAAATAACCTGCAAAAAAGCCGGGCGGCGGCTTCGCCTTACCCGGCCTTGAGATGTGCCGTTCACGCTTTACAGGCCCGGTCAGCACAACGCTTCCGGGCTAGACCGCTGAGATTACTCGTCCAGCAGTACCACTTTCCCGACATACGGCAGATGGCGATAACGCTGTGCGTAATCGATGCCGTAACCCACCACGAACTCATCCGGAATCGAGAAACCAACAAATTCAACCGGGACGTCAACTTCACGGCGAGTCGGTTTATCCAGCAGAGTGCAGATCGCCAGGGATTTCGGGCCGCGCAGGCTCAGGATCTCGCGCACTTTAGAGAGCGTGTTACCGGAGTCGATAATATCCTCTACGATTAACACATCCTTGCCGCGAATATCTTCATCCAGATCTTTCAGGATTTTCACGTCACGGGTGGTCGACATACCGCTGCCGTAGCTGGACGCGGTCATGAAATCCACTTCATGGGACACCTGAACTTCACGGCACAGGTCTGCCATGAACATGAATGAGCCGCGCAGCAGACCCACCAGCACCATATCGCTGCCGCTGTCCTGATAACGTTCGGTGATTTGACGACCCAGTTCGGCGATACGCGCTTTGATCTCCGCTTCCGGGATCATCACTTCAACACTATGTTTCATATTACTAACCGTATGATTTAAAACCAATCTATCACTGCGGATGCAGATACGTCCGGCAATGATTCACAAGTACGGCAGTATACCAGCAAATGGATTCGCCTGGCGCATGAGTTACAAAAAGCTCATTTTGTGATTCCGATCACACTTGTTAATACCTATAATTAATTGCTATCAAATAATTAACAAACTACAGAGTACTTTTCTATGGCTGAAATAAAATCTCAACAGCCGCGTCTACTGGTAACGTTAACAGCCGCTTTTGCCGCATTCTGCGCGCTGTATCTGTTAATCGGTGGCGTATGGCTGGTCGCGCTTGGCGGCTCCTGGTACTACCCGATTGCGGGCCTGGTCATGATTGCTGTGACCGTCCTGCTTTTGCGGCGTAAACGTTCCGCGCTGTGGCTTTACGCAGCACTTCTGCTCGCAACGATGGTCTGGGGTGTCTGGGAGGTCGGCTTCGATTTCTGGGCGCTCACGCCGCGTAGCGACATTCTCGTCTTCTTTGGTATCTGGCTGATCTTGCCCTTCGTCTGGCGTCGCCTGCTGGTGCCGTCCAGCGGTGCGGTTGCGGCACTGGTCGTGGCGTTGCTCATCACCGGTGGCATTCTGACCTGGGCCGGATTTAACGATCCGCAGGAAGTGAAAGGTACTCTGAGTGCCGATTCCACGCCTGCCGCCGCCATTTCTCAGGTGGCTGACGGCGACTGGCCAGCGTATGGGCGCAATCAGGAAGGACAACGTTACTCGCCGCTGAAGCAAATCAACGCCGATAACGTGAAAAACCTGAAAGAAGCCTGGACGTTCCGTACCGGCGATCTGAAGCAGCCGAACGATCCGGGTGAGCTGACCAACGAAGTCACCCCGATCAAAGTGGGCGACATGCTGTACCTGTGTACCGCTCACCAGCGTCTGTTCGCGCTGGATGCGTCGACCGGTAAGGAAAAATGGCACTTTGATCCGCAGCTGAACACCAACACCTCCTTCCAGCACGTGACCTGTCGTGGCGTCTCTTACCACGAAGCGCGCGCGGACAACGCCAGCCCGGACGTGGTAGCTGACTGTCCTCGCCGTATCATGCTGCCGGTGAACGATGGCCGTCTGTTTGCGATCAACGCCGAAACCGGCAAGCTGTGCGAAACCTTTGCCAACAAAGGTATCCTCAACCTGCAGACCAACATGCCGGATACCACGCCGGGCCTGTACGAGCCGACGTCACCGCCGATCATCACCGATAAAACCATCGTCATTGCCGGTTCTGTCACGGATAACTTCTCTACCCGTGAAACCTCTGGAGTGATTCGTGGTTTCGACGTGAACACCGGCAAACTGCTGTGGGCCTTCGATCCGGGCGCGAAAGATCCTAACGCCATCCCGTCGGATGAACACACCTTTACCTTTAACTCACCGAACTCCTGGGCACCGGCAGCGTATGACGCGAAGCTGGATCTGGTCTATCTGCCGATGGGCGTGACCACGCCGGATATCTGGGGCGGGAACCGCACGCCAGAGCAGGAGCGTTACGCCAGTGCCATCGTGGCGCTGAACGCAACGACCGGGAAACTGGCCTGGAGCTATCAAACCGTTCACCACGATCTGTGGGATATGGATATGCCGTCCCAGCCAACGCTGGCCGACATTACCGTCAACGGAAAAACTGTTCCGGTCATCTACGCGCCAGCGAAAACCGGCAACATCTTCGTGCTCGACCGTTCTAACGGCAAACTGGTGGTTCCGGCTCCGGAAAAACCGGTACCGCAGGGCGCAGCGAAAGGCGACTACGTTTCGAAAACGCAGCCGTTCTCTGACCTGAGCTTCCGTCCGAAGAAAGATCTGACCGGCGCGGACATGTGGGGCGCCACGATGTTCGATCAGCTGGTGTGCCGCGTGATGTTCCATCAGCTGCGCTATGAAGGCATCTTCACCCCGCCGTCTGAGCAGGGCACGCTGGTCTTCCCGGGTAACCTGGGGATGTTCGAATGGGGCGGTATCTCGGTCGATCCAAACCGTCAGGTGGCGATTGCCAACCCGATGGCGCTGCCGTTTGTCTCGAAGCTGATCCCACGCGGTCCTGGTAACCCGATGGAGCAGCCGAAAGACGCGAAAGGCAGCGGCACTGAAGCCGGTATTCAGCCGCAGTACGGCGTGCCGTATGGCGTTACGCTGAACCCGTTCCTCTCTCCGTTTGGCCTGCCGTGTAAACAGCCTGCCTGGGGTTATATCTCCGCGCTGGATCTGAAAACGAACCAGGTGGTATGGAAAAAACGTATTGGTACGCCACAGGACAGCATGCCGTTCCCGATGCCGGTTCCTGTTCCGTTCAATATGGGTATGCCGATGCTCGGCGGCCCGATCTCTACTGCCGGTAACGTTCTGTTCATTGCGGCAACCGCAGATAACTACCTGCGTGCGTACAACATGACTAACGGTGAGAAACTGTGGCAAGGCCGTCTGCCGGCCGGTGGACAGGCCACACCGATGACCTACGAAGCGAATGGCAAGCAGTACGTTGTCATCTCCGCGGGCGGTCACGGGTCATTTGGCACGAAGATGGGCGACTATATCGTCGCGTATGCGTTGCCGGATGATGTGAAGTAGATGTGAGTGAAATGCAAAACGGCAACCTTCGGGTTGCCGTTTTTAGAACTCTGGCCGGGTAAGGCGAAACGCCGCCCGGCTTTTTTACACCGTAAATCCTAGCATCATCCCCGTATCTTCATGTTCCAGCAGATGGCAGTGGGCCATATAGGCAAACTCCTTCGGCGCGTCATGCTCAAACTTCACCAGCACTTCGCTGACTCCGCCCTCTACCCGCACCGTATCTTTCCAGCCCGTTCGATGTGCCGCCGGTGCTTTGCCGTTCTCGGAGATAATGCGGAACTGCGTGCCGTGAATGTGGAACGGATGCAGCATCATGTCGCCCTCGCCTGAAATCACCCAGCGTTCGTACTGGCCCTTGCTGGCCGCAAACATCGGGGTGTTCATATCAAAGGCCTGGCCGTTGATACGGTTGGCGTTATGGAAATCAAACCCTTTCCCGCCGCCGTGATTCATATGGCCCATGTTGCCCATCTTGCCGTGGTCCATATTCAAATGCCCCATCGACTGGCCGTGGTGCATGCCCGCCATCGCCTGATCGCCATATTTGTTCATCAATGCCTGCATGCCCATCATGTCGAGCATGGGGTCCATCGACAGCTGGAGTTTACGCTGGGTTAATCCGTCGAGGGACGGCAGCGCAGGCATGGCCGCCAGCGTATCCGGCAGCGTACCGGAGGCCGTCACCCGCAGCGGCTGTATGCGCAGCACCGGATGCGGCTTATCGAACGGCGCAACGGCCATCCCCATCTGACTCACCGGGAGGGTAATGAGGTCAAACGGTTTCCCGTCGCTGATATCCACCAGCACTTCAAAACGCTCGCCCATCAGCATCGGCAGTTCGCTGACTTTCACCGGCTCAGCCAGCAGCCCGCCGTCGCTCGCCACCACGTACATTGGACGCTGGTCGCTGGTGGCAAAGTTGAGGGAGCGCGCGTTACAGCCGTTGAGCAAGCGCAGGCGCAGCCAGCCTCGTGGCGCTGAATGCTGCGGATAAATCGCCCCGTTGGTCAGGAGCGTATCGCCAAACCAGCCGACGGCGGCGCTCATCACGTCGAGCTGATAGTCGATCTGCCCCTCAGCGGTAAATTTCTTGTCCTGTACGATCACCGGCACATCGTCGATGCCCCACTGTTTTGGCAGACGCAGCATCCGGCTTTCGTCGTCTTCAATCAGCACCAGTCCCGCCAGCCCCATCGCCACCTGATGCCCGGTTTTGCCATGCTGATGGGGATGGAACCAGCAGGTCGCTGCGTGCTGGTCCGGGGTAAAGGTCACCGTGCGCTCACCGCCCGCTTTGATCACCCCCTGCGGGCCACCGTCGACCTCGCCGGGAACCTCCAGGCCATGCCAGTGCAACGTCGTCTCTTCCGCAAGGGTATTATGAATATTCACCGTCACCGGTTTGCCCCGGGACAGCTGAAGCGCCGGACCGAGCAAATTACCGTTATATCCCCATGTGGTGGCCTGATGCGCGCCAAAGGTCGATTTTCCCGACTGAACGATTAACTGGATGCGACTGCGGGCGTCGGCAGTCAGTAAATCAGGGATGGGGAGGGTGGGTCTGTCGGCGGCGAATGCGGCGCGGCTCCATAAAGGTAACGCGCTGGCAGCCCCCAGTACGGCTGAATATTTCAAAAAATCACGACGTTGCATGTTCATTCCTTTTTTCCGTGCAGGCGATATTTTGAGCTTAAACCCTCCCCTTGGGAGAAGGTCAAGTAAAGCGGCAATAATAAAGGTCGTCGCGCTGGTATCAAGTATGCTAACGTTTAATTTCCGTGACGCAGTGGTAAAAGCAATGAAGACGTTTTTCAGGACAATTTTGTTCGCCAGCCTGGTGGCGATGAGTGCGAACAGTTATGCGCTGAGTGAAAACGAAGCGGAAGATATGGCCGATCTGACGGCAGTTTTTGTTTTCCTGAAAAACGATTGTGGATACCAGAATTTACCCAACGGGCAGATTCGTCGTGCACTGGTTTTTTTTGCCCAGCAAAATCAATGGGATCTCAGCAACTACGATAGCTTTGACATGAAGGCGCTCGGTGAAGACAGTTACCGCGATTTAAGCGGCATTGGCATTCCTGTCGCGAAAAAATGCAAAGCGCTGGCCCGCGATTCGCTGAGCCTGCTCGCCTACGTGAAGTAACCCTTCCCGACGCCCCTTTGTTGCAATGATGGCCGTGCATGCGCGGTCGTTGTTGGCTATGATGTTGCGCCCATTTTGCGTGGGTGTAATGGATGTTAACAAAGGAGGTATCAGCCTGTGACCGCTAACACCTTGTGGCATGAAACGCTGCATGACCAGTTTGGTCAGTACTTTGCCGTTGATAACGTGCTTTATCATGAGAAGACCGATCATCAGGATCTGATCATTTTCGAGAACGCTGCCTTCGGGCGCGTCATGGCGCTGGACGGCGTGGTGCAAACCACCGAGCGCGATGAGTTTATCTATCACGAAATGATGACCCATGTGCCGCTGCTGGCGCACGGGCACGCGAAACACGTGCTGATCATCGGCGGCGGCGACGGCGCAATGCTGCGCGAAGTCTCCCGCCATAAAACCGTCGAGAGCATTACGATGGTCGAGATCGACGCCGGCGTGGTCTCTTTCTGTCGCCAGTACCTGCCAAATCACAATGCTGGCAGCTACGACGATCCGCGTTTTACGCTGGTGATCGACGACGGCGTTAATTTTGTAAATCAGACAAGCCAGACCTTCGATGTGATCATTTCCGACTGCACCGATCCCATCGGGCCGGGCGCGACGCTCTTCACCTCGTCCTTCTACGAAGGCTGCAAACGCTGCCTGAACCCTGGCGGGATTTTCGTGGCGCAGAACGGCGTCTGTTTCCTGCAGCAGGACGAAGCCCTCGACAGCCATCGCAAGCTGAGCACCTATTTTGGTGACGTCAGCTTCTATCAGGCGGCGATCCCAACCTACTACGGCGGCATCATGACCTTTGCCTGGGCGACGGATAACGGGGCGCTACGCCATCTGTCGACCGAGATAATCCAGGCACGCTTCCATCAGGCAGGCCTGAAATGCCGTTACTATAATCCGGCAGTCCACACGGCGGCCTTTGCCCTGCCACAATATCTGCAAGACGCGCTGTCCTCTAAGGGGGTGAACTAAATTGAAAAAGCTGAAACTGCATGGCTTTAACAACCTGACCAAAAGCCTGAGTTTTTGTATTTACGATATCTGCTACGTGAAAACAGCGGAGGAGCGCGATGGTTATATCGCCTATATCGATGAACTCTACAATGCCAACCGCCTGACCGAGATCCTGTCAGAAACCTGCTCCATCATCGGGGCCAATATCCTGAACATTGCGCGTCAGGACTATGAACCGCAGGGTGCCAGCGTCACGATCCTCGTGAGCGAAGAGCCGATCGACCCGCAGCTTATCGATCCCACCGAGCACCCTGGCCCGCTGCCCGAAGCGGTGGTCGCCCATCTCGATAAGAGCCATATCTGCGTGCACACCTATCCCGAAAGCCACCCGGAAGGCGGGCTGTGTACCTTCCGCGCTGACATCGAGGTCTCCACCTGTGGAGTGATTTCACCGCTGAATGCGCTGAACTATCTCATCCACCAGCTGGAATCCGATATTGTGACCGTGGACTATCGCGTGCGCGGTTTCACCCGTGATATCAACGGCATGAAGCATTTTATCGATCATGAGATCAATTCGATTCAGAACTTTATGTCCGAGGACATGAAGGCGCTGTATGACATGATGGATGTGAACGTCTACCAGGAAAACATCTTCCACACCAAGATGTTACTGAAGGAATTCGACCTGAAGCATTACATGTTCCACACCAGGCCAGAAGATTTAAGCGAAGAGGAGCGGAAGGAAATTACCGACCTGCTCTGGAAAGAGATGCGCGAAATCTACTACGGCCGCAATATTCCGGCCGTGTAAAGCGCACGGGGAGCAAGGAAGCTCCGCTGATTTACTTCTGTTTCATGAAATCACGGTACGCCGCTACCACCTGCAAAAAGTCCTCCACGCCGCACAGCGACAGGCTCTCTTCGTCGTAGTAGCTCATCCCCTCTTCCATCTCATCGCCTGAAAACTCAAGCTGATTGGCGCGCACCATGACCTCTTCCCCGTCCATCCAGAGGGTGTATTCATGTCCGACGCGCTGCCAGGATCGCTCGCTGCCTTTTACGGTTTGCGCAGCGTCTTCGACTTCGTCGAGCAGGGCGAGATTTTCTTTCACTTCTTCGTTAAACCAATGCCCGACCACCTCGTGGCCCATCGACATACGCACTTTCACCACTCCGGTGATATCGCGCAGAAATTCGTAATCCATGGTGTTTTCCTCTGCAGAGCCATTGGCGTAATTATCGCAGATAGAGAGGAGATAAAAAGCGGGACGGGTGTCAGGAGTGGAAAATAAAAAACCCCGCAGGCAAAACGCGGGGTTTTATTGTCTTGCAGGCCGGGCAGCGCAGTGCCGCCCGGCAACACCTTACACGGCGGTCTGGAAGATCACGCCGTCGGCTTTCTCGGTGTACTGAGAGAGCTTGTCGAAGTTCAGATAGCGATAGGTATCCACCGCCGTCTTATCAACCTGAGCAACGAAGGTCTGGTACTCTTCCGGCGTCGGCAGTTTGCCGATCAGCGCCGCAACAGCCGCCAGCTCCGCAGAGGCCAGATAGACGTTCGCACCGGTCCCTAAACGGTTCGGGAAGTTACGGGTCGAGGTAGAGACTACCGTTGCACCGTCAGCCACACGCGCCTGGTTACCCATACACAGGGAACAGCCAGGGATTTCGATACGCGCACCGCTCTTACCAAAGACGCTGTAGTAGCCCTCTTCCGTCAGCTGTGCCGCATCCATACGCGTTGGCGGAGCGACCCACAGACGCGTTGGCAGCTGGCCTTTGTGGGTATCCAGCAGCTTACCGGCAGCGCGGAAGTGACCAATGTTGGTCATGCAAGAGCCGATGAACACTTCGTCGATCTTATCGCCCTGCACGTCAGACAGCAGACGCGCATCGTCAGGATCGTTTGGTGCGCACAGGATTGGTTCTTTGATATCCGCCAGATCGATGTCGATAACCGCCGCGTATTCCGCGTCAGCATCGGCTTCGAGCAGTTGCGGATCGGCCAGCCATTTTTCCATACCTTGAACGCGACGCTCGAGGGTGCGACGATCGCCGTAACCTTCTGCGATCATCCACTTCAGCAGCACGATGTTAGAGCTGAGATACTCAACGATCGGCTCTTTGTTCAGCTTGATGGTACAGCCTGCCGCAGAACGCTCGGCAGAGGCATCCGTCAGCTCAAACGCCTGCTCAACTTTCAGATCCGGCAGACCTTCGATCTCCAGAATGCGGCCTGAGAAGATGTTTTTCTTCCCTTTCTTCTCAACGGTCAGCAGGCCCTGTTTGATCGCGTACAGCGGGATCGCATGCACCAGATCGCGCAGGGTAATGCCCGGCTGCATTTTGCCTTTGAAGCGCACCAGTACGGATTCCGGCATGTCCAGCGGCATCACGCCCGTTGCGGCAGCAAACGCCACCAGGCCAGAGCCTGCCGGGAAGGAGATGCCGATCGGGAAGCGGGTGTGGGAGTCACCACCGGTACCCACGGTATCCGGCAGCAGCATGCGGTTCAGCCAGGAGTGGATAACGCCATCGCCAGGGCGCAGCGATACGCCGCCACGGTTCATGATGAAGTCTGGCAGCGTGTGGTGTGTGGTCACGTCTACCGGCTTCGGATAGGCAGCCGTGTGGCAGAAGGACTGCATCACCAGGTCGGACGAGAAGCCCAGACACGCCAGGTCTTTCAGCTCATCACGGGTCATAGGACCGGTGGTGTCCTGAGAACCGACGGAGGTCATTTTAGGTTCGCAGTACGCACCCGGACGAACACCCGTCACGCCGCACGCGCGGCCAACCATTTTCTGAGCCAGGGAGTAGCCGCGAGTGCTCTCCGCCACGTCTTTCGCCTGACGGAACACATCGCTGTGCGGCAGGCCCAGCGCTTCACGCGCTTTGGTGGTCAGGCCACGACCGATGATCAGCGGAATACGGCCACCTGCGCGGACTTCGTCGATCAGCACATCGGTTTTCAGTTCGAAGCTAGCCAGCAGTTCGCCGGTTTCATGGTTGCGGACTTCGCCTTTGAATGGATAAACATCAATCACGTCACCCATGTTCAGGTCGCTCACATCCACTTCGATCGGCAGTGCGCCCGCATCTTCCATGGTGTTAAAGAAGATAGGTGCAATTTTGCCGCCGAGACACAGACCGCCGCCGCGCTTGTTCGGGACATGAGGGATGTCATCGCCCATGAACCACAGCACAGAGTTGGTTGCGGATTTACGCGAAGAACCGGTACCGACCACGTCACCGACATACGCCAGCGGGAAGCCTTTCTTATTTAATTCTTCGATCTGTTTGATCGGGCCGACAACGCCCGGCTGATCGGGATTAATGCCTTCGCGGGCGTTTTTCAGCATCGCCAGGGCGTGCAGTGGGATATCCGGGCGGGACCAGGCATCCGGGGCCGGAGACAGGTCATCGGTGTTGGTTTCGCCGGTCACTTTGAAGACCGTAACGGTAATTTTTTCAGCAAGCTGAGGACGGTTCAGGAACCATTCGGCATCAGCCCAGGATTGCATCACCTGTTTCGCATAGACGTTGCCTGCTTTCGCCTTCTCTTCCACATCGTAGAAGTTATCAAACATCAGCAGCGTTTGTGCCAGCGCTTTTGCGGCAATCGGTGCCAGCGCGTCGCTGTCCAGTGCATCAATTAACGGATGGATGTTGTAGCCGCCCTGCATGGTGCCGAGCAGTTCAATCGCTTTTTCAGGAGTAACCAGTGGGGAGGTTGCTTCGCCTTTGGCAACGGCAGCAAGGAATCCGGCTTTCACATACGCGGCTTCATCGACGCCTGGCGGAACACGGTTGATCAACAGATCTAACAGGAATTCTTCTTCGCCCGCAGGCGGATTCTTCAGCAGCTCGACGAGGCCGGCCATCTGGGTTGCATCTAAGGGTTTCGGTACAATTCCCTCGGCGGCACGTTCTGCTACGTGCTTACGGTATTCTTCTAGCACGACGGTTCTCCTCGCTCTCATTGTCATATGCGGTCGGCGTTCTCTTCACGCTCCTGTGAGACAGCAGTTTGTAGGGTAAATGCCCGATACCGCGTCGGGCAGCATAGCAGGATTTCTGCACAGTGTTAATCCGTTTACAAAAAAGCAACATTAAATAGTTTGCTGAATCGTTAAGGATGGTATAGCGCGCGGAGAGCGGGATTTTTCAGGCACAAAAAAACCGCCTTTCAGCGGTTTACTGCTGGCCGCTCGCAAGAGCGGCCTTCTGAATATCTCACGCCTTTTTCCCCATCGGATATAATTTGTGTAATAAATGCTCACACTCTTTATCCGGATACAGCGGGCCGTTTCCCAACATTAATCAAAACCACAAAATACGGGTGAATATACTCGCGGCAACAAGAACGCCCATCGACACTGCTTACGCTGGAGTCACACTATGAAGTTGCCCTTTAAGCCACATCTGCTTGTCCTGCTGTGCAGTGCCGGGCTGTTAGCCGCATCCGGCGTCATGTATGTGAAAAGTCGAGCGCCCGAGACAGTTTCAACGCCTCCGCCCGCTGTGGCGCCCACCGCACCTCAGCCTGTTTCCCCGACACCCGCCCCGGTGGTCACCCCGACCTATACCGCCGCGCAAATCGATCAGTGGACCGCGCCCATCGCGCTCTACCCTGACGCACTGCTCTCGCAGATCCTGATGGCCTCAACCTACCCGGCGAACGTAATTCAGGCCGCGCAGTGGTCGAAAGATAACCCTAAAATGCAGGGCGATGCCGCCATTCAGGCGGTGAGCAATCAGCCGTGGGACCCCAGCGTTAAATCCCTGGTGGCCTTCCCTCAGCTGATGTCTCTGATGGGGGAAAATCCGCCATGGATACAGAATCTCGGCGATGCGTTTTTGGCTCAGCCGAAAGATGTGATGGACTCCGTCCAGCGTCTGCGGCTCCTGGCCCAGCAGACGGGCGCGCTGCAGTCCACGCCACAGCAAACGGTCACCAGCTTGAAGAAAGCGGCCCCGGCTGCCAGCACAGCGTCCGGCACAACGTCAACGACCGCTGCCACGACGAGCAGTCCAACGGTGATTAAAATCGAGTCCGCCGATCCGCAGGTGGTTTACGTCCCGACCTACAATCCCAACACGGTTTACGGCACCTGGCCCAGCGCCAGCTATCCGCCGGTTTACCTGCCCCCTTCCCCTGGCGAGCAGTTTACCAATAGCCTGGTGAAAGGCCTTGGGTTTAGCCTTGGGGTCGCCACGACTTACGCGATTTTCAGCAATATCGACTGGGACGATGACGACGATTATCATCATCATGATCACGATGACTACGATCACCACAACGGCGGCTATAACCGCAATGGTGATAATAACATCAATATCAACGTGGATAATTTCAACAAAATCAGCGGACAGCGCCTGACGGATAACAACCGCACCTGGCAGCATAATCCGGCCTATCGTGAAGGCGTTCCGTATCCAAATAATCAGTTGAACAACCGCTTCCACTCGACGAACAGCGCAACCGGTCTGAGCGCCACTCAGCACCAACCGATCAATCGCGACAGCCAGCGTCAGGCGGCGATGGCGCAGGTTCAGCAATCGACCGGGAAAACCCTTTCACAAACCCAGCGCCCGGCAACCAAAGAGGTGCAGCGTCAGGCGGCGAACAATCAGCTAAAACAGATTTCCCAGCGTAATAACTATCGCGGGTACGACACCAGTAAACCGAACACCGCCCAGCGAGCGAATAACAAAGCGCAGCGCGAGAATCATCAGAATCTGTCACAACGACAGGATCGACCGGCCTCACAGCCAACCCGCCAGCGAAATACGCAACCGCGAGCCAATGCGTTAAGCGGCAACGACAGCCGCTCAGCCAACTGGCAGGCGCAGCAACAGCGCGGGGCGCAAAGCCGTCAGTTCACCGCGCAGCACCAGAATCGTCAGCAGCCACGGCAAATGCCGGCAGGCCGCAGCGAACACCGTGAATTCCGTCACCGCTAAGGGAATCGAAATGAAAATGAAATTACTCAGTGGGATGATGTTGTTCATGGTCTCAACCTTCGCCCTCGCACAGCAGCATTTTGCCACGCCGGACGAGGCGACCAGCGCGCTGGCGAAAGCCATCAGCGGGCAAAACGAAGCCGAGATGAAAAACCTGCTCGGCGATGACTGGCGTGATTTTCTGCCGCCGGAGGGCGTCGATCCGGAGGCGGTCGACCGTTTTCTGCGCGACTGGAAAGTCAGCCATCACACGGTGATCAACGGCGATGTGGCGCACCTCAACGTGGGCGACAGCGACTGGCAATTGCCCATCCCGGCGGTGAAACGCGACGCTGGCTGGCAGTTTGATATGCACAAAGCCGCCGAGGAGATCCTGACACGGGAGATTGGCCGCAACGAGCTGGCCGCTATTGAAGCGCTCCACGCCTACGTGGATGCACAGAAGAGCTACTTCGCACTCAACCATCGCTATGCGAAAAAAGTGATCAGCGCTGAAGGGAAAAAAGACGGTTTATACTGGCCAGCCGCGCCGGGAGAAGCGCCCAGCCCACTGGGGCCAGCATTCAGTCCGCTGGTGCCGGGGACCGGTTATCACGGCTATCACTTCCGCATTCTGCCGGATAAAGACAACGGCTTTGCGATGATCGCCTGGCCCGTCAGCTACGGGCAGACTGGCGTGATGAGTTTTGTGGTGAACGGTGATGATCAGGTGTATCAGACGAACCTGGGAAATGAATCGCAGAAGAAAGCGAAAGCGATAACGGCTTATCATCCTGATAAAGAGTGGCAGCCCGTTACGCCGTAAATAAAAAAAGCCGCTCAGTTGAGCGGCTTTTTACGGTTCGAGAGATTACTTCTTCTTGGCTTTCGCGTTTGGCAGGTCGGTGATGCTACCTTCAAACACTTCTGCAGCCAGGCCCACGGACTCGTGCAGAGTCGGGTGCGCGTGGATGGTCAGCGCGATGTCTTCAGCGTCACAGCCCATTTCGATAGCCAGACCGATCTCACCCAGCAGCTCGCCGCCGTTGGTACCGACAATCGCACCACCGATCACACGGTGAGTCTCTTTGTCGAAGATCAGTTTGGTCACGCCATCGGCGCAATCGGAAGCGATCGCACGGCCAGAAGCTGCCCACGGGAAGGTGGCGGTTTCGTAGCTGATGCCTTTCTCTTTCGCTTCTTTCTCGGTCAGACCGACCCAGGCAACTTCCGGCTCGGTGTATGCGATTGATGGAATGACTTTCGGGTCGAAGTAGTGTTTCATGCCCGCGATAACTTCAGCGGCAACGTGACCTTCGTGAACACCTTTGTGCGCCAGCATTGGCTGACCGACGATATCGCCGATAGCGAAGATGTGCGGCACGTTGGTACGCAGCTGTTTGTCCACACGGATAAAGCCACGATCGTCCACTTCAACGCCAGCAGCGCCTGCATCGAGGTTTTTACCGTTTGGCACACGGCCAATCGCTACCAGTACGGCGTCGTAACGCTGCGCTTCAGCAGGGGCTTTTTTGCCTTCCATGGAAACGTAAATACCGTCTTCTTTTGCTTCAACGGCAGTGACTTTGGTTTCCAGCATCAGGTTGAATTTCTTGCTGATGCGTTTGGTGAAGACTTTAACGATATCTTTATCGGCAGCCGGGATAACCTGGTCGAACATCTCAACCACGTCAATCTCTGAACCCAGCGCATGGTATACGGTACCCATTTCCAGACCGATGATACCGCCACCCATAACCAGCAGGCGTTTTGGTACGGTTTTCAGTTCCAGGGCGTCGGTGGAATCCCACACGCGAGGATCTTCATGCGGAATGAACGGGAGTTCGATCGGACGGGAGCCCGCCGCGATGATCGCGTTGTCGAAGTTGATCACGGTTTTGCCGTTCTCACCTTCCACTTCCAGGGTGTTAGCCCCGGTGAATTTACCCAGACCGTTGACCACTTTCACTTTACGGCCTTTGGCCATACCCGCCAGACCGCCGGTCAGCTGAGTGATCACTTTCTCTTTCCAGGTACGAATCTTGTCGATATCGGTTTTCGGCTCGCCGAAGACGATACCGTGGTCAGCCAGTGCTTTGGCTTCTTCGATAACTTTTGCAACGTGCAGCAGTGCTTTAGAAGGGATACAGCCGACGTTCAGACAAACACCGCCGAGGGTGTTGTAACGTTCTACGATAACGGTTTCCAGACCTAAATCAGCGCAACGGAAGGCAGCAGAGTAACCTGCCGGGCCTGCCCCAAGTACCACGACCTGAGTTTTGATTTCAGTACTCATCATGACCTCTTATTGATTTCCGGCGGTCCAGGTACTTGTCGCCCTTCATCCACCGGGACGTTCTATCCGCCCGTATTTTACAAAATTGTTAACAATTTTGAAACAACAAACGGCTCATGAATTCTTGTCTTTACCAATAACCTCACAATTTTTATGAGATTACAAGACAAAAAGCCGGCCGACTGGCCGGCTTTTGCGATTACATCACCAGGCGGCGAATATCGCTCAGGGTGTTATTGATGATGGTAATGAAGCGCGCACCATCAGCACCGTCGATCACGCGGTGGTCGAAGGAGAGAGAGATTGGCATCATCAGACGCGGCACAAACTCTTTACCATTCCACACAGGTTCCATCGCGGACTTGGACACACCGAGGATCGCCACTTCCGGCGCGTTAACAATCGGCGCGAAGTGGGTAGTACCCAGGCCGCCGATGCTGGAGATAGTGAAGCAACCGCCCTGCATTTCGCCGGCAGTCAGCTTACCATCACGCGCTTTCTTGGAGATCACCGTCAGTTCACGGGACAGCTCAGTGATGCTCTTCTTGTTCACGTCTTTGAAGACCGGAACAACCAGACCATTTGGCGTATCAACCGCAACACCGATGTTGATGTATTTCTTCAGCGTCAGACGCTGCGCATCTTCAGACAGGGAGCTGTTGAAACGTGGCATCTGCTCAAGAGCTGCCGCAACAGCTTTCATGATGAAGACCACTGGGGTGAATTTCACGTCCAGTTTACGTTTCTCGGCTTCGGCGTTCTGCTGTTTACGGAACGCTTCCAGATCGGTGATATCGGTTTTGTCGAAGTGAGTAACGTGCGGGATCATCACCCAGTTACGGCTCAGGTTAGCACCAGAGATTTTCTGGATACGGCCCAGTTCCACTTCTTCGATTTCGCCAAACTTGCTGAAGTCCACTTTCGGCCATGGCAGCATGCCCGGAATACCGCCACCGGCAGCAGCAGCTGGTGCTGCTTCAGCGCGTTTCACAGCATCTTTCACGTAAGTCTGAACGTCTTCGCGCAGGATACGACCTTTACGGCCCGTCCCTTTCACTTTCGCCAGATTCACACCGAATTCGCGCGCCAGGCGACGAATCAGCGGAGTCGCGTGAACGTACGCGTCGTTCTCAGCAAACTCAGATTTGCCTTCTGCTTTGGCGGCCGGTGCAGCGGCTTTCGCAGCAGGCGCCGGAGCGGCAGCAGCAGGTGCTGGCGCAGCAGCCGGAGCCGCAGCAGGCGCAGCGCCTTCCACTTCGAAGACCATGATCAGAGAGCCGGTAGACACTTTATCGCCGGTGCTGATTTTGATTTCTTTAACGGTACCTGCGAACGGAGCCGGGACTTCCATAGAGGCTTTGTCGCCCTCTACGGTGATCAGTGACTGCTCAGCGGCAACTTTGTCGCCCACTTTCACCATCACTTCAGTCACTTCAACTTCGTCACCGCCGATATCCGGAACGTTAACGTCTTTCGCGCCAGACGCTACTGGTGCAGCCGCCGCCGGAGCAGCCGCCTGTGCTGGAGCCGCAGCCGGTGCAGCACCCGCCACTTCGAAGACCATAATCAGGGAGCCGGTAGACACTTTGTCGCCGGTGTTGATTTTGATCTCTTTTACCACGCCCGCGAACGGAGCCGGGACTTCCATAGAGGCTTTGTCGCCTTCTACGGTGATCAGGGATTGTTCAGCAGCAACGGTGTCGCCCACTTTCACCATGATCTCAGTCACTTCAACTTCGTCACCGCCGATGTCAGGCACGTTAACGTCTTTTGCAGCCGCAGCCGCTGGTGCAGCCGCCGGAGCCGCTGCTTCTTTCTTCTCTTCCTGCGCAGGTGCAGCAGCTGCTGCACCGTCGGCGGAATCGAAAATCATGATCAGTTTGCCAGTCTCGGTTTTATCGCCAACAGAGACTTTGATCTCTTTAACGATGCCAGCCTGAGGAGACGGGACTTCCATAGAGGCTTTATCGCCTTCTACGGTGATCAGCGACTGTTCAGCTTCAACTTTGTCGCCTACTTTGACCAGGATCTCGGTGATTTCAACTTCATCAGCCCCGATGTCCGGTACATTGATTTCGATAGCCATTATTCTTTTACCTCTTACGCCAGACGCGGGTTAACTTTATCTGCATCGATGTTGAATTTGGTGATTGCTTCCGCAACCACTTTCTTATCGATTTCGCCACGTTTAGCCAGTTCGCCCAGCGCTGCAACGACCACGTAAGAAGAGTCAACTTCGAAGTGGTGACGCAGGTTTTCGCGGCTGTCAGAGCGACCGAAGCCGTCGGTACCCAGTACGCGGTAATCATCAGCCGGTACATAAGTACGAACCTGCTCGGCGAACAGTTTCATATAGTCAGTAGATGCGACTGCCGGAGCGTCGTTCATCACCTGAGCGATGTACGGTACGCGTGGCGTTTCCATTGGGTGCAGCATGTTCCAGCGCTCACAATCCTGGCCATCACGTGCCAGTTCAGTGAAGGATGTTACGCTGTACACGTCAGAGCCAACGCCGTAGTCGTTCGCCAGGATCTGCGCTGCTTCACGTACGTGACGCAGGATAGAACCGGAGCCCAGCAGCTGAACTTTACCTTTGCTACCCGCGATGGTTTCGAGTTTGTAGATACCTTTACGGATACCTTCCTCGGCACCTGCTGGCATAGCCGGCATGTGGTAGTTTTCGTTCAGCGTAGTGATGTAGTAGTAAATGTTCTCTTGCGCTTCACCGTACATACGAACCAGACCGTCATGCATGATGACTGCCACTTCGTACGCGTAAGACGGGTCATAAGAGATACAGTTCGGGATAGTCAGAGACTGAATGTGGCTGTGACCATCTTCGTGCTGCAGACCTTCACCGTTCAGAGTCGTACGACCGGAAGTACCACCGACCAGGAAGCCGCGAGCCTGTTGGTCGCCAGCCTGCCAGCACAGGTCACCGATACGCTGGAAACCGAACATGGAGTAGTAGATGTAGAACGGAATCATCGGCAGGTTGTTGGTGCTGTAAGAGGTCGCAGCAGCCAGCCAGGATGCGCCTGCGCCCAGCTCGTTGATCCCTTCCTGCAGAATCTGGCCTTTCTCGTCTTCTTTGTAGTATGCAACCTGCTCACGGTCCTGCGGGGTGTACTGCTGGCCGTTCGGGCTGTAAATACCGATCTGACGGAACAGACCTTCCATACCGAATGTACGCGCTTCATCGGCGATGATTGGCACCAGGCGATCTTTGATCGACTTGTTCTTCAGCATCACGTTCAGGGCACGAACGAACGCGATAGTGGTAGAGATCTCTTTGTTCTGCTCTTCCAGCAGCTGGGAGAAGTCTTCCAGAACCGGCAGTTCCAGTTTCTCAGTGAAGTTCACCTGACGGGACGGCAGGTAGCCGTTCAGTTTCTGACGCTGTGCGTGCAGGTAGGTGTGTTCTTCAGAACCTTCCGGGAAGGTGATGTAAGAGAGGTTTTCAACCTGCTCGTCGGTGACAGGAACGTTGAAGCGGTCGCGGATATAACGCACGCCGTCCATGTTCATTTTCTTCACCTGGTGCGCAATGTTTTTACCTTCGGCGGTGTCACCCATGCCATAACCTTTGATGGTATGAGCCAGGATAACTGTTGCTTTGCCTTTGGTTTCTTGCGCGTTTTTCAGTGCTGCGTAGACTTTCTTCGGATCGTGGCCGCCACGGTTCAGAGCCCAGATCTGATCGTCAGACCAGTCTGCAACCAGCGCTGCGGTTTCAGGGTATTTACCGAAGAAGTGCTCACGAACATAGGCACCGTTTTTGGATTTGAAGGTCTGATAGTCGCCGTCAACGGTTTCGTTCATCAGCTGAATCAGTTTACCGCTGGTATCTTTACGCAGCAGCTCATCCCAACGACCGCCCCACATCACTTTAACGACGTTCCAGCCAGCACCGCTGAAGATGCCTTCCAGTTCGTTGATGATCTTGCCGTTGCCGGTTACCGGACCATCCAGACGCTGCAGGTTACAGTTGATGATGAAGCACAGGTTGTCCAGTTTCTCACGGGTAGCGATGGTGATCGCACCTTTAGATTCTGGCTCATCCATCTCGCCGTCGCCCAGGAAGGCGTAAACGGTCTGCTGAGAGGTATCTTTCAGGCCACGGTGTTCCAGATATTTCAGGAATTTAGCCTGGTAAATCGCACCGATTGGCCCCAGACCCATAGAAACGGTCGGGAACTGCCAGAACTCAGGCATCAGTTTAGGGTGCGGGTAAGAAGACAGACCTTTACCGTGAACTTCCTGACGGAAGTTGTTCATCTGCTCTTCAGTCAGACGACCTTCCAGGAACGCACGTGCGTAAACGCCCGGAGAGATGTGGCCCTGGAAGTAAACCAGGTCGCCGCCGTCTTTCTCAGTGCGTGCGCGGAAGAAGTGGTTAAAGCACACTTCATAAACGGTCGCAGAAGACTGGAAGGAAGCCATGTGGCCGCCCAGTTCCAGGTCTTTCTTGGATGCGCGCAGAACGGTCATGATCGCGTTCCAGCGAATTGCAGAACGGATACGACGTTCCAGATCCAGATTGCCCGGGTATTCCGGTTCGTCTTCGACGGCAATCGTGTTTACGTAGTTGCTAGCCCCTGCACCTGAAGCTACTTTCACGCCACCTTTACGGGCTTCTGAAAGCAGCTGATCAATCAGATACTGAGCGCGCTCAACACCTTCTTCACGGATGACCGATTCGATCGCCTGTAGCCAGTCGCGAGTTTCGATCGGATCCACGTCATTTTGGAGACGTTCTGACATGGGGGTATTCCTTATCTATCTAATACGTTGATTTGTCTGGAACCTGTCCCATTGTGCTCTCAGCAAAGAACACAATAAGACAGGTTCTGCGTTTAGTTGCCGCGCTCTAAAAAAACTCTGGCGCTTAATCCTTTCGTTGCTGTATGCGGCGGAGTGAACGTTCTCTACGACTCTGTTCACGGCTGCGGTCCAGCAAGATTTCCTCAATGAAAGCCAGGTGACGGTGCGACGCTTCACGCGCCTGCTCCGGTTCCCCGGCCATTATCGCCTCGAATACACGGGTGCGATGATTGCTGACCAGCGGGAGCATCTCCCGGCGGGCGTACAACAATTCAAAATTTTGTCGAACATTCTGGGCCAGCATCGGCTCCATACAGCGAAGCAGGTGGAGAAGCACGACATTGTGCGCTGCTTCGGTGACGGCAATTTGATACTGGACGACGGCATTGGACTCGGCGTCGAGATCGCCTGACTGTTGTGCCCGTTCAATGGCCTGATGCAGCTCGCGAATACGCACGCGATCTTCATCATTGCTGCGCAGGGCCGCGTAATAAGCAGCGATACCTTCAAGCGCGTGACGGGTTTCAAGCAGGTCAAACTGGGATTCTGGGTGGTCAGACAAAAGCTCGACCAGCGGATCGCTGAAGCTCTGCCACAGGCTATTTTGCACAAACGTTCCACCGCCCTGACGACGAAGCAGCAAGCCCTTCGCTTCGAGACGTTGAATCGCCTCACGCAGAGAGGGACGGGAAACGTCGAACTGTTTTGCCAGCTCGCGTTCAGGCGGGAGTTTTTCACCGGGGCGCAGAGTCCCTTCGAGGATTAAAAACTCCAGCTGCTGCTCTATCACATCCGATAGTTTTGGTTGGCGAATTTTGCTGTAGGCCATATTCCCTGTCTTACGCCTTTTTGCCTGGAGTAAATTGGTCTTACCAATTTCATGTTCGTATCGCTAAAGTAACAAAGTATTCACCTTCTGTCCATATTGGTTTTGATTGAAATCAGTAAACCCTGCACATTTTAACAACCTTACAGAAATAACGTTTCAGAAATGTAACTTTGCACAAATGAACTGGTTACCACTAAAAAGGTAGTTTTAACCTTATTGAAACGAGGGGATTTGCAATCTGAAGCGATTCAACAAGGTAAATAATGAAAATTCGCCCACTTATGGAGCATTTTTATTCTATAGATGGGGTGAGGGAGCGACGCGCACGCATTTACAAATGCTTTCTTTTTATTCAAGCGATCGACATCCCTTCATAAAGCAGGTGCATTCGCTGGCGCTTACCACTATTCTTGCGTCAACGGAAGCCATCTCCGCTTTTTCCGGTCAACTTCACCGTAAAGAAATAAATACAGAAAATGGACTTTCATAATTACACACGCCCGAGCGTGAACATAACAACCACACACGAGGTTTCAAATGGAAGCTCAACAGCATGGCGATCAGCTAAAGCGCGGCCTTAAAAACCGCCATATACAGCTCATCGCGTTGGGTGGCGCTATCGGTACCGGCCTGTTTCTGGGCAGCGCATCCGTCATTCAGTCGGCAGGTCCGGGGATTATTCTGGGCTATGCCATCGCGGGCTTTATCGCCTTCCTTATTATGCGCCAGCTCGGTGAAATGGTGGTTGAAGAGCCGGTAGCCGGCTCCTTCAGCCACTTTGCCTATAAGTACTGGGGCGGCTTTGCCGGTTTCGCGTCGGGCTGGAACTACTGGGTCCTGTACGTTCTGGTTGCCATGGCTGAGCTGACTGCCGTCGGGAAATACATCCAGTTCTGGTATCCGGAGATCCCAACCTGGGTATCGGCAGCGGCTTTCTTCGTGATCATCAACGCCATCAACCTGACTAACGTCAAAGTGTTTGGTGAGATGGAGTTCTGGTTCGCGATTATCAAAGTGATCGCGGTTGTGGCGATGATCATCTTCGGCGGCTGGCTGCTGTTCAGCGGCAACGGTGGCCCGCAGGCGACCGTACGCAACCTGTGGGAACAAGGCGGGTTCTTGCCTCACGGCATGACCGGGCTGGTAATGATGATGGCGATCATTATGTTCTCGTTCGGTGGGCTTGAGCTGGTGGGGATTACCGCCGCAGAAGCTGATAACCCTGAGCAGAGCATCCCGAAAGCCACCAACCAGGTTATCTACCGTATTCTGATCTTCTATGTGGGTTCACTGGCGGTTCTGCTCTCCCTGCTGCCGTGGACGCGCGTCACCGCTGACACCAGCCCGTTTGTCCTGATCTTCCATGAACTGGGCGATACCTTCGTGGCAAACGCGCTGAACATCGTGGTGCTGACCGCGGCTCTGTCCGTGTATAACAGCTGCGTCTACTGCAACAGCCGTATGCTGTTCGGCCTGGCACAGCAGGGTAACGCTCCGAAAGCCCTGCTGAACGTTGATAAACGCGGCGTGCCGGTGAACTCCATTATGGTGTCCGCAGTGGTGACCGCTCTGTGCGTGCTAATTAACTATCTGGCACCGGAATCTGCATTCGGTCTGCTGATGGCGCTGGTCGTGTCCGCACTGGTGATCAACTGGGCGATGATTAGCCTGGCGCACATCAAGTTCCGCCGCGCGAAACAGCAGCAAGGCGTGAAAACGCGCTTCCCTGCCCTGTTCTATCCGCTGGGCAACTGGGTGTGCCTGATCTTTATGGCGGCGGTGCTGGTGATCATGCTGATGACCCCTGGTATGGCGATCTCCGTGTATCTCATTCCTGTCTGGATTGTGATCCTCGGCGTGGGTTATCTGTTTAAACAGAAAAATGCCAAAACCGTAAAAGCGCATTAATCTCTTCTCGCTCTGTGCCGGCTGCGGCACAGAGCGTGTTACCTGCCTCACAAATTCTCACCAACAGCCAAATCATCCATATCACCGCCCTGATACTGCAACGCAAATATTCCTTTGCCAGCGAATAATTCTCTCCATACCGAAACTCGGAGAGCTGTCGATGGATAACAATAAACTGTCTGTAAAAGAAAAGATCGGCTATGGCATGGGCGACGCGGGATGTAACATCATCTTCGGCGCCATAATGTTGTTTGTTAACTACTTTTATACGGATATCTTTGGGCTCGCCCCCGCTCTGGTAGGGGTGCTATTGCTGTCAGTGAGGGTGATTGACGCCATCACCGACCCCATCATGGGAGCCATTGCCGACCGTACCCGCAGTAAATATGGGCGATTTCGTCCATGGCTGCTGTGGATTGCCTTCCCGTATGCCCTGTTCAGTATTCTGATGTTCACCACCCCAGAGTGGACGTACAACAGCAAAGTTATCTATGCGTTTGTCACCTATTTCCTGCTGTCACTCACCTACACCGCGATCAATATCCCTTACTGCTCGCTGGGCGGGGTAATCACTAACGACCCGAAAGAGCGCGTGGCCTGCCAGTCGTATCGCTTTGTCATGGTAGGGATTGCGACGCTGCTGCTCTCCTTAACCCTGCTGCCGATGGTGGAGTATTTTGGCGGTGACAACAAAGCCAAAGGCTATCAAATGGCGATGACCGTGCTGGCGCTGATTGGGACCTGCATGTTCCTGTTTAGTTTCTCAACCGTACGGGAACGTATTCGCCCGGCGGTGCAGACGAATGACGAGCTGAAAAACGATCTCAAGGATGTGTGGAAGAACGATCAGTGGGTGCGCATTCTGCTGCTGACTATCTGTAACGTCTGCCCTGGCTTTATTCGCATGGCGGCGACCATGTACTACGTCACCTGGGTAATGGGGCAAAGCACCCATTTCGCCACGCTGTTTATCAGTCTCGGCGTGGTGGGCATGATGCTCGGTAGCATCCTCGCCAAACCCCTGACCGACCGCTGGTGTAAGCTGAAAGTCTTCTTCTGGACCAACATCGCCCTGGCCATTTTCTCCAGCGCGTTCTACTTCTTCGATCCAAAAGCCACCACCACCATCGTGGTGCTCTACTTCCTGCTCAACGTGTTGCATCAGATCCCTTCCCCGCTGCACTGGTCGCTGATGGCCGACGTGGACGACTACGGCGAGTGGAAAACCGGTAAACGCATCACCGGGATCAGCTTCTCCGGCAATATTTTCTTCCTCAAGCTGGGTCTGGCGATTGCTGGTGCGATGGTCGGATTCCTCCTCTCCTGGTACGGTTACGACGCGGGTGCCAAAGCGCAAAGCGCCGATGCCATCAACGGGATCGTCCTGCTGTTCACCCTGATTCCAGGCGTCGGTTATCTGATCACCGCGGGTGTGGTTCGTCTGCTGAAAGTCGATCGTGAACTGATGAAGCAGATTCAGGAAGATCTGGAGAAACGCCGCATAAACTATCGCGAGCTGAATGATTACCAGGAACTCAAAGCCGCTGAAACCAAATAAGGAAAGCCCAATGCGTCACTGGCCCAATCCCTTTATCGAACAACGTGCCGACCCGTTTATTTTGCATCACGAGGGGCAATACTACTTTATTGCTTCCGTGCCAGAGTACGACAGGCTGGCGATTCGCCGCGCCGACTCGCTGGAAGCGTTACGCCACGCACCCGAAGTGGTGGTCTGGCGTAAGCCAGAGAGCGGCCCGATGAGCGAGCTTATTTGGGCACCGGAGCTGCATCACATCGACGGAAAATGGTACATCTACTTTGCCGCCGCGCACACGAAAGCGCTCGATCAGCTCAATATGTTTCAGCATCGAATGTACGCGCTGGAATGCGCCGATAGCGATCCCCTGACCGGGAAATGGGTCGAAAAAGGGCAGATCGCGACGCCATTTGATACCTTTGCCCTCGATGCCACGACCTTTGTTCATCAGGGCAAACGCTGGTATCTGTGGGCGCAAAAAGCGCCGGATATCTCAGGGAACTCCAATCTCTATCTCTGCGAGATGGAAAACCCGTGGACGCTGACGGGTGCGCCCGTCCTGCTCAGCAAACCCGAGTATGACTGGGAGTGCCGCGGATTCTGGGTCAACGAAGGCCCGGCGGTGCTGGAGCACGGAGACAGGCTGTTTATCAGCTACTCTGCCAGCGCGACGGATGAGAATTACTGCATGGGGCTGCTGTGGATTGATAAAAGCGCTGACCTGCGTAACCCCGCCAACTGGCACAAAGCGCCGCGCCCGGTGTTTACCACAAGCTATGAAAATCGTCAGTACGGACCTGGGCATAACAGCTTTACGCAAACGCCGGACGGTGAGGATGTGCTGGTGTATCACGCGCGCAACTACACCGAAATTGAGGGTGATCCGCTGTACGATCCGAACCGTCATACCCGTCTGAAGCTTGTCCACTGGAATGAAAACGGGATGCCAGAGTTTGGCATCCCGCCTGCGGATACTGAGTGAAATATGCGGTGCGCTGGCTTACACCAGCGTACCGTAAATGGTCAGAAGCGCCACCAGCACCACAATCACAAATGAGGTTTTCTTCGCCATCGACACCGCCGCTTTCGGGGTTTCGACTTTGTCCGTGTGCGGCTCACGCGCCAGGGAGAACTGCGCCAGACGCGTCAGCACCTGATACTGAGAGGTGTGTCGATCGGCCAGTGACGCAAACCAGGCCGGAAGCGCCTTCTCCCCGTGACCAATAAGCGCATATACCACGCCGACCAGGCGAACCGGCAGCCAGTCCAGCACATGTAAAATCGCATCGATTCCTGACAGCAGACGCTCATGCGGCGTCAAATAGCGGGCAAGCCAGGTTTGCCAGGCGCGCAGGAACGCATATCCCATCAGGAACACCGGTCCCCACGGGCCGCCGACCACAAACCAGAACAGCGGCGCGAGATAATAGCGGAAGTTAATCCACAGCAGCGCATTTTGCAACTCGCGCAGGTAATCGCGCTCGTTGCAGTCCGGCGGCACACCGTGGATGAGCGTCAATTCGCTTGCCATCGCGCCACGCGCGTGGCTGTCGTCTCGCGATGCGGCTTTCAGATAGGCGTGATAGTGCAACCGCACCTTTCCGGCACCGATGCACAGCACGCCGAGCAGGATCCACACCACCAGCAGCGGCACGTTGAAAAAGAGGCCGTGCAGCGCACGCAGCAGCAGATACACCACGCACATTACCACCGCGGTCATCAGCAGGGTGCGCAGCATCGAGAAATGTTTAATCCGGCGGAACAGCACTTCCATCCGGTGATCCAAATGCCAGTGTTCGCCCAGTTTGAACAACCGTTCAGCGATCATCACCAGCAGCATGGTAAACAACGTCATGTCATCTCCTTATCTGACGAAGCGGTAAGCATGGCGCGAAACCGGGACCAGTCAAACGCCGGGCCAGGATCGGTTTTTCTCACTGGCGCAATATCGCTATGCCCGGTGATGTTATCAGCAATTTTAGGGTACAACGCGGTGAGTTCACGCGTCACCGCCACCAGCGCCTGATACTGCGCATCCGTGTAAGGCGTTGTGTCCGTCCCTTCCAGCTCAATGCCAATCGAAAAATCGTTGCAGCGTTCACGCCCCTGGTACACCGACACACCTGCATGCCATGCGCGTTTATCGAAAGGAACATACTGGACGATTTCACCATCGCGGCGAATCAGACAATGAGCAGAAACGCGCAGGTGCGCAATCTCAGTAAAAAAAGGATGGGCATCGGGATCGATTGTTCCGGTGAATAATGCATCGATCCACGGACCGCCAAATTCACCCGGCGGCAGGCTAATATTGTGGACGACCAGCAGTGAGGGCATTTCGTCCTCCGGGCGGCAATCATGGTGTGGCGACGGTACGTGCCGCGCATCAACCAGCCATCCATCTTGTAACTGCATGCTGGCTCTCCTTATATATGGTGCAGATTCTCGGTTCAGAGTAGCATGTTTCAATCTTATGATTCGTTACCAATTTGGAGTTTTATCATGCCGCCTCGCCGTTATAACCCCGACCACCGACGTGACGCGCTTCTGGAACGTATTAACCTCGACATCCCGGCAAGCGTCGCCCATGCGCTGCGCGAAGATCTGGGCGGCGAGGTCAATGCGGACAACGATATTACCGCACAATTATTGCCAAAAGAGACGCGCTCCCACGCGGTGATCATCACTCGCGAAGACGGCGTGTTCTGCGGCAAACGCTGGGTTGAGGAGGTCTTTACCCAGCTCGCCGGCGATGATGTTCAGATAACCTGGCATGTTCAGGATGGCGACATCATCAGCGCCACTCAGCCCCTTTTTGAACTCGACGGCCCTTCCCGCGTGCTGTTAACGGGTGAGCGTACCGCGCTGAACTTCGTCCAGACATTATCCGGCGTCGCGAGCGCCGTTCGTCGCTACGTCGACCTGCTCGAAGGCACCAAAACCCAACTGCTGGATACCCGTAAAACCCTGCCCGGCCTGCGTACGGCACTGAAATACGCGGTGCTGTGCGGTGGTGGAGCGAACCATCGTCTGGGGTTATCCGATGCCTTCCTGATTAAAGAGAACCACATTATTGCGTCTGGCTCTGTGCGCCAGGCGGTCGAAAAAGCCTTCTGGCTGCACCCGGACGTCCCTGTCGAGGTTGAAGTCGAAAACCTCGAAGAGCTTGATGCCGCGCTTAAAGCCGGAGCCGATATCATCATGCTCGATAACTTTGAGACGGAACAGATGCGTGAAGCGGTCAAACGCACCAACGGCCAGGCGCAGCTTGAAGTGTCGGGCAACGTGACGCATGAAACCCTGCGTGAGTTCGCTGAAACCGGCGTAGATTTCATCTCCGTCGGTGCGCTCACCAAGCATGTGCAGGCCCTTGACCTCTCGATGCGTTTCAAATAATACGCGACTCTTCCCCCTCTCATGCCAGGGAGGGGGAAGAAAATTCCGTGATTACGACCCTTCTCGCAAAATTCTGATGCTCTCCTGCAACCGCGTCAAATTTCTCTGAATCCCCTTTCACAATTCTCTTTTTGCTCCTCGTGTTTGCTTTTTGCCGCTGCCACAGTTGCGCCACGAA
Source organism: Lelliottia sp. SL45 (assembly GCF_026672535.1). Lineage (NCBI taxonomy): Bacteria > Pseudomonadati > Pseudomonadota > Gammaproteobacteria > Enterobacterales > Enterobacteriaceae > Lelliottia > Lelliottia sp. SL45. The sequence continues at coordinate 3,043,174 of NZ_JAPPRH010000003.1, forward strand.
ACTCAAGGAGCAGATATGAACAGACAACATGGATTTACCCTCATTGAAATGATGGTGGTGATTGGCATCATCGCTATTCTGAGCGCCATCGGCGTGCCGGCGTACCAAAACTATCTGCGCAAAGCCGCACTGACCGACATGCTGCAAACCTTTGTCCCCTACCGCACGGCGATTGAGCTTTGCGCACTCGATCATGGCGGTGTCGGGACCTGCGATGGCGGAACCAACGGCATTCCCTCGCCCACGACAACGCGCTATGTCTCTGCCATGAGCATTGCCAAAGGCGCAGTGGCACTCACGGGCCAGGAGAGTCTGAACGGTCTTGAAGTGGTTTTAGCCCCACTCTGGAGCGATGGCGACGGCATTACCGGCTGGACGCGTGATTGCAACATTGCAAACGACAGCACCCTTCAACAAGCGTGCGAAGACGTTTTCCGCTTCGACAGCAAATAACAGGGGGCGGAACATGAATTCAGAACAACTGAGACTGCTATGTCAGCGACATCATGCGCTGCTGCTGACCAGCAATGACGAGATGGTCAGCATTGCCGTGGTGGACACGCCGGCATCCCAAATGATGGAAGCCCTGCGCTTCGCGACGCAAAAGCGAATCGATATTGAATGCTGGACCAAAGAGCGGATGGAGAAGTACCAGCAGTCGTCATCGCCGTCAAACTTGCCGGTTGTGACTCCCATTGCCAGTTCTGCTGTCGATATTCTTAACCGCACGCTGCTGCAGGCGCTCAGTCAGCGCGCCTCGGATATTCACATTGAGCCTGCCGAAGACGCCTGGCAAATCCGCTTACGTATTGATGGCGTGCTTTATCCACAGCCTCCGCTGGCGGCAGCGCTGGCAACCACCCTGATTGCTCGCTTGAAGGTGCTGGGCGATCTGGATATCGCCGAGCGCCGACTGCCGCAGGATGGGCAGTTTACCGTTGAACTGGCGGGCGCCTCGGTCTCTTTTCGCATCGCGACCCTCCCCTGCCGGGGTGGTGAAAAAATCGTGCTGCGTTTGCTGCATCAGGTGCAGCAGGCTCTGGAGCTTGACGCATTAGGTATGACAGACGCCCAGCGCAGGCTTTTTGCCGAGGCGCTCAACCAGCCGCAGGGGTTACTGTTGGTCACCGGCCCGACCGGCAGCGGGAAAACTGTCACGCTCTATAGCGCACTTCAGGCCCGAAACGCGGAGGATGTGAATATTTGCAGCGTCGAAGATCCGATTGAGATCCCCCTGGCCGGGCTGAACCAGACGCAAATCAACCCGCGTGCGGGCCTGACGTTTCAAACGGTGTTGCGGGCACTGTTACGCCAGGATCCGGACATCATCATGGTGGGTGAGATCCGCGACGGTGAAACGGCAGAAATCGCTATCAAAGCCGCGCAGACGGGCCATTTAGTGCTCTCCACGCTGCATACAAATTCCACGACAGAGACCCTGATCCGTCTTCAGCAGATGGGGGTTGCCCGCTGGATGGTCTCTTCTGCTCTGACGCTGGTCATTGCACAAAGGCTGGTACGCCGCCTCTGCCCCCATTGTCGAAAGGAGAGCTACCAGGAGGCGAGACTCCCTAAAACAGTCTGGCCACGCAAGCTACCGCACTGGCAGCCGGTGGGCTGCGATCGTTGCTATCACGGATTTTATGGCCGCGTCGCTCTGTTTGAAGTGCTGCCAGTGAACAATGACATCCGCCAGGCTATCGCCAGCGGTGCATTAATTGAAGAGATCGAAAAAACAGCCCGACGTACGGGTATGACCACGCTATTTGAACACGGGTGCCTGGCCGTAGAGCGTGGGCACACCACGCTCGAAGAGCTACTTCGCGTACTGGGGATGCCTGATGGCTGCTAAATATCTCTGGCGCTGGCGCGCGCTCACGGTTGAGGGGGAACTGCAGCAGGGCACACTTTGGGCTGCCGATCGCAAGTCGGCCTGGGGTCAGCTGTCGCAAAAGGCGCTCTGTCCGCTGGCCTTGAAGCGCAATCTTATGCAGCAAAAATGGCAGACACAGCACTGTTATGAAATTTTCCGACAACTTGCTGCCCTGCTTCAGGCTGGACTGACGCTCGCCTGGAGCCTGCAAATGTTGGCCGAGCAGCATCCCGTTAAGCAGTGGCAGGCGCTACTGGCCAGTCTGGCAGACGATCTCAGCGCGGGTTATGCATTCTCCGACGCCTTAAAGAAATGGCCGGAGGTGTTTTCTCCGCTCTATGTTTCGATGATGAAAACCGGTGAACTCACCGGAAAACTGGAAGAGTGCTGTCGCGAGTTAGCACAGCAGCAGCATTCACAGCAGCAACTTAGTGCGAAAGTAAAAAAGGCCCTGCGATACCCCACGATCATTTTGGCCCTCGCCGTTGTCGTGGTGATGGCAATGGTCACGCTGGTATTGCCCGAGTTTGCTGCTATTTATAAGACGTTTAATACCCCCTTACCGCTGCTCACAAAGCTGGTTATCGGGTTTGCTGACTTTGTTGGTCAGCATCTCATCGCGCTGATATGCATCGGGCTGTGCCCGTTGCTCGTCATGCGTTTCCTAAGGCGGCATGAAGGCTGGCAGCGTTTTCATCAGAGATTTGGGTTGCGTGTGCCCATTATGGGCTCGCTGATTCGTGGGCAAAAGCTGAGCCAAATATTTACCGTGTTATCGCTGACACAGCAGGCTGGGATCGCTTTTTTACAAGGACTGGAAAGCGCCCAGGAGTCGGTCGACGGGGTGTTCTGGCAAGAGGTGCTGCGGGATGTCAGGGAGCGTGTGGTGCAGGGGGCACCTATCTGGTCGTCGCTGAGTGGAGCAGGAATTTTCACCCCATTATGCATCCAGCTGGTGCGAACGGGTGAGATCTCTGGGGCCCTGGATATGATGCTGACGAATCTGGCGCGTCATCATAACGAGCAGACGTTTCAGCACGCGGATAATCTGGCGTCGCTGTTAGAACCGCTGCTATTGATTGTGACAGGAGTGATAATCGGAACGTTGGTGGTGGCGATGTATCTGCCCATTTTCCATCTGGGGGACGCCATGAGTGCGGGATAGCGCTGGCACGCAGGTGCGCACCAGCGACAAAGCGATTACAGGCTATTGAAAACGCGGTTTTCTTGTTCCTGAACGCGGATAAAGGTAGTGCGTTTGGTCAGCTCTTTCAGGCGTGATGCGCCGACATACGTGCATGCAGAACGCAGCCCACCCAGAACGTCGCGAGCGGTATTTTCGACCGGGCCGCGCAGAGCCAGTTTCACGGTTTTGCCTTCTGCTGCACGATACTGTGCAACGCCGCCAACGTGGCGGTTCATGGCCGATTCAGAGCTCATGCCGTAGAACAGCATGAATTTCTCGCCATTTTCTTCAACTACTGCGCCACCGCTCTCTTCGTGCCCTGCCAGCATACCGCCCAGCATCACGAAATCAGCGCCGCCGCCAAAGGCTTTCGCCACATCGCCAGGGGTGGTACAGCCACCGTCGCTGATGATCTGACCGCCCAGACCGTGGGCCGCATCGGCACACTCAATCACGGCGGACAGCTGCGGATAGCCAACACCTGTTTTAACACGCGTGGTGCAAACAGAGCCTGGACCGATACCGACTTTCACGATATCTGCACCAGACAGAATCAGCTCTTCGCACATCTCGCCGGTCACGACGTTACCCGCAATGATGGTTTTGGTCGGCCAGGCCGCACGCGCTTTGCTGACGAACTGAACAAAATGCTCGGAATAGCCATTCGCAACGTCGATGCAGACAAAATTAAACTCGGGATTTGCGATCAGGATTTGTTTGGTTTTTTCGAAATCCGCATCGGAGGTACCGGTAGATACCATGATGTGTTTCTTCACATCATCAGACGCTGAAGCGGCAAAAGCGCTCCACTCTTCAATGCTGTAGTGCTTATGCACCGCAGTCAGAATATCGAAAGTCGCCAGCGCGGTAGCCATAGCAAAGGTACCGACGGTATCCATGTTAGCGGCAATAACAGGCACGCCAGACCAGGTCTGACCGGAATGCTTAAAGGTGAATTGACGTTCGAGTTCAACGTCTGAGCGGCTTTTCAGCGTAGAGCGTTTAGGGCGGATGAGAACGTCTTTGAAACCTAACTTCAGATCTTCTTCGATACGCATGTGCGGATTCCTGGGGTTAGAGGCAAATATGTTAAAAGCACAACTCCAGTGACGTTATCATACGCACTAATACGTGCTCCGCAAGACTGCGAATTTCTCTTTTTTTACGCTACAATCCTATAAATTTACCTGGTCGAAAGCAGGTAAACAGAATTAACCATTCGCTACTGTAAGTTCAATTTCTAAGCAGCTGATTTTAAAAATGAATAATTCCCAGGATCTGATTTAATGGGGTACGTCGTAGCGTTAACGGGCGGTATTGGCAGTGGCAAAAGCACCGTGGCCAATGCTTTTTCACGTCGGGGTATCGCGATTATTGATGCGGATATTATTGCCCGTCAGGTGGTAGAGCCTCATACACCCGGCCTCAATGCGATTGCCGGGCATTTCGGACATCACATCATCAATGCCGATGGCACCTTGAACAGACGTCTGCTGCGGGAACGTATCTTTGCGCAGCCCGCTGAGAAAACCTGGCTCAATGCCCTCCTGCACCCCATGATTCACCAGGAAACTCAGCGCCAGATCGCTGCGGCCACATCACCTTATGTGCTATGGGTTGTTCCTTTGCTCGTTGAAAATCAGCTGCAGCACAAAGCCGATCGTGTTCTGGTCGTCGATGTATCGCCTGAGACACAGGTTCAGCGTACGATGCTGCGCGATAATGTCTCACGTCAGCACGCTGAACAAATTCTTGCTGCGCAGGCAACGCGTGAAGCGCGTCTTGCCGTCGCAGATGATGTTATTGATAATGATGGCGCACCCGACACAATTGAATCGGATGTTGCCCGCCTGCACGCCCAGTATCTGATCTACGCGGCGCAGGCCGTAGCACAGGAAAAACCATAATGAATACGCACATCCTTTTTGAGCACCCCCTCAATGAAAAAATGCGCACCTGGTTGCGCATAGAATTTCTCATTCAGCAGATGTCGCACCATCGTCCTATCGCCGATCACGCTACGGCGCTGCATTTTTTTCGCAATGTCGGGGATCTGCTGGATGTCATTGAGCGCGGTGACGTTCGTACCGAATTACTGAAAGAACTTGAGCGCCAGCAGCGTAAACTGCAGGCCTGGACTGAAGTCCCCGGCGTCGATCAGAGCCGCATTGACACCCTGCGTCTTCAGCTGAAACAAAGCAGTAGCATTCTGATGGCCGCACCACGCGTGGGGCAGTTTCTGCGCGAAGATCGCCTGATTGCCCTGGTGCGCCAGCGTCTGAGCATTCCGGGTGGGTGTTGCAGTTTCGACCTGCCAACGTTGCACATGTGGCTGCATATGCAGCAACAACAACGCGATGCGCAGGTGACGAGCTGGATGGAAAGCCTGGAGCCGATGAATCAGGCGTTGACGCTGATCCTCGATCTCGTGCGCCACTCATCGCCGTTTCGCAAACAGACCAGCCTTAACGGTTTTTACCAGGACAACGGCGACGATGCCGATCTGCTGCGTCTGAATATTGCGCTCGGCGAGCAGCTTTATCCGCAGATTTCCGGTCATAAAAGCCGCTTTGCGATTCGCTTTATGCCGCTGGACAGTGAAAATGGCACCGTGCCAGAACGTCTCGATTTCGAACTGGCTTGTTGCTAAGGAGTATTGATGTCTGAAATTATTACCGTCAGTTGCCCGACCTGTGGGAAAGCCGTGATCTGGGGCGAAATCAGCCCGTTTCGCCCGTTCTGCTGCAAACGCTGCCAGTTAATCGATCTGGGTGAATGGGCTGCGGAAGAGAAACGCATCCCGAGCGCGGGCGATCTGTCCGACAGCGATGACTGGAGCGAAGAACAACAATAACCCGTTCTCCGCAGCGCCTGCTGACAATCGGCTTAGCAGGCCTTCCAATCCTCAATCAGTTTTGCAATGACAGGCGCATTGGCTGGCGGGAATTTATCGGCGTCCAGCGCTTCTAATTCAACCCAGTTGCCAGGCTGCCCCTCTTTGCCCCAGGGTTCCCCCTCCCAGCTTTCCACCACCCAGAACCACAGCGTAATGTGGCGATCCGGGAACTGGTATTCGAGCTTATCGAACAATATAGGGCCACTCGGGGTGATCCCCACCTCTTCCTGAAGTTCCCGAATCAGCGCCTGTTCCGGCGTTTCTCCTGATTCGATTTTCCCGCCAGGAAACTCCCATTTATTCGCCATATGGGCATCAGCGGCGCGTTGAGTAATGAAGATCTGGTTTTGCGGGTTGCGAATAATCCCGACAGCGATTTGCAGTACTTTCATATTGTGACTTCCATAAAAAAGGCGCAGATGTCTGCGCCTTTTCAACTGGTGATACGTGTTTAGCTCAGACGGCCATGACACGCTTTGTATTTTTTACCGGAACCACATGGGCACGGATCGTTACGGCCCACTTTGCGATCGCCCGTCTGGGATGCAATCGCCGCTGCCGCTTCGTCTTCGTCAGTCTGGTGGCTCAGCTGCTGCATCTGTGCCAGACGCTCAGCCTCTTCACGACGCTGTTGCTCCATCGCTTCCACTTCTTCTGGCATACGCACCTGAACTTTGCTCAGGGTACTGATCACTTCGTATTTCAGTGACTCCAGCATAGAGGCGAACATGGCGAAGGATTCACGTTTGTACTCCTGCTTAGGATCTTTCTGCGCATAGCCGCGCAGGTGAATACCCTGACGCAGGTAATCCATCGCTGCCAGATGCTCTTTCCACAGAGAGTCCAGGGTCTGCAACATGACGCCTTTCTCGAAGTGACGCATCATCTCGGTGCCAACCACTTCTTCCTTCTGCTTGTAAACGGCAACCGCAGTTTCCAGAATACGTTCGCGCAGCGTCTCTTCGTGCAGCTCTGGCTCTTTGTCCAGCCACTCTTTGATCGGCAGTTCGAGATCGAAGTCGTTTTTCAGACGTTCCTGCAGGCCTTCAACATCCCACATTTCTTCCAGAGACTGCGGTGGAATGTGCGCATCGATAGTCACTTTGAAGACATCTTCGCGAATGCTGTTGATGGTTTCGCTCACGTCGGACACATCCAGCAGTTCGTTACGCTGGGTGTAGATAGCACGACGCTGATCGTTGGCAACATCATCATATTCAAGCAGCTGCTTACGAATATCGAAGTTGCGGCTCTCCACTTTACGCTGTGCGTTGGCAATCGCTTTGGTCACCCAAGGGTGCTCAATCGCTTCGCCCGGTTTCATCCCCAGTTTACGCATCATGCCAGACACACGGTCAGAGGCGAAAATACGCATCAGGGCATCTTCCATTGACAGGTAGAAGCGGGAAGAACCGGCATCACCCTGACGACCCGCACGGCCACGCAGCTGGTTATCGATACGACGAGATTCGTGACGCTCAGTACCGATAATGTGCAAACCACCGGAGGCCAGCACCGCATCGTGACGCACCTGCCAGTCAGCTTTGATCTGCGCAATTTGTTCTGGCGTTGGGTTTTCCAGCTCGGCCACTTCGGCCTGCCAGCTACCGCCCAGCATGATGTCGGTACCACGACCCGCCATGTTTGTGGCGATGGTAACCGCAGCCGGATAACCCGCCTGCGCAACGATATCGGCCTCTTTGGCGTGGAATTTAGCGTTGAGCACGTTGTGCTTAATGCCCGCTTTATCCAGCTCGTGAGAGACCACTTCGGATTTTTCGATAGAGATAGTACCCACCAGCACCGGCTGACCTGCAGCGGTACGCTCGCGGATATCTTCAATGATCGCCTGAATTTTTTCCGCTTCGGTCATATAGACCAGATCCGGCATATCTTTACGGATCATTGGGCGGTTCGTTGGAACGACAACGGTATCCAGTTTGTAGATAGAGCTAAATTCGAACGCTTCGGTATCCGCGGTACCGGTCATGCCCGCCAGTTTTTCATACAAACGGAAGTAGTTCTGGAAAGTGATAGAAGCCAGCGTCTGGTTCTCGTTCTGAATATCGACGCCTTCTTTCGCTTCCACAGCCTGGTGCAGACCATCAGACCAGCGACGGCCCTGCATGGTACGGCCAGTGTGTTCATCAACGATGATCACTTCGCCGTCTTTCACGATGTAATCCACATCGCGGGTGAACAGGACGTGAGCGCGCAATGCCGCAGTAACGTGGTGCATCAGCATGATGTTGGTCGGGGAGTAAAGTGACTCGCCCTCTTCCATAATGCCCTGCTCAACCAGCAGCTCTTCGATCTGGACCAGACCGCGTTCAGTCAGGTTCACCTGACGCGCTTTTTCATCCACGGAGAAGTGGCCTTCGCCCTGGAAGGTATCGGAATCTTCTTTCTCCTGACGAATCAGGTGCGGGATGATTTTGTCGACTTTACGGTACATCTCGGAGCTGTCTTCAGCCGGGCCGGAGATGATCAGCGGAGTACGGGCTTCATCGATGAGGATTGAGTCGACCTCATCCACCAGCGCGTAGTGCAGTTTACGCTGTACGCGCTCTTCCGGGCTAAACGCCATGTTGTCGCGCAGGTAGTCAAAACCGTATTCGTTGTTGGTGCCGTAGGTGATGTCTGCGCCGTACGCTTCACGCTTCGCCGGAGCGGGCAGGCCGGACATGTTGATACCCACGGACATGCCGAGGAATTCGAACAGTGGACGGTTATTTTCGGCGTCACGCTGTGCCAGGTAGTCGTTGACGGTCACGACGTGAACGCCTTTACCGGTCAACGCGTTCAGGTACGCAGGCAGGGTTGCAGTCAGGGTTTTACCTTCACCGGTACGCATTTCTGCGATGCAACGTTCGTTCAGAACCATACCGCCGAGCAGCTGTACGTCGAAGTGACGCATGCCAAACACGCGTTTACTCGCTTCGCGAACCACAGCGAAAGCTTCCGGGATCAGGCTTTCCAGGGTTGCGCCTTTTTCCAGACGCTCACGGAACTCGCCCGTTTTCGCTTTCAGTTCGTCATCGGAGAGTTTTTCCATCTCCGGTTCCATACCATTAATGACGGTGACCGCTTTGCGCATACGGCGCAGGGTACGATCGTTACGGCTACCGAAAACTTTGGTTAATAATTTGATTAGCATAATAAATTCTCACACGCCCCATCATGGGCAGATAAATTAAGGTATTGAAAAAAAGTTAATTTAGCTGAGGCGTTGTGGCCCGGCGCGGATGCCCTGCACCTGGCTAATCCAGGCGGACACCGAAAAGGCGGCGTGTGGGATAAAGGCGGTCTGAGCCATCTGACGAACGATGACCGGCGGTTTGCTCTCCTGCGTCAGCAGCGCATTGAGCGTGTCCAGCAGCGCAAGATGTTGCGCCTGAACCGGCAGCGACTCTTCCGCAGCAGGCACGGCTTGTGGTGCCATGGCAAACGAAAGATGACGGATGACGGTGCGAATAGCATGTTGATGCCAGTAATCGACCGTAAAGTTCGGACGGCGACTGGCTTCCAGCAGCGCGAGATGAGAGAAATTAACCCGCGTGGAGAGATCGTGTTTGGCAGTGGTGGTGTTCGCAGGCGTTGCCGCTTCTGCGGTATGGCTGAGTACAGGCAAGCCGAGGCTCGCCGCAACCATCCCTAATAAGAGATGCGGCCAGAAGTAACGTCTGCCAAATTGTCGCCAGCGCGTTAGTATTCCGCTCACCTAATCCACCATCGTATGCAGGCCCGTTCAGGCATGCGTTCAGATATTATTTAGCGCACAGATATTATCACTAAAGCGATAATACATCAGCAGGAATGACAAATTGCCACGGGTAAAAACGCTCAAGAATGCAGCGAACGCGCGCACATTCTGTGCTTAGCGGGCAATAATCATGCGGGGAAGAAAATCAGACGTGCAAAAACAAAAACGACTGGTCTTCCTGGCCGGAGAGAGTACCAGGTCAACCAGTCGATTTTACGATACGGAATTAACCGTTACGCCAGAACCGTGCTCGGCGCTTTGAATGCCAGTGGCAGTTCAGCTTCATCTTCGAAGGTCACAAATTCCCAGGCTTCCTGTTTTGCGAGGACTGCCTGCAACAATTTGTTGTTCAGTGCATGGCCGGATTTAAACGCGGTAAATGCACCAATGATGTTGTGACCACACATGAAGAGGTCGCCGATTGCGTCCAGCATTTTGTGACGAACGAATTCATCTTCAAAACGCAGGCCGTCTTCGTTCAGTACGCGATAATCGTCAACAACGATGGCACAATCGAAGCTGCCGCCCAGGCACAGGCCACGGGACTGCAGATATTCGATATCACGCATGAAACCGAAAGTACGTGCACGGCTAATCTGACGCATAAACGCATCAGCAGAGAAGTTCATCGCATAGCGCTGGTTGCTGCCGTCAATCGCCGGATGGTTAAAGTCGATGGTAAAGTCCAACGAGAAACCATTAAACGGTTTGAATTCAGCCCACTTGTCGCCATCTTGCACGCGAACAGTCTCTTTAATGCGTACAAATTTCTTCGCGCAGTTCAATTCATCAATGCCCGCATCAAGCAGCAGATAAACGAACGGAGCAGCACTGCCATCCATGATTGGGATTTCTGGCGCATCGACTTCAATAACGATGTTGTCGATACCCAGACCCGCCAGAGCGGCGTTCAGGTGCTCTACGGTAGAAATCCGCACGTCATGCTCGTTCACCAGGCAAGTACAGAGCATAGTATCACGCACAGATTTGGCATCGGCCGGAAAATCTACCGGTGGATTCAAGTCGGTGCGACGATAGATGACCCCGGTATTGGCCGGCGCAGGGCGCAGCGTCAGTGTGACTTTTTTGCCGGTATGTAAACCGACGCCAGTCGCCTGAACGATACGTTTAAGTGTCCTTTGTTTGATCATCGTATAATCTCGCCAAATTACTTATCCAACCGAGAGTGTATATCACTAACGGGTGGCCAGTTTAGCACAAAGAGCGAAAATCCCCAAATTCCAGCCAATTCTTAGTCAGCTTGCTTACGCAGGAACGCTGGGATATCCAGATAATCCGGTTCTTTCGCGGTTTGTGGCGTATTGTCGTTCACCACTTTCGCAGCCGGTTTTTGCTCCTGCGTCAGCGGCGCCATGCCGTGCTGCTGGTAGCGATCCATTACCGGTTGCTGGGTCTGTTTGTTGGTGACCAGGGTGATCTCTGGACGTTTGTCCATGCCGATACCGGTAGCAACAACGGTCACACGCAGCTCATCGTTCATTTCCGGATCAAGGGAAGTACCGATAACCACGGTGGCGTTATCAGACGCGAACGCACGAATGGTGTTACCCACGGTTTCGAACTCATCCAGACGCAGATCGAAGCCAGCGGTAATGTTGACCAGAACGCCGCGCGCACCGGACAGATCGATGTCTTCCAACAATGGAGAAGAGATCGCCATTTCAGCCGCTTCTTCCGCACGGTCTTCACCGCTTGCCACGCCAGAGCCCATCATCGCATAGCCCATTTCGGACATCACGGTGCGGACGTCGGCGAAGTCGACGTTCATCAGACCCGGACGAGTAATCAGCTCAGCGATACCCTGAACCGCGCCTTTCAGCACGTCGTTTGCTGCGCCAAAAGCGTCCAGCAGGGAGATACCGCGACCCAGCACTTTCAGCAGTTTGTCGTTCGGGATGGTAATCAGAGAGTCCACGTGTTTGGACAGCTCAGTGATACCCTGCTCCGCGAATGCCATACGCTTCTTGCCTTCAAAGTTGAAAGGCTTCGTCACGACAGCAACGGTCAGGATACCCAGATCTTTTGCCACTTCAGCAACGACCGGTGCAGCACCCGTACCGGTACCACCGCCCATGCCCGCTGCGATAAACACCATATCGGCGCCATCAAGTGCAGCACGCAGTGCTTCACGGTCTTCTTCAGCCGCGTTACGACCGACTTCTGGGTTAGCCCCAGCGCCCAGACCTTTAGTGATACCACCACCGATCTGAATAGTCTGGCCTACAGCTGTCTTTCGCAGTGCCTGAGCATCGGTGTTAACTGCAAAGAATTCAACACCTTCGATGCGTTCGCGCACCATATGCTCGACAGCGTTACCGCCGCCGCCACCGACGCCGATGACTTTAATCACCGCGTCGTTGGTTAATTCCATTGGTTCAAACATGGTTTCTCTCCGTTTTTACGCTTCATCACTCAAGCCTGCCTGGGCAAAAGAGTGCTTTTGCGTATGTGCCTGTCGCCTGAGACCGCTAATTCTCTCCGGTCTCTTTAAAAATTAAAATTCTTTTCTCAGCCAGGAATTGAGTCGTTTGACCCAGGAACCGACCGACGTACGTTTTTCCACTTCTGCTTCACCACTCAAATGGGACTCTTTCCCGTAGTGCAGCAGGCCCACGGCCGTTGAATAATACGGCTCCTGAGCGTAATCCGTTAACCCGGTAATATTCAGCGGTGCACCAATACGGACTTGCGTATGGAACACTCGTTGGGCACAGGCGGCAAGACCTTCAATTTGCGCTGCACCACCGGTTAATACAATCCCCGCCGCGAGATGGTGTTTCACACCCTGCTGACGAAGCTGTTCTTGTAACTGTAAAATCTCTTCGTTGACGAGGTTGAGCAGCTCGGTATAACGCGGCTCAATCACCTCTGCCAGCGTCTGACGCTGCAGACTGCGCGGCGGACGACCGCCCACGCTTGGCACCTCAACGCTCTCATCTTTGCCGACGATGGAGCCTAATGCACAACCATGGCGCACTTTAATCGCCTCTGCATCGCTCGGAGGCGTACCAAAGGCGTAAGCGATATCGCTGGTCACGACATTCCCGGCATACGGGATGACTTTGGTGTGACGCAATGCACCGCCCGTATACACGGCCATATCCATTGTACCACCACCGATATCAACCACACAGACGCCCAATTCACGTTCGTCTTCAGTCAGAACCGAGTAGCTTGCTGCCAGTCCTGCAAAAATAAGTTGGTCAACTTTCAGGCCACAACGTTCAACGGCTTTGACGATGTTTTTCGCCATGTCGTTGTGACATGTGATCAAGTGCACTTTTGCCTGCATACGCACGCCGGAAAGACCGACCGGATTTTTGATACCTTCCTGGTAGTCGATCGCATATTCCTGCGGAATCACGTGCAGCACGCGGTGTTCATCGCGCACGCGCACGGATTTAGCCGTGTGCACTACGTTTTCAACGTCTTCCTGCGTCACTTCCTCTTCAGAAATCGGTACCATTCCGATTTCGTTCTGGCAGCTAATGTGCTTACCAGAGAGGGCCAGATAGACGGAGGAAATCTGGCAATCTGCCATTAATTCTGCCTGATCGATGGCGCGCTGTACGCATTTCACCACCGACTCGAGGTCGTTTACCCCACCTTTATCCATACCACGGGACGGGCAACTGCCCACACCAATGATATTGACCATACCGTCGGGCAGAACTTCCCCTACTAAAGCGGCAACCTTAGCGGTGCCAATCTCCAGTCCAACTACCAGTTTTCTGTCCGTCGCCTTGATCATTGTTGTTCTGCCTGTACCTGTGCCTGATTCTGTTGCTGATTAGGTTCCTCAACCGGAGCCGGTACCCAACCGACTGCTGCGCCTGAGTCATAGCGCAAATCAACGTAGCTTATCCGTTTGCCGTCGGTCTGCGCCTGCTGCTGTAAAACGGGGTACAGTTCTACAAAACGCGCCAAACGCTTCATCGTGTCGCCGCGACCAAGATTGAGCTTAATCCCATTCGTCAACGTCAGCTGCCAGGAGCGGCGAGCCGTCATTGACGCATCTTTTAACGCAAATCTGTCCTTAGCCAGCACCTGCCCCATCTCGCGAAAACCTTGTAGCACTTCGTTTTCACTGCCTTCCGGGCCAGACAACATCGGTAAACTTTGCTTGCTGACACGATCTGCCGGGACGCTGAACGAATTTCCGTCTACGTCGACCATATGCTGATCATTCCAACGCGCAATGGGCACATATTCAACCAGATGAATCTTCAATTCATCAGGCCATTGCTTTCTGACGCTCGCCTGTTTTATCCATGGCAGACGTTCAATCTGGCTCTGGATAATGTTGACGTCCTGGGTCATGAAAGTGCCAGGCGATCCCAGCGCAAGGATCGACTGACGGATATCATCGTTACGCGTGTAGTGACGCTCGCCGGTGACCACCAGTTTTGACAGCGGTAACCGTTGTGCATCTTCCATCCAGCCCAACACCATCCAGCCGCTGATAAACACGGTACACAGCACACCGAGCAGGAACAGGATCCCTGCAAGACGCGTTCCATTACTCCGTCCTGAAGAGGAATATTCTTCCTCTTCTTCGCGGTTGCGCGTGTTTAGTGCAGCCTGCGACATATCAGCCCGCCTGGTCCAGAATACGTACGACTAACTGCGAGAAGCTCATGCCCGCCTGACGCGCCGCCATCGGCACCAGGCTGTGACTGGTCATACCCGGTGAGGTATTCGCTTCCAGCAGGTAAAATTCTCCGTCGCTGTCCTGCATCACATCGATGCGTCCCCAGCCACGGCAACCCAAAACAGTCCAGGCTTTAAGCACCAGGTCCTGTAAATCTGCTTCACGTTCTGCTTCCAGACCACTTGGGCAGAAATATTGCGTCTCATCAGAGAGATACTTCGCTTCATAATCATAGAAGGTTCCAGCGGGTTGGATACGAATTGACGGCAAAATTTCTTCGCCGAGCATCGCCACGGTAAATTCCGGACCGCTGAGCCATTTTTCAATCAGAACTTCTTCATCATGTTGAAAAGCCAGTGCTAACGCCTGGGTTAAATCACCAGCTTGTTCAACTTTGGACATACCGACGCTTGAGCCTTCACGGCTGGGTTTGACAATAACCGGCAAACCCAACTGCGCAATGCGCGCATTGACGCTCTCGTCAACGCCCGCTTCAAACTCGCGGCGCGTCAGCGCAACCCATGGCGCAACGGGTAAACCCGCGCCCTGCCACAGTAATTTACTGCGTAATTTGTCCATGGAAATGGCGGAGGCCATTACACCACTGCCGGTGTAAGGCAAACCGATTAAATCCAATAGCCCTTGCAGCGTACCGTCTTCACCGCCACGACCGTGTAAAGCGATAAAGACTTTATGAAACCCCATCTCCTTGAGACGGGTGATGTCCGTCTCTTTAGGATCTACCGGGTGGGCGTTGACTCCCCCCTCACGCAGACCCGCCAGCACGGCGGCGCCGGAGTTCAGCGAGACGTCACGCTCAGCAGAGGTTCCGCCAAAGAGGACCGCAATCTTATCAGCCATTGCGTTCATCCTCTGAGGTTTGCGGCGTCAGTTTGATTTGCGCTAAGTTACGCGCGATTTTGCCGATATTTCCCGCGCCCTGAATCAGAATCAAATCGTTACCGGTCAGCACTGGCGCCAGAATTTCAGCCGCCTGAGCCGGATCGGAAACCAGAATCGGGTCTACCTTACCGCGTCCGCGTATCGTACGACACAAAGAACGGCTGTCCGCGCCCGGAATCGGAGTTTCACCCGCTGAATAAACATCCAGCATCAGCAGCGTATCCACCTGCGACAGCACGTTTGCGAAGTCGTCATAAAGATCGCGCGTACGTGTGTAGCGGTGTGGCTGGAAAATCATCACCAGATTTTTGTCCGGCCAGCCCGCACGTGCCGCTTTAATGGTTGCATCCACTTCTGTCGGATGGTGACCATAGTCATCCACCAGCATCGCGGTACCTGCTTTGCCGTTTACCGGCTCCAGTGGGAATTCACCGAGGAAGTCGAAACGACGCCCTGTGCCCTGGAAACTTTCCAGCGCATGTAAAATCGCATCGTCCTCAATGCCCTCTTCAGTGGCAACAGCCACCGCAGCCGCAGCATTGAGCGCATTGTGGCGTCCCGGTGCATTCAGGGTAACGCGCAGCAATGGTTTATCCTGACGTGCCAGGGTGAAATGCCCCTGCGCACCGATTTGCGTGTAATCTTCCACCCGCACGTCCGCATCTTCGCTGAAACCGTAAGTCGTAATCTGACGACCCACGCGCGGCAGCAATTCACGAATCACCGGATCGTCCACACACATCACGGCACGACCATAAAACGGCAAATTGTGCAGGAAATTAATAAACGTCTGCTTTAAATTTTCGAAGTCGCCCTGGTAGGTATCCATGTGGTCGGCTTCGATGTTAGTGACAATCGCCACCATCGGCTGCAGATGCAGGAACGACGCATCGCTCTCATCCGCTTCAGCAATCAGATAACGGCTATGGCCCAGACGCGCGTGAACGCCCGCCGCTTTTACCAGGCCACCGTTAACGAAGGTCGGATCAAGACCGGCTTCTGCATAAATACTGGAGACCATCGCCGTGGTCGTCGTTTTACCGTGGGTACCCGCAACGGCAATACCGTGACGAAAACGCATCAGCTCAGCCAGCATCTCTGCGCGGCGAATCACCGGAATACGCGCTTCGTGCGCGGCAACAATCTCCGGGTTATCAGAGGAGATCGCGCTTGAGACCACAACAACACTTGCATCGAGTACGTTTTCAGGACGATGGTTGAAATAGATGGTCGCCCCAAGCGACGCCAACTGTTGCGTAACAGGGTTCGGCGCCAGATCAGAACCGCTGATCTGGTAACCTTCGTTCGCTAAAACTTCGGCAATACCGCCCATTCCTGCGCCGCCGATGCCAACGAAGTGAATGTGCCGGACGCGACGCATCTCGGGCACGATTGAACGCAGTTTCGCCAGTTGTTGTGTATTCATTCTCTAACCGCCATCGATACTTCTAAAAATTCGTGCAACGCAAAACGCGCTGCAAGGGTTAAGCCTTTGCTGCCAGGCTCACTTCATTTGCCACCCGCTCAGTCGCATCCGGAATAGCCGTCGCGCGCGCGCGTTCGGCCATCTCCAGCAGAGTCGCTCTGTTCCAGCCCGCGAGGGTGGTAGCGACGGCGTCTGCGGTAAACTGTGGCTGTTCAAAAATTTTTGCGGCACCCGCTTTCTCAAGCGGTAACGCATTCCAGTACTGCTGGCGATCTTTGTGCTGAAAAGGCACAAACACTGCTGGCAATCCTGCTGCGGCGATTTCACTCACCGTCAGTGCGCCGGAACGGCACACCACGACATCGGCCCAGGCATAGGCCGCTGCCATATCGTCAATAAATTCAGTAACTTTATGCTGAGACTGACCGGCTTCGGCATACGCCTGTTCGACCATTGGCTGCGCACCTTTTCCGCTCTGATGCCAGATCGTCACGCTATCGCCCAGTTTCGCCGCCACCTCAGGCAAGGTCTGGTTCAAAATCCGCGCGCCCTGAGAGCCGCCGACAACCAGCACCCGCATCGGGCCTTCGCGCCCGATCAGGCGTTCCTGCGGCAACGGGAGTGCCAGCACATCCACGCGCACCGGATTACCCACTACGTCTGCGTCAGGAAACGCCCCCGGGAAAGCCTGCATCACTTTGGTGGCAATTTTTGCCAGCCATTTGTTGGTCAGCCCGGCGATACCGTTCTGCTCATGGAGTACAACCGGGATCCCAAGCGACCAGGCCGCCAGCCCACCCGGGCCGGAAACATATCCGCCCATCCCCAGCACCGCATCAGGTTTAAAGCGCTTCATGATTGCACGCGCCTGACGCCAGGCATTGAAGATACGCACCGGAGCCAGCAGCTGCGCTTTGATGCCTTTGCCACGTAAGCCTGAAATCCGAATAAAGTCGATCTCGATACCGTGCTTCGGCACCAGATCGGCTTCCATGCGATCGGCGGTTCCCAGCCAGCGCACTTGCCAGCCTTGATCCATTAAATGGTGCGCAACCGCAAGCCCCGGGAAAACATGTCCGCCGGTACCGCCTGCCATCACCATTAACCGCTTCGGTTGATTCATCGCGAACCTCGTGTAAACGCCTGGGCTTTTTCCAGACGCGTCTCATAATCTATGCGTAACAAGAACATAATTGCCGTCGACATAATCAACAGACTCGAACCACCGTAACTGATCAACGGCAACGTCAGGCCCTTCGTCGGCAGCATACCTGCTGCGGCGCCAACGTTGACCAATGCCTGGAAGCTAAACCAGATACCAATTGAGCAGGCCAGGAAACCTGAGAAGCGGTGATCGATTTCCAGCGCTTTTCGGCCAATCGACATAGCACGGAAAGCGACGAAGAATACCATTAAAAGTGCCAGTACCACACCGATATAACCCAGTTCTTCCCCAATAATGGAGAAGATGAAGTCCGTATGCGCCTCGGGCAGATACTCCAGTTTTTGAACTGAATTGCCTAAACCCTGGCCCCACACTTCACCGCGACCAAAGGCCATCAGAGACTGAGTGAGCTGATAACCGCTGCCGAACGGATCTTCCCAGGGGTTCCAGAAAGAGGTCACACGGCGGATACGATACGGCTCAGCGAGGATCAGCAGGACCACGGCCGAGATGCCCATGCCGATAATCGCGATGAACTGCCACAGCTTGGCACCCGCCAGGAACAGCATCGCCAGCGTGGTGACGAACAGTACCACCACCGTACCGAGGTCCGGCTGCGCCAGCAGAAGCACTGCCAGCACCAGAATCACACCCATCGGTTTTAAGAAGCCGCGCAGGTTATTTCGCACTTCATCAACCTTGCGCACAAGGTAGTTAGCGAGATAGCAAAATAGCGACAGCTTGGTGAATTCCGCAGGCTGAATACGCAGCGGGCCAAAGGCGATCCAGCGCGATGCACCGTTAACGGAGCTCCCCACCACCAGCACGATCAACAGCATAATAATGGAGGCGATCAGCATCGCGGTACTGTGGCGCTGCCAGAACTCCATCGGCAGACGCAGCGTAATCAGCGCCAGGCAGAATGCCAGGATGATGTACAAACCGTCACGCTTGGCGAACAGGAAAGGATCGTTCGCCAGACGCTGCCCAACGGGCATCGAAGCCGAGGTCACCATAATGAAACCGACGGCCGCCAGACCCAGCGTGAACCACAGGAGCGCACGGTCGTACATGACCAGGCTATCGGAATCTTTCGTCCGCGAGCCCATCACCCAGCCTTTCAGCGCCGCAAACAGCCAGCCCAGGATTCGGGACCCCGGCATGCGCGGCATGCGCGGCATTCTCAGGCGAGGGAGAGATAAACGCATCAGCCTAACTCCCTCGCGAGGCGGGTAAACAGATCACCACGCTGTTCGAAATTCTTAAACTGGTCGAGGCTGGCACATGCCGGAGAGAGTAGCACCATATCACCCGGTTTAACCTGAGGCGCGATGAGGCGGATAGCCTGTTCCATCGTTTCAGTTTGTTCAGCAATTTCCGGGCGCAGCTCCGCCAGCTCAGCGCCGTCACGGCCAAAGCAGTACAGGCGGATGTTATCGCTCATCAGATACGGTTTTAGGGACGAGAAATCCGCCGATTTTCCATCGCCGCCCAGCAACAGATACAGCGTGCCATCGACGCGTAATCCTTTCAGTGCAGCTTCGGTGCTGCCCACGTTGGTTGCTTTTGAGTCGTTAATCCAGCGCACGCCGTTGTGCTCCAGCGCCAGCTGGAAGCGGTGCGCCAGACCGGTAAAGGTTGTCAGCGCTTTGAGGCTGGAGGCACGCGGTAAACCTGCGGCATCGGCCAGCGCCAGCGCCGCGAGCGCATTGGTGTAGTTGTGCTGCCCGGAAAGAGTCATCTCTTTCACGTTCAATACTTTTTCGCCCTTCACACGCAGCCAGGTTTCGCCCTGCTGGTGATTCAGGTGATAGTCACCCATATTCACGCCAAAGCTGATGCAACGTTCGTCCGCACCACGCACCGGCATGGTCAGCGCATCGTCTGCGTTCACCACACAGACTTTCGCATTTTCATAGACGCGCAGTTTGGCCGCGCGGTACTGCTGCAGGCCAAACGGATAGCGATCCATATGATCTTCAGTCACGTTCAGGATCGTGGCTGCCACGGCCTGCAGACTAGAAGTGGTTTCCAGCTGGAAGCTGGACAGTTCAAGCACATACAGCTCGCGAGCCGGATCGAGCAGCATCAGCGCTGGCAGGCCAATATTGCCGCCGACGCCGACGTTAACGCCCGCCGCTTTCGCCATATCGCCGACCAGCGTCGTAACCGTACTTTTGCCGTTAGAACCGGTAATCGCCACAATCGGCGCCTGGGCTTCACGGCAAAACAGTTCAATATCGCCGACAATTTCAACGCCCGCATCTGCTGCCGCGCTTAATGACGGATGCGCCAGCGCCATACCAGGGCTGGCGACAATCAGATCGGCATCGAGCAGCCAGGTATCATTCAGACCACCAAGGTGGCGTTCAACCTGTTCTGGCAGCTTGTCCAGACCAGGCGGAGAAAAACGCGTATCCATCACACGCGGCGTAACGCCGCGCCCGAGGAAAAAGTCCACGCAGGAAAGGCCCGTAAGGCCTAACCCGATGATAACGACTTTTTTACCCTGGTAATCTGCCATGATTAACGTACCTTCAGCGTGGCCAGGCCAATCAGGACCAGCATCAGCGAAATAATCCAGAAGCGCACAATCACGCGCGGTTCCGGCCAGCCTTTCAGTTCATAGTGGTGGTGAATCGGCGCCATACGGAAGATGCGCTGACCGCGCAGCTTGAAGGAGCCGACCTGCAAAATTACCGAGAGGGTTTCAACCACAAACACGCCGCCCATAATCACCAGCAGGAACTCCTGACGCAGCAGTACGGCGATAATGCCGAGCGCCCCGCCCAGGGCCAGCGAACCGACGTCGCCCATAAAGACCTGCGCCGGATAGGTGTTGAACCATAAGAAACCGAGGCCCGCGCCGACAATTGCCGTGCAGACAATCACCAGCTCACCGGCGTGACGCAGATAAGGAATGTGCAGGTAGCTGGCAAAGTTCATGTTACCGCTCGCCCATGCCACCAGCGCAAAACCACCGGCGACAAACACGGTTGGCATAATCGCCAGGCCATCGAGACCGTCGGTCAGGTTAACGGCGTTCCCCGTTCCGACAATCACGAAGTAGGCCAACAGGATGTAGAACAGGCCCAGCTGCGGCATGACATCTTTGAAGAACGGCACCACCAGCTCGGTCGCTGGCGTGTCTTTCCCTGCCAGATAGAGCGCAAACGCCACGCCGAGGGCAATGACCGACATCCAGAAGTATTTCCAGCGAGCAATCAGGCCCTTGGTGTCTTTGCGCACCACTTTGCGATAGTCATCGACAAAACCGATAATGCCGTAGCCGATAAGAACGGTCAGCACGCACCAGACGTAAGGGTTTGACGGGTAAGCCCACAGCAGAACAGAAACGACAATGGCGGTGAGGATCATGATCCCCCCCATAGTCGGCGTGCCGCGTTTACTGAAGTGTGATTCCGGACCGTCGTTACGCACGACCTGGCCAAAGGAGAGTTTTTGCAGACGGGCGATCATGCGCGGGCCCATCCACAAAGAGATGAACAGCGCGGTCAGCAGGCTGACGATGGCGCGAAACGTCAGATAGGAAAAGACGTTAAAGCCTGAATAATATTTGACCAAATGTTCGGCCAGCCAAACTAACATGTTCCGTTCTCCTGTAATGCGTGCACGACCTCTTCCATGGCGGCACTACGTGAACCTTTCACTAAAACCGTCACAATTTGGTGTTCTTTAACAAGCGTTTTAAGGCGCTCAATCAGCGCTGTTTTTTCTGCGAAATGCTCACCGACACCGCTCGCCTGGCTAATTGCCTGGCTCAGCGTCCCGGCGCTCAACACCCGATCGATGCCAGACGCTTTTGCCGCTTCACCGACCTGGATGTGACAGGCTTCGCTCTCAACACCAAGCTCAGCCATGTCGCCCACCACCATCACGCGGTAGCCCGGCATTTCTGCCAACACCTGCACAGCGGCAGTCATGGAACCGACGTTAGCGTTGTAGGAGTCATCCAGCAGCAGTTTGTTTTCTGCGAGCTGAACCGGGAACAGACGCCCCGGCACCGCTTTCAGATTCGCAAGACCCGCTTTGATCGCCTCATGCGTGGCACCCACCGCCATCGACAGCGCGGCAGCCGCCAGTGCGTTGGCGATGTTGTGGCGTCCAGGCAGTGGCAGTAAAACGTCCACGCCACCTGTCGGGGTCTGCAGCGTAAATTCAGTCCCGTGAGAGGTCACGTGGATGTTGGTCGCGGTGAAATCGCTGTTGGCCGCATTTGGCGAGAAACGCCACGTTTTGCGAGAACCAATCACGCTTTTCCAGTTCAGCCAGTCGTTGTTATCGGCATTCATAATGGCGATGCCGTCTTTCGGCAGACCGGTGTAGATCTCACCTTTGGCTTTTGCCACGCCTTCCAGCGAGCCGAAGCCTTCAAGATGTGCGGCGGCGAGGTTATTCACTAACGCCGCTTCAGGACGCGTCAGGCCGACGGTCCAGGCAATCTCGCCCTGGTGGTTGGCGCCTAATTCGATCACGGCGTAATCGTATTCTTTCGTCAGACGCAGGAGCGTCATCGGTACGCCGATATCATTGTTCAAATTGCCTGCGGTATAGAGCGTGTTGCCGCACTGGCTCAGAATGGCCGCCGTCATCTCTTTTACGGAGGTTTTACCGGAAGAGCCGGTCAGTGCCACAACACGTGCCGGAACCTGCTGACGCACCCAGGCCGCCAGCTCGCCAAACGCCAGACGGGTGTCTTTCACCACAATCTGCGGCAGGTCGATATCCAGCTTACGGCTGACCAGCAGCGCGCCGGCCCCGTTTTCTTTCGCCTGATCGGCAAAATCATGGGCGTCGAAGCGCTCGCCTTTCAGCGCCACAAACAGACAGCCCGCAGTGATTTTGCGGGTGTCGGTAGTTACGGCATCAATAGTCAGATCCTGGCCAAGTAGCTCGCCCTTGAGTAAAGAAGCGGCCTGGCTTAGCGTTAAGCTAATCATGCCACCACTCCCAGCAGGCGTGCCGCTGTGACGCGATCCGAGTAATCCAGGCGACGTGCGCCGACGATCTGGTAATCTTCGTGGCCTTTACCGGCCAGCAGCACGACGTCGTTCTCTTTAGCCTGCATGATGGTATTCGTCACCGCTTCAGCACGGCCTTCCATCACACGTGCACGCCCGGCATCGAGCATACCCGCGAGAATATCGTTGATAATCGCGCGCGGCTCTTCGGTACGCGGGTTGTCATCTGTCACAACAGGAATATCCGCGAACTGCTCGGCAATTGCCCCCATCAGTGGGCGCTTACCTTTGTCTCGATCGCCACCACAGCCAAACACGCACCACAGTTTACCGGTGCAGTGCAGACGGGCCGCCTGCAGCGCTTTTTCCAGCGCATCCGGGGTGTGAGCGTAATCGACGACAACCGTGGGTTTGCCCGGTGCGCTAAACACTTCCATGCGGCCACAAACGGGTTGCAAACGCGCGGCGGTTTTCAGCAGATCGGCCAGCGTATAACCCAACGCCAGCAGCGTCGCCAGCGCCAGCAGCAGATTGCTTACGTTAAACGCGCCCATCAGGCGGCTTTCGATTTCGCCTTCGCCCCAGGTGGAGTCAAAGCGAATCGTTGCGCCGCTATCGTGATACTTCACGTCCGTCGCTTTCAGCCAGCGGCCATGACAGTTCGGATTAATGTGGTCTTCCATCGACACAGCCACCGCATCCGGCAGCTTAGCCAGCCAGCGGCGGCCCACTTCATCATCGGCGTTAACAATCGCCTGACCGCAGTGGTGCGTGGAATAAAGCAGCCATTTCGCAGCTTCGTAGCTTTCCATGTCGCCGTGATAATCAAGGTGATCGCGGCTCAGGTTGGTAAAGACCGATGCCGCAAATTTCAGGGCGGCCACGCGGTGCTGGACCAGACCGTGAGAAGAGACTTCCATCGCAGCAAAGGTCGCGCCCTGCCCTGCCAGACCGGCAAGCACATGCTGCACATCTACCGCAGAGCCGGTGGTGTTTTCCGTCGGGTTTACTTTGCCCAACAGACCGTTGCCAACGGTGCCCATTACTGCGCTGGTTTCACCCAGCAGCTCGGCCCACTGCGCCATCAGCTGCGTGGTAGTGGTTTTACCGTTGGTGCCCGTGACGCCAACCAGACGCAGCCGATCGGACGGCTCATCATAAAAACGTCCCGCAAGGGCCGAGAGACGCTCGTTTAACTGGCTGAGATAGATGACCGGTACGCCGTGCATTTCACGGACTTCGCCGTCGGTTGCCTCATCTTTTGCCTCAGCAATAATGGCAGCTACACCTTGCGCTATCGCCTGCGGGATATACCGACGCCCGTCCGCCTGATGACCGACTACTGCTACAAAAAGATCGCCCGACGCAGCCATACGGCTGTCGAGTACCATCTCCCGCAGTTCTCGCGCGGGCAGCGTTTGCACCCACGGAGCAAGAAGGTCGCGCAAATTACGATCTGCCACCTGTTCCCTCGCCTTGATTAGTTACAAATTCATTTTTATCGCCCGTGGCCAGCGCATCAGGCTCGATGTTCATGGTGCGTAACACACCGCCCATGATGGCACCGAACACTGGCGCGGAGACGGCGCCGCCGTAGTATTTACCCGCCTGTGGATCGTTAATGACGACCACCAGCGCAAAACGCGGATTGCTGGCAGGCGCGACGCCTGCGGTGTAAGCAATGTATTTGTTGATGTAGCGGCCGTCCGGCCCCACTTTTTTCGCGGTACCGGTTTTAATCGCGATGCGATAGCCCTTGATGGCGGCTTTTACGCCACCGCCGCCCGGCAGGGCGACGCTCTCCATCATGTGCACGACGGTACGCACGGTGGCTTCCGGGAAGATACGCTCGCCGGGAACCGGTGGATCAACTTTGGTAATCGACAGCGGGCGATAGACCCCGTAGCTGCCAATCGTTGCGTAGACTCGCGCTAACTGTAACGGCGTTACCATTAGCCCGTAGCCGAAAGAGAAGGTGGCCCTCTCTATGTCAGACCACCGTTGTTTTTGAGGATATAAGCCACTGCGTTCTCCGACCAACCCCAAATTGGTCGCCTTTCCTAGCCCAAAACGTGAGTAAGTCTCTACTAACGCTGAGGACGGCATCGCTAACGCCAGCTTTGAAACACCGACGTTACTCGACTTCTGCAAAACCCCGGTCAGGGTCAATTCGCTGTAACGCGCCACGTCTTTGATTTCGTGACCGTTAATTCGGTAAGGGATCGTATTCAGAACGGTATTTTCGTTGACAATGCCACGCTGAAGCGCAGTCATCACCACCATCGGTTTGACGGTCGAACCAGGCTCGAAGACGTCAGTGATGGTACGGTTACGCATCACATCTTTTTGCGTCCCCGTCAGGTTATTTGGGTTATAGGACGGGCTATTGGCCATCGCCAGCACTTCACCAGTGCTGACATCCACCAGCACAGCGCTGCCGGATTCGGCTTTGTTGAACGCCACGGCGTTGTTCAGCTCGCGGTAAACCAGCGCCTGCAGACGTTCATCGATACTCAGGGCCAGGTTGTGCGCGGCCTGGCTGTCGGTTGAGGAGATATCCTCAATCACGCGGCCATAGCGGTCTTTACGCACCACGCGCTCGCCCGGCTGACCCGTCAGCCATTTATCAAAGCTTTTTTCGACCCCTTCGATCCCCTGGCTATCAACGTTGGTGAAGCCAATGAGGTGAGCGGTCACTTCTCCCGACGGGTAATAACGGCGTGATTCTTCACGCAGATGGATGCCCGGCAGTTTCAGTTTTTTGATGTAATCGGCCATATCAGGGTTCACCTGACGCGCCAGATAGATAAAGCGCCCTTTCGGGTTTGCGTTAACGCGGGCCGCCATCTGATCGAGCGGCATTTTCAACGCATCGGCCAGCGCCTTCCAGCGGTTATCGAGGGTCACGCCCCCGGCGTCATGCAGCTCTTTCGGATCGGCCCAGATCGCTTTCACCGGCACACTCACCGCCAGCGGGCGACCAGAACGGTCAGTGATCAGCCCGCGAGAAGTGGAGACCTCCTGCACGCGCAGGGATCGCATGTCGCCCTGACGCACCAGCATGTCCGGTGCAATGATCTGCAACCACGCCGCACGGCCCAGCAGGAACACCAGCGCCAGTAAAATACAGCCACAAAGCAACGCAAAACGCCAACTCACAAAGTTGGCCTGTTCTTCCTGACGTTTCGGTTTTTGCGTTTTCGCCGCTGCTCTCATGCGTCGCGTGTTCCCTTATTTTTGTACTACAATATTTTCCTGCGAAGGATCAACATGCTGCAGCTGCAGCTTTTCCGTTGCGATCCGTTCAACCCGGCTGTGATCGCCGAGCGCGTTTTCTTCAAGAATCAGGTTTCGCCATTCGATATCCAGCGCATCGCGTTCCAGCACCATCTGCTCGCGTTGCGCGGTCAATAAGCGGGTATGGTGCGCGGTGGTCACCACCGTCACAGCCGTCACAATGATGCAAATGAACAGGCAGAGTGGCAGCTTTCCAAACCGCAAGAGATCGTCGCCGATCACGCCAGGCAAGGCATGGCGCTCGTTGCTTCCTAACGATCCTTTAACCTTGCTTAAGGTCTCTGTCACTCTGCTGATCATGCGTTCGTCCTCTCTGCAATGCGCAGCACTGAACTACGGGCACGTGGATTCTCTGCCACCTCTTCTTCGCCCGGCATCAACTTGCCTACTACTCGCAACTGACGGCCACCCAGCTTCCTGAGTTGCTCTTCCGTCATCGGCAGTCCAGCGGGCACCTGAGGACCGCGGCTTTGTTCACGCATAAAGCGCTTCACAATACGGTCTTCCAGCGAGTGGAAGCTGATGATGGATAGCCGCCCACCTGGGGCCAGCACGCCGAGCGAGCTTTTTAGCGCCTGCTCTATCTCCTCCAGTTCACTGTTTACCCAGATGCGCACCGCCTGGAAGGTACGGGTCGCGGGATGTTTGAATTTGTCTTTGACCGGCGTTGCCGCGGTCACAACTTCTGCCAGCTCTTTAGTACGCGTCATCGGCTCGATGCGGTTACGCTCCACGATGCCGCGCGCGATACGCTTGCCGAAACGCTCTTCGCCGAAGGTTTTAATCACCCAGGCGATGTCAGCTTCGTCGGCCGTTTGCAGCCATTCCGCCGCAGACTGACCGCGAGTCGGGTCCATACGCATATCCAGCGGCCCGTCACGCATAAAGGAAAAACCGCGTTCTGCATCATCAAGCTGTGGTGAAGAGACGCCAAGATCGAGAAGAATGCCGTCGATCTTGCCCGTCAGGCCGCGCTCGGCGACATAGTCCGCCAGCGCAGAGAAAGGTCCATGGACGATGGAAAAGCGTGGATCATCGATGGTCTTCGCCACGGCAATTGCCTGCGGATCGCGATCGATTGCCAGTAAGCGGCCTTCCGCTCCCAGTTGGGAGAGGATCAGACGCGAGTGACCACCGCGACCAAAGGTTCCATCGATATAGATGCCATCAGGACGAATATTCAGGCCGTTGACAGCCTCATCCAGTAGCACCGTTGTATGTTTATAATTTTCCATCATATTTATAGAGACAAGTCCTGCAATCGATCCGACAACACTGCGGAATCAGACTGCTCAGCGTCGATATCTTCCTTGACCTGTTGATACCAGGTCGTTTCATCCCACAGTTCAAACTTGTTGAACTGCCCGACCAGCATCACTTCTTTTGTCAGACCCGCATGCTGGCGCAACACAGGCGCTATCAATAATCGCCCTGCGTTATCCATCTGACATTCACTGGCATGTCCCAATAACAACCGCTGTACGCGGCGTTCCTGCGGATTCATGCTCGACAGTCGCGACAGCTTTTGCTCAATAATTTCCCATTCGGGCAAGGTGTAAAGCAGCAGGCAGGGGTGGTTGATGTCAATGGTGCAAACCATTTGACCAGACGCGCTTTCGATCAGCTGATCGCGATATCGGGTTGGTACCGATAAACGCCCTTTGCTGTCGAGATTGACCAACGCCGCCCCACGGAACATGCCAGCCTCACCCCTTATCACCACTTTAACCCACAAATTCCCACATAAAGGAGTTTACGGAGCGAAGGAAAAGCTTGTCAAGCCAGGACTACCGCGATACAGGACGGAAAGCCCCCTATTTACGGACATAACCCAACTTGATTAATTACTGCACAACTGGCGAGGCAAAATTAACGTCATGAATATTTGTAAGAAAAAAAACAGATATGCATTCGAATGTTAAAAATCACTCCATACCACCACGGGCAAATATAAAGTGTCAGTTTGCGACGCGGGCGGCATTTTAAGACATTACGCACGGGGATAACAGCGCCAGATTCACCGGAGAAGCGTGAATACACAAGACCTGGCACGCAGGTGGGCATCAAAGAAGAAAAAATGGCTGATAATTCAGCATGAGAGGAGGCTTTGTAACAAAACAATACAAAAAAGAGTGCTTACTGTTGCCGAAATAACCTTAAAAAGCCTCCGATGAATGCGATATGAATTAATAAGAATAGCAGGCTATGAATCTTAGAGAATTATCCTAATTTTAGTCCGGATATTATTTGCCGTGATAATGAGAAACAATCAGGGCAGTTGACCTGCCCTAAAATGATAATTAACGACGATTCAATACACCGCGTCGATAGAGATTACGTTTGATACGCGTCAGCCCCGGTTTTGGCTTGCGCGGTTCATCCAGACTCGCCAGCACAATCTCCAGTACGCGCTCAGCCACGTCACGATGACGCTGGGCTACGGCCAGCACCGGACACTGCAGGAAATCGAGCAGTTCGTTATCCCCAAAGGTCGCAATAGCCAGCTCAGAAGGGAGTTTCCCTTCGCGGCGAAGCGTCACGTCCATCACGCCCTGTAACAGCGCGAAAGAGGTGGTAAACAGCGCCTGCGGCATCGGGTGCGTCTCCAGCCATTTCTCAAACAGCTGCGCCGCGGCTTCGCGCTCGTAGCTGTTAGCGTAGAGATAGTGCACTTCACGCGGATCGTCTTTCCAGGCAGTACGGAACCCCTGCTCGCGCAGGAAGCTGACGGACAGCTCCGGCAGCGCGCCAAGGTAGAGCACGGTTTCTGCCGGGAAGGTACGCAGCTCGGCGGCCAGCATCTCGGCATCATCCTGATCGGCGCCCACGACGCTGGTGAAGTGCTCGCGATCCAGCGCACGATCCAGCGCGACGATCGGGAACGAGCCATTCGCCCAGCGCTGATAGAAAGGGTGCTCTGGTGGCAGAGAGGTGGAAACAATGATCGCGTCGACCTGACGCTGGAGCAGATGCTCAATGCAGCGCATCTCGTTATCGGGCTGATCTTCCGAGCAGGCGATCAGCAGCTGATAGCCACGCTGGCGCGCCTGACGTTCGAGGTAGTTCGCAATACGGGTGTAGCTGGTGTTTTCCAGATCCGGAATAACCAGACCAATAGATCGGGTGCGCCCGGCACGTAGCCCGGCCGCAACAGCATTCGGATGGTAGTTATGCTCACGAACCACCGCCATGACTTTTTCAACGGTTTTGTCGCTAACACGGTACTGCTTTGCTTTACCGTTAATCACATAGCTCGCCGTAGTTCGTGACACGCCGGCTAGCCGGGCGATTTCATCCAGTTTCACAATTGCCCCTTAAACGAAATAAAAGAGTCCATGGCCTTGTCAGGTTTATGGTTATATCTTTTAACATCTAAACGCAGAATAGTCGTTGCGGCAACCGCTTTTCTCTTCCTTAGGGTCCGTTTAGGCAAAAAAAAACCCGGCTTTGCAGACCGGGTCGAAAGAGGCGAACTTTTTTGACGACTAACGCATAATTTTATCGCCGCGAGACAAGCCCACGACACCCGAGCGCGCCACCTCAACAATTTTGGCGACATCACGCACGGAGGCCAGAAACGCATCGAGTTTATCGCTGGTTCCGGCAAGCTGAACAGTATAGATAGAAGGCGTCACGTCGATGATCTGCCCACGGAAGATATCCGCGTTGCGTTTGACCTCTTCGCGTCCATATCCGCTGGCCTGAATTTTGACCAACATCACTTCGCGCTCAACGTACGCCCCCTGCCCTAATTCACTCACTCGCAGCACATCCACTAATTTATGCAGCTGCTTTTCAATTTGCTCAAGGACTTTCGCATCACCCACGGTCTGAATGGTCATCCGCGACAGCGTCGGATCGTCCGTCGGTGCCACGGTCAGGCTTTCAATGTTGTAACCGCGCTGGGCGAAAAGCCCTATGACGCGCGATAACGCGCCCGATTCGTTTTCCAGAAGTACAGATAATATCCGGCGCATCAGGTTCTCTCCGTTTTGCTCAACCACATTTCATCCATACCGCCGCCGCGAATATGCATCGGGTAGACGTGCTCCGTCCCATCGACGATCACATCCACAAAGACCAGGCGGTTGTTCCTGACGTGCTCCAGCGCTTCGCCGAGCTTCGCTTCCAGTTCATTCGGATCGCTGACACGCATGCCGACGTGGCCATAGGCCTCCGCCACGCGCACAAAGTCCGGCAGCGATTTCATATACGACTGGGAGTGACGACCGGAATAGATCATGTCCTGCCACTGCTTCACCATGCCCAGGTAGCCGTTATTCAGATTCAGGACCAGCACCGGGAGATCGTACTGCAAGGCGGTAGAAAGCTCCTGAATGTTCATCTGGATACTGCCATCACCGGTCACGCACACGACGATCTCATCCGGGAGCGCCAGTTTGACGCCTAATGCAGCAGGCAGCCCGAACCCCATGGTGCCCAGACCACCGGAGTTTATCCAGTGGCGCGGTTTATCAAACGGGTAGTAGAGGGCGGCAAACATCTGATGCTGGCCCACATCCGAGGTGACGTAGGCATCCCCTTTTGTCAGTCGCCAGATCGTTTCGATCACCGCCTGCGGCTTAATGTGTTCGCTTTGCGTGTCATATTTCAGGCATTGACGCCCACGCCACTGCTCAATCTGCTGCCACCAGTCGCGAATATCATCCAGCGGCTGCGCGGCAGGCTCTTGCGCCAGCAGATCCAGCATCTGTTCCAGCACCTGCAACGCATCGCCGACAATCGGCACATCGGCAGGCACCGTTTTGGAAATAGAGGTCGGGTCGATATCAATGTGCAGCACCGTCGCATTCGGACAGTATTTCGCCAGATTGTTGGTGGTGCGATCGTCAAAGCGCACGCCGACGGCAAAAATCACATCGGAATTGTGCATGGTCATATTGGCTTCATAGGTGCCATGCATACCCAACATACCCAGCGCCTGACGATGCGTGGCCGGAAAAGCACCCAGCCCCATCAACGATGAAGCCACAGGCAAGTTTAATTTTTCGATTAATTCGCGCAGCTGCGTGTGACAGTGGGCATTCACAGCACCACCGCCGACATAGACCACCGGTTTTTTCGCCGCAATCAGCGTTTGCAGCGCACGTTTGATTTGGCCTTTATGCCCCTGGGTCGTTGGATTATAGGAGCGCATGCTCACGGAGTCGGGCCAGACGTAAGGCAGTTTATTGGCCGGATTCAAAATATCTTTTGGTAAATCAACTACCACAGGACCAGGACGTCCACTGGCCGCCAGCCAGAAGGCTTTTTTCAGCACCCCTGGAATGTCTTCCGTTTGTTTGACCAGGAAGCTGTGCTTCACCACCGGGCGGGAGATCCCCACCATGTCGCACTCCTGAAAAGCGTCGTAACCAATCAGCGAGGTGGCAACCTGTCCGGATAAAATGACCAGTGGGATGGAATCCATGTAGGCGGTTGCAATGCCGGTAATGGCGTTGGTTGCCCCAGGCCCTGAGGTGACGAGCACCACGCCCACCTCTCCGGTGGCACGTGCCAGACCATCAGCCATATGCACAGCGGCTTGCTCATGACGCACCAGCACATGATCGATACCGCCGACGGTGTGTAACGCATCGTAAATATCGAGGACTGCGCCTCCGGGATAACCGAATACTTGCTTGACGCCCTGATCGATAAGTGACCGGACGACCATTTCGGCGCCAGACAACATCTCCATGGTTTGCCTCCAGGCTTCTTGTTATAGACGAACAGAGGAACTCATTTCCTCGCCGTCTTGCTTTCCAGGGTTTCCCCTGTCTTTCATTTTTGCAGAGTGACCTTCACCTTAACCGCTCCCCATGAGGCAGGCAATCAGCAAACGGAGGCGCGAAAAGAGGCGTAAAAGCAGAATACACAGGCATTATGACAAGATATGGTGATTTCCACTGGAATAGACTTTTGCGATGATGGTTCATCGCTTAAATAGGCGGGGAATCAGTAATTCATCTATTTTTGCATGGAAAAAAGCGAAAGGAAAAATTCAATTCAGAATAAAATACTACCCATTAAAAAAATAACAGGATAAACCGGATGCATTGCACCGATTTATCCTGATGTGGATTAGCGCCGACAAACACTGACTAACAGCTCTTCCATCCACTGATGGCCTTTATCTCGCCCGGCCGCTTCGTGCCACGAAAGATAACACGTTCGGCTATTGAGTTTCAGCGGCAACGATAATATTTGCAGATTAAGCTGGGCAGAGAATTCTTCCGCCAGCCAGCGCGGAGCAATAGCAACAAGTTGAGTCTGCGAAACAATATTTAATACGCTCACCATGGCCATCCCCTGATACGCCACGCAGGCTTGTTTATCCGGTGTGTCATACCACGGCTGGCTAAATGACGCATATCTGTCGAGTGCCACAACCGCGTGCTGCTCATTATAAACATCATTTTCCAGTAATGGCCCGTTGATGCGCGGGTGAGATTTACTGGCGACTAACACCATTTCATCGTTAAACAGCGGCACACAAGAAAACTCCGGACGGCGAAACTCTTCGTAACCCAGAACAAATTCCGTTTCCTGATAGCGTAACTGATGTTCAGTATTGTGGTTTAAGGAGGACTTAAATATGAGATGAATATTTGGGGCTATTTCTTCCACTTTATTATAGATAACGGAGGTCAGATAATTATCCAGCGGACTGCACACGCAGAGATGAAAAACGCGCTCGCTGCTTAAAGGTTCGAAACCGGACCCCGGCAGCTCATTCTGCACCAGTTGTAGCGCCTGGCGAACAGACGCAAAAAGCTGATAAGCCCTTGCCGTAGGCTGGATGCCGCGGCCATATCGCACGAATAGCTCGTCGTTAAACATCAGCTTCAGCCTGGCGACGGCATTACTCACTGCAGGTTGGGACATTCCCAACGCCTGTGCGGCTCTGGTAATATTTTGTTCCTGCATAACAGCATCAAAAACGGTTAATAAGTTAAGATCCACCGTACGTAGCTGAGGCCTGTTTGCTTCAATGGCGTGAGGCCGTTCATTTGTTTTTTCTAACATATCTAACTCCACTGTCACGCTAAACTCCCTTTGACTTGGCGCAATAATAACTTTTAAAAATATTATTTATCATGCAGATAAAACCAGAAAAAGAGAAAAGTTTAAAATTCGGAATATATAAACACTCACGCCAAATAACAGGTGCAGGTATACACAAGCTCAAGCGTTAAAAATTTAAAAGTAATAACTAAAACATTAGGAATGGAATGAAACCATAAATCCAATGAATAAACAACAAGCCTACAGGTAAACAATTATTTAAGTTTTCTTAAACTAACCCATCCTATCAACGACTGTCCGTTAACATGTCATTATCATTGCTTGATTTTCATTCACCATTACCGCACCCAGACAGAATCCAACCCAATGATTTCAATGGTTTTAATAACCACACCCTTTAAATTTCAGAAAATAATTAATTGAAACCAATTATATTAAATTTATTCCCGGAACGGTTTTAAAGTCCAAAATTAGACAATTTAAATAACGCCGTAGGGAAAACCTAGCACAATACGCTAAAGAACCAGGACCACAGTTATCATGGATCGCGGGCGTTTTTCGCCTCAGGGGTTGACTTGATTCCGCATATCCAGTACCACTAAAAGCATAACGCATTCATCTGGAGCCTGATTCATGATTCGTACCGTTCGTTTCCTCAGCCTACTACTACTAAACGCATCCACTGTGCGCGGTAGGCTGGCGGGCGAAATTCAACGTTGAATCGTCTCCGGTAAACAAAAAACCCGCGCCATTGCGCGGGTTTTTTTATGCTCGTAGCAAGGCGCCCCAGGACAGACAAGGACCAAACCCATGAGCCAGCAAGTCGTTATTTTCGATACAACTTTACGTGACGGTGAACAGGCGTTACAGGCAAGCCTGAGTGTGAAAGAGAAACTGCAGATTGCGCTGGCCCTGGAACGTATGGGTGTCGACGTAATGGAAGTGGGCTTCCCGGTCTCTTCACCGGGTGATTTTGAATCCGTCCAGACCATTGCGCGCACCATCAAAAATAGCCGCGTGTGTGGTCTGGCCCGCTGCGTCGAGAAAGATATCGACGTGGCCGCCGAATCCTTGAAAGTGGCTGAAGCCTTCCGAATTCACACCTTTATCGCCACCTCCCCGATGCACATCGCAACCAAACTGCGTAGCACCCTGGATGAAGTGATCGAACGCGCGGTGTACATGGTGAAACGCGCCCGTAAGTACACCGACGACGTCGAATTCTCCTGTGAAGATGCTGGCCGCACGCCGATTGCCGATCTGGCCCGCGTAGTAGAAGCCGCGATTAACGCGGGTGCCACTACTATCAACATCCCGGACACCGTCGGTTACACCATGCCGTTCGAGTTCTCCAACATCATCACCGGGCTGTATGAACATGTGCCGAACATTGATAAAGCCATTATTTCTGTCCATACCCACGACGATTTGGGCCTGGCCGTGGGCAACGCCATTGCCGCAGTGCACGCCGGGGCTCGCCAGGTGGAAGGCGCAATGAACGGCATCGGCGAACGTGCCGGTAACTGTTCACTGGAAGAGGTGATCATGGCGATCAAAGTGCGCAAAGACATCATGAATGTGCAGACCCGCATTAATCACAACGAAATCTGGCGCACCAGCCAGACCGTTAGCCAGATTTGCAACATGCCTATCCCGGCGAACAAAGCGATTGTCGGCACTGGCGCCTTCGCCCACTCCTCCGGTATTCATCAGGACGGCGTGCTGAAGAACCGCGAAAACTACGAAATCATGACCCCGGAATCCATCGGTCTGAATCAGGTGCAGTTGAATCTGACCTCCCGCTCTGGCCGTGCGGCGGTGAAACACCGTATGGAAGAGATGGGTTACAAGGAAAGCGACTACAACATGGATCACCTGTACGACGCGTTCCTGAAACTGGCCGATAAAAAAGGCCAAGTCTTCGACTACGACCTGGAAGCATTAGCCTTCATTAATAAACAGCAGGAAGAGCCAGAGCACTTCCGTCTGGACTACTTCAGCGTGCAGTCCGGCTCCAGCGATATCGCGACCGCCTCGGTCAAACTGGCCTGCGGCGATGAGGTAAAAGCCGAAGCCGCCAACGGTAACGGCCCGGTAGATGCGATTTATCAGGCGATCAACCGCATCACCGACTACAACATCGAGCTGGTCAAATACGATTTGAGCGCCAAAGGTCACGGCAAAGATGCGCTGGGTCAGGTCGACATTGTTGTCACCTATAACGGCCGTCGTTTCCACGGCGTTGGCCTGGCGACAGATATCGTCGAATCCTCTGCCAAAGCCATGGTGCACGTCCTGAACAACATCTGGCGCGCCGCAGAAGTCGAGAAAGAGTTACAACGCAAAGCTCAGAATAAAGAGAACAATAAGGAAACCGTGTAATGTCGAAGAATTACCATATTGCTGTGTTGCCGGGCGATGGCATTGGCCCGGAAGTGATGACACAAGCCCTGAAAGTCCTGGAAGCAATCCGCGCCCGTTTCGCGATGAAAATCACCACCAGCCACTACGATGTGGGCGGTATTGCGATTGATAACCACGGCACCCCGCTGCCGAAAGCCACCGTTGAAGGCTGCGAAAACGCCGATGCGGTCCTGTTTGGCTCCGTCGGTGGCCCGAAATGGGAACATCTGCCACCCGCAGAGCAACCTGAGCGCGGCGCGCTGCTGCCGCTGCGTAAACATTTCAAACTGTTCAGCAACCTGCGTCCGGCGAAGCTGTATCAGGGGCTGGAAGAGTTTTGCCCGCTGCGTGCCGACATTGCCGCCAACGGCTTCGACATTCTGTGCGTGCGTGAATTAACCGGCGGGATCTACTTCGGCCAGCCGAAGGGCCGCGAAGGCAGCGGTCAGCACGAGAAAGCATTCGATACCGAGGTTTATCACCGCTTTGAAATCGAACGTATTGCCCGCATCGCGTTTGAATCTGCGCGCAAACGTCGTCACAAAGTGACCTCTATTGATAAAGCCAATGTCCTGCAATCCTCGATTCTGTGGCGCGAAATCGTCAATGAAATCGCCAAAGAGTACCCGGACGTTGAGCTGGCACACATGTACATCGACAACGCCACCATGCAGCTGATCAAAGACCCGTCGCAGTTCGACGTGCTGCTGTGTTCCAACCTGTTCGGCGATATTTTGTCCGATGAATGCGCGATGATCACCGGCTCCATGGGCATGCTGCCCTCCGCCAGCCTGAACGAAGAGGGCTTTGGCCTGTATGAGCCTGCGGGCGGTTCCGCGCCGGATATCGCCGGTAAAAATATCGCTAACCCGATTGCACAGATCCTCTCCCTGGCCCTGCTGCTGCGCTACAGCCTGGACGCGAACGACGCGGCCGATGCAATCGAAAGCGCCATCAACCGCGCATTAGAAGAAGGTATCCGCACGGGCGATTTAGCGCGCGGCGCGGCGGCCGTCAGTACCGATGAAATGGGCGATATCATTGCCCGCTATGTCGCTGAAGGGGTGTAATCATGGCGAAGACGTTATACGAAAAATTGTTTGATGCGCACGTAGTCTACTCGGCACCAAACGAAACCCCGCTGCTGTACATTGACCGTCATCTGGTGCACGAAGTGACGTCACCGCAGGCCTTTGACGGTCTGCGCGCGCACAATCGTCCCGTTCGCCAGCCGGGTAAAACCTTCGCCACGATGGATCACAACGTGTCGACTCAGACCAAAGACATCAACGCGTCGGGCGAGATGGCGCGTATCCAGATGCAGGAGTTGATTAAGAACTGCAACGCCTTCGGCGTTGAGCTGTACGATTTGAACCACCCGTATCAGGGCATCGTCCACGTAATGGGTCCTGAGCAGGGCATCACCCTGCCGGGAATGACCATCGTCTGCGGCGACTCCCATACCGCCACGCACGGCGCGTTCGGTGCGCTGGCGTTTGGTATCGGAACCTCCGAAGTCGAGCACGTTCTGGCGACGCAAACCCTGAAACAGGGCCGCGCGAAAACCATGAAAATCGAAGTCAAAGGTCAGGCGGCGGCAGGTATCACCGCGAAAGATATCGTGCTGGCGATTATCGGTAAAACCGGCAGCGCAGGCGGAACCGGTCACGTGGTGGAGTTTTGCGGCGATGCTATCCGTGCATTGAGCATGGAAGGCCGTATGACCCTGTGCAACATGGCGATCGAGATGGGTGCTAAAGCCGGTCTGGTCGCACCGGACGAGACTACTTTCAACTATGTGAAAGGCCGTCTGCACGCGCCGAAAGGCAACGATTTTGACGAGGCGGTGGAATACTGGAAAACCCTGCAAACCGACGACGGCGCGACATTCGATACCGTTGTCACCCTGCAGGCAGAAGATATCGCACCACAGGTTACCTGGGGCACCAACCCAGGTCAGGTGATTTCCGTTAACGACAACATTCCCGATCCGGCCTCCTTTGCCGATCCGGTGGAACGCGCAAGCGCCGAAAAAGCGCTGGCGTACATGGGCCTGAAACCGGGCATTCCGCTGACCGACGTGGCAATCGACAAAGTGTTTATCGGCTCCTGCACCAACTCTCGCATTGAAGATTTGCGTGCAGCGGCGGAAATCGCCAAAGGCCGTAAAGTCGCGCCCGGCGTGCAGGCGCTGGTCGTGCCAGGCTCTGGCCCGGTAAAAGCCCAGGCTGAAGCTGAAGGGCTGGACAAGATCTTTATCGAAGCCGGTTTTGAGTGGCGTTTACCGGGCTGCTCCATGTGTCTGGCCATGAACAACGACCGTCTGAACCCGGGCGAGCGCTGCGCCTCCACCAGCAACCGTAACTTTGAAGGCCGTCAGGGCCGCGGTGGACGTACCCATCTGGTCAGCCCGGCAATGGCAGCGGCTGCCGCTGTGACCGGCCATTTTGCTGATATTCGTGGTTTGAAATAAGGAGACAATCATGGCAGAGAAATTTACCCAACATACGGGTCTGGTTGTCCCGCTGGATGCGGCGAACGTTGATACGGACGCCATCATTCCCAAGCAGTTCTTACAGAAAGTGACCCGCACTGGCTTTGGCGCGCACCTGTTCAACGACTGGCGTTTTCTCGACGATCAGGGCCAGCAGCCGAATCCCGAGTTCGTTCTGAACTTCCCGGAATTTAAAGGCGCATCGATCCTGTTAGCCCGCGAAAACTTTGGCTGTGGCTCGTCCCGCGAACACGCCCCGTGGGCGCTGACGGACTACGGTTTTAAAGTGGTGATCGCCCCGAGCTTTGCCGACATCTTTTACGGCAACAGCTTCAACAACCAGCTCCTGCCGGTGACGCTGACCGACGAACAGGTCGATGAGCTGTTCGCGCTGGTGAAGGCGAATCCGGGCATTTCGTTTGAGGTGGATCTGGAAGCGCAGGTGGTGAAAGCGGGTGACAAAACTTACAGCTTTAAAATCGACGACTTCCGCCGTCACTGCATGATCAACGGCCTCGACAGCATTGGTTTAACCCTGCAGCACGAAGCCTCCATTGCAGACTACGAAAACAAACAACCGGCGTTTATGCGCTAACGAAAAAGGCCCGCGCAAGCGGGCCTTTTTGTTTAACTCTCTTTGACGCGAAGCGTCAGCGCCAGCGTCACCAGCGATATCCCCGCAATCACCCAATACACGGCAAAGTGACCATAGCTTTGCGCCAGCGCCCCCTGAATCACCCCCGCCAGAATCACCCCGGTCGAAATACTGTTGGTGAATAACGTCGTGGCTGAGCCCGCCCGTCCGGGCATCAGGTCCTGGAACCACAGCATCCCAATCCCGGCGACAATGCCGATAAAAATCGCGTTAAACAGCTGCAACGCCAGCAGCGCTTCGCGACTGTGAAACAGGATCAATCCCAGGTAAAACAGGACGCCAGCCGCCACCGCAACCACCATCATCCGGCGTTTGCCAAAGCGCTTCACGTAAAAGCCCGCGAGGATCATTGCCGGGATTTCCAGCCCGGCGGCGGTGCCCATTAAGATCCCGGCGAGCTTATCCGGCAGCCCAAGATCGCTGCTGATCCACAGGGGCATATCGATGATATACATGGTGTTGCAGGTCCACATCAGCGTCGAGGCTATGAACAGCATGCGCACGTTTTTATTGTGCCAGCCGCTCACCTGGGTGACGGGCGTATCCGCCGCCTGCTCCACCCGGGCGACCGACGGCAGCACAAAGGCGATCAGCGCCAGGCTGATGGCAAAAATCCCGGCCGCAATGGAGAACATCACCGTAAAGCCGTAATTCAGCGCCAGCATAAAGGCCAGCGGCGGGCCGATCACCCACGCCAGGGAGAGCTGTGCACGCATCACCGAGCTGAACATCACCACTTCCCGCGCCGAGCTGTCCGCGTACTCACGGGCGAGCGCAAAAAGCTGCGGCATGGCGGTATTGGCGAGCGAAGCCAGCAGCACCCCGCAGGTGAGCAGCGTCAGATAGTGGCGGTTGAAGGCAAACAGCAGAGCGTTGCCGATGGCCATCGCGCAACAGAACAGAATTAATTTGCGGCGATCGCCCTGGCTGTCGGATCGTTTTGCCAGCCACAGGCTGACCAGGATCCCGGCAATGGCGTTGACCGTGTAAAACAGGCCCACCCAGAAAGGCTGTGCGCCCACCTCACGACTCAGGAACAGGCTCAGGGTCGGCGCCTGTAGCGCCCCCGCGACGCCCATCATAAAGGCCACCAGCATAAAAGCGGCATACACGCCGTTCAGGCGGCGGCCCATCGTCATCAACCAGAGCATGCGCAGTTCCTTGTCAAAGAGGAGCGAAATGGAGAGGCAGTGTAAACGAAAAAAGCCAGCAAAAACATTTTGCTGGCGGGTGATAAGCACCAATACTCAGTCACACATGGTCGAGGCGAGTCAGCGGTCAGAGGTCGATTTCGTAACGTCCCACTGCATCAGATCTTCAAGCATTTTCAGGCGCTGTTCTGCGCACTGGCGGGCCAGCCAAGACACTCCCTTTGTCGCTGAAAAGTAGTGCTGATAAAACTGACGTGCGGTAGACCTCTTCATATTTACCTCCTCACTTCAACAAGGAGGATTATTGGCTTAATATGAGGATTAATAAATTGCTGATTTTTTGTCAGGAGTTCCCCTTTTATGCCGTCTGGTCGTCTGCAACAACAATTTATCCGCCTCTGGCAGTGCTGCGAAGGCCAGTCAAAAGAGACCACGCTGAACGAACTGGCGGAACTGCTGAACTGCTCGCGCCGCCACATGCGCACGCTGTTGAACACCATGCAGCAGCAGGGCTGGCTGAACTGGGAGGCGGAAGCAGGGCGCGGAAAGCGTTCGCGCTTAACCTTCCTGTATACCGGTCTGGCCTTACAACAGCAGCGCGCTGAAGACCTGCTGGAGCAGGACCGCATCGATCAGCTGGTGCAGCTGGTGGGCGATAAAGCCGCCGTCCGCCAGATGCTGGTCTCCCATCTGGGCCGCAGCTTCCGCCAGGGAAAGCACATCCTGCGCGTGCTCTACTACCGTCCGATGAAAAACCTGCTGCCGGGCACGGCGCTACGCCGCTCCGAAACGCACATGGCGCGACAAATCTTTAGCGGCCTGACGCGCATAAATGAGGAAAACGGGGAACTGGAAGCCGACATCGCGCATCACTGGCAGCAACTTTCTCCGCTGCACTGGCGCTTTTTTTTGCGTCCCGGCATCCATTTTCACCATGGCCGCGAGCTGGAGATGAACGATGTGATCGCTTCTCTGCAGCGCGCTCGCGGGCTGCCACTCTACTCCCACATCGCACACATTCACTCTCCCACCGCCTGGACGCTGGATATCGAGCTTTCCGAGCCTGACCAGTGGCTGCCGTGGCTGATGGGCTATGTCCCGTCGATGATTTTGCCTCATGAATGGGAGAGCATGCCCAGTTTCGCCAGCCAGCCCGTCGGCACCGGCCCTTACGCCGTGATGCGCAATAACAGTAACCAATTGAAAATCCGCGCCTTCGATGACTACTTTGGCTACCGCGCGCTGATTGACGAGGTGAATGTCTGGGTGCTGCCGGACATCAGCGAAGAGTTCAGCCCCGGCCTGACGCTGGAAGGCCCGACCGAAGGCGAAAAAGCCGTCGAAAGTCGCCTCGAAGAGGGCTGCTACTATCTGCTGTTTGACGCCCGCACCCACCGGGGTGCCAGCAGCGAGGTGCGCCAGTGGATAAGCCAGATCCTCGCCCCCGCCAATCTGATCTATCAGGCGGAAGACCAGCACCAGACCTACTGGTTCCCGGCCTACGGGCTGCTGCCCCGCTGGCACCACGCCCGTCCTGGGCGCGGCGAAAAGCCCGCCGGGCTGGAAACCATTACCCTCACCTATTATCGCGAACACGTTGAGCACCGCTTTATTGCGCGCATCATGAGCAAACTGCTGGCCGCGGAAGGCGTGACGCTGGAAATTCAGGAGGTGGATTACGATGAATGGCATCGCGGCGAAGCGGTGAGCGATATCTGGC
Organism: Lelliottia sp. SL45; assembly: GCF_026672535.1. Classification (NCBI taxonomy): domain Bacteria; kingdom Pseudomonadati; phylum Pseudomonadota; class Gammaproteobacteria; order Enterobacterales; family Enterobacteriaceae; genus Lelliottia; species Lelliottia sp. SL45. Next base: position 3,084,789 of record NZ_JAPPRH010000003.1, read on the forward strand.
TCAACAGCGCGAACTTCACTCTGCCGCTCGATTTCTCGCTCTTCTCGCATCTGTATGAGATCCCGCTGATCCAGCACTGCATTGCCCGCGACTGGCAGCAGGACGCCGCTCAGTGGCGCGCCGGAGAGATGAATCTGGCGGTCTGGTGCCAGCAGTTGCTGTCCCAGCAGGCGATGGTACCACTGATCCACCACTGGCTGATGATCCAGGGACAGCGCAGTATGCGCGGCTTACGCATGAACACGCTCGGCTGGTTTGACTTTAAATCCGCCTGGTTTGCGCCGCCGGAACCATAACACTTTCGTAATATTCACCAAATCATTACAATACCGCCGTTCTCAACGGGGTGCTGCATCGATGATGTGCGCTGAGATAATACCCGTCGAACCTGATCCGGATAACGCCGGCGAAGGGATTTGAGGCTGTCGCTCAAAATCCTTTGCCACTCAACTTTGAGGTGCAAAGTGTTAAAAAAAGTTCTCCCCCTGCTGGCGCTCTTCGCGCTGCCTGCGTTTGCCAAGCCCGTTTTAACGGTCTACACCTACGACTCCTTTGCCGCCGACTGGGGCCCAGGCCCGGTGGTCAAAAAAGCCTTTGAAGCCGACTGTCACTGCGAACTGAAATTCGTGGCGCTGGAAGATGGCGTTTCGCTGCTCAACCGTCTGCGGATGGAGGGTAAAAACAGCAAGGCCGACGTGGTGCTGGGCCTGGATAACAACCTGCTGGAAGCGGCCTCGCAAACCAAACTCTTTGCCAAAAGCGGTATCGCCGCCGATGCGGTGAACGTTCCGGGCGGCTGGAAAAACGACACCTTTGTCCCCTTCGATTACGGTTATTTCGCCTTCGTCTACGATAAAAACAAGCTTAAGAATCCGCCGAAAAGCCTGAAAGAGCTGGTCGAGAGCGACCAGAAATGGCGCGTGATTTATCAGGACCCACGCACAAGCACACCGGGCCTTGGCCTGCTGCTGTGGATGCAAAAAGTGTACGGCGATAAAGCGTCGGAAGCCTGGCAAAAACTGGCGGCGAAAACCGTTACCGTCACCAAAGGCTGGAGTGAAGCCTACGGCCTGTTCCTGAAAGGCGAAAGCGATCTGGTCCTGAGCTACACCACCTCGCCGGCCTACCACATTATCGAAGAGAAAAAAGACAACTACGCCGCCGCTAACTTTGCCGAAGGCCACTATCTGCAGGTGGAAGTCGCCGCCCGCACCGCGGCCAGCAAAGAGCCGGAACTGGCCGAGAAGTTCCTGAAATTTATGGTCTCGCCTGCGTTCCAGAACGCCGTCCCGACGGGCAACTGGATGTATCCGGTGACCGACGTGAAACTGCCTGCGGGCTTCGATCAGTTGAGCAAACCGCAAACCACGCTGGAGTTCACCCCGCAGCAGGTTTCCACTCAACGCGCCGCCTGGATCAGTGAATGGCAACGCGCCGTCAGCCGCTAATTCCCGGCTGGCTGCTCCCTGGGCTGACTGCCGCCACGCTGATGGTGGTGGTGAGCCTGGGGGCTTTTCTTGCCCTGTGGCTGAACGCACCGCAAAGCGATCTCGCCGCGCTGTGGCACGATAGCTATCTCTGGCACGTGGTGCGATTCTCCTTCTGGCAGGCATTTCTCTCAGCCCTGCTCTCGGTCGTCCCGGCGATCTTTTTGGCACGGGCGCTTTATCGCCGCCGTTTCCCCGGAAGACAAGCGCTGCTGCGCCTGTGCGCGATGACGCTGATCCTGCCCGTACTGGTCGCCGTCTTCGGTATTCTGAGCGTGTATGGGCGCCAGGGGTGGATCGCCACGCTGTTAAATGCGTTTGGCATCGAATGGACATTTTCGCCTTACGGCCTGCAGGGCATCCTGCTGGCCCACGTTTTTTTCAATATGCCCATGGCGACGCGACTGTTCTTACAGGCGCTGGAAAATATCTCTGGTGAACAGCGACAGCTGGCCGCCCAGCTCGGAATGCGCGGATTTGCCTTCTTTCGCTTTGTTGAGTGGCCATGGCTGCAGCGGCAGATCCCGCCCGTTGCAGCATTAATTTTTATGCTCTGCTTCGCCAGTTTTGCCACGGTGCTGTCGCTGGGCGGCGGCCCGCAGGCCACCACCATTGAGCTGGCGATCTATCAGGCCCTGAGTTACGACTACGATCCGGGTCGTGCGGCGCTGCTGGCGATGATCCAGATGTTCTGCTGTCTGGGGCTGGTCCTGCTCAGCCAGCGCCTTAGCAAAGCCATTGCAGTGGGGAGCCATCAGGTGAACGGCTGGCGCGATCCGCAGGACAGCCTGCGCAGCCGCCTGAGCGATCTCCTGCTTATTGTACTTGCACTGCTGTTACTCCTCCCGCCGCTGCTGGCAGTGGTAGTGGATGGTCTCAATCTGAATCTGATCTCGGTGCTGCAACAGCCGGTGCTGTGGCAGGCGTTGTGGACGTCGCTGCGAATTGCCCTCGGCGCCGGGCTGCTGTGCGTCCTGCTGACCATGATGCTGCTCTGGAGCAGCCGCGAGCTTTACGCCCGCCACTCCCGAATCGCCGGGCAAGCGCTGGAGCTAAGCGGGATGTTGATTCTGGCGATGCCGGGCATCGTGCTGGCGACCGGGTTCTTTTTGCTGTTTAACAGCACCATCGGATTACCCGAGCACGCCGACGGGATCGTCATTTTCACCAACGCGCTGATGGCGATTCCCTATGCCCTGAAAGTGCTCGAAAACCCGATGCGCGACCTGAGCGCCCGCTACACTCTGCTCTGTCAGTCGCTGGGGATGCGCGGCTGGCAGCGAGTGAGGGTCGTTGAACTCCGCGCCCTGAAACGCCCTCTGGCGCAGGCGCTGGCTTTTGCCAGCGTGCTGTCGATTGGCGATTTCGGCGTAGTGGCGCTGTTTGGTAATGACGATTTCCGCACGCTGCCGTTCTGGCTGTATCAGCAAATCGGTTCGTATCGCAGTCAGGATGGTGCCGTGACGGCCCTGCTCTTGCTGCTGCTGTGCTTTACCCTCTTCACCGTTATCGAAAAACTTCCGGGGCGCGATGCTAAAACTGACTGATGTAACCTGGCTTTATCAGCACCTGCCAATGCGCTTTACGCTCTCCGTCGAACGCGGAGAGATGATTGCCATTCTCGGCCCAAGCGGTGCCGGGAAAAGCACGCTGCTCAATCTGATTGCCGGTTTCCTGCCCCCGGCGCGCGGCAAGATGCTGATCGACGGGCAAACGCACACCCACACGCCGCCGTCCCAGCGCCCGGTGTCGATGCTGTTTCAGGAAAATAATCTGTTTACCCATCTGACGGTGCGACAGAATATCGGCCTGGGAATGGACCCCGGCCTCAAGCTGACGGCGCTTCAGCGTGAGAAACTCGAAGCGATTGCTCAGCAGATGGGGCTGAATGAATTTCTCGAACGCCTGCCTGGTGAGCTTTCTGGCGGGCAGCGTCAGCGCGTCGCGCTGGCTCGCTGTCTGGTGCGGGAACAGCCAATTTTGCTCCTCGACGAGCCGTTCTCGGCCCTCGACCCGGCCCTGCGTCAGGAGATGCTGTTGCTGGTAAAAGAGGTGTGTCAGCAAAAAAATCTCACCATGCTGATGGTCTCGCACAGCGTGGAAGACGCCGCCAGAATCGCGGCGCGCTCCGTCGTGATTGCCGACGGGCGCATCGCCTGGGATGGGGAAACGCAGGAGCTGATAAGCGGGAAGGCAAGTGCCTCAGCGTTGTTGGGAATAATGCAGCCGCAGTAAGCCCGGCAAACAATGCGCCACCGGGCAATCTCAGGCCTGGTGGCGGCTGAAAATCGCCTACCGGCTCACCACCTTCAACAAAATCTCGCCATACACGGGCATCAGCGGATGACGAATCAGCGCCACCAGCGCCACCACGGCCACCCCGAGCGTCAAGGGCGCCAGCCACAACAGGCGGCCACGCGGCAGATATTGGGTGAGGCGATCCGTACCGGCTTTCGCACTGCGCCACAGGCGCCAGCACAGCCACACCGCGACCCACAGCAGCAGCGCGGTGGCTAACAGCAGCCATTTAAAATGGCCGCTTTGCGCATCGGCGGGGATATCAATCGCCGCACCGGCCAGAATGCCCGGCAGGAAATAGAACGGCGGCCAGAAGACGCAGCCGATGATATTGGGCAGAATAAATTTTGAAACGGGCAGATCCAGCATCCCGGCAACCATCGGCACCAGCGGACGCGTCGGGCCGACAAAACGCCCGACCAGAATGGTAAACATACTGTGCTGATGGAGGGCATGCTCGGTTTTGTCGAGCAGCGCTTTGTTCTTTTTCATGAACGACCAGCGGTGCAACGGCTTTTTGAAGCGCCAGCCTAACCAGAAAGAGATCCAGTCGCCCAGCAGACAGCCAACGATACCGGCCATCCACGCCTGCCAGAAGTTCACCTCGCCGCTGCCAATCAGCGCACCGAGGCCCGCCATCATGACAGTGCCAGGTAAAATCAGCCCCACCAGCGCCAGCGATTCCAGAAAGGCGACCAGCGCGACAGCGATCAGCGAGTAGGCCACGGACTGCGTAATAAAATGTTCCAGCAATGCCTGCATAACGATTCCGGTCAGATAACAGAGCAGGGATTCTGCGAAGTGCTTCCTGCCTCGTCAAGACAACAATTGTCTGAATAGTTTACCGGGTGCCGCCAGACTTCACCTGTTTGTTTCGTTTTATTTACGTTTTACTCACATCCGGCGCGGAATTCGCTCGGGCTGGCGCCGGTGCATTTCTTGAAGACGCGGGAAAAATAGAGCTGATCCTCAAAGCCGACGTTACGCCCCACGGTGGCAATCGGCATACGCGTGGTGCTGAGAAGCAGTTTGGCCTGGCTGATGCGCTGATCCTCGCGCCAGCTCAGAACGCTCACCCCCAACTGCTGACGGAAGAGGTGCGACAGGCGCGACGGCGACAGGCAGACGTGCTGCGCGACCCCCGCGATATCAAACTGGCTGTCCGACAGATGATCGCTGATGTACTGGCAGGCGTCGCGCACGCGATTGTCCAGCGGCGGATTAAGGGAGGCGTTAATCGCCTCCATGCGCCGCAGCAACAGCTGTTCGAGCAGATTGATCGCCAGCAGCTCGGCGTAGCGCCCGCCCGCCTGGGCTTCGATGATCTGGGCAAAAAGCTCGCGGAACTGCGCCTGATGCGCTTCGTCGGGCCGGTAAAAACCGGTGTGGGCGAAAATCGACGGCCAGGCCAGCCACTCCTGCCAGTAAGCACGCGGGCGGAAGTAGACCCACTGGTGATACCACTCTTTTGCATCAGGATGCCGACCGTAGTGGTGAATTTCTCCCGGCGGGAACAGCAAAATATCGCCAGGGCGACAGACAAATTGCCGATCATTATTTTTGATCACCCCCTCACCGCGCACAGTGATATTCAGGATATAGCCTTTCATGCCCAGCGGGCGGTCGACGAAAAAGTCGAGGTAACCCTCGGCTTCGATAGGGGTCAACCCCGCCACCAGATGGGCGTTGAAGGAGTACCCCGGCAACAGGGGATCGTTTTGTGTTTCGGCCATAAACAGGTCACTCCCGACGGTCAATAAGGAAACAAATTGTCCATATCTATAAAAGCGGTATAAAAACGGGTCTTTAAGAGAATCACATCGCCTGCCCTCTCTTTTAACTCCGCTTTGTCTCGGCCTTTACCCCAGATTCATCCACGATCTCGTGCAAATCAGCAGTAACAAAAGTGTCTATAACTGCGGCAGAAATGTCCACATTGAATATTTGCACAACGTCACACTTTCCACCTCAACAGCAATTTAATCCATAAGATTAGCGGATCCTGCCTGACGATTTTCTCCCTCAATCTCTAATGTTGATCCATACCCGTTTTTTGATGGAGCAACATAAATGGCAATTGCGATTGGCCTCGATTTTGGCAGTGACTCAGTACGCGCCCTGGCGGTGGAGTGTCGTACGGGCCAGGAGATAGCGACCAGCGTTGAGTGGTATCCGCGCTGGCAAGAGGGGCGTTATTGCGATGCGCCAAATAATCAGTTCCGCCATCATCCGCGCGATTACATCGAATCGATGGAAGCGGCGATCAAAAACGTTCTGGCCGAATTGAGCGAAGATCAGCGCGCACAGATCGTCGGTATTGGCGTGGACAGCACCGGCTCAACGCCTGCCCCCGTCGATGCCGAAGGCCGCGTGCTGGCGCTGCGCCCTGAGTTTGCCGACAACCCGAACGCCATGTTCGTGCTGTGGAAAGACCATACTGCGGTTGAAGAAGCCGAAGCCATCACCCGTTTGTGCCATCAGCCTGGAAAAGCGGACTACTCCCGCTACATTGGCGGCATTTATTCCAGCGAATGGTTCTGGGCCAAGATTTTGCACGTCACCCGTGCCGACCGTGACGTGGCGCAGGCCGCCGTGTCATGGATTGAGCTGTGCGACTGGGTACCGGCCCTGCTGTCGGGCACTACCCGCCCGCAGGATATTCGCCGTGGACGCTGCAGCGCCGGGCATAAATCCCTGTGGCATGAGAGCTGGGGCGGTCTGCCACCTGCGGCGTTCTTCGATGAACTCGATCCGATTATCAATCAAAGCCTGAAATATCCGCTGTTTACCGACACTTATACCGCCGACATTCCGGTCGGAACCCTGAGCGCAGAGTGGGCGCAGCGTCTGGGCTTGCCGCAAAACGTGGCGATTTCCGGCGGCGCGTTCGACTGCCATATGGGTGCCGTCGGCGCGGGCGCACAGCCTAATACACTGGTGAAAGTGATTGGTACCTCCACCTGCGACATCCTCACCGCGGATAAAGCCAGCGTCGGCGACCGCGCCGTGAAAGGTATTTGCGGCCAGGTGGACGGTAGCGTGGTCCCTGATTTTATCGGGCTGGAGGCCGGACAATCCGCCTTCGGCGATATCTACGCCTGGTTTGGCCGCGTGCTCGGCTGGCCGCTGGATCAGCTGGCGGAAACGCATCCGGAGCTGAAAGCGCAGATCGCGGCCAGCAAAAAACAGCTTCTCCCGCAGCTGACGGAAGCCTGGGCGAAAAACCCGTCCCTTGATCATCTCCCGGTGGTGCTCGACTGGTTCAACGGTCGTCGCACGCCGTTTGCCAACCAGCGTCTTAAAGGCGTGATTACCGATCTCAACCTGGCAACTGACGCCCCTGCGCTGTTTGGCGGTCTGATTGCGGCCACCGCCTTTGGCGCGCGCGCCATCATGGAGTGTTTCACCGAGCAGGGCATCGCCGTGAACGAGGTGATGGCGCTCGGCGGCATCGCGCGTAAAAACCCGGTGATCATGCAGGCCTGCTGCGACGTGCTGAACCGTCCGCTGCAGATCGTCGCCTCCGATCAGTGCTGTGCCCTGGGGGCCGCCATTTTCGCGGCAGTCGCGGCGGGTGTTCACGCAAATATTCCGACCGCTCAACAGCACATGGCGAGCGCCGTCGAGAGCACGCTCCAGCCGCGCCCTCAGCAGGCCCAACGCTTCGAGCAGCTTTATCAGCGCTACCTGCAATGGTCAAAAAGCGCCGAACAACACTATCTCCCTGTCGCCGCCCCGGCCAAAAACACCGCGGAAAAACCGGCAACCCTGACACATTAAGGACACGATAATGAGCATTTTTAATAATTATGAAGTGTGGTTTGTCATTGGCAGCCAGCATTTATACGGCCCGGAAGCGCTGCAACAGGTGACGAAACACGCGGAGCATGTGGTTAACGCCCTGAACGCTGAGGCCAAACTGCCGTGCAAACTGGTGCTGAAACCGCTCGGGACCACGCCAGACGAAATCACCCACATCTGCCGCGACGCGAACTACGACGACAAATGCGCCGGGATGGTGGTGTGGCTGCACACCTTCTCTCCGGCCAAAATGTGGATCAACGGCCTGACCATCCTCAATAAACCGCTGCTGCAGTTCCATACCCAGTTCAACGCTTCCCTGCCGTGGGACAGCATCGATATGGACTTTATGAACCTGAACCAGACCGCGCACGGCGGCCGCGAGTTTGGCTTTATCGGCGCGCGTATGCGTCAGCAGCACGGGGTAGTGACCGGCCACTGGCAGGATCAACACGCGCAGCAGCGCATCGGCTCGTGGATGCGCCAGGCTGTCTCCAAACAGGATACCCGTCATCTGAAAGTGGTGCGTTTTGGCGACAACATGCGCGAAGTGGCAGTGACGGACGGCGATAAAGTCGCTGCACAGATTAAGTTTGGTTTCTCCGTTAACACCTGGGCCGTGGGCGATCTGGTGCAGGTGGTGAACGAAATCAGCGACGGCGATATCAGCGCGCTGGTGGACGAATACGAAAGCAGCTACCGCCTGACTGCTGCGGCGCAGATCAACGGCGATAAACGCCAGAACGTCATCGATGCGGCGCGCATTGAACTGGGGATGAAACGCTTCCTGGAACAGGGCGGCTTCCACGCCTTTACCACCACATTTGAAGACCTGCACGGCCTGAAACAACTGCCAGGCCTGGCGGTACAACGTCTGATGCAGCAAGGCTACGGCTTTGCGGGCGAAGGCGACTGGAAAACCGCCGCCCTGCTTCGCATCATGAAGGTGATGTCGACCGGTCTACAGGGCGGCACCTCATTTATGGAGGATTACACCTACCACTTCGAGAACGGCAACGATCTGGTGCTCGGCTCGCACATGCTGGAAGTGTGTCCATCCATCGCCGTCGAAGAGAAACCGATCCTCGACGTGCAGTACCTGGGCATTGGCGGCAAGGCCGATCCGGCCCGTCTGATCTTCAACACCCGCACCGGCCCGGCGATAAATGCCAGCCTGATCGATCTGGGCGATCGTTTCCGCCTGCTGGTGAACTGCGTGGATGCCGTGGAGACCCCGCATTCATTGCCGAAACTGCCCGTCGCGAACGCCCTGTGGAAAGCGCAGCCGGATCTGCCGACCGCGTCTGAAGCCTGGATCGTGGCCGGTGGCGCGCACCACACGGTCTTCAGCCACTCGCTGGATCTGAACGATATGCGTCAGTTCGCGGAGCTGCACGACATCGAGCTGACCGTCATCGATAACGACACCCGTCTGCCAGCGTTTAAAGACGCGCTGCGCTGGAACGAAGTCTATTACGGTTCAAAACGTTAAGCACGTGCCCGGCGGCACGTCGTCTGCCGGGCTTATAAACCCAGGCCGGATAAGCAAAGTGCCATCCGGCAAGGAGAACAGAATGCTTGAAGCATTAAAGCAGCAGGTGCTGGAAGCCAACCTGGCCCTGCCGAAACACCATCTCGTCACCCTCACCTGGGGCAACGTCAGCGCTGTCGATCGGGAGAAAGGGGTGTTTGTGATTAAGCCGTCCGGCGTGGATTACAGCGTGATGACCGCCGAGGATATGGTGGTGGTGAGTATCGCGACCGGAGAAGTGGTCGAAGGGAAGAAAAAGCCCTCTTCCGATACGCCAACCCATCGCCTGCTCTATCAGTCATTCCCGTCGATTGGCGGTATCGTGCATACCCACTCGCGCCACGCCACCATCTGGGCGCAGGCAGGACAATCCATTCCGGCGACAGGCACGACCCATGCCGACTATTTTTACGGCACCATCCCCTGCACCCGTAAAATGACCGATGCGGAAATTAACGGCGAGTATGAGTGGGAAACGGGCAACGTGATCGTCGAAACCTTTGAAAAAGCGGGAATCGATGCGGCGCAAATGCCGGGCGTGCTGGTGCACTCTCACGGGCCGTTTGCGTGGGGCAAAAACGCCGAGGATGCGGTGCATAACGCCATCGTGCTGGAAGAGGTCGCCTATATGGGGATCTTCTGCCGCCAGCTGGCGCCACAGCTTCCGGATATGCAGCAAACCCTGCTGGATAAACACTATCTGCGCAAGCACGGTGCGAAAGCGTATTACGGGCAGTAACTCGGGAACAGGGACATTATTGCCGGATAAGCTCAGCGCCATCCGGCAAAATCACACCTGTATATAAACCCAGCAAAAAATCCGTAACCAGGCTATAATCACGCCTGGTTTTGTTTTTTGGGATGACGGTGTGTGACGCAGGCGCGAGAAGGCTTTTTACTGACCCGACACTGGCGGGATACGCCGCAGGGTACTGAAGTGGAATTCTGGCTGGCGACGGACGAGGGTCCGCTGAACGTCACGCTGCCGCCACAGGAGTCCGTGGCGTTTATCCCGGAACAGCACGTCGAAAAAACGCGCGAGGTGTTACGCGGGGAAAATGGCTGGCGCATCACGCCGCTTGAGCTGAACGATTTCCACCGCCAGCCCGTTTACGGGCTTTACTGCCGCGCCCATCGCCAGCTGATGCGCTTTGAAAAGCTGCTGCGAGAAGCCGGGGTAACGCTGTACGAAGCGGATATTCGCCCGCCGGAACGTTTTCTTATGGAGCGTTTTATTACCGCTCCCGTCTGGGTCGACGGCACGCCGCAGGGCGGCAAACTGCTCAACGCCCGCCTCAAACCCAATCCCCACTACCGTCCGCCCCTGAAATGGGTGTCGCTGGATATCGAAACCACGCGCCACGGCGAGCTGTATTGCATCGGCCTTGAAGGCTGCGGACAGCGGATTGTCTATATGCTCGGGCCGCCAAACGGTGATGCGTCAGCCCTCGATTTTGAGCTGGAGTATGTCACCAGCCGCCCACAGCTGATTGAAAAGCTAAACCAGTGGTTTGCCATTCACGATCCTGATGTCCTGATTGGCTGGAATGTGGTGCAGTTTGACCTGCGCGTGCTGCAAAAGCATGCCGAGCGTTACCGTATTCCGCTGATGCTGGGCCGCGGCAACAGCGAGCTTGAGTGGCGCGAGCACGGTTTTAAGAATGGCGTGTTCTTCGCGCAGGCTAACGGGCGGGTGATTATCGACGGTATCGACGCGCTCAAATCCGCCTTCTGGAGTTTCTCCTCGTTTTCGCTGGAAGCCGTCTCTCAGGAGCTGCTCGGCGAAGGGAAATCCATCGACAATCCCTGGGATCGAATGGATGAGATTGACCGGCGCTTCAATGAAGACAAACCGGCGCTGGCCACCTACAACCTGAAGGACTGCGAGCTGGTGACGCGGATTTTCCACAAAACGGAGATCATGCCGTTCCTGCTGGAGCGCGCGACCGTCAACGGCCTGGCGATCGATCGTCACGGCGGTTCCGTCGCTGCGTTCGGCCATCTGTATATTCCGCGCATGCACCGCGCGGGCTATGTCGCGCCAAATCTTGGCGAGGTCCCGCCTCAGGCTAGCCCTGGCGGCTATGTGATGGACTCCAGGCCTGGCCTGTATGACTCGGTCCTGGTGCTGGATTATAAAAGCCTCTATCCGTCGATCATTCGCACCTTTCTGATCGATCCCGTTGGCCTGGTCGAGGGGATGGCCCAGCCGGATGACGCGCACAGCACCGAAGGATTTCTCGGCGCGCGTTTCTCGCGGGAAAAGCACTGCCTGCCTGAAATCGTCGGCCAAATCTGGCACGGGCGCGAGGAAGCTAAGCGTCAGCACAATAAACCGCTCTCTCAGGCGCTGAAGATCATCATGAACGCCTTTTATGGCGTGCTCGGCACCAGCGCCTGTCGGTTCTTCGATCCCCGTCTCGCCTCGTCGATCACCATGCGCGGGCATGAAATCATGCGCCAGACCAAAGCGCTGGTGGAATCCCAGGGCTATGACGTGATTTACGGCGACACGGACTCAACGTTCGTCTGGCTGAAAGGCGCCCACAGCGAAGAGGACGCCGCGCAAATTGGCCAAAATCTGGTGGCGTTCGTCAACGACTGGTGGCGCAATCATTTGCAAAAAGAGCGGTTAACCAGCGCGTTAGAGCTGGAATTTGAAACCCATTTCAGCCGCTTTTTGATGCCGACAATTCGCGGTACCGAGCAGGGCAGTAAGAAGCGTTACGCCGGTTTGATTCAGGAGGGCGAGAGCCAGCGCATGGTGTTTAAAGGCCTGGAAACGGTGCGAACCGACTGGACGCCACTGGCGCAACAGTTCCAGCAAACGCTCTATCTGCGCGTGTTCCGCAACGAGCCGTATCAGGATTATGTCCGCGAGACTATCGCCAGCCTGCTGGCCGGTGAGCTGGACAGCCAGCTGGTCTACCGCAAGCGCCTGCGCCGCCCGCTGGCAGAGTATCAGCGCAATGTGCCGCCGCATGTTCGCGCCGCGCGGCTGGCCGATGAAGAGAACGTACGTCGCGGCCGCGCGCCGCAGTATCAAAATCGCGGCACCATTAAATACGTCTGGACCACCAGCGGCCCGGAACCGGTGGATTATCAGCACTCGCCGCTGGACTACGATCACTATCTGACGCGACAGCTAATGCCTGTCGCCGATGGAATTTTACCTTTTGTCGACGATGATTTTGCTACACTCATGACAGGGCAACTGGGGCTATTTTGACGCGTGACGAAAACGCCGCCATCCAGTACCATAGCGCCCTTTCCATTCCCGGACCCATTTTTCGATGGCCGTCACTTTGCGACGGTGGTCGAACTATTGCCTGCAATTAAAGATTAGAGCCAAACAACTATGCCTTTTACACTTGGTCAACGCTGGATCAGCGATACAGAAAGCGAGCTTGGATTAGGAACTGTGGTAGCGCTGGATGCGCGCATGGTCACTATCCTTTTCCCGGCCACGGGTGAAAACCGTCTGTATGCACGCAATGACTCCCCTGTTACCCGCGTCATGTTTAACCCGGGTGACACCGTTACCAGCCATGAAGGCTGGCAGCTGAAGATTGAAGACGTAAAAGAAGAGAACGGGATCCTCGCCTACATCGGTACGCGAGTCGACACGGAAGAAACAAATGTCATCCTGCGCGAAGTGCTGCTCGACAGCCGACTGGTCTTCAGCAAGCCGCAGGACCGTCTGTTTGCCGGTCAGATCGACCGCATGGACCGTTTTGCCCTGCGCTATCGCGCGCGTAAATTCCAGAGTGAACAGTACCGCATGCCGTGGAGCGGCCTGCGTGGTCAGCGTACCAGCCTGATCCCACACCAGCTGAACATCGCCCACGACGTTGGCCGTCGCCATGCGCCGCGCGTGCTGCTGGCTGATGAAGTCGGCCTCGGTAAAACCATCGAAGCAGGGATGATCCTGCATCAACAGCTGCTCTCCGGCGCTGCCGAGCGCGTGCTGATCGTGGTGCCTGAAACCCTGCAACACCAGTGGCTGGTCGAGATGTTGCGCCGCTTCAACTTACGCTTCTCCCTGTTTGACGACGAGCGCTACGCCGAAGCCCAGCACGACGCCGATAATCCGTTCGAAACGGAACAGCTGGTGATCTGCTCTCTGGACTTCGTGCGCCGCAGCAAGCAGCGCCTTGAGCATCTGTGCGATGCTGAGTGGGATCTGATGGTCGTCGATGAGGCCCACCACCTGGTCTGGAGCGAAGATGCGCCCAGCCGTGAATATATGGCGATCGAACAGCTGGCCGAACGCGTGCCGGGTATCCTGCTGCTGACCGCTACGCCGGAGCAGCTGGGGCTGGAAAGCCACTTTGCGCGTCTGCGCCTGCTCGATCCTAACCGTTTCCACGATTTCTCTGTGTTTGTCGAAGAGCAGCAAAACTACCGCCCGGTTGCCGATGCGGTCGCCCTGCTGCTGGCTGGTAAGCACCTGTCCAACGATGAACTCAACACCCTGAGCGAGCTGATTGGCGAGCAGGATATTGAGCCACTGCTGCACGCCGCCAACAGCGACCGCGACGACGCGGAAACCGCGCGTCAGGAGCTGGTCTCCATGTTGATGGACCGCCACGGCACCAGCCGCGTGCTGTTCCGTAACACCCGTAACGGCGTGAAAGGCTTCCCGAAACGCGAGCTGCACACCATCAAGCTGCCGCTGCCGACACAGTACCAAACCGCGATTAAAGTCTCCGGCATCATGGGGGCGCGCAAAAGTGCTGAAGAGCGCGCGCGCGATATGCTCTATCCGGAACAGATTTATCAGGAATTTGAAGGCGATACCGGCACCTGGTGGAACTTCGATCCGCGTGTCGAATGGCTGATGGGCTATCTGACCGCTCACCGCTCGCAGAAAGTGCTGGTGATTTGCGCCAAAGCGGCCACCGCGCTGCAGCTGGAGCAAGTCCTGCGCGAGCGCGAAGGTATCCGCGCTGCCGTGTTCCACGAAGGGATGTCGATCATCGAACGCGACCGCGCGGCGGCCTGGTTTGGTGAAGAGGACAGCGGCGCGCAGGTGCTGCTCTGCTCCGAAATCGGCTCCGAGGGCCGTAACTTCCAGTTCGCCAGCCATCTGGTGATGTTCGATCTGCCGTTTAACCCGGACCTGCTGGAGCAGCGTATTGGCCGTCTGGACCGTATCGGCCAGGCTCATGATATTCAGATCCACGTTCCGTTCCTGGAAAAAACTGCCCAGTCGGTGCTGGTACGTTGGTTCCACGAAGGTCTGGACGCGTTTGAACACACCTGCCCGACCGGGCGCACCATTTACGATCAGGTGCACAGCGATCTGATCGGTTATCTGGCGGCACCGGAAGAGACCGAGGGCTTTGACGATCTGATCAAATCCTGTCGCGAAAAACACGACGCGCTGAAGCTGCAGCTGGAGCAAGGGCGTGACCGTCTGCTGGAGATCCACTCCAACGGCGGCGAGAAAGCGCAGCAGCTTGCCGAAAGCATCGAAGAGCAGGACGACGACACCAGCCTAATCAGCTTCGCGATGAACCTGTTTGATATCGTTGGTATCAACCAGGACGATCGCGGCGAGAACATGATTGTGCTGACGCCGTCCGATCATATGCTGGTCCCGGATTTCCCTGGCCTGCCGGAAGATGGCTGCACCATCACCTTCGAGCGTGACGTGGCCCTTTCCCGCGAAGATGCGCAGTTCATCACATGGGAACATCCGCTTATCCGCAACGGTCTGGATTTGATTCTGTCTGGCGATACCGGCAGCAGCACCATTTCCCTGTTGAAAAACAAAGCGCTGCCCGTTGGGACGCTGCTGCTTGAGCTGATCTACGTGGTTGAGGCGCAAGCGCCGAAACAGCTGCAGCTCAACCGTTTCCTGCCCGCCACTCCGGTGCGTCTGATGCTCGACAAAAACGGCACTAACCTCGCCGCGCAGGTCGAGTTTGAGAGCTTTAACCGCCAGTTGAGTGCCGTTAACCGCCACACGGGCAGCAAACTGGTGAATGCGGTCCAGCAGGATGTGCATGCCATTTTGCAGCAGGGTGAAGCGCAGATTGAGAAAGCCGCGCGCGCACTGATTGATGGGGCTCGCAGCGAAGCAGACGAAAAGCTCTCTGCCGAACTGTCGCGTCTGGAAGCGTTACGCGCGGTGAATCCAAACATCCGTGACGACGAGCTTGCAGCCATTGAGAGCAACCGTGAGCAGGTGCTGGAAAGCCTGGATCAGGCGAGCTGGCGACTGGATGCGCTGCGCCTGATCGTTGTGACGCATCAGTAAACGGAGCGCGACATGATCATGGAGACCTACAATCCGCCGATGGACCCGTGGCTGGTCATTCTGTATCAGGATGACCACATTATGGTGGTCAACAAGCCCAGCGGCCTGTTGTCCGTGCCGGGACGTCTGGAGGAGCACAAAGACAGCGTGATGACGCGCGTACAGCGCG
This sequence comes from Lelliottia sp. SL45, assembly GCF_026672535.1. Lineage (NCBI taxonomy): Bacteria > Pseudomonadati > Pseudomonadota > Gammaproteobacteria > Enterobacterales > Enterobacteriaceae > Lelliottia > Lelliottia sp. SL45. The sequence continues at coordinate 3,100,340 of NZ_JAPPRH010000003.1, forward strand.
ATTATCCGCAGGCAGAATCCGTGCATCGCCTGGATATGGCGACCAGCGGCGTGATTGTGGTGGCTCTGACGAAAGCGGCTGAGCGCGAGTTAAAGCGCCAGTTCCGCGATCGTGAACCGAAGAAACAGTATGTCGCGCGCATCTGGGGACACCCGGAAAAGGCGGAAGGTCTGGTGGATTTACCGCTGATTTGCGACTGGCCGAACCGGCCTAAGCAAAAAGTCTGTTTTGAAACCGGCAAGGCGGCGCAGACCGAGTATGAGGTGCTGGATTACGCTGCGGATAACACCGCGCGTATTCTGCTCAAACCGATTACTGGCCGTTCGCATCAGCTGCGCGTGCATATGCTGGCGCTGGGCCATCCAATTCTGGGGGACCGTTTTTACGCCACCCCGGAAGCGCTCGCAATGGCGCCGCGTCTGCAATTACACGCTCAGATGCTGACGATAACGCATCCGGAATTCGGCAATCTGATGACGTTTAAAGCCCCTGCCGATTTTTAACGTAGTGCCCGGCGGGTGCCGGGCTTACGTTTATTTAAAGCCCTTCTGCTCTTTAATGAGCTCGTACGCTTTCTGAATTTCCTGCGCTTTCTGCTTCGCCATTTCCATCATCTCCGGCGGTAACCCTTTCGCCACCAGTTTATCCGGATGATGTTCGCTCATCAGCTTGCGATAGGCGCGTTTAATGGTGGTCGCATCGTCGGTCGCTTTCACTCCCAGTACGTTACACGCATCTTCCAGCGTCGGGCCGCGCTGCGCCTGCTGCCAGCCACCGCCAGCAGACTGCTGCTGGTGTTGATAGCCGCCACCAAATTGCGCGCCGCCCTGCATCATGCGCAGGAACTGGTCGAACTGCATGCGGGAGATACCCAACTCTTCGGCAATCACGTACAACACGTCGCGTTCGTTAGGGTGCAGTGACCCATCCGCAAACGCCGCCTGAATCTGGATTTCCAGAAACATCCGAATTAAATCAAAGCGTCCGAAACAGATGCTGCGGAACTGGCGCATTTTCTCGCGCAGCGGATAGTTATCCGCCTTACCGATACGAAACGCATTTTGTGCCGCCACGCGGGACTCGCCGTGCAGGCTCATGCGATCCATAAATACGCTGGCAATTTGAATGTCTGCTTCGGTGACGCGTCCCTTCGATTTGGTTAAATGCCCCATCACCTCAAAGGTGGTCGCAAAAAAGAGCGCCTGACGCTCGCGCTGGTTAGCAAACCAGGCCATTTTACGACTGCGCGCCTTATCGAACATATGCCCGATAATCAGGCCCAAAACGATGCCCCAAAACCCTTCGCCCATCAACAAAGCGAATGCGACGCCAATAATTTTACCCCAATACTGCATAGACTCCCCGTATGGTCATAGTCCTGATTCGACGCAACTCCATCATCTCAGTGGTCGAGCCACGGTCAATTGAGGGACATCGCCTATAATTTGCATTATCATACTCGTCATTCGATAGCGAGCCTAACACTCTGACTCGTAAACGGGCAGGATTAACGCTGGCACTGCGCAGATGAGTAAGATAGTCTCTGAGCGTTTGTAAGCCGTAGCCACTGATGACGGAACACTAAATATAACGTATGAAAAAACGTATCCCCACCCTCCTGGCCACCATGATCGCCGCCGCTCTGTACAGTCAACAGGGCATGGCTGCCGATCTCGCCTCACAGTGTAAGCTTGGCATCCCAAGCTATGATCGCCCATTGGTGCAGGGTGATACCAATAGCTTGCCCGTCACGATTAATGCCGACCATGCCGGTGGCAATTATCCGGATAACGCGACATTTACGGGCAATGTCGATATTAATCAGGGCAACAGCCGTCTGCGGGCGGACGAAGTCCAGCTGCATCAAAAGCAGCCTGAGGGCGCGGCAGAGCCGGTTCGCACAGTCGATGCTCTGGGCAATGTGCACTATGACGACAATCAGGTCATCCTGAAAGGTCCGAAAGGCTGGGCAAACCTGAATACCAAAGATACCAATGTCTGGGAAGGTGATTACCAGATGGTGGGTCGCCAGGGACGCGGTAAAGCAGACCTGATGAAACAGCGCGGTGAAAACCGCTACACCATTCTGGAGAATGGCTCCTTCACCTCTTGTCTTCCAGGTTCTGACACCTGGAGCGTCGTCGGTAGCGAAGTGATCCACGACCGCGAAGAGCAGGTGGCGGAAATCTGGAATGCGCGCTTTAAACTCGGCCCGGTGCCGGTGTTTTATAGCCCCTACTTGCAGTTGCCGGTCGGCGATAAGCGTCGTTCAGGTTTCCTGATCCCGAACGCCAAGTACAGCACCACGAACTATTTTGAGTTCTACCTGCCGTACTACTGGAACATCGCGCCGAACATGGACGCCACGATTACGCCGCACTATATCCATAAGCGCGGCAATATCATGTGGGAAAACGAGTTCCGTTACCTGACCAAAGCGGGTACAGGTCTGATGGAGCTGGATTACTTGCCATCGGATAAAGTGTTTAACGATGAGCACCCGACAGAGGGCGATCGTCACCGCTGGTTATACTACTGGCAGCATGCCGGTGTGATGGATCAGGTCTGGCGTTTCAACGTCGACTACACCAAAGTCAGCGATCCTTATTACTTTAACGATTTCGATTCCAAGTACGGCTCAAGTACCGATGGCTACGCGACGCAGAAATTCAGCGTCGGTTACGCGAATCAGAACTTCAACGCCACGGTTTCTACCAAGAAGTTCCAGGTCTTTAGCTCTCAGACAGCCAGTACCTATGGCGCTGAGCCACAGCTGGACGTGAACTGGACGCAGAATGACGTCGGTCCGTTTGATACCCGCGTTTATGCTCAGGCCGTACACTTCGTGAATACCAATTCCGATATGCCGGAAGCGACCCGTGTCCACCTTGAGCCGACCATTAATCTGCCGCTCTCTAACGACTGGGCTAGCCTCAATACCGAAGCCAAGATGATGGCTACCCACTATCAGCAGAAGAATCTGGACTGGTACAACAATCGCTACAACACCGATCTCGAAGAGTCCGTTAACCGTGTGCTGCCACAGTTCAAAATGGACGGTAAGCTGATTTTCGAACGTGATATGAACCTGGCGAACGGCTATACCCAAACGCTGGAACCGCGCATGCAGTACCTGTATGTGCCGTATCGCGATCAGAGCAAAATCCAGAACTACGACTCCTCTTTCCTCCAGTCCGACTACAGCGGTCTGTTCCGCGATCGTACCTATGGCGGACTTGACCGTATTGCTTCCGCGAACCAGGTGACAACCGGCGTCACGACTCGCGTATATGATGACGCTGCGGTTGAACGTTTTAACGTTTCTGTTGGTCAAATCTACTACTTCACTGAAGCACGTACCGGTGATGACGACATTAACTGGGAGAAAGACAATAAAACGGGTGCCCTGGTATGGGCTGGTGATACCTACTGGCGCATGACCGATCGTTGGGGTCTGCGCGGTGGCCTGCAGTACGATACACGTCTGGATAACGTCGCCACCAGCAGCGCAAGCGTTGAGTATCGTCGTGATGAAGACCGGATGGTGCAGTTGACTTACCGTTACGCCAGCCCGGAATATATTCAGGCGACGCTGCCAAACTACGCCAACGTCGAACAGTATAAAGACGGTATTTCGCAGGTGGGTGGTGCCGCAAGTTGGCCGATCGCCGATCGCTGGTCCATTGTGGGCGCCTACTACTTTGACACGAACACCAGCAAGCCTGCGGATCAGATGGTTGGCTTGCAATACAACTCCTGCTGTTATGCGCTTCGCGTAGGCTACGAGCGCAAACTTAACGGCTGGAATACCGACAATAATCAGAGCAAATACGATAACGTCATTGGCTTCAATGTCGAATTGCGCGGCCTGAGTTCCAACTACGGCCTGGGCACGCAGCAGATGCTGCGCTCGAACATTCTGCCATATCGTAGTTCCTTGTAATGTGCTTGATTTACAACGCCATCCGCTTTGCGGTTAATTGAAATGGAAAAAGTATGAAGAACTGGAAAACGCTGCTGCTCGGTATCGCTATGGTTGCGAACACCAGCTTTGCCGCGCCACAGGTTGTTGACAAAGTCGCCGCCGTGGTGAACAACGGTGTAGTACTTGAAAGCGACGTAAATGGCTTAATGCAATCTGTGAAGCTCAATTCGGGTGAAGCAGGTCAGCAACTTCCAGATGACGCGACGCTGCGTCATCAGATCCTCGAGCGTTTGATCATGGATCAGATCGTGCTGCAGATGGGTCAGAAAATGGGTGTGAAGGTGACCGATCAGCAGCTCGATGAAGCGATCGCCAACATTTCTAAGCAAAACAACATGACCCTCGATCAGATGCGCAGCCGTCTGGCCTACGATGGGATCAGCTATGCGACCTACCGCAACCAGATCCGCAAAGAGATGCTGATCTCCGAAGTGCGCAACAACGAAGTGCGTCGCCGCGTATCGATCCTGCCGCAGGAAGTGGATCAGCTGGCGAAGCAGGTGGGCAACCAGAACGATGCCAGCACTGAGCTGAACTTGAGCCACATTCTGATTCCACTGCCGGAAAACCCGACTTCCGATCAGGCTGCTGAAGCGGAAAGCCAGGCACGTTCTATCGTGGATCAGGCGCGTAACGGCGGTGACTTCGGCAAACTGGCGATCAGCTACTCCGCTGACCAGCAGGCGCTGAAAGGCGGCCAGATGGGCTGGGGTCGTATTCAGGAGCTGCCGTCTATTTTTGCGCAGGCGCTGAGCACTGCGAAGAAAGGCGATGTCATCGGTCCTATCCGCTCCGGTGTCGGCTTCCATATTCTGAAAGTGAACGATATGCGCGGTCAGAGCCAGAGTATTTCCGTAACGGAAGTGCATGCTCGCCACATCCTGCTTAAGCCGTCACCGATTATGACCGACGACCAGGCGCGCGTGAAACTGGAGCAGATTGCTGCCGATATTAAGAGCGGTAAAACCTCCTTCGCCAATGCGGCGAAAGAGTTCTCTCAGGATCCTGGTTCTGCGAATCAGGGCGGCGATCTGGGCTGGGCGGCTGCGGATATCTACGATCCTGCCTTCCGCGATGCGCTGATGAAGCTGAACAAAGGCCAGATGAGCGCCCCGGTTCACTCCTCCTTCGGCTGGCACTTAATCGAACTGATGGATACTCGCAACGTGGATAAAACCGACGCGGCCCAGAAAGACAGAGCCTACCGTATGCTGTTCAACCGTAAATTCTCTGAAGAAGCGGCGACCTGGATGCAGGAACAACGCGCCAGCGCTTACGTGAAAATACTGAGCAACTAATGAAACAACATCGTGTTGTTATCACTCCCGGCGAACCCGCCGGGATTGGTCCTGACCTCGTCGTCCAGCTTGCACAACAGAGCTGGCCGGTGGAACTGGTCGTCTGTGCTGATGCAACACTGTTAAAAGACCGGGCTGAATGGCTCGGTCTGCCTTTAACGCTCCTGCCTTACGACGCCAGCCAAACGCCTGTTCCACAGCAGGCGGGTACCTTAACGCTTCTCCCTGTTGCTCTTCGTGCCCCTGCGCAGCCAGGCCTGCTCAACACCGAAAACGGGCACTACGTTGTCGATACGCTGGCGCGCGCCTGTGATGGTTGCCTGAGCGGTGAATTTGCCGCGCTGATTACCGGTCCGGTACATAAGGGCGTGATTAACGATGCGGGTGTGCCGTTTACTGGCCACACGGAATTCTTTGAAGCGCGCTCCCACAGCGACAACGTGGTCATGATGCTGGCGACGGAGGAACTGCGCGTCGCGCTGGTGACGACCCATTTGCCGCTGAAAGCCATTGCAGAGGCGATCACGCCTGCTCTGCTGCGCGACATCATCACCATATTGCATCACGATCTGCAAACCAAATTCGGTATCAAAGCGCCGCATATTCTGGTCTGCGGGCTGAATCCCCACGCGGGTGAAGGCGGGCATATGGGCACGGAAGAGATCGAAACCATCATTCCGGTGCTGGAAGAGATGCGCGCCAAAGGGATGAATCTCAGCGGGCCGCTGCCGGCTGATACCCTTTTCCAGGCTAAATATCTTGATAGTGCGGATGCTGTGCTCGCGATGTACCACGATCAGGGCCTGCCCGTGCTAAAATACCAGGGATTTGGCCGCGCCGTGAACATCACGCTCGGTTTACCCTTTATTCGAACGTCCGTTGACCACGGTACTGCGCTGGATCTGGCAGGAAAAGGCAAAGCGGATGTCGGCAGTTTTATTACGGCGCTTAATCTCGCCATCAAAATGATTGTTAATACTCAATGAATACTAGAGTCCATCAGGGCCACTTAGCCCGCAAACGCTTCGGGCAAAACTTCCTTAACGATCAATTCGTTATTGAAAGCATCGTTTCCGCTATTAATCCACAAAAAGGCCAGGCGATGGTCGAAATCGGTCCGGGCCTTGCCGCGCTGACCGAGCCGGTGGGTGAACGCCTCGACGAAATGACGGTTATCGAGCTGGACCGCGATCTGGCGGCCCGTCTGCAAACGCATCCGTTCCTCGGTCCTAAGCTGACGATTTACCAGCAGGACGCCATGACCATGAACTTCGCCGAGCTCTCCGAGAAGCTGGGCCAGCCGCTGCGCGTGTTCGGTAACCTGCCGTATAACATCTCTACGCCGCTGATGTTCCATCTGTTTAGCTATACTGATGCCATTGCAGACATGCACTTCATGCTGCAAAAAGAGGTCGTCAACCGACTGGTTGCAGGGCCGAACAGTAAAGCGTATGGTCGATTAAGCGTTATGGCGCAATACTATTGCCAGATAATCCCGGTACTCGAAGTGCCACCGACCGCCTTTACCCCGGCGCCAAAAGTGGAATCTGCGGTAGTGCGTCTGGTCCCCCATGCCGTGATGCCGTACCCGGTCAAAGAGCTGCGCGTACTGAGCCGCATCACCACGGAGGCCTTTAACCAGCGCCGTAAAACGATTCGCAACAGCCTGGGTAACTCGTTTACCGTTGAGGTGTTGACCGAATTAGGTATCGATCCGGCAATGCGTGCGGAAAATATTTCCGTTGAGCAGTACTGTAAGTTGGCTAATTACATCAGCGACAACGCACCGCCAAAGGAGAGCTAAGCCATGATTGATTCGCCCCGCGTATGTGTTCAGGTGCAAAGCGTTTACGTCGAGTCTCAGTCCACACCGGACGACGAGCGTTTTGTTTTTGCTTACACCGTAACCATTCGCAATCTGGGGCGGATGCCTGTGCAACTGCTCGGGCGCTACTGGCTTATCACCAACGGCAATGGCCGTGAAATTGAAGTCCAGGGTGAAGGTGTGGTGGGAGAACAACCTCACATCGCCCCTGGCGAAGAGTATCAGTACACCAGCGGTGCCGTCATAGAGACACCGATGGGCACCATGCAAGGCCATTATGAAATGGTCGATCCAGACGGCAATACCTTCCGTATTGCCGTGCCTGTTTTCCGTCTCGCCGTTCCTACATTCATTCACTAAAAAAATGTCTACATATCTCATTGGCGACGTTCACGGTTGCTACGATGAACTGATCGCATTGCTAAAACAGGTCGATTTTACGCCTGGACAAGACACCCTCTGGTTGACGGGCGATTTAGTGGCGCGCGGCCCTGGGTCGCTGGATGTCTTACGCTTCGTCAAATCGCTGGGCGACAGCGTGCGTGTGGTGCTGGGCAATCACGATCTGCATCTGCTGGCGGTGTTTGCCGGAATCAGCCGCAACAAGCCTAAAGACCGCATCACGCCGCTGCTTGAAGCACCCGATGCCGACGAGCTGCTCAACTGGCTGCGTCGCCAGCCTTTGCTGCAGGTCGACGAAGAGAAAAAACTGGTTATGGCCCATGCCGGGATCACCCCGCAGTGGGATCTGCAGACCGCCAAAGAGTGCGCGCGCGACGTAGAAGCGGTGCTGGCGAGCGACTCCTATCCGTTCTTCCTCGACGCGATGTATGGTGATATGCCAAACAACTGGAGCCCGGAGTTAAGCGGTCTGGCGCGCCTGCGCTTCGTGACCAATGCCTTTACCCGCATGCGCTACTGCTTCCCGAACGGTCAGCTGGATATGTACTGCAAAGACACGCCGGAAAACGCCCCTGCGCCTCTAAAACCCTGGTTTGCCATTCCTGGCCCGGTGACGGATGAGTACAGCGTTGTGTTTGGCCACTGGGCATCGCTGGAAGGCAAAGGCACGCCGGAGAACATTTACGGGCTGGATACAGGATGCTGCTGGGGCGGAGATTTAACCTGCCTGCGCTGGGAAGATAAGCACTATTTTGTGCAGCCGTCGAACCGGCATCTGGAGCTAGGGGATGGCGAGGCGGTTGCCTCCTGATATTAATGCCGGATAGTGGCGGCTTTGCCTTATCCGGCTTATGTTCAGGTCGTAAAACCCCGGTCAGCGAAGCGCCACCGGGGAATAAGACTTAACGACGTTCTAAAACTTCGAAGCAGTAGCTGTGCGAGTTCTGCGCATCAGCGTCGTGGAATTCGCTGAAGACAGATTCCCACTCGTCAGGATCGTAGTCAGGGAAATGCGTATCCCCTTCCACTTCTGCGTCAATGTGGGTCAGGTAGAGCTTCTGTGCTTTTGGCAGGAACTGCTCGTAAACACGCCCCCCACCAATCACCATAATCTCTTCCGCATCGCCACAGGCGGCAATCGCGTCGTCGACGGATTTTACCCATTCAACGCGATCGTCCGTGCCCGGCTGGCTACTGATGACGATGTTTTTACGACCCGGTAGCGGGCGACCGATTGACTCCCAGGTCAGGCGGCCCATCACTACCGGCTTGTTTAGCGTGGTGCGTTTAAACCATGCCAGATCGGCAGGCAGGTTCCACGGCATGGCGTTTTCCATACCGATAACGCGGTCTACCGCCAGCGCTGCAATCAGACTGATCATTGAAAATTTCCCGGATGCAAAAAATTGCCGCCACTATACGGAAAGCTTAATCTTTCGTCGACTGGCGGCAGAGTAAAGAACGGGAAATATTTCAATATTGCTGGCAACTCCTCTTCACGCGACAGGTTTACTCTCTGGCTCATCCTTCGGATCGCCAGTATGTTTACCCTCTTCCGTGCCTTGCCAACCGTGACGCTGGGTCAACGACAGATGATTGCGGTCTTCGTTGATGATCTCGGTCAGCATCGCGCTGGTGCGTTTCACGGCGGCGGCGCGGGACGTAGAATCATCATCGGCCATCTCAACCATCTCTTCGACCATATCGGTGTTAAAACGACGGAACAGATCGGCGCGCTCACGCGCCTCATAGGCGCCAAGCCCCAAACCTTCCAGCGCCATACGCCCGGATTTTAGCGCCCCTTCGAATGTTTCACGCTCGGGCGCGTCCACCCCTGCCTGACGCAGCTTGATGTAATGGTCCACGTCGCGCGCCCGGGAGATGATTTTCAGGTTCGGGAAATGCTCCATGGCCAGTTCAGCTAACTGCAGGCTGGCCTGCGGATCGTCAATCGCATTGATCAGCACTTCGGCTTTCGCCGCTCCGGCGGACTCCAGCAGATCGACACGTGTCGCATCGCCGTAGAAGACCTTCATACCGAATTTACGCAGGGTTTCGATATGGTCGGGATCGTGATCCAGAATGACCATTTTCACGCCGCTGGAGAGCAGCAAACGGCCGGCGATCTGCCCGAAGCGGCCAAACCCGGCGATGATCACCCGCGGCTGCTCTTCGTCAATCTCATCGGCTTCGCGATCCTGCCCGCTGCCTGATTGTTCAAGACGCGTCAGGAGCACCAGCAGAATCGGCGTGGCGGCCATCGACAGCGCCACTGCCAGCGTCAGCGCTTTCGCCCACTCCGTATCCAGCACGTTCGCCATCTGCGCCGCGCCAAACACCACGAAGGCGAACTCGCTCCCCTGCCCCAGCAGCACGGCAAACCAGCGGCGCTGTTTATTCGGCACATTCAGCGGACGGGCGATCAGCCACAACATCCCCATTTTGATCACCAGGAAACCGGCCAGCAGAATGAGAATGCGCAGCGGGTGCGTCACCAGCGTCCCAAAGTCGATAGACATCCCGACGCCGATGAAAAACAGCCCCAGCAGCAGGCCCTTGAAGGGTTCGATATCGCTTTCAAGCGCATGCCGGTATTCGGAGCTGGCCAGCAGCACACCCGCCAGGAAAGCGCCCATCGCCATCGACAGACCGGCCTCCTCAAGCAGCAAACCAAAACCGAAGACCAGGAACAGCGCCACGGCGCTGAACACTTCGCGCAGGCCGGAGCGAGCCACAAAGCGCAGCAGCGGACGGGTCACATAGCGCCCTAACAAAATCACCAGCGCCAGCGCGCCCGCCACCTTCAGCGCCGACAGGGCAAAAGCCCCCAGCGTGGTGGATGATCCGCTCGCCGCCAGCAGTGGGATCATTGCCACCAGCGGAATGGCGGCAATATCCTGGAACAGTAAAACGGAAAACGTGCTGCGCCCCATCTGGGAAACCGTCAGGTTACGCTCATTCATCGCCTGCATGGCAATCGCCGTCGAGGAGAGCGCAAGGGTCATCCCGATAAGCTCGGCCACCTTCCAGTCCATCCCGAGCAGCATACAGAAGCCGCCCAGTAGTGCGCCGCAGGCGATCATCTGCAGTGCGCCACCGCCAAATACCGAGGCGCGCAGTTTCCACAGACGCTGCGGATCGAGTTCCAGACCAATGACAAACAGCATCAGCACTACGCCGATCTCAGCGAAGTGCAAAATGGACTCAGCGTCCGTGACCAGCCCCAGCCCCCACGGGCCGATGGCGCAACCGGCAATCAAATAGCCGAGAACCGATCCCAGCCCCAGACGCACGGCAACCGGAACAATCAGCGCAGCGGCCCCCAGGTAGATCAGCGCCTGTATTAGCGTATGGCTATCCATGGTGGTGCTCCTGCCAGTCGAGTAAACGTTGTTTATAGTGACGCGCCTGCGCCTGTAGTGTTTCGTCGTCACAGACAAAGGTGCAGTGCATGGCGAAAGGCGGCAGCCACTGCAATCCGCAGTAGATTGCCGTCGCCTGCAGCGGCTGAGACAGCACCTCAAACCCTGGATGTTCGCCGATTTCGAAATGGCTTTCACCGCCGCCGGTGGTAACGGCCCACATCAGGCTTTTACCTTTTAGCGCGTGGCCGTTGTGCCCGTACGCCCAGCCGTGGGAGAAGACTTTGTCGATCCACAGTTTGAGCAGCGGCGGCGTGCTGTACCACTGCATGGGATGCTGCCAGACGATAAGATCCGCGCGGGAGATGGCCTCCTGTTCGGCGGCGATATCGATGTTGAAGTCGGGATAGAGTTGATAGAGGGAGCGTATCTCAACGCCGTCGATTTCCCTGGCTTGTTCAAGCATCCGCTTATTCGCGTGCGAGTGCTGCGGATAAGGATGCGCATAAATTATCAGAATCATTCGGAGCTCTTAACGAGAGGAACATCTGATCAAGCATATCCCATTGGCGGTAAAACAAAAACGAGATACATAAGCCCGGTTAATATGACAGAGACGTCACCGCATCCCGTGATGATGCTGACGGCAAATCGGACACAGCGACGCCTGCGGGTGCCAGGCATAAAATGGGCGGGAGCACGCCGGGCATGACGTCTCAAACAGAGCGTGAACGACAGGATCCGCTCTCCCCGTCGCAGGCGCTATGGAAATGGCATCGACAGGACAGACCGCCTCGCACGCTTTACAGCCGTGACACAGCCGGGCATCGAGGGTAAAGGAACCCGCCTTGAGCACGACGGCTTTTGGGGAACAGACCCGGCTGCACGCCGCGCAGGCCACACACGTTTCAGTGTCGAGGTGCAGCGTAAACTGATGATACTGCGGAAATGCCTTTGACAGCGGCTCCACCGCGACCGAAACGCCCTTCTCCAGACCAGACAAACGGCGGCGTCCACGATTGAGGGACGCGAGCTGAGGCGGATAAATTTGCCAGGTTGGCTCATCCAGCTCGCGCAGTTTTAAATTGAGCGCCGCGATAGCAACGCCCCAGTGAGGATGTTCATCCAGATCGATTTCGACGCCACGAATATGATGCTGGACATGCCACAGCAACAGTTCATTGATTTCAGGTGCAATGGATGTGAAAGGTGCGATTAAGCGTTGCGCGCTGAGGTGTCTTCGGGGCGGCTCCAGGTGCGCAATGGCCTCCACGGGGCAGACAAACAGACAGCGCCCACAGCCCAGGCAAAGATCTTGGTTCAGCGCCGCGCTCTCTCCGGTGATACTCAGCGCACCTGCGGGACAGGTGTCAACGCAGGCACGGCAGGTTGCACGTCGAAGCGAGCGGCGTAAACATGACTCGCCCACCGCAGGAGGCGGTGGGGAGTCAGCGAAAGCAAAACGAAACATCAGTGAATGCTAAAGAACGCAAAGCGCAGCAGGACTTCTGCTACCAGCAGTAACACGCCCCCTACATACAGCCACACCTGGCGCCGGCCAAGTGCGCCATATGCAAAGGCCAGCATGCCGACGACAGAAAGGCTCCAGCCCCATAAACGCAGCTGTGCGGTTGCCTGAAACGCCTCCAGCGGCTGATGCGGGAACGTCAACGCGTCAGTCAGTCCGGCTCCGGCCAGCCAGGACAGGTAAGGCATTTGCACCAGCAACCGAACCAGAACGGCGGCCACGACCAGCCCCATCATCCAGCGTGTCAGGGAGCTATTACCTAAAGGCAGCACCGCACTCGCCACCACCGCACCGACAATGACGACCGAGCCATAAAACATGACCAGGGTGTTAGCATGCATCCAGGTGATCACCGAAGTATGCATGTAGATTTGGCTCATGCAAAACACATCAACCAGCCCTGCCAGCAGCGCCAACGGCATCAGCGCTTTCCACAGCGCCCCGTTCATCAGCGAGGCCAAAAAACCCAATCCGGCGAGGGCCAGGAACAGGCTGGCAAATACGATTTCCCGGCTTAGCCACGAACTGCTGAAATGGCGCAGCGCATTGAAGGCGTTAAGCGGATACCCCAGATGGAATACCGATGCCAGCAGGCCAAGTCCGGCCATTACGCAGACGATAAAGACCGGCATACGTGTGCGTTCCGTTGGCATTCGTGCGGAATGACTCTGCGTTGTGCCAGCGCACAGGTTTAAGCTCACAAACAGCGTCAGCCCGACGGCCCCCTGCAGCAGCAGGGTAAACATTAATAGCGGCCACTCATGCATGAGGCTTCTCCTTTTTCTCCGCACCCTGATGCGCTTTGATCACCAGGTTTGGCTGCGTGATCGCCGAATCAGGCAATCCCTTCACATCGCAAAGGTCGCCATATTTTTGGCGTAATTCCTCAATCGGGCCAAACTGAATAGCCCCCAGCGGGCAGGTTGCAACGCAGATCGGCTGCTCGCCCTGAGCCTGCAGATCCACACAAAAATCGCACTTCGACATCTGTCCGGTCTGCTCATTCAGCTGCGGCGCGCCGTAAGGGCAGGACCATGCGCAGTATCCACAGCCCACGCATTTATCCGTGTTCACCCTGACAATGCCGTCGCCAGGCCGTTTGTGCATCGCGGTGGTTGGGCAATTTTTCGTACAGACAGGATCTGCGCAATGATTGCAGGAGATGGAGAGCGTATACGCGAAGACATTATTCTGCATGCCTCCCTGCCCCGTAGGCATAAACCCGCCGCCAGTCACTTCGTAAACCCGGCGAAAACGGCGCCCCACGTCCAGATTATTTTTATCTTTGCACGCGACCTGGCAGGCCTTGCAGCCGGAACAGCGTGAAGAATCGATAAAGAACCCGAGCTGCTTATCGCTCACGGGCGCAAAGTCCTTAAACTGACTCATGCTTCGCTACCTCCACCAGCATGGTTTGATGAGAATTCCCTTTCGCCAGCGCCGTAATTCGCGACGAGCTAAGTACGTTGGCACATCCGCCATGATCGATCCCTTGCGCATCGGGCTGCCACCAGGCACCAGCCTGCATAGCGACGACGCCTGGGATAATACGCGGCGTCACTTCCGCCTCTACCAGGCTCACGCCGCGTGCGTTATGAATGCGCACCTTGTCGCCTTGCACGATCCCGCGAGACTCAGCATCCCGTGGGTTAATCCACAGTTTTTGTGCCTGCACCTCCTGCAGCCAGGGGTTAGCGTACTGAGTTGAGTTCGCCCGGTTTTTGCCTTTCCAGGTGATGAGCTGCAAAGGGAACTGCTTCGCTAAAGGATCTTCCGGCCCTTCGTGCGCCGGCACATAGTGGGAAAGCGCCGGAATTTCCGGGTGCTGCATGTCATACAACCGCTTCGAAAAAATTTCGATCTTGCCGGACGGCGTCGGGAAAGGATGGTTATCCGGATCGCGGATGTTCTCCTCAAAGGCCACCCATGGGGCGCTCTTAAACAGATGACGGCGCTGGACCTGCAGTTGTTCAAAGGTCGGAAGATGTTCATCCGGCATCGACAGCCGGGTGTTTTCCCAGATGTGCTCGATCCACTGTTTCTCATCCCGGCCCTGACTGAACTCCGCTTCCACGCCAAGTTTTGCCGCTACTTCGCGCTGCCACTCATAGTCGCTACGGCGCTCAAACTCCGGATCGATGAGCTTTTCTGATAGCACCAGATAATTTGCCGTCCCCCAGGTTTCACCGATATTCCAGCGCTCCATAAAGCTGGTTTCTGGCAAAAGCAGGTCGGCATATTTCGCGCTGGGGCTCATGTAGAGATCGCTGACGACGATAAACTCGATTTTCGATTCGTCCTCAAGCACTTTCACCGTCTGGTTAACGTCCGGGTTTTGGTTCGCCAGATAGTTACCTGCCAGCGAGAACAGGATGCGGATGTTGCTGCTGAGTTTCTCGGCCCCTTTCAGGCCATCGTTCGGGCTGACTTTACTGGCATCTTCCGCCGCCTGGACCCAGTTCATGATCGAGATACTCTCTTTAACAGGGTTCTCCAGCGTTTCGGTGCCGGTGGTGAATTTTCGGTTGGCACATCCGCCGTAGCCCGCGGCCCAGCCGCCCATCACGCCGACATTGCCGGTCAGCGTGGCTAGCAGCGTGGAGCCTCTGGCGGTACGTTCACCGCAGTTATGTCGTTGCGGACCCCAGCCCTGAATCAGCGCCGCCGGTTTGGTGGTGGCGTAATCGCGCGCCAGCTGGCGAATCGTCTGCGCGGGAACGTGGGTGATTTTCTCGGCCCATTCGGGGGTCTTCACCACGCCGTCTTTTTTCCCCATCAGATAGGCCATCAGCGACTCATTCGCCGGAACGCCCTCTGGCATCGAATCCTCGTCAAAGCCAAGCGTGTGACGGGCGATAAAGTTTTTGTCGTGCAGATCCTCGCTGATGATGACGTACATCATCGCATCCATCAGCGCATTGTCGGTCGTCGGCAGCAGCGGGATCCACTCATCCGCCAGCGACGACGTGGTGTCAGAATAGCGGGGATCAACCACGATGAAGCGGGTGCCGTTTTGCTTCATCTGCTGGAAATAGTGGTTGGTGTGACCAAAAATCGTCTCGGTAGGGTTGTGCCCCCAGAGGATCACCAGCGGGGTGTCTTTCAGGGTATCGAGGGAGTTTCCGCTGGCCGCGATGCCGTAAGTGTACGGCGTGGCCGCCACGGTATTTCCGAGGCTGACGGAGTGGTAGTACGAGAGATACCCGCCGGTCAGATTCAGCAGGCGTTTCATCATCCCGTCGCCGGAAAACGCCCCGCCGCTGGTGGCGGTATTGTTATGCATAAACCGCGACGCCGGGCCATATTTCGCCGTGATCCGCGTGAGGTTATCCGCAATCATCGTCGTGGCTTCATCCCAGGAGATGCGCTCGAACTTCCCTTCCCCGCGCTTGCCCACGCGTTTCATCGGGTATTTGAGACGATCGGGATGATAGACGAATTTACGGTATCCACGACCACGCACGCAGGCGCGCATAATCGGCATATCAGGATCGAGTTCATTATCGGGGCGAGTGGTGATTCGCGTGACAACGCCCTCTGAAACATGAGCGCGAATATCACATTTTCCGCCGCAGTCGAAGGTGCTGCAGGTTGCAACCACTTTTTCCATCGACGGTGAGTCCGGCACGACGGCAGTCGTGTCTGCGACATCAGCGGAACGTGCAGTGCGGGATACAAAAGGAAGGGTCAGGAGTAAAGAACCCGATTTGAGGACGTTACGCCGTGAAATTTCTAAACCTTGCTTATCTGGTGCTTTTTGATGTTCTTCCATAATCACTCTCCATTTTTCAGAGCGTGATTCTCGCTTACCTCCTAAGGATTACGGTTGATATTCGTCAAGGATTAGATACAGCGGCGAGGCGCCGCTGTAAGAAAAAAAATGAATGAGAATTAGTTATCTAATTCACTCATGTTCTTAACCTGATCGCGGTTAATTTGCTCGGTTTTACCGGTTTGTGCATTTTTATAGGAAACCAGACCGGTGTCGTCATCGACCTGTGGTTTACCGTCGGTGACGATGGTTCTGCCATCCGTGGTTTCCACTGCCTGGTTAGATGAACAACCAGCAACGGTGAAGAGAGCTGCGGCAGCAAAAATTGAGGTGGCCAGAAGTTTATTTCGCATGGTGTTCTCCCTGCTTTTCAGTTGAATTTAATTATCGACCTAACCATTTTAGGCTAACTGACTGAAGAGAGATGGAAAACCAGAAGACTCTGAAGTGGAACAAAGAGGCGTTTGTTGTAGGCGGGTAAGCGAAACGCCACCCGCCAGAGGCTTGCGCGAACAAAAACGTGCCGGGTGGCAGCTTCGCCTTACCCGGCCTGCAATACTGTTACTTGTTAATCTGCGCGTGCATTTCCTGCACCGAAATCACTTTCTCGGTGGCATCCGCGTTCAGCGCCATGGCTGTCGCGAAACCGCCGTTCAGGGTGGTGTCGTAATGCACTTTGTACTGCAGCGCGCTGCGGCGAATCAGCTTGGAGTCTTCAATCGCCTGACGACCTGCGGTGGTGTTGATGATGTAGGTGTACTCGCCATTCTTGATACGGTCCTGAATGTGCGGACGACCTTCATGAACCTTGTTGACCAGACGCGGGTTGATACCAGCTTCACCCAGTACGATAGCCGTACCGTGGGTGGCATCCAGTTCAAAGCCCTGTTTCAGCAGTTTCGCTGCCAGGTCAACCACACGTTCTTTATCCCCTTCACGCACGGAGAGCAGCGCGCGGCCCTGCTTTCTCATGGTTGAGCTGCTGCCCAGTTGCGCTTTAGCGAAGGCTTCTGCGAAGGTGCGGCCTACGCCCATGACTTCACCGGTGGAGCGCATTTCTGGCCCTAACAGCGGGTCAACGCCCGGGAATTTGTTGAACGGCAGCACCACCTCTTTCACCGAGTAGTACGGTGGGATGATCTCTTTGGTGACGCCCTGCTGGGTCAGCGTCTGGCCCGCCATCACGCGCGCCGCCACTTTCGCCAGCGGGATACCGGTGGCTTTGGAGACGAACGGTACGGTACGTGCCGCACGCGGGTTAACTTCAATCAGATAGACTTCGTTGTCTTTCACCGCGAACTGGACGTTCATCAAACCGCGTACCTGCAGCTCGAAGGCCAGCTTCTGCACCTGCTGGCGCATCACATCCTGAATTTCCTGGCTCAGGGTGTAGGCTGGCAGAGAACATGCGGAGTCACCGGAGTGTACGCCTGCCTGTTCGATGTGCTCCATGATGCCACCAATCAGCACCATTTCGCCGTCGCAGATGGCATCCACGTCCACTTCTACCGCGTCGTCGAGGAAACGGTCGAGCAGCACTGGCGCATCGTTAGAGACGCTCACTGCCGTCTGGAAGTAGCGACGCAGGTCGGCTTCGTCGTAGACGATTTCCATCGCACGGCCGCCCAGCACGTAGGACGGGCGCACCACCAGCGGGTAGCCAATCTCTTTCGCCTTCTCAACCGCCATTTCAATCGCGGTCACAGTGGCGTTCGCCGGTTGTTTCAGCTTCAGACGGTCAACCGCCTGCTGGAAACGCTCGCGGTCTTCCGCGCGGTCAATCGCATCCGGGCTGGTGCCGATAACCGGCACGCCTGCTGCTTCCAGCGCACGCGCCAGTTTCAGCGGGGTCTGGCCGCCGTACTGCACGATAACGCCCTTCGGCTTCTCGATGCGCACGATTTCCAGCACGTCTTCCAGGGTCACCGGCTCGAAATAGAGGCGGTCAGAGGTGTCGTAGTCGGTCGATACGGTTTCCGGGTTACAGTTGACCATGATGGTCTCGTAACCGTCTTCACGCAGCGCCAGAGAGGCGTGTACGCAACAGTAGTCAAACTCGATGCCTTGGCCGATACGGTTTGGACCGCCGCCCAGCACCATAATTTTGTCGCGGTCTACGGACGGATTCGCTTCGCACTCGTCTTCATAAGTGGAGTACATGTAGGCGGTGTCAGTTGCGAACTCGGCGGCGCAGGTGTCCACGCGTTTGTAGACCGGGTGCAGGTTATACTGGTCACGCAGCTTGCGGATTTCGGATTCACGCACACCCGCCAGTTTAGCCAGACGGGCATCGGCAAAGCCTTTACGCTTCAGCATACGCAGGAAGTCCGCGTCGAGACCGGTGATACCCATCTCAGCCACTTTCTCTTCCAGTCGCACCAGCTCTTCAATTTGCACCAGGAACCAGCGGTCGATGTTGGTCAGGTTGAAGACGCCATCCACAGAGAGGCCCGCGCGGAACGCATCGGCGATGTACCAGATACGCTCAGCGCCTGCGTCTTTCAGTTCGCGACGAATTTTGGTCAGCGCTTCCGGGTCATCGAGGCTCACTTTCGGGTCGAAGCCCATTGCGCCCACTTCCAGGCCGCGCAGCGCTTTCTGCAGGGATTCCTGCTGAGTGCGGCCAATCGCCATCACTTCGCCGACGGATTTCATCTGGGTCGTCAGACGGTCGTTTGCGCCCGCGAATTTCTCGAAGTTAAAGCGAGGAATTTTGGTCACAACATAGTCGATAGACGGCTCAAACGACGCCGGAGTGCGGCCACCGGTGATGTCGTTCATCAGCTCGTCGAGGGTGTAACCTACCGCCAGTTTCGCCGCCACTTTCGCAATCGGGAAGCCGGTCGCTTTGGATGCCAGCGCCGAGGAGCGTGAAACGCGCGGGTTCATTTCGATAACAATCAGGCGACCGTTTTTCGGGTTCACGGAGAACTGCACGTTAGAACCGCCGGTTTCGACGCCGATTTCACGCAGTACCGCCATCGAGGCGTTACGCATGATTTGATACTCTTTATCGGTCAGCGTCTGGGCTGGCGCGACGGTGATGGAGTCACCGGTGTGGATGCCCATCGCATCGAAGTTTTCGATAGAGCAGACGATGATGCAGTTGTCGTTTTTATCACGCACCACTTCCATCTCGTACTCTTTCCAGCCAATCAGCGACTCATCAATCAGCAGCTCTTTGGTTGGGGACAGATCCAGACCGCGTTCGCAAATCTCTTCGAACTCTTCACGGTTGTAAGCGATACCGCCGCCGGTGCCGCCCATGGTGAAGGACGGACGGATGATGCACGGATAGCCCACGTCAGCGGCAACCGCCAGCGCTTCTTCCATGGTGTGTGCGATGCCGGAGCGCGCGGTGTCGAGGCCGATTTTTTTCATCGCCACGTCGAAACGGCGGCGGTCTTCGGCTTTATCAATCGCGTCGGCGGTGGCACCAATCATCGTCACACCGAATTCCGCCAGCACGCCCTGACGCTCCAGTTCCAGCGCGCAGTTCAGCGCGGTCTGGCCGCCCATGGTTGGCAGTACGGCGTCCGGACGCTCTTTTTCGATGATTTTGCGCACCACTTCCCAGTGAATCGGCTCGATGTAGGTCGCATCGGCCATTTCCGGGTCGGTCATGATGGTGGCTGGGTTAGAGTTCACCAGGATTACGCGGTAACCCTCTTCGCGCAGGGCTTTACACGCCTGTGCGCCGGAGTAGTCGAATTCGCAGGCCTGGCCGATGACAATCGGACCAGCGCCAAGGATCAGGATGCTTTTTATATCTGTACGTTTTGGCATGGTGTTCTCGGCTCCTGATTATTTAGCGGTCTGACGGTATTGCTCGATAAGTTCGATAAAGTGATCGAACAGGGGCGCGGCATCGTGCGGGCCTGGGCTGGCTTCCGGGTGACCCTGGAAGCTGAACGCCGGTTTGTCGGTGCGATGGATACCCTGCAGGGTATGGTCGAACAGCGACTTGTGGGTGACGCGCAGGTTGGCGGGCATTGACGCCTCATCCACCGCAAAACCGTGGTTTTGCGCGGTAATCATCACCGTGTTGTTGTCGATATCTTTCACCGGGTGGTTTCCACCGTGGTGGCCAAACTTCATCTTGATGGTTTTCGCACCGCTCGCCAGCGCCAGCAGCTGATGGCCGAGGCAGATGCCAAACACCGGAATATCGGTTTCGAGGAAGCGTTTAATCGCTTCAATCGCGTAATCACACGGTGCCGGGTCACCCGGGCCGTTGGAGAGGAAGATGCCATCCGGGTTCATCGCCAGCACGTCTTCGGCCGGGGTTTTCGCCGGAACGACTGTCAGGCGACAGCCGCGATCCACCAGCATGCGCAGGATGTTGCGCTTCGCGCCGTAGTCGTAAGCCACCACGTGGAACGGCAGCTCGTCTTCTTTTTTCGCTTCTGGCAGTTCACCTGCCAGCGTCCAGCTCCCCTGGGTCCAGCTGTAGGCTTCCGCTGTGGTCACTTCTTTCGCCAGATCCATTCCGTTCAGGCCAGGGAAGGCTTTCGCTTTTTCCTGCGCCAGTGCCGCATCCAGATTGTCGCCTGCGATGATGCAGCCGTTCTGTGCGCCCTTCTCGCGCAGCAAACGGGTCAGCTTACGGGTATCAATATCGGCAATCGCCACGATGTTGTGACGCTTCAGGTAAGAAGAGAGGTCTTCAGTATTGCGGTAGTTGCTGGCAATCAGCGGCAGGTCGCGAATAATCAGACCTTGCGCGTGAACCTGAGAGGATTCTGCATCGGCTTCGTTGGTGCCGACATTACCAATATGAGGATAAGTAAGGGTGACGATTTGGCGGGAATAGGAAGGATCAGTGAGGATTTCTTGATAACCGGTCATTGAAGTATTGAAAACGACTTCCCCAACCGCCGAACCTGTTGCCCCTATGGCCCGACCGATAAACTGGGTTCCGTCTTCCAGAACCAATAGCGCTGACTTAATCAAAACACCCTCCAGAGAATATTCACTCACTTTATCTGCATATTAATTCACAACGACGTTATGAATCAATGCAAATTTGTTTCCCGCGGATTTTCGGCAAACGGCGGCATTCTGGGGATTTAGAGGGGTAAAGTCAACTCAAAATGGCTTTTTTGTTTATTATTTTACGCGGCTTTGGCATTTAACGGAGTTTAAGCCATAAAAAGATCAACAAAATCACGTTAAAAAACGTTTGTACGCTGAGTTTAGTGAGATTTGTTGAGGTGGGACAACAAAAACCAGACCAAATGGTCAAAATTTACAGTGCGATAACACAAAAAAGCGAGATAACTGTAAATTTACTCAACAATATTACGAAATCCACTTCAAACAGGCAAAATAAAAGGGCAATAAAATATTGCCCTGTGCAATCAATCAATTAAGACTGCAATAACCACATCACGATGGGTAATAACACTTATAAATCGTTAAGATTAAGCACATCTCGCATGTCAAAAAGACCATTATCTAAATTTTTGAGCCACAATGCCGAGCGCACGGCGCCGTTGGCAAAGGTCATGCGGCTGGATGCTTTATGGGTAATTTCCACGCGCTCACCGATATCGGCGAAGATCGCCGTATGTTCGCCGACGATATCCCCCGCTCGCACCGTAGCAAACCCAATTGTGCCTGGAACACGCTCGCCCGTATGCCCTTCGCGAGAATAGACCGCGCAGTCCTTTAAATCCTTATCAAGTGCATAAGCAATCGCTTCGCCCATTGCCAGCGCCGTACCGGATGGGGCATCCACTTTGTGGCGGTGGTGCGCTTCGATAATTTCGATATCCGTGTAGTCGCCCATCACTTTCGCGGCTTTCTCCAGCAGCTTGAGCATGACGTTCACGCCCACGCTAAAGTTAGCGGCGAAGACAATCGCAATCTCCTGGGAAGCGTCTTTGATCGCCTGTTTGCCCGCGTCGTCAAAACCGGTGGTGCCGATGACCATTCCTTTACCGTGCTGACGGCAAAAGGCCAGATGGTGCAGCGTCCCTTCCGGGCGCGTGAAATCGATGAACACGTCAAAATCGTCTTTCACCGCATCCAGACTGCTTTGCACGATTACGCCCGTCTTGCCCACACCCGCCAGTTCACCCGCGTCCGTTCCAAGAAGCGAGGAGCCGTCGCGCTCCAGCGCCGCGCCAAGCGCAACGCCGTCTAACTGTAGCGCTGCCTGAATTAACTGACGGCCCATACGGCCACCCGCGCCCGCTATCGCGACACGCACCTGTGCATCATGCATAGTTATTCTCTTACGTTAAAAGTATGTAAATCGTTTTCAGATTAACCAGCCTGTGACGAAGCCGCTATCTTAAAACGCCGATAATTAGAATTTTATGATAAACAGGCGGCAGTATCAGTAAAAGACATGAGGATCAGCGAAAACCGCATGATTCACGCAAAGGGTGGAACTGTCGGGTTCATCACAGGGAATCAGACAAAAAAATGCCGGTCTCTTTCGGGACCGGCATTTTCTAAACAGAGAGGATTATTCGACTTCTTTCGCGTCGATGCGCAGCTCTTTCGGCACTTCAAAAACGATATTCTCTTCGCGACCTTCCAGCGGCACCGCTTCGCCGCCACCCAGTTCCTGCAAACGCTTAATCACGTTTTGCACCAGAATATCCGGCGCGGAGGCACCGGCGGTCACGCCGACACAGGCTGCGTTTTTGACCCACGCTTCCTGAATGTCCGTGGCATCATCAATCAGAAACGCGGTTTTCCCCATACGCTGCGCCAGTTCGGCCAGACGGTTGGAGTTGGAAGAGTTTTTGGAACCGACCACCAGCACCACATCCGCCTGCTCGGCCAGCGCGCGCACCGCTTCCTGACGATTGGTGGTGGCGTAGCAGATGTCATCTTTGCGCGGCCCGACAATTTTCGGGAACCGGCTGCGCAGGGCATCGATCACATCAGAGGTGTCATCCACCGAGAGCGTCGTCTGGGTCATGAACGACAGGCGCGCTTCGTTTTTCACTTCCAGCGACAGCACATCGTCCGGCGACTCAACCAGGTACATTCCCCCTTCCGGGTTGCTGTACTGGCCCATCGTGCCTTCCACTTCCGGGTGGCCGGCGTGGCCAATCAGAATCGACTCTTCACCACGACGGCTGGCGCGGGCGACTTCCATATGCACTTTGGTCACTAACGGACAGGTGGCGTCGAAGACCGTCAGGTCACGACTTTTCGCTTCGTTACGCACCGCCTGCGAGACGCCGTGCGCCGAGAAGATCAGGATCGCGCCGTCAGGCACTTCACTGATCTGCTCGATAAAGATTGCGCCGCGCTCGCGCAGGCTGTCTACCACATAGCGGTTGTGGACCACTTCGTGACGGACATAAATCGGCGCGCCGTAAATTTCCAGCGCGTTTTCAACAATGCTGATAGCGCGGTCTACTCCGGCACAAAAACCGCGCGGGTTAGCCAACAGGATCTGCATTTACTTCCTCCAGCGCCGGGTCGATCTCCAGCACTTCAACATCAAAATGGACGGTACGCCCGGCCAGCGGATGGTTGAAATCAACGGTGATGGAATCGCCATTAATTTCGCGGATCACGCCAGGCATTTCGCTGCCATCCATAGCGGTAAAGAGCATAATCGCGCCGATTTCCGGCTCGCCCGCGTCCATGAATTCACGGCGCGAGAAATACTGGATCAGATCCGGGGTTGGCACGCCAAACGCCGCATCAGGCTCGAGAGAGAAGGCTTTTTTCTCCCCCTCTTTCAGCCCAAGCAACTGCTGCTCCAGACCTTCCGAAAGAGAGGTGTCACCCAGGCGGAACAGCGCAGGTTTGCCGTTATTGCGGGTCGATTCCGCAGTGGAACCGTCGTCCAGTTTCAGCGTGAAATGGACCAGCACCGCGCTATTGCTCTGTATGGATTTTGACATGCCGATTTGCTCGCTTGTTTTGCCTCAACGGTTTGCCCGGTGGCGCCTGGCTTCCGGGCTTACGTGAGGCACATATTCTGTAGGCCGGGTCACACCCGGCCTTTATATTTACGCCTGCTCTTTCGCTGCGGGTTTAGGCAAGAAACCTTCCAGTACAATCAACGCGGCACCGATGCAAATTGCGCTATCGGCCAGGTTGAAGGTGGCGAAGTGCCAGTCACCGACGTAGAAGTCGATCATATCGACCACAAAGCCGTGCCACAGACGGTCAAACAGGTTACCCAGCGCACCGCCAATGATCAGCGCGTAGGCGATGTTGGTCAGCTTCTGCGTCGCTTTTGAGCGATACATCAGCACCGCGAGGATCACGCAGATACCGATAGCGATACCTGCGAAGAACCAGCGCTGCCAACCGCCGCTGTCGGCGAGGAAGCTGAACGCCGCGCCGTAGTTGCGCGCGTAATGCAGATTAAGTGTCGGGAACAGCGGAACCGTATCCCCCAGAGCAAAGTTCTGGAGGATCAGGAACTTGCTGCCCAGATCAATAATCAGTACGACGACGACCAGCCACAGCCAGCGCAGTCCTGTTGCACAGAGACATTTACTCATCAGGCAAACTTACGTTTTTCGCCATCACCGGCGATGTTGCTGACACAGCGTCCACAGATATCTGCGTGTTCCGCCACCTGACCAATATCGTTGGTGTAATGCCAGCAGCGCGGACATTTCTCACCTTCGGCTTTGCTCAGCGCCACCTTCAGCCCTTTGAGCAGCTCGCTCTGCTGGGCATCGGCAGTCCCCTGTGCATAATCGGCAACGCTGGCACCTGAGGTCAACAGGACAAATCGCAATTCATCGCCCAGCGCCGTCAGTTTCGCCGCCAGCTCAGGTTCAGCGTACAGGGTCACTGCCGCTTCCAGAGAGCCACCGACTTTCTTGTCAGCACGCGCCTGTTCGATAACCTTGTTCACTTCGCCACGCACTTTCAGCAGCTCGTCCCAGAAGGTATCGTTCATGGCTTCAGTCTCAGCCAGACCAAACAGGCCGGTGTACCATTCGCCGGTGAAGACGTACTTCTCGCGCTCGCCTGGCAGGTAGCCCCAGATTTCGTCTGCGGTGAAGGACATGATCGGTGCCATCCAGCGAACCAGTGCTTCTGCGATGTGATACAGCGCAGTCTGGCAGCTGCGACGCGCCACGCTGTCTGCTTTAGCGGTGTACTGGCGGTCTTTAATGATGTCGAGGTAGAACGAGCCCATCTCGATGGAGCAGAAACGCATCAGGCGCTGCACCACTTCGTGGAAATCGTAAGACTCGTAGGCTTTCAGGATATCGTCCTGCGCCGCTTGCGCGCAGCCCACAGCCCAACGATCCAGCACGACCATCTCTTCCGGTTTCACCATGTCTTTGACCGGATCGAAACCGTTCAGGTTAGCGAGCAGGAAGCGCGCGGTGTTACGGATACGACGATAGCTGTCGGCAGCACGTTTGAGGATCTCATCGGAAACCGCCATTTCGCCGGTGTAGTCCGTAGAGGCCACCCACAGACGCAGAATGTCCGCGCCCAGTTTGTTCATCACATCCTGCGGAGAAACGGTATTACCGATGGATTTGGACATCTTGCGTCCCTGACCATCTACGGTAAAGCCGTGCGTCAGAACCTGACGGTATGGCGCTTTACCTTTCATCGCGGTGGAGATCATCAGAGATGACATGAACCAGCCGCGGTGTTGGTCAGAACCTTCCAGGTACATATCCGCCGCATGGCCATAGAACTCAGGGCGCACATCCACTACAGAAGAGTGGGTAGAGCCGGAGTCGAACCATACGTCGAGGGTGTCTGGTACTTTCTCGTAGTTGGCCGCGTCGTCGCCCAGGATCTCTTTCGAGTCCAGATCCCACCACGCCTGGATGCCATCCACTTCAACACGTTTGGCGATTTCTTCCATCAGCTCCAGCGAGCGAGGGTGCAGCTCCTGCGTCTCTTTGTGAACGAACAGGGACATCGGTACGCCCCAGGTACGCTGACGTGAAATACACCAGTCAGGGCGGTTAGCGACCATGGATTCGATACGCGCCTGGCCCCAGTCCGGGATCCACTGCACGCCTTTGATCTCTTTCAAAGACTGCTCGCGTAGGCCTTTCTGATCCATGCTGATGAACCACTGTGGG
Source organism: Lelliottia sp. SL45 (assembly GCF_026672535.1). Taxonomy (NCBI): domain Bacteria; kingdom Pseudomonadati; phylum Pseudomonadota; class Gammaproteobacteria; order Enterobacterales; family Enterobacteriaceae; genus Lelliottia; species Lelliottia sp. SL45. Next base: position 3,126,561 of record NZ_JAPPRH010000003.1, read on the forward strand.
GTCGCACGGAAGATGATTGGCGACTTGTGACGCCAGCAGCACGGATAGCTGTGCTGCATCTTCTCAACGTGCAGCAGGGCACCGCTGGTGCGCAGCATGTCGACAATGATGTCGTTCGCTTTAAAGACATTGATGCCGTCCAGCGCCGGGTAGGTGCCTGGCAGGTATGCGCCGTCTGGCCCAACCGGGTTGGCGATTTCCAGACCGTACTTCAGGCTGATGTTGTAGTCATCCGGGCCGTGGCCACCGGCGGTGTGTACCGCACCGGTACCAGCGTCCAGCGTAACGTGATCGCCAAGGATTGCTGGCACGTCGAAATCGAGGAACGGGTGTTTGAAGCGCATCAACTCAAGCTCAGCGCCGTTCACGGTGCCCAGTACGGTGTATTCGCTGATGTTTGCGCGTTTCAGGACGCTCTCAACCAGATCTTTAGCCAGAATCACCGCCTGGCCTTCAACCTGTACCAGCGCGTAATCGAAGTCCGCAGACAGGGAGATTGCGCGGTTCGCAGGCAGAGTCCACGGGGTAGTGGTCCAGATAACCAGGGAAATTGGGCCGTTGACGGAGGTCACGCCGAATTTCGCTTTCACCGCGTCCTGATCTACCGCGTGGAACGCCACGTCGATAGACGGAGAGGTTTTGTCGTAATATTCCACTTCCGCCTCTGCCAGCGCAGAACGGCAGTCAACGCACCAATGCACAGGCTTCGCGCCTTTATGCAGATGGCCGTTACCGATGATTTTACCCAGAGCGCGAATGATGTTGGCTTCAGTTTTGAAGTCCATCGTCAGGTATGGACGAGACCAGTCGCCCAGCACCCCCAGACGGATGAAGTCTTTACGCTGACCATCAACCTGCGCGGCCGCGTATTCGCGGCATTTTGCACGGAACTCGGCAGCGGTGAATTTCTCACCTGGCTTGCCGTGTTCCTGCTCCACTTTCAGCTCGATCGGCAGACCGTGGCAGTCCCAGCCCGGAACGTAAGGCGAGTCAAAACCGGTGAGTCCTTTGGACTTCACGATAATGTCTTTCAGAATCTTGTTTACAGAGTGACCAATATGAATGCTGCCATTCGCATATGGAGGGCCATCATGCAGAATGAAGGTTTTTTTGCCTTTTTTGGCTGCACGGATGATGCCGTACAGGTCATCATCGGTCCAACGCGCCAGCATTCCCGGTTCACGCTTGGCGAGATCGCCGCGCATCGGGAACCCTGTTTCCGGCAAATTCAGGGTTGATTTATAGTCACTCATCAGATTCTCGGTTCCGTATTTAAAACTCGTTCAGGCATTAAGCCGGGTTCGATAGCCCAAAAAATTCGCGGGCCGTTAACTCATCACGCGCAATTTGTGCTTTCAGCTCATCGAGCGAAGCAAATCGCTGCTCATTGCGTATTTTTTTACGCAGGATTACATCTATATGGCGACCGTAAAGGTCCATTACAACGTCAAGCAGATGCACTTCGAGCTGCTGACGCACACCTGCTACCGTTGGACGGGTGCCGATATTGGCCACGCCCGGCAACGGTTTATCACCCAGTCCGGTGACTTCTACCGCATACACCCCTTTTACCGGGGAAACCTGACGACGCAGCGGGACGTTCGCCGTCGGGAAACCTATTGTGCGACCGAGTTCATCGCCATGCACGACCCGCCCGGAAATGGCAAACGGATGCCCTAACAGGTTCTCCGCCACGTCCAGCTGATCGTCGGCTAAGGCCATACGCACTGCCGTGCTACTCACGCGCACGCCACCTTCGCAGAAGGTCATGGTGCTGGTGACATCAAAGCCATACTCCAGACCCGCCTTCTGTAATAACAAGAAATCGCCCTGACGACCAGCGCCGAAGCGGAAATCATCGCCCACGGCGAGAAACTGCACGCCCAGACGTTTTACCAGCAGATCGCCGACAAAATTTTGCGCCGTCAGTGCCGCAAAACGTCGGTCGAAGCGCACGCAAAGTACGTAGTCCACGCCGCATTCCGCCAGATAGCGCAATTTTTCACGCAGGCGAGTTAAACGCGCGGGCGCTTTATCACCGGCAAACAGCTCCAGCGGCTGCGGTTCGAAAATCATCACTACGACCGGCAGCCCACGGGCCTCGCCCTCTTTACGCAATCCCTGCAACAGCGCCTGATGCCCACGATGCACGCCGTCGAAATTACCAATGGTCAGTACGCACCCGTGCGGGGCGTGACTGAGATTATGTATGCCGCGTATCAGCTTCATGACAGGCTCAAAACAGTGAAAATCGCCCGAGTATACCTTGTACAGCGGTTAAGGTTAACCGGCGATTGTTGCCTCAAATCAGAAAGCCGTAATGATTTCATGATGCTTAGCTTTCGGAGGGAAAAAATCTGCCCGTTACTGCGTTTTTTTACATCGAAAGACTGTATTCAGCTGAGACAAGCTGGTAGAATCCTGCGCCATCACTACGTAACGTAGCGTCGCCATTCAACGGCGCTTATTTGCACAAATCCATTGACAAAAGAAGGTATAGAGGGCATATTCCTCGGCCTTTGAATTGTCCACATAGATCATATTTGGGAGTTGGACTTGGCTAATATCAAATCAGCTAAGAAACGTGCTATTCAGTCTGAAAAGGCTCGTAAGCACAATGCAAGCCGTCGCTCTATGATGCGTACTTTCATCAAGAAAGTATACGCAGCAATCGAAGCTGGCGACAAAGCTGCAGCGCAGAACGCATTTAACGAAATGCAACCAATCGTGGATCGTCAGGCTGCTAAAGGTCTGATCCACAAAAACAAAGCAGCGCGTCATAAAGCAAACCTGACCGCGCAGATCAGCAAACTGGCTTAATCGCCACTTGTTGTTGCTTGTTATAAAGAACCCGCTTAATGCGGGTTTTTTTATTGGCTCATTTTGACGCTGGCGGCGTAAAGAGCGCCGAGTAGTCGCGGTTACAGATACGCTGCACCGCCGGATGCTGAATCATCCTTTCGGCAAAAATCGCGTGATACTCTTCCATCACGTTGTCCACCCGCCCAATCTCTGTGACTCTGTCATCGGTGTACAGATCGTGTGCGTAAAGCGTTGGGGCGACGAAGATCGCGTTATGCGCTTCGCCAAAAGCTTTCATGAGCGCCGCATCATCAAATTCTCCCAGAATCTCTACCTTCAGACCCTGCGAGTTAAACCAGTTCAGCAGCTTGCGGCCTAACATCGAACGTCGTCCCGGCACGAGCAGGCGTCGCTCCTCAAGGCAGGCGGGAAACGGTTTATCTGGCGGCGGATTGATGCACCAGAAGCTCACGCCGCATTCGCCAATCTTGACCGAGAACAGCCCTTCCTGTTGAGTAGAGTCGATCGGGCAGTCCGAGATGATGATGTCCAGCTTATGCTGGCTCAGCTGTTCCAGCAGCATTTCGTGCGTCGATTCAAAGCAGCGCAAATGGATCTGCTCATCTTCCACCACCGCCGCGTCCAGCACGCCGCTCACCAGCCGTTTAGACAGCGCATCCGCAACGCCCACATCAAACAGCAGGTTTGACTCTTTGCGGTAGTTCACGATATCGAGCATCTCCTGGCTCAGGGTGAACATCTTATCCGCGTAGCGAAAAACCAGTTCACCCAGTTCGCTCGGCTCAATACCACGGCCCTTACGCTTAAACAGCTTCCCCTGCAGGCGTTCTTCAAGTGCCTTTATCTGACCGGTAATGGTCTGGGGCGTCAGATAGAGCGCCTCTGCTGCGCCGACCACTGAGCCTTCTTTGTAGACGTGCCAGAAATAGTACAGATGGTTGTAATTGATGTGAGACATAGCATTTCGCTCCCTGAGAGTATTGTCAGGAGAGGGCCTCTGCCCTCCCCCTTTTAACTGTTAAGCCGGTTGCACCTGTCCGGACAGCTTCACTTTCAACAGTGTGTATCCCGTGAACGCGGCCAGTAACGAGCCGATCAAGATCCCGAGTTTTGCCCACACGATGAGCTGAGGGTCATATGACGCAAAGGCCAGGGTCGAGATGAAAATCGACATCGTGAAGCCAATTCCGCACAGCACGCCGACCGCCGCGATTTGCCGGAAGGTCGTCCCCTGTGGCAATGACGCGAACTTCAGCTTAAGAGCCAGCCAGCAGAACAGGCCGATCCCCAGCGGCTTACCGATAAACAGGCCAGCGACGATGCCCATCGGCAGCATAGACGTCAGGCCACTCAGGGTGACGCCCTGCAGCGACACGCCCGCATTCGCGAATGCAAACAGCGGCAGTATCATAAAGGCGACCCAGGGATGCAGGACATGCTCCAGCTGTTTGGCCGGGGATTTGCCCTTCTCATCCGCTTTCAGCGGCACAAAGAAGCCGATGATGACGCCCGCCAGCGTCGCATGGACGCCCGATTTCAGTACCGCGGTCCACAGCACCACGCCCACCAGAATGTAGATCCCGGTTCGGCGCACGTTAAACAAATTCAGCAGCGCCAGCACAGCGATAGCGCCCGCCGCCACGCTCAGAGATAACACCGACAGCTCGCTGGTATAGAACAGAGCGATAATCACGATCGCGCCCAGGTCGTCGATAATCGCCAGCGCCATCAGGAAAATCTTTAACGCCACCGGCACGCGACTGCCCAGCAGCGCCAGCACGCCCAGCGCAAAAGCAATATCTGTTGCCGCCGGAATCGCCCAACCGTGGCGAGCGACCGGGTCATGGTAGTTAAACACCAGATAGAGCAGCGCAGGCACCACCATACCGCCCAGCGCGGCAATAACCGGGAAAGCTGCCCGCTGACGGCTGTTAAGCGACCCAAGAACCAGCTCACGCTTAACCTCCAGGCCCACCAGCAGGAAGAACACAGCCATCAGTGCGTCGTTAATCCACAGCAGCATGTTCTTGTTGATCTCTAATGCACCCACGCGCAGCTCAACGGGCGTATCCAGAAATGCACGGTACAGGCCCTGAGTCGCATCCATATTCGCCAACACCATGGCGGCAAGTGCAGCGATAATCAAAATCACGCCGCCGGACGCCTCATTGCTGAAGAATCGTTGTAAAAGTTTCACTTTAGTTCTCTCTCTAAGACCATACCTCGATAAAACCATAATACCAAGGCAAACAGCTCGAAAAAATCAGATTAATGTTGCGGCTATACTCGGTTTTACCGAGTCATTCGCCACAAAAAGAAAAAGCCCGGAATCGCTTCCGGGCTTTGAAAAATTCATACTCGCTAAGGGATTAGCGGGTCAAATCATCGAAGAATTTTTTCACGCCATCGAAGAAGCTTTTGGAACGCGGGCTGTTATTCTCGCCCGTTGGACCGCCGAAGCTTTCCTGCAACTCTTTCAACAGCTGTTTCTGTTTGTCGTTCAGACCGACCGGCGTTTCGACGACCACGCGACACAGCAGGTCACCCTGCGCACCGCCGCGAACGGATTTCACGCCTTTGCCGCGCATGCGGAACAGCTTGCCAGTCTGGGTTTCGCCCGGAACCTTCAGGTTCACGCGCCCGTCGAGCGTAGGCACTTCGATTTCGCCGCCCAGCGCCGCCATCGCGAAGTTGATCGGCACTTCACAGTACAGGTTGTTGCCTTCACGCTCAAAGATGGCGTGCTGCTTCACCTGAACCTGAACGTACAGATCGCCTGCGGGTGCGCCGTGCTCGCCTGCTTCGCCTTCACCGGACAGACGAATACGATCGCCCGTATCCACCCCTGCCGGAATTTTGACGGAGAGGGTTTTGGTCTTCTCAACGCGACCGTGACCGTGACATTTGTTGCACGGATCTTTAATCAGCGTACCGCGACCATGACAGTGCGGACAGGCCTGCTGCACCGCGAAGAAGCCCTGGCGAATCTGTACCTGACCGGAGCCGTGACAGGTTGGACAGGTCTGCGGCTTGGTACCCGCTTTCGCGCCGCTGCCGTGGCAGATATCACACTCTTCCAGCGTCGGAATGCGAATCTCTTTCGTGACACCGCGTACGGCCTCTTCCAGCGTCAGATCCATGTTGTAGCGCAGATCCGCGCCGCGCGCTGCGCGCTGACGACCACGGCCACCGCCGAAGATATCACCGAAAACATCGCCAAAGATGTCGCCGAAATCAGCACCACCGCCACCAAAGCCACCGCCGTATCCGCCGCCGCCCATGCCGCCTTGTTCAAACGCCGCATGACCGTACTGATCGTAGGCTGCACGTTTCTGAGCGTCGGTCAGGATTTCATACGCTTCTTTGATCTCTTTAAATTTGGCTTCGGCCTCTTTGTCACCCTGGTTACGGTCCGGGTGAAATTTCATGGCCAGGCGCTTGTACGCCTTTTTGATTTCACGCTCTTCCGCAGTTTTCGGAACGCCTAAAATCTCGTAGTAGTCTTGCTTTGCCATTGGTTTTTTCAGCCCCTTAACATGCGAGCACGGGCGGAGAGGAAACCTCTACGCCCGTGCCGATTAATTACCCTGCATCAGGGCGATTATTTTTTGTCTTTTACTTCTTCGAACTCAGCGTCGACAACGTCGTCGTCTTTCGCGTTGTTCGCGGAAGCACCAGCTTCAGCGCCAGCCTGCTGCTGTGCGTGCTGTTGCTGAGCAATTTCCATCAGCTTCTGGGACGCCTGCGCCAGCTCCTGCATTTTCGCTTCGATGTCCGCTTTGTCTTCGCCTTTCAGGGAAGTTTCCAGCGCGCTCAGTGCAGCTTCGATAGCGGTTTTGTCATCAGCTGGCAGCTGTTCGCCTGCTTCTTCAACCTGCTTACGAGTGCTGTGCAGCAGATGGTCACCCTGGTTACGGGTCTGAACCAGCTCTTCGAATTTACGGTCAGATTCAGCATTTGCTTCTGCTTCACGAACCATTTTTTCGATCTCTTCTTCGTTCAGACCAGAAGAAGCCTTGATGGTGATCTTCTGCTCTTTACCGCTGTTTTTGTCTTTCGCGGAAACGTGCAGGATACCGTCAGCATCGATGTCGAAGGTGACTTCGATCTGTGGCATACCGCGCGGTGCCGGGCTGATACCGTCGAGGTTAAACTGGCCCAGATCTTTGTTATCCGCAGCACGTTTACGCTCACCCTGCAGCACATGGATGGTTACCGCAGACTGGTTGTCTTCAGCGGTAGAGAACACCTGGCTGTGCTTGGTCGGGATAGTGGTATTTTTGCTGATCAGCGCAGTCATCACGCCGCCCATGGTTTCGATACCCAGCGACAGCGGGGTAACGTCCAGCAGCAGAACATCTTTCACTTCGCCGGTCAGTACGCCGCCCTGAACCGCTGCACCGATTGCCACAGCTTCGTCCGGGTTAACGTCTTTACGCGGCTCTTTACCAAAGAATTCAGCAACTTTCTTCTGAACCATTGGCATACGAGTCTGACCACCAACCAGGATAACGTCCTGAATGTCAGAGACAGACAGACCAGCATCCTGCAGAGCAACTTTCAGCGGCTCGATGGAACGGTTGACCAGGTCTTCGACCAGGCTTTCCAGTTTCGCGCGAGTCACTTTGATGTTCATGTGTTTTGGACCAGACGCATCTGCAGTGATGTACGGCAGGTTCACGTCGGTCTGCTGCGCAGAAGACAGCTCAATTTTGGCTTTTTCTGCGGCTTCTTTCAGGCGCTGCATGGCCAGCGGATCGTTACGCAGGTCAATGCCCTGATCTTTCTTAAATTCGTCAACGAGGTAGTTGATCATACGGCTGTCGAAGTCTTCACCACCCAGGTGGGTATCACCGTTGGTTGCCAGAACTTCGAAGGTTTTTTCGCCGTCAACTTCGTCGATTTCGATAATAGAGATATCGAAAGTACCACCACCGAGGTCGTAAACCGCGATAGTACGGTTGCCAACTTCTTTATCCAGACCGTAAGCCAGTGCAGCTGCGGTTGGTTCGTTGATGATACGTTTGACTTCCAGACCTGCGATACGACCGGCATCTTTGGTTGCTTGACGCTGAGCATCGTTGAAGTAAGCAGGTACAGTGATAACCGCTTCAGTTACCGGTTCACCCAGGTAATCTTCAGCCGTTTTCTTCATTTTCTTCAGCACTTCAGCAGAGATCTGCGGCGGTGCCATTTTCTGGCCCTTCACGTCGATCCATGCATCACCGTTGTCAGCACCGATAATTTTGTACGGCATGATGGCTTCATCACGCTGAACTTCTTCATCCTGGAAGCGGCGGCCAATCAGGCGTTTAATCGCAAACAGAGTGTTTTGCGGGTTAGTCACGGCCTGACGTTTAGCCGGCTGGCCAACCAGAGTTTCACCATCCTGGGTATAAGCAATGATAGAAGGCGTGGTGCGATCGCCCTCGGCGTTCTCCAGCACACGTGCAGTAGTGCCGTCCATAATCGCTACACAAGAGTTGGTAGTACCCAGGTCGATACCAATAATTTTACCCATCTAAACGTCTCCACTAAAAATTTGTTCATCATGTGGTTGTGAATCTGTAATAAGGGCGAAACGTGCGGTTTCAACTGCCCAGATTTGATTTTTTTCAGCTTCACTCACTGCGGTTGACTACAAGATGGGGTCGTAACGGCATCCATCAAGGGGGAAGGATAAAAAATTTTTTAATTTCACCCTGCTCAGATCATAGACGCCGAGGGTCGCGGTGATTATTATGCCGCGCCACGCCTGGGAGAGTGGGCGTGGTAAAACCATTTCACCATACTAATGATGATTTTTTGAGGACTTATGGGCAACACTAAGTTGGCTAATCCGGCTCCGCTGGGCCTGATGGGTTTCGGCATGACCACTATTCTGCTGAACCTGCATAACATCGGCTTATTCCCGATGGACAATGTTATCCTGGCGATGGGCATTTTTTACGGCGGTATCGCGCAAATCTTCGCGGGCCTGCTGGAGTATAAAAAAGGCAACACCTTCGGTTTAACCGCATTCACCTCTTACGGTTCTTTCTGGCTGACGCTGGTCGCCATTCTGGTTATGCCGCAAATGGGCTTTGATGCATCAAACGGCCACTTCCTGGGCGTATACCTGGGTCTGTGGGGCGTGTTCACCCTGTTCATGTTCTTCGGTACGCTGGTTGCTAACCGCGTTCTGCAGTTCGTCTTCCTGAGCCTGACCGTGCTGTTCGCCCTGCTGGCGATTGGCCATCTGGCGGAAAACGAAAGCATCGTTCACGTTGCTGGCTGGGTAGGTCTGGTCTGTGGCGCAAGCGCAATTTACCTGGCAATGGGTGAAGTGCTGAACGAGCAGTTTGGTCGCACCGTTCTGCCGATTGGTGAAAAACACTAATCCCCCTTCGTGCCCGCCTCGCGGGCACGAATCTCCAGCCTTAATTCTTCTGATTGATACCTCGTTCATGCGCTTTATGGGACACTGTGGCTCCCTCTTTTTATCAAGACGCTCGCTATGATGGCTAACGATCCGTCTCGTACTGACTGGCTGCAACGCTGGGCCGCGCTACTCCTCACCGGGATTCTGGCCGGGCTGGGCGGCATGCTGCTCGCCATGCTGCTGCATGAAGTTCAGCACCTCGTTTACGGCTACAGCCAGACCATCCTCATCAGCCCGCAGTCATTTTTAGAGGGCGTGACGGATGCCAGCGCACAGCGACGTTTTCTCGCCCTCACCTCTGCGGGTCTGGTAGCGGGTATCGGCTGGTGGTCGCTTGCGCGCTACGCCAAAAAACGCATCAGCATTGGCGAGGCGATAAAAAACCCTGACACACCAATGCCAGCCGTCACGACGCTCATTAACGCTCTGCTGCAGATTATCACCGTCGCGATGGGTTCGCCGCTTGGCCGCGAAGTCGCACCACGCGAAGTGGGCGCACTGTTTGCCGGCGGCGTCGCCCGTCGTTTACACCTGAGTTCTGCGGATATCCAGCTGATGATTGCCTGCGGTGCCGGAGCCGGGCTGGCGGCGGTCTATAACGTTCCTCTGGCCGGGGCCATATTTACTCTGGAAGTGCTACTGGTCAGCTTCAGTTGGGAGAAAGCCATCGCCGCGCTAGTGACTTCGGCACTGGCGGCGTGGATCGCCACATTAGGTCTTGGCGATGAGCATCAGTACCATTTCACCACCGAAATCGCCGCCACCTCGCTTGTTTTCTGGGGCGCGCTTTCTGGCCCGCTGTTTGGTGCGGCGGCGTTTCTGTTTCGTCGTGTGACGCAGCACGCACGCAGTAGGGTACGCAGTAACTGGCAAATGCCGGTCTTCAGCCTGATCGCCTTTACGGCCCTCGGCGCGTTATCCGTCTGGTTCCCACAGTTGCCCGGCAATGGCAAAGGCCCGACGCAGCTTGCCCTCAACGGCGCTATCACGCTACAGCTCGCCACCGCGATCCTCGCTCTTAAAGTGGTGGTGATCTGGGCGGTACTGCGCGCCGGTGCTCAGGGCGGGTTACTGACGCCGGGACTCGCCGTAGGGGGTCTGCTCGGTTCAGTGCTGTTTATCCTGATGGGGCGCTGGTTTCCCGGCACCGATATGGCAAGCTTTGCTCTGACGGGTGCGGCCGGTTTTCTCGCGGCCTCCCTGCAAATGCCACTGACCGCCATCGTGCTGATCATGGAATCCACCCGCATGGACCATAGCTTCCTGGTGCCGGTAGCCCTCTGCGTGACAGGCGCGTACATGACCTGCCGCCGTCTGGAAGGTTAATTTTTGCGCACAACAGAAACCGCGGATAAACAAGTTGCGCTATTCACATCATTTTAATTGATAAGCATTATCATCCCGAATATTGTCACCGGGAGCATCCCGGATATTGGATATCAGGCAGCATTAAGGACAGGAACGTTTCGGGATAAACTACGATTCTGCTTTTGTTGCATAAGGTAAGCCAATGAGTTCCCCTCTTGTCGCCAGCGTGAAGCCTGACGGGTCAGCGGTGGCGTCACAGTACCGAAAAGTCGTGATGCGTCGCTTTATCGTTGCGGGTGTAATCCTGCTCATGATCATCTTCTCGCTGCTGCTCGATTTTACCCTCGGCCCTTCCGGGATTTCCGTCTCAACCCTGTGGCACACGCTGTTTGATGCCGCCTCCGCCGACGCGGGCACACGGGTAATTGTCTGGGATTTACGTCTGCCTTTCGCGCTGATGGCGGTGGTGGTTGGCATGGCGCTGGGCCTCGCGGGCGCAGAGATGCAAACCATCCTGAACAACCCCCTCGCCAGCCCGTTTACGCTGGGCGTCTCTTCCGCCGCCTCCTTTGGCGCGGCGCTGGCAATTATTCTCGGGCTGGGAATCCCCGGTATTCCCGATCAATGGTTTATCTCCGCCAACGCCTTTGTCTTTGCGCTAATGGCCTGCTTCGTGCTCGACGGCATCAGCCGCTGGACGCGCGTCGCCACCTCCGGCGTGGTGCTGTTTGGCATCGCGCTGGTCTTCACCTTTAACGCGCTGATCTCCATTCTGCAATTTGTCGCCAGCGAAGATACGCTCCAGGGGCTGGTGTTCTGGACGATGGGCAGCCTGGCCCGCGCGTCGTGGGATAAGCTCGCGATTCTGGTGGTAGTGCTGCTGGTTGTCGTTCCCCTGTCGCTGAAAAATGCCTGGAAGCTCACGGCTCTGCGCCTCGGCGAAGACAGGGCCGTCAGTTTTGGCATTAACGTGCGCAAACTGCGGCTGGCGACGCTCCTGCGCATCAGCATTATTTCGGCGCTGACGGTGGCCTTTGTCGGGCCGGTCGGCTTTATCGGCCTGGTCGCGCCGCATATCTCGCGCATGATGTTTGGCGAAGACCACCGCTTTTATCTGCCAGGAAGTATGCTGATCGGCGCGCTGGTGCTCTCCCTCGCCTCGGTGCTCTCCAAAAATATCGTTCCGGGCGTCATCATTCCGGTCGGCATCGTCACCTCGCTGGTCGGCGTGCCTTTCTTCCTGAGCATTATTATTCGCCATCGAGGGACGCTGTAATGGATGGCTTGATCGTCACCGACCTGCACACCGGCTATCGCAAAAAGAAAATCATCGACGGGCTGAATACGCCCCTGCTGCCGCGCGGGAAAATTACCGCGCTGCTTGGGCCAAACGGTTCGGGGAAATCGACGCTGTTGCGGGCACTGGCCGATCTGAACCCGGCGCAAGGCAGACTGGAGCTGAACGGCGAAGACCTGATGACATTACCTTCCGCCCAGCGGGCACAGAAGGTGGTCTATCTGCCGCAGTCGCTCCCGGCGGGAGTGCATCTGCATGCGCTGGAGTCAGTGATCGTCGCGCGACGCGCCAGCGGTTTTTACGCCGACGGCAATGCTGAACAGGAAGCGTTCGATATCCTGCAAAAACTCGGCGTCGCCCATCTGGCAATGAGCTATCTCGACCAACTCTCCGGCGGACAGAAACAGCTGATTGGCCTTGCGCAGTCGCTGATCCGCCAGCCCGATCTCCTGCTTTTAGATGAACCGCTGAGCGCCCTCGATCTCAACTACCAGTTTCACGTCATGGATATCGTCGCCCGCGAAACGCGGCTGCGTAACATCGTGACGATGGTGGTTATCCACGACATCAATATCGCCCTGCGCCACGCCGAATACGCCGTGATGCTCAAAGAGGGTGCCCTGGTCGCCAGCGGAATTCCGGGTGAAGTGGTCACCCCCGCAAATCTGGCAACGGTCTACGGAGTGAGGGGCCGGGTGGAATATTGTTCGCAAGGACTGCCGCACGTGGTGGTCGATGGTTTAACCGCATAACAAGCATCATGAGACGGGGAAGTAAGACGATGAAGAAGATGATATTCGCCGCGGTACTGCTGCTCTCGCCGCTGCTGGCGATGGCTCAGAACTGGCCGGTGACCGTAAAAGACAGGGATAACCGCACGGTCACCATTCCGAAGGAGCCGCAGCGCATTATTTTGCAGGATGGCCGCGATATCCTGACGCTGGCGATGCTTGAGCGGGACGATCCCTTCGCCAAAGTCGTGGCGTGGAACAACCTGCCGAAGAAACAGGACACCGAAACCTGGAACGTGCTGAAGCGTAAATGGCCGGAAGCCGAGAAGATCCTTGATATGCAATTCTCGGATCAGGGGAACGTCGATCTGGAGACGGTGATTTCGCGCCATCCGGATCTGATGATCGCCCAGCTACGCGCGAAACCTTCGCTGACGCAAAGCGGCGTGCTGACTCAGCTGGAAGCCCTGCACATTCCGGTGGTTTTCGTCGATTACGAACTGCATCCGGTGAAGAACACCCTGCCGAGTATTGATCTGTTAGGCAAGGTGTTAGGTCAGACGGAGCGCGCGCAGGCCTACATCGACTTCTACCAGCAGCGTCTGGATCGAATTCATCAGCGCCTGGCTACAGCAGAGAAAAAGCCGCTGGTGTTTATCGAACCGATCGCCGGAGTGGCTGGCCTGGATAACGGCTGTTGCTTTACCCATGCGCACAACGGCTGGGGCGGGCTGGTAGAGGCCGCAGGCGGCGTGAACATTGGCTCACAGCTGCTGCCGGGCGCAACCGGAAATATCTCGGTGGAGAAAATTATCTCCCTGAACCCGGATTACTACCTGATGACCGGTTCAAAACGCTCGGGGAAAGGAACGGCGATTATACCGTTTGGCTACAACGTGCCAGAAAGCGATGTCGCCGCCGCGTTTAAAGCGCTGGTGTCGCGCCAGGGCGTGAGCAGCATTCCGGCCGTCGCGGAGGGCCGAACCGGCGCGCTGTACCATCACTTCTACAATAATCCGTATAACATCATCGCCATTGAAGCGTTGAGTAAACGCTTCTACCCAACGCTGTTCAATGATGTGGATCCGCTGGCGGATTATCACGAGCTGATCAAAAGCTTCACCCACATACCGGATGACAACATCATCCTGAGTTTTACCCCTCGTTAGTCTGCGCGTGCGCCATCAGCTGATGGCGCTCACCGCGAAGCCAGATCCCAAGCCCCATTCCCATCAACGCCAGCGCCAGCACGTACCAGGCAGGCGCCATCGGCGACACGCCCATCAGCAGCGTGACGGCAATCGGCGTCAGGCCGCCGAAAATGGCGTACGAGACGTTGTACGAGAACGAAATCCCGGTGAAGCGCACTTCTGCCGGGAAGGCGCGGACCATCACATAAGGCACCGCACCGACCACACCGACGCACAGCCCCACGACACCGTAGAGCAGGAACAGCTGTTCCGGATGTGCGCCCGCCAGATGATAGAACGCCCAGCTCGACCCCGCGAGCAGCAGGCTGCCTATGATGAACGTCCGGCTGGCGCCAAAGCGGTCAGCCGCCAGACCGGCAATCAGACAGCCAAAGCAGAGCATGATGGTTGCAATGCTGTTGGCCTGCAGCGTCACCGCCGGGGCAAAGCCGTACTGTTTTTGCAGCCAGACCGGCGACATTAAAATCACCACCACAATCCCGGCAGACAGCAGCCAGGTGAGCAGCATGGAGATCACCACCGCTTTCTGATGGCGCACCACAACTGATTTCACCGGCAGCTCCTGCGCCAGCGCTTTACGCTGCTGCATTTCGAGGAAAATTGGCGTCTCCTGCAACCAGCGGCGCAGGTACATCGCCACCAGGCCAAACGCGCCACCCAGCAGGAACGGAATACGCCAGCCCCACTCATGTACGGCCTGGGTGGTCATACTGGTGTTGATCAGGGTCGCCACCACCGAGCCGAGCAGAATCCCGACGGTCAGCCCGGCGGTTAAGGTTCCGCAGGCAATCCCGATGCGCCGCGCCGGAACATGTTCAGCGACAAACACCCACGCCCCCGGCACTTCCCCGCCGATTGCCGCCCCCTGCAAAATGCGCATCAACAGCAGCAGAACTGGCGCCACGATGCCCATTGAGGCATAGGTCGGCAGCAGACCGATGGCCAGCGTCGGCACCGCCATCAGCAAAATGCTGAGGGTAAACATCTTTTTACGCCCGACCAGATCGCCAAAGTGGGCCATAATGATGCCGCCCAGCGGACGCGCGAGATAGCCTGCGGCAAAAATGCCGAAGGTCTGTACCTGGCGCAGCCATTCCGGGATATCCGCCGGGAAGAAGAGTTCGCCCACGACGGCGGCAAAGAAGACGAAGATGATGAAATCGTAAAACTCCAGCGCGCCGCCGAGGGCCGCGAGCGTGAGCGTTTTGTAGTCCTGACGGTTCAGAGGCCGGGTGTAATGTGACATAGCAAACCTTTACTGGCAGTGTTGATTTAATTTTACAGCAATCGTAAAGAAAAAATGACTATACCGTAAATGTATCACCACGCCATTGAGGCTGTAGCTTATGTCACAAACACACTAATTTCAGGAGATTGTTTCGCGTCGCGCGCTTTTAGGACGAAAAGCTGCTACCACTTGCGGATCGGTCTCAATGTAGGGGCCGTCCAGTAACTGTATACAATACGGTACACTGGCGAAAATCCCGGCCACCGCCACTTTCCCGTCTTCGGCTTTCACACCTTCAAGCGTCTCTTTGATCGACTTCGGCTGGCCCGGCAGATTGAGAATCAATGCCTGTTTGCGGATCACCCCTACCTGGCGCGAAAGAATCGCCGTTGGCACAAAGTGCAGGCTGATCTGGCGCATCTGTTCACCGAAACCTGGCATCTCGCGGTCGGCCACCGCCAGGGTCGCATCCGGCGTCACATCGCGGCGCGCAGGCCCGGTACCGCCGGTGGTCAGCACCAGATGGCAGCTCATTTCGTCCACCAGCTCGCACAGGGTTTGCTCGATGATCGGCTGTTCATCCGGGATTAAGCGGGTTTGCACTTCAAATGGGGTGGTCAGTGCGGCAGCCAGCCACTCTTCTAACGCCGGGATGCCTTTATCGGCATAAACGCCGCTGGAGGCGCGGTCAGAAATCGACACTAAGCCGATGCGTAAGGTATTCATATCCATTCCCTTCATAACAATACTGATTAAGGGGAATGATACACGCAGAGGGGAAAATCAGACAGGGGACGAAAGAAGTAACGTGGCCGGGAGAGGCTCCCGGCCATGAAAAATGATTACAGCAGATCGCCGATCATTTTTTCCAGTTTTTCCTGGTCAACAGCAAACTTACGGATACCGTCCGCCAGTTTGTCTACTGCCATTGGGTCCTGGTTGTGCTGCCACAGGAACTCGGACTCGGTGATACGCTCTGGACGCGCTTTCACTTCGCCGGTGTAGCTCAGTTTACGCTCCAGTGCGCCTTCGCTCTCTGCCAGCTCTTTCAGCAGCGCAGGGGCGATGGTCAGACGGTCGCAACCCGCCAGCTCGATGATTTCGCCGACGTTACGGAAGCTTGCGCCCATCACGACAGTCTCATAACCGTGCTGTTTGTAGTATTCGTAGATTTCAGTGACGGAAACCACGCCTGGATCTTCAGATGCTGCGTACTCTTTCTTGTCGGTGTTGGCTTTGTACCAGTCCAGAATACGGCCCACGAACGGAGAAATCAGGTACACGCCCGCTTCTGCACAAGCACGTGCCTGAGCGAAGGAGAAGAGCAGAGTCAGGTTACAGTTGATACCTTCTTTTTCCAGCTGCTCTGCAGCGCGGATGCCCTGCCAGGTAGAAGCCAGTTTAATCAGGATACGATCGTTGCTGATGCCCGCATCGTTATACAGTTTGATCAGGTGTTTGGCTTTCGCGATAGACGCTTCGGTGTCGTAGGACAGACGCGCGTCAACTTCGGTAGAGATACGACCCGGAACCAGTTTCAGGATTTCCAGACCGATGTTCACAGCCAGTTTGTCAGTTGCATCCACAACCTGCTGCGCACGATCGTTGCTCTGGCCTTTCGCCCAGGTGACAGCTTCGTCGATCAGTTTGCGGTACTCAGGGATCTGCGCGGCGTTAAGAATCAGAGAAGGGTTAGTTGTGGCATCCTGCGGCTGGTACAACTTCATTGCCGCGATATCTCCGGTGTCAGCTACGACAGTGGTGAACTGACGAAGGGAGGTCAATTTATCCGTCATGATAGTGTTTCTCTTTTAACGTGCCCTGGATAATTCACGCTACCGACAGCCTGCCAGCAGCGGAAAAATGACAGGTTTACTTGTTAGGGGGATGTAACCGGTCTGCCATGATGATAACACGACGGAATGACAGCGCAACCGCAGACAGTGCGCTTACGGATAGTATGGTAAACTCTGAATATTAACAGCGTGCTAATTAACAGCAGGCTTACTCAACAATCTAACCTTACCCTAAAACATTCGCGTTGCAGACAGGCGGCAGGCGAGCAAATCCCCGGAAGTGATACGTCAGTAACTGGGATGAACGAGCACAGCCAGCGCACCGGCGGCCCGAAGCAGGAGGGGTAAGAAAGTGGCATCAACAAGAGGGACGTTAATGCCGGACTATTTCTCGTTTATCAATGAAGTCCTGTGGGGCTCAGTAATGATTTATCTGTTACTGGGGGCCGGGATTTGGTTTACCGTTCGCAGCGGTTTTATTCAGTTTCGCTATATTCGCCAGTTTGGCAAAAGTCTTAAAAACAGCGTCAGCCCCCAGCCCGGCGGATTAACGTCCTTCCAGGCGCTCTGCACAAGTCTTGCGGCACGCGTCGGCAGCGGGAATCTCGCCGGTGTGGCACTCGCCATCAGCGCGGGCGGCCCTGGCGCCGTGTTCTGGATGTGGGTCACAGCCATTATCGGAATGGCGACCTCCTTTGCAGAGTGCTCGCTGGCGCAGCTCTACAAAGAGCGGGACAAGCATGGTCAGTTTCGCGGCGGCCCGGCCTGGTACATGGCCCGAGGCTTGGGCATGCGCTGGATGGGCGTTCTGTTTTCCCTTTTCCTTCTCGTCGCCTACGGTCTTATTTTTAACACCGTTCAGGCTAACTCCGTGGCCCATGCTGTGCGCTATGCCTTCGACTTCCCGGAATGGATAACGGGTGTCGTCCTGGCGGTACTGACGCTGCTGGTGATCGTGACCGGCATCAAAGGCGTCGCACGCCTGATGCAGTGGCTGGTTCCGGCCATGGCCCTGCTGTGGGTGATCGCAAGCCTGGTGGTCACCGCCGCGCATCTCGAACAGGTTCCAGGGGTGATCGCCACCATTTTCAAAGCCGCGTTTGGCTGGCGAGAAGCCGCCGCTGGCGCACTGGGATACACCCTCAGCCAGGCGCTGACCGCGGGGTTCCAGCGCGGTATGTTCTCAAACGAAGCCGGGATGGGTTCGACGCCAAATGCGGCCGCGGCGGCAGCGTCATGGCCCCCTCACCCGGCGGCTCAAGGGATCGTGCAGATGATCGGTGTGTTTACTGACACCATTATCATCTGTTCAGCCAGCGCGATGATTGTGCTGCTGGCAGGGCCGGTGCCTCATTCCGCAGATGCCGTTGGAATTCAAATCATCCAGCAGGCGCTAGTGAATCTCTCAGGCAGTTGGGGCGCAGGATTTGTCTCGCTGATTGTGATTCTCTTCAGCTTCAGCTCCATCGTCGCCAATTACATTTATGCCGAAAATAACCTGATATTCCTGCGCATCGATTCACGCAACACCCTGTGGTGTCTGCGCGTCGCGCTCGTCGGTATGGTGTTGACAGGCTCGATGATGAGCCTGCCGCTGGTCTGGCAGCTGGCGGATGTGATTATGGCGCTGATGGCAATCACAAATCTGACAGCCATTCTGCTGCTGTCGCCGGTGGTGACGCTGATTGCCAGTGATTATCTACGCCAGCGGAAACTGGGCGTGAGGCCGGTGTTTGACGCCACCCGCTATCCCGAAATCGAGTCACAAATTGCCCCGGGCAGCTGGGATGATTTGCCACGGCAATAACAGTCATCGATCAAATCAGGCCGTTTTTTTGCTAAAGTCGCACTAAATTTCCTGCAAGGACTGGATATGCTGATTCTGATTTCACCTGCAAAAACGCTCGATTACCAGAGCCCGCTCGCCACCGAGCGCTATACCCAGCCCGAACTGCTGGATCATTCCCAGCAGCTGATCCGCGAGGCGCGCAAACTTTCCGCCCCGCAGATTGGCAAGCTGATGAGCATCAGTGACAAACTCGCCGATCTCAACGCCACCCGCTTCCACGACTGGCAGCCGGACTTTACGCCGAAAAACGCCCGCCAGGCGATCCTCGCCTTTAAAGGTGATGTGTATACCGGCCTGCAAGCGGAAACGTTCAGCGAAGCCGATTTCGATTTTGCCCAGCAGCACCTGCGTATGCTCTCGGGTCTTTACGGCGTGCTGCGCCCACTGGATCTGATGCAGCCGTACCGCCTGGAGATGGGCATTCGTCTGGAAAACGCCAAAGGCAGAGATCTGTACCACTTCTGGGGCGATATCATCACCGAGAAGCTGAACGACGCGCTGAGCGCTCAGGGCGATAACATCGTGATCAACCTGGCATCTGACGAATACTACAAATCCGTGAAGCCGAAAAAGCTGAACGCCGAGATCATCAAGCCGGTATTTTTGGATGAGAAGAACGGTAAGTTCAAAGTGATCAGCTTCTACGCCAAGAAAGCGCGCGGGTTGATGAGCCGCTACATCATCGAAAACCGCCTGACGAAGCCAAAACAGCTGACTCACTTTAACAGCGAAGGGTATTTCTTTGACGGCGAAGCGTCAGGGAAAGGCGAACTGGTGTTTAAGCGTCACGAGCAGTAATTCCCCGTGGCGCTACGCTTCCCGGAGCGACTCGTCGCTCTGCTAAGCGCAGCGCCATCAGGCAGTGTTAATGATGTTTCCAGTCCGGCCCCTTGCCGTGGTTATCATGCTTATCACCATGACGATTATCGTGAGGCTCGCGATGCTCGTCATGCGGATGCCAGCGGTTGTCGCGCCATTCGTAATGCGATTTCCACCAGTCATGGTCGCGCCAGCGGCCGCCATCCCAGTAGTGTCCGCTTTTATCCTGATCGCCAATCTGTAATTTAACCGCCGGGATCAGCGTGATCTCTCCGGCCTGTACCACTGCGGGAGCGACCAGCATCAGCGAAAGTGCGAGCATTGCAGGTTTCAGTTTAGACATAGGTGACTCCTTCATATTCTTGCCCAACGTGGGCCGATGTAAGGAGATTACGTGAGGGAAGTCGGGGATGTTATTCTCTGCAATCCTAATCTCTAAGTGAGCGCATTTATTGGGAATTTCTGCTTTTTCCCTGCATTTTTTCTCCTTATTTTCTCCATAAAAAAACCGGGCGAACCCGGTTTAGCTAGCTATGTGCGTTCTGTTAGCCGGTTAGGCGAAGCCGCCACCCGGCATAACCCTCACTCGCGCGTCATCATCAGCTGACGCAGCGCCGCAAAATCTGCTGGCAGAGTGTGGGACAGCAGCGGCAGATCGGCGCGATCGGCCAGCTCTTTTGGCAACGGCAGCGATTCACCCAGGATCTCATCCACGCTCTCTTTGAACTTCGCCGGGTGCGCTGTTCCGAGGAACAGGCCGTACTCGCCCGGATTAAGCTGGTCGCGCAGCGCACGATAGGCAATCGCCGCGTGAGGCTCGGAGGTATACCCCACCGCTTTCAGCTCACGCATCGTCGCTTTGGTAGTGTCATCACTCACCGCCGCATAGCCGAGATCGCCCAGACGCCAGATCTTACGGCGGAACAGCTCTTCCACGCGCGGCCAGTTGTTCGGCTGGCTCACGTCCATCGCGTTAGAGAGCGTCGCCTGCGTCGCGTTTGGCGTCCACTTGCCATCCTTCAGGAAGCGTGGAACGGTGTCATTGGCGTTGGTCGCCGCGATAAAACGCTTCACCGGCAGGCCCAGGGATTTGGCCAGCAGCCCGGCGGTCAGATCGCCAAAGTTGCCGCTTGGAACAGAAATCACCAGCTGATTGCGAGCTTCCTGCGGCAGTTGCGACACCGCCTCGAAGTAGTAGCAAATCTGCGCCAGCAGACGGCTGATGTTGATTGAGTTCGCCGAGTTCAGTCCCAGCGCCACTTTCAGCTCTTCGTCGTCGAAGGCCTGCTTCACCAGCGCCTGACAGGCATCGAAATCGCCGTCGATGGCGACGGTTTCAATGTTACCGCCGAGGGTACAGAACAGTTTTTCCTGCAGCGGGCTGATTTTGCCCTGCGGATAGAGGATCACCACGCGCACGTTTTTCAGGCCGTAAAACGCGTGAGCCACCGCTGCACCGGTATCACCAGACGTCGCCGTCAGAATGGTGACCGGTTTGTCGCCGCTGATGTGCGTCAGCATCTGCGCCATAAAGCGCCCGCCGAAATCTTTAAACGCCAGCGTCGGGCCGTGGAACAGCTCCAGACAGCCGATGTCTGGCTCAACGGATTTCACCGGTGCCGGGAAGGCAAACGCAGTGCGCACGCGCGCTTCCAGCAGTTCGTGAGGAATTTCATCGCCAATAAAAGCAGAGAGGATTTTCGCGCTGCGGCTGACGAAATCCTGCTTCAGCATTTCATCGACTTCCGTCAGGCTAAACTCCGGCAAATCATGCGGAAAAAACAGCCCCTGATTTTTGCCCAGCCCCTGAGTCACCGCCTGCGCGAAGCTCACCTGCTCGTTATGATCTTTAAGATTGTAGAGTTTCATCGTTTATCCCAGTACTCGTGCGCCTGCCGTGTCCAGACGGCAAATATGAACAAAGCCTTCCTGATTTTGCAGGTAATTTTTCGCCAGCCAGTCTGCCACGCGCTGCGCGGTGTCCGGCTTATCGCAAAGGGCGAACAGCGTTGGGCCTGAGCCCGAAATACCGCACGCCTGCGCGCCGATATCCAGTGACGCCTCACGCGCTTCATTGAAGCCCGGCAGCAGTTTGGTGCGGTACGGCTCGGCAATCACATCTTTCATCAGCTTCGCGGCGAGCGCAGGCTGACGGGTATAGCAGGCGTGAATAAAGCCCGCCAGATGACGACCGTGCGCGATACAGTCCTGACGACGATACTGCGCGGGCAGAATCGCGCGCGCTTCAGCGGTCGAAACTTTAATCCCCGGATAGGCCAGCACCCATAGCCACTCATCAAAGCCTGGCACCTGCTGGCTGATAATGCCGTTCTCTTCGATCATCAGCTGCATCCCGCCAAGGAAGCACGGCGCGACGTTATCATAGTGAATGCTGCCAGAGATGCGCCCTTCCAGTTCGCCCATCAGTGACAGCAGGCGGGTGTTGTTAAGCGGTTTGCCGCAGTGTTCGTTCATCGCCACCAGCGCGGCGACGACGGAACAGGCGCTGGAACCCAGCCCGGAGCCAATCGGCATACTTTTTTCAAGGGTCATGGCGACCGGCACGTTTTTACCGATCTCCTGACAGAAGC
Organism: Lelliottia sp. SL45; assembly: GCF_026672535.1. Lineage (NCBI taxonomy): Bacteria > Pseudomonadati > Pseudomonadota > Gammaproteobacteria > Enterobacterales > Enterobacteriaceae > Lelliottia > Lelliottia sp. SL45. The sequence continues at coordinate 3,148,635 of NZ_JAPPRH010000003.1, forward strand.
GCTCCCAGCACTGGTAGACAATATTCTCGCGCGGCTCTGGCGGCAGCTTGTTGGCGAAGCGGCCAATGTTATTGAGGCTGAAACTGTCCGCCGCTTCGACGGTGACGGTATCACCCAGCAGCGAACCGTCGAGGGGCGTTACCGCCGCACCCAGCACATCAAATCCGACGCTCATATTAGCGCTGGAAGCCGGGGCATAAACTTTGACCATGTTAAACTCCTAACTTCCATGACAGGGTACGCAGCAGATCGGCAAACACGCCCGCCGCCGTCACATCATTCCCTGCGCCATAACCGCGAAGTACCAACGGTAATGGCTGATAATAGTGGCTGTAAAACGCCAGGGCGTTTTCGCCGTTTTTCACTTTAAAGAGCGGATCGTTCCCGTCCACTTCAGCAATCTTCACGCGGCACACGCCGTCGTCTTCGATGTTGCCAACATAGCGCAATACTTTGCCTTCATCACGGGCTTTTGCGATACGTGCCGCAAAGTCGTCATCGAGCTGCGCTAAGCGATCCATAAAAGTAGCGACATCGCCGCTGTCATCAAAACTTGCAGGCAGCACCGGCTCGATGACGATATCCGACAGCTCCAGCTCACGGCCGGTTTCACGGGCGAGGATCAGCAGCTTACGCGCGACATCCATGCCCGAGAGATCGTCACGCGGGTCTGGCTCGGTATAGCCCAGCTCACGCGCTTCACGGGTGGCTTCCGAGAGGCTCATCCCTTCATCCAGCTTGCCGAAAATGAACGACAGAGAACCGGAGAGAATGCCGGAGAAGCGCTGCAGTTCATCACCCGCGTTCAGCAAGTTTTGCAGGTTCTCAATCACCGGCAGCCCCGCGCCGACGTTGGTGTCGTAGAGGAACTTACGGCGAGACTTGCTGGCCGCGGTGCGCAGCTGATGGTAATAATCCATCGACGAGGTGTTGGCCTTTTTGTTCGGCGTCACGACGTGGAAACCTTCGCGCAGGAAGTCAGCATACTGATCGGCGACGGCCTGGTTTGAGGTACAGTCCACAATCACCGGATTAAGCAGGTGATACTCTTTCACCAGACGAATCAGACGGCCAAGATTAAACGGCTCTTTCGCCTGCGCCAGTTCATCCTGCCAGCTTTCCAGATTCAGCCCGTGGACGTTGGTCAGCAGCGCTCGGGAGTTCGCCACGCCGCAGACACGCAGATCGATATGTTTGTTCTTCAGCCAGCCCTGCTGACGCTTCACCTGCTCCAGCAGTGCGCCGCCCACACCGCCGACGCCAATGACGAACACTTCGATCACCTGATCGGTGTTGAACAGCATCTGGTGCGTGACACGGACACCGGTGGTCGCGTCATCATTGCTCACCACAACCGAAATCGAGCGCTCGGAAGAGCCCTGGGCAATGGCCACGATGTTGATGTTGGCGCGTGCCAGCGCGGCAAAGAATTTTGCGGAGATCCCGCGCAGGGTGCGCATTCCGTCGCCGACGACCGAGATAATCGCCAGGCGTTCCTGGATCGACAGCGGTTCCAGCAGCTCTTCTTTCAGCTCCAGATAAAACTCATCTTCCAGCGCGCGACGCGCACGGCCACAATCCGCCTGCGGCACGCAGAAGCTGATGCTGTATTCAGAGGAGGACTGCGTGATGAGCACAACGGAGATACCGTTGCGCGACATCGCGGCAAACACACGTGCGGCCATGCCGACCATGCCTTTCATCCCCGGACCGGAGACGCTGAACATCGCCATGTTATTGAGGTTAGAGATGCCTTTGACCGGCAAATCGTCTTCATCATGGCTCGCGCCAATCAGCGTTCCTGGCGCCTGCGGGTTACCGGTATTTTTGATGAGGCAAGGGATCTGGAACTGGGCAATCGGGGAGATGGTGCGTGGATGGAGGACTTTTGCGCCGAAATACGACAGCTCCATCGCTTCCTGATACGACATCGATTTCAGCAGCCTTGCGTCCGGCACCTGGCGCGGATCGCAGGTATAGACGCCGTCAACGTCCGTCCAGATTTCGCAGCAATCGGCGCGCAAACAAGCAGCCAGCACGGCGGCAGAGTAGTCGGAACCGTTACGGCCCAGCACCACGAGTTCGCCCTTCTCGTTACCGGCAGTGAAGCCCGCCATCAGAATCATATGGTCAGCCGGGATTTTACTGGCGGCGATGCGACGGGTAGATTCGGCGATATCGACGGTGGATTCGAGGTAATGGCCCACCGCCAGCAGTTTTTCGACCGGGTCGATCACCGTGACATGGTGACCACGCGCTTCCAGCAGGCCCGCCATGATGGCGATTGAGAGTTTTTCACCGCGGCAAATCAGCGCCGCGTTGATGCCATCCGGGCATTGTCCCAGCAGGCTGATGCCGTGCAGGACATGTTTGATCTGTGCGAACTCTTGTTCCACTAAGGCTTTCAGCCGGGCGAGCGGGAAGCCTGGCTGGATATCTGCCAGCCCCTGAAGCAGCTCGGTAAAAATGCGCTCGGCATCGCTGATGTTCGGGAGAGCATCCTGGCCACCGATGGTTTTTTCAATCATCGCCACCAGGTGGTTAGTAATTTTCGCCGGGGCAGAGAGCACGGTTGCCACCTGCCCCTGCCTGGCGTTGCTTTCCAGGATATCGGCAACGCGCAGAAAACGTTCTGCGTTTGCCACTGATGTACCGCCGAACTTCAAGACTCGCATGGTTTACCTCGTGATCTTTGGTCGAAAAAAAAGCCCGCACTGTTCAGGTGCGGGCTTTTTTCTGTTTTTCCTGTTACGCGTCAGCCCGCATCGTTACCTGTGGTAATGATGATGGTTGTTGTAATGGTGGTGGTGCTAACGCGATTCATGGATGTTGTGTGCTCTGTGTTGTTTTCTGTCTGTCCTGTATTCTTTTAGGGTTAAAGTATCCGGCACCTTAAGTCAATGAATTTTTAATTTGATCACAATTTGTAACCCTTTCACGACCCGCTGCTTGCGGTTTTATTTTTATCCGGATACGACCAGTTGCAACCCTTATCGACAGACGGTTAAGCCATACGAAAAACAAATGTCAGGTTTTTATTCTGCCAATTTTTTTTTCGATATCGTGCAGCAATCGGTGCAACATTGCCGTGTCGCGCTGCTCAAGCAATCCCAGTCGCTGATGAAGCCAGTCCACCATTTTCTGATCGTCAGCCACGCCAAGCTGGTTTAAGAGCGAGTGCGTTCGCGTGCGCAACGCCCGCAGCTGGTTTTCATCTCCGCCGTTCACATCGGGCGCGGGAATTTGCATTAAAGATGCTAATTGATAGCAATAGACCATCACCGCCTGGCCGAGATTGAGGGACGGATAATCCGCCACCATCGGCACACCGGTCAGCACGTCTGCCAGCTCCAATTCTTCATTGGTCAGGCCCGAATCTTCGCGGCCAAAAACCAGTGCAGCTTTGGTTAGCCACGTGCTTTTTTCTTCCAGCAGCGGCACCAGTTCGGTTGGCGTCGCGTAATAATGATACTTCGCCCGGCTGCGGGCGGTGGTCGCGACGGTGAACGAAATGTCGTGCAGCGCATCGGCGAGATTCGCGTAAGTGGTTATGTTATCGAGGATTTCACCCGATCCGTGTGCCACCCAACGGGCGGCTGGCTCAAGGTGCGCCTCGCTGTCTACGATGCGCAAATCGGTGAATCCCATGGTCTTCATTGCCCGGGCGGCAGCGCCAATATTTTCTGCTCTTGCTGGCGAAACCAGCACTATCGATAAGTGCATTTTTGCTCTCTTTTTAATCAGTTAGCCGGTAAAAGTGTGACGCAGCTCAACATATTACGCAGCGCGAATTTACAAAATTGCAACACAAATCACCGAAATAGCGTTTCACCATGAATTAAAAGCGCTAAACTGTTCCGTAACGGAACTAGTGATTCAAATGTTAACAGACATTAGTTATCCGTATGTTTAATAATGATAATACTCGTATTGATTGGTTTTTCGAATTGGATTCGCGTTGTTTATTAATCAATATCTGCAACTAGTTGGTTTATTGAAAAATTGTGACAAAGGCTAGCAATCAGATACGATGATTTCATCAAACTGTTAACGTGCTACAATTGAACTTGATATATGTCAACGAAGCGTAGTTTTATTGGGTGTCCGGTGTCACTTAGCCTGTTATGTTGCTGTTAAAATGGTTAGGATGACAGCCGTTTTTGACACTGTCGGGTCCTGAGGGAAAGTGCCCACGACCAAGCTAATGATGTTGTTGACGTTGATGGAAAGTGCATCAAGAACGCAATTACGTACTTTAGTCACGTTAGGCCGATCATGTTAATTTGCGACATGTATCAGGCAGGTCAGGGACTTTTGTACTTCCTGTTTCGATTTAGTTGGCAATTTAGGTAGCAAACATGCAGACCCCGCACATTCTTATCGTTGAAGACGAGTTGGTAACACGCAACACGTTAAAGAGCATTTTCGAAGCAGAAGGCTACGATGTCTTTGAAGCGACCGATGGCGCAGAGATGCATCAGATCCTTTCTGAAAATGATATCAACCTGGTCATCATGGATATCAACCTGCCCGGGAAAAACGGCCTTCTTCTGGCACGCGAGCTGCGTGAACAGGCGAACGTGGCGTTAATGTTCCTGACAGGCCGTGATAATGAAGTTGATAAAATTCTTGGCCTGGAAATCGGCGCTGATGACTACATCACCAAGCCGTTTAATCCTCGCGAGTTAACCATTCGTGCACGCAACCTGCTGTCCCGTACCATGAATCTGGGTACGGTGAGTGAAGAGCGTCGTAGCGTAGACAGCTACAAATTCAACGGCTGGGAACTTGATATCAACAGCCGTTCGCTGGTTAGCCCGAACGGTGAACAGTACAAACTGCCGCGCAGTGAATTCCGCGCCATGCTGCACTTCTGCGAAAACCCGGGCAAAATTCAGTCCCGTGCAGAGCTGCTGAAGAAGATGACGGGCCGCGAGCTGAAGCCGCACGACCGTACTGTTGACGTGACGATCCGTCGCATTCGTAAACACTTCGAGTCTACGCCGGATACGCCAGAAATCATCGCCACTATCCATGGCGAAGGCTATCGTTTCTGCGGCGACTTGCAGGAATAATCCCGCTCTCAATGCAGTAAAAACGGCGCTTAACGCGCCGTTTTTTTATTTCCAGATCCGTAACGAATACGGGTTCTCTTCACTTTTCGGCATACTGCGCTTCACCTGTGTGAGCGAGTACCAGTCAAAGTGCCGCGTCAGATACATCACCGCAAACAGCGCTATTGCCAGCACGCCCGACCCCAGCAGCAGCGCGCTGTCTTCCGAACGCAGCAGGAACCACATCACACCGTCCAGGCCTAACAGCGCTACGACAAACACCGCGCTTCGCTTCCAGCCCTTCAGCACCGCCTGCAAATAAACCCCGTTCATCATCGCCCCGACCAGGCTTGCGATAATCCAGGCAGGGGTAAAGCCCACATGTTCTGACAACGCCAGCAGTACCAGATAGAACAGTACCAGCGACAGCCCCACCAGCAGATACTGCATCGGGTGCAGACGAAGGTGAGAGAGCGTTTCGTAGACAAAGAAAGCCATAAACGTCAGCGCAATCAACAAAATGGCATACTTAATGGCACGGTCAGTTAACTGATACTGATCGGCAGGCGTCGCCACCGTCACGCTAAAGGCTGGAACGTCACGAAACGAAGGTGTTTCACTCGCGCTGAACACGCTTTCAAGATTGTTCGCAAACCAGCTGCTTTGCCAGTGGGCCTGAAATCCTGAGGCGCTGATTTCGCGCTTCGACGGTAAGTAATCCCCCATAAAACCAGGGTGCGGCCAGTTGCTGCGCAGCGTCAGCTCGCTGTTACGCCCGACCGGCACGACGGAGAAACTGCCCGTCCCGTTGAGATTCAACGCCATCTCCAGTTCGATGTTTTTTGCATTGAGCGTTTCCCACGTCAGTGGAATGTGAATCCCCGCCTGCTCCCCCAGGATGCCGGAACCCGGCTCTACGGTCATGGTTTCGCCGTTCACTTTCGACACGTTCACCGCACCGATCCCACGCGCATCACCGACGCCGACAGCCACAAACGGTTGGCCCAGCGTGATGGTTTCCCCTTTGAGCTGGTCCAGCTTATCCGTATTAAATTGCGCTTTCAGTTTCAGATCAGTGCTCCAGATCTGCCCATCGTAGATGCCGATGCTTCGGGATTCGACCTGCTGATTGCCATCAATCACCAGCGATTCCGGCAGCAAAAAGTGCAGGAAACTGCGCTTGTGCTCAACCTGAACCTTATCTTCAATCGTGTAATAAATTTCCGTTACCGGAATCGCGATTAACGGGCCGGTGAGCTGCTGCGGCCCGCTGGTGCTTTGGCGCAGCGTATCTTCGACGTCATCGCGATAGCTGGCACGCTCCGAAATCAGGTTGCTTACCATAAACAGCGGAACTAACAGCAGCAGGATGCACCCCATCAGGGTGCTAACTTTCCAGAACAGGGGGGATTTTTTCATTGCCTTCTCCTTAGTGATGGAGAGAGCGTAACGTGGCTATGTGCGCGGAATTTGAAGTTATGTGAAGGGACGGTGAAGTGCCAAAATAGCCTCGACGCCGCCTGCTTCGCGATTGCGAAGTTGAATATCGCCGTGATGCAGACGCGCCACCTCCTGCACAAACGCCAGCCCAAGGCCGCTGCTCTTCAGGCCCGTTTCGCGCGGAAGTGAGTAAAAGCGCTCAAAGATGCGGGCCAGGGCGTAGTCTGGAATACCGCTGCCGCTGTCGGTCACCTTCAGCAGGGTCTGCTTGTGCGCGGCTTCAGCGGTGAGCGTGATACTCCCGCCGTGCGGCGTAAAGTCGATGGCGTTATCCAGCAGGTTGCCCAGCGCCTGCTCCAGCAAATCCGCATCGCCCTCGACCGTCGGCACGTCGACCTGACAACTCAGATGGATATCTTTTGCCGCCAGCATCGTTGCGCGCGCGTCGCTGATGCGCGTGAACAGCGCAGTCATATTGACGGTACCGGGGATAATCTCCACGCGGTTTTCCAGCTTCGCCTGCTCCAGCAGCTTTTCGACCAGCGACTGCATCCGCGCGTTCTGCACCAGGATATTGTCGATAAACCGCGCGGCTACCGGCGGTGGCGGCTGCTCTGACAAGATCTCCGCCGCGCCGCGAATCGCCGCCAGCGGGCTTTTCAGCTCATGGGTCAGGGCGTGAACGTAATGCTCAATATAATTTTTGCCTTCGAGGCGGATACGCATGTTTTCCAGCGCCTGCGCCAGCTTGCGCAACTCGCTGCTGCCCGGATCGGGCAACGGCAGCGGCGTCTCGTGGGTCACAGAATCCGCGTAGCGCGACAGGGAGCTGATGGAACGGTTGATCCACCACGCCACAATCAGCCCTATCAGCAGGGCAATCCCCAGCAGCGCGCCGCCCGCCCAAAGAATGCGCCGCTCGCTGCGGTGGATCACCGGCGCCATAGCGCTGTTCGGTTTCCCCACCGACAGCACGCCGATGATTTTTCCCCGATCAACAATGGGTGCCGCCACGTACATCACGGTGCTCTCAGGGTCGTTGGGATCGTCCTGGGTACTGCGCGCGCCGTACTGCCCGCGCAGGGTGCGCCAGACATCATTCCAGCGCGAATAATCCTCTCCCAGCCCTTTGCCGATGGAATCAAACACCACTTTGCCCTGCGCGTCGGTCATGTAGACGTGATATTCGTTGCGCACTTTGTAGATGCCGCCAATGTTGGCGCGAAACGGGCGTTGATGCAGCTGCGAGAAGGCCTGCGCAACTCTGCCGTTTTGGGGATCATTCGCCAGCAGATCGTCGCGCCCCACTTCCGCCAGCAGCGTGGCGGTATCAATCAGTGTCCCCTCGGTAGCCCTGCGTACGCCGGGTTTCACCTCCTGCACAAAGATCGACAGCACAAACCAGGCGGCGATTGCGACAATCAGGAAATAGCCCAGCAGCAGCCGCATGCCGATGCGCATTACGACAGCCCCAGGCTGTAGCCCATGCCGCGATGGGTGCTGATGGGCGAAAGGTCCGCATTCACGGCGCGCAGTTTGGCGCGCAGGGTTTTGATATGGGTATCCACGGTGCGATCGAAGCTGTCGCCATCCTCGCCCCAGACTTTGTCCATCAGCTGCTGGCGGGAAAATACCCGGCCAGGCGCGTGGAGCAAGGTTTTGAGCAGCAAAAATTCGTAGCGCGTTAAAAGTAATGCTTCGCCGCACCAACTGATCTGCGCGGCGGGTTCGTTGAGTTCAAACTGCCCGATGCGCAGGATCTCCGAAGGCAACGCCGATTTCTGCATCCGTCGCAAAATGGTCCGCACCCGGGCGCACACTTCGCGCGGCGAGAAGGGTTTGGCGACGTAATCATCGGCCCCCATTTCGAGGCCCAGCAGTTTATCCACCTCATCGCTGCGGGCCGTGAGGAACAGCACCGGCAGCGACGGATGTTGCGCCAGCAGCTGACGACACAGCTCGAAACCGCTGATATCCGGCAGACCCACATCCAGAATCGCGAGCGCAGGCGCCTGACGCCGCGCCTCTTCGAGCGCAGGCAGCCCGCGTTCGAAGGACTTCACCGCAAAGCCTTCCTGCGAAAGCATGTAGATTAGCGTCTCGGCGATGCTGATTTCGTCTTCCACCAGCCAAATCAACGGTTGCTGCATCGGGTGCCCCTGAGTTAGCGCCACGGCATGATCGGCACGGCGCTCAGTGCGTTTTTCGGCGATCCCTCAACCACTTTATCGGAGTACGCGAGGTACGCCAGCGTGTTCCGTTTTGCATCATAGAAACGCACGACCTGCAGTTTTTTGAACACCAGCGAAGTGCGTTTCTGGAACACCACATCGCCCTGCGCTTTGCCGTTTTTAATTTTGTCGCTCAGCTCCACCGGCCCCACCTGCTGACAAGAGATCGCCGCATCGGCCGTATCTTCAGCCAGCCCCAGCCCCCCTTTGATCCCGCCCGTTTTCGCGCGGCTGATATAGCAGGTGACGTTCTTCACATCGGGATCGTCAAAGGCTTCGACCACGATTTTATGGTCCGGGCCAAAGATTTTAAACACGGTATCGACGGAGCCAACTTCTTCGGCCAGCGCGTTACGACCCACTAACAGCATCAGAGCGGTGAAGATCAATGTCTTGTATTTCATATTGTTACCATTCTTTAAAATTGCATTGAGCGATTATTCAACAAACAGGATAAAAATGTAGCAAGATCACAGGATTAGCAATTTGATGCTCATAATGTGCGGCAAAAAGCATTAATGCGCAAAAAAAACACTGAATGCTAAAACATCAAAAAATGCTATTATCCGCTACCCTGTTATCAGGCACCTGCTGTTTTATGGATGAGGATAGTATATGGATCAGGCTGGAATTATTCGCGATCTGCTTACCTGGCTAGAAGGTCATCTGGACCAGCCTTTGTCACTGGATAATGTGGCGGCAAAAGCAGGTTATTCCAAGTGGCATTTGCAAAGGATGTTCAAGGATGTCACCGGTCATGCTATCGGTGCCTATATTCGTGCACGTCGTCTCTCAAAATCGGCGGTGGCCTTGCGCCTGACAGCGCGTCCGATTCTGGATATTGCGCTGCAATACCGTTTTGACTCGCAGCAGACCTTTACCCGCGCCTTCAAAAAACAGTTTTCGCTGACGCCTGCGCTCTATCGTCGTTCACCCGACTGGAGTTCGTTTGGCATGCGCCCGCCGCTGCGTCTGGGCGAATTTGCGATGCCAAAATATGAATTCGTCACCCTACCAGAGACGCACCTGATTGGCACGACGCAAAGCTACTCCTGTTCGCTGGAACAGATTTCTGAATTCCGTCATCAGATGCGCACCCAGTTCTGGCGCGATTTCCTGAGCCACGCCCCGGCGATCCCGCCGTTGCTGTATGGCCTGAATGAAACGCACCCAAGCCAGGAAAAGGACGACGAGCAGGAGGTGTTCTACACCACCGCGCTCACGCCTGAGATGGCCAACGGCTATATTCAGGGCTCGAAGCCGGTCGTGCTGGAAGGCGGTGAATACGTGATGTTCAACTATGAAGGGCTGGGAACGGGTGTTCAGGAGTTTATCCTGACCGTATACGGTACCTGCATGCCGATGCTGAATCTGAACCGCCGTAAAGGCCAGGACATTGAGCGCTACTATCCGGCCAGCGATGCTAAACCGGATGAAGGCCCAATCAATCTGCGTATGGAATTCTTAATTCCGATTCGCCGCTAACGCTGCAGTTCATCCAGCGCAGGGGCGTCCAGATGCGAGATGTCCCCTGCCATTTCCACCACCCAACCAGACGCCAGCCACGGGCTTTCCTGATAGTCGATGCGGGAAATAGAGCAGTTGCGCAGACGCAAACGGCGTTCGGCATAGGCCGGCAGCCCAAGAATGGTGCTCACCAGGCAGCCCAGTGCGATACCGTGGCTCACCAGCAGCGGTCGGCTACCTGCCGGTAGCTTGAGGCAATCTGCCAGTGCCGCCTGAACGCGCACGCTCAGCTCCTGCATGGACTCCCCCTCAGGAATACGGCCATCTTCGGTGCCGTTGACCAGCGTACGACGCCAGCCCTCTTCCTGCTCCGTCAGAGAATCCACATGACGTTTTTCCAGCACGCCCATGTCGAGCTCGCGCAGGCGAGGATCGAGGATAATATCGCATCCGCAGGCCTCAGCGATAATGCGCGCCGTTTGCTGCGTGCGCCCTAAATCGCTGGCGATAATGTGCGTGATGCCCAGGTTTCTGGCGCGCTCCGCAACCTGCCATGCTTGTTGCTCACCTTTGGCGGTGAGAGGACTGTCTGACTGGCCTTGAATACGTCGCTCGGCGTTCCACTGCGTTTCACCGTGGCGAACAAGGTAAACCTGTAACATGTTTTTTTCCGTTATACTGCGATGAGTTTTTTTCGAATCGAGCTTAATTATGCACCATGTTGTCTCTGCTACCACTAATCCTGCCAAAATTCAGGCAATTCTAAGGGCATTTGAAGAGATCTTCGGCGAAGGATCCTGCCATATCGACGCCGTCGGCGTCGAGAGCGGCGTCCCTGAACAACCTTTCGGAAGCGAGGAAACGCGCGCTGGCGCACGAAATCGCGTCGTGAATGCGAAAGCTCTGCGCCCGCAGGCCGATTTTTGGGTCGCGATTGAAGCGGGAATTGACGAAGGGGCAACCTTTAGCTGGGTGGTGATTGAGAGCCGCGAGCAGCGCGGAGAATCCCGTTCAGCGACGTTGCCTTTACCGGCTACCATTCTGGAAAAAGTGCGGGCGGGAGAAGCGCTCGGGCCGGTGATGTCGCACTACACCGGCATCGACGAGATTGGCCGCAAAGAGGGTGCCATCGGCGTGTTTACCGCCGGAACGCTGACGCGTTCGAGCGTTTACCATCAGGCAGTGGTGCTGGCGTTAAGCCCGTTTCATAACGCGATTTACCGTTGAAAACCAAGATGAGAGCTGATCTTTTGCAGGTCTGATAAGCGCAACGCCATCAGGCCTGCAATTGCTCTCTTTCCAGATGGCACCTCAGGCATTTTTCAGCAGCACTTCCTCAAGCCACTGGCGCAGCTCAACCGGGGCTGATTTCAGGCTGTTCGAACCACGGGTAATCGTAGCAATCCCCGCCCCCAGCTCATTCTTCAGCTCACGCTGGCTCATCTCCCCCCGCAGCAACTCTTCAATAATGCGCACGCGCGTCCCCAGCGCTTCGCGCTCGTCGGGCGTCAGGATCAGTTGCATCAGAGGCAGGTGCAGATCTTTCTCGTAGGACTGGCGAAGCAGCTCCACAAAACGAAGCCACTCCTGGTTGCGCTGTTCGGCCATCGCCGATGAATAAGGGGAATGCTGGGTCATGTTATGCCGCCGTTTGTACTCTTAGACGAGTACAAGCATAACACAACCCATCCGGATTAATACTTTCTCTGCCACTCCGCGTCGCTCATCAGGGTGTCTTTCTGCCCCATGAAGTAGCGGTAGTAGGCGTCATAGGCCAGCACATTCTTCACATAACCGCGCGTTTCGGAGAACGGAATGCTCTCGATAAACGCCACCGCGTCGATGCGCCCGGCGCTGTTGCCAAGCCAGGTGCGCACACGCCCAGGCCCTGCGTTATACGCCGCCGAAGAGAAGATGCGGTTATTGCCGAACTGCTGATACACATACTGTAAATAGCTGGTGCCGATGTTGATGTTGGTATCCGGATCCAGCAGCTGTGACGGGCTGCTGTAGCCTGGAATATTAAACATCTTCACCGTATGCGTGGCGGTCCCCGGCATAATTTGCATCAGGCCGCTGGCCCCCACCGGCGAGCGCACTTTCGGGTTCCAGGCACTCTCCTGACGGGCAATCGCCATCGCATAGCTCTGCGGGATATCTTTGCCGCTGGTGTAGCGATCAAACAGATCGTTGTAGGCCAGCGGGAAACGCTCTTCCAGATGATCCCACAGTTTTCCGGCGATCGTCGCCTGCACGCTCAGATCCCACCAGCGATTATCGAAGGCATAACGCGCCAGCTGGGCTTTTTCGTCAGTCGTGCGGCTGGTCACCAGGTTGGCCCACTCGCTGCGCGCGGTGTTATCCATGCTCCAGTACATCAGCTCGCGCACGCGCGCCATTTCCGGACCCTGCGTCAGGGCTGGATTGGCGTTTGTCGGGGCTTTGTCGATCTTCAGCGTGTACTCTTCGCCCAGACGCTGCGCCGCCGCCATCGGATAGAAACCGCGCTGCTGCATCAGGTAGTGGAGGATCTCTTTCGCTTCGTCATCGCGCCCGCGCTCCATCAGCAAATCGGCCTGCCAGTAACGCCACTCGTCCTTTTCTTTCGCATCCATCGGCAGGCGGGAGAGCCAGGTGTTTAAACCACGGCGATCGCCGGTGCCGAGCGCCATACGCACACGGCGTTCAACCAGCGAGGTCGAGTTTGAGCGCATGATCGCATCGTCACGCCAGCGCGCCTGCTCGTCGGTCACATCGGTGCCCATTAGACGCCACGCGACGATATCGCGCAGCTCCTGGGTTTGATCGTCGTTGAGCTGCTGCGCCTGCACCAGCTGCGGAATCATCAGCCGTGCGTTTTCCACATCGTCACGCGCGACGCTGGTAAAGGCCACCGCCGCCATCTGGCGGGTGAAATCGGTCGCGCCCGTCGAGCGAGCAAACGTCAGCACAGAATTGGGATCGTTGGCGAGCTGGAGAACCGCCGTGGAAATGGTCTGGTAATCGGAGGGCATCTGCCCAGCCAGCGTGGTCACGAGACGCGTGTTGCCCGCTTTCATCGCCAGGCGAATACGTTCGAGATAGGCGAGCGGATCTTGCTGACCCGATGCGCGCCAGGCGCCAAACAGCGAGTCACAGGCGTTTGGCAGATTTTTGCCCGTCAGCCACAGATCTTTCGCTCCGCTCCAGGCTTCCTGCTGCTGCCCGGTCGCCCATTTGGCGTAATAGAAATTACACTGCGCTTCGGTGGTGCCCGGTTTTTCCGGGCTGAACGCCAGCAGACCGCGCCAGTCTTCGCGACGCGCCAGCTCGTTCACAAAGCGCGATTGCAGAGTGCGGGCGGGCGGTAGCGTCGGATTCGCCTGGATAAAATTCGCGACGGTGAGGGTCGGCTGGTTCATGAGATCGTCGGTGATCTGGCGGTATTCCAGATACGGATAGAGCGGATACTCTTTCAGCGTCGGCATCAGTGCCTGCACGGTATCCATCTGCTTACTGTCCCACGCCTGCTTGATTTGCGCATAGCGGTTGCGCTGTTCATCCAGTGAATCGGCATGCGCTGCGTGGCTTATCGTCATCACGCATACGCTGGCAGCCAGCAGACGCCAGACCACCTGTTTGGCTTTTTCCACAAGCTCTTCCTCATTTTGTTGAATACCGTTGCGGCGTCGTGCCACATAAAAATGTAATGGATCTATGCTAACCAGGCATACCGCAACACGCCACGTTATGGACACTTTTTTACCTTTCTTGCGTGCTTTAACACTCCCGACGTTCCTGGCTGGGATTAGGCACTGAAAAAGGCTACACTTCGCAGCTGAATTCTATTTTCTTCACGATAAAAGAGGCGAAGTCCACGTGGCTCAATTCGTTTATACCATGCATCGTGTCGGCAAGGTCGTTCCGCCGAAACGTCATATTCTGAAAAATATCTCGCTGAGCTTCTTCCCGGGCGCAAAAATTGGTGTTCTGGGTCTCAACGGTGCCGGTAAGTCCACCCTGCTGCGCATTATGGCCGGCATCGATACAGACATCGAAGGTGAAGCTCGCCCGCAGCCTGGTCTCAAAATCGGTTACCTGCCGCAGGAACCGAAGCTGAACCCGGAACACACCGTTCGCGAATCCATCGAAGAAGCCGTTTCTGAAGTTGTTAACGCACTGAAAGGCCTGGACGAGGTGTACGCGAAGTACGCTGAACCGGACGCTGACTTCGACAAACTGGCGGCGCAACAGGGTAAATTTGAAGAAATTATCCAGGCGCACGACGGTCACAACCTGAACGTCCAGCTGGAGCGTGCGGCCGATGCCCTGCGCCTGCCAGACTGGGACGCGAAAATCGAAAAACTGTCCGGTGGTGAACGCCGCCGCGTCGCACTGTGCCGTCTGCTGCTGGAAAAGCCAGACATGCTGCTGCTCGACGAACCAACGAACCACCTGGATGCCGAATCCGTCGCCTGGCTGGAACGCTTCCTGCACGACTTCGAAGGGACCGTTGTGGCGATTACCCACGACCGTTACTTCCTTGATAACGTGGCAGGCTGGATCCTGGAGCTGGACCGCGGCGAAGGTATTCCGTGGGAAGGCAACTACTCCTCCTGGCTGGAGCAGAAAGATCAGCGTCTGGCCCAGGAAGCGTCTCAGGAAGCTGCTCGTCGTAAATCGATTGAGAAAGAGCTGGAGTGGGTTCGTCAGGGTGCTAAAGGCCGTCAGTCTAAGGGCAAAGCCCGTCTGGCACGCTTTGAAGAGCTGAACAACTCCGAATACCAGAAACGTAACGAAACCAACGAACTGTTTATTCCACCAGGCGCGCGTCTGGGGGATAAAGTCGTTGAAGTGAGCAATCTGCGTAAATCCTACGGCGATCGCCTGCTGATCGACGACCTGAGCTTCTCCGTGCCGAAAGGGGCGATTGTCGGGATCATCGGTCCGAACGGCGCCGGTAAATCAACCCTGTTCCGCATGATGTCTGGTCAGGAACAGCCTGACAGCGGCACCATCACGCTGGGTGATACCGTGAAACTGGCCTCCGTTGACCAGTTCCGTGACGCGATGGACAACAGCAAAACCGTGTGGGAAGAAGTCTCCGGCGGGCAGGATATCATGCGTATCGGTAACACCGAGATGCCGAGCCGCGCCTACGTTGGCCGCTTCAACTTCAAAGGTGTGGATCAGGGTAAACGCGTCGGCGAGCTGTCCGGCGGTGAGCGTGGCCGTCTGCATCTGGCGAAACTGCTGCAGGTTGGTGGTAACGTACTGCTGCTCGATGAACCGACCAACGACCTGGATATCGAAACCCTGCGTGCGCTGGAAAACGCCATGCTGGAGTTCCCGGGCTGTGCGATGGTGATCTCGCACGACCGTTGGTTCCTGGACCGTATTGCCACCCACATTCTGGATTACCAGGACGAGGGTAAAGTGGAGTTCTTCGAAGGTAACTTTACCGAATACGAAGAGTACAAGAAACGCACGCTCGGCGCCGATGCGCTGGAGCCAAAACGTATCAAGTACAAGCGTATCTCCAAATAAGTGCCTGATTTGCCCGGCGGCGTTTTGCCTGCCGGGCAAACGAAAGAAAGCAAGCCGGGTAAGGCGTCACTGCCTCCCGGCATTCACACCCCAACGTAAAACCGCTTCACCTCATCAAACTGCATCGCAAACTGGATATAGCTCATCAACGCAGGCGAATTCAGCTTCCGGCTCGGGTAGACCAGCCATAGCTCATTCCCCTCCACGCGCCATTCTGGCAGCACGGGCACCAACGCCCCCTTCTCGATTTTATCTTCCAGCAAAAACGCGGGCAGCAGCGTGATTCCCGCCCCCGCAATGGCACTCTCCCTGGCGTAAACCAGGTTATCCGTGACATGGGCGTTGTCAGGCAGATGCCGATAATCCTCGTCGTTACGACGCAACAGCCACTCCGGCCAGGCTTTGTGAGTGATACAGCGGTGATCCACCAGCTGCCGTGGATGTTCCAGAGGAGCAAAGCGCGCCAGATAATCCGGCGAGGCCAGCATATAGCGCGGGCAGTTGCCAATCATACGGCCAATCAATGAAGAGTCCTGCGGCTTGCCGGTGCGCAGCGCGACGTCATAGCCAGACTCCACCAGATCCTGCACATCATCTGAAATACAGACATCGAGCGACACATCCGGATAACGGCGCTGAAACTCCGCATTCAGATGCGCCAGCAGCGTGGCACCGATCCCCGCCGGGCTTGTGATCCGCAGTCGACCGCCGGGATTATCGCGCAGACGCTGAATGGCGTATTCCGCGCGCTCGCTCGCCGCCAGCATCTCGCGGCAGTGCACCAGATAGTGCTCTCCGGCATAGGTTAAATTGAGTTTGCGGGTGGTGCGGTTCAGCAGGCGGATACCGACCTGCTGCTCAAGCTGGCTGATTCGCTGGCTGACGCTTGATTTCGGCAGACCCGCTTTTTGCGCCGCCGCGGTAAAACTCCCCATCTCGGCCACCAGCGCAAACAGGGCCATATCCTGTAGCTGTTTAAACATGATTGTTCATCTCAAGCGAACACTTTGTTATTGATTGTCCATCTTATCACGCAACTGGTGACTTAATAGACTAGCCTCAACAAACGCATTCCATAAGGAGTTCACCATGTCCGTTAAAGCCATTGCCGTTAATCCAGACCAGCCTTCTGCTTTTATTGAGATCACGCAGCCCATGCCGCAGCCCGGCGAGCATGATTTGCTGGTTGAGGTGAAAGCCGTTTCTGTAAACCCGGTCGATACTAAAGTTCATGCCAGCCTGAGCAAAAACGGTCTGCAAGCGCCGCGTATTCTGGGCTGGGACGCCAGCGGAATTGTGAAGGCGGTCGGTGCGGGCGTTACGCAATTCAAAGCCGGTGACGAAGTGTGGTACGCAGGGGACATCACCCGTCCGGGCAGCAATGCCACGCACCAGCTGATCGATGCGCGCATCGTCGGCCACAAACCGCAAAACCTCGACTGGGCTGCCGCAGCGGCGCTGCCGTTAACCGCCCTGACGGCGTGGGAAGGATTGTTTGAACGGCTGAATATCCAGGACGCCGGATCGGACAAAACACTGCTGATCATCGGGGGCGCGGGCGGCGTCGGATCGCTGGCGATCCCCTTTGCCAAACACAACAGCCAGATCAAGGTGATCGCCACGGCGTCCCGGGAAGATTCGGCCCAGTGGTGTCGGGATCGCGGTGCGGATCTGGTGGTGAATTATCGCGACCTGCAAGGTGAACTGGCGAAGCACGACATTACCTTTGTGGATTACATTTTCATTCTTAACGATACCGACGGGCACTGGGCGGCGGTCAGCGAGCTGATTGCTCCGCAGGGGCATATTTGCACCATCGTTGAGAACGACCATCCGCTGGATCAAAGCAAGCTGAAGTCTAAATCTGCCGCGCTGCACTGGGAGTTCATGTATACCCGAAGCATGTATCAGACCGCAGACATGGCGCGTCAGGGTGAGATTCTGAATGAGGTCGCGAAGCTGGTCGAAAACGGTGTGGTGGAGAGTTCGCTGAGTGAGACGCTGCAGGGATTAAGCGTGGAGAGCATTAGCGAAGCGCACCGCAAAGTGCTGGACGGGCATATGCGCGGGAAGGTGGTAGTGCAGTTCTGAGGTCATACCCCCTCTTTCTGCCCTCTCCCTGTTTGGGAGAGGGGATCATTCGGAGCAGCGCTTTACGCCTGCTCACCCATCAACGTCTTCACCAGCTCCACGCAGCGCAGGAAGCGGCCATCGTAGTCCGACTCCTCCACATGGACAAACTCCACGTTATTCTCACGCAGCATATCCACCAGCATGGTCTGGAACTCTTTGCGGTCGACGGAGCTGCCCAGGCTGCGCATCCCATCGGCGACCCACGGCGTATTGTTTTCCAGCAAAATCACCAGATCGAAGCGATATTCATCGATCAGCGCCTGAACAAACGGATGCTCACGGCCCTCGTACTTTTTACAGAACGCCTGAGTGGTCACGAAATCCGTATCCACAAACGCCACTTTGTTCGCGTATTTCACCGCGAAATCAATGTACTGCGCATGGCCCAGCGCGATTTTGTCGTAATCGGAATACTGGAGCGCCATCTCATCGCCGCCCAGGTGTGAGAAGACGTAATCGCGCCCATACTCCCAGGCACTGGTGGTGTTGAAGATATTCGCCAGCTTGTTGACCAGCGTAGATTTACCGCTCGATTCACCGCCCAGAATCGCCACCGTGCGCACAAAGAACGGCTTCACTTCCGTTGGGATGTAATCCCAGTAGCGGAAGGGGTTTTCGCGGATTTGCGCGCCGCTGATGTTCATGAAGGTGCGCTTAGGATCGATCAGCACCGTTTCCGTTCCGAGATGTTCGCGGAACTGCGGCGCATCGGACTCCTCAGACGTATAGATCCAGTTCGGGGCTATCCCCTTCTCTTCCATAAAGGCTTTGATGCCGTTACTCCACACATCCCAGCCGTGCGGATACGGCTCCATGCCCTCTTCGTTAAAGGCATGAATACGAATGTTTTTTTGGTATTTGAACGTCTGCAGCAGCCAGCGCAGACGATCTGAGACAGTCGGCTGCTGGGACATTGCGCTGTCTTCGAACAACGCGCGATCACGCGTGTCATCGTAACCCATGATGATATGCAGCTCATCCACCTGGCTACAGGCGCGCTGAATCAGATAGATATGGCCGGTATGCAGCGGATAAAACTTGCCAAATACCACGCCGATATTCTTTTGCATGCGCGGAAATTCGAGGCCCAGAAAGCGGTGCAGCGCCTCAAGTTTTTGCGCGCTCGGGCTTTTGATTTTGGCATTCAGAAGCTGGCTTAAATAGCCCTTGGTCATCCCGCTGGCTTCCGCCACCTGCTGCAACGTACAGCCTTTCTGGCGGATCGCGGTTTTAAGATAGTCAAATGTTGACACAAGAGCCTCCTGCTAAGTGAGGCGGGTCAGCAAAACGCTCCCGCCAAAAAGATACGCACGTTAATATTATAAGTCGTCAAAGACGCTTAACGCATCCGACAGTTTTTTCACCGGGAAAATTTTCATCCCTTCCGGCACTTTTTTCGGTACGTTGGCAGCAGGGACAATGGCACGACGGAAACCGTGTTTCGCCGCTTCGGAGATACGCTCCTGGCCGCTCGGGACCGGGCGAATTTCTCCGGCCAGCCCCACTTCGCCAAACACCACCAGATCCTGCGGGAGCGGTCGGTTGCGCAGGCTGGAGACCATCGCCAGCAGCAGGGCCAGATCGGCACTGGTTTCTGTCACTTTCACGCCGCCCACCACGTTAACGAACACATCCTGATCCGCCATTTGCAGGCCGCCGTGACGGTGCAGCACCGCCAGCAGAATCGCCAAACGGTTTTGCTCAAGCCCGACCGCCACGCGACGAGGGTTGCCCATCATGGATTGATCCACCAGCGCCTGTATCTCCACCAGTAGCGGCCGCGTCCCTTCCCAAAGCACCATCACCGAGCTGCCGGCAGTCTCTTCGTCGCCACGGCTCAGGAAGATGGCCGATGGGTTGCTCACTTCACGCAGCCCCTGTTCGGTCATGGCGAAAACGCCCAGCTCATTCACCGCACCAAAACGGTTTTTATGGCTGCGCAGGGTGCGGAAACGGGAATCCGCATCGCCGTCGAGCATCACGGAGCAGTCGATACAGTGCTCAAGCACTTTTGGACCGGCCAGGGAGCCGTCTTTGGTGACGTGGCCGACCATCACGATAGCCACGCCGCGCGTCTTAGCAAAGCGCGTCAGATAGGCGGCGGTTTCACGCACCTGCGCCACGCTGCCCGGCGAAGACTGAATATCCGCCATGTGCATGACCTGGATGGAGTCGATGACCATCAGCTTCGGCTGCTCTTCGTCAGCAATCATACAGATTTGCTCGATGCTGGTTTCCGACAGCATATTCAGATTGCCGGTCGGCAGACCGAGACGGTGCGCGCGCATCGCGACCTGCTGCAAAGACTCTTCACCGGTCACGTACAGGGTTTTCATCTGTTCGGCGAGTTTGCACAGCGTTTGCAGCAGCAGCGTCGATTTACCGGCGCCGGGGTTACCGCCGATCAGAATCGCGCTGCCCGGCACCACGCCGCCGCCCAGTACGCGGTCAAACTCTTTAAAACCGGTGGAAAAACGCGGCACTTCATCGAGGCTGATCTCGGAAAGTTTTTGTACCTTCGAGACGCCAGCGTTACCCGCATAGCCGCTCAGACGCTCGTTGCGGGCCACGGTTGGCGAAGCGGCCACACGCACTTCGGTGATGGTGTTCCAGGCATGGCAGGCGCTGCACTGCCCCTGCCAGCGCGGATAATCCGCACCACATTCATTACAGACAAATGCGCGTTTTGGAGCTTTCGCCACGGTTTACCTCTTTATTTCTGATTCACGCTACCGGAAAGGATGCAGAACACCCCCATCAGATCGGCGTGACGAATGGTGACTTCCGTCTTTTCGTTTACTTTTGGCTTGGCATGATAGGCAATGCCCAGCCCGGCCACTTTAATCATTGGCAGATCGTTCGCGCCATCACCGATGGCGACGGTCTGCGTGACCGGAATTTCATATTTTTCCGCCAGACGCGTCAGGGTGTTGGCTTTGTACTGGGCATCCACGATATCGCCGATCACTTCGCCGGTCAGTTTACCGTCGCGGATCTCCAGTTCGTTCGCCACAACAGTGGTCAGGCGCAGTTTGTCGCGCAGGTAGTCCGCGAAGAAGGTGAAGCCGCCGGAGGCAATCGCCACTTTCCAGCCGAGGGTTTCCAGCTTCAGTACCAGTTGGGTGAGGCCAGGCATCAACGGGAGTTCATCACGCACCTGACGCAGGATGTTGGCATCGGCCCCTTTTAACGTGGCGACGCGCTGCTTCAGGCTGGCGGCAAAATCGAGTTCGCCGCGCATGGCGCGTTCGGTCACTTCCGCCACCATCTCGCCGCTACCGGCCAGTTTCGCGAGTTCGTCGATGCACTCGATCTGAATGGCGGTCGAATCCATATCCATCACCAGCAGTCCTGGCGTTTTCAGATGCGGGATCTTCCCCAGTGGTGCCACGTCCAGCCCGGCTTCGTGGGCCAGGCGGGTCGCGCGTTGTGTCAGAGATCCGGCCAGACGCAGCACCTGATAATCTTCCACGCACCAGGCCGCCACAATCACCATCGCCGCGCCGAGCTTGGTTTGGTATTGCGTCAGGCGTTGCTTATCCAGGCCACGGCCATACAGCAGCCAGCCGCTACGCCCCGCATGGTAGTCCAGAGGCATGACCTCGTCGCCACTTAATGAGAGCGGCAATCCTGGCCATAAAGAGACGTCATCGGTCAGGTCGCACCAGGTAATGTTCGGCATTGAAGCTCCTGTAAATTGGTTCGCGCCGGAAGGTTCCAGGGGGAAAATAACGCATGAGGCTACCCTGTAACCATCACTTCTGGCAACATTAAGCCGTAAATTTTCAGCAGGTGGAATATGGCTCGCGCAAAACTGAAATTCCGGCTTCATCGTGCAGTGATTGTCCTGTCCTGCCTCGCGCTTCTGGTGGCGCTGATGCAAGGGGCATCCTGGTTTAGCCAGAATCATCAACGACAACGTAATCCGCAGTTCGAAGAGCTGGCGCGAACCCTGGCGCGTCAGGTTACCCTGAGCGTTGCACCCGCAATGCGCACCGAGACGCCGGACGATAAACGCATCGCCCAAATACTGCGTCAGATTACGGAAAACAGCCGTATTCTGGATGCGGGCGTCTACGACGAACAGGGCGATCTGATTGCCCGCGCCGGTGAGCACGTTGACGTGCGCGACCGTCTGGCGCTCGACGGCAAAAAGGCTGGCGGCTATTTCAATCAGCAAATTATCGAGCCGATTCAG
The DNA here is from genome assembly GCF_026672535.1 of Lelliottia sp. SL45. Classification (NCBI taxonomy): domain Bacteria; kingdom Pseudomonadati; phylum Pseudomonadota; class Gammaproteobacteria; order Enterobacterales; family Enterobacteriaceae; genus Lelliottia; species Lelliottia sp. SL45. The sequence goes on from NZ_JAPPRH010000003.1 coordinate 3,170,684, forward strand.
GGCAAGAATGGCCCGCTGGGCTACCTGCGTCTGACCCTCGACACCCACACCCTGCCGACCGAAGCCAAGCAGGTGGATAACACCACCAATATTCTACGCCTGATGTTACTCCTTTCGCTGGCGATTGGCGTCGTGTTAACGCGCACGCTTTTGCAGGGCAAACGCACGCGCTGGCAGCAATCGCCTTTCCTGCTGACGGCCAGTAAATCGGTGCCGGAAGAGGAAGAGAGCGAGAAGAAGGATTAATGGTAAAGTGGGTGGACGATTCGGAAAGGAAATCTGCCATGACGACACTACGCCTGCTTATCTCTGACTCTTACGATCCCTGGTTCAACCTCGCGGTGGAAGAGTGCATCTTCCGCCAGATGCCTGCCACACAGCGCGTCCTGTTTCTCTGGCGCAACGCCGATACGGTGGTCATTGGCCGCGCGCAGAACCCGTGGAAAGAGTGCAACACCCGGCGCATGGAAGAGGATAACGTGCGTCTGGCCCGTCGCAGCAGCGGCGGCGGCGCGGTATTCCATGACCTCGGCAATACCTGCTTTACCTTTATGGCCGGTAAACCGGAGTACGATAAAACCATCTCCACCGCGATTGTGCTCAATGCCCTGAACGCCCTCGGCGTGACGGCAGAAGCCTCCGGGCGAAACGATCTGGTGGTCAAAACCCCAGAAGGCGACCGTAAAGTTTCCGGTTCAGCCTATCGCGAAACCAAAGATCGCGGTTTTCACCACGGCACTTTACTGCTTAACGCTGACTTGAGCCGTCTGGCGAACTATCTCAATCCCGACAAAAAAAAGCTGCAGGCCAAGGGGATTACCTCGGTGCGCGGTCGCGTGGCGAATCTGGTGGAGCTGCTGCCAGGCATCACCCATGAGCAGGTCTGCGAGGCAATTCGTGAGGCGTTTTTCGAACACTATGGCGAGCGCGTCGAGGCGGAAGTGATCTCCCCGGACAAAACGCCGGATTTGCCCAACTTCGCCGAAACCTTTGCCCGGCAAAGCAGCTGGGAGTGGAACTTCGGCCAGGCACCGGCGTTCTCGCATCTGCTGGATGAGCGTTTCACCTGGGGCGGCGTAGAGCTGCATTTCGACGTTGAACGGGGCATTATCACGCGCACGCAGGTGTTTACCGATAGCCTCAATCCGGCCCCGCTGGAAGCGCTGGCGGCCCGTTTGCAGGGATGTTTGTATCGCGCGGAGAGTCTGCAGCAAGCGTGTGACGCGCTGTTAGGCGAGTTCCCGGAGCAGGAAAAAGAGTTGCGGGAGTTGTCGGCGTGGATAGCGAAAGCGGTGCGGTGACAGAAAAGCCCGCAAGCGGGCTTTAACATTGCAGGCCGGGTAAGACGGAGAAGCCACCCGGCAAACAGACTTACTCTTTATCGCCCAGCAGAACGGATTCCAGCGCGATTTTGATCATGTCGTTGAAGGTGGTCTGACGCTCAGCGGCAGTGGTCTGCTCGTGAGTACGGATGTGGTCAGACACGGTGCAGATGGTCAGCGCTTTCGCACCAAACTCAGCCGCTACGCCGTAGATGCCCGCCGCTTCCATTTCCACGCCCAGGATGCCGTATTTTTCCATCACGTCGAACATTTCGCCGCCGTCCGGTGCATAGAACAGGTCAGCAGAGAAGATGTTACCAACGCGCGCATCAACGCCCAGCGCTTTCGCCGCGTCAACCGCGTTACGCACCATGCCGAAGTCAGCGATGGCTGCAAAGTCGTGGTCTTTGAAACGCATACGGTTGACTTTGGAATCGGTGCAAGCACCCATACCGATGACGACGTCACGCAGTTTCACGTCCATACGCACTGCACCGCAAGAGCCCACGCGGATGATTTTCTTCACGCCGAAATCGGTGATCAGCTCTTTGGTGTAGATGGAGCAGGACGGGATACCCATACCGTGACCCATCACAGAGATTTTGCGGCCTTTGTAAGTACCTGTGAAGCCCAGCATGCCGCGCACGTTGTTCACTTCACGTACGTCTTCGAGGAAGGTTTCCGCAATGTGCTTCGCGCGCAGCGGGTCACCCGGCATCAACACTACGTCCGCGAAATCGCCCATTTCTGCATTAATGTGTGGGGTAGCCATCTTCAGATCCTTTTAAAATTGTCGTTTTGTCGGGTGGCGGCGGCGCCTGACCCAACCTACTAAATCGTAGGCCCGGCGAGCGTAGCGCTGCCGGGCATGCGCATCACAGCATGTTTTTGCCGTAGTCCATTGGCGACGTACCGAAGTAGCTCGCAATGGTCTGGCCGATATCCGCGAAGGTTTCGCGGTGGCCCAGCGATCCTGGTTTCACTTTCGGTCCGTACACCAGCACAGGAATGTGCTCGCGGGTGTGGTCGGTACCGGTCCAGGTTGGGTCGCAGCCGTGGTCAGCGGTGAGGATGATGATGTCATCTTCCCCCACCAGCTCCAGCAGCTCTGGCAGACGGCGGTCGAACAGTTCCAGACCGGCAGCATAACCGGCGACGTCGCGACGGTGGCCCCAGGAGGAGTCGAAGTCTACGAAGTTGGTGAAGACGATAGTCTTGTCGCCCGCTTCTTTCATCTCTTTGATGGTGGCGTCGAACAGCGCGTCCAGACCGGTGGCTTTCACTTTTTTGGTGATGCCGCAGTTGGCGTAGATGTCTGCGATTTTACCGACAGAAACCACTTCGCCCGCTTTCTCATCAACCAGTTTCTGCAACACGGTCGGTGCTGGCGGTTCTACGGCCAGATCGTGACGGTTGCCGGTACGCTGGAAGTTGCCCGGTTTGTCGCCGATAAACGGACGAGCAATTACGCGGCCAATGTTGTAGCCGCCTTCGGTCAGCTCTTCACGCGCGATTTCGCACAGCTCGTACAGACGATCCAGGCCGAAGGTCTCTTCGTGGCAGGCAATCTGGAACACGGAGTCAGCGGAGGTGTAGAAAATCGGCTTGCCGGTTTTCATGTGCTCTTCGCCGAGCTGATCCAGAATCACCGTACCGGAGGAGTGGCAGTTACCGAGGTAACCCGGCAGATTGCCGCGCTCAACCAGCTTGTCCAGCAGCTTCTGCGGGAAGCTGTTTTCGTGATCGGAGAAGTAGCCCCAGTCGAACAGAACCGGTACACCGGCAATTTCCCAGTGACCAGACGGGGTGTCTTTACCCGAGGAAAGCTCGTGCGCCCAGGCGTATGCGCCGATCACTTCTGCGTTAGCGTCCATACCGGCTGCCACTTTACCAGTCGAACCTTCATGCGCTTTCACCAGACCCAGGCGGGTCAGGTTTGGCAGCGTCAGTGGGCCCTGACGGCCATTGTTCGCTTCGCCTTTCGCACACGCTTCTGCGATATGGCCCATGGTGTCGGAACCGACATCACCAAAGCGGTCTGCATCTTCTGTAGCGCCGATGCCGAATGAGTCCAGCACCATAATAAATGCACGTTTCATATGTTCTCCGTACTTATGTGCTTCAAAAATTCATAAAAAACCGATCAGATCAGTATACCGCTATTCGGTGATACGACGATAGACGGTTGGTGTGGTTTCGGGAGCCGTGTCGTCAAGTTTAATGGCCGCTTTCACCGCTTTCGCTGCTTCCTGCCAGCTGGCTTCGTCTTTGGCGTGGATGACCGCCAGCGGACGCTGCCCGTCAACGCTGTCACCCAGACGGGTCATATCGGTAAAGCCGACGCTGTAATCAATCGTGTCCGATGCCTGACGGCGTCCGCCGCCCATCGATACCACGGCCATGCCCAGCGCACGGGTGTCCATGGCGGAGACAAAACCTTCCGCGTCGGCGTAAACCGCCTTGCTGAGCGTCGCGGTCGGCAGGTATTTCGCGTAGTTTTCGACGAAATCGGTTGGGCCTTTTTGCGCAGCCACCATGCGACCGAAGATCTCTGCCGCTTTGCCGTTATCCAGCACTGCCTGCAGTTTCGCGCGCGCGTCGGCGTCGTCTTTGGCGAGCTTACCGGAGATCAGCATCTCAACGCACAGCGCCATCGTGACGTCGAACAGACGCGGATTGCGGTATTCGCCGGTCAGGAACTGCACGGCTTCGCGCACTTCGACGGCGTTACCCGCGCTGGAGGCCAGCACCTGATTCATGTCGGTGAGCAGCGCTGTCGTGCGCACGCCCGCACCGTTGGAGACGCCCACGATCGCTTCGGCCAGTGCCGCAGAGAGTTCATAGGTCGGCATAAACGCGCCGCTACCCACTTTCACATCCATCACCAGGGCATCAAGACCTTCCGCCAGCTTTTTGGCGAGGATCGAGGCGGTGATCAGCGGAATGGAATCCACTGTCGCGGTGATATCGCGGGTGGCGTAAAAACGTTTATCCGCCGGCGCGAGAGAGCTGGTCTGGCCGATAATCGCCACACCAACGTCTTTAATAATTTCGCGGAAGCGCTGGTCATCCGGGAAGATATCGAAGCCCGGAATGGCTTCCAGTTTGTCGAGCGTACCGCCCGTATGCCCCAGGCCGCGCCCGGAGATCATCGGGATATAACCCCCACATGCGGCGACCATTGGGCCGAGCATCAGGGAAGTGACATCGCCCACGCCGCCCGTGGAGTGTTTATCCACAATCGGGCCGTTGAGGTTAAGGCTTTTCCAGTCCAGAACGGTTCCTGAATCCCGCATCGCCATGGTCAGCGAGACACGTTCCGGCATCGCCATATCGTGGAAGAAAATGGTCATCGCCAGGGCGGCAATCTGCCCTTCAGAGATGGTGTTGTCACGAATACCGTTGATAAAGAAGCGGATCTCTTCGTCGCTTAATGCATGACCATCACGTTTTTTACGAATAATTTCTTGTGCGAGAAACACGGTAACCCCCGGGAATCAGGTTAAATGCGGCGGTAAACCCGCCGCGATAATAATATTACTCTACATAATTCGAGCTGCCGGAGGGCGGCAAGAAAGTGCCCCTCAGGCGCCTACACAAGTAAGAGACTGGGGTGAAAGTGCAGCCTGACTATGACGAGTAATTAGTAGCTGCTGGCGCTCTTACCGTCACCGTGACCCAGCGCTTTCAGCAGGCTTGCCAGCAGGCTGGATGCGCCGAAGCGGTAGTGACGGGAATCCGCCCAGTCGGCGCCAAACAGGTCGTCAGCGATAGCCAGGAACTGCTGCGCGTCCTCTGCAGTACGCACGCCGCCCGCTGGTTTGAAACCCACGGTTTTAGACACGCCCATGTCGCGAATCACTTCCATCATGATGCGAGCGCTTTCTGGCGTTGCGTTGACCGGCACTTTACCGGTAGAGGTTTTAATGAAATCCGCACCCGCTTTGATGGAGATTTCAGATGCTTTACGAATCAGCGCTTCTTCTTTCAGCTCGCCCGTTTCGATAATCACTTTCAGCAGCACGTTAGCCGCCGCACAAGCGTCTTTACAGGCTTTCACCAGGTCAAAACCGACCTGCTCGTTGCCGGCGATCAGCGCACGGTACGGGAACACCACGTCAACTTCATCAGCACCGTAGGCAATCGCCGCGCGGGTTTCAGCCAGCGCAATGTCGATGTCGTCATTGCCGTGCGGGAAGTTGGTGACGGTAGCAATACGCACGTCAGGCGTGCCCTGCGCGTTCAGCGTCTTACGTGCAATCGGGATAAAACGCGGATAGATGCAGATGGCAGCGGTATTGCCCACTGGCGTTTTCGCCTGATGGCACAATGCGATCACTTTTTCATTGGTGTCGTCATCGTTCAGGGTGGTCAGGTCCATCAGTTTCAACGCGCGCAGGCTGCTTGCGGTTAAATCGGTCATAACATTCTCCAACGGCTTCGCCGTATAAATTTTCACCGTGCGGGTCTGTGAGTATTCTAACATTCACCCGCATTCACACTTCGACATTCATCACAGTTAATGAAAACTGCGTACAAATTTGCATTACTGTAATGAGATCAACTTCAAACTTTAGTCCTCAGGCTGCTGGCTAAAACAGCAATCACCCGCGTCGGATCAAATGGCTTCGCATGATGAGTTCCTACAATCTGCCCATCAACCGCAGAATAAAAGGAAGCGAACATGTCCACCTCCGGTCTCGATGCTTTGCAACAACGTTGCCAGCAAATTGTGACAAGCCCGGTACTGACAGCCGAGCAAAAACGTCATTTCCTGGCGCTGGAAGCGGAAAACAATCTGCCCTACCCCGCGCTGTCACAGGCCGCGCGTGCGGCTCTGGACGAGGGTTTCATCTGCGATATGTTTGAAGGCCATGCGCCCTTCAAACCGCGCTACGTTCTGCCGGACTACGCTAAATTCCTGGCAAACGGCTCAGAGTGGTTAGAGCTGGAAGGGGCGAAAGATCTCGATGACGCCCTGTCGTTACTCACTATCCTCTACCACCATGTTCCATCCGTCACATCGATGCCGGTGTTTCTCGGCCATCTCGACGCGTTACTGCAACCCTATGTTAGAATTCTAACACAAGAAGAAATTGATAGCCGAATAAAACGTTTCTGGCGTTATCTCGACAGAACCCTGCCAGACGCGTTTATGCACGCCAACATCGGCCCTGCGGATACCCCAGTCACCCGCGCTATTTTACGCGCTGACGCAGAGCTGAAGCAGGTCGCACCGAATCTCACCTTTATTTACGACCCCGAAATCACCCCTGATGATTTGCTGCTGAGCGTGGCGAAAAATATTTGCGAATGCAGTAAACCGCATATTTCCAACGGTCCGGTGAATGATAAAATTTTCACAAAAGGCCGTTATGGCGTGGTGAGTTGTTACAACTCCCTGCCGCTGGCGGGCGGTGGCAGTACCTTGGTTCGCCTCAACCTCAAGGCTATCGCCGAGAGCAGTGAATCAATGGACGATTTCTTTACCCGCACGCTACCGCACTACTGCCAGCAGCAGATCGCGATTATCGATGCACGCTGTGATTTCCTGTATGAGCAATCCGGCTTCTTTGAGAATAGCTTCCTGGTAAAAGAGGGGCTGATTGATGCGGATCGTTTTGTGCCGATGTTTGGCATGTACGGTCTGGCCGAAGCGGTGAATACCCTGTGCGAGAAAGCCGGACTGAACGCGCGTTACGGCAAGGATGAGCAGGCCAATGCGCTGGGCTACCGCATGAGCGAACAGCTTGCGGAATTTGTCGAAAATACGCCGGTGAAACACGGCTGGAAGCAGCGCGCCATGCTGCATGCCCAGTCGGGAATCAGCTCTGACGCGGGTACTACGCCGGGTGCGCGTCTGCCGTATGGCGATGAGCCGGATCCGATTAGCCACCTGCTGGCCGTCGCGCCGCATCACAAACATTATCATTCGGGCATCAGTGATATTTTGACGCTGGACGAAACCATCAAGCGTAACCCGCAGGCCGTGGTTCAGCTGTGTCTTGGGGCGTTTAACGCCGGGATGCGCGAATTCACGGCCAACGTGGCCGGGAACGATCTGGTGCGTGTGACCGGGTATATGGTGCGCCTGTCGGATCTGGAGAAATACCGCGCGGAAGGCTCTCGTACCAACACCACCTGGCTTGGCGAAGAGGCCGCACGCAATACACGTATCCTTGAACGTCAGCCGCGCGTGATAAGCCATGAACAACAGATGCGCTTTAGTTAGTCAGGTTATCCCCTTCTCCTGCGTGGACGGGCCGGGCAGCCGCCTGGCACTCTTCCTGCAGGGGTGTAACCTGCGCTGCAAAACCTGCCACAACCCGTGGACCATTGGCCGCTGCAACGATTGTGGCGACTGCGTGCTTCACTGCCCGCACGATGCCCTGAACATTCAGGCCGGGCGCGTCTGGTGGCAGGAGAGTATCTGTCAAAAATGCGACACCTGTTTGCACGTCTGCCCGCAACAGGCCACCCCGATGGCGCAGCGTTTCAGCGTAGAGGAAATCCTCGGGCAGATTCGCACCGTCGCGCCCTTTATTGAAGGGATAACCGTCAGCGGCGGCGAAGCCACTACCCAGCTGCCGTTTGTGGTGGCGCTGTTTCGCGCCATCAAAGCGGACGCCTCCCTGAAGCATTTGACCTGTCTGGTAGACAGCAACGGGCTGCTGAGTGAAACCGGCTGGCAAAAGCTGCTGCCGTTTTTTGATGGTGCCATGCTGGATCTGAAAGCCTGGAACAACGAGCATCACCGTTTCCTGACCGGGCGCGAAAACCCGCAGATCAAACACAGCATTCGCTGGCTGGCGCACCATCAGCGTTTAACGGAACTGCGGCTGCTGGTGATCCCGGATCATTGTGATTATCTGAAACATCTGGAGTCGCTGATCGCCTTTATTCACGATCTCGGCGACGTGCCTGTCAGGATCAACGCTTTTCACGCCCACGGGGTGTACGGCGAGGCGGCCAGCTGGCGCAGCGCCACGGCGGAGGATGTAGAACCTCTGGCCCGCGCGCTGGAAAAACAAAGAATCGCGGTGATCCGCCCGGCGCTCTATTTATAGGGTGATGCCAAACAGATCTTCGGTGTTTTGCAGCAGCGCATCGGCGAGGGTTTCTGCCGGCTCAGCACGTAATTCACACAGCGTCGTAAAAACGCGCGCCGCCTGCTCCGGGCGATTCGGCTGGCCCTGAAAACCATTCAGCGGCATGTCCGGCGCGTCAGTTTCCAGCAGCAGGGATGACAGGGGCAACTGCGCCATCACGTCGCGGGTTTTACTGGCGCGCGGATAGGTGATCGTGCCGCCGACGCCAATTTTGTAGCCCAGCTCGATAAAACGTTGCGCCTGTTGCAGGCTTCCGGAAAAACCGTGCACCACGCCGGTTCGCGGCAGATCGGCGCGTTTGAGGTGCATCGCCAGTTTGTCGTGAGTGCGTCTTGAGTGGAGGATCACCGGCAGATCATGGCGTTTAGCCAGTTTTAGCTGCGCATCCAAAAGCGCCTGCTGGCGATCGAATTGCGGATCGTCACGATAGAGATCGAGACCGATCTCACCGATCGCCACCAGCTTGTTTCCGACGGTGAGAATACAGGCTTCCAGCTGGTCCAGATGCGCATCCTGATGCGTTTCCACCACAATGGGATGCAGGCCCAGCGCGGCGTAGAGTGCCGTGTGGCTGCGGGCCAAATCGAGCACCCGTTCAAAATTTGCCGCTTCAATGGCAGGGACGATAATCGCCTGCACACCCGCCTTCGCAGCCTGCGCGATACTTTGCGCTTCATTGCCGGTAAACGGCGGAAAATCAAAGTGGCAATGGGTGTCGACAAAGCGAAAAGTCACGCCAGATCCTCGTTATCAAAGGTCGTATCGTTCGCCTGCGGGGCATCCACCAGCGGCATCGTCAGGGCGTCGTTGGCCACAATCGCCGGTGGCGTGATGATGCGCTTATGTCGATAAATAGGCGGGCTTTCGGCCAGCAGTTTCCCCACCGTTGCCAGGAAATAGCGAGCGCACAAACGCCCGGTTTTGTAGTCATCGCGCAGCGCAGGTATGCGGCTGCCCAGCGCCATGCTGTTAAGGGGCTTCGGCGGATAGATCTCAAAGATTTTCAGCTTGCCCGGCGGTTTTTCGATAAACCGCTGCATTGCGCTGTAGCTGGCTTCATGCTGATGAGCGATGTTCACCAGCGGCTGCAGGCTACTGTCCCCCAGCCATTTTTCCATGCGCTTAAACCACTGCGGGGTGTAGTACATCTGCGACGGCACGGTGCGGATCACCACGATAGTTTGCGCGCCACGGCGGGCGGCTTCCTGGACGGGCACGGCGTCGCTGATCCCACCGTCCAGATAGTTGATGCCGTCGAGGGCCGCTGCGGTCCGGTAGAAGCCAGGAATCGCGCTGGATGCACGCAGAATATCCAGCCAGTTCTCTTTTTGCGGTGAGAAGTAGCCCGGCGTGTAGTCATCGCCCCGGCTGGCGCACATCCAGAACTCTTTTCCCGTATCAAAAAGGCGAGAAGCGGTGTCCATTGCCAGCGGCATTTGGCTGGAAGTGGAGTCTAAGAGCCAGTCCAGATCGATGAGATTTCCGCCGCGTACAAAACGCAGCGGATTGAAGAAATCGCGTGAAGTGGTGTAGCGCATGATCACTTTGCGGGCGTAACCGGGCTGGTTACAGACGTAGGCAGAGAGGTTTTGCGCCCCGGCGGACGTGCCAAAGAAGAGATCGAAGGGGTTAAATTGCGCGCGCATGAATTCATCCAGCACCCCGGCCGTGAAGATGCCTCGCTGCCCACCGCCTTCGCATACCAGCGCCAGCCGGCCGACGCGAAAGGGTTTTAACGCCAACGGCGCGATATTGCCGAGCGTAACCGAAATTCTCTGCCCCACTGCTACACCTGTTTTTTTATTCTTCTGTTATTACACAGTAGCGCAAACTGCCCCTATGACTCAAACCAGAAAAAGCCAGTCGCAAGGACTGGCTTTTAGTGTGGTGTTGTCGGCTGTGTTTTCCGACGGGCTGATTACGCTTATCTAGGGACGACGGCGTCCGGTAAACAGGCTGACCAGGAACAGGATAATACCGACAACGAAAACAATTTTCGCCGCGCCGGCCGCTGTACCCGCCAGACCACCAAAGCCCAGAGCGGCGGCAATTAACGCGATAACCAGAAATATAATGCCCCAACGAAACATAAAACTCTCCTTTACCATAGTTAATATCAGCCGCTATATGTGAGCGCTCAGGTGCTCACAAGCGTTGTGTCCAAAAGTCGTTCTTATTTCGCTTTCAGATCGTTTTTGACGCTTTTAACGCCATCGACGGCTTTAGCGATAGTTTCGGCGCGTTCCACCTGCGCCTGGGAATCAACCGTACCGGAGAGCTGGACCACACCGTCGGTGGTTTCAACTTTCACTTTACGAGACGGTACGATGTCATCTGCTAATAGTTTAGCTTTGATTTCGCTGGTGGTTGCGGTGTCGCCTGCATAGCCTTTCACAGACGCGTCTTTAGCATCACGCACGTGCAGTTTGTCGCTGACTGTGGTGACGCCTTCAACGCCTTTCGCCACGGTGACGGCTTGTTCAGCCTGCGCCTGGCTTTCCACGAAGCCACTCAGGGTGACCACTTTTTTGTCAGTTTTTACGGAAATGTCGGTGCTCTTGATGTTTTCATCATCCACCAGAGCCGCTTTCACTTTTGCTGTGATAGAGCTGTCATCCATGAAATTACCGACTTTATTCATAGAGCTATCGATTTTTTGCCCTGCGCTGTCCGCGGTGGATTGTGCCTTATCCGTAGTAGTGCTTTCTGCCAGGGCAGAACCACTTACCAGGAGGCCACCCAGAGTGACTGCCAGCAGAGTTTTAGAAATCTTAAGTCTTGTCATATTCATCGATGTATTCCTGTAGTTTGCTCGGAAGTTGAGCGTCAAAACATCCCTTCATACTAGTTTTTAATCTTGCGAATAAACACACGGCCGGGATGAGAGACTCATGAACACGCATTGAACAGGACTATCATCCGCGCCCGGTGTTAAACACTGAGTTAAATATAGATCACATTGACAAAGCCGCTTTCAGAATCGGGCAAAAAACGAGCAATAACGCTAAAATCGCGTTGAATTAAGAACATTCCGCAAGGGATTAATAAGGCTGGAGTTTAAGAAGAGCACGGCGGGCGCCGTGCTCTGAGAAAGGATTAGTGCTCGCGGGTTTTGCGGAACTGAACGTCAGGATAGCGTTCCTGGGTCAGATTCAGGTTAACCATGGTTGGGGCGATGTACGTCAGGTTATCGCCGCCATCGAGTGCCAGCTGGATTTCGTTCTTACGTTTGAACTCTTCGAATTTCTTCACGTCAGCACATTCGACCCAGCGCGCCGTCGCCACGTTCACCGATTCGTAGATCGCTTCCACGTTATACTCGCTCTTCAGACGTGCAACGACCACGTCGAACTGCAGCACACCGACCGCGCCCACGATCAGATCGTTGTTGGCAATTGGACGGAAGACCTGTACCGCGCCCTCTTCGGAGAGCTGGACCAGACCTTTGAGCAGCTGCTTTTGCTTCAGCGGATCTTTCAGCCGGATACGACGGAACAGTTCCGGCGCGAAGTTCGGGATACCGGTGAACTTCATCATTTCACCCTGGGTGAAGGTGTCGCCGATCTGAATGGTGCCGTGGTTATGCAGGCCGATGATGTCGCCCGGATAGGCTTCTTCAACGTGTGAACGGTCGCCCGCCATAAAGGTCAGCGCGTCGGAAATCACAACATCTTTCCCGATACGCACCTGGCGCAGCTTCATGCCCTTTTCATACTTACCGGAAACCACACGCAGGAAGGCCACGCGGTCGCGGTGTTTCGGGTCCATGTTGGCCTGGATCTTAAAGACGAAGCCGGTGAACTTCTCTTCTGCGGCTTCGACCAGACGGGAGTCAGTTTTGCGCGGCATCGGCTGCGGCGCCCACTCCACCAGACCGTCGAGCATATGATCCACACCAAAGTTACCCAGTGCGGTACCGAAGAATACCGGCGTGATTTCCCCGGCCAGGAACAGCTCTTTGTCAAACTCGTGAGAAGCGCCTTTGACCAGCTCCAGCTCATCGCGCAGCTGAGAGGCCAGCTCTTCGCCCACCGCCACGTCCAGATCCGGGTTATCCAGACCTTTTACGATACGCACGTCCTGGATGGTGTGACCTTTACCGGTCTGGTACAGATACACTTCATCTTTATAGAGGTGGTAAACGCCCTTGAACAGCTTACCGCAGCCGATCGGCCAGGTAATTGGCGCACAGGCGATTTTCAGCTCGCGCTCCACTTCGTCCATCACTTCCATCGGATCGCGGATGTCACGGTCGAGTTTGTTCATGAAGGTCAGGATCGGCGTATCGCGCAGACGGGTGACTTCCATCAGCTTACGGGTACGATCTTCTACCCCTTTCGCGGCGTCGATGACCATCAGACAGCAGTCAACCGCCGTCAGCGTACGGTAGGTATCTTCGGAGAAGTCTTCGTGGCCTGGGGTGTCGAGCAGGTTCACCAGGCAGTCGTGATACGGGAACTGCATCACGGAGGTGGTAATGGAAATACCACGCTGCTTTTCCATCTCCATCCAGTCCGATTTGGCGTGCTGGCTGGAGCCACGGCCTTTTACCGTACCGGCGGTCTGAATCGCCTGTCCGAACAGCAGTACCTTTTCGGTGATGGTCGTTTTACCGGCATCCGGGTGAGAAATAATGGCAAAAGTACGGCGCTTCGCCACCTCTTGCAGATAAGGAGACAACGTCATAATCAAATCTTCTTATATAAGCGCGGCAGCAGGCCACGCATCATGGAATACGAAATTGCGGCTATTTTACCCATCAATGGGGGGCAGGCAATCATTGTTTACACAGGAGTTGCTCCAGTTCGTTCAATGACGATACGGTCCAGGTCGGTTCGATACCTTCAGGCAGCGCGCGACCGTGTGCGTTCAGCCAGCAGGTTGCCAGCCCGGACTTCATCCCGCCCAGAATATCCGACTCGGCGGTGTCTCCGACCATCAGCACGCGCTCACGTGCGGGATGACCGGCTTTTTCCAGCGCATAGTCAAAAATACGCGGATCGGGTTTTGGCACGCCCACCTGTTCAGAGATCACCAGCGCGTCGAAATGATCGCGCAGGCCCGTGCGTTCAAGGCGGATCTGCTGCAGGGCGGTAAAGCCGTTGGTGATGATCCCGAGCTTCACTTTGCCTTTAAGGGCATTAAGCAGGGAAATCGCCCCAGGCAGCGGTGCGCAAATCTCCGCCATCGCGTTGAGAAAAGCCTCGTTCAGCGCACCGGGAGAGACATTCAGACGCTCGGACCAGCCCTGAAAACGCTGATGCTGGAGCTGTAACGCCGAGATGGCACCGTTCTGGTAATCCACCCAAAGCGGTTTGTTCACCGCCTGATAGTCCTGAAAATCTTCTGCGGTAAAGGTGACGCTATAGTCTAAAAACATCCGCTGTAGGCCGCCAAACGAATCAAACGTAAACAGCGTTTCGTCGGCGTCAAAGAAAATCCAGTCCCATTTCATCGTTACAACCTTATTTGTTATCCAAGCGGCAGCGCCATGATGATGGCGTCTTCGCGTCCCTCGGCAGTCGGGTAATAATTACGGCGAATCGTCGCCTCGTTAAAGCCTAAGCTTTCGTAGAGTGCGATGGCGGCCGCATTGGAGGCGCGAACCTCCAGCCACAGCGTGAAGACATCACGTGCCTCCAGCTCGCGTATTACATGTTCCAGCAGTTCCCGGGCCAGGCCACGGCGCTGGTATGCGGGATCGACGGCAATGTTAAACAGCGTCGCTTCATCCAGCACGACCTGCGTAATGGCAAATGCCGCCATTTCGCCATCGACATCCAGATGGAAATTCAGATAGCGCTCGCCCTGATTGCTGGCGAATGTTTTTTCGCTCCACGGAAAAGCATGGGCGCGCGTCTCAATCGCGAACGCTGATGCCAGATCAGACGTCGTGAGGGAAGAAATCGTGTTCATATTCACAGATTTGTTGCCATAGCGCGCTTCGCGCCTTTGGGTTTGCTTTCAATTCTTCCAGTGGCGGCGTAAGCAGCTGACCGCCCTCAAGGGGAGTCTCATCCGCAACGCCAAGCCGCCAGCTGTTGCAGCGGCTCTCCGGCGGCAGCATCGCCACGCGCTCGGGCGTCAGCTGTAGCACCTGATCGGCGCTCACTTTCAGCGTACGCAGAACGTCGCTGACCAGCGTCTCAGTGAGCGAAGGCAGCTCTTCAGCCACCATGACCAGACGAACGTGTGCCGGGATGGAGATAGCGATTTCCCCCTGCAACGCCGTCGGGCGACGCAGAGACCACTGGGTGATGCCCAGTTGCTGTAACTGCCAGTCACGTCGGGATGTCATAGGGAAAACTCCTGTCTGTCAGGCGCGCAAATATAGCAAATTCGTCGTATATCCGCCAACAAACTACTATAATCCCCGGCTGAGTTTATTGAGGAACAATTCATGTCTGCATTTACCCCGGCAAGTGAAGTCTTGCTGCGTCACAGTGATGATTTCGAAGAAAGCCGTATTCTGTTTGCCGGAGATATGCAGGATGATCTGCCTGCCCGTTTCGAATGCGCCGAAAGCCGCGCCCATACCCAGCAATTCCATCACTGGCAGGTGTTAAGCCGTCAGATGGAAGATCGCGTGCGCTTCAGCCTGGTGGCGGAGCAAAGTGATATCGCCGACTGCGATACGCTGATCTACTACTGGCCAAAGAACAAACCTGAAGCGCAGTTCCAGCTGATGAACCTGCTCTCCATGCTGCCGGTTGGCTGCGACATTTTCGTTGTCGGCGAGAACCGCAGCGGCGTGCGTAGCGCCGAGCAGATGCTGGCGGAATACGCGACGCTGAACAAAATCGACAGCGCGCGTCGCTGCGGTTTGTACCACGGTCGTCTGGAAAAACAGCCTGAGTTTGATGCCGAAAAAGCCTGGGGCGAATATCAGCTCGAAGGGCTGACAATCAAAACGCTGCCGGGCGTCTTTAGCCGCGACGGTCTGGATGTGGGCAGCCAGCTGCTGCTCTCCACCTTTACGCCGCACACCAAAGGCAAAGTGCTGGATGTCGGCTGCGGCGCAGGCGTGTTGTCTGCCGTGCTCGCCACCCACTCCCCGAAAGTGCGTCTTACCCTGTGCGACGTGAGCGCGCCGGCCGTTGAAGCCAGTCGTGCCACTCTTGCCGCCAATGAACTCGAAGGCGACGTTTTCGCCAGCAACGTGTTCTCAGAGGTGACAGGGCGTTTCGATATGATTATCTCCAACCCGCCATTCCACGACGGCATGGAAACCAGCCTTGAAGCAGCACAAACGCTGATTCGCGGTGCGGTACGTCACCTCAACAGCGGCGGTGAGTTGCGCATCGTGGCCAACGCCTTCCTGCCTTATCCTAACCTTCTGGATGAGATTTTCGGCTTCCATGAAGTGCTGGCGCAGACCGGTCGCTTTAAAGTTTACCGCACGGTTATGACACGTCAGGCGAAGAAGTAATTTGCCGCCAGCCCGGCTGCGCATCGCGCTCCGGGCGATACAAATGCCGATTTTTGCAGCAATCAAAACATCCTGGGCAATTATCTGTTGACGGAAAGCTGAAAACATCTAGAATGCGCCTCCGTGGTTGCGATACTTTTTAAGTATTGATGGTATGCGACGGTGGCGGAATTGGTAGACGCGCTAGCTTCAGGTGTTAGTGTCTTTACGGACGTGAGGGTTCAAGTCCCTCCCCTCGCACCACAAACCATGTTTGATATTGTTCTCACCGGGCGACGGTGGCGGAATTGGTAGACGCGCTAGCTTCAGGTGTTAGTGTCTTAACGGACGTGGGGGTTCAAGTCCCCCCCCTCGCACCAACGAGGCAATATCAAAAAGAATAAGATAACAGTGCGAAGGTGGCGGAATTGGTAGACGCGCTAGCTTCAGGTGTTAGTGTTCTTACGGACGTGGGGGTTCAAGTCCCCCTCTTCGCACCACTTATCTTATCTCCTCCCTGATTAACTCCCTGTCATTTCCCTTTATTTCAAACTCATCATTATTACCAGCATTCCACTGATCAGCGCCACGCATGACGGCAGCAGAACGAAATGACGCAACTGCTTATGCCAAATCATTCCTGATGTGACCAGCAGACCCGACACGATAATCGCTTTCCAGACGTCCAATGAGAGATCGGCAAATGTCAGCCCAGCGATGACGATCCCCGGAAGCAACACACCCCATCCACTTCCCAGCGCCTTGCTCAACATGTTTTTCTCTCTCAATGCGATAATGATAACCAATATCATATGATAGGTTTTCTCATTTGTCAGCACTGGCCGATATATTCCGGCAACCTTTACCTTTCCCGTAATGACAGGAAATGAGTAAGGTGATAAATTGCACACCTGTTAACTATTTATAATAAATTTCTGATATTTTAGTCCCTGATTATTGCGCAGTATTTCATTCACATCGGCAGCCATTAGTTTGATTTAATTCAGAATTACTAAAAATATACCGACATGACAGCACAATCCTGGCGTTCATTACGTCACAAGAAATATCAGTTATCTTTACGTTTATTTTTATTCCTGAACGCCGTGTCAGCACTTTTTACTGTGTTCAATCCCTTATACAGCGTGCATACGCTGACCCTGCCTGTCGCGCTCATTTTCACACTCAGCCTGTCGCTGCTGGTCTGGCACTGGAAAAATAAAACCCGGCAGATCAATATTCCGCTGATTTCATTCATTTTTGGTGGAATTTGGGCCTGGCACATCGCCTGGAAATTTATGCTGGTCACGCAGGATCCTTATACTTTCCTGCTGCTGGCCTTGTTAAGCGTCCTGTTTATCGGCTCGCTGGCGTTTGCCAGTGATATCAAAGCGTTTACTATCCACTCGCTGCCGACATTTCTGGTCTGTCTGTGGTTTTGCCCTCCCGAGTACTGGCCACGCATCGTTTACTCCCTCGCGCTGCCGATGATTGGGATTGCAATCCATCACGTGATTCAAAGACGTAACGACCGTTTTGCTCAGGACTTGCTGTACCGACTGCTTGAGGAGCGGGAAACGCTTAACGATCTGAGCATGATGGATCCGCTGACCGGCCTGTATAACCGCCGTGGCCTGCAAAGCCGCCTGGAGAATCTGCCTACGCTTGAGCAGGGAGAGCATTTCGTTCTGCTGCTGGATATCGATCATTTCAAGGCCTATAACGACCACTACGGCCATATGATGGGCGATCAGGCGCTGATTCGGGTTTCGGCTGCAATCCGTGACGCCGTGCGCTCACGCGATATCGTCGCCCGTTTTGGCGGTGAAGAGTTTATGGTGCTGCTGACCAGCGTCACGCTCGATCAGGCGCGCCAGACCGCCGAACGTATTCGCCAGAAGGTCTACGACCTGAAGATCCCGCATATGTTTAATGAGAGCGTGGCGACCAACGTCACCATCAGTATTGGCATTGCGATTTATGAGTCAGAGGATATCGAAGCGGCGCTCGAAAAAGCGGATAAAGCGCTCTACGAAGCCAAGCACATGGGCCGCAACAATATCCTCTTAAGCCCTGAACTCCAGGCAGGATAAGCCCCACCTCCCGCTTTACCGACAAAAGGCTTGCGATCGGTTTGCTCTATAGCTAGGATTGGCAATCATTATCATTTAGATTTGTATCCTATTCTCCTATGGCTACTCGTTCCGCACAAATCGTTGATCCTGTCATCTGGCTAGCCCCTCCTGGCGCCGGGCGTTCAACGCTTGCGGATTCCGTACGGGAAACCATCGCCGAGCATCGCGCTTACCTGCTCGATTTCATCAAGCTGGATGAACCCCATCCGCACCAGGCCATGACGCTGGCGCAGTGGTGTCGCCCGGCAGAGATGCACTCTTTGCTCGCGGTGTACTCCGATCATATCTATCGAAACCAGCCTAATCTTGCGCGAGAAAATAAACCGTTACTCTCCCTGTGGGCGCAATGGTACATCGGGCTGATGGTGCCTCCGCTGATGATAGCCCTGTTAACGCAGGACGCCGCGCTGGACCTTTCCCCGGAGCATTTTTTCGTCGAGTTTCATGAAACCGGCCGCGCGGCCTGCTTCTGGATTGACGTCCATGAGGATCGGAATACGACGGTGTTGTCCGCGCAGGAACGTATGGAAACGCTGGTGAAACAGGCGCTCATTCCAGTGGTAAATGCGCTGGAAGAGACTGGCGATATCAACGGGAAGCTTATCTGGAGTAATACCGGGTATCTCATTCACTGGTATCTGACTGAGATGAAAGCGGTGCTGGGCGATGAGACCGTCGAGGCGCTGCGTCAGTCCTGTTTCTTTGCCAAACAGCTTTCAGATGGCCAGGATAATCCGTTGTTCCGCACCGTGGTTCCGCGTGACGGATTACTGGTCCGGCGGACCTGCTGCCAGCGCTATCGCCTGCCGGATGTTCAGCAGTGTGGTGATTGTACGCTGAAATAATACCTATACAGGCTGCCCTCTTTCAGCGAGGGGAAAATGCAAATACAAAAACGGCAACCGGAGTTGCCGTTTTGCTTTTTGATTAAGCCACCTGCTGGCTATCCTCTTCAGCACGCTGTGCTTCTTCGGCTTCCTGCTCCAGCAACTGCTTCTCGTACACTTTAAAGAACGGGTAGTAGATGATGGCAGAGACCAGCGCCAGCAGGATGACCAGCACCGCCGCACGGAAGTCCCAGCCCAACGCCCACGCAGCACCTACCGGAGCCGGAGCGGTCCACGGCACCACAGAAATCACGCGTCCAATAAGATCCAGCTTCATGGCAGCCCATGCGAGCACTGCGTTCACCATTGGTGCCAGCAGGAATGGAATGAAGAACACAGGGTTCATCACGATTGGCGTACCGAAAATCACCGGTTCGTTAATGTTAAAGAAGCTTGGTACAACGCTTAAACGGCCAATGGAGCGCAGGTGTGCGGAACGGCTGCGCAGATAGCAGATCACCAGCCCCATCGTGGCGCCCGAGCCACCGATGACGATAAAGAAGGTCCAGAACGCTTCCATAAAGATATGCGGCAGTGGCGCACCCTGAGCCAGCGCGGTCTGGTTCATGCCCAGGTTAGTCAGCCAGAACATCTGCAGCATGCCTGACACAATCGCAGCGCCGTGGATCCCGGCAAACCACAGCAGGTGACCAATTAACACAGCCAGCAGAATTGCAGGCAGAGAATCCGCCGCCGACACCAGCGGTTTAAAGATCGACATAATCGCCTGAGGGATCAGCATGTCGAACTGAGACTGAATAAACAGGCTCAGGGGATAAAGCGTAAGCACCACGACCAGCACCGGGATCAGCAGATCAAATGAGTTTTTGATCATCGGTGGCACCTGGTCCGGCAGACGAATGCCAATATTGTGTGCCTTCAGGAAACGCATCATCTCCACGCAGTACACGGCCACCAGAATCGCAGTAAAGATCCCGGTCCCGCCCAGGCTATCGACCGGCATCGCCCCTTTGGTTTTCGGTGCAGCAACCAGTAAAAATGCCATCAGCGACAGCATCGCGCACATGAACGGGTCGAGCTGATGCGACTTAACGTAGTGCTTACCGAGGTTGTAGGCGATAGCCGCACAGATGTAGATCGACATGATTCCCATGGTCATATCGAACGGGGTCAGGATCTGCCCTTCGAACTGTTTCGCCATATCCAGCCACGCACGGGCAAAGCCCCATGTGGTGTCCGGTGAGAAAGGCGGGTAAGCAAACACCAGCAAGAAGGAGCCGACAATCATAAAGGGCATCGCGGAAATAAATCCGTCACGAATCGCCATCACGTGGCGCTGAGAGGAGATACGCCCGGCGACGGGACTGACATAGTTTTCAACGAACCGGAAAATAAGATTAAACGCAGCATGGTTGGCAGACATAGTGAGGCTCCTGTCAGACGTTCAGTTTGGACGCAGACGCGCCACACGGTGATCCATACATCATTGTCACCACCTTGCTGGTTCGTGTACCAGCGGTACCGCTCGGACAAATTGGTTTCATATTCGACTCTTATTATTGGATACAGGGGAAGTTACATCGTCAGTATTAATCTCTCCATCACACTCTGCAACCGGTTACTGTAACCGGTTTCCGTGAATGTGAAGGCGATCCAGAAAACGAGTGAACAGAATATTTGTTACCTAAGAGATATTTACAGAGCATAATTTCTTATGACAGATTACGCAGGATATTTGTCAGGAGATAACAATGAGTTTGCAGTCCGTACGGCAATTTTTTGCTGACAATGCCCCGGATATTGATGTCATCGAGCTTAGCCAAAGCACCGCAACGGTTGCACTGGCCGCAGCCGCCCATCATGTCGAGCCGGGACAGATAGCGAAAACCTTATCACTGAAGGTTAAAAACGAGGTGATTCTGGTGGTCGCAAAAGGCGATGCACGCCTGGATAACAAAAAACTGAAAAATGCATTTGGCGCGAAAGCGCGGATGCTGTGCAGTGATGAAGTGGTGACGCTAACCGGGCATCCCGTTGGTGGAGTTTGCCCCTTCGGCCTGGAGACTCCGCTGGCCGTTTACTGCGACGTTTCCCTTAAACAATATGAGGAAGTGCTTCCTGCGGCCGGGTCAATTCACAGCGCAGTGCGTATTGCGCCTGAGCGAATGGCTGAGCTTACATCGGCTAAATGGATTGATGTCTGCATCTGATCGCTGCGCCAGGTTCCTCTGGCGCAATGATGCACAATGAAAAGCACTACGCCGCCTTAACAGTCAGTTTCAGCTCACGCATGGGCAACTGCCCCAGAATATCTGCCGCATGCAGCAGCCCCACATCGGAACTCACCCCCAGCTTCACCATCACATTATATTTATGCGCGCGAACGGTTTTGATATTGCGTTTAAGCTGCTCCGCAATTTCGGGGATGGAAAGGCCCGCCGAAAGATGGCGCATAATCGCCCGCTCCATTGGGCTTAACATTCTGGATAAGCTTCCTTGCCAGTGGGCAAAGGCGTTGTTATTGACTCGCTCTGTTTCGCTTAACAGAATGATAAGCAGTTTTTGCAGCTCAGCCAGTGAAGCCGACTTACTGATTATTCCGTGAAGACGGGAAGGCGTCAGTTGACCAATCAATCTTGCCTCAACGTCGTCTGCTGCCAGAATAATGCGCTGTATACCACTGTGTGTCAGGGCCAGTTCTCGCAGTGACACCAGACAATTTCTTCGTTCTTCTCGCACATCTGAAAGCGAATAGATCACTGAGAAAAAAGGAGTCTGTGAAAGCGCAGCCTTGAAACTGCTAAAGTTTTTAAACAGATGAAGGCGATATTCGCTAAATGGCGCGATGGCAAAGAGATGTTCAAGCCCCACGGCACTCATCGTGCATTGGTCTATGACAGCAATATCTCTTCCTGAGGCATTTGTTTCCATTCCTTTTGCTCTCCATAGGCTGAGATTAAGTTCAGCTCTCTCATTCCCTGTGTACTATTGATCCATGCGTACATTTCTGCATTTCCGTGCAGAGATAACCGACGCATCGCACTATTTTTTTGTGCACTGACGGTTTTATTGCTTTTTTTCAGTAATGTGGCGATTTGGTTTATTCCCCAGCCTTTTCCAAGCAGACGTAATACTTTACGTTCCGAGAGGGTCAGTATTACAGGGACTTTATACTCATTATCATCAACTCGCGGCTCAGGTGATAACAGCGTCTGACTTATCCGTTCGGAATACTCGCTCCCCGCGCGGATCGCGTTGATGACGCCTTCGATAGGTTCCATATCCGAAAGCAGTGTGCTTTCGGGGCGTATGAGCAACTCAACAGCGAGAGGGTAAAGAGGACGTGAGACCAGAAAAATCCAGTGGATATCCCGGTACTGACTTAATAACAGATAATAGTGTTCAAGCGCGCCGCGAGGGTTGACGTAATCACCTGAAATATCAGCAACCACGACAGATGCACGATTTAAATTCTGTAAAGTCAGATCGTCATGTGTGCGGCAAAAAGACACGTCATATTCTGGAAAATGGCTGGCCATGATGCCGCCCAGACCGGTTTGCATCACCGGGATTTTACTGATAACGATTACTGATTTTCCCTTCACTGGTGACATAGATTCTCCGAATCCTTTCTTCATCTAATTAATGATATTAAAATCACGGCTCAGACATGGGCATTATCCTGACCCTAAGTTATTAGTACAGGTTATATTAACGATAACAACTATAACCCTGACATTGTTAAATCCGAGGATAATATAATACAAAAATCAGAATAACATAATAGTCCTTGCGCAAAATATTAAACCCATCAAACTAAATTAATAAATTATATATATCATCAATTAGTATTCACGAAATAAATAAAAAACACCCCAGACCGCTCTGCGCCTGCCGTTGCATCCTGCCACTGATTACACAAATGTTGATCTGACCCAGAGCCAGACAGGCTGCCGTTTGTGCTAAAAGTAAACATTCCAGACACTCTGGCAGTTCTCATTTTCAGGGCAACCAATGCAGGCAGATCAGTCGTCACAACGCGCCGCCACGCGACTATGCATACAGTGCGGTCTTTTCTTATTACAACACGGCGCAGAGAGCGCATTGGTCGAAGAGCTGTCGACCCGCCTGGGTCTGGCGCTGGGAATGGACAGCGTAGAAAGCTCTATCTCGTCTAACGCCATCGTGCTGACCACCATAAAAGAGGGCCAGTGTCTGACGTCAACGCGCAAAAACCAGGATCGCGGCATCAATATGCACGTGGTCACCGAAGTGCAGCACATCGTCATCATGGCGGAACACAAGCTTCTGGACTTGCCCGGCGTTGAAAAACGGTTCAACCAGATTAAGCCGCTGCGCTACCCGCGCTGGTTAGTGGTGCTGATGGTGGGGCTGGCCTGCGCCTGTTTCTGCAAACTGAATAACGGCGGATGGGACGGCGCGGTGGTGACCTTTTTCGCCAGTGCCATCGCCATGTACGTGCGCCAGCTCCTGACGCAGCGCCATATGCATCCGCAGATTAACTTTTGTCTCACCGCCTTTGTCGCAACAACCGTCTCCGGTCTGCTGCTGCGCCTGCCTGTGTTTGTCAGCACACCGAGCGTTGCCATGGCGGCCAGCGTCCTGCTGCTGGTACCGGGTTTTCCGCTGATCAACGCCGTCGCTGATATGTTTAAAGGGCACATCAATACGGGTCTGGCACGCTGGGCGATTGCGAGCCTGTTAACCCTCGCGACCTGCATCGGCGTGGTCATGGCCATGACACTCTGGGGGCTGCGCGGATGGGCATAATCGACTTTTTATTCGCTCTGGCACAAGACATGGCGCTGGCTGCCATTCCTGCCGTGGGCTTTGCGATGGTCTTTAACGTGCCGCAGCGCGCGCTGCCCTGGTGCGCCCTGCTGGGTGCTATCGGTCATGGTTCGCGAATGGTGATGATGACCGCCGGGTTTAACATCGAATGGTCAACGTTTATGGCCTCGATGCTGGTAGGCTGTATCGGCATTCAGTGGTCGCGCTGGTATCTGGCGCACCCGAAAGTGTTCACCGTGGCGGCGGTGATCCCGATGTTCCCCGGCATATCCGCCTACACAGCGATGATCTCGGCAGTGAAGATCAGCCACTTCGGCTACAGCGAGCCGCAAATGATCCTGCTGTTGAGCAATTTCCTCAAAGCCTCGTCCATCGTCGGCGCGCTCTCCATCGGTCTGTCGATTCCCGGTTTATGGCTCTACAGAAAGCGCCCACGCGTTTGAATTTGTGTTCTCCCGCTGCCATGGCGATAATCCCTGCATTCTGTTTGGCGATGTAAGGAGTGGAAGTGGCTAACCCTGGCAGCGAATTCCCCGACCACCAAGATGATTCCAGCCTGAAGGACAAAATTTTTCAGAGCGCGATTACCCTGTTTGCCGAATACGGTCTGAACGGCGCGCGAATGGAGCAGATTGCCGAAAAAGCCGGCACCACCAAGCGCATGGTGGTTTATCACTATAAAAACAAAGAGAACCTCTATCTTCAGGCGCTGGAGTACGTTTACACCGAGATCCGCGCCAGCGAAAAACAGCTTAGTCTGTCAGGACTGCCGCCCGTTGAAGCGCTGGTCCATCTGGTGGAAGCAACCTTCGACTACCACGCCGATCACCCGGATTACATTCGTATTATCTGCATGGAGAACATGCAGCGTGGCCGCTTTATGCAGCAGTCCAGCTATCTGCGTCAGGTTAATCGCAGCGCGCTCGAACTGCTGGAAGCGATCCTGCAGCGTGGCAAAGAGAAGCAGCTATTTAATCAGACCGTTGATGCGCGCGACCTGCACCGTTTGATCAGCAGCTTCAGTTTTCATTACGTCGCCAACAGCTATACCTTCACGCTGCTGTTTGAAGACGGCGCCGATGAGCAGGCCCAGCGACAGCACTATCGCAAAATGGCCGTTCAGGTGGCCCTTCGCTATACCTGCCCATAAAATCGCTTGCAATTAAATCGCGCACTATCTATATTCATTTCATGAACGCGAAAACGAACGACACCACCGCTGCGCTGATGCTGGATAACCAGCTCTGTTTTGCCCTCTACTCGGCAAATCTGGCGCTCAATAAGCTGTACCGGCAACTGCTGGCACCGCTTAACCTGACCTACCCGCAGTATCTGGTGATGCTGATTCTGTGGGAGCAGGATGACATTACGGTGTCGGAGATTGGCGAACGTCTGTTCCTGGATTCCGCCACCCTCACCCCGCTGCTGAAGCGTCTGGAAAGCGCTGGTCTGCTTGTCCGTCAGCGCTCGCGCCAGGACGAACGCCAGGTCGCCGTCACCTTAAGTGATGAAGGCCGCGCCCTCCAGCAGCAGGCGAAAAGTATTCCCCAGGCCGTGGGCTGTGCCGCACAATGCGATGCGGATTCCATGCTCGCTCTCAAGCAGCAGCTTGAGCAACTGCGCCAGCAGCTTCATCGCGCCTGAGGCTATAGTTAATAAGATTTTGTTTACCCATATATATCGCGCACTATTTAATAGCACGCATAACCGTAAGATGAGGAACCTGCCATGTCTTTAGAAAAAGTTGTTTATACCGCCAAAGCCAAAGCCACCGGAGGCCGTGATGGCCGTGCGACCTCTTCCGATGGCGTTCTGGATGTCAAACTGGGCGTACCGAAAGAGATGGGCGGTATGGGCGGCGAAGTCACCAACCCAGAGCAGCTGTTTGCGGCGGGCTACTCTGCCTGCTTCCTGGGCGCGATGAAATTTGTCTCTGCCCGTGACAAAATCGCGCTGCCGAAAGATGCGTTTATCGAAGGCGAAGTTGGCATTGGTCCACTGCCAACCGGTTTTGGTATCGAAGCCAAACTGAATATCCACGTGCCAGGTATGGACGAAGCCGAAGCCAAAAAGCTGGTCGACGCGGCGCATATCGTTTGCCCGTACTCTAACGCAACCCGCGGCAATATTGATGTGACGCTGAATATCATCGTCTGATAAGCCCCGTCGTATGCAGCCCCGGTGCGCACAGTGCCACCGGGGAAATCCCCCACCGTCCCCCCTTCTCTCTGTGCTACTATGACCCCATATCACGACGTCGTATCCCAGTAGAGAAAGTGTTATGTCATACAGACTCCTGACCACCAGCGTCGCCGGAATCGATGCCTTTGTGCGCGATCCCCGTGGCATCTTAACCAAAGCCGATGGCGGTACTCTCGCCGTGTTTGCCGACAACGCGCCCGCGTTTTACGCCATCACGCCTGAACGCCTGGCACAGCTTTTGGATATTGAAGCGCGTCTGTCGCGCCCGGTCAGTGACGTCGCGTTAGATACACAATTCTTTGAAGAACCGACCAGTGCGCCGGTTGCCGTCCCGATGGGCAAATTTGCGATGTACTCTGGCTGGCAGCCGGATGCGGATTTCCAGCGCCAGGCCGCCCTGTGGGGTATCGCCCTGACGCAGACCGCCACGCCGGAAGAGCTGGCCGCGTTTGTCGCGTACTGGCAGGCCGAAGGCAAAGTGTTCCACCACGTGCAGTGGCAGCAAAAGCTCGCGCGCAGTATTCAGATCAATCGCGCCAGCAACGGCGGCCAGCCTAAGCGCGATATCAACACCATTTCCGAACCCGATAATCAGATCCCACCAGGATTCAGAGGATGATATGAAAAACGTCGGCGACCTGATGAAACGTCTGCAAAAAATGATGCCTGCCAACGTGAAGCCGGCCTTCACCTCGGGTGAAGAGCTGCTGGCCTGGCAAAAAGAGCAGGGAAAGATGCGCTCAGAAGCCCTGACGCGGGAAAACCGCGCCATGAAAATGCAGCGTACCTTCAACCGCTCCGGCATTCGTCCCCTGCATCAGAACTGTTCCTTCGATAACTATCGCGTGGAAAACGACGGTCAGATGATGGCCCTCGCCAAAGCACGCCAGTATGTCGAAGAGTTCGACGGCAGCATCGCCAGCTTTATCTTCAGCGGCAAACCGGGTACCGGCAAAAACCACCTTGCGGCGGCCATCTGTAATGAGCTGTTGCTGCGTGGAAAATCGGTTCTGATTATTACCGTCGCAGACATCATGTCGGCGATGAAAGACACCTTCAGCAACCGCGAAACCACGGAAGAGCAGCTGCTGAACGATCTGAGCAACGTCGATCTGCTGGTCATTGACGAAATCGGCGTCCAGACCGAATCCCGCTACGAAAAAGTGATCATCAATCAGATCGTTGACCGTCGCTCCTCGTCGAAGCGCCCGACCGGCATGCTCACCAACCATAAAGCGGAAGAGATGACCAAGCTGCTGGGTGAGCGCGTCATGGACCGCATGCGCCTCGGCAACAGCCTGTGGGTGAACTTCACCTGGGATAGCTACCGCGATCGCGTTACCGGCAAAGAGTATTAGGATATTTCCAGGAATGGCGCGCCTTTCACAGGTATATACTGAAGCCACTTCCAGCCCGATCAGGGCCTTTTAGAGTGCAATTTATGAAAAAAAATCTTCTTCTCGGCACAGCATTTAGCGTCGTTCTGCTCACCGGCGCCGCCCACGCGGCCTCCTGGCAGGAGTCGCTCTCCAGCGCAGCGAACGAACTGAGCAAAAGCAGCGGTAGCGCACAGAGCGGCGGGCTGTCTGCTTCGTCCCTCACCAGTCTGCTGGGCGGCAGCAATCAGAGCCTGAGCGCTGGCACCATGAACAACGCAGCCGGTATTCTGGGCTACTGCGCCAAACAGAAGCTGGCATCGGTCACTGACACGCAGAATATTAAAAACCAGGTTTTAGATAAACTGGGGCTGGATACGCAAGAGCAGAAGCAGGACACCAACTATATGGATGGGATCCAGGGCCTGCTGAATGCCAAAGACGGCCAACAGCTGAACCTGAGCACCCTCGGTGACTCCGCGCTGGCGAAACAGGTGAAAACCAAAGCCTGCGATCTGGTGCTGAAACAAGGCGTTAATTTCCTCTCCTGATCCATCCCATTTTCTGCCACAACACGCCGCGATTGTTCCGTTACTCTGACAACGCGGCGCCAGACTCGTATTTTGCTCATTCTTTTACGTCTCAGCCCGCGTATAACGCGATGCGACGGCGATCAAAATTTCCACTTTCTAAACCAAATCCTAACAACAGCACATTTTAGTGACACTAGAATTGCAGCTATGTGACTTCGCCATTAAATTGTATCAACCAAAAAATAATCAGTTAGCCAGCTAAGCGACTGGCGCTATTGAGGATAAGCTGTTGTCAGAGTTTATTTCCCTTGCCCTGTTCCTGGCTTCCGTTGGCATCTATGCCTGGAAGGCCGGCCGCAACACCTGGTGGTTTATTGCCACATTACTGGTGTTGGGTATTTTTATTGTTTTAAACATTACCCTGTACGCCAGCGATTACTTTACCGGTGACGGCATTAACGACGCCGTGCTGTACACACTCACCAACAGTTTGACAGGCGCAGGAGTTAGTAAGTACATACTTCCGGGCGCAGGGCTGGTTCTGGCGCTGGTGGCGGTGTTTGGCACCCTCGGCTGGGTACTGCGTCGTCGCCGCCATCTTCCGCATCATATGGGTTATAGCCTGCTGGCTCTGGTGCTGGCGCTCGGTTCCGTCGATGCCAGCCCGGCCTTCCATCAGATTACGGAACTGGTGAAATCCCAGTCCCGCGACGGCGATCCCGATTTCACGGCGTATTACAAAGAGCCGTCAAAAACCATCGCGCACCCGAAACTGAATCTGGTCTATATCTACGGCGAGAGCCTTGAGCGTACCTATTTCGATAACGACGCCTTCCCGAACCTGACCCCAGATCTCGGCCCGCTGAAAGACGAAGGGCTAGATTTCAGCCACACGGCGCAGTTGCCGGGCACCGATTACACCATCGCCGGGATGGTCGCCTCTCAGTGCGGTATTCCGCTGTTTGCGCCGTTCGAGGGTAACGCCTCCGCGTCGATGTCGAGCTTCTTCCCGCAGAATATTTGTCTCGGCGATATCCTCAAGAACTCCGGCTACGAAAACTACTTCATGCAGGGGGCCAACCTGCGCTTCGCCGGGAAAGACGTGTTCCTGAAATCCCACGGTTTCGATCACCTTTACGGTGCTGAAGAGTTAAAAACCACCGTCGCCGACCCGTCTTATCGCAATGACTGGGGCTTCTACGACGACACGGTGCTGGACGAAACCTGGAAGAAATTCGAGGAGCTGTCCAAATCCGGCAAACGCTTCTCGCTGTTTGCCTTAACCGTGGATACACACCATCCGGACGGCTTTATCTCGCGCACCTGCGAGCGCAAAAAATACGCGATCAACGGCAAGGACAATCAGTCGTTCAGCGCCGTGACCTGCAGCCAGGAACACATCGCCGCCTTTATCAATAAAATCAAAACCTCGCCGTATTTCAAAAACACGGTGATCGTGGTCTCTTCCGACCATCTGGCGATGAAAAACACCGCGTGGGATGAGCTGAACAAGCAGGATCGAAGCAACCTGTTCTTTGTGATGCGCGGCGACCAGCCTCAGCAGGAGGTCATCGCCACGAAGCGTAACACCATGGATAACGGCGCAACGGTGCTGGATATTCTGGGCGGCGATAACTTCATCGGGCTGGGGCGCAGCACGCTCTCCGGCCAGTCGCTCTCTGAAGTCTTCCTCAATATGAAAGAGAAGATTCTGGCGTGGAAACCGGACGTGATCCGCCTGTGGAATTTCCCGAAAGAGATGAAAGATTTCACCATCGACCAGCAGAAAAACATGATTGCCTTCTCGGGCAGCCACTTCCGCCTGCCGCTGCTGCTGCGCGTCTCCGATAACCGCGTCGAACCGCTGCCGGAGAGCGAATACTCCGCGCCGCTGCGCTTCCAGCTGGCCGACTTCGCCCCGCGTGATAACTTCGTCTGGATCGATCGCTGCTACAAAATGGGCCAGCTGTGGTCCCAGCCGCTGTCGATTTCAACGGACTGGTGCGTGTCGCAAGGCCAGCTCGGCGGCGAACAAATCGTGCAGCGCGTCGATAAAGATCAGTGGAAAGGCAAAACCGCGTTCAAGGATACGGTAATTAACACTGACCGCTATCAGCGCAACGTGGATATGCTGAAAGTGGTCGATAACGATATTCGCTATAAAGCCGACAGCTTCGTGTTTAACGTGGCGGGAGCGCCGGAAGAGGTGAAGCAGTTTAGCGGTATTTCGCGCCCGGAATCCTGGGGACGCTGGTCAAACGCGCAGCTCGGCGATGAGGTGAAAATCGAATACGCCCAACCGCTGCCGGAGAAATTTGATCTGGTGATCACCGCGAAAGCCTTCGGCCCGAATGCCAACAAACCGATCCCGGTGCGTATCGGCGACAAAGAGCAGACGATAACCCTCGGCAACGAAGTGAGTACCACTACGCTGCATTTTGAGAACCCGTCGCGCAGCAATACGGTCGTGATCGTTCCGCCCGATCCGCAATCAACGAACGAGGGCAATATTCTCGGGCATTCGCCGCGCAAACTGGGGATTGGGATGGTCGAAATGAAAGTGGTACAGAACGCCGGTTAACGGCACATCTGCGTGCATGTCGGGTAAGCACAGCGCCACCCGACAACATCACAAATGCCTAAAGCGCCCCGCCTGAACAGGGCGCTTTTTTACATCAGAAGGTTTCCCAGTTTTCACTGGACGCGGTCGTCGCGGCAGCGGCTTTACGTCCCTTCGCCGAGATCACTGGCGTTTTCAGACCGGCGTTATCACGTGATTTCTGCTGCTCTTGCTGAATGCGGAAGACCGCCACAGCCTGCGTCAGACGGCTCGCCTGCTCTTCCAGCGCGGCGGCTGCCGCTGCGGACTCTTCCACCAGCGAGGCGTTCTGCTGCGTCACACGGTCCATCTCCGCCACAGCCAGGCCGACCTGGTCGATACCGCGGCTCTGCTCATCAGACGCAGAGGCGATTTCGCCCATAATGTCGGTCACGCGGGTCACCGCATTCACGATTTCACCCATCGTTTCACCGGCGCTTTCCACCAGAGTAGAACCCAGCTCAACGCGGCCTACGGAGTCCTCGATCAGGCTCTTGATTTCGCGTGCCGCCTGGGCGCTACGCTGTGCCAGGTTACGCACTTCGCCTGCCACCACCGCAAATCCACGGCCCTGCTCACCTGCGCGCGCAGCTTCGACGGCGGCGTTCAGCGCCAGGATGTTGGTCTGGAAGGCAATACCGTCGATCACGCTGATGATGTCAGCGATTTTCTGCGAACTGCCGGCGATGTCACGCATGGTTTGCACCACGTTATCCACCACTTTCCCGCCTTTCTGCGCGGTCTCGGATGCACTCAGCGCCAGATTACTCGCCTGACGGGCGTTTTCGGCGTTCTGCTTCACGGTAGCGGTCAGCTGTTCCATGCTGGCAGCGGTCTCTTCGAGAGACGCGGCCTGCTGCTCGGTACGAGAAGAGAGGTCGTTGTTGCCGACAGAGATTTCGCTCGCGCCGCTGTAAATCGCATTCGCGCCGTTACGCACGTCGCCCACGGTGCTCACCAGCTCGCTCTGCATATGACGCAGGGTATCGGCCAGCTGTCCCATCTCGTTGGTGCCTTCGACGTCAATGCGCTTCACCAGATCGCCACTGGCGATATGACGGATGCTGTCGATCAGACGATTCAAAGGCGAGATCAAGGATTGCTTGATGCCGAGCCAGACGCCAACGATCACCACCAGCACCGCGATCAGCACGCTGATCAGCACCCAGATCGCCTGAGTGTAAGAGCTGTTGCTGTCATCCACGGCGGTCTGATACAGATGATCGTTTTGCTGCAGGTAGTTCACATACTGCTTCTCAAAACCATCCTGATAGCTCTGGGTCGGCTGATCGAAGAAGTCATTGATCTTGCCTGCGCCCAGCAGCTGAATCAGCTCGGCCAGCGCACCGTGATAGATATCATAGTTTCGCTTGATCTCCATGGC
Source organism: Lelliottia sp. SL45 (assembly GCF_026672535.1). Taxonomy (NCBI): domain Bacteria; kingdom Pseudomonadati; phylum Pseudomonadota; class Gammaproteobacteria; order Enterobacterales; family Enterobacteriaceae; genus Lelliottia; species Lelliottia sp. SL45. The sequence continues at coordinate 3,202,412 of NZ_JAPPRH010000003.1, forward strand.
GGCAGCGTCGCTCTGACGCGGATCGCGCGGCAGTGCTTCGTAGTCAGCCCAGTTTTTCTCCGCCTGCTTCAGGGAAGCGGACGCAATCTGCATCAGCTCTGCAACGGTTGCGCCGCTGCCGATATTGCTCTGATCCATCATGTAGCGAATACCCGCGCGGTTCAGGGTATTACGGGTTTGCAGCAACGCGACCCAGCTGCCGTTCAGCGTGGATTGTTGCTGGCGAATAGTTTGTAGGACAGTGAAGTTTTCTTTGTCATGCTTCAGGGCATTAAAGAAAAGACCACCGGATGTCAGTTGTAACAGGCCAAAAATAGCCAAAACCAGCAACAAGCTGGTGACAATCTTGATACGATTTAACATGTTTTCTCTTTCCATCAGACAGATAACAGAATTTTCGGCCTGGTTAGGGAAAACTTTACGAAAATCGTGTTGATGATTTGAACATTTACGGATGATTTCGCAAAAAACTATTAATGTTTATCCTAAATCGCGCCGTTATATATTCCATAAGATAAATTTTATCTCTGTCGCACTGACATATTCTGTCAGTGGCATCCTTATTCTTCAGAGATCCTCACCGCACTAAACGGGAATATAATATGACAACTACAGCCCGCAGCCGCTCTGCTGAACGACTCGTCGATATTCTTATGGAGCTGCATTTAAACGGCGTCGTTAACCGCCGCGATCTGATGCAAAAATATAAAATAACCGAACGTACGGTATATCGGGATCTGAATGCGCTGTCGCCGATTGTTCAGCATACGGGAAATGGTCTGTATCGCCTGATTCACGCCCAGCAAAATCCCAGCGGGCACGGGCTGCACAACGCTGTCGCTAACTTTTTGAATGCTGACAGTTATTTCCCAGACAGAGGCACCGCGTTCTGGCAGAGTCTGGAGGCGCGCATGGAAGAGAATCATATTCTGATCCTTAACAACGACGCTGAGCACTCGGTTCAGAATGATATTCGTCGTCATCTCACTGCAATTGAAAAATCGATAAAAGAGCGTCACGTTTGCCAGATAGTTTATAAAGACAAAACCCGGCTCATTAATCCATACAAATTAATTAACAAAAAAAATATATGGTATTTACAAGCTACGGAAAATGGCAGGCTGAAATCCTTTTCATTAAGCCAGATCAGTTGGCTGGATATTCAAAAAGAGACTTTCTCGCTGGATAGCGATACGGCTGAATTACTGGAAAAAAATCTCGACCCGTGGGTGAGTGAAGAGACCTTCGAGGTAAAAGTGTTTACCAACAATCGTATCTCGCACTACTTCACGCGCCGGGACCTGTTGCCGGAGCAGGAGGTGGTCGCAGAAAGCGACGACGGGGTGACGATCCGCTGTCAGGCGGCACATGAAAATCAGATCCTGCCGCTCATCTTCTACTGGCTGCCAAACATTCAGGTGCTGGAGCCTCAATGGCTGCGGGACAAACTCTTCGACACGCTCGAAGGTTATATGACAAATGCTACCGCCGACGCCCTCGAATAAACGATGTGATCTCAATCACATAAACCAGACCACTGGTGGCGAGCCTTAACCACTCGCCCCGGTCTTTGACCGCTTAACCACCGCAATCAACCACTCACCCATTTACCTTCCTTTACACGCGCGACGATCTGGCAAGATCGCCACAGCATTAATCAATACCTCCTCAAAACAAACTCAGGCCCTTTTTCCAGCTAAAAAACCAGGTCTAACTATGGATACGAAAAAACTACTTAAGCACGTACCCTGGGCGCTCCTCGGGATCCTCGGTGCTTTCTGTCTGGCGGTTGTCGCATTACGCCGGGGCGAACACGTAAGCGCCCTGTGGATCGTGGTCGCGTCGGTTTCCGTCTATCTGGTAGCGTACCGCTACTACAGTCTTTACATCGCGCAGAAGGTCATGAAACTCGACCCGACGCGTTCCACGCCGGCGGTCATTAACAATGACGGCCTGAACTACGTTCCTACCAACCGCTATGTGCTGTTTGGTCACCACTTTGCCGCGATTGCCGGTGCAGGCCCGCTGGTTGGGCCGGTGCTTGCCGCGCAGATGGGTTACCTGCCGGGTACCCTGTGGCTGCTTGCCGGCGTGGTTCTGGCAGGCGCGGTGCAGGACTTCATGGTGCTGTTCATCTCGACCCGCCGTAACGGGGCCTCTCTGGGTGAGATGATTAAAGAAGAGATGGGCCGCGTGCCGGGCACCATTGCCCTGTTTGGCTGCTTCCTGATCATGATCATCATCCTTGCGGTGCTGGCGCTGATCGTGGTGAAAGCCCTGGCAGAAAGTCCGTGGGGTGTATTCACTGTCTGCTCGACCGTACCGATTGCGCTGTTCATGGGTATCTACATGCGCTTTATCCGTCCGGGCCGTGTCGGTGAAGTGTCCGTGATTGGTATCGTGCTGCTGGTGGCGTCCATTTACTTCGGCGGTATCATCGCTCACGACCCGTACTGGGGCCCGGCGCTGACCTTCAAAGACACCACCATTACCTTCGCATTGATCGGCTACGCGTTTATCTCCGCCCTGCTGCCGGTCTGGCTGATTCTGGCCCCGCGTGACTATCTGGCGACGTTCCTGAAAATCGGTGTCATCGTCGGTCTGGCGATCGGTATCGTGATCATCAACCCGGAACTGAAAATGCCAGCCGTGACCCAGTACATTGACGGTACCGGTCCACTGTGGAAAGGCGCGCTGTTCCCGTTCCTGTTTATCACCATCGCCTGTGGCGCCGTCTCTGGCTTCCACGCCCTGATTGCCTCCGGCACCACGCCGAAGCTGATGGCCAACGAAACCGACGCGCGCTTTATCGGTTACGGTGCAATGCTGATGGAATCCTTCGTGGCGATCATGGCACTGGTTGCAGCGTCCATCATCGAGCCAGGTCTGTACTTCGCGATGAACACTCCGCCTGCGGGCCTTGGCATCACCATGCCAAACCTGCATGAGATGGGTGGCGACAACGCAGCGCTGATTATGGCGCAGCTGAAAGACGCCAGCGCACACGCGGCGGCGACCGTCAGCTCCTGGGGCTTTGTGATCTCGCCTGAGCAAATCATGCAGACCGCAAAAGACATCGGTGAGCCATCGATTCTGAACCGTGCCGGTGGCGCACCAACCCTGGCCGTCGGTATCGCACACGTGTTCCACAAAGTGCTGCCGTGGGCTGACATGGGCTTCTGGTATCACTTCGGCATCTTGTTCGAAGCGCTGTTCATCCTGACCGCGCTGGACGCCGGTACCCGTGCGGGCCGCTTCATGCTCCAGGACTTGCTCGGTAACTTCGTGCCATTCCTGAAGAAAACCGACTCTCTGGTGGCGGGCGTTCTGGGCACCGCGGGCTGTGTGGGCCTGTGGGGTTACCTGCTGTATCAGGGCGTCGTTGACCCGCTGGGCGGCGTGAAGAGCCTGTGGCCGCTGTTCGGTATCTCTAACCAGATGCTGGCTGCCGTGGCGCTGGTCCTGGGTACCGTGGTGCTGGTGAAGATGAAACGCACCAAATACATCTGGGTGACGGTCGTTCCGGCGCTGTGGCTGCTTCTGTGCACCACCTGGGCGCTGGGTCTGAAACTGTTCAGCACCAACCCGCAGCTGGAAGGCTTCCTGTTTATGGCTAACCAGTACAAAGCGAAAATTGCCGCAGGCGGCGGTGACCTGACTGCACAGCAGATTGCCAACATGAACCATATCGTGGTGAACAACTACACCAACGCCGGTTTAAGCATTCTGTTCCTGGTCGTGGTCTATAGCATCATCTTCTATGGCATCAAAACCTGGATGAAAGTGCGTAACGCCGAAGGGCGTACGGATAAAGAAACCCCGTATGTGCCTGTACCGGAAGGCGGCGTGAAGACCTCTTCACACCACTAAAACCCTGGCGGGTGGCGACTACGCTAACCCGCCCTACGCAATACCTGTAAGCCCGGCAAGCGTAGCGTCGCCGGGCTTTTTCTATCTGGATGGCACAATGTTTGGTAACTTAGGCGAAGCAAAAAAATACCTCGGTCAGGCGGCGAAAATGCTGATTGGCATTCCGGACTATGACAACTACGTTGAACATATGCAGACCAACCATCCGGATAAACCGTACATGACCTACACAGAATTCTTCCGCGAGCGCCAGCAAGCGCGCTACGGCGGCGATGGCAAAGGCGGCGTACGCTGTTGCTAAAGGAGAGAACATGACCCCCATTGCAGTCACCCTGTTAACCGGCTTTCTCGGCGCGGGCAAAACCACCCTGCTGCGCCACATCCTCAACGAACAGCACGGCTTTAAAATTGCGGTGATCGAAAACGAATTCGGCGAAGTCTCTGTTGACGACCAGCTGATAGGCGATCGCGCCACCCAGATCAAAACCCTGACCAATGGCTGCATCTGCTGCACCCGTTCAAACGAGCTGGAAGACGCTCTGCTCGATCTGCTCGACAGCCGCGATCGCGGCGATATCGCCTTCGACCGCCTGGTGATCGAATGCACCGGTATGGCCGACCCCGGCCCGATTATCCAGACCTTTTTCTCCCACGAGATCCTCTGCCAGCGCTACCAGCTGGACGGCGTGATTGCGCTGGTGGATGCGGTCCATGCCGACGAGCAGATGAACCAGTTCACTATCGCCCAGTCGCAGGTAGGTTACGCGGACCGCATTCTGCTGACCAAAACCGACGTGGCTGGCGACGCCGAAAAACTGCGTGAACGCCTGACGCGCATCAACGCCCGCGCGCCGATTTATACGGTGGTCCACGGCGATATCGACCTGGCGCAGCTGTTCAACACCAACGGCTTTATGCTGGAGGAGAACGTCACCTCAAAACCACGCTTCCACTTTATCGGCGATAAGCAGAACGACGTCACCTCCATCGTGGTCGAGCTGGATTATCCGGTCGATATCAGCGCCGTGTCCCGCGTGATGGAAAATCTGCTGCTGTCGTTTGCCGACAAACTGCTGCGCTACAAAGGGATGCTGTGGATTGACGGCGAGCCAAACCGCCTGCTGTTCCAGGGCGTTCAGCGCCTCTACAGCGCCGACTGGGACCGTCCGTGGGGTGATGAAACGCCGCACAGCACCATGGTCTTTATCGGGATTCAGCTGCCCGAAGAGGAAATCCGGGCGGCGTTTGCCTCACTCAAGCCCTGATCGCAGGAAACATAACCGCCCTTATCGGGCGGTTATGGCAAATATCGCGTAATGTCGATTAGAGAAATGTAATTTTTCGTCATTTACAAAGTTTTTTTGAAATAATGATAATCCTAATTAATTCACTTCTCATCATTATTTCCGCGATATTCAGGCTTTGTTTAGCTGATAAATAAAACGAAGTCTAAACACGAAAAGATAAATAGTTGACGCCGTGACAAACCCACTTTAGCTCAACAACAATCATACCGAAAAGTAACAAAACCAGCATAAAACCGCGAGTCACGTCACATTTGCAGTCATAAACATCGCTTGTTAAGGTGTCCTCAGATTAATTTGATGACGAGGAAATACACCATGAAAAAGATTAACTTCATTCTGCTTTCTGTCCTGACCGTAACATCTGGCTCCGCACTGGCGATGGGCGCATCTATTGAGCAGGGTAAAAACTTCACCAACTTAAATATCGAAATGGGCAAATCCACCTCCGGTATTTATGCTGAAAGTAACTGGCTCAAAAATACCGATGACGGTACTCAGACGGGTGGTGTAGGTGCAGGTTATAACCTGGAAGTGGGTCCGGTAATGCTGAATGCAGGTGCGAAAGCCCTCTACCTCGGCCCGAAAAAAGGCGATAACGGTGTCGCATTCCCGGTCGGCGGTGGTGTAAACGTGGCTCTGACCGACAGCATTAACGTCTTCGGCGAAGGTTACGTAGCACCTAACGGCCTGAACAACAGCGTGAAAAACTACGTCGAAGCCAATGGCGGCGTGAGCTGGACGCCGGTTAAACCGGTTACGCTGAAAGTGGGCTATCGCCACGTAAGCGTTGACGGCAAAGACGGTCGTCCAAACCACACCCTGATTGACGGTGCCTACGTCGGCGGCGGCGTAAGCTTCTAAGGCTTGCGAACAAAACAAAAAACCTGCCCCAGGGCAGGTTTTTTTATATAAGAGATTCGCTAGCGCTGAACCTGCAAAATCTCCTGCGATTCCTGATTGGCACTCACCTCCTGCGGCGTTAACCACAGCGGCTTCCGGCCAAAGGTTTCGTACATTTTCAGCTGATCGTCATAATGCTTATCCGGCGTCCCGTCCGGGGCCACAAACCCGCTTTGACCGGGCGCAACCACGTCCCACGCCAGCACCGGGCTTGCTCCCGATTGAGGGGAGAAGACAATCATGTCGTTTTCCGTTCCCCGGTTCTGATATTCGGCCTGATGACGCGCCTCTTTCGCCGCCGCCTGCGGCACGCCAAAGAAGTTGTTCGCGCGGAAGGTCAGCGCCATGGCAGGCGTTTCCCACGTGTTGATATCCGTGCCGTAGCGCGCCGACAGCGTCTGCCACGCATCCTGCAGGGCCGCGAGGACGACCGTCTCCTGCGACTGTCCGGCAAAGAGATCGACCTCCTGCGGGATCGCCGATTTCTCTCCCTCCAGTGCTTCGAACAGGATCTTGGCCCCGACGCTGATATTCAGCGAGCCGGTCGGCCCGTCCTGCGTCGTTTCATAGCCGCTGGCGCTGTACCAGGTGTTAAAGGGTGCCGGTACGGCGGCAACCACCGTGCGCTTCAGCATACTGGTCAGCCAGGCATTGAGAATGGCGGAACCGGGCTGATCATAGGTTTTCCCGTCGTCGCGTAAGCGATTTTGACCGTCCCAGTTCGTCAGCTTTTGCACCAGCAGCTGGCGGGGATCGCTTTGCGGCAAACTGGCCGCCGCTTTTTGCAGCGCAGGCAGGAACAGACGCAGGTTCAGATCCTGACGGCTGGTTTTTTGGATCAATCCCCAGGCTTGTTCGTAGGTCAGCGTGGGCTGTTTATCGATAAGCTGCGTGATTTCAGTAACGCGATCCGCCCCGCCCCATAAGAACGCGAACAGATCAGAGGCCGGATAATCTCTCTGCGGAGCGTTGTTCCAGTTAGCGATATACCCCGACTGCGGGTTATACACCTTCGGATTGAGATCAAACGACAGCAGCCCCTGCCAGTCCCACTTTCCGGTGCCAGGCACCGGCAGGCGCGGATCGTGACCCGACTGGCGTTTCGGATATGCGCCCCCATGAACGTAACCGATGTTGCCGTCGATATCCGCGTAATACCAGTTGATAGTGAGCGCCTGCTTCGCCGCCTGCGCCGTCCAGCTCGGCCAGTCTTTGGCCTTCATCTGGTGCGTCCACGCCAGCAGGGAAGCCACCTCTTTCCCCTCCCATGCGCGCGCTTTGGCGTAGGCGGTGTGTGTCGTCGGATCGACGTTGATCACATTGCCGTGAACGGTTCGCCAGACGGTAAACGTCTCCGGCTGCCCGTCTTTCACGGCGATCGTCTCTTCGCGACGCTGCATTTTGATCCACTCGCCGTTATGCAGATATTCACCGGGTTTGCTCTCGGAGGTCTGCTCCGCAAAGATATCCACATCGTCGCCGAATCCCGCCGTCGCGCCCCATGAAATGGTCCCGTTGTGGCCGAACACCAGCCCCGGATAGGCAAACGGCGTGTTGCCGGTCACGTCATAACCCGCGCCGTGCAGCCCAATACCATAGGTATACGCCGGGGCGTACCAGCCAAATTGCGGGCCGTTGACCATAATCGCTTTCGCGTCCTGCGCCTTTTTCTTGCCAATCACCCACATATTGCTGGTGGTCGGGTAACCCGCCAGGCCATTGGCCCCACTACGGGCAAACTGGGCGGCGATCGTTTCGCGGTTTTGCCCGGCGGTGAGTGCCAGCAGTGCGCCATCCCGGCCTTTCGCCGGTCGGTCGAGCATCGGTGCGGGGAGATCGTAGCGCGGGAGCAGCGCGGCGGTTTGGCTGTTTTTCAGATCGACAGTGATCGGATAGCGACTCTCCTGTGCGGCGATGGTGGTCGGCGCTGCCGGATTCACCAGCCATTTCAGCTGGTTAAACACCCCCATCCCTTTTTGCGCGCCGTATCTATCTTTTAACGCCGTGAGAAGCGCCAGGTTGTCGATTTCACTGGTGCTATCGGAGAAACGGTTGGCCATCGTGCCAACAAAAACCATCGCCACATCAAAGGGCTGCCAGTGCCCAGGCTTAAAACCAAACTCGGTAAATTGCGCAGGCAGACGCTTACCCGGCTCGGCGTTCACTTTATCAATCCAGGCGTTCATGCCGTCGGCATAACCCTGAAGGATCGCTTTATCATCGGCGGAGAGCGCGGCGATCTGCGCGTGAATCGACGCCGGCCAGTAGTTCTGGCGGATATCCTTATCAAAACTCACAAAAGATTTTCCGAGCACTTCAGACACCGTGCCCTGGGTGCTGCGACGGGCCATCTCCATCTGGAACAGGCGATCCTGCGCCACCACATAGCCGTAACCGTAAAAAAGACGATAGGTATCATCGGCGTAGATATGCGGCATGCCGTAGCTATCGCGAACGATCTTGACCTCTGTCGGGGCGGTATTCGCCAGCGCCGCGAGGCTCCAGCTTAGCGTCAGGGAAGCCACAACACAGTTCACGATCATACGATTTGTATTTTTCATTGTATCCTCTTGCAGGTGTATGATTTTCGATTTGATACTAGCAAGAGGCGAATTGTTATCCAGAACAGCCGGTTTGTTTCACTGCGAACTGTGAGTCTGGTAACTAATTAATGATACGAATATATCCATTATGTGATACCAGGCGAATCACAATAATTTGTTGATTGCAAAAAAAGGGCGGCTCGTAAGCCACCCTGTTTAGTGCTGTGAAATCGGTTAGCGGCGAACGACCACCAGCTTCTGATTCACAAACTCTTTAATGCCCAGATCCGACAGCTCGCGACCGTAGCCGGAGCGCTTCACGCCGCCGAACGGCAGTTCAGCCGCCGTGTCGGTCAGCCAGTTGATGTAGACCATCCCGGTTTCGATCCGCGAGGCCATTTTCTTCGCACGCTCAATGTCCTGGCTGAATACCGCCCCGCCCAGCCCGTAGTTCGAGTCGTTTGCCAGGCTCACCGCTTCGTCGTCGTTTTTGACGACATAGAACTGCGCCACTGGCCCGAAGAACTCTTCAAAATAGGCCGGATTCTCACGGGAGATATGGGTCAGGATCGTCGGCTCAAAGAAGTTGCCGTCGCGCTGCACCGGCTTGCCGCCCACGTGGACTTTCGCGCCGTTTTTCACCGCCTCGTTAACCTGTTTGGTTAACGTCTCCAGCGCATCTTTCGACGACAGCGGCCCCAAAGTGGTGCTCTCATCCAGCGGATCGCCGATTTTGACCTCGCGGAACGCCTCGGTGAAAGCCGTCAGGAACTGATCGGCCACTTTTTCATGGACGATAAAACGTTTCGCGGCGGTACACACCTGCCCGGCGTTGTTGAGTCGGGCATTGACGCCAATCTTCACCGCTTTCTTGAGATCCGCATCGTCGAGCACGATAAACACGTCGTTACCGCCCAGTTCGAGGGTCGATTTTTTGATGTGCTTCGCCGCCTGCGCTGCGACCACGCTCCCGGCCTTCTCAGACCCGGTCAGGGCTGCACCCTGCACGCGCGGATCGGCAATGATCTTCGCGACCTGATCCTGCGAGATAAAGAGGTTCGTCCAGGCGCCGTCCGGCGCACCGGCTTCACGCACCAGATGGGCGAACGCCTCCGCGCAGTGCGGCACGATGCTGGCGTGTTTCGCCACCACAGGGTTGCCCGCTGCCAGGTTTGGCGCCAGCACACGCATCAACTGATAGAACGGGAAATTCCACGGCTCAACGGCCATCACCACGCCGATAGGATGGTGCTCCACCCAGGCGTCTCCCAGTTCCGATTTGTACTTCACTGGGGCGAGAAATTGTTTCGCATTGTCTGCGTAATAGCGGGCGATTTGCGCGCAAAGTTTCACTTCCCCGCGGCTTTGTCCGATGAGTTTCCCCATATCCTGACTGGCGATTTTTGCCAGCTCTTCGCTCCGGCTATCGATCAGATCCGCCAGCTTATGCAGCACCGGCAGACGCTGTTCGATAGCGCCTTTCGCCCAGTCGGAATGGTAAAGGGCATCCGCCGTTTTTAGCGCGGCCTCGACATCAGCATCGGTATGAGATTTGTACTCTTTAATGAGCTTGTTGTTAGCAGGATTCACTGTCTGGTAAGCCATGTAGGTCTCCTTAATTACCGCTTAGGGTATTAAGGGTAGTCAAAATGGCCGGGGGTGGGCGTAAAGTTGGGTATATACGGACGTTTCTTAGAAACATGTTGTAAAAAAGGCACATCACCCGATGTGCCTTACCTGTTTATTCGTCAAAAGAGCAGTAACCGCCTTTATGATGCGAGCCGGTCCCACCGTGAGGGTGCTGCCCTTTTGGGCAAGCCAGTGCTGTAAATGACGTCATCGTAAATAAAGCCAAAAACATCGCTACAATAATCTTTTTCATGTATTCCATCCGCGAAATTAATAATTCCTATTTATATTTCCCCGCGTAAACAAACGGGAAGGAAAATTATACTCCCGGTGAAGAGGGTTATTAATTAACGGATGTCGCAAATAGATTAACGATCGTGCTGCGCGATGAATTTTTTATGAAAGAGGAATACCCCGTTCAGAATGGCAGCGGCAAAACCGCAGAGCCACAAGGCTCACCATTGACTCCCATCACAATTCCTCTGCGCCATTTCCACCACTACCTCTGGGCTGCTCATCCTAACCCGTTGAAAATCCACATACCCAACAACCATCCATTCGAAAAACACTATCAATAACCCATTTTATCCAATTGGATCTGCAATCACGCTCTCCACAGAATGTGTACAAACCTACGCATTCAGGAGTTCCCATGTCTATTTCCGTGATTAACAACACCCCGTATGAAGCCGTTGAAATCATTCAGGCTGCCAAACCCGGCTTTAAACCGCGCATCGCGTTTATCCTCGGCTCCGGCCTTGGCGCGCTGGCGGATAAGCTTGATAACAAAACCGTTATCTCTTACGAAAAACTGCCGGGCTTCCCGGTCAGCACCGTGATTGGTCACGCAGGTGAAGTGGTGTTGGGCTCGCTGCACGGCGTGAATCTCATCTGCATGAAAGGACGCGGGCATTTCTATGAGGGCGTCGGGATGGGCATCATGACCCACGCGGTGCGCACCTTTAAGCTGCTCGGCTGCGAATTCATGTTCTGCACCAACGCCGCCGGTTCACTCAACCCGACCATCCCGGCGGGCAGCCTGGTGGCGCTCAATGACCACATCAACACCATGCCGTCCACGCCGCTGGTTGGGCCGAACGACGACCGTTTTGGGCCGCGCTTCTTTAGCCTCGCCAACGCCTACGACAACGATCTGCGCGCAAAACTGCACCACACAGCGGGTGATCTCAACATCACGCTGCACGAAGGCGTGTTCGTCTCCTACCCGGGGCCAAACTTCGAAACGGCGGCAGAAATCCGCATGATGCAGAACATGGGCGGCGATGTGGTCGGCATGTCGGTGGTGCCGGAAGTGATTGTTGCGCGCCACTGCGGCCTGAAAGTGCTGGCGGTTTCGGCCATCACCAACATGGCGGAAGGGCTGAGCGACGTGGAACTCTCCCACGAACAAACCCTGAAATGTGCGGCGATGGTCACCGACGATTTCATTCGCCTGATTAGCCAGTTCGTGAAGAACTGCCGCTAACTTCCCGTCCAGCGGCGGGCACGCGCCCGCCAGGAGAAATACAGATGTCAGAAAATTACTCTCGCGGCAGTCTGAATGCGATTTCGTATCTGAGCTACTACTTCGTCGGCGCGCTGGTCTCGACGCTGGGGATTGTCCTCGGCCCGCTCTGCGCCGCGTTCAATAAGGATCCGAGTTTCATCGGCCAGGTGTTTACCCTGATGAATATCGGCATGTTCGTGCCGATCATGCTCGGCGGCATTCTGATGAAAAAATGGGGTCTGCAAAAGCCGCTGGTGATCGCCGCCGCGCTGACGATCCTCATCAGCGCCCTGCTGTTCGCCACTCCGACGCTGACCATGTTCAGCGTGGCGGTCGCCATTATCGGTGCCTGCGGCGGTATTTTTATGACCCTCGGCAGCTACCTGGTGGTGCGCATCAATCCGGACGAAAAAAGCCGTTCATCGAGCCTGATCTTCACCGATTTCTTCTTCAGTCTGGCGGGCGCGACGCTCTCCTTCCTGCTGGCGTGGCTGTTTAAAATGGGCGCGAGCTGGATTGCCATGTACGGCATCATGGGCGGGCTGGGCGTGCTGATGCTGATCCTCACCCTGCGCAGCCGTTACCCAAGCACCGTTGCGCCAGAACCGGCGCATCAGGACACCACCCGCAAAGAGCCGTGGGGTCGTTCCGTCTGGCTGCTGTGCGGCGCGCTGTTCCTGTTCCTGCTGGCGGAGCCGATTTTCACCATGTGGACGCCAGGCTATCTGCAGTGGCGTTTCCAGATGCTGCCAGAACAGGCGGCGCTGTACACCACCGTCTACTGGGTGGCGAAAGCGACCGGACTGTTCCTCAATCAGTTCACCGTGAAGTGGATGAAACTGCGCACCTTCCTGCTGATCTGCACCGCCGTCGGTCTGGTGGCGATTGCGCTTATCAGCAACAGCGCCAATACCACGCTGATCCTGATTGCCTGCGGCGCGTTCGGTTTCTTCAATTCCGGCCTGTTCTCCGGGCTGATGAGCTACGGTTCGCTGCAGGTCAGCCGCAGCTCCCCGACGCTTATCTCTGCGCTGCTCACCTGCGGCACCGTCGGCACGCTGCTGTTCGCCACTGTCTCGTCGCTGGTTAACAGCCGCTACGGCCTGCACGGCGCAGTGAATGCCTCCACCTGCGCCTACGCGCTGCTGATGGTGACGCTGCTTGCGGCCATCGCCTGCAGCAAGGCCGAACGCCTGCACCGGGGCGAGGCGGTCGCGGTTTGACAGGCTCCAGGGAGGGTTGCATGATATCGTCACCCTCCTTTTTCTCGGTGCCCGGTATGCTCGATTCACAGGCCAACAGCCGCATTCGCTTCCGGATGCTGCGCTATTTCCAGACCCTCGCCGATGAGCTGCATTTTGGGCGCGCTGCCGCCAGGCTGAATATCTCCCAGCCACCGCTGAGCATGCAAATCAAAGAGCTGGAAGAGCTGCTGGGCGTGGAGTTGTTTGAGCGAACCAGCCGAAAAGTGGTGCTGACTCACGCCGGAAAAGTGCTGAAAGCGGAAGTCGACCGTCTGCTCAGCGCCACCGAACAGTCCCTTAACTATGTGCGCCAGATTGGCCGCAGTGAAAAGCAGCACATCAATATCGGGGTGATTGGCAGCGCGATGTGGGGGCCGTTGCTGACGCGCATGAAAGCGTTCCGCGAGGCCAATCCGGACGTCAACTGGACGCTGCACGAGCTGGGCCAGCAGGAACAGACCGAGGCCCTGCGGGCGCGCACCGTGGACATCGCCATCAACCGCAACGTGATCCCTCACGTCGAAGCCAAAATTCGCTGCCAGATGATTGCCCGTGAAGCGGTGTGCGTGGCGGTGCATGAGAGCGATCCGTTGTGCCGCCGCAGCAAAATATCCCTGAAAGATCTGGTTGATCGGGCGTTTATCTCCCTCTCTTTCACCCACAGCGACTTTGCCCGTCAGGTGTATGACAGCTGCCTCGCGCTGGGCGTCTCACCGCTAGTAACGCATCAGGTCTTTGAACCGCAGACCGCGCTGGCGCTGGTCAGCACCGGTAACGGCGTATCGCTGTTACCCGAATCCTGTGCGCTGATCCACTGGCCGGGCGTGGTGTTCCTGAAACTTACCGAGACTATCCCCGCCGATCTCTACGCGCTGTGGTACGACGAGCCGCTGCCGGATCTGTTCAGCCGTTTTCTGGCAGCCCTGCGCGACTGATCACACTTTTTTGCACTCCTCCCACGTTCCGCTCTATTCTTAACCCTATGGAAAAATTAGCTGAACTCAAACGCGCCAAGCTGTTGGCGCTGTCGCTGCTGCTGGTTGCCGCCGCGATTTTCATTGCCACGCTGTTTCTGCCGCAGACGATCTGGGTACGCGGCGCGAAGGCGATTGCCGAGGCGGCGATGGTCGGCGCGCTGGCGGACTGGTTCGCCGTGGTGGCCCTGTTCCGCCGGGTGCCGATCCCGTTTATCTCGCGCCATACGGCGATTATCCCGCGCAATAAAGATCGGATCGCCGATAATCTCGGCCTGTTCGTGCAGGAAAAATTTCTCGATACCCAGTCTTTAGTTGCGCTGATCCGTCGCTACGAACCCGCACAGATGATCGGCAACTGGTTCAGCCAACCGGATAACGCTCAGCGTGTCGGGCAGCATCTGATTCAGGTAATGGGCGGGTTCCTGGAACTGACGGACGACGGGCGCATTCAGCGCTTACTGAAACGCGCCGTACACAAGGCCATCGATAAGGTCGATTTTACGCAAACCAGCGCGGCGATGCTGGAGAGCATGACCAAAAACAACCGTCATCAGGTGCTGCTGGACGCGGTGATCAACCGCCTGATCACCCTGATTCAGCGCGACAGTACGCGGGACTTTATCGCCGCGCAGATCGTTCACTGGCTTAAAACCGAACATCCGCGCAAAGCGATGATGCTGCCGACCGAGTGGCTCGGCGATCAGAGCGCCGAGCTGGTCTCCGATGCGGTGAACGCGATCCTCGACGATATCAGCCACGACCGCACGCACCAGATCCGCCAGGCGTTTGATCGCGCCACGCTGAAGCTTATCGACAACCTGAAAACCGATCCGGAGATGGCGTCTAAAGCGGAGAACATCAAACACTACCTGAAGAATGACGAAGCGTTTAACCGCTATCTCGGCGAGATGTGGGCCGACCTGCGCGCGTGGCTGAAAGCTGATATGCAGAGCGACGACTCCCGCGTGAAGCAGCGCATCGCCAACGCCGGGCAGTGGTTTGGCGAAACGCTGGTGGCCGACGCCAGCCTGCGCGCCTCGCTGAACGAACATCTGGAGCAGGCGGCGCATCGCGTGGCACCGGATTTCGCGGCCTTCCTGACGCGCCATATCAGCGATACGGTGAAGGGCTGGGATGCAAAAGACATGTCACGACAGATCGAGCTGAATATCGGCAAAGACCTGCAGTTTATCCGCGTTAACGGCACGCTGGTCGGCGGAACTATCGGGTTGATTCTGTTTCTGCTGTCGCAAATTCCGGTGCTGCTCCCCCACTAAAAAATGGGGCAGAGCGCCCCATTTTGTTATGAGTTTACCGGCTGCGGCGCAGGCGAATCTCTCCCCGCCTCGCGCGCGCGAATCACTTCCGCCTCAAAGAATTCCCGGACCACGGTGACCGACAGGCCGATCACGATTTGCAGGTTCCTGCCATTACGAATCTTCCCTAACGCACCCGCAGCTTTCAACGCGTTGTCATCCATCACGCACGACGGATCGTGGATCACCAGCCGCAGGCGGGTCTGGCAGTTGCTGATGGTTTCAACGTTTTCCGCGCCACCGACGCACTGCAGGATCGCAATCGCCTTCTCGCGATCGGGTTGTTTGCCCGCCGCCTTTTTATCGCGGTAATCCTGTTTCGAATAGAGACGCACCTCGTCTTCATCCTCGTTACGCCCCGGCGTCAGGATGTTGTATTTGAGGATCACGTAGCGGAAGACCATAAAGTTGATCGCCGCAAATCCAAAGCCGATGGCCAGATGGATCCAAATCAGGTGCGCGTGGTTTTGCGCGTAGAAGATCCAGTTGAACAGGATCATGTCGTTCATCCCGCCGCCCATAAAGCCCACCACCCCGGCCATGTACAGCGCCATACACAGCACCGCGCCGATCAGCGCGTTGAGCAGATAAAGCACCGGCGAAATAAACAGATAGGTGAATTCGATCGGTTCGGTAATACCCACGCTCATCGCGGTGATGATCGCCGGGATCACCAGGGCCGCCACTTTTTTCTTCTGGCTTTTCTTCGCGGTGGCGTAAATCGCCAGCCCCGCACCCAACGAGCAAAAGACGCTGATATTGCCGTAAAGGGAGTAGCCCGCCGCCGGGAACTGCTCGCGCAGCGGCACGGCAGAGGCCGCGTAGGTCGAGACGTTCTCGATCCAGTGGGTGTAGAGACCGCCGTCCACCACCGCCGGGCCGAAGAAGAACGGGAAATAGACGAAGCGGTGTAGTCCCGTCGGCACCAGAATTCGCTCCACAAACGCAAACAGCCCCATTCCCAGCACGTCGGCTTCGATGTAGAACGTTTGCATGGCGTTGATGCCCAACTGCACTTTTGGCCACACCAGACAGGTGAGCCACGCCAGAGGGATCATCAGGAAGAAGGCGATAATGAACACCAGCGCCATCCCCTGGAAAATCGAAAAGTAGTCGTGGAGTTTTTTCTCGAAAAAGCGGTTGTGGATCCAGGTGACGATCCCGCCGACGATCAGGGAGAAGACGATACTGGTATCCAGCGTTTTGATGCCGCCCACCAGCGCCAGTCCGCTCTGCCCACCCACTTCCTGGCTGAAGTTAACGCCGAAATCAGCGCCCCAGAAGGTGAGCATCCCATTGGTAAAATAGTTAAACGCCATATAGGAGAAAAAGGCCACCAGCGCCGCGCGCGCCTGGGCGGATTTCGCCAGGCCAATCGGCAGCGCCATACAGAACAGCAGCGGGAAGTTGCGGAAAATCGTCCAGCCGCCGGACTTCAGAATCGTCATTACCTTGTAAAAAGTCGCGTCCGGATGGGCCAGATCGCCCATGATATCGGGCATGGTGAGGATGTTGGTGACGGCCAGCAGCAATCCTGTGAACGGCAGGAAAGCTATCGGCACCGCCATCGCGCCGCCAAACGTCTGGAAGGCGCCCATGATGTTGAGTTTTTTCATTTATTATTATCTCCAGCTATCCGCTCTCGCGGGTCAGGTCACAGAGGTTTTGCCAGGCCAGTCACCCTGCTCCCTCTCCAGCAGGAGCAGCATCGTTAACGCCTGAGCGTAGGGAACGGGGGCCATCGCGATATCGCAGTAATACTGGATATCCCAGCCCAACATGGTGCCGCGTGAGGCTTCGAGGACGATGCCGTCCTCGTCAATGCGCGCCATTACGGCGTCAAACGCCCGCAGCGCGTAAACGCTGACGGAATCATCCAGAATGCCCATCCGAACGCCGCGCAGCATGCCGTAGGCAATCCCCGCCGTGGCGGAGGATTCCTGAGGTGAGAGCGGATCGTCGAGCACCGTGTGCCACATGCCGTTGTCAGCCTGGAGCGTGCACAGGGAGCGCACCTGGCGCGCCACCACCTGCGACAGATAGCGACGCACGCCTGTGTCCAGATGCTCGCCCATCAGTTCGATAAATTCGGGGATTGCCACGGTGATCCACGCGTTGCCGCGCGCCCAAAACGCCCCGGCAAAGTGGTGTTTATCGACAAACGTCCAGCCGTGATACCACAGCCCACTGGCCGGATCGCTGAGATAGCGGGTGTGCAGCAGAAACTGGTATCCCGCCTCGTCAATCAGGTCGCGACGCTTGAGCACAATCCCCGCCACGCCAAGGAAAAGGCAGGTCATAAACAGCGTGTCGTCCCAGAGCTGGCCGGTGTTGGGCTGCTCTTTCACCACGTGCTGGAAGCCGCCCTCTTCAGTTTTGGGCAGATCACGCAGCAGGGCGTCGGCCCAGTCGTTGACCGTTTTCAGCAGATCCTCACGCTGATGTTGCCCCGCCACCAGCGCCAGCACGATCATCGGTGCGGTGGTGTTGATCTGTATCTCCGGCAACCCTTTGGCGATCTGCGCCTCATACCATGCGAGGATCGACTGCTGCAGCGCCGCGTCCTGCTGGTGCGCGGCGTAACGCCAGAATCCGTAAAGCCCGACGCCGATTTCCCACTCCCACTCCTCAAAGTGGATCGCAAAACCGTCGCCAACGCCCACTTCATTCAAATTCTTCAGACGGCAAAATCCGCGCACCACGCGGTCCAGCGTGCTCATCCGTTCATCCTTGTTCATGCGTTTACGTCCTTGAAAATAATGCGTGGGGCAGTGCTGTGCAGAGCGGGAAATGTCGCGGCGAGATCGTGATCTTTCTCGATCGTCATTGCGCCCATCCGGGCGCTGAACGCCGCAAAAGCCACGTCGTCGCCGTAGCCCGCTTCCACGTACCACGCCACGTCGCGTCCCGCCGCGCGACACTCGGTTCCGGCCGTAAGCCCGTGGTCGATGGTGTGCAGGGGAGCAGAGCAGATCACCGCCGCAAAAGCCTGACCGGCGCGAACGATACGGGCGTGCGTCGAGGCGATGACACGATCAAAGGCATGTACCGGCAGGTGAAGATGCGTCCACGGCAGGGCTTCTTCTTCAGCGATGTGCCAGCGCATCACAGCGCCGTTTTCCTGCTGCATCACATGCGGCATTACGCCGTTTCCCGCCCAGAATGAAGGCCGCTTTTCGCCGCCTGGCTCGGCTTCACCCGGATGATTAATCCAGATTTTGGCGTCAGGACGGGAAGCAAATTGCAGATCGAGCAGATGCTGCTGATGGCCTGGCTCCCCCGTGTGGTGATCGACGCAGGAGGACAAACTGACGCCCGGCGCTTTCCAGAGGCAAATATTCCCGCCACCGCAGGTGTACCACGCGGTCAGTTCGCCTTCGCAGAGCGTGGCGTACTTCTCTGACTCGGCAGGCGGCACGTAGTCGCTGGCGCAGAACAACGGCAGCGAGGCGCATTTGCGGTTATAGCTGCCGCCCCCCCAGGCCACCGCGCCGTAAGCCGACAGCTCGGTGAGCCTCCCTGCCAGCAGCTCTTTTTCGTAGACGCGGCCCATGGTTCCGGCGGCGACGCCGTTCTGGTAATGCAGCGAGCTTAATAGCATTAAGCGGTCAATGAGCTGACCTGCGCGGGTGCGAATCGCCTGGCTCTCGGCCAGCTGATAAAGCGCGAACAGGCCAATATAATCAACGGGATAATAGGGCGCGGAGTTCCACTCGACGAAACCATGCACATCGATGGCGTCGAACCACTGCACCAGACGCGCTTCGGCAATCGCCTGCTGTTCGCGCCCAAGGCGGCCCGAGGCGATAAACTGTTCGTCCGGGAAAAACTGCCCCGCCAGATACTGGGCGGTATGAAAACAGAGCGCGTGGTTTTCGCTCCAGAACCACATCACGTCGCAGCCCTGTTCGTCGAGCCAGTAGCGATAGCCCAGCAGAGTCGATTTCACCCGTCGCCAGAGGGCTGGCGGGAAATGCTCCCCCTGGTGATAGCGCCAGATCCACAGCAGCGGCACCAGCGAAAAATCAGAGCAGTCTTCGCGTGCGCTGATGCGCTTGAGAGTGCTGTTCAGCAGGGTTTCACACTGAGGGCCGTATTCGTGCAGGTGCATCATCGCCAGCAGGCGGCAGGTGCGATCCATGCCATGCGCGGCGATATAGCGCAGCGCTTCCTGTTTGCGCCCTGCAAGGGTGGTGGCGCGGGCAAGCACCGGCGCATCGGGCGTGACGTTGATGCCGACGTGACGCGTGAGTGTCACTTCACCACGCTGGAGCATCAGTCGCAGCTGATAGTGCGCCTCACCGATATCCGCCGGTAACGGCAGGGCGATTGTCGTTTCTCCGGCGTTTAGCGCGCCAAAATCGAGTGTTCTCGGCGTAAAGTTGTCGTTGCCCATGCCGCGCAGTTCCCCGCGAAGCACAACGCCCGCAGGGACTGGCACACTGCCGTGCAGCCCCACGCAGTGGTCAATGGCCGCCAGTTCCGGTCGCAGCCCGCCCGCAAACTCACTCAGACAATCGACCGCATCCCCCGACATGCCGGGCAGCGCCACGCCAAGAGGCGCGTCATCCAGATAGACCATCTGCAGAGCAAAAAGGGTGTCGCGCTCAAACAGCTCGTCGAGATGGATCAGCAGGCTATTTTTGCCCGCGTTCAGCGGCAGGCGCACCTCGACATGCTGCAGGGTATTGCGCGTAAACGGCGTATGGCAGAGGGTTTCTGTCCCCTCAATCCATATCCGTACGCCGCCACAAGTACCCACACGAAACAAAAATTCCCCGGTGTATGGCGCGAAAAGATCAACCGTCAGCCAGCGCTGAAGGTGGAAAGGCAAATGGCGAAAATCAGAAAATGAAACGCTGTCGTTCTCACCGCTAAAGGTCACTTCTCGGCACGGCAGCGCCTGGGCGGGATCGACCGCGCGCCGGGCGTGCGTCTGGCGAAAGCCGCGGCGGCAGAACGCCTCTGCTTTCGGGCCGGAGCCGTTGCGAAAGTGATAGTCTATTTCCGGGTCGATGGCTTCGCCGGTATAGAATTCAGCAAAGCGCTCTTCCTTTGCCGCGGAAAAGAGAAAACGCGTCAGCGCTTCGCCCTGTTTAAGTTGCCAGTCACCCTGTGACATATTTTCCTCGCCTTCATACGACTTATCGATTGCGGGCCAATCATCAGCGGGATTGCACTTTTCGGCGAGCAGCCAATAGTGGGGATTGGCCGGAACTGCCTGGCAACTCACAAAGCGAGCCACCACCGGGGAGACGACGTGACGACGATCACGCCTTACGTGAAATGAAAAAAAAGAATGTGACGATGGGCGCACAGCCATTGCGCCGTGCACGTGTCTTGCGCGACGTTCGTCACATTTTTGGCAGGATTTAGCCCTTCAGCGCCTTTAGCTCCTCGCCCAGGCTATCGGCCAATGCCCGTACGCGTGAAGCATCAAACAGCACGTGCAATCCCGGCGAGGCGTCCGCGTGTTTCGCGCAGTAGTCTTCCATTTCTGACGCGCTGCGATACAGCTCCTGAATGTTGATCTGGCAGATCTCGCGCATGCTCCAGCTGTTTTCCACCTCACGGGCAAAGCGCAGAGTGAAGAAGGCTTTCTGAGCGTGCAGGAACAGGTGGCAGTAGAGCGCAAAGCCTTGCCACTCCTCCAGCCAGCGGTTTTTCAGGGCATACGGGAACGCGGCGATCTCCGCGAAACGCAGCGCGCGTTCACGTAAGCTCACAGAGGCGTCGCGGGCGTCATCTTTCTCTTTGGCGATGCGCGTCAGGCAGGCGGCGGATGTCTCCACATCGCTGGCGTCAAAGGAGATATCGCGCTCGGAGCCTGGCAGCCAGTGGTTGCGATTGAGCTGTCCGTAGAGGCTCCACACCGCCTGGCCGTAGCTTTCCGGCACCTGACTGTGGCGGTGAAACACGTGGTCGCGGACGTAAATCGCGTTATAGAGCACCTGTCCGGCCTGCTCCAGCAGGGCGGTGAACTGGTCAAAGACCGGCGGTTCAGGGCGCCAGCCGTAGCTTTCGTCGAGCCAGTACGTCAGCAGCTGATCGCGCGACAAATGGGCGCCATCATTCGCCAGCATCCGGCTGCATGCCAGCAGATTACATTCGCTCAGGGTGCCCATGATCCAGTGGTTATCGACCCCCTCCCAGCTGGTTTTACACACCGCGCCGCGAATCGCCGGATTGCTGCGACACCACAGCAGACGGCCCTGCAGCTCGTCGATGCGCGGGAACGGGAAAATCCCCCAGCCCACTTCTTCGCCCACCAGATCGATATCCGCCCACACTTCGCGCTCGCGGACTGCCAGCAGCGCCGGGTTATTCGGAAACGATGGCCAGAAGCGCTCGGGAGTCAGTTTGATGGAGACGCTGACGCTTTCGGGCAGCGGGCGGATCGCCTCCAGCACGTTGCCGAGATCGTGATTGCTCGCCGGGAACACCCGCAGCACCAGATGCTTGTTCTCTTTCTGCATCGTCCGGGAAAGCGCGCTGAAACAGCGGCTGTAGAGGGAAAAACTGCGCTCGTCCCGCTCGGCAAGCCGGGCATTGTCTTGCCCCTGTAGCGCCCAGTTCGGGCGCGAAATGGGCAGCAGGCCGTCGGTATTGGAAATCGCCACCAGCAGGCCGCTCAGTGCCGGAATGCGCTGGCAAATCAGCGACACTTTCTCGCTCAGATACGCGCACCAGAAATCGACGTCAAAGCGCACGCCGTGGCCCGGCTCGAACAGATGCGGATGCGCCAGCAGCAGGTCGGTCGGGAAGTTGAACTCTTTGGCCTGCAGATAAAAACGCAGTCCTTTTTGCTGGCACAGTTTACCGAGACGATTGAGATGGACGCAGCGGGCGCGCTGCTGGCTGGAGAGGCGATCGTTGTACTGAAGCGGGGTGTAGCCCTTGGGCGAAACCAGCATGTCGAACAGGTCCACCTGCCCGACAATCACGGTATTGAAATCATGCGCGACGGCGTAATCCACCAGCTCGCAGGCCTTATCCCAGTTCCAGTAAGCCTGATTATTTAGCTCCAGCGCCCTTGTCTGCCACATCTCCCTGCTCCTTTTGTCGCCCAATTGACCGGCCGACAGTCATAGCACAGAACGCAGAAAATAGGTGTGTCACGGTTCTCGAATGACGTAGCGGGTCGGCTCAAAAAGGTTCAGGAACAGATGCACCAGGAACACCAGCGTCAATGTGGAGACCAGCGCCACCGTCACCGAGACGATGCGGTAGAGATCGCTGAACACCAGATCGCCGTCAGGGTGCATGTTCTGACCAAACATAATGCCGATGGTGGTGATGCTGGCAAATCCGACGCCCGCGCCGACTTTTTCCATGACGTGCAGACGTGCGCCAAACGCCAGCCCGAGGCCAATCAGCGGCATCATCAGCAACATGTGGCTGCTGTGATCGTAAAGCACCAGCTGCATTACCAGGATGTACAGACAGCCGAGGATCACCCCGACTACGCGCCACAGGGAGCTTATCACCGCGCCGCGATAGTTCATCGGAAAGAGGATCAGCACGCCCGCCATCAGCGCCGACAGGGAATCGCTGAGATCGCTTATCTGAAAGACAACAAAAATCAGCGTTGCCACAGTGCCGGAGAGCAGGGATTCGTGGCGCACGCGGGCAGCGTTTTTCTCAATCAGCGGCGGCGGCTTGCGCGGTTCGACGTCCGGCAGCAGGTAGTTCATCAGCGCGCTTAAACAGACCGCCATGATGCTGGCCTCTATGTTTGAGAACAGCAGCGTGTGCCAGTTCGTGGTCGGATAACTCATGAAATTGAGCATCACGCTCTGACACACCACCCCCATCGAGCCAAACAGGAACAGCGGCCCCTTGCTCATAAACCGAAAACGCATCACGTAGAGGGCGAACACCACCAGCGTCATGATCAGCGGCCATTGTGAGAGATAGCCGATGATAATTACCATTTCGATGCAGTTCAGCGACGCGCTAAAGATAAACTGCTTCGCCACGTGGCGGTTAAACACCGGCACCAGCGACAGCAGCATGATCGGGTAGACCACGTAAAAGACGCCGTAGCTGGTGTTGTAAAACGTCGAAATGCTCAGCGCGATCATCCCGGCAAAGACGATGCGCAGAGTCTGGCGAAAGTCGTTCGCCGTGTAGACGATGTTGCCGTGCGGGGTAAAGACCCGCGCGAGCGTATTAATAGACATAATGCAGCAGGCTCACGAGGTGAATTTGCAGCCCGGAGAAGAAGCGGGCGAACGGCCCTTCGCTGTTGTACAGCTGCACCGTGGCGCGGGCGCCGGTTGGCAGGTGTTTTGGCAGCGTTTCGTCCAGCGCGATGTGAATGCGCATGCGCTGCGCGTCACGCACCCAGCGGTTGGAGGTTTCAGGCTGAGAGAGTTCGCCGTTCACCGCCTCCTGTCCCGCCAAAATCCCGGCGTCACTGCTGGTGACGTGCGCGCGGAAAACGCGGCCCGGGAAGGCGTCAAACACCACCGCAGCGTCGGTGCCCTGATGGGTATGGCGCAGGCTTTTCTCGCGGAAATCGGCGACGATATCAGTCTGGTTATTCACCAGCGCCAGCGCGGCAGAGCCTGACGAGGCGTAAAAGCCGGGGCTAAGCTGCACGTTGCTCACGGTGCCGTCGGCCAGCGCGTAGACCTTCGTCCAGCTCAGGTTTAGTTCCGCCTCTTCCAGTGCGTTGCGATATTTTTGCAGTGTCACGTTGCGCTTCTCATCCCGCTCACCGCGCTCGATGCGCAGGTTATGGATATTAGCTTCAAGATTCGCCACCGACTGTTCGCTGCTCTGCCAGGTGGTGCGCACTTTATCCAGATCCGATTGCGAGACGTTCTGCAGGGTGCTCAGGCGCTGATAGCGGTCAAAAGTGACTTTATCGTTGCGGGCGGTCAGCTGCGCCGTTTTCAGATTGGCCTGCGCGGCGACAATCTGCGCGTCCAACTGCTGATTCGAGAGCCGGGCCTGTTCCAGAGCGATCTGGGCGGCTTCGACCTTATTGCGAAACGGCGTCGGGTCGAGTTCAAACAGCACATCGCCTTTTTTAACCTGGCTGTTGTTGTGGACGTACACCGCTGCGACGTTGCCGGAAACGCGCGCGGAAACCGGCGTCACCACACGCATCACGGTGGAGTCCGGCGTCAGCGGGATCCAGATATCCGCGACGATAAAATAGACAAACATCAGCAGGAAAGAGGCAATACTCACCCTAACCCAGCGGGCAAACTTTTGTTCAGGAGTCATTATTTTTAGATCTTGTTGTCTTCTTCGCGGATTGACCGCAAATTGCAGGCGATTTGATTTAATGTTGCGCAGAAAATCTCAAGATGTTCAGGCGCGATATTATATGACACGCGTTGCTGAAAATTTTCGACCACCTGGGTGAGCGTTTTCAGGACCGCGTGACCTTCCGGCGTGAGGGTTAGCAAGCGGATGCGCTTGTCATAAGGGGATACCGTGCGCAGCAGATAACCCTGCTTTTCCAGCTGAGTCAGGGTGCGCATCAGCGGCGGCAGTTCGATACCCTGCACTTCCGCCAGTTCGCTGACCGAGACGTTATCGCCAAGCGATTTGAGCTGCATCATCACCGTCCAGCTCGACTGGGTGAGTCCCGTATCGAGAATGGCATCATCAATAACCGCGCGCCATTGACGCACAATCATCGCCATCCGCATGCCCATCGGCCTGCGGCAAAACAGATCATCTTCGCTCACGGCAACCCCCCTCTCATCACCGTAAGCAAGATAATAGTTATCAGGGTAACTATCAAGAAACGAGAGGGGAAAGAGCAGGAATTGCGAATTCATAGGCCGGTGGGCAGGCGCCCACCGGGCGGGGTATTATTCAAGAATGGTTTTGGGCTCCATAAACGCGCTGATCCCCCACGCGCCCATCTCGCGGCCTACGCCCGAGTGTTTGAATCCGCCGAAAGGTGCTTTCGGTTCGTGGGCGAGCGTATTAACCAGTACCCGGCCAGACTCAATTTGTTGTGCAACGTCACGCGCACGCTCGCCGCCCAGTACCAGCGCGCTCAGGCCATAATCCGTATCGTTGGCAATGGCGATAGCTTCGGCCTCATCGCGATAGGCGATAATCGACAGCACCGGGCCAAAAATCTCCTCGCGGGCGATGGTCATCTGGTTATCGACATCCGTAAACAGCGTCGGACGGACAAACCAGCCGTTTTGTGTGCCCTCCGGACGCCCTTCGCCCCCTGCCAGCAGACGCGCCCCCTCTTCTGTGCCTTTGCGGATGTAACCCTGCACGCGCCGCCACTGTTTTTCGCTGACCATCGGCCCCACTTCCGTCGCCGGGTCACGCGGATCGCCCGATTTTACTGCGGCCATCGCCTGCGCCAGCGCCGCTTCGCATTCCGCTTTGCGCGAGCGTGGCACCAGAATACGCGTTCCGGCCACGCACGCCTGGCCGCTGTTCATCAGGCCAGCCTGGATTGCCAGCGGAACCACCTGGGTTAAATCGGCGTCTTCCAGCACAATCGTCGGCGATTTACCGCCTAACTCCAGCGTTACGCGCTTAAAGCTCTCAGCGGCGTTGCGCAGAATCGCTTTGCCGGTAGCGGTTGAACCGGTAAACGATATTTTTGCCACGTCCGGATGACGGCTGATAGTCTCCCCCACCGTCTCGCCGCGCCCGGTCACGATGTTAAACACGCCCGGCGGTAATCCGGCTTCGCTCAGGGCCTCGGTGATAATCTGCGTCTGCCATGCGCTCATTTCGCTCGGTTTAATCACTGCCGTACAGCCCGCCGCCAGCGATGCCGCCAGCTTGCCGCAGATAAACCCTGCATCGCTGTTCCACGGCGTGATAAGCCCCGCCACGCCAAGCGGCACCATCTGTACCGTGGCGGCGCCGACCTGGGTCGTGAATTCAAACGCCGTCAGCGCGTCGATGGCCTGGGCTATCACCTCTGCCGGATAACTCGCCATCCACGCCGATCGCGACGCCGGAGCACCGTACTCTTCGATAATCGCCTCCAGCAAATCGTCATGACGCGCCGCGACTGCCGCATGCATCCGTTTGAGGGCCGCAATGCGCGCCTCGCGTGTGGTCCTCGCCCATGCCGGAAACGCAGCCTTGGCCGCGCTGATGGCGCGTTCCGCGTCGAGTTCATCCGCAAGCCGGACCTGCCCGAACACCTGCGCGGTCGCCGGGTTGTAGAGATCAAAACGCTCTGTGCCGTGCGGTGTGACAAATTCACCGTTGATAAAAATCCGATCGATATGACGCATAACACCTCCTGAGGCTGGAAGAACCCAGTCTGGCACGCCTTTTACGTTTCGATAATCCACGCTATCCTGCAAAGGTTATTGCGATTTTCAGGACAATCTATGCACCGTTCAGGACTGACAGAGCTGGAAGTGGTGATGGCCGTGGTGCGGCGCGGCAGTTTTCGCGGCGCAGCGCAGGAACTCAACATGTCGGCGACGGCAGTGAGCAATGCCATCGCCGGGCTGGAAAGCCGCCTGCAGACGCGGCTGTTTAACCGCACCACCCGCAGCGTTGCGCTGACGGACGCCGGGCAGCGCTATGTGGCGCGTATCGGCCCGGCATTGCAGGCGATCCGCCAGGCCAGCGAAGAGATCCACAGCGAGACGGACGAACCTGCCGGAACGCTGCGCCTGAACGTGCCGAACAATATCGGCACCCTTTTTCTGGACGATCTGCTGATCGACTACATGATCCGCTACCCCAAAATGCGCGTGGAGACCGTCAGTGAAGCGCGCCTGATCGACATTGTCGCCGAGGGGTTTGACGCCGGGATCCGCCTGGAAGAGTCTGTCCCACAGGACATGATCGCCATCCCGCTCACCGCCGATATCCGCCAGTTGGTCACTGCCACACCGGACTATTTTGCCCGACACGGTATTCCGCAAACGCCGGATGATTTGCGCCACCATCAGGGGATTGGAATGCGCATGTCGCACGGCGGGATTTATCGCTGGGAGCTGGAACGGCGCGGCGAGCGCTATGCCCTGGCCGTCCCGCCGCGTTTTGCGACGTCGGATCTGTTTGCCTCGATACGGGCGGTGAAAGCGGGGCTGGGAATCGGTTTTTTACCGGAACTTTATATCCAGCAAGAGCTGGCATCGGGGGAACTGGTGAGCGTGTTAAATGACTGGACGCAGCCCTTTGCCGGGCTGCGCCTCTACTATCCCGGCCACCGGCACGTCCCGCCGGGGTTGCGGGCGCTGGTGGCGCTGGTTCGCGAACGCGGGATTATTCCAGGTTAGCTTTGTTCAGGCCGTAAGCCGCATCCATTGCACCCGGCTCCATGCGCGAGGTAATTCCCAGACGGTTCCAGGCGTTGATCGCCACGATGGCAAAGTTAAGCTCTGAAATCTCGGTGTCGGAGAAGTGCTCAGCCACGTTGCAGTACAGTTCGTCGCTGATGCCGTGGACGCTGATTTGGGTCAGCGCTTCGGCGAAGGCCAGCGCCGCTTTTTCACGTGCGCTGAACAGCGGCGATTCGCGCCATGCGGTCAGATGATACAGGCGCAGCTCGCGCTCACCGGCAATTTTCGCCTCTTTCGAGTGCATATCCAGACAGAACGTGCAGCCGTTCAGCTGAGAGACGCGGATATCGATCAAGTGCTTCAGGGCCGGGTCGATGGAGGTTTTGCCGATCGCCATGCTCAGGTCGGACAGGGCTTTGGCAAGTGCAGGTGTGGCTTTATGGTGGTTAACGCGAGTGCTCATTGTCTTTCCTCTTTTTGTGCGGCATATCAAATGCGATGGGGCAAATCTACGCCGATCATGACATAGTAAAAAGACACAAAATCCAGGAAACGAGGTAGGACATGAAATCGGGCTATCACGATATCTACACCCGCTATCGCGACAACATCACGCGCGGCGTGCTGAAGCCCGGCGACAAAGTGCCTGCCATCCGCGTGCTGGCCGAAGAGCTGAAAGTGGCGCGCAAAACCGTCGAAACGGCTTACGCGATCTTGATCGGAGAGGGCTATCTGGTGAGCGAGGGGGCGCGCGGGACGCGGGTGAATCCTGATTTAACCCTCCCGGCGAAACAACCGGCTCCCACTGAGCAGGCCACCGGCACGCTGCCGGAATCGCTCATCAGCCAGCGCGAGCGCGCCGGTTTCCTGCGTCCAGGTATTCCGGCGCTGGACAGTTTTCCCTATAAAAAGTGGCTGCTGCTGGCAGGCCAGGCGACGCGATCGATGCGTCAGGAAGAGATGCTGAACCCGCCGGTCATGGGCTGGTATCCCCTGCGCCAGGCGATTGCCAGCTACCTGAACATTTCGCGCGGATTGTCCTGCACGGCAGAACAGGTGCTGATCACCAGCGGGTACAGCGGCAGCCTGCGGCTGATCCTCGATACGCTGGCAAGCCGCAGCGATAAAGTGGTATTCGAAGATCCGGGCTATTTTATGGGGCAGCAGCTGTTAAAGCGGATCGTCCCGCGCCTGCACACGGTGCCCGTGGATCGCGCCGGAATGGACACAGAGTATCTTCTGCGCCACCACCGTGACGCCCGTTTTGCCATCGTCACCCCTTCACATCAAAGCCCGCTGGCGGTAACGCTTTCTCTGCCGCGCAAACAGCAGTTGCTCAACTGGGCAACGCATAACGAGGCGTGGATCATCGAGGACGACTACGACGGCGAGTTTCACTACACCCGCAAAGTGCTGCCGTCGTTGAAAAGCCTCGATCGTCACGACCGGGTGATCTTTATGGGCACGTTCAGCAAAACCGTGATGCCCTCCCTGCGCATGGGCTATCTGGTGATGCCCGCCAGCACCGTGGAGGCCTTTACCGACTGCGCGGATATTGTTGCCAGCGGCCAGCCGGTGCTGACGCAAAAAATTCTCACCACCTTTCTTAACGATGGCCACTTTTTCCGCCATCTGAAAAAGATGCGCACACTCTACCAGCAGCGTCGCGACTGGATGATCGCCGCACTACAGGAGGTGTATGGCGAGCGGTTTTTCACAGAGCAAAACGATGGCGGAATGCATATCGTGGCATTCCTGAGCGCAGGCAGTTGCGACCGCGAGATCGCCCGCTGCTGGCAGGCGCAGCAGCTGCAGGTCAATGCGCTTTCAGAGTGGTATCGCGGTTCCGGTAAACGCTACGGGCTGGTGATGGGCTATAACAACGTGCGCAGCTATGACGAGGCGCTGGAACTGCTGCGACGCCCGCAGGCCGAGACCCTGCGCCTGCTGGAATAGCCAGTATCGGACCCGATAAATTTCGTAGGTGTGCGTGGCAGAACATCTCTTTATACTCTGCGGGCTTATTTCGTCGGATTCCGACATTTTTCTAAGGACAAGAAAATGAAGTCAATTTTAGGATTTGATTATCTGTTAACGCCGCGCGTGCTGGTCTTTTTCTACTGGATCGCCATGGTGCTGATTCTGATCGGCGGTGTGTATTCCATGTTCACCGAGCATCTGTTTACCGGTTTTATCGGCATGATTTTCAGCCTGATCGGCTGTCGCGTGATGTTCGAGCTGATTATGGTGGCGTTTAAAAATAACGAATACCTGCGCCGCATCGCGGAAAACACCAGCAAAACCACCGCAGAGTAATCTTCAGGCATTTATCTGCTCCCCCGCAGATAAATGCCCTGCCATTCAGATATTGCATGCATCATTTCGCGTTAATCCGACATCCTTCAGCTGTTCGTCGCTCATGCCCTGCAACACACGTCGCGTCTGCTGGCGGCGACGCCATTTGATCAACGCCTGCCAGATAAAAACGAAGCCGATAAAAGGTCTGTTTGGGCGGTTTTCGTTGAATTCCATGATGTTCTCCTCACGCTGTTTGAGGCTCTATCATCGTCGGAAACCGGCTTTACAATACAGATTCAAAAACAACTTTTCTTTAACATACAGATCCGCTAAAAATGAATCTGCATGGCGATTTTCGCCCTTATCTGTACTGGTTTAACCATCTGTATGGTCACATTCGAGGATACAGCATGACGCGCTACCAACATCTGGCCAATCTTCTGGCGCAACGCATTGAACAGGGGCTGTATCGCAGCGGCGAGCGGTTACCGTCGGTGCGTGCCCTTAGCCAGGAGCATGGCGTCAGCATCAGCACCATTCAGCAGGCCTATCAGACCCTCGAAAATCTTCAGCTGATTACCCCCCAGCCGCGTTCAGGCTATTTTGTCTCGCAGAAAAAAGCCCTGCCGCCCGTTCCGGCGATGACCCGCCCGGTGCAGCGCCCGGTGGACGTCACCCAGTGGGATGAAGTAATGATGCTGCTCGATGCGCGCGGCGATCGCGAGATGGTCTCCTTTGGCGGCGGCTCGCCGGATCTGACCCAGCCAAGCCTGAAACCCCTGTGGCGCGAGATGAGCCGCATCGCGCAGCACAACCCGGCGGAAATGCTGAGCTATGACGTGCTGGAGGGGCGTAAAGAGCTGCGTGAGCAGATCGCGCGCCTGATGCTCGACGGCGGATCGACCGTCGCGGCAGACGAGATCGTCATCACCAACGGCTGTCACGGTGCGCTCTCTCTGGCGCTGCTCTCCGTGTGTAAGCCGGGGGATATTGTGGCGGTAGAGTCGCCGTCGTTTCACGGCACCATGCAGATGCTGCGCGGGTTTGATATCAAAGCCATTGAGATCCCAACGGATCCTGAAACCGGGATCAGCATTGAAGCGCTGGAACTGGCGCTGGAGCAGTGGCCGATCAAAGCGGTGATCCTGGTACCAAACTGTAATAACCCGCTCGGGTTTATCATGCCGGAAGCGCGCAAACGGCAGGTTCTGGCGCTGGCCCAGCGACACGATATTGTGATCGTTGAAGATGATATTTACGGTGAGCTGGCGGCGGAATACCCGCGCCCGCGCACCATTCACTCTTTCGATATCGACGGGCGCGTGCTGCTGTGCAGTTCATTTACCAAAACCGTCGCCCCTGGGCTGCGCGTCGGCTGGATTGTGCCTGGTCGCTATTACGACCGGGTGATGCACATGAAATACTCGGCGGGCGGGTTTAACGTTCCCGCCACGCAGATGGCGGTGGCGGCGTTTATCCGCGACGGGCATTACCACCGGCATGTGCGGCGTATGCGTCAGATTTATCAGCAAAATATGGAGCGTTACACCTGCTGGGTGCGGCAATACTTCCCGGCTGAGATTTGCGTGACGCGCCCGCAGGGGAGTTTTTTGCTGTGGGTGGAATTACCGGAGCAGGTGGATATGGTGTGTGTCAGTAAGCAGCTGTGTGCGCTGAAGATTCAGGCTGCAGCGGGATCGCTGTTTTCCGCATCCGGGAAATATCGCAACTGTCTGCGGATTAACGTCGCATTGCCGCCCAACGAGAGAAATCGTGAGGCGCTGAAGAAAATGGGCGAGGCGACTTATATCGCTATGGAGGAGTAGTGTTGCCGCCGGGCGGCAACACTCTCCATGAGCCTCACATCAGAACTTCCAGGACACGCTGCCGACGATACTGCGCTCTGCGCCGAAGTAGCAGTAAGAGAGCGAGTTACAGGCCGCCACGTAGCTTTCGTCCGTCAGGTTGTTCACGTTAAGCTGCGCGCTCAACCCCTTCACACCCAGTTTCGACAGATCGTAGCCCACCGCAACATCCACCAGCGTATAGGATGGGAGCGTGTGCGTGTTCTGGCGATCGCTCGTCACACCGTTCACGTAACGCACGCCGGAACCGAGCGTCAGGCCGTCAAACGGACCGGTTTTGACGTCGTAGCTCAGCCAGGTGCTGGCCATATTGCGCGGGGCGTAGACGGCGCGTTTGCCCTCCTCTTCCGGGCTGCTCTTCTTATAACGAATGTCCGTGTAGGTATAGGCCGCCTGCACGCGCAGGCTGTCGGTGAGCTGGCCGATAGCTTCCAGCTCCACGCCTTCCGATTCGATCTCCCCGATGGAGCGGTACGGATCTGTCGGCTCCTCTTTGGTGGCGATGTTTTTCTGGTTAATGCGGAACACCGACGCACTGAACTGGCTGTTCATCCCCTCCGGCTCCACCTTCACGCCCGCTTCCCACTGCTTGCCCTTCATCGGGTCCAGGATCTGGCCGTTCTCATCGGCAAAGCTGGTCGGCGTGAAGGCCGTGGAGTAGCTGATGTACGGTGCAATACCGTTATCGAACAGGTACAGCAGCGCCGCACGGCTGCTGAAGTTGTTCTTATCCAGATCGCTGCGGCTGCTGTTGAGCTTGTCGATATTGGAGACGCTCACCTGGTCGTAACGCCCGCCCAGCGTCAGTCGCCAGCGGTCGATGGACATCTGATCCTGCAGGTAGTAGCCCGTCTGGCGCAGCTTGTGCTTCTCTTTGCTGTACATGGTGATGTAATCCGGCTTCGCGCCGTACACCGGGTGGAAGGCATTGATCGGCGGGAAACCACCGTAGTAGCCAGTGGTATTGTTGCTGCGATCCTGATAATCCAGACCGATCAGCACGCGGTGGTTCACCGCCCAGGTATCGAAGCTGCCGTCCACCTGGTTATCCAGCGTGATCGCGTTCATCTTCTCGTCGGAACCGGAGTAGCCGCGATTCAGATCCGTTTCGTTCAGCCATCCTGCGGCATAGACCTGATTCAGCTCGACTTTGGTATGCAGGTAGCGCAGCTTCTGGCGCACCGACCAGCCGCTATCAAACATATGTTCGATGTTGTAGCCGACCATGTTCTCGCGGCGGTCATATTTGTCGTAATCGTCTTCGCCTTCAAAGAAGGTATTGGAAATCTTCTTGCCGTCGTGGGGAACCACGGTGCCTTCGTACGGCAGGCCAGAGTGGCTCCCGCCTTCCGGATCGCGATGCAGATAGGCCATCAGATCGAGACGCGTGTTGTCGGTGATACGCCAGGTGAGGCTCGGCATCAGCGCGTAGCGCTCTTCCTTCAGCGGGCCAAACTGCGAATCGGCGTAGCGGGTCATCCCGCTCAGACGTGCGGCCACGCGGTCGTTATCGTCCAGCGGACCGGTGACGTCGAACATCGCCCCGCGCTGATCGTTATTCCCGGCGAAAAGTTTGATCTCACCGCCCGCATCAAATGAGGGTTTGCGCGAGGTCAGCGCCACGATACCGCCCGGCGAGGAGCGCCCGTACAGCACGGATGCCGGGCCACGCACCACTTCGATATTTTCCAGGAACCAGGGATCGACGACCAGCGAGCTGTGGGAGTTGGTATCCCCCATCATCTTCAGACCGTCGAGATAGACGTTATCCAGGCTGCCGTCGGAGAAGCCGCGCAGCACGATGTAATCAAAGCGGTTCGACGCACCAATCTGGTTGCTGTAGACGCCAGGCGTATAGCTCACCGCCTGGCGCACGCTGGTCGCGCCCTGCTCTTCGAACTGCTCGCGCGTCACGATCGACACCGACTGCGGGGTTTCGATATCGGGCGTTTCGAGTTTGGTGGCGCCACTCTGCATTTGCGAGGTGACAACGACGGTTTCGGTTTTCGGCGTATCCTGCGCCAGCAAAGGGAACGCAACGCTGCCGGTCACCCATCCCACCAGCAGTGCCAGCCGTGATTTAGCGAACATGAAAGTCTCCAAAGGTATTTCTAATTGTTAATAAGAATTATTACCTTTTTGAGATCGCAAACAGCTATGCACGACGCCAGGTGACGTATGCGAAATGACAAATCGTATGCGGGAGATTCGCGCGATGGCGAAAAGTGAGTTAGCCGTGTCGGCGCAGATCGCCGGGGGAGATACCGTATCGACGGCGAAACGCAGTGGCGAAATTGGTCGCGTGCTGATAGCCGGACATCCACGCGGCCTGCTGCACGCTGTGCCCTTCCAGCAGATAGCGGCGTGCCAGCTCCAGACGGCAGTCGCGCAGGTAATCAAACACCGTTTTGCCGTAGGCGTGGCGGAACTTCGTCCGCAGGCTGCCAGAGCTCATGGCCGCCTGCGTCGCCAGCTGTGCGAGGGTGTACTCCTGTTCCGGCGACTGTTCCAGCATGCGCCGGATACGTTCCAGACGGGCATGTTCTCCGCTCGGCGACAAAGCACTGCGTCCTGTTTGCGGCTGGCACTGGTTCAGACCGTGGCCGAGCAACTGGTACATCAGCCCTTCGAGCAACAGCGTGCGCGCCACGGCGCTCAGCCCCTTCTGCTGCGCATGCTGAATGCCGATCAATACAAATCCAGGCACCGGCCAGACGAACGTTGGCGCATCCAGACGCTGCCATTCCTGAAGCAGCGTTTCCAGTAAGCTCTGGCGATCGGCATTATTCGGATAGACGCCAAAGGAAAGAGTTTTCAGGGTGCAGTCCGCGTCGTGACGGGCGCTCATCGCCTGCTGTTCGCTCAGCTGCGAGCTAAAGGCCATCCCCGGCAGCACCTGATATTCCTGGCCGTTCAGCGTCAGCGTGACGCAACCTTCCAGCACCACCAGCATATAAAGCGGGCTGCTGTGGCGGGAGGTGGTTTCGTAGGGCTGGAGCACGCGCACGTCGGAGTGCGTCAGGGAAATACCGGAGGAGAGGGTCATCTCTTCGACATCGCCGTGCAGAACGGGGCTGTCCCAGGCGTTATCTGCCAGATGCGGAAAGCGATAATCAATACCGTAGCGCTCGCCAAAGCCAATAAAATCCTCAACGCAGAACAGGCGTTTGGTTGAGCTATCAGGCTGTGCGGCAAGATTCATGATGGCGTTTGCGTGGGCGGATGACACACGAACATTAACACTGCGGCGGCGCAAAGGCTACGCCGCCGCAGGTCATCGTTCGGATTACTCTTCGAAGTACCAGTAACCCTGGTTAATCAGATCCGTCAGTTCCGCGATAAACGCCGGGTTTTTCAGCGCGTCGCCGAGTTCGTCCTGGCCAAACTCGGTGTAACGGCACAGCACATCGGCCGCTTTCGCATCTACCGTTTCGAGCAGTTCGCTGTTGATAAAGAAACTGCCGCCCACGTTCAGCACGCGCAGACCGCTCAGGCGGGAGAGCGTTTCGCCGCCCTGCAAGGCATCCAGCACCTCTTCAGGTTCGTAAGCCGGTTCCGCCGCGGCGATATCCAGCTCGTGACGCGGAGTGCTGACAAAGCTGCCGAACCATTTTTTGAAATCTTCTGGCTGGCTGATCATCTCGATCATCATGTTGCGCAGACGATCAAGTTCGTACTGCTCTACGCGGCCAGGGTGTTCGCGACAGGTCAGATCCGGATCGCTGTAGTGCTCGCCGCCCAGATCGTTTTCCAGCGCGTAGTCGGCAAAGCTGCTGATCAGATCACGACCGTTAGGCCCACGGAAGCCCACGGAATAATTCAGCGCGGTTTCGTGGGTAAAGCCGTCGTGCGGGAATCCAGGCGGAATGTAGAGAATATCGCCCGGCTCCAGATCTTCGTCGATAATCGGCGTAAAGGGATCGACGTGCAGCAGCGCCGGATGCGGGCAGAACTGACGCATCGGCAGCTTGTCGCCCACGCGCCAGCGGCGGCTGCCCATCCCCTGAATGATAAACACATCGTACTGATCGATGTGCGGGCCAACGCCGCCGCCAGGCACGGAGTAGGAGATCATCAGATCGTCCAGACGCCAGTCTGGCAGCACGCGGAACGGGCGTACCAGCTCAGCGGACGGCATGTGCCAGTGGTTCACCGCCTGCGCCAGCAGCGACCAGCCGTTTTCACCCAGTCCGTCAAAATGCTCGAAAGGACCGTTGCTCGCCTGCCACTCACCGTTGAAATGGCTGACCAGACGGCTGTCGACTTCTGGCTCCATCGCCAGGCCCGCGAGTTCATCAGGCGTGATCGGATCGACAAAATTCGGGAAGGCATTTTTCAGCACAACGGGTTGTTTTTGCCAGTATTTTTCAAGAAATTCCGGCCAGTTGAGATTCAGTTGATACGCCATGGAAAGCACCAGTGAGAAGGGAAACAGGTCCGATTATGAGAGACGAGCCGTGAGGCTGCTTTGTCGTGGGTCAATTGGCCGCCAAATCCCTCCCCTTCAGCCGTTCGCATGACACACCGTGACAGTTTCAGCCTTTAAGGTTATCGCCCGATCCCTGGCGACTTATATCGTTAATGACTATGAGCGCGCTGTTACGAGGCCTGATATGAGCCATTACACTGAACTTCCTGTTTCAGGAACGGTTAGCACCACGATGGGCGTTTTCACACGCAGGGAAAATCCGTCGGTTTTTTCGCCCGTTGCGAATGCGCTACCTGCCGGGAGTCGCGTGACGGTTCAGGGGGCGGTGGTGGGAGATGCGGTTGAGGGCAATGCGCACTGGTATCGGGTGGGCGAGGATACCTTTATCTGGGCCGGGGCTTGTACACGGCTGGAGCCGTATCCGGAATTTCCGGAGGTCATAAGACCCAACTGGACAGCGATTATTTTACATGAACGTTAGCGCCCGAAACCGGGCGCTAACAGGAACACTTAATCCAGTTTCAGTTCATCATACTGGGTGATGATTTTGCCCACGACGCCGTAATCCAGCGCCTCGACAGGAGACATCCAGAAGTTACGGTCGGTGTCTTTCTTCACTTTTTCCAGCGGCTGGCCGGTCGCATCGGCGATCAGCTTGTTCACGCGGTCCAGCATGCGAATGATTTCACGCGCTTCGATTTCGATATCCGTTGCCTGACCACGCACGCCGCCCAGCGGCTGATGGATCATGAAACGGGTATTGGGCAGCGCATAGCGGTGCTCTTTTTTCGCCGCCAGGAAGATGGTGATCCCGGCGCTCGCCACCCAGCCGGTCCCGATCACGTGCACGTCCGGGCGGATAAACTTGATAAAATCGTGAATGGTATCGCCCGCTTCCACGTGGCCGCCCTGGCTGTTGATGTACAGCTTGATCGGATCGTTGCTCACGCTTTGCAGCAGGATCAGTTGGGTGATCACTTTCTCGGCCAGCGCCTGGTCAATTTCACCGGAGATAATGCTCGAGCGAGACTCGAGCAGTTTTTGCTGAAGCGCGCCCGCGCCGTTTTTCCCTTCTGATTTTTCTGTGTTGTCGCGATCTTTCTGTGTGAAGTGCATTGTTATTATCCTCGGCTTTTAGCGCTCAAAGTGAGAGTGTAGCCTGTTTTGCCTGGCAAAGTCGTCAGGCGCACACAATGCGAACATCCTGAGTCGCGAACGCATTAAGAACGTCCTGGTTCATACTCGCTTCAACCACCAGCACATCGATATCACCGGTTTTGGCGACCACGAAGCGCGCCACGCCGGGGATCTTGTCGGTGGTCAGCGCCACGATGGTCTGATTGCTTTGGGCAATCACCGTTTTCTTGAACTCGCAGTCGGCAAAATCAAAGCCGGTCAGCCCCATTTCTGGGTCCATTGCGCAGCCGCCGATAAAAGCCTGATCGAAGATAATCCCCTGGATCTGGCTGGCTGCCGTCGCCCCAACCGCGCCGCCGGAGGCGCGCTGAATCTGCCCGCCAGTCATGATCACCTCACACAGCGGGTGGCGCAGCAGCTCCGCCGCAATTGCCGGCGAATTGGTCACGATAGTCACCTTAAGATCGGCAGGCAACGCTTTCGCCAGAGCCAGATTGGTTGTGCCGGTATC
Organism: Lelliottia sp. SL45; assembly: GCF_026672535.1. NCBI lineage: Bacteria > Pseudomonadati > Pseudomonadota > Gammaproteobacteria > Enterobacterales > Enterobacteriaceae > Lelliottia > Lelliottia sp. SL45. Next base: position 3,240,193 of record NZ_JAPPRH010000003.1, read on the forward strand.
CATAAAAATGCAGCTGCCGGATTTGATAAAGGTTGCCGCTTTCTGCGCGATCATGTCTTTTTTTGCAGGATTTTTTTGCTCGCGGCTAAGGAAGTTTCCCGCATCCGGCAGTTGAAGCACCGCGCCACCGTAGACCTTTTTGCATAATCCCTCTTTGCTAAGCTCATGTAAATCACGGCGAATTGTGTGCTCAGACACCTTCATCTGGGTGGCTAACTCCGTGCAGACTACCCGGCCCTTCTCCTGAAGGATCTTGCGGATCAGGTCTTGTCGTTGTTCCGGAAAAGCAGCATAATCGAGCATAAAGGGTCCTGTTAAAATCCAAATCGAGCATCAATGCGCATAATGTTGCATGACGCTCACCCTGTCAACAATGCAGCCTGGAAGGGAGCATGATGATAAAACGCAGCAAGCCGTCTCACCCGCTTGTGGCTACTCAGCCTTACGACGGATTCTGGTTCCAGCCCGTCAGCCACACTGAGCGATCGCAGCAAAAAGTGCAGCGGGAAGAGTTGCCCGCCCGGTTTCAGGAACATCACCCAACAACGCGCAGCAAACAACGAGGCTTAATATGAAAATTGCACATGTCGCCCTCTGGACCCGCAACCTGTCCGCGCAGGTTCAGTTCTGGGAAACGGTTTTCGGGGGTCGCAGCAACGAGATTTACATCAGCAAAAACCGCCCCGGCTTTGCATCGCACTTTATTACGCTCACCGACGGCCCGACGATTGAGCTGATGACGGTCCCGGAGCTGGCCGACGCCCCCGCTTACCCGGAATTTGTCGGCTGGGCGCATATCGCCCTCAACGTCGGCAGCAAAGCGAACGTGGATCGTATGGCGGATCAGGCGCGGCAGAACAGTACCCTGCTCAGCGCACCGCGCATGACAGGCGATGGATTTTACGAAGCGGTGATCGCCGATCCCGACGGGAACAGAATTGAACTGGTGGGGGAGTAATTTCTGCGTTTGCCGGTGAAGTGAAAACCCGGAACGTTCAGAAATACAGGAGAGGGTTCATCCGCTACACTGATGTCCTCTCCCTTACCGAGGATCGCCCTCATGGAACTGACCGCAGTCAGCGCCCTTCACTTCAGCGTGACGGAACTTACTCGCATTCTGGAGCGCTGCTTTCAGGACTATTTCGTCCCGTTTTCGCTCACGCCCGAGGCTATTGCCCTGCGTTTTGCCGCAGAGGGGATGAGCATGGAAGACTCCTGCGTCTGGCTGCAGAACGGTGAGCCGGTGGCAATCGCCATTATCGCCCGACGCGACGCTCTCGCCCGTCTCGCGGCGTTTGCTATCGTTCCGCCACTTCGTGGGAAAGGGCTAGCCCGCACGATGCTCGCACCGCTGTTCGCCACGTTGAAAACCAAAGACGTAGCGCGTTTTTATCTGGAAGTGATCGCCGAGAACCACGCCGGGATTGCGCTGTATCGATCGCTGGGTTTCCGCGATTCACAGGCGCTGTACGGCTTTAAAGCCATCACGACGAAGAACCCGCCGGGCGCAGAACTGCACACTACCACGCTGGATGCGCTCTACCGTGCGCTCTTTTCTGCGCCACGGGAGACCACGCCCTGGCAGCTCGATCCGCTGGCGCTGCGCTCGTTACCCTGCAAGGTGTTAAACACCGGAGGTGCATGGGCGGCCATCACGACTCACGGCCCTGCGCCACAGCTGCGCTATCTGTTTGTGGAACCGGCATCGCGGCGTAAGGGAGAGGCGCTGCGCCTGTTGCAAACACTGATCGAGCAGTATCCAGCAATCAGCACCCCGGTCGCAGTGCCGGAGCGTTTTGCGCGGCTATTTTTGGCGGCAGGCTACGCGCAGATGGACATTTCGCAGCGTGAGATGGTTTGCGATCACGCCGGTGAATAAAACTGCATCCCGGCATAGGGCTTTTCCCGACACGCCGCCAGTCGCGCGGCGAGATCGCCCACATGCAGTTCCAGCTTATGCCCGTCTGGATCGAGAAAATAGAACGACGCCCCTTCGCTTTTATTGCTTTTCCAGACGGTGACGCCCGCCTGCTCAAGCCTATGTGAAAACGAGTCAAAATCTGCCGGTGCGACGCTGAACGCATAGTGGGTGTAGTCGCTTTCGTTGGGCGGAACATAGTCGCGGGTCTCGTCAAACGACAGGCACAGCCAAAGATCGCCACAGGTAAGATACGCGCCGGTGTCCCACTGCGCATGCAGTGATAAACCCAGCAGATCGCGCCAGAACGCCACGCTGGTTTGCAGATTGCTGACGGCCAGCGTGAGGTGGTTGAGTGATTGCAGCATACGATCCCCTGTTGTGTTTCGCTCAGAACATGATACGGTAATTCGATGAACAGAAAACACCTCCCCGCTTTACATCACACCCTGTGGTGGCTGCCTTCTTAACGGCGGCCCGGAAGTGTTTTCCCTCTTTTCAGATAGCCGCCGAAAGGCGGCTATTGCATTTCAGAGACGTCTTTCGGCTTTTAAAACCTTAAGGAGTCTTTCATGAACCCTAAAACGACTATTCTCACCGGCGACCGTCCGACTGGCCCTTTGCATCTCGGCCACTATGTCGGATCGCTACGCCAGCGTGTTGCGTTGCAGCATGACTATCAACAGTTTGTGCTGGTCGCAGACCTGCAGGGCCTGACGGATAACGGCAGTAACCCGCAAAAAATACGCGACAACATCCCCGAAGTGCTGGCCGATTATCTTGCCGCAGGTATCGACCCCGATGTCACCACCCTCTGCCTGCAATCCGCCCTTCCGGCGCTTGCCGAGCTGACGATGCTGTATATGAACATCGTCACCGTGGCGCGCGTGGAGCGTAATCCGACGGTGAAAAATGAGATCGCGCAGAAAGGGTTTGCCCGCTCGCTGCCCGCCGGTTTCCTGGTGTACCCCATCAGCCAGGCGGCGGACATTACCGCGTTTAAAGCCGAAGTGGTGCCGGTCGGCGATGACCAGTTGCCGATGATCGAACAAACCAACGAAATCGTACACAAGATGAATAGCCTGCTGCCCGCCCCGGTGCTGCGCCACTGCAAAGCGATGCTGAGTGACACCAGCCGTCTGCCGGGCGTCGACGGTAACGCCAAAATGTCGAAATCCCTTGGCAACACGCTGCACCTTTCGGCCAGCGAAGAGACCATTCACCGCGCCGTCAGCGCCATGTATACGGACCCTCACCATTTGAAAGTGAGCGATCCGGGCCAGATCGAGGGTAACGTGGTGTTCACCTGGCTGGATGCGTTCCATGCGGATAAAGCCAAAGTCGCGGCGATGAAAGCCCACTATCAGCAAGGCGGGCTGGGCGATCGGACCTGTAAAAACGAGCTGGAAGCGTGCCTGCAGGAGCTGATCGCGCCGATGCGCGAGCGGAGGGCGACCTACATCCAGGACAAAAGCCAGCTGATGGAGATACTGAAAAAAGGCAGCGAACGCGCCCATGAGGTCACGCAGGCGACCTTAAAAGAGGTGAAACGGGGGCTGGGCGTACCGGTGTTCTGAAAGTGCATTGACGCCTGACGAGCAGGCGTCAATGTCGGTTAGTTGACTGATACCGGGCGATCAAGACGCTCGTCTCCCTGATTTTCCTGCGTCGTCGCATGACGCCGCTCCGCCAGCAGACGACAAATCTCAGCGTGTTTCTCTTCGGTAAAGGTGAAGCGCGACATGCAACCCAGACGGATCAGCGAGCCAATGGCCGGAAGCAGGCAGATGCCGAAGAATAACCCGGTCAGCACGCCGTCGCTCTGGGTTTGCGCCTGCGGCACGTAGCCGATCATCGTCAGGAACACGCCGATTAAGCCCCCACCCACGGCTACCGACATTTTGCCGGTAAAGGTCTGCCCGGAGAAGGTGATAGCCGCGCAGCGTTTATGGGTGTGGTACTCGGCGTATTCGATGGTGTCGGCGATCATCGACGAGGTGAGGATATTGCTCATCATCACGAACAACGTGCTCAGGCCGAGCAGCAAGAACAGCAGCGCCGTGTGCTGATAGCCCGCGAACCACATTACCGCGCGCACGGCGATATCCAGCCCACAGAGAATCATAAACAGTTTTCGTTTCTGCATTTTGCGCGTCAGCATCGGCGCAATCAAACACACCACCGCCGCCACGATCCCCATCACGCCAATCGCCATCTGCAGGCTGCCGTCGCCCAGATTGTAGATAAAGAAGTAGATGTAAATCCCGTTGGCGACGTTATGGAATACGCAGAAAAAGAACGACAGCAGGATGATAAACAGCGGCTTGTTCTGGCGCAGATTGTGGAAGGTGTCTCGCATCGTCACCTTCTCGGTGCTCGGCGGCACGCGCTCTTTAATCTGCATAAACCCGTTCAGCATCAGCGGCAGGCCGAACAGCATCATCACCAGCGCCGCCATAAAATAGCCTTTGTCGTTGCTGTACTGAGCGAAAAACGCCGCCAGTTTCGGGAAGAAGATATTCGCGCAGGCAATACCGGCGTTAACCCCGAGCATGGCCGCCGTCACTGCGCGGGTGCGCTGGCCGGAGTCATTAGTCATCACCGATGACATGGACCAGAACGGGATATCGGAGATGGCGTACAGCGTCCCCCACAGAATGTACGTCACCCCGGCGTAGAGGATTTTGGTGGTCATGTCCGCTTCGATTTTATAGAACGACAGCAGCGTGACGCCGGTAATCAGCAGCGGAGCGATAAGTAAAAAATGCCTGAACTTACCGAAACGACTGTTAATGGTGTCCATAAAACTGGCAAACAGCGGATCGTGAACCGCATCCCAGACGCGGGCAATCAGGAAGATCGAGCTTGCCGCCAGCGCCGAGATCCCCAGCACGTCGGTGTAAAAATAGTTAATAAATGAACCCACTAAACCAAAACTAAAACACTGACCTAAACCATAGCCAAAATAGGACCACAACTCGCGAGACGGTATTTTCATTGTCGTTGCCATAGTGCGTACCTTGTTGTCCGGCGGCGTACCGCCGGATCGTTATTGTTATGCCTGCGGCTGCGGGGCGATTTGTCGGAGCTTGCGCATCAGGGCGATTTCACTGCGCGAGAAGGGGATACCGTTCTCTTCAAAGACGTCGTGGAACCACAGACGGCAGTAGTCGGTGGAGCCGGTCATGATCACCGGCCACGGCAGCCAGGTCTGGGTTTTGCCGCGCACCAGGCCCCACTGATAGGGCGCGACCTTCGCGGTGTACATCAGCGGAAGCTGCTCTTCGATGGTGCTGCCGACGTGACGCGCCAGCCATTCGGTGCAAAACAGCGGGCGGCCAAGCTCGTGTAATTGCTGAATAATCGCCGTCATACGTCCGGTATTGGTGTAGGCGTGATAACTCACCACGTCCGACAGGCCCAGCGCGGTTTGATCGAGCGGATGCTGGAAGAACGTCTCCCCTGCCTCCTCCGGCGGCACGCGCCATGCGCAGACCGTCAGGGGTTGCTCAGGATCTTCTTCCCGCGCCCACTGAAACGCCAGTTTCATTAATTCATGCGCGTAGGTTTCCAGTTTTTCGTCATAGAGCACTTCCACGGTGCCCGTTGCAAAAATCCCGCGGTTGCCCGGTTCGTTATAGAGATCCCAGAGCAGAACGCGCTTATCATCGCGGAAATGGCGGATAACGTCGCGGATATAGCGCTCAATTTGCGGCCAGCAGTCGCGATCACACACTTTATCGCGCCCTGGGCTTGCCGCCGCCTGGCTGTTGTGTTTGCCCGGCACCGGTGGCTTTTGCGGGCCGAGATACGGCTCGTCGCCCGAGAACCCGCAGTCGTCCATCAGCGTCAGCATAGTGCTGAACCCGTGGCGGTCAGCCAGCGTCAGAAAGTGCTCAATGCGCGCCAGTAGCCCGTCGCGATCGTGCTCCCAGACGATAAACGGCAGATTTATGCGCAGGGTGTTGTAGCCCGCCTCCGCCGCCCAGCCCAGCTCGCGGTCGATGGTTTCGGCATCGAACGTCTCCTGCTGCCAGATATCGGTCCAGTTCACCGCCGTCGATGGCAGATAGTTAAATCCGCACAGCCACCCTTTTTGCTGATACCACGCCTGCGCCTGTTCCTTGCTCCACTGCTGTTTCATCGTCGCCTCACTTGCTGATAATATTTAGCTAATAAATATTAGTTGCGTTATAAATGAGCAAACAGGCGCATTCAGAAAAGCGACAGCAATCACAAAGTTCAGGCTTGAGCGCGTAAGAAACGTGATCGACCGCGCTTTCGCCTGACCGATGACAAAGCCGTGAGGTATGATGCTGTTTCTGAAGGGGGAGCGGACGGATGAAGCGGAAAAACAAAATCACAATGAACGATATTGCGCGGGCGGCGGGGGTGTCGCAGGCGACGGTATCGCTGGTGCTTAACCAGTCCCGCAACATCAAACTCAGCGACGAAACGCGCCAGCGGGTGATCGGCGTAGCCACAGAGCTGGGCTACGATCGCCTGCCCGCCATTCACACGCCGCGCAACCAGGAAGAGGTGGCGCTGCTGGTCAGCTCCCTGCAAAGTTACGATCCCTTTATCGACGCCATCAGCCAGGCGCGGGATGCGGCCTGGCGCAACGAGACGCTGCTGACCGTGTACGATTACGGCGACGACGTGGAGCTGGCCCTGAACATCATTCGCCAGCTGGAGAAGCGCAACTGCGTGGGGATTATCCTCGCCTCCCCCGTCACCACGCTGGTGGACATGACCGATTTCCAGGACTGTACGCAGCTCCCGTTGGTGCTGCTGAATCAGCGCGATCCCGGCTCACCGCTGCTGCCATCGTTCATTCCCGACGACTACGCCAACGCCTTCCAGGTGACGCGTCATCTGATTGCCCAGGGGGCAACACGCATAGCGCACATCACCGGCGAGAGCTGGATGGAAGCCACCCGCCAGCGTCAAGCGGGTTACCAGGCTGCCCTCGAACAGGCCGGGCTGGCGTACGACGAGAGCCTGGTTCGTCCGACCAACTGGCAGTTCAGTGAGTCCTACACGGCCACCGAGTCCCTGCTGCAACTCCCTACCCGCCCGGATGCGATCTTCTGCGCCAGCGACTGGCTGGCGATCGGCTGCTATCAGGCGCTGGCCGTGAACAACGTACAGATCCCGCAGGACATGCTGCTGGCGGGCTACGACGATCAGAAAATTTCCGAACAGCTCACCCCGCCGCTGACCAGTATTCAACTGCCGTACAGCGAGCTGGGACGACTGGCGGTGGAGTATTTGTGCAATCAGGAAGATGTAGCGACGCATGTGACACTGGCGGGCAGGCTGAAGGTGCGCGCCTCAAGCCTCGTCTGAGGTAAACACCATGCCCGCATAGGATTTCTCACAGAACGCCACAAGTGATGTTAATCGTAAAGCCACTTGCTGGTTAACGCGGTGAAAGAGAAGGTAAAGCACGATTGATTTTTACTTAAAACGGACATGGGATGACATGCCCGTATAGTTTTATTGCTTAGAGGATTACCTGAGGTGGAAAGTCAGACATTATTTCAACATCGCCTGCCCAACTCCTCGCTTCCCAACCGGTATATCGCCAGTATCATTCAACGCCCCCGGAAATGCCCTCAACCACTGCGCGACTTTCTGTTTATTGATAATCACCACACTCATACCTTCCAGGCATCCCCATAATTCTCTTGTATGCTGCGGCGTAATCACGATGCAGTCTTTCATGGCGCGGATTTTTACGGGCATACCGTTGATAAAGCCTGCGCGGGTTAACCAGTCGCCGCCCAGCAGAAGATATTTCATGTCTATGCGCGCATAAAGTTCGCAACAGGCGGCACTGTCCTGCGGCGTTTCCGCGCGGGGATGGACGGGCGCCGCGTTGGGCGGGTTGCCGTGAAGACTGCGGGCGCTGTTTTTGCGTACCAGCTCGCGGTTTTCAATCATGCCGGTGAAAGCGTCTGATTCTGTTTTGCAAACAGTAAACTCTGGCTTAAAATTCGTCGCAGCCATTTTCAACTCCGTATTAGTTGGTTGTGGTTAGCGGTATGGGGGTGTTGCAGCACCTTCATATCGCGAATTCCTCGTTAAATATTCTTTGAGATTCCTTTGCCGTTCGGCGTAATTTCTGGTGACCATTATACAGGGCTGAATATAAATACAGCGGTTTTAGGTGGGGTAAATTTGAAATTTGCGAGGGGGATTCAGGAAAAGGGTTGGGTCAGGGAAATTACGCAGCGAGGACTATCAGAATATAAGTTGAGCGCCCGCATGGACCTAAGAGCAACCATTCGCCGATCTGCGGGCTGGCAATGAGTCGTTTTATTATCAAGTTCGGTGAACGACTGAGCGATAACTTTTAATACGATGGCAGTTACACAGAATTACGGACAGGCTTCTTTGAGAGGATAAGCGTTAATAAAGAGGAGGCACTCAATGCCTCCTTTCTATTTGTTACGCTCTTACGTTCCAATCGTCCGTATACTGGACATTACCATCAACATAACGCCAGGTGATTTTGTCATACATCATGGAAACAGATTCCATGTGGTTGATCTGCGAGTTTCCTGCCATTTTAGCGTTTGGCATCCCTGGGTTAATGCCCGTCACTTTCACGCCCTCAATGGTCATGACGAAGTAGCACTCTTCTTGTCCTGCATGGTTAATGCGATACCAGCGAATTTCCGCACTTTTCAACGTTTGACCGGTGGCAACGGCTTTGTATAGATACGGGCTGGAGCTATCAAACTCCTTTTCAATCATCATCGGAGAATGTGAACGCTTGCCAGTAATCTTCCCGTTGGCACTGTCTACTGGAATGTTCAGACCATGACTAAAGCCAACAATCTCTATACTCCCCTCACGATCCTGAACGTCTACAGCTCCTTTAATGTCTGCGCCGCCATCGTCCTTAAGCCACATGTAAGCCGGAATAGGCATTTTACAAACTCCTTTTAGTTGTGATTTTCTTCGTGATGAACCAGTAGCAAACAATCGTTAAGAGCAACTGAAAGCCCACAATCGCCGCCATTGTGAAATTTGAATACGTTTGATCTGGGAATAAAGTCTGATAAGGCAGCAAGCGAAACAACGCCCAAAACAGGAAGGTAAACCCGAAGATTTTAGCTAACCGTCGCAATGTGGAACTGATCCACTCTCTGGGGATGCCTGCTGGACTAACTTTGTGTGTCGCGCCACTGTACGCCGTGGTAATAGCGCTCATGACAGGTACGCTGATTAATATATTGATTAAGACGCTAAAATAGTCGTCTAACGATTCCCAAACTTCTAAATCAGGTTCACCCAAAATGAAGCGGGTAAACTTGTCGGCGCTCTGGAAATCGAAAAGCCCCGTAATAGAATTAACTAATCCATCATACGGAACCATTTCAGCGACGATCAGCATAACAACAGCGAACAGCACTATCTTGATGAATAAACTAAGGGCATGTTTTGCCATTGGAGATCACCTCAATCGTCCCGTATGCCTGTAGCTTCCTCATGCAAGGAACATCTATTCTTTGGCTTCTCAGCAGAGCATTACGCAACATGGCAAAATCAGAATCATGTGGGAGAGTGATACAACCTTCTGAGAGTACGCCTGGATGCAAACGGAAATTGCCACGCTTAACGTTCTCAATCCATGCGTAATCGTCGATCTCCCAATCATCACGCCATAATGCGAACCATTCAGAATGTTTGAATGTTGCACCATTGGCGAAGTGATTATAAATGTCTCTTCCCCCTGCGTTTAGCTGTGACTTGAGTCCACCTTGAGGGCGGTCAACAATCCAGTATTTACCCGCTGGTACTGGCCCCTCTTTGGGGATCATTCCACATGCCCCACGATTACGGTAAGCACCATTACCAGAGAAAGCTAAAAACGTGCCTATACCAGGAAACGATAACGGTGAGTAGTACGCATCATTAATTACGAACTTTCCATGTAGAGCCATAGATAACCCTTTTATCTATAATGAGTTATTGGCTTATCGTAATCCTACGCAATCGGACGTAAGAAGGTTTTCTTCCGAGAGACCTCTGATTTTCAGACAATAGCCCGTTGGTGGTAAGACAACGTGTAAGGCCGTTAGGCGGTAACATCAGAGGTATGTCAGGAAGCTAGGTTTATCAAGTTAACCATGTACCCTCAGGGGCGAGACCTGTAGTGGCACACTGAATTTGGCCACCTGAATAGAGGTGATATCATCGCCTCATAGTCAAAAACAGGTGACATTATGACCGGACGTAACAGACGTAATTTTAGCCCCGAGTTTCGCCTCGAAGCTGCTCAGCTTGTACTCGATCAGCACTACACGGTTGCAGCCGCTGCTACGGCAATGAATGTCGGTAAATCCACGATGGATAAGTGGGTCCGACAGTTAAAAGAGGAACGAGCGGGAAAATCCCCCACAGCTTCACCAATGACGCCTGAGCAGATTGAAATACGCGAGCTGAAGAAAAGACTTCAACGAGTTGAAATGGAAAGGGATATATTAAAAAAGGCTACCGCGCTCTTGATGTCAGACTCCCTGAACAGTTCTCATTAGTTGAGAAGCTCAGGGCGCGGTTTCCCGTTGCCGTTGTGTGCAATGTGTTTGGGGTTCATCGCAGTAGCTATAAATACTGGCGGCGACCAAAGAAGCCTGATGCCACGCGCGTGTCATTACTCAGTCTTGTTCGTGAAAGCTATCGCGAAAGTAATGGTTCCGCAGGTGCACGTAATATTGCCGTGATGGTCACAACCAAAGGCGTAAAACTGAGTCGCTGGCGGGCAACAAAGCTGATGAAAGAACTTAATCTCATCAGCTGTCAGCAGCCTGGCCATCGATATAAGAAGGCGTCTAAAGAGCACGTAGAGATCCCCAATTATCTTGAACGCCAGTTTGCAGTAACAGAGCCTAATCAGGTCTGGTGTGGCGATGTGACTTATATCTGGACGGGTAAACGTTGGGCTTATTTAGCCGTTGTGCTTGATCTGTTTTCCCGTAAACCGGTTGGCTGGGCGATGTCATTTTCCCCGGACTCTGCACTGACAACGAAAGCGCTATCCATGGCCTGGGAAGCACGAGGAAAACCCGCTAATTTGCTGTATCACTCGGATCAAGGTAGCCACTATACCAGCAGAGATTTCAGACAGTTACTGTGGAGATATCAGATAAAACAAAGCCTGAGTCGCCGGGGAAATTGCTGGGATAACAGCCCAATGGAACGGTTCTTCAGAAGCCTGAAAACGGAATGGGTGCCGGATAATGGATACGCTAATTTTAGCGAAGCCAGCGCAGCAATAACAAACTACATCATGGGATATTACAGCCAGCTCAGACCTCATCAATATAACGGTGGTTTGACGCCGAATGAATCAGAACGATTGTTCTGGAAAGACTCTAAAGCCGTGGCCAATTTTTGTTGACCACTACAGATCTACATTGAAGTGGTTTACTGAATTTCCATACTTTTATTATATTCACTACTCCATCGATTTGCGGACAGAGTTTTTAAATATCACTAATTCTAAATAGCTCACTGTTCATTAATCTATATTTTTAATCTACTCTACTATTTTATTAAGAAGCATTAGAGTAGATTATCTATTCCAGAGCGCTTTGTGTATTTTTCCTGTCTGGTGATAATCGGAAACCAGATCGATAAACTCTTTAAAATCCTTGTTTTCTACCACCAGACGGTTTACGGATTGCCAATCAATACTTGTTCGCTCTCGTGCAGGAATCAGCGTTTGGCTATTACCGGGATCTTGCGGATTAAGAAGGATCACGCCAATACCATGCAATGCACACAACATCTGCAGCTCTCTTTCTACACCACGCTGCTTATCTTCATTTATTTCGGTCGCGACAAGATAACCAAAATGGGCCCAGCTTGAATTGCTCACTGCCTGGAAGAAACATTCTCGAACATTGCTACGGTTAAGCTGACGTTTTACCTCAAAAGACCACAGACGGGTTAAACGCCCTTCGCTATACCGTACGCAGTTTTGCACAACGCTATCCCAACCTTTATCGAGAGGCTGCAAAGCAACAATATCCGGATAAAGCCAATGGTTTGCCCCCAAGACCTTTGTTGTTGCTTGAACGCTTTTCATCGATACGACGGCAAAGCAATTCTTCTTCTTCAGCAAGGTACTCAATCAAAAGCGGGTAAAGAGCATGCTCAGAAAAAGCTACCGTCTCAGCAGACGGAGTCGGAGCAATATCAAAAGATGACTCTTGTTGCACGCCATTATCGATTTCCTTACCCCAGTAATAAAGTCTGGGCCGAGGTTTGTCACGCGTCATAACCTGAGGACACATCGCTTTTGCTTGAACGGTTCTGCTCCCACCGACTTCAGCAGCTATTTGACTCAAGAAATCTTCATCACTGGCGAATCGAGGATTTTGACGCTTTACAGTAAGCTCTGCGCCATAGTGATCAATGATTTTTTGGGCAAGCTGACGGGCTGTAAATTGCTCATCAGGATTAGCCTGAAGAACATTAATAATCATCTGTGGGCGACTAGTCATGGCTCCTGCCTTTAATGTAACAGTAAGAACGCTTCTATCTGAATGAATGGCTAAATCTCAGATGCTGCTTTTCTGGTGAAACAGTGTAAAACTACCTATCACTTGAACCAAGCTTACAATATGAGTTTTTGGCATTGAACAACAGATTTCATTACAAAAACGAACACCGCATCAGAAGCCATGTTAAAGAAAAAAAAAGGTATGTCAGACACATACCTTAAATATATCTAATCATTCCATGCTTAATTTGGCAAAATCAAACGGACTCACCGCCTTCTCCCTATTCACATCCAGAAAATCAGCCCACCACTGCAGCATCAGTCTGCGCTCATCCAGATGCTCAGCTTTATGAATGTAAGCAGCACGTACTGAGTTACGTTCCATATGGCTCATTTGCCGTTCCACGGCATCCCTCGACCACAATCCAGACTCAATCAATGAACTACAGGCCATTGTTCTGACACCATGTCCACAAACCTCTACCTTCGTGTCATAACCCATAACGCGCAGCGCCTTGTTTACCGTATTTTCACTCATCGGTTTGCGATGGTCGTGATCGCCAATGAAAACAAAATCGCGATCGCCACTAAGTTTGTGTACCTGTTTAAGGATTGCTAACGCTTGATGAGAAAGCGGTACCAGATGAGGCGTACGCATTTTTGAACCGCGCTGGGAATGCTTTACTCCTTCAATAGCTTCGCGCTCTGCAGGTATTGTCCACATTGATGTTTCAAAATCGATCTCAGACCAACGAGCAAAGCGCAGTTCACTTGAACGAATGAATACCAAGAGCGTTAGCTCAACAGCAAGACGAGTCAAAGGCCTACCGGTATAACTGTCAATGCGCTGAAGGAGTTCAGGAGTACGTCTCAACTCTAACGCAGGCCTATGCTGCCGGTTACTTGAAGCAACAGCACCGGCCATCTCCTGTGCCGGATTATAATCAAGCAAACCACTCTGTACGGCATAACGCATAATTGCCGTAGTTCGCTGTTGCAGCCGTGACGCAACCTCAAGACGTCCAGACATCTCTACGGCTTTTATCGGGGCTAACAAATCCCGTGTTTTAAGCTCGGCTATATTACGTTTGCCAATGGCTGGAAAGAGATTGTCCTCCAGGCTTTTCAGCACTCGTCGGCTATGTTCTTCCGTCCACTTTTTATTCGTGGCGTGCCACTCAATAGCAAGTTGTTCGAAAGTACGTGCTTCTTCCTGCTCAACCTTATCATTTTTCTTTTTATCTCCCGGATCGATGCTGTTTGCCAAAAGCTTACGAGCTTCATCACGGCGGGCTCTAGCATCTGCAAGAGAAACTTCAGGATATACACCTAAAGCCAGCATCTTTTGCTTGCCGTCATAACGGTACTGCAGACGCCAGTATCTTGAACCATTTGGGTGGACGAGAAGATGCATACCGTTGCCATCGGTCAGCTTGTATTGCTTATCCATTGGCTTGGCTGTTCTGACTTTGATATCTGTTAGAGCCATGCTTATCCCCTCCCTGTTGGTACAAGCATTATCGAACCGGAAATACCATCATCTGTACCAACATCTGTTGGTAGATGTACGTTGAAGTCGGTTGACCTTGAGAGAGTTAATATAGCGGGAATGATGTGTAAATACTGGATTTCAGGCACAAAAAAAGACGTCCGTTGACGTCTATTGATGTTCCGATGGTGCCGAAGGCCGGACTCGAACCGGCACGTATTTCTACGGTTGATTTTGAATCAACTGCGTCTACCGATTTCGCCACTTCGGCACTGAAGGGGTATGCGGAAACGTTGTGGATTATACCTGTCGCGCGCCGCCATGCAAGCGACGACGCGCTAAACCCGCGCTAAGTGCCCAAAAAAACAGCGCCCATCGTCACTCTAGCTCCGAAACCGCCAGCCGAATCACGCCGGCGGCATGGCTTTCAGGCAGTTGCAGCACTTTGGCCCACATCTCCTGCACCATATCGCACGACAACTTCTCTTTGCCCGTCGCCTTGTCCGGCATCTGCAGTAGCTGAATATCCTCGCCGTACTTCGCGGCCAGCTCTTTCATGATCGGGCGCACGTCGGCGACGGCGGTGTCGCGCTCCTGCGCCGTCACGGTGTGGCGGTTTTTGCCGTAGGCGGCGCGCATCATGTCGGCGTCGGCCTGCATGCGGCGCTGCATCATCGGCTTATCCAGCACCCGCATCGGGTTGATGCCGCCCTTTACGTCCGGGTAGAGAAAACGGAAACAGGCGTCGTCGCTCACCTTCTGAATGGCGGCGGTCTGTTCCATATTCGCCTTCATGTAATCCACCACGTTCGCGTCCGGCGCGGTCTGCAGGCGCGACATCTGCAGGTGCAGGATCTGCGGCTGAATCACGTCGATGATCTGTTGCTCGGAATCACCCTCTTTTTGCATCGCGAGGATCTGTTCACGGATGCGCTGCTGGAATGCGGGTTCTTGCTCCTTCAGCACCTGCCAGGCAGGCATACTGTTGAGCGTGGTGTCGAGTTGCTGTTCGGGGTTTTGTTGCAGGCGTTGTTTATCGTAATAGACCCAGCACGCCACGGCAGCGGCCAGTACGGCAACAATCACAATCGGTTTCCAGGCTCTCTTCATCGTCTCGCATCCTTTTGATCTGTCGGATTACACCGGCACGCCGCTATGAAAACGAAACTCACTGTCCGGTGTCGAGATAAGTGTGGCTTCAATTTCACCAAAAAGCTGTACGCGGGAAGAGATATCGTTGTCGCTTACCTGTTGAGCAAGTGTCAGATAGTCCTGGTAATGGCGTGCTTCCGAGCGCAGCAGCGACAGATAGAACTTCTGCAGGTCGTCGTCGAGGAATGGCGCCAGCGCGGCGAAACGCTCGCAGGAGCGCGCTTCGATGTACGCACCGCAAATCAGCTTGTCGATCAGCGTCAGCGGTTCGTGAGTGCGCACTTCCTTCAGCATCCCTTTGGCGTAGCGGCTGGCGGTGATTTTGACGTACGGAATATTGCGCGCCAGCATCGCCTCGCGCACCTGCCAGAAGTGGTGCAGCTCTTCTTTTATCAGCAGCACCATACTGTCGATCAGCGCCTGACCCCACGGGTCGTCAGTTTTGGGCATCACGCTTTTACCAATCTGCTTATGCAGGGCGATAAAATCCGGTTCCGGCCCTTCGCGGAAGGTGAAGGCTTCGTAGGGTTTGAGCCAGTCGAGCAGCGCGTCGGCCCCACTTTTGTCGGCGACATATTTACGCACCAGCAGGAGCGCCGTCTGTGCGGCTTTGAGTTCGCACACCATGTGATCGGTGAGCAGGAGCGGCAGATTTGCCGGATCGCGGGCTTTATCAATCCATGCTTGCGGGGTCGGGCAGTGGAGGAAATTAAGAACGGGGGTGAGTATCTGCGGGTAGTCCATGATGAAACCTTACAAAGCGGCAACAGCTGCGGCAGCCGAAGCTGCCGCAATACACTTTACCATTCACGCTGCCTCTTCGTTGGCTGCCCTCGTTCCCCCAGGTCACTTACCTGTGTAAGCTCGCTGGGACTCACTCGGTTACCGCCTCGACGCAGCGTGAATGATGTTGTGTATTTTATTAATTAGTGGCGCACGCCGTCGTCATCTTCGTCGACGAAATCTTCATCGTCTTCGTCATCGCCGTCTTCGCCGTTTGGATCTTCGTAGTAGGTTCCCCAGCCGTCGTATTCCACTTCAAACTTCTCGGCCAGATCCATCAACTGCTCAACCTGCGCATCGATCAGCTCTGCTTTCAGCGCCCCTTCGCTCAGGATGTCGCAGCAGATGACGGTTTCGCCCTCTTCCACTTCCAGCTCTTCCGGCTCGGTCACTTCGTAACCCATTTTGAACGCTTCTACCGCCAGTTTCTCCAGCGATTCAAAGTCATCTGCAGAGAAATGGTGCTCGATGGTGTACAGCGCGTCCGGATCGCTGCCGTCTTCCAGCAGCTCTTCAATGATCAGGCGCGTCTCTTCGCGTTGCTCTTCCAGCAGTTCTGGGTTTGCCATGGCTCGTTCCTCTTTAAGTTCGGCAGATACTTCTATTTTCACACACGGACGTGTTTGCCTCCACCTAATGTAAGAAAGAATTGTTAAACAGGGTTGCAAATGAATATTCATACATATAAAGTGAATTTTAATTCAATAAGTGGCCTTTGCCATGTGAGGATAACATGTCTGAACTGTATAAAAAGCACTTCCTGAAATTGCTCGATTTTACGCCTGCACAGCTCAACTCTTTGCTGACGCTCGCGGCAAAGCTTAAAGCGGATAAAAAAAATAACACTGAAGTTCAGTCGCTTACTGGCAAAAACATCGCGCTCATCTTCGAAAAAGACTCAACCCGTACACGATGCTCTTTCGAAGTTGCCGCATTTGACCAGGGCGCGCGCGTCACTTATCTCGGCCCGAGCGGCAGCCAGATTGGGCATAAAGAGTCAATTAAGGATACGGCCCGCGTACTCGGGCGGATGTACGACGGAATTCAGTATCGCGGCCACGGCCAGGAGGTGGTCGAAACCCTGGCGGAATATGCTGGTGTGCCGGTATGGAACGGACTGACCAACGAGTTCCATCCTACCCAACTGCTGGCGGATTTGCTTACCATGCAGGAGCACCTGCCGGGCAAAGCGTTTAACCAGATGACGCTGGTGTATGCGGGCGATGCGCGCAATAACATGGGCAACTCAATGCTGGAAGCGGCGGCGCTGGTCGGGCTGGATCTGCGTCTGGTCGCGCCTAAAGCCTGCTGGCCGGAGGAGAGCCTGGTGGCGGAGTGCAGCGCGCTGGCGGTGCAGAATGGCGGAAAAATCACCCTGACGGAAGATGTGATCGCCGGAGTGAAAGGTGCAGACTTCATCTATACCGACGTCTGGGTGTCGATGGGCGAGCCAAAAGAGAAGTGGGCGGAGCGTATCGCGCTGCTGCGTAACTATCAGGTGAATTGCGAAATGATGGCCCTGACGGGCAATCCGAACGTCAAGTTCCTGCACTGTCTGCCGGCGTTCCATGACGATCAAACGACCCTCGGCAAGCAGATGGCGAAAGAGTTCGATCTGCACGGCGGAATGGAAGTGACCGATAAAGTGTTTGAGTCGGCGGCGAGCATCGTCTTTGACCAGGCGGAAAACCGGATGCATACCATTAAAGCCGTCATGGTAGCGACACTTGCGGAGTAAGCCTTCACTCTCGCTTTCTCCACACGGCAGAAAGAATCAACAGCAAAAACGGCGACCTGGGGTTGCCGTTTTGCTTTTACCGCCATTCGATTGATTTTTCAGCGAAAAAAAGGTACTTTTTCACCTGAACTCCAGCGTGGACGGTCCTTAATTATGCCTATTATTCAGTCTGTTGAACGTGCCTTGCAGATCCTCGACCTGTTTAATGAACAGGCGACGGAGCTGAAGATCACTGACATCAGTAAACAGATGGGTTTGAGCAAAAGCACGCTTCACTCGCTGCTCAAAACGCTCCAGCTGCATGGCTATATCGATCAGAATCCGGAAAATGGCAAATATCGCCTCGGCATGAAACTGGTGGAGCGCGGCCATTTTGTGGTGAGCTCGATGGATATTCGCCAGAAGGCGAAAGGCTGGCTGACGGATCTGTCGCAGCGCACCGGGCAGACCACCCATCTGGGCATTCTCGACGGGCGCGAAGGCGTCTATATTGAGAAGATCGAAGGCAAGCTGGCAGCCATTGCCTATTCACGCATTGGCCGTCGTCTTCCTGTCCATGCGACTGCTATCGGGAAAGTGTTGATCGCCTGGCTCAACGATACCGACCTCAACGCCCTGCTCGACGGCTATCAGTACACCTCTTTCACCCCGGCGACGATAACCTCGCGCGAGGCGTTGCTGGCAGCGCTGGCGCAAACCCGCGCCCAGGGTTACGCCCTTGATAGCGAAGAGAACGAACAGGGTGTGCGCTGCGTTTCGGTGCCGGTGTGGAATCATGAATCCCGCGTGATTGCGGCACTGAGTCTTTCGACCTTAACCTCGCGGGTCGATGATGACGCGTTCGCCCGCTTCCGGGGAATGCTGGAAGAGGCCGGGCTGCAGCTCTCAAAAGCGCTGGGCTACCCGGCCTGAAGCGTCACGCGGTGGCAGGCGTATAGCTGAAGTAATCAAAATCGGCATAACAGCCATCGCCGCTGATGTCTTCACAGTGCAGTCCGACAAACGCCCCCGTAAAGAACCCACGGCCGCCGATGTAATCATCCGACAGTTTCCACGCGTCATAGGTGACGGGCACGGTCTGCCACTGCTCGCCGTCAAACGAATAGCTGTAGCGATAAACTAAATGCTCGACGTCAACGCGCAGCCACACGCCCTGCGCGTCGTCCGGTACGGGGATCGGCTGCTCGTGCAGCGGCCACGACGGCACGTTCTGATCGAGCTGAATCACCTTGAGCGTCCTGCCCTTCCCTTCCTCGTAGTCGACAAAGCAGTAGCTCCAGTTTTTGCTGTTGTAGTAGCAGGTTAACCCGGCACTTTGCTGGAAATGGCGCGGGGCAAACTCCATGCGCGTCTCGGCGCGAAACGCGAAATGCTGCCAGCGCCGCGCCACGGTGGACTGGGTAAAGGTCGAGTTGAGGGAGTCGTTGCCATACAGCCGCAGGAATCCCCGACGTGCCGTCAGCGATCCGAGAGAATCGTCGAACGGAATGCGCAGGGTTTGCAGTTCCGGGTTAAGCGTTGATGTATCAAAATCATCGCGCCAGTTCGCCGTCGACACGCTTTGACTCTCCGCCATCTGCGGCCCCGGTACGTGGACCTGCGCGTGTTTCCCGCCCTCGACATAAGGCCAGCCGTCACGCCAGGTGATGCGTGCGATCCCGGTTTCACGTCCTAACGAACAGTACCCGCGTCCGCCAGAGGCCAGCAGCGGCACGCCCGGCAAACGCTGCGGTCGGCTGGTCAGATACGCCATATACCACTCGCCGGTGTGCGTCTCCAGCAGCGATCCGTGCCCGCTCTTTTGCAGCGGATTTTCCGGCAGATGCCAGCTGGTCATCATCGTCACTTCGGGGTGCAGCTCGTAAGGGCCATCGATGTTTTTGGATCGCAGCACGACCACGGCATGTTCGTAGCTGGTGCCCCCCTCCGCGACCATCAGATAGTACCAGCCCTCCTTGCGATAGAGATGCGCCCCTTCCGTGTAGCACAACGGCGTGCCGGTAAACAGCGTTTTGCGCTCCGGTGAAAGCCGCTGCGTCTGGGGGAAATACTCCTGCATCACGATGGTGTTATGCGGATTGCTGTGGTGGCGAGGCCCCCAGGGTCGGTAAATGTAATATTTGCGGCCATCGTTATCGTGGAACAGCGACGGATCAAAGCCACCGTTGCCCATCGGAATCGGCTCGCTCCACGGCCCTTCGATGGACGGCGCGGTGACGAGGAAATTTTTGCCATTTTTCCACGGGGAATCGACGATTTTCACGTCCGTGTACAGCAGCCAGAACTGCCCATCGGCGTAGCTCAGACACGGCGCCCAGATGCCGCCAGAATCAGGATTGCCTTTCATATCCAACATCGACACACGATCCAGCGGCGTGCTCACCAGCGACCAGTTTTTCAAATCGCGTGAGTGATAAATCCGCACGCCGGGGAACCACTCAAAGGTCGAGGTGGCAATGTAATAATCCTCACCCTGCCGGCACAGGGACGGGTCCGGGTTGAATCCGCTCAGAATCGGGTTAGTGATAGTGTACATAGCGTCTCCTTCTTAATGGGATGCCGCCGTCGCCGCAGCGGGAAGATCCTCGCCCTGCGCCGCACGGTGTTTAAGCAGTTGCTGGCTGATGGCCTCGACGCGGTCATCGCTGAGTTTGTAGAGCGAGAGCATGATGAACATGCCGACGTAGAGCACCACCGGAACCACGCAGAACAGGATTTTGATGGTGGTCAGCACTTCGATGGGCTGCACGCTGCTGCTGGCGGAGTAATTGACATAGGCGAGGATCCAGCCGACCACCGCGCCGCCAATCGCCAGGCCGATTTTCAGGCTGAACAGATAGGTAGAAAACACCAGCCCGTCCAGACGGCGGCCGCTGCGACTCTCTTCATAATCGACAACGTCGGAGGCCATCAGCCATTGCAGCGGCGTGGTGGTGTTAAAGACAAACAGGAACAGGATATTGAGGGCGAAAATCAGGCCGATATACGCCACCGGCGTGATGAAAATCAGCAGGCTGATCAGGGAGTACGCCACGATAATCCACTTGAACGATTTCACGCGGTCGAAGCGGCCTAACAGCCGGGATGAACAGAGCGAGCCAAACATGGTGGCGATGCTGCCGTAGAGTAAGAACTGCGTGGCCATCTCCGGATGATCCATCACGTATTTTACGAAATAGAGCGTGGCCCCACCGCGCACCACGTTCGAGCAGGTCGCCATCATTTTGAACGCGCACATAATCCGCCACTGGCTGTTGCCCCACAGCAGCTTCAAATCTTTTGATACCGACGAACCCGGCTGCACCTCAAAGGTATAACGCTCTTTGGTGGTGAAGAAGCATACGTAAAGCAGCACCACACCGCTCAGGCCGAGCACGCACATCGCGCCAAAGTAGCCCAACTGTTCGTTGCCTTTACCGATGATCCCCACCAGCGGCAGCGCAATCCCACTGATCGCCAGCGATCCCGCGGCGGCGAGGAAAAAACGCCACGACTGGAGCGCATGACGCTCTTTCGGATCGGCGGTAATCACCCCGGGCATGGCGCAATAAGGGACGTTCACGAAGGTGTAGACCAGCGTCAGCAGAATGTAGGTCACGCAGGCGTAGATGATTTTACCGTTGGCGGAAAAGTCCGGTGTGTAGAAGGTCAGCATGCAGACGACGCCAAACGGGATCGCGCCCCAGAGCAGGAACGGGCGGAACTGGCCGTGGCGCGTGCGGGTGCGATCCACCAGCAGCCCCATCAGCGGATCGGTGACGGCGTCGAGTATGCGCGACACTAAAAACAGCGTCCCCATAATGCCCGCCGATAAACCAAACACATCCGTATAAAAATAGGCCAGCAAAAACATGGTGGCCTGCCAGACAAAACCACAGGCGGTATCACCCAGCCCGTAGCCAATTTTATCTTTCATGGTTAATTGCATTATTACCCCCAACGCAGAAAGTGAAAAAGTGCAAACGTCAGGGACCTGTTCCAGGCAAAAGCAATACCTGGTGCATCGTCAGGAATACACCCTTTTGTCGTGTGCTGATCGGACTATTTCGTGTTAATTGAGTGTAAGTAAATGATCGATTAACCAGCAATGGTCATATCTTATTTATGAATTATGATATTTTGCTTTTGTGATAATCGTCGTTATATAACCACAAATTAAAAAATAGTTTTAGCTTTTATTTTTAATACGTTATGAAAACATTCATTTATTAAGCACTACTATATTACAGGCGTAATAAAACCGCCCGCAAATAATCATCACAGGCAGTTAAATTTATTTTACGCTTTATATTCCGAGCGCTTTTTTACCGGCGTTAATCACCTCGATAATTTTATCGGTATCATAAATACAGCCTTTCCAGGTTCCGCCGCTCACCGACTGCAACGCCGCCCAGAGCCGCGTATCGTCCGGCAAGAAATCGTGGGAATGTAACTCCGGGTGCGGCGCCCGACGCGCCAGCTCCGCAGCGCCCTCTTCCGGCGTGAGCGGATACTGCGCCGTGCCGATGAAATTCACCCGACCAGTTAACGAAAGCCTGTCCACCTCGATCTCGATGATGTCGTTATCGCGCAGCTTGCCAATCGGCCCACCGGCCAGCGCTTCGGGGGCCACGTGGCCAAAACAGGCGCCGGTCGATACGCCGGAGAAACGGGCGTCGGTGATCAGGGATACGGTCTTGCCCCAGGAGACGTGTTTTAGCGCCGAGGTCAGCTGGTAAGTCTCTTCCATTCCGGTACCGGACGGGCCTCCGCCGATAACAACCATGATATCGCCGCGCACGATCTCCCCGCTTTTGATGGCTTTGATTGCCCTCGCTTCGGAGACAAATACCCGCGCCCGGCCAGTATGACGATACACACCGTCCTCACCCACCACCGACGGATCGATCGCCGTGGCTTTTATCACCGATCCTTCCGGCGCGATATTCCCCACCGGGAACGCCACGGTAGAGGTCAGCCCACGGGCTTTGGCCCGTTCCGGCGGCAGAATCACATCATCAGGATCAACACCGTCCTGCTCGCGCAAACACTGACGGAAACGTTCGCGACGCGCGGAGGCTTGCCACCAGTCAAGGTTTTCCCCGACCGTCTGGCCCGTCACCGTCATGGCATCCAGATGCAGCAGGCCAAGATCGCGCAGATGGAGCATCACTTCCGGCACGCCGCCCGCGAGGAACGCGCGCACGGTCGGGTGATAATCCGGCCCGTTCGGCAGCACGCTCACCAGGCGCGGCACGCTGCGGTTGATGCGCGTCCAGTGGTCAACATCCGGGATCGTGCAACCCGCCGCATGGGCGATCGCAGGAATATGCAGCAGCAGATTGGTCGATCCCCCAAACGCGGCGTGGATCACCATCGCGTTTTCAATGGCTTTGTCCGTCAGGATATCGCGCGTGGTGATCCCGCGATCGTCGAGCTGCGCCACAGCGCGGGCCGACTGTCGCGAAATTTCCAGCCACACATCCTGCCCGGATGGAGCCAGCGCTGAGTGTGGTAGCGCCAGCCCGAGCGCTTCGGCCACTACCTGTGATGTTCCGGCGGTGCCTAAAAACTGGCAGCCACCGCCCGGTGAAGCACAGGCGCGGCAGCCCAGTTCAGCGGCTTCCTGTAATGAGAGTTCATGGTTAGCGTAGCGCGCGCCGATGGTCTGCACCTTTCCGGCATCTTCGCCGAACGTTGGCGGCAACGTCGCGCCACCCGGCACCAGAATGGTCGGCAGATGGTGCATGGAGGCGAGTGCAATCATGGTCGCGGGCAGGCCTTTGTCACAGGTGGCGACGCCAATCACCGCCCTGCGCGTGGGAAGCGAACGAATAAGACGACGGAAAACGATGGCGGCGTCATTGCGGTACGGCAGAGAATCAAACATCCCGTGCGTCCCTTGCGAGCGCCCGTCGCAGGGATCGCTGACAAAGGCCGCAAACGGAATTCCCCCGTTGCGAGTGATCTCTTTTGCCGCCGCCTGCATTTGCAGGCCGATTTCCCAGTGGCCGGTGTGATACCCAAGCGCCACCGGGCGGCCATCTCCTGCGCGAATCCCGCCCTGAGTGCCAATAATCAGCACCTCTTTACCCGTGAGTTTATTGGCGTCCCAGCCCATGCCCGCGTTCTGCGTCATACCAAACAGGTTGCCACTCGGCGACTCCATCAGCATTTGCGGCGTCAGCGGCAGCGCGCCCTGCGGCCCGGCCGCATGGGTGATAACGGAATAAAATGCATCATCCTGCGGGGTAAATATCGTCTCTATCGCCATCTTATCCTTCCGGTTCAGCAGAGTTTCAGCTGTTGCAACAGCGATTTCAGCTGCGCCTTGCGTGACTCATCCAGCGGGCTGGCTGGCGGCAGCACATAGGTCGAAACCGGCCGCCCGCACAGAGAAATCGCCTCTTTGATCACATTCACAAACGGCGTATCGAGCTGATACATCTGCGGGATTTGCAGCATCGTCTGGTGATACTGCGCGGCCTGGGCCAGATCGCCGTCGCGGAACGCCTGCAGCAGTTTGACTGAGACCTGCGGCGCAAAGTTGCCGCTGGCCGAGATGGCCCCGTCGCCGCCCAGCAGCAGCGTATTGAACAGGTGATCGTCATACCCGCAGAGCACAGTGAAGTGCGGATGCGCCCCTTTCACGGTCTGGATCATGCTGCGCAAATGGGCCACAGAGTCGATGGTGTCTTTGATACCGACAATATTGGCACACGTATCGGCCAGCGTTTTCACCAGCGCGGGCGTTAAGTCCTGGCCGGTCAGCGCCGGGAAGTTATAGAGGATCACCGGGAGCGTCACGCTTTCCGCCACCTGCTGGTAATAGCGGATCAGATTCTGCTCGGACACTTTCCAGTAATAAGGGTTAATCACCACAATGCCATCGGCACCCACACGCTGGGCATGCTGGCTGAGTTCAATGGTTTCCCGGGCATTCGTTCCACCGGTGCCAATCAGCACCGGCACCCGGCGATTAACATGCTCAATCGCAAATTCGGCAATCGCTTTACGCTCGTCGGCGTTGAGCTGAGAAAACTCGCCCCCGCTGCCTAAAAAGAACAGTCCGTCGACGCCCGCATGAATCATGTCGTCGATGAGCGCGGCGGTGCCGGATTTATCGAGCTGGCCTTCGGCGGTGAAAAGGGTGGAGACAGGAGGAATAATCCCCGAGAACTGCACGGTCTGCTGCATGTGATCTCCCTGTTGAAACAATTTGTTCTACATTATAGAACAGCGTTCATTTATTTAACTCTCATACTAAGCCGCGACGCGCAAAGAGGTAAACCGGGAAAAATCAGTAAGGGGCGATTTTTTAGACTGGATCACGAAATGATGAAACGAGGGATAAAAGTTGTAGCCCGGTGAGCGAGGCGCCACCGGGCGAGGGAAATTAAGCCACCAGCATCTTCACGACGACTTTACGCACCTGCGCCGGGCTGCCCACCGCACACAGCGGTTTATGCACTTCGCCCGGGTAAAACACCACAAAATCCCCTTCGCTTAACACCACGGTTTTTTCCTGATCGCCTTCCGGCAGGAACGCGATGTCTTTATCCGCCAGCCAGTCGGTGTCCGGCGTGCCGTGGGGCAGCGTGCTGAACGTCATCCCTTCCTGGCCTTTCATGATGATTTGAATGTCCAGATAGCGGGCATGGTACTCCGCGCGGCGCTCGGCGAACGGCTGCGTCATGTCTTCTGAGACCAGATAAAACAGGTTGTTACCGTCGATATCGTGCTTGCCGAGCGAGGTGGTGTCGGTGACGTGCGCTTTGACGTGTTCGATAGCCTGGCGCAGCTCTTCCGGCAGCCAGGACTGGAGATGATGAATGTTGCCAACGATCATGAGTAAACCCTCAATATAAAACAATGTTTCATTTTCAACTTTTATACGAGAATTCTCTCTGCCATACCACCCCTTTTTATGCCCTCTTTGCGCCAGCGCATGTTTATCGGGAAATGTGTTATCCACCTGTTAAACCCTGCCAGGCAACTATGCACCGATTATGCATAACCACGGTCAGAGGCTTTGCATAGATTCTTATAAG
The DNA here is from genome assembly GCF_026672535.1 of Lelliottia sp. SL45. Lineage (NCBI taxonomy): Bacteria > Pseudomonadati > Pseudomonadota > Gammaproteobacteria > Enterobacterales > Enterobacteriaceae > Lelliottia > Lelliottia sp. SL45. The sequence goes on from NZ_JAPPRH010000003.1 coordinate 3,265,822, forward strand.
CCACTGATTTCGCGGTGCTAAGTAAAAAACGCCTTGTCGGGTCACAGTTTATCAATCTGTTTAATTTCAAATAATCTGGATAGTTATTTATTAATTTAGCTTTGGACCAAAATAGTTAACGGAGATGAGTGCATATTCATTCTAAGTGAAATTTTTTATCCTTTTAAATCATGCCGTTAGTTATTTATGTCTGATTATTTCATTATACATAACAATAACAATCTCAAATAACCCCAGCCAATTATGCTTAATGATTCATTCCCGAATATAACCTAATTAAGCATAATCTGACGCGAATCATGCAATAGAAAACAAAGCCGACAATATCCGATCTCACGTGAGCCACATCACAAAATACAATTCTTAACTGCCTACTATGGGCCTTGAAATCAATTGAGCTTAAAGGGCTATGAATTAATAACGATTCATAGCACAGCCCTTTTTATTCTGAAAAAACAGTTAAAGGAATAATTATGGAAAAGCATTACGTCGGTTCTGAAATTGGTCAATTGCGTAGCGTTATGCTGCATCGCCCGAATTTAAGTCTGAAACGCTTAACGCCGTCGAATTGTCAGGAGCTGTTGTTCGATGACGTTCTGTCCGTCGAGCGGGCGGGTGAAGAGCACGATATCTTCGCAAACACCCTACGCGAGCAGGGAGTGGAAGTCCTGCTGCTAACCGATTTACTCACCCAAACGCTTGATAACAAAGACGCAAAAGCCTGGCTGCTGGACACCCAAATCTCTGACTATCGCCTTGGCCCCACCTTCGCCAACGATGTGCGCGGCTGGCTGGCGGATATGTCCCATCGCGAACTGGCCCGCCGTCTGAGCGGGGGTTTGACCTACGGCGAAATCCCGGCCTCGATTAAAAATATGGTGGTCGATACCCATACGGCTAATGATTTTATTATGAAGCCGCTGCCCAACCATTTATTTACACGCGACACCTCATGCTGGATTTATAACGGTGTTTCGATTAACCCGATGGCAAAACCGGCCCGTCAGCGTGAAACCAATAATCTACGCGCAATATATCGCTGGCACCCGGCGTTTGCCGACGGTGATTTTATTAAATACTTTGGCGATGAGAATATTAATTACGATCACGCCACATTAGAGGGCGGCGACGTATTAGTGATTGGTCGCGGCGCCGTATTAATTGGCATGTCTGAACGCACCACTCCGCAGGGCGTCGAATTCCTGGCCCAAAGCCTGTTTAAACACCGCCAGGCCGAACGCGTAATTGCCGTCGAACTGCCGAAACACCGCTCCTGTATGCACCTCGACACGGTCATGACTCACATCGACGTCGACACCTTCTCCGTCTACCCGGAAGTGGTGCGCAAAGACGCCCAGTGCTGGACGCTCACCCCGGACGGTCGCGGCGGCTTGCTGCGCACCCAGGAAACTGACCTGCTCCACGCCCTCGAAAAAGCCCTCGGCGTTAACCAGATACGACTGATCACCACCGGCGGCGACGCTTTCGAAGCCGAACGCGAGCAGTGGAACGACGCCAACAACGTGCTGACCATTCGCCCCGGCGTGGTGATTGGCTACGAGCGCAACATCTGGACCAACGAGAAATACGACAAAGCCGGGATCACCGTGCTGCCGATTCCGGGCGACGAACTCGGACGCGGTCGCGGCGGTGCGCGCTGCATGAGCTGCCCGCTGGAACGCGACGGAATTTAAAGGAGCCATCATGGAAAGAAAACCCACTCTGGTCGTGGCGCTGGGCGGTAACGCGCTGCTCAAACGCGGCGAACCGCTGGAAGCGGACCTTCAGCGCCAGAACATCGAACTGGCGGCCCGCACTATCGCTGGACTCACCGCCCAGTGGCGCGTGGTGCTGGTCCACGGCAATGGGCCGCAGGTCGGGCTGCTGGCGCTGCAAAACAGCGCCTACGACAAGGTCACGCCCTATCCGCTCGACATTCTCGGGGCTGAAAGCCAGGGAATGATCGGCTACATGCTCCAGCAAGCGCTGAAAAACAACCTGCCGCAGCGCGAGGTGAGCGTCCTGCTGACGCAGGTCGAAGTCGATGGCAACGACCCGGCGTTTCGCAACCCGACCAAATACATCGGCCCGGTGTACAGCGAAGAGCAGGCCAACATCCTGCGGGCAGAAAAAGGCTGGGTGTTTAAAGCCGACGGCAGCTACTTCCGCCGCGTGGTGCCGTCGCCACAGCCGAAACGCATCGTTGAGAGCGACGCCATTATCGCCCTGATAGCACGCGATCATCTGGTGATTTGCAACGGCGGCGGCGGCGTCCCGGTGGTGGAGAACGCCAACGGCTATCGCGGTATTGAAGCGGTCATCGACAAAGATCTCTCCGCCGCCCTGCTGGCCCGCCAGATTGAGGCCGACGCGCTGCTGATCCTCACGGACGCCGACGCGGTGTACCTCGACTGGGGCAAACCGACCCAACGCCCGCTGGCGCAGGTCTCTCCGGAGGTGCTCAAAACCCTGCAGTTCGACGCCGGTTCGATGGGGCCGAAAGTTGCCGCCTGCCGTGAATTTGTCGAGGCCTGCAACGGTATCGCCGGGATCGGCGCGCTGGCCGACGGTGCCGCGATTCTGGCAGGCGACAAGGGGACGTTGATTCGCAATTGATTCCTATTTTTCCCTTCACCCTGCTCCGGGCATTTCCCCTCTCCCGTTAAGAGAGGGGCGGGTGGAGGGCACCAGACAGCTCAACATTTAACAAGGATCGCCACATGACCATTAACCTGAAAAACCGCAACTTCCTCAAACTGCTGGACTACACCCCGGCAGAAATCCAGTACCTGATCGATCTGGCCATCGACCTGAAAGCCGCCAAAAAAGCCGGGCGCGAAAAGCAGACCTTAGTCGGCAAAAACATCGCCCTGATCTTCGAAAAAACCTCTACCCGCACGCGCTGCGCCTTTGAAGTGGGCGCCTTTGACCAGGGTGCGCAGGTCACCTACCTCGGCCCAAGCGGATCGCAGATTGGCCACAAAGAGTCGATGAAAGACACCGCCCGCGTGCTGGGCCGCATGTATGACGGCATCGAGTATCGCGGCTATGGCCAGGCCATCGTCGAAGAGCTGGGCGAATACGCGGGCGTGCCGGTGTGGAACGGGCTGACCGATGAATTCCACCCGACGCAAATCCTCGCCGATCTGATGACCATGCTCGAACACGCGCCGGGCAAAACCCTGCCGGAGCTGAGCTTCGCCTATCTGGGCGACGCGCGGAACAACATGGGCAACTCCCTGATGGTCGGCGCAGCGAAGATGGGCATGGATATCCGTCTGGTGGCGCCGAAATCCTTCTGGCCGGAAGCCGGGCTGGTCGAGCAGTGCCGCGCCATCGCCAAAGAGACCGGCGCACGCATCACCCTGACGGACGACGTGAATGAGGGCGTTCACGGCACCGATTTCCTCTACACCGACGTGTGGGTGTCGATGGGCGAACCGAAAGAGGCCTGGGCAGAGCGTGTAAGCCTCATGAAACCGTATCAGATCAACGGCGACGTCATGAAAGCCACCGGCAATCCGAACGTGAAATTCATGCACTGCCTGCCCGCGTTCCACAACGAACACACCAAAGTGGGCCGTGAAATCGAAATGGCGTACGGCCTGAAAGGGCTGGAGGTGACGGAAGAGGTCTTCGAATCCCCGAACTCTATCGTCTTCGACGAAGCAGAGAACCGCATGCACACCATTAAAGCGGTCATGGTGGCGACACTCGGCGACTAATCACCGCCCGGCGCGGCCACAGGCTGCGCCGGGGCAAGGAGAACATCATGGGCAAGTTCAAATTTCCTTCCGCTTACACCATTCTCTTTTTCCTGATCGCCGTGGTCGCCGCCCTGAGCTGGATTGTTCCGGCCGGACAGTACCAGATGGCAATGAATGCCGCCCTCGGCAAAGAAGTGCCCATTGCCGGAACCTACGCACACGTCGCCGCGCATCCGCAGGGGATCGTTGCGGTGCTGATGGCGCCGATCGCCGGGCTGTACGATCCTGAATCTGGCCAGGCGGGAGCGATCGACGTCGCGCTGTTTATTCTGATCATCGGCGGTTTTCTCGGGATCGTCACCAAAACCGGGGCGATTGACGCCGGGATCGAACGCGTCACCACCCGGCTGCGCGGTCGCGAAGAGTGGATGATCCCGATCCTGATGGCGCTGTTCGCCGCCGGTGGGACCATTTACGGCATGGCGGAAGAGTCGCTGCCGTTCTACACGCTGTTAGTGCCGGTGATGCTTGCCGCCCGTTTCGACCCGGTGGTCGCCGCCTCCACGGTGCTGCTCGGCGCGGGGATCGGCACGCTCGGTTCAACCATTAACCCCTTCGCTACGGTCATCGCCGCCAACGCCGCGGGGATTCCGTTCACCAACGGGATCGCCCTGCGCGTCGCCCTGCTGGCGATCGGCTGGATCATCTGCGTGTGGTGGGTGATGCGTTACGCCCGCAAGGTGCGCCAGGACCCGTCCCTGTCGATTGTCGCCGACAAAGAGGCTGAGAACCGTGCGCATTTCCTCGGCGATAAGGGCCAGCAGTCGCTGGAATTTACCCCGGTGCGTAAAGTGATTCTGATGATTTTCGCCCTCGCCTTCGCGGTGATGATCTACGGCGTGGCGGTGCTCGGCTGGTGGATGGCAGAGATCTCCGCAGTCTTCCTCGCCAGCGCCATTATCGTCGGCCTGATCGCCCGCATGAGCGAAGAAGAGCTGACATCAACATTTATCAACGGGGCGCGGGATTTGCTGGGCGTCGCGCTGATTATTGGTATTGCGCGCGGTATCGTAGTCATCATGGATAAGGGCATGATTACGCACACGATTTTGCACAGTGCCGAAGGCCTGGTGACCGGACTGTCGACGGTGGCGTTTATCAACGTGATGTACTGGCTGGAAGTGGTGCTGTCGTTTCTGGTGCCATCTTCCTCGGGCCTTGCCGTTCTGACGATGCCGATCATGGCACCGCTTGCCGATTTCGCTAACGTCAACCGCGACCTGGTCGTGACGGCGTACCAGTCAGCCTCCGGGATTGTCAATCTGGTCACACCGACGTCCGCCGTGGTGATGGGGGGTCTTGCGATCGCGCGCGTACCGTACGTGCGTTATCTCAAGTGGGTCGCCCCGCTGCTGGGTATTTTGACGGTGGTGATCATGGTGGCGTTGAGCCTGGGTGCGCTTATCTGATTTGCCGGATGGTGCTGCGCTTATCCGGCCTGCAGTAATCTTTTTGTAGGCCCGGTAAGCGTTGCGCCACCGGGCATTTTTTGTTGGCAACAGAGATGGGAACCAGATGATGGAATATGGAGAATACTCCCCAAAAGAACAGCTTCAGCTCGCGGTATGCCAGAGCCTGATCAGCGAAAACAGCTACCTTTCTCAGGAAGAGATCCGCCGCGACCTTCAGGAACGGGGGTTTGACAGCATCAGCCAGTCGAGCGTCTCCCGGCTGCTGAAATTGCTAGGTGTCATAAAAATTCGAAATGCCAAAGGACAAAAGATTTATTCGATGAATCCGCAGTTGCGCCCTGCGCCGGATGCAGCCCGTTCGATCTCCGAAATGGTGGTCAGCGTGGAGCACAATAGCGAATTTATCCTTATCCATACCGTCGCCGGATACGGGCGCGCCGTGGCGCGAATTCTGGATTATCACCAGTTACCGGAAATTTTAGGTGTGGTGGCCGGAAGCAGTATTGTCTGGGTCGCGCCCCGCGTAGTAAAGCGCACGGCGCTGGTACATAAGCAAATTAATTATCTACTCAGAACGCATTAATATTCAAATAGAACCGTTTGCACTGAGTAAAGTGTGCATTAATCGCTTGATCAGAAAATCGAGCTGAGTATAATGCCCGACAATTTGCCGGGAGGAAGTCATGGTCAAGCGTGTACGACATACAGTCATACCGCGTCTGAAAACAGACGCTGGCCTGCCGTTTTTCTTCCCGTTGATAACCCTATTCCCAGAGCCCCTCATTTGAGGGGCTTTTTTTTGCCCGGCGTCAGGAGATAAACATGAATCCGCTTTATCAAAAACACATCATTTCCATCAATGACCTCAGCCGCGAAGAGCTGGAACTGGTTCTGGATACCGCGGCAAAACTGAAGGCCAACCCACAGCCCGAGCTGCTGAAGCACAAAGTGATCGCCAGCTGCTTCTTTGAAGCCTCCACCCGTACCCGTCTGTCGTTCGAGACCTCCATGCACCGTCTCGGCGCGAGCGTGGTCGGCTTCTCTGACAGCAGCAATACGTCGCTGGGCAAAAAAGGCGAGACGCTGGCGGATACCATCTCCGTCATCAGCACCTACGTGGACGCGATTGTCATGCGCCACCCGCAGGAAGGCGCAGCGCGTCTGGCGACCGAGTTCTCCGGCGGTATTCCGGTGCTGAATGCCGGTGACGGTGCGAACCAGCATCCAACGCAGACCTTGCTGGATCTCTTCACCATCCAGGAAACGCAGGGACGTCTGGAAAATCTGCACATCGCCATGGTCGGGGATCTGAAATATGGCCGCACCGTCCACTCGCTGGCCCAGGCGCTGGCGAAATTTAATGGCAACCGCTTCTACTTTATCGCCCCGGCGGCGCTGGCGATGCCGCAGTACATTCTCGATATGCTCGATGAAAAAGGCATCCAGTGGAGCCAGCACGCCAGCATTGAAGAGGTGATGGGTGAAGTGGACGTGCTGTACATGACGCGCGTGCAGAAAGAGCGCCTCGACCCGTCCGAGTACGCCAACGTTAAAGCGCAGTTCATCCTGCGTGCCAGCGACCTCGAAGGCGCACGCCCGAACATGAAAGTGCTGCACCCGCTGCCGCGCATCGACGAAATTGCCACCGACGTGGATAAGACGCCGCACGCCTGGTATTTCCAGCAGGCAGGCAACGGCATCTTCGCTCGCCAGGCGTTACTGGCACTGGTTCTGAATCGCGAATTCGTTCTGTAAGGGGAAATGACAATGACACATGATAATAAACTCCAGGTTGAAGCCATCAAACGTGGCACCGTGATTGACCATATCCCTGCGCAGGTGGGCTTTAAACTGCTGACGCTGTTTAAGCTGACCGAAACCGACCAGCGCATCACCATTGGCCTGAACCTGCCGTCCGGCGAGATGGGCCGCAAAGACCTGATCAAAATCGAGAACACCTTCCTGACCGACGAGCAGGTCAACCAGCTCTCCCTGTACGCGCCGGATGCGACGGTGAACCGCATCGACGATTACGAAGTGGTGGGCAAATCGCGCCCGAACTTACCGGAACGCATCGAGCACGTGCTGATCTGCCCAAACAGCAACTGCATCAGTCATGCTGAGCCAGTGTCGTCCAGTTTTGCAGTGAAAAAACGGGCGAATGACATCGCACTCAAATGCAAATATTGCGAAAAAGAGTTTTCTCATTATGTGGTGCTGGCCAACTAATTGAGGTTGGTATTGAGATTCCGGCCTCCTGTTACACGAAATCATTCGCACCGCATCAAGGCCAAATATCCCCGGAAGCACAGGAAACTCTGTGACCGGGGTATGAGGACGCGGCCAACGAAGAGGCGGCGTGAAGGATGATGTGTATAATGGCCGGGACCCTTCTTAACGCTGTAATCCTGGAGAAAATATGAGCAAAGTACTTGCGACGGAAAATGCACCAGCGGCTATCGGTCCTTACGTTCAGGGCGTAGATCTCGGCAGCATGATTATCACTTCCGGTCAGATCCCGGTGAACCCGAAAACCGGCGAAGTGCCGGAAGATGTGGCGGCGCAGGCGCGTCAGTCACTGGAAAACGTGAAAGCGATCGTTGAATCCGCGGGCCTGAAAGTGGGCGATATCGTGAAAACGACCGTATTCGTCAAAGATCTGAACGATTTCGCGACCGTTAACGCCACTTACGAAGCGTTCTTCAACGAGCACGACGCAACCTTCCCGGCGCGTTCTTGCGTAGAAGTCGCGCGTCTGCCAAAAGACGTGAAGATTGAGATTGAGGCGATTGCAGTTCGTCGCTGATCGATGTGCCCTCTCCGCTGCGGAGGGGGCTGTTTCTGCTACCTCCCCCTTCCCCGCAACTTTTTCATCCCCCTCCATTTTTCTCTGAATCACCTTCGCAGTTCAGGAATTTTTCCCATGATCAGAACTCTCTTTTTTATAAAGAAGGGTAGGGTTAACACCCACAAATTAGGGTGTTTTAAAAGAGAGAATGAGTGCGTATTGAAGAAGAGGTTTTTCTTGATGAATACGGCATGCGGCGAAAGAGGTTCGTCTATGACCATCGTATTCACCACAGCTATGTTTTTGTCGCCGCTAAAGAAATTTACACCGTCATTATTGGTAGCCTGGTTGAGGAGCTAACCTTTACCCGGATCGGTTACAAAATGCCAGCCGGAGTGACGTTCCCGTTGAACGGCATGGCGGAAGTCTATTTTGATGCCTTTGACGGGATGGATAATTTGGCCGATTTTCGTCATGTTCGATTTGAGGGGTTAGGCAGTGCTGTTGTATTACAAATGGTCTCACTGGCTTTAATCGCCCACTATGAGACATTTAATATCGGCGGTTTCGTCTTCCAGGCCGCCTCCGGTGGAGTGGTCGATATCGGCCGCCGCATCACGCTTGAAGAGACCTATGACTACATACTTGGGTTAAAAAATGAACCGCGTTATAATCAAAAGACTGGCTTGCCAAAGAAAGTTCCGCGGCCACTGATAGCCAAAGATTTACGGGCATACAAAACAGTTACAGAGGGGAGAGCCAGCTATGTCGTATTACATTAAGCAACAATGCCCGGCACTTTCCACCTCTAAAAATGGTGAAAAAATTCTGTTTCAAACATTCGCATTTGCTCAACTGACCACGCATTATGTCAATGCAGACGCGCATACCAGCCCCGCCAAAACCAGCCTGACGGCAGCAAAGAAACGCTCTTCTGCTACCCTGTTACGCCAAAAGCTTAATGGCCCTCTGGTGCGTGAACTGCGCGAAATCTGACAGCGTTAAAAAGGCCTGAAAATCAGGCCTTTTTTGTGTTTATTTCAACATAACGTCTACTGATTCCGCGTCGCCCTGAGCAACTTCTCCAGCGGATAAACCGCTGCAATCACCACTTCATCCTGAATCTTCGCCGCGTTATCCAGCTCGGTCTGAATCGAGGCGATCTCCTTATCGTCCAGCGTGCCTTGCCGCGCCACCAGATCCGTCAGGCGCAGGCCAATCGACGCCAGTTTGTCCACCTCCTGAATCACCGGTTTGATGGCTTTCACCTGATAGCTGTTTTCACTCAGCGCCAGCGCGTCGCTGGTATTGTTCTGCCAGCGCGTAAAGACGTGGCGCAGCGCTTCGGCGCTTTCCGTGTCTTCGGCATCGCTTATCAGCCGCTCGGCCCATTTATCCATCTGACGCACCGTGGCGCTCTCGGCGTTCAGCGCGTCGGCGTAGCGGTTTAGCGGCTCAAACTGATGATAATTTCCGGCCTGGAATTTCAGGTGCTGACGGGTGTAATACTGCGCAGGCTCCACGGCCTGGGCGAGAATGTGCAGCGGCAGGGTGTCGGCGTTATTCGCCAGACGAGTGAACTGCGCCTGCTGCTGGCTATGCTGTTGCAGCCCGACCGACACCGTCGTCCAGCTGTCCATCGCCTGCAAACGGGTGTACATATTGTCGATATCATTCACATCCTGCGCAGACCACAGGCGCTCCGCCACTGCAAACGCGCGCGGCCAGAGTTTGATATCCAGAACCGGGGCAATCACGTTTTCCGCCCACAGCGCCGCTTCGCCGCCGAGCAGGTTGGCCTGCTGATCGGCATCCGGCACCGTCGGCTGAATCCCTTTCGGCACCTCATTGAGGCGCGCGCCGGAAATCGAATAGCGGGCGTTCCCCACCAGGAAGTAGCCGGTGAGTTTGTCGTCCGACACATTGACCACCGGGCGCGTTTCGCCCATCCAGGTGTCGACGGTGAAGCTCAGCTGGTTGTCGTCGCGCCATTCGATATGATCAATCGCACGGCGGGATTTGCCGCTGAAATCGATAAATCCGCGCCAGCCGGAAACGCCTTTAATCAGCGTAAAACTGCCCTCGACCGGTTTGCCTTTCAGACGTGGCATCGTGAAAGTCCAGCTCTGCGCGCTGTCGGAATCGGCGATGATGTCCATGCCGTTCAAGCCCTGCGGCACGATCTCATTGCGGTAGTGATAGGCCGTGGACTGGGGCTGATCGAGGTAAAAACCGGTGGAGAGAATGCCTTTATAGCCCTGCTTCGCCACCTCGCCCAGCGCGTCCTGCCCCTGCCAGGACTGGATCAGAATGCTTTTCGGCAGATCAGGATGATAGATCTCATCCCAGCCGACCATCTGGCGATGGTGTTTCTCAAGAATGGTTTCCAGTTTGCGGTTGAAATAGGCCTGCAGCGCATGGCTGTCCGCCAGTTTGTTGTCGCGCATAAACTGCTGGATGGCGGTGCTGTTTTTCCACTGGCTATCGTCAACTTCATCACCGCCGATATGCAGATACGGATCGGGGAAGATCGCTGCCAGTTCGCTGACCATCGCGTCGGCAAAGGTGTAAGTCGCCTCTTTTGTTGGATCGAGAACGGGTTTCAGCACGCCCCAGTGGCGCTCCATTTCATACGGGCCTGGTGCGCTCATCAGTTCCGGATAGGCCACGGCGATCGCCGACGCATGGCCCGGCATGTCAATTTCGGGAACCACGCGAATACCCCGCGCGGTGGCGTAACGCACCACGTCGCGCATCTGCTCCGGTGTGTAGAACAGCCCGTCGCTGGCGAGCTGGGTCAGTTTAGGATAGCGCTTCGAGGTAAACCGCCAGCCCTGATCGTCCGTCAGATGCCAGTGCAGGACGTTTAGCTTCGCCGCCGCCATGCCGTCGATCTGGCGTTTAATGTCCTCCAGCGGAATGAAATGACGCGCCGAATCGAGCAGCAGCCCGCGCCACGGGAAGCGCGGGGAGTCGTCAATCGACACCCACGGAATCGAGGTGTTTTCCGCGCCATTTTGAATCAGCTGGAGCAACGTTTCCATCGCCCGCAGCGCGCCAAAGCGCGTGTTAGCGGTGATGTTCACACCGCTCGCATCCACGGTGAGTTTGTAGCTCTCATCGCTGTCCGGCAGCGGTTGCGGCTTCACTTTTTTGGCGATGGTCACTGAAATAGTGGGCTTTTCAGGTTTGTCGGCCTGAGGCTGAAGCGTCCACCCTGTTTGCAGCGCGATGCGCTGGCGAAGACGGTTTGCGGCATCACCCAGATCGTCGCCGCTGATGCTGACGGAAATATTATCGCTGAGGACGAATGCGCCCTGCTGTGCGGGCCGTTCAACGTGGGCGGGCCAGGGCATTAACGGCAGATCGCCTGCCGGAGCCGCCAGCGCAGAGGTACCGAGCAAAAGCCCGGCGGTGATGAGGCTAAGACGTAACATAATGTTCCTTATCAGAATTTGACGGGCCAAAAACAGACAAAACATTTTGTTAACATGCGTACAAATTGTCGTCAAGCAAAGTGCATGACGGGGATCACAGGTTGTGGAATTTGGGAGGAAGGCTATTTTGCCGGGCGGCGACGACATCTTACCCGGCAGATTCGGAACACAGGCCCGGCGGTGCCGGGCATGAGATTTACTGCCAGCCGTAACGACGGCTATAGAATCCTTTCACCATCTGCGTCAGCACCATGTAGCCCGCCAGAATCGCCACCAGCCATGGGAAATAGCTCAGCGGCAGCGCCTGCAGGTTCAGGTAGCTTGCCAGCGGTGAGAACGGCAGCGCGATCCCCAGCACCATCACCACGCCGGTCATGATGATCAGCGGCCAGGCGGCGCGGCTCTGGAAGAACGGAATACGGCGCGTGCGGATCATATGCACAATCAGCGTCTGCGACAGCAGCCCGACCACGAACCAGCCGGACTGGAACAGGGTCTGATGTTCTGGCGTGTTGGCGTGGAACACGAACCACATCAGGCAGAAGGTCAGAATGTCGAAGATCGAGCTGATCGGGCCAAAGAACAGCATGAAGCGGCCCAGATCAGACGGATTCCAGCGCTGCGGCTTTTGGATCTGCTCGTCATCCACGTTATCAAACGGGATCGCCACTTGGGAGACGTCGTACATCAGGTTCTGAATCAGCAGGTGCAGCGGCAACATCGGCAGGAACGGCAGAAATGCGCTCGCCACCAGCACACTGAAGACGTTACCGAAGTTAGAGCTGGCGGTCATTTTGATGTATTTCAGCATGTTGGCAAATGTACGGCGCCCTTCGATCACACCCTGCTCAAGCACCATCAGGCTCTTTTCCAGCAGGATGATGTCGGCCGCTTCGCGCGCTATATCCACCGCGCCGTCGACGGAAATCCCGATATCCGCCGCGCGCAGCGCAGGCGCATCGTTAATACCATCGCCCATAAAGCCAACGACGTGCCCTTCGCGGCGCAGCAGCGTCACAATGCGCTCTTTGTGCATTGGCGTCAGGCGCGCAAACAGCGTGGTGGTTTTGGCAAGCTGTGCCAGTTCATCGTCAGAAAGCGTTTCAATATCGCTGCCCGTGACAATCACACCCGCATCCAGCCCCACTTCATGACACACTTTCGCCGCCACCAGCTCGCTGTCGCCGGTAAGAATTTTGACGGTAATGCCGCTGGCTTTCAGCGCTTTCAGCGCCGGAGCCGTCGTCTCTTTCGGTGGATCGAGGAAGGCGATGTACCCTTCGAGGATCAGATCCGACTCATCAAGGCGATGGTAATCCCCTTCGCGCCCCGGCAGGAATTTGCTGGCCACCGCCACGACGCGCAGCCCCTGACGGTTCAGGTTATCCGTCACACGCTTGATGCGGCGCAGCATGGTGTCGTCCAGCGGCACAATTTCACCGTTATGACGCACCTGCGTGGAAACATTCAGGATCTCCTGCAACGCTCCTTTGCAGATCAGCTGATGCACATTCGCCTGCTCACTCACCACCACCGACATGCGGCGACGCTCGAAGTCGAATGGGATCTCATCCACTTTTTGCCAGCGCGTTGAGAGTGCGCGCGCAGAATCTTCATCCACCCCTTCCAGCACGGCGACATCCAGCAGGTTTTTCAGCCCGGTCTGGTAATGGCTGTTCAGCCACGCGGTTTGCAGCACGCGCTCGCTGACTTTTCCGGAGATATCCGTATGATTCTCCAGCACAATTTTATCCTGAGTCAGGGTGCCGGTTTTATCGGTGCAGAGGATATCCATCGCGCCAAAGTTCTGAATGGCGTCGAGGTGTTTCACAATCACTTTCTGACGGGAGAGTTTCACCGCCCCGCGCGCCAGCGTGGAGGTGACAATCATCGGCAGCATTTCCGGCGTTAAGCCCACCGCCACGGAGAGGGCGAACAGCGCCGCTTCCCACCAGTCGCCTTTGGTGTAGCCGTTGATCAGCAATACGATTGGCGTCATGACCATCATAAAGCGGATCAGCAGCATACTGACGCGACCGATACCTTTCTGGAACGCATTTGGCTCGCTTTCCTGCTCGCTCACACGCCCGGCAAGCTGACCAAACCAAGTGTTGCCGCCCGTGGCGATAACGATGGCCTGCGCGGTGCCGCTCACCACGGTGGTGCCCATAAAGCACAGGGTATCGCTTTCGAGCGGATTAGTTTGCTGCGGATCGCGGCTGCGCGCCACTTTCTCGACCGGCAGGGATTCACCGGTCAGGGACGCCTGGGCGACAAACAGATCGCGGGCCTGAATCACGCGCAGATCGGCCGGGATCATGTCCCCTGCCGCCAGTTTGATCATATCGCCCACCACCAGCTGATCGATCGGCAGTTCCAGCCAGGCGCTTTCGCCTTTCGTGTTAATGACGCGCTGCACGGTGGCGGTATTGCTGACCATCGCCTTCAGGGCGTCCGCCGCGCGGGTGGAGCGCGCCTCCTGGATAAAGTTGAGCATGGTAGAGATCGCCACCATCAGCGCGATCACGCCTGCGGCAAACAGATCTTCCGTGGCATACGAAATGATCGCCAGCACCGTCAGCAGCAGGTTGAACGGGTTGCGGTAGCAGAGCCACAGATGGACCCACCACGGGGCCGGTTTTTGCGCCGGGATTTTGTTGTCGCCGTGCGCGGCGCGTGTTTTTTCTACTTCGGCTGCGTTCAGCCCTTCCGGATGACCGCCGAAGGCGCGCCAGACTTCGTTTTCGTCCATCGCGGCGGCTTTCAGGCAATGCTTCGTCAGCGTGGAGGGAATGGCAGCGCCTGCCAGGTTTTTGGCATTCGGCAGCGGATCGCGCTGAACCAGACGGCGCGGCAGGTGGCGGTTTAGCTGCGCGAGCAGCTGCTGGGTGATATTTTTCAGCATAGTAAGCCCCCCGCATCCGCAAAGGCGGACGCAGTGTTAACTTCAGGCACAGCAAGGCGGTACCTGAAGGGCACTTAAATTTTCAAAGCAGAGATTATTTACCCCACTCTTTCAGGCTGTATGCCGGCGCATAGCCAACGCAGATGCAGCTTGAAATAGGACGGGTAACGTCACTGCCTCACACATCACCGGTGAGACAGCGAAAAGGCTGGCTTACCGGAAAGGACTCAGTCTCCATGACTGGAGAGGGGTGGGATCGGGATCCATACGGCCTCCGGTAAGTGAAAAAAGGGGTTATCACCGCGCAGTTATGGGTTTTAACCATACCGTTAGTGGCGGTTCGGGCGGTATGATACGCCCGCAGATTTAAACCGTACATATACCAGACTTTGCTCATTGCGAATTAAATCGTAAGCAGTAGTCTCAATTGACGACCGTGCTGTTACAGGGAATAAAGGATGCAGAATCGCCTGACCATTAAAGACATCGCCCGTTTAAGCGGCGTGGGGAAATCCACCGTGTCGCGCGTACTGAACAACGAAAGTGGCGTCAGTGAACGCACGCGCGAGCGCGTCGAGGCGGTGATGAATCAGCACGGTTTTTCTCCTTCCCGTTCCGCGCGCGCCATGCGCGGACAGAGCGACAAAGTGGTCGCCATTATTGTTTCGCGTCTCGATTCCCTGTCGGAAAATCTGGCGGTGCAAACCATGCTCCCCGCCTTTTACGAGCAGGGTTACGACCCGATCATGATGGAGAGCCAGTTCTCGCCTCAGCTGGTGGAAGAGCATCTTGGGATGCTGCAACGACGCAATATCGACGGCGTGGTGCTGTTTGGGTTTACCGGCATTCAGGATGAAATTCTGAAACCCTGGCAGGCCTCGCTGGTGCTGCTGGCGCGCGACGCCAGCGGCTTTGCCTCCGTCTGTTACGACGACGAAGGGGCGATCCTTACCCTGATGCAGCGCCTGTACGAGCAGGGCCATCGCCATATCAGTTTCCTCGGCGTGCCGCACAGCGACGTCACCACCGGCAAGCGCCGCCACGAAGCCTATCTCGCGTTTTGCAAACAGCATGCTCTCCCGGCGGTAGCCTCTTTGCCTGGCCTGGCCATGAAACAGGGCTACGAACAGGTAGCAAGCGTGCTCACCCCGCAAACCACCGCCCTTATCTGCGCCACGGATACCCTCGCGCTGGGCGCCAGCAAGTATTTGCAGGAGCAGCGCATCGACACTATCCAGCTCGCGAGCGTCGGCAGCACACCGCTGATGAAGTTCCTGCATCCGGAGATTGTCACCGTCGATCCGGGCTACGCCGAAGCGGGCCGTCAGGCGGCGATGCAGCTGATCGAGCAGATAAACGGTCGCTCTGAACCACGCCAAATCGTTATCCCCGCCCATATTTCTTAACCCTCCGAAAACGGATTATTGTGATCCTCACCCAATTTCGGGAACGTTCCCATTTTCAGCGTCTCGCTCAAAGAGTAGGCTTGCGTCCAGGTCATTACCCTCCACATCTGTCATGAGGCTTCATGATGAGCAAAGTTAAACAAACTGATATCGACCAGCTGATCGTTCTGGTTGGGGGACGCGAGAATATCGCCACCGTCAGCCACTGCATTACCCGTCTGCGTTTTGTGCTGAACGATCCGGCCAAAGCCAATCCGAAGGCCATCGAAGAGCTGTCGATGGTCAAAGGCTGCTTTACCAACGCCGGGCAGTTCCAGGTGGTGATTGGCACAGAAGTGGGTGATTACTATCACGCCCTGCTGGCGACCACCGGGCATTCGTCGGCAGATAAAGAGCAGGCCAAAAAAGCGGCGCGCCAGAATATGAAATGGCACGAGCAGTTGATCTCCCACTTCGCGGAAATCTTCTTCCCGCTGCTGCCAGCGCTGATCAGCGGAGGTCTGATCCTCGGTTTCCGCAACGTGATTGGCGACGTGCCCATGAGCGACGGCAAAACCCTGGCGCAGCTTTACCCCGCGCTGCAGAGCATCTATGACTTCCTGTGGCTGATTGGCGAGGCGATCTTCTTCTATCTGCCGGTCGGGATCTGCTGGTCGGCGGTGCGCAAAATGGGCGGCACGCCGATTCTCGGCATCGTGCTTGGCGTAACGCTAGTCTCTCCGCAGTTAATGAACGCTTACTTACTTGGGCAACAGGTGCCGGAAGTGTGGAACTTCGGCCTGTTTACCATCGCTAAAGTGGGTTATCAGGCGCAGGTTATTCCCGCCCTGCTGGCCGGTCTCGCACTCGGCTTTATTGAAACGCGCCTGAAACGCATCGTCCCGGATTACCTCTATCTGGTGGTCGTGCCGGTCTGTTCGTTGATTCTGGCGGTATTCCTCGCCCACGCCTTTATCGGTCCGTTTGGCCGCATGATTGGCGACGGCGTGGCCTTCGCGGTGCGTCACCTGATGACCGGCAGCTTCGCCCCGATTGGCGCCGCGCTGTTTGGCTTCCTCTATGCGCCGCTGGTGATTACCGGTGTACATCAGACTACGCTCGCCATCGACATGCAGATGATTCAGAGCCTCGGCGGTACGCCGGTCTGGCCGATTATCGCCCTGTCGAACATTGCTCAGGCGTCGGCGGTCACCGGCATTATCCTGGTCAGCCGTAAACACAACGAGCGTGAAATCTCGGTGCCGGCAGCCATCTCCGCCTATCTCGGCGTGACCGAACCGGCGATGTACGGTATCAACCTAAAATACCGCTTCCCGATGCTGTGCGCGATGATCGGCTCAGGTCTGGCGGGGCTGCTGTGTGGGCTGAACGGCGTGATGGCGAACGGCATCGGCGTCGGTGGCCTGCCGGGTATCCTCTCTATTCAGCCGTCCTACTGGCAGGTGTTCGCCCTGGCCATGGCGGTGGCGATTATCGTCCCGATGGCGCTGACCACGGTTATCTATCAGCGCAAGTTCCGTCAGGGCACGCTGCAGATTGTTTAACGTCTTCTTTCGGGGCGCAGTTGCGCCCCTTCGCATTTGCAGGAACGCATTATGAATACCCTTCCGCACTGGTGGCAAAACGGCGTCATCTATCAGATTTACCCAAAGAGTTTTCAGGACACCACCGGGCGTGGTACCGGTGATTTACGCGGCGTCACGCAGCGTCTGGACTATCTGAAAACCCTCGGCGTGGATGCCATCTGGCTGACACCATTCTATATTTCCCCGCAGATCGATAACGGCTACGACGTGGCGAACTACACCGCCATCGATCCGGCTTACGGCACGCTGGATGATTTTGACGAACTGGTGAAACAGGCCCATGCGCGCGGCATCCGTCTGGTGCTCGACATGGTGCTCAACCACACCTCCACGCAGCACGCGTGGTTCCGCGAATCTCTCAGCAAAGAGAGCCCGTACCGTGAGTTCTATATCTGGCGTGACGGTACGCCGGACGCGCTGCCGAACAACTGGCGCTCCAAATTTGGTGGCAACGCCTGGCGCTGGCACGCCGAGAGCGAGCAGTATTATCTGCACCTTTTCGCCCCTGAGCAGGCGGATCTGAACTGGGAAAACCCGCAGGTCCGCAGCGAGCTGAAAAAAGTGTGCGAGTTCTGGGCCGATCGCGGCGTGGACGGCCTGCGCCTCGACGTGATCAACCTGATCTCCAAGGACCAGGATTTCCCGGACGATAACCTCGGCGATGGCCGCCGTTTCTATACCGACGGCCCGCGCGCCCATGAATATTTGCAGGAGATGAGCCGGGATGTGTTCACCCCGCGCAACCTGATGACCGTGGGCGAGATGTCCTCCACCTCGCTGGAAAATTGCCAGCAATACGCCGCGCTCGACGGGCGCGAACTGTCGATGACTTTTAACTTCCATCACCTGAAAGTCGATTACCCGAACGGCGAAAAGTGGACACTCGCGAAGCCCGATTACGTGGCGCTGAAAACTTTGTTCAGCCACTGGCAGCAAGGGATGCATGGCGTTGCGTGGAACGCTCTTTTCTGGTGTAACCACGATCAGCCGCGCATCGTTTCGCGCTTTGGCGACGAGGGGGAATACCGCACCACCTCCGCCAAAATGCTGGCAATGGTGCTGCACGCCATGCAGGGCACGCCGTACATCTACCAGGGGGAAGAGATCGGCATGACCAACCCGCACTTCGCCCGCATCACCGATTATCGCGATGTGGAGAGCCACAACATGTTCGCCGAACAGCGGGCAAAGGGGCGCGATGCAGAGGAACTTCTGGCGATTCTGGCGAGTAAATCCCGCGACAATAGCCGCACGCCGATGCAGTGGGATGCCACCCCGAACGGCGGTTTTACCACCGGCGAGCCGTGGATCGATCTGTGCGATAACGTCGCAACCCTCAACGTTGACGCGGCGCTCAGCGATCCCGACTCCGTGTTTTATACCTATCAGTCGCTGATCGCTCTGCGCAAATCGCTGCCGCTGCTGACCTGGGGCGACTATCAGGATCTGCTGCCGACGCATCCTTCCCTGTGGTGTTACCGCCGCCAGTGGCAGGGGCAGACGCTGATCGTGGTCGCTAACCTGAGTCATGAATGCCAGGCGTGGCAGTCGGACGCCCTCAGCGGCGACTGGCGCGTAGTGCTCAGCAACTACGCCGAAGTCGCCAGCCAACCCGCCGCGATGACACTGCGTCCGTTTGAGGCGGTGTGGTGGCTGCAGGCGTAGTACAAAATGCCGGGCAGCGCTGCGTTTGCCCGGCAATATTTTACTGTTTTTGTTGAATATTTAATCAGATTTTTCCTGCCCGGATTTACAATCGCTGTAGTGCCCGCCGTTTGTACTCTCGTCTTTTTACTTTGTTCTGAATCAAAAAAATCGCAAACATGTTTGATGCAAATCACTACATATAGAACTTAAAATGTACGCCGACCCAACATATTGTATTTATCGTCTACTATTCCAACAAGACAACGGCGACGACGCCGGCCGGAATTGTGGATAACAAGCGTCGGGAACGAGGGAAGTGACTGAGGCATCGGGACTTGTGCCCTGTGCAGCTTTCCCCACCTCTGTGGATAACCTGTTTTTAATGGAGTGATCATGACACCGCATGTGATGAAACGAGATGGCTGTAAAGTGCCGTTTAAATCAGAGCGCATCAAAGAAGCGATTCTGCGTGCAGCTAAAGCAGCGGGAGTCGATGACGCAGATTACTGCGCCACCGTCGCAGAAATCGTCAGTAGCCAGATGAATGAGCGCAGTCAGGTGGATATCAACGAGATCCAGACTGCGGTAGAAAACCAGCTGATGTCCGGCCCGTACAAGCAGCTGGCGCGCGCCTACATTGAGTACCGTCACGACCGTGACATCCAGCGTGAAAAGCGTGGTCGCCTGAATCAGGAGATCCGTGGCCTGGTCGAGCAGACCAACTCTGCGCTACTGAACGAAAACGCCAACAAAGACAGCAAAGTGATCCCGACTCAGCGCGATCTGCTGGCCGGTATCGTCGCCAAGCACTATGCCCGTCAGCATCTGCTGCCGCGCGACGTGGTGCAGGCGCATGAACGCGGTGAGATCCACTACCACGATCTCGATTACTCCCCGTTCTTCCCGATGTTCAACTGTATGCTGATCGACCTGAAAGGCATGCTGACCCACGGCTTTAAAATGGGCAACGCCGAGATTGAGCCGCCAAAATCCATCTCTACCGCCACGGCGGTAACGGCGCAAATCATCGCCCAGGTCGCCAGCCATATTTACGGCGGCACCACCATTAACCGCATCGACGAAGTGCTGGCACCGTTTGTCACCGAGAGCTTTAACAAGCATCGCAAAGTGGCGCAAGAGTGGCAGATCCCGGACGCGGACGGCTATGCCCGCTCCCGCACCGAGAAAGAGTGCTACGACGCGTTCCAGTCTCTGGAATACGAAGTGAACACCCTGCACACCGCCAACGGCCAGACGCCGTTCGTGACCTTCGGTTTTGGTCTGGGGACCAGCTGGGAGTCGCGTCTGATTCAGCAGTCGATTTTGCGCAATCGTATTTCGGGTCTCGGTAAAAACCGCAAAACCGCGGTGTTCCCAAAACTGGTCTTCGCCATTCGCGATGGCCTGAATCACAAGTTTGGTGATGCGAACTACGACATCAAACAGCTGGCGCTGGAATGCGCGAGCAAGCGCATGTATCCGGATATTCTGAACTACGACCAGGTGGTGAAAGTCACGGGTTCGTTCAAAACCCCGATGGGCTGCCGCAGCTTCCTCGGCGTGTATGAAAATGAAAACGGCGAGCAGGTGCATGAAGGCCGCAACAACATCGGCGTGATCAGCCTCAACCTGCCGCGCATCGCGCTGGAAGCAAAGGGTGACGAAGCCGCGTTCTGGACCCTGCTCGACGAACGTCTGCAGCTGGCGCGTAAAGCGCTGATGACCCGTATTGCGCGTCTGGAAGGGGTGAAAGCGCGCGTGGCGCCGATCCTCTATATGGAAGGTGCCTGTGGCGTGCGCCTGAAAGCAGACGATGACGTTTCTGAAATCTTCAAGAACGGCCGCGCGTCGATTTCGCTGGGGTATATCGGCATCCACGAAACCATCAACGCCCTGTTTGGCAATCAGCACATGTATGACAGCGAAGCCCTGCGCGCGAAAGGCATCGCTATCGTTCAGCGCCTGCGCGATGCGGTCGACCAGTGGAAAGACGAAACGGGCTACGGCTTTAGCCTCTACAGCACGCCGAGCGAAAACCTGTGCGACCGCTTCTGCCGTCTGGATACCGCCGAGTTTGGCGTGGTGAACGGCGTGACCGACAAAGGCTACTACACCAACAGCTTCCACCTCGACGTGGAGAAAAAGGTCAATCCGTACGACAAGATCGACTTTGAAGCGGCCTACCCGCCGGTGGCGAACGGTGGCTTTATCTGTTACGGCGAGTACCCGAACATTCAGCACAACCTGAAAGCGCTGGAAGACGTGTGGGATTACAGCTATCAGCACGTGCCGTATTACGGCACCAACACGCCGATCGACGAGTGCTACGAGTGCGGTTTCACCGGTGAATTCGAATGTACCAGCAAGGGCTTTACCTGTCCGAAATGCGGTAACCACGACGCAGCGCGTGTCTCCGTGACCCGCCGTGTCTGTGGTTATCTCGGCAGCCCGGACGCACGCCCGTTCAACGCCGGTAAGCAGGAAGAAGTGAAGCGCCGCGTGAAACATTTGGGGAATGGCCAGATCGGGTAATCCTCTGCCGCGCTGATGCCGGATGAGCAAGAGCAGCCAGCGCGGGCATTGCGATAATTGAGAAGCGAAAATGAATTATCACCAGTATTACCCCGTCGACATCGTCAACGGCCCCGGCACCCGCTGCACGCTGTTTGTGTCCGGATGCGTTCACGAATGCCCTGGCTGCTACAACAAAAGCACCTGGCGTCTGAATTCGGGCATGCCGTTTGACGACGAGATGGAAAACCGGATTATCAGGGATCTGAACGACACGCGGATCCCGCGCCAGGGGATCTCCCTCTCCGGCGGCGATCCGCTCCATCCGCAGAACGTGCCGCACATTCTGAAACTGGTGAAACGCATTCGAGAAGAGTGCGCGGGGAAGGATATCTGGGTGTGGACCGGCTATAAGCTGGATGAGCTAAACGACGCTCAGATGGAAATCGTCGACCTGATTAACGTGCTGGTGGATGGTAAGTTCGTGCAGGACTTGAAAGACCCGGCGCTGATTTGGCGCGGCAGCAGCAACCAGGTTGTACATCATTTGCGCTAAACCGTGGGCGGAGACGTTTTCCGCCCATCGCCTCAAAAACGACTCAAACTCTCCATCGCCACCGTTTTGAATTCTGCAAAATCACGGCAACCGCACAGGCGCGTCATCGCCCGCTCGCGCAGAAAGGTGACGAAAATATCGTAAATCGCCATCGCCTCTTCGTATTCACTTTTGCTGATCGCCAGCAGGAAAATTACGTGCGCCGTTTCGTCGCCCCACTTTATTCCCTGCGGAGCCAGTACGGTGTAGACCACGGTTTTTTGCGCCAGCAGACCGAGGGAGTGGGGCAGCGCGATACCGTCGCCGAGCATGGTGCTGACGATGGCTTCACGTTCGACCACCGAGTCGAGAAACTCCGCGTCGACAAATCCTTCCTCACGCAGTTGCCCGCACAGTTCCTGGAACAACGTTTGCTGATCACTGTTTGAATCAATCACGCGGAAATGGTCGGCGTCGAAGTATTTTTCCAGCATCCACGGACGGGTGCGATCCACCAGCACCAGCTTGCCGATCTGCTCCAGCTGATAGTCAGTCGGGAACGGCGCGATCTGCACCACCGGTTTCGCTTTTTCACTGATGCGGGCGGTGGAGATCACGAAATCCTCGCTGATGCTTTCCGCCAGCTCGTACTCGCGCAGGGTGACGGTGCGCGTCACTTCCACCTGCGGATATTTGCGCTGCAGCACCGCTTCAATCATGCGTGCCATCGCGTTCCCGGCGTCGCACACCAGCAGGACGCGCGGCTGACGCTGATAGCCAACGTTGTAATGGCGTTCCAGCCCGACGCCGATGTGCAGCACCAGAAAACCAATCTCGTTTTCGCTGATCACGTACGGCGTGTATTTCCCCCAGCCGGAGACCGCCGCCAGGGTCATATCCCACGCCATCGGGTAGTGCTGTTTGATGTTATCCAGCAGCGGATTGGGGATCATGATTTGGTAGCGCACGCGGGTGATCATGGTTTTGATATGCGTCAGCAGATCCGCGTGCAGCTGGGCATCGTTCAACAGGTTGTAGTTATAGTGGGTGTTAATGTAGCGCAGGATATAGTTCACCAGCGCTTCGTCGTCGTCAGCGTTAATCGCGCTCGGGGCGATCTCCTGAATCTGGCGCGCGGCGATGTGGACGCAAAGCCAGTTCTCCTCTGACGGTGAGAGCACTTTATCCGCCAGCCGGGCAATGGCCGCAGCAATATCCCGCGCGGCGTCACGCACGTTCTCTTCGACATCCTCGGCGTTAAATTCCGGCAGCGGATAGCCTTCGCTGATGCGGCGCACGGACACGGCGCAGTAGAGCCGTACAAACAGCTCGCCTTCATCCGTGAGACGAATGTGATGGCGCGTGAGGGTGTCATGCAGCACCATGACCAGCTGCTCCGGCACACCCGCATTCAGGGCGACTTCCGTCACCAGCGGATTGAGGCTGTCCTGCTGTGCCAGCTCCCACAGCAAATCCGTCAGGCAGGCGCGAATCGACATCTCACTGCCGAACAGTTTCATGCCGTGGCGAGGGCGCGTTTCCAGCGTCAAGCTATAGCGGTGGAACCACTCTCGTACCTCCACCATGTCGTTTTGCAGGGTCGCGCGGCTGACAAACCATTCATCAGCCAAATCTTCCAGCTTTAACGAAAAAGCAGAGGTGAGAAAACGCACCACCAGATAATGCACGCGCTCCTGTCCGGTGCGCGGGATCCGCAGCGCACGCGGGCGAGAATCCTGCAACGACTGATAGCGCGCGGCATCGTCAATCTTGAGCTGATAGCCGTTGCCGCGGCTGAGAATAAACTGTGCGCCGTGGCCTGCCAGCAGCGCGTTCAGGGCGGTGATGTCTGCCCGCACGGTACGTGTGGATACCGACAGCCGCTGCGCCAGCTCGTCCTGCGGCAGCGTCTCGTTTTGCAACAGATCAAACAGTTGCGCTAAACGTTGGTTCGGAAATCGCACGTCTTTATCCTCTTACGGCTCATGGCCCGGTTGAAATGACCATCTGTGATGGGCTGCCGACCGGCGTGTAGTCCGGTTCGAAGCTTAGCTTGCCATCGGGTGCAACGCGAAAACGGGTGATGTTATCGCTGCGCTGATTCATAACGTACAGCCAGCGGCCCTGCTTATCCAGGGTCAGAGAGCGTGGGTAATCGCCACGGGTCCAGACATCCTCCTGATGCACCAGCGTGCCCTCGGCCGTTACCCTAAAATGCGCGATGCTGTTATGCAAACGGTTCGCGACGTACAGCTGCTGGCCATCGGCGCTCAACGCCAGCCCTGCGGCAAAACTGGTGCCTTTATACTCTTTCGGCAGGGAAGAGATCGTTTTGCCCTCTTTCAGCGTGCCGGTGGCCTGATCCAGAGCATACCAGGTCAGGGTCGAGGACTCTTCGTTGATCAGCCACAGGCCATCGCCTTTCGGCGTAAAGACAAAATGGCGCGGCCCGGCGCCTTTGGACGAGGCGTTGATAAACGGCGGCTCGTTTGGAGTGAGCTTTCCGCTTTGCTTGTCAAAACGGTACTGATAGATCCGATCCAGACCGAGGTCCGTCGAAAAAACATATTTCCCGCTCGGATTGGCGGCGATCATATGCGCGTGAGGGCCGTTATGATCGCTTACGGCAAAACTGCCTTCGACAGCCGCTTCCGGTTTCGCCGCACCCGGTTCGCCCTGATCCTGATGGGTGTCCGTCGCCTCTCCCAGACTGCCGTCAGCCTTCACGGGCAGCACAGCAATCGAGCCGCTGACATAGTTCGCCACCAGCAGATGACGCCCCTCTGGCGTCAGAGAAACATACACAGGTCCCGCCCCGCCGGACGCCACCTGATTCAGCTCGGTCAGTTCACCGTTTGCCCCGATGCGTAACGCCTGAATCACCCCTTTCTCCGCTTCGCTCGCCAGATAGAGGGTTTTGCCATCGTGCGAAACCGTAAGCTGCGCCGCGTTGGGTAACTGGCTCACGAGGGTTTTCTCCCCGAGCGCGCCATTGTTGGGATCGACCGTAAAACGGTACAGCCCTTCGCCGTTCGGGTTGTAGGTGCCGACCCAAGCGTACTGGGGTTGTGCGACGGCGGCGGTGGCAAGCAGGGAGAGTGAAGCGACGAGCAGGTGATGGGTATGCATGGCGGCTCCTGGTGTTGTGCGGTTTGATGCCCTCACCCGACCCTCTCCGAAGGGAGAGGGTTCAGGCTAGACGAGAACTACTTGACCAACGTCTTCGTCATTTCCAGCAGCGTGCGCACGTCCTCAGGACGGGTATCGCCGCTGGCTTTGTCGATAATCGAACTATAAATATGCGGAATGATTTTGCTCACACCTGCATCGAGGGCGATCTGCAGGATCTCCTCGAAGATTTCCAGATCGATACCGCCGGTTGGCTCCAGCCAGAAATCGTGGCGGGCACAGGCTTCAGCAACGGCCTGGTATTCGTCACGGCATTTCAGGCCGCCCATCGGGAAGTATTTGATGGAGCTGCCGCCGAAATCTTTCAGCAGGGCAATCGCCGTCTCAACCGGGACAATACCGTCCGGTGCCGCGCTGCTCAGCGGGCCGGTGGAGATTTTGACCATTCCGACGGTTCCCGTTGGCGAGACCAGGCCGTTAACCACCGACGCATTCTGCCCCAGCAGTGCGCGGCTGGTCGCCACACCGGTGAACACCTGGTTGATGTGCTGCGGCTGCACCTGGCGAGAGATTTCGCTGACCATCGCCGACTGGTTCGGATCGCCCGCCCCGAGTCCGACGGAGAGGGCGTTGTCGATCAGCGCTGCATACTCGCGCATATCAGCGACGGCACTCGCCACATCAGGATAGTTTTTGGAAAGCACGCCCACCAGTACATGGCCTTCTGCGGCTTCATAGATTGCGCTGGCGTTGGCTTTGGAACCGGCCAGCACGTTCAGGCACACGCGGTCACGATAAAAATTGGGGGTCAGTTTCATGCTTGTTTCTCCTGGCTTAAGACTTCACGGATGCGGCGATAAACAATGTTCAGCTGATCGGCGCTGACGCTGCGCACATCCGCTTCGATAATCCCTTCGTTGGCCTTGTAGCCACGGAAATAGATCGCGTATTCGCCCTGCTTGAGCTGACTGACCAGCTCGCCGGTGCCCACGCCGGTGGTGGCTTCATCGAATTTAATTTCGGTACGAGCGATATCGCGGCCAGCGCTGTCCCATACCACGCGGGCCGTGACGCCGTTAAGCGTATTCAGCGCATCAATAAAGGGCGTCATCTTCGCCACCATCTCTGCTCCGCTCTCTTTGGTCGCCGTCAGATAGTGTTCGATGGCGCAGGTCAGGCCCAGAATCCCCTCTTTGCCCACTTTCATCGCGCGGCCAATACCCGCTGTCTGGCGTTTGACCCACTCAACGTACTGGGTTTTGCCAATCACCAGGCCGCTGGTTGGCCCTTCGATCGCTTTCGCCCCGCTGTAAATCACCAGATCCGCGCCAGAACGATAGTAGGTATGAAGATCTTCTTCGGCCGCCGCATCGACGATCAGCGGCAGATCGTGTTTTCGCGCGACCACTGCGGCCTGCTCAACGCTGAGCATGCTTTTCTGCACGCAATGGTGCGATTTGATGTAGAGGATCGCCGCCGTGCGTGGGGTGATCGCCGCCGCCAGCTGATCGGCGGAGCACTCGTTGGCATAACCGGCTTCCACCAGCTTACCGCCGCCGAGCGCAACCATGGTGCCGACCGGTGCGCCAAAGTTGACGTTGTGGCCCTTCGGCAGCACGATTTCGTTGTTCTCAATCGGCGTAACGTGCAGGTTTTCCAGCAGCCAGTCGCTGTCTTTGACCAGCACCGCGGCCACGGATTGGGCAATTCCTGCTGACGCGCATGAGACCACCGTCGCCCCTTCCACGTCCAGCAGCTTCGCGATGTACTCTCCGGTTTTATTCACCAGATCTTTCATTTCGAAGTACTGGTTCATGCCGTCCATCGCCGCCTGCACCACTTCCGGGCGCGGCGTCGACACGCCCAGCGCGGTCATGCGGCCTGAGGTGTTAATCACCTGTTTTAAATTGTATTTCTCATAAATCGAAGGCATTTTCCGTACTCCCTTGTTCGGTCATATAGCCCTTGCCCGCGCGGATCGCGGCAAGCGGCACCAGAATATGTTCAGCCTGCAGGCTGTCGTTTTCCGCATCCACCAGCAGCGTGGGCTGGCGTTTAACGGTGAACAGCGTCAGATCGGCATCCAGACCCGGCTGAATTCGGCCTTTATGAGCCAGACGCAGGCCATCGGCGGCGTTCGCGGTGACGCACTCGATCACCTGCGGAAGCGACATGCCGATTGCGAGGAATTTCGACATCACGCTCGCCAGACTGCCCACCGGCCCATTAATACGGTTGCGGCAGTAAATGTCCGAGCTGATGGTGTGCGGCAGAATGCCCATCGCGATGGCGCGTTTCGCCACTTCAAAGCTAAAGCTTGCGGTACCGTGGCCCACGTCCAGTCGCACGCCGCGCTTGAGAGCACGGGTAACGGAGGCGCGCAGTTCGCCCTCT
Organism: Lelliottia sp. SL45; assembly: GCF_026672535.1. NCBI lineage: Bacteria > Pseudomonadati > Pseudomonadota > Gammaproteobacteria > Enterobacterales > Enterobacteriaceae > Lelliottia > Lelliottia sp. SL45. Next base: position 3,293,339 of record NZ_JAPPRH010000003.1, read on the forward strand.
GGCGTCAGAATGCGGTTCGGTTTGCCGTTATAGCAGTGGGTGATGATGTCGCCGGAACTGAGCAGTTCGGCAATCTCGTCGAGATTCGGTGGATTGTTACCGATGTGGACCATCAGCGGCAGATCGCCGTTCTCTTTCTGAATCGCATTCGCGCGCTCCAGTGGAGTGATGCCGTTTTCGCCGACCACGCTGCTGCTCATGCGCGCTTTCAGGCCGACGATGAAATCCGGGTGGCGTGCAACGGCCTGTTTCACCGCATCGGCGTCGATATTGGCCATGTTCGCCAGTTCGTTCTGGGCGATCAGCCCCACGCGGGAGATGTTCAGCAGGGCAAAAACCTCCGTTGAGGCTTTGCGGGTAATTTCGTAGAAGTCGTCCACGTCATCTGCGCCGGTACTGCCCGCGTCCACCACCGAGGTCACGCCCGTGGCGATGCCGACGCTGTCTGGCTCATCGTGGTAGATCGGAGAATTGGGATAGCAGTGAACGTGGGAGTCAATCCAGCCGGCGCTGACGAAGACTTCACCATTCAGCTCGACGGTTTTGTGTGCGGGAGTGGAAATCTCGCCCAGCGCTGCGATTTTACCGTCCTGGATGGCGATATCGGTCAGGGTATCGTCGGTCAGGCGCGCACGGCGCAGGAGTAAATCAAACATGCGTATCTCCTGAAAGGACGGGCGCGTGAGCGCCCGTGGGAGTTAAAGGGCCACCGGGAACAGCGAACCTAAAATCATGGCGCCGAGGATCGCGCCGCCGGTAATCGGCTTCTGCCAGAGGTAAAACAGCAGCGCGCCGACCAGCGAACCGATACCAATCGGAATAGAGGCGGTCATAGCGCTGAGAATAATCAACGGCCCGAGGAAGCGGCCAGAGGCGTTACCCGCGCCCATCATCACGTCAGCCCCGTAGGTGGAGTTGCTCTGATTGATGGTAAATTTACGCGCCAGAATGATCACGTAGCCAATCGCCAGACCAATCACCAGGCCGGTCGCCAGCGAGGCGATAAAGTTGGTCACCGGGAACATGATCCCCGCGCCCAGCAGCAGCGCCGGAACGCCGAGGCCCACGCCGGTCTGAATCGCACCGCCGATATCCAGGATCCCCACCAGGGAGCCTTCAATGATACGGGCGAACAGGAAGCTTGCGCCGAACGCGGCGACCGCACCGTAAACACCGGTGTCGATACCCGCTTTCAGCATCGCCACGAAAGCCACTTCGTTAAACGCGCCGATGCCGTACAGGTAGTACATGTGCGTCCCGGCGAAGACGCCGGAAGAGAGCAGGCCAACGAAGATCGGGAACGACCAGTCGGCATACCAAAAACCTTTATTCTGTTCCATGTCGAGGCTCCTGTTATTTGCCGCTGAGCGAGCTGTGGATCAGATCGAGCCAGTTCGGCACGGTCAGATGGAAGGATTCGATCATCTTCATGTCGAAGCCGCGGAAGAAGCCGCTCAGAACGAACAGCAGCACGATGGCGACCATCATCACTTTGGTGACGTGATTCCAGCCGCTCTCTTCAACGCCCTTACCGATCAGAATGCCCAGCACCAGACCCGGTACGGCGTTCCCCATAATCAGCTGCGCTGCGCCGCCAAACACGGTCGCCCAGAAGCCCGATTTTTTGCCCGCATCGATAGCCGCCAGCCAGAAAATGACAGGCATCACGGTGTTCACCAGCAGGTTCGCTGCCGGAACCAGCACCTTCACGGCGGTGACCTGCAGGGCAGCCGGAACGGACGAGGCGGTGAGGTTAAGGAAGGTGACCACGAACATGCCGATGATGCCGCAGGCAATCGCCATTTTGCGTGGGTCGTGCAGTGTTTCGCCCACGTTGCGGTTTTTCAGCATCAGCGCCGCCGCACCCCAGTTCGGGATGATGCGATGGTCAACGTCTTGAGTGAATGCCCCCGCAGCCACTGACGATGCCCAGGCGTTAAAGAAGAACCCCAGACCAAAGGAGAAGTGAGACGCAGGGTCCCCTTCACAGGAGTTCAGTTCCCCCAACGTACGAAACGCGCCCATACCCTGTGTGGTAGGCGCATGAAACATGCGTGCAGCCCCGGCGCCCACGCCGACGCCAACCAGGCCGCCGATGATGAGCGATTTTATTAAAATTATCAGGAACATTAGTCTGCCCTATTAGTAAGAATCAGCGTTGCGTGACAAAGTCCACCTTGTCGAGATTGATGGCGGTCACGTTGACGGTCACATCCAGCTCCACGCTGTAGGTGCGTCTTTCCCGGCGCAAAAAGAAGTACAGAAAAGCTTCCTTACGCACCGCTTCTTGCGCCTGAACAACCTGCACATCCTGTGGCTCAATACGCAGTAAGATATGCGGCGATGCTTTCATCACCGCGGCCTGAACGTGGTTTAGTGCGTCGGCAAAGGCGCGGGATTTCATCTCGCCTTTGCCTTTCACTCTCACCGTGGTGGTGAATTGCTCTTTCATGCTCAGGCGCCGTGCTTCTTCTGCCACGCCTGAACCAGACGCTCGCCCAGCTCTTCTTTATCCATAAAGCCGAAGCCCAGCACGTTGCAGCCTTCGTTAATGGCAGTGACGCCCTCTTCCACTGAACGCATGCCGTATTTCGCTTTGTAGCCATATTTGGTCTGTGCGGTGATTGCACCCGCGCCGCCGCTGCCGCAGAAAGAGATGCCGAAAGTGGCGTTTTCCGCTTTCATGACGTCGCCCAGTTTCATGTCTGCCGCCACGCCTGGCACGACAACCGCACGTCCGCCTGCTTTTTCAACGCCGATAGCCACTTTCTGGCCTTTGCCCAGACGATCGCCAATCACAACAGTAATTTGTTCCATGGTAGTGCTCCTTAAAGGTTGTCTTTCGCGACTTCGAAGTGAACGGAGAGCAGCCAGGCTTCTTCATCAGGAAGGTTGCCAAACTGCGCGACCACTTCGCGGGCAAGCCGCATTGAATCTGCAGAAATTTCGTCAAACAGGTCAGCTTCTACGTCCGGCAGCGGTTCGCCGGTCACGGACCGGTGCGCCATTGCGCGAACGTGGGACGTCAGCATCTGAACCTGGACGTCATTGGGAATGATGTTGTGATGGCGAAGCAGAGTGAATACCTGCTCCAGCATGGTGTCGGCGAGCTGTGCCGTCTGCGCTGCCTGTTCCCCAACGTCGTTCATTACCGCTCCGTTAATCACTCGTCTTACCCCGTTAATGGCTCTGGGATAAAACTAACGCTGGCGGTTATTTGTTTGTAGCGAGTTGTTTTCCACTTCGAAGTGGAAAGGAGAGCGGCACCAGTGATCTGTGCCACATAATTGCGGTGAATATGAATTATCAGCTGGATTTGCGTGATGAATATCACGCTATTCGGTGGTCAAACGGCAGGAAAGAGAACGAAAAAGTTTACGAGCAGGCTCGTAGAAATGTGAACTGGATAAGGTTTTCTTATGGGGATTCGGTAAAGTGCGCGTGGGTGCTTGAGACTGACCGTCTCATGCATGGGACGGAAAGTGGAAAGCCCCTATCTGAATTTAAATCAGGGTCGGGGCTGGAACAACACGTCTTACCACGTGAAGTAATGCCTTACCCGCTGCCAAGGAGGCATCCATGAAGCAGCAGAAACCGATTATCAGGGCTCTGATGATTGTTGCTTTGACAATAATCATCTTATCTCTGATAAACCGCAAAACGCTTTGCGAAATCCGTTTTCGTCAGGGTTCGCTAGAGTTAGTTGCGCGGATGGACTGCCGCTCCTGGAAGTAAGGAGCTAAATGCGGAGGCAGGGATTATGCCTCCGCTTCACGAGGATGGGCGTACAGCTCAGGCACCCAATTAACGGTACTTTTTGTGGTACTCATTGCGGGTGGTGACAAAGCCGTCAGCCGCGGCCTGTGCCTCTTTGACTTTACCTTCGTTGGCCAGCTTCAGCGCACCGTCGATCTGACCGACCAGCACGTCAAAGCCATGGCGGAAATCTTTCATCTCGGCGCTGTCGGGAGCCGCGTTTTCCAGCTTCGGCGGCGTCGCTTTTTGCGCGTCGAGCGCGGCGGCGCGCATTTTGGTTAATGCGTCTTTCATTTCCGTCGCATTATCCGTTTTTTGCACCACTTTCAGATTGGTGCTGAGGGTATCCATATTGTCTTCAAGATCGGCGGAGAAGGCAGCCGAACTCATGACCAGCGTTGAAGCGACGACGACGGCTAACAGGCTTTTATACATTGCTCACATCCTTTTTTATTATGAAAAAAGTCATACCTGCCGCATTCAAGGTGCAGGCACGCGCGCACTCAACGCACCTGCTGCCCGAAACAGGACGGGTATTACTGACCGGCGATTTTCATCTCCGGCAACAGCACTGAACCACACTGTATATTGCTGCGCGTTTCAATATCGTTACCGACCGTAACAATATTGCGCCACATATCTTTTAAGTTGCCGGCGATGGTAATTTCGCTCACCGGATACTGAATTTCACCGTTTTCAACCCAGAACCCCGCCGCACCGCGCGAGTAGTCCCCGGTAATACCGCTCACACCCTGGCCCATCAGCTCGGTGACCACCAGACCGGTGCCCATCTGCTTCAGCATCTGTTCAAAACTCAGACCCTGGCCTTCGATGCGCCAGTTGTGGATACCGCCCGCGTGACCGGTGCTTTTCAGCCCTAGCTTGCGCGCAGAGTAGTTGGTCAGCAGCCACTGCGTCAGCACGCCATCTTTGATGATATCGCGACGCTCCGTGCGCACGCCTTCGCTGTCGAACGGCGTGGACGCCAGCCCTTTCAGCAGGTGCGGATGCTCTTCGATGGTCAGCCATTCCGGCAGGATTTGGGTGCCGAGCGCGTCGAGCAGGAAGGTGGATTTGCGATACACCGCGCCACCTGCAATCGCACCAACCAGATGACCAAAGAGGCCAGTTGCCACTTCATTGGCAAAAATCACGGGCGCTTTCATGGTGGAGAGTTTGCGCGGCGACAAACGGGAAAGGGTGCGTTTTGCGCACTCTTCGCCGACCCACTCCGGCGACTGCAAATCGCCCATCGCGCGGCCAATGGTGTAGGCGTAATCACGCTCCATGTCACCGTTTTCTTCTGCAATCACGCAGCTGGAGAGCGAATGGCGCGTCGAGCAGTAGCCCTGCAGCATGCCGTGGCTGTTGCCGAATACTTTGATGCCGTAGTGGCTGTTGAAGCTGCCGCCTTCGGTATTCGTGATGCGTTTATCTGCTTTCAGAGAAGCTTGCTCGGCGCGGGCAGCGAACTCGATGGCTTCGTCCGGCGTCACTTCAGCCGGATGGAACAGGTCGAGATCCGGCGCGTCAAACGCCAGCAGCTCTTTATCCGCCACGCCTGCGTACGGGTCCGGTGAGGTGTAGCGCGCAATATCCAGCGCCGCCTGCACGGTACGGGCGATCGCATCCGGGCTTAAATCCGTCGAAGAGGCGCTGCCTTTGCGATTCTGGTGATAAACCGTAATCCCCAGCGCGCCGTCACTGTTAAATTCAACGTTTTCCACTTCGCCAAAGCGGGTGCTGACGCTAATGCCCGTGGTCTTGCTGACCGCCACTTCGGCGCCATCGGATTGGCCTGATGCCAGCATCAGTGCGGTGGATACCGCTTCTTCAAGAATCTTACGCTGCGCTTCAACTTGTGAGGTTACTTTCATCGCAAATGCCATACTGTAAGAGGGAGTTATCTGAAGTCTAACAGAGAACCGTTTTTCAGTGCGCGTCTTAACTGGTAACATTAGCCTCTTTTTTAAGGAGCCTGACATGACTAAGCAGCCCGAAGACTGGCTCGACGACGTTCCCGGTGATGACATCGAAGACGAAGATGATGAAATCATCTGGGTCAGTAAAAGTGAAATTAAACGCGACGCCGAAGAGTTAAAGCAACTTGGTGCGGAAATGGTAGAGCTGGGTAAAAACGCGCTGGATAAACTCCCGCTCGACCCGGATCTGCGCGGAGCCATTGAACTGGCCCAACGAATCAAAAAAGAAGGCCGCCGCCGTCAGCTGCAGCTGATCGGTAAAATGCTGCGCCAACGCGATGTAGAACCGATTCGCCAGGCGCTGGACAAGCTGAAGAACCGCCACAACCAGCAGGTTGCGCTGTTCCATAAGCTGGAACAGATCCGCGACCGTCTGGTCGACAATGGCGACGACGCAGTCGCAGAAGTGTTGAACCTGTGGCCGGACGCCGACCGTCAGCAGTTACGTTCGCTTATCCGTAACGCGAAGAAAGAGAAAGAAGGGAATAAGCCGCCGAAATCTGCGCGCCTGATTTTCCAGTATCTGCGCGAGCTGGCTGAGAACGAAGGTTAAATTATTGCCGGATAACGCTGCACTTATCCGGCCTACGTCCCCGTAGGCCGGACAGCGGTTACTCTACTGCTCTACCGCTTCTGCTTTCTTCGCCAGACCATCCAGCAGTTTCTGATGTATCCCACCAAAACCGCCGTTACTCATCACCAGAATGTGATCGCCCGGCTGTGCCGTTTTCACGATCATATCGGCCAGCGTGTCTACGTCCGCATGCCAGTGCGCAGGCTGCACACAGGCTTCAGCAACTTCCGCGACCTGCCACGGAATATGCTGCGGTTGCAGCAGGAAGACTTCATCCGCACGCCCTAACGACGGCGCGAGATCGTCTTTGCAGATCCCCATTTTCATGGTGTTCGAGCGAGGTTCCAGCACTGCCAGAATACGCGCCGTACCGCCCACTTTACCGCGCAGGGCAGCCAGCGTAGCGAGGATCGCCGTGGGGTGATGGGCGAAATCGTCGTACACGGTCACGCCGTTGGCTTCGCCGCGCAGTTCGAGACGACGACGGGCGTTGATAAACGAATTCAGCGCATTCGCGGCGTCGGCAGGCAGCACGCCTACGTGACGCGCGGCGGCAATCGCCATCAAACCGTTATGCATGTTGTGTTCGCCGACCAGCTCCCACTTCACTTCCCCCACTTTCTCACCGTCCAGCAGCACTTCCCATTCGGAGGCGTCGGTGGTCAGTTTTTTCGCCTGCCAGTGGCCCTGCTCGCCCACCAGCTCCTGCTCGCTCCAGCAGCCCATCGCCATCGTCTGTTTCAGATTGATGTCGTTTTCCGGGTAGATGATGCGGCCCTGTCCCGGCACGATACGCACCAGGTGGTGGAACTGTTTCTGAATGGCTTTCAGATCGTCAAAGATATCCGCGTGATCGAACTCAAGGTTGTTGAGGATCAGCGTGCGCGGGCAGTAATGCACGAATTTGGAGCGCTTATCAAAGAACGCGCAGTCGTATTCGTCCGCTTCAATCACAAAAAACGGGCTGTCGCCCAGACGCGCGGAGACGTCGAAATTCCCCGGTACGCCGCCGATCACAAAGCCCGGCTTGTAGCCGCAAGCCTCTAAGATCCAGGTCGCCATACCGGCGGTGGTGGTTTTGCCGTGCGTACCGGCAACGGCCAGCACCCAGCGATCGCGCAGCACGAAATCATGCAGCCACTCAGGGCCGGACATGAATGGAATGTTGCGTTCCAGCACCGCTTCCACACACGGATTACCACGGGTCATGGCGTTGCCGATAATCACCAGGTCTGGCTCAGAGTCGAGCTGACTGGCGTCATATCCTGAAATCAGGTCGATACCCTGCTTCTCAAGCAACGTGCTCATCGGCGGATACACATTGGCGTCCGAACCTGTCACCTCATGGCCTAAAGAGCGCGCCAGCATCGCCAGTCCGCCCATGAATGTGCCACAAATCCCCAATATATGAATGCGCATACGTCACTATCCCTCTTCTGTGTGGCGCACATTTTACTCACATGTCAGCGCCAGAGAAACGCATTTCAGGTAAATCCGTATTTTGCTGGCGCGATTCACCTCTGCGCTAATATTTGAATGTTTGTTAAGATTGTTGGACTTCAGGCTTTATACGCAACATACGATCGCTTTACTCACATACGATGCAGGGAAAGTGTTATGAAAACGTTAGGTGAATTTATTGTCGAAAAGCAGCACGAGTTCTCTCATGCTACCGGTGAGCTCACTGCTTTGCTGTCGGCAATAAAGCTCGGCGCGAAGATCATCCACCGCGATATCAACAAGGCCGGTCTGGTCGATATCCTGGGTGCCAGCGGTGCCGAAAACGTGCAGGGCGAGGTTCAGCAGAAGCTCGATCTGTTCGCGAATGAAAAACTGAAAGCGGCACTGCGCGCACGCGACATCGTCGCAGGGATCGCCTCCGAAGAAGAAGATGAAATCGTTGTTTTCGAAGGCTGCGAGCATGCTAAATATGTCGTTCTGATGGACCCGCTGGATGGCTCCTCAAACATCGACGTTAACGTTTCTGTCGGCACGATTTTCTCTATCTATCGCCGCGTGACCCCGGTCGGTACGCCGGTCACCGAAGAAGATTTCCTCCAGCCGGGCAGCAAGCAGGTCGCGGCCGGATATGTGGTTTACGGCTCTTCCACCATGCTGGTTTACACCACCGGCTGCGGCGTTCACGCCTTTACTTACGATCCGTCACTGGGCGTGTTCTGCCTGTGCCAGGAGCGTATGCGTTACCCTGCGAGTGGCAGCACCTACTCCATCAACGAAGGTAACTACATCAAATTCCCGAACGGCGTGAAGAAATACATCAAGTTCTGCCAGGAAGAAGATAAGTTAACCCAGCGCCCCTACACCTCGCGCTACATCGGCTCTCTGGTGGCGGATTTCCACCGCAACCTGCTGAAAGGCGGCATCTATCTCTACCCAAGCACCGCCAGCCACCCGGAAGGGAAACTGCGCCTGCTGTACGAATGCAACCCAATGGCGTTCCTGGCCGAACAGGCCGGCGGCAAGGCGAGCGACGGTAAAGAGCGCATTCTGGATATCATCCCGGAAAGCCTGCATCAGCGCCGCTCGTTCTTTGTTGGCAACGATCATATGGTCGAAGACGTTGAGCGTCTGATCCGCGAATACCCGGACGCATAACGTTTTTAACATGGGGAGCGTTGCTCCCCCTTTTTTCATTTATATATTTTACCGTATAAATGAATATAAAAATGGCGCTTTAATCTTCCCGCCCTCTCGCGCATTATTCTGAACAGTTAACTATTTATTCAGAGGAGCGCCCGACGCGATGCAAAATTATTCTCGTGCAAACACCGGTATTGATTTAAACCTCATTCCCGTTTTTATTGAGATTGTCCGATGCGGCAGCATGGCGAAAGCCTCTGTGCGTCTTGAGATGTCCCGCCCCGCCGTCAGCCTGGCGTTGAAGCGTTTTAATCAGCTTTTTGACGAGCCATTATTTATTCGTAAAGGCTTATATCTTGAGCCAACGCCAAAAGCGTTAGAATTGACAAATTCGCTGGAAAATTTAATGGCTGATATTCATGAAAATATTGGCGCGGTGAATGCTGTGGAAGCGTAAACCCTGACGCGTTATACGCCAGGGTTTATTATTATCAGGCCGTTTGCGCCGACAGTTTAAACGATGACATCGCTTCAATCAGTTCGCGCGACTGCTCTTCAAGGGAACGCGTCGCGGCGGAAGATTGTTGTACCAGCGCGGCATTTTGCTGCGCTGTCTCATCCATTTGATTGACTGCAATATTCACCTGCTCAATACCTCGACTCTGCTCAAGCGACGCGTTGGCGATCTCCCGCATCAGTTTGGTCATGCGCAGCACTTCCGTTGCAATCTCGTCCATCGTCTCACCGGCCTGTTGCGCCAGCTCGCTCCCTTCGCTGACGTGAGTCTGCGAATCGCTAATGAGGGTGCGGATCTCTTTCGCCGCGTCGGCGCTTCGGCTGGCGAGATTACGCACTTCCCCGGCCACCACCGCAAACCCACGCCCCTGCTCGCCCGCACGCGCCGCTTCCACCGAGGCGTTAAGCGCCAGGATGTTGGTCTGGAAGGCGATGCCGTCAATCACACTCAGAATGTCGGCGATGCGCGCAGAGCTGCCTGAGATATCGCGCATTTTTTCAATCACATAGCACACCATTTCGCTGCCGTGATCGGCGGTATCCGAGACGCGTTTCGCCAGCTGATGCGCCTGCTCGGCGTTATCGGCGTTTTGCTTCACGGTGGCGGTGATCTCTTCCATGCTGGCCGCCGTTTGCTCAAGGGAGGTTGCCGTGGATTCCGTGCGCTGGGCCAGATCCAGGTTACCTGCCGTCAGTTCCCGGCTGCCCGTGTCAATCTGCGAGCTGGCATCACGCACGCGCATGACGGAGCCCATCAGCGACTGGCGCATCTCTTCGATGGCCGCATTCAGGCGGTTAAACTCCTGACTGGTCGGCGCGTTCAGGCTGTGAGTCAGATCGCCCGCCGCCACATGTTCAAGCTGGGCGATAGAAGCCAGAAGCGGTTTGAGCAGCATATGGCGCAGGGACAACCACGCCAGCACGATGATCCCGGCGGTCAGCAGAGCGGCGATCACGATCAGCAGCATCACCCGATTTTTACTCGACTGCACCGCTTTCACTTCCGATTTCCCGCGCTTTTCGCTCCACGACTGGAACGCCTGCATATCGTTATCAAACTGGCGCGCGACCGGAATCAGCTTGTTCTCCAGCAGATCGTAATAGGCATCGGCGCTTTGCTGGTTAAGGGCAGCCACCATCGGGGTGATCCCTTCGGCGTTATAGGTGGCAAAACTCGCCGCCACCTTATCCAGCAGTTGCTGCCCTTTCGGATTATCAATGCCGCCGTCGATCACCCCTTTCAGCGTTTTTTGCGCCTGGGCAACTTCGCGATTGATGTTCTGCACGGATTTGGCGGCATCATCCAGCATGCCGATCTCCATCAGCCGAACGGCCTGACCCGCCTCATTGCGCGCACGCAAAATCAGCGTGTAACCCGCGTTGAGCTGCACCATCTGTTCACCCTGAAGGTGATTGATGCGCTGTAAAGAAGAGGAACTCTGTGTGAGGGCATAAATGCCAATGCCGCTGACAATCAGCAGCAGAAGGGTCATAACGGCCAGTAACGAAAGCAAGCCGGTACGAATCGATAGCGTTTTCAGCATGATGTTATTTCCGGTAGCGAGATATTTCTGGACAGAAATAAAGGTTATCGACCGCTACCGGAAAAAGTTTACACTTTAAGCAAATTCAGGGTGTTATCTGTTGAGCGGTGTGGTGCTAACGCGCGTCACAGGCGAGCTGAGGCGGTTTTCCCACAGCACCGTCAGGCCTCGCTGCAGCGCGATAAAGATGAACAACAAAATGCCAATCGCGATTTTGGTCCACCAGGAACTCAGCGTGCCGTCGAAGTTAATGTAGGTCTGAATAAGCCCCTGGATCGCCACGCCAAACAGCGTCCCAAGCACCGTCCCCACGCCGCCACTCAACAGCGTGCCGCCAATCACCACCGATGCAATCGCATCCAGCTCTACGCCCACGCCCGCCAGCGCGTAGCCCGCCTGGGTATAGATGGAGAAGACAATCCCCGCCAGCGTCGCCAGCCCCGTCGAGAGCATATAGATGCGAATGGTCGTGCTGCGGGTGGAGATCCCCATCAGATTCGCCGAGGTCGCGCTGCCGCCGATGGCGTACACCTGGTTACCAAAACGGGTGCGATGGGCGAGGAAAATGCCGATCACCACCACGCCTAACATCAGCAGGCCCATCGCGCTCAGACGCCCGCCGCCGGGGATTTTCCACGCCAGGCTTGAGAGCGTGTCGTAGATCGGGTGGTTAATCGGGATCGACTCTTCCGACACCAGATAGCTCACGCCGCGCAGGAAGAACATCCCTGCGAGAGTGATGATAAATGCCGGGATCTTCAGGGCATCGATCAGCAGTCCCATGAACGCGCCAAACGCGCAGCCCATCGCCAGCACCAGCGGGAAGGCCAGCAGCGGCGAGATCCCCCAGAAACCGATCGCTTTGGCGAGGAACACGCCAGTAAAAGCGATCACCGAGCCGACGGAGAGATCGATCCCGCCGGAGAGGATCACGAAGGTCATGCCGACAGCGATGATCCCGAGAAAGGCGTTATCCGTCAGAATGTTGCAAATCACGCGCGTGGAGGCGAAACCGGGGAATTGCGTCAGGCAGTAGAGATAGCCCAGCACGAAGACCCCCAGCGTGATCATGAGCGGTAAATTACGTTTTATCATGGCCGCGAATCCCCTTGATGATGCTAATAAAGCGCGACGACTGAACAATCAGCACGCAGAGCACAACCACCGCTTTCACCACCTGATTCAGCTCCGGCTGGAAGCCCGAAAGCAGAATGCCGGTGTTCATCCCCTGGATAATCAGCGCGCCAATCACCGACAGCAGCAGGTTAAAGCGCCCACCCATCAGCGATCCGCCGCCAATCACCACCGCCAGAATGGCGTCCAGCTCCAGCCACAGCCCGGCGTTGTTGGCATCAGCACCGCGAATATCGGCGGCGACGATGATCCCGGCAATCGCCGCGCAGACACCGCTCAGCACATAGGTCAGCATCACCACCATACGAGTGCTGACGCCCGCATTTTTCGCGGCGCGAATGTTGATCCCGACCGCTTCGATAAACATCCCCAGCGCCGTTTTGCGGGTAAACAGCCAGAATACGATCAGCGTGACGAGGGCAATGATCACCGGCGTCGGGAACAGCAGCAGCTTGCCGCTGCCGATCCACGCCAGCGACGGTGAGTCAAAGGTGACGATCTGCCCGGAGGTAATCAGCTGCGCCACGCCGCGCCCGGCCACCATCAGAATTAAGGTCGCGACAAACGGCTGAATTTTGAGAAGCGAAACGAGGATCCCGTTCCACAGCCCCGCCAGCACCCCGGTGCCCAGCGCCGCTAAAATCACCACAGGCAGACTGTGCCCGGCGACCGTCATCGAGGCGGCTGTCGCACCGGCGATGGCCATGGTCGCTCCCACAGAGAGATCAATGCCGCCGGTGGCAATCACCAGCGTCATACCGATCGCCAGCAGCGCCACCGGTGCCGCGCGGTTTAGGATATCGATGGGGCTACCGAACAGCCGCCCATCCTGCAAAATGATCTGGAAAAAGTGCGGCGCAACGAGGCTGTCCACCACCAGCACCAGCAGCAGCGCCACAATTTGCGGCGTGCCGGTAGGCCAGCTGAAGCGGCGCCTGGACTCGCCAGGCTTCGGAAGAGAACGGGACATCACGATTGACTCCTTATGCCGCGATGGCATTCATGATCGCCGGAACGGAGAGTTCATCCAGCGGGATCTCTGCCACCTGCTTGCGATCGCGCATGATAATCACGCGATCGGCATACCCCACCAGCTCCTCAAGCTCGGATGAGATAACCAGCAGCGCCAGACCGTCGGCGCAGAGCGTTTCGATCAGGCGAATAATTTCCGCGTGCGCGCCGACGTCGATACCGCGCGTCGGCTCATCGAGGATCAGGAACTGCGGTTTGGTCAGCAGCCAGCGGGAGAGCAACACTTTTTGCTGATTGCCGCCGGAGAGAAACTCAATCGGCTGTTCAGGGCTGGGGGTGCGAATGCCCAGCTGGCGGATAAAGCGTTCGGCGATGGCGATCTGCTCGCGCTTCGGAATGGGCCGTAGCCAGCCGCGCTGCGCCTGTAGCGCCAGGACGATATTTTCGCGCACCGAGGCCGCGGCAATGATGCCGTCGGTTTTACGATCTTCCGGGCAAAAACCGATCCCAAGGCACGAGGCCTGATGCGGCGATCGCAGGGTTTGCGGTTTGCCTTTGATCATCGCGCTGCCGCTGTCGGCGGGCTTGATGCCGAAGATCACCTCGGCGGTTTCGGTGCGACCGGACCCCAGCAGGCCCGCCAGACCGACAATTTCGCCGGGACGCACTTCCAGGTCGAACGGCGTGATGGTTCCTTTTTTGCCGAAATCTTTGAAGGCGGCGACGGGTTTGTCGCTCAGCAGTGTGCGGCCCGCGCGCTGCAGCGCATGGGTGTCCAGCTCGCGGCCCAGCATCATTTTGACCAGTTCGATCTGCGGCAGCTCGCGGGTGTCGCGGCAGCCGACAAAACTGCCGTTGCGCAGAACCGTAATACGATCGCTGACCTGATAGACCTGATCGAGGAAGTGGGTGACGAAGATCAGGCTGACGCCCTGATCGCGCAGCTGGCGCATCAGGGTGAAGAGCATTTCCACTTCCTGGGTATCGAGACTGGCGGTGGGTTCATCGAGGATCAGCACTTTGGCAGAGAGATCGATGGCCCGGCAAATGGCGACAATCTGCTGCATCGCTACGGAAAAGCGGTTCAGCGGCTCGCGCACGTCGAGGGAGAAACCGTAGGATTCCATCAGCCGGGTGGCACGCGCCTCCATCTCTTTTCGGCGCAGCAGGCCAAACCGGCGCGGCTCACGGCCAATAAACAGATTATCCGCCACCGACATGTTCGGCAGCAGGTTCACTTCCTGATATACGGTCCCGATGCCCAGCTGCTGGGCGTGAGCGGTATTTTTCGGTGAAATGGCGTTGCCTTCCAGCCAGATGCTGCCGCGATCGGCGTGATACACCCCGGTTAAGGCCTTGATCAGCGTCGATTTCCCGGCGCCGTTTTCCCCGAGCAGCGCCATAATCTCACCGCGTCGCAGGCTGAAATCGACGTTATCCAGCGCTTTCACGCCGGGGAAGAATTTGCTTAATCCTTCGGTTCGGAGGATTTCCTGGTGTTGTTCAACGGTCATGGTTCCCCCTGCATCAAGCCGAATGACGCTACGCTTATCCGGCCTACAAAAGCGTGTACTGTAGGCCGGGCAAACGCAGCGCCACCCGGCTTTTGTCCTGGCTTAAAGGCTTAGTAGCCCATGTTTTTCTTCTTCTCTAACTCTTCTTTCGCCGTATCTGGCAGATAGAGGGTCGATTTGGTGATGGTCAGCTGTTCGGGTTTGGTGCCGTCTTTCTTGAATTTCTCAAGGGCATCAAACGCCGGACCAGCCATGTTTGGCGTCAGCTCGACGCTGGCATTCGCTTCGCCGTCGATCATCGCTTTGTAGATATCCGGTACGCCGTCGATAGAGCCGGTGAGGATATCTTTGCCCGGTTTCAGGCCCGCTTCTTTGATCGCCTGAATCGCACCGATCACCATGTCGTCGTTATGGGCGTAAACCATGCAGATGTTTTTGCCGTTGTTTTCCGCTTTGATGAAGCTCTCCATAACCTCTTTACCTTTACTGCGGGTAAAGTCGCCGGACTGAGAACGGATGATTTTGATGTTTGGCGCTTTGGCGATGGCTTCCGCAAAGCCTTTCTTGCGGTCGATCGCCACGCTCGCGCCGACGGTGCCTTGCAGTTCGACGACGTTACACGGCTTGCCATCCACCTGCTTAATCAGCCAGTCGCCGATCAGCTGCCCTTCGAGCACGTTGTTGGCGGTGACGGTGGTCATATAGAGAGATTTGTCTTTGACATCAATGGAACGGTCGAGCAGGAATACGGGGATTTCAGCGTCTTTGGCTTCTTTCAGCACCGGTTCCCAGCCCGTCGCCACCACCGGCGCGATGAAGATGGCGTCTACGCCCTGGGCGATAAACGAGCGCACCGCTTTAATCTGGTTTTCCTGTTTTTGCTGGCCATCGGCGATTTTCAGCGTGATGCCGCGCTTTTGGGCTTCGCTTTTCGCGACATTGGTTTCCGCCGCTCGCCAGCCTGATTCCGAGCCAACCTGTGAAAAACCGACGGTTAATGGTGCGGCCATCGCCATAGACGACATGGCTGCCGAAACTGCTGTGACAAGAAGTAAGCGCTTCCACATAATGATGCCCTCGTAGCCCAGGTTATTGTTGGTCAAAAGATGTTCTGCGAAAAAACTATAGCCAATGGGCGATGTAACGGATTGCGTTACATCACACTTCAGAAAAGTGAATAAAACGTTAATCACAAGTTTGTAATCGCTTTCATTCACCCATTAAATATGCGGCTGAGTTTATGGATTTTCCTGTCATGGAAAGGGTCTGAAAATGGCACGAGGATGCGGATGAGAATGAAAACAGGCGGAGACTTTCGGCGCGAGTTGGCTATAATACTCGCCACTTGTTTAGCATACATATAGGACACTCACATGAGCTTACTCAACGTCCCTGCGGGTAAAGAACTGCCGGAAGACATCTACGTTGTTATCGAAATCCCGGCCAACGCAGATCCTATCAAATACGAAATCGACAAAGACACCGGTGCGCTGTTCGTTGACCGTTTCATGTCCACTGCGATGTTCTACCCGTGCAACTACGGTTACATCAACCACACCCTGTCTCTGGACGGTGACCCGGTAGACGTGCTGGTCCCAACGCCATACCCACTGGCCCCAGGTTCTGTGGTTCGCTGCCGTCCGGTTGGCGTTCTGAAAATGACCGACGAAGCCGGTGAAGATGCGAAACTGGTTGCGGTTCCGCACACTAAGCTGAGCAAAGAGTACGATCACATTAAAGATGTGAACGACCTGCCAGAACTGCTGAAAGCGCAGATCACTCACTTCTTCGAGCACTACAAAGATCTCGAAAAAGGCAAATGGGTTAAAGTTGACGGCTGGGACAACGCAGAAGCAGCGAAAGCTGAAATCGTTGCATCCTTCGAGCGCGCTGCTAAGAAGTAATTCTTACGCCCAATGCTAAGCCCCGCGAGTCGGGGCTTTTTTGTGCCTGTCATTCCATATCCCCTTAACAATTAACCGGTTATTGTCCTACCAGAAAAGGTAGCCGTTGTTCACACAACTCAATTGATAATGAGAGTAGATATCATTATCATTTTCACTTCGTAAATAAATGTGAATAAACGTCAATGACCCTACACAATGTGAAGACCCTCAAAGCCTCCGCCGCACTCGCGGTTACTGCTGCTTTTATGCTGACCAGCGTGTCTGGTTACTCCGCCACCCTGCCAGAGAAAGACTTTATCACCCAGCCCGTGGGCCACGGTGTCTACGAACTGGCCTACGACGGAGAGGCAAAGGTGCTGTTTGCCGCCAGCGCCCCCTCTTTTGATAAAGACAAAACCAACGGCAAAATCTACAAGCTGGACCTGGAAGATCTGACCGGCACGGGCGTCATTGAAACCACGCGCCGCGCGTTTGCAACCGTGCTGGACGAAGAGAGTCAGACGCTTTACGTGGGCAATACCCTCGAAGGCTCCGTGACCCTGATCGATACGCGCACCGGCAAAGAGCAGGCCGTGATTCAGCTCGCCGACACCAGCAACCCGAAAGATATCGCCCACACCCGCGAAATGGTGCTCGATAAACAGCATCACCGCCTGTACGTTACCGGCGTGGTGGAGAAAGGCATCGTCTGGGTGGTGGATACGAAAAAGCGTCAGCTCATCAACACGCTGACCAATATGGGTGAGTACCCGACCGGGCTGGCGCTGGACGCGGAGAAAAACCGTCTGTACGTGGTGAATGGCCGCAACGAGCTGATCGCTGTTGATACCCAAAGCGATACCATCGTCAGCCGGTTCAGCGTCGAACCAGAGAAAAAACACTTCTTTCTGAACATCGCCCTCGACAGCAAAAACAACCGCGCCTTCCTCACCGACCCGGATTTACCGAAGGTGCTGGTGGTGGATATCACTACCGGCAAGGTGCTCCAGCACATCGACGTCACCAACTCGCTGGCGGTGCTCTATAACGAAAAGCGTCACGAAGTTTACGTCACGCACCGCAACGCCAAACTCATCAGCATTATCGACAGCCAGACGTACCAGCTGAAAAACAGCATTGCGACCACCGCGATGCCGAACAGCCTCGCCCTCTCCTCCGACGGTAACGTGCTGTACGCCAGCATTAAACAAGACGAGAAAGTGGCAAAAGAGAAACCGGATTACGTCATCAAAATCACGCTCGATAAGCTCTGATTTCATCATCCACCACACCTTGCGGCGTAAGACCGCAGGGTGTTTTTTTTTATTTTTCCTTTTGGGTTTATGGCTATGAAAACGCGTCAATTTATTACGTTCACAGGCATGGTGGCGTTAACCGGCACACTGGTTTTACCCGCGCAGGCAGATGATGAAATGGTGGTCACCGCCACCGGCTTTTCACAACAGAAAAAAGAAGCGCCCGCGACGATTTCAAGTATCGATCGCAAAACGCTGGATATTCAGCCCGACCAGACCATCGGCGACGCGATTAAAAATATCCCCGGCGTGTCGGTCTCTAACGGCGGCAGCGATATGGCCAACGGCAGCATCATGATGCGCGGTATGGACTCAAGCTACACGGCGTTTATGGTCAATAGCGTGAAACAGAACACCAGCGAATCGCGCCCCTACGGCCAGGATATCGGTGCCGAAGCAGGCTTTTTACCGCCAATGGAAGCCATCGAACGCATCGAAGTGATTCGCGGCCCGATGTCATCCCTGTACGGCTCTGACGCCATCGGCGGCGTGGTGAACGTGATCACCAAAAAACCCTACGGCGTGGCCGACTGGACCGGCGCTATCGCCGCCAATACCTGGCTGCAGGAGCATAAAGATCTGGGCAACACCAGCCAGCTGAACCTGTTCGCAATGGGACCGCTCATCCAGGACAAACTCGGTCTGAGCATTGCCGCCGACGGGCTGGATCGCCGCGATGACGAGCGCCAGAACTACTTCGGCAAGCACAACCGTAAATCTGTCGATGCCACTCTGGGCCTCAAGGCCAGCGAAAATAACCTCTTTGACCTGAATGTGGTTGTCGGCGAGCAGGAAAAAAACCGCACCAAAAAACGCGGTACGCCGTGGATGTGGAAATTCGATCGTGACGCCGTGACGCTCACCCACACCGGCTGGTATGCGGATGACACCATTGCCACCACTAACTACATCAACTACGAGAAAGGGCGTTCGAAGTACCTGCTCGATAACACCTCGCCGGAGTACGTTCAGACGGAAAACTACGTCGCCAACTCGCAAACCACTTTTACCTTCGATAACCATAAGCTCACCGTCGGCGCGAACTTCACGCGCGAAGAGCTGAACGACCACTTCTATGAGTCGGGCAAAACGCTGCCGGGCGTCGAACCGGTCACCAAAGTGACACGCAACGGCTGGGCGCTGTTCGCGGAAGATGGCTGGACGATTAACGACTTTACCTTGACCACCTCCGCGCGCGGCGATTACGACAGCTACTTCGGCGCGCACATCACGCCAAAACTGTACGGCAACTGGGCGATTTCTGACGCCTGGGCGCTGAAAGGCGGGATCTCCGCCGGCTATAAAAAACCGGAGCTGCGCGCCACCTCCGATCAGTTTGTCACGCCGCACGGATCAACACCGCCCTATCCGTTCCTGACCGTGGGTAACGACGATCTGAAACCAGAGAAAAGCCTCAACGCCGAAACGGGCCTCTACTGGACCGGGGAAGCCGTATCGCTGGACGGCACCGTCTTCTACACCCAGTTTAAGGACAAAATCTCCGAGCAGACGATTTGCGAAACCACCGCCACCAACCAGTGCGAAGTGAACGGTTATAAAGCCGATTCCGTCGATAAATACTTTAACGTCAGCAAAGCGGATGTTTACGGTATCGAGCTGAATGGCGACTGGCAGATCACTCAGGATCTGAAAGCGAACGCGAACTACACCTACAACCACAGCGAGCAGAAATCTGGTGTGAATAAAGGCTACGCGCTGAACGACTATCCGCGCCACATGGCGAACCTGTCGCTGAACTGGGCGGCAACGCAGTCGCTGGATCTCTGGAGCAACGCGAACTATCGCAGCAGTAACCGGGACAGCAACAGCGGCACGAAGTATGAGGCTTACACGCTGGTCGATATCGGTGCGCGCTACAAGCTGAATAAGAATACGCAGCTGCTGGCGGGGATTTACAACCTGTTTGATGCGGATCCGAAACGCGAAACATCGTGGGGAGAGTACGGGCAGCTCGAAGGGCGCCGGTATAATCTTGGCGCGCGCATCGAGTTTTAAGGGTACCAAAAACAACGCCACCCGAAGGTGGCGTTGTTTTTATCAGTACTGGTCTCTGTCTAACCAGTTACCGCTTTCAATCAGTTTCAATCCATCGACCGGACGCTGGTACACGTACATCCATGCACTGCCATACGGGGTCTGGATCAACTGGCGTGCATATTCACCGCCCCTGGTGCGCAAGGCATCAAGTTCAGCAAGTGTAGCGTTATCAATACGATAAACTTCACCCTGTACCGTCCCGTTCCCCGGAACCGCGCCTGGATAGTGGCCCAGACTGTACAACTGGTAGTTCTCGATATTGTAATTTCCCAGCAACTGGGCGTTCGTCATCCAGTGACTGTTGCCCTGCCTGGTGCGTAAACTGCCGTATACAAATATTCGCATTGCTAAAACTCAAACTGATAGAGCAAATCGAGCGCCTGGTCTACGCCAGACACCGCTTCCAGATATAGCTTAGGCATCAGCCGATAGCGTAGCGTGAGAGTTGCCAGTGAGTCAAAGATCCCCACGCCATATTTCACCTGTAGACCCGGCAGTACATAGCCGCTGACCACCACCTGCGAAGAGTCACCGACCCCCTGGGTGTCCAGCGCCAGATTACTTACGCCAAACGTCTCGCCGATTTTACCCACAACCTGACCACTTTGTGCAACCCCCAGGCCGACTAACATTGAGGTCATCGCCGCACTATCGCTCTGCTGGCTGTCCAGACCCTGCCCGCGCAGCAGATAAGAGAGCGCTTCCTGCTGCGACATCGCCGGATCGGAGAAGATCTCCGCCTTCGGCTCGTCGGCCGTTCCGGTGACACGCACCCCGGCAATCACATCGTTTTCGGTCGACTCTGGGTTACGAATCGCTTCGATGTTGAGCAGCGGCTGGTCCGGCGGGCCGGAGAACAGCAACTCACCTTTGCGCACAATCAGATCCTGGCCGTAGGCGTGGAAACGCCCTTCCGGAATGTTAATTTGCCCGTTCAGGCCCAGCCCTTGCTGATCCTGCGCCACTTTCAGATCACCCGTCAGTCGCGCCTTCAGGCCAAACGCATCGAGACGCACGTTGTTGCCGACGTGAATGATCAGGTTACTGTTAATCGGAATCGCGGCGCTTTTGGTTTCGACCGGCTTCAGATCGTTATTCAGCATCACCTCATCACTGGAAACGCCGACGGCGCTTTCCGGCACGTCGTGAACCACGATGCGCGCCCACGGCACATCGACGCGGCCATCGAGGGTAAACTGGCTCGGCGTCGCCTCGAACACCACATCCGGCGACACGTCGAGGCGCACCATTGGTGGCACCGTCATACGCACCCGGCTGCCTTTCGCCGCCACGCGCGCGCGCCAGTTATCGATCTGGCTCCAGTCGGCGTCACCGCTGAGGTTGATTTGCCCTTGCTGCGTGCGCACCACCCCGGCCAGCGTCGAGCTCATGCCGTTGAAGTTCATTGAGATCTGGCTCGGCTGCATATCAAACGGCATAAAGTTGCCGTCGATATCCACACCGTTGAGCTGCATCTGACCAAACAGCTGCGGGCTTTCGGCGTTGCCCGCCAGACGCAGATTGGCGCTGAGCATCCCCGCCGCTTTTTCGCCGCGGGAGAAGATCGGGTTCACCATCGCCAGGTTCATATTGCGAATATTGACGTTACCGCCCAGATTACGCCGTCCTTGCGGATCGGTGATCTGCACCTGGCCGTCAAACTGTCCGTTGTTGGTCAGGCGAATCAGCCAGCCCAGTTCCGCACGGTTGTTATGCAGATCTGCCGTCAGGTTCAGCGTCTCGAACGCCACCGGCAGCGGCGCGTCGTTCAGCGTCTGGGTCACTTTTACGTTGCGCCCGGAGAGGGTCACGTTGCCTTGCGGCAGCCCTTCTTTGGTGGTGTCCCAGGACACATCGGCTTTACCGCTAAAGACGCCGCTCGCGTCGGTAGTTTCTGGCATAAACGGCTTGAGCATCGCGAGATCGAAGCGGTTCAGATTCACCACCGCACGCCCTTCCGCACCGGCATCAATGGTCTGCGGCACGCACAGTTCGGCGTTCGGGTTAGTCCAGCAGTGTGGCCCGATGCTGATTTTCTGCTCGGCGTTGCGGTAATCCAGCGCGATGGAGCGGGACAGCGTCAGTGGCCCTACCGGCGTGCTGAACCGGGTATTATCCAGAACCCCTTTCCAGCGCTCCTCTTTGCGGTCGAAACTCCCCGTCAGATGCAGCTGGCCGGAGACCGGCTCGCCCTGCACGCGCAGCTGGAGATCGTGCTGCTTCTCGCTGCCTTTTGCGTCCAGCGTGACCAGGTTGATATTCACATCCGGCTGGGAAATCCGCTCGACGCGCAGGTTCAGGTTACCCGCGATCTGATCGGTGGATTTGACGTCGCCTTTCACCAGAACGCGCGCGACGGACAGCTCCTGCCAGCGCAGATTGTTGGCGGTGATATCCGCCAGCAGCTGCGGCGCATCGACGGTGCCACGCACTTTCACTAAGCCTTTCGCAGTGCCGCCGAGGCCCGGCAGGGCATTGTCGAGATTTGGCGCGTCGATGGTGGCATCCAGATTGAGATCTTTCACGCCCAGCTCGCCTTTGATATCGGCGGTGTTGCGTCCGAGCGCCACGTGCAGTTTCGGGATGATCCACTGCAGATAGCTGTTCCCGCGCAGAGAGCCTTCGACGTTCACTTTATTCTGCTTCACGTTGCCGGTGATTTTGAGCTCCGGCACCTCCATCTGCCAGCTTTCGCCGTACAGACTGCCGCGCGTTTTGATCGTCCCGTCGAGTTTCGACGGCCAGTCCGGCACCTCTTTGGCGGTGTTGATCCCTTTGAGGTTCAGCTCGCCGCGCCAGCTGATCGCTTTCTGCCAGTCGAGCAGCGCCGTCAGTTCGGTTTTGCCTTCCAGCGCCGCCACGGAGAGTTTGTCGAGGTTAATCTGCTGCTCGTTACCCTTCGCATCCAGGGTAATGTCCGCAGGCGGTAACCCTTCGCCTTTCACCGACGTGCGGAACGACAGGGTGTAATCGGTCATTTTACCGCTCAGCTTGAGCTTCAGCTTATCGGCCTGGAACTGTTTTTCGCCGGTAAACGGCCAGTAAAGCTGTTCGCTCACCACCTCCAGATTCAGCGGTAAACCCGCTTCCGCCAGCTGAGTCTGCCCGCGCAACACCATATCTACCGGGCCGGAGAGATTCACGCCAAACTCCAGCTTCTCGCGCAGCGCACCGCCCACTTTCAGCTTCACCTTCTCGCCTTTGAGCGGGTCGATATTCAGGGCGCTGTTGAGGGTGATATCCACCGGCCAGTTGTCGCGCAGCAGCGCCTGTCCGGTCGCGTTCACGCTCCCCTGGTTGGTATCAATATCCAGCGCATCGAGCTTCATGGTGCCGTCGATGCTGCTCACTTTCAGCAGCATGTTGAACACGGTCAAATCCGTGTCGCCCGTCAGGCGCAGCTGTTCGCCCTTAAACTCTTCGATATTCAGATTGAGCGGCAGATGAACGTCGGTCATCTCCGGCAGAACTGGCTTCGAGAAGAGATCTTTCAGGGTCTCGCCGAGCGGTTTCTCTTCCGGCTGCGGGTTCTGAATTTTCGGTTCGACGATCTCTTCCTGTGCCACTTTCGCCACTTTTGGCAGGGCGATCAGCAGCCCCTGCAGAGAGGTCGGCGTCAGCGTCAGGTTTTTCTCCTGCCAGCGCAGGCCGGAGGTGAAGTCCATCACCGAAACGGTGGTGTCGTCGATCTTAATATTGACGTTATTGAGCGCCACGCGGTACAGCGCAATCGGATAGGGAGTGGAGAGGTTCAGCGGGCCGCTGTCCTCCTCCTCGACAGGGGCAGATTTCGGCATTTTGTCCGAATCTATCGCCACGTTGACGTCTTTTAACGACAGATCGTTGACGCACAGGCTGCTGTCACGCAGACAGCTGAGCTTAACCGCAAGGTGAAACTCGCCCGCGTTCACCGCCACGCCGGGCTGCTGGTAGCGGATATTCTTCAGACGCAGATCGCGCCAGCCGCCCGTCACCTGGCCGATCTCAAGCCCTGGCACCCAGCGGTTAGCCGCGTTAAACAGCAGATGCAAGCCGGTGGTGGTGCCCACCAGGAACGCCACCGTGCCGAGCAACAGCACGATAAAAATCAGAACGCCGAGGCTGATCTTCTTCCATAAACTCATAATTCAGGCCCCAGACCGATGTAAAACTGTAAACCGTGTTCGTCTTTGTCGCCGACCGGAACGGCGAAATCGAGCTTGATCGGCCCGACCGGCGATTGCCAGCGCACGCCTACGCCCGCACCGGTTTTGAAATCGCTTTTGCGAATATCGCTCACCGCTTCACCGCCGTCGACAAACATCGCCCCCCACCATTTGCCGCTGACGTTGTACTGGTACTCCAGCGAGCCGGTCGCCAGTTTGGAGGCCCCCATCAGCTGGCCTTTGTCATTTTTCGGGGAGATCGATTTGTATTTGTAGCCGCGAATACTGCGGTCGCCACCCGCGAAGAAACGCAGATCTGGCGGCACTCGTTCGAAATCGCCGGTTTCAATCCAACCGAGGTTTCCGCGCGTCACAAAGCGGTGTTTGTCATAGAACGTACGGATCCAGACGTTTTGCGCCTGTACTACCGAGAAATCGACGTCCGATCCCCAGGCGGTATTGGAGTAATCAATCGAGTAACGCTGGGAATCGCCCCAGGTCGGCATCAGGCCGCCGCGCGAGCGGGTACGGCTGATCATCACGCCCGGATAGAGCAGCATGGTGGTGTTGGTGACGTTTGCCTGGGTAAAGTGGTCGAGACTCCAGCGCAAATTAATCGCCCGCTGCCAGCCGCTGGAGAGGTCCCAGAAGCGCGACAGCGCGAGAGTGGTGGAGTCAGACTCCGTATCGTTTAAATCGGTACGCTTAAAGCCGCCCTGCACCAGGTAATACTGCTCCAGCGGGTTCTTCAGCAGCGGCATTTTATAGCTGAAATCGAGCTGCTGTTCCGGCGCGGAGATACTGGCGCTGGTGGTCAGACTGTGGCCGTAGGAGTTCATCCACGGCTTTTTCCACGTCGCTTTCACGCGCGGACCGACGTCCGTTGAGTAACCGACACCGGTTTCGATGGTGTTTTCGGTACGCGGTGAAACCACCCCGTGCAGCGGTAACACTTTGGTTTTGCGCGCTTTGTCGAATTCCGGCGCAACAACCACGGAGTTAAACCAGCCGGTCGCCGACAGG
The DNA here is from genome assembly GCF_026672535.1 of Lelliottia sp. SL45. NCBI lineage: Bacteria > Pseudomonadati > Pseudomonadota > Gammaproteobacteria > Enterobacterales > Enterobacteriaceae > Lelliottia > Lelliottia sp. SL45. The sequence continues at coordinate 3,318,360 of NZ_JAPPRH010000003.1, forward strand.
CGGCGGTTCAGCTCTGCCAGATCTTTTGACTGGTAGTAATCGCCCTCTTTGAAAGGGATCAGGTTTTGCAGATACTCGTCGCGGATTTGCGAGCCTTCGAAGGTCACGTCGCCAAAACGGTAGCGTTCGCCGCTATCGTAATCGATATCCCAGAACGCCTGGCGGCGGTCGAGGGCAACGCCCAGCTGGCTTTTATTGAACTGGCTGTCGAAGTAGCCCTTACGCAGCGCGACGCTGGTAAGCTCTTTTTTAAAGTGGTCGTAGTCGCCGTGATTCAGCACGGTGCCAACTTTCGGGCGCGTGCCCAGCAGATCCAGATAATCACGGTCAGTGCGCGCGCCGCCGCGCAGCACCACGTTGGTGCCGCCAATCAGCACCGGCTCGCCCTTGGAAACGCGGGCAATTAACACCTGACGGCCTTTGGCCGGTGGTGGACGTAAATCGAAATCAATGGTGGGTTCGTAGTAGCCCAGCGCTTTTAACCCTTCGCGGATCGCATCATCTACGCGCGCGCGAAAGCGCCGGTCCGGCGTCACTTCGTCACTCTCAATCGTTGACAGCTGTGCACGCACGTTTTTTTCCAGCGTCCCGGATAACCCCTCAACCTGCAAACGGACATTCGCCGCGCTGGCGACCCCGCTTGTCAGCAATAAACTGACCAAACAAAACTGGCGGATCTTTGGCACGTTCTCTCCTGAATATCCTTGTTTCCACCCCTGGAAGCAATTGATGTACCGCTCCGCGGCGTATCACGGCATAAAGCCCAAAACCCAATAAGAGGGTTGAAAAATGGCCGAGAGGCCTAATATTTCTTATGTTTAAATCTAGACTCATTCAGCGTATTTATTGTGTTCAATTAAACGCTCCATGACAACCTTAACTGAAACATCGCTGCCCCGGAGGCCCTACCGTGAGTTTATTCGACAAAAAGCATCTTGTTTCTCAAGCAGATGCACTGCCGGGACGTAATACGCCAATGCCGGTCGCTACCTTACACGCTGTGAACAATCATTCAATGACTAACGTCCCGGACGGGATGGAGATCGCCCTCTTCGCCATGGGCTGCTTCTGGGGCGTCGAGCGTCTGTTCTGGCAACTGCCGGGCGTCTACAGCACGGCGGCGGGCTACACCGGCGGTTACACGCCTAATCCGACCTATCGCGAAGTCTGCTCGGGCGATACCGGCCACGCGGAAGCCGTGCGCGTGGTGTACGACCCGGCGATCATCAGCTACGAACAATTATTGCAGGTTTTCTGGGAAAACCACGATCCGGCCCAGGGGATGCAGCAGGGTAACGATCACGGCACGCAATACCGTTCCGCCATTTACCCGCTGACGCCGGAGCAGGACGCCGCCGCGCGCGCCAGCCTGACCCGCTTCCAGGAGGCGATGAATGCCGCGGGCGATAAGCGTCACGTCACCACCGAAATCGCCAACGCCACGCCGTTCTACTACGCGGAAGATGACCACCAGCAGTATCTGCACAAAAACCCGTACGGCTACTGCGGGATCGGCGGGATTGGTGTCTGCCTGCCGCCACAGTTAGCCTGATTACTGCTCCAGCGCCACGCGAGCCGCGTGGCGCGTGGCATTACTGACCGATCCAAAATCCATCACTTTACCCTGCAACAGCAGGTTAAACACCGACGCCTGTGGCCGGTTCAGCCGCGTCTGAAGCAGGTGCACCGCCTCAATCCCCAGCTCACGACACGGCACCGTGACGCCCGTCACCGGCGCATCCAGCCGGTTTTGCAAATTCCAGGTGAAATCGGTGGTGATAATGGAGATATCCTCCGGCACGCGCAGACCGCGACGCTGCAACGCCCTGAGCACCCCTTCCGTCATACTGGTGCTGTTGGGGAAAATCACCTGCGGCCACTGGGTTTTATCGTGCCCGGCCAGCCAGTCGTCAAGGGCGCGCTCGGCCTCCTCCGCCGTAAACCACTCGGTTACCAGCAAATCGTTTTGCGGATCGAACGGCACGTGAAAATGGCGGTACGCCTCTTTAATGCCGTCGAGGCGCGCGTAGAGCGTCTCACGACGCAGGCAGGTCATGGTCAGAATTCGGCGGTGGCCCTGCTCGAAGAGATGGCGCATGGCGGTAAACCCGATGGCGCGATGATCGGGCGAAACAGAATCGAGCGCCATTTCCCGATCGATGGAGTTAATTAAAACGCAGGGTTTATTCAGGGTGGTGGCGAGTTTAAAGATGGTGGAATCATCCGTGCCGATAATAATGATCGCGTTAATATTTTTATGCCCGGCTTTTTCGAGAAATAATTTTACGTCCGCGCGCTGTTCTTCTAATCCGCAATAACTGATCCAGACATCATGGGGCGCACTGGCTTCGGCAATGCCTTTCGTCACCTCAAGATAAAAAATATCCCCGCGTCCCTGAAAGGTGCGTTCAGGGGCAAACACCGCAATGCCGTTAATCAGCAGCCGCCCGCTCGCCATGGACGCCAGCACGCCAAGTTCCCGCGCGCAGCGCACTATAGCCTCGCGGGCCTTGTCGCTGGTATAGGATTTGCCGCTTAAAACCCTGGAAACGGTGCTGACGGAGTAGCCCGTCAACGCCGCAATTTCGTCCATTTTTAGCTTGCCCGGCATAGTGTGACCTCGCTCGCATTCAGTTTTTGCAATTATTTGCAGAAACAGCCTGTTGATTTTAAAACCAAATCTACCGGGCGTAGGTGTTTACTTATGCGCCTTGCGAGTATTCTCACAAAAACACATTGTCGCTGCGGTTCGCCTTTCCTATTTTCCCCTCATCACTCTTTTTAACGACTTAAGGTGTGACATGGAAAAGGTACGGTTTGGCATTATTGGTATCGGCAATATCGGCACGGTTCATGCGCGCTATCTGTTAGCGGGTGTCGTTAAAGATGCCTGTCTGACGGCGGTCTGCGAAAACGATCCCGAAAAACATCACGCCATTCGGCAGCTCGTCGGCGAGTCCGTCGCGCTCTTTCATGAGGCCGAAGAGCTGCTCACCAGCGGGCTGATCGACGCAGTCATTGTCGCCACGCCCCACTACGATCACCCCCGGCTTTCCATCATGGCGATGCGCCACGGCATTCATACCCTGTGCGAGAAACCGGCGGGCGTCTACACCGCACAAGTGCAGGAGATGAACGCCTGCGCACGCGAGTGCGACGTGGTGTTCGGCATCATGTACAACCAGCGCCCTAACCCGCTGTATCAGAAAGTGAAAGATCTGATCGACAGCGGCGAGCTGGGCGAAATCCGCCGCTCTAACTGGATTATCACCAACTGGTACCGCTCGCAGAGCTACTACAACTCCGGCGGCTGGCGCGCCACCTGGAAGGGCGAAGGCGGCGGTGTACTGCTCAACCAGGACCCGCATCAGCTCGATCTCTGGCAGTGGCTGGTCGGGATGCCGGTGCGGCTGCGGGCGTTTTGCCAGTTCGGTAAACATCGTCAGATTGAAGTGGAAGACGAGGTGACCGCCTACGCCGAATATGCCAATGGCGCGACCGGGGTGTTTATCACCACCGTCGCCGAAACACCGGGAACCAACCGGCTGGAGATCACCGGCGATCGCGGCAAAGTGGTGGTCGAAGAGGGAAAACTGCGCTACTGGCGGCTGCGGGAGTCCGAAACCGACTTTAACGCCCGCTGGCAAAACGGCTTTGGCGAGCCGGAGTGCTGGGAGGTTTCCATCCCGGTCGCTGCGGAATGCAGCGAACACCACGTCATTACCGCCAACTTCTGCGCCGCCGTGCTGCGCGGCGAGCCGTTGATTGCGCCCGGGCTTGAGGGGATCAACGGCCTGACGCTCTCCAACGCCATGCATTTATCAACCTGGACGGACGACTGGGTCACGCTCCCGCTCAACGAGAAACAGTACCTGCGCCTGCTGCAACAGCGCATCGCCACCTCTGTGGACAAAGAGACCACCAGCCGCACCCTGGATGCCTCAGGCACCTGGTAACACCGGAGAAAAGAACGATGTTAAAAATCGCCATCGTGGGAACAGGGAACATCTCGCATAACCATATTCAGAGCTATTTGCAGTTCGGCCAGCGCTGCACCATCGTGGCGCTGGTGGACATCTACCCGGAAAAAGCGCACGAGAAAAAAGCGCGCTATGGCCTGAATGACGCGCGCATCTATGAAAGCCACCAGCAGATGCTGGCCGCCGAAGCGGATATTGATATCGTCGACGTCTGCACGCCGCCCTACGTCCACGCCGAAATCAGCATCGACGCCCTGAACGCCGGGTGTCACGTCCTGTGTGAAAAACCGATGGCCGCGTCGCTTGAGGAGTGCGACGCGATGATTGCCGCGCAACAAGCCAGCGGGAAAACCCTGTCGATCATCGCCCAGAACCGCTTTACCGACGCCTTCTGGCGGCTGAAAGCGGCGCTGGATTCCGGCCTGGCGGGCAAAATCTGCCACGCGCAGGTGGACTCGTTCTGGTGGCGCGGCCACTGCTATTACGACCTGTGGTGGCGCGGCACCTGGGAGAAAGAGGGCGGCGGCTGCACCCTCAACCATGCGGTTCACCACATCGACGCCATCCAGTGGATGCTGGGCTTTCCGTCGGAAGTGGTGGCGATGATGACCAACGTCGCCCACGACAACGCCGAAGTGGAAGATCTGAGCGCCGCGATTTTCAAATACCCCAGCGGCGCACTCACGCAGCTCACCGCTTCCGTGGTGCACCACGGAGAAGATCAGAAGATTGTGATTCAGGGTGAGAAAGCGCGGATCTCCGCACCGTGGGAGGTGTTCGCCAGCGTCAGCGCCGACAACGGTTTCCCGCAGCCCACGAACGATACGACGCGCGAAACGCAGCTGAATGCGGTATTTCACGAGACGCCCAAACTCGAGTGGACGCTGCACACCGGGCAGATCCACGACCTGCTGCGCGCGGTTGAACAGCAAACCGCTCCGCTGGTCGATGGCGTGCAGGGCAAACGCTCCCTTGAACTCATCACCGCCATCTATAAATCGTCCATCACCGGAAGTGTGGTCCGACTGCCTATCTCCCGCGATGACCCGTTCTATCGCACCGGTGGCACCAACGTGCTCGCCCCGCGCTTCTACCAAAAATCCGCCAGCGTCGCCAATTTCAGCGAAACCGGCGCCATTCCATTAGGCAAAAATCTGGACCAGGGGATCTGACCATGAATAAACATGACGGTATGAATTACGCGCCCGTGGGCAAACCACAGCCGGTGGTCCAGCCCGGTGAATTCGTCTTTGCGGCAGCGGCTCTCGATCACGGCCATATCTACGGCATGTGCAACGGGCTGATGGAGGCCGGGGCAACGCTGAAATGGGTCTACGATCCCGACCCCGCGAAAGTGGATAAATTTGTGCAGCAGTATCCGCAGGTGAAGGTCGCCGACTCGCTGGAGATGATTCTTGCCGACAGCGACGTGCAGCTGGTCGCCGGGGCGGCGGTTCCGTCCGAGCGCTGCGCGCTGGGGCTGAAGGCCATGGCCGCAGGTAAAGACTATTTCACCGACAAAGCGCCGCTGACCACGCTGGAGCAGCTCGACGATGCCAAAACGATGGTGGCGAAAACCGGGCGTAAATACGCGGTCTATTACAGCGAGCGTCTGCACGTCGAAAGCGCAGTGTTTGCCGGGCAACTGGTGAAACAGGGGGCGATAGGTCGCGTGGTACAGACTCTCGGCACGGGCCCGCACCGCGAAGGGCAAGGCCGCCCGGACTGGTTCTACGAGCGGCGCTATTTCGGCGGCATTCTGTGTGATATCGGCAGCCACCAGATCGAGCAATTCCTGTTTTACACCGGCAACCACGAGGCCACGGTGGTCGCCAGCCAGGCACGAAATTTCAACCATCCACACCACCCCAATTTTGAAGATTTCGGCGACGCGATGCTCAAGGGTGAAAACGGGGCCAGCGGCTACTTCCGCTGCGACTGGTTTACCCCCAACGGGCTGTCAACCTGGGGCGATGGGCGTCTGACGCTGCTCGGCACCGACGGGTATATCGAAATTCGTAAATATGTCGATCTCACGCGCGGCGAACAGGACGTGGTCTATCTCGTCAACAACGAGGGCGAATTCCGCTATCCGGTGGCGGGTCAGGTCGGTTTCCCGTTCTTTGGTGAGCTGATCCTGGACTGCCTGAATCGCACCGAAAACGCGATGACCCAGGCGCACGCCTTTAAAGCGGCCGAGCTGTGCGTGAAAGCGCAGATGCTGGCAAACGCGGCGGATTAACGAGAGGTGCGGATGAAAACGCTCAATGCAGCCCTTATCGGCGGCGGTGCGATCCACAGCTGCCACGTCAATGCCCTGCGCCAGATGCCTGGCGTGACCCTGCGCGCGCTGGCGGATATCAACAGCGAAGTCGGTTTGAAGCTGGCGATGGCGTATCAGTGCCGCTTTTATCAGGATTATCAGGAGATGCTGCTGGATGACGAAATCGACGTGATTCACATCTGCACGCCGCATTTCGAGCATAAACGGATGATTCTGGCGGCCCTTGCGGCAGGGAAGCATGTGTTCTGCGAAAAGCCGGTGGGGATGAACGGCGGCGAAATCACTGAGATCGCGCACGCCGCGCAGAATGCGGCAGGTCTGCTTGGCGTGTGTTATCAGAACCGGCTCAACCCCACCAGCCAGCGCATCCGACGGGAGCTGGCAGAGGGGGAGATGGGCAAGATGCTGAGTATCAAAGCCGTGCTCACCTGGTCGCGTTCGGGCGCTTATTACACCGAAAGTCCCTGGCGCGGACGTTTTGCCACCGAGGGCGGGAGCTTGCTGATCAATCAGGCGATTCACACCCTCGATCTGATGCAGTGGTTTGCGGGCGGCGTGACGCGCCTGAAAGGGGTCGTCGACAGCGGCGAGCTGGCCGACGTGACGCAAGCCGAGGACAGCGCGATGGCGACGCTGCACTTCACCAACGGCGCGCGTGGCCTGTTTTACGCCACCAACTGCCACACCATCGACTCGCCGCTGCTGCTCGAGATTCACTGCGAAAAGAGCACCTTGCAGCTGTGCGATAACGCCCTGTGGCGGTTGTGCAACGGCGAGCGGGTGAAACTGGTAAGCGACGCATCGCCAAACGGTGTCGCAAAAAGTTACTGGGGTTTAGGCCACCAGCACGCGATTGGCGATTTTTATGCCGCCATCCAAAACCCGGAAAAAGCGGATTACACCGATATTCGCGAAGCCGGAAAATCAATCAACCTTGTGGAGGCCATTTATCGTTCATCCCAGATTCGGCAATGGATTGAGATTAATCAGCAGTGAATAAAAATCGGCCAGAATAAATCTGGTTCATAATAACCCTACTCTGAGTATCAATATTATGGTCAAACCAACTGAACGCAGGGTTGGTTATGGTGTGGCGCTTGGCTACGGCATAACCGATCTGTTTGGCGGAGGCGCTTTCGCCATTATTGGCACCTGGCTGTTATTTTTTTATACCACCTATTGCGGACTGAGCGTGCTCGAAGCCGGTTCTATCTTTGCTATTGCGCGGGTCATTGACGCCGTATTAAGCCCGATTATGGGTTATATCACCGACAATTTTGGCAATACCTGGCTCGGGCGGAAATTTGGTCGCCGCCGCTTCTTTTTATTATTAAGTTCACCGCTGATGTTTTTATATGCCCTGCTGTGGGTAACCGATATGGGCTACTGGTATTATCTCGGCACCTATTTGTCGATTGAATTATTGTCGGCGATGGTGCTGGTACCGTGGGAAACGCTGGCGGCTGAGATGACCAACCGCTACGAAGAGCGCAGCCGCTTGTCAGGAGTGCGGATGATCTGCTCCCAGCTCGGCGGTTTTCTGGCGGTGTCCGTGCCCGGCGTGATTATGCATTTCACCGGGAAAGATAATCCGTTTACTTATACCCTCACTGGATTGATCTTCTCCTGCGTCTTTTGTCTCGCGGTATTTATTACCTGGCGTACCACCTGGGAGGCGAAAGATGTGCATCAGGAGTCCGATTTTAAAATTGAGACCCACCGCAGTAGCGGTTTACTCAATCATCTGAAATATCTGGTCCTGGATCTCTTCTCCGCCTTCCAAATTCGCGCCTTTCGTTTACACATCATCATCTATATTTTCTCGTTTACCGCGATGGATGTGTTCGGTTCAGTTTTTACTTATTACGTGGTTTATTGTCTGAGTCAGGACGCAGCGGCGGTTTCCGGCTGGCTCAGTATCGCCGCGTTTGCCTCGGTGCCGGGCACTTACGGATTTATGCTGCTGTTAAACCGGCTGAATATTTCCCCGTCGGCGGCGCTGCGAATCGCTTACGGCTGTATATTCTTCGTGCTGGCGTTCTTGTTCGCCGTCTATTACACGGAAACCCAGGTCCCTGCCCTGCTGTTCTCGGCGGTCTTTATTCTGCTTGGCGCGGCGCGTGCCGGGTTGTATTACATCCCGTGGAACATCTACAGCTTTATTCCTGACATCGACGAGATGGTCACCCAGCAGCGCCGGGAGGGGATTTTTGCCGGCGTCATGGTGCTGACGCGTAAAAGCACCGTCGCGCTGGCGATCATGCTGATCGGCGTGGTGTTGCAGGAGTCCGGGTTTGTGAAAGGCAACGGTGCGCAGCCTGAATCGGCCCTGTACGCCATTATCGGCCTGATGCTGTTCGCCACCTCCGCGCTGCTGGCGGTGAGTTTCATCACTACCTATAAATTCACCCTAACGCGCGACACCCACAAACTGCTGCTCAAAGAGATCGCCCGTCGCAAGCTGGGCGGCGATTACCGCGACTGCGATGCGCATACCCGGGTGGTCATTAAACAGCTCACGGGCTATGAGTACGACGAGGTCTGGGGCGGTAACGCCGCACGGCGACCGGTGGATAATGTCAGTTTGTCCTGATTAAGGGGCCGGGCAGCACACGCCTGCCCGGCCTGTTTTTGCCAAAAATGTGACCTCTGGCGGATTTACACACGTTTACGCTATACTACCCGCTGAAATAATCGGCTCAACGCTACGAGCCGATGTTCAATGTGTCTTCACACAAACGAAATCAACTTCCCTTCCGAGGATCTGGCGAGAAGCCGGATAAACTATGTTAAACAGTATTTTAGTAATACTTTGTCTTATTGCCGTCAGTGCATTTTTCTCGATATCTGAGATTTCGCTGGCCGCCTCCCGCAAGATCAAACTTAAACTGCTTGCCGACGATGGCAATCTCAATGCACAACGCATCCTGAAAATGCAGGAAAATCCCGGTATGTTCTTTACCGTGGTGCAAATCGGTCTGAACGCCGTCGCCATTCTCGGCGGTATCGTGGGTGACGCCGCCTTTTCTCCGGCCTTCTATAGCCTGTTCTCGAAGTACTTCTCGCCTGAACTGTCCGAGCAGCTGAGCTTTATTCTCTCCTTCTCGCTGGTGACCGGCCTGTTCATCCTGTTCGCGGATTTAACCCCGAAACGCATCGGTATGATTGCGCCAGAAGCTGTGGCTTTGCGCATCATCAACCCGATGCGCTTCTGCCTGTACGTGTTCCGTCCGCTGGTCTGGTTCTTCAACGGCCTGGCAAACACCATTTTCCGCCTCTTCAAACTGCCGATGGTGCGTAAAGATGACATCACGTCTGATGATATTTATGCGGTGTTTGAAGCCGGTGCGCTGGCAGGTGTTCTGCGTAAGCAGGAGCATGAACTGATCGAGAACGTGTTTGAACTCGAATCCCGTACCGTGCCGTCCTCCATGACCGGGCGCGAAAACGTGATTTGGTTTGATCTGCACGAAGACGAGCAGAGCCTGAAAAACAAAGTGGCCGAGCATCCGCACTCCAAGTTCCTGGTCTGTAACGAAGATATCGATCACATCATCGGCTATGTCGACTCGAAAGATTTGCTGAACCGCGTGCTGGCTAACCAAAGCCTGGCGCTGAACAGCGGTGTGCAGATCCGCAATACCCTGATTGTGCCGGACACCCTGACGCTCTCCGAAGCGCTGGAAAGTTTCAAAACTGCGGGTGAAGACTTCGCGGTGATCATGAATGAATACGCGCTGGTCGTGGGTATCATTACGCTCAACGACGTGATGACCACCCTGATGGGTGACCTGGTCGGCCAGGGTCTGGAAGAGCAGATCGTCGCGCGCGATGAGAACTCATGGCTGGTGGATGGCGGCACGCCGATTGAAGACGTGATGCGCGTGCTGGATATCGACGAATTCCCGCAGTCGGGCAACTACGAGACGATTGGCGGCTTTATGATGTTTATGCTGCGTAAAATCCCGAAACGTACCGACTCGGTGAAGTTCTCCGGCTATAAATTTGAAGTGGTGGATATCGACAACTACCGCATCGACCAGCTGCTGGTGACACGCATCGATAACAAACCGACCGTGCTGGTGCCGAAGCTGCCGGACGCGGAAGAGAAAGCCTCGGCGTAATTCCCCCACAAACATCAACGGCTCCCAATGGGAGCCGTTTTTATATACTGCTTTAACTACTGCATAGCACGTGGTTAAGCCATCTCAGTTTGCAGACGCATAACCTGGCGGTTGACTTCGGACATCACAGAATAGTGCTGTTTGTCCTTCACTTTCGGGATAAGAATTTTGCCCTTATCAAATTCGAAAGCGCCAACATCCTTGATGTACAACCGTCCTCGGAACAGGATCTTCACGTACTTCGCCACCTGAAGCGGGTTGTAGCGTTGGAAAATTTTCATTCTTGTATCTCCTGCGAATCATACGCTCTTGCGGCGCCACAATCGGGCCGACTGTCCTGAGCGCAAATTTATTGCTCAATGACTATAGACCAGAAAAACGTTGATACCCAGTATGCATAAGTTTATTTACCGTTTGATTACAAATATTCAGAACATTCTTTGCATAGCATTTCTAAAAGCAGTATAAGCCTTCGTTTTTTTACGGATATGTGCGTTCGCCCGCAAACTGGCACTCGGATTGCGGGAAAAGCCGATTGATCGCACTTATGATTAAACCGTAAGACCAAGTGGTCGGATCACCTGCAACTATAAGGAAACACCATGACCCTTCGTAACATCCTGGCCGCAGCCTGCCTGTTACTGCCGCTGATGGCTTCCGCACACAACATTGAAAAGGGACAACGTGTGCCACCAGTCGGTATTGCCGATCGGGGAGAATTGATTCTCGACAATGATAAGTTTAGCTATAAACCCTGGAATAGCGCGCAGCTCGCGGGCAAAGTGCGAGTGGTGCAACATATTGCCGGTCGTACCTCGGCAAAAGAGAAAAATGCCACCCTCGTGGAAGCGATTAAGACTGGAAAATTCCCGCACGACCGTTACCAGACCACCACCATCGTGAACACCGATGACGCGATTCCAGGCTCGGGCATGTTTGTGCGCAGCAGCCTGGAGAGCAATAAAAAGCTCTATCCGTGGTCGCAGTTTATTGTCGACAGCGATGGCGTGACGCGTAAAGCCTGGGGTCTGGAAGAGGAGAGTTCATCGATTGTGGTGCTGGATAAAGATGGCCGCGTGCAATGGGTGAAAGACGGCGCGCTGACGCAGGAAGAGGTGCAGCAGGTTGTCGCCCTGCTGCACAAATTGCTCGGTCAGTAAATCGAGACCCGGAAGCCCGGATTTAAGAACGACTCGCGCGGGGTGTAGTCCAGTGGCTTGCCCTGCCAGTCGTGAACGTGCGCGCCCGCGGCAGAGGCCACCGCATGACCTGCCGCCGTATCCCAGACGTTGGTTGGCCCAAAGCGCGGATACAGCTGCGCCTGCCCTTCCGCCACCAGGCAGAATTTCAGCGACGAGCCAATCGACGTCGTCTGGTGCTCGCCGATTTGATGCAGGTACTCCTGCAGCTCAGCGTCACTGTGGGAACGGCTGATGACCACCAGCGGTGGTCGCGCGTCGCGCACCTGGATGGGCTTGCGCGTACCGCTCTCTTCCTTCCACGCCTTGCCTTCTGCGGCGCTGTACATCACCTTCAGCACCGGCGCGTAGACCACGCCCAGCACCGCTTTCCCGTTTTCAATCAAGGCAATATTGACGGTGAACTCACCGTTACGCTTGATAAATTCTTTGGTGCCATCCAGCGGGTCCACCAGCCAGTAGCGCTGCCAGTGCTGGCGCACATCCCAGCTCTGCGGATCTTCTTCAGACAGCACCGGGATATCCGGCGTCAGGGCCTGAAGCCCTTTGAGGATCACCTCGTGGGCCGCGAGATCGGCCGCTGTCACCGGCGAGTCATCCGCTTTGCTGACAACGTCCATCGGCTTTGTGCCATCGTAGACCTGCATAATGGCATCACCCGCATCCCGTGCGAGCTGACAAATTTTATCTAACATTATCCACCTCTTCGTTATCGCAGTGGTCATAACTTATTGTTTTAGTTATATCGTATTGTTAACAATTCCGCTATCTGTGAAGCAATTCTGGTTTCACGACGCTTTTTTCTGGCAGGATTCACACTTCTGTAAGCAACAAAATATACATACATATTCTTTTGTGGCTTGGATCGTAAAAAGGACTCCTCTGATGATTAAGTTTAGCGCAACGCTCCTGGCAACGCTGATTGCCGCAAGCGTGCAGGCCGCGACGGTAGATCTTCGCATTCTGGAAACTACCGACCTGCATAGCAACATGATGGATTTCGATTACTACAAAGATACCCCGACCGAAAAATTCGGACTGGTACGCACCGCAAGTTTGATTAACGCCGCGCGCGGCGAGGTGAAAAACAGCGTGCTGGTCGATAACGGCGACTTAATTCAGGGTAGTCCGCTCGGCGATTACATGGCGGCGAAGGGGCTGAAAAAAGGCGATATTCACCCGGTTTATAAGGCGTTGAATACCCTGGATTACGCCGTCGGTAACCTCGGAAACCACGAGTTTAACTACGGGCTGGATTATCTGCATATGGCGCTCGCTGGCGCAAAATTCCCGTACGTTAACGCCAATATCATCGACGTTAAGACCCAAAAGCCGCTGTTTACGCCCTATCTGATTAAAGAGACTGAGGTCGTGGATCAGGACGGTAAAAAGCAGACGCTGAAAATCGGCTATATCGGGTTTGTGCCACCGCAGATCATGACCTGGGATAAAGCCAATCTCTCGGGCAAAGTGACCGTTAACGACATCACCGAAACCGCGCGCAAGTACGTTCCGGAAATGCGAGAGAAAGGGGCTGATCTGGTGGTCGTGGTGGCGCACTCCGGGCTGTCTGCCGATCCGTATCAGGCGATGGCCGAGAACTCCGTCTATTACCTCAGCGAAGTACCGGGCGTTGACGCCATTCTGTTTGGTCACGCGCACGCGGTCTTCCCAGGCAAAGATTTCGCCAGCATTAAAGGTGCCGATATCGAGAAAGGAACCCTCAACGGCGTGCCGTCGGTGATGCCAGGCATGTGGGGCGATCATCTGGGCGTGGTGGATCTGGTGCTGAATAACGATGGCGGAAAATGGCAGGTGACCCAGTCGAAAGCCGAAGCGCGCCCAATCTACGACGCGGCGGCGAAAAAATCGCTGGCGGCAGAAGATAAAAATATCCTGAACGTGCTGAAACACGATCACGATGCGACCCGCGAATTTGTCAGCAAGCCGGTCGGGAAATCCTCCGACAATATGTACAGCTACCTGGCGCTGGTGCAGGACGATCCCACTGTTCAGGTGGTGAATATGGCGCAGAAAGCCTACGTTGAGCGCTTTATTCAGGGCGATCCGGACCTGGCGAAACTGCCGGTGCTTTCCGCCGCGGCTCCGTTTAAAGTCGGCGGACGTAAAAACGATCCGGCCAGCTACGTTGAAGTGGAAAAAGGTCAGCTCACCTTCCGCAACGCGGCGGATCTCTATCTCTATCCGAACACGCTGGTGGTGGTAAAAGCCACGGGGAAAGAGGTGAAAGAGTGGCTGGAGTGTTCCGCCGGTCAGTTTAACCAGATCGACGTTCATAGCAGTAAGCCGCAGTCGCTGATCAACTGGGATGGTTTCCGCACCTATAACTTCGACGTGATCGACGGCGTGGACTACCAGATCGACGTGTCACAGCCGGCGAAATACGACGGTGAATGCCAGACGGTGAACCCGCAGGCGGAACGTATCAAGCATCTGACCTTCCAGGGTAAACCGATCGACCCGAACGCGGTATTCCTGGTCGCGACCAATAACTATCGCGCGTACGGCGGCAAATTCGCCGGGACCGGCGATAGCCATATCGCGTTTGCATCACCGGACGAGAACCGCTCGGTGCTGGCGGCGTGGATTGGCGAGCAGTCGAAAAAGGATGGCGCGATCCATCCGGCGGCAGACAACAACTGGCGTCTGGCCCCGATTCAGAGCGCGTCTAAGCTGGATATTCGTTTTGAGACGTCACCGTCTGACAAAGCGGCGGCGTTTATCAAAGACAAAGCGCAGTATCCGATGAGCAAGACCGGAACCGATGATATCGGGTTCGCGATTTATCAAATGGATTTGAGCAAGTAAACGTATTTACCCGGCCTGCACAACGGCAGGCCGGGTAAAGGTTAACGCCGTGCGGCAATCACGCCGCACGATCCTCGCGATGAGCCAACACCTGCGGCGTATTTACCTCGATCCAGTCCACCAGCGCGGCGACCTTCTCGCTCACCTCATCGCCCAGCGGCGTGAGGCTGTACTCCACGTGCGGAGGCACCACCGGATACGACACACGATTCACAAATCCATCCTGCTCCAGCGCCTGTAATGACTGCGCCAGCATCTTCTCGCTGACGCCACCCATTTTACGACGCAGGTCGCTAAAGCGATGCGTGCCCTGGCGCAACGCCACCAGAATCAGCACGCCCCAACGGCTGGTGACGTGTTTGAGCACTTCACGGGACGGACACTGCTCGGCAAACAGGTTGCCGTCGCGCATTTGCTCGCTGAGGGTAGGGATTGCTGTTTTCATACTGATCTTTTCACACATACTAACTAAAAGTTAGTGATATTATGCCACATCAAAATCCCGCCCACCAGAGCCGCAGCTTCATGCCCCAGCCGCTGGTGTAACCCGTGGTAATGGATTTGACCTCTCCGCGCGAGACGATAAGCACCGTCGGGGTCACCTGCACCTGCCAGCGGCGTGCGAGCTGGCCCTGAGGGTCGTTGACCGTCGGCATCCCGTAGTGCTTTTTCGCCAGCCAATGGCTCAGCGTGGCATCGTCACCGGAACGCAGCGCCACGCTGATGACGTTTCTCCCCTCCTCTGCCATCTCTGCCACCGACGGCGTGGTGTAGCGGCATACGCCACACCAGGTCGCCCAGACATACACCAACAGCGGTCTGTCGTGGCTGCGCTGCGCCAGATCCACCGATTCGCCGTCCAGCGTCTGCAGCGGCGTGCTGATAAAGGTCGATGGAAGCGCAGGTTTGCGGAACTGATCGGTGATCAGCACTGCCGCGAGGGCAATCAGCAGCCAGACCATACCCTCACGCAGCCAGCGCAGCGCTTTACTGCGCATCTGGCTTCGCCAGCTCTTGCTTCACCAGCGCCTCCAGGTCGTCGTACGGAATAGCACCCGGCACCAGGGTTTTGCCGACCAGGGTCGCCGGAGTGCCCTGTACGCCCAGCACCTGAGCAAGAATCAAATTCATCTGCAGGGTTTCGCCGCTCTTCTCATCGGCCTTGATGGCGCCCGTGCCCGTTTTCTGCTGAGCGGCCAGGATAGAAGCCTCGTCGTGATAGCCTTTCTTCGACATCAATCGCTGGTGCAGCGCCCAGTACTGCTGAGGCTGCTGTCGCCAGGCCGTCAGCGCAATTCGCGCTGAGTGGGCCGAGCTTTCACTGCGAAACGGCAGCAGTTTCACCACCAGTTTGACGTCCGGAAATTTATGCACAATCTTCTCAAGCTCCGGGTCAAACTGCTTGCAGTAGGGGCAGTTGTAATCGGTAAACGACACCAGCGTCAGGCGTGGTTTTTCCGCGCCCATCGCAGGCGTGTCAGGATCATTCCAGAGCAAATTCTCCAGATCGGGTTCAGCGGCAAAACCCAGGGTCGAAAAACAGAACAGCACGATCAAGGTTAAAATACGCATTGTTAATGTCCTTTGGCGTTATTCAGGGTCTGAAGGAGATCGTCACGATCCAGCAGCGGCGGCAATATGCGGCCTTGCTCCAGCCCGGGGCCATAAATTTGGTTGAAGGGGACGGCGGCACTCTGACGCGCGCGAAGGAACTGGCTAATCGTCTCGGATGGGCGGCTCCAGTCGCCGCGCAGTGCAACCACATCCGGTTCGCTGAGGGCATTTTGCACCTCGTCGCGTAGCAGCACGTTGTATTTGTTCGCTTTGCAGGTCACGCACCAGTCGGCGGTGACATCGACGAAGACCCGTTTGTTGTCGGCCAGCGCGGCGGTAATCGCCTGTTCGCTGAGCGGCTGCCAGACGATGCGATCTTTCGCCAGCCCCGGTTGACCGGCGCCGATGAGCGGAAGGGAAATACCGAGCGACACCATCGCGGCCAGGGCACTCCCCAGCGCCACCCGCCATCCCCAGCGCCATAGCGTGGCGATCAGCAGCGTGATGACGATGAACGCGCCTAACGCCTGCGTCGGCACTCGCCCAATGTGAACGGCGAGCAGGCTGGCAAGCCACAGCCCTGACGCGAGCATCATCAGGCCGAGGATTATCCGCACGACGTTCATCCAGCGTCCCGGACGCGGCAGGCGCAGCGCCAGCCCTGGCCAGGCAGCGATCAACAGCCACGGCAGGCTCATGCCGATCCCCATCACCAGGAATATCCCCCACAGCAGGGACAACGGGGCGACCAGCGCCACCGAAACCGCCGTGCCGAGAAACGGCGCGGTGCACGGAGTTGCCAGCAGCGTCGCAAAGGCCCCCTGGCAAAAATGGCCAACCAGACCATTGCCGCCCCGCGTGGCGAGAAACGTAGAGACACCGGATGAGAGCCTGATTTCAAACAGCCCCAGCAGGCTGGCGCTGAACCCCACCACCACCACCACCATCGCGGCAATAAACCACGGGTTCTGGAACTGGATGCCCCAGCCGAGCGCCTGATTGCTGAGACGCAGCGCCGTCATCATCAACGCCAGCGCGAGGAACGAGGTCACGATTCCGGCGGCCGAGGCCATAAACTGCTGACGCACCACGCGGCGATGAGTCGACGAGGCCTGCACGACACTGCTCAGTTTCATCGCCAGCACCGGCAGGACGCACGGCATGACGTTGAGGATTAGCCCTCCGGCCAGCGCCATCAGCAGAATCCAGGCCATGGTAAACGGGGCGTCCCCGGATGGCGCGTCGCCCACCGTCACCTGACTCTCCTGCGCCTGACCGCTGTCAGCGAGCACCAGCGACAGGGTTTTGCCCCGCAGATCCGGTGCGCTGTCTCCCCAGCCGTCGCTGACGGGCAGCGTCGCGGTCAGGGTCTGGCCGTCAATCCGGTAAACCGGTTTGCCAAAATCCGTGTCGGCCTGGGTATCGATAAACAGCTCGGGCTTCTGCCAGCCCGCCTCGCGGGTGGCGGTGATGCGAAGCTTTTCGTCACCGAAACCGGCGCTTAGATCGGAAGTGAGCCCTTCCTTGAGCGGCAGCGTACCCAGCGCGCGGCTGAAATCGTAGCTAAATTGCGGATCGGCGGGCGCACTGAGATCCAGCGCAAAGGGGTAGTCCGTCAGGATGCAGACGTTGCTGCAGGTGGAGAGCGTGAGCACGCCCGACAGTTTCTCCGGCATTGCGCCGCGCAGGGTGATCGGAAACGACACATTAC
Organism: Lelliottia sp. SL45; assembly: GCF_026672535.1. Lineage (NCBI taxonomy): Bacteria > Pseudomonadati > Pseudomonadota > Gammaproteobacteria > Enterobacterales > Enterobacteriaceae > Lelliottia > Lelliottia sp. SL45. The sequence goes on from NZ_JAPPRH010000003.1 coordinate 3,336,041, forward strand.
CGTCGTAGCCCTGCGTGGTAATGCCTGCCACCTCGAAACGCTGCGGCACCGGCCAGCGCCAGTCCATCTCCAGCGGCGTGTTCCAGCTTATCGCCGGGGCGATGCCGCCCTCTCCAGGCGATCGCCAGTAGGTTTTCCAGCCTTTTTCGAGACGAACATCCAGCAGCAGGCGCGTGTCGTGCCCTTGCCGGGCGTCTGCCCGCACGCGAACGCTGGCGTGGTCATTATCCGCGGCGCGTAGCCAGCCGCTGTCGGCGGCCTGACTGACGGGCAGCCATAGCCAGAACAGGCAGAGCACAAGCTGCCTTAAAAATGCATACATTTATTTTCTCCATAAATAATTAATTACCCTGAATTAGCAGGCAATCAATCATTCACGGAATACGCAGAGTCGCAGATGCACCCGCAATCGGGGCGGAGAGATGACGCGAGGCGGCCAGCGGCGCACCGGGCGATGGGGTACGGCGGCCAGCACCGCCAGGACCAGCGTGATGGCAAACAGCGCGCCTTCAAACATGATCGGCGGTGTTGCCAGCAGGGATTTGGCACTCAGCTCGCAAGGGGTGACCGGGGCATCGCTGTCGCCAGTCTGCTTTACCGTTTGCTGAGCCACAGAAGCGGCGTTCATCACCAGCGCGTGCAGCCCCGCCATGCGCTGGGTGGTGCAGACAAGCACCACCAGACATGCCAGAGCGACAAGAAGAAAAGCTTTACGCTGACGGGGGATCATAGACGCCTCAATCAAATTCAGGCGGATATCTTAGCGGCAAAAAAGGCGCTGTGCTGTAAAGAAACGTCGTGATGACAAATTTAACACTTACCTTTTTGTACGTACTTACTAAAAGTTAGTAAGAGTGGTAATGTTCCGTCATACCATGCAAACAACGAGGAAATAACTCATGATCGCAATTACCGGCGCAACCGGCCAGCTTGGCCAACACGTTATCAACAACCTGCTTAAAACCGTTCCTGCCAGCGAGATCGTGGCAATTGTACGTAACCCGGCAAAAGCCGACGCCCTGAGCCAGAAAGGCATTACCGTTCGCCAGGCGGATTACACCGACCAGGCCGCGTTCACCACCGCCCTGAGCGGCGTGGAGAAACTGCTGCTGATCTCCTCAAGCGAGGTCGGCCAGCGTGCGACCCAGCATCAGAATGTTATCAACGCGGCAAAAGCGGCGGGCGTGAAATTTATCGCCTACACCAGTCTGCTCCATGCGGATAAGTCGCCACTCGGCCTGCGCGATGAACACATCGCCACCGAAAAGGCGCTGGCCGAGTCCGGCATTCCTTACGCCCTGCTGCGCAACGGCTGGTACACCGAAAACTATCTCGCCAGCGCACCACCGGCCCTGGAGCACGGCGTGTTTATCGGCGCGGCGGGTGACGGCAAAATCGCCGCAGCCACACGCGAAGATTATGCCGCTGCGGCGGCGAAAGTGATCGCGGAAGAGGGTCATGCAGGCAACGTGTACGAACTGGCTGGCGACACGGCGTGGACGCTGAGCGAACTGGCTGCCGAGCTGAGCAAGCAAAGCGGAAAACCGGTGACCTATCAGAACCTGAGCGAAGCCGATTTCGCCGCCGCGTTGAAAAGCGTGGGCTTACCGGCCGGGCTGGCGGATATGCTGGCAGATTCCGATGTCGGTGCCTCGAAGGGTGGTCTGTTCGACGACAGCCGTACCTTGAGCAAACTGATCGGTCGCCCGACCACGCCGCTGGCTGAGAGCATCAAAGGCATTCTGTAATTGTTAAGCGGTGGTTAATTTTAGTGGCATCCCCGTGGGTCATCTCTGATAATGAAAAGATGACCCACCTGGAGGCTCACCGTGCAAGGCGTACCCGAACAGTTCATCGATGAGAGAGACAGCGCGCGCTTTCGCCATCTGGCGCAGGTGCCGGGCGTCGAACTGTATCATGCGCATATCTCACGTTACGCCTTTGAACCTCACACCCACGAAGCCTTCGGGATCGGCGCGATAGAAGCCGGAGCCGAACGCTTTCGCTATCGTGGCGCGCAGCATGTCGCGCCCGTTCACTCTGTTGTCACCATGAATCCCGACGAGTTGCACACCGGCGAGGCCGCCACTGAAGACGGCTGGCGCTACCGGATGGTCTATCTCGATCCCGATCTGCTCGAAGAGGTGACCGGCATTCGCCACTGGTGGTTTAGCGACGTCACGCGCCACGACCCGCTACGTTCGCAGCAGATCTGTCAGCTGATTTACGGACTGTGGCACACGGACGATCCGCTGGCCCAGAAGGGCTTACTGCTGGATCTGATCGAGACATTTCAGCCGCTGGCGCGCCATGCTCCGGTCATTCAGGAAGGGGCGCATCGCTTCGAGCGCGCGCGCGAGTATCTGCACGACAACTATATGCATCCGGTGACCCTGGATGAGCTGGCGCGCGTGGTCTCGCTGAGTCCGTACCATTTCCAGCGCCAGTTCAAAGCGCACTTTCACGTGACGCCGCACCAGATGCTGATGGCGATCCGCCTGTGGCGCGCCAAAGCGTTTCTCACCCTCGGCATGCCGGCCGCTGAAGTGGCCGCCGCGACCGGGCTGACCGATCAGTCTCATCTCACCCGCGCCTTTACCCATCGCTACGGCATTACGCCCGTTCGCTATCAGAAGCAGGTCGTTCGGCGCTAATGCGCAATCTCATACAATATTCCCGGCGGACCTCTTTCTACACTGTGCGAAGGTTTCTCTGACGTGGATGGCAAAATGATTAGCGGCGTGTTGTATGCCCTGCTGGCGGGTTTGATGTGGGGATTAATTTTTGTCGGCCCACTCATTGTGCCGGAATACCCGGCAATGTTGCAGTCGATGGGGCGCTATCTGGCGCTGGGGCTTTTCGCCCTGCCGCTGGCGTGGATGGGGCGCGCTCGCCTGCGTCAGTTGAGTCGCGGCGACTGGGTCACCGCCCTGGGCCTGACCATGATGGGCAATCTGATCTATTACGTTTGTCTGGCCAGCGCCATTCAGCGCACCGGCGCGCCCGTGTCGACCATGATTATCGGCACCCTGCCGGTGGTGATTCCGGTGTTCGCCAACCTGCTCTATAGCCATCGCGACGGTAAACTGGCGTGGTCGAAAATGCTGCCTGCGCTGGTGTGTATCGCCACCGGTCTGGCGTTCGTCAATATCGCCGAGCTGCGTCATGCGCGTGTCGATGAGTTTGACGGATGGCGTTACGGGTCGGGGATTTTGCTGGCGTCGATCTCCGTGGTCTGCTGGGCGTGGTATGCCCTGCGTAACGCCCGCTGGCTGCGGGAAAACCCGGATAAGCATCCGATGATGTGGGCCACCGCCCAGGCGCTGGTGACGCTGCCGGTATCGCTGCTCGGCTACGTGGCATCTTGCTGGTGGCTGGGGCTGCAACAGCCGGAGTTTGCCCTGCCGTTCGGGCCGCGTCCGTGGGTGTTTGTCGGCCTGATGGTGGCGATTGCGGTGCTGTGCTCGTGGGTGGGTGCTTTGTGCTGGAATATCGCCAGCCAGAAATTGCCGACGGTGATTCTTGGGCCGTTGATTGTCTTTGAAACCCTGGCCGGGCTGCTTTATACCTTCCTGATGCGCCAGAGCGTGCCGCCGCTGTTAACGGGGTGCGGGATTTTGCTGCTGGTGGTGGGAGTAGTGATTGCCGTCAGAGCGAAGCCGGAAAAACCGACGGTGGTGACGGTTTCGCAGGTTTGACACCACGCCCGGAAAGCGTCAGGGCTTTCCGGGCGCGGATTGTAGTAGCCGGATGGACGCTAGCGCCCTCCGGCCTCTGTCAGAAGGTTTCCCAGTTCCCGTCAACCATCGCTGCTGCGGGTTTAGCTTTTGCGACGTAGGTTTTCACCGGTGCCGCTTTTACCGCCTGACCGCGAGTGATTTTAAACACCGCGACCGCTTCGTTCAGGCGCGCAGCCTGATCTTCCAGCGCCGCTGCGGCTGCCGCTGACTCTTCCACCAGCGAGGCGTTCTGCTGAGTCACGCGATCCATCTCGGCGACTGCCTGCCCGACCTGATCGATACCACGGCTCTGCTCGTCGGACGCCGAGGCGATTTCGCCCATGATATCGGTCACGCGGGTGACGGCATTCACGATCTCAGACATGGTCTCCCCGGCCTGATTCACCAGTGCAGAACCGGCGTTGACGCGATCGCCTGAATCATCGATCAATGCTTTGATCTCTTTCGCGGCCTGAGCGCTACGCTGGGCCAGAGTACGAACTTCCCCTGCCACGACTGCAAAACCACGGCCCTGCTCGCCTGCACGCGCCGCTTCTACCGCCGCGTTGAGAGCCAGGATGTTGGTCTGGAAGGCAATGCCGTCGATCACGTTAGTGATCTGGGCAATTTTGCTGGAACTAGTGGCAATCTCATCCATCGTGCGCACTACGCCTTCCACCACGCTGCCGCCTTTTTTGGCGGTGGTTGATGCATCCAGCGCCAGTCGGGACGCCTGACGGGCGTTATCGGCGTTTTGCTTCACGGTGGCGGTCAGCTGTTCCATGCTCGCAGCGGTCTCTTCCAGCGACGCGGCCTGCTGCTCGGTGCGGGAGGAGAGATCGTTGCTGCCGGCGGAAATTTCACCGGCGCCCGTATAGATTGTGTCAGCCCCTTCGCGAACCACGCCGACGGTGTTCGCCAGTGCGGTTTGCATCTCTTGCACGTTACGCGCCAGTACCGCCATTTCGTTCTTGCCCTGGGCGTCGATCGGCTGCGTCAGATCGCCTGCCGCAATCGCGCGGATATGGCTGATCACATCATGCAGCGGGAGCAACAGCACGCGGCGCATCGCAATCCAGCTGGTAATAATAACGGCGGCGACCACCACCATAATGGCGGAGAGGATCCACAGGATGCGGGTGTAGTCGCTTTCATTGTCCTGAATGCCTTTGCTGGTCAGCTTCGCCTGCGCTTCACGCCACTCGCGATACACCTTTTGCATCGCGGTCTGCTTTTGCTCGGCGTTTTGCTTGAACATATCTTCCAGGTTGCCCTGTGCCAGTAAGGTGTTCATTTGCGTCAGGGTGGAGGAGTAGACGCGGTACTGCTCTTCCAGCTGTTTGGAGAGGTTTTCGTCCATCCCCGGCGTTTCCGGCAGAGCATAATATTTATCGTAATGACCCTGCGCTTCCGTCAGCAGGTTTTTCGCGGTAGCGACCAGCTCGTTCAGCTGCCCGCCGTTAATCTGGCTCGCCACGCTGCTCTGCAAGCGGAGCATTCCACGGTTGAGAGTGACGCGCGCCTGGTTGAGGCTGATCCAGGCGTCAGTAAATTCCGCGACGTTCTGGCTGGAGAGCTGAGAGACGGTGAAATTGTCTTTGTCATTATTCAGAGCATTGATGAATACCCCGGCGGAGATCAGCTGAACGGCGCCCAGCCCGAGCAACACCGAGATTAAGAGGGTGATGACTTTTATACGTTTAAACATGCGATGCCTTTAGTTATCTGCAGGATTTTATCTGACCTGTATCTATCGGCAGGGGCGCGGGGTTGTTTAACGCCTTCTCCGGCATGAGAAGCCCATTCGCGGAATTTTTCAAATCCATTCAGCAGGTTAATACATCAAAATAAATGTGACGGATATCTCATTTTCTCCGCTGCCCCCAAAGGGTTATAGCTTCACCAAAAAGATGCATTTAAAATGCATCTTATATTCTTAATGATGAGGTAACGACGATGGCCTTCCGCGACCAACCTTTAGGCGAGCTGGCGCTCTCCATCCCGCGCGCATCTGCGCTGTTTCGTAAATACGATATGGACTACTGCTGCGGCGGGAAGCAAACGCTGGCGCGTGCGGCATTGCGTAAGGCGCTGGATGTTGATGCGATTGAAGCTGAGCTGGCGCAGCTGGCCGAACAGCCCATCGAGAAAGACTGGCGCAGCGTGGCGCTGGCGGAAATCATCGACCACATCATCGTGCGTTACCACGACCGTCACCGCGAACAGCTCCCGGAACTGATTCTGCAGGCAACCAAAGTTGAGCGCGTGCATGCCGATAAAGCCACCGTACCGCGCGGCCTGGCGAAATACCTGACCATGCTGCACGAAGAGTTATCCAGCCACATGATGAAAGAGGAGCAGATCCTCTTCCCGATGATCAAACAGGGCATGGGTACGCAGGCGATGGGACCGATCAGCGTCATGGAGAGCGAGCACGACGACGCGGGCGAACTGCTGGAGGTGATCAAACACACCACCAATAACGTGACGCCGCCGCCAGACGCCTGCACGACCTGGAAAGCGATGTACAACGGCATTAACGAGATGATCGACGATCTGATGGAACACATTAGTCTGGAAAATAACGTCCTGTTCCCGCGTGCTTTAGCCGGGGAATAAAAAAAGGCCCGGTCGCGTGAGCGCTTACCGGGCCTCTGTTTTGTGCTTTAGTGTGCCGGAGAGGCGAAGCGCGCCCCCGGCAACAGACTTAACGCATGCCTGCCATACGTTTCTTACCGATAAACAGCCAGCCTAACCCCAGCGCAATGAACCACAGCGGCGTTACGATCAGCGCCTGACGGGTGTCATCTTCCAGCGTCAACAGAACCAGCACAAACACGAAGAACGCCATGCAGACCCAGCACATCAGCTTGCCGAGCGGCATTTTGTAGATGGATTTCTCATGCAGCTGCGGACGCTGTTTGCGGTACACCAGGTACGAGCAGAGGATGATGGTCCAGACAAACATGAACAGGATCGCGGAGACCGTGGTGATCATGGTGAACGCACCAATCACGCTCGGGTTGACGTACAGCATCACCACACCGCCCAACAGGCAGATGCAGGAGAAGGTCAGCCCTTTCGCCGGTACGGCACGTTTGGAGAGCTTCGCGAAAGCGCTGGGCGCCACGCCTTCCTGCGCCAGACCGAACAGCATACGGCTGGTCGAGAACACGCCGCTGTTGGCAGAAGAGGCCGCCGACGTCAGCACCACGAAGTTAATCAGGCTTGCCGCAGCAGGCAGACCAACCAGCACGAACAGTTCTACGAACGGGCTTTTGGTTGGAACGACGGAGCTCCACGGCGTCACGGACATAATGACGATCAGCGCGAAGACGTAGAACATGATGATACGAATCGGGATGGAGTTGATCGCGCGCGGCAGGGATTTCTCCGGATCTTTGGTTTCCGCAGCGGTGGTGCCCACCAGCTCAATACCCACGAAGGCGAACACCGCAATCTGGAAGCCAGCAAAGAAGCCGCTCAGCCCTTTTGGGAACCAGCCGCCGTCATTCCACAGGTGCGTAAAGGAAGCCTGCACGCCGGTCGGTGACTGGAAGTGCGTCAGCACCATCACCAGCCCCACGACAATCAGCCCGACGATGGCGACGATTTTGATCATCGCAAACCAGAACTCCATCTCACCAAACATTTTCACCGTGGCGAGGTTGAGGCTCAGCAGCAGGACGATCACCGCAAGGGACGCCACCCAGTCGGAAAGACCGGGGAACCAGAATTGCGCGTAGGCGGTGATGGCGACAACGTCAGCCATGCCGGTGACCACCCAGCAGAACCAGTAAGTCCAGCCGGTAAAGTATCCCGCCCAGGGGCCGAGCAGGTCAGAAGCGAAGTCGCTAAAAGATTTGTATTCGAGATTCGAGAGCAGCAATTCACCCATTGCACGCATCACGAAGAACAGCATAAAACCGATGATCATATAGACGAAGATGATCGACGGCCCGGCAAGACTGATGGTTTTGCCCGACCCCATGAACAGCCCTGTGCCGATGGCACCGCCGATGGCAATAAGCTGAATATGACGGTTTGTGAGATTGCGCCGTAGCGACTGTTCAGACGAAGCCTCTTCGTCGGCAACGACTTTTACCTGATCTACCATGTGTTTTTTTCCTATTATGCCTGTCTGTGTTGTTAAGGCTCTTCTGGCCTTTAGTTACGTCATGATGTGACGGTCCCTTAAAAAGGACTCATCGATAGTAGGTAAGAATCGGCGGGATGAATACTATGAAATAGATATTATGTTAATAATATGTTTAAAGTGAGTGTCATATCACTCATACAACGCGAAACAGCTCACAAAAATACACGCAACTCGTAGCTTTGCAAGATAAAATATTGATATCGGCTTAACTATAGGTTTTCTCACTATTTCCCCTCCCGCAGGGGGAGAGGAAATGCGTGTGCCGATTACAGAATTTCCAGCAGCTCGACTTCAAACACCAGGGTGCTGAATGGCGGGATGGACGCGCCAGCGCCACGCTCGCCGTAAGCCAGGTTCTGCGGGATAGTGAGTTCCCATTTAGAACCTACAGGCATCAGCGTCAGCGCTTCGATCCAGCCTGGGATCACGCCGTTGACCGGGAATTCAGCCGGTTCGCCACGGGCGACAGAGCTGTCGAACACCGTACCGTCGATCAGTTTACCGGTGTAGTGCACGCGTACATGGTCAGTACGTGCCGGGATTGCGCCTTCGCCCTGAGTGATGACGCGGAACTGCAGGCCGGATTCGGTGCTGTTCACGCCCTCTTTCTCACGGTTCTCTTCCAGGTATTTCACGCCTTCGGCGGCCATCTCTTCAAAACGCTCGCGACGGACGGCATCCGCACGTTCGTGAACTTCACGCAGTGCGCGATGTACAACGTCTACCGGTACAGCCGGGTGTTTGCCTTCCAGCGCGTCAGCGATACCCGCCACCAGTGCTTCAGGTAACAGTCCTTCCAGGCCGGATTCGCTCAGCTGCTGTCCTACCTGCAAACCGATACCGTAGCTTGCCTGCGCTTCGATAGTGTCAAAAGTCGGGGTGGTCATGGGTTTTCCTTCCATCACATTTAAAGTAGCGGGCAGCATATCAGCCACGCCCTTATGGGTAAAACTTTGTCTTAAGTTAAGATGACAAACTGCGCCGAAACAGAAACAATAGAGGTGACCAGGTGTTTTCCTAAACGTGAGTCACACGAGTCGGGTTTACTACGCCATTCAGGCAGTTAGCAGACTATACTTCTCAGGACAGGATTATAATGATGCGGAGCAGGAGGAGAGCCATGCCCGGGCGATTTGAACTGAAACCTACCCTGGCGAAAATCTGGCATGCGCCGGACAACTTTCGCATCATGGATCCGCTGCCGCCCTTCCATCGCAGAGGCATCATTATTGCCGCCCTGGTGGTGGTGATTGGGTTCCTGCTTCCTTCTGGCGATGACAGCAGCGATATGCAGCCTGTCACGCGTAATGCGCAGTTAGATATTCAGTCGCAGTCGCGGCCACAGCCCGATCAACAGCCGATGCAAACACAGCTGGTCACGCCGTCAAACGATCCAGGCCAGGTGGCGCCGGTCTCCCCGGAACCGATTCAGGAAGAGCAGCCGCAGGAACAAGCCGCAGCGCCTGTTCAGTCGCAAGCGCAGCAGCCCACCGGCATTGAACAGCAGTGGCGCTCCTATCGCGTCGAGCCGGGTAAAACCATGGCGCAGCTCTTCCGAGACCATAATCTGCCACCGACTGATGTTTACGCCATGGCGCAGGTAGAAGGCGAAGGAAAACCCCTGAGTAATTTACAGAATGGCCAGATGGTACAGATTCGCCAGAACGCCAGCGGCGTGGTGACAGGGCTGACGATTGATACCGGCAGCGGCCAGCAGGTGCTGTTTATGCGTGAGCCAAACGGCAGCTTTATCCGCGTGAAGTAGCCGAAAGCCCGGTCACACTGGCCGGGCGTTCATATCAGGCGGTTTTTTTGGCCTTATTCACCCACCAGATCCCCGAACAGACCAGCACCAGCGCGATAGCGTATTTGATCTCCAGAATGTTTTCCCCGAGGAAAATGGCGGACAGCACAGTACCCGCAACGGGAATGACAAAGTTAAAGGGGGCTATCATGCTGACGCGATTTACTTTGAGCAGCATACTCCACAGTGCAAAGGCCACGGACGAGAGCAGCGTCAAATAGCCGAGAACGGCCACCGCAGCCGTGCTGTGCACTTCCAGCCGCCCACCCGTCGAGTAGCCCCCTACCACCAGCACCAGCCCGCCAATGGCCAACTGCCACCCGGTCATCACCGTGGGATCGACGGTTTGCGAAATACGTTTCCCGTACAGCGTGGCTGCCGAGAGGATGAACGCCGCCAGCACCACAAAACCATCGCCGTTCCAGACAAAGTGAAAATCCAGTAATCCGCTGTTGAAATTCACCAGCATCACGCCCGCAAAGCCCAGAATACAGCCGATGGTTTTGTTATAGCTGAGTTTGTCGTTTTGATAGATAAAGTGCGCGAGCAGTACGCTGAAGAAGGTTCCGGTCGCATTCATGATCGACCCTTTCACGCCGGTCATGTACGCGAGGCCCACATAGAAGAAAACGTACTGGATTGACGTTTGCGTCAGGCCCAGCAGGCTCAGCTGCCCAAACTGCTGTGGCGTGAGCCGGGCGATGGGTTTGCGTTGCGCGAGGGCAAACATCAGCAGTAGCAGGCCTGCAAAGAGAAAACGGTAACCGGCAAAGACCACTTTCGACGGAATATCGTCGGTGGCGATCTGAAAAAGTTCGTAGCCGCTTTTGATCGCCGGATAAGAGCTTCCCCACAGCAGACAGCAGAGCGTGGCGCTGGCGTAGGCGATATTCTTACGGGCAAACAGGGATAAGGGCTGAGAGGCATCCATAGCAAATCTCAAAGATAAAATAGCGTTTCAATTATTATCAGGGATTGCGACGGGAATAGCTACCATACAAGTTGAGAGGTGTGATTCTGGCGGGGCTAAAAAACAAAACGCCGGCACAAGGCCGGCGCTTAGACGCTAACTAAGTAAAAAATTACTCAGCTACAACGTTAACAACCAGTTTAGCGAACACTTCGCTGTGAACCTGGAAGTCCACTTCGTGCTCACCAGTGGTACGCAGAACGCCGTTCGGCATGCGAACTTCGCTCTTAGCCACTTCAACGCCAGCTGCAGTTACAGCGTCAGCGATGTCGCGGGTACCGATAGAACCGAACAGTTTACCTTCGTCGCCAGATTTAGACGCGATGGTAACGGTGCCCAGTGCATTGATTGCTTCAGCACGAGCGTTAGCAGCCGCCAGAACGTCAGCCAGTTTGGCTTCCAGTTCAGCACGACGTGCTTCGAAAAACTCAACGTTTTTCTTAGTAGCTGGAACAGCTTTACCCTGTGGAACCAGGAAGTTACGTGCGTAACCCGCTTTAACGTTAACCTGATCACCCAGGCTGCCCAGGTTTGCTACTTTATCAAGCAGAATAACTTGCATTACCTTATCCTCTTAAAGTCGTATTAATGGACCGTGCCCGATTACTGATGACGATCAGTGTACGGCAGCAGGGACAGGTAGCGAGCGCGTTTGATAGCGCGAGCCAGCTGACGCTGATATTTTGCACGAGTACCGGTGATACGGCTTGGGACAATCTTACCGCTTTCGGTGATGTAGTTTTTCAGCGTTGCGATATCTTTATAGTCGATCTCTTGAACGCCTTCCGCGGTGAAACGGCAGAACTTGCGACGACGGAAATAACGTGCCATATGGCTAGTCTCCAGAATCTATCAAATCAATCTGCTCGGCATGCAGAACCATTTTGCTCAGGCCGTTCTTTGCCTTGTGGCAAGAGATGAACCCCTGAACGGTGACTGCACAGCCGACCGTTATACTGTGAGTAATGGCCTGGTTTTCGTGTCCGCTAATAATAACGGGCATTTGGCACCACGCCTGCCGGTGAAACCCGGCTTCCTCCTGCACAGAACGATGCTCAAGCACGAACTGGCAATGAGGAATTCCTGATGGGCTGACCTTACGAAGGGGGGTCCTGCACACGGTACCGGACAACACCAGACGGTTGGTCATCAGAAATTACTCTTCAGAATCCCCAGCATCAGAATCATCTGCGGTTTCGTTTGCGAAATCATCGCGACGCTCACGGCGCTCGTCTTTCGCTTTAACCATCGGAGATGCTTCGGTAACTGCGTTCTTAGTACGCATTACCATGCTGCGGATAACGGCGTCGTTGAAGCGGAAGTTAGTTTCCAGCTCATCGATCACTTCCTGCGGAGCTTCAACGTTCAGCAGAACGTAGTGAGCTTTGTGCAGTTTGTTGATCGGGTAAGCCAGCTGACGGCGGCCCCAGTCTTCCAGACGGTGGATCGTACCTTCTGCTGCAGTGATTGCACCAGTGTAACGTTCGATCATACCCGGAACCTGTTCGCTCTGGTCAGGATGGACCATAAAAACGATTTCGTAATGACGCATCGAATTGCTCCTTACGGATTATTCAGCCTCCTGTCTGGGTCAGCCGCGGCCCATGGAGGCAAGGAACGTGTTAAAGGGCGGCCGAAAAATTGACGCGTCATTCTAATTGCGAACCCCCATAAACTCAAGCTGATTGCACAAATAATTCGCACAAAGCGTAAAGCTGGCCTAAGTGGATGATTTAAAATTAGACACATCGGAAAGCGCTACTTTTTTGAACAACAGCATCAGAAATGGTCGCCATTCCCCACACTATTAGCGATTACACTTTAATCAGACCCTATCCCAGGCGAATAAGGAGAGGAAAACCGTACACAGCACGCAGTCGTGGAGCGCATATCATGAAAAAAATCGTAATAGCCATTCTGGCTGCGCTTTTGCTCAGTGCAAACGCGATGGCAGCCATCAAGATCGACGGTCGACAGGCCAGAAATATGGATGATGTGCAGAGCTTAGGCGTAATTTACATAAACCATAACTTCGCCACCGAAAGTGAAGCAGATCAGGCGCTGAATGAAGAGACTGATGCATCGGGCGCAAAGTACTACCACGTCATTTTGACCCGTGAGCCCGGTAGCAACGGCAATATGCATGCAAGCGCAGATATCTATCGATAAGACTTTGACGCTAGCACCAGGAAAGCCAAAACGAGAACATAGCCATAGTTTGACTTGCCCCCTGCCCGGGGGCTTTTTTTATTTCTGCCCGTAATAAGCATGAGGGCCATGCTTGCGCAGATAGTGCTTGTTCATCAAATAGCGATCAATGGGCTGTAGCTGCGGATTGATTCCGCGCGCAATCCACGCCATCTTCGCCACCTCTTCCAGCACCACCGCGTTGTGCACCGCCTCGTGAGCATTTTTGCCCCACGCAAACGGGCCGTGCTGCCAGACGACAATCCCCGGCGTATGCAGCGGCTCGCACTCGCCTATCGTCTCGATAATGACCTTGCCCGTATTCAGCTCATATTCACCCTGTACTTCTGCTTCGGTTAATGCCCGGGTACAGGGAATATCACCGAAGAAATAGTCTGCGTGCGTGGTACCGAGTGCCGGGATAGCGAGCCCGGCCTGCGCCCAGGCTGTCGCATGGGTGGAGTGGGTATGCACCACGCCGCCGAGGGTAGGATAGCGGCAGTACAGCGCCAGATGGGTTGCCGTATCCGAGGAAGGGTTCCATTTCCCCTCGATAACGTTACCCTCAAGATCCACTACCACCATATCCTCTGGCTGCATAACGTCATACGCCACCCCGCTTGGTTTGATGACCATCCGCCCGCGCACGCGGTCGATAGCACTTACGTTGCCCCAGGTGAATGTCACCAGGCCGTAGCGCGGCAAATCCCTATTCGCGTCATAGACCTGCTGTTTAAGCTGTTGCATGAGCCGCCTCCCGCAATCCCGCCCGCGCCATACGCTCGCAAACCCAGTCGCGCGCTTTCGCCACTTCGGCTAGTGGGTCGTCTGCCGTTTCGCTCCACATCTCAATCAAATAAGGCCCGCAATAACCGCTCTGTTTGAGTGTCCGGAAGCACTGTTCGAAATCCACCACCCCGGTGCCGAACGGTACGTTTTTGAATACGCCGGGACGTGTGTCTTTGACGTGAACCGCTACGATATGCCCGCAACCAGCCTGCAACTCCATTTGTACGTCGTTATCCCACGCCGAGAGATTGCCGATATCAGGATAGATCTGGAACCACGGATTATTGAGATAGTGTGCGTAGCCTAGCGCTTTGCTGATGGAGTTCATCAGCGGGTAATCCATGATCTCCATCGCCAGCGTCACCTGGGCACGGCTGGCCATTTCTACGCTTTGCTTCAGCCCCTCACGAAAGCGACGCCGCGTTTCGTCATTGGCCTCCTGATAATAGACGTCATAGCCCGCCAGCTGGATGACGCGAATCCCGACATCCTGCGCGAAAGTGATGGCTTTACGCATGATCTCCAGCCCCTGGGCGCGAATCGGGTCATCTTCGCTGCCCAGCGGAAAACGGCGGTGCGCACTTAAGCACATTGACGGCACCCGCACGCCCGTTTCCGCCACCGCATTGACCAGCGCCAGCCGCTGTTCACGGCTCCAGTCGAGACGCGCGAGACGAAGATCGGTCTCATCCACCGACATTTCAACAAAATCGAACCCCAGCTGACGCGCCAGTTGCAGGCGCTCCCGCCAGCACTCCCCGGCAGGGAGTGCTTTTTCGTAGATCCCGAGCGGGACCTGTTTCGATAACATATCCGCTCCTTATCCCCACAGCTGGGCGATGGAGCGTTTAAACTGACGCGCAGCCTCTACCGGTGAAACCGCATCACGAATGCTGCGCCCGGCAATAAAGACGTGAATCGGAATGCCTTTAAACAGCGGTAAATCCTCCAGCGCCAGGCCGCCGGTCACCGTCACTTTGAAGCCCATCTCCGAAAGACGTTTAATTGCGCTGATATCCGCGTCGCCCCAGGCCACACCAGCGGCCTGCGCGTCGCGGCTGCGGTGATACACCACCTGCTGAATGCCCGCATCACGCCACTCTTGCGCCTGCTCCCAGGTCCAGTAGCCGGTCAGCTCAATCTGTACATCGCCATTGAATTCGTTTGCCACTTCCAGCGCGCCTTTGGTGGTGTTGATATCGGCACAGCAAATCACCGTCACCCAGTCTGCGTTCGCTTCAAAACACATGCGGGAGAGAATTTTCCCGGCGTCGGCGATCTTGGCGTCGGCCAGTACGATTTTATGCGGGTATAGCGCTTTCAGGTCACGGACGGCGCGAACACCTTCCCCGACGCAGAGAATGGTGCCGACTTCGATGATGTCCACCTCTTCCGCAATCAGACGCGTGGTTTCATACGCATGGGCCATCGTTTGGTTATCCAGTGCGACCTGCAACATCGGTAATGACATTTCACTTCCCTCTTATACTGCCGCCGCAGTGGCGTGATCGATTAATTCCAGCACTTCCTGCTCGGTACGGCAGGTGCGTAAACGGTCGAAATTGGCTTCATCATCAAACAGATTAACGATCTGCATGATGCCCACCTCCTGGTGAGTCGTCGCATCGACTGCCGCCAGGGTGATCAGGATATCGATCGGATCGTTATCCTCATGGTTAAACACCAGCGGCGACTTCAGCGTCACCAGCGCAAAGCCGGTTTTTTTAACGCCCTCTTCCGGGCGGCCATGCGGCATAGCCAGACCCGGTGCGATAACAAAGTACGGGCCGTGCTGCGCCACGCCGTCGAGGATGGCCTGGTAATAGCGCGGCTCAACCACATCGGCGTTAACCAGCAAATCGACGCCCAGTTTGACGGCGTCCTGCCAGGTGCTGGCCTCGGCCTGAAGCAGGATGGAATGGTTCTCCGCCAGCGAATCTCGTAATTTCATGACGCGTCCTTATTTGATATCACCAGGGAAGTGCGCTTTGATGACCTCCATCAGCTTCGGACCAAAATCGGCAGCAGAGAGCATGTTGCGCACGCCCACCACATATTTATTGCCCGTCACCGTGATCTCCCCTGCGATATGCGTGGAGGCAATAATCACATCCGCCCCGCTCAGCTCGCTTTTGTATTCGCCCACGGCACAGCTATTTACCGAATGATCAACGCCCTGCCCGGTGAGAAACTGGTCCACTTTCATTTTCATGATCATGGAGCTGCCCTGTCCGTTACCACACACTGCCAGAATACGTACGGTCATAATCAAAACTCCTTATTAAGCAGACTGCTCTGCCAGTTGTTTCTCTGCGTCTTCTTCAGCGCGAAGTGCGCGTCCGGCGAAGACCATATAAACCAGTGCAATCAGGATAATGATGGCCATAAATGCGAGCCCGATGGAGGCGAAGCCCTGCATCATCGGCGGCGCCAGAATCGACCAGTCGGCCATGCCCATCCAGGCGCTCATGCCGGTCAGTTTGACCGCCCATACGCAGCCGAAGATTTCGATCATCCCCATCACCAGACAAATTTTCAGCGCCGCGCGCCAGCCGCCGAAGTGGTTAGCAAACACGCCGATGGTGGCGTTAGAGAAGAACATTGGGATAAAGCCGGGAATGATCAGAATGGAGGAGCCGCAGCCGACCAGAATGCCAACGGCAATCAGCTGGCCGATGGTGCCCCACATAAAGCCCCACACCACGGCGTTCGGCGCGAAGCTATAGATTGCCGCACAGTCGATCGCCAGAACGGCACCGGGGATCAGGCGCTGAGAGATACCGTTGAAGGCTTCGGAAAGTTCAGCCACAAACATGCGCACGCCCTGGGTGATGATGAAAATCGCCACCGCGAACTGGAAGCCCGTTTGCAGAATGTAGATACTCCAGTGGGTTTTGCCGGCCATCGCCTGCACAACGTCAATGCCGAAGGAGAGCAGGATCGCGCCAAAAAAGAGGGTCATGACGATGGCGGTGGAGACAATATTGTCGTGGAAGATATTCAGCCAGCCGGGCAGTTTGAGATCTTCAACGCTCTCCTCTTTCTTACCGAGGTACGGCGCAACTTTATAGGCAATCCAGGAGGCGAACTGCTGCTGGTGACCAATTGAGAAACCGCAGCCGTCAGTCACTTCCTGCGTCGGTTTGTACATCATGTTGGAGGTGATACCCCAGTAGAGCGACACCAGCACTGCCGTGCAGATAATAGTGGTCCACATCGGGTAGCCGAAGATATAGAAGAAGACGGCGATCAGACCCGCCTGCTGGAACATGATGTGCCCGGTGAGCATTATGGTGCGAATGCCGGTAATACGCCGCAGCAGGACGAACGTAATGTTCAACGCCAGCGCGAGCAGCACCGCATATCCTACCCAGCTGTACGCCTCGCCCATGCGTTCAATGGTCGCCATCATCGAGGCGTAGGTGTCAGAGATGGCACCGTTAATGCCATAAACTTCCGACATTTTGGCGACAACAGGCTTGAACGTGCTGGTTAATATACCTGACCCTGCCTGCAGCAACATAAACCCGATAATCGTTTTGATGGTGCCTTTCACAATTACGCTCGCGCTTTTGCGTAACAGGATATAGCCGAGGCAGGTCACAATACCCAACAACAGCGGCGCGTTGGTCATTACCTGGTTGAAGAAAACGGTAAAGACGCTGTAGAGGATTTCCATAACACACTCCAGAAAGTGAGGGTACGAAGGATAAACTGCGTACAAGAAGTGCCCTCACTCTAGTAATCACAAATAATCACCACAAGATTGCATTTGATTATTTGTGACGCGTCACGCAAATTATTTCCCTGCACTTTATAGTGATTTTCATTCAGCATCCACCACGTCAAATTTTTCTTTTAATTTATACAATTAACCAAACAAGCTAATAATTAAGCCTGTTTGCACGCCCGCGCCAGGCATCCATGTCCGATCCATCAATCAGTAAAATCACCATTGCAAAGCTGATTTAATGGTGACAACATAAATCATAACGCGTCACATTGTGATTAATTATGATTGAAACAGGGAGTCAAACGATGAGTAAAGTAAAATCCATCACCCGCGAATCATGGATTCTGAGCACTTTCCCGGAATGGGGTAGCTGGCTGAATGAAGAGATCGAACAGGAACAGGTCGCACCGGGCACCTTTGCGATGTGGTGGCTGGGTTGCACCGGGATTTGGCTGAAATCGGAGGGCGGCGCAAACATCTGTGTCGATTTCTGGTGCGGGACGGGCAAGCAGAGCCATGGCAATCCGCTGATGAAAGCTGGCCATCAGATGCAGCGCATGGCTGGCGTCAAAAAATTGCAGCCGAACCTGCGCACCACGCCGTTTGTGCTGGATCCGTTCGCGATTCGTCAGATCGATGCCGTGCTCTCAACCCACGATCACAACGATCATATCGACGTGAACGTAGCAGCAGCGGTCATGCAAAACTGCGCCGACGATGTGCCCTTTATTGGGCCACAAACCTGCGTGGATCTGTGGATGGGTTGGGGTGTGCCAAAAGAGCGCTGCATCGTGATGAAGCCCGGCGACGTTGTGAAAATCAAAGACATTGAGATCCATGCCCTCGACGCCTTTGACCGTACCGCATTGATTACTCTGCCTGCCGACCAAAAAGCGGCTGGCGTGCTGCCAGACGGCATGGACGAGCGCGCGGTGAACTACCTGTTCAAAACGCCTGGTGGATCGCTCTATCACAGCGGCGATTCGCACTACTCCAACTACTATGCGAAGCACGGCAACGAGCATCACATCGACGTAGCGCTGGGATCGTACGGGGAAAACCCGCGCGGTATCACCGATAAAATGACCAGCGCCGATATGCTGCGCATGGCGGAAGCGCTCAACACCAAAGTCGTGATCCCGTTCCACCACGATATCTGGTCAAACTTCCAGGCCGATCCACAGGAGATCCGCGTCCTGTGGGAAATGAAAAAAGATCGTCTGAAGTATGGCTTCAAGCCGTTTATCTGGCAGGTCGGCGGCAAATTTACCTGGCCGCTGGACAAAGATAATTTCGAATACCACTACCCGCGTGGTTTCGATGACTGCTTCACGATAGAACCCGATCTGCCGTTCAAATCGTTCCTGTAGTGGCGGAACTCAGGTTGCCAGGCGAGTCGCCTGGCAATTCTCTCATTTGCTTAGTATTTTCAGGCTATTTCAAATATCATCTTTTAAAATCAATTTATTTCGGAATAGCTCATGACGGAAGCGCAACGGCATCAAATTTTACTGGAACTCCTGGCGCAAACCGGCTTTGTCACCGTCGAACAAGTGATTGATCGCCTGGCAATCTCCCCAGCCACGGCGCGGCGTGATATCAACAAACTGGATGAGAGCGGGAAGCTCAAAAAAGTACGCAACGGTGCCGAGGCGATCAGCCAGCAGCGCCCGCGCTGGACGCCGATGAATATCCATCAGGCGCAGAATCATGATGAAAAAGTGCGTATTGCGCGGGCGGCTTCGCAGCTGGTGAATCCGGGGGAAAGCGTGGTGATCAACTGCGGCTCCACGGCCTTTTTACTGGGCCGCGAGATGTGCGGGAAGCCAGTGCAAATCATCACGAACTATCTGCCGCTGGCCAATTACCTGATCGACCAGGAGCATGAAAGCGTGGTGATCATGGGCGGCCAGTACAACAAAAGTCAGTCCATCACCCTCAGCCCACAGGACAGCGAAAACAGCCTGTATGCCGGGCACTGGATGTTTACCAGCGGTAAGGGCCTGACTGCCGACGGGCTGTACAAAACCGATATGCTGACGGCGATGGCGGAGCAGAATATGCTAAACGTTGTCGGAAAACTGGTGGTACTGGTCGACAGCAGCAAAGTAGGCGAGCGCGCCGGCATGCTGTTCAGCCGGGCAGAACAGATCGACATGGTGATCACCGGCAAAAACGCTAACCCTCAGATCCTGCAAAAACTGGAGGATCTGGGTGTCACCATTCTTCGCGTTTAGAGATGCTTTTGGAAAAAACCGGTCGTGGCATCCAGCGCCGTGGGCGTGATGCGATGCCCCACGCCTGCTTCCCACAGGCAGGTCAGGTTTTTATCCAGCCCCTCACGCAACAACGCCTGCTGTAATCGGAATGTCTCGGCGGCAGGCACAATATCGTCTGCTTCGCCGTGCCAGAGCAGCAGAGGGCGGTCTGCCAGACGCGGTAAGGCGTGTGTCACGTCCCACTCCGCGAGGGTTACCAGAACGCTTTCAACGTCCTGCGCCTGTGGCGGAAAGAGGGTCTGCGACAGAGAGGTAAAGTATCCCGACCCCATCAGGCTCGCTACGCATTTTACCTCCGGGTGGCGCGCCATAATGCCCAGCGCGGTCATGCCGCCCATCGACGCCCCCGCGACGGCAAGACGTTCATCGGCCACCAGCCCCGCCGCATAAAGCGCATCGCGAAGCCCAGCGAACTCCGCCAAACTGCCGTGTAATATTTGCCAGAACTGCCCTAACCGCGCCTGTTCATCACCCGTAAACCGCGCCCCGTGCCGGGGTGCATCCGGCATCACCACGCGAAAACCCGCCTGCGCCAGCGCGACGGCAAAATAGCTGTAAACCAGTTTTGATGAGGTAAACCCATGATAAAAAATAATAACGGGTAAAGGTTGCTCACTTAACCCAGCCGGGAAAGCGTGTAGAATTTCATGGTCGCCAAGCCGCTGTGTCTTAAGTTCAATCATCGTCGATCCTCTTTCTAATGGGTGATTCATAATCTTGAGAACTGGATTACGCTTTCACGATATTTTCATTCGAAAATGACGTCACAGATAACAGTTTGGGAACATTCCCCCAAAATGAAATTCGCAGACATCTACACTATGGCTATCAGGAAACGAGATATGGTTATGCGCAGGTTCGCTGCTTTATTGCTGGTGCTGCTGTTAACAAGCTGTAGCGTGCTGGAAGGAACACCACAGCCCGCCCCGGCCGCCACCAGTTATCCTCAGGAAATTCGTCGTAATCAGACCGAAGGATTACAACGTATGGGTACCGTCAGTGTGCTGGTTCGTGGCTCACCGGCGGATGCGGAGGATGCAATAAAAGCGAAAGCTGTCGCCGCAAAAGCAGATTACTACGTCATTATTATGGTGGATGAAACCATTATTACCGGACAGTGGTACTCGCAAGCCATTTTGTATCGCAAATAACTGTCAGGATTTAAACGACATTTACACTGCTTTGCGTCCATAGACGTTTTCCTGTCCACAATAAACTCCATGCCTGTGACAATGGAAGTGAGTTTATTTGCGAAGGATTGCCCGGCGGATACCGGAGACATGTGAAATGGAGCTGACAATGAAACGATCTCTTGCTTTGACCTCACTGCTGCTCTCAGCGGGGCTGATGAGCACAACCGCGCAGTCAGCCGAATTTGCCAGCGCTGATTGTGTCACAGGCTTAAATGAAATTGGCCTTATCTCCGTGAATAACATTTCAGGGAGCCCGCAAGACGTGGAACGTGTGATTGCATTTAAAGCGGATGAGCAGGGTGCTTCGTGGTATCGCATTGTCCAGATGCAGGAGGACCGATACGCCGACCAGTGGCGAGTACAGGCTATTCTCTACGCCTGACAAGCCTCCGATAAAAGCCACTTAATTTTAGTGGCTTTTGTATTTTTACCCATCTATTATCTTTAACGTTACCAAACAGAGACATCAATGTAACATTTTGTTACATAAAGTTGATAAATGTTAGCGCCGCTCTGCCGTTGAACTGCCATACCTTTTCAACAATGAGCAATTTATGATCAACTTTTTCCGCCGTTCAGGCCTTGGCGCAAAGCTATCGTTACTTACCGGCGTGAGTGTCGCAACGCTCTTTCTGCTGTTCACTTTTCTTCTGAGCCATAAAGCCAGCCAACAGCTGGAAGCACTGGCGGTGGAAGATCTTCATAACCAGTCCACCGGCATCGTGGATATGGTGCAGATGTTTAATACCAGCCTGAGTGAAGAAGTTGAGAGTTACACTAAACTCTTCGGCACCTTTCTGCCCCAGCCGCTTAGCATCGATCCCGGTCAGCTACGCGCCATCAATGGCCAGAACGCCCCCTTGCTGAAAGGCGGCGATACCGAACTGCATGAAAACAACAGCTTCTCCGACGACTTTCTGAGTCGTACCGGCGCGATCTCAACCTTGTTTGTCCGCAGCGGCAACGATTTTGTACGCGTGGCAACCTCCCTGCGCAAAGAGAACGGCGAACGTGCGATCGGTACCGTGCTGGACAACTCCAGCGCCGCCTTCAACGCCGTCACCAAAGGCGACGTCTATCGCGGCCTGGCCCTGCTGTTTGGCAAGCGCTACATCACTCAGTACCAGCCGGTTAAAGATGCGAGCGGTCAGGTGATTGCGATCGTGTTTGTCGGCGTAGATATCAGCCATTCCTGGAACGTAATGCGCGATAAAATTCTTAATCGCCGCCTGGGCGACAGTGGCCACTTTTACGTCCTGGATCGCAGCAACGGCAAAACACGCGGGCAGTATCTGTTCCACGCCAGCGAAGAGGGCCAACTCCCAAAATGGGATAGCGCACTCCAGCAGCAACTGCTGAGCGGAAAAGAGGGCACCGTCGAGCGCATCAGCGACGATGGCCGCACGCTGAAAATGGCCTATACGCCGCTGCCGGGCTGGAACTGGACGATTGTCGGTGAAGTGGATAAATCCGTACTGCTGGCGAACGTCAACGCCTTACGTGACCGCTTCCTGCTGGCAGGCGTCGTGCTCTCGGCGCTGTTCGCTGCCGCGTTTGTCATTATCATTCGCCGCTGGTTAACCCGCCCTCTGCGCGATGTGATTCACCTTGCCCGCCAGTACGCCGCAGGCGATCTGCGCGCCGAACTGCCCGTCAGCCGTCAGGATGAAGTGGGGCAACTGATCGGCGCGATTAACGGCATCGGCGGCGGGCTTCAGCAAATCGTGCACCAGGTGCGCGAAGCCGCAGGTGAGATTCACCTTGGCACCAACGCACTGGCAGCCGATGCGGGCGAAATCTCCGGGCAGATCAACAAACAGGCCAGCAGCGTTGAAGAAACCTCCGCGAGCATGGAGCAACTGGCCGCCACCGTGCAGCAAAATGCGGCGAACATGGAACAAACGCAGCAGCTGGTACGGGAAACATCGCGCGCTGTTCATCACGGTGGGGAAACGGTCGGTAACGCTGTCGCCACCATGGATGATATTCGCGACGCATCGAAACGTATCGAAGATATCACCCGCGTGATTGAGTCCATCGCGTTCCAGACCAATATTCTGGCGCTGAACGCTGCAGTAGAAGCCGCGCGCGCCGGTGAACACGGCAAAGGTTTTGCGGTGGTGGCGCAGGAGGTCCGGGCGCTGGCCGCGCGCAGTGCAAACGCCGTTAAAGAGATCGAGCAGCTTATCGGCGACACGCTGAAAAAGGTAAGCGAGGGCCACCAGCTGTCCGAGCAAACCCGGCAGGCGATGGACTCGATCATCGTGCATATCGATAACATCAACCAGCTGGTCACGGAGATTAACCACGCCTCGCACGAGCAGTCGGCGGGGATCCGTCAGGTCAATCTGGCGATGACCCACATCGGCGAAGCGACACATATTAACGCCGACCGCGTATCGCGCAGCGAGCAAACCGCACACACGCTGCGCGAGAAAGGCTCACACCTGACCGAGCTGGTGAGCCTGTTCCGCCTGAAGGGTTAACCGACTCGCCCCGTGGCGCGCAGCAGCAGGTCGTTTTGCACCTGTTCGCTCAGCAGCGAGCCGCCGCGGGGATCCAGCATCATGCGACACCAGGCTTGCGCCACCGGCGGCGAGGCATGTCGCAACATCTGCGCCCCGGCCCCCAGCAAAAAGAGCTGCTGGGTAATTTCCCGGCCCTGAGCCTCCTGCGGTTTACGCAGTTTTTGCTGCAGCTGCCGCCAGCCACGATCAAAATGACGATCCTGACCTTTCACCTGCGCGAAGTCCTCGTGCAGCACATCAACAATGCCCGAATGTTTCGTCAGCACCCGCAGTACATCCAGGCACATGATGTTGCCCGACCCTTCCCAGATGCTGTTCACCGGCATTTCGCGGTACAGGCGCGGCAATTCGCTCTCTTCGCAATACCCGGCACCGCCCAGCACTTCCATCGCCTCGGCGACAAAGGGAATTCCGCCTTTGCACACGCTGAATTTCGCTGCGGGCGTAAAGAGCCGTGCCCATGCAGATTCTTGCGGATCGTCCCGGCGATCCCAGGCGCGCGCCAGGCGGAACAGCAGCGCCGTTTGCCCTTCGAGCTGAAGCGCCATCCGGCTCAGCACATCGCGCATCAGTGGCTGGTCGATAAGGTTTTTGCCAAATGTCTGCCGCTGATGGGCATGATACAACGCGGCCGAGAGCGCGCGGCGCATCAGCCCGTGGCTGCCCAGTGCACAGTCAAAGCGCGTCAGGCCGCCCATCTTCAGGATCTGGCGCACACCCTCGCCCTCTTCGCCTAATAGCCAACCGGAGGCGTTCATAAACTCG
This sequence comes from Lelliottia sp. SL45, assembly GCF_026672535.1. Classification (NCBI taxonomy): domain Bacteria; kingdom Pseudomonadati; phylum Pseudomonadota; class Gammaproteobacteria; order Enterobacterales; family Enterobacteriaceae; genus Lelliottia; species Lelliottia sp. SL45. The sequence goes on from NZ_JAPPRH010000003.1 coordinate 3,360,167, forward strand.
ACCTCACTGCTTGCGTTCGACCGGTTACCGAGCTTGTCTTTCAGGCGTTCCAGCCGGACGGCGTTGCGCTGCCCGTCAGGCAGAATGCGCGGAACGAAAAAGCACGACAGCCCTCCGTGAGCCTGAGCCAGCACCAGATGGGCATCGCTTTGCGGCACAGAGAAAAACCATTTATGTCCTATCAGCCGATAACTGCCGTCGCTGCACTTCTCTGCCCGCGTGGTGTTGCTCAGCACATCGGACCCGCCCTGCTTTTCGGTCATTCCCATACCGATGAGCAGCCCACGCTTTTGCGCGCCAGACGCCAGATGCGGGTCGTAGCGATCGCTCAACAGCGGCGAGAGCCAGTCGTGGAAGGGTTTGGGAAGGGATTGCTGAAGTAATGGCGTGGCGGCGAAGGTCATGGTGATGGGGCAAAGCGTTCCGGCCTCAACCTGAGCATGAAGCACAAACCGCGCGGCGCGGGCGACAAACGCCCCTTTACGCGCCTCCTCCTCCCACGCCAGATTGTGGACCCGATTAGCGCATAGCCCCTGCATCAGCAGATGCCACGCCGGATGGAAGCGCACATCGTCCAGCCGCTCCCCGCGCGGATCGTAACGTAACAGTTCTGGCGGATTGGCGTTTGCGAGGCGACCCAGCTCCAGCGACTCCGCCGTTCCGAGCTGCTGGCCGATGCTGGCGAGAAATTCGCTGTCCCATTCCGCCCCTTCGCGTGCCACCGCCTCACGCAGCGCGCAATCGGACAGAAAAAGATTGCTGTTCGACAGGGGTACAGGCTGATTGAAAACCGTGTGTGTCTGCCAGTGCATATGTCTCCCTCCTTCAATGGCAATGAAGGTAAGTATGGACAGACTGCACAACGGCTGCATGGGAGTCGGGTCACAAGGCGACGATCTGATTGAAATCATTCGTGAAACAGGTCACACAATATAAGAATAAACTATTTCACGTCGGCCATTCTGTTGAATAATTTATTCTCATCTTCCGAGAGAGAATCATTATGCAATCTTCCCAACGTGCGCCGGATGCGCACAAGCGCGCTTTAATTGCAGGTTCGATTGGCAACTTCATCGAATGGTATGAATTCGCGGTGTACGGTTTTATGGCGACCGTCATTGCGAAGAACTTCTTCCAGCTGGAAGGTGAAGCGGGGATGACCAGCCTGATCCTCACCTACGCCTCATTTGCGATCGCGTTCTTCTTCCGCCCGCTGGGCGCAGTCGTTTTTGGCCGCATCGGCGACCGCATTGGCCGTAAGCCGACGCTGATTATCGTGCTGGTGCTGATGACGCTCGCGACGGCCGCTATCGGCATGGTGCCGGTTTACGCCAGCATCGGCATTGCCGCACCGCTGATCATTACCGGGCTGCGCATTTTGCAGGGCCTGTTTGCGGGCGGCGAGTACGGCGGGGCCGTGTCGCTGATGACCGAGTTCGCTCCACGCGGCAAACGGGGGCTTTACGGCGCATGGCAATCCTTTACCGTGGCACTTGGGCTGCTGGCAGGCGCTGGCATCGTCGCACTGCTCTCGGTTGTGATGACGCCGGACGCGCTGCATGACTGGGGCTGGCGTATTCCGTTCTTCCTCGCGCTGCCGATGGGCGTGGTCGCCCTGTGGCTGCGCGTCAGCATGGAAGAGACGCCGAGTTTTGTGCAGCAAAAGGAAAAACCGGTTGTCGCCGAAGCGCACACCGCTGCCACGCTGAAAGCGATTGTGATGGGGATTGGCCGTGTGATGGTCTGGTCAGCCGCCGGGTATACCTATCTGGTGATCATGCCGACCTATCTGCAATCCGCATTGCATACGGGCTTTAACCAGGCGCTGCTGATTGCGGTGATTTCGAATATCGGATTTGCGCTGACGATTATCCCGTCAGGAATACTCAGTGACCGCATCGGGCGACGCACGGTGATGGTGATGGCGACCGCGCTGCTGCTGATCCTCGCCCTGCCGCTGCTGAAAATTTTGCAGGCGGAATCCAGTACCCTGGCGGTGAAAGCGATTGTGGTGTTAATTGCGGGCGGTCTGGTGGGGATGCTCGCGGGGCCAGGGCCTGCGATGCTGTCGGAGATGTTCCCGACGCGCGTGCGCTATACCGGGCTGGGTCTGGCCTATTCGCTGTCTAACGCCATTTTCTCTGGCTGCGCGGGGTTGATTATCACCGGGTTGATCAAGCAGACGGGGAATCTGGATATTCCAGCGTATTACGTGATGGCGACGGCGGTGGTGAGCATTGTCGCGCTGATGACGTTGAATAAAGATGACCATTTGCGGTCTTTAGAAGAGTAGTGTTTGGCCGGGTGGCAGTTCGCCTTACCCGGCCTGGACGTTTTTGTAGGCCCGGTAAGCGAAGCGCTACCGGGCACAAAAAATCACCCGCGCTGACGCACCGCTTCGAACAGGCAAATACCTGTTGCCACAGACACGTTCAGAGACGAGACGCTGCCCGCCATCGGAATGCTGATCAGCTCGTCGCAATGCTCGCGCGTCAGACGGCGCATCCCTTCCCCTTCAGCACCCATCACCAGCGCCATACGGCCGGTCATTTTGCTCTGATAAAGGGTATGGTCTGCTTCGCCAGCGGTGCCGACAATCCAGATGTTCTCTTCCTGCAGCTGACGCATGGTGCGCGCCAGGTTGGTCACGCGGATCAACGGCACGTTTTCCGCCGCGCCACAGGCGACTTTCTTCGCCGTAGCATTGAGCTGCGCAGAACGGTCGCGCGGCACAATCACCGCATGCACGCCTGCCGCATCTGCACTACGCAGGCATGCGCCAAGGTTGTGCGGATCGGTCACGCCGTCGAGGATCAGGAAGAACGGGTTATCGAGCTGGGCGATCAGATCCGGCAGATCGTTTTCCTGATACTGACGGCCCGGTTTCGCACGCGCGATAATGCCCTGGTGAACGGCACCCTCGCTTTTTTCGTCGAGGAACTGGCGGCTCGCCAGCTGAATCACCACGCCCTGGGCTTCCAGCGCATGGATCAGCGGCAGCAGACGTTTATCCTCGCGGCCTTTCAGAATATACACTTCCTGAAAACGCTCCGGAGCGCGCTCCAGCAGGGCCTGCACCGCATGGATGCCGTAAATCATTTCACTCATTGATGGTTCTCATTAATTGCTTTTGCCGGGCAATTCTACGCTTGCCCGGCCGACAAAGGGTGAGGGAGTGTTACTCCGCCACTTTTTTCTTCGCAGCACGCTTCGCTTTGGTCGCGGCCGCTATTTTCTGGGTCTTGGCGGACGGTTTTTTCGCGCCTTTCTCTTTCTTCGCTTTGGGTGGTTTTGGCGCTGCTTTGCCTTTATCACCACGGAACGCGGCATCTGGCTCGAAGTTCACCTTTTTACCCGCCTGACGACGCCTGCCGCCGGTTTTACCGTTCGACCCTTTTTTCGCTTTTTCGCGCTCGGTTTTACCGACGTTACGCGGAGCACGTTCGCTTGAGATCAGACTGAAATCAATCTTACGTTCGTCCATGTTAACGGCTTCCACCTTCACTTCCACGCGATCGCCCAGACGGTAAGTCTGGCCGCCGGATTCACCCGTCAGGCGTTGACCAACCTGATCGTAGCGGTAGTAATCGTTATCCAGCGAGGAGACGTGGACCAGGCCGTCGATAAACAGCTCGTCGAGACGCACAAAGAAGCCAAAGCCGGTAACGCTGGCGATGACGCCTTTAAAGACATTGCCCACCTGATCCAGCATGAAGTCACACTTCAGCCAGTCCGCCACGTCACGCGTTGCTTCGTCGGCGCGACGTTCGGCCATGGAACAGTGCTGACCAAGCTGGAGCATCTCTTCCATGGAATAGTGGTAGCCGCCCGTTTCGGTGGTGTTGCCCTTATGCCCCTGCTCTTGCGCCAGCAGATATTTAATGGCGCGGTGCAGCGACAGATCCGGGTAACGACGAATCGGCGAGGTAAAGTGCGCATAAGACTGCAGCGCCAGGCCGAAGTGACCACGGTTTTCCGGATCGTAAATCGCCTGTTTCATGGAGCGCAGCAGCATGGTTTGCAGCATTTCCGCATCCGGACGATCGCTGATGGACTCCAGCAGCTCGGCGTAATCGCGCGGCTCTGGTTTACTGCCACCCGGCAGCTCCAGGCCCAGCTCCGCCAGCACCGAACGGAACGCGGTGATCGCTTCAGTGGTCGGTTTATCGTGAATACGGAACAGCGCAGGCTCTTTGGCTTTCTCAACGAAACGCGCCGCCGAGATGTTTGCCAGGATCATGCACTCTTCAATCAGTTTGTGGGCATCGTTACGCTGCGTCTGCTCGATACGCTCGATACGACGCTCAGCGTTGAAGATAAACTTCGCCTCTTCGCTCTCAAAGGAGATCCCGCCGCGCTCTTCGCGCGCCTGGTCCAGCACTTTGTAGAGGTTGTGCAGCTCTTCGATGTGTTTGACCAGCGGCGCATATTGCTCGCGCAGCTCCTGGTCGCCCTGCAGCATGTGCCAGACTTTGGTGTATGTCAGGCGCGCGTGCGAGCTCATCACTGCTTCATAGAATTTATAGCCGGTTAAGCGCCCTTTGGTGGAGATGGTCATTTCACAGACCATACACAGACGATCAACCTGCGGGTTCAGGGAGCACAGCCCGTTGGAGAGCACTTCGGGCAGCATTGGAACGACCTGCGACGGGAAGTACACGGATGTACCACGGCTGCGGGCTTCGCTGTCCAGCGGGGTGTTGGGGCGGACGTAATAGCTGACGTCAGCAATCGCCACCCACAAACGCCAGCCGCCGCCGCGTTTTTTCTCGCAGAAGACGGCGTCATCGAAGTCGCGGGCGTCTTCGCCATCAATGGTTACCAGCGGCAGATCGCGCAGATCCACGCGGCCGATTTTGGCCTCTTCCGGGACCTGCTCTTTCAGATCTTTGACCTGATTTTCAACCGCAGCCGGCCAGACGTAAGGGATTTCATGCGTACGCAGCGCCATATCTACGGCCATGCTGGTGCCCATGTTATCGCCGAGCACTTCCACGATCTTACCAATCGCTTTGGTGCGGCGCGTTGGACGCTGGGTGAGTTCGACTACCACCACAAAGCCCATGCGTGCGCCCATCACCTCTTCCGGCGGGATCAGGATGTCGAAGCTCAGACGGCTGTCGTCCGGCACCACAAAGCCCACGCCTGCATCGGTGAAGTAACGCCCGACGATCTGGCTGGTTTTGGGTACCAGCACGCGAACGACGCGCGCTTCGCGGCGGCCCTTGCGGTCAGCCCCTAACGGCTGCGCCAGAATCTGATCGCCGTGGATGCACATCTTCATCTGTTCAGAGGACAGATACAGGTCGTCTTTGCGGCCTTCTACGCGCAGGAAGCCGAAACCATCGCGATGGCCAATGACGGTGCCTTTGAGCAGGTCGAGACGTTCCGGCAGCGCGTAGCACTGGCGACGCGTAAAGACCAGCTGGCCATCACGCTCCATGGCACGCAGGCGGCGACGAAGGGCTTCAATTTGCTCTTCGCCTTCAATGTTTAATTCAACGGCAAGTTCTTCACGATTGGCGGGCTTTTCGCGTTTTGTTAAGTGTTCGATGATGAACTCGCGGCTTGGGATAGGATTCGCGTACTTTTCTGCTTCGCGTTCCTGGAAAGGATCATGTGACATGTCGGTTCCTCCGTTGTCAGCTCCGGTGGAAATTTTCTTCATTCCACCAGCAATAATTTATATAGCGGTTGATTCTCTTCAACCAAATCGGCCAGCGTGTAGTTATCCAGTTCCTTGAGAAAACTTTGCACAGCCGTAGAAAGCGCCTTTTTCAGGCGGCAAGCGGGGGTGATGTGGCAGAAGTCGCTGCTGCAGTTCACCAGAGTTAATGGCTCCAGTTCACGTACCACATCTCCAACACGAATACTCTGTGCAGGTTTTCCGAGACGAATCCCCCCGTTTTTCCCGCGGACGGCAGTTACGTATCCCGCACGGCTAAGTTGATTGATTATTTTGACCATATGATTACGGGACACGCCGTACACCTCTGTCACCTCAGAGATACTGGTCATCTGTCCTTGTGGCAACGACGCCATGTAAATCAGCGCACGTAAGCCGTAATCGGTGAAACTCGTTAACTGCACATCAACCTCAGGAAAAGGGAAAAACGCGGTCTAACCGCAGAGATATTCACTATTGATGATAAACCAGCCAGATACTTAGCGGCTAATTTATTTGACTGAAAGGGAGAAAGAGGAACTAAAAAGCCGGATACGCGTTGCTTATCCGGCTTAAGAAGCGTTTTGTAGGCCTGGCAAGCGTAGCGCCGCCAGGCAGAACGAGGTTTATGCGTCGAACGGGTCGCGCAGAATCATCGTTTCGGTACGGTCAGGGCCGGTAGAGATTATATCGATCGGCACTTCGGTCAGTTCTTCAATACGCTTGATGTAGTCCAGCGCGGCTTTCGGCAGACCGCTACGCTCTTTCACACCAAAGGTGGTTTCGGACCAGCCTGGCATGGTTTCGTAAATCGGCTCGATACCTTCCCAGTCGTCAGCGGCCAGCGGAGTGGTGGTCACTTCGCGGCCATCTGGCATACGGTAGCCCACGCAGATTTTCACTTCTTTCAGGCCGTCCAGCACGTCCAGCTTGGTCAGGCAGAAGCCAGACAGGGAGTTGATCTGCACTGCGCGACGCACTGCAACCGCATCCAGCCAGCCGGTACGACGACGACGACCGGTGGTCGCGCCAAACTCGTTACCTTGCTTGCACAGGAACTCGCCGATGTCATCAAACAGCTCAGTCGGGAACGGACCTGCACCCACGCGAGTGGAGTAAGCTTTAATGATACCCAGCACGTAATCCACATAACGTGGACCCAGGCCGGAGCCAGTCGCCACGCCACCCGCGGTGGTGTTAGAGGAGGTCACGTACGGATAGGTACCGTGGTCGATATCCAGCAGCGTACCCTGCGCGCCTTCGAACATGACGAAATCGCCACGTTTGCGCGCCTGGTCCAGCAGGTCAGACACATCCACAACCATACCGGTCAGGATGTCAGCAACCGCCATGACATCATCCAGTACTTTCTGGTAGTCAACGGCGTCTACTTTGTAGAAGTTCACCAGCTGGAAGTTGTGATATTCCATCACTTCTTTCAGTTTTTCAGCGAAGGTGGCTTTGTCGAACAGGTCGCCAACGCGCAGACCGCGACGAGCAACTTTATCTTCGTAAGCAGGGCCGATACCACGGCCGGTGGTGCCGATAGCTTTCGCGCCACGTGCTTTTTCGCGCGCCACGTCCAGTGCGACGTGATAGTCGAGGATCAGCGGGCAGGCTTCGGAGAGCAGCAGACGCTCACGAACCGGGATACCACGGTCTTCCAGGCCTTTCATCTCTTTCATCAGCGCAGCAGGAGACAGCACAACACCGTTACCGATGATGCTGGTCACATTTTCACGAAGAATGCCTGATGGAATAAGATGGAGGACGGTTTTTTCACCGTTGATTACGAGAGTATGGCCTGCGTTGTGACCACCCTGATAGCGTACAACATATTTAGCACGTTCAGTCAGAAGATCGACAATCTTCCCTTTACCTTCGTCACCCCATTGGGTGCCCAGTACGACAACGTTGTTACCCATTTTTCAAAATCACCGATTGCTTAAAAATGGATTCTACCACCGCTTTTTCAGAGTTACAGCACTTTTTGCCCTCAATATAATGCAAATCCGACCACTTTTTGATCAGCCAATCGTTTTCCTCAACATGTAGTAGATCACCACTCCTGCAACCACAAGACCCCCGCCAAAACGACGTAAAATATTATCCGGCAGTTGGGTCATAGTGGCGATCATTCGACGCCAGGCGCGCGGATAAAGCATCGGGCCAAGGCCTTCGAGCACCAAAACCAGAGCAAGCGCCAGCAAGATGGTGGAATTCATTTTAGCTCCTGATAAAAGAAAACCACCGCTCCGTTGAGAGCGGTGGTTTGATAACTCAAACGGGAATGAGTTTATCGCGTGGCGTTGCCTGGCGTCTTCATATAACGGAAGAAATCGCTGTCAGGACTGAGCACCATCACATCCTGATTGCTCTGGAAGCTGTTTTCATACGCTCGCAGGCTACGGATAAAGGCATAGAAATCCGGATCCTGGCTGAATGCATCGGCAAACAGTTTCGCGGCTTCCGCATCGCCTTCACCGCGCATAATGCGGCCCTGACGTTCGGATTCTGCCAGCGTTTTCGTCACTTCATAGTCCGCTGTCGCGCGCAGTTTCTCAGCCTCTTCCTGACCCTGTGAACGGTGGCGACGGGCTACCGCTTCACGCTCAGCGCGCATACGGTTGTAAATCGCTTCGGACACTTCCGCAGGCAGGTTGATCTGTTTGATACGCACATCGACCACTTCGATACCTAACGCCGCCATACTGTTCGGGTTGATCACCGGCACTTTGCCGTTGGTTTCAGCCTGAACACGCTCAGCCGCTTTAGCAATCGCATCGTCCGCTGCTGGCGTCGCAACTTCGTCTTCCGTGCCCGCAGTACCGGAGTTCAGCGCATCACGCACTTCCAGGGTCAGACGACCACGGGAGTCGGTCACGATGTCTTTCACATCCAGACGACCAATTTCAGAACGCAGACGGTCAGAGAACTTACGTTTCAGCAGCACTTCGGCCTGAGAGACGTCACCGCCGCCTGTTGCCAGGTAGTAACGGCTGAAGTCGCTGATACGCCATTTGATGTAAGAATCGACGATCAGGTCTTTTTTCTCTTTAGTGACAAAACGATCGGCCTGGTTATCCATCGTCTGGATACGAGCGTCGAGCATTTTCACTGATTCAATCATCGGGAGCTTGAAGTGCAGACCCGGTTCAAAGACCAGCGGTTTGTTTTCATCGTCACGAAGGACTTTACCGAAGCGCATGGTAATCCCGCGCTCGCCCTCTTTCACCACAAAGATGGAGGTATAAAGTACGACCAGCGCGATGATGATAATCGCAATAACTGACTTACGCATCGTTATTCCCCCTGACGCTGGCTGTCGTTACGCTGTGCGTTGGCACGGCGTTGGTCCATGATGTCACCATCGCTTGAAGAAGACGTGGTATTGGCGCTGGAATTGCTGCTGGATGCCGGAGGCAGACGCAGCAGATTGTTTGCTCCGCTGTTATCCTGTTTTGCCGCAGGCGCATTACCGCCTTTCAGCATCTGGTCCAGCGGTAGCACCATCAGGTTGCCACCTTTGTTGTCGTTCACCAGCACTTTACGGGTGTGGCTCAACACTTTCTCCATGGTCTCGATATACAGACGCTCACGGGTAATTTCCGGGGCAGCTTTATATTCCGGCAGGAGCTTCGCGAAGCGAGCCACTTCACCCTGGGCTTCCAGGATGGTCTGAGTCTTATACGCACGCGCCTCTTCGAGGATACGCTGCGCCTGACCGTTAGCACGAGGCTGAACTTCGTTGGTGTAAGCTTCAGCTTCACGGATGTATTGCTGTTCGTTTTCACGCGCGGCAATTGCATCATCGAAGGCGGCTTTGACCTCTTCCGGCGGACGAGCGGCCTGGAAGTTGACGTCTAGCAGGGTGATACCCATGTTGTACGGACGGATGGTCTCTTCCAGCTCGCGCTGGGTATCGCTACGAATAACGGTACGACCTTCGGTCAGAATACGGTCCATGGTGTATTTACCGATCACGCCACGCAGGGCGCTGTCGGTAGCCTGACGCAGACTGTCGTCGGCGCTGGTCACACTGAACAGATAGTGCTGCGGATCGGTGACGCGGTACTGCACGTTCATCTCAACGCGCACCACGTTCTCGTCAGAGGTCAGCATCACGCCAGACGCCGCCAGTTCGCGTACCGATTCCACGTTTACCGCAGTCACGTTATCCACGAACGTTGGCTTCCAGTTCAGACCCGGCTCAACCAGATGGCTAAACTTACCGAAACGAGTGACCACACCGCGCTCAGCTTCTTTAATGGTGTAGAACCCGCTGGCAGCCCAAATGATGACCACAGCAGCAGCAACAATGCTCACTACGCGGCCACCCATGTGCGGGCGCGGACCCTGAGTGGAATTTCCACCCGAGCCAGAACCTTTACCTGTACCGAAACCACCAAGCTTTTTGCTCAGCTTGCGAAAGATATCGTCCAGATCAGGAGGCCCCTGCTCGCGACCACCTTTGTTGCCATTTCCCCCAGAGTTGCCGCCTTGATTATTGCTGCTTCCCCACGGGTCGCGGTCTTGTCCGTTATTACCGGGCTGATTCCACGCCATGTATATGCTCCATATTTGTTATGCAAGGGCGAATTTTCAGGCTCGTGCACCTTTATCTGGTCAGACGACGTAGTCCACCAGCGTAGGTTCTTGTTTACAGAGGCGACGCCAGTCAACGATCGGCATACGCACCTGCATCACCAAGCTGCCGTCATCCTCCATCCACTCTTTTTCTATCGCCTGAAGCTGATAAAACCGGCTGCGCAGCCTGCCTTCCTGTGGCGGCAGACGCAGCGTGTGCTGAGCCACCTCACCAGAAAGACGTTCTGTCAAAGCCTGGAAAAGTAGTGGCACACCGACACCGGTCTGAGCGGAAAGCCAGACCCGAATCGGTTTGTTCTCTTCATCTCGGTCGATACGTGGCTCGAAATCGTCCAGCATATCGATTTTGTTCATCACCAGAAGCGTTGGGATCTCGTGCGCATCGATCTCTTCGAGCACGGTATTCACCGCGTCGATGTTTTCCTGCACGCGAACATCCGCAGCGTCGATGATATGCAGCAGCAGCGTCGCCTGACGCGTCTCCTGCAGTGTGGCTTTAAACGCGGCCACCAGGTCGTGTGGCAAATGACGAATAAATCCTACGGTATCCGCCAGCACTGTTTCACCCACATCCGCAACGTCAATGCGACGCAGCGTCGGGTCAAGGGTCGCAAACAACTGGTCTGCGGCATAAACCTTGGCCTCAGTGATCTGGTTAAACAGGGTGGATTTACCGGCGTTGGTATACCCCACCAGCGACACCGTTGGGATGTCAGCTTTGGTTCGCGAACGACGTCCTTGCTCACGCTGTTTTTCAACTCTTGCCAGACGTGAGAGGATCTGGGTAATACGGCCGCGCAGCAGTCGACGGTCGGTTTCGAGCTGGGTTTCACCCGGACCGCGTAAACCAATCCCGCCTTTTTGCCTTTCAAGGTGGGTCCAGCCGCGCACAAGACGCGTGGCCAGATGACGCAATTGCGCCAGCTCAACCTGCAATTTCCCCTCGTGGGTACGTGCACGTTGAGCAAAAATGTCTAAAATCAGTCCGGTACGGTCGATAACACGACATTCGCACAGGGCTTCCAGGTTACGCTCTTGAGCCGGAGATAGCGCATGGTCAAACAGCACGACGGACGCGCCGGTTGCTTTTACGGCTTCCGCAATTTCGACTGCTTTACCTTCACCAACAAAAAACTTTGGGTGCGGGGCTTTACGGCTACCGGTAATCACCTGTAATGCTTCGACACCGGCAGAAGAGACCAGAGCTTCAAACTCCTGGAGATCTTCCATATCTTTGTCTTGCGTAAAATAGATGTGTACCAGTACCGCATGCTCGCCGGCATCATAACGGTCAAACAAGCGTATTATCCTCAAAATAAATCAGCGGGGAACGCAGAAACCTGGCTCCCCGTGTGGAAAAACAGCCCGTTACCTTATTCGGTTTCTTCGCTGTCCTGCGCAGGAGCAGAAGAGCCCTGTGCGTTGCTGCCATGATGGTAGTTACTACCGGTGCCGCCGCCAGCGTTGTTGCTGTGATGAGATACTGGACGAGACGGAACAACAGTAGAGATAGCGTGCTTATAAACCATCTGGCTGACCGTGTTTTTCAACAGGATCACGAACTGATCGAAAGACTCAATCTGACCTTGCAGCTTAATACCATTCACCAAATAAATAGAAACTGGAACACGTTCACGACGCAATGCGTTCAGAAACGGATCTTGTAAAGATTGCCCCTTAGCCATTCTATCTTTTCCTTATATGCTTGTTATGTACTTAGAACCTTGCGATTCTGAAAAATTGCGCACGATACGACTTAATTGTACACATTCAGTCTGCGATAGCACCCACAACCTGTAAAACTTCATTGTACGCCTGGTCTGGCTTCTCACTGTCTAACCAGTGGATACCGTCCCAACCGCGCAACCAGGTTATCTGGCGTTTCGCTAACTGTCTGGTGGCGCAAACACCTCGATAAACCATTTCATCGTATGAGATCTCGCCTTCAATGTATGACCACATCTGGCGGTATCCGACACAACGAATGGAAGGCATGTCCGTATGCAAATCTCCGCGAGCAAATAGCGCCCGCACTTCTGCTTCAAAACCTGAAGCTAACATCTGATGAAAACGCTGCTCAATTCGTTGATGGAGCAGTTCACGGCTCGCCGGGGCGATGGCGAACTGATGCACCTGATACGGCAGAGCCTCTCCTGACGTTTGCGTCAGTTCCGTTAAAGTTTTACCCGAAATGAAAAAAACTTCCAGTGCCCGGGAAAGCCTTTGCGGATCATTTGGATGAATCCGTGCTGCGGCAACCGGGTCAATTTCCTCCAGCTGCTTGTGCAACGCGCCCCATCCTTGCTCTGCCGCCTGCTGCTCAATTCTGGCTCTCACCTCAGGGTCTGCGGATGGCAAGGGTGATAACCCTTCCAGCAGCGCCTTGAAGTAGAGCATGGTCCCGCCAACTAACAACGGTATCCGGCCCGCTGCGGTGATCTCGGCCATTTGCGCCAGCGCATCGCGGCGGAAATCCGCTGCGGAGTACGCCTGGGACGGGTCGAGAATATCCAGCAGTCGGTGCGGTGCCGCGCGCAGTTCTTCTGCGTCTGGCTTCGCCGTGCCGATATCCATCCCTTGATAAATAAGGGCGGAATCGACGCTAATCAACTCTACTGGCAAAACTTTACGTAGCTCAATGGCTAACGCGGTTTTACCCGAGGCCGTTGGGCCCATTAAAAAAATCGCCTTTGGCAGGCTCGCCTTACTCACATCACTCATTTTTCAGGGCATTCATCGCCGAATCTAAATCAACACGTTGTAATAAACCACCCGGCGGTGCTTTGACCAAATGAGGGCAAAGACGTTCAACTTCGGCCAATACGGTAATGGCTTGCGCCATATTCCACGGATGATGGTCGCTCGCTAAATGACGGGCGATCCACTGCGCGGTATTGGTGGCATCAAAGGTCGTTTGCTGCGCCAGGTAGCCTATCAGTTCAGGAATCAAGTTTTGTAAATTTTGTTGGCGTAAGGGTAAAGGCACCGCGCGAATCGTCACATGATGCGCCTCTAACACAAATTCGATGCCCATTTCCGCCAACAGCGCTTTCGCACGGTTTAACAGGCCGGCTTCGTCCGCTGAAATTTTGAGCCGAACCGGAATCAGCAGCGGCTGAGCACAGGCCGCATTTGCCCCGGGCGTCACCTGTGCCTGCTTCAGCCAGCGCTCCGCAACCGGTAACGCCAGCAGAGCCAGTTTCCCGTCACGCTCCAGCAGCGCCACATCCGGCGCAATGATGGTTAACACCCGACCAAAACTTTGGCTGTGGCCTTCCAGCGCAGGGGCCGATGGCGCCACGGGCTCTTTGCGCTCTACGGCTGGAGTATCCAGCAATTTGCTATAAAGCGCACCCTGCTGCTTTTGATAACCCGGCGCATGAGGGTAATTCGCCCCGCTCGGGCGCGGCGCCTGGCTGGTCGGGGAATAGCGCGGGGTTTCGGGTTCACGGGCAACGGCGGGTTCTGCAAACTGGTTACGGCCAGCCGCCACGCGGTTTTCCGGGATCGGACGCGGCGCGGCGCTCTCTTCTTCCAGCGGCAATACCGCTTCCGCCTGCAGCTGTAAAACGCTCAGCACGCCCTGATAGATAAAATCATGGACCAGACGCGACTGGTGGAAACGCACTTCATGCTTGGCAGGATGCACGTTGACATCCACCTGATGCGGATCGATTTCAAGATAGAGAACAAACGCAGGCTGCTGATCCGCGCCGAGTTTATTTTCACAGGCCTGGCGGATAGCGTGGTTGATCAGACGATCGCGCATCATGCGACCGTTGACGTAACAGTACTGGATTTCCGCCAGCGCCGCGTTCATGGATTTTGGATCGGCCACCCAGCCGCGCATCGCGAGATCGCCGTGCTGCCATTCAATTGCCAGCGCCTGTTCCAGGAAGCCGGTCCCGCAAATCGCCCCCAAGCGACGCTCTTTCTGCCCGCCTTCCGCAACGGCGCGATACTGGCGCATCACTTTGCCGTTGTGGCTCAGGTTGATCGTCACGTCAAAACGCGCCAGCGCGATGCGGCGAATGATTTCGTCGATGTGGCTAAATTCGGTTTTTTCGGTGCGCATAAACTTGCGCCGCGCCGGGGTGTTATAGAACAGATCCAGCACTTCCAGCGTGGTGCCCACCGGATGCGCGGCGGGTTTGACGGTCACGTCCATGTCGCGCCCTTCCGCGTACGCCTGCCAGGCTTCCTGCTGTTCGGCGGTGCGGGAGGTGAGCGTCAGACGCGAAACGGAGCTGATACTGGCCAGCGCTTCGCCGCGAAAACCGAGGCTGATAATGGCTTCCAGATCGTCGAGAGAGGCAATTTTACTGGTGGCGTGACGCGCCAGCGCCAGCGCCAGCTCGTCTTTTTTGATCCCACAGCCGTTGTCGCGAATGCGGATAAGTTTGGCACCGCCGCGTTCGATATCAATATCGATGCGGGTGGCTCCCGCATCGAGACTGTTTTCAACCAGCTCTTTCACGACCGATGCAGGACGCTCCACCACCTCGCCGGCGGCGATTTGGTTCGCAAGCTGCGGCGGCAGAACCTGAATCGGCATGATCTCTCCTTAGTTGGTCGCGCTCATGTCGCCAGGCAGGGCGGCGCTGGCGGTTTGACCCGCGCCCCCTTGCGGCGCTGACTGGAGCGGATGCGCGGCAAAATAGTTGCGCAGACCGTTATAAATCGCATCGGCAATTTGCTGCTGATAGCTGTCGCTGCCCAGCAGGCGCTCTTCGCCGTTATTGGTGATAAAACCGGTTTCAACCAGAATCGACGGGATATCCGGTGAGCGTAACACCCCTAAACTCGCATGCTCAGGACGGCGTTTGTGGATCGCACCGACGCGCTGAAGCTGGCTAATCACGTTCGTCGCCACATCATACCCGACGCGCTGAGAATGGCCGAATTGTAAATCCAGCACCGCCTGGCTGAGATACGGGTCGGACTGGCTGTTCGCCAGCACGTCACCTGCGCCGCCGAGCAGTTCAGACTGTTTCTCATGCTCCTCGAGCCAGTTCGCCATTTCGCTGTTCGCACGACGATTTGACAGCACCCACACCGACGCACCGGTCGCGCTGCGATTCGGCGCAGCATCCGCGTGAATCGACACCAGGAAGTTGGCGTTTTGCTTACGCGCCACGTCGGAACGCCCCATCACGGAGATAAAGTAGTCGCCGTCGCGGGTCATGACGCCTTTAAACATCGGATCGTCATTCAGCAACGCGCGCAACTTACGCGCAATCGAAATCGTGACGTTTTTCTCCTGCGTACCACCCGGCCCAATCGCGCCAGGGTCCTGACCGCCGTGACCGGCATCAATGGCAATGATCACTCTCTCATCGGACGACACCGCACGGGCGCGCGCCGCGGGACGCGTCACGGTATTGCTGCTGGTGACGCTGGTAAGACGATCGTTTTGCGCTTTGAACGGATTCCGCGCCGGTTCAGAAGGACGCGGCGCGACCACCGGCTGCTCTACACGTTGTGCCACGACGGGCGCTGGCGGCGGAGGGGGCGGCGGCGGAACATCGGCATTGATGGTAAAGACCACGGTGTAGTTAGCACCATTTTGCTGCTTCACCGCACGGGTTTTGCCGTTTTGCGTCAGATCCACCACCAGTCGCAGGGACTGAGGATCTTTTGCATTGCCGGAGCGAATACTTTTCACCAGGTTATTCCCGCTAAACTGCAGCGGTAGCCCCTGGATCACGCCGGTCTGTTTAATATCCAGCGCAACGCTACGTTTATCGACCTGGGTAAAGGCGTAATCGGGATCGCCCATAAAACTGAAGGTGATACGCGCCTGCGCATCACCGTTGGACACCTGAATGTCCGATAAGCTCGCCGCACCGGCCTGCGCGCACAGCAGCACCGTGGCGGCCAACAACCAACCTTTAACGCGATTAATCATCCCGTTATCCCTTCATTCAGCTGGCTAAGCGAGCCAGCAAGGAACAGCCTGATGAGGAAACTGCACTGATGCGTGCCTCACGCCCTTGCGCCTGGTAATCTAAGTGAATTTCGACATCCGGGTCAGGCAACACACCCGCACCTTGTTGCGGCCACTCCACCAGGCAAATGGCATCGTTGGCGAAATAGTCACGGATACCCATAAATTCCAGCTCCTCTGGGTCCGCAAGACGGTAAAGATCAAAGTGATATACCATCAGATTGTCGAGCGTGTAGGGTTCGACCAGGGTATAGGTCGGGCTTTTTACATTCCCTTTGTGGCCTAGCGCCTGTAAAAAACCCCGGCTGAAGGTGGTTTTACCCGCGCCCAAATCACCGTACAGATAGATGACGGTGGCACCGTCACAGGCCAGTGCCAGGCGCTTGCCGAGATCCAAAGTTGCCTGCTCGTCGGGTAAAGCAATCACACGATTAGTCATTTTCTACGTCAATCACATCCGGGTTAACAACACGCCGCAGCGTGTCAAAAATATCGGTGGCCAGCATGCCGCGCGTTCCATACTGCACCGCCACTCTATCAGCGGCGGCACCGTGCGCCACGCAGCCTGCAATAGCTGCATCATAAGGGGTAAGTTTCTGTCCAAGCAACGCGCTGATAATGCCGGAGAGCACATCGCCCATTCCGCCACTTGCCATTCCCGCATTGCCCGCGTCGATAATGCCCAACGCGCCAGATTCACAGGCCACTATCGTGCCTGCCCCTTTCAGAACCGCAACACCCCCATAACGTTTTACCAGACGCTGCGCAGAAAGTAAGCGATCGCTTTCAATTTCTGCGACGCTGCAGTTAAGCAGCCGCGCGGCTTCGCCGGGGTGTGGCGTCAGGATGCGATTGTGACGTTTATCAGGATTGATTGCCAGAAGGTTCAGCGCGTCGGCATCCCACAGCATCGGTTTACGGCAATTCTCGACTTTCTGTAGCGCTTTTTTGCCCCAATCCTGTTGACCCAGCCCCGGGCCTATCGCCACCACGTCCGCCCAGGCCAGGCTCTCTTCGAGAGAGTGCGGCGTGAGTTCGCTGACCATCAGTTCAGGGCGAGCGGTAATTAACGGCGGGATGTTTTCGATGCGAGTGAGCACTCGCACCAGACCCGCGCCCGCTCGCAGAGCGGCCTCTCCGGTCATGCGAATCGCCCCTGCCGTGCCGTGATCGCCACCTATGACCACCAGTTTTCCGTGATCGCCTTTGTGGGACGTCGGACGGCGCGGCGGCAGCCACTGCGCAAGCTGGGAAGCATCAAAACGGGAAAGCGACGTCTCCTGGCCCGCAAGCCAGCTATCCAGGCCGAGTGCATGATGGTGAAGTGTCCCCACCACATCACGTGCTTTGCCGGTCAACAATCCAGGTTTAAGGGCGATAAAGGTCACGGTAGCCGTGGCGTGAATCACCGCGCCAGGCGTCGCGCCCGTTTGCGCCAGCAGGCCCGAAGGAATATCCAGGGCGATTACGGGAGCGGGATGGCTGTTGGCATGTTCAATCAGTGTCGCAACGTTCTCGCGCGGAGCCTGGCTCAGCCCGGTGCCGAGTAAACCATCAATAATCAGATCGATACCCTCTGGCCAGACGATATCCGCAGCATGGATCACGCCACCGGCGTTTAGCCAGGCGTCTCGGGCTTCGCTCGCCTCGTCTGGCAACGGTTTGTCGCTCTCCAGTGCCAGCAGGGTCACATTCAGGCCAGCGGCGGCGGCCAGTCGGGCCACCACGTAGCCATCGCCGCCGTTATTGCCGTGCCCGCAAAGAATCAACCAATGAGTGGCGTGCGGATAGGCTTCACGCGCAACGCGAAACGCCGCTTCGCCCGCGCGGAGCATCAGCTCATACAGGGTAATGCCCAGGCTATCTGCCGCCTCTTTTTCAGCGCGTCGCAGGTCATCCGCAGGCCAAATGGAATGTGGTATACTTGCGGGGATTTTCTTCACCGTATGGTCCGTCATGTCACAGCCCCTCGATCTCAATCAATTAGCGCAAAACATTAAACAATGGGGCGCTGAGCTTGGCTTTCAGAAAGTCGGTATCACCGATACTGATCTTTCCGCGAGCGAGCCAAAACTGCAGGCCTGGCTGGACAAACAATACCACGGCGAAATGGAGTGGATGGCGCGTCACGGGATGATGCGCGCCCGGCCCCACGAGCTTTTACCGGGTACCCTGCGCGTCATTAGCGTTCGCATGAACTACCTCCCCGCTAACGCGGCGTTTGCCCGCACGTTGAAAGATCCCTCCCTGGGTTACGTCAGCCGATATGCGCTTGGGCGTGATTATCATAAGCTTTTGCGTAACCGCTTAAAAAAACTCGGGGAAACTATCCAGCAGCACTGCGGCTCGCTGAATTTTAGACCTTTTGTCGACTCTGCGCCTATTCTTGAGCGCCCTATCGCTGAAAAAGCCGGGCTTGGCTGGACAGGTAAGCACTCACTTATCCTCAGCCGCGACGCAGGCTCATTCTTCTTTCTCGGTGAATTGCTGATTGATTTGCCGCTGCCGGTCGACGGCCCGGTCGAAGAAGGGTGTGGTCGCTGCGTAGCGTGCATGACCATCTGCCCGACAGGAGCGATTGTCGAGCCTTACACCGTGGATGCACGCCGCTGCATCTCGTATCTCACCATCGAACTGGAAGGGGCGATCCCCGAAGAGTTCCGCCCGCTGATTGGCAATCGAATTTATGGCTGTGACGACTGTCAGCTCATCTGCCCCTGGAATCGCTACTCGCAGCTCACGGATGAAGACGATTTTAGTCCGCGTAAAGCGTTACATGCGCCGAAACTGACGGAGCTGTTTGCCTGGGACGAACCGTATTTCCTCAGGATCACCGAAGGTTCGGCAATTCGCCGTATCGGCCATCTGCGCTGGCTGAGAAATATTGCCGTTGCGCTAGGAAATGCTCCCTGGGACGAGGCCAATATTCAGGCGCTTGAAAAGCGCAGAGGTGAGCACCCACTTCTCGACGAACACATAGAATGGGCGATTGCGCAGCAAATTGAGAAGCGAAACGCCTGTGTAGTCGAGGTGCAATTACCTCAGAAAAAACGTCTGGTGAGAGTGATCGAAAAGGGGCTTGTGCGCGACGCCTGAACTATTCACAGCCTGTGAATAAAATCATGAAGTCAGCAACCATCGGGCTTTGCAGAGAGGTCAAGAGATCTCAATAACATTTTGAAATGATATTTTTAGCTTTATATTCAATTGGTTATGAATATACCGTTCACCCTGCGAAGGTTTTTGGGCTTTTAGCAAAATAGTGGGATCTGTGGATAACTCTGTTCACAAGAGTTTGTCAGAAACAAAAGAAAGCGTCCCCAACGAAGCATTTCGCTGTGGATAAACTGGGTATGAAGAAGAATTTGGAGCGGGAAACGAGACTCGAACTCGCGACCCCGACCTTGGCAAGGTCGTGCTCTACCAACTGAGCTATTCCCGCTTGGGTGGTGCGTGTCTTGCGACACTTTTCAAATTTTGGAGCGGGAAACGAGACTCGAACTCGCGACCCCGACCTTGGCAAGGTCGTGCTCTACCAACTGAGCTATTCCCGCTTGGGTGGTGCGTACATCTTGCGATACTTTTCAAATTTGGAGCGGGAAACGAGACTCGAACTCGCGACCCCGACCTTGGCAAGGTCGTGCTCTACCAACTGAGCTATTCCCGCAAAAATTTGTTGCTGTCGTAACGTGTAATTCTCTGTCGTTACGGGAGGCGCATTATACGAGAAATCCTTTTAGCTGCAACCCCCCTGAAAGCGATTTTTTTGAAATCCTGTTCAAGTGCCTAATTAATCGGCAAGCTGCACAATTTAACGGCAAAAACCCGGCTGCGCAAGCGCGCCGGGCAGCAAACTTACAACTTAATAAAGTTTTCGCGGTAATACGCCAGCTCAGCCACCGACTCACGAATATCGTCCATCGCCTGATGGGTGCCCTGCTTCTTAAAGCCATCCAGAATTTCCGGTTTCCAGCGACGCGCCAGCTCTTTCAGGGTGCTGACATCCAGATAGCGGTAATGGAAATAGGCTTCAAGCTCCGGCATGTACTTAAACAGGAAGCGGCGATCCTGGCCGATGCTGTTACCGCAGATCGGTGATTTACCGGCAGGCACCCACTGTTTCAGAAACTCAATGGTCGCCAGCTCCGCGTCGCGATCGCCCTGAGTGCTGGCTTTCACGCGCTCTACCAGTCCGCTGCCGGTATGGGTGCGCACGTTCCAGTCGTCCATCAGCGCCAGCTGTTCGTCAGACTGATGTACCGCAATGGTCGGGCCTTCCGCCAGAATGTTCAGGTTGGCATCGGTCACCAGCGTTGCGATCTCAATGATGCGATCGCGCTCGGGATCCAGACCGGTCATTTCAAGATCAATCCAAATCAGGTTGTTTTCATCCGCGCTCATGTTATTTTCCACCCTTCTCGCATAACCGGCAGTAGCAGGTTAACTAGTATTAATTAGTGTGTATCATAGAGGTTTTGCCCGATACGGGCGACCAGGAGTCAGCACGATTGAGTAAAAATAAACTCTCCAAAGGGCAACAGCGCCGTGTGAGTGCCAACCATCAGCGCCGTCTTAAGACCACTTCGGAGAAACCCGATTACGACGACAACCTGTTTGGCGAAACGACCGAAGGCATGGTGATCAGCCGTTTCGGCATGCACGCCGATGTGGAAGCCGCCGACGGTAGCGTCCACCGCTGCAACATTCGTCGCACCATCCGTTCACTGGTGACCGGTGACCGCGTGGTATGGCGTCCAGGCAAAGCGGCGTCCGAAGGTGTCAACGTAAAAGGGATCGTCGAAGCGGTTCATGAGCGCACGTCCGTTCTGACACGCCCCGACTTCTACGACGGCGTTAAACCGATCGCTGCCAACATCAATCAGATCGTGATTGTATCGGCGATCTTACCCGAGCTTTCGCTCAATATTATCGACCGCTATCTCGTGGCCTGCGAAACGCTGGACGTTGAGCCGCTGATCGTGCTCAACAAAATCGATCTGCTGGATGACGACGGTATGGCATTTGTGAACGAGCAAATGGACATCTACCGTAATATTGGCTATCGCGTACTGATGGTCTCCAGCCACAAGAAAGATGGCCTGAAACCGCTTGAAGAGGCGCTCACCGACCGCATCAGCATCTTTGCGGGTCAGTCTGGCGTGGGGAAATCCAGCCTGTTAAATAATCTTCTGGGGCTGCAGGAAGAGATCCTGACCAACGATGTGTCCGACAACTCCGGGCTGGGTCAGCACACCACCACGGCCTCGCGCCTGTACCACTTCCCACACGGCGGCGATGTCATTGACTCTCCAGGGGTGCGTGAATTTGGTTTGTGGCACCTTGAGCCGGAACAAATCTTCAATGGATTTGTCGAATTCCATGACTATTTAGGCGCTTGCAAATACCGCGACTGTAAACACGATAACGACCCTGGCTGCGCCATTCGTGAAGCGGTTGAAACCGGGAAAATTGCCGAAACCCGTTTCTACAACTATCACCGCATCCTCGAAAGCATGGACCAGGTAAAAACGCGTAAAAACTTTTCTGATTCTGATAACTGACAACTAAGCTAAGCGTCGCTAAAATCGTCCCCTTTTTTCAGGTTCCGGCGCTGTGAAGCCGGATCAGGAACGACAAAACAATGGCCTGGAGGCTACCTTGTTAAACTCATTCAAACTTTCGCTTCAATACATTCTGCCTAAACTATGGCTCACCCGCCTGGCGGGCTGGGGCGCGAGCAAACGAGCGGGCTGGCTGACTAAGCTGGTTATCGATCTGTTCGTTAAATACTACAAGGTCGACATGAAAGAGGCGCAGAAGCCGGACACCGCCAGCTACCGCACCTTTAACGATTTCTTTGTCCGCCCATTGCGTGATGACGTTCGTCCGCTGAACACCGACCCGAATGTGCTGGTGATGCCGGCAGACGGCGTGATAAGCCAGCTTGGCAAAATCGAAGAAGACAAAATCCTGCAGGCCAAAGGCCACGACTACAGCATGGAAGCCCTGCTGGCAGGTAACTACCTGATGGCAGACCTGTTCCGCAACGGCTCATTTGTCACCACCTACCTCTCGCCGCGCGACTATCACCGCGTACACATGCCGTGCAACGGTATCCTGCGTGAGATGATCTACGTGCCAGGCGATCTGTTCTCCGTGAACCATCTGACGGCGCAAAACGTCCCGAACCTGTTCGCCCGTAACGAGCGCGTCATCTGCCTGTTTGATACTGAATTCGGTCCAATGGCGCAGATTCTGGTGGGTGCTACCATTGTTGGCAGCATCGAAACCGTCTGGGCTGGCACCATCACGCCGCCACGCGAAGGTGTAATCAAACGCTGGACATGGCCGGCTGGCGAAAACGAAGGCTCGATTGCCCTGCTGAAAGGCCAGGAGATGGGTCGCTTCAAACTGGGTTCTACCGTGATCAACCTGTTCGCGCCGGGTAAAGTGAATCTGGTGGATTCTCTGCAAAGCCTGTCCGTGACCAAAATTGGTCAGCCGCTGGCTATCTCGACGGAAACCTTCGTGACACCAGAAGTCGAGCCAGCGCCACTGGCAGAAGAAGAGATTAAAGCCGAACACGACGCCAGTCCGCTGGTTGACGACAAGAACGACCAAGGCTAACCAAAGGGGTTACTGAAGTGCGCCCGATTATCATTTTTCTGATGGCCTGGTGCCTCAGTACAGGGGCGTACGCAGCGACAGCCCCTGATGCCAAACAGATCTCTCAGGAACTGGAGCAGGCAAAGGCGGCCAAACCCGCCCAGCCGGAAGCCGTTGAGCAGCTCCAGGCCGCGCTGAACGCGCTTGAGGAACGTAAAGGTTCCCTCGAGCGCGCAGAGCAATATCAGCAGGTTATCGATAACTTCCCCAAACTCTCCCAAACGCTCCGCTCGCAGCTGAATAATTTACGCGATGAGCCGCGTAACGTTCCGTCGGGCATGACGACGGACGCCCTGAATCAGGAAATCCTGCAGGTCAGCAGCCAACTGCTGGAGAAAAGCCGTCAGGCGCAGCAGGAGCAAGAGCGGGCGCGTGAAATCGCAGATTCGCTCAGCCAACTGCCCCAACAGCAAACCGATGCTCGCCGCCAGCTGAACGAAGTCGAGCGTCGTATCGGCACCCAGCCCGGTAATAATCCGCAAAATCTCAGCCTGCAGGCCGAATCGGCCAAACTGAAAGCCCTGGTCGATGAGCTGGAGCTGGCCCAGTTGTCTGCCAATAACCGTCAGGAACTGGCGCGAATGCGTTCCGAACTGGCGCAGAAACAGGGCCAGCAGCTCGATACCTATCTGCAAGCCCTGCGAAATCAGCTTAACAGCCAGCGTCAGCGCGAGGCAGAACGCGCGCTGGAGAGCACCGAGCTGCTGGCAGAAAACAGCGAAAATCTCCCGGCGGGGATCGTGGCGCAGTTCAAGATTAACCGCGAACTGTCCGCAGCCCTGAACCAGCAGGCCCAGCGTATGGATCTGGTGGCCTCGCAGCAGCGTCAGGCGACCAATCAAACCTTACAGGTGCGTCAGGCGCTGAACACCCTGCGCGAACAGTCCCAGTGGCTGGGCTCATCGAATTTGCTGGGCGAAGCCTTACGCGCTCAGGTAGCGCGTCTGCCGGAGATGCCTAAGCCGCAGCAGTTGGACACGGAAATGGCGCAGCTGCGCGTCCAGCGTTTGCGTTATGAAGATCTTCTCAACAAACAGTCTCAAGTCCGTCAGCAGCATCAGGCCGATGGCGAGCCGTTGACCAGCGAAGAGAACCGCATTCTCGACGCTCAGCTGCGCACTCAGCGCGAGTTGCTGAACTCTCTGCTGCAGGGCGGCGACACGCTGATTCTGGAACTGACCAAGCTGAAAGTCTCTAACAGCCAGCTGGAAGACGCGCTGAAAGAGGTGAACGAAGCCACGCACCGCTATCTGTTCTGGACCTCTGACGTGCGCCCGATGAGCATCTCCTGGCCGATTGACCTCGTGCAAGACCTGCGCCGCCTGATTTCACTGGATACCTTTGGTCAGTTGGGCAAAGCGGGCGTGATGATCCTCACCAGCAAAGAGACGATTTTCCCGCTGCTCGGCGCGCTGATTCTGGTTGGTTTTAGCATATACTCGCGCAGGCACTTCACCCGTTTCCTGGAGCGTTCCAGCGCCCGGGTGGGGAAAGTGACGCAGGACCACTTCTGGCTCACGCTGCGCACCGTATTTTGGTCGATTCTGGTGGCGTCCCCGCTGCCGGTGCTGTGGATGACGCTGGGTTATGGCCTGCGAGAAGCCTGGCCGTATCCGCTCGCCGTAGCGATTGGCGATGGCGTGACGGCCACGGTGCCGTTGCTGTGGGTGGTGATGATTTGCGCGACCTTTGCCCGTCCGAACGGGCTGTTTATCGCCCACTTCGCCTGGCCGCGCCAGCGCGTGACGCGGGCGATGCGCTATTACCTGATGAGTATCGGGCTTATCGTGCCGCTGATTATGGCGCTCATTATGTTCGATAATCTCAACGACCGTGAGTTTTCCGGCTCCCTCGGACGTCTGTGCTTTATGCTGATCTGCGGCGCGCTGGCGATGGTAACCCTGAGCCTGAAACGAGCCGGGATTCCGCTGTATGTCGACAAAACCGGCAGCGGCGAAAACATGGTGAACCGCATGCTGTGGAACCTGCTGCTCAGCGCTCCGCTGGCGGCGATTCTTGCCGCAGCAGTTGGGTATCTGGCAACCGCCCAGGCTCTGCTTGCCCGTCTGGAAACGTCGGTGGCGATCTGGTTCCTGCTGCTGGTCGTGTATCACATTATCCGCCGCTGGATGCTGATTCAGCGTCGCCGACTGGCGTTTGACCGTGCCAAACATCGTCGCGCCGAAATCCTCGCCCAGCGTGCGCGTGGCGAAGACGATCCGCACAGCACCAGCAGCACTGAAGGCACAACGGAAGTGGACGAGGTCGAACTGGATCTGGATGCCATCAGTACCCAGTCCTTGCGCCTGGTGCGCTCCATCTTGATGCTCATCGCGCTGCTGTCGGTGATTGTACTGTGGTCCGAGATCCACTCGGCGTTTGGCTTCCTTGAGAACATCTCTCTGTGGGATGCCACATCTACGGTGCAGGGCGTCGAAAGCCTTGAGCCGATTACGCTGGGAGCGGTGTTGATTGCGATTCTGGTGCTGATCATTACCACCCAACTGGTACGTAACTTCCCTGCTCTGCTGGAGCTGGCGCTGTTACAGCATCTGGATCTCACCCCCGGCACCGGATATGCCATCACTACGATTACCAAATACCTGATTCTGCTGTTTGGCGGACTGGTTGGCTTCTCGATGATTGGGATTGAGTGGTCCAAACTGCAATGGCTGGTCGCGGCACTGGGTGTCGGTCTGGGCTTTGGTTTGCAGGAGATCTTCGCCAACTTTATCTCCGGCCTGATCATCCTGTTCGAAAAACCCATCCGCATTGGCGATACCGTGACGATCCGCGATCTGACCGGGAGCATCACCAAGATCAACACCCGTGCAACTACCATCAGCGACTGGGATCGCAAAGAGATCATCGTGCCGAACAAGGCGTTTATCACCGAGCAGTTTATCAACTGGTCGCTGTCCGACTCCGTCACGCGTGTGGTGCTGACCGTTCCGGCGCCATCAGATGCTAACAGCGAAGAGGTGACGCAGATTTTGTACACCGCTGCCGAGCGCTGTTCGCTGGTGATCGATAACCCGGCACCGGAAGTGTTCCTGGTCGATTTGCAGCAGGGGATTCAGATTTTCGAACTGCGTATCTACGCCGCCGAGATGGGCCACCGTATGCCGCTGCGTCATGAAATCCACCAGCTGATTCTGGCCGGGTTCCGCGAGCACGGTATTGATATGCCATTCCCACCGTTCCAGATGCGTCTGGAAACACTCGATGGGCGTAAAACGGGAAGAACGTTGACGTCTGCGGCGCGCAAGCGCCCGGCGGGAAGTTTGTAGGGTGAGTAGGGTCTGATGCACTCACCCGCCCTCTCCCTCAGGAGAAGGGCTCACATAAAAAACCCTCTCTCGAGAGGGTTTTTGCTGCTTATCTAGGCGCGATCAACCGTAAACGCAATCACATCGCCTAATTGCTCGGCACCGAGCGCCAGCATCACCAGACGATCCACACCCAGCGCTACGCCGGAGCAGTCTGGCAGACCGGCTTTTAATGCTTCCAGCAGATGGGTATCAATCGGCTGCTGCGGCAGGCCGCGCGCGGTACGCTTGCGGTTATCCTGTTCGAAGCGCTGCTGCTGTTCGCGGGCATCGGTCAGCTCGTGGAAACCATTCGCCAGTTCCATGCCTTTGTAATAGACCTCAAAACGCTCGGCGACGCGGTGATCTTCGGTGCTGATCTGCGCCAGCGACGCCTGACTTGCCGGGAAGTGATAGACAAAGGTCGGGCGGTCTTTACCAATCTGCGGCTCTACGCCAAAGGTGAACAGCAGTTGCAGCAAGGTATCGCGATCTTCTTCTGTATCCGCGACGTTGCTCAGATCCAGCTTCGCCGCCACTTCACGCAGCTGCGTTTTGTCCGCGGACAGCGGATCGATTTCCAGATGACGCTGGAAAACCTGCTGATAAGAGAGCGTCTCAGCACCGGCGCACTCAAGCACCTGTTGCAGCAGATCGTCCACTTCGTTCATCAGACGGTACATGTCGTAATGCGGGCGATACCACTCCAGCATGGTGAATTCTGGGTTGTGGTGACGCCCCATCTCTTCATTGCGGAAGCTGCGGCACAGCTGATACACCGGGCCACAGCCCGCCGCCAGCAGGCGCTTCATGTGATATTCCGGGCTGGTCATCAGGTACAGATTCATCCCCTGAGAGTGACCAGGACCGACAAAACGGGTTTCAAACGGGACCAGATGAATATCTGTTACCGTCGCCTGACTCATGCACGGCGTTTCCACCTCAAGTACACCACGGTCAGCAAAGAAGCGGCGAATTTCTGCCATAATTGCTGCACGTTTTAACAGGTTAGGGATGGTTGCGCTCGGCTGCCAGGTGGCCGTTTCGCTCATGGGAATTTTCTCCGGATTCAGACAAGGGCACGAAGTCTACTCGTTAGCGGGGAGAGAGACAAATTTTGCACAGTAAATTTTCTCGATTCAGCAATCCGCTAAATTCCGTGACGCAATCCATCAATTACGGTGATAAATCCCAGGACTTAACAGCAAAAAAATCGAACGCGTCAAATTTCCCCCACATCCATACGGTTATACTGTTTTACCCATAAAGGAGCAGTGGAAACGCATTCGCAACCGCCCTTGCGGCAAGTGAAACCTGTCAGGTCACACGTTGCGAAAAAACAAAAATCTGGAGGAATGTCGTGCAAACTTTTCAAGCCGATCTTGTCGTTATAGGTGCTGGCGGCGCAGGATTACGGGCTGCGATTGCTGCAGCACAAGCGAATCCAACCGCTAAAATCGCACTGATTTCAAAAGTCTATCCGATGCGCAGCCACACGGTTGCCGCAGAAGGAGGGTCCGCCGCCGTCGCGCAGGATCATGACAGCTTCGAATACCATTTCCACGACACGGTTGCAGGGGGCGACTGGCTTTGCGAACAGGACGTCGTTGACTACTTTGTCCATCACTGCCCGACGGAAATGACCCAGCTGGAGCAGTGGGGCTGCCCGTGGAGTCGCCGCCCGGACGGTAGCGTTAACGTGCGCCGCTTCGGCGGGATGAAGATCGAACGCACCTGGTTTGCCGCCGATAAAACCGGCTTCCACATGCTCCACACCCTGTTCCAGACCTCCCTTCAGTTCCCTCAAATTCAACGCTTCGACGAACACTTCGTCCTCGACATTCTGGTTGACGACGGTCATGCCCGTGGTCTGGTGGCGATGAACATGATGGAAGGCACGCTGATTCAGATTCGCGCCAATGCGGTAGTGATGGCGACGGGCGGTGCAGGACGCGTCTATCGCTACAACACCAACGGCGGGATCGTCACCGGTGATGGCATGGGCATGGCGCTTAGCCACGGCATTCCGCTGCGCGACATGGAGTTCGTGCAGTATCACCCAACCGGTCTGCCGGGTTCTGGCATTCTGATGACGGAAGGCTGCCGTGGTGAAGGCGGTATTCTGGTCAACAAAGATGGCTATCGCTATCTGCAGGATTACGGCATGGGCCCGGAAACACCGCTCGGTGAGCCGAAAAACAAATACATGGAACTCGGTCCGCGCGACAAAGTTTCTCAGGCGTTCTGGCACGAATGGCGCAAAGGTAACACCATCTCCACGCCGCGCGGCGATGTGGTCTATCTCGACCTGCGCCATCTGGGCGAGAAGAAATTGCTGGAGCGTCTGCCGTTCATCTGCGAACTGGCGAAAGCCTACGTTGGCGTCGACCCGGTGAAAGAACCGATTCCAGTGCGTCCAACGGCGCACTACACCATGGGCGGTATCGAAACCGATCAGCAGTGCGAAACACGCATCAAAGGGCTGTTTGCCGTCGGGGAGTGTTCTTCCGTCGGCCTGCACGGTGCCAACCGCCTCGGCTCTAACTCGCTGGCAGAGCTGGTGGTGTTTGGTCGTATGGCGGGTGAGCGTGCGATGGAGCGTGCTACTACTGCCGGTGAAGCCAACAGCGCCGCGCTGGACGCGCAGGTAGTGGATGTCGAAAAACGCCTGAAAGCGCTGGTTAACCAGGAAGGGACGGAAAACTGGGCGAAAATCCGCGACGAAATGGGGCTCTCCATGGAAGAAGGCTGCGGCATCTACCGTACGCCGGAGCTGATGCAGAAAACCGTCGATAAGCTGGCGGAGCTGCAGGAGCGCTTCAAACGCGTGCGCATTACCGATACCTCCAGCGTGTTTAACACCGACCTGCTCTACACCATCGAGCTGGGCCACGGCCTGAACGTTGCCGAATGTATGGCACACTCCGCCCTGGCGCGTAAAGAGTCGCGCGGCGCGCATCAGCGTCTGGACGAAGGCTGTACCGAACGCGACGACGTGAATTTCCTCAAGCATACCCTCGCTTATCGCGACGCGGACGGTACCACTCGTCTGGATTACAGCGACGTGAAAATTACCACGCTGCCACCAGCAAAACGCGTGTATGGGGCAGAAGCGGAAGCAGCCGATAAGAAGGAGAAGGCGAATGGCTGAGATGCAGACGTTGAAAATTGAAGTGGTGCGCTACAACCCGGAAGTGGATGTCGCACCGCACAGCGCGTTCTACGACGTGCCTTTTGATGAGCAGACCTCCCTGCTGGATGCGCTCGGGTACATCAAAGATAACCTGGCACCCGACCTCAGCTATCGCTGGTCCTGCCGCATGGCTATCTGCGGCTCCTGCGGCATGATGGTCAACAAAGTGCCGAAACTGGCCTGTAAAACCTTCCTGCGCGAGTACACCAAGGGCATGAAGGTCGAAGCGCTGGGTAACTTCCCGATTGAACGCGATCTGGTGGTCGATATGACCCACTTTATCGAAAGTCTGGAAGCGATTAAGCCGTACATCATTGGCAACCCGCGCACACCGGATCAGGGTCCAAACACCCAAACCCCGGCGCAGATGGCGAAATACCATCAGTTCTCCGGCTGCATCAACTGCGGTCTGTGCTACGCCGCCTGCCCGCAGTTTGGCCTGAATCCGGAGTTTATCGGCCCGGCCGCCATCACGCTGGCACACCGTTATAACGAAGACAGCCGCGACCACGGGAAGAAAGAACGTATGGCGCAGCTGAACAGCCAGAACGGCGTGTGGAGTTGCACCTTTGTGGGCTATTGCTCGGAAGTGTGTCCGAAGCATGTCGACCCGGCCGCCGCTATTCAGCAGGGTAAAGTGGAAAGCTCGAAAGACTTTCTTATCGCCACCCTGAAACCACGCTAAGGAGTGCATGATGACGACTAAACGCAAAGCCTACGTGCGGCCAATGCCAGCCACCTGGTGGAAGAAACTGCCGTTTTATCGCTTCTATATGCTGCGTGAAGGCACGGCGGTTCCCGCGGTCTGGTTCAGCCTTGAACTGATGTACGGCCTTTTCGCGCTGAAGCACGGCCCGGAAACCTGGGCCAGTTTTGTGGGCTTCCTGCAAAACCCGATCGTGGTGATCCTGAACCTGATCGTGCTCGCCGCCGCGCTGCTGCATACGAAAACCTGGTTTGAGCTGGCGCCGAAAGCAGCAAACATCATCGTGAAAGGCGAGAAAATGGGACCGGAGCCTGTCATTAAAGGGCTTTGGGCGGTGACTGCAGTGGTGACTGTGGTCGTTCTGTTTGTGGCACTGTTCTGGTAAGGAGGCCTGAGTGATTAATCCCAATCCAAAACGCTCTGACGAGCCGGTATTCTGGGGCCTGTTCGGTGCAGGCGGCATGTGGAGCGCCATCGTCGCACCGGTCATCATCCTGCTGGTAGCGATCTTGCTGCCGCTGGGGCTGTTCCCTGGCGATGCGCTGGGCTACGACCGCGTGTTTGCGTTCGCCAGCAGCTTTATTGGCCGCGTGTTTATCTTCCTGATGATTGTTCTGCCGCTCTGGCTGGGGCTGCATCGCATCCACCACGCCATGCATGACCTGAAAATCCACGTGCCTAACGGCAAGTGGGTGTTCTACGGTCTGGCAACCATTCTGACGGTTGTCACCCTGGTTGCTATCGTCACAATTTGATATTGTGCGTCTTCATCCGGCCCGCCCTTCCGGCGGGCTTTTTTATGGAAGATGCTCAGATGAAAAAATCACTTTGCTGTGCGTTACTGCTCAGCGCGTCATTCTCAACGCTCGCGGCCCCCGTGACAGACAAACAGCTGGCCGATATCGTTAACCGCACCATTGCCCCGCTCATGCAGGAGCAGGCTATCCCAGGGATGGCGGTCGCGGTGATTTACCAGGGCAAACCTCACTTCTTCACTTGGGGTAAAGCCGATATAGAAGCTAACCGCCCCGTCACTCAGCAAACGTTGTTTGAACTGGGTTCCGTGAGCAAAACCTTCACCGGTGTGCTGGGCGGCGATGCCATCGCGCGCAGCGAAATTCGCCTGAGCGATCCTGTGACAAAATACTGGCCTGAGCTGACGGGTAAGCAGTGGCAGCACATTAACCTGCTTCATCTGGCGACCTACACGGCGGGTGGTTTGCCGTTGCAGGTGCCTGATGAAGTAACCGATCGGGCTGCCTTGCTGAAGTTCTATCAAAACTGGCAGCCACAGTGGGCGCCCGGCGAAAAGCGTCTTTACGCGAACGCCAGCATTGGCCTGTTTGGTTCGCTTGCGGTCAAACCCTCCGGTATGAGCTTTGAAAAGGCCATGACCACGCGCGTACTCCAGCCGCTGAAACTTAATCACACCTGGCTGACCGTGCCTGAGAGCGAACAGCAGCATTACGCCTGGGGCTATCGCGACGGCAAAGCGGTTCACGTTTCGCCGGGCCAGTTGGATGCAGAAGCCTACGGCGTTAAAACCACAATTGAGGATATGGCGAGCTGGGTGCAGGCCAACATGAATCCGGCAACCGTAAGCGATCAAAAACTGCAGCAGGGCATTACGCTTGCTCAATCGCGCTACTGGCAGATCGGTGAGATGTATCAGGGCTTAGGCTGGGAAATGCTGAACTGGCCGGTGAAGGCGAAAACGGTGGTGACCGGCAGCGATAATAAAGTGGCGCTGGCGCCGGCGACTGCAGTGGAAATTAATCCGCCTGCGCCTGCCGTGAAAGCATCATGGGTACATAAAACCGGATCCACCGGCGGATTTGGTAGCTACGTGGCCTTTATTCCGGAAAAAGATCTCGGCATCGTGATGCTGGCGAATAAAAGCTATCCCAACCCGGCTCGTGTAGATGCCGCGTTCCGTATTCTGGACGCGCTCCAGTAACCTTTTGTCCCGCATTTTCCTTGCTGTCATCTACACTTAACAAAAAAACAGCAAGGAAACTTCTATGCGCATTTTGCCTGTTATCGCCGCGGTGACAGCCGCGTTTTTAGTTGTGGCCTGTAGTTCCCCTACCCCGCCGAATGGCGTCACCGTAGTGAATAACTTTGATGCACAGCGTTATCTCGGTACCTGGTATGAAATCGCCCGTCTCGATCACCGCTTTGAGCGCGGGCTACAGCGCGTCACTGCGACCTACAGCACCATGGATGACGGCGGCATTCAGGTCATTAATAAGGGATATAATCCAGAGCGTGGAATGTGGCAGCAGACGATCGGCAAAGCCTACTTTACCGGCGACCCGAGCAGAGCCGCGCTGAAAGTGTCGTTCTTTGGCCCGTTCTACGGCGGGTATAACGTGATTGCGCTGGACCGGGAATATCGCCATGCGCTGGTCTGCGGGCCGGATCGCGACTATCTGTGGATACTCTCACGTACACCGATCATTTCTGACGAAATGAAAAAGCAAATGCTCGATGTCGCGACCCGACAAGGGTTTGATGTGTCGAAATTAATCTGGGTTGAACAGCCGCATTAATGGGTGCTGAGTTTAAGCCCAATAATCCCCGCGACGATTAACGCGAGGCTGGCGATACGCGCCGGACTCGCGGATTCCCCCAACAGCAGAATGCCGGTAATTGCCGCACCGACTGCGCCAATCCCCGTCCACACGGCATAGGCTGTCCCCACGGGCAGCGTGCGCATCGCCCAGGAGAGCAGTGCAATACTGACAATCATCGCGGTGACGGTAATGATGCTGGGCGTGAGGCGCGTAAAACCGTGGGTGTATTTCAGGCCAATGGCCCACACCACTTCCAGCAAACCGGCGATCAAAAGAATTATCCAGGACATATCAGGCTCCTTAACTTAAATAACAGTCTGGGGCCGTCCCCGGTGAGAGAAGCGCTTGCAGGTCGTCCCGCAAGGCTGAGTTGAGAGGCCTATTCTGCGCAAGATGTGATTTTTTTTCAATCTGTTTGCTGAATGTAAGTAAAAGCCTGAAATAGCCTCAGTATGCAACGGAGTTCCATCATTTATCACTCATCGGACTTCCCTATGATGGTGTGCTTTCTGATGGCAGAAAGCCGAACCCGTTGCCTGATGCGAAAAAAAACATGTTTAAAATTCTCTTGATTGACCGTTGTCACTTCACCCGCTCAGGGTTTGCAGCATGGCTCAATCATTCAGGTCTGTTCCCCGGCTCTTTTATGGTCACCGGCGTTAACAACCTGTTCCTTGCCCGGGAGCATATCCTGCAATGGAACCCTACGCTGATTATTGCTGACTTAAATAGTTTTACTCAGGATATGGGTGATATCCAGCAACTCTCCTCGCTGCTCATTGCCAGCGAGACGCGGCCTTTTATTTTGCTGCAATCCAGCGAAAAAACGGACATGTCGCAATATATAAAACAGTTCCCGCTGTGGGCCTCGCTGTGTAAAAACACGCCGCTCTACACGCTGGCGACGGTGATTAATGACGCCCTGAGTTCCTGTGCCAGCTATGAGATACCGCAAATTGCGACGCCGCTCCTGACCCGCCAGGAAGAGAAAGTATTAGCACTGTGGATGGAAGGCGCGAGCAATCAGAAAATTGCCGGTAAGCTGAGTATTAACAGTAAGACGGTCTACACCTACAAACGGAACATCCGTATGAAGCTGCATATGGATACGCGGTTTTCACCGTTTTTGACACTTCAGGACGTTGCAAGCTGACGGTACGGTGGCAGTTCCGTACCGTCCGTTAACACCGCTATTAATTCTGTGCTTTTGTTGCTGCACCAGAAATAGCGTTACCGCCGCTTTGGATATCTTCACCCACGCCACGCGTGGTGTTGCATGCGGTTAATACTGAGGAAAGCACCAGTACAGAAAAGATCGCTGCAATTGTTTTCTTAACCATAATATATCTTCCTTTTATAGCCAATGTTATTTGTGTATAGCCACTTAAGGATAGACAAAATCCCGCCGGTCGACGGAAAAGGACGTATTTTTTCGGAGTTTTAGAAGTGATTAGCTGGCCGCGTGGGAAATAACATGGCCCAGATCTTTAATATCCTCGCCGACACCACGTGCGGTATTGCACCCGGAAAGGATCGCGCTGGAGAGCACCAGCATCAGCAGAATTTTAACGGTACGTTTCATCATCCCTGCCTGAATCAATCAGGCGCAGCAGACGCTGCGCCTCAATCATTTACATGAATTACTTCACGCGGGATACGTATTCGCCAGAGCGAGTATCCACTTTGATCACTTCGCCAATCTGAACGAACAGTGGAACTTTAACCACTGCGCCAGTGGACAGCGTTGCTGGCTTGCCGCCAGTCCCTGCGGTATCACCTTTCAGGCCTGGATCGGTTTCAATGATTTCCAGCTCAACGAAGTTAGGCGGAGTCACGCTGATAGGCTGACCGTTCCACAGGGTCACGATACATTCAGCCTGATCCAGCAGCCATTTCGCATTGTCACCAACGGCTTTCTCGTCAGCAGCCAACTGCTCGAAAGTTTCGTTGTTCATGAAGTGATAGAACTCGCCGTCGTTGTACAGGAAGGTCAGGTTCATATCGACCACGTCAGCGCCTTCAGCGGAGTCGGTGGATTTGAAGGTTTTCTCAACACGGGTACCGGTCAGCAGGCGACGCAGCTTAACGCGCGCAAATGCCTGGCCTTTACCTGGTTTAACGAATTCGCTGGCTTCAACCGCATACGGTTCGCCGTCCATCATGATTTTAAGACCAGCACGAAAATCGTTGCTATAGTAAGTCGCCATAAGGCCCTCTGAAAATTGTTAACTGGTAGCTAAGCCACAAAATGGCGCATATTGTAACCCTAAATACCCCGTCCAGAGAAGATTGGTTATCGCAACTTCCCGATGTAATCACCAGTCCTGATGAACTGCTGCGTCTATTGAATATAGACACGGATGAAAATTTGCTCGCCGGTCGTGAAGCAAAACGCCTCTTTGCCCTGCGCGTGCCGCGTGCGTTTGTCGCGCGTATGGAGAAAGGCAACCCCGACGATCCGCTGCTTAAACAGGTACTTACCTCGCAGGATGAGTTCGTGACAGCACCGGGCTATAGCACCGATCCGCTGGAAGAACAGAACAGCGTGGTGCCGGGCCTGCTGCATAAATACCTCAACCGCGCGCTGCTGCTGGTGAAAGGTGGCTGTGCGGTAAATTGTCGCTATTGCTTCCGTCGCCACTTCCCGTATGCCGAAAATCAGGGCAATAAGCGCAACTGGCAGGTGGCACTGGACTATATTGCCGCCCATCCGGAGCTGGATGAGATCATCTTTTCCGGTGGCGATCCGCTGATGGCGAAGGATCACGAGCTGGACTGGCTGCTCACGCAACTCGAAGCGATCCCGCACATCAAACGGTTACGCATTCACAGTCGTCTGCCGATTGTGATCCCCGCGCGCATCACAGACACCCTGGTTTCGCGCTTCGAACAGTCGCGGCTGCAAATCCTGCTGGTGAATCATATTAACCACGCCAACGAGATCGACAACGCATTTCGTTCGGCGATGGTTCGTCTGCGCCAGGCTGGCGTGACCTTGCTAAACCAGAGCGTGCTGTTGCGCGGCGTGAATGATAACGCACGTGCGCTCGCCGATCTGAGCAATGCGCTGTTTGATGCGTCGGTTATGCCCTATTACCTGCATGTGCTGGACCGCGTTCAGGGTGCGGCGCATTTCATGGTGAGCGATGAGGAAGCCCGGCAGATTATGCGGGAGCTACTGACGCTGGTATCAGGCTATATGGTGCCGAAACTGGCGCGAGAAATTGGTGGTGAGCCGAGCAAAACGCCACTGGATTTGCAGCTACGTCAGTCGTAAAAAGCGGATGGTGTAGGGTCAAAACAAAACGGCAACAGGTGTTGCCGTTTTTTGTTTGTACCCTCTGCGATAAACAGAGGATTCAGGTGAGGACATTAGCCCGCACGTGACTCAGTTCGGGCACTTATAGACCTGGCCGTTCATGGAACTGGCCGTCGGGACAAAGCTCGACAGAATGCCTTGCGACGGGCTGCTCACACCGTAAATGACGTTGCCACCCATTGCCGCCGCCTGGTTACGCAGCGCATTCGCGGCACCACGCATTGAACCGCCTTCGTCACCGTGCTGACCCGACATCCAGTTACTCTGCTCACCGGTTGCCGAACCTAACAGCTGGCACTCGCTGCCCGGCTTATCTTCCACAAAGCGAACGCCCTGACCCGCCGAGGAGAGCTCATTACTGGAGCTACAACCTGCCAGCAGCAACGCTGCCCCTACGATCCCTGCACAGACTTTAACGCGCATGTTATTCCCCGTTTGCAATAAGCTGGACAAGAGTTGTCCGTGTGTAAACCTTATACTAAAAAGATGAACAAAAGAAAAACCCCCAGACATTTCTGAACTGACCCCCGAAAGTTGGACAGTGATTTACTAGGCAGCTAACTGAACCTGGGTCCGGTATTCTACCGGGCTCAGGCCTTTTAACCTTGAGCTGATTCGCTCATTGTTGTAGTAATCGATGTACTCTTCGATGGCCCTTCGTAGCTCTTTGGTACTTTTAAATTTATTCAGGTAATAACATTCTGATTTGAGCATTCCAAAGAAGCCTTCCATCACGGCATTGTCCAGGCAGTTTCCTTTGCGCGACATGCTTTGAACCACTCCGTTTGATTTCAAGATATGCTGGTAATGCTTCATCTGGTACTGCCAGCCCTGATCTGAATGCAGGATTGGCTTATCGCTTTGCCCAAGCCTCAGCATGGCCTGCTCAAGCATCGTATTAATCATCTGTATTCTGGGCCTCTCGGACAGGCTGTAGGCGATTATCTCTCTGTTATAAAGGTCCAGCACTGGGGAAAGGTAAAGTTTCTTCCCTTCTACGGCGAACTCCGTTACGTCGGTAACCCACTTTTCGTTCGCCTTCTCGGCATTAAAGTTCCGCTGTAGGAGATTTGGTGCAACTTTCCCCACCTCACCTTTCCATGAACGGTATTTTTTCACCCGGATGAGTGCCTTCAGGCCCAGTTCCTCCATTAGTCTCTGCACGACTTTATGGTTAATACTGAGGCCCTGTCTTCTCAGCCAGACGGTGATCCGGCGATATCCATAGCACCCTTTATGATACTGGTAAATCTCGCTAATTTGAGTTTTTAAGTCAGCATCAGAATCAGGCTGCGTAAGCCGCCTGAGATTATGGTACCAGGTGCTACGTGGCAGTTTTGCTGCACGCAATAAATCACGCAAACTGTGCTCATGCCTTAGTTCATTGATTATTTGTGTTTTTTCTCTAGTTTTTCGTTTTGAACTAAGGCTTTCAGCTTTTTTAGATAGGCATTCTCCGCTCGCAGATAGCGGAGCTCGGCAGCAAGCTCCTCCTGTGTCATTTTCTCTGGAGGGAATGTTGTTATTTTTTGTTCTGGCTGGCTTTTTTTGTTCACGTGGCTGGGTATTCCTCTGCGGGAGTTGAGTGATTCAGCTCCATGGTCTTTATACAGACTAACCCATTTTCTAATCACTGAGGCATCAGAAACATTAAACCGTGCAGCCGCTTCCCGGGGGGACAGATCTTCTTTGATAGTGGTGAGTACGATTTGAAGTTTTTCTTCGTAGGATGTATGGGTTCGCTTTCGCCTAAGTCCGTCAAGACCATGCTTAAGATAAACCCTGATCCATTTTTTTACTGATGTGATTTCGACATTAAAGTAGGCTGCGGTTTCCCGCTGCCCGGCATGACCTTCCGTGTAGTGCATTACTACGGCTAGTTTTAGTTCTAATGAATGCTTCATGAATCTGCACCTTACTCAGTTGAGTGTCCAACTTTTGGGGTGCAGTTCATTTCTGCCTGGGGGTTTTTCAATTCCGGGAGGGTTACGCCCAACGCATTCTGGTTACAGAATGATGCCGGGCGTAGGGCAATTACATCATGCCGCCCATTCCACCCATACCGCCCATGCCGCCTGCGCCTAAGTCAGGAGCATCGCCTTTAGGCAGGTCGGTCACCATGCATTCGGTGGTGATCATCAGACCCGCTACAGATGCCGCGTACTGCAGAGCAGAACGGGTAACTTTAGTTGGGTCCAGGATACCGAAGTCGATCATGTTGCCGTATTCTTCAGTTGCTGCGTTGTAACCGTAGTTACCTTCGCCTGCTTTCACGTTGTTCGCCACAACAGACGGCTCTTCACCGGCGTTGGACACGATCTGACGCAGTGGAGCTTCCATTGCGCGCAGCGCAACTTTGATACCCACGTTCTGATCTTCGTTCTGAGCAGTCAGGCCAGCCAGTTTAGCGGCAACGCGAACCAGCGCAACACCACCACCCGCAACCACGCCTTCTTCTACCGCAGCACGGGTTGCGTGCAGGGCGTCATCAACGCGCGCTTTCTTCTCTTTCATTTCAACTTCGGTAGCAGCACCGACTTTGATTACTGCAACGCCGCCTGCCAGTTTCGCTACGCGCTCCTGCAGTTTTTCACGGTCGTAGTCAGAGGTCGCTTCTTCGATCTGCTTACGGATCTGAGCAACACGGCCCTGGATTGCGCCTTCGTCACCCACGCCATCGATGATGGTGGTGGTGTCTTTGTTGATCACAACGCGTTTCGCCTGACCCAGGTCTTCCAGAGTCGCTTTTTCCAGTTCCATACCGATTTCTTCAGAAATCACGGTACCGCCGGTCAGCGTTGCGATGTCCTGCAGCATTGCTTTACGACGATCGCCGAAGCCAGGTGCTTTAACCGCAGCGACTTTCACGATGCCGCGCATGGTGTTAACCACAAGCGTTGCCAATGCTTCGCCTTCAACATCTTCAGCGATGATAACCAGTGGTTTACCGGCTTTCGCAACGGCTTCCAGCACTGGCAGCATTTCACGGATGTTGGAGATTTTTTTGTCAGCCAGCAGGATGAACGGGCTTTCGAGTTCAACAGCGCCGGTTTCTGGCTTGTTGATGAAGTATGGGGACAGGTAGCCGCGGTCGAACTGCATACCTTCTACTACGTCCAGTTCGTCTTCCAGACCGGTACCGTCTTCAACGGTGATCACGCCTTCTTTACCGACTTTGTCCATCGCTTCAGCGATCAGTTTACCTACGGTTTCGTCGGAGTTAGCGGAGATAGTACCCACCTGCGCAATCGCTTTAGAGTCGGAGCATGGTACGGACAGGGCTTTCAGCTCTTCAACAGCGGCGATAACCGCTTTGTCGATACCGCGCTTCAGATCCATTGGGTTCATGCCCGCAGCAACAGCTTTCAGGCCTTCAGCGATGATCGCCTGAGCCAGCACGGTCGCGGTGGTGGTACCGTCGCCTGCAGCGTCGTTCGCTTTAGAGGCAACTTCTTTCACCATCTGCGCGCCCATGTTTTCGAATTTGTCTTCCAGTTCGATTTCACGTGCAACGGAAACGCCATCTTTAGTGATGGTTGGTGCGCCGAAGGATTTATCCAGCACTACGTTACGGCCTTTCGGGCCCAGGGTCACTTTAACTGCATCTGCCAGTACGTTTACGCCGCGCAGCATTTTCACACGAGCGTCGTTACCGAATTTTACGTCTTTAGCTGCCATGTTCTTATTTCCTCAAATTCGTTCAGTATCGTTTCGCGGATTACGCTTCAACAATTGCCAGGATGTCGCTTTCGGACATGATCAACACTTCTTCATTGTCGATCTTCTCGGATTTCACGCCGTAGCCATCGTTGAAAATCACGATGTCGCCAACTTTAACGTCCAGCGGTTGCACTGTACCGTTTTCCAGGATGCGGCCCTTACCGACAGCGATGATTTCGCCACGAGTTGATTTGGCTGCTGCAGAACCGGTCAGTACGATGCCGCCTGCAGATTTGGTTTCAACTTCTTTACGCTTGACGATCACACGATCATGTAACGGACGAATACTCATTGATAGCTCTCCTTCGAGAAAGTCATTATCAGTTATGGAAGACGCCGGGCCGTAAAAGGTTTACCGACTGGTGCCCTGAGAGATGGGGGTCGGATTTTGCCCCTTCAAGGGGCAGTCGAAAAAAAATTTGTGAAAGTGTTACCATCGCCTCTCTTTTGATGGTGGCAGGACGAAGTGAATGAGTGGACTCAAACAGGAGTTGGGGCTGGCGCAGGGCGTTGGTTTGCTCTCTACCTCCTTGTTAGGTACCGGCGTTTTTGCCGTGCCCGCACTGGCGGCTCTGGTGGCAGGAAATAACAGTCTGTGGGCGTGGCCGGTGCTGATCGTGCTGGTTTTTCCGATTGCGATTGTCTTTGCGACGCTCGGCCGCCATTTCCCCAGCGCCGGTGGCGTGGCGCATTTTGTCGGCATGGCGTTTGGCCCACGGCTGGAGCGCGTCACCGGCTGGCTTTTCCTGTCGGTCATCCCTGTAGGGCTTCCTGCTGCCCTGCATATCGCCACCGGTTTTGGTCAGGCGCTGTTTGGCTGGCATGACGAACAGCTGCTGCTGGCGGAGCTGGGGACACTGGCGATCGTCTGGTGGGTCGGGTCTCGCGGCGCCAGTTCCAGCGCTAATCTGCAAACGTTGGTCGCCGTGCTGATTGTCGCGTTGATTGCGGCGATATGGTGGGCGGGCGATATTCAGGTGAGCGCGATTCCGTTCCCGGCGATCGCAGATGTCGAGCACACACAACTATTCGCCGCACTTGCGGTGATGTTCTGGTGTTTTGTCGGGCTGGAGGCGTTCGCGCATCTGGCGTCAGAGTTTAAACAGCCGGAGCGAGATTTCCCGCGCGCGCTGATTATTGGCCTGCTGCTGGCGGGCACCGTTTACTGGGCCTGTACGGTTCTGGTGCTGCATTTCAGTGCGTATAGCGCCGACATGGCCGCAGCCGCTTCGCTGCCAGGGATCGTGGTGCAACTGTTTGGCGTCAAAGCTCTGTGGATTGCCTGCGTGATTGGCTATCTCGCCTGCTTCGCCAGCCTCAATATCTATATTCAGAGCTTCGCCCGTCTGGTGTGGTCCCAGGCGCAGTATAAGCCGGACAGCCGCCTCTCGCGCCTGTCAAAGCGTCAGTTACCCCTTAACGCACTAAACGCCGTGCTGGGCTGTTGCGTGCTGAGCACACTGTGCATTTATGGGCTGAATATCAATCTGGATGCGCTGATCGTCTATGCGAACGGCATTTTTATCATCATTTATCTGCTGTGCATGCTGGCAGGATGCCGGTTGCTGAAAGGACGATTTAAAGTGCTGGCGGTAGTCGGTGGCGTGTTGTGTTTGCTGCTGCTGGTGATGGTTGGCTGGAAGAGTTTGTACGCTTTGGTGATGCTGGCAGGGCTGTGGATGTTCTTGCCGAAACGAAGCGTGCTTTAAACGCCGGATAGCGCTGCGCTTTTCCGGCCTGCAAGAGATTAGGCCCGGTAAGCGAAGCGCCACCGGGCACACCTGTCAGCGGTCGTCTTTATGATCGAGGCGGTCGCGCTGATCGTCCTTACGCTGAAACTCCCCGTCAAAGGTCTCTCCATTTCCCGGCCCAGTGCTGAAACCGCCGCCAGGCATGCGATTAAAACGCAGATGCGGTAGCAGTCTCATGGTCAGAAGTTTTTGCACCGGTGGCAACAGCAGTAACAGGCCAAGGAAATCGGTGAAGAACCCCGGCAGAATCAGCAGCAGGCCCGCAAGAATCAGGGACACGCTTTTGATCATCTCGGCTGCCGGGCTTTCCCCCGCCGCCATCTTCTGCTGCATTAACAGGAAATTTTTGAAACCCTGATTGCGCACCAGCGACATCCCAATTACGGATGTGAAGATGACCAGGATCAGCGTCAGCAGGACGCCCAGCACGTGGGCGACCTGGATAAAAATAGAAATCTCGATGTAAACATAGAGAAAAATGGCAATAAAAGGTATCCAGCGCACTGGTTTCTCCTGTGTGGCAGACGCCTCTGGCCTCTGTCTGTATGTGTTTGCGAGTCGCGTCTTTCTGAGATGGAGACGGATAGCCAAATTTCAATCGGTTTGCACGGATATTTTTTCTGGAAATATTCAAGCGGTGATTCATTTCACAGATTAATAATTATCATGAGATGAGGGCGATAATAAGTGATCCAGATTACGGCAATTCGCTATCATCAGCATATGATCTCGAGTATCTGGCTGATTGAGGGAATAATCGTCGGTCAGCAAATATTGAAAACCACATATCTACTGTGTGTTTAGTACAATCCATCGGCCGCTTTAAAAGAAGGTTCACATGTTAAACAACATTCGTATCGAAGAAGATTTGTTGGGTACCAGGGAAGTTCCAGCGGATGCCTACTACGGTATTCACACTCTGAGAGCGATTGAAAACTTTTACATCAGCAACAACAAAATCAGCGACATCCCTGAATTTGTACGTGGCATGGTGATGGTGAAAAAAGCCGCAGCACTGGCAAACAAAGAGCTGCAAACCATTCCGAAAAGCGCTGCAAATGCCATCATCGCCGCCTGCGATGAAGTGCTGAACAACGGCAAATGCATGGATCAGTTCCCGGTTGACGTCTATCAGGGCGGTGCGGGGACCTCCGTCAACATGAATACCAACGAGGTGCTGGCTAACATCGGTCTTGAACTGATGGGCCACCAGAAAGGTGAGTACCAGTACCTCAATCCAAACGACCACGTTAACAAGTGCCAGTCTACCAACGACGCCTATCCGACCGGTTTCCGTATCGCCGTGTACGCCTCTGTGGTGAAACTGATCGACGCGATTAACCAGCTGGGCGATGGCTTCCAGCGTAAAGCCGTTGAGTTCCAGGACATTCTGAAAATGGGCCGTACCCAGCTGCAGGATGCCGTGCCGATGACCCTCGGCCAGGAATTCCATGCCTTTAACGTGCTGCTGAATGAAGAGACCCGCAACATCCTGCGCACCTCTGAGCTGCTGCTGGAAGTGAACCTTGGCGCCACCGCCATCGGTACGCGTCTGAATACCCCGGACGGTTATCAACAGCTGGCGGTGCAGAAACTGGCGGAAGTCTCCAATCTGGCGGTTGTTCCGGCGGAAGACCTGATCGAAGCGACCTCCGACTGCGGTGCCTACGTGATGGTGCACAGTGCGCTAAAACGTCTGGCAGTGAAACTCTCCAAAATCTGTAACGACCTGCGCCTGCTCTCCTCCGGTCCACGCGCTGGCCTGAACGAAATCAACCTGCCAGAACTGCAGGCCGGTTCGTCCATCATGCCAGCTAAAGTGAACCCGGTGGTGCCAGAAGTGGTTAACCAGGTGTGCTTCAAAGTCATCGGCAACGACATTACCGTGACCATGGCTTCCGAAGCGGGTCAGCTGCAGTTGAACGTCATGGAGCCAGTGATTGGCCAGGCGATGTTTGAATCCATCCACATTCTGACCAATGCCTGCTACAACCTGCTGGAAAAATGCATTAACGGCATCACGGCGAACAAAGCCGTGTGCGAAAGCTTCGTCTACAACTCCATCGGTATCGTCACTTACCTGAACCCGTTCATCGGCCACCATAACGGTGACATCGTCGGGAAGATTTGTGCCGAAACCGGTAAGAGCGTGCGCGAAGTCGTCCTTGAGCGTGGACTGCTGACAGAGGCTGAGCTGGATGATATCTTCTCGGCGCAGAACCTGATGCACCCGGCCTACAAAGCGAAGCGTTATACCGATGAAAGCGAACAATAACAGTTCGGGTTAAACTTCCGAAAGGCACGTCACTTGTGACGTGCCTTTTTGCTTTTATAGGACATCACAAAAATAACATTTACGTATCCAACAACTAACATTCAAGGAAGCGATTATGATTGTCATTGAGCTGATTATCGTTTTAGCGGCGATTTTCCTCGGCGCCAGGCTAGGAGGGATTGGTATCGGCTATGCCGGGGGTTTGGGCGTGCTGGTTCTGGCAGCCATTGGTGTCGCACCGGGGAAAATCCCGTTTGACGTTATCTCCATCATCATGGCGGTGATTGCAGCCATCTCGGCCATGCAGATTGCGGGTGGCCTGGATTATCTGGTTAATCAAACGGAAAAACTGCTGCGCAAAAACCCGAAATACATCACCATTCTCGCGCCGGTCGTGACCTACTTCCTGACGATTTTTGCCGGTACCGGCAACATCTCTCTGGCAACGCTGCCGGTTATTGCCGAAGTGGCGAAAGAGCAAGGCATTAAGCCGTGCCGCCCGCTGTCGACTGCTGTGGTGTCCGCGCAGATCGCGATTACCGCTTCGCCGATTTCTGCCGCGGTGGTGTATATGTCATCGGTAATGGAAGGCCATGGCGTTAGCTATATACATCTGCTCTCCGTGGTGATCCCATCGACGCTGCTGGCCGTACTGCTGATGTCGTTCCTGGTCACTATACTGTTTAACTCCAAACTTTCTGACGATCCGGTGTACCTGAAACGCCTGGAAGAAGGTCTGATCGAACTGCGCGGT
Organism: Lelliottia sp. SL45; assembly: GCF_026672535.1. Taxonomy (NCBI): domain Bacteria; kingdom Pseudomonadati; phylum Pseudomonadota; class Gammaproteobacteria; order Enterobacterales; family Enterobacteriaceae; genus Lelliottia; species Lelliottia sp. SL45. Next base: position 3,404,655 of record NZ_JAPPRH010000003.1, read on the forward strand.
GAAAATAAAGTTGAGATCAAACCGCGCGCGAAACTGTCGGTGCTGCTGTTCCTGCTGGGCGTGGTCTGCGTGGTGATTTATGCCATCGTCAACAGCCCAAGCCTCGGCCTGGTGGCAACACCGCTGATGAATACCACCAACGCGATCCTTATTATTATGCTGAGCGTCGCGACCCTGACCACCGTGCTGTGCGGCGTGGAAACGGACAGCATTCTCAGCTCCAGCACCTTCAAAGCCGGGATGAGCGCCTGTATCTGTATCCTCGGCGTGGCGTGGCTGGGTGATACCTTCGTTTCCCACAATATCGACTGGATTAAAGAGACCGCAGGTACCGTAATTCAGGGCCATCCGTGGCTGCTGGCGGTAATTTTCTTTGTGGCTTCCGCGCTGCTGTATTCTCAGGCTGCGACGGCGAAAGCGCTGATGCCGATGGCGCTGGCACTGAACGTGTCTCCACTGACCGCTGTGGCCTCTTTCGCTGCCGTTTCTGGCCTGTTTATTCTGCCAACCTATCCGACGCTGGTGGCGGCCGTGCAGATGGACGATACCGGGACGACGCGCATCGGACGTTTCGTCTTTAACCATCCGTTCTTTATTCCAGGCACGATGGGCGTCGTGTTTGCCGTATGCTTCGGTTTCCTGATCGGTAGCGTGATTCTTTAAGCTTTCGGTGTTGTAAAAATAGTTAAAGTCGGGCCGCTCAGCGGCCCGATTCATTAATGCCCTCAGGCTCAGCGTGATATAGTGATTTTTTCGCGAAGAGGAGGTCGAGTAGTGAATACACCTGACGCTGTCGTTGTACTGTGTACCGCCCCCGATGAAGCCACTGCCCAGGAGCTTGCCGCCAAAGTGCTGGCAGAACAGCTCGCTGCCTGTGTGACGATCCTGCCCGGCGCTACCTCGATGTACTACTGGGAAGGCAAGCTGGAACAGGAGTACGAAGTGCAGATGCTGCTGAAAACCAACGTCGCGCATCAGCAAGCGCTTCTCGACTGCCTCAAGTCTCATCATCCATACCAGACCCCAGAACTGCTGGTGCTGCCAGTGGTTCACGGCGATAACGATTATCTCTCATGGCTCAACGCTTCCTTACGCTGATCCTGCTGCTGTGCAGCACATCAGTTTTTGCCGGGTTGTTCGACGCGCCCGGCCGCTCTAATTTTATTCCCGCCGACCAGGCGTTTGTCTTCGACTTCCAGCAGGACCAGCACGATCTCAATCTGACCTGGCAGGTCAAAGAGGGCTATTACCTCTACCGCAAGCAGGTGAGCATTACCCCCGATCGCGCGACCGTTGGCGAGCCGCAGCTGCCCGCAGGCGAATGGCACGAAGATGAGTTCTACGGCAAAAGCGAAATCTATCGCCATCGGCTGACAGTGCCGGTCACTGTAAATCAGGCCAGTTCAGGGGCCACGCTGACGGTGACATACCAGGGCTGCGCCGACGCAGGTTTCTGCTATCCGCCAGAGACCAAAGTGGTACCGCTGAGCGAAGTGCAGGCGTCCCCTGCACCTTCAGCTCCCGCAGAGGAAACGGATGATACGAGTGCTAAGCTGCCCTTCTCCGCGCTGTGGGCGCTATTGATCGGTATTGGTATCGCCTTCACGCCCTGTGTCCTGCCGATGTATCCCCTGATTTCCGGCATCGTCCTCGGCGGCAAACAGCGTTTATCCACCGCCCGTGCGCTGCTGCTGGCCTTTATCTATGTTCAGGGGATGGCGCTGACATACACCACCCTTGGCCTGATCGTGGCCGCAGCAGGGCTTCAGTTCCAGGCGGCGCTCCAGCACCCCTATGTGCTCATCGGGCTGTCGGTGGTCTTTACCCTGCTTGCACTGTCGATGTTTGGGTTATTCACCTTGCAGCTGCCGTCGTCACTACAAACACGCCTGACACTGATGAGCAACCGTCAGCAGGGCGGTTCTGCTGGCGGCGTCTTTGCAATGGGCGCCATTGCAGGGCTGATCTGCTCCCCCTGCACTACCGCGCCGCTTAGCGCAATTCTGCTCTACATCGCTCAGAGCGGGAACATGTGGTTCGGTGGCGGGACGCTCTATCTTTATGCACTGGGCATGGGGCTGCCGCTGATTCTGGTCACCGTCTTTGGCAACCGTCTGTTGCCGAAAAGCGGTCCGTGGATGGAAACCGTGAAAACGGCGTTCGGCTTTGTGATTCTGGCCCTGCCGGTATTCCTGCTCGAACGTGTGATTGGCGACGTCTGGGGAGTGCGCCTGTGGGCGCTTCTGGGTGTGGCATTCTTCAGCTGGGCGTTTATTACCAGCCTGCACGCGCAGAAGCCGTGGATGCGGATCGTGCAAATTATCCTGCTGGCCGCCGCGCTGGTGAGCGTGCGTCCCCTTCAGGACTGGGCGTTTGGTTCCCCAGGCGTACAAACCCAGGCGCATCTTAGCTTTACTCAAATTAGTAACGTTGATGAGCTGAACACCGCCCTGGCGCAGGCCAAAGGCAAACCCGTGATGCTCGATCTCTACGCCGACTGGTGCGTGGCCTGTAAAGAGTTTGAAAAATACACCTTTAGCGATCCGCAGGTGCAAAACGCGCTGAAAAATACCGTTCTGCTGCAGGCCAATGTGACGGCCAATAACGCGCAGGACAAGGCTCTGTTAAAACAGCTCAACGTGCTCGGCCTGCCGACTATTTTGTTCTTTAATGAGCAAGGAGAAGAGCAGCCTGCCGGGCGCGTGACGGGATTTATGGATGCCGCAGCGTTCAGCGCGCATTTGCGCGATCGCCAACCGTAAACGACACTGTTAACGGGAGAAACCGTTAGCATTGGGAGGAGAAAACCGTGCAACGTGAAGACGTACTGGGACAAGCCCTGCAATTACTTGAGGTTCAAGGGATCGCCAGCACCACGCTTGAGATGGTTGCCGAACGCATCGATTATCCTCTGGATGAGCTTCGCCGCTTCTGGCCCGATAAAGAAGCGCTGCTGTACGACGCCCTGCGCTATCTGAGCCAGCAGGTGGATATCTGGCGCAGGCAGTTAATGCTTAACGAAGAGCTGACGGACGAGCAGAAAATACTGGCGCGTTATACGGCCCTCGCGGATTGCGTTCGCAACAAACGCTACCCGGGCTGCCTGTTTATCGCCGCCTGCACTTTCTATCCTGATCCAGGGCACCCGATCCATCAGCTGGCGGATCAGCAAAAAAGCGCGGCGCACGACTTTACCCATGAGTTGCTCACCCGACTCGAAGTCGACGATCCCGCAATGGTCGCGCGGCAGATGGAGCTGGTGCTGGAAGGTTGCCTGAGCCGTATGCTGGTCAACCGCAGCCTGGCCGACGTCGAGACGGCGCACCGTCTCGCGGAAGATATCCTGCGTTTTGCGCAGTGCCGTATGGGTGGCGCGCTGACTTAAGCCAGCATGCCTGCCCACGCAGAGATAAGCAGGCATAGCGCCATTACGCGTTGAAAGCGCACCATCGCCACGGTGGTGCGAAACACCCGATTTACCGCCTTTCCCAGCCACGCCCAGCACATCAGACAAGCAATCGAAATGATTAAGAACCAGAGCGCCATCAGCGCCACATCTCGCAGGGCATGCTCACCAACCGGCGCAAACAGGCTCACGACGGCCAACGCCATCATCCATGTCTTTGGATTAATTACCTGTAACAACGCTGCCGCACGTGCCGTAAAACGGTGATGCGAGCCATGTGACAGGTTTGCCGCTGGCGCGCTGAATAACTGCCAGCTCATCCAGCTTAACCACAACACGCCAGCCCAGCTCATCACCTGACGAATCAGCGGGTACTGGCGCAATACTTCCCCGGCTCCCGCGCCAGAGATCAGCACGATGGCACTGGCCGCCACACAGCCGCTGACAAGGGCGGGAATCGTCGCCTTCACCCCGTAGTGCTGGCTGTTGGTCAGAACAAGGATATTGGTTGGGCCAGGCGTTATCGAGGCGACAAAAGCAAACAGCAGAAACGGCATCACGTTCACAGGTAGCTCCTTATTTTTGGAGCTCTGACTGTGCCGCTATTTTCTGGAAACGTCTGGAAGGTTTGTGCACAACTTTCGGTAATGGGCTGGGGTGATGCGATAGGCCCGCTGGAACCAGCGTCCAAGATGGCTCTGATCGGCAAAACCCAGCGACGCAGCGACATCCACCGGTAAATCGCCACGTGCCAGCATCTGACGGGCTTTGGCGAGCCGAAGCTGGATAAGCCAGGCGTGCGGTGCCAGATGGAACTCACGTTTGAAACAGCGCGTCAGCGTAAAGCGATCGGTTCCCGTCTCGCGCGCAAGATCAGACAGCCCGAGATTTTCGCCCATATGCGCATACAGATAGTCACGCGCCCGATGTGCCACCGCCGCGCTTTGCAGCTGCGAAGGGAGCCTTTTGCGCCAGTGGCAATGGGAAGTGATCTGCGCCAGCATGTGATCCATCGTGCTTTGCTGGACGATTTTCATCTCATCCTGATGCAGCGCATTAAACGTCTCACCGATGGTGCGAACCAGCTGCGGCTCACGCGTCAGGGTTTGCGCAAAATGGAGTGAATAACTACCGGGCGTGGACTCGTATAGCCCGTGCAGCGTGTTGTTCAGCCACTGTTCGTCCAGATAGAACGTCAGATAGGTAAAGCCGCCCTCGACCGGGGCATCGCCATCATGGATTTCACCGGGTTCAAGCAGAAAGGCATCTCCCGGCTGACTCTGGTGACGCTCGCGGCGGCAATGGAACTGCTGAGTGCCAGAAAGCGTAATGCCCACCAGATAGCTGTCATGCCAGTGTGGGTCGAAAGCATGGCCTTCGAAGTGTGCCTTAATGGTTTCAATACCTGTGTCTGCATGCTGACGTAGCTCAAGCCAGTCGTTCGCCATATCGCCCTCCTCTGATCTGTCAGCATTGCTATTTAGCACCCCCATTGTCTGGAAGATTTGTGCAATTTCGCGGTGCAAACGGACAGATTGCCGTAAAGTTAAGCAGTTGAACAGCTTTTCCTGAATTAGGGTTGACGACCATCCGGGATTAAGGTTTAATGCGCTCCGTTGCCCGGATAGCTCAGTCGGTAGAGCAGGGGATTGAAAATCCCCGTGTCCTTGGTTCGATTCCGAGTCCGGGCACCACTTTCACTTCTGCAGTACTCTCCCAAACTCCTCGAAACTCAAGTACAATCAAACATATACAACCTTAAAGAACGCTTTGAACTCCACCAAAGTCAACCTGACTCTCCCTTAATCAAGGATCAGCCGGGGGCTTACCTGGGGGCTCAATGTGTTCAATCAGTTTTAGGGGCCCCCTTATGGCACTCACAGCCAGGCAGGTAGAGACTGCCAAGCCGAAAGAGAAAGACTATAAACTCAGTGATGAGCGAGGATTGTTCTTGCTGGTCAAAACCAGTGGTGCACGCTACTGGCGTATGAAATACCGTATCGCAGGCAAAGAGAAAAAACTGTCGATTGGTGTCTATCCTGAAATCACTCTCGCTGAAGCCAGACTCAAACGTGACGACGCACGCAGGGTTATCGCTGAAGGCGGAGATCCCAGTGAGAAAAAAAACAGCTCGAAAAGCTCTCACGGAAAATCTCCGTCGTAAATACGTTCAGGGCGCTTGCTATGGAGTGGCATACACACAAGCAGGCTTCATGGTCCGAAAGCTATGCAGAGAGCGTGCTTGAGGCGCTCGAGAAAGACATTTTCCCTCACGTGGGTAAACGCCCGGTGGCTGAAATTCTTCCTCTGGAAATGCTGCAGGTTCTTCGCCTGATTGAAAAACGCGGTTCGCTCGAAAAACTTCGTAAGGTCCGACAGTTCTGCAATCAGATCTTCCGTTATGCAATTGCAACAGGCCGCGCCACCATCAATCCCGCCTCTGAATTAACCAGTACACTGACCGCGCCAAAAACAAAGCACTTCCCTCACCTTCTGGCACATGAACTTCCAGAATTGCTCGTAAAGCTGGCCGATTACCACGGCAGCCCTGTTACCCGTATGGCAACCAGCCTGTTGATGTTAACAGGCGTAAGAACCATTGAGTTAAGGGCTGCTGAGTGGTCTGAATTTGATTTAGACAATGCCATCTGGGCGGTACCGGAATCGAGAATGAAGTGTGGACGCCCCCATCTGGTGCCTCTGTCAAGACAGGTCACGCAAATTCTGCAGGAACTTCGCGCACTTACAGGCCAGTATCGTCTGGTATTCCCGGGGCGTTGCGACATCAACAAACCCATGAGCGAAGCAAGCATCAATATGGTGCTCAAACGCATTGGTTACGACGGCAGAGCAACAGGCCACGGTTTTCGCCACACCATGAGCACCATTCTTCATGAGAAGGGCTTTAATACCGCATGGATTGAGATGCAGCTTGCCCATGTGGACAAAAACAGTATTCGCGGAACCTATAACCATGCGCAGTATCTGGAAGGCAGACGGGAAATGATGCAGTGGTACGCGGATTACATCGACAACCTGGAGCAGCAAAGACAGGTTCTTACCGCGCCAGAACGTTAACCCTCACATTACATGTCCCTGCCGGAAACGGCGGGGACAAGTTTTTTTTGTTGTTAGAATTCGCTTTGTGCCATTTTCAGGGGGACGGGAGATGGTATTTGGCGGCAACGTTGATGAATACTTAATACCTGATTTTGTTGACACCTTTCACAAATTAAACATTCCGCACCCGATGACACCAGGTAAAACAAGAATTCACCTATATTCATCTCTGGCAGCCCGTTTATACACACTTTTTCGATGGTTAATTATGCAGCTAATGATGATGAAAGGCCTTCCCTCACAGCTTACTTTCGAACGGATTACCGGTAATGCTGACCGTTTTCATATGGATGAGGCAGGCGAACAACGCAACGTACCGGTGCGTCATAGAGAAAGGCAACTGAGCAACTTTCTGCCAGAGGAGAGAGCGGAAGTCCGTAGCCTGCAAGGCCCGACCTTACCTGCGTCGTTAAAAACATTTGCTGTTCTCCGTATTACTGATATGTCCGGACCTGGGAGCACCCAATCTCCGACTGCGCCCTTTGCGCCATATACGGAGATACCGGTAACGTGCTGAACGCTGAAGCCCGCCGGGGCGACACTCCCGAAGAGCGTCCGGCAGACCGAAATGCCCTGCGCAACATCATTCCCCTCATGACGCTCGGCGTGCTCTTTCTGTGCACAGCCTTAACGCTGTGCGTCACGCTCTGGTTCCAGAAGCAAAACGTTGAAAACTACGTCATGACCAAAAACGCGCTTTATGCCACCAAACTTTCAGAGATGGCCGCGTGGCATTTCTGCCGCGCCGGAAGGCTTTCAGACTGCGGAGCGATGTTCAAAGAGGAGACAATCGAAGAGCGATATATGCTCACCTGTTACAGGGGCACGGATTCTCCCCTGCTGGCTGCAACGCGCTGCTTTCAGTTGCCCCTTCAGGAAATGAAACCCGCCGGGAACTTCGATCCCCGCTGGCTTATCACTCCCGTTTATGCAGGGCTGGGGATCACGCTTTCCGATATCCTTGACCTGAGGTACGACGTCGATCGTGAACGTGTGTTTATCATTGACGACGCACTGATGATAGTCTGGAGCAGACACCCCTGGCTCGCCGGTTTTTCTCTGGACGCCAACTACAACATGTTTATCCATTTTAATCCGGCAGTCAGCACCACCTCGTTCAGGGCTACGGTCAAAGGCCATGAGTACCTTGTCAGCCATGCGCAGATTGGCGCATCACGCTATCACATGGTTATCGCGGGTACGCCCGGCAGCGTCATCGACATACTGCTTTATGCGAGCCGCAACATAATCGCAGGCAGCCTTTTTCTGCTGCTCGTCTTTTCGGTGCTCATTATCCTCATTGTACGCCGGCTGCTTTTCCCGCTTAATCAGCTGGCTGAAGCGACACAGAAGATCACGCTGATTGATTTTTACAGGGTCAGCACCGGCTACCGCGAGATTTATTACCTGTGGAAGGCTATCTACGGCTATCACCTGCAGGTCACCAGTAAAATAAATACGCTCTCCGGGGAGGCCAGTACCGACCCGCTGACACGCCTGTTTAACCGACGCGGCCTCACTGGGGCGTTTGACTGGCGAAGGGGCGGCTCACACTGGCTGATGCTGGCTGATATTGATAATTTCAAAAGCATTAACGACAGGCTGGGCCACGCCGCCGGCGACGAGGTGCTGATCGACGTTGCCAGCATTCTGACACGGCATTCAAGGCTGTCAGATATTTGCTGCCGGTTTGGCGGCGAGGAGTTTGTCCTGTTTATGCCCGACACCACCGAAAAAGAGGCCCTTAACATCGCCAGAGGGATCTGCCATGCAGTAGAAAACCATGATTTTAAGCTGGCGGGAAGAGTAACCCTTTCAGCAGGCATAGCGGGCATGGACGGTTTTGATGGCGATCTGGACGCGTGTATCAGGTATGCAGACGAGCAGCTCTACCGCGCTAAAAGCCAGGGGAAAAACCAGGTCTGCGCCTGAGCGGCGTTGCCGCACCTTCTCCGGGAGATAACTGGACCGGTGAAACCATGCGTATGGAAACATTTCAGCTGAAGAAAGAAACTAACATTTACAGATAAGTCAGCACGCAGGCAAAACTCGTTAACCTATAATAATAACAGCTATTGTCGGCCCGAATAGCAAGTGAGCGTTCGTTATATCAGTGCAGGAACTCAAAAATCAAGACAATAACAGGATTCATGAATGTTACATGCTATTTTAAATGGAAAGGCCAGACGCGTTAGTCTCCTTAATGATGAGTCGCACAGCTGGCGTTCAGTTTTTAAGCGCTATGAGGATTTACTAACAGCCGCGTTTTGGGGGCGAATGAGCTACCTGTCTCACGAAGCTCAGCACAAAATCTTGTCCTCTCTGTTAGCTCTCGATTCCCGTGTATGGGGTACGCTGGATACTATACAGTTTTGGCCTCGCTACGCTCTCCCGGATGAGTTTGATGAATCCTTGTATGCCCAAATTACTGGTGAAGAGAACTTTGCAGAGCCTGATGTAGTGCTGACGTTTAAGTTTGCGATAATTATTATTGAGGTCAAACCACCCGCCGGCGGAATGCAATATCAAAAACAGTGGTTCAGGGAAATTTATGCCTGGAAGAACACTGATGAAAATGCAAATGGCAAGAAACTCCATTTTCTGGCACTTGGTAATTTGCCGGAAAATTATGAAATATTGTCTAAACAGCTGGAAAACCATTTTGGCGATGTGAAGTGCCACTGTATCGAATGGGACCAGGTAAGAATGGTACTGCAGCATCCGGAATGGGAATGGCCGACTAAGGCGGACAAACGAATTTCTGAAGATTGTCTGCAAGCTCTTGCTCTGTATGGAATCCGTGAGCCGTTAGGTCCCTGGAAACCATTCCTGAATTTCCTGTCTTCACAAAACCTCCCTGAGGATTTCTCTTTTTTACAAGGAAAACAATAATGCCTGACTCGTTCAGCGTTGTGCGCCAGGCACACCGCATTTGCGCAGCCTACTACCAGCAAATATTACCGGTACTTAATGAAACAGCGCAGAAGCTTGAAGCTACGTTTGTGTGCTGGGAGAACTGGAGTTATGAAAAGCTGTCACCACGCAAAAATCCCCTTGATACATACTCAACCTGGAAATGGGCTTTCCTGCCGGCGATGGATATGTCATTTGTTTTTAGCTTCCAGCAGGCTCCCGGAACACCATCTGCGGGGAAGGATTTTGTGCTTGATTTCCGGCTGATAACGGACTCCGAACTTTCGATAGAATATGGCTGTAAGAAACAAGAGGTAGAGCCAGTCGCTACGGAGTTATTGGTTTCAGCCGAGGATGCAAAAAGCTATCTTCAGGTATATTTGTTTTCCTCTGCAACAGAAACCAACACTTACGAGTATCCGAAGGAAATGTGGAATAATTATGATGGCTACCCTGAGATTAATTCACAAGTTCATTTTTCCGATGGCGATAACATCAGGGCAATTGGCTTTGCGCTTGAGCTGAAAGAGATAGCACGCGATGATGCCTGTAATATACTGACTGAAAAAATCAATGCACACCTTGCAATATTGTTAGCACCCCGCCCCTAAAAGTAAGATATTTTAAGCACGCAAAAGGTCGCACTGCACTGGCGACCATTTTAAGCATACCTGAATCGTTTCGCTTATTCAATTTATCGCTATAGTTTCACTACTTTATTTAAACGCACTTGAACTTAATTAAAGTGTATTATTAAGGCACTACGTTCACTGAGTTTGAAATACTGAGCGTGATTTTCTTGATGCTAATCGGGAGAAGGGTGTTAGTCCGTTTGATTTCGCACGAAATTAAGCTCTATTCTGTACTAGAACAAACCAGTTAGATTGATTTTTCTTAGAATTTAAATCAAAAAAAGCCAACCAGAAGTTTTCTGGTTGGCTTTTGAATGGTTATTTATGTTATGGCAATGGGGATAATCCAAGCTCTTTAAGAAATTCGTTATGACTTTCTTTTGCTTTAGAGATTTCGCGCTCTATATCAACCAACTTTTTATGTTCCTCGCCGAGTTCGATTTTATCTTCTGGCACAGTTGTGCTGATATAACGGGAAATATTCAGGTTGAAGTCGTTAGATTTTATTTCTTCCAGTGGTACGCGACGGGAATAACGCTCTTCCTCTTTGCGGAACTGGTACGTGTCGACAATCTTGCTTATATGTTCCTTGTTAAGACGATTCTGCCGTTTGCCCTTCTCATAGCATTCACTGGAGCTGGCGTTGATAAACAATACGTCATCTGATTTTTTGCACTTTTTCAGTACCAGAATACATACCGGAATTCCTGTCGAAAAAAACAGATTAGCAGGTAAGCCGATCACGGTATCGATGTTGCCATCTTCCAGCAGTTTACGGCGGATGCGTTCCTCAGCCCCACCCCTGAATAGAACACCGTGCGGTAGAACGATTGCCATCGTGCCTTCTGGGGCAAGAAAATGGAAGCCGTGCAGCAAGAAGGCAAAATCGGCGGCGGATTTCGGTGCCAATCCATAGTTTTTGAATCGGAAATCTTCGCCCATGGCTTCGTTGGGTTCCCAACGATAGCTGAAAGGCGGGTTAGCCACTACTGCGTCAAAATGCATCTTTTTGGCAGGATTCGCTTCTTTAAGCATCACCCAATCATTGAGCAGGGAGTCGCCGTGAACAATCTCAAACTCAGAATCTTTTACGCCGTGTAGCAGCATGTTCATCCGTGCAAGGTTATAGGTAGTGATGTTCTTTTCCTGCCCATAAATCTTGCCGATGCCGTGTGCGCCGAGTTTATTACGCACATTAAGTAGTAGAGAGCCGGAGCCGCAGGCGAAGTCGAACACTTTATCCAGCCGTTTTTTCTTACCAGTGGTCGGATCCTGGCTGTCGAGAGTCACGATCTCAGACAGAATGCTGGAGATTTGCTGTGGGGTATAAAACTCACCTGCTTTTTTACCGGAACCAGCGGCAAACTGACCGATCAGGTATTCATAGGCATCGCCCAAAATATCGCTATTGGTGGAGAATTTGGCGATTCCTTTGGCGATTTCACCAATGATGGTGCAGAGTCGGGCATTACGGTCAGCATATTTTTTACCCAACTTGTCTGATGTCAGGTTAATTTCGGAGAACAGCCCCTGAAAGGTACTCTCGAAAGATTGATTCTCGATATAGTCAAACCCATCTTCCAGTGTGTTGAGCAGTTCGTCATTCTGCGTGCGAGCCATTTCGGCGATGCTGCTCCACAAAAACTTCGGCTTGATAACGTAATGTACCCGACGGCGCATCAACGCCTCAAAATCTTTGATGTCATCAGGATTATTTTTGTACCACAGACTCAATGGCGCGACGGTGGGTGTGTCTTTATTATCCGGGTATTCAGAACCTAATTCTTTTTGTGCGGCAGTTTCGTAGTTATCCGATAAGTAGCGCAAGAACAGAAACGAGAGCATATAGTCGCGGAAGTCGTCGGCATTCATTGCGCCACGCAGCGTGTCGGCAATATTCCATAAGGTATCACCCAGTTGTTTTTGGTCTTGTTCAGTCATGCTTGATCCACAGATTCAGGGAGTGCAACGGAAATTTCCGGTTGGGCAGTAGATGGCTGTGGTTTTTCAGCCAATAACTCCGGCAGCTCAAATTTATATTTATTCAGAAACGCGCTCAATATATTTTTAAATAAAATTCGGTTATCTTCGACCATTTCTCGGGGTTCATAGGTCGAATGTTTTCCATGGCTTAATAAGTTAAGTGCACGGGAATACAGCACCTCATCTTCTATTCCGTGAATACAATCGGAGAAGTCACTATAGCCAAAGAAAGTTGACGTTTTTTCTAGAATGCTGCGCAGCATGTTGAAATGGTGCGTATAGATTTTATTGCTCGCAACCGCCTGCTGTAACTCGCTTAGCATGGCGACATGATGGAAGAATGGCGTATCTTCGGTGGCCCGCAGCGTATAAGTGTTGGTGCCTTTTTCACAGTAAAAGAAGTACGTTTTGGGCTTCGCTTTTTTAAGCTCGTTGCACATCACATTGAAAAACAGGCCATGATGTGAAGAAATCACTGTTTTCAGCTTGCCTTTTCCGCGCCGGAGCAGGCGTGCCAGATCGCTGGCGATAGCAATGGCATTGTTGTCATCCAGCGAGGAAATGGGATCGTCTATATAAAGGAATTTTACCCAGCTATACGGACTTACTTCGTCACCATCAATGGCCAGTTCGCAGATCGCCAGATAGATGCACCAGATAAAAATATTTTCCTCACCGCGCGAGACTTTAATATGGGTTGTATCTTCTTGGTAGAAAGTGACCGTCCATTCTTCGTAGTCAATGCGAAAATTGAAATTGGCGTAGCGTTCCAGATAAGCGAAGATCTTCTCTTCTAACGCCAGTTCTCTTAGACCAGCAAAGAATTTTGACGCTGAATTGATGCGCAATACTCGCTCGGTATCTCCGTTCAAATCGTTATCCCAGTAGAACAAATCCTCGGTATAGGCGTTAAAGTAGAGGGTGTCGCCCTTTATTTCTTCGATCATCAGCGGTTGGCCAACATGATCACCAACGCTAAACGGGCGATGAGTTTTCTTTTTCCCTTTATCTTTAAATGCCATCGACAGGCGCGTTTTACCTGTACCGTTATAGGCATAGAGCAGCACAAAGTCGGTATTGCTCAAGTCGTCGCGCAGGCGAGTAACAATGCGTTCCATAGTTTTGTAGCTGTAAACTTTTGGCTTGTTGCTCATGCGGTAACCTCATCCATTGAAGGGAAAAGCTGTTGCATCATGCCGATCTTGTGGGTTTTAAGGGCTGTCAGTTTTTGGCTTTCGGCAGCAATGAGATTGTCAAGAGATGAAAGACAATCAGCGATCTTCTGCTGTTCATTTAATTTTGGCAATAAAATCAATGTATTTCGTAAACTGTCCATGTTTATTTTGCATGGAACGGCATTTAGTAATGATTTTGCATGAATCTCAGCCTGATATCGATTGGATTGCATAAAGTAGTGCAAATAAAAAGAGTCGAATAACTTTGATTTTTTGATGACTGCTAATGTGACATAGATACTAAAGTCATAGTCCCAATCTACTACTTTTGAAAAACCAATCTTCCCAATTCTGGTTAATAAAATATCACCTTTCTCTGGTTTGTTCTTCTTTGTTGAGGAAATAAAATCATCCTTTGAAATTAATTTATTTTCTTTGCCGCTAACAATATTTTCAACGCTAAAAAAAGGAATACCTTCACGTTTATAACTTGGGGTTTGATGTGTCCCATCGAAAATCGAAGGGGAAACGTCAGAAAGTTTTTTTTCCCCCCATGATGATTCATTTCGAAACTCACTAAACCGCAACTCCGGCACCACCTCTCCCTCAGCCGGAAATAACTTCTGCATCAGTCCTTTTTTATACTGCTGAAGTGTATCAATTTTCTGAGTTTGTAAAGAAATCACTTTATCAAGCGAAGAAAGGCAATCAGCAATTTTTTTCTGTTCTTTTTCTTTTGAGGGGATTTGTACTGTTATTTTTTCAATAAAATTAACAGATAATCCCGGCTGAGCTTGACCAATAGCGTATTGGTTAAGCTTTAGCTTATTTAAACAATAAAAAAGCCAATTATTGTTAACACCTTTGCTTGGTGTGACAACAACTGCGTGTTCAGTAGCATAGAAGTCTCCATTTGCAAAAGTAATATTTCCGCATAATGCTCCTTGGCGACCAATAAGCGAGTATTCACCAGTATGTGAGTATTCATCTGTAAAACCACGCAAACCGTTACCGCCGTAGCAAGGATATAATCCTTCTGCGGGGGGCTGATTTATTTTTGACGCCGATATAAATTTGCCTGCTTTCATGTGACAAATTGATTGCAGTTGCTTTTCTTGCCATTCCTTTTCATCGCAAAACTCTGGAAACCTCAACTCAGGAACCCGTATTAGCGTCTCTTTTTTACCCTGCTCTGAATTCTTTATTTCACTGTTCATACGCCGCCAACCCCGAAATCTCTCTACCTTGCGCCAGTTTATGTAACAACGGCGCTAAATCTTCCATCAACGCCAGACTCTTCTGCGTTCTCGCCTTCCAGCCCAAGTCCAGCGGAGCCAGCAAATCACTTAACTGTTCCCCGTCAAAAATCATTCGTTGCATAATTACATCAACAAACGCCTGTAATGCTGTGCTTTCCAGCCCGTGCTGTTCCGCTACTGCCGCCAATTCATAAGTAAATTTCTGTGCTTTGAACGTTTCATAGCCCTGAAGGATCGCTTCTTTACTCTCATTCATGCCGGGTTCCAGCGTATAGATATAAGCGGTAAGCTCCTCAAGGTCATCGGCAAACTTCGCATCTGCGCAAATCAGGCCAATCAACTGCTCACGGGTCATCTTCTGTTTGTCGGGCTTGCTTTGGGTGTAACGGGACAGCAGACCCATAATGTAGTCGTAGTCGATTACCGCCGAGGCAAACAGCACAAACTCAAAGTCTAGTTCCTGCACTTCAGGGGTAACGGTAGCGTCATTTTTTTCCTGCTGCGCTTTCAATCGCTGTGCAGTGCTCAGATATACACCGCGGAAAGCACGTAAGGTATTTTCCGGCAACGTCTGCTCAATGCTGGCGACATTCTCCGGCGTCAGATCAGTGTATTGATCGAGCTGGGTTTTCAGTCGCTGTATCTCTTTAAATAGGTTAATAAACTGGCTGCGGGCTTCGTCCCCTTTCAGGTTCGCCACTTCTTCCGGCGCACAGGTCAGCCCCTGCGAGGTCATAAAGCTGTCCAACGTGGCGACTGCCTGTTCTAGTTCGCCGATCACCACCGGTGCCGCATCAACCAGCCATATCTCTTTGGCGTGTTCCTTTTTCTCGCCGGAAAACAGCGCGATGGCGTCATTAACCGCATCCTGTTGCTGGCGGAAATCCATCACCTTGCCGTAAGGCTTGGTGTCGTTTAGCACGCGATTTGTACGTGAAAAGGCCTGAATCAGCCCGTGGTGTTTCAGATTTTTGTCGACATACAACGTATTCAAGAATTTGGAGTCAAAACCAGTCAGCAGCATATCAACCACAATCGTCACGTCAATTTTCTGTGCGTGGGCATAATCCCGGTTCGGGTACTGTTGCGCCTTAATACGTGACTGCACATCCTGATAATACAGGTCGAAGTTATTGATATCGTAATTGGTGCCGTAGCGGATATTGTAGTCGGCAATGATCTTCTTCAATGCCGCTTTCTTTTCTTCCGGCGCTTCTTCGTTATCTGCTTTTTCCTGTGGCAAATCTTCCTGAATTTGCTGTACGTCTTTGTTGCCTTCGGCAGGTGGCGAGAACACGCAAGCGATATTCAGCGGAGTGAAAGTGCTGTCTTCTGCAACCCGTATTGCCTGGATCTCCTGAAACAGCCGGTGATACTCAATGGCGTGATTGATCGACGCGGTAGCCAGAATCGCGTTGAATTTACGCCCGGCGGTAGTGGCGTCATGTTTATCCAGAATTGCCCTGACCACAGCCTCTTGCGCAAGCATTTCACCGGGTTTCAACCGCCCCTTACCTTCCGCTTTGTAATATTCGATGTGGAAGCGCAACACGTTACGATCTTCGATTGCGTGAGTGATGGTATAAGCGTGAAGCTGCTTCTGGAATACGTCTTGCGTGGTGACAATCGATTTTTCCTGCCCGTCAATCTGCTTATAGGTGCCGTTTTCCGGGAAAATTGGCGTACCGGTAAAGCCAAATAACTGGGCGTTGGGGAAGAATTCTTTAATGGCCTGATGGTTATCGCCAAACTGGGAGCGGTGACACTCGTCGAAAATAAACACCATGCGTTTATTTCGTAGTGATTCCAGTCGTGCTTTATAGTTACGCTTATTGTTACCATCCAGCGCCAGACCAAGCTTCTGAATGGTGGTGACGATCACCTTATCGGCGTAGTCGTCGGATAACAGGCGGCGAACTAGCGCTTCGGTATTAGTATTTTCCTCCACACATCCGGCCTGAAACTTGTTGAATTCCTCTCGGGTTTGCCTGTCGAGATCTTTACGGTCAACGACAAACAGGCACTTTTCAATATCTGGATTATCTTTCAGCAGCGTCGACGCCTTAAAAGAGGTCAGTGTTTTGCCACTGCCGGTGGTGTGCCAGATATAGCCGTTGCCTCGGCGTTGGTGTATGCAGTCGACAATAGCCCGTACAGCGTAAATCTGGTAAGGCCGCATCATCAGCATTTTTTGCTCGCTGGCGACCAGCACCATATAGCGGCTAATGGTTTCGCCGAGCGTACATTTAGCGAGGAACTTGTCGGCAAACGTATCAAGCTGAGTGATCTTCCGGTTGCTCTCATCGGCAAGCTGGTAAAGCGGCAGAAAACGCTCGTCTGCGTCAAAGCTGAAGTGGCGATCGTTATTGTTGGCAAAATACCATGTGTCGCTGCGGTTACTGACGATAAACAGTTGCAGGTAGCAGAGTAGGGTACGGTTGTAACCATTGCCGGGGTCATTTTTGTAATCAACTATCTGCTGCATGGCGCGACGTGGGCTGATCGCCAGAGACTTGAGCTCAATTTGTACCACCGGAATGCCGTTGATCAGCAACAGCACATCGTAGCGGTGATGGCTGTTATCGGTATTTATTCGTAGCTGATTGACACATTCAAAGGTGTTTTTGCACCAGTCTTTGATATTGACCAGCGTGTAGTGCAGCGGGGTACCGTCGTCGCGCTCGAAACTGCTGCGCTCGCGCAGTCGGGTGGCAGCAGTAAAGACATCCTGAGTGATCGTCAGTTCCATCAGCCGGGAAAATTCACTGTCAGTCAGATGTACCCGGTTCAGTTCTTCGAATTTCTCGCGGAAATTGCGCTCCAACGCAGCGCGATCACGAATATCAGAACGGTGGACGTATTTGAGATTAGTTAGTTTGGTGATCAGATCTTGTTCAATTTGCTTTTCTGTTGTTGTCATGTGTAGCACCAGTTTGTTGGGCATCCTTTGTTGAACAGGCTTGGTCCTATCGCCAACTTAAATTCTGTCAATGAGGAGCTATGCTTTGTTATGCAATTTTTAAAAAAATGCATTTGTTCCCGCCCTGTAAAGCAACAATAAAACTTACGTAATAAAGAGGCCTTAACACTTTCCTCTCGGCGTCAAGAGTCTCTATGAGCAGGTATAAGGTGGAGAAGGCATAGCTACCGCACAGCGTTGCACTAAAAGCTGCCGCTCCTCATAAAGTGTTGGTCTATTTTTAACCAATTGCGTTAACAATGGTTCGTCATTGTACCGTGCTTTCTGACAAACTTAAGATCTAAAAAGAGTGTCACAAGGATAGGGGCCAATCCAGGACTTAAGACATGGCAGGCGTAAGCCGTGCTTAAAGTGCAGGTCTACGCCATGCTGTTGAATGGATTAAAAGGATTAAGAAGAGCATAGCGGTGCTGTTGTCACACGATGGGGTCATGACGTAAATAAAGCGCCATCAGCAAAAACGATGTATGGAATCTCAGCTCTGACTACAGCCGAAAGAGCGTTCCTTCCTGTTGTAATCTTTGGTGCGTCCTTTCGCAAAATAACTTAACCGAAACGTCAGTTGGTCATAAGATTCTTTGTAGCCAGCGGAATTAATGTCCAGATAATAAAGTGGATTATCGGGAAAACGGGCTAGCGCCCCGTGCTCTGAGCGGTGACTAAGCTGTAAGGCACTCAGCCAGGCCTCTCGTATCAGAGACGCTAGGCCCGTCCCGTCTTCTTTGTAACTCCCCAAACTATTGAACGTATCGTTATTGACGAACAACACCATGTGGTAATGCGATTTCAGATTAAGCTCACCTGACCTGCCCCCAGGATTAGATACAACCTTCAGTTAGTAATGTCAGTTGGTTTTTCTTCATATTTCCCGTTTAGCCAGTCCGCTGCAAATTCAGCTGGCGTCTGGTAATCCAGCGATGAATGTGGACGGCACTCGTTATAATCGTAAGACATAATGACTTTCCGTGAGACAGGCGCTGGCCAACGTGGGATATTGAACGCGTGTTAACATCGTTGCCAGTGCCGCATGGGTGAGCTGTTGCTACACCCCGGTATTTCCATCACGGAGGCCAGCATGAACAACAATAGCACGTTGTACGTCGGATTAGATGTTCACAAAGAATCCATTTCTGTTGCCTATGCCATCAATTCAGAACAAGTTGAATTTATGGGTAAAATTAGCTCGACACCCACTGAGATTGAACGTCTTTGCAAGCGCCTGCAGTCAAAGTCATCTCAGGTAAGTATCGTTTATGAGGCCGGCCCCTGCGGCTATGGCCTTTATCGGCGACTGGTGAAGTTCGGCTTTGATTGCATGGTCTGTGCCCCTTCGCTTATGCCAAAAAAACCGGGCGAACGGATCAAAACTGACCGGCGTGATGCCATCAGACTGGTGCGCTCACTACGTGCCGGAGATCTTTCTGCTGTCTACGTACCCGGTATTGAAGATGAGGCATTCAGAGATTTGGCCCGGGCATGGGCATCTGCCCGCGATGATTTACGGCATGCCCGACAACGACTGAAGTCGTTTCTTCTGGTCCATGGGATCCATTATGCCGGACGGGCTGACTGGGGGCCAGCGCACCGACGCTGGCTCAGCAAATACTCATTCGAGAGTCCCTGGCGGCAATTAGCTTTCGACGAGCACCGCCGCACAATAGAAGACCGGCTGGCACAATGCGAACGGCTGGAGTCAGCCCTGAGGGAGGCGGTTACCGAATGGAGACTTTACCCTGTGGTGGAAGCTCTGCAGGCGATGCGGGGAATTCAGTTTATTACGGCAATTGGATTGATTTCTGAACTGGGCGACCTGACCCGTTTCGAACATCCTCGACAGCTAATGTCATGGTTTGGTATCACTCCATCGGAATATTCGTCAGGTGGAAACAGACATCAGGGCAGCATTACTAAAGCCGGGAACAGCTTTGCAAGGAAACTGCTGGTTGAAGCTGCGTGGAGTTACCGGCATCCGGCACGTATCAGTCCGGCAATACAAAATCGTCAGGAACATTTACCCCGCCCCGTCATTGACAGGGCATGGGATGCTCAGGTCAGGCTTTGCAGAAGGTATCGAAAACTTCAGGCAAAGGGGAAGCATGTCAATATAACGATTGTTGCTGTTGCGCGAGAACTGGCGGGTTTTATCTGGGATATCGGTCGGATAGCAATGTCATTGACACGGCAATCACAACATCAAAAACCAGCATGACGACAGAGGCATCATTTAAAGAAGAAAGATGTATCAGTTTCCTGAAGGCGGCGTAGCCCGGTACAAGAGTAACCCACGTTTACGCTTAGCGACGGCGGAACAGAGCCAATTCGCGACGTAAGAAAGTGGCAGGCTCATATGACGGACCTCTGTAATGCGGTACCCAACCCGCGAATATCAGCGTGATTCACCGTCGGATTTACTGCTACGTCGCCCTCAGGGAATTAGACCCAAAAGATAATTGCAAAAAACCAGAGGTTTCGGTTTGACCCGGAAAGTCATATCAGTGTTAACGCAAGAAGCAGCAGGATCTTGATGTCTACCTGATAAGGCATGCCGACCGACAGCGTTGTGATAATCAAAACGAGTATGGAGTAAGCCGCGGTTTTACCCGGCTGGTTTGTTGATGCTGAGTTCGTTTGTTCTGAAGACATAACTATCCATGATTAATAGGGAATTTTGCTGACAAGTGCAAAATGGCGTCAAGTCGATCCCGGTCAGGCATCCTTCCGATCACTCCGGGGATGCGCAGGGATTACCGTTGCATTACCACTCAGACAGATCGCCCAATTATCGTTCTCACTCACGGTAATACGCACATCAGTAACTTGCTCAAAACGGTAATACTGCTCTGTTCTTCGCTGCCGGGACTTACACAATTAAATTTTTGTCTATCGGCCACTCCAATCCGTACAGGCTCTCAGGTCAACCAAAGGCTGATGCCTGGTCTGGCGGATAAAAATACAGTACCTTCGACAGCTCAGTTAACGGGTCGGGGCTGCATTTTGGTTATAGCCTGTTCGATTTCATCATCTTCCGGATTTTCATTCGTTGCTATCAGGAAACATTTACCATCATAACGATGATAATGGCGTACGTTGTAGCTTATCTTTTTTTGTACAAGAACTTCAGATGGAAAATGAGGAGAACAATACTTCGCCATGGGTACGTATATTGAGTTAACTTCAAGACAATCGGTTAAAGGACCATTGTAACACCGTCCATCATGCTCACCACCTATAACAAGATAATCGAAATATATACGTTCATTCATATTGTCACCCTAAACGTGTTCCTTAGCCGTATCAAAAATATAATAAATTGAATTTTAATGTGTTCCTCATCGAGAAATAACCATAATTTATTCAGTTTTTTTTCTGTCGACCAGCGTCCGACTCATAAGTTACTCAATTCTTTCCCCCGGAAAATGACAAGATCAGAAGGCTTTATCCAGCGTTTGCGGTATTCACCGGGTGAAAGACCAAATTCTCTTCTGAAGCAACGATAAAAAGTTGAGATATCTTCAAAACCCAGTCCGAAGGCGATATCTGATATGCCAGCATCATTTTCACGCAGTAAGCGGGCCGCCGCACCCAGCTTTCTTAGACGAATATAACGGGCAATCGGCTCGCCGGTGACAGATGTGAACATATGCTGCAGATAAAATGTTGAGTAGCCAGACCTCCTGACAATATCCTTTACCGACAGCGGATGATGGATATTCTTATCTATCCAGTCAAGCAGTTCGTGAATGGCCATGCTGATATTGTACATCGTGCCGGAATGCAGGCCATTAATTTCTGATGACATATTCCCCCTTCATTATCTGTATCTGCCGGCCAGCGTATAAAAATTTGAGTGCATTGCAACTTTCATTTTAAATTTTTTTGAGAACATACTTCACAGTAATCTTTTCAGCCATTGCAATACCAGCTTTAAGTGCCGCCGAAATCCTTTCCGTCGTTATCAATGCGAGCAACCAGAACAACGTCGCCTGGGTCGCATTCAGTTCAGCCATATTGATGTTAGCACTGATAAAGATAATGACGACATGCTGAATAAGCATAATAATGTATGCTCTGGAAGCCAGACCGGATACGTTATTATTAAGCCTGAAACGTATAAAGCCCCGGTTAATAACCGGATAGCAGGCATGTAAAATAAACAGAAACGCCACGGAAAAAAACAGGCTGCGTGGCGCAAGTGGGAAAAGGATTTCCCGGATACTTTTCTGTGAAAGGTCAGACACCGCACATCCGCCAAGAATAACGACCATGCCCGTCACAGCAAGCAGGATCCGCCACTTAAAGAACCAGGGCAGAAAATGCATAAACAGCATACCGAACGCAAAGTCACATATCCGCACCTGAGCTGACCAGTACGGATTAGCAAGTGTACTGTCGTAGCACAGAACGCTGACAGTAAGCGCTGCAGACATCGTCAGCAACGGCGCCAGCTGCATTATCCGGAAAACCAGCGGTGCAATAGCATAATGCAGAATGATACAGCCAATGAACCATTCACCGGTAAGATATGCTGTTTCCACTCCCCAGATGCCATGAAGGTAGTGGTCAATACCGACGAGGGTGGGAAGAAACGCGATAACGTTTTTCTCACCATTCATCAGCTGCTCCAGCGGGTTCACCGGATAGCGGAAGTAAAACCCCAGTACCAGCAGTATAAGTGCTGCTGTAAAATACACCATGTTGTAGGGTATCAGGACCGAACAGGTCCGCCTGACGTAGTATTCGCGAAGGCTATAGCGCGTCAGGGAAACATATGCCAGCGCACCGGATATCATAAAAAAAATCGAAACGCCGAGCCTGCCAATCCCGCCCGTAAGATATTCGCGCGGAAAGGTAATCAGAGTGCTGTTATCAAACATATAGGCATAATGCGAGGTTATTACCAGCAGAACGGCAGTAAGGCGCAGAAAGTCCAGAAAGGTGTTACGTGTTGAGAGCATATTCAGGGGATTTTCCAGATCTGGTAAGAGGATAATTTAGCTGCCCTGACGGGGCAGCGTCGTTTTCTCATGTCGCCTGTGCACGCCCTTCTGGAGACTCAGGACTTTGCGCTCAAGGTAGTCGACCCCCGCCAGTATTCCCACCACCAGTCCGGTCATTATGAGCGCCTGCAGAGCAAGACCCAGACCTATCATTGCGCCCGTTGCCGCCATCATCCAGACCGTAGCGGCGGATGTTGCACCCGTCACGATACCATCGCGCGTCATCATGACGCCGGCCCCTAAAAAGCCCACACCGGTAATCAGCTGTCCCAGCACACGAGCCCGGTCGGCGGCATCCGCAGTAACAGCACCCAGCATGGCGAGGAAGCAGTAGCTCCCGAGGACAATTAACGTGGAGGTCCGGATGCCAATCGGCTTGCCGCGCAGCTGGCGTTCAAGGCCCACGGCAAAGCCACACAGCAGGCAGGTCGCTATCTGTCCTGAGGTGAAGGGAAGCAGCAGAGTCTCTGCTGCGGGTAAAGTCAGATGCATGGGTTACTCACTCAGATAAGAAAATATTCATGGACAAACTATTTTGACCCGGGCCGTAGCGTAGCCAGTACCCGGGAAAGGAGTGCGACCGTCCAGCCTGCCAGCAAGACCCCGACCAGACCTTCTGCCGCACCAGTTATGCGAAGATGTGCAGGCAGCAATACGTCGCCGTAGCCCACCGTCGCGTAACTTGCCAGCGAAAAATACAGGGCGGTTGCCACATCGCTGAAGCCTGAGCGCCAGTAATAAAAGAGAGCAAAACACGTCGCCTCGATAAAATGGATCATCAGCATCGAAACACAGATGCGAACCAGTATCATAACCAGCCTGACGGTGTCGGTGACTTTCCCGGGCACAAGCCTCAGAATATGCAGACTCCAGAGCGTATGAATAACCACCATGAGTGACATCAGCGCCGCAAGCCATATCAGCTGCAAAAACATGAAAACTCCATAACACAATACCGGGGCACACAATCGCCATATATGAGAAAGATCGCCGTGCGCAAATGCAGACCGGTTAATACAGGATTGAAACTGGTGTAACCGACAGCGCATCAGTGCACCTGCAAAATGGCATTCTGGTCGGGCACGATCTTCCCCTCGTCGGTATTCGCGATTTGGTACCGCTCTTCTGGATGCATTTGCACCGCCGGTAACTCGTTGCTGTGGCTCTGTGTCAGTTGCCATGGTTTGCCACAGACAAGACTACATTTCGCCGCCCTTCAGACACAGCGCGGTGAGTCCCCGGAAAAAATCCCCCACGCTGATATCTGCCTGCACCGGCAAAGGCGCGCCCCGCAACCGGCACAACACCCATGCGGGTGAGAGCGACAGGCTCTCCTGCGGAGTCAAAAGATATTCATGTGGCAGGAGGGAAAAGAGCTCCCGCAGGGCATTTTCATCAGATGGAAATCTAATGCCAAAACGCCATTCCGCTTCGTGAAGCAGCTCCTCCATGTCATCACTGCAGAATCCCAGACCTGAAACAAGCCGGGTTTCTGTCGTAATAAAACCCGGGGCACTGTCGCAGCGACTGCGGATCAGATGGATAACCTCCGCGAGTGAGGGGGGCATAAATTTACCTGTACGAGTTGATGTGATGGCGCATAAGCCCGGAGCGTTTTCTGTTCTGCCTTAAAAAGCCCTTTTACTAAGCAGCCAGAACTCGTGCCGCCAGTCCACGCGATCGGCAGAAAGGGCAGTATGTTCGCTGCCCTGTCTCGTTTATTAGTGCAGGGCCTCGCCGGCCAGTCCGCCTGCGCCCGCCCCCGTGACGGCACCTTTCACCACGCTTTTACCCGTTGCGGCCGCGACGACTGCACCGGTAGCTGCGCCTGCCGCACCGCCCTGTCGGGCTGCCTTGCCTGTGTCACCGCTTTTGGTCATTGCTCCGGTGCCTGCACCGACAACCGCGCCCCCGACGGCTGATTTCACATCCTTCCCGGCAGCAGCGCCGACGGTTGCGCCAACAACGGCACCGGTCGCTGTTTTATCCATTGCCACGGCGGATACGGCAGGTAACAGCGCGCTCAGTAACACAAACGCACACGTTATTTTTTTGTTCATTGCTTCATTTCCTTTAGTTCATTGAGTCTGATGAAACTCTTAATCACACGACAACCGTCTGGTTGCACGGGATGAGCATGGTTCAGTTTCTATCTAGCCTGTCGCCATTTCGGATGCTGACATCCATCTGCGGGCGTGGTGCAGGAATACCGTTGTCGTCGAGCCCGCGCTTGATGGCTTCCGTCAGGTCAAACCAGACATCCCAGTAAAGGGCGGTATCCGTCCAGCAGCGCACCACGAAGTTCAGGGCCGGCGGCGCCATCTCGTTCAGTCGTACCGTGATGCCATTTTCCTGGATAATCCGGGCATCGGCCGTAACGACATTACTCACCACGCGCTTCACCTGCTCAATATCGGCAGACCAGGCAACCGACACGGTGATATCCACCCTGCGACGCGGCTCGCGCGAGAAGTTGATAATGTCCCCGGCGATGATTTTGCCGTTCGGCACGATAATGATTTTGTTGTCAGGCGTGCGCAGGGTGGTGGAAAAGATATTCACCCGGTCAACCGTACCGGCCACGCCGCCCACATCCACAAACTCACCGGTACGCAGGGGACGCAGCGTCACCAGCAGCACGCCGGCGGCGAAGTTCGACAGCGAACCCTGCAGGGCAAGCCCCACAGCCAGACCGGCGGCCCCCATCACGGCAATGACCGACGCGGTCTGGACACCCAGGCGGCCGAGTACGGCAATGATGGTGAAGGACACGATGGCATAGCGGACCATGACCGCAAGGAAGCCCGACACCGTCACGTCAATCCCGCGACGGGAGAGCACCCGCTCCAGCGCCGTACCGACAAGGCGGGCAAGTATCAGTCCGGTAATTAACAGAACGGCGGCCGAAATAATATTGACCGCATATTCGGTTAATAACCCCTGGTTTTTTACAAGCCACTCACCGGCCTTATCAACTTCATCTGTAATGTTCAGTTCTTTCATTTACTACTCCATTTTAAAATCTCACCCAAACGGGTGCTGGTTGAAAATAAGTTCAGGAAATGACGCTCCGTCATCCTGTATATACAGGTCGCATATATCACCCGTAAAAAAAAGTAAATACGACAAAGCCGGCAAGTAATAAGGCACTCAGTATCCACGGCAGTAAATATCGACCCCATCGTCCGGAAAAGGGGCTTATGACTTTACAGTGTCCACACTGTGTGGCATCAGTTGAAATAAGCGCCCCACAATGCCGGCATGGTCTTATGATTTCTTGACGCTCCAGACCCTCCCTAATTAAAATATAAAGTTACTCACAGCATTTCTTTGCTATTTCTTTTTTGATTTGATTTTTCACTTGCGAATTTCGAATGTTACGAACCGCGCCAGGGATTTATGATGCGGGGTGGATATAAGCGAAATATCGTTATTGCTTAAAGTGGGATTTAAATTAACGATGCCTGTCAGCGGGCCGTTATTGCGTATTCCGCTCCGGGCGGGCATGGTCTGGCATCGACGTTACGGGAAAATGCTCACCACAAAGTTGAGGCGTTGCCTGTGGCGGACAGCACGGTTCGCCTGGCGTTATCCGGCACTAAAGACAACTGGCTAACGCATCACGCCTTAAGCTCGCGGCAAAGAGCCCGTTTTTTTTTGAGTAATCGCTCGCGGGCCTTCTCCACTGCTCGTTTTGTTCTGTCCGGAAACAGTGTTGCCTGCTGCTCAGCAATGCTGAGATGAATGTTTTCCTCCAGCAGCCTCCACTCTGCGTCGCTCCACGGACGAAACCCCTCGCGGCTGCTGCTTGATTTACGAAGCCCCATTCTTCCCGCAATTATTTTGATAGCCTCAGGGGTTCTGCCTGGCAGCAGATTAAGCACCCCGGAACCGATAGCAGGATAGTGTTCCTTCAGAATTCGACGCTCCTCCTCCCGCCAGTACCTGCCGCTGGTCACTCCCAGCGTATCGGCCCGGGTAAAGACAGCCGAAGACGTTCTGTCTTTAAGAAGCGTCGCAATGAATGCAGCGCCTGCGCCTGAAGCATAGTGCTGACGAATGATATCGTCTTCTTCTGCGGTCCATCGTGGCGATGCCTTTTCCTGACAGTCCAGTTTATGAGCCATCAGGCGAACGGAGCCGGGCGTTCGCCCCAGAATGCGGGCAAGCTCAGGCAGGGGCATGGTACGGTAGTTGACCTCCAGAAAAGTGAGGTCTGCAGCTGACCATTCGCACCAGTGATTTCTGTGAAGCTCGTTCTCATCCATTGAAACTCCGAAAATACGCGTAGGGACGGTTACTGGCGTTCTGTTACGGCGGAATACCGCGTGATTAACTGCTTAAGATGCAGTTCTGTCTGCATCTTTTGCGCGGCCGGGATTGTCTGTGAAAGACCCGGAATGCTCATTTGCCGCAGCTGTTCTTCAACCGGTACCGTTTTACCAAATGCTTGTGTAGCAGCAAAAACCTGTGATTTGAGCTCGCTGACCGTCATGTATTTCCCTTTCTGCTCATCCAGCCCGTTCAGCCTGTCGCTCAGTTTTTGCAGGATTGTCATTCCCTGATGCCAGCCGTTCAGCTGTTCCGCTGGCAGTAAGGCGCTACTGAGCTGCTGTTCCCACTGTTGTACCAGAGGCTTAGCCTGCTCCGGCCACAGCGTCCGTGCCTGTTCAGCGAGTTTTCTGCCATAGGCGATATTCCAGTCGGGAGGTAATTTTTCCAGCCTGGCCAGCTGCTGCTGTGTCTGAGCGATTACCTGTGGTGGTAACGATGACCGCTGTTGCAGAATGGCCAGTTGCTCAGGCGTGAGCACTGCCGGTAACGGTGCCAGGGAGGCGGCAAACTGAATCTGTAGCGGGTCGGAACGGTGAAGAGACTGCCAGACGAATGCGGCAGCTGAGCTTATCAGCAGCATGGTACACATCCCGCCCGCGAAGGATTTCCACTTTTTAACCGGAGCGGGCTTTGTCAACAGCACTTCCACATTTGGCTGCGGTTCCGGTTGCGCGACATATACCCACTTCACTGCACTGCCTGGCTCCCTGAAATCGTCATCCGGACCACCAGCAAGGTCTCTCGAGGCTGCTGTCGAACCATTCATTATGGTGGAAGGCAACACGATACCGGGCTGAATGTTCGCTCCGGTGCCATCGCTGTTTTCCAGCCGGACGGCGCTGTTGTGCATCAGGGTACGCAGCACATCCAGCTGGCTCAGATGCTTAAGCTCCAGGCGCTGCAGTACCGTACCCAGACGGCCAAGCAGCTGTTCCGCCCGGTACAGCTGGCTGAGGTCGCCGTAATTCAGCGCCAGCGTGCGCATCCGCTGCTGCAGGCGCAGGCTCAGGCTGCTGAGGATTTCCATGCGGGCATGCACCGGCTGCGGCCAGAGCGTCCCCCACTGATGGCTTATCAGTGCTTCCAGTATTGCCAGCCCCTCATTGAGGCCGGACAGGCCGGCCAGTTGCATACGGGCAAGCGTATACCAGGCTGCCGTCTGCAGCTCCACGCCGTTCTGCTCAAACAGTGAGAGGCAGAGTTTTTCGGCATATCGCCAGTCAACATCCGGACGCGCCGGATGCGTCAGTTTGCACAGCTCATCGCGCAGGGCGGCATAATCCGGCAGCGCCCTGGGGTCGCCACCGGTTTTGATTTTACGGGGAGTCATGTTATTCACGGCTGAATATCCATATCAGAATGACGGACGTTGTTTTCTGGTTAAGCGGCTTCGCGCGGGTTTGCGGGCTCTGCAGGTCCGCTATGGCAGCCGCGATAAAATCAGGCCAAAAAATGCGCCTTCGTCAAAATGCTCTCCCGGCATGGCCGGTGCCCCTGGCTGAGTCAGTCGCCAGTCGTTAAGCTGACCTGCCTGCATGAATAAACGCCCCACTGAAGTGATGCACCCTTCTGCGTGAAGGGTCACGTCCACACGTCCGACCACGCTCTGGCCGTACAAAAATACCGGCGTAAACTTTACCGCCCGGTCGTCCACGCGCAGAACGATGCCGTCGATATCAAATGCTCCGACCTCCGCCAGCAGGTCCGTAACGCAGACGCTGAAGGTCCCCACCTTCAGGCCGGTACCGTCGAGCCACGCGTCCATCTGCTCCTGAAGCAGCGTCATTCTCAGGTGAAACTCTGCGATATCGGCCTGACGCCAGGTGGCTGATGCAACCGGAGCGGGCTGTCCGGCCTGCTCCTGTTTCAGAAACTGTGATTTTAGTGACATAATGTTATCTGACCTCAGAGACGGGTTGCTGAGTCCACATACTGCTGACTCTTCAGGTGTCGCAGCAGCACGCGACCTTCGGGCATAAATTCAGTGCCGTAGCGCACCAGACCGACACCTTTAAGTTCAGCATCAATCGCGTAGCACAGCTCGCCGGGGACGTTCTGCTCCAGCAGGACCACGGCGATTTTTTTCAGACGCGGCTCATATCTGAGCAGGACGGCAGACAGGGTGCCCATCAGCTCATGGGCCGTTCCCGGCATTCCCTGGAGAATTTTGGTCATATCCGGCAGGCCATAGTCCGGCAGATGAGCCAGCGTACCGGCACGGCAGTTGAGGATACGCTGCATATTATCGAGCACGGACAAAATCACCTGATTTTGCTCGCTTACCTGGTGGAGATCGAGGCCGCCGGTGAAGTTGCCATAAAGAGTTTCATACAATGAAGGACGGGATGGTTCACTCATCTTTCAGCACCTTCAGGGTCAGTCGGTTGTTGCCCGCTTCGATGACACGAGCCTTATCCGGATCAAGGTCCTCACGGCTCAGCACCACGCGCCAGGTGTTGCTCACCTGGTCCGGGGCCATGAACATGCCGGCCACCGCCACATACTGCGCACTCTCTTCCATCGGAATATCAATCATCACCGCCCCACCCGGCTGCAGGCGAATATCTTTCTCCGCCACAAGGTCTGCTTTGATGGCCTGACTGTCAGTCTTAAACAATGACGGGTAGTCGGTGCTGTCGAAGGTTTTGCGGTCCTTAAGCTGGTAGATGCGCACCACCGTCGACAGTGCCACGCCGCCAGCGTTAATGTTAACGGCCTCTCGGGCACGAATATCCAGATGCAGGGTTTTCACCTGCTTATAAAAAATCGATTTGGTCACGGCGACGGTGCCGTCCGTGACACTCTGGGTCAGCCCACAGCCAGCGAGCATCAGGATGATACCCGCGGCAAGGGCCGCCAGGGGGAATTTACCAGCGGTACTCGCCATGTTCATCGGTCTCCCTGCGGTGAAGATTTTCCTGAACCCGCTCATAGCGGCCCAGATTAATGGTGATTGTTTTGGGGTGTGTAGCTGTATTCGCCGCATTCAGCGGTCGCATCACGGCAGTGCGGCCCAGTTGCACGGCGCCTGCCTGCGGTTTACTGCTCATGGTCGCGTCCGGCAACAGGCTGCGGTCGACGCAGAGCTGCAGACGGACATCGAGGCGCGAGCCAAGGTAGACATTTAGCAGCGCCATCAGGTCCGTGTGCAGCTCCCCGCCGGGCAGCCAGCCCTGCACTTCTGCCGGATTAGTGGAGGTCAGGCGCATCAGCACCTGACTGTTCACGTCGGTGGCATAGTTACCCATCACCGGCCGACTGGTCAGGGTGACGGGCTGACTGACACTCATGGTCAGCGGCTTCTTCAGGGGCACGCGGCGCTTGTCGTGGTGCCAGATTTTCGCCTGTGTGTCTGGTGCCAGCAGGCGCACCAGCGAGGCCATGCCTTCTGCTGTTCGTCCCGGCAGCAGCATCACCGGCAGGAGTGCCAGGAAGCGTGAGGCGGGGGCGGCAATGCTGTCCGTGCAGCCATCGATGCCCAGGCCTGCCATGCCCAGCAGATACTGCGAGATGTTGTCCTTACCGCCGGCTTCAAAACTCGCCGGGTAAGAGTATTTACGCCAGATGCGGTAGTACTGGGCAATCAGCCGGTGGTTGAAGATATCGAGAAAATCCGCTGTCGCCTCATAGCCTTCACGGCGCTGGGTGATGTCATCGATATAGTGCGTCGGCAGTGGGGATTCCACGCCGTAGAGCCCCATAAAGGTTATGCGTACCGTCGGCGGCAGATGCGAATGCTCAGACAGCTCAATCCCTTTGACTTCAGAGGCCGGGAAGCCCATGCCCGGATGCGGCCGGAAGCGTACCGGCTCATGACGCACCTGCCAGGAACTACCGGTGACCGGTTTATCCGGCTGGCTCTGCTCGAGTAGCTGGCAGAAGCGATAAAAGTTCATGTACGGCATGTACTGCAGTAGCTGCTCCATCAGCCGGGCAGGCGTGGACTGTGATTCTCTTTCCACCGGATGCATTTTCCTTCTGGCTGAACGATGAGGGTGAGCTGGTTAAACTGGTTCATGTCGGCATAGAGCGCAAAGAAGCGGTTGAGCATTTCACCGAACAGGTGAATGTCACCCTCACCGGTGAAGCCGTTGCTGTCGAGGGTTACTTCGATATCCAGCCCCCGCAGCAGGTAGCCCTGCTCAAAACGCTGCAGGCGGTGGTGCTCCACATGCTGAATCGCCTCCAGACGGCGGGTGTTCAGTTCATCTTCCTGCCAGTTATAGAGTGCCAGCGTGCCGCGCAGCACTTCGGCGGTGCTCATCATGTTCAGGAACCCGGAGCCGAGGTGGCTCAGTACCCGCCAGTGAAAACGGTCTTCTGCTGGCGGGTAAACCGGCAGCGTGGGTTTGCAGAGGTTTTTCACCGTCAATGGCGTCTGCACCACCTGCTCACAGCGGTCAAGCAGCGTGCTCTGCAGCGCCCGGCGCGGTAACTGACCGTTGGTGCCGGTGATTTGCAGCGATACGGCTTCGCGCTCAAACAGCCTGTCATCCTCCCACTGGTGACCACCGAGGATAAGCCAGGTGTCATACAGTCCGGTGACGCCCCGCTTAACGCGGGTGTGGTAATACCGTGGCGGTGCGTGACGGCGCATCATTCCGCCCTTATGGCGGAAGCTGCTGAACGGGACGTATTCGGCATCACTGGTGCGGTTTGAGCCGGTGACCGAATCCACGGCATAAATCTCAGTGTGTCCGTCCTGCAGTCGTTTAGGGCGCAGCAGGTACTCACTTTCAAGGCCTGTAATGGTTAGCGGATCCGCTTCCAGGGTGAACAGGTTAATCACCGGCACACAGTGCAGACGAACCGCGTCATCAGTGACCGGCAGCTCTGACGGCCACGGCGTGCTGAACACGACTTCGATGTCGAAATACTCTGCACCGGCAGGCGGCGTGATACCGTCCAGTCCGTTGAGATGGACGAACATAAACTTGTCGCGGAAGGTGAAGTACTCCAGCAGCAGCTGGTAGCCGCTGAAGGCAGTATCCCCCTTCGGCCACAGCCCGTCTTCCTCTGCAAATCCTCCCGGCGAGAAGTACCCGTCCAGGCGAATACGGTCGGTCTGCCCGGGCAGACGCATATAAAGCGCAGCCTGCCGTCTGGTCAGCATCAGGTGCAGCTGGCTGCTGACAGGCGCATCTGCACCGAGGTACAGACTCAGGTGACTGAGGTCAGCATGAGACCAGTCCGCCTGGGTGCTGCAGGCAAAGCGCATCCGCAGCAACGAGCGTCCGTCAGGCTCGGTGCTCATGGTCACCCCTGAGATGTTCAGCGGGTTGAGCATCACATCACGGGTGGTGCGGTAGCGACAAACCGTGTTTTTCGGCCCCACCGGGCGGGAATACACTTCCAGACCCGCGGGCATCACTTCTGCCATCTTCACGGCCTGAAGTGCGGGCGTGAAGGCCACCACCGAGAGTGAAGGAATGGTACGCAGGTAGTGTGGCCAGAGCATGCTGACCAGCCCTTCGGTCAGTTCAGGCAGGTCGTCGTCGATCTTCTCCCGTAGCCGTCCCATTGAGAAAGCAAAGCCTTCGAACAGCCGTTCAACATACGGATCGGGAGTACCGGCCTTATCCAGATCCAGCATCGCGGCCCGATCCGGATGGGTCTGGGCGAATTCTTTCGCGGCTTCACGGAGGTAGCGCATTTCCGCGTCGTAATAGCGCAGGGTTAGATCTTCCATAATAAACCATTAGTTACATAACAAAATAATAACATCTATTGACACCAATAAATCACAAATAAACACACCGATAATAAAAGATAATTCAGTTGGCATCAGGAAGGAGAAACAGACTGGGCTACACGAAGGAATGTCAACGTACAAATCAAAAAGGCCAAATGAAATGGCAAAACAGTACGAGATAAAAAAGCACAAATGAACGCACGGAAGTTTTGACAGTAATTTCCACGTACAACATTTAAATCAATACTGAGATAATCAGCCAGGCCTGGTTGTATTTTAATGTCATAAAGCTTTCGAAACAAACGCTCATTATGAAGATAGAGAGCATTCAAAAACCAAAATACAACAAGAATGAAACATACCCCTTCAACCACAGCAACAGAGGGTTGAATTACTTTATTAAAAGATATAGACAAACCTAAAATACCACCACTCCATCCTTTGACCAGAAAGGATTTTTGGCTTAACCGAGTAATTGTATCCTGAATAAAATACAGTGCGGTTTTTTGTTCTTCATTCATATCTATTTCAACCCTGGTACAATACATTCAGTGCAGATGGCCCCTGCACTGAGCATTTGCGTTGCCAATTCATAAGTTCAGCCCGTGTTAACCGGGTGACGCCTCGAAGAATGTCACTGACATCATACTCTACACTTAAAGCTTCCAAACCTGCCGACTCATCCATTGCATAAACAGAATCACTCCTGGATATATTTTTTAAACGCTTTGGAGGATTTACTTTAATCAAACGAGATGCCATCAACTCAGTATAAATCCAAGGTGAACTGGTCTTTTCTGAGTCGGGTTCAACGCAGCTCAATGCATTCTCACCTTCAATAAAAATTAAGCATTCTGTTTGGTCCATCATTGATAACAATGATGACATCAACATAACATGGGCGTGTGCTGTTGAAACATTCCTCCCTTTATACGAATAGTGGCCGCTATCAAGCAAGTTATGCCTGTTATCCATTTCCCGGAGAAGATCGTCAGAATACTCCCATAAACAAGCATCAATAAATGCCCGAAGGCCAAAATGTTCGTATAACCAACCAGCAAAGCAAATAGTTTATACACATCTCGGTGAGAATGTGAAATAAATACATCTGCTTCCACTGGTGGAAACCATGCACCAGTCAAAAGACTGGCATCCAAAATACTATTGCCATCAAACAAACGAGATACCACATTAGTGGGAGACTCCGGCTTCATAGTTGCCAAAATCTCATCCCCTTTTCTTTTATAGTAGTCACGACGAGAGCTAATCATCAACTCTGATTCACTAAGGTTTATACGATACTTTTTGTACATTATGTCTCCTTACTGTCAAACGTTTAACCGAAATCTATCCGCACAGTACCGTAGCCCGAACAGGATCAATTGCAATCAACCCTGCCAGTAGTTGTTCCATGAAGGGACTCAGGCGAACCTTATCAGCCTCACTGCGACCGGCTTTCATGCGCAGGAGTTTCAGATGGCGGGCCTGGACCTCAAACAGCAGTTCAGGCTCCCAGTTGCTGAGGGTCACTTCACGGGCCCGTTCACCCAGTTCTGCAAACAGGTGCACCGCCAGGTCATTTTTACCGTACTGCTCGGCAATGCGGCCCATCAGCAGACGCAGCAGCCACTTCTGACGATCGGTGGTCATGCCCGGCCGGGTCTGTAACCAGCCAAGCGCGGCATCCGGACCTTCACTGTCGGCCAGTGCCACGGCTTCCGGCTCCAGCGCCAGAATGTCGTCGTGACCAGAGGTGACCGGGGCGGATGGCGTGTCATCACCCCAGCCGCCGGCGGTGTCCAGCACGCTCTGCTGGATCCAGTTCAGCGTCACTTCATCCGCAAACGGCGTGCCGTCACTGAACGCCAGCGTCTCGAGCCCGGACAGACGAGACAGCAGCCCTTTCAGGTCGGCAGCAATAATGTCAGCCAGGGTGTCCTGACCGGATTTCGTCAGGGCCTGGTGGATGTACCACTGCAAATCCAGCCACAGGTGATTGGCACCGCGCGAAAATGTACTGTCGGCCGTTTCCAGCATTTCAGCCCAGTTCTGCTGCAGGTAGAGGCGTTTGAGTAACGCGCGCTGATCCGCCCTTGGCGGCTCGATGCGTGTACGCCCCTGCGCATCCGGGGCCGGGATGGCCTGCAGTGTATCGTGACGCAGGCTCTTCATCAGATGGTGTGCTGACAGCCAGCCATCTGGCTGCTCGCGCAAATATTCGGTCAGCGTCCGGGCCTGGGCCAGCAAATCCTGACCGGACGTGATCCGCCCGATGGTCGGGGCATCGCTGTGGCTGGCAGACGACGGAGTTTCGCTGGTACTGGCGTTCTGCGGTACCACCGCATCCACGCCGCCCGCTTTCTGCAAACGGCTTTCCAGCGCGCCGTACAGCGCATTGAGGTCAGGACGGGTTTCATCCGGCTCATTTTCGGTAAGTCCGGCTATCAGCAGCAGCGCTCCGGTGGTACGCATCGCCTCTTCCCTGACCACTTCCGGGTACAGGGAAAGCGAGTCGGTCATGCGCGATCCTGCCAGCCATTCCAGTGCGGCCTTACGGCTGCGGTCACGCTGCGGGTGCAACTGTGCACCAAAGCGCTCCAGCAGACCAGCCAGCAGTTCGAGTCCTTCGACCAGCCCCTGCTCACCTTCGCGGTGCAGCTTCGCCCAGCAGTAGTACGTCCCCACGCGAATATCTTTGGCGGTGGTGGTCAGCAGCTTCTCAGCCAGCCGACAGATGAGCTCGGTATCCGCGCCGGAGAGTTTGTTGACCTCTTCACGCATCTGCTGGAAGTCATCGTCATAGCCGGGATCCTCACCAACGGGCGATGAACCGGACAGCGGCTGCAGCCAGCTGTCCCACTGCGCCACGCGCTCACGGGTGGCGTCAAGCAGAGGTGCCTGTTCGGTCTGGCAGGCACTGAGTAAGGCATTGAGTGTGCTCATCAGTACGTCCCCCCGTCGTCACTGGCCGTATCTGTCGCCGGGTCTGAGGGCACGATGCCGGTGGTGCTGAAGATGGTTTCCGGCAGATGGAAATTGCGCAGCTTCAGCAGCACCAGCGGGCCTTCTCCCGCTTCGGTACGCAGGGTGTAATTGAGCGTGCGACCATCCTGTGCCTTCCAGCTCAGGCTGTAACTGCTGCCCACACCCGGGTAAGCACTGACCGCGGCTTTATCGAGCAGGCGGATCCAGCCCCAGGCTCCGGGAATATCGGCGTACTGGCGGGTGCCTGCCTGCGTGCTTATCCAGCTCAGATTCGCACCCGGAGCCTCAGTGTCTGCAGGCCAGGTGAAGCGCTTCCACGCCGGCAGCTGGTTCACGTAGGTCAGCTTCTGGCTGTCGATAATCATGTCGGTCTGCATCACGCCATCGGCAGTACCCGGGCGCAGTTCGAAGTTCATGCCGGCGTTGCCTTCGGTGAAGGCCACATCCGAGATATGACTCAGGGTGTTGATGGCGTTGAGGAATGCCGGATTAAACGCCAGCCCCTGCGAGTTGATGCTGTCCGGCACCCAGTGATTGCCCTCTTTGTGCAGCACACCTTTGAGGCGGGTCTGCAGGAACCGAGCAATACGCCCGGAATCCGCGTTGAGGTATTTGGCGAGCAGCGGCAGAGAAACATCGCTGCTGGAATTGTTAAACGGATAGCGGCCACCAAAGGCACTGTTCCATTCAGCCACCACCGCCTGCTGCCACTGAGCATTGAGGCTCTCGGCCGCCGGGGTCAGCACCTGCTGCCAGGCCTGCTCCATCGGATTCACAAACACCGTACGCCCAAAGCCGCTCCACTCCTGACCGAGGCCTGCGGCAATCAGGCTGCCGTAGTCACGGGTTTCAGTCAGGTCCACGGCTTTGCCCTGGAACACCGTCTGGGCAATGGTCTGGGTCATGGCCTGCGGATCAGCGGCATTGGTGACCTGCTGCAGGCGCAGACGCACCTGCGTCACGCGAGTCAGGTATGACTGCAGGCTCAGCGCCTGCGCACCGGTATTGCTTTTATCCATCAGTGCCAGTACCGGACCAAAGGTTGCATCCAGCGGACCGTGAACGCCGGCGCTCTGGTCAATGGCATCCTTGTTATCACCGCCCAGCAGATTTTTGGCTGATTTCACCAGGGAGTCTGAAATCGCCTCACCAGTCTGCCCGGTGCGCCCCTGCACATTCAGGGTGTTCATCAGCGCCACCAGAGGTGACTGGCGCACATCGGCCATCAGGGTCAGCTGGTCAATGGAATCTGACAGCGTCACGGCCTGGTTCCAGCGCAGGCTGTTGAGGAATTCCAGCCAGGCCCCGCCAAAGTCTGCGAAATAGCGTTCAGTCAGGCGCGTTTTCAGCGCTTCCGGCGAGGTCTCGTCCTGTTTATTCACCTGGCGCTTGCTGTCAGTGAGCACCCAGTCGAGTTCGTCCCGGCGCGCCTTCACCACCTTTTCGATGGCCGGCTGCACGGCCTGCTCCCAGGCCTGACGGGTAAACATGCCCGGTACAATTTCGGTGGTGCTGAACAGACGGGATGCATCAGTATCGCCGGTCATGTCTTCGAGGCGCATATCGACATACAGGTGCGCCACCTGAGAGAGCATATTCTGGTACAGGGTAGATTCACTGTTACGCACGCCCATCAGGCGAACCAGCAGGGAACGCGCCTGGCTGATCATGCTCTCATCTGCCTGCAATTTCCACTCCGGGTGCGCAACCAGCTGCGCGCCATAGAACGACAGCAGCGACGGTGCCACGCCCTGCCAGACACCGTCTTTCACGCCATCACGTTTTGGCCAGTCGTGCAGCAGTGCCGAACTGAACCAGGCGGCGTCCATATGCTCCGGACGCGCCAGCATCATGTAGAGCTTTAGCTGGGCATAGGTGGTTTTTGCCATCTGCTCCCGCAGCGGGCTATCCGGAGGCAGCGCGTTAAAGGCACTGACCTGCTTCTGCAGATGGTCTGCAGCCGCATCCCGCAACAGCGGCAACGCGCTGTCCTGATAGCGTGGCCAGAGTGCGGCCAGCAGGGCGTTATTCTGGCTCAGCCCGGCCTTTTCGTACCACGGCACACCATGCTCAGAACGGTACTGCAGACGGGCCAGCGTTTTCTGCAGTTCAGACAACGCATGCAGGCGCTGCGCCAGCGGCTGGTTTTGTCGGACGGCAAGTGCGGCCTGAGCATTCGCGCCGTCAATCTGGCTGCGGTTGGTGACATAGGCAATGCTCATCCACACAGCCCAGCCCACCATCGCCAGGGCAGCGACTGACACAAACACTTTACGCCATGGAATGCCCGGCTTGCGCGGACGGAGTCCGGCAGGAAGCGTGCGTACAGACTCAGGCAGAATATCCCAGCGCTTATCCATGCCCCAGTGGTGCGTCACGGCACGTTCAGCACCGGCAGAGGGCTGACTGAACACCACACCGGCCAGCGGCAGCGGGCGGTACGGATTGAACATTACCGACAGCGGCGCGGTCACGCTCTCCGGTTCGCGAATGAGCAGGTCGGCAAGCAGCAGCAGGAAATTATGCTTCACCTCGCCGCAGGTCTGCTGCAGACCCTGTGAGGTCAGATCTGGCGTCAGGGCGGAGAGTTGCTCTGCCAGCCCTTCAGTACGACAACCGGCAGGCAGCAGACAGCCGGTCGCCTGCGTAATGCGCCCTTCCGGTTTACCGGCGCTCGGGTGCAGGGACCAGACGTATAAAGGGAGTTTCCAGCCAAGCGTTTCCATACGGGCACTGATGGCATGAGACAGGGAATCCATGGTGCTTTCTGACGGAACCGGCAGCGGCGGCTCCAGCCCTGGCGCAGACAGTTGGTCAAAGGCCGAGGTGACCCACACCAGACCATCCACAGGGCGGCGACGCAGTTTGCGCAGCGCGGTCAGCCAGGCGCTGTCTGCTGGCGTATTGAGGTCACCGCCCCACAGCAACAGTGTACCGCGGTCTTCCTGCCAGAGCTGAGCTGTAAGACCTGGCGTCAGCTGTTCCACCTCAGAGGCGGTGCCGGTTATCAGCAGGATGCGTGTTTTACGTCCCCAACGCCGACCGTAGAGGTTACGCATGGCGTCACGGATGGTATCAACGGTGACATTGCGAGGCGCGGTCTGCTTGACGCGACCTTCATCGGCAGGCAGGACACTTTTACGCTTCGCCTGAAAACGCGACCACTGTTGTTTAATCGCAAGGCTAATGGTTTTGCCATGGCGGACAAGTAGCAGAAGGATTATCACCGCCACAAATACCAGCAGCTTAAGGCCGTTACTGGTCAGTCCGAACGCATCACCCTTTTTCCAGATGGCTAATCCGATCGCGGCAGCAATCAGCGCAGTAATACTGATGCGTCCCCAGTTACCACGCCACACTGAGTTATCCTTCGCCATTCATCAGATTCCCTGTAGTTACGGTATTTACAAATCGCTGCTCTTTGTTACCCGAAAGCATCAGGCAATCTTCTTTTGTGAGCATGGTTATATCACTGACGACGGCGGCCATAATCCACGGTGAGAAAGGGCCGCTGAGTCCTGCATATTTCTCAAGCCAATGGCACTGTTGGGGGCTTCCAGTTGCCTTCATATTGCTTTGCACTGGCCAGAAGAGTGGAAAAATCATCACCCCATTCTATGCTGTCGCCCACAATTGCACGCGCGGCAATAGCCTGCGACTGGGTTGAGAAAAAGGTGTCGAGCTCTTCACTCAGCTTTTGGGTTGATTCAAGCGACATAGGCCGAAGCAGGCGAGCGTGATGGTTTAGCTGATACTTCGTTGCGACATCATCAGAGGTCAGCATTAAAGCCGAGAGCGAATCACTGTACTCATTCCCTCCCTGAGTCTGGTGAACCAACAAAAGCTCAACATCCAGAATCGGGGCTTTAATGCGTTCGCCCACCCAATCGAAGGACCGGTCTTTAAGAATCGTCAGTAATGGTACGGGATACGCCTGTCCAACTAACTGGAGCCAGCATGCTGAAAATTCTCTCTGCAATGTCTCATCAGGATCGTGAGAATCAGTCAGTAAGGTTGCGTG
Source organism: Lelliottia sp. SL45 (assembly GCF_026672535.1). NCBI lineage: Bacteria > Pseudomonadati > Pseudomonadota > Gammaproteobacteria > Enterobacterales > Enterobacteriaceae > Lelliottia > Lelliottia sp. SL45. The sequence continues at coordinate 3,444,153 of NZ_JAPPRH010000003.1, forward strand.
GAAAGGGAGGTCAGATAAGCGCTGTAATTCTGATATGTCCAGGCCCCCAATCAATGCTGAGAAAGCATCCTCACCAACAGGTAACGCTATTCCCCGAGAAAGAGAGCTACCCTGTTCGAGATCTTTGGGGGCCAGCAGAAATGTGGATGGCGTCAGTTCATCAGGCAGGATAACCCGACTATACAGAACCGCCAGATAACGCCCGGCCCAGGAAGTCCATTGCTGCTGTGCATAATCTGCTTCATCGGATTCAAACTGATGACTGTCCATTGCGTGGTTATACATCCAGCCGCGAATACAAATCGTTACGAACCAGATAAAAAGAGGGCCTCCGGCAACAATCCAGAGGTTAAATTTTTGCAATTCACCCAGAAACTGATTGGCATGGAGTACAAAGAGCAACACTCCAGCAATAACAGCAACAAGGCCTGCAATCAGCCAGATGACCAGTGAAGGCTCATCAGGTTCTGCAGCAATTGTGGCTTTCTGACGCTCCCAGCTCATAACTTATCCTACTGAACAATCCGGCGCACTGGAGATAACATGGCAGCCACATTCACATTCGCAGCCATCCACAACAACTTGTTTACCATCCGAAACCCATTCCGGTGATCCTTCGATAATGGCATTAACACCATGCCCTTCAACAGGACAATTAATTTCGTCGCCAACAAGAGCTACTTTCTTTCCGTTCACAATCATGGTCGAAGATGCAGATATAACCTCACCGCCGTGAGTGGTTTTATCTCCGAGCAAAACAAATCCTTTGGACATATCACACCTAACAAATTAGTTTGAATGTTTTAATTGAGTAGACGAAACTGAATCCACCCTTTTTTGATTTGTGGAACAACATCATCATTGAGGAATGCAGAACAAATACCAAGCTCACCGACGGCGAAAACTGTAGCAGGGTATCCGACCAATATATTTTTCCTGCCCGATGGGTCTGACTCCTCAACATCAGGAAGCCCCGTTTCTGCGTAATTATTAGCTTTTAAATATTGATTGCAGTCAATACTAAAACCTTTATCATTGACTTCTTCTAACGGTGCCTTCTCTCCAATATCAAGGCGAACAACCTTACCATTAAATTTATCGCCAACAGAAAATCGTTCTTTCGAATCTCCTTTTAAAAAGCGAATGGTGTTTGCTGAAACAATCATTTCACCCCCTGAAAACTTAGCATCCGCCCAACCAACAACATTTAAATCGGCATCACTGTTTTCATGATAAAAGAATATGGTAGGTACATTGTTCTTTACTTGAATGTATATTTCATCAGTGGCAGCAAGTTCAGGGGCGGGACTTAAAATATATTCACCAGCATCTTTTCTTGGATTGTTAGCCAAAACCCCATATTCTTTTAAAACTCCCTTATCTTTATAAACCCAATAGCCATAATACAAACCATCTTTAATTTTGATGCCATTACTGAATGCAACGGCAGGTAAAAACAAAGCAAGGAAAGACACTAACTTAAACATTATCCCATCTCAATATAGAATGAGTTGCGCATACTTTCCAGATAGCTAATTTAGCTAACTCTCTTGAAAAGCATCCAACCTTTTAACACCTCAACCTTATTATTCTTATTCAAAATGGAGTTGCACAAGCCATCATTACTCAATAAAACACTACTACTATAGTCTTCCATTGGATCGTTTTTTTTCTCTTTACCTCCATGTTCTTCGTTTGATTTAAAATATTCAGAACAGTCGATCTTGAAAACATCATTTTTTAAAATTTCTATAGGCGCAATTTCAGATGTTTTTTTAGCCTTCTTATTTCCAGAGAATTTAACACCCACCTTATATTTTATGTCACGATCACCATCACCATCGGTATTATCATAAAAATTTTTTGTGGTTGGAGCATCGATTAATATTACATTATCATTCAATTGGATGTTTGCCCACCCAATAGTTGGGCCACCTTCAATTTCTTCATGCTTGAAGAACACAGCACCAGAGCCCTTATTGATTGCAATATATATTTCATCGTTGGACTGGTCATCAATTTTATTTTTTAAATAATAAACCCCATCAACCTCATCAATATTCCCAACAATGCCAGCTATAGTCTTATAATTGTCATTAGGTCCATATGCCCATTCGAGATGATATAATCCAGATTCTAAAGAAAAAGCACTTGCATTTGAAAGAAAAGGGAAAATAAACAGAAAAATCACTAAAAATATTTTCATTGTACAATCTCCACGTGGAACGCCGGCTCACCGCTATGCAAAAAAGGGCTGATATATTTAAAACCATCATTATTGGCAGCATATTCCGTAAGAGCCTTATCAAAGGCTAATAACACACTTCGCTTACTTGATAGGTTTTTACTAATATCAAATACATTTCTCTCAGCATACATTTCTTCTGAAACACAGTGACGTGATACTAATCTTCCTTCACTTTGAAGTTGAATTACTTTTTCTGTCATAGCTGCTTTAACTGCAGCTGTTTTGCTATGATCATTCCCACCGGCATCTATGGCCGCTTTAATGACCTCTCTCCCAGCTTTAGCATAATATGCTAACTGTGAATCTATCCCCTTGCTTTGCATATTACCGTACATAGCATTCACTTGTTTTTCAACAGAACGTAACGTACTAGTTATCATGATTTTATGCACCCCTGACGATTTCATTATTTCTTTTATAATATCAAGGGAATGATTAGTTACCAGATTTTTCAAACTATGAGGAATATCTTTAGAAAAATCCACCACCGGCTCAAAGTCGTTAACTACAGATATTTTCTTTACATTCCCCTCGGAAGTAGTCTGATGCTTCTCTGGTTCATTTTTACTTCTACCAACAACAGACTTATCCGTCGTCGTAGTTTTTATATGAATTACATTGCTTTTCTTTTCTGAGTCTGCAGACTGACTTCCTTTAGGCAACACAATATGACTTCTGGCATACTCTATGGCTGCTTTAGTATTAGCATTTTCAATTCCAACACTTTTGAGAATCTCCTTTTTGGTTTGTTCAGAAACATAGCGGCTAACATACCCATGTTTTTGATTACCGTCAGGTATTTTCAATTTAGCACCCACGCGTAACATGTTTACGTTATGAATCTTATTAATTCTTGCCAATTTCTCTACTGATACACTATATTTCTTCGCTATTGCTGATAAGGTGTCACCTTTCTCAACGGTATAAGTTAGAGTCTTATGCGTTTCATCGGTTTCTTTTTTACTAATTGATTTAGCTAATTCTTTGTAATTATCAGCAAGAATAGTAAACACAATTTCTGAACCTGCGATAGCATTGACTGATTCAGTCATCCCGTTTGCATCAGTCACGCCTTTGATAAAAATCAGAGATTTCTCATAGTCTGACACTAAATTTGGGCATATTGAACTTGGAAAGGGAGAGATTGCAGCAATATAATTTTTGTTCTTGAATGCTGTATTATTTCCCGTAGACAGTTTAAATTTAGTATTAACTTCAGTATTTTTTAGTAATCCTTCCAGAGCTGATAAATGCTTAGTGATATAAAGCGCCCACTTCTTGCCATCTGCACTTTTCTCACGTGTACCATCAAGATATTTCCCTAAGCTATAGGCACCATCATGATGCAGTAAATAAAGCCATTCCCAGTATTCACTTTGATCTGATGTGTAACTCTCCATCACCTTCGATTTGTTAAGTAAAAAGGAATAAATTACCGCATAACATCCTTTTTCAGCGTCAAAAACTTCTTCATTACGAAGATCTAGTTGAAAACCAAGAATGTCTTCAGATTGTGTCAATGCATCTTTGATAAAACCAACTGTTCCTTGTGCTAAACCAGCTGCACTAGTAGTCCCTGCTGCCGCATCGGGGTTAAACCCGGACTCGACCTTAGTTGTTAATAATATATATGATATCTCTTTATAACTTAATCCATAGCGGACAGCTATGGTAATTATCATATCTATAATAGCATCCTGAACATCTTTATCAGCATCTCCTGTTGTACGGCTGTTACCTCTTAGCTTTCGGGATGTATCTATATCCGGATAGAGTGAGATTAACGAAAATGGCTTAATCTGATCATCAAAATATGCTTTTCCTTTCTTGGCATTTAAATACTCATATAAATCAGACATACCATACCTCAGCGATTGCTAATAAAGTCTATATTTGTATTGTCGTACGGGTTTTTCATCTCTCGAGATCTAAGCTCAGGAAGCTTGTTACCTGTAATAAAGTCACCTGAAAGATCAATAAATGGGGCATCAATATAGGACAACAATGAACCCTTTACGCTCTCCTCTTCATCCAAGCCTAGATGGTATCCGATCACAATATTTTCACTGTCATAGCATTTCATTGTGGAGGGGACCCAATCACCAGGCTTAACTACATCATTAAAGGAATAACCCTGTCCTTCCAGTAGGACTTTTTGGCTATTCGGGATGTACGGCAAAGAAAACTTTTTGTTATTTGTGCCATTTTTTATTTCCAAATGGTAATTTTTACAAATATTCTCCATTGGGCTTTTTTGATTCACCTGGCATTCAGCACTGACCTTTACCAAAGCTGCGCCACATTGCATTTGTGCTGATTTAGCATTCCATGTGCCACTTGCAAAAGTAAAAAATGGAGCCAGCAACATGCATAACAAAGATTTAAACTTAAAAGTCATATCACGCACTTTTATTTCCCTCACAATCACTGCATTGACAACCATCATCCTGGAATGACATATCTGAAAATGATGAACAATGTACTCTATCCACAATATTCTCACTATCGTACCAATAATCATTTTGAATCATTTCAAGTTCAAAAGGCTCATTCGGGTTTGATGAGTAAACTGGGACTGTTTCACCGTTCTCGTCTGTTTTACCAAATAATTTCTGCCCATTACTTGATGTCAACATGTATGCCGCAGCTGCAACTGGAATACCTGCATCAGACGATGCCGTAAATTTCCCACTATATCCAGACGGAAACTGGGGCATAACACTACTCATGCTTACACTGCCCATTTTCTGCGCATTGGCACATTTCCACAGGATATTACCTTCACAGCCCAGAATAATATTCTTACCCTGAAGCTGGATGAACGACCCATCCAGATTTTTCAGCACGACATCTTTCGCCGCCGTGATTTCAACTCGCCCTTCCGTGCTGGTTACGGTCACATCCTTTTTGGCTATCGCATCAAGCGCATCGTCCTGAGCCTGGATTTCTACTTTTCCCTTAGCCGCAAAGAGTTTCATCCCGGCCTTACGGGCCAGCATACTCACGGCTTCACCCGCTGCCACGGTAAAGCGCTTAAGTGCACTGATGTCAGTGTTTTGTTGTGACATAATCCCGACGCTGGCGCTTCCCGAGGCCATACGCACTGCCTGCGGACTGGTAATGCTTACCCCTTCAGGTGCATTTAACACCATCCCTGGCTGCGCGAGATCTTTGAGGGCATCAGTCAACTTCACCTGGCTCTGAATATCAGCGGGTAGCGCCTGCGCAGTTTCAGCTGCGTCTGACATGCTTCGGGCAATACTCAGTGCATTCTCCAGTTGGGCAATCGCCTCCTGCATGGAAAGCATCTTGTCCCCGGCAAACGGCTGTTTATCTGCTGTGATAAACACCCCGGCACCACCCCGGATAGAAACATGTCGGTCAGTACGCAGCTCAGCACCTTCACCGCGTGGTTCGCGGGAAGCATTGACGTTGTGGCCTAAATTGAGTTGGGTTTTGCCACCATACTCCGTGCTGAGCTTAACGTGCTCTTCGCCGCGTTTATCCTCCATCCGCAGTTTATTCAGACCCGCGGTCCTGACCACATTGCGCGTGCTGTTGGCCTCAGTAACGTGGTCAACGTGGCGGGAGTCGTGCATAGCATGGGCAATATACGGACGATCAGGATCGCCTTCGTGGAATGCAATGGCGACTTCAGTGCCCTGTATCAGCGGGAAGTGGAAGCCGTATTTGTCCCCCCCGTAAGGCTTGGCAAAGCGCACCGGCATACTTTCCATGCCCTGGCGCTTATCATCGCGGTCGGCATCGAACTTCACCCGGTACATGCCCGATGCATCCTGCCAGGCGTAGATGTCGTTATCCTTGGCGCTGGTCACACGCGCCATCAGCGTGCCGCTGACCACCGGGCGTTTTTTCGCGGCTGGACGCCAGCAACGGTTCTCGTAATACGGCATCCCTTCCCACATCACGATCAGGGCATCTTTACGGCTGGCGATATAGCCCGTGCGGGTAATGATAATACCGTTGTCCGTTTCTGATGGCAGTGTCGGTGTTACCACACTTTCACTGATGGTCAACACCTGGGCCGGAGAAAGCAGCGCATCATTAGCGCAGCCGCTTATAGTCGTCTGTCCTGACAGAAAACGCTCGTGTTCAAGGCGAGCCCAGAAGTTGCCGGTTTCTGCTGAAGGTGTGATTTTGTCGCCACGTTCAAGATGACGCGGCAGGTAGTGATAGACCTCACCATAGGTAACACCGTCACCGTCGCCCCGGGTCATGTCCGCCGGTACAGAGGCCAGGACATTCTGGGCTTCACGGTGATTGTAATCACTGGCGGTAACATTACGCTCAACCACGTTCTGTCGGACGTTAACCCCCCATACCGAATCCGCTGCATTGTCACTCATTCCCGATGGACTGCTGAGCGGCAGAGACTTACCGAACGTCCATGCGCTCTGCTTGTCTGCGAAATGTACCACTTCAGTCTGGGTGTCAGGTTGCAGAGTGAAGAAGTAGAAAATCCCCACTTCAGCCAGCAAACGCTCAATGAACGCAAGGTCATTTTCCTTGTACTGGTTAATCTGCTCACGCTTCGGATAGTCGGCTTTGAGAGTGAACTCATACTCCCAGCCTTTCAGGCCATGCTCCTGCAATACTTCGGCGACGACTTCAGGTACCGATTTATTGACAAAAAACCGGTGGGTGCGGAATTGCTTGCGCAGCAAAGACAGGAACGGCTCAATAATAATCTGGTACGTCGCCTGGTCACGTGAGCCACTGATACGCTTAAAATGCGTCACCACACCATGCACCACTTTCTGCCCGGTCAGCCCCATCAGAGGCCCGGTTCCCATGGTCAGCGTGGCAGGTTTGGTCAACAGTTGTGCTGAACTGATATTCTGATCGCTGCTGGTAAAGATGATGTCGTAGTGGTAAAGCTCACTCATGAACTCCTTACCGTTAAACTCTTCCACATCCAGTGAAGCTGTGCAGGACGGAATATCCAGACGGTAGCGGTTCAGCCCGCCTTCTGTTAGCGCAGACAGGGTGTTCTTAAGCGTATCTGTCAGACTCATGATTTTGACTCCATGGGATAACCTGCAGTCCATGACTTTCTTGCCGACGGGCAAGTAACAGGTTTAATCAGGGGTACTCAGCGAGTACGAAAAAGCGTGATTACGGCTCCAGCCCCGAGGGCGCAGGCGAGAGTTTTCATCAGCAAAGCGGTCATTTCAAAATTATTCATGCCGTATTCGCCGTCGCCGCTAATGGGGATAAAGCGCTTAACGAATGTGTAAGAACACGTATCCGGAAGAAACAGCACTCCCGCCACCACTAAAGTTAAAAAGATAAAAACCTTCATGGCGTTCTACCGGGGCACTATTCAGAAACGTCAATAGAGCCATAAGACCTTGAAATTTCGCGGTCGGTCAAAGGAAAGTTATATACCTGGGTATCATTAACGCCTATTCCGACAACAAAATTCCGGGGTTCATCTTTGTTGTTTGCTGAATGAAGCACGAATTCAACAATGTATTTATTACCATCCATGAAATGGTAGTAAGACGGTGGAATGCACAATGCACCATCAACAATCTTAAGATCTGGTGAGAAGTTGAATTCTTTCTCTTTAGGCGGCGTACCCCGAAGATTGATACCCATGTCTGCAGGCTGATAATCTCGCGCATCATTAATACTCATGCAAACGTCATTACCTTTTCTGCTCACCAGCGCAGTTTCATCCAGACTCATTCTGTCGCCAGGGCCCGGGCAACCAGTCAGGGCTACCGACGACATGCCTAATGCAACGATAAAGATAATTTTTCGAAAATGGTTCACACTCACCACGGAAAACCTCTCAGAGAATTTTTATACCCTTCACGTATTGCCGCCTCAGAAATGTCGCCATCAAGCGTAATGTCGGGGTACTTTTTATTTTCAAGGTGCCACCAGATTTCATAACCAAATGTCTGCAAAACAAAATTATCGGCAATAATCTGTGCCTGCTGCTCCATCGGATAGTCACTCAGCAGGCGACCATCAAGCGTATAGCGATAACTGACAAACCAGCTCACCAGACCTCGTCCAATAACATTCATCCCTTTTTCACGCTGCCAGACATGGCTCATTTCGTGAATAAACATATGCTGAAGCGAATACAGCGATTGTGAAAAATCATCCCGGTACTGATTGATGAAGTAGATTTCACCATTAGGCGTCATTGCCGTATTCGCATCCTGCGCATTAAACGGCAGATAGCTGCCATGATGAATTTTCACCTTCTCGTAATCGATCCGGTTACCGAATACCGTTCTGGCTAAGGCGACTTCCCCGGTGGTCAGTTTTCTGACGGAATCGTCGTCCCGCTTTTTGACGTCCTTCTTTTTATTCTTGCTGGCATCATGAATGGTCATTCCCTGCCTCCGGATTAGCGTTCAGCCGCGCCTGAAAATTCAAGCCCAATCCCTTCATCATCATTCCAGCCGAGCGTCAGAGAGTGTGGTTTCTGCTTCGCCGCCATATGGGTCAGCAGCTGCTGACTCAGCACCGGCAGAATCTGCTGATTGAGCAGACTGTCAACGTTACGCGCACCGGTATCCGGCAGCAGGCAGGCAGAAGTGAGAGCGTCATACAGGCTCTCATCTATCTGCGTGGTCAGGCCGTAGTGACGGTTCAGTCGCTTGCTGACCTGTGCGAGTTTCATCTCAACGATGGTGCGCATAGCCGCTTCCGCAAGAGGACGGTAAATCACCGTCTGGAAGCGGGCCAGCAGCGCCGGCTGGAAGTGGTCGCGCAATATCGGACGCAGCAGTTCATGCAGATCGCCTTCGGTGGCCTCCGGCTGTTCGTCAAGCAGTTGCATCAGGTGGTCGCTACCAAGATTCGAGGTCATCAGGATAACCGTGTTACGGAAGTCGATTTCGCGCCCTTCGCCGTCGCGCATAAAGCCGCGGTCGAATACCTGATAGAACAGGTTCATGACGTCACGGTGTGCTTTTTCCACCTCATCGAGCAGCACCACGCTGTACGGGCGCTTGCGAACCGCTTCGGTGAGAATGCCGCCCTGACCGTATCCCACGTAGCCCGGAGGGGAGCCTTTCAGCTGCGAGACCGTGTGCGGCTCCTGGTACTCGGACAGGTTGATGGTGATGAGGGATTTCTCACCGCCGTACAGCACGTCTGCCAGCGCCAGCGCAGTTTCAGTCTTACCGGTGCCGCTCGGACCAACCAGCAGGAACACGCCCTGCGGACCGTTCCCGGACGTAAGCCCGGTTTTCGCCGAACGCAGACGCTGAGCGATAGCGTTAAGGGAGGCATCCTGCCCGACCACACGTTTACCGATTTCATTTTCCAGGGTCAGCAGTTCGGTCTGCTCGTCTTTCATCAGTGAAGCGATCGGCACGCCCGTCCAGTCGGCGATGACCTCTGCGACCGTACGGGTATCAACATCCACCTGTATCAGCACGTCGTTCTCCTGCAGCAGCGAGAGCTGGTGGCGGAGGTCTGCGATGTCCGAATGACGACTGATATCCTGACGACAGACGTTAAGCTCCACGGCGGTCAGCTGCTGCTGTTCAAATTCGCGCGCCAGATGCTGCAGCCGGTCTTCCAGCATCGTGCGCTGCAGGGCAATCACGCTCAGGCGGTCGCCCTGCCGGAGGCTGCCCGCCACGATATCGTCCAGCAGGGCCTGCTCTTCACATTCCAGCGCCGTGAGCTGCGTCTTCAGGCTTACAATGGCTTCCGGCACCGTATCCATACTCATTCGGACCCGTGCTGCCGCCGTGTCCAGCAGGTCAACGGCCTTGTCCGGCAGCTGTCGCCCCGTCAGATAGCGGCGGGACAGTGTCACCGCAGCACGCACCGCATCGTCGGTAATATGTACGCCGTGGTGTTCAGCATAGCGGGATTTGAGACCGCGAAGCATCAGGCAGGCTGTGTCGTCATCCGGCTCGTCGACTTTCACCATCTGGAAGCGACGCTCCAGGGCAGCATCGCGCTCAAAATACTGTTTGTATTCAGACCATGTGGTGGCCGCGATGGTGCGCAGTTCCCCACGCGCCAGGGCCGGTTTCAGCAGATTGGCCGCATCTGCGCCACCTGCCTGGTTGCCCGCGCCAATGATGGTGTGAGCTTCATCAATAAACAGCAAAATCGGGGCCGGTGACTGCTGCACGGCGTCGATGACGTTTTTGAGACGCTGTTCGAATTCACCTTTCACGCCAGCGCCCGCCTGCAGCAAACCAAGGTCAAGGGTGCGCAGGATGACCGGCTTGAGCGATTCCGGGACGTTGCCCTCGGCGATACGCAACGCCAGACCTTCAACCAGTGCGGTTTTGCCGACACCCGGTTCGCCGACCAGAATCGGGTTATTTTTACGGCGGCGTGAGAGAATATCGACCATCTGGCGGATCTCAGTGTCGCGCCCGAATACCGGGTCGATTTTGCCCTCTTTCGCTTTGGCGGTAACATCGAGGGTGAATTTATCCAGCGCGTTCTGCAGCGCCGGGTTTAGTTCGCCTTCTTTCAGCTCTGCACCGACCGGGCGGCCCACAAACTCCACGTCACTGCCATGCTCCTGGGCCAGTTCAGCCTCAAACTGCAGCTCCGGGCGTTCATCAGATTGTGCATCCAGCAGCGGACGCAGGCGGGAGAGCTGGCTCATCCCGAGCGTCAGCAGTGGCCACAGACCGTCGCAGTGAGCAAGTCGTGGATTTTCCGTCAGCGCCATCAGCAGGTGTACACTACGGATACTTTCCTCTCCGGCTAGTGAGGCCTGCATCCAGGCTTCCTGCATCAGTTTCTGAATATCTGCGGACAGCTGCGGGCGGCGGCGTACCGAACGCGGTTGATTGTCCAGCCAGCCGAGCAAATCCTGCCACAGTGCATCCATATCCCACTCGTAGCGGCGTGCCAGTACGGTCAGGTCACCTTCCCCCTGCTCGAGCAGCTTCAGCAGCCAGTGCTCCGGCAAAATTTCCGCATGGGCACGGGTCTGGCAGAGCGAAGCCGCCCCTTCCATCGCACGGGCACAGTAAGGGTTCAGACGTCGCAACAGGATGGCTGGATTTTCCATGAATCTCTCTCTTTGTCGGTTCCTGGACACGCTACCGCCCATCGCTGTTTCCCGTGAAGGGGACCAAAGCGCATACGGTCAGGCTGGCAGTTTGTGGTTTTCTTTGCTGAAAGCCCGTTTCACACAGGCACTCAGATCGGGATAGGGGCAGTCCTCACGGACCGCCTCCTCCCACACCACCGTACGTACGGGTCCGTATACGGCGGTTCAGTTATGTTGATCGTCACCTACCTACATATCAGGCAGGCCCATATCTCGGAAAAATTTATTGGGCATCGCTATACACAGAGGTTGAGACTGGCTTATTGCCCATTGCTTTTGCCGACCACCTGCGGTCATTGCTGCAAGGTCATGATTTACACCTCTCTCTCGAAGTTGATCGTAACGGTTTCGGCATGTTTTCCATTGTTTCCACACCAGACTACGTAACCTTCTCCTGAGCCATTTACCCAACAGTCTTGCTGTAGATACATTCTCGTTGAGAGCGTAATAGTTCAGCCATCCTGTCAGATACTGGCGAAGAGCACTGATCACTCGTTCGAGTTTCCAACCCCTGTTTCTACCTGTCAGTTCTCTTATTCGATTTTTAAATCGTTTAAGCGATTCTTTGGCTACGACACACCGTATTTTTCCGTTGTAACGCCGGAAGCTGTACCCCAGAAATTTGCGGTCATAAGGCGGTGATACCGCGCTTTTCTGCTCATTTACTTTCAGTCTCAGCTTACTATCCAGCCAACGGGTGATGCCTTCTTTAACCCTCTTTCCGGCCCTCTCGCTTCTGACGTAGATGTTGCAGTCATCGGCGTAGCGAACATATTTCAGTCCTCGCTTTTCCAGTTCACGGTCCAGCTCATCCAGTAATACATTCGACAGGAGCGGGGACAGCGGGCCTCCTTGCGGAGTACCTTCTGTCTGGGGTCTGACGACTCCCGCTTCCATCACTCCTGAGTTCAGGAAAGCGCGTATCACCTTCAGTACCCGTTTGTCCGTTAACCGCCTTGCTATCCGGTTCATCAGAACATCGTGGTTCACACGGTCGAAAAACTTTTCAAGATCGAGATCCACCACCCAGTGGTGTCCCTCTTCCACGTAACTTTTCGCCCTATTCACGGCCTGATGTGCAGATCGCCCAGGACGGAACCCGTAACTGTTGTCGCTGAACGTTGGATCCCAGAGGCTTTGCAGTACCTGCAACACTGCCTGCTGGAAAAAACGATCAACTACCGTCGGAATACCCAACTGTCGGGAACCTCCCGTCGGTTTAGGGATTTCCACCTTGCGCACCGGCTGTGGTTGATAAGTGCCTACCAGCAAACTGGTGCGTAATTCCCCCCAGTGCAGCTTCAGGTATTCGGGAAGTTCGTGTACGTTCATCCCATCAATACCTGCGGCCCCTTTATTGGCTTTAACCCTTTTCAGAGCCTGCTTCAGGTTCTCAGGACTGAGAATGACTTCCATCAGATTGTCACCTGACGACGGGCTTTCTTCCTCCGGGTGTGCCAGACCGGCTTCAGCCCCGGGCAGGCGTATGACCCGGGCTTCACCCGGTCTCCGCCTGACAGGGTCGCATTGCGTTTTCTGCTGCATGGCCATTCTGAACCTCCGGTGATACTCACCACTCATAACTGTTCAGGCCTTCAGGTCTCCCCTACTATGCCTTCTGCTGACTTCTGGATGCCGATCGATGCCTCTTGCGAGGCATCCAGTCCCGGGGACGGGACGACATACAGATCTCCCGGGGTAAGCCCGACAGCCTTCGTTACACACCTGCCTGATCTACCTACACACCCCTTGATGGTTATGGCTTTTCGCGACCTTTGGCTCGCTCATCCGAATGCATAGGCCTTATCAGATTCCTGTTCGTCAGGTCATAACTTTGCTCCACACTTCCTTCAGACCCCGCCTCACGACGACGCCCTTGCGCTTCACTAGTCCTTCGCCACCATCAGGCTGGACAGGGGACTCTCACCCCCAAGCTGTCGGGCATGCCCGGCACACCAAAAAACTGCGGACAGGAAAACCTGCCCGCATCAGGATTACGCCGTGGCGCGTTCGTTCCAGGAATCGGAATGAATGATGTTGCCGTCTTTGTAGGTCCAGGTGATTTTTTCGTAACGCAGTTCAATGCGCTCAAGGTGGTTGTGCTTCTCTTTAGAAGGATCCTTGATGTCATACATTTCAGGATTCACTTTAACGACCTTCACGTTTTCCAGTTTGGTGTTGAAGTACTCCACTTCCTGGCCCGCGTCGTTGATTTTGTACCACTTGAATTCCGCAGACTTGAGGGTCTGACCGGTAGTCACAGCCTTGTAGAGGTAAGGGCTGGAGGAGTCGATTTCCTTCGTGAACAGGAACGGGGTGTGGATACGGGTACCGGTCAGTTTGCCGGTGTTGTTATCGGTCGGGATGTACAGGTTATGTTCCTGAGCGACCACTTCGATGCTGCCTTCACGATCCTGAACGTCCACAGAACCTTTAATGTCCGCGCCGCCGTCGTCTTTCAGCCACAGATAAACAGGAATTGCCATGGTTTACTTCTCCATTTATTGAGTTGATGCGTCACTTTCATCCGGTGACGCTGGTTTGCCCGGCACCTGACAGGCGTCAGCCTGCGGCACAAGGCTTATCTCTACACGCCGGTTGGCTGCGCGGCCTTCCGCCGTGTCATTGGTGGCGACCGGTCGGCTTGCGCCATAGCCCTGCACCGCAAAACAGCTTTCCGGCACGTCACCGGTGTCACGCATCCAGTTGCGCACCGATTCAGCACGCTTCAGGGACAACGGCTGGTTGATCTGCTGGCTGCCGGTGTTGTCGGTGTGACCCGCCACCACAATCAGCCAGCCCGGTCGGGCTTTAATCCCCACCAGGGAGTTCACCAGCACTTTGGTCGACCCCACCTTCAGATCCGCTTTTCCGGAATCGAACAGCGACATGCTGTCGAGGCGAACGGTTTTCGGTCCCTGAATAATCTTTTTGATAACCGGAGGCGGAGGCGGGGGCGGAGCCCAGTCATTCACGGCCGCTTCTACCGGCGGGATCAGACGCAGTCCCTGATACAACCCTAACCGGTAGCGAACAGGCTCCCCTCGTCGCTGCCAGTCATCCAGCAGCGCCCCGTCAGCACGCAGACGCTGCTGCGCCCGGAGCTTGGGGGCAACGGGCTGACCGTCCAGATGGTGATAGAGAGCAAGGTGATCACCGACATTGCGGATCAGACGCTGGTTATTCACCCAGGACGCCAGCATCGCCAGTGCCAGGAAAATCCCGCCCAGTAATCCGGCATAGCGCCAGAACACCATTCTGCGGCTGACACCACGTCGGCGCGGTAACGCCGGCATCAGCAGTTCAGGCAGCGGCAGTGGCTCTGTCGTCACAACGGCATCCGGTGGCAGCGCCGTCACGGCGGTGATGTGCTGTTGCCAGAGATTGCCCGCGATACCGCTCACCGGCACCATGCACATACCCTGCACGCAGGGCTTCATCACCGGCAGTTCACCCTGTCGTACCGACAGCAGGTCATTCACCGCGCCGCTCTGCCAGGCAAGCAGACTGTCCAGCCACAGGCCCTGGCTCAGACGCGAAAGACGCCCATCTGAACCGGTCTCCCGGGTCCACTCCGTCAGTGACACATTGCCCTGACCAGGCTGATACACCTGAATACCGCTTCGCTGGCTTACCGTGGTAAACCAGACGGGCTCTGCCTCCGCGCAGGCCACAGGAGGTGATACCCAGGTCACGGTCCACATCGGGGGGATAGTGCCAAATGTCGCACGGCACTGGACGACAGCACGCTGCCAGCCTCGCAGGGACTGGGTAAAATCATCGCCGGAGGTGTGCTGTTCAGGCACCACCGCCAGCATGACGGAGGTTTGCGACACCAGTGCCGGGCGCACCAGACTCAGGTGCTGTGCCAGGAATGGCAGCTGTTCCGCATCCTTCACCCACAGATACCAGCCCTGCCGGGTTTCCCGGTGACGGGAACCGGACACAAACAGCGGGGCGTTATCGCCACAGACGAGGATAACCGCCCCCTGAAAATCTTCCGGCGGCAGGTTTTCATCCACAATTTCCCGTACAGCGGTCGCCCGCGCCTGCGAAGCCCGACGCTGACGCCACAACATCACCCCGGACACCAGAACAACCAGCAGGCTGAGTGCCACGCGGCTACCCGTGGACAGTGGCCAGAATCCCAGAATGAGCCACAGCGCCAGCACGGCACCCAGGGCAGTTAACAGACTTCGGTATGCATCCCGCATCGCTTACACCGGCCTGACGGTCTGGCTTACCAGCTCGGTAAGCGAAGACGAAAGGAAGAACCACAGAGCCACCAGGGCGACAGCGGCCACAACCCAGGTCAGCCAGTACCAGCGACGACCGCTGCGCAGGCGTGATGCCCGGGCAACGATGGGGGCGTCCTGTGCCAGCGTAAAGGCCGGCACCCGCTCACCTAACGCCCGCACCACATCTTCGCGTCGTTCATCGTCTTCGGCCCGGTATTGACCAACAAAGCCCAGTTGCAAAGTGCGGTACATGCAGGTCAGCACCGCGATGTCTGGTGCTGTTTCTTTAAGCAGGTTGCGAATACGTTCCCACAGCTCTTCACCGGCATTGAGGGTGCCAAAGAAGTGGGCCTGTAACGGATCGCGACGCCAGGTCAGGTAACCATCATCGGTGGTTCCGCGATTCATCACGCTCTCATCAAGCAGGGCACACAGCGCATAGACCATGTGATCACGGCTGATGTCGCTGTAGCCCGCCTCCGTGAGCGCCCCTTTTGCCTCCTGCACCAGACGACAGGCCCGGCGGTAAAGCCCCTCCCCGTCCCGGACTTCCTGACCACCCCGCAGCTGGCTGGCCATCAACCAGCCCGGGTAGAAAATACGTTCAATCTGACTGAGTTCGGATTTATTCATGAGCGCAGCACCGCAAAGAGTTCAAGATTCACATCTCCCAGTGAACGCGGGGTATAGAAGGTGCAGCTTCCCGCTTCCAGCATCGCCCGCGCTGCCTCACTACTCAGATCCAGCGAGAAATACTGGTTCTCAAGACGCAACGGGACAGCGGCCGGAACATGCGTCAGCGGTTTGATAACCATCCCGCTCAGGGCCACATTCACCACATCGGACACATCATCCAGGCTGCCCGCTTTACACAGCTGCGGGAATTTCGTCTGAAGTTCATGGTTCGGCATCGAGGAACGAACGGAGAGGTAGAAATCAGCCCCTTCACGCAGGCGAGCATCGTGCAGGGCACCTTTCCAGATCTGATCCTGGTGCTCCAGGTGAATATTCACCACCCGTGACGGCAGGCTCGCTTCCAGCAGCTTATCGAGCAGTGCCAGCAACGGCGGGAATACCCGTTCCGGTGCATCGTGCTGATAGGCAGGAATATCGTCGGCGTCATGCTCCAGTGAGAAGGTCAGCAGGCTGCCGGCAAGACGGGTCAGTTCGCGGTACAGCAGCTCCGGGTGACGTTCAGGCGTCTGAAGCAGTTCCGTCAGCACCGGTCCGACGCTGTTAAGGGCATTCAGCAGCCAGAACAGGGAGACATCCGCGACCGCAAAGTCGGCCATCCGCTCATTGCTTTCACGGCGCATGGACATCAGGCGACGACGGCGGGCCTGCAGACGGACCAGCAGGTCGCCCAGTTCGGTGGCAAGCCACGGGCTTGCAGCAACGGACAGCATCGGCGGGATAAAGGCCGGGTCACGGCTCCACTGCCCCTGCGCATTCCGCACCAGACGAGCCACCGGACAGGTCAGGTATGCCGTGTTTTCCTGGGTGGACAGACGCAGCGTGATGGCATTGCGCAGGATCGCCAGCTCACCGTTTTCATGCCCGGCCAGCTCCTGCACCACCACGCGCTCAGCTTTCCAGCGACGGGGGCGTTCGCTCTCCTGCCCGTTATCGAGGTTGCCACCACTGGCACTCAGCAGCGGTAGTGCGGCAACCACCTCAACAGCTTCAAAGCCGTTTGCGACGGACAAATCACAGACCGGCGGAATATTATCCGCCAGATCCGTATCAACAATTGTGCCGTCCTGAAAACGTACGACCAGACGGGTAGAGTTCAGGCGCGAGAGCACCAGTGCAGCATCATCAAATTCTGCCGCCACCACGCCCCAGGGATGAGAAATACCCATCCGGGCGACCATGTCGGCAACGTACTCATTCCAGCGAACCTGCTGCTGGAACTGTTGCGGGGCCAGAGCGGCCCCATCCTCCCAAAGCGGACGATAAATTTTCATCCCTGCTCCTGGCTTATGCTTTTGCTTTCGGCATCTGGGATACCAGCGACAGGCTGACGTCCATACCTTCCACCTGGAAGTGCGGTACGGCGTAGAGCTTCACGCGGAAGAAGCCCGGGTTGTCCTCGATGTCTTCCACCACCACCTTAGCATCGCGCAGCGGGTGCGAGGCCTGCAGGTCATCGCCCGGGTCGGTCATCTCGGTCACCAGACCTTTCACCCAGGTGTTGAGCTCAAGCTCCAGCAGACGGCGGTCCTTGGTGGTACCGATATTTTCACGCTGAATCAGCTTCAGGTAGTGAGCGATACGCGACAGCAGGAAGATATACGGCAGACGGGCGTTGATGCGGCTGTTGGCGGTCGCATCAGCCGTGTCGTACAGGGCCGGCTTCTGGGTGGAGTTAGCGCTGAAGAAACAGGCGTAATCGCGGTTCTTGTAGTAACTCAGCGGGATGAAGCCCAGGTTCGCAAACTCAAACTCGCGGGTTTCCGGTATCATCACCTCTGACGGGATTTTCACCTGGCTGCCGGTGCCGAGGTCATACAGGTGGATGGGCAGGTCCTGAACGGCACCACCGGCCTGAGGGCCGCGGATTTGTACGCACCAGCCGTTGTTAATGAAGCTCTTCACCATGTTGGCGGCAAAGGCAAACGAGGCGTTGGTCCACAGATACTTCTCGTGGTCAGGCCCTTTGACGTCCTCAACGTAGTTGAAGCTGCGCACCGGCACGGTATCAGGGCCGTACGGTAAACGTCCCAGCACGCGCGGCATCACCAGGCCGATATAGCGGGCATCGTCGGTTTCACGGAAGGATTTCCACTTGATATATTCCGCCCGGTCAAAGTAGTTACCGATATCCTTGATGGCCGCCACCTCTTCCATCGAATCCTTGAGGAAGAATTTAGGGCCGGCCGAGCCGATAAACGGCATGTGCGCGGCAGCAGCGACCTTCGAGATGTTGCGCAGCAGGGCAACGTCCTGCGCGGAGGCATCAAACTCGTACGCGGAAATCAGGGCCGCAACAGGCTCTCCACCCGGAGAATCGTACTCTGAAACGTACGTGTGCTGGTAGAGCCCGCTCTGGATAATCTCCGGCGCGTCCTCAAAATCCTGGCGCAGGTAGTCTTTGGACATATCCAGCAGCTCAACCTTCACGTTCTGGCGAAAATCGGTTTTATCCACCAGGGACTGCACGCCCCGCCACAGGCTTTCAACGGCCTGGAAGTCCGGGTGGTGCATCACCGCATCCAGCTGGCGGCTAATCTGGTAGTCCAGCTCCGCAATATGGTGGTCGATGAGGTTGCGGTCGAGCTTCTCCACCTTTGAGCCCGCTTTCGTCAGGCACTCCAGAAACACCTGCATGCCGGCCGTCAGACGTTCATTCGCGGTCGCCTCCGACATCGCCTGCGCGTCCTGCCAGATGTCCAGCGCGCTGAGCTCAGAAACCGGGTTCAGGCTGATTTTTTCAAACAGGGAGGCATACACCCCGCCGGCGGAAGGACGGTCCAGGACAACGGTTTCGCCACCGGTGTTCAATTCATTCTGTACAGACATGAGCATCTTCTCTTTGTTAATCCGTTACGTGCTGCGGGCGTTATGGCTGTTTCGGGGCAAGGGCGGAGAGTTCACCGCGCAGTTCAGCGCTCAGTGACGGGTCGAGGAGGATTTTTTCCAGCTCCCGGCGAAAGGCGGTGTTGTCCATCAGGTTGGCCTTCAGGTCGCGGAGCAGGCTGCGCATGGCAAGCATGGCTTTCAGCTGTGGAATTTGACGGGCGACCTGTTCCGGTTCAAAATCCTTCATGTCGCGAAAGGCGAGCGTAATCGCATCTTCGCTGCCGTCGCCGGCCAGGGTATTTTCCACCGCCATGCTGACTGACGGCGAGAATTCCGCCAGCACGCTGTTCATGTTATTTTTATTAATGTTGACCTTCTGGCGTTCAGAAAGGGGACGCTGTTCGGCACCGTTGCTGAAATCACCGGCAACCAGCAGCTTCAGGGGAAGTTCAACCTTCTTTTTAGCTGTTCCCGTATGCAGATCGAGCTTTATGTTGACCCGGGACTTCGGTATTTCTGACTGATAGCTCATTGTCTGTCCTCCGTTTGTTTTTTTATTTACCTTGTTTCAGTCAGACTCCTGAAAAGGGCTGAACTGAAAATACATCAGCCAGAAATACGCCATTCGCGCAAACCTGTGACTCATGTTTTTGACAGGGACACCGCCTGTCCTGATGCAGGTTTATCCTTCCCCCTTCGTACAGAGCGGTATTAATCTGGAACCCGCAGAGCCCCTTCCCTGACTTACGGGTATTTAACTTCGTTTTTTAATTCAGGCATACTAGAAAAATTACAGGTTTCAGAATTTAATTGAGAAAGGGATAATGTCCTGATAGCCTCGCTGGTAAGCAAGGATCACCAGCTCTGTCGTATTATCCGCCCCAAACTTTTTCTTAAGGTTTGCCAGATGAAAGTCAACAGACTTTAAAGAAATGCCCGTACTTTCAGAGATAGCTGCTCGTTTTAACCCCTTGAGAAGAAAA
The DNA here is from genome assembly GCF_026672535.1 of Lelliottia sp. SL45. NCBI lineage: Bacteria > Pseudomonadati > Pseudomonadota > Gammaproteobacteria > Enterobacterales > Enterobacteriaceae > Lelliottia > Lelliottia sp. SL45. Next base: position 3,464,223 of record NZ_JAPPRH010000003.1, read on the forward strand.
TACATCACTTTTGACTCGATGGCTGTCAGGTTATATTTCTCACCATAGTTACAAACTTTAATACTTTCTGATTTGCCTGCAAGATTGAAGAAGTTTATGTTTTGCGTAATTTCCACTGCGGTGGCTATGGTTCCTGCCGGTTTACCCGCCGCATCATAAATAACTTTCTTGGTTGTCATCAGATTAACCGGTGTCGTACCGTTCAGAGGCTCAACAACCGAATAATTATCGCCTCTCAGTATGTCTTTTTCATGATTTACATAAATACTTGCATTATCAGCCCAGGGCATATCAAAATCATTTAGGCCGACCAGAGAGTCGAATCTTTTCCCCGCAAGACGGGAAAAAACAGCATTCGATGCAATAAAACGGTGTTTTAAATCCTTTACAAGGATGATACCGCAATCAATCGTTATCAATGGATCTGAAAGGAACTTTTCAATCGTCATGCCTGACATCACAGTTAATCATTCAAAATCAAGCGAAGTTATCAATATCGCAGGCCAGGATATCAGACTGACCTACTTAACGGCCCAGGGTTACTGGGTTGCAATAAAATACACGGGCGAGTGCGAAATATTCACAGGCGTAACCCGGGAAGACGTGATGGAAAATATCCTTAAAGGTCTTAAATGCTTAAACTAATATGCAATAGAGGCGAACATCTGATTTCTCAACAAGTACGGCTGCTGTATTTTCAAAAAATTCAACAACGTAGGGCATTCTGCAGTGAAGATCAAAATCCGCCCTTGATTTCCATTTTTCAATCAGACAGACATCCCATGTTGTGCCATCAGCGCCTGAATACTCGATTTCCCGCGTCAGTTCATAGCCCATACAGCCTTCTTCAGACAGGGTATCCGGGATGAGTTTACGCAGACTGTCTGCAAGCTCATCGGCCATCCCGTTCTTCGCCAGAAACCTTGCCACACAGTGAATCTGCTTCATTTTCCTTAATTCCTTTTTTATCGGGCCGTATAGCCGCCATCAACCGGAAGTAATGCGCCGGTGATAAACGATGAAGCTTCACTCATTAAAAAATCAATAAAATATGCGACATCCTCAGGGGTACCTATTCTGCCTAATGGCTGCGCCTGAGCTTCATCCCTGTGAACCTGCTCAGGATCCAGTCCATTTTTTAAGGCATAACGCTGGACAGCATTTCGATAGAGGGGCGTGTCTATCGTCCCGGGACATACCGCATTACAGCGAATACCAGACTGTGCATAATCCAGAGCAACAGTCCTTGCCATTGAGGCTATTGCTGCCTTTGATGAATTGTAAGCAAAGCTGTCTGGCTTGCCGATAATAGCCTGATCGGAGGATACAATGACGATGCTGCCTTTCCGTTTTTCTTTCATAAAAGGGATCACAGACCTTAACAGGAAGTAGGTGCCTTTGGCGTTGACATCCATAATTCTGTTAAAATCATCTTCTGTCGTTTGCTCTATATTTGCAGAAAAATGCACACCAGCGCTTACCACTAATGCATCAATTCTGCTCTCCCGTGCAAAGACGGAACTGACAGCCTCGTCCACGTCATTACGATTTGTTACATCACATTTGACAAATATTCCGCAAGACTCTGGCGGTTCAGCTTCTGGCGCGAATAAATCAAAATTGTAAACACGATAGCCACGTGACAGGGCAAGGAGCGCGGTTGCTTTACCTATACCGCTGGAGCCACCGGTTACAATACAAATCTCAGACATGACGTCCCTTTCAGTTAAATTATATCAACAGACATAAAAATATATCTTTCACTACCAGCAATAATCAGTTGCGCTGATTGCATCTGAATGGCAGATGCCTTGCATAAGCTGAAAAAGGGATGGTGTTACAGCTTTCACAGCCCGACACAAAGATGCTTTTGATTTGGATTTTCACTCGCTCTCGCCGTAACACCATCAGGTTAAGTTTGCACAATTTATAATGCGATGTAAATGGATGCCAGCCAAAAATAACCCGCCCCTTCAATGTTTAAAATTACACAAAAAAACACCCCAGACTATTTTAAAAAAGAAAACATGTTTATTTTGATATAAAAATAAGATCTAAAAAACACTTGCATTACCCGGAGAATAAAATAATGGTTAATGCTGCATTTATTATTCTCAGCCAATTAACCAGAGTTTCGGGTACAGACTTAATCCCGGCTCTACTATCACGGCCCCCGACAGTGAAAGGGCAAAGGATCGCAGGCACAGGACAAGGAACCAGCAATGAAACCATACAGTGAATTCAGCTGCCTGGCAGAACAGGCGGTCAATGCGGAACGAGAAGGTAATTATCACGATGCCGCGCTGTTCTGGCAGGATGCATCAACGGCAGCGCGGTTCAGGGTTAATCTGGAGTGGGCGCAGGCACGTAAGGCATACTGCGAACAGCGTTGTGTTCGCGGCTCAGCACCTCAAAAAACCGGGGGAGAATACCGTCATGGCTGATATTGCAGATGAGGCGCAGGGCGCAGAAGAACAGCTCATCGCACAGGGCTTAACCTCCATTCGCGCGCAGCTTGCATCTTCTGGCACTGAAGAGTGCCGGCTTTGCGGTGTCAGCATACCCGAACGCCGTCGCCAGCTGCTTCCCGGCGTCAGTACCTGCGTGGAATGCCAGGAGCGCAGGGAGTTTTATCAGAAAGTCGGCTCCGTCCGTGTTTTTGATAACGAAGCAGACTGACCTCTACGCGAACTAATCCGAACGGATGCCCTCACACGGCTTAAGGGAAAATTGCCTGACGCTTCTTTGCGCGTCCTTTCAGCCTCCCGGAGCAGTGGCGCTCTTTATGCTTTACGGTGCGGCATGGGTTATGCTCTGGACTCCCGACTCAACATTTACCCGCCCTTCGTGAAGGGCATACAACGCTCACTGTGCTGATTAAAGTCTGTATTGCCGTGCATAGTGCTATGGGGTTGCTTAATTTTACGCTGTAGTACTTCTGGCAGCGCTCGGGCTGATCTTCTGCTCAAACCCTTTGCCCACCTTCGACAAGTAAGCCCCGCCTTCCCGTCGACATTGCGAGAAGAAGACAGCACCAGTAAAAAGTTCGATAAACTTCGCACGCCGGCAAAACGGTAAAAAAACAGAAATAAAATAGTATTGAACATGCAATATGTTACCTGCTGCAGGCTGTGAGTGATTAGCCTCAGGAGTAGCTACAGGTGCACCTGAAAATTAAATACGGGGGCGATACCTATAGACTGGCCCCATGAATCTCCAGACAGTTGGTATCACTTAAGTTAGTGATAGTCTTAATACTAGTTTTTAGACTAGTCGTTGGAGTTCGGATGATTGATGTTTTAGGTCCAGAGAAGCGCAGACGGCGAAGTGTTCAGGAAAAAATCGCCATTGTTCAGCAGAGTTTTGAGCCCGGAATGACCGTGTCGCTTGTCGCCCGTCAGCATGGCGTTGCTGCCAGTCAGCTGTTCCTGTGGCGTAAGCAGTATCAGGAAGGCAGCCTCACAGCCGTTGCCGCAGGAGAACAGGTTGTGCCCGCATCGGAGCTGGCATCTGCGATGAAGCAAATTAAAGAGCTGCAGCGCCTGTTGGGCAAGAAAACCATGGAAAACGAGCTGCTAAAAGAAGCCGTTGAATATGGCCGACAAAAAAAGTGGATAGCGCACGTGCCCTTGTTGCCGGAGGATGGCGAATAAGCCTTGTCAGTCGTTGCCTCCGTGTCTCACGTGCGCAACTGCATGCCATGGCCCGTCGGTCGAAGGACTGGCAGGATCGTCGGTGCAAGCGCAAGCCTGATGATACCGACGCGCTGGCCCGTATCCATACCGTTATCGGCGATCTGCCCACCTATGGTTATCGTCGGGTGTGGGCACTGCTGCGCAGACAATCAGAAACTGACGACATGGCGGTGATCAATGCCAAACGCGTATACCGCATCATGCGTCAGAATGCGCTGCTGCTTGAGCGTAAACCGGAAATACCGCCATCGAAGCGGGCGCATACAGGGAAAGTGGCCGTTGGAGAAAGTAACCAGCGGTGGTGCTCTGACGGCTTCGAGTTCAGCTGTGATAACGGTGAAAAACTGCGGGTCACGTTCGCGCTGGACTGTTGCGATCGCGAGGCACTTCACTGGGCGGCCAGTACTGGTGGATATGACAGTGAAACCGTGCAGGACGTCATGCTGGGTGCCGTGGAGCGTCGCTTCGGTAACAGCCTGCCGACATCCCCCGTTGAGTGGCTGACAGACAACGGTTCAGCCTACCGTTCTTATCAGACGCGTCAGTTCGCCAGAATGGTAGGACTGGAGCCTAAACATACGGCGGTACGTAGCCCGGAAAGCAACGGGATGGCAGAGAGCTTCGTCAAAACGATGAAGCGCGATTACATCAGCATCATGCCGAAACCAGACGGGTTAACAGCGGTAAAGAACCTCGCGGAGGCCTTCGAACATTACAACGAATGGCATCCGCATAGTGCACTGGGGTATCGTTCGCCACGGGAATATCTGCGGCGGCGAACCAGTAATGGGTTAAGTGATAAAAAGTGTATGGAAATATAGGGGCCAAACCAACCTAAACCTCGTTTAACAGAGTTATCAAAGGGTGGAAACGGAGGTTGTGCACACCCGACAAACACGATCACACAGAAACAATTATCTGTCTCTTGTTTCTGTAGCGTCATTATAAAAACCGCACGCTCACAAAGAAACGGAACTTTTTTCATGAAGAAAATGTAGTTGGTCATGACCTTAATGGTAATGGGTGGCGCTACCGGCGCACACGCCCTGAGTATTCAAAGTCAGGCGGGAGAACATTACACTGACGTCAGTGCAGGTCTGGGCACCGAGTCCACCGATTTATACTCAGCTCTCAACTGGGCATATAATGACAACGACGGAGATGTTAAGGGGCTGGCGATAGGCCTCATTATCCCGTCAGGTACGATAAATATTTCAGGCGGTGGAAAAGTGCTCTATCTCTCTCCCCAAAAATGCGGATGATGGCTTTGCTGTGGCGGTGGGTCGCAAACTGGAATGGCCACTCACTGAGAAATTTAGCCTGTATGGTTCAGGGTATTATTCTCCTGATTCGCTCTCTGGTGGCGTGAATGACTATCGCGAGGCCGAAGGTGGCGTTCGCTGGCGTATGACAGGATCGTCGCAAATGGTGTGTATCTGGGAGCTGGTGTAAGCTTCTGATTGAGAAAAGACGGGCGTCGGATATAACGCCCGTCATTAATAAATAAATCAAAGCGGGCTGAGCGTAATTTCGACCCTGCGATTTTGTGCTTTACCTTCTTCCGTACCGTTCGATGCAACCGGATTATCTGGCCCCACACCACGGGTACGCACGCGTGTGCCATTAATTCCCTGAATAATCAGCGCACTCCCGACACTCTCTGCCCGCTGTTGGGACAGCACCATGTTCTTGTCTCGCGTCCCCGTACTGTCAGTGTGCCCGACAATGTTTACCGCCGTTTTATCGTACTCTTTGAGCACCATCGCAACGCCGCTTAAGGTGTTGGCACCCGCAGGTTTTAATGTACTGCTGCCCGTATCAAAGGTAACGTTATTGGGCATATTCAACACGATACTGTCGCCCTGACGGGTCACACTAACCCCGGTACCTCTCATTTTATCGCGCAGCTTCGCTTCCTGCACGTCCATATAGTGCCCAATTCCGCCGCCGAGAGCAGCACCTGCCGCGGCGCCAATCAACGCACCTTTACCCCGGTCTTTTTTCGAGGAAGAGAGCATACCGATCCCGGCACCAAGCGCTGCCCCTGTCGCTGCACCTATACCCGATTTAGCCGCCTGTGACTCTCCAGTGTAAGGATTCGTGGTGCAGGCAGAAAGAAGAAAAAGGGTGGAGAATCCCACTGCGATACGTTTCAGAGATGTTGCCATGCTGTTTCCGCTAGTTTTTAAGTATTTCACCGAGCAATGCATCTGCTGGAAGGTCACAGGACAGACTGTTAATAACGGAACGTGCCTTCGGTTACAGCTCATAACAAAGCCCGGTATTCAATAAGATTTTTATAAAAAAGTGAATGCTAAGTATTTTCAGCTAAGCGACAATATTCTCAGACGCAACCGGGATGGCCCTACGGCGTCCACCGCCTGACTCAAAGATGCTCTCATTTTCACTCGCCGTAACGCCATTTCGGTTGAGCCGGGGTAAACTACAATATCTGGCAAAAAGCCAGTTTGCAAAAAATGCGGATTTATAAAAGGAATGACGCAACATACCGCCAACGAAAAAATAAATCATTTTGATATATAAAATTACCAGTCAAGGCAACTTGCCAGCATCCCTCAATATGAAACAATGAATCGTTTGTTGCAAATCCACACTATTCCCTGTTTGTCTGGACGTTTAGATTTACCAGCAGCCGCCCCGTGCGGCTTTTTTTATTTTTCTTATTGTATAATTTCACACAAAACGTGTGTGACTGATTATTTCTTAACGTTGACTTTTCACTGAAAGATTTATAACTCGGTATCTTGTCGTATCGCCCAGTACCATCAGCTCAGGGACGACAAGCAGAAATGCGCCGGCACCGGGCTGTAGTGAGCGCTGAACCAGGTCGAGTCTGAACAGCATGGCGTAGGTTACCCGCTGGCGTGGGGATGCCGATTCTGTCATCGGCGGAACTAAGAGGCGTCGACAGACGTCATTGCCGTAGCGCTTACATTTATATTGCTGCCAGGCAGGATTAAAAGGAAACAGAACGATGGATTTAATTGGGAAACTACGTGGTATTTTGAGACGTCAGTCGGTCAGGAGAGAATCTGAACCTTCATCAGCGCATGAACGTAACACGAAACTGGAGGGCAAATGGCTTACGAGTTATTGTCAAATCTGGTGTATGAAGCCATCAGGCAACGCTCCGATCTGATGCTTCATCGTCCACCTGTTCGCCGTCTTTGAACGGCACGTTGTTGGCCACCAGAGTCAACAGCTCAACCCCCTTAAGTCGATTCCAGCTTTTTTGCGCTGTCTGGAGCAGCTTGAATACCATTGCCAGCGTCGTTGCTTTTGAGCCGCAGTTCTTCGCCCGTTTGCTGCGTAGCCTGACTGTCGCAAACGCTGACTCGACGGGATTAGTCGTCCTTATTGACGCCCTGTGCGCCGCCGGAAAATCGTAGAAAGCGAGCAGCTCTTCGCGATCCTTCGTCAGCTTCTTCATGGCAGCCGGATATTTGTCGCCATACTTCACCAGCATCGCATCCAGCGTCGTGTCTGCTGACTCACGATTCTCTGCCAGCCAGATATCCCTCAGGTCACTTTTTATCTTCGGCTGCACCAACTTCGGCAAGGAAGCCATTACGTTAGCGGTCTTATGTACCAGACAGCGTTGGTGCCGGGTATCAGGAAACACCTTTGCCTGTGCATTCGAGAAGCCCATAGCCCCATCGCCGGTTGCCAGCTTCGGCGATGCCGTCAGCCCACGTGAGCGAAGGCCGCTCAGGAGCTCGTACCAGCTGGATTCCGACTGCCTGTAGCCATCTTCAACCGCTATCAGTTCTTTACGTCCGTGTTCAGTGACGCCGATGACAACCAGAAGGCATAGCCTGCCGTATATTGCTGTAAATGCCATCAGCCCAAAGATAGACATACCGCGTATCGCCCAGGCATGGTGCTCATCCAGCCACTGCGCTTTCAGACGACTGATGGTGCTGGCTGAGAGGCCGGAAGCGCCTTCGCTGAGTAAGACAGACAGCACTTCGTTGAAATCGCCGGTAGAAATGCCACGCAGGTACAGCCAGGGCAACAGCTCCTCAACAAATTTAGCCCGCTTCAGGTAGGGCGGTAGCAGGGGGCTGTTGAAGCGAATGCCGCTGCCACTGCGATCCCTGACCTTCGGCACTTTGATGCAGACATCGCCGATGCCGGTTTGAATACTGCGCTCGTGAGGCTCTGCGTTGATACGCTGCGTAACATCAGCTTCCATGATGCGGTTGAGCATAAACTCGGTGAGCTCACGCAGAAAATCCTCGCCGCCAAGTTACATCAGGGTGTTGCTGAATGTCATGCTGTTGTCAGCCATCGGTTGACTCCTTCTAAGATAATTGTCTGATTAACCATTACCTTACCGGATAAACCGATGGCTCTCACCATCCTTCCGAATTTACACCACGCCCTAAGACTCTACCATTTCGTGTCTGCGGCCAGATGGAGCTTGCACCATACTCTGCGCCTGCCAGCCCCCTTTAGCCTGACTTTCCATTCCTCTTCGCCGAAGACCTTCAGGCCAGTAGCATCGATAACCAGAGTCGAGATTCCCCCCCGGGCTGGCGTCTTTATGCTGATGTTGGCGCGCTTTGCACGATTGCTGACCAGAGAGTAGTCAGCGCAGCGGCAGAACCATCAGGTAAAAATCGAGTCAATGAAGCTAATGCCCGGAGCGGCAGGTTTAACACGCGCTTCATCAGAACCTGGGTGATCGCCATATCGGTGTAGTGGAGAGATCGGCTACGGCCTTCAGGCTGTGCACTGTCAGTCCATGCAGCAATAGCTGATTCATCAAGCCAGACTGTAATCGAACCATGCTGCCTGAGCGCGTTGTTGTAAGCTGACACGTTGGTGATTTTAAACTTTTGCTTTGCTATAGGGATCCGATGCGGAAGAAACTGTAGCCATAAGCTCCGCCAGGCACCTAAAAGTTCGATTGATTCACCAGTTCGCTGCCTGACTTCGGTATGCAAACGCAGAATCAATGACCGGTAATCGGCCATACTCTCGCGGTACGGCAATCCAGGCGTAACGCTGAGCGCCACCAGTTCCGGGTCATGGTCAACGGCCCGCTGCAGAAACGCACGCTGACAGCATCAGACGCCCGGATATAAGATTGATTCACAATGCAAACTCTCTCTGGATTAAATCAGGGAGGCCCCCTCTGTGGTGGTATCGCGTTCATAAGGATGGGGGACTACCTGATACTGCAGCAGTAGTTTCTCTGCCAGTTCACTTCTTCGATGCTGTAGATACCGGTCTGACACCGGTAACAGTGCTTCAGACCATGGTAATGATCCCCGCACCACGCGCAGTACCAGGACAGCGTCATTACCGTTGCATCCAGTCCGTTGAGCATATTGCGCAGCTTCCTGTGCCGGGCCTCCGCTTTCACTTCCGGGTCGAGATGAGCGCAGTTCATCAGCACATCCCGGGACACGGCCAGCGTATCGTGTTCAAACCACGCCGGGTCGCTGAAAGTGCCGGCATGCAGTACCAGACGACATCCACAGGAAGCACAGCTCCATATCTGCCCCTGTGCGCTCATTGCCTCACCGGCCGTCACAAAGTGACCTTCACGGTCATTTGCCAGATAACATTTCAGCAGGCGCATCCCCTTACCTCTGCCGTCCGGATTTCCGCTCAGAGAGCATTCTGCTGAACTCACCGGTTCGGCAGCGCAGGCAGTAGTGCTCGCCATGGTAATGGCTGTCGCAGCCACTGCAGTGCCAGTCATACTGGTAAACAAGCGGGCGGGCATGGGGTACATAATATTTAAGTTGCCGGGTAAGACAGGCCTCCTCAGGCTCTGGTCTGACATACGGACAATGCTGATCCCCGTTATCTGTCATCATGTCGGACCGGTGTTCAAACCACGGTCGCTCAGTGTTGTATTCAGGATGGTAACGCAGCGCACTGCCGCACAGATGGCAGGTGTAGCGGTCATACGGATACCGCTGTGCCGTTCGGGCTCCGGTGAGACGACCATGACCGTCAAGGGCTATGAAAGATTTGGCATACATCGTGGTTCTCCTTACCGCCATACG